>NZ_JANCTD010000009.1 GCF_024297185.1 Lewinella sp. JB7 | reverse complement strand
CGGCCGGACGGGGACACTATACCCTAAAGTTACTTTCCAACCTGGCTCGCCGCAATAGCGGCCGAAGAGTAGCCCTGATGGAGGCTCCGGTATGGCGCTTAGTTGCTTAGCTTAATGGAGTTGGCGCAGTGTTGGGCGAATATCTCTATTTGGCTTTTGTAAGTGTGTACTCGAATCTGACATAGTTTTCACCAGTTAGGACTATTCCCGAGTCCAATCTTTCTAACTTGAGTCTACTTAGGAATTTTTTATCCGTAGTGAATAGATAAATGTAATCTTCTACTAAAATATATTTTATTGGACCTCGCCCTGCGACTTTGACTGTGTTTGCAGTTGTATCAGATCCGAACACATCTTCGTAGAACTTTGAGTTTGAATCGGCACACTCTAACGGATACCTGTTCCCGTAATGCAATATTGCGTACGAATTTGGTAATATATCAATTATCTGTTTTGAAAAACAATCAGACAAATTCTGTGCCTCACCCTGGATGATAATGTTGGATAATACATAAGAACCTGTCTCTAATTCTGTATAATCGTACAATTTTGGTTCATCTGGATTGTAATATCTGGGACGAGAAAATAGGTACACTGCATCTTCCCCTCTATTCGATGATCCAGAATGGCTTAAATAAAATGGAATCAGTTCTGATAAGTCACGGTTGGAGGAATCTACTCTTGATCTCGTGGAATTTTTTAGGATGGGATTTTCGGTCAAAGAACTAAATTCATAGCCGTCCGAAACCTTTCTATACATGTCGATCAATATTTCACGATAGTGACTACTGCTGTCGTCTGTCCACTCATGTATGAATGCGTTGTATACAGTATGGTGATCGATTAAATTTCCAGTGGCAGAATCGACTACAATCGAGTTATCTGATAGGAAATCGAAAAACCCTACGTCAGTATAGTTTTGACTGTAGGCTGTCTGGGGTGACCAAATAATTATGTTAAAGAGCCATGCGATTTTAATGATCCCTCTCACGCTATCTATCATCTCAACATTTTAAGGTAGGCGGTAATAACTCCATCTATTACGTTCTTATTTTCCTCTGTTGGTCTCTGTTGTGGCATCATGTGAGACTGAATGACGTCAACGTGGTTGACATACCATGAGGGGTAGTTTTTGAGGCCGCCTAAAGCGGCTTTCGCCCAACATCGCGCTGCATACGCTCAGAAAATTGCGCCCTACACTCAATTGACGTGATTGCGCCCACTAGTCTCGGCAATCACGTCAGAATTTCTACCCGGAATGTTTGCTCTTTCCCCCACCATACGGCTCCCGCTACCCAGCCGCTTTCTCTGGGCGGGCGCGCAGGAGCAAGGCGGTACGGTAAAAGCCGTGAATTACGGTAATCAGCAGGTGTAGCCTCGTCAATCTACCCGAATGACCTCCGTGCGTTCCGATATCCCGTTCTCGTTAAAGGCTTCGATCTGGAAGTAGTAGGCGTCAGCCTTGTCCATACCGGTGAAGTAGTAGCTGTTGGTACCGTAGACCATGATGCTGCCGTAGAGTTTAGCGGGGTCCTTACCGAAATAGATGTTGTACCCGTCGGCCTCAGGATGATTTTTCCACTTCATCCAGGAGGCCAGGCGGTTGCCGTCCTTATCCCGGGGGGCACGCAGGACCACAAAATTTTCCACCGGACCGGGCCGCTCCCCTGCCCCCTTACCGAATACCCGGAAACCACTGATGGCGAACTTGCCGGTGGGCATAGCGTGGTTCTCCAGTTTGAGGTAGCGGAACCGTACGGGCTGCGACAGCTCGACGTAGTCGTGGGGCACGTCCGTCTGGTTATGGCGCTTATCGACCACTATTTTCCATTCCCGTCCGTCGTCGGAGCCATAGATCACGTACTGGTGCTTCTTGCCCAGGGTCTTGCCCATGAACTCCGCGTCCTGGTCGGCATAATTGATTTGGATGGCGTGGATGGTAGACGATTCACCGAGGTCGGTTTGCAACCACTCTCCCGCGTCGCCGGTGGCGGCACTCCAGTAAGTACGGATGTCTTCGTCGACCGCGTTGTTGGCGTGAAAGCCACCGAGGGTAGAGGAGACCTGTACGGGCTTGTTGTAATTAAGCAGCATCCAGCCGGCGAAGAGTCCCGCGGTAAAATCCTTTCCCTCCGCGAATTCGGGTAGGTAGGTCGGATAATCGCCAAAGGCCGTATTGCAGTACATAACATCGTCCGCGTCGAAGCCGGCCGGCCAGATGCCCAAACGCCGCTCGAAGTTGTTCTTAACCGAGATGAAGATGGTAGATACGTGCCAGTAATTGCCGTGCGCGTCGCGGAAGGTGGCCCCGTGGCCGGCTCCCCGCGCGAAGCCGCCGGGTTTGTAGGAAAAAGGGTTGTGGGCCTGATACCGGAATCCGCCAAGAGGGTTCTCGCTGACCAGCACGCCGTCGGCGTAGCCGCTGAATTCCGTTCCCGGCGCCGCGTACTGGAAGTAGTACTTACCGTTATGCTTGGTCACCCAGGCACCTTCGACAAAGGGGGCGAGAAAGACGTTGTCGTTGTACTCCCCGAAGCGTTCCCAACCGTGGTCTTCGGGGTGTAGCTTCATGATGGGCCGGGTAATGCCGGTAGTCTGGAGGTTATGGGTCTGGATTTCCGTACCCAGCAGCGGAAATTCATTGCTGGACCCCCAGTAGAGGTAGAGATTATCCTGATCTTCGTCGTAGTGAAAAGCGGGATCCCAGGCGCCGACGTTGAGGGTATCGACGGCAATCTCCCAGTCGTCGCGGGTCGGATTGCCGCTCTTCCAGATGGGAAAGTCGAGCTCCCAGGTGGATCCGTACACGTAGAGGGAGTCATTCATTACCCAGGCCGCCGGGGCGTTGAGATCGTGGGTGTACTTGTCATCGAGCAGAAACTTGCGGTAAACAAATGTCCAGTCGAGCATATCGGCACTGTACCAGTATCCCTCCTGGTTGGTCGAAAAGAGATAGAGGGTGTCCCGCAGGTTGACGATCACCGGATCGGCCGTGGCGCGGTGCTTGCCTTCTTGTGAAAATCGTTCGAAGGGGGTGTAGCCGTAGTCGATGTTGACGGGGTTGCAGTAGGTGCGTTGCTGAGCGGAGATGGTACTCAGAGACAAGAAAAAGAAGAGGAAAAGGACGGGCATGGGGCGAGGGAGTCAAGTGGTAGGCAAATTACGGTGCCGTGAAACAAGGATGCGGGGTAGTCCACATCTCCGAAGAGGACTTCCCCAAGGGCAATACGATCAACATGGTACCGGCAGGGGTGGAATGGCCGTTGCCATCAACGAACCCAAGGCGGGTACCGACTTTTCGCCCCTGTTGGAGTGCCTAAAGGATAATCGGCCGGAGAGGTATTCTACCTGGCGCCGGGGCATGCCCTAATCATTGATGAGCGATGCGCGCGTGATCGACTTCAGTCCGGAAAAGGAATTTGACGAGCTGCTCTTCATTTTGAACGAAAAGATGAAAAAACAGGAATAAGACAGCGGTCGGAGAATTGACAGTAGGGAATCCGCCAGCCGCCTCTTGGATAAGGCGACGGCAGACACAACACAATAGCGACCGGGGTGAGTATCGTCAGGGTACACAGGGACCGCAAGCCGGCGGGGTCATTCGCCTTATCGTGAAAGAGCGCTATGTACGCGCCGGCCGTAAGGAGAGATAAAACCAGGAGTATTCCACACCGCCTATTGGTTCTTAGGCTTTCCGGCGCGTTTGTTGGATGCAGTCAATGTCGTCGGGCGTAACCGAGTAGTCTGAACGCATTGTACAGCCCAGCGAAAAACGCGATCGACCCGCACCCTCGTGTGCGGAGATCAATTGCTTTTGTCCTGGTAAGCGCCCGAAGAGTACGTCAATTCGTAGCTATGCGTGTATATCTCGAAGACGATGCCGAAGGGATCCTCGACGTAGCACATCTTGTAGGGCTTTTCTCCCGGATAATATTCGCGGATCGGCATGCGCTGTTTACCCCCCGCGGAGACGATCTTGTCGATCAACGCTTCGATATCGGGGTCCTGCACGCAGAAGTGAAACAGCCCCGTATTGAAGGGATTAAAGGCCGGGGCTTCCTTAAGGCCGTGGGGGAAAGAGAACAATTCGATGCCGATCCCATCCGAGGTGGATAAGTGCGCGATGTCAAATTCATCCCATTCCTCGCCGAAGACATCAATACACATCTGTCCGATCGCCGTATCCGCTTCCTTCTTCACCGTGGCGGGTTCCATGATGACGTACCAACCCATCACCTCCGCGTAGAATTTTACGGCCTCCTGAATCCGGGGTACCGTAATGCCGATGTGTGAGAATGAACGGGGATACTTGCTATGTTGCATTTTTACGAGCGTTGGGGGTTAACCTTGAGGAACGGAGACAAGGTACGTCCGTCAGCGGTAGGCTTTGGAGTGTCGACCGGTAGCGACGACAATTAGGCTAGTCAATGTCCGAGGGATAGTCAAAACTTCATCCCCAAATACAGATTCGGTTCAAGGAAGAAGTAGTTGTTCCACTTCGATTCCTCACGCTTGAATGACTGGGGCACGTTCGTATTTACCGGCCAGTAGTTCAGGTGAACTTGCGGCTCGATGAAGAATCTGCCCGTTTTGAATAGGGGGACGTGGTAGCCTAGGTGGTAGCTGCTATACAGTTTGAAGCCGCTTCCGATGCTCTCGCCCGCTTCATCCAGATACGTCGTCAGTAGCGGTAAGACTTCCAATGCTGCGAATACCCCCTTCCATAGTCTGCGTTGGTAGGTAATGCCCACTCCGCTTTCCCTCAGTCTACCCGGATAGAATGCGCTCTCCTGCAGAAACTGCGCGTTCCACAGGGGAATCCCCATTGGGGCGAACAATTTCCAGGTAGCTACTTTGATGCCCACCGCATCCTTGCCGGAAAGTTGACGCCGAACCAGAATTTCGTAGTGGTGCGTATTCGTTTTCGGGTTTCCGAAGTTGCTGAAGGACAACCAGGGAGTGAATACGGCGAATTTGTACTTATTCGTTGCTACCGTACCGGACCCTGAAGACTCTACGGAAGTGTCTTGCCCGTAAGCCGCTGTACAGGCAAATAATAATACGGCGATCAGGTAAATTTTGTCAAAGTTCATTTCACTATCATTATCGTGAAGAATGTTTAACAAAATTCGACCTCTTCCAACAGTTTATCGTTGACCTGAGTTAAGAAAAGAGGTATGTATTCGTTTATTTAGCCAGGCGTTTTCTTATCCGGCTCAGGGATTCCGGTTTGATCCCCAGGTAGTTTGCTATCTGGTACTGCGGGACACGCTGAACGAGGTCGGGTCGGTTCTCTAACAGCCACAGGTAGCGGTCTTCCGCGCTGTGGCTTACCCAGTTATCAAATTCATCGGCAATATCGACCATAAGTTTTTCCGTCATTACCCTAATGAAGGATTCCAACTCGGGGTGCTTCCTCGTCGCCTCCTTTTCGGTATCCGGATTGCCGAATAAAGCTATGGTTTCTTCTACCGTAGCCAGGAAGTATTTAGAAGGTTCCCGATTGGTATAACTGGCCGGGGTGATAATTTGCCCCTCGGTATAGAAATTGGTTATCTTCTCCTCCCCGTCTATGAGGTAATACTTTTTTACGCACCCCTGCAGAATGAAAAAGCACTCATTGGCAATTTTACCTTCCTGTAGCACAACCGTTCTTTTTTTAATCGCCTTTATCCCGCTATGCTCCAGTATTATCTCCTCCAGTTCTTTCGAGATTGAAGCGAACCGGGAAAGAAATGCTACTACATCTTCGCGTTCTTTTGTGGTCATCTTGTTCGTCTTTGGAACCGGATCGGAAGCAGCATCGGGACCTCGGGTACCGTTGGCCGGACTCGGAATGCACGCCCGATCCTATAAGGTACGACCCTGGACCCAAAATTTGAGGAACTACCCGGCTACCTAACCCACCGCCCGCGTGGGTGCATCATTTGTAACTGAAGGGTGTAAATTCGGCGGGTCCGTGATGGGTGGTTTGCGTCGATCACCTCAGGGTCGTGCCCAAACCAACATTTCAACGGATGTGGTTCGGGCGGTGGTCCGGTTGATCCGAGGCATTTATACGCTGCTCTATCCCATTTAAAGAGCAAACCTGACGGGAAGATAGAATGCGGTACGTACCACATCACCGTCCTGCGTGCCCGGAATCCAGGGGTTCATCCGTTCAACTACCTTCACCGCTTCTTCGCCACAACCTCCACCGATTTCCCTGACGACTTCCGCATTCGTCAGGGTTCCGTCTTTTTCCACGATAAACTTGACAACGACCATTCCCTCAATTTTTGCCGCGATAGCCTCTTGGGGGTATACTATATTGTCGAAGATGAAGTCCAGCATTTCTTTCATATCACACTTCATCCCTTTCTTGCTCACCTCGCCCTCGTCACAATCGCTGAATTTTGGCATTTTTTCGGGTGACCTGAAGATCAGTTGCTCTTCGTCGCCGTGCAATTCGGAGTCCCTGTATATCATCCACCGATCTTCGTATTTCACTAACCCGCTCTGATCCTGCGTGAAGTGATCTATGTCCTGAAAGGTAGGCTCTATGATCGTTGCACCCGACTCATCAATTATACCGTATCTATCTTTTGCCTTTACTACGTAGTAATTTCCCGCAGCATGTTATATTGAATCGTACCTGGCCGGAACTACCTCTCTTCCTTGCTCATTTACAATACCCCACTTTGCGTCTTTTACGATGTATTGTGAAGTTGCGTAAACCTTGTTGATCACGACAAATGGCCCAGCAATAACATCTCGCTTCACCACGAAATATTTTTCCCCTTTCTTCTCCTTGATCTCAACGGATTGCCCGGCCAGGGAGGTCGGCCCGAGCAATATTAGTAAGTAGATAAATATTCTCATTAGCGGATCTACGTGCATTGGATGTGATAAAACAGAATACCGGCATCCCAAGCCTGATCACTTCCCTAAATACGATTACCGCATTTAGTATGACCCCCTACCCGGATTGCGCGGACGGCAAGGTAATCATATAATTAGGTACCCTCCGCCGTAGCTGAGAGAGTTATCGAAACGGGTGCGAGCACGACCCCGAATGATTTCACCATAGGCTGTAACGCAAACACCCTTTCATCGTATTCTTTAACCTGTACCCGCTCCCCAGAACCACCGCCGTGGAGTCGCACAGTTTCTCTAATCTGCTTGGTCGGCCGCCAGTCGCTAAATCATCGGGCTAAGCCCTACGCCAACGGGCTGTCCACGGCGAGTTCCGCAATACCTATTCTGAGGCATATCGGCTTTCCGAGCACATTACCTGAATTTACGCCTGCGGCAACGCTGTATACGGACGGTACTTCCTGCCCCGCCGACACGGCTCCTCCCGAATCATCCGCTTACCCGTAGATAGCAGTTCAGAACTGCGTGGCCCGAACCAACAAGCCTCTTTGCTTCGCTCCA
Organism: Lewinella sp. JB7; assembly: GCF_024297185.1. Classification (GTDB taxonomy): domain Bacteria; phylum Bacteroidota; class Bacteroidia; order Chitinophagales; family Saprospiraceae; genus Neolewinella. The sequence continues at coordinate 240,299 of NZ_JANCTD010000009.1, read as the reverse complement.
GACTAATCGGGCGGTAGCTACCAATCTAGGTACTGGACGGCGTGGGACGGTGGTGTTTCTGGACTAAGGTCTTCCTAAACCAAATTATCCAATACTCCCTCAGTCCCCGGTTGACGCTGTGCGCGGTGTTCGCCGCTTAAATCATTTTTTGCTAAGTTTTCATTTTACGCTAACTTAATTAAGTATACGCATTGCGTATTTACCCAGGTCACGCAGTTAATCACGTTAGCTCCAATTGAGCGGCAATCGATAATCTAAAGTAAAGAGAACGAAAATGTCAGTTGCTGATAAAAACGAATCTCAATTCTTTCAAAGAATGGTTGGCATTGGTGCTTATGAAAACTTTTCTATCACTGACATCAGGTACTTACAAGTAACGAATATAGCGTCTATTTTAGGTGCAATGTATAATGCAATTTGGATGCTTATAACATTTAGTATCACTGACTCTCCGCTAATTTACGGAAGCAATGCATTATTGGGATTGATGTTTCTACTTGTGTTAATCTTCAATCATAATGGTCGGAGGATTTTGGCCACCGTATGGCTTACTGTGACCTCGTACGTATCGGTTCTCTTATTTCTTTTTTTGTTGGGATACTCGTCTGGTGTCGCGTTCATTTGCTTTTTAATAATTATCCTGCCCTATATGACTTTCCCCCGCAAGGCAAGGAAGTTAGCCCATGGGTTTAGTATAATGGCTTGTTTTACGTTGATTTTCATTGTATTACTTCAATCAAGCATTAACGCTTATTATGACAAAGTAGATCCCTATTTATTACAAGTAGTCAATATCAGTATAACTGGGTTGATTTGCCTTGCACTTATTTGGAGTATGTCTGTACTAATTGACAGATCGGAGGAATCTCTAATGGTCGAACAGAAAAAAACAGACGACCTTCTACATAACATTCTTCCGGTAAATGTAGCGAAGGATCTAAAAGAAACCGGTAGGACAATTCCCCGAAAGTACGGCAATGTGACTATTTTATTTACTGATTTCGAAGGTTTTACGGAGTTAGTAGCATCCATTTCGGAGATCACTTTAGTCAACGAACTTAATGAGATCTTCGGACGCTTCGATGAAATCGTTGAAGAGGCAGGGGTAGAAAAAATTGAAACAATTGGTGATGCGTATTTGGCTGCGTGTGGCCTTGGGGAAGGAATTACTGAAGAAAACGCTATTAATTGCATCACAGCCGCACGAGAGATGATTCACTACCTCGAAGAAAGAAATTCGAACCACGATATAAAGTGGAGAATGAGAGTCGGGATACATTCCGGACCCATTGTGGCGGGAGTAGTGGGAAAGAAGAAATTCAGATATGACCTCTTTGGCGATACCATTAACACGGCAAGTAGGATGGAGTCCTCAGGGGAACCTGGCGAAATAAATATTTCAGGACTAACGTATCAACTTGTTAAAAATAACTTCGATTGCAAATACAGAGGCAAAATTCACGCTAAGGGGAAAGGAGCAATGGAAATGTACTTTGTAAAGTAAACCGTAGCTGGCAATGTGGACAACGATTATCCTCACTAAGTGGTCGCACACCGTATGCGTAAGAAATTAAGCTGTTGTAAGGTTTCAAACAGGACGAAGCCAGCCGATTTCAAAACACGATGACAGCTTTTTGCCGTATCCTATATGAAAAAATATAATTTTATATTCTCATTATTTATAGCCCTAAACACTAACTATTGAGCAAAATCGTAATCGAATGGCTGCACCATTAGTATCCCCTTTATGTAGTTTGCCATTTTTTCCAGACTGCAGGTAGTCTAATTTTAAGATCATTTTCGTCTTCTGTCCACTCAACTCCACTAATCACTTGATTCTCCGCTATACCGGGAGGCATAGGTTGTCCAGTCTTTTTCTCGTAAGCGATCGTTGGAATATAGCTAAGCCCTTCCCAATCCGCATTTGTTATATCATGATCAAAGGTGATTAGTGTTTCTGGATCAGATAAAGCTTCAAAATATCGCTGCTTACCCTGACCTATTAACCACCCGCGAAAATCCGAAAAGGTATCATCAGAACATCCATCTTGAATGATATAAGCGGCTGCCCACAAATCTCAGTTGTATGCAGCACCTCTATAGCTCCGAAACCTATTATCAAATTTCAAAATGTCAATCGCTTCTAATTGCAGAAGCTCATTCTGTAGATCATTCTGCTGCTTCACATGATCTCCGTTACTTGTAGAAAGAGTGGTGCCAATAATATTCCAAAACATATCTTCATCCATAAGTTCAATAGAGTCTTGTACCTCTTTTTGATTATGGATTTGACTCTTTACTAGCCCTTTCTTTTTGCTGAATAGTTTACGAAATATCCACATGTCTTGTTGAATTTTCACAGTTTAACCGTAGGTTTAATAGTAATCCTCATTGCACTTTACCAACCTAGCACAATTCCGATGTTTTAAGTCTGGACTATACCTTCTCAGAGTTCGGGGTGATGTTATTGTCAGCCTCCCTAACGGCGGCTTTACGTGCAACAGACAGTGCGCCACTGCAGATGGGGCTTCAATAATACGAAGGAATAGACTCTACAATCAACGAGTGGGGGCGGCGCGTCGGTATGGACCGAAACTGACCAGCGGGAGCTTTACCCCCCTCCCTCAGCTCCGATTGACGATGGGCGCGGTGTTCATTCAATTATTTTAATCCGACCAGTTCTCAAGTTTGCCACCTTCATACCACAGTGTCAAATATATGCGATCATCGAATCGCTGACCATGCCAGTATACTTCGTCGAATCGCAGTTCTTTAAGAGCTTTTTTTAGATGGGTAAAGCACTTCTTATACATCTTGTTTTCCCAGTAGTCATCGAGTTCATTGGTTTCGTAGTCGGCAAAAGATATTGCCTTGACCCTGCCGCGTGAATCAATAGTTACCACATAGGTATCTCCGTCTGCGCATTCAAGGTCACTAAGCTCAACCCAATCGAGTCTTATAATACGCTCAAATAAAATTTGATGTATAGTATCGCCGAGCCCTCTGTTTAGTCGATCTGGATCATCAATATAGTTTATGACGTCAACAGACTCTATAACTCTTCCGTTCTTTATTCGAATTATCTTTTCGGACTGAAATACTCTATCAAAGACACCATCCCAACGTACTAAATTACTGCTATTTCCAATAGTAATCGTAGTGTTTGCAGACTTTATCCACCTTCCATTCTGATATTCTATGATGTCAGTATACAAACTGTCTAAAAATACTGTTGTGTCGCCTTGTAAAAACTGAGTGGCTGCACCACACGCAACTACTGCGTTTAAGAACATTTTCTCCTCCGCTATTTCGTATATAGCTTGATAGCCTCTCCAACAACTGAATCTTGCACCAGATCGAAAACTGAGATCAAACAACTTACCCTGATCGTGCCTTAACTCTTGGACCACATCATCTATGACTAAATTATAAATACTAACGGTGTCGCCATTGTAAATCAACACATCAGGGTCCTGTGGACTATTGTGCGTACCACCATATAGTGTGTTCACATATACGATGAGTAATACAATTAATACTTTTGTCGTCCGAGTCATAGATTAACCATTTTAGACGGGTATCTATAGGTTTCTCATTTCCTGAAGTGAAATTATTCCAACCTATAAACTGTCTCAGTAATTCTCTGCATTGTGCCAGGATAGAATTCATGGTAGTTATGAAATTTTTTTCGTATCCAAGGAACTGCCTCGTTGTAGCTAACATTGTGATGCTGTTGGGCTAATATTAGCTTTTCGCGTACGACGATTCATCCAGCGGGGGCGCCAGCGCAGGCCGGCTACCATTAGCCAGTAATCCGGACCGTGATTAGCGTTGGGATGGCTTTCTAAAGATTCTTCGAAACCTAAAAGCACCACCGCCGGCTTGACGATGGCGCAGTGTTGGCTGATGTCCTTTTCTTTTATTCTTTGTAGTGCGGGCTGTTTCTACGCGGTAGCTTTCCGAACTGGGGTAGACTGTTTCTCTTTGCAAGTTATAGATCGGTGCGGACGAATTATGGGCAGTGTTTTTTTATAAGCAACCGAGCGGAGCACTATTTACCTTGATCATTTGTTAGTTTATTACAATCGTATTCCCATTTGTACCATGTGCTTTCTATGGGAAACGTGCTCCCTTCGGGGTGTACATGGCGGCCTTGAAGAATACCATATTCCCAATCATATGTGATGATGAGATCATGTTGCTCCGAATAATCCTCGTACTGCCTTCTACTTTTACCCAAATTTTGGTTATTCGTAATTTCTGTCCTCTGCAAAAATGAATAGCTGGCTAGTGCGTAGTTTTTCAGATTCTTCGAGTAAAGTGCGCACATTATCGAATCTAGAAAGGGTAATAAATCAATTAAGTTACTATTTGCTGGCGTGTAAACTGCATATCGGTTAGTCATGTAGCTTTTAGAGATATCATTTCCTGGGTCCACACTGGAGACATTTGAGGTATCCGACACATATTGCAAATATTCTACTTTTATCGGCGAGTTCATCCCACGTTCGTTTTTATAGCATGATATAAATATGGACATCGAGACTGTCATCAATAAAATGAATTGATTAGATTTCATCTGGAGGAGTTGAATTAAGTATGCCTTTTCTATAGCTAAATATTTAAAAATCCTTTTGCATGATGATTTTCTAGACAAATGGGCCTAAATGTTGTGTCATATCCGGTAAACTCTACCCGATCCGTGGCTGGTCAACTTCTTTTTTCCTACTGCTTGTTCTGCGGGGTTATGGATATCAGCCAACTCCAACATAACCCAAACCACATAATTGACGGAGTTGTGGCAGTTGACGTGATTGCGGCAATTGACGTGTACACGCCATCTGGCAGTTGGAAACACGCAGTTCGGTCCCGCTAATCAAACGGTGCCCGACGGCCCGGACTTGCCTAACCCTCTCCTTATCCTGTCACTAATACTACCATTTTCACGGTTCGAACCGACGACCCGTCTCCCACCCACCGATTTTTGTCCCGTTCAGGTCCCCTCCCGCCGATGCGAAGCGCTCATCGTAAAGTATCTGTAACATCTGCGCTCGTTATATAGATCATCCCCTAACCACCACTAGTGGGGTAAGTGGTATCCGAGAAGGTACAGGCTATTCGCGTGGTTGGTGCCCTGCGTCTAGGAACCGTACGCCCGGTCAAAGGGCAAGTATGCGTCTTAATCAATACATCAACGTGCGCCCCCGACATCTACTCCACTACTACCGGCAGGGTCATTTCCAGCCGCTCCTCCGGCGCCGTCACGGCATTCAGGAAGCGCAGACGCAAATCGAACGACGGTAGCTGCTCGTCGGTCATAACGGACACCACCGTTTCCGAATGCGGAGGGAAACGCAGAATACCCAGATCGGTCTGCAGGGAATAGCCGCTCAGGTTCTCGACCAGGTAGTCGGCATCGCTATCGTTACGAATCACGACATCGGCGATGGAAGACGGGCCCCGGTAGTAAGCGCGCGCAACGCTCACGCTAGCCGCCACCACCGCCCGCACGTTCGCTTCCTTACCCACCAGGGTATTCTCGAACCACGCTACGGTTCGCCGGGCATCCAGGGCCCGACGGATCGCGGCGGCACTGCGCTCCTCCGTCAGCACCAGGGTTACCGGTCGGTGACCGCCCTCGCCGATCTCGAACTGGTAATCGATCAGGCCGTGAATGTCCGACGTGCCCATGATGGCCAGATCGTGATCCAGGGCAATCTGCAACGCTTCCTTACTAATCGTCAGGTCGTTGACGACCTCAATGCCGTGCAACCACCCCCGTTCGATCAGGTCGCGGTGAAACGGGGTGAGCCGTGCTACGCCGTCCGGCCGCTGCGCTACCCAGTTGGGGTGGTTCCAGAAGGTAAAGGCGCCCTGCCGGTGAGCCTCGGCGAATACGGCCAGGCTATCGCCCCCCAACAGCTTGTTGGCGTCTTCGATAAAAATGGCGTTTACGTGGCCCGGTGGCAGATCACGGGTAATCTCCGCACCGGGTATGACGATCATATCGTAAGGCCGGGCGTATTCCTCGGCCAGCACGTTGCTGCGGTTCCGGTCGGGGTGGGGAATATCGTCGGCGTGGGGCTGATATTCCAGGTGCTCGGTCATCGCGATGGCATCGACGCTGTCCCGCAGCGATTCCTGGATGCGAACGTCCGGCCACACGCTGCCGTCGCTGAATACGGTATGCTGGTGAAAGTCGCACACCAGCGTGAGGTACGCCTCGGTATCCGGAAAACGGATGGCCCGGTCACCCGTGTGATTGTGCCCGTGACCGTGACCCTGTTGCGCTATTAGGGACGTTGCAAACAGAACAAATAGAAGTACCGAAGCGAAGCGAAGCATATACCAGCGTGTTTGGCGCAATGTACGTTTATCGGCACAGCCATTCATATTACAGGTATTGTTCCCACCAGACCGATACATCGGAAAAATGGTCAAATCCTCCGGAGGAATTACCCAGAACTACTGCTCTTGGCCCGTATCCTACAGCTCCTGCGTTCCCGCCGCTTCGTACCGCGGCGGAGCTCACGAACCGTACCCCGAACCATCCAACCGTCACCGATTAAAACTGGCGTCGCGGTCAGCTTACCCCCGCCGCCGCTCCAGCAGGATCATCATCATCAAACCCAGTAGAATACGATTATCGTCGTCCGTTTCGGTGCGGCCGAGTTTGTCGATCCGGAACCGGCGGCCAAAAAACGAGGGCTCCTTCGTCAGACGGGCAATTTCGCGATCCCGGTGGTCGGTGACGAGGTAGGAGGGGTTGAAGACGTATCCGCTAAGCAGGCCTACCCCGGGAATCTGGCCGAGCAGACTGTCCATTACCTTCACCCACCCGTTTTCTTCCCGGATGCGGTACTGGGGGCGATCGTGCTGGTCGATGATTTCGTACTCCGCCCGCCAGACGGACCGCCAGCCCTTACGTGCCACCTTACCAAAGGGCGTACCGCGTGCATCCGTAAATTGGTAGGCGGCCGACCAGTCGATCCACCGGTCCGCGTTAATGTTATAAAGGACCTGCGAACGCCGCTCGTCGCTGTAGATCTGGATGTCTTCCTTCAGCCGCAACATCTTCTGGCGGACGTAGGCGACGACCCGACCACCGGCATCGGTAGCCGTAAAGTCGTTGGCCAGCGTGGTGATCCTGAAGGTGAGGGTGAGGGGATAATGAAGCGCCTGCATACCCAAAGATAAGTGGGAAACTATTCTCTTTAGCGGGGCGCGGAGAAGCGTTCGTCGGTGAGCAGCGACTCATCGGTCAGGGTGCCCAGGAAGGCCAGTAAAGCCGCCTTCTGGCGCTCCGTCAGCGGAAAGCCCGTAATGTTGGGATCTTCGTTCTCCAGATCGTGGCCGCCGCCGGCGTAGTGATCCAGTACCTCCTCTAGCGTCTTGAAGCGCCCGTCGTGCATATAGGGTGCGGTGAGGGCGATGTTGCGCAGGGTAGGGGTGCGAAATTTGCCATTATCGAAGCGGCTGCCCGTGACTCCGCCGAGCCCCTTGTCCACGAAGTCGTCGAGGGAGGCCACGTCTTCAATACCGTTATTCCGGAAGCGGTTGTCCCCGAAACCCGGGGCGTTGTGACAGTGGCCGCAACCGGGATGCAGCGTCCCCGGCGGCACGTTCTCGACGAAGAATAGGCTGTCGGCTCCCAGCTGCTCGGCTTCGGTGAAGAAGTCGGTATTCCGGTACACGACCCGGTCGTATTTACTATCCGCGGAAATGATGGTGCGCTCGAACTGGGCAATGGCCTTAACGGTAAGCTCACGGGTAATTTCCGACCGGTTATCGACCCCGAAGGCAGCGCGAAAACGGGCGGGGTAGTCGTCGTGGGTGCGCAACTTGCGCAGTACTTCCTCCCAGTCGTTGTCGAGTTCCAACATATCCTCCACCGGGTGGATAGCCTGCTCCCACAGCCGGGTCGAACTGCCGTCCCAGTTGAAGCCGTTCGGGTTAAAGGCCAGGTTCACCAGCGACATCGCGCTACGCCCTCCCTCGAGTTGACGGATGCCGACGGAGCGGTTCAGTCCGTCGGTAAAGGCCAGTTCCTGCCGGTGGCAACTGGCGCAGGACATCGATCCGTCGGAGCTCAGAATCTCCTTATCGTAGAAGATGTGCCGGCCCAGCTCGATACCTTCTTCCGTCAGGGGGTTGTCGGGATCTACTACGGGCGCCGGGAAGTAGTCCGGCACCTCCAGCGCGTAGGGGGTGGGCGCACTGGGGCCCTGGATCGCTCCACTATCCACTACGGGGGGGTCTCCGCCCACTTCCTCCCCACAGCCTATGGCCGCAAAGAGTCCCAGTAGACCGATAAAGTAGCAGGTACGGAGCATAGGATAGGCAAAGATGTTGTGGCCAGTGGATCGCGTCGTCACCGCACTTTACTAACAGAGGAGGTGTCGGTCAGGGTATGCAGGAAGGCGACCAAAGCCGCTTTATCTCCGGTACTCAAGTGTAGGGGGTGAACGTTCGGACTCCGGTTTTCCGCGTACCGCCCCCCGGAGTCGTAGTGGTCGATCACTTCTTCCAGACTACGGAAACGCCCGTCGTGCATGTAGGGCGCGGTCAGCGCCACGTTACGCAAGGAGGGATTACGGAACCGACCATTATCGTATACCTGGCCACTGACGTTCCCCCGCCCCGGATCAACGAAGGCCGCCAGGTCCACGGCTTCGTCCAGTCCGTTATTCTCGAAACGCTGGTTGGTGAAGTGCGGCGGCGTGTGGCAGTGCGCGCACTCCCCCTTCGGAAAGTTTGCGTAGGCCCAGCTGGGATCGTCGCCAAAGTCAAAGAAGATCGCGTGCCCCCGGGCCTCCTCCGGCGTATATTCTTCCTCCCCCCGCCGCACCCGGTCATACTTGCTGTCGGTCGAGACGAGCGTACGCTGAAATTGCGCCAGGGCCCGACCTACGAGGGTCGAATCCGGCATCACTTTTCCGAAGGCGGCACGAAAGGCTGCCACGTAGTCCGGTCGAGCCCGCAGTTTTTCAATCACTTCCGGCCAGCTTCCCCCCATCTCGTGGGCGGTCCCGACCGGATGCAGTGCCTGGGCCTCCAGATTTTCGGCCCGGCCGTCCCAGAACAGGGCTTGGTGGAAGTAGCCGACGTTCGTCAGTCCGGGGGTGTTACGCGTACCTGCCCGGCCCGCCGTGCCCACGCTCACCGGACGTCCGTCCGAAAAGGCGCGCGCGGGCTGGTGGCAGGATGCACAGCTCACGGAACCGTCGGCCGACAGCACCGGATCGAAGAACAGCTTTCGCCCCAGCGCTATGCCCGCTTCGGTAGAGGGATTACCGGCGGGGTAAAGTATAGCGGCGTAGGGGGGCGGCTCTTCCACCTCCCGGCAAGCTACACCGAGCAGCACGAGCGTATAGAGCAGCCACCGCAAGCTTACTCCCCGATTTCCAGCCGGAACTGCCGGGAAAGTCGCTCCCAGATGTTCCGCCCTACTTCCTGATTGCCGCCGTGCACGTTACGCTTCTGCGGATCCCGAATGTCGAAGGTTTCCCCACCACCGGACAGTGCCCGCAGCACGTCGGCCACCACGGTAAGGCCGGGGTCCGCGCCGGCCGTTACGGTAAAGTCCTGATTGAAACTCACGGTCGTATACAGAGCATCGCTGCCCAAATGGTAGCTCAGTCCCGAATCGAAGGTGCCGTCGCCCTCCAGATCGGCATTGGCCTCGATCTTAGCGAAGACGTAGCGGGTGGTCGGCCCCCAGAATTCGGCTTCGTTGAGGACGTAATCGGCCGCAAAGTCGCTGGGGTCGCGGGCGTTCAGTTCGGGTTTCACCCCCAGCCCGAAGCGGATACCCCGGTAATCCCCCTCCGGCACCCGGTACGTGCGGCTGGTAGTCGCGTCGTCACCGGCCGACATCCACCGAATCAGATCGATGTCGCTGAGCCGGATGGCCGCGCTTCCGTCGGCGGGAAGGATTTCCAAATCCGATACGTAAAACTGGAACAACAGCACCTTCAGTTGCCCCCCCGAAGGATAGGCATAAGTACCCCGTTGAATCGCCAGGGGGCGTCCGGCGTAGTCGGTCCGGAAATCAAGCGTAAGGTCGGCCTCCGGCAGGGTAGTCACCGGATCATCGTCATCCTGACAACCGAGCAGCAAGAGCGACAGTAGAAAGAGCGGAAGATATTTCATATGCGGCGGGTACGCGGGAGCAATGTGACATCCCGGAAGCAACGTAACGCGGTAGGCCCCGTAAGCGGATGAAGTCGTCATAAAAAGATGGCGCGGCGGCGGACAATTTCCCCCTTCTCCGCTGTTTGGCCGACCCTCACCGCTCCCGCGCTTCCCGAACATCTCCGGAAAGCCGGCCGTTGGATAAGCCCGGCGCGAAGTGATGCGGGACGGGCGCGTGCTCACCGGATTCCGGGTATAAGTCCGGCTTCCGGGACCACACCACCGACTTGCTTCGCTCCGGACATAAAGCATTATCCACGTAAACTATCTATTCTTATGGCCGACCAATCCGCCACCCGTCAAGACCTCGACAAAGCCCTCAAACAACTTTCCTACGGTTATTACATCGTCGCTACCCGTAAGGACGGGCAAGACTTGACCAGCCGCGACGAAGATTGGGTCAGCGCCGCCACCGTCAGTTGGGCCATGCAGTCGAGCTTCGAGCCACCGCTGATTACGATCGCCGTACAGAAGGACAGCGATCTCAATGAAACGATTCAGCGGGCGCAGTCCTTCTCCCTCTCCGTACTCGGCAAAGACGATGAACAGCTCATCCAGAAGTTCGCTCAGCAAACGGAGGTCGACTACAGCAATCACTCCGTCAACGGTATATCTTACGAAGAAGGCGAAACCGGCGCTCCCCTGCTCGATTGCGGCATTGCTACTCTGGAATGCAAACTCGAGGATGCCCTGACTACCCCCGGCGATCACCTGCTATTCGTCGGTCGTATCGTCCGTGCCCGCAGTAATGGCGGTCAACCCATCACGGAGGCGGATACCCGCAAGCACTACGAAGGCGTAAGTCCCCGAACCTAGCTTCCGGATCGGCTGTCCATGATCGATCCCGCAATTGCCGACCACCTACGCCGCCACGACAAGCTGGCACCCCTCATCGAGCGCCATACGCTAAAGCCCCGCCCCGATCACGGGGGCGACGTCTACTTCGGTCTGCTTCGCTCCATTACCTACCAGCAGCTGAGCGGTCGGGCCGCGGGTACCATCTTCGGCCGCTTTCTCGACCTGTTTCCTGACGGCTACCCCCACCCGGAGCGCGTGCTCGATCTGAGCGAGACCGACTTGCGGGCCGTGGGCATGAGCAGGTCCAAGGCCGGGTACCTGCACGGGGTCGCGGAATTCTGGCTCGAACATAAGCTGATCGATCAGGACTGGTCGCGACTCAGCGATGAAGAGATACTGGCGCTTCTGACCCAGATCCGTGGCGTGGGCCAGTGGACCGCCGAGATGGTCCTGATGTTCGTCCTGAAACGCCCCGACCTGCTTCCCCTCGATGATCTCGTGGTGCGCCGCAACCTCATCGCTCTTTTCGATCTTCACCACCTGAAGGGTAAGGCATTAGTAACCGCGATGCTCGCGGCGGCCGAACCCTGGCGGCCCTACCGCAGCTATGCGAGTCGGTACCTGTGGGAGATGGGGTGAGGGCGGGGGGCGAGCCGCATCTGTACCGGCACCGGCACCGGTCCAACGGCTATAGCGGTCGGACCGCTATAGCCGTTGGACCGCTATAGCCGTTGGACGGTGTCACACCGTCCAACGGTGTCTTCCGGCCCCATCCTCCCCGAATACCGTAATTTCGCGCCCTGAAATCCCGTTCCGCATGCCCACCGATCTAACCGTCTACAACAGCCTTACCCGTGAAAAGGAAACCTTCACGCCCCTTCACGAAGGCTACGTCGGACTGTACGTCTGCGGTCCGACGGTGTACAACCCCGTCCACCTAGGCAATTGCCGCACGTTCGTAAGCTTCGATATCGTATATCGCTACCTCATGGCTAAGGGCTACAGGGTGCGCTATGTCCGCAATATCACCGACGTGGGTCACCTCACCGACGACGGAGAGGACCGCATGAGTAAGGGCGCCCGCCTCGAGCAGTTGGAACCCATGGAGGTCGCCCAGAAATTCGCCAACCAGTTCCACGACGTCATGCGTACGCTCAATGCGCTGCCCCCCAGCATCGAACCCCGGGCCACCGGCCACATCATCGAGCAGATCGAACTGGTGCAGGAAATTATTCGCAACGGTTTTGCCTACGAGGTAAACGGTTCGGTCTATTTCGACGTGGAAGCCTACAACGCCGCCAACGACGATCGCTACGGAGAGCTGTCCGGCCGCCGCATCGACGAGCTGCTGGCCGAAAGTCGGGAACTGCGGGCACAGGATGAAAAGCGCAACCCTTCCGATTTCGCCATCTGGATGAAAGCTCACGAAGGGCATATCCTCCGCTGGAACAGCCCCTGGGGCGAGGGTTTTCCGGGCTGGCACCTGGAATGCTCGGCCATGAGCACCAAGTACCTCGGTGAGGAGTTCGACATTCACGGCGGTGGCAACGACCTCAAGTTTCCCCACCACGAGAACGAGATCGCCCAGAACGTCGGCGCCTGCCGCCACGCCGGTGCCCGCTACTGGATACACACCAATATGCTGCTCATGAACGGCAAGAAGATGTCGAAATCGGACGGCAACACCATCACGCCCGAGCAACTCTTCAGCGGCGACAGCGAGCACGTCTCCGAAGGCTACGATCCCATGGTCGTCCGCTTCTTCATGCTCCAGAGCCATTACCGGAGTACGATGGATCTGAGCGACGAAGCCCTCCAGGCCGCTAAGAAAGGATATACCCGCCTCCTGGACGCCTGGAGTAGCCTACAGGAAATGGAAGCAAAGGGCGGTGGCCAGAACGATACCGTCGGCAAGGAACTCGAAGAGGGTCTCGCGGCCGCCTACGCGGAAATGGACGACGACTTCAACACCCCCCGTGCCCTGGCTCGCGTGTTCGAACTCGTCTCCCGCATCAACGCGCTGCAGGGCGGTCAGTTGTCGTTGGGGGAAGTGAGTCCCGCACGGCTTACGGCCTTTCGGGAGGGATTGGGTACGCTCCTATTCGACGTGTTAGGACTTAAAAATGAGGCGGCAAGCGCGGGAGCGGAGCAAGAGGCACTCAGCCATGCCATGCAGATCATTCTCGATCTGCGTCAACAGGCCCGGGCCGATAAGGACTGGGCACTTTCCGATAAATTGCGCGATGCCCTGACCGAAGCCGGCATTGTGGTCAAGGACGGTAAGGAGGGCGCGACCTGGTCGATCGGCGGATAATTACACCGCCGCTACTTTCCGGTGGTGACGCTGGTAAGCATACAGGGCGGCGCCGACGGTACCGGCGGTGTTCCGCATTTCGGCGGGTTTGATCTCGCATTCGCACTTTAGGTACTTCTTATAGTCCAGGTAGTACTTACTGCCACCGCCACCGAGAATGATCAGATCGGGGTTCAGGATGGAGTTTACGTGCTTCAGGTACTTGTTCAGGCGCTTTCCGAAGGTCTTCCAGTCCATATTATTGTCCTTTCGCACCTTGTTAGAGATCCACTTTTCGGCGACCATGTCCATCCCCTTCAGATAGAGCTGTCCGAGTTCGAAGTTGGGGATCAGTTCGCCGTCGAGAAACATAGCCCCACCCAGCCCGGTACCGATAGTGATCATTACCACCGTACCGTCTTCCTTATGGGAGCGGCCGGTGCCGAAGTTCATGGTAGCGATACCGGCGGCATCCGCGTCGTTAAGGGCATAGATAGATACGTCACGCATCCGGCCGAAAGTCTCGGAGATGGAGGTGCCGATCCAGGCCTTATCGATGTTCGAGGCGCTTCCCGCCACATTGCGGTGCACCACGGCCGGAAATCCGACTCCGACGACGCCCGAATATTCGAAGTGATCGATCAGACTACGGAAGGTGTACGCCATGGCGGAGGGAGTCGCCGGCTGGGGGGTATCGAAGCGAAAGCGTTCGGTGAGCATGGCCCCGGTCTTGATATCTACCAGTCCGCCCTTAAACCCGGTTGCGCCTACGTCGACGCCCAATATTGTCGTATCCTTCATTCCGCTGGATTGTCCTAGGGCGGTGAAGATAGGAATCTCCTAACGCACCAATGAAATCTTCATGGATACATCCTCCTGGGGCCGGTCGCCGGCGCCGGTCGCCATTGCGGCAATCTTATCGATGACATCCAGTCCTTCGATCACCTGACCGAAGACGGTATAATTCTGATCCAGGAAGGGAACACCCCCGTGTTGGAGGTAAGCTTCCCGCACGTCGCTGGGGTAGCGGACCCCGGTTTGACTCTCCTGCCGGTTAAGTTCCGCTTCGGTGACGGGCCGACCGTGCACGATGTAAAACTGGGAGCCGCTGCTCAGTTTCTGGGGGTTGTTGGTGCGGGCCGCCGCGATAGCCCCCTTCACGTGGGCCAGCGAGGGATCGAATTCCGCGGGCACCTGGTACCCCGGTCCCCCGCTTCCGAGGCGGGCATTCGGAGCGGCGTTCTTACTGTCGGGATCGCCGCCCTGGATCATGAATCCTTCGATGACCCGGTGAAAGAGCAAGCTATCGTAAAAATTTTCCTCCGCCAGTTTGACGAAGTTGTCCTGGTGCTGGGGGGTGAGGTCGGACAGTCGGGCGAGCATATCACCCTGGCTGGTTTCAATTCGGACGAGGCATTCGTTGGGAGGAGTCACGGTGATGGTTTGAGTGGTGGTTCTGGATTTACCTTTTTCGTTCGTAGCCGTAAGCACGACCGCGTAGTCTCCGGACTTGAAGTACCGCATCTCCGGCTCGGCCACGGTACTGGTTTTTCCGTTACCGAAATCCCAGTGATACGCCACGGCCTTTTGTGACGCATTGCGGAACGCCACGGTGTCGGCCGCGGCCACGCTCCGTTCCACCGGGGAAAATTTCGCGATTGGACGGGCACAGTGGGTAAGCAGGAAAACGGGCAGGAGCAGAAAAACAATGCGCATGGAAGGAGTTTGGAAGTAAACGCCGTTTGTTCCCGGCATCTTATTTACTCAGAAAATACTCGAGGAGGGCATCTCGCTCCTTGGACAGGCCGAGGTCTGGTTTTTGCTTACCGGCCCGCCGGTACCAGTATCCCGCATTTGCCTCGTCTCCCTCCACCCGGTGCAGGTAGGCATGTACCCAGGCGGCGTCGGGGCCGGGTGCCTTGTCGACCAGGTCGTGGGCGCGCTGCCACTGGTTTCGGGAGATCCACCAGAGGGACGTGAGCTCGCGACCGAAGGACGGCGGTGGGGCGGCTTCGGCAAGCGAAGCGTCAAATTCCTGGCGGGTCACGGGTTGGGTTTTAGTAAGGGTCTGGCCGGCGAAGATAACCCCCGCAACGGATAAACAACTTCCCATCCCTGGCAATTTACTTCCATGTACGAAATCGGAAGCCTGATCATCATTGGCGTCGTTGCCCAGTGGATCGCCTGGCGACTGCGGGTTCCCGCAATTCTTCCCCTAATTTTAGCGGGCATACTCATTGGTCCGGGCTGGGAGTGGTACAGCGGGCACCGACTGCTCAGCCCCCGCTTCGATAGCGAGGCGGGTACCGGTTTGTTCCCGGGTAATCTGCTGTACAGTTTCGTGTCTTTATCCATCGGACTCATCCTCTTCGAGGGCGGACTGACCCTACGCCTCAAGGAAATCCGGGGATTAGCCGATAGCATCTTTCGCCTGACCACCTACGGCGCCTTCACGACGACCATCATTGCCGGCTTTGCGGCGCACTTCGTCATGGGCCTCAACTGGCAGATCGCCTTCCTTTTTTCCACCCTCATCGTGGTCACCGGTCCTACCGTCATCACTCCCATTATGCGGCAGATCAACGTCAAGCGACAGGTAGCGACGGTACTGAAGTGGGAAAGCATAGTCATCGATCCGGTGGGCGCGTTCCTCGCCGTACTATTCTACAACTTCATCGTCGCCTACTACGACCCGGCGGCGACGGTGTACCAGTCGCTGGTAAAGTTCTTCCAGGCGGGATTGGTCGGCATCGGCCTGGGTTTCGTGATCGGTCACCTGCTCTTCTTCCTGATCAGCCGGTTTTACGTGCCTAAGTACCTGCTCAACATCGTTACCCTGGGCTTCGTGGTCGGCGCCTTTCTGGTTTCGGACGCTATCGTCCACGAAAGTGGCCTCCTCACCACCGTAGTTATGGGCGCTTACCTGGCCAACCGGGAGGTCCCCTTCCTGCACGACATTCTCGACTTCAAAGAAAGCCTAACCCTTCTGCTGATCTCACTGCTTTTCATTCTGCTTTCGGCCAACATGACCGTGGATCAGATCACTCTGGTGCTGACCCAGGAAAGCCTCCTCGTCTTTTTGGTCGTCGTCTTTCTGGCCCGCCCCCTCGGGGTGTTCTGGAGTTTGATGAAGTCGGACCTCAGTTGGCGGGACAAGGCCTTCATCAGTTGGGTCGGGCCGCGGGGCATCGTGGCGGCGGGCGTCGCATCCCTATTCGGTATCGAACTGGCAAAGGAAGGAATCGCGGATGCCGAGTACATCACCCCTTTAGTCTTTCTGATCGTACTGGGTACCGTACTCCTCAACGCTACCCTGGCCGGTTACATCGCGCGTAAGCTCCGGGTCAGCCTGCCCCGCGGAAGTGGCGTACTGATCTTCGGGGCCTCCGAAGGTGCCCGCCAGCTAGGACTGTCGCTGCAGGAGAGCGGAAGGGACGTAACGCTCGTAACCCCCAACCGCGCGGAATTCGATATCGCGGAGGAAGTACATCTGAACGTCATCAAGGTGCAGTTCAATTCCGACGAACTCGATAGCCAGATCGACCTGACGGACATCGGCTACATCCTCGCCCTTACCGGCAACGACGAGGATAACTTCTATTTGCTCAACAACTACCGTAGCCGGGAAGGCATCCGCGGAGCCTACCGCCTGGTCACCCGCAAGGAAATTCAGGCACAGCGCTACGGCCACGAAGCTCTCTTCGGACACTACGCCAGCTATCTGCTCTTCAACCGGGCCGCCCGTAATTTCGGGGAAGTGCAAGCCGTGGAACTGACCGAAACCGCCGACTACCCGACGGTACTCGCGCAACTCCGGGAAGAAAAGGCCATCCCCCTTTACCTACGCTGCGCGGAGCACGGAGACATCACCTTCATCCCGGCGGGGGAAGCAGCGGTGTCGGTGTCGACGGGAGATACGCTGTACTATCTGGGCAATCCCCGGGGAGTCATGCAAGAAAGCCCGGAACACCAGCCCGAAACCCGCGCCATCGAAGTTTAATCCTGCGCGAGCAGCGCTTCCAGACGATTCCCCCGACTGCCCTTCACGAAGATCGTTTTTCCGGACCAGTCCTGCCGCCAGAACCAATCCGCTAATTCCGTACTGCTGGTGAAGTACGGTCGCTCAAACTCCTCAGCAACCGACTTCATCTCCGCCCCCACCAATAATACGGTCCGCGCGACCTGCCCCGCCCGCAACACCACTTCCCGGTGCGCGGCCGGACCCGCCACCCCTAATTCCCGCATCTCTCCGAGGACTACCACGCTTTCTTCGGGTGTAGTCGCGGCCGCGAAACCCGTCAGCGCCGCGAGGACGCTACTCGGATTGGCATTATACGCGTCCCAGTAAAAACGCAGTTTACGGTGCTCCATCCACTGGCTGCGGTGGTTTTCAGGATGGTAAGCGGTAAGGGCGGCAGCGATGGATGCGCCCGGAACCTTGAAGTATTTTCCTACCGCAACGGCGGATTTCACGTTCTGCAGATTGTGCATACCGCTGAGCTGGGTCACGCAGGTAACGAGTTCACGGTGCTCACTCAGGTAGCTGACGCTGATCTTAGGATGTACGGACTCCGTTTTCACCTCTACCCCCTGGACGAGCGGGGAGGGGGATGCGCTGGTGAAGTAGGGGATCACCCGTACTCTGCCTCCGGCCATGTCGATCAGGTGAGGTTCATCGGTATTGACAAAGGCGATTCCGCCGGTATCGGCCAAAAACTCGAACAGCTCGGCCTTCCCCTTGCGTACTCCCTCCCGGCCCCCGAAACCCTCCAGGTGAGCGTCGCCGACGTTCGTCACCAGTCCGTGGGTCGGTCGACCGATCTCGCAGAGGGCTGCGATCTCGCCCCGATGGTTCGCACCCATTTCCAGGATCAGTAGATCGGTGTCGGCGGGCATGGACAGGATCGTCAGGGGTAATCCCAGGTGATTGTTGTAGTTACCGGGCGTGGCGTGGACTCCGTACTGCTGTGACATGACCGCCGCGATCAGTTCCTTGGTCGTCGTTTTTCCGTTGCTGCCGGTGATGGCCAGTACGGGCATCATGAACTCCTGACGGTGGTGACGTGCCAACTGCTGCAGTGCCAGCAGACTGTTCTCTACGAGGAGGTAGCGACCGTCACCGGTATCGGGTATCACCGCCGGGTCGTCGACGATCGCGTAGGCCGCCCCCTGTTGCAGCGCACGGGCCGCATAGTGATTTCCGTCGACGCGATCGCCGCGCAGGGCCACGAAAAGTCCGCCCTGACTTACCCGCCGGCTATCAATACTGATCACCGGATGGCGGAGGTAGATCTCGTACAGATCCGGAATACGCACGAAAGGATTCATCGCGTAAAACTACGGGAGGGGGGTCAATTAAAAATGCCCCGTCCGATATTTCGGGCGGGGCATTTTAGGAGTGTCCTATGATCCTAACGACGGGAACGTCGCCGGTTCTTCGTTTTACCGGGCTTGATGCCGAAGCGGTTGACCTTGGCTTCATCCACGCCGGCACTGTTGCCGACCCGTACCATGGCACACCGGAATCCGATAGTCCGCGAACCACGATCCTGATCCAGGAAGCGACGGGTACCGGGGCTGAGCCAGTAAGCACGGTCGGCCCAGCTGCCGCCCTTGTACACCCGGGCCTTGTCGCTGATGAGGGTATACCGATCGGTAGCGTACTCCGCACCGCTCTCCTCATCACCGTCGAGGTAGTCGTACACCCGACCACGGTTGTAGTTATCGCGATCGGCCACCTCCGCATCCTCTACGGGTACGTAGATGAGACGTCCGAGGCTGTCCTTTTCGACGGCCTTGCCGTCCTGATCGCGCTTGATATTCTGGAAGTCGTTACCGCGGAAGCTGTTCAGGTCGTGGTTCTGTACGTCGACCAGCGTCTGGGTAGTGAGCGGACGGTAAAGGTCCAGCACCCACTCGTTGACGTTGCCGGCCATGTTGTACAGGCCGAAGTCGTTGGGGAAGTTGTCGAAGACGTTGCTGGTGATCATGTTCTCGTCGTTCGGCTTTCCGGCGATACCACTGTAGTCACCAGCTCCGCGCTTGAAGTTGGCGTACATCTTACCCTGGTTTTTGTCGTGCTTCTGGTAGCGAAGGCTCGTACCGCTCCAGGGATAGATGCGGCGGTCGGTGTAGTTCTCGTCCTTTTCGTTTTCCTGCAGTCCCTGCAGGGCCAGGGCGGCATACTCCCATTCCGCTTCGGTAGGCAGGCGGAAATCGGGCTGTAGGATGCCGTCGGCAAGACGTACCGGGCGGGTGCCGCCGGTTTTCATATCCTTCTTACCCTTACGCTCTACCCCTTCGTACTGTCCGGCGAGGTAAGCATCCGTAACGAAAACGTCGGAACCGCTCTGGTCGGGTCGCTCCTCCTGAATGCCCTTATCGATGAGGATGGCCTCGTTTACGCGGTCGGTCCGCCAGCGGCTGTACTCCCGCGCCTGTACCCACGAGACACCCACCACGGGGTGCTGGGCGTAAGCGGGGTGACGCAGGTAACCGGTCACGTAGGGCTCATTGAAGGAAAGCTCGTCGCGCCATACCAATGTGTCGGGCAGGGCGGCCAG
The DNA here is from genome assembly GCF_024297185.1 of Lewinella sp. JB7. Taxonomy (GTDB): domain Bacteria; phylum Bacteroidota; class Bacteroidia; order Chitinophagales; family Saprospiraceae; genus Neolewinella. The sequence continues at coordinate 220,451 of NZ_JANCTD010000009.1, read as the reverse complement.
CAGTACTTCGGGGTACTCACTGTATACATCCTGCGTCCAGTCGAGGTATAGCAGATAGTCTTCGTTGGCGATCTCGGTCTGGTCCATGTAGAAGCTCGCCACTGTGACGCGGCGGGGAATGTTGTCCCAGTCGTAGGGAACGTCCTCTTCCGTATAACCCATCACGAACGTACCGCCCGGAATGAGCACCATGTTCGGGGGCGTTTCCTGACCGTCGAAGTCGTCATTTCGTTCGTAGCCACCCCACTTCTCGTCGTTGTACTTCCAGTTGGTCGTACGCGATCGTTCGTTGTTGCGGTTACAGCTCGCGACCAGCAGCACCAGGCAGAGGTAGGGAAGCGTCTTTAGCAATATCTTCATGTGGCGTTGGTAGTCCAGTTATTTGTTATGGCGGGGCGGTCTTCCGGGCGGTCCTTGCACGCGCGGTGGTCCGATCCACGGCTAGTTAAACCGATCAGTCGCTCGATCTATTGTGTACGAAATCTTAATTTTCGGACCTCCAAACGCCACTAACGGTTACGACGATTGATTTCGTCTTGTAGCTGACGGCGCAGGTCCTGCTCTACGGTAAGGCGGCTTTTCCGACTTTGTTCGAGCTCGGCGGCCAACTTGTCGCGCTCCCGCTTCAACTCGTTATTATTGGACGATGCTACCCGCGTTCCGGCCAGGGCCACGAGGAAGGCCACGAGTAGCCCCAGTACCAGGGACCACATGATGATACTGTAGGTATCCTTCGCCAGTTGGAAGCCCAGCAGACTTACGCTATCGCGCTCGGCGTTGAGTTCGGCAATGGTAGCGTCGCGGTCGGCTACCTGGGAGGCGTTGCCGTCGATCTGGGCCTGTAAGCGTGCCTTATCCGACTCCAGTTGGCTGATTCGTTGGGTGTAGATGGCAATCGAATCACTTACGTTACTCATAAAGGCATCGAGGTACAGTCTACGCACGACCTTAAACTCGTCATTGTTCTCCCGGTAGCGATTGGACACATCCAGCATCGTATCGAACTGCAGCTGGAGCGGAGTTCCGTCGGAAAGGGCCGGATTACCCCGCTTCTGGGCGGCGAGCGACGTACAGAGACAAAAAAAGCACAAATACAGGAGGCAACGCATACAAAAATCGGTTGTCGGGGTAGTCCAGCGAAAAAAGCTCCGCAAAGTTAGGCTTTACCTTTGGCAAATGCTAGATCACCTGGTTTACTGCGTTCCCGACCTGGAAGAAGCCACCGAACGGTTTTCGCTGCTGGGCCTGTCTCCATCAGTCGGCGGTCGCCACCCGGATCGCGGGACGCACAATTGCCTCCTGCGGCTCGGACCCCGCTCTTATCTTGAATTACTGGCGCCCGATCCCGCCGCTACCGTCGCTCCTCCGCGCTGGATGGGCATCGATCTCCTAAACGGTCCAACCGTGAGTAGGTGGGCGGTAAACGCAGGAGCTGACATCATCACGAAGGCCAAACTGCTCGGGAAGGACACCCGGATACAAACCGGCGAACGGCGGTTGCCGAACGGCGACACCCTCCGGTGGCGGTTAACCGATCCCGGCACTCACCCCGCCGTGTCGGTGCTCCCCTTCCTGATCGACTGGGGAGGCGCGCAGGCCGTTCACCCTACCGATGCCCTCCCGGACGTGGGTCTTCGCCTGACGGAGCTGCGGCTATACCACCCCACGCCGGAAAGCCTGACGCCCTTACTCGCCGCCCTTGCTACGGATGCGGTGGCGGTATCCGCGCCAGTGGAGCGGATCGAGATCACCCTCCGCGGGCCAGCGGGAGAGTTTCGCCTGTAACCAACGCCGGCGTGCCTCCTTACGGAAACACGCCGGCGAGTAGGTACGTACGCGTGGAACGCCCCGCTTACATGTTCTTCAGCGACCGATCGATGAAGGCCTTCAGTTCGGCACCGCTAAGCATCTGCTGGCTCAGCTTCGCGAGCTGATACAAATATTTGGCGTTGTCGGTACGGGTAGCCTCGTCCTCGACATCGAGTAGGCGCTCCTTAATCAGGGGGTTGTTGCCGTTCACGACGACTTGATAGGAGTCGGGGAACATATCGGCGTTCATGCCCTGCATCATCTGCATTTCCTTCATGCGGCGCATGAATTCATTACGGACGATCTGTACCGGCGCATCCTGTACGTCGAGAGGCTTAACCTCAACGGAGCCGGTGCTATCCACCACGCCGCTGAATACCGAGGAAATAGTCTCGCGTTCTTCGTCGCTGAGTAGATTCTCCTTTTCCTCATCCTTCTGCACCAGTTGGTCGGGCGTAGCGGAGTCGACCCGAACGAAGGTCATTTTGTCCTCCTTCTGCTCCAGCGACTGAATGGTGGGCGCGTCGATGGCGTGCTCGAACTTCAGTACGTCGAGACCGCGGTCGCGGGCCGCCTCCACGAGCGTGTGCTGGCGATCGGCGTCGGCCGTGTAGATGGCTACCAGACGATCGTACTTGTCGGTCTGCTGCTCCTTGATCCGTTCGCGGTATTCTTCGAGGGTAAAGAACTTGCCTTCAGTGTTCTCGAGGAGGGTGAACTTCTTGGCCCGGTCGTAGAACTTATCGTCCGAAACCATGCCGTACTTGACGAACACCCCAAGGTCGGCCCACTTCTCTTCGTAAGCCTTGCGGTCCTCCTTGAAGAGGCTGTTGAGCTTCTCCGCCACCTTTTTAGTGATGTAGCCCGTGATCTTCTTGACGTTCGTATCGGCCTGGAGGTAACTGCGGGATACGTTCAGGGGGATATCCGGAGAGTCGATGACACCGTGCAGCAGGGTCAGGAACTCAGGAACGATGTCGGAGACATTGTCCGTGACGTAGACCTGGTTGCTGTAGAGCTGGATTTTGTTGCGCTGCAGTTCCATCCGGCCCGACACCTTCGGGAAATAGAGGATGCCCGTCAGGTGGAAGGGGTAGTCGATGTTGAGGTGGATCCAGAACATCGGGGGCTCGCCCATGGGGTAAAGCTCCCGGTAGAATGCCTTATAGTCCTCGTCGGTCAGGTCGGCCGGCGACTTTTTCCAGAGGGGGTCGGTGTTGTTGATGATGTTATCGACCTCCGTTTCGATCTTCTCGGGTTCCGGAGCCTCCTCGCCCTCGGCAACCTCCGGTACGTCCGCGTAGGTAGTCTCCGTTTTGGTACCGAAGCGGATGGGATACGGGAGGAAGCGACAGTACTTCATGAGCAGCGCCTCGATCTCCTCTTCTTCCAGATATTGCTTGCTGTCTTCACTAATGTGCAGGATAACATCGGTCCCCTGCATATCACGCTCGGCCTCCCCGATTTCGTAGCTCGGGTCACCTTCACAGATCCAGCGCACCGCCGCCGCATCCTCGCGGTAGCTCTTGGTGACGACCTCTACCTTGTCAGCGACCATAAAGGCGGAGTAAAATCCGAGGCCGAAGTGACCGATGATGGAGGCATCGTCCTGGTATTTGTCGACAAACTCCTGGGCGGAGGACAAAGCTACCTGGTTGAGGTATTTCTTGACTTCCTCCTCGGTCATCCCGATACCCCGGTCGCGGATGGTGAGGGTACCGGCCTCCTTATCAACCACGATATCGATGGTCTTGTCGGAGTAATCGCCCTTGGCTTCACCCTTACGGGCCAGCGTGGCTAGTTTACTCGTCGCGTCGGTGGCGTTGGAAACCAGTTCCCGCAGGAAAATTTCCTGATCCGAGTAAAGAAATTTTTTGATGATCGGAAAGATATTTTCCGTCTGTACGGAGATATTGCCTTTCTGCATAGTCGTAGATTTTTCGGGAACACACCGTCCCACCCCCGCAACGGTCAACATCCGTTCCAGCCGTATTGTACTGTCAAAATGTCGGTGTCCTTACCTACGGTAGAGGCCGGACTTCTCCAGTTCGGCCACCACGGCTTCCGGGACGAGGTACCGAATACTCTTGCCCTCCCGCAGGCAGTTGCGGACGTAAGTAGCGGAGAGGCGCATGAGCGGCGCGTCGTAGACCGTAACGTGGGGGTGACCGCTGAGCTCGCCGGCCGGGTATTCCGGGCGCCGGTACACGTGAATGTGGTAGTCGCGCAGGATGATGTCCGCATTTTTCCACTTTGGCAGGGAGGCAAGATTGTCGCTCCCCATTATGAGCGAAAAGTCGTACTCCCGGTGCCGGTCGCGGAGTACGGCCAGCGTGTCGATGGTGTAAGAAGGTTTGGGGAGGTCGAATTCCACCCGGCTCGCGCGCAGACCGGGAGTATCGCCGATGGCTAGTTCGACCAAATGCAGACGATCGTGATCGCGGGCCAGGCTGCCCCTTTTCTTGAAGGGATTCTGGGGACTGACCACGATCCATACTTCGTCCAGCGACGTCTGGGTAGCCATGAAATTAGCCAGGATCATGTGCCCGGTGTGCACGGGATTGAAGGAACCGAAGAAGAGCCCGATCTGTCGCCTACTCATGCAAAAGAATACTTAGTAAGCAAGGGAAGATTCGTACGCCTCGACAATGAAGAAGCCTTCGTCGCCCTGTTCCTGATAGAGGGGCATAAGCAAGTATCCGCTACAGGGGGCGGCAATGGGTCCGTTGACATCGTCGGCCAGTAGATCGCCTTCCTCGATTGGCTGAAAGTTGCGGAAGCCCGGCCGCATGCGGAAGCTGCGATTTTCGGTATGTTCCAGCCGGTGTACGTAAACCAGTTCCAGCAGGGAGGGTACGCCGGCCTTCGCCCGCCGTAGGGTCTCGTCGTGGTGGGTGCTTACGTCTTCGGGGCGGACGCAGTTTACGGAGCGTAACAGATTGACGGTGGCGGCCAGGGCCCGGTCTACTGAGACCGGGTCGTCGTGCGCTCCGGCTTCGAAGGTAATGGCACGGCTGGGCCGGTCGAAATCGAACTGCCCCTGACGGAAGTAGCTCAGCGTGGTACCCTGTAAGTTGCTGAGCATGCCCTTGATGACCGGTACCCCGAGTTCGGCGGCCAGCATCAGACTTGGCGTATCGTCGCCCGTAATGGAAAAGACCCCGCCGGCCGCCGTGGTGGTGTGGAGGTCCAGCATGATGAGTTCACTGGCCGCCGTGTCCCGGAGCGCGTTTTCGATCGCGGCCAGTAGTCCGTCAAGTTCGCGGGCCTCGACGGAGGGGTAGGGGTCGCCGGTCCCGCGGGTGGGGGTCTTCCAGATGCGGTTGAGGTCCGTATCGATGTAGCGACGTCCGGTCCGCAGGGCTTCGAGGTTGCCCCGCAGGGCCAGTAGCTCTCCCCGGAAGGAGAAACCCGGATTGACGAGGGGCTCCTCCCGCAGCAGGTCGAACAACTGCTCGAGGGCTAGTACGCCGGCCGGTTCGTTGCCGTGAATGCCGCCGATGGCCACCACGAGGGGTCCACTTTCTTCCCCTACATAGTGGCCGATCACGCGCGGGGATTCCCCCAGGGGATCCGGAAAATTGGGTTCCGAAGGAGCAATCATCAGAAGTAAAATTTCAGCGCGACAAACTGAGCCACAAACCCCAGCAGGTAACCGGCGTAGAGTTGCATTCGGTTGTGGGAGCCCAGTGCCAGGCGGGCCGAGCCCACGAGACCGGCGGCCACGACGGTAAAGATAACCAGGAGGGGAAGCCCGATATTCCAACTCCCGACGGTGAGGCCGTTGGAGCCGAACAGCCCGAGCGTGATGAGGGCAACCGCCACCAGTCCGCCCATTCCCGTAGCGTGCAGGCTGATCTTATCCAGCAGATTGATGACGAAGGATGCCACCAGCGCGATCACCACTCCGAGCAGGAAGGAGGTAAAGATGGTGGGCGTCTGGTTGCTCTTACTGAAGTTCCAGAAGATCCAGAAGTACAGCACCATCACCAGGAGCAGGGGACCGATACGCTCGGACTTCTCGTGCATCATGATGCTGTTGATCATGTTCAACTTCGCCATGATAACGACGGCGACCATCGGGATCACGAAGGTGTCAAGAAAGATCAGGATCAGGTTGCTCATAGCCCGCGGTTCCCCCAGATCGGAAGTGCCGAAGAGGTAGGGGTTGACTCCCACCAGAATGAGGAAGATGTAAGTCGGCACCAGCAACGGGTGAAACACCACGCTGACGAGCAGGGCGGGGAGGTTCCGGACGGGGGCGGCCAAGCGTTGCGCTTCTTCGGGCATACGCGCAAAAGTAGGGCTAAAACAGTAACCGGAACGTAGTGCGGCGGTTGCTGGCCCTCCCGGCTTCGGTCTCGTTAGGCGCTACCGGCCGGCTCTCCCCGTACCCGACGGCCGTGATGCGATCGGCCGCGATCCCCTGGCTTTCCAGGTAACGTTTTACGGAAGCGGCCCGGCGCTCACTGAGGTCTTGGTTGTCCTCCTCCGAGCCTACGTCATCGGTGTGTCCGGCGATCTCTACCCGGACCGTGGGTTGTTCCCGGAGCAGGGCGGCGAGACGGTCGAGTTCCTCGGTCGACAGATCGAGCAGGGCGTCGCTGGCGGTGGCGAAGAAGACGTTGCGCAGTACAATGGCCCCGTCCGCTTCGGCCTCTTCCGCCACGGCTGCCGCCTCCACCGGTTGCAGCCGGATAAGCAATTCGTAAGGCTCGCTCGCGGAGTAGGGTCCGGTGAGTATGAAACGGTTGGAATAGAATAGGTAGCCGGACTTTTCGACGGTAAAGCCGTAGTCGACCCCAATCGGTAGTACCGTAAGGTAGCGCCCACGGTGATCGGTATGGTTCGAGGAGACCATGCTGCCGGGCTCCAGGGGTTTGAGGCGCACCTCGGCGCGGAGGGGCTGGCCCGTCTTATCGTCAATAACCTTTACCGAAACGTAGGTGGCGGGAGCGGGGCGCATCTTCTCGGGCAGCTCGAAGGAGTAAATGTCGATGTCGTCGCCTACCCCCTTACTAAAGAAGGCGGTCTTACCGTCCAGACCGATGAACAGATTGGTCTCCTCGCCGGGCGTGTTGATGGGGTAGCCGAGATTGACGGGTTCCCGCCACTTATTATTTTCGTCGACGGAGGTCATAAAGAGATCGGCCCCGCCCATTCCCCGCCGCCCGGTAGACGTGAAGTAGAGGGTTTTGTTGTCGGCTGCCCAGTAAGGGTAGCGGTCGTTGCCCTTGGTGTTTACGGCGGGTCCGAGATTGACCGGTCGGCTCCAGCTTCCGTCGGGCGTGCGCCCGGCGACGTATAGATCGTCATTGCCCGACCCGCCGGGGCGATTGCTCGCGAAGAACAGCAGCCGACCGTCGCGGGACAGGCTGGGCTGGCTTTCGGAGGAGCGGGAATTGATGACCGGCCCCAGGTTACGGGCTTCCGACCACGCATCGCCCGTACGCTGGCTGTAGTATAGGTCGCAGGAACCCTGTCCGCCCGGGCGCCCGCATCCCGTAAAGACGAGGTAGTTTCCGTCTGCCGTAACGGTCTGCGCTCCTTCGTTCATGGGGGTATTGATCCCGCCCAGGGGAATGGCTTCCGCCCAGCTGCCGTCCGCCTGCTTTTCACTTTGGTAAAAGTCTTCCTGCTTACGGTTTACCCGACGGGTAAAGATCATGTGTTTACCGTCGACGCTCAGACTCGGAAAGTATTCCAGGCTGTGGGTAGTATTCACGCCCGGTCCGAGGGGAGTGGGGGCAAAGGGGTACGGATCGGCAGCCAGATCGGCTACGGTTCGCGCATCGGAGACCAGGCCTTCGGCCTTGCTGATGGCCGCCTCGCTGCCCCCCGCACGCGCGAGCTTCAGGTACTCCTCGTAGCTGGAGAGCGCCTGATCGTACGCACCGGCAAGGGTGTGAATTTCACCAAGCATGAGATGAGCCATCGGTGAGTTGCCCGCGTCTAGAGACAAGCCGCGGTTGATGGATGCTACGGCACCGGAGTAGTCTCCCCGGTAGCGACTGATCTCGCCACTTAGATAGTGTAGTTCGGCTACGGACGGATACTTGCGGAGTAGCCGGGTAAGCTGTCCGTCAGCCTCTTCGAATTGCTGAAGGGTCATGAGTGACTGCACCGCGGCCAGCTCTCTAAGATCGCGTGGTTTAAGCTCGTGACGATCCGGCTGTCCGAACGCGGCTTCCGGAATAAATACCAGGAGCAGACAGAAAACCAGACCGTTGAATAAACAGGGGCGCATGAACACTTCGCTTCACGTTACCTGAAGTCAACGCCCGCGCCGCGGAAAAAGTACGCTCAGGCCTGGCCGGTGAGTGCCTTGTCCAGCAGCGCCTGAATGGCTTCCTCCGAGGGGGCCTTGTGATCGGCCGAGGCGGATAGGGCACGTTGCAACGCGATGACGGCATCGCGGGACCGATCGGATTTCAGGTATAAGTCTCCCAGTTGGTAGGCAATCCGGCGGTCGTAGCGATCGAGACTGGCAATGCGCTGTTTACGTTTCGTGAACATTCCGAAGATGCGCATGGCGTCGGCGGGTCGGCCCAGTTGCAGGTAGGCATCACCGAGCGCTACCTGCGCCATCCAGTAGATGGACTGATGGGGAATACTGTTTTGGGTAACCGCTTCGAAGTCGGCGGCGGCGGCCTGAATATCCCCCTGACGAACGTTCACCAGGCCGCGGCCGTAGTAGCTCTCCGGCATAAGGGGGTTGATCGAAATGCTCTTGGTGTAGTCGTAATGAGCATCCTTATCGTTGCCCAGGCGGTAGTTGATGAAGCCGCGCCGTTCGTACGCCTGGGCGTGGCGTTCAAACCGTGAAACGACCTTAGTCATCATCTTGAGGGCTTCCTGCTCGTTGTCGTGCTGGTCGACCATCTCGCGGCCACGATTGAAGAGCTGCACGGTTGTACGGTCGCTCTTGGGCTCGAGTTTGTGGTGATCGACCATCACCCCGGCGTCGAGCCGCCACAGATTGAGGCTGCCGGCTATGCTGAAGGTGACGACGCGTTCGAGAAGATTCAGGGTGTTGAGCCAAAGCCGCTCCGTGCTGGGCATTACCGTGCGGGGCACGTCCAGGGTGAGCTCTTCCTCCTTGAAGATGGTTTCCGGCTTGAGAAGAATGTCGTTTTTGTAGTAGTTCTCCATGCGATGAGCGTACTGCTCCATCACCTGGCTAAACGCCCGACGCGACCCGAACTCCAGCTGTCCCGCAATAATGACCTTATACTCAGACATTTCCCTTAAGACTTTAGACGCATACCCATCGGTGGGCTTACCCAAACCGTTAAGCACTTAAAAATAACCGTAACCCGCTGTAAATAGATGGACCCCTACAACGAAAGGTGGTGACAAAGGTGCGGCTTTTCTAAATAAAAGAGGGTGCTTCCGGCTCGGAAGCACCCTCTTTCTACGGATTAACCGGAAACTGGAATCAGTTGTCCAGTTTGATCATCCGGGTAGGCTCGGTAGCTACCGGAATCACGACGCGGTTTTCGCGCAGCGTGGCACCAACTGGTTGCTTCTCACCGAATCCGATGGTGGACAGGTTAGCAGGATTGGCACCCTGACGCACGGAGTAGTCGTTGGCCGATTCGGCGCGGCGCTCCGAGAGGCGCTGGTTGTACTCATCCGAAGCGCGACGGTCGGCATGACCTTCGTAGCGGATCGTGAAGTCTTCCGCTCCTTCCAGTTCGAGGAAGCGATCGATCTCTTCGATGATGATGCGGTCGGGGCGGTTGAGACTCGATACGTCCGTGGGGAAGTAGATCCGGTCGATCATGATGGTTCCGTTGACGGAATCCAGGCGGATGTGCTTGAAGTCCTGACCTTCCAGGATCTTACCGTAACGGGCCAGGCGCTCCTGGAGGTTCTCCGGGCGATCGTTGGGCAGCGGGCAACCGTTGCGCTCGGGTACACCGGCTTCGTCGGGACATTCGTCGTCCTTATCGGCGATACCGTCACCGTCGCGGTCAGGACAGCCGTTGGTGCTGGCGGGGCCGGCTTCGGCGGGGCACTCATCGTCCTTATCGGCGATACCGTCACCGTCGCCATCGGGGCAACCGTTCAGGCTGGCCAGACCGGCCTCATCGGGGCATTCATCGTCTTTGTCGGCAACACCGTCGCCGTCACCGTCGGGGCAACCGTTCGTGTTTGCGGGACCGGCCTCGGTGGGACAGTCGTCGTCTTTATCGGCAACACCGTCGCCGTCACCGTCGGGACAACCATTCAGGTTAGCCAGGCCGGCTTCGTTGGGGCAAGCGTCATCCTTATCGGCAACACCGTCACCGTCGGCATCGGGGCAGCCGTTGGTGTTGGCGGGGCCGGGCTGAGTGGGACATTCGTCGTCCTTATCCTTAACGCCGTCCTTATCGGCATCGCGGGCACCGAATCCAACGGAGTAAGTAAGGCCGAAGAAGGCATAAGCGTCATCGTTATCGGGATTACCCGAAGCGGAGACTCCGTCGATAAGGTCCGCGCTGGTGATGCGGAAGTTGTAATCCAGGCCAAGAGAGGACTTGGGCGAGAAGTGGTAGCGAATACCGACGCCAACGGGGAACACAACGCCGCCGTCGTCTTCCTGTTCCGCGGCGATGTCCTGTTGGATCCGCGAGGCGAGACCGGCATTAGCGGGTTCGCTGTTGTTGTAGTCGGTCATGACATCACCCCAGATCCCGTAGCCGATACCGGCGGAGAGGTAGGGAGACAGACCGGGCTTAAAGGTATAGTCGTCATTGAAACGGCTACCGTAGAAGGGGGTAAGTTCGAAGATCAGGCTGGGCTCCAGTATGTTGGTTTCGGAGGTAAATCCGCGGGTGACCAGCGTGGGATCGTCGCTCTTACTGTCATCGCCAACCAGCTGTCCGTACATCAGGGAGAAACGCAGCGCCAGTGCATTACCCAGGCGGCGGCGGAGGTAGACGCCTCCGGCGGGCTGGGCGTTATTGAAAATGACGATATCGTTGTCGATAAGATCGCCACCCAGGGCGGAGGTTCCAAGTTTAAGACCGAACTCCCAGGGATAGGGGCTTTCCGGGGAATCCGTACTTCCGGGGCTCGTGGTAACTCCCTGGCCGGATACCTGGAGACAAGTGAGCACCGCTAAGACGAATAGTAATTGCTTAAGCATATTTGCGGGTTTGACGTATGGTTGTTTTCAAAATTGAGGCTGTCCGTGAGAGTTCGGAGCATCTTACCGATCTATCGCTTACACACGGTTTTTGTTCGGGGCGGTAAGTTTCAAGCTGCAATTTTAGCGCTTTATACCATTACGGAGTTAGTAATTGTGGCAAAGCCTCCCCAAAAGCCCCGGTTTCCGGGGAATATCGCTCCGTTTAGCCGCGGCGGTGGAAACGCAACAGATGACCGGGAGCACGCTCGTTGTGCAGTTCAAGGATCAGAGCGCCCCGCTTAGCCCCGGGTGGAGGAAAGAGAATCTTGACCGGATTGTGTACGTAGCCATCTTCCCCGAACAAGGACAACTGGTGCCGTAATTTCGGCGGCAACCGGAACGCCCGCAGCTCCGCCAGGTCGGCCGGAACGGGCACGTCACCGTAACCCTGTTCGCGGAGAAAACCCCGGATCAGTGCATAGGTCTGCTCCAGCCGCCCCGCCGCAAACGTTATCGTGAAGCAACGTCCGTCACTGACTCCTCCCTGCCGACTTTCACCGGCAAGTGGAAAATCATGGCGTACTTGCGAATCTTTGGTCTCTTCCGCCAGCTCCACCTCGCTGACGGCTTCGGTTGGCTCCGCGGCTTCCGTAGATCCGAATGAGGCAATGTATACCGGCCGCCGCAGCGGACGTGAGGGGGCACTGACTCCCATGTTCATGTTTTGAGTTGCCCCAAAATTAAACAAAAAGTTTCGATCGTGCCGATTCCTATTCCCACCCTGCTTTCCCGCTCCCCCCTCGCCGAGCGCATCGCGTCGCGGGTCCTGGCGTCAGCGGTCGGCCCCCACCGTCGGCTGACGCTTCCCCACCTGATCCGCCTGTTTCAGGAGGCCGCCATGCGCAACACCGACCGGTTGGGCATATCCAGTGGTGATCTGATGAAAGCCCACGGACTCACCTGGGTACTACACCGGCAGTTGATTACGGCCCGTGCCTGGCCCATTATCGGCGACGCCGTCACGGTCATTACCGCGCCTACCCATATCGAACGCGGCCTGATGACCTACCGGGACTTTCACCTGATCGACGAAGCCGGCACCCCGCTCATCTCCTCGACCTCCGTGTGGTCCGTCATGCAGTTTGACTCGCGGCGCCTCCGGCACATCCCCCCGGTCGTCACCGCCCTCGCCGAGCACATGCCGCCCCCGGAAGCCCGCCTGACCCAACCTTCACAAAAAATCCGGGTACCCGAAGCATCCGACGCCGAACGCTCCTACCGGGTCGGCTTCGCCCACCTCGATTTCAACGATCACCTGACCAATCCCGCCTTCGCGGAACTGATGGTCGAACCCCTGGACATCAACTTCCTCACCACTCACCTCCCTACGCGAGCCGACATCGTATACCGCCACGAAGCCCGGTACGGCGACCAGCTGACCGCAACCGTCGCGGCCGAAAAATCCCAGCCGGACACCTTCACCCATACCCTCCGACGGGAAGCCGAACTGCTGTCGATCATGCGTAGTGAATGGGCGGTACTCTAGTCCCGTCTCCGTACCGCAATTGCTTACTTTCACTTACTAAATCCGTCCTATGCGCCTGCTTTCCCTGCTGTTGTTCCTTACCGTAGCCCTGCCCGCTCAGGAAGTTCTGGAAGATTCGATCCGGTCGGTGCTGGAGGAAGGCGTGGCCGCCGGTGCCTTCCCCGGTGCCCAGGTGCTGGTATGGCATCACGGTAAGCCCCTGCTGCACGTCACGGCGGGCTACCATACCTACGAACGGCGGCGCCCTACGCGACCCGATGACGTGTACGATCTGGCATCCGTAACCAAGACCAGCTCCGGACTACTCGTACTGATGCAACAGTACGGCGAGGGAAGACTCAACTTAGACACCCCCGTCGGTGCCCTCTTCCCGGAACTTTACCGCACCGACAAGTCGGATATTCCCCTGCGATCGGCCCTCGCCCACCGGGCCGGCCTGTTGCCCTGGGTTCCCTACTGGCAGACCACCCTCCGCAGTCAGGCGCGTTACCCCTGGAAGAAGAAGTGGGATCCGGCGCAAACCAACGATTACCGTTTTCGGAACCGCACCATCAAACGCGACAGTTCGCGTCGCTTTCCCATTCGGCTTACCGACGATCTGTGGTTACACCGCAAGTACCGCGAACGTCGCATCTACCGGGCAATCCAAAAGTCTCCCCTCAAGCCACCCGGTGACTACGTCTACTCCGGACTGCTGTTTTACCTCTTACCCGACTACGTAGAGCGGACGACCGGAACGGACTACCGGGAATATTTGCGGGAGCATTTTTACGATCCGTTGGGCGCTACCACCCTGGGTTACCGGCCGCTGGACCGGGGCATTCCACTGGACCGCATCGTGCCGACCGAAGTAGATACCTTCTTCCGCATGGACACCCTGCACGGCGTGGTGCACGATGAAGGCGCCGCCATGATGGACGGCGTCAGTGGCAACGCCGGTCTGTTCTCCAACGCCGAAGACCTCGCCAAACTTTACCAGATGCTCATGAACGGCGGCATCTACGAAGGGCGGCGGTACCTGACCGAGGAAGCCGTGCGGGAATTCACCCGCTACCAGTACCCGGGAGAGGGAAATCGGCGCGGACTGGGCTTCGATAAACCCCTGCTGGAATACAATGCCGCGCTCAGTTCGGTCGCCGAAGCGGTCTCCCCTACGAGTTTCGGCCACAGCGGATATACCGGAACCTTCGTGTGGGCCGATCCGGAGCACGAACTGTTGTACATTTTCCTGAGCAACCGCGTGCACCCGAGCCGGGAGCGACGCGCGATCTACGAACTGGGGATCCGTCCCCGGATTCAGGAGATGATCTACTCCTTTATAAAGCGTAACGACTCCGCCCCCGATTCCGAGCGCAACCGCAAGTAGTAACTACCGGCCGGCAGCGCGGAGACATCCAGCCGCGGTCCCCGACCTTCGTAGACGACCACGCCGTCGCTGCGGTACACGGTCACACGTTCATCGTGGCCGACTTCGCCACTCAGCCGCAGCTTACCCGTAGTGGGATTGGGGTAAAGTCGGAGCAGTCCGCTGTCGAGCCGTACCAAGACGGGTCCGAATGTGGTTTCCGTACCGTCGTGATCGACTTGCCGCAACCGGTACAGATTCTGCCCCGGAAAGGGTTGGTGGTCGATTAGCACGTACGTACCGTCCCCCGCCGGCACCCTACCCACCGTTTCGTAGCTCACCCCGGCCTTGCTGCGCTCGACGGTAAATTCCCGGTTATCGGCTTCGTAGGCCGTTGTCCAGTCCAGGCGCACAGCATCGTGGAGGGAGGTCGCCGTGAAGGAGAGCAGCGTTACCGGCATGGCTTGCTGAGTGCACGGGGAGGAGGTCGTGCCGGCCTGCCGCGTGGAATGTGCGTGGTAACCGCCGTCCAGGTTACCGTCCGGGAAGAGGGATAGCGACTCGCCGGCGGGGGCGTCCGTGAAGTCGACCTGCGCCACTACCCGTCCGCGGCCGTCGCGGAGGATCACCGACTCTTCACCCCGGTCGTTGAGGCCCAGAAAACCATTGGCGGTACCGTAGTTGCATTCTTCGCCGATCGTGCCCGCCCCCGCGAAAATGGTAAAACTCTCCCCCGGTGCCAGTTCCGCTCCGGCCGGAAAGGTGTAGCGGGAGCCGGAATTCGAGGCGTCGTGCAGGGTGTGGCCGCCGACCGCCCGCGCCTCGGTGCCGGCGTTATAGATCTCTACGAATTCATCGGCGGGGGAGACCACTCCGTCGCCGTTGACGTCCTCGGCGGGGGAGGCAAGCACTTCGTTAATAACCAAATCGCTGGGAGCACACTGATCGGTGGGAAACTCGAGGGGGAGGCGAAGTGCGCAATCTCCCCCGCTCACCTCCAGTTCGTAGGAATTTCCTTCCCGCAAACCCGTAGCTTCGATCCGGCCGTCCGGGTACAGGGCGGGATCGTCGCCGCCGACGCTTTCCGCGCCGGGAATGTTCACCACTACGCCCGTCTCCGCACCGGAATACGGGATCACGACGCGCAGGTCGTCCGCGCCGTCCGTAAAGCTCGCGCAATTGGCGGTTGGTTCTCCCAGCCGTATGCCGCAACTGGCGGCGCAGCTCCCCGACTGCCCCGTGGCGATCACCCGCACGTTGTCGATACCGGCCACGTCATCGCCGTTCTGGTCGAAGAACAGGACCAGGCGTGCCGTCTGGGCGGTACCGGGAATAGTTACGGTATCCGAAATCCAGCCGAGCGTGGATACCCCGCCCCCGTTCTGCCCGTCTACGAGAACTTCCGTACGGTCCAGAAATCCATCCAGGTAAAGTTCATAACCAAAATCGTCACCGCCGTCGTAGCCGACCACATTGTAGTCGAAGACAAAGCGGGCGCGGGTGAGGTTACAGATCTCCCCGGGGTCGAAGGTCAGCCGGCTTACCGCCCTCCCGGAAATCGCGTTATCGACATCGCGGGCGGCCCAGAAAAGACTGCCGGTGGTAGGTCCGTCGATTCCGCGGATACGCTCCACGGTATTCCAGGTGGGCAGACTACCCGTTCCGTAAGGGTTCACGTCCGTGGTGAACGGCAGGTTTTCGTCGGGGCTTCCCTCGAAACTTTGGTAGAACAGGGTATCCTGGGCGGGGGCGCGGGTGCCGGGCCAACCGGCAAAGAGCAATAGCCAGAACAGGGGGTAAGAGTAACGCATTGTTTTTTTACGCATAGGTAGCGGCGGCCACTCCACTGGGAGTGGAGTTGCGTTAAATCTTATCTTCGCGCTCCGTATGATATTTCAGATCAGGGAAGACGAGCGCAAAATTTTCGAGGTCATTGGTCGGGCCGCCGAAGAGTTGGGCTATCCCACTTACGTGGTGGGGGGATACGTCCGCGACCGCCTGCTGGCGCGCCCGAGCAAGGACCTGGATATCGTATGCGTGGGCAGCGGCATCGACTTGGCCCGGCGGGTGGGCGACTGCCTCCATCCCCGTAGCCGGGTAACCGTATATAAGCGGTTCGGGACGGCGGCACTCAAACACCGCGACATGGAGATCGAATTCGTGGGCGCGCGCAAGGAGTCCTACCGCTCCGATAGCCGCAAGCCGACCGTGGAATCCGGTACCCTTGCCGACGATCAGAACCGTCGCGACTTTACGATCAACGCGCTGGCCATCAGCCTGAACGAACACGACTACGGCACCATCATCGATCCCTTCAACGGACTGGAGGACCTGGAGGCTAAACGCATCGTCACCCCCCTGGAGCCCGGCAAGACCTTCAGTGACGATCCGCTGCGGATGATGCGCGCCATCCGGTTTTCCACCCAACTCGGCTTCAAGATCGACCCCGTCACCTTCCGCGCGATCAGTGAACACCGGGAACGCATCAAGATCATCAGTTGGGAACGGATCGCTACCGAGCTGAACAAGATCCTGCTGGCATCCCGGCCCAGCATCGGGCTCCGTATGCTGGATAAGAGCGGACTACTCGAGTATATCCTCCCCGAGCTGGCCGCGCTGAAGGGGGTGGAGAGCCGTAACGGACGAAAGCACAAGGACAACTTCATCCATACCACGAAAGTGGTCGATAATCTTGCCGAGCGCAGCGATGACCTGTGGTTGCGGTGGGCCGCGCTGCTGCACGACATCGGCAAGGCCCGCACGAAGCGGTGGGAGGCCGAGGCGGGCTGGACCTTCCACGCCCACGACGCGGTGGGGGAGCGAATGGTACCGAAAGTGTTTCGCCGGCTCCGCTTACCCAACGACAAACTGAAGTACGTGCAGAAATTGGTGGCCCTGCACCAACGCCCCATTTCCCTTACCCAGGAGGAGATCAGCGATTCCGCCGTCCGCCGTATTCTCTTCGACGCCGGAGAAGATATTGACGACCTGATGACGCTTTGCCAGAGCGACATCACCAGCAAGAACCCCCAAAAGGTGAAGCGGTACCTCGAAAATTACGAGGGTCTACGGCAGCGCATGGGCGAGATCGAGGAAAAGGACCACCTACGCAACTGGCAGCCCCCTATCACGGGCGAACTGATCATGGAAACATTCGGCATTCCGCCCAGTCGGGAAGTCGGATTGATCAAGGACGGAGTGCGGGAGGCTATTCTGGACGGCGAGATCGCTAACGATTACGAAGCCGCGTATGCTCGGATGGTAGAGGTTGCCGCGGGGCTGGGCATCGTGCCCAGCGATAAGTAGACGGTTGTTCCCCCGGAAAGAACCCTGGCGGGAGGGAAAATCGTCTGTTTTAGTGAAATATTAACAATCTTTTCTGCCGCACCCCACGGTCGTGGGGTGGTGCCCCCCCACCCCCTCCCCCTATCTTTGACTTATCGAAGGGAACGGTGCAACGTTCTCCTCGTGTTTTTCCAAAAAGCGTGTTCATTGATTTTGGCGGCCGGGATTGTTGGTTTTCCCCCCGCCCGATTTTGAAGGTTTGTATTATAATCCCTGCGCTTTAGCGCACTAAATTCCAGTTATTTCGGTAGTTAGAAAGCTACAATTTAAGGTCCGTGCGAAATTCGCACGGGCCTTTGTTTTTTATGCCGTTCCGCCAGAAAGAATAACAGCACCAACACGTATTCTATTGCCACCAGCCAGAGATTTTCCCGGTAGGGTTGGGCTACGTAGCTGGTATAGGTAAGCATGATGAGGTAAGACCAAGCCAGGGGAAACCGCCAGCGGGTAAAGCAACACAGCACGATGGGGAGGCTCAGATACCACGGATGCACCGTGGTCGCGCACAGTAAGTAGATCACGAAAGCGGCCAACCAGAGCCCGGGCAGGGATCGCCAATCGGTGGTCCGGTCGCCAAGCGCGACCATGAAGATCAGTGCCGCCGCCACCCGGGCCAGCAGCGGACCGAAGCGCGCGATCTGATTCCAACCGAGTTCGTAATAGCCGTAGGCCCGGGCCAGGTAGTACAGACTGGCATTAAACTCGAATTTGCGGAAATACAGATCGAGGCTCCCCCCGAATCCACCGACCACCTCACTACCCGCCAGCAGGGGCAGGAACAACACAACGATCCCCAACCCAAGCGTCAGGAAGAATACCCAAAAAGATCGCTTCCATAGCCGCCGCAGAAGGAAGGGGAGGAACATCAGGGGCAGTAACTTGCTGGCTATCGAGCACGCCATGGCACCCGCGGCCCCGCCGTATCGGCTACGCGTCAGAAGTCGCAGGGAGAGTAGCAGAAAACAGATCATCATGCCCTCAAAGTGGATGTTACCAACGATCTCGGTGATGATGAGGGGGTTGAGCCAGTAGTACAGCAAGCGGAAGCGGGGCAGACCAAAAGCGGGCAAAAGCTGCCAGAGCAAGGCTAGTGAACCCAGTTCGGCCAGCAAGAGAAAGACTTTCATGACCACCGCCGCCCCGTACCAACTCTGCGGACTGATCCAGGCAGCCACCGTAAACACGGCCTGCGCCAGCGGGGGATAGATGGAATGATACTCCGGAGAGTTCAGCCGTTCGAAGAGTTGCCGGGATAGCCCCGGAACTCCGTTGCCCCCTTCCAGGTAGTAGGCGGGGAGGTGAACGAAGGGGTTCTCGCCCGCGGCGACCAGGCGACCGTCCCAGATAAAGCGGTACACATCGTCGCTCAGCAGGGGGAAGGCAAAGATCAGCACCAGCCGCAGCGCAATGCCGAGTCCGATCCAGTAGGGTAGCTGCGACGAACCGCCCCGGACGAGCAGTACGACCAGATATCCGAGAAAGGCCACCGTAAAGGCCGTGAAGAGGGAGACGAAGTCCGAACGATCTACGCCGAACCCCAGGTACAAGACCCCGGCGGATTGCAGGATTCCCCCCACTGCCCTACCGGCCCGCCGCACTAACCCTTCACCTTTGCGGCGACCGCCCGGGCCACGTTCTGACCGTCCATGGCCGCACTGAGAATTCCTCCGGCAAAGCCCGCCCCCTCCCCGCAGGGGTACAGCGAGGCGGCCTCCGGATGCTGGTAACTATGGCGATCGCGGGGGATGCGCACGGGCGAGGACGTTCTGCTCTCCACCCCGATCACGTTGGCTTCGGCCGTGAAGTAGCCCCGCATTTTGCGGCCGAAGTCCTGCACACCCTGCCGTAGACGATCATAAATGCCGGCCGGCAGAAGATCGTGGAGGGGAGCGGTGTGCAGACCGGGAATGTAGCTGCTCGCCGGAAGGTCACGGGAGATCTTGCCGGCCACGAAGTCCGGCAGCCGCTGGGCCGGTGCCTGTTGGGTCCCGTCGCCGCTGGCGAACATGGCCCGTTCGACGGCTTCCTGAAAGGCTAAGCCGGCAAAGACGCCCGCCGCCGCGTAGGGCGCCAGGTCCTCCACCTCTACCGCAACAACGGTACCGGAGTTGGCGTAGGGACTGTCGCGGCGCGATAAACTCATGCCGTTGACCACGATCTCCCCGGGAGCCGTGGCGGCGGGCACGACCAAGCCCCCCGGGCACATACAGAAGCTGAATACCCCCCGTTCCTTTACCTGGGTCACCAGCTTGTAGCTGCTGGCGGGTAGGTTCTCCTCCCGTTCGGACTGGCCGTACTGGATCCGATCAATCAGCGATTGCGGATGTTCGATGCGTACGCCGAGGGCGAAGGGTTTGGCCTCCAGCCGGATGCCGTGACGGTCCAGTAAGTGGTAAACATCCCGGGCGGAGTGGCCGGTAGCCAGGATGTACGCCTCGGCGACTAGCCGGTAGGTACTGCCAAAATCGTCCGTCACGAGCAGAGCTCTTAGGTCCTGATCGTATTCCAGATCCGTCAGCCGGTGACCGAAGCGGATCTCCCCCCCGTGGGCCAGGATGGTCTCTCGCATATTGGCGACCACCTGCGGCAACTTATTGGAACCGATGTGTGGGTGGGCGTCGATGAGAATATCGGCCTGCGCGCCATGGTCGACCAGGGTACGCAGCGCCTTGAGGTAGTTGCCCCGCTTGAGGCTACGGGTGTACAGTTTTCCGTCACTGTAGGTACCGGCCCCGCCCTCTCCAAAGCAGTAATTGGAATCGGGATCCACCTCCCCGAACTGTTGGATCGCCCGCAGACTGCGGCGGCGGGAACGCACGTCCCGGCCCCGTTCCAGCAGGATGGGCCGGAGTCCGAGTTCGATCAGCTCGAGGGCGGCGAACATACCGGCCGGACCGCACCCCACTACAACTACGGGGGGAGCATCGCTCACGTCGCGTAGAGACAGGGTCGGGGGTGCTTCCGGGGCGGGCCCCTCCTCCGCACTCCTCACTTCTACGCGCAGGCGGTAGACGGGGTGGGAGCCCCGGGCGTCGATGCTCCGCCGGTCCACGATGACCTCACCGATCCGTTGTTCGGAAATTCCCTTACGGCTGACGGCACGCCGGAGAGCCTCCGGATCGTGGAGCTCGGCGGGGGGAAGCTTTATTTCTAAGGTGGTCGGCATGGAGGGCGAAGTTACGCACTCCCGCCGACGGGATCACTTACCGATCCGGCGGTACTGCCCGTCACCGGCTACGGTAAAGTCTTCGGGGACGTATACCACGATCACCACGTTTTCGAAGGCATTAGCTTCGGTGCCCTTCACGGCGCGGCGGGTCTTATCGAAGCTCACGAGCGCCATCTGGTCACCCTCGACGCGGGGTTTGAGCAGATAACGGTTCTGGCGCATGTAGAAATCGAGAATGTCCTGTTTGACGTTCTTGATCTCGACGCTGGTCTCGATGAGGAGATCATCACCGGGCCAGCTACGGTACTCGACCTGGTCCTTGGGATACACATCGAACGATAGCAGGTTAACCTGGTCGACGTCGACGGTCCGGTGGAAAATGTCCGCTGGATCCTGTGCAAAGGATGCCACGGCACAGCCCAGTAGGGCTAGTGTTATGAGGTAACGCATAATATGTATACTCCAGTTACTGCGTGAACGGGGCGCGAGGTTGGTTTCTTGTGCCCACTCAAAGCTGAAAAAAATAATCCTACCCGAAGGTAGTCAATTCATCGCTCCCCACGGACTTCGGTTACCTTTTTCGGCTCGGTAGCGCCGGGCAATTCCACGCCGAGGTACACCAAACGATAGCCCCCCGCGTCGACGTCAATTTCCTCCGGGTGGGCCGAGAGCACCTGGAGCGTGCCGTCGGGGGCCTTGATGAACAAGGGCACCGAGTAGCTTTCCCGGCTCATTTCCAGCAGCAGGTCCAGATATTCACGCTGGCTGAAGAGTTTGCGCTCGTGCACGATACCGGCCTCCCGGTGAGCTTCACTCATGTTGATGAAGTCATCCGTCCGACTGAAGATGTGCTCCGCATCGCTCGGCGCTTCCTCGGCCTTCATCTCTTCGGCGGTGATCAGGCGGTAGGCCCCCCGTTCTCCGAAGATGTCCTCGTACCGGGTGATGGCGTAAGCGTTGACGTCGTCGCTGCCGGTCAGGGCCAGCATGTAGCCGACGTCGAGCAGGTCGTACTCCTCGCTGAGGTCAGAATTATAAATGTTGGCGACGATCGCCCGCAGCCCTTTCTCCTGGGCGCGGCGAATGTTCTTAGCGTTGCTGTCGACCAGGAAGACCTCGCGGCCCTCCCCCTTGAGGTATTCCCCGATGGTGATGGCGAAGTCGTTTGCGCCGAGAATCAGTACCCCGCTGGAGGTATCCTGAATAACGCCGAGCAGACGGGCTACGAAACGGGCGGTCGTAGCGTTGATCAGTACCGTACCGAGCACGATCATGAACACCAGTGGCGTGATGTATTCCGCTCCCGGCACCCCGTCGGCGGCCAGTTTGAGTCCGAACAGGGAGGCAATACCGGCGGCGACGATGCCCCGGGGGCCCACCCAACTGATGAAGAGTTTTTCGTTAAAGCTCAGATTACCGCGGGCCGTACTGGCAAACACGCCCAGCGGCCGGAGCACCAGAATAACGACCCCGAACAGCGCGAGGGGGCGCCAGTCTTCGGTCAGCAGGCGCAGTTCCGCCATATTCATGTTGGCCGCCAGCAGAATGAAGAGGATTGAGATGAGGAGCACGCTGATGGACTCCTTGAAGGAAAGAATCTCCTTGATGCGCGGCACGTCCTTGTTTGCCAGCACGAGCCCCATCACGACGACGGCGAGCAGTCCGGACTCGTGGGCCAGCTGGTCGCTCGCCACGAAGACGAAGAGGACGAACGCCAGAATGAAAACGTTGAGCAAATAGTGGGGCACCAATTCCCGCTTGATGATGTGGAACAGTCCGTAGCCCGCCAGGAAACCGAGGGTGCCGCCGTAAATGATGATCTGTACGAAGGTGCGCACCGCCTCTCCGGTAAAGCCGAGGCCGTGGTCCGTGGAGCTGATAAACTCAAAGACGAGGACCGCCACCAGTGCCCCCAGAGGGTCGATCAATATGCCCTCCCACTTCAGCACCGTACTCACGTTCCGATTCAGGGGGATATTCTGTAGGATCGGCGCGATTACGGTAGGGCCGGTCACGATGATCAGGCCGGCGAAGAGAAAGCTGACACTCCACCCCAGATTCATAATGAAGTGGGCCGCCAGCCCCGCCCCGATGAAGGTGATGAGGCTGCCGATCGAGATGAGGCGCAGTATGGAGCGTTGCGTCTCCTTTACTTCCCGGAACTGCAGCGTAAGCCCCCCCTCGAACAGGATGATACCGATGGCAAGACTGACGAAGTAGAACAGCGATTCTCCCGGAAAAAGTCCCCGCCCCTCGCCCGTATCGCCGGCTACGGTGAAGATGGGACTGATGAGTTTACTCCCGTCCGCGGTGAAGAGGGTCGACAGCGGACCCACCAGCAGCCCGATCACGATGAGGGGCAAGATCGCGGGAACCCTGACGCGCCAAGCGAGCCACTGGGCGAATATGCCGAGTACAATAATTCCCGCTAATTCTTCCATGTAAGGTGTGCTGGCGTTCCGGAGGCCTTAAAGTTAAGGCTATCCCCCCAGTATGCTTCCCAGTCCGCCGGGCAGCATATTATCCATCATGCCGCCGGCCTGCTGTGCTTCGTAGGCGGCCGCCTGTTCGAGGGCGCGGTTGGTGGCCACGACCACCAGGTCTTCCAGGGCCTCCAGATCGGAGGGGTCGACCTGCTCGGGGTCGATGCTCACATTGTGAATGGTGCGGGTGCCGTCGCAGGTAACCTTCACGGCTCCTCCGCCGGCCTCGGCTTCGAAGGTTTGCTGGGCCAGTTGCTCCTGCATCTTGGCCTGCATCTCCTCCATCTGTTTCATCATATCTCCGAACATGGCTAGGTCGTTTGGTGAACCTATAGAAGGAAGGGGCGGGCGGTTTAGTTTGCCGGGTTCGCCATTCTTTGCACTTGTCCTACCTTTGGCGGTCACCAAAACAAGCTGACATTATGGGTCTACTCGACGGAAAAGTCGCCCTCATCACCGGCGGATCCCGCGGCATCGGGGCCGCTCTCGTTCGTTCCATCGCCGCGGCCGGCGCTAAAGTGGCCTTTACCTACCGCAGCTCCGCCGGGCCCGCCGACGCGCTCGTGGAAGAATTGGGGGAGAACGTACGGGCGTACCAGAGCGACGCTGCCAACTACGCGGAGGCCGAGCAGCTCGTCAAGACCGTCGTAGCGGACTTCGGGGGACTTCACATCCTCATCAACAACGCCGGCGTCACCCGCGATACCCTCATGCTGCGCATGAACGAGGAACAGTGGGATACGGTCATGGATAACAATCTCAAGTCCGTCTTCAACCTCACCAAACACGCCATGCGGACCATGATGCGCGGCGGGGGCAGCATCATTAATATGTCGAGCATCGTCGGCATCCAGGGCAACGCCGGCCAGGCGAATTACGCGGCCAGTAAGGCGGGTATCATCGGCTTCAGCAAGTCGATCGCTAAGGAAATGGGCAGCCGCAACGTTCGTTGCAACGTCATCGCGCCCGGCTTCATCGAGACCGATATGACCGACGAACTTCCCGAGAAGGTCCGGGAGGGTTACCTGGCTAATATCCCCTTGAAGCGCTTCGGCAAACCGGAGGAGATTGCTAACGCCTGCATCTTCCTGGGCTCGGACCTGGGCAGCTACGTGAGCGGACAAGTACTATCCGTCGACGGCGGCCTGTCGTAAGCCGACGTTCGGGGCCGGGGGGGAAGCGTATCTTTACGCAAATTTTCGTCTTTGTCTACCCCCCCGGTTATCGATGTCATCATCCCCGCCTACAATGAGGAGGCAAGCATCGGGCGGGTCGTGGGTGAACTGCCCCGCCACCTGTTGCGGGACGTTATCGTGTGCGACAACAACAGCCGGGACCGTACGGCTCAGGTGGGCGCGGACGCGGGTGCCGTAGTTGTACGGGAAGAGCGGGCCGGGTACGGTAGTGCCTGCCTGCGGGGTATGGCATACATCGCCCGGCGGCCACCGCACGAGCATCCCGACATCGTCGTTTTCATCGACGGTGACCACAGCGACTACCCCGAGCAGTTACCGGAACTGGTTGCCCCAATTGTAAACGACGGCTATGACCTCGTGATCGGATCGCGGGCGCTCGGCGAATCCGAAGCGGGGAGCATGACCGTACCTCAGGTATTCGGCAACTGGCTCGCGACGAATCTTATTCGGCTGTTTTACGGTTACGCCTTTACCGACCTCGGTCCGTTTCGGGCCATTCGTTACTCCACCCTCGTGCAATTGGGAATGGAGGATCCGGATTTTGGCTGGACGGTAGAAATGCAGGTGCGAGCCGCGCGGGCCGGTCTGCAGTGTACGGAAGTACCCGTTCGTTACCGTCGGCGTATCGGGGTCTCCAAGATCTCCGGTACGCTGCGCGGAACCATCCTCGCCGGTCACAAGATCCTGTGGACCATCTTTAAACTGATTTGACGATGACCGTAGCGGCGTTCGTGGTTCTGGCTATCTATACCATTAGTCTACTGTACATCACGGTCTACTGCCTGCTGCAATTCAACTTGCTGTATCACTACAAGCAGCACCCGGCCCCGGTAAATCTGCCGCCGCTGCAGGCCGTCGCTCCCGCCGAACCCGCACGAAAAGATGGCCATTCCGCTGCTGCGCACTCCGCCTACCCGACCAGGTCGCACCGGACTTCCGGAATTGATCTTGCACCCGCGGCCCCGCCCCCGTATCCCTTCGTCACGATCCAGTTACCGATCTACAACGAACTGTACGTCATCGGCCGCCTGATCGACGCCGTCGCGGCCTTCGACTACCCACGTGACCGCTTTGAAATCCACGTACTCGACGATAGTACGGACGAGACCGTAGCGCTGGTGGCCGAACGGGTGGCGCATTACCGAGCCCGCGGATTCCTGATCGAACAGATCATCCGGGAGGAACGACAGGGTTATAAGGCCGGGGCGCTGCGGGACGGGATGCACGTCGCACGGGGGGAGTTCGTAGCCATCTTCGACGCGGATTTCGTACCTGACCCCAGCTTTTTGCGGCGGACCATTCCTTACTTCACGGATCCTAAGGTGGGCGTCGTACAAACCCGCTGGGAACACCTCAACGAAGATTACAGCCTCATTACCCGCCTACAGGCCCTGCAGCTCAACGTACACTTCACCGTCGAGCAAGTAGGGCGCATGAACGGGGGGCACTTACTGCAGTTCAACGGAACGGCCGGCGTGTGGCGGCGGGCGGCGATCGAGGCCGGCGGGGGGTGGCAGCCCGATACCCTTACCGAGGACCTGGACCTGAGCATCCGTACGCAGCTGGCCGGCTACCGGATTCAGTACCTGGAACGAGTGGGCAGTCCGGCGGAACTCCCCGTGGAGATGAACAGCTTTAAGAGTCAGCAGCACCGCTGGATGAAGGGGGGTGCCGAAACGGCCCGCAAGATGCTGCCCGACGTGTGGCACAGCGATCTGGCGTTCGGCCACAAGGTGCAGGCCACGGCGCACTTGCTGGCCTCCTCGATCTTTCTCTTCGTATTTCTGTGCGGGGTGTTCAGCGTCCCGCTGCTCTTTCTGTTCGGGGAACTGGCGCAGTACGGTTTCAGTAAGAATTTTTTCGCCCTCTTCCTGGCCGGTTTGCTGTCGGTGATCGGGATCTATTATGTTGCGAACGTGCAGAGCGTCGCGAATAAGGAACCGAGCTTCGTAAAGAGCCTGATCAAATTCGCCTTCCTCTTTCCCCTGTTCCTGGCCCTGAGTATGGGGCTTTCGTTGCACAACTCGGTGGCGGTACTGCAGGGTTACCGGGGCAAGAAAAGTCCCTTCGTACGCACTCCGAAGTTTAACATCAGCACCGTCCGCGATAAGCTGTCCACGAAAAAATACCTCTCGGGTAAGCTCAATCTGATTACCGTCGGCGAGGGTCTGCTCTCCGTGTATTTTCTCTTCGCGGTGTGGGGAGCATTTTACCTTCAGAATACCACCTTCGTGGTCTTTCACGCGCTGTTGGCTCTAGGCTACGGTACCATCTTCTTCTTCAGCGTGAAGCACCTCGGCCTCGCGAAGTAAAACGCCGCCTCCGGCAGCTGCACTTACCGTACCCCCCCCTGTACAATCAGAAATTACACCATAGGGACTGCCATCGGCGGCTAACCGCCATAAACTATAAGAGCCCACCGAGAAAAATCTCGGTGGGCTCTCTAGCGCTGCCGGAGGCAGCTTTTTGCTTGCGCGGTCGGAGACCGCATTGTACTAGCTGCCGAAGTCGTCGAAGGCGATGTTCTCTTCGGGTACGCCGAGTTCGTCGAGCATATTCTGGACGGCCTGTAGCATCAGGGGCGGGCCGCAGAGGTAGTACTCAATCTCTTCGGGTTCGGGGTGGTCCTTGAGGTAGTTGTCAAGTACCGCCTGGTGAATGAAGCCGGTCATGCCGTTCCAGTTATCCTCGGGGAGGGCATCGCTGAGGGCGATGTGGTACTTGAAGTTGGGGAAGTCCTTCTCGATGGCTTCGAATTCCTCGGTGTAGAAGAGTTCGGCCTTAGAACGACCACCGTACCAGTAGCTGACCTTGCGGTCGGTCTTCAGGGTGTGGAAGAGGTGGAAAATGTGGCTCCGCAACGGTGCCATACCGGCACCCCCTCCGATGTAGATCATTTCCTTATCGGTGGGCTTGATGAAGAACTCGCCGTAGGGACCGGAGATGGTCACCTTGTCGCCGGGCTTCTGGTCAAACACGTAGCTGGAGCAGACGCCGGGGTTGACGTCCATGTAAGCGTTCTTCTGCCGGTCGAAGGGTGGTGGCGCGATCCGGATGTTGAGCATGATGATGTCGCCCTCCCCGGGGTGGTTGGCCATGGAGTAGGCACGGAATTGCTCTTCGTCGTTCTTCATGACGAAGTCCCACATACCGAACTTATCCCAGTCCGGCTTAAATTTATCGGCGGGTGCGCCCTTGTGGAAAACGGGGTGCGGGGTAATGTCGAAGTTCTTAAAGTGCACTTCACACTTAGGTACGTCTACCTGGATGTAGCCGCCGGATTCGAAATCCAGGCTCTCCCCTTCCGGCAGCCGCACGACGAACTCCTTGATGAAGGTGGCGACGTTGTAGTTCCGGTCGACGGTACATTCCCACTTCTTGATGCCGAAGATCTCTTCGGGAATTTGGATCTCCATGTCCTCACGCACCTTTACCTGGCAGGCCAGACGCTTATGCTCGGCGACTTCACGGCGGGTCAGGTGGTTGAGTTCGGTGGGCAGTACATCTCCGCCACCCTTCGTGATGTGGCATTCACACATGGCGCAGGTACCACCGCCACCGCAGGCGGAAGGAAGAAATACGCTCTTATCCGAAAGAGCCGTGAGCAGGGTATTGCCGGGCTGAACCCGGAGGGGATTTTCCTTATCCCCGTTGACGATGATGCTGACCTCACCCTGGGGAACGAGCCTGCGGCGGGCCACCAGCAACATGGTGATGAGGGCAAGCACGATGAGCGTAAAAACGACGACCGCTGCTCCGATGGTAATCATGGTGGGATATTTTACGTATAAGCCGGTTCTACAACCGACGGTTTATCTGTTCGGGGTAAAACTTACTCGGCCGCGCCGCTCCATCCGGCAAAGACGGCGGGGTCGATTCCGGTCAGGCTCAGGAAGGCAACACCCATCAAACCGGTAATGAGGAACGCCATGCCCAGGCCACGTAGGGCGGGGGGCACGTTGCTGTACCGGATGCGTTCACGAATAGCCGCCAGCGCAATGATGGCCAGGAACCAGCCGAAGCCGCCACCGAGACCGAAAGCGACCGATTCGGTCAGGTTGTACTCCCGGCTGACCATGAAGAGGCTACCACCGAGAATGGCGCAGTTCACCGTGATGAGGGGAAGGAAGATACCCAGGGCTGCATAGAGACCGGGACTGAACTTCTCCACCACCATTTCCACCAGCTGTACGGTGGAGGCGATTACGGCAATGAAGAGGATGAAGCGCAGAAATTCGAGTTCGGCCGGAATGAGGATGAACTCATTGATCACCCAGTTGATCGGCATGGTGATGCCGAGAACGAAGATGACGGCGAGTCCGAGTCCGGTGGCGGTGGTCAGCGTCTTAGATACGGCCAGGAAGGAGCACATACCGAGGAAGTAGGCCAGGACCATATTCTCGATGAAGGCCGACTTGATGAAGATGTTGAGAAAGTCTCCCATGGTGGGGTTGATCTTTAGGAGGTGGGTAGGAAACGACGTCGGGCGGATGAACGAAGGGCTCGTACCCTAAGAGACGTCGACCAGTTTGGTATTGTAGCTACGCTGGATCCAGATGAAGACGGCGATCACGAACATCGCGGCCGCGGGCAGCACCATCAGGTTGTTGTTGGCGTACCAACCGAAGAAGCTGCCGATACCGCTCTCGGCGGCGGTGTTGATCCAGTACTGCGTCGTGTCGTTGCTGGGGCCGATGATGTTCATCGCGATGCCGGAACCGGCAAAGAGACTTCCCTTGCCGAACAGCTCGCGGACGACGCCCACGGCAACCAGGATTAGTCCGTAACCCAGTCCGTTACCGACGCCGTCGAGGAAGGCCCGCCAGGGCTTGTTGGCCATCGCGAAGGCCTCCAGGCGACCCATCACGATGCAGTTCGTGATGATGAGGCCGATGTAGACCGACAACTGCTTGTATACGGGGAAAGCCAGCACCTTCAGCGCTTCGTTCACCAGGGTCACCAGCGTAGCGATGATCACCAGCTGCACGATCAGACGTACGGCTTTCGGAATGATGTTGCGCATCAGGGACGTGAACAGGCTCGAGAACGCACACACGAAGACCACCGCGACGGCCATCACCAGGGATGGGTACACGAGCGAGGTAACGGCGAGTGCCGAACACACCCCGAGCACCTGAATGGTGATGGGGTTATTGTCGAGTAGCGGATCAGTGATCAGGATCTTCTCCTTCTTACCGAACAGGGGCTCTTTCTCCGTACCGGCGGGATCGGCGACGACCCCGGTTCTGATTTCAGTTGATTCTGCCATGGTTGTAGCTATAGGTCACCGCCGGATCGCCGGCGGGGATTGAATTTACTTAAGGTTCATGCTGGTGGCGCCGTTTTCGGCACGCTGCTCCTCGATGTAGGGCTCGTAGGCTTTGAGTCCGTTCCAGAGCATCTTCGTCACGCCGTCGCCGGTAACGGTTGCACCGCTCAGGCCGTCGACGTCGTGCTCAGGATCAACCGCACCGCCCTTACGCACGATGATGCTGACGAACTTATCGCCGTCGAAGATCTTCTTTCCCTTGAACTGGGACTTCCAGCCGGAATTGTCCTTGATCTCGGCGCCGAGTCCGGGAGTTTCCCCGGCGTGGTCGAAGCTGGCTCCGGTCACGGTATTCAGGTCGGAAGCCAGGGCGATGTTGCCCCAGATCGCGTCCCACAGTCCGTTACCCCGGACGCTGAAAACATAGTACTTCTCTCCGTTCAGGTCGAAGATGTTGACGGGGTAAATGCGCGCATCCTCCGGCTTCTTGTACTCCTTGGCAAGGTCGAGGGCGGAAAATTCCTGATCAACTTGCTCGCCGACGGAATTCACGAGGACCTGAGTCACCTGATTCTCGAAGATCTCCAGCACCTGATCGTCCGAGAGACTGCCGATAGGAGTTCCCGCCTCGGCCAGGGGTTCGGCGACCGTGGCCAAAATTTCCCGTTTGTTGAAGATGTCTTCGTTACGGGCGGCCGCGTCGGCGGTAGCCGTACGGAAACCGGCCAGAACGAGGGCCACCACTACGGTCATGATGACGCCGAAAGTGTAGATGTATTTCGTACTCATGGTCGAGTATTGAGTTTGTTAGTAGTTGCCCAGGTTACCGACGGGTCGGTAGCCTTCGGCGTTCTGGGGGGTGAAGATCTCCACTTCCTCGTTCCGCTTGGTGATCAGTTCGTCGCGGGTCTTGGCCATCGAGGCGGTCCGCTTGGCGCGGCGCTTGATGTTCGCCTGGTAGACGTAGTGGTCGATGAGGGGAGCGAAGGTGTTGAGCAACAGGATGGAGAGCATCCAGCCCTCGGGGTAGGCCGGATTCAGCACCCGGATGATCAGCCCGATGAAGGCGATCAGGAAGCCGTAGATCCACTTGCCGGTCGGGGTGTCGGCGCTACTGACGGGGTCCGTAGCCATGAAGGTGATGGCGAAGAGGAAGCTGCCCATGATCATCTGCCGCAGCGGATGGATGGCCATGAACTTGAAGATGCCGGGGGTGTCCTCGGTGAGCTCGGCGGGGGCAATGGCGTTGAGCATGAAGCCACCGACCAGCAGTCCGATGATGCCGCCGACGATGATGCGGTAGTCGGCGATGCGGGTGAACATGATGAAGGCCATACCGAACAGAATCAGGGGTACACTAGACTCGCCGATCGATCCGGGAATGGTGCCCCAGAAAATTTCGCTCTGCGTATAGACGGCGGATACGCCTTCCCAACCTTCCTTGGCGGCAATGCCCAGGGGAGTGGCACCGGTGAAACCGTCGGCGACCAGGGTTCCTCCCTGCCCGAAGGTGTTCCATCCGAGGCCGGCGAAGATCCAGTCGAAACCGTGGTGCACGATGCTGTAAGCCTCGCTGGCGTAAACGCCGACGTCTACCTTCTCAATACCGCTGATCCAGACTTCGTCGCCGGAGATGGTCGTGGGGTATGCGAAGAAGATGAATACCCGGGCGAGCAGGGCGATGTTCCAGATGTTCATACCCGTTCCGCCGAAGGCTTCCTTACCGAGCACGACGGCGAAGGCCACCGAAACGGCCAGGATCCACAGGGGAATATCGGGGGGCATGATGAGAGGAATCAGGGCACCGGAAACCAGGAAGCCTTCCTCAACGGAGTGGCCCTTCTTGGCCGCGTAGAGAAACTCGATGCCCAGGCCGACCACGTGCGTAACGACGAAAATCGGAATAACCTGGATCAGGCCGTAGACCAGCTTCAGGTGAAATCCTTCCAGCAGACCGGTGTACTGTCCGAGCGCCGAGAAGTGCTGCTGACCGATGTTCCAGGTGCCGAAGATGTAAAGAACCTGCAGGGCGAGTACGACCCACACCATCTGGCGCTTCAGGTCCATGCCGTCGCGGACGTGCACGCCACCCTGGGTGACGGCGGGCGGCTGAAAGAGGAAGGTATAGAAAGCGTCGTAGGTCGTATGCAGGAAGGGGGATGTCCCGTGATCCGGCTCAAACTTCTTTACAAAATCGTGCAATGCTTTCATGTCAAGCTTTATAGTTGCGGACTGCTAATGGAAAACAGGCCGTGTATTTTATAGTTATCCCTGCGCAATCATGGTGTCGTGACCCTGACGCAATATCTGCTGCAGGGGTTGCTTGCTCACGCAGGCGAATTCGGCCAGGGCGACATCCTCCGGAACGAGCTCGTAAATGCCCAGTCCTTCCATGCTTTCCAGGTCGTTAACGAGGATGGATTTCATAAGCTGCGTCAGGTAAATATCCATCGGCATGACCTGCTCGTAGTCGTTATTGACCACGAAGGCGCGCTTCTCCCCGTGACTGTTGGTGGTGATGTGGATGTTGTCGCTCAGCACCGGGATGGTGGGGGAGATCGACGCCCGGGGCTTGAGGGGCAGCAACCAGCCGAAAATTTCGGCTTCGTTGCCTTCAGGGATGGCGGTGACCTGGTTGTCGAAGAAGCTCAGGAAACCTTCCGCTGATTTTTGGGTGCCGGACAGTACGTCGCCGCTGATGATGCGGGAGTTGGGCTCGATGGTCTGTCCCGCCAGCAGTTCGCCGATGTTGGCACCGGCCCGGGTACGCACGTAGCCGGGACTGCTCAGGGAGCCACCCGACAGCGCCACCAGACGGGTGGTATCGTAATGACCGTTGCGGAAAAGCTCGCCGATCAGCAGGACGTCCTCGACGCCGAGGGTCCAAACGGTATTCTCGCCGACGCCGCAGGGGTGAATGTGGTGGATCTGTACCCCGACGTTCCCAGCGGGGTGGGCACCGCGGAAGTAGCGCTTCTCGGCACCTTTCACAACGGCGAAGGGGGAGTCTACCTCCCCGTTACCGTCGAGCCCGAGATAGACCAGACCGGGGGTCAGGCGGCGGAGCACGTCGACACCGGCCTGAAAGGTATCCATGCGGCCGCTCACCGCGAGGTTGAGATCGGGACCGACGGGAGAAGTGTCGAAAGTCGAGACGAAGATGTCACGGGGCACCACGTCGGGGTTAGCGACGAGGTTGTAGGGGCGCTGCCGGATGCAGGGCCAGGCGCCGCTCTCCAGCAGGAATTCAACCAGTTCCTCACGGGGAGCCGTGGCAGTCGGAAGTTCGTAGCTGCGGCTTTCCTGCTCTTTATCGGCCAGAATGACGATTTCGGCGATGGAGCGCTTCAGCCCGCGGTTGACGGCAATGATCTCCCCCGAAACGGGCGCGGCAAACTTGATCCGCGACAGTTGCTTATCGAAGAATACCGGATCGCCGGCCTTCACGACGTCGCCCTCCTCCACCAGGAGTTTGGGGATGGGCCGTAGACCGAAGAAGTCGGGAGGGGAGATGGCGAAGCGGGTCACGTTGGGCTCGCTGATCGTCTCCTGGGGCTCACCATCCATGGGAATATCGTAACCCTTGGTGAGGGTGTACACGTGGGCATCCTTCAGGTACTTCGGCTTTTTGCCGGCGAACAGCTGACTGAAGTCCGGGAAGAGGCCTGCACGGTTCTCGTCGTCGAGGCCCATCTGCTTGGACTCGATAACCATGAAGTTATCGGCCA
Source organism: Lewinella sp. JB7 (assembly GCF_024297185.1). Lineage (GTDB taxonomy): Bacteria > Bacteroidota > Bacteroidia > Chitinophagales > Saprospiraceae > Neolewinella. Next base: position 187,446 of record NZ_JANCTD010000009.1, on the reverse strand, counting down.
CGCTGACCACGATGTAGAAGAAAATGAGGAGGGCCAGGGCGGCAATGCCGTAGAAAACCAAGTTACCGCCGGATACCGAAGACTGCGACTGGAGCGAAAGCGCGGCAAGTAACAGCAGAGATAGGCCGGCCGGTCTCTTAAAATTTCTCATACGCGGGGGCATGCATTGTTACGGTTGACTCGACTGGGGGAAGCCGAAAGAGGAAAAAAGCCGGGCGGATCACCAGGCTTTTGGGAATTGCGGCAAAGTTACGACATCGGCAACATCTAGGCCACCCGTGTCCGGCCTTGTTAATTATTGGGCCTTATTTAGATTTTGTATAATTAATGCGCGCTATTTGCTTGGCCTGCTCTTGCTTTGTTCCTCCGGCTCCCGCGCACCCGCCCTGAGCATTTGCGTAACTTTGTGCGTTCGCCGGGCGTTATGGATGCTCCGCCAAACCGAAAATTATGTTTCCTACCTACGACGTCATTGTGGTCGGTGCCGGACACGCCGGCTGCGAGGCTGCCGTTGCCGCGGCCAACCTCGGAGCGAAGGTATTGCTGGCCACCATGAACATGCAGACGATCGCCCAGATGAGCTGCAACCCGGCCATGGGCGGCGTGGGCAAGGGGCAGATCGTGCGCGAGATCGATGCCCTCGGCGGCTACTCCGGCATCGTGACCGACGAGACGATGGTACAGTTCCGCCTCCTCAACCTGAGTAAGGGCCCCGCCATGTGGAGTCCGCGCGCCCAGAGCGACCGCATGGCCTTCGCCCTAAACTGGCGCGAACGACTGGAAGCTCATCCGAATATCGATTTCTGGCAGGAAATGGTCGTCGGACTTGTCGTAAAGGACGGCAGGATTGCCGGCGTACGGACCGGCCTCGGCATGGAAATCCCCGCCAGGTCGGTCGTCCTCACCAACGGCACCTTCCTCAACGGTACCATCCACATCGGCGAAAAGCAGTTCGGCGGCGGCCGCGCCGGGGAACGTTCCGCTACCGGACTCACGGAACAACTCCAGGAACTGGGCTTCGAAGCCGGTCGCATGAAGACCGGTACCCCCGCCCGCCTGGACGGCCGCACTCTCGACTACAGCGCCATGACGGTGCAGCACGGCGACGAGAATCCCGGTCGCTTCAGCTATACCGATACGCCCCCACTGACCGATCAGCTGCCCTGCTACGTGACCTACACCAGTCCGGAGGTGCACGAAACCCTGCGGGAGGGCTTCGACCGCAGCCCCATGTTCAACGGCCGCATCCAGGGGCTCGGTCCCCGCTACTGCCCCAGCATCGAGGACAAGATCGATCGCTTCGCCGGCCGCGACCAGCACCAGCTATTCGTGGAGCCGGAGGGCCGCAACACCTGCGAAATTTACGTGAACGGCTTCAGTTCCAGTCTGCCGGAGGACGTACAGTATAAGGCCCTGCGTCAGGTCCGCGGCTTCGAGAATATGAAGATGTTCCGGCCCGGCTACGCCATCGAGTACGACTTCTTTCCGCCCACCCAGCTCGGTCCTACCCTGGAGACGCGGCTGATCGACGGCCTGTTCTTCGCCGGGCAGATCAACGGCACCACGGGTTACGAGGAAGCGGGCTGCCAGGGCCTCATCGCGGGCATGAACGCGGCACTGGGCGTCCAGGAACGCGATCCCTTCATCCTGCGGCGCAGCGATGCCTACATCGGCGTGCTCATCGACGACCTGATCAATAAGGGCACCGAGGAGCCCTACCGCATGTTTACCAGCCGGGCCGAGTACCGTATTCTGTTACGGCAGGACGACGCCGATCTGCGCCTTACCCCCATGGCCGCCGCACTCGGTGTACGGGATATGGAGGGGCGCGTAGCGCGGGTGCAGAGCAAGCGGGAAGGAGTAGCGGACATTTCCGGTGAGCTCCGTCAGCACAGCATCACCCCGGAACAGATCAACGGCTACCTCGAGAGCGTCGGTACCGCTCCGCTGAAGCAGGGCGTAAAACTCGATTCCATCCTCGCCCGTCCCGGCGTAAGCCTGCAGGGAATGGCCGATGCCGTGCCCGCTCTGCGCGACTTCCTCGCGCCCTACGATGCCGAGACCGTCAACCTCGCCGAAGTCACTCTCAAGTACGAAGGCTACATCGAGCGCGAACGGCAGGCCGTCGAGAAGATGAGTCGCCTGGAGGGCATCAAGCTGGGTAAGGCCTTTGACTACGAGCAGCTCACCGCCCTCTCCAAGGAGGCCCGCCAGAAGCTGAATAAACTCAAGCCGGTGACCATCGGCCAGGCCAGCCGCATCAGCGGGGTGAGCCCGGCGGACGTGAGCGTGCTGCTGGTGCACCTGGGCCGCTAGCCGTTGGACGGTTTAAAACCGCTAGCCGTTGGACGGTTTGAAACCGTCCAACGGCTGCCGGTTCGGGACCGTCCAACGGCCAGCGGCGATATGGTACTCCACCACGATGTTCCAGATCCACTTCCGCTCCGGGGCGATCTCGGTACGTAAGCTCCGGTTGACGAGCCCGCTTATCGCGACGGGAAAGTTTGGTTTCCGTATCCTCCAGGCTCCGGCCACGTAGGTACCATCCAGGTCGTCCGTACGCAAGTAATAGAACTGGGGAAACAGATCGAGTTGCAGCTCCCTAAACAGGGGAATGCCGGTCCGGGCGGCGTTGAGTTGCACGAAATTGCTGACCTTGATGCCTTCATCCAGTCCCCGGCCGTGGAGGTAATACATGCCTACCGACAGATGGGGACTCACGCGGAAGTTCGGCACGATCTCCGAGGCGAGGTAGCGGCGGGTTTCGATGACCTCCCGAAACTCGCCCCCGACCTGGGCCATGACCGTGCGAAAGTTGATGGCCGGGTGCGCGCCTAACCGGAGGGAGAACCGTCGGCCGCGTACGGCTTGGTAGCGCCCCCAGAAGAGCATCGACCAGGGTTTACCCTCCAGGGCCATACGCAGGTCGGGTTCGAAGGTGAAGCGGCTGCCTCCCATTTTCAGGTTTATGATCAGTGCCGGTTTGTCCAGCGAGAACGAGGGAATGATGGAGATGCCATTGTGAGTGGCGCTGATGGTCCCGGATAATTCGCGGTGGATGACGGTACTGTCGGATTGGGCAGTCAGAAAACCGGCGGTCAGGAGTAGGCAGCCGGCTAGCCAGTGATGGAGAGAACACGGAAAGGAGAACGAACGTAGCATGCCGCAAAGGTAGACCCGAGCGGTAGCCGACATATGCCCCGGGTTACGGTATAATTTACCCCCATTACGGTTGTCGTACTTTTGCGACATGGTAGCAGTGATCGACTACAACGCCGGCAATATTCGCTCCGTCCTCTACGCTCTCGAGCGCATTGGGGTGGAGCACGAATTGACCAGCGACCCCGACAGGATTCGCGCGGCCGATAAGGTCATCTTCCCCGGCGTTGGCCACGCGGCCTCCACCATGAAGCACCTGAACGAAACGGGGCTGGCCGACCTCATCCGCTCCCTCACCCAGCCCGTCTTCGGGGTTTGCGTGGGTATGCAGTTGCTGTGCAGCCACAGCGAGGAGGGCGACGTGGAGTGCCTGGGGATCTTTCCGGAACGGGTGCGACAGTTCCGGCCCACCAACGGCGACAAGGTGCCGCATATGGGCTGGAACGAGGTGAAACTCGCTGCCGCCAACGACTGGGTAAGCGGGGAGGTTGACGGCGGCTACTGCTACTACGTCCACAGTTATTACGTAGAGGCCGGGCCCGATACCGTCGCCACCACTACCTACTGCGGGCGGGAGTTCGCCGCCATGCTGCGCAAGGACAACTTCTACGCCGCCCAGTTTCACCCCGAAAAATCGGCGAAGGTGGGGGAGCGGATCATACGCGATTTTCTGGCGGTGTAAACCTAAAATTCATCGGCCACGTCGTCCCCGCCGCCGAACGTGGTCGTGAAACTCAGGCGCACCCCGAAGTCGTCGTAGCGTCCGTCGCGGAAGGCGGTGACGAATTCCAGCCGCAGTACCCGCAACAGATTGTCCAGGGAGTAGCCCACCTCCGTGTAGTGCTCGCTGGTCGGCGTGTAGAGGTAGTTCACGAAGAGATCCTCCTTTAGTCCCATAAGGTGCAGTTGCCAGATGTTCGTGAACAGCAGTTTGCGGAACTGGTAGTGCGCGTATACCTCGAGGTACTCCTCGGCGGTGCTGTTGCGGTAGTAGGGCAGCAGGCGGTAGCTCCCGATGGGGTCGAGGCGGGTCAGGAATATCTCGGAGGTCGCAAAGTGCCTGAAGTCGGGGAAGTCTACGTAGGCGTTATTCAAAAACGCCCCGCCGCGTACCAGCAAGTTGACCGCTCCCTTACGCCCGGCCGCGAACCGGTGACGATAGCTGGTTTCCACCAGGGTAAAGTCGGATGCGCTGCCACTGAGACCGGGTAAACCCGCCTGTAGATAGAACCCCAGCGTCGGGGCGGAATTCTCGATCAGCCGCTTTCTGCCGTTGCGGATGAAGTACTTCAGCCCCGGTCGCCAGGCCGCCCGGACATCGATCAGCGCGGCGTCCGCTACTCGGTCGATTTCCCCCCGCTCCGCATTAAACGGACGGTTAGGCGCATAAGCGAAATCGTCCTCCCCCCACCAGCGGTGGTTGGTGTGATTACTTACCGTACGGCGGTCCTCGAAAGTAGCCGACGTCCCGATCTTGAAGGCATCGCTGAAACGCTTGCGGTAGCCGGCCGTCGCGTAGGCCCGCTCGTAGAACCGGGCGTAGTTGTCTCCGTAAAGCAGGGCGGTGAAGCTGTTGAGTACCGGATCGATGGCCGGCGCCGGATCGAACTGCCGCAGGTAACGCCCCCCGGAAAAGTAGTACTCCCCCTTCTCCCGTTTGCCCGTCCAGTTCCGGTATTCCAGTTCCCAGCTGGCACGCTTCCAGGCGAAGCCGTAGCGGGTACGCAGACTGAGTTCACCGAATTTCTCCTGGTGGCTACTGGTATCCTCGACGACGGTTCGGCGCAGATTTTTGGTCAGCTTGGCCCCTACGGCATAACCTTCCACGGGGTTGAATACCAGATCCGGTGCTACGTCGAAGCGCAGGGCGGGGGGCAGCCGCTTCCTGCCGGCCCGTTGCTCGCTGGGAAGGTCCTCTCCCCGCGCTTCCGCGATGCTGTCGAGGCGGGCCACCCGGGCGACGCTGTCCTGGTAGCGGTAGCCGGCGATCTCCTCCTGCGTCAGCGGAATGGGCCGTACGGCCTCCCAGGCGGCCGAGTCGCGGATGGTCTTTACGCTGTCGTCCTTGAAGGTATAATTACCCACTACCTCGGGCTCGCCGGTCTTTTCGCGTTCATCCCGCTCGTAATTGCGCATGAGTTTCATGAGTTCCTTACGGGTGAGTTCGCCGCCGGATTCCAGGGTTTCCTCGTATCCGGCGGTCTGGTTTTCGCGGCGGGTGGCCGCGGCGACCTCCGGCTGCGTTTGCTCGTCGATGACCTCCACGTAGCCGCCGAGATCGGGGTTGAGTTCGATGTCGTAGTTGCTCGTACTGGCGATGTAGCTGGCACTGATCTTGATGCCGAGAATGCCTCCCCGACCGCTGATGGTCGTCGTGGTGGGCATCCAGATGCGGTCGGCCACCTCATTGTAGTTAATTTTAAGGTCGACCGTGAAGCCCATGCCGTACGTTCGCAGGTCGAGGCTGTGCAACGACCAGTCGTCCTGGACGATGTACACGTAGCCCTCGAACACGTCTTCCCCCCGACTGCGGGGGATCACCTGGATCTTATTGATCAACTTCCCCTGGTCCATAAAGACGCCCTCGTGCTCAAAACGGTAATAGGCGAATGACTTCGGAGAGAGCGGACTGACCACCCCCGCCACCTCCGGCTGGTAGAAGGAGGAAAAAATGTACCCGCTTACCGAAAAATCCTCCTCCCCTACGACGTACTTCGACAGCACTTCCTCGGTGAAGGTAGCGGGCCGCTCGTAAGTGATGCGGCTCGTCGTTTCACTCGTAAAGTCCTTACCGATGATTTCGGTCACCTCTCTACGCTCCTCCTTCGGGACGAGCTTTTGGTACAGTTTCGGGATTTTATCCACCTTTCCCTTCCCCTTCAGGTATACGTCGGCGGTGTAGCGATCCACCTGGTTGCGGTGGTAATCGGCCTTGGCGATGGCCCGGCGGATGACGCTGTAGCTCAGATCCTCCGCTCCGCTGAGTACCTCCACCTGATCCAGATCCAGGGCTTCGGTGCGCAACTGCACGTCGAGGGAACCCCGGCCGCTTTCCACCTCCCGTACCTGGGTCTGGTAGCCGAGAAACTGAAAAATGATGGTGTTCTTACCGGGGCGTAGGTTAAGTTCGTACCGGCCCTCGGTGTTCGTGGTGGCGCCCGTTCCGGTTTGTTGTACGTATATGGAGGTGTACGGCAGCGCTTCCCCGGTAGCTTCGTCGGTGACCCGCCCGGTCAGGGTCTGGGCGGTACCCAGCGCCGTGAGCAGGACGAGCAAAAAACTGAGCGTGCAACGGGCGGCGATCATACGGAGCGGTTGGAGGTAGAATACGAATGTAGGCCGCAGCCACCGGAAACCGCCCCGCCCCGCCCCGCCATTAGAAGTACGGGGCCTCCCCGCCGACCAACGGCGCCGAAACAAAGCGTGGCCCGCACATCCCCTCGGGGCGGCGGGCCACTGCCATGAATAATTGCTGGATACGAGTTAGGTGTTTTACCGCGTCAACCGGCGGTACTTTTCTTTAAATTTCCGGTAGAGCTCGGCCTGTTTGTTGTCCAGGTTGACATCCCTACCATCGATGTACGCTTTCTCGACAACACTGGTGCGCATATCGAGCAGATCGCCATCAACGATCACAAAGGTAGCGGATTTTCCGCGGGTGACGCTCCCGTAGTCGGCGTCGATGCCCACGATCCGGGCCGGAGCCAGGGTAATGGCCTCCACGGCCTTCTCGTAAGGTAACCCGAAGCCGACCGCCTGTCCGGCCACGAAGGGGAGGTTACGTTGCTGCCAGTATCCTTCGTGACTGATGGCGAATTCCACCCCGGCCTCGGCCAGCAGGGCGGGGTTGCGGTAGGGCTGATCGATGGCGTCGTCCTGGGAGTTTGGGAGGGCCTGGGTACTGCTCAGGATCACCGGCACGCCTTCCCGCTTCAGGAAATCCGTGATCAAATGAGCCTGACCGCCGCCGACCACGACCGGCCGGGCGCCCATACGCTTCATCAGCAGCACGCCGGCCTGAATGTTGCGGGCTTCGTCGGCGTGCAGGTAGGCGTTAGCGTTCCCCGCGATGGCTTCGCAGAAGGCCTCCAACTTGAGCAGCCGGTTGCCGCCGTCTTCTTCCGAACGGCCACAGTAGCTGCCGGCCTGCTGCAGGAACGACTCGAGTTCGCGGACCTGTTCGTCGTAGTTTTCGTTGGGCTTCAGATCGCCGGTTTGCCAGTTGTAGCTGTTGCGGTTGGGCCAGTTGACGTGCACCCCGTCGTCGGCAAGAACCGCGGCATCCTCGAAGTTCCAGGCGTCAAGTTGCAGGATGCTGCTCCGGCCGCTGACGAGACTTCCCTCCGGCGTGGCTTGCGCCAACAGTACCCCCCGGGAGCGTACGGTAGGAATGACCTGGGAGTCGGTATTAAAGGCGATCAGGGCACGGGCATTAGGGTTGAAGGTTCCTACTTCCCGTTGATCGTTGGTCGCGCGGACGGCTCCGATCTCGGTCAGACCGAGTTGGCTGTTCAGGGCGATGAGGCCGGGGTATACGTGCTTGCCGCTGCCGTCGATGGATTCGTAGCCGCTAGGCACTTGTACACCGCTTCCCACTTCGGCGATCTTTCCGTCGCGGATCAGCAGGGTGGCCCCTTCGAGTACGGTGCCGTCGCCGACGTGTACGGTAACTCCGGTAACGGCGAAGGGAGTCGATTGCCGTGCCGCCGGCGTCGGATTTTGGGCGCGGACGCAGGTGCCAAGCAGGATGACCAGGAGCAGGGTCAGTGGGTATTCTATTCGGTAGATCATGGGTTCTTCTTTAGTGGTTTACGCTGTCGCAGTGGAGCAGGCGGCGGCTGTTGCCCTTCGGGGATTGCGTCTTTGCACCGCTCTTTTTGTCGTCCAGGCTGGCCTGAATGAGGGCGTTGCGTTCGGCGAGGAGCTCGTCCCGGCGGGCTTCGTTCTCCTCGCGGTTGAAGTACTCCTTACCGTCGACGTAGGTACGTTCGGCGCGGGCGTAAATACTTAGGGGGTTCTCGTTCCAGAGCACGAGGTCGGCGTCCTTGCCGGCGCGTACGCTGCCGACGCGATCGTCGATGTGCAGCATCCTGGCCGGGTTGAGGGTCACGAACTTCCAGGCTTCCTCCTCGCTTACGCCGCCGAACAGGACGGCCTTGGCGGCTTCCTGGTTGAGGCGGCGGGCCATTTCGGCATCGTCGGAATTGAAGCCGGTAAGGACACCCTGTTCGTGCATGAGGGCTCCGTTGTAGGGGATGGCTTCGTTGACCTCGAACTTGTAGGCCCACCAGTCGGAGAAGGTAGACCCGGCCGCGCCGTGCTCGGCCATCTTATCGGCCACCTTGTAGCCTTCGAGAATGTGGGTGAAGGTGTTCACCCGGAAGCCGTGGCGCTCGGCCAGTTCCATGAGCATATTGATCTCGCCCTGCTGGTAGCTGTGACAGGTGATGAAGCGCTCGTCGTTGAGGATCTCCAGCAGCGTTTCCAGTTCCAGGTCACGACGGACGTTCTCGCCGGCCTTCAGTGCCCGGCCGTATTCCGCGGCGCGGCTAAAGTAATTTTCGAAGATCTGCTCCACGCCCATGCGGGTCTGGGGATAGCGGATGCGGTTGGCATCGCCCCAGTTGGACTGCTTCACGTTCTCTCCGAGCGCGAATTTGATGAAGGGGTCGGCACCGGCGAACATCATTTCCTGAGGGGTAGCTCCCCAGCGCAGTTTTATGATCGCCGACTGACCGCCGATGGGGTTAGCTGAGCCGTGCAGGAGCTGACTGGTCGTCACGCCGCCGGCGAGTTGGCGGTATATATTTTCGTCCACGGCATCCACCACGTCAGCCATTCGGACCTCGGCGGTACTTGATTCCGTGCCCTCGTTCACGTCGCTGAGCGCGATGTGGCTATGCTCGTCGATGATGCCGCTGGTAAGGTGCATACCGGTAGCATCAATGACCTCGGCGCCGCGGTCGGACAACTCCTTTCCTACCCGGCTGATCTTTCCGTCCTCGATGAGAACGTCGGTGTTTTCCAGGATGCCGTCGTCTTCATTCGTCCAGACCGTAGCATTGCGGAACAGCACGCGGCCGGCACGGGGCATTTCGCTCAGACCGTAGGCGATGTTGGGGTAGGTAAGACGCCCACGGTATTCCGGGCGGTCCTCCTCCTTGTCTTTCTCCTCCTTCTTCGCGTCCTCGGTGGACTTGGTGGAGGCCGGCGTAGCGGTGAAGGTGACGATGTTGCCGTCGGGATCGCGTCCGGTACCGACGTATCCGTCTCCGTCGGGCGTGGCGTTGATGCGGTAGTAGCCGCCCTCCTTACCGGGGCGGAACCGGAAGGTGACTACCCCGCCGCTCTCGGTAAAGCTTACGTCCGTCCTGGTCGTATCGCCGGCCGGGCTGACGGTCATCTTCTGGCTTCCGGGCGCCCCGGTGATGCTGGCCGCGTACTTCGCCGAACCGACGGTAATGTCGTAGGCACTGGACAGGTCGACCGATTGGAGGGGCTTCAGCTCGAAGGCTTTGCCCTGCACCCAGTTCTGGTAAATGGTGGCCTTATCGGTGAAGGGGTCCTTGTCGGTAACGATGAAGTTGGCCAGCTTGCCGCTTTCCAGGGTGCCGACGAGCTTCTCGATGCCGAGGAGACGCGCCGGCGCGGTGGTCAGTCCGGCAAAGACGTCTTTCGCGTCCGCCCCGGCCCGCACGGCCTTGCGCATGGCATCGTGCAGGTCAGTGGGCTTATCCAGGCCATCGGCAGTCAGTACGAAGGGGATACCGGCGCCGGCGACCGCGGCGACGTTGCCCGGGGCCCGTTCCCAGTGACGGAGCTGGCCGATGGAGATGAGGTCGGCGGCAAAGGGATCGCTGACGTCGTAGGTATCCGGGAACTTGAGGGGCAGGATGAAGGTGGCGCCCGATGCCTTCAGGGGTTGCAGGCGCTGATACTCGTCGCCTCCACCACGGATGATGTACTGTTTTCCGAATTCATCGCCCACCTGGTCGGCCCGCAGGGCATCTTGCCAGTTGTCGACGGCGAAGATTTGGGGAAGGTCCTGGCGGTCCGTCCAGGCTTCCAGGCTCAGGTTAGTTTCCTCGCCGTTCTGACCGGCGTACCATTCCGCGTCGAGGTAGGTTTGCCGCAGCAGGGCAATCTCTCCCATGCGGGAGTTGGGGTAGGCCTGCCCCGAGGAACCCTTGTCGAAGGACAGGTGGTGAGCGGCGTCCCGTTTGATGAGGACCTCGTTATCGCTACTTTCCCCCAGGGTGACCACCGCGGCCGAACCCCGGCTGATGCCATCGGGGTGGTGAGTGGATACGGTGCCGAAGCCGGCCTCCCGCAGGGGTTTAGCGGCCTTGGCGTCGATGGTGAATAGGGCCGCCGCGTCGGTTTCCGGCCGCATGGCCTGGTTCCAGGCGTATGCTCCGTCGGTATTGCTCTCGAGTTGGGGGGGCGTACCGCGGCCACGGCGTCCCTCCTTTACTTCGGGCATCCCGTAGTCGCCGTATACCTCGATAAAGCTCGGGTAAACGTGCTTGCCGTTCAGCTTAACCTCCACCGCTCCTGCGTTCACCGCCCCGCCGCTGACGACGGAAACGACCTTGCCGTTACGAATGGTGAGGGTGGCGTTTTCTACCGTTTGCTCCGGACTTACGTGTACCGTGGCTCCCGTAAAGGCATAGTGGCCCTCACGCTGGTCGTATACGCCATTGTAGGGAAAAGTAACCTGCGCGTGGGCGTAGCCGGCGCAAAGGATCAGGGCCAGGGCGATTGCCGGCCAGCGTCGTATCAACATGTAGCTAGAATTGTGGAGACGGTAAATTTGGTGCGGTCTTTGGAAAGCAAAAAACGTGACGGAAAAGTACGAACTTACGCAAATACCAACTCCCCGACGCCCGTATGGCGAACAAGACCCAGCCCACCGAAGCATCCGTAGCGGCGTTTATCGACCGCATCGAAGACCCCCGCAAGCGAGCCGACAGCCTGGCCATCGTGGAGCTGATGCAGGAAGTATCGGGGCACCCGCCCGTGATGTGGGGCGACAGTATCGTGGGTTTCGGCACGTACCGGTACAAATACGCCACCGGTCGGGAAGGCGACTGGATGGAGGTGGGCTTCAGTCCGCGTAAACAGGACCTGACGCTGTACCTCATGGCGGGCGTGCGGCGGGAGCAGGCTTTGCTCGACCGCCTCGGGAAGCACCGGACGGGAAGAAGCTGCCTGTACATCAAACGGTTAGAAGACGTAGACCAAGAAGTACTCCGTGCGCTCGTCGAATCCACGGTGAGCGCGGTACGGGATAATGACATCCGCTACTGATCCGGCCGGGAGTAAGGGAGGTGTAAATAATCCTTGGGGGTGAGCAATCAACCATGTTTGCCGATAGACGTTTACCCAGACACGGCACAAAGCAGGTGAGCCTGCCGCTTTGTACCTTAGATTAGGTTATATTTGCGTCGCATTCGGATAGTGTTCCGGAAGTCCTCCCCGACGCGGCGTCAGACAGGCGGGGAAAATCGGCTTTTTAGGGTAGTTCTAAATGGCCCCGCGGCGGCACCCCGCGGTAAAACTATGACGTGCTTAAGAGATCGAATGAGTAAACGACTAATTAAAGTAGCGAAGGAATTGAACGTAGCGACCTCGACGATCGTCGAGTTCCTGACCGGTAAGGGCTTCGAGATCGAGAATAAGCCGATCGCGCAAGTCAGTAGCGAGATGGAATCCGCCGTACGTCAAGAATTCGCGAAGGCCATTTCGGACAAGGAGAAAGCGAGCAAGATGGAGTTCGGCACCCGGCCGACCGCACCGCCGCCGCCGCCGCCACCTCCCGTCGTGCGTGCTACCCCGCCGCCACCGCCGCCGCCCCGTCCGGCCAGTACTCCCGCGCCGCCGCCCGTGCAGCCCCAGCCGGTAGCCAAGGCCACGCCGCCTACCCCGCCGCCGCCACCGGCCGCCAAGCAACCTGAACCGAAGCCCGCCGCCGAGGCGCCCAAGGAAACGACCAGGGAGCCCGCCAAGACTCCACCGGCCACCCAGGAGCCGCAGAAGCGCGAAGTGCCCGGCCTGAAGGTGATGGGAAAGATTGATCTGGAAGCAACCAAACGTCGCCCGTCCAAAAAAGAGCAGCCTAAGCCCGAACGTAGACCGGCCCCCAAACCCGAGGCGAAACGTGCTCCCGCCGAACCCGCGGCCCCGAAACCCGCCGCGCCCACGCCGGCAACCGCCAAGACCAATAAGCCGGACGCTCCGGCCCCCGTTACGGAAGTGAAGGCCACGGAAACCCCCGACGTACACGTCACGGCGGAACCCAAACTTCGCGGACTGAAGGTGCTCGGAAAGATCGAGATCAAGAAGCCCGAAAAGCGCGGCGCGGCCTCGACCGACGACAGCCGTAAGAAGCGCAAACGCAAAAAGATCACCACCGGCCCGCCCCAGACCGGCGGACAGCGCGGTGGCGGCGGAGGTCGCGGTGGTAATGACCGTGGCCGCACGGGCGGACGCAATGATGAACCCCGCGAAGTATCCGCGAAGGACATCGAAGACAAGATCAAGGCTACCATGGCCCGTCTGCAGGGCGGCGGTGGCAAAAAGAAGCGTCAGCGTCAACGTCGCGATAACCGCGATCGCATCCGCGAGAAGCAGGAAGCGATGATGGACGAGCAAACCACCGGCAAACTGCAGGTGACGGAGTTCGTAACCGCTCAGGAACTGGCCAACATGATGGACGTCGGTATCGGGGAGGTCATCACCGCCTGTATGAACGCCGGCGTGATCGTGTCGATCAACCAGCGACTCGACGCCGAGATCATCGAACTCGTAGCCGAGGAATTCAACCACGAGGTCGAGTTCATCAACGTCGACGAGTCGGAGGAGGAAGAGGAAGAGTACATCGACGATCCGGAGGATCTCGAATCCCGTCCGCCGATCGTGACCGTTATGGGTCACGTCGATCACGGTAAGACCTCGCTGCTCGACCGCATTCGCGACTCCAACGTCATCGCCGGTGAGGCCGGTGGTATCACCCAGCACATCGGTGCCTACGAGGTGAAACTGGAGAACGGCAAGGAGATCACCTTCCTGGATACGCCGGGTCACGAAGCCTTTACGGCCATGCGTGCGCGGGGTGCCAAGGTGACCGACATCGCCATCATCATCATCGCCGCCGACGACAACGTGATGCCCCAGACCAAGGAGGCCATCAGCCACGCCGAAGCCGCCGGAGTACCGATGATCTTCGCCATCAACAAGATCGACCGGCCCGGTGCTAACCCCGACCGCATCAAGACCGAACTGGCCTCCATGGGCTACCAGGTCGAGGAGTGGGGAGGTAAGTACCAGTCGCAGGACATCAGCGCCCTGAAGGGAGAAGGCATCCCCGAACTGCTCGAAAAAGTACTGCTCGAAGCCGAAATGCTTGAGCTCTCCGCCAACCCCGACCGCCCCGCCGTAGCTACCGTTCTGGAAGCCTCGCTGGAAAAGGGACGTGGCTACGTCACCAAGATCCTGGTGCAGCACGGAACCCTCCGGGTGCAGGACATTCTCGTCGCCGGTGAAGCCAGCGGACGTGTCCGCGCCATGTTCAACGAACGCAACAAACGCGTGAAGGAAGTAGGACCGGGTTCGCCCGTACTGCTGCTGGGCCTCGACGGTGCCCCCCAGGCCGGTGAGATCCTCAAGGTTATGCCCAGTGAGCAGGAAGCCCGCCAGCTGGCCAGCCGCCGCGCGCAGATCAGTCGCGAACAGGCCAACCGCGCCGCCAAGCGGGTATCGCTCGACGAGATCGGTCGCCGCCTGGCCCTGGGTACCTTCAAGGAGCTCAACCTCATCGTGAAGGGTGACGTGGACGGTTCCGTAGAGGCCCTGTCCGACTCGCTCATCAAGCTCTCCCAGGAGACCGTACAGGTCAACGTGATCCATAAGGCCGTCGGCCAGATCATCGATTCCGACATCTTGCTGGCCACCGCTTCGGATGCCATCATCGTCGGCTTCCAGGTGCGCCCGAGTTCTTCCGCCCGCAAGCTCGCCGAGCGGGAGGGCGTGGAGATCAAGACCTACTCGATCATCTACGAGGCCATCGACGAGATCAGCAGCGCCATCGAAGGCATGCTCGAACCGACCCGCGAGGAAAAGACGACCTGTCAGGTGTCCGTCCGCGAAGTCTTCAAGATTTCGAAGGTGGGTACCATTGCCGGCTGTTTCGTGGAGGAGGGCAAGATCACCCGCAATACCCTCATCCGGGTCATCCGCGACGGTATCGTCGTCTTCCCCCTCAAGGAGGGCCAGCAGGGAGAACTCGCCAGTCTCAAGCGCTTTAAGGACGACGTCAAGGAAGTCCGCAACGGCATGGAATGTGGTCTTAACATCAAGAACTTCAACGACATCAAGGAAGGTGACGTGATCGAAGGATACGAGATTGTTGAGGTCAAGCAGAAGATGCAGAGCAACTAAGGGCGTTAAGCACGGCCGCTTCCGGCGGCCCGGTTGCACGATCAAATAGAATAGGGAATGAAGGTGACGCTCGGTCGTGATCCTTTGTTCCCTATTTTCGTTACGCCTGTGCCCCCGGATTCTCAAATCTTACCCCTACTGACCCATGTGCGGACGATACAGCGTAGTCATCGACGAAGCCAAATTGCGGAAGCAGTTCACCAAAGAGCTGATCAAACCCGCGGATGGACTACCGGCGAATTACAATATGGCCCCGACGCAGAACGGGCTGGTGATCACCGACCAGGCGCCGGACCGCTTATCCTCCTTCCGCTGGGGACTGGTACCCTTTTGGGCGAAGGATCTCGGCATCGGCGCCCGCATGATCAACGCCCGCAGCGAGGGAATCGAGGACAAGCCGAGCTTCCGAAGGCCCATCCGGGAACGGCGGTGCCTCGTCATCGGAGACAGCTTTTATGAGTGGCAGCGCAGGGACGGGAAGAAAACGCCCTACCGCATCCTCCCGACGGACGAAAGCCTGCTGGTCATGGCGGGGATCTGGGAGGAGTGGCGCCCTAAGGACGGTGGGGATATCGTGCACACCTACTCGATCATAACCGGACCGCCGAACGCGGAAATGGAACCCATCCACGACCGGATGCCCATGCTACTGCTTGACGATGAGCAGCAGAGCAGCTGGCTGGATCCGAACGCTGCTCTACCGGATATTCTCGGGCTCCTGCGTACCCCGCCCGACGGAACGCTGAGCCCCTATCCCGTAAATCCTCAGGTAGGAAACGTGCGGAACAATGGTCCGGAATTGCACGAGCGGCTAACTTAGTTACATGCAGACTTACCGCATCGTGCCCGCTACGGCGGCCGATTACTCCAGCATCGAGCAAATCGCCCGGCGTACCTGGCCGGAGACCTTCGGGGGCATACTCTCTACCGAGCAAATCGAGTACATGCTGCAAATGATGTACCGGCCGGAGGCTATAGCCGAGCAGGTGGCACGCGGCCACGTCTTTCACCTTTTACTGGACGCCCTGGGCCGGGAAACTTCCGATTACGGACCCCAGTCGCTTCTACGGTACCGTCCGGTGGGCTACGTGAGCCACGAACTGGACCACTTGCCGAACACGACCAAGATCCATAAGATCTACCTGCTGCCGGGTACCCAGGGGCGGGGATTCGGACGGGCACTGATCGAGTGGGTGGAACGGATCGCGCGACGGGAGGGGCAACAACGGCTACGCCTGGACGTAAACTACCAGAACCCCGCCGTCAGTTTCTACGAGCACCTGGGGTTCGTGAAGGTGGGCCGCCACGATACCGACATCGGACGGGGCTTCCTGATGGAGGATTGGCAGATGGAAAAGGAATTCGGTCAGACCCGCTCGTAACGGGCCCGTACGAACATGAAGATGCCGTAGGCCAGCAAGCCGAGTCCGACGATGGACAGTAGGGCGGCGCCGTAGGACTGGTTTTCGATGTAGGAGAGTGACTCCCCGATGCCCCTAAACTTGCTGGCATCATCCATCGTAGCGGCCTTGAAGAGGGAGTAGGCGATGATGCCGTAGACCACGAAGCGGGCAGTGAGGCCGACCTCACCGGTTTTCTTGAACGTTTCCCGTTGGTCGTGGCTGAGCTGTTGTCCTTCGATACCCTCCATGTGCTTGTTGGTGATGGCCCGGTACAGTTGAAAGATCGCGACGCCGGCCATGATGAGGGCGATCGCCCCGATGACGTACGGCCCCCAACTTTCGGAAAGAATGCGGGCAATGATGTCTTGCTTACTCTGACCGCCGCCGCCGCCACCGCCGCCGAACGCCAGTTTGAAGGCATGGGCACTAAGTACACCGTAGGCCGTACCACTAACGGCGTAGGCGATGCGTTTGACGATACCCTCCTTGTCCTTTCCTTCGTTTTTCTTGTCCTGTACGGCCGTATACCACCGCCAGCTGCAATAGGCCAGCAGGCCGACGCCGATGAGGAACAGCAGGACCTGACCGAAGGGGTTGGTGCCGATCCAGCTGATGACCGCCTTGGGTCCGCCGCCCGACCCGCCCGCGCCGCCGACTACCCCGGCGATGGCGAATATGCCGATGAGGGAATACACGATGCCCTTAGCGGTGTATCCGGTGATGAATAACTTGTTTTCGGTAGATTTACTCAGCGCCATCGGGGATGTTTACTTCATTAAGGGCAAATCGGGTACGGATTGTTCGAATCGGAAAACGGCGGTATGGTTCGTCTGCTTATGGTCCGTCATGACGAGAATTAGGTATACCTTTGCCCACGATTTGCACCGGGCACCCCGCACCGTAGCGGCGGCAGTCCCCAAAAGGCAGTTGTAATGGCCGTAGACGTACTTTTAGGTCTCCAGTGGGGAGACGAGGGAAAGGGCAAGATCGTGGATGTTCTGGCTCCCCAATACGATATCATCGCCCGCTTTCAGGGAGGACCGAACGCCGGGCACACCCTCATCTTTGACGGCAAAAAATTCGTCCTGCATACCGTGCCCTCCGGCATCTTCCGCCGGGAACAACTCAACCTGATCGGGAACGGCGTAGTCATCGATCCCATTACCCTGTCGAAGGAACTGGACCAACTCGACGCGGCCGGTATCGACTACCGCGGACGGCTCTTCGTCGCCCGGAAGGCCCACATGATCCTGCCGACCCACCGCCTGCTCGATGCCGCCCGTGAAAACGCGAAGGGGGAGCGCAAGATCGGTTCGACCCTGAAGGGCATCGGACCGACGTACATGGACAAAACCGGCCGTAACGGCATGCGCGTCGGTAATCTGGCCGCGCCGGACTTTAAGGAGCGATACGAGCGCCTCAAGGAAAAACACCTGCAACTGGTAGGACTTTATCCCTACATTGAGTTCGATCTGGCCGGGGAGGAGCAGGCCTGGTTCGAAGCCGTGGACCGGCTCAAAAAATTGCCCTTCGTAGACGGTGAGTTCTACATCAACCAGGCGCTCGAGGACGGTAAGAAAATTCTCGCCGAAGGTGCTCAGGGCAGTATGCTTGACATCGACTTCGGCACCTACCCCTACGTCACTTCCTCCAACACCATCACCGCCGGCGTCTGTACCGGACTCGGCGTTGCCCCCCAGAAGATCGGCGAGGTCATCGGCATTACCAAGGCTTACTGTACGCGGGTAGGGGGCGGTCCCTTCCCCACCGAACTGCACGACGCGACGGGCGAATTCCTGCGCAAGGAAGGCGCTGAATTCGGAGCCACCACCGGCCGGCCCCGCCGCTGCGGTTGGATCGATCTGGTCCAGCTCCGCTACACCATTATGCTGAGCGGCGTAACTCAGCTGGTAGTAACTAAGGTGGACGTACTCAACAACTTTGAGACCATCCGGGCCGCCGACGCCTACCGGGTAGACGGCGAACTGAGTCGGGAACTGCCCTTTGACCTGGTGCACGAAAATTACGAGCCGGTGTACACCGACATCGACGGCTGGAACTCCGACCTGTCGGGTACCAAAAGCGAAAGCGAACTCCCGGATGCCTGCATCAATTACGTGAAATTCCTGGAGAACAAGCTGGGCGTGCCGGTGACGATGGTATCGACGGGGCCGGACCGGGAGGAGCTGGTGCTGCGCTCGGCGGGCGTGCAGGTGCGGTAGAGGCCGGAAGAAGAGCACCGCGGGGCCCGGGGGCCCATGTCCTACAGCCGCGGCAGCACTTCCTTGCCGAAGAAGTCGAAGAAGTACTCCTGATTCAGCCCCACGTTGTGGAAGATGATCTTCTCGAAGCCCAGGGAGAGGTCTTTCTTAATGAGCTCGACGTGTTCCTCGGGGTCGAGGGTGATGCGGATCGACTCGGCGACCTCCTCCTCCCCGATGAACTGACTGGCGGCCTCGAAGTGCTCGGGCATCCGCAGTTCTCCGTGCACCGAGCCGGTGCCGATATTCGTTCGCCACTGTTCGTGGGCCAGCCGCTTCGCTTCGGCCTCGGTAGGAGCTACGCAGAGATCCACCTTGAGGTAGATCGGTTTGCCCGCCCCGCCGTTCTGGCGGAAGGCGTCGATGACGTCGTCGAGTTTATTATGGGGTTTCCAGACGGTGTAGAGGGCATCGGCCCAGGAAGCGATCTCGCCCGCGGTACGGGCGGTGATGGCGGCACCTACGGCCAGGGGCATCTCCTCGGGTAGGGTATAGAGGCGTACTTCCTCGGCGGTGATGAATTCACCGCGGTGAGTGAACCGCTCCCCGGACCACAGCCGCTTCATCACCGAGACGGCCTCGGCCAGCTTGCGGTTACGGGCGGCCTTTTCGGGCCAGTGGTTGCCGGTGATGTGTTCGTTGAGGAATTCCCCGCTGCCAAAGCAGGGCCAGAAGCGCCCAGGGTACATCTGGCAGAGGGTCGCCACCGCCTGGGCGATGATGGCCGGATGATAGCGCTCGTACGGACAGTTCACCACGCCGCAGGGCAGGCCGGTGGCCTCCAGTGCCGAGCCGAGCCAGCTCCACGCGAAGCCGGACTGCCCCTGAGCCTCGCTCCAGGGGAAGAGGTGATCGGAACTGGCCAGCTCTCCGAAGCCGGTCCGCTCCGCCTGCCTGGCCAGGTCGAGTAGCCGCCGCGGGGTGAACTGTTCGTGGGAGATCTGGTAACCGAAAGTGGGCATAGAGGATGGGTTTGTGTCTCTAATGCCGGTCCGCGCCGGATGTTTAAACTTTGCCGCCCTACCGGCGCACCCCGCTCCCCCGATCCCGTTACACCGGCATGATTGACGATTACTGGTACAAGAATGCCATCATCTACAGCCTCGACCTCGAAACCTTCATGGACGCCAACGGCGACGGGGTCGGCGACTTCCGCGGCCTCAGCAACCGCCTCGATTACCTCCACGGCCTCGGCGTCGACGTCATCTGGCTGGCCCCCTTTCAGCCTACCCCCAATCGCGACAACGGCTACGACATCAGCGACTACTACGGGGTAGACCCGCGGCACGGCAGCGGGGGTGACTTCGCCGAGTTCATGCATCTGGCCAACGATCGGGGGATCAAGGTGATCATCGACCTGGTCATCAACCACACCAGCGACCAGCACCCCTGGTTCCAGCAGGCGCGGGAGGGGGAGGACAACCCCTACCACGATTGGTACGTCTGGAGCAAGGAAAAGCCCGAGGACGCCGAGGAGGGCATCATCTTTCCCGGGGTACAGGAACGCACCTGGACTTACGACCGTAAGGCCCGCAAGTACTACTTCCACCGCTTCTACGAGTTTCAGCCCGACCTGAACGTTGACAACCCCGCCGTGCGCGAGGAACTCCACCGGGTGGTGGGCTACTACCTCTCGCTCGGGGTGGCCGGCTTCCGGGTGGACGCGGTACCCTTCGTACTCGAAACCCAGCGGCCGGGCGGACTGAGTGACGTGAAAATTCGCTTCGAAATTCTGGAGGACCTGCGGCAATTTCTGTCCTGGCGCCGCGGCGACGCCATCCTGCTCGGGGAGGCCAACGTCGATCCGAAAAAGGCGAAAGAATACTTCGCCGAGGGTGGCGGGCTGCACATGATGTTCAATTTCTACGTCAACCAGTTCCTCTTTCACGCCCTGGCCAGTCAGGACAGCACGGCCCTGCGCAAGGCACTCGAGGAAACCCGCGTGTCGGTCCCTCTGGCCCAGTGGGGTCACTTCCTGCGTAATCATGACGAGCTCGACCTGGGCCGGCTCACCGAGGAGCAACGCCAATTGGTGTTCGAGCACTTCGGGCCGAAGGAAAACATGCAACTTTACGACCGCGGCATCCGCCGGCGCCTGGCCCCCATGCTCAGCGACCGGCCACAGATTGAACTGGCCTACAGCCTGATGTTCAGCCTTCCCGGCACCCCGGTCATGCGCTACGGCGACGAGCTTGGCATGGGCGATGATTTGAGCCTGAAGGAACGCGACGCGGTACGTACCCCCATGCAGTGGAGTCAGGAGAAGAACGGGGGCTTTTCGTCGGCCGACAACAAACAACTCGTGCATCCGCCGATCGGCGAAGGGCCCTACGCCTACCGCATGCTCAACGTGGAGGAGCAGATGCGCCGCGACGACAGTCTGCTCAACTGGACCAAACGGATGGTTCGCCTACGCAAGGAATGCCCGGAGATCGGCTACGGGGACTGGGAACTCGTCAAGACCGGACAACCCGCCGTACTCGGCATTCGCTACCGTTTTCGCGGCCAGACCGTCCTGATCCTCCACAACCTGAGTGACGAGCCCCTCGTCGTGAAGCTCGATAAGGCACCGGAGACCGAATCGCGGCTCATCGATCTGCGGGAGGTCACCCAGTACACCCCCGAACCCGACGGCACTCAGCTGGTACGGCTCGGCTCCTACGGCTACCGCTGGTTTAGATTAAAGGCCCTCTAGATACGGAGCTTGTTGCCGGGCGGCGCATTACATTTACCCGGTAACTTCGCACCCTTGATGAGGCTCCCGTACTTCCTGTTGCTCGCCGTAGCGTGGGTAGCGCTGCCCGTAGCGCACTTGCCCGCCCAGTCGAAGAAGGTCCTCCACGATACCGAAGAGGGCGTTCGCTACCTGAACCAGTTCCAGCTGCACCACCGGTGGACTCTGCAGAGCGACGTCGGCTTCCGCTGGCGTACCGGCCTGCGGGAACTCAGTCAGCATATGGTGCGGACCGCCGGCGTGTTCCGGATCAGTCCGCTCCTGCGCGCCGCCGCCGGCTACGCTTACGCGGGGCGTTACGACGACGGCAAGGTGCGGGTAGTGGAGCACCGCCCCTTTCAGGAAGCCAGTATCGGGCACCAGCTGTGGGGCATTCCGCTCAGTCACCGGCTCCGGATCGAGGAACGCTTTTTCCGGTTTCGGGCTACGAACTCCCCCGTCACGTCGGCCTTCTTTTTCCGGCCCCGGTACGCCCTGCGCCTGCGGATCCTGCAGCTGTCACTTTCCAGAACTCACCCGAACCGGCGGCTGTCGCTCACCGTCGGTGACGAAGTATTGCTGCAGATGGGTGGCGGAAACGACTACGGTGCTCAGCTGCGCAACCGTATCCTCCTGAGTCCCAGCCTAGAACTGAACGACCGCTTCGCCCTGTCGCTGAGCTACACCCAGCAGTCGGCACCGACGGATACGCCCGGGGTGTTCCGCCGCTCGGAACTGCTGTGGTTGGTCGTGCGCCACCGCGTGGGTACGGAGGGATCGTAATGATCAGGTCTGTTCGGCCGCGTAGAGCCGCCCCAGGTCGAGCCCCTTCTTGGCCAGGGCGTAGATGGCCGAGCCCAGCGCAATCGCCTTCTTGGCGGCCAGTGCCGAGGCCGTCGCCGGATTGGAGAGCAGCACCAACTGCGCGGCCAGCATGACGAGGCTCGCGCCGATCTCCCACCAACTCATGGAGGACAGGATACCGGCCGCCACGTCGGAAATGATGCCCGCCCGGGAAAGGCGATTCACGAAATCGAGGATCGCTTCGAGCTTATCGGCCAGGGATTTTTGTTTGTTCTGCAGTACTTTGAACAGCTTGTCGATCTGCCGAAAGACCAGGCGGCTGCGGGTGCGCGCACCGAGCTTGTTGCTCAGCTTTACGAGATCGACCTTAGGAAAACTGATGCCCACCAGGGCACCGATCAGTCCGATGACTTCCGCGATGATGGAAAGGCTCAGCAGACCCTTAGCAACCTCGTCCCGCGTGGAAATCTGCATCTGCGCCAGTGGCAACTGTGGCCCCATCGGGGAGTGGTAGGTGAGCGTGGGACCGGTGAGAGTGTAGGTGCCGTCAGCCGCCAGGTTAGCCGCCAGAATGCGGGCGAAGGGGGAATCGGTCGGCAACATGGCCTGCATACCCTTCCGGGCCCGGGCCAGTCCGATTTTCGTGAGGGCTTTCCACTCTTCCTTCGTCACTTCGCTTCCCCGCAACTTACCCAGCATTTTGCGGTAGGGTGCTATGGCTTCCGGAAGTTCCTTAGCGACGCGCTTCCAGTCCTTTTCGGAGGGTGCCCAATCGTCGGCGAGTAGGGTCCCCTTCGCGTAGCCCTTCGCGGTTTGTTGCACGATGGGCGCGAGGGTTTCGCCCCACGACTGTAGGGCCTGTAGGTCTCCGGTAGTGTAGATGAAGGGCTGAACGAAGGAGGGATTGTCCCGCAGCATGGCCTTCACGTCGGTAGCCGCCCCGGATTGCAGCTTACCCTTGCCGGATGCCTTAGCCATAATGCGTAGAATTTGGTGAGTGACCGCGCGAATCGCACGCTTTCCATAAGGTACGGGAATTACCCGTCCGAATCAAGGGGGCGGCGGAGCGCGGGAGCGGAGGAAATACCTTACCTTATGTGAGTTTACACCCTCAGGATATTCCCCAAGGCACACCCCTTTCAGGAGAACGCACACCCATTAAAGGAAACTCCCATGCCGCTTTTCATGGATATCCACATCATCGACAGCGAAACGCTGGTCGCGGAAGACGTGGCCCGGGCCCACGTCCAGGACCTGAACGTCGAGAAGAAGTACGGCGTACAGCAGCTCAAATACTGGGTGGATACAACTAACAAAAAGGTGTTCTGCCTCATGCGCGGTCCTAACCGGGAGGCCTGTCATGCCGTCCATCGGGAATCCCACGGCATGACCGCCTGTAACATCGTGGAGGTGACCGAGGACGAATCACGCTTCCTGCTCCTGGGCAGAATCAAGAATGACCTGGCGTATGCCGAATCCGACGATGTCCTGGACACCGGGTTCCGCACCCTTCTGCGCCTCGACGTATTTCAATTTTGCGCGGGACTGGACCGGGAAGAGCTCACATCGCTGATCGTGCAGCAAAACGGATACCTGCTGCCCCACGACGGCCCGCACACGCTGGCGTACTTCCACCACCGTATGGAGGCGATCGGCTGCGCACGCTTCCTTACCCAGGCGCTGCAGCGTGCCGGCGGGAAGGTGGAGTACCAGATCGGCCTGACGACGGGGCAGTTGCTGGACCGCCACAGCAGTCTCCTCTTCGAGGCGGCCAAGCGCGACCTGCGGGTACTGGCCCACCTCGGTATGCCCAACGTGACCTTCGTGGATCGGGCGACCAACACCGTACTTCCCCGGGGGGATGCCCCCGTAGAGACTTCCTGGAGCCTGCTGTCGGAACGCGACCTGGCTTTCCTCTCCCGGGCGCTGGCCGTCGTGGAAGCCGAACTGGCGTCTCCCGCTCTCACGGTCGCTCGCTTTAATCAGCTCATGGGACTGAGTAAAGCCTCCGCTTACCGCGCGGTGAAGTCGCTGCTTAACCTCTCGCCGGGCGCGCTGATCACCAACATCCGTCTGCGGCGCGCCCTGCAACTACTGCGGGAGGATCGCCTCAGCATCTCCGAAATCACTTACGAGGTCGGATTTAATAGTCCTTCTTACTTCAGTCGGGTCTTTAAGCAGCGCTTCGGCCACTCCCCCAGCGAGTGGATTCCGGATTAGGTAGACTGTCCCTGAACCCTGTGTACAAGGGATTGAGCCGGTCGTTAACGACCACACGACCGTAGTACGGGTAAATTATGGTATCGGAAAGATCCGTCCATTTCTCTACCAACACCAACCACCATGCAAGCGACCACCCTGGATCAACTCAATTTGGATGCCCTCTCCGCACTGCTGCGGGGACGCATCGTCACGCCCACCGAAACCGATTACCACGAGATCCGTAAGGTCTACAACGGAATGATCGATAAGCGCCCCCTGCTGATCGTGCAATGCGTAGACGTAGCGGACGTGCTCGCCGCGGTCGACTTCGGTCGTCACAACGGCATTCCCGTGGCAGTGCGTGGGGGCGGTCACAACGGCGGCGGCCTGGGGGTATGCGACGACGGCATGGTCATCGACCTATCGGGCATCAAGTTCGTACGCGTGGATACCGACAACCGTACCGTGCGGGTCGGGGGTGGCAACCTGTGGGGAGAGGTCGATCACGCGCTGCACGCTTTCGGACTGGCGGTACCCGCGGGCATCATTTCCAGCACGGGAGTGGGCGGGTTGACGCTCGGCGGCGGGGTCGGTCACCTGTCGCGTAAGTACGGCCTTACCATCGACAATCTGCTGGAAGCGGACATGGTGCTGGCCGACAGCTCTTTCGTCACCGTGAATGAGCACAGCCATCCCGATCTCTTCTGGGCCATCCGCGGCGGGGGCGGCAACTTCGGTATCGTCACGGCTTTCCAGTTTCGGGCGCACCCCCTGAAGACCGTGATCGGCGGCCCCATGCTGTGGCCCATCGAGCGCACCGAGGAAATCATGGCCTGGTACGACGGCTTTCTGCACGAACAACCCGACGACCTCAACGGCTTCGTCGCCACCATGATGATCCCCGGCCCGCCCTTTCCCGAGGAGCTGCACCTCAAACCCTTCTGCGGGATTGTCTGGTGCTATACCGGAGAGCAGGACGGATTTGATAAGCTGATCGCACCGGCACGTGCGCTCGACCCCGTCTTCGAACACGTGGGGGAAATGCCGTACCCCGCCGTCCAGACGATGTTTGACGGCATGATGCCCCACGGGATGCAGTGGTACTGGCGCGGCGATTTTTTCGACCGTATCACGCCGGAAGCCGCGGCCCGACACCGCGACTTCGGCAGCAGGATCCCAACGCCCCTCTCCCAGATGCACCTGTACCCCATCAGTGGGGCCGCGGGGCGGGTTGACCCGGAAGCCATGGCCTGGGCTTACCGCGACGCGAAGTACGCGGGGGTGGTGGTCGGGGTCGACCCGGCCCCGGAGAACGCCGGCAAGATCACTGACTGGTGCAAAGACTACCACCAGGCCCTTCACCCCTCCTCCCTGGGCGGCGCGTATTCCAACTTCATGATGAATGAGGGGGCTGAGCGTGTGCGGGCCAGCTACCGGCATAATTACGAGCGCCTGGTGGAAATCAAGCGGAAGTACGATCCGGAGAACCTCTTCTGCATCAACCAGAACATCGCGCCCTAGCGCGGCGGTGTGCGGGAGCCGATCTCCGTGTCGCCGGCCGCTTCGTACTCCGCGGCATCCGTGTTGGTGGTCGCATTACTCCTGAACTTCCGGTGACCGACTTCCCCCATCAGTACCGTGGACAACTTGCCGGGAGTTGCATGCGCTGACGAGAGCGGGGGTCGATATTACTGCCGGCCGGAATTCGTAGCTTGGGGCACCGTTATTAAGACGTTCACCCGCTAGTTTCCACTCGCCATGTCCCGACCCTACTTCACTTCCCGCCCCGTCCGCTGGGGCATCATCGGCTGTGGCGACGTCACCGAGGTGAAGAGCGGGCCGGCGTACCGACAAACGGAGGGCTTCCGGCTGGCCGCCGTGATGCGCCGCGACGAAGCGAAGGTAAAGGACTACGCCCGGCGCCACGGCGTGGACAAATACACTACCGATGCCGATGCTCTCATTAACGATCCGGACATTGACGCGGTATACATCGCCACCCCACCGGACACCCACCGGCTGTACGGCCTGAAGGTCGTCGCCGCCGGCAAGCCCTGCTGCATCGAAAAGCCCCTTGCCCCCAGCTACGGGGATAGCCGGGCCATTTCGGAGGCCTTCGACCGGGCGGGGGTTCCCCTCTTCGTCGCCTACTACCGGCGGTCGCTGCCCCGCTTCGAACGGGTAAAGGCGTGGTTGCAGGAAGGGGCTATCGGAACGGTGCGCCACGTCAGTCTGCAGCTGTGCAAGCCGCCCGGCCCTCCCGACCGGTCGGGAGCCCCCAACTGGCGAACGGACCCCGCAGTGGCCCCCGGTGGCTACTTCGACGATCTGGCCAGCCACGGGCTCGATCTGCTCACCTATTATCTGGGAAACATTACTTCCGTCCACGGCATCAGCCTAAATCAGCAGGGTCTGTACGGTGCCAAAGACGCCGTAACCGCGTGCTGGGTACACGACACCGGCGCGACCGGTACCGGTAGCTGGAATTTCGGGACCGGCGAGGCTCTGGACCAGGTGGAAATATTCGGCAGCGCGGGGACCATCCGGTTTTCGGTGTTCGACGACCAGGCCCTGGTCCTGGAGCGGGACGGCCGACGCAGCGAAACCTTCCTCGAGCACCCCGCTACCGTACAACTCCCCCACGTAGAGAATATGGCACGCGACCTGCTGGGAAACGGCGACTACGTTCACCCTTCCACCGGTGCGTCGGCCACCCATGTCAGTTGGGTCATGGACCGGATACTCGGCACTCTACCCCTGGTGTAGCGGTGCAAAAGGACTCTCCCCCGGCCGAGTACAAACGGGTTTTCGGAGTACTCTACGAGGAGCCCGGTATGTCGCCCGGGGTGTACCTTGTGTCCGTCCGGCTAGGCAACCGGCGGACCAGCCTCCGCCAGGTCGTGCTGTCGGACGGACCGATCCGTATCATTTCCCATCCGTGCCATACGTTCACCTTACCGAAGTACTCGATCTGCAGACGCTTACGGTGATCAAGTTGTCCCTGGACCGGGAGGGCCTGGAGTACCGGGTGTTGTTCGAGTACAGTTTGCACGTAGGCGCCTATCTGCTCGGCAACCGGGGAGCGGTAATCGAAGTAAGGGCCGAGGATCGTGCCGCCGCCGCTGATCTCCTGCGCGCGGAGGGCATTCCGGTCGACGAATCCACCGTGACGTACACCTTCGGCCGCCTGCAGGAGCTGGAACTGCTAACGGAAATTCTCCCCCTCGTAGGTCGGTGGAGCGCTTCGCTTCGCTTACTGTTCCTCACACTCGTGCTGGCCGGAACCATCGCCGTGGTGATCTATTACGTCGCCCTGGGTTAAAGCCCGTATCTTCTCTACGTTCCGGGCCGTCTAATGCATTCCCATGTCCCACACTTACGTAGATCTAGGAGCGAACGGGCGATCCGTTTACCTCTATGCCTATGATCCGGAAGAAGCGGAATTCCGCCGCGTGCGTCAGGTGCTGTGGGGCGACTGGCTCCGACTGGCCGAAGACCGCCGCCATCCCGCCGTGGGCCCGGAGTGGGTAACCGTCAACTGGGCACCCCGAACCGACGACCTCATTCTGTACATCCCCCGCGAGCACACGACCGACCGCCGACCGCTGGAGATCATTTTTCTCGACGTCGGGCAGGGGGACGGGGCCGTACTCATCACCCCCGAACGGGATGCCCGGGAGAAGATCATCGTGATCGACGCCGGCGAATCGTCACACATGCGGACCTTTCTTGACGGCCGATTCCGGGCCTACCGCGGCTTTCAGTTTTCCGCGGCGGTGATGACCCATCCGGATACCGACCATTACCTCGGTTTCCGGACGATCTTCAACGACCACCGCATCGGCTTCGATACCGTATACCACAACGGCCTGGTCGAGCGGCCTACCGGCAGTAATTTTGATAAGGTCGGGGGACTCACCGAGGACCCGCCCGGCAGTGGGGTTTATTACATCGAGGATCTGGCCACCGATCGCGGCGACATTCAGCGCCACTTCGCCGACAATGCGAATTTCGGGAACTACCGTTTCGCCCCCATCATGCACAGTGCGCTGCACAATCCGCGCATCCACAACATCCGCATGCTCTCCACCAACCCCGCCCATAGCGTACACGTTGACGATCGCGCCTACCTGCCCGGATTCGAACCCCGTCGCGACCGCCCGTACAGTATCGAAGTACTGGGCCCGATCGTGGAGTCCGGAGAGACCGGCCTTCTCCGTCTGCGCCGCATCAGCAGCAACTACAACAAGACCAAGAACGGTCATTCAATCCTGCTCCGCCTCCACTTCGGGAAGTATAAGATCCTGTTCGGCGGCGACCTGAACGTGCCCGCGGAAAAATACCTGCTGCGCCACTACGCGGGCCTTGCGCGCTTTCCCCGCTGGGGCAGTGTCGAATACCGGCACATGATGGACGTCACCCCCCACTGGTTCCGGGCGGAGGTACTCAAGGTTTGCCACCACGGCTCCGATAAGGTGACCGACGAATTTCTCCGGGTGGTGCATCCGGCGTGCTTCGTGATCTCTTCGGGCGATCAGGAGGGGCACGTGCACCCCCGTCCGGATCTGCTGGGTCGCCTGGGCAAAGCCGGTCGGGGAGAGGCACCGGTGATCCTGGCTACGGAGTTGCAGCGCTCCACCCGGGAGTTGGAAGACCCGGCCAGGGTAAAGGAACTCAACGATGAAATTGACGCACTAGCCAGTGAGGGGGGGAGCATTGACCTCCTCCGCTCCATTAAGGAGCGCGTTCGGAAACTGGCCCGGACCAACGTGGACGTGTACGGCGCTATTTACCTCAAAACCGACGGCGAGCGGTTGATCACGGCCTTTAAGCTGGAGGAGCTATCGGATAAGAAGAAGTGGTTCTATTACGAGTACGTGATCGATGGGGCGGGAGAGTTGGAGTTGAGGTAGAGGGGTGGGGGCGCTGTCGGAGACAGCATTGTACTGGCGCTGCCGGGAGACAGCATTGTACGGGTATTGCGTACTATTGGAGACCGATAAGCCCCACCAATGACTCCCTTCGACCTTACACCAGACCACCGCCGCCAGCTGTTCGATGAGCTGCTGCCGCAATTGGAAGCTTACTATACGCATACTCGTGACCGGAGGGTTGCGCCGAAACTCGATCCGCAGCGGGTGAGGGACGTAGTGGGGCAATTTGACTTCTCGAGGGCGGTACCGGCGGGGGAAGCCGTCGATTTCGTGGTGAACAACCTGCTGGAGTACCAGGTGCACGTACCGCATCCCATGTATTACGGACTGTACAATCCGCGCACCAACTTCCCCTCCATTCTGGCGGACCTGATCGCGGCCTACTTCAATCCCCAACTGGCGGCCTGGAGCCACTCTCCCTTCGCGGCCGAGGTGGAGCGCTATCTCATCCGGGAATACGGCAAACGTTTTGGATACGGGGAAAGCACGATCGACGGCACGTTTACCAGCGGCGGTGCCGAGGCTAATCTGACCGGTATTCTCTGCGCGCTCAATCACCGATTCCCCACCTTCGCCAACCGGGGTTACCGGGCGTTCGGGGACGCGGGACCGGTGATCTACTGTTCCGATCAGGCTCACCATTCCGTGGTCAAGGCGGCGCGGGTGGTGGGCCTGGGCCTCGATTCGGTCGTACAACTCCCGACGGACGCGGGACTGCGCCTGTCCCTTCCCGCCCTGCGCAAACGCCTGACCGCCGATCGGGCCGCCGGGCGGGAGGTCGTAATGGTCATCGCCACGGCGGGCACGACCGGCACGGCCTCCATCGACGATCTGCCCGCTATCGCGGAGGCGTGCGCCGAGCACGATGTGTGGTTCCACGTAGACGCGGCTTTCGGGGGGGCGGCCGTACTGCACCAAGACTACCGGGCGTGGTTACGGGGTATCGAGCGGGCCGATTCGATCATCACGGACATTCACAAGTGGCTTTCGGTACCCATGGGAACGGGGATGTTCCTCACCCGCCACCCGGACATCCTCGACCGGACCTTCCGCACCACGGCCGAGTACATGCCCCGGGAAGGCAGCACGCTTTCCATCGTTGATCCCTACACCCACACGATTCAGTGGTCCCGTCGCTTCCTGGGGCTACGCATGTATTTGTCCCTGCTCGTCTTCGGTTGGCAAGGGTACGCGGAGACTATTCGCCACCACGTCGATCTCGGCAACTACCTGCGAGAGCGACTCACCGCTCGTGGCTGGATCATCGAAAACGATACCCCGCTGCCCGTAGTCTGTTTTTCGCGGCCGGGTACTAACGATGCGGGTGCGTTCGCCCGCAGCGTATGCCAGAGGATAGTGGACTTTGGCGAGGCGTGGCTGTCCGTCTATCCCGTTCGGGGCGTTGATACCCTGCGGGCCGGGATCACGAACTACGCATCCACCCCGGAGGACATCGACCGCCTGGTCGACCTGCTCGACGCCGCCGTATAGCAATACCGCCGTTGTGCTATACCCCACTACGTAGCCGGGCCAGCCTCTGCTGAGCGACAGAACGGGTCGATTAATCCGCTTAATTCGCCTTTTGCTCACCGGCTTAGCGAAAAATACCGGGGTTTCGAGCAAATTTGGGAATTCCAACCTTCGCTTATGCTACGGACCTTCTTCCTCCTCACCGCCTTCTTCGCGTATCCCACTCCGGGCGACAGCCAGACCGCCCTGCTCGGGGAGATTGATAATCCGGTCGACTACGCCGACCCGCTCCTGGGCACCGACTCTCACTACAGTCTTTCCAACGGCAACGTCTACCCCGCCATCGCCCGCCCCTGGGGCATGAACTTCTGGACGCCGCAGACCGGGGAGATGGGCAATGGTTGGGCGTACACCTACGATGCTACCAGGATTCGCGGCTTTAAGCAGACCCATCAGCCCTCGCCGTGGATGAACGACTACGGCCAGTTCTCCCTCATGCCGGTAACGGAGAAACTGCGCTTCCGGGAGGAGGAACGGCAGAGCTGGTTTTCGCATAAGGCCGAGGAAGTGAAGCCCCACTACTACCGGGTGTACCTGGCCGACCACGACGTCACGACCGAGATCACGCCCACGGAGCGGGCGGCCCGCTTTCGCTTCACCTTCCCGGAGACCGACAGCAGCTACGTGATCGTCGACGCCTTCGACCGGGGGTCGTACGTGAAGATCGTGCCGGAGGAACGGAAGATCATCGGCTACACCACCCGAAACAGCGGCGGCGTGCCCGACAATTTTAAAAACTACTTCGTGGTCGAGTTCGATAAGGATTTCGAACTGACGCAGACCTTCCGCGATACCACCCTGACCGATGCACTGGAGCAGGAATCGAACCACGCGGGTGCGATTATCGGATTCAAAACGGTGAAGGGAGAGCAGGTCAACGCCCGGGTAGCCTCTTCCTTCATCAGCTACGAGCAGGCGGAGCGCAACCTGGAGGAGATCGGAGGAGATGACTTCGATGCGGTAAAGAACAAGGGGCGGGAGGAATGGAACCGGGAGCTCGGCCGCATCGCGGTGGAGGGCGGCACCATCGACCAGTTCAGAATCTTCTACAGCTGCCTGTACCGTTCGCTGCTATTCCCGCGCAAGTTTTACGAGTACGACGCGGAGGGTAAGATCGTGCACTACAGTCCCTATAACGGCGAGGTGCGCCCGGGATATATGTTTACGGATACGGGTTTCTGGGATACCTTCCGGGCCCTCTTCCCCTTTCTGAACCTGATGTATCCGGAGCTCACGGGTCACATTCAGGAGGGGCTGTCGAACGCCTACACCGAAAGCGGCTGGCTGCCGGAATGGGCCAGCCCCGGACTCCGCAACGTGATGGTCGGAAACAACTCGGCCTCCGTAGTCGCCGAAGCCTACCTGAAAAGTGGTGACGCCTATACGTACGACATTGAAAACCTGTACGAAGCGCTCGTACACGGAGCAAACAACGAAGGTCCGCTGACCGCCGTGGGCCGGGCCGGCGCCGAATACTACAACGAACTGGGCTACGTGCCCTACGACGTCGGCATCAACGAAAACGCGGCACGCACCCTGGAGTACGCTTACGACGACTTCGCTATCTACCGTCTCGCCCAGGCCCTCGGCAAGCCCGCCGCGGAGGTGGAAAAGTACCGTCAGCGTAGCCTCAATTACCGAAAACTCTACGACCCCGAAACCAAGCTGATGCGGGGCAAGAATCGCGACGGACAATTTATGTCCCCCTTCAACCCCTTCAAGTGGGGCGACGCCTTCACCGAGGGCAACAGTTGGCACTACAGCTGGTCGGTCTTTCACGACGTGCAGGGACTGATCGACCTGATGGGCGGGGAGGAGGAGTTCACCGCTCAGCTCGACCGGGTATTTTCCCTGCCCCCGGTCTTCGACGAGAGCTACTACGGCCAGGTGATCCACGAAATTCGAGAGATGCAGATCGCCGACATGGGACAGTACGCCCACGGCAACCAGCCCATCCAGCATATGATCTACCTCTACAACTACGCCGGTCAGCCCTGGAAGACGCAGCACTGGGTGCGGGAAACCATGAACCGTATGTACCTGCCCACCCCCGACGGCTACTGCGGCGACGAGGACAACGGACAAACATCGGCCTGGTACGTCTTTTCGGCACTGGGCTTTTACCCGGTAGCTCCGGCCACCGGCGAGTACGTGCTGGGTGCCCCCCTTTTCCGGAAGATCACCCTGCAACTGGAGAACGGGAACACCGTGGTCATCAACGCCCCCGAAAACAGCGATGAGAACCGCTACGTCCGGCAACTGCGTCTGAACGGCGAGGCGTACGGTAAGAACTGGGTCGGCCACAATACGCTGATGGAGGGTGCCACGCTGGATTTCGAGATGACAGACGAACCGAATTTGGAGCGGGGCACTAGCGAGGCAGCTTATCCCTATTCTCTTTCCAACGAGTAGCGACGGCTTTAGCCGTCATGCTGCCTATCCCTCCATGCAGCGTGGTACTCAAAATGTGTAGCGACGGCTTCAGCCGTTATGCTGTTCTTGATAAACAGGCACCTTAGCGACTGAAATCGCCTTAACGGATACGGCTTTAGTTATCACGCTGTCCTTAATCGGCGGGCAGCTTAGCGACTGAAGTCGCCTTAACAGATACGGCTTTAGCCGTCATGCTGTTCTTGATAGAAGGGCAGCTTAGCGACTGAAGTCGCCGCTACAGGTCAACACAAATGATCGATTTACCCTTGTAGCAGGTAAATGTCCACCCGATGAACCGTCCGCTCGCCCTGTGGTGGATCAAAAAAGACTTCCGACTCGCCGATAACCCGGCCCTGACGGCGGCCCTTGCGGCCCACGAGCGGGTGTTGGCGGTGTTCTTCTTCGAGCCCGACCTCCTGGCGGCTCCGGAAACCTCCGCCTTCCACGTAGCGGCCTGGTGCGAGGCGCTTACCGAGCTACGCCGACGACTGGAGGCCCACGGTGGAGAAGTACTCGTTTTACACCGGGGCGCGGTCGCGGGAGCCGGCTACATCCACGAACAGCAACGCATCGGCACGATCTACTCCCACCAGGAGATCGGGTCCGAACTTACGTACCGCCGCGACCGGGCCATGGCCAATTGGGTCGCGGCAAACGGGGTTGACTGGCACGAACTTCCCCAGACCGGCGTGTTCCGGGGCGGCCTCGACCGCGACCGCCGCGCCAAACGCTGGAAAGATTTCATGCGGGCGGAGAACATCCTCCCCACTCCCGCCCCGGAAGCGTTGAACAAACTGCGCATCCCGCCGGGCCGGCTCACCGGGGAGAACCTCCCGACCGAAGCCCTCCGACCCGACACTTTCGGCCACGCCCTGACCCCCGATCAGCGGCGCTACCGGCAGGCGATCAGCGAGGCGGCGGCGGAAAATACCCTGCGCGGCTTTCTCTACGAGCGGGGAGAATGCTACAGCGGGGGCATCTCTTCGCCCAATCTGGCCTTCACCTGCGGCTCCCGGCTGTCGGTACACCTGGCCTGGGGGACGCTGACCGGCCGGCAGGTATACGCCGCGACCGAAGCCCGACAGGAGGAGCTGAAGGATCGGGAAGACGGCGAGGCGAAAGTCTGGCGCAAATCATTGCGCAGTTTCAAGAGCCGACTGCACTGGCGCGACCACTTCATCCAGCGGCTGGAATCGGAATCCGGTATGGAATTTACCCCCCTCAATCCGGCCTACGAAGATTTACCCACCCCGGGGGACGGCTACCTCGATACCTGGCTCGCGGGCCGGACGGGCTGGCCGCTCGTGGATGCCTGTATGCGCTGTGCCGCCACAACCGGTTTCCTTAATTTTCGGATGCGGGCCTTCATTACGTCCGTCGCCGTACACAGCCTGCGCATCGACTGGCGGAAGATCCTGTACCCTACCGCCCGCTTGTGGGCCGACTACGAGCCGGGCATTCACATCTCCCAGACCCAGATGCAGGCCGGAGTGGTGGGAATCAATCAGCTCCGCATCTACTCCCCCGACAAGCAGCTCGCCGATCACGACAAGGAAGCCGTATTCATAAAGCAATGGATCCCCGAACTGCGGGATACCGAGCCGCAGGCTATCCTGCGCCATCACCTGTCTCCCGTACCCGGCTACCCGACACCCCCCGTCGACTGGCGGGAAAATTCGCGGGCCATGAAGGCAGACTATTACGCCATCAAGACCCTCCCCGAAACCCGGCAACTGGCCGAGGAGGTCTACGCCCGCCACGGATCGCGCAAGGGTCCCCGGCGTCCACCCCGGAAGAAAACCAAGCCCGCTTGACCCCCGAAGAAATACTGCACCTGCGGACCCGCCCCCTGACCCCCCACGCCGTCGACGCGACGGGAAAAGAGTACGTCCTCTGCTGGCTCATGCAGGCGCTGCGGGCCACGCACAACCCCACTATAGATGCCGCCATCCTGCTCGGGAACGAGCTCGGGCTGCCAGTCGTGGTCATCCATGCCCTGGAGAATCGCTATCCCTATGCTTCCCACCGGCTGCACCGCTTCATTCTGGAAGCCAGTCTGGAACTGGGGCCGGGCGTGGAGGAACGCGGTCTTCGCTTCGTGCGCTGGGTACGGCGATCGGGGGAGGGCGAGGTGGACGTGGTAGCTCGCCTGGCCCGCCGCGCGGCCGCCGTGATCGTGGATGACGTTCCCACGTTCGTGACCCGCACCTACGCCGACGATCTGGCCCGTCGCTTCACCGGGGCGGTATGGGGCATCGATGCCTGCTGTGCCGTACCCATGAACGCCTTTCCGGACCATCTGGAAACGACGAAGGCATTCCGGGCCGCGTACAAGGGCCTGCGCGACCTGCACCTGCACACCGATCTGGAGCAAGTGCCGACGCTACCCCGCTACGCGGGGGAACTCGACCTGGGCTCCGCTACCGCTACGGAGATCGAAGAAAGCTCACTGGACGATCTGATCGCGGAGTGCGGCGTGGACATGACGGTCGGTCCGGTGGAAGATTTTCCCGGACGGCGCTCGGTGGCTCTCGAAAGACTGGACTACGCCGTGCGGGAAGTCGTGCCCCGGTATAAGTGGACGCGCAACAATCCGGCCCTGCCCGACAGCTCCACCCGGATATCCCCCTGGATGCACTTCGGGGTCCTCTCCCCCCGGGAGGTAGCCGCGGCCGTACTGACGGCGGAACGGGAAGCCGGCCTCCACCCCGCCGCCCGCTACAAATTCCTGGACGAGCTACTCACCTGGCGGGAATTTTACCACCACCGCTGCCGGCACGTGAAGGACTTCAATCAGTGGTCGGGGCTCCCCGAATGGGCCCGGGAGTCGCTCCTGGACCACGCTACGGATCCCCGGGAGCGGGTGTACGGTCTGGAGGAACTGATCCACGGGCAGACCGATGACGAGACGTGGAACGCCGCCCAGAAGGAGTTTCTGCTGGACGGCTGGATGAACAACAACCTGCGAATGTACTGGGTCAAACAGATCCATCGCTGGCGGCCCGACCCCCGGGAAGCCTTCGGCGTAGCCTGCTACCTAAACGACCGCTTCAGCCTCGACGGACGCGATGCTTCCACTTACGGGGGTATCCGGTGGGGATTCGGGGAGGCCCGCAAGGGATATCGGGAACTCCCCGTCTACGGCTGGGTCGCTCCGAAGGGGGACGGGGCCCTACGCAAACGGGACGGGGTGCCGGAGTGGCTCGCGGAGCGGGCCGGTCGGGAAACCGGACGGGTCGACGTGCCGAAAATCGGCGAGGCGGTGGAGCGGTACGTCGGCTGACCGGGATACCTAAACAGTCGTGTCGTCGCTACTTCTTCAGGCCGATCTCGCGAAGCCGTTCGTCGAGGTACTCTCCGGCGG
Source organism: Lewinella sp. JB7 (assembly GCF_024297185.1). Lineage (GTDB taxonomy): Bacteria > Bacteroidota > Bacteroidia > Chitinophagales > Saprospiraceae > Neolewinella. The sequence continues at coordinate 151,204 of NZ_JANCTD010000009.1, read as the reverse complement.
TGATGGGCGCGTAGGCCTGCGGACGGTCGGGCGTGACGGTGCTGGGCAGTACGTCGAGTTTCATTTCGGGGCGGGGGTGCAGGAAGAAGGGAATGCTGAGCCGGGGCTTGTCCCACTCTTCGCGGGGCGGGTTGACGACGCGGTGGGTGGTCGACTTCAGGTAGTTGTTGGTCAGCCGCTGGAGCATGTCGCCTACGTTGATGACGATCTCGTCGTTTTCGGGCACGATCTCCTGCCACTCCCCGGAAGCGGTTTGCAACTGAAGGCCACCGGCGCTGGCCCCCACCAGCAGGGTGATCAGGTTAATGTCTTCGTGCTGTTCGGCGCGGATGGCGCTCTTGGGTTCCTCGGTAATGGGCGGGTAGTGGATGGCCCGCAGAATGCTCATTCCGTCGTTGATGTACTGGTCGAAGTACTTTTCGTCCAGTCCGAGGTAGAGGGCGATGGCCCGCAGCAAACTGCCGCCGCTAGCCTCGAAGGAGCGGTACAACTGGGTACCCAGCTTCATGAACTGCGGCACCTCCGTCACTTCGGGGTTGGCCTGGAAGGCGCTGTCGCTGCGGTCGGCGAGTTCCTGACCGATCTGGAAGAATTCCTTCAAATCGGCGACCTGCGACTGTTTGGCGTGCTCCTTGCCGAAGCTGGTGTAGCCCCGCTGGCCGGCGGCACCGGGTACTTCGTAGCGGCGCTTGAGCTCCACGGGCAGGGCGAAAAATTCCTTGGCCGCGGCGTAGAAATCGTCGATGAGGTCCTTGGCGATACCATGACCGGTCACGCCCACGAAGCCGATGTTGTGGAAAGCGCTACCGAGCTGCTCGATGAAGGCCTGACGCTGGGCCTGGTCGCCCTTCTCGAACTGCGAAAGGTCGACGAGCGGAATGGTACGGGGGGTGGTGGTGGTCATGATGCTAAGTTTGTACGGGTCTTAACACCGTTGGGGCTATCTCGGTTTGTAGCGCGCGCGCCGTAAAATGTCCTGACCGTCCTGCATGGCCATCAGTTCGGCAATGCTGACGTCGGGGTTGGCGGACAAAAAGGAGGCCACGATCTGTCGGCCCACGTAGTTCACCGCGCCACCCGGCGACTCCCGCGGCATGCCCTGGGAATAAGGCGCCGGGCCCGTGTACTTTTTGATCTTATTGACGTCGGTGGCGTAGAGTTCGTTTTCCCGCTGGAGGTAGGCGTAGATCTCGGTTTCGTTGTCGCGCAGCCACTCCATTTCTTCCGGACTCACCTCGTAGACCACGTGGTCGGGCGTCTCCGGTTGGAGTAGATCGAGCAGGTAAAGCTTTTTGCCCTCATAGACCAGGTAGTCGATCAGTCGGCCGCTGCGGGGCGCGGGGAAGCGATCCTCGATGAGTACCCGCAGGAGCTTGCCGGTAAAGTGGGCGGGGGTGTAGCTCCGGGCGAGGTAGTCGGAAAAGATAGGTTCCTCGGGATTCACGAGTTGGTAGTCGAAGTCGGGGCCGAGGAAGAATTCCAGCCCCGCCGCCAACTGCCCGTCGCCGTACAGGAAGGCGGCCAGTTCGAAGTGGCTATCGTAGGTAACCAGGGTATCCGGGAGCGGTGCCCCGGGCAGGTAATGCTTGTAGTAACGGAGGGATTGGCGCAGCTCCTCGGTAAGACGTTGCACCTGCGGCCCCGCCCCGAAACGCTGCCCTACGATAGAATCCACGAAGCGGGTGAGGGGGTACTCGAGGTAGGCCCGGAGTACGTTGCTGCTTTCCGCCGGGTTCAGATCTCCCCCCCGCAGGGGTACGATGTGGGTGAAGTAGACGTCGGTGAAGTCACCGAAGGTCTCGTCGAGCCGGGCCATCTCCGTATCCAGGGTGGTGGTATCCAACTCGGCCAGCGCGCGGTCGAAGCGAAGTACGGTAAGGGGGACGTCGATATGGCTGACGTCGGGTGGAGGTGGTTCGTCGGGGGAGCAGGACCCCAGGATCAGCAACAGGAGGGGGAGGAGGGGAGTTAAGTGTCTGCTATCTTTCATCGTGCGCTAAACACCGGCACCGCCGGCTCGTTTGACAACGATCTACAAACCCAATTATTTCCGAATGAAGTCTCCCCTACTCCTCACCTGCGCCCTTTTGCTGGCGTCCGTCGGCGCGCAAGCCCAGACCAATCCCATTCAGTTCGGCTTTCAGCTCAGCCCGACTTTCAGCTACATGGGCACCGACAACAACCTGATCGAAGGCGACGGTACGAACCTCGGGCTCAAGCTCGGACTCATGGCGGAGTATTACTTCCAGGACAATTACAGCGTGCATACCGGCCTGAACCTTCACTTCGGTTCCGGCGGCGCGCTGCGGTACGACGAGCAGTTCACGGAAGTCAACATCTGGAGTGAATCCCTGGGCGAGACGCTGGTGACGGCCCCCACGCCGACCCAGCTCAGCGGCAAGACCTTCGACTATAAAATTCAGTTCGTCGAGATCCCGCTCGGCCTTACCATGCGGACGCGGGAATTCGGGTACATGCGGTATTTCGTCCGACCATCCCTCAACCTCGGCATCGTCACCAATTCGAAAGGAAGCATCGAGAACGCCGGCTTTATCGGCTCCGACGAGAACTTCGACATCGGCAAGGAAGTGAACGCGCTGAACCTCTCGTGGGGATTCGGCGGCGGCGTGGAGTACGCCGTATCTACCCAGACCGCCATCGTGGGCGGCATCGGTTTCCAGTCGGGCTTTGTCGACCTGACCCGCGACAACAACACCAGCCTGACGCGGGTCGGACGTGATCCGGCCAAGGACAACAGCAAGGGCAAGGTGAACTCCATCGTTATTCTGCTGGGCGTCATGTTCTAGACATCTATCCTTCGGGCGGGTGCGCGGGAGCAATGAAATGCCCCGTGGCAACGTTCGTTCGGAGTTATCCCCGCAGGGCGCGTCCCGGGCGGGAAAGCTTTCCCGTGTTTATGAACTACACATGTATGCCTAACTGCCTGGTAACACGCGTATTAGTTTTCGTTTTTGCCGTTTTGACCGGATCCGTGGGCCTGCGCGCACAGGAAGTGGAGTGGTATCCCCTGTCGCAGGGAAACGTGATCTCCAAGCCCGCCGGCTTCGCCAAAGCGGCGTGTACCAGCGTTCCGGGCACCCTGGACGGCTTTACTAACATCAACGTAACCAGCAACAGTTTCGCGGGCGTGGCGCCGGGAGGCAGCATGGCCTTCGCGAGCCGCCCCGACACCATCTTCCTCTGTATGGAAGACGAGCTCGGCATCACCCACGTGGATAACAGCGAGGACCTGAGCGGCGATCCCAATCCCGCCACCCAGCCCGGCGTCGGATACGGGGTGTACACCTGCCCGCCTACCGTTACCGGCCCTTTCTCCGACGACATCAACAACGATCCCTGTAACCCCGATCTCGGAACGGCGGCTTACAACGGAGATCTGGCCATTGCCCCACCGGTCGATTACTTCGGTCGGGATTATGACCTCACGCTGCGGAACCGGACCATCGGCACCACGACGCTCTTCGGCGGCCCCGTGGTTCTGTACTTCGCGCCGATGACGGTCGACTCTTTCGACTACGACGCGGCAAACCCCGGCAATTCGGAGTTCCGCTTCGAGGGGACCACCACGGGGACCGACCCCACCCAGTGTACCGTAGTCGACGTGGATCAGACCTTCGCCGTCGGCTTCCTAAACGCTATATCGGTCAGCAATGCCACCCAGAGCGGCTCGGACTGTTCGGGAAGTTTCCGGATCGGCGGCGGCGTGAGCGAACTGCGGGGAACGGGTGATTACACCATCAGCGTACGGAATACCGCCACCAACCAAACCGCCACCCTGGACCGGGCAAGCGGTGCCTACCGTCACGGCGATCAGGTGAACTATACGGTACCGACGCCGGGCGATTACGAGATCACCATCGCGGACGGCGTCAGCTGCGACTTTGCGGGAATGACCATCAATCACTCCACGGCCTGCGTCACCACCGGTACCGCCTCACTGGACTTCACCGCCGTGGTAGACAGCGTTAGTTGTCCCGGCGAGGACGACGGTAGCATAACGATCACCGCCACCGGAGGCGTCGCGCCGTATTCCGTCACTTACCGGCGCACCATTCCGCCCCCGGCAACCACGGGCCCCACCCAGACCATCCTGATCGACGGAGAGGAAACCATCTTCACCGATCTGGTGGCCGGCTTTTACAACGTCACCGTTACCGATGCCCTGAATGAAACGGTAACCCGGGAGGTGCAGGTCGTCGAGGGCGTGTCCTTCGGGGCATCGATTCAGGTGGTGCAACGGCCGCTCTGCAACGGCGACGATAACGGCGTGCTGGTAGTTTCCATTTCGGAGAACGCCGCTCCGGTTGACGACCCCGTCAATCAGGGCTACCGGATCCAGTGGAGTACGGGCGCGATCGATACCGATACGATTGATAATCTTTCCGACGGTCCCTATTCCGTGACCGTAACCGACATCGCCTCCGGATGTACCCGCAGCAGTAGCGTCACGCTGGACCAGCCCAACGCCCTCTTCATCGACGTGAGTCAGACGACCACGAGCGACGCTACCTGTAGCGGATCGGAAGACGGAGCGATTCGCGTACGGGTATCGGGCGGCGTGCGCGACAACGGCAACTATAATTTCACGTGGTCGGACGGCTTCACCGAATCGGCTCCTCAGTCAAATCGCACCAACCTCAATCCCGGGGATTACGGCATCACCGTTACCGATTTCAATGGCTGCTCAAACTCCCGGACCTTCTCCGTTGCGGCGGCTAAGATTCTCGTGATCGCTACGGACTCCACGAACGTCAGTTGCTTCGGCGACACGGACGGCCGCGTTACGGTCGGCGGCAGTGCCACCGGTTCACCGGCGACCCTCCCCTTCCGTGCGGGGCTGCTGAACGAAGACGGTACTACCGCCCGTGCTTTCTCCAACATCCCGCCCGGTAACGCTTCCCGGGTGTCCTTCGAGAACCTGGCCCCCGGCACCTACATTGCCGTACTGCGCGACAGCGACCCCCAGGGTTGTGAAGTGCAGGAAAGGGTCACGATCAGCGAGCCCGATCTGCTGGAAATCGACGAGGTCGCGACCACCGACGTAGGCTGTCCGGACCAGGCCGGTACGGCTACGGTGAACGTCAGCGGCGGTACCGCTCCCTACACTTTCCGCTTCGTCAACGACAGTATCCCCTCCCCCACGGATACAACGATGACCTTCGACTCGACGACGCTCAGCAACCTGAACAACATCGGTGACCTGCAGCCGGATACGAACTACATTGTCATCGTGACGGACGCCAACGGCTGCGTGGACACATCCAGCTTCCAGATCTTCTCGCCCCCCACGGCGATCATTCAACCCATCGCGACCGACTTCGTCTCCTGCCCCGGCGACAGCGACGGTCAACTCACCGTAGTGGCCTCCCCGCCCCCCGGCGATTCGATCACCATCACCGGCTACACCTGGTACCGCCTCAATCCCGATAACACCCTCGGAGAGCAGGTCGACATCGGGCGAACAACCAGCGCGGACCTCACGGTCGGCGCGTACGTCGTGGAGATCGCCCTATCCAACGAGTGTACATCTTACGGTTTTGGGGAAGTAGCCAGCCCTGGACTAGTCGAACTCGAATCATTTACCGTTATCGACCCGACCTGCCTGGGCGATAACAACGGCAGCATCTTCGTTACCCCCCGCGGCGGCACCCCCAACGCGGACGGGACCTACAATTACCTCTGGTCCAACAACGGCAGCGGCAACCCCACCCGCACCAACAACATCAACAACCTGACCGCCGGCACCTACAGCGTTACCATTTCGGACGCGAATGCCTGCCAGCCCTTCTTCGATACCACCTTCGTCATCAACGACCCCGTGGGCATCACGGGTGACTTCGCCATTGACGACGTGAGCTGTCCGGACGAAACGACCGCGGACGGTAGCGCCACCTTCTCGGCGCGGCTTTCCGACGGCACGGCGGGTACTTTTGACTTCTTCTGGTCAACGGGCGATACGATCCGCAATCAGGCAAGCTCGACGCTGAATAACCTCACCCGGGGCCCGATCTCCGTGACGGTCACCGACGGCAACTGTCCGCAAGTATTTACCGACACCATCGGCAGTCCGGAGAACTTCACCTTCGACCAGCAGATCGAGGATGCCAGTTGTAACGGTCAGGCAAACGGAGCCGCTACGGTATCCGTAAGCGGAGGCACGCCGGGGTACACCTTCGACTGGGTAGACCGGACCGAAACGGGCAACGCCATCACCGACGTGAAGGCGGGCATCTATCCCCTGGTGATCACGGACGCTAACGGTTGTTCGCCCGATACTCTGCAGGTGGTGGTGGGACAGCCGGACCCGCTGGTGCTGGAAGTCGATCCCCTGCTGACCACGCCCCGGGTTACCTGCGCCGGCGACGAAGACGGAACGCTGGCCGTATACCTCAGCAGTACGAACAACAATCCGCTGGGCGATAACCCGTACAGCTGGTCGGCCAACGTCGCGGACAACGACGACGAGGTAGCCAACAATCTCGCCCCGGGCACTTACGGGGTTACCGTTACCGATACGGAGGGCTGCCAAGACAGCGTCCAGTACACGATTCTGGAGCCCAGCCCCATCTTCTTTACCGTGGAGGATATTCTGCCCCCGCTGTGCTTCGGGGAGACGACGACCATCAGTATCGACACGGCCTTCGGCGGACAGTCCTCGGATCTCGGCGACTTCACCTTCACCCTGAACGACGACGGATTCCTCTTTCCGGCCGATCAGCCCGGTACCACCTTCGCCGGCGAGGTGCTCGTTACGGTATTCGACTCCGTGGGTTGTACCGCTACGGACAGCTTCAGCGTCCAGCAGCCGCCGGAGATCGTCATCGACCTGCCGGAACGGATCACGGTGGAACTGGGTGATAGTCTGCGACAGCTTACGCCGCTCATCAGTCCCGCGACGGATACCTATACCTACCAGTGGACACCGGCGGACTTCCTGTCTTCCGATACCATTCGCGATCCCTTCATTTTCCCGCTCCAGAGTCGTGACTATACCCTTACCGTCACCAATCAGAACGGTTGCCAGTCCCTAGCCGACATTTACGTCGAGGTAGATGCCAACCGTAACATTTACATCCCCAATGCCTTCAGTCCGAACCAGGATGGACGCAACGACGACTTCCGCATTTACGCTTGTCGGGGCGTGGTAGGCATTACCCAGCTCAACATCTTCAACCGCTGGGGCGGGCTCGTGCATGAGTTGACGAACATTCCCGCTAACTGTCTCGACGGTACCGTCCTCTGGGACGGTATGGCGGCGGACGGCAAGCGAGTGGATCCCGGCGTCTTCGTTTATACGGTTGAAGTGCTCTTTCTGGACGGGGTGCGCCTACTTTACCGGGGTGACATCGCGGTGGTTCGCTAACTAAGTCAAGCGAGCCAGATCGCGGACGAGCATCCGCTTGCGATCGAAGGAGATGACGTTGTCGCGGCGGAGTTCGTTGAGGACGCTGTTGACGGTCTGCCGACTCGTGCCCGTCAGGTCCGCGATCTCCTTATGGGTAAGCATGTTCCTGACCTCGTGCTCGTAGCCTACCTGGCGTCCCCGGGTATCGATCAGTTCCCGAAGGAAATCGGTGATGCGGGTCCGGCTGGATTTGAACATCAGATTTTCCAGTCGCTTTTCCAGCCGTAGGGTACGGTTACCGATGAGCTGAAGAAAGTAGGTCTGCAGTTCACCGCGTTCGCGGAACATCTTGTGCAGGTCGCCCTTTTCCAGCACGCAGAGGTCGGTATCCTCGAGGGCGTAGGCAAAATCCCGTCGGTTTTCCTGACCGATCAGGGCCATTTCCCCGAACACCTCTCCGGTCGTGAGTATGGCCTTCGTGATTTCCTTGCCATCTTCGCCATAGGTGCCAATCTTAATCCGACCACCGTTGATGAGGTAGATCTTTTGGGCGGGTTCCTCGGGCAGGTACACGTACTGATGGGCGGCGAACGAGAGGTGATCAACCGTTTTCAGATCGCCCCGTTCGACCTTTTTGGGGCAGAAAACGAACTGAAGGTTGATGTTCTCCAGGAACCAGAGCTGAGAATCGGACATGGTGGACTTGGCTGCTTGTCCCTTCAAGGACGTACATCCTCTACCGATAGTTGACCGGACGTGATCATCCGCTCGGCGTAGGTCTTCCAGGCGGCGACGTCGTAGTTCACCTCGTCCAGACGGGCCTGATGCAGAATTGCACCGATTTCTTCTGCGGGCATGGCGGCGAGGTCCGCCCAGCCCTTCAGACCGGCATCGCGGAGGGCATAGGCAACGTCGGCGTCGAGCCCCGGTGCTTCGGTGAAGTCTACGGGCTTTGGTGTTTCCACTTCGGCCAGCGACTGACCGATCCGGACCCGGTGGGTGGGCTCGCCGGTATTGATGGGAGCCAGGGTGGCTGCCGGCCGGGGTTCGGCGAGCCGGGCGATCTTATCTTCGAGTGTCCGTAAGCGTTGCTCCAGGGAATGTTGGTCGGCTCCCGCGTTCCCGCCCTGCAGTTGCTCGTTGCGGGTCCGCAGCCCGATCACCTGATCGTTGAGATCCTCGATGGTGGCCGTGTAGCTCTGGTTGGTAGCGTTGAGTTGCTCATTGGTCGCGCGCAGGAGCTGCAGGTCGTTCTGAAGGGCTCCGTTGCGGTGCTGGACTTCCCGTAGGTGGACGAGGATGTCATCCTTTTCGGTCGTGAGATTTACGAGTTCACGGGCCAGTTTCTTCTGCTCGTCGTCGGTGGCCGATACCCGTTCGCGGTAAGTTTCCGTTTCCCGGCGGGCGGTCGCCAACTCTTTCCGCAGTTTGCTGGTCTTGCGTCGCTGAATGAGCCAACCCAGGCACAGACCGATGGTGAACAGTAGTAGTCCGATGATGGCCAACCAGAGCGTCTGCTCGACGGTCAGGGTGGTAATGAAATCGACAAAGTCAGCGTAGGTCTGCATACCGGGGGGACGGATTGGGCCCGGTAATATAGCAAACCGTGCAGGAGAACGAACGCTCCTCCTCTACGGGGGGTGGGGACAAGTGGCCTAAAAGGGGATGTCGTCGTCGGTATTCATCTTACTGGGCAGGGTGCCGCCGCCGTAGGGTTGTTGGGGTTGCCCTCCAGTAATGGCTCCCGAAGGCAGCAGGTCGAAGTCTGGGTCGTCGAGATCGCTGAAGCGGGCGAAGTCACTGTCGAAACGCAGGCGAATATCCTTAGCCTCTCCGTGGCGGTTCTTACCGACGATGATTTCGGCGATTCCGGCTAGGCTGTTGCCCTGTTCGTCCTCGGTGATCTTGTAGTACTCCGGCCGGTAAAGGAACATGACCATGTCGGCGTCCTGCTCGATTGAACCCGATTCGCGTAAGTCACTGAGCTGCGGGCGTTTATCTCCGCCGCGGGTCTCCACCGCCCGGCTGAGCTGGGACAGGGCGATGACGGGCACTTCCAGCTCCTTGGCCAGGCCCTTCAGGGCGCGGCTGATGGCCGATACTTCCTGTTCGCGGTTGCCGCCCTTGTTGGCCTCGCCGGTTCCCGACATGAGCTGGAGGTAGTCGATGATGACCATGCTGATGCCCTTCTCGAGCTTCAGGCGGCGGCACTTGGCGCGCAGTTCGAAGACGTTGATGCCGGCCGTATCGTCGATGTAGATGGGAGCCTCGCCGATGCGGTTCATGGCCTCGACGAGGCGGGTCCACTCCCCGTCGTCGAACTTTCCGTTACGCATCTTCTGCCCGTTGACCTCGGCGTCCTGGCTGAAGATCCGGCCGGCGAGCTGGGCGGCGCTCATCTCCAGGCTGAAGATGGCCACGCCGTGTCCGTACTCGGCCGCGGCATTGCGGGCCATGGAGAGGACGAAACTGGTCTTTCCCATGGCGGGGCGGGCCGCGACGATGATGAGGTCCGACGACTGGAGGCCGGAGGTGAGGCGATCGAGTTCGGTGAAGCCGGTGGGGATACCGGTGAGCCCGTCCTCCTTCTCGCGCAGCATCGTAAGCTGATCCATGAGCTGGTTGGCCAGGGTACCCATGTCGGCGACCTGCTTGCCCATGTTCCGCTCGGTAATCTCGAAGACGAAGTTGCCGGCCTTATCCAGAAGATCGAGCACGTCGGTGCTGTCCTCATAAGCGTCGCGAATCACTTCGGTACTGGTGCGGATCAGTTCGCGCTGAATGAACTTCTCCGTCACGATCCGCGCGTGGTATTCGATGTTGGCCGAGCTCGTCACCTTACTGGTGAGCTGGGCCAGGTAGGAGGCCCCCCCGATCACTTCGAGTTCCTCGTGTTTACGCAGATCCTCCATGACCATGAGAAGATCAATGGGCTGGCTGCGCTCGAAGAGACGGCGCATACTGCGGTAGATCGCCTGGTGAGCGGGCTTGTAGAAAGAGTCGGCCGAGATGATGTCGAGCACCTTCGTCATGGCCTCCCGTTCGATGAGGATGGCGGACAAAATCGCCTCCTCCAGATCGGGTGCCTGGGGGGGAAGCTTGCTGTATGCCGGCAGATTCGCCTCCTCCAGCCGATTCCGATTACTGTACGCCGCGGCCGTGCTGCCGTTGCCGTTGTAGTTCCGCCGTTCCATTTTTTTATCCTTCGCCATCTGCCCGTAAAGGTAGTCCCTTTTCTAACAATTTGTTGTGGAAAAGGATGTGGAAAAGCAATAATAGCTGTGGATAATCCAAAATAGTTTGCGCCCGCGTCCTACCGCCGGTCCGCTACGTTTCTCGGCACCACGCACGTTGAGCCCGGGGGCTTACCGTACGCAGTGCCGAAACGTTTTCTGCGTTCGTAAAACTTAGATTCCCAGTGCCTGGCCGCCTCCCACCTGGATGGTTTCCGCGGTCAGGAATCCGGCGTCCTTACTGGCCAGAAAGGAGACGACGCCCGCGACGTCCTCCGGTTTGCCCAGTCGGCCGAGCATGATGTTATTCGCCCAGGAGGCGAAGACTTCCGGTTTGGTCGACTTGATCTGCTGGTGGAAGGGCGTATCGATGGTTCCGGGGGATACGGCGTTAACGCGGATGCCGTATTCGGCCAGATCCTTCGCCAGCGCCCGCGTGATCGTCTGGACGCCCGCCTTGGAAGTACCGTAGATACCGGCTCCGGGTCCTCCGGCGTTCCACGCGGCGTTGGAAGTGTAGTTGATGATCGAGGCATTCTCTCCCTTTTTGAGGAAGGGAATGGCCGCCCGGGAGGCGAAGAACACGGAGTCCAGGTTAAGTGCCATGACGAAGCGGTAGAATTCGGTGGTCATGTCCTCGAAGCGGGATCTGCCGCCGAGCCCGCCCGCATTGTTAACGAGGACATCGATTCTTCCGTACTTCTCCCCGATCTTGGTGATGTTCTCCGTGACCGCTTCTTCCTTCGTGACGTCGAACCCGAAGTATTCCGCTTTGATGCCTTCCGCCTGTAGTTCTTCGATGCGCTGAGCTCCCTTCTCATCCTCGATACCGTTCAGTACCACGGTATATCCGTCCTTTCCCAGCCGCCGGGCCACCGCGAATCCGATGCCGCCCGTTGCTCCGGTGATTACGGCTACTCTTTCTCCTGCATTACTCATAGACTTCAATTTTTATGTGATTTGTTTAAGTGATATTATCCCGTTGCCGACCGGGAATACCGCCGGCGGGAGGTGAACAGTACGGTACGGTACTGTATGATTGCTCGGTTATCGATCCACCCCACCGTCCGTACAAAACTGGATGAGTCTTTCGAAGTGGACTTCCATGCACTCGACGGCACGGGCCGCGTCCTTACCTCTGATCGCTTCCAGTATGGCTTCGTGCCGACGAAGCTCCAGGATGGATTCGTCGTACTCGCAAACCCGGTTGGCCTCGAAAACGGAAATGATCTTGGGCGTGATCTGTAACATCAGCGCGTGCATGGTCGTGTTGCCGCTGGCCCGCGCGATCGCCAGATGGAACAGCAGGTTTTCCTGGAGCGCATCCTCCCGGTTAAGGATCTTTGTCCTGTAACTGTTCAGGGCGGCTTCGATGAGTTCCAAATCGTCAGCGGTGCGGCGACCGGCCGCTAACTCGACGGTTCTCAGTTCCAGCAATATCCTCGTTTCGACGAGGGAAGCGAAGTCATGCCCCTTCAACCGCAGAATATCGTCGACCATACCGTTCAGGGCAATTTGCCCGATGTTGGCGACGAACGTTCCGGACTGGGGAATCGATACCAGCAGATCGTAGGATTCCAGTTTTTGGATAGCCTGCCGAATACTCCTTCTGCTGACGCCAAACTTCTCGGACAGTACCCGCTCGGAGGGCAGCTTATCGCCGGGCTCCAGATTTTTGTAGTTGATCCAGTCCCGGATACGGGCGATCAATTGGTTCTGAAGCTCCTGATTTTCAGTTTCTACGGGCAGATCGAACTTCACAAAAGCACTTTTCGGAACGGGGGTACTGGGAGGGAGCATGATACTGAACTGGTACAACAAAGTGGTGCACCAGTTTGACGCACCAAATATATGGGTCCGAGGGCGGTATTTCAACTTTTTAGCCGATTAACTTAATTGTGTGGCACTCTTGGACCTGTCCGCTCCTGCGTTCCCGCCCCTATTCCTTCGCACCGTAGTCGCCCGGAGGTACCTGGCTCACGTCCATCATCTCGAAGGGTTCCCAGTGAGCACCGGGTGTCAGGCCCTTTCGGTAAGCTAGGTGCACGCGGTGGATATCGGTATTCATCTGACGGCAGGTATCCACCATTAGTTTGTTATGGCCGCGGATGGTGGCCATATCGACGTAGCGGTACGTACGGCTGGTGTGGCGGTTGCCGCTCTGAAACATGGCGTCGACCATGAGGGGGTACACGCCCTGCCGCTGGTAGTCCTGCGCGATGCCGAAAGCAATGCCCTTACAGTTGCGGGGTTGCTTCTGAAACTTCAGTCGGTAGAGGAATTTGGGTAGGCCGAACAGATCCAGTTTACCGTTTACACCGTCCAGGAAGCAGTTGATGTCGGGAATCAGGCCCGCCAGACCGATGGGGCGTCCCTCCTTATTGTAAGCAATACAGGTAAGGTGAGGGTCCATAATGGGCTTCATCTGCTGAAAGGTGGGGTAGATGTCATCGCCCGTCAGTGGTTTGAAGTAGGGCCAGTGATTGAAGGCGGCATTGTAGGCTTGCGCGAAATCCTCGGCCCCTTGCTTCAAGTTTTTACGGTCGATCTGCTTGGTGTACAGGCCGTAGCGTTCGCGCACCCGGGCGGCCAGTTTACCGAGCCGCTCCCCGGGGAATTCGGAGACGATGCCGCGCATGGTCAGGCACTGTTCGTGGGGCCGGTAGCCGTTGTCCTCGAAAAATGCCCGGTAGTAGGGCGGGTTGTACGTTTCCTGATAAATGGGCCGGTACCAGCCACGCACCAGCAACCCCCAGAATTTGTCGCGCTCCCCGAAATTGATCGGCCCGTCAACGACCTGCATGCCGCGGCTCCGCAACCAGTCCTCGGCGGTCGTCAGCAATTCACGGGCCACCGCGGCGTCCTCGATCGATTCGAAAAATCCGATGCCCCCACTGGGCAGATCCAGTTGCTTGTTGCGCTCGGTGTCGACGAAGGCAGCGATGCGGCCCACCGGTCGTTTGCCGTCCGTCATGACCCACCGCCGCAGGTTGTCGCCGGAGTGTGCCGCATTCTTTTTACTCAGAATGCCCTCAATGTCGCTGCGCAGGGGGTAGACATACTGCGGATTACTTCCGTATACGGTGTCCAGTACGCCGTGCCACGGCCCCCAGTCGGTGTTTTCTTCGATGCGGTATTCAGCCATGGGGCGAAGGTAGCAACTACCGCATCACGCCCTCGAGTAGCAAGTCTTCCAGTTCTCCGCCGCCCTCTTCCTGGTGTAGCACGGAGATGTCGCCGGTAGTTTCCAGCACGACCGCCTTGACCTGTGCGAGCCGGATCACGTTGGCCTCCCGCAATTTGGCAATGATGTCGGAACGGCTCACGCCGGTTTTTTTCATGTTGTCCTGCAGGAAGGTCGTGCCGTCCATCAGCAGGGTAGGGCTGTTTTCGGAGATCTGTTGGAAGGTGTCCCAGCGAATCTTCAGGCCCGCGAAGATCTGCTGAAACAGCATGATCGTACCCAAAGCCACCACCCCCTTCACCAGGGATGTTTCGCTGCTCATTACTACCGACGCCAGGATCGACCCGATGGCGATGGTCGAAGCGAAGTCGAAGCTCGACATTTTGGCAAAGGTGCGCAGTCCGGAGATGCGTACCAGAATTACGATGGCGGTAAAGATGAAGAATACGGAGGCGACCGTTTCCAGCAGCAGGGGCCAGGATGCGTTGAGCCAGTCTTCCATAGAATTTGCTTTCTTACTAAAGCAGGTAATGGCGGACCGATGTTTCGTTTACTGTCCCTTCCAGGCGGTATATCCCCCCTCGAGGTTGTACAGTCGCGCAAAACCCGCTTCCGACATCATTTCGCAGGTCTGACTGCTACGGCCCCCGACGGCACAGTATATGAGGTAGGTCCGGTCCTTGTCGAGTGCTTCGAGCCGTTGCCGAAAATCGGGGTCGCGGAAGTCCAGCTCCGTAGCTCCGTCGATCTTACCCTGGCTCACTTCACCGGGGGTGCGAACGTCCAGAACCACGACATCCTCCCCGTCCATCAGCGTGCGGAATTGTTCCACCGAAACGTTTTCGTAGGGGGGCGGGGACGCGGGAGCCGTGTCGGCCTGACCACAGGCGTCCACCAGTACCATCAGTAAGGGCAGGGTGCAGAGTAATCGGGTGATCATTCGTAGGCGTTTATCCCACCGTCGAGGTGGATCAGTTTGGTAATGCCGGCGTTACGCATAAGGGTACAGGCTCTGACGCTGCGGCGACCGCTGCGGCAGTACACGAGGTAGGTCTGTTCCGGATCGAGGCGGTCCAGTTGTTCGAGAAAATCGGGGCCCAGGTAGTTCAGATTGACCGCGCCCTCCAGGTGATGGCCCGCGAATTCCTGTTCATTGCGCACGTCAAGCACCGTGCCGGGGGCCGCCGCGGCGCGGAGGCGATCGAATTCCCGCGAATCGACGTTAC
This sequence comes from Lewinella sp. JB7, assembly GCF_024297185.1. Taxonomy (GTDB): domain Bacteria; phylum Bacteroidota; class Bacteroidia; order Chitinophagales; family Saprospiraceae; genus Neolewinella. The sequence continues at coordinate 136,195 of NZ_JANCTD010000009.1, read as the reverse complement.
GAAGTTCCTGTTTTAGCAATTGCCAGCGGGGAATTGGACAGGAGGGTGGGCTATCTTGCATCGCGATCGTACTTTAGGGTCAGGAGCAAAGATAACGGATGAGGATAGTGAAATGGTTGGGTTTCGGATCGATCCTGCTTACGGCGGCGTGTCAGCGGGAACCGGCGGGGCCCCGGGTGCTGGTGGGGGATACGGAAATTCGCATCAGCGTGCAGGGTCGACCGATTCTGAGTTACCAGCTCGCGGAGCAACTCGAGGAACCCGACGAAGGCGATACGCTGCCGGCTTACTACCGGCGCAGTGGCTTCATCGATCCGGTCTACAGCCCGGCCGGGCGCCTCATCACGGATGCCTTTCCCGTCGGTCACTCCCACCAGCACGGGATCTTCATGGCCTGGACGAGTACCCGCTTCCGGGGGGAGGACATCGACTTCTGGAACCAGCAAGATCGAACGGGTACGGCAAAGCACCTCGAGGTACTCGAGATCATCGATTCGGCCGGCGTGGTCGGTTTCCGGTCGCGCCTTCAGCAGATCAGCATGAAGTACGGCCCCATCCTTCAGGAAGACTGGCGGGTGCGGGTATACGGCAGCACCTCCCCTTACGTATGGGACCTGCGCAGCGAGCAAACCAACGTGACCGACGATACGCTGTTCCTGGAAAAGTACACCTACGGCGGCCTCGGCGTACGGGGCAGCGCGGAGTGGAACGAGGCCGACTCCCTTATGTACCGGGCGCCCGCGCGTTTTCTCACCAGTGAGGGGCGCGAGCGCAGCACGGCTAATCACACCCGTCCCGAATGGACGGCCATCTTCGGCCCCCTGGACGGTAGTGAGGAGGACGGGACGGCGGGGGTAGCCGTCTTTCCCCACCCGGACAACTTCCGGTCGCCGCAGTTCGTCCGGGTGCACCCCGAAATGCCCTACTTTTCCGTAACGCCGGTGGCGGAGGAGGGTTTCTTCATCCCGCCGGGGGGCACCTACGTTTCCCGTTACCGTTTCGTCGTTTTTGACGGCGAGGCCGCGAACGCTAAGCTGGACCGGTACGGCTGGTCGCGGTATCCCGCCGCCGCCGCCCCGGTACCGGACTAGGGTACCACGGCCCGCCGTACCTACGTTTTTAATACTATGGATAAGCACGTGATAAGGCGGGTGATCGCGCTTGGCGTAGTGGCTATCATCGGCATCGTGGGTATGCAGACGTACTGGGTGGCCACCACCTGGAACCTCAACGACACGGAGTTCAGCCAGAAGGCCCAGTTGGCCCTCTACGGCGTGGCCCGGCAGTTGGCCGCCGAGAATAAGGCCGACCTGCCGAAGCGCGACATTGTCCGCCAGCGCAGCAGTAACTACTTCATTGTTAACACGGAGAGTGAGATCGACGCCCAGCGGCTCGAATATCTGATGCAACAGGAACTGCAGCGTCTCAACCTGGACATTGACTTCGAATACGCGATTTTCGACTGCTCCACCAACGAAATGGCCTACGGCGGCTACTGCTACGCCGATGCCCCTCAGCTACCCGACGACGTTCCGGCAGCCGGGGGCAACCTTCCCCCGGACGAGGGCCTTTTGTACTACTTCGGCGTTAAATTTCCGACCCGTGTCGGGTACATCTGGCAGAAGATGCAGTTGGTGGTGTTCCTGTCGGTCATTCTCATCCTGACGGTGGTGTTCTTCATCTACTCCATGATCGTGATCCTAAGGCAGCGCCGGCTGGCGGGCTTGCAGAAGGAATTTATCGACAACATGACTCACGAGTTCAAGACGCCGCTGTCGACCATCCGGATCGCGGCCGACGTCTTCGCCCGCGATCCCTACGTTGCGCGCGACGCCCGCCTTGCGCGCTACGCCCGGTTGATCCACGATCAGTACGAGCGACTCCACGAGCAGGTGGAGAAAGTACTGCAGATCGCCCGGATCGAACGGGGCGGCTTTGACGTACAGCGCGAGTTCATCGACCTGCAGGAGTTACTGCCCCCCCTACTCAGCAGCGCCCGGGCCCGTACCGAGGAGCGCAGCGGCCGCCTTACCTGGCACCTGCCGGACCGCCCCATACCCTTATTCGCCGACCCCCTGCACCTGACCAATATTCTGCACAACCTGCTCGACAACGCCATCAAGTACGGCGGGCATACCCCCCACATTGCCGTCGTGGGCCGGATCGCCCGCCATCACCTTCACCTGGCGGTCAGCGACGACGGTCCGGGAATCGCTCCCGAACACCAACGACGGTTGTTCGAGAAGTTTTACCGGGTACCGACGGGCGACGTACACGACGTCCGGGGTTTCGGGCTCGGGCTGTACTACGTGAGCCAGATCTGTCGGGCGCACCGGTGGAGTATTCGGGTAGAGAGTACACCGGGCCGGGGAACTACCTTGCACCTGCGCTTGCCGCTATCCCCCCACCCCCAAGCCGTCCCCGCATGAGTAAAGCGAAATTACTGTACGTCGAGGACGACGACAGCCTCGGCTTCGTCACCCGCGACAATCTGGAGCTCAACGGATTTTCGGTCCTGCACGTAGACTCCGGTCACGCCGCCGCCGCCCTTATCGAGTCCGGCCAGCTGGACGTCGACCTTTGCCTACTCGACGTGATGCTGCCCGGCGTGGACGGTTACGAACTCGCCCGCCGGATTCGCGAGCGGGACCAGAATATTCCTATTCTCTTTCTGACCGCCAAGAGCCTGAAGGAGGACCGCCTACACGGGCTGCGCATCGGGGCCGACGATTACATTACCAAGCCCTTCAGTATCGAGGAACTGATCCTGAAAATCGAGGTCTTCCTGCGGCGCAACCGGGTCCGGCCCGCCGCCCCCGCCTTCGATCCCGGTCAGATCGGGGCCTTTCGCTTCGACCCCGCCCAACTGCGGCTGACGTACGCCGACGACGAGCCCCGGCGACTGACGCGGCGGGAGGCCGAACTCCTTCAGCTGCTCAACCGTAATCGCGATAAGGTGCTCGAGCGTGGAAAAATTCTGGAGAGGATATGGGGGGAAGACGACTACTTCCTCGGCCGCAGCCTGGACGTATTCGTCAGCCGGTTGCGCAAGTACCTCAGTCGGGACCCCCGGATCAGGATAGAGAACATTCACGGCGTCGGCTTTTCGCTGACCGTAGCTTCCGACTGACCGTTACCGGCCGTACCACATCAGCAGACCGCCGAACAGGGTGATGAGCAGCAACAGCACCGTGGCCATACGGATGCTCCGCCGCAGGTAATTGCCGAAATCGCGGATCGCCTCCGCCTGCCGGGGGTATGCCGTCACCACTTCTTCCTCCATTCTGCGACGGTTCAGGATCTGCGTAGCCGTGAAATCCACCTCGCTCCGTACCAGAATGCGATAGGCCCGCAGTACCCGGGCACGGAAGTATAGGTTGACGAACAGCATCGCCAGGAAGAGGGCAATGACGATGGTGAGGAGAAGTACGAACATGAGCGAAAGACGGCTGGCCGCCAAAGTTGGGGGGAAGCTTACAAACACCCGGGGGGTGGTGGGGGTTGTATTCGTACACCCAGGGTTTCGTCGCCGCGCCCACCCACCGTTAATTTAGCGGCCCGAAATGTAAAACACACAATACGTTTGCTCCCGGGCTGGTTTTCCCAGCAGACTTGTATTAGCGGCACCTATTACCCATTCGCCCTAATGACTAGCTAACCGGACTTAATGGTTTTCAGAATTTTCCTCGCCTGCCTCCTGTGCTGGTCGACCTCGCTAGTGGTCGGGCAGACCGGTACGTCCCCCCTGGAGGTTGATCCCAGCTATGACGCCGAGCGCCTGGTAAAGGAAGTATTTGCCACCGATCGGTGCGAAACCATTTTCAACGTCAAACAGATCGGCACCAATCCGGATGGCATCGGCTACTTTACGGGTTCGGAGGATATCGTCGGCTTCAGCCGCGGCATTATCCTGTCTACCGGAAAGGTAAAGAACGCCATTGGTCCCAATAAACGTACCAATACCGGTACCGAACTGAGCGGCCTGACCCCAGATCCCGACATCAGCCGGGTCTCCAGCGGGGACGTGTACGACCGTAGCGGCATTGAATTCGATTTCGTTCCCCTCGAACCGGTGATCTCCTTCCGTTATGTCTTTGCTTCGGAGGAGTACTGCGAGTTCGCGGGAGCTAAGTTCAACGACATTTTCGGCTTTTTCATCAGCGGACCGGGCTTCGCGGGCCCGTACTCGGACAGTGCCGTCAACGTAGCCATTGTTCCCGGTACCCGCCAACCGGTGTCGATCAACAACGTCAACTTCCGCAACAACAAGCAGTACTATCTCGACAACGAATTCTCCTCTACCAAGCAGGAAGCCAACTGCGGTGGGAGCATGGAAACCGGTCCGCGCTTCCAGTCGATCGAGTACGACGGCCAGACGGTTATCCTCACGGCCACGATACGCGTGCAACCGTGTGCTACCTACCACATTCGCCTGTTGGTCGCCGACATCAACGACAGCAATCTCGACTCCGCCGTGTTCCTCGAAGCCGGCAGCTTCAATCTGGGATCCAGCGTCAGTCTGGAAAGTGAAGAAGGACGGGACGAACCGATCGTCGTATACGAAGGTTGCACCCCCGCCACCATGCGCGTTACCCGGGGGCCGGACAGCCAACTCGATCGTGACCAAACGATCACTTACCGCCTCAGCGACAACTCCGTCGCCACGGACACGGCCGACTTCACCGCCGGTAGCGGGACCGTCACTATTCCGGCCGGGCAGTACTACGCCGAGGTTCCCATCAGGGCCCTTACGGATACGCTGCAGGAAGGTCAGGAAGAAGCGTGGTTGATTCTGGACGTTCCTTGTGCTTGCTACACGGATTCGGTGCGAATCCTGGTCCGCGAAGCCGCCCCGCTGGAAGTAGGCTTCGACGACGTCTTTTACTACTGCCCGGATAACGGGTCTACCCTGTCGGTGGAGATTGACGGGGGGGTCCCGCCCTATTCCTACCAGTGGAGCTTCGGCAGCACCGAAGCCGAACCCGTCGTCACGGAATCCCTTCCCGACACCATTTCCGTACGGATTACGGATGCCTGTGGCGAATCCCGGTCTCGCCGGGCCGCGACCCGCTCCAGCGACCCGCCCACGGTAAGCTTTCCTGCCCAGGACCTTACGGCCTGCTGGGGAGAAGAGCAACAAATCGTCGCCGACCTTACCGGCGTCGGTCCCTATCGACTTACTTACCGCATCGATGCCGGTCCTCCGCAGACCGTGAACCTCCCCGCTGCCGGCCGCGTGAGCTGGCCCGTTACCCGCAGCGGCAACTACCACATTGTAGCCCTGGAGGATCGGGCGTGCGGCGTAACCACCAACGACAGGCTGCGGGTAGATTTCTACCGTCCCGCGCTGAATATTGCCTACACCGATCCTACCTGCGCCGGTAGCATCGACGGGACCATCTCCGCGACCCATCTTCCGACCGTGGAGCCCTACACTTACCGCTTGGACAGCGCGGCCGCGGGCGGACTGGAATTTACGGACCTCGATGCGGGAAATTACCGCATCCAGGTCACGGATGCCCTCGGGTGCTCGGACACGGCGGTCGTGGAGATTCGTGACCCGGAATCCATCCAGCCCATCGCTATTGCCTGCCACCAGTTACGTCGCCCCCCCCTGGCGCTCAACGCCAGCGGCGGCATTCCACCCTACGATTACAGCGTAGACGGTATTAACTATCAGGGCGAAGATTTCTGGAATACCCTTACGCCGGGGAATTACTACCCCCTGCGAATTCGGGATGCAGCCGGCTGTGAGATCCTACAGCCCGAGTTCTTTTTTCCGAAGGCGGCCCCACGCTTTATTTCCCTGCCCGCCTTTTTCCCCCAGGAAGCCGGCGGCAGCGTCGATATTCGGCTGGATTACCGTGTTCCCGTCAATCAGATATTCTCGTACCGCTGGGAGCCGGCCGAGTTGTTCGACTGTCCTACCTGTCCGAACACTACGCTGACCGCTCCCTACACCCAGGACATCGATCTCATCATTCAGGACATTTACGGGTGCACCGATACGTTGACGAACTACGTCGCGGTTGACGGTCGCACCCCCTTCTTCGTGCCCAATGCCTTTAGTCCCAACGGCGACGGAAACAACGATTACGTAGCAATCTTCGCGAATGCCGGCCTGGTAGAGCGGGTCGTCAGTTTCCACGTGTACACCCGCTGGGGGGAAGTGGTCTGGTCCGACACCGACTTTGCCCCCAACTCAGCGCAACGGGGCTGGGACGGGCACCTGGGTGGTCGGCCGGCCAACACCGGCACGTATTTATGGTCGGCGGAAATAAGACTCTACAACGGCGCGATCGAGCGGAAGGCGGGGACTACACTTCTGGTGGCAGAGTGAGGTACTCCAGTTCCGCGCGGCGGGCGGCGGTGAGGTAGGTACGGGCTATCCGATTGATCTCTTCGACCGTAAGGGAGAGGTAGCGATCCATCTCCGTATTGATCAACTCGGGCTCGCCGAGCAGGGCATAAAACACAAGTTCGTTGGCGCGGCTACTGATGTTGGCCTCCCGGTAGTGATTACGCTGTTCCAGTTGATTGATCACCTTATCGAGTTCCGACTGACTGATGCCCTGAGTGACCATTTCCCCGACCGCAGCGAAGAGAGCCTCCCGTGCGGTGGCGTAGTCTACGTCTTCACTGGGCCGTGCTTCCACGATGATGCCCCCCGCCTCTAAATTGTCGTTGATACCGGCGCTTACCTCCGCAAATAACTCCGTATCCCGCACCAGTCGCCGGTAAAGCAGGGAAGACCGGCCCCCACCCAGTAGGAAACTGAGGACGTCGGTGGCCGGAAAGTCGGGGTGCAGGCGATCCACCGTGCGGTAGTGCAGGTAGATGACCGGACTGGGCACATCAGCCCGTACCGTAAGGTGCCGTAGTTCTTCCTGATCCGGCTCGGGGTCGATGCGCGGACGATCCGGCACGGCGGCGGCCGGTATACGACCGAACCAGTGGGCAATACGCTCGCGGATCGTAGTCGGATCATAATTGCCGGCGATACACAAGATGGCGTTGTCGGGGCGGTAATAGCGGTAATAGAAGTCCTTCACTTCGGCCAGCGTCGCTCCCTGTATGTGACTGATATCCTGGCCGATGACCGGCCAGCGGTAGGGGTGGCTGCGGTAGATGAGGGCGTTGAAGTGGTGGTAGAGATCGCCGTAGGGTTGTTCGAGACAGGTTTCCCGGAATTCTTCCACGACCACCCGCTTTTCGTTTTCCAGCGACCGCTCGCTGAACCGCAGTTTACGCATGCGGTCGCTCTCGAGCCAGAGGGCGGTTTCCAGGTTTTCGGCCGGGAGTACGTCGTAGTAAAGCGTGTAATCGCTGCTGGTAACGGCGTTGTTTTCGCCGCCGGCCAGTTGCAGGGCGTCGTCGAAGTTCGGCACGCTTTCCGATCCGGCAAACATGAGGTGTTCGAACAGGTGAGCGAAGCCCGTTCGGTGGGGTGGATCGTTGCGGCTCCCGACCTTGTACAGCACGTTGACGGTGACGACCGTCCGCTGTTCATCGTGGTGCAGAAGTACCGTAAGCCCGTTGTCGAGGGTATAGTTTTCGAATTGGATCATACGCCAAAAGCAAACCCTGGTGCATCCGTATAGTTGCTATGCCCGCGACTCCACTGCTCATTGGTCCGCTCCTGATTTTCCTGTTTGCGGGCTGCGGTCCGGTCGTCGTCGGTCCCGGCTTCCCTCCCCTGGATTACGCCGAAATCCGGGGGAATGACGGTTGGCGGCTCCGGATCCACGGTGACGGAAGCGGCTCCCTCACCCACCGGCAGTACCCCCGTCATCACCTTAGCTATCCGGTCGGAAGCTTTGCGCTGCTTCCGGTTGTCGGCATTGCTGATACCTGTACCGAAGCGGCGGGGGAAAGCGCGGGTTTTCGGCTCAGCTACTACCGCTCCCGGACGAACACTACGGTCAACTGCCGTCGGACCAGCGACCCCGCCCTGACCCATGCGCTCGAAACCGCCATTGCGCGTATGCCGTGGGCGGTTGACGATGAGGACAGTGAGCGCTCCTGCCGTATGCTACGGCGAGCCTGGCTGGCCGCCAATTAATTTAGCCGCCAGAAATAGGGCGTGAAGAGGACCAGTACGGTGAAGATTTCCAGGCGACCGACGATCATAACGAAACTGAGGAACAGCTTCACCGGGGCGGATAGCCACGCAAAATTGTTGACCGGGCCTACCTCTCCGATACCCGGTCCGACATTTCCCAGGCTGGTCGCCATGGCTCCGATGGCCGTAACGAAATCCAGGCCCAGCATACTCAGCACTACGGAGCCGACCACGAACAGGATCAGGTAAAGCAGTAAAAAATTGAAGATGTGCGTAATCACCCGCCCCGGCACCACCTGCCCGTTGAGGCGCAGGGGAATGATGGCCTGGGGGTGCACGATCCGTTTGAACTCCAGGTAGCTGTTCTTGAAGAACACTAAATTGCGGATGATTTTAATGCCCCCCGAGGTAGATCCCGCGCAGGCCCCCAGGAACAGCAAAACGAAGCAGATCATCGTGAGGCTGGGTGCCCAACTCGTGTAATCGGCCGATACGAAGCCGGTGGTAGTGATCAGGCTTACTACCTGAAAGACGCTGTCCCGGAAACTCTGTTCCAGAGGAAGCTCCTTCAGGTAGCAAATGCGAGCGGTGAAGAATAAGGTGAGGACCACTACCAGACTGATGTAAGCCTTGAGCTCGTCACTCTGCCACACGTCCGTCCACCGCCGCTTCAGGCTCAGGTAGAGGACCGTATAGTTTACGCCGGCCAGGAACATGAATATTACGATGATGTACTGAATCAGCGGGGAGAAGGCCGCGGCGCTTGCGTTGCGGGTACTGAAGCCCCCCGTGGCCATCGTGGTGAGGGCGTGGTTGACGGCTTCGTAGGGGCTCATTCCTGCCACCCACAGCACGATTCCTTCGGCGACCGTCAGTCCGACGTAAATGAACCACAGCCGCTTGGCCGTTTCGCTGATGCGGGGGTGTAATTTATCGGAGGTCGGTCCCGGTGCTTCGGCGGCGAAGAGTTCAATGCCGCCGATGCCGAGCAGGGGGAAGATGGCCACGGTGAGTACGATGATGCCCATCCCGCCGATCCACTGGGTGAGGCTGCGCCAGTACAGCAGACCGCGCGGTTGCACCTCGATGTCGGTCAGCACCGAGGCTCCGGTGGTAGTCATGCCCGACACCGTTTCGAAGAGGGCGTCGGTCACGTCGGGGAGCATTCCGCTGTACAGATAGGGCAGCATGCCGAAGGATACCATGGCCATCCAGCTCAGTGCTACGATGAGGTAACCTTCCCGTTTGCGGATGGTCGCGTCGGCGGGGCGGGGCAGGGAATCGTCGCGCCGGGTACGCTGGGTGATTAACCACAGCAGGCCGGCCGCGGCCACGGTGGTCAGACCGGCATAGGCCAGCGGCAGTACGCTTTCTCCGTAGTACGCACTGAAGGGAATACCGGTCCACATCAGCAGGCCGATGATCAGGAGCAGTACGCTGATCACCCGGGCAATGGGCCAGAAATTGATCAGTCGGTGCATAAAATCAGCGGAACAGTTGTTCGAGGCGTCGGATAGCCTGGGGTTTGGCGAAGACGATTACCCGGTCTCCGATCTGCAGTTGGGAGGATCCGTTGGGGATGATGGTTTCGTCGCCCCGGATAATACCCCCGATGAGGGCGGTATCCGGAAAATGCAGCTCCTTAAGCGTCTTGCGGGTGAGCTGGTTGCTTTTGGTAATGACGTATTCGATCACCTCGGCATCCACGCCCTGAAGGCTCGTCACCGCCTCCACGTTTCCCTTACGGATGTAGCGGAAGATGTTGTTGGCCGCCAGCAGCTTTTTGTTGATGAGGGTATCTACGCCGATGTTCTGGCTGATGTGGATGTACTCCTTGTTTTCCACCTGGGCGATGGTCTTATACACCCCGTGATTGTGGGCGGTGAGGCAGGCGATGATGTTGGTTTCGCTGTTCTCGGTGAGGGCCATGAAGGCATCCATCTTCGATAGCCCTTCCTCTTCCAACAGGTCGAAGTTGGTGTAGTCTCCCTTGACGACGAGGACATTATCCAGCATCGTGGTGATGAGCTTGCAGCGATTCTTATCCTTTTCCACGATGGTGACGCTGTAGTCGTGTTGCAGTCGTCGGGCGGTGGCGATGGCGAGGTCGGTGCCGCCCATGATCATGGCGTTGGTCACCTTCACCGCCTTCTTCCCGACGAAGCGCTCCACCAGTTTGGTGTGTTCCGGCCGGGTGATAAAGTAGATGTGGTCGTTGCGGCGCAGTTCGGTATGTCCCCGCGGGATGAGGGTTTGGTGGCCCCGCAGGATGGCGATCAACTGCAATTCCTTTCGGTCGTTGAGCCCTTCGATTTCCCCGAGTTGGCGGCCTACGAGGGGAGAATTGGAATCCAGGGTGATACCGACCAGGGAGAGCTTGCCGTCTTCGAATTCGTAGATGTCCGTAAAGGAGCACTTCTTCACTAGTCGCTCGATCTCCACGGCTGCTAATTGACGCGGACTGATGAGTTGGTCGATGCCCAGCGAGCAGATCGTTTGTTCGTTGTTGCATTCCAGGTACTCCTCGTTGTCGACCCGTGCGATCACGCGCCCCGCGCCCATCTTTTTGGACAGGATGGCGGCCATCATGTTGGTTTGTTCGCTGGTGGTGACGGCCAGCAGCAGGTCGGCGGTACCCGCCCGGGCGGTTTCGAGCGTGGAGAGGCTGGTGGCGTCGCCCCGTACGGTGAGCACGTCCAGGTGGGAACCCGCGTAGTCGAGTACTTCCTGGTCGTTGTCGATCAGTACGATGTTCTGGTTCTCCGTGGCCAACAACTCGGCGAGGTGGAAGCCGACGTCACCGGCTCCGGCGATTACTATGTTCATCGTTTGAGATAGGGGTTTGCGGCCGCAAAGTTCGTCATAATACCGCACATTCGGTGCGGAGCCGCAAAGGGAGAACACCGGGGGCAAGCGTTTAGGTCATCCGTTACCGGAATCCTCCGGCTTGCTGAACGTAATGGGCGAACGCAGGTTAGGAAGTACGCCACGATGGAGAAAAAGCAAAAGATCCTTAACGACCCCGTGTACGGGTTCATCAGTATCCCTTACGGCATTCTGTTTGATCTGGTGGAGCACCCCTACTTCCAGCGGCTCCGCAACGTCAAGCAAGTAAGCCTGACGCACTACGTGTATCCCGGGGCGCTGCACACCCGGTTTCACCACGCGCTAGGGGCCCTGCACCTGATGCAGCAGGCGGTCGCGAGCCTGAAGGGAAAGGGGGTCAAGATCAATAAGCGGGAGGCGGAGGCGGTCATGATCGCCATTCTGCTCCACGATATCGGGCACGGTCCTTTTTCCCATACCCTGGAGAAAACCCTCATCGACGTTCATCACGAAGAGCTGAGTTTGCTCTTTATGCAGCGCCTGAACGACGAGTTCAACGGCCGCCTGGACCTGGCCATCCGCGTCTTTACCGGAAAGTATAAAAAACACTTCCTTCATCAGCTGGTGAGCGGACAACTGGACATGGACCGCCTGGACTACCTCAACCGCGACAGTTACTTCACGGGAGTGGCCGAGGGGGTGATCGGGTACGACCGCATCATTAAAATGCTGAACGTCGTCAACGACCGGCTCGTGGTGGAGCAGAAGGGCATTTACAGCGTAGAGCGCTTTCTCACCAGTCGGCGCATCATGTACTGGCAGGTATACCTCCATAAAACCGTCGTGGCCGCCGAGCAGATGTTGCGCCTGATCCTGCAACGGGCCCGGGAACTTGCCGATACCGGTCGGGCACCCTGGGCACCCCCTTCCCTCACCTACTTTCTGAACCACCGGATCACCCGCGACGATTTTCACCAGCGGCGGAACGATCTGCTGGACTGCTTCGCCGCCCTGGACGACACCGACATCAGTACCGCGGTGAAGGCCTGGCAGCAACATCCCGATCCGTTGCTGTCGTACCTGAGCTACGGTTTGGTCAACCGGCGACTATTCCGACTGGAGTTTGCTAACGAACCCTTCGATCCGGAATACGTGGACACCATTCGCCAGGCACTTGCCCGCAGTAGTCTGGTGCCCCGCCAGGCCGCTGCTCACTTGATCATTCAGGGCAAGGAAACTAACAGTGCCTACACCCTGACCAAGGAAGAGATTATGGTCTGTACTAAAAATGGCGATGTCGTACCTATGTCCAGTGTTAGTGATTTTGGTATTACGCCCCGGGTGTTTACGAAGTATTTTTTGTGCTACCCGAAGGAGGTCTCTTAGGTCCGTTGTCAGGTCGAGCGGCCTCTGGTCCGAGACGGCAAGGGTTCCGGGGGGCACGGGGGGGTGGTAGGGATAGGGGGACGGCACAGGGGGATAGCAGGACGGCTCAAGCCGTCGCTACACGGCATATTTCTTGGGTGGAGGATCGGGGGTGGGGGGATAGCGGGACGGCTCAAGCCGTCGATACACGGCGTATCCGTTTGGTGGAGGATCGGGGTGGGGGGATAGCGGGACGGCTCAAGCCGTCGCTACATGGGGGCAGCAGGACGGCTCAAGCGGTCGCTGCACGGGGGGGCAGCGGGACGGCTCAAGCCGTCGATACACGTGGACAGCGGGACGGCTCAAGCCGTCGCTACAGGAGGTCCATGGCGTCGAAGCCTTGCGACAGGCGTTCCAGTGTTTCTTCCTGACCGATGGTTGCCAAGATGGCGAAGGCATCCGGACCGTTGGTGGTACCACTGACCGCCAACCGGAGCACGGGCAGTACCGCTCCGAATCCCAGGCCCGTATCTTCCATAAAGGCGACGGTGGCGGATTTGATGTCGGTCGCGTTCCAGTCGGTCACCTCCGCCAGGCGCTGCCGCAGTTGCTCGAAGACCGGGCGCTGGGCGGGCTTCCACTTTTTGCGGGCCATTTTCTCATCCGTGATTCCGACCCGCTCGGTGAAGTACCGGCCCTGGGTATAAAATTCGGGTAGGGTGTGAACGCGTTCCTTGAGCAGACCGGCGATCAGGCTTGCCTTTTCCGGGTCAATTTTCTGCCCGTGCGCCGCGAAGACCTCCACGACCGCGGGGGCGAGCTCCCCATCCGGTGTACTGATGAGGTACTGTTGGTTATACCACTTCGCCTTTTCGAAATCGTACTGCGCTCCGCTCTTATTGATACGGTCCAGATCGAATGCCTCTACCAATTCGGATAGCGTGAATATTTCCTGCTCGGTGCCGGGGTTCCATCCCAGAAAGGCAAGAAAGTTGATCATTGCCTGGGGCAGGAAGCCGGCTTCCCGGAAGCCATCCAATTTTTCTTCTCCTCCCTCCCAGTCCAGGGGAAAGACGGGAAATCCGAGCGCCTGACCATCGCGCTTGCTGAGCTTTCCCTTACCGTTGGGTTTGAGCAGCAGCGGGAGGTGGGCAAAGGCGGGCATGGTTTTTTCCCAACCGAAGGCGCGGTACAAGAGGACGTGCAGCGCGGTACTCGGCAGCCACTCCTCCCCCCGGATGACGTGGCTGATCTCCATCAGGTGATCGTCGACCACGTTGGCCAAATGATAGGTGGGCAGTCCGTCGGCTTTCATGAGTACCTTATCGTCCACTTCCTCACTGCGGAAGGCTACGTCGCCCCGTACGATATCCTGGATATGAATCATTTGGCCGGGATCCACCCGCAGACGGACGACGTAGGGCGTACCATCGGCCACCAGCTTTTCCGTTTCTTCCTTCGACAGGCTGATGCCGTTGCGCATATCCCCACGCGTCGAGGCGTCATACCGAAAGTTGTGGTTGCCGGCCGCCTTCTCCGCTTCCCGGCGTTGGTCGAGTTCGGCCTCGGTATCGAAGGCGTAATAAGCGTGCCCCGAATCGACCAGGTGCTGAGTGTACTTGCGGTAGATGTCGCGTCGTTCACTTTGGCGGTAGGGACCGTAATTCCCGCCGATTTCGGGACCCTCGTCAGGCGTGATTCCCGCCCACTCCAGCGACTCCCGGATGTAGGCTTCCGCACCGGCCACGTAGCGTTTTTGGTCCGTATCCTCGATGCGAAGCACGAAACTTCCGCCATTGCCGCGTGCGTAGAGGTAGTTGTAGAGCGCGGTTCTCAGTCCGCCGATATGCAGGGCTCCGGTGGGGGAAGGGGCAAATCTGACTCTTACGTTATTCATGACATTGTAATTAAGCGGCTGGGGATGTAGAAAATTTTATAATGTGAGCAGCATTGTTAGCCCATTAAACGTTTACTATACAACCGTAGGGACCATCTTCCAAATGCACCGGCAAAGGTAGTCAAGCTTACTTAGCGCAACCCCTTGTCGGCTACCAAGTATTCCCGATTTTGCTTCCGTAAGAAGCCTCCGGCCTACTGAATTTGTTTACTGGACAGCCCCATTCCTGCCTCCCCAATTTCTCCCAAGAATCCACTGACATGTATCTCATCAAGACACCGCGGGTCATCCAGAAACTGTTTCCCAACTTTCACTGGCGGGTTACGTCCGCCCTCGCCCAACCGACCCTCTTTCTGACCTTCGATGACGGGCCTATCCCGCACCTCACCCCCTGGGTACTGGAGCAACTCGCCGAATTCGACGCTAAGGCGACCTTCTTCTGCGTAGGTAATAACGTTCGGCGCTATCCCGCCGTACTCCAACAGGTCATTGACGCCGGCCACGCGGTGGGCAATCACACCATGCACCACCTGGACGGCTGGAAGACGGACAACGTACCCTACTTTCACGATGCACGCCACTGCGCCGTACAACTCAAAACCTCACTCTTCCGCCCGCCCTACGGCCGACTGAAGCCCAGTCAGGCTCAGTTTCTACAGCGGCACTACGAAGTGGTCATGTGGGATGTCCTCAGTGGGGATTTCGATCCCGAACTCACTCCGGAGGACTGCTACGACAACGTGGTGGATAATGCCCGTTCCGGAAGCATCGTCGTTATGCACGACAGCCTGAAGGCCGAAGAGAACGTACGGGCCATACTTCCCCGCATTCTGCGGCACTTTACGGAGCGGGGATACGCCTTCGCCAGCCTGACGCCCGAATTACTGACGAAGCCGGTCGTCGTCGCGGATGCCCAACTCAAGACCGCCTAAAGCGGCCATACCTTCGTCGTGGGGTGAGAAATCACTTGCTACCCCCTATACGATTCAGGCCGGCCTTCGCCAGCATGTGGAGTCCGATGCGGTACTCAGCGGGATTAAGATCCAGGCAGGTGAGAAAATACCGTTTGGCGGCGGAAAGATTTCCACGCTCTTCCTCCAGTAATCCCGCCTGGAGAGCGGCGTTACAGGCATAATAGGCCGGATTGTCACGCCCCAATGTGATGGTGCGTTCGTAAAACGAAAGGGCACCCGCGAAATCCTTCAGCCCCCCCAGTACCCGCCCCGTGCGGTACCGGTGCTCCAGTTGCTCGTCGGGGTTAAGCGTGGCAAATTGTATCCCGTCAAGTTCCACGCGGGCGCGGGTGAAGTACCCTCCGTCGAAGAGTAGGCGGGCCCGGAGTAATCCCAGGTGTGGTGCCCGCTCCCCGGCGGCCTCGCGCACCGCGCTTTCGTCGCCTCCGGCGCGGCTGCCCCCCTCGATCTCGGCCATCGCCCGGTGATAGCGGGGAATATTTCCCTCCAGGAGGTAGGACCAGGCGATTTTCTGCAGGGCTTCCTCCCGGAAATGCCGCCCGGAATAGCGCAAGAGAAAGGACTGAAAATGGGCCCGTCCGCGGGAGTCCAGACTCCGCAGTTTTGCCTGGCCGAGCATGAAATCGAGATAGGGAAAATCGGCTGCCGTCCCCCCCCGTTGCTGCATTTCCAGGATTCGGATAGCCTCGGCGTTGCGATCATCGTGCATTGCCACGCTAGCGCGTACGAAGCAGTGCAATTTATTGTTTGCCGGGTCCAGCTTCAGGGCGGCGATCGATTGCGCCGCCAGGTCCGGTCGATCCGCCAGGTGAAGTTCCATGAAGGCATAGAGAACCCGGGTCTCCAGGTAGAAGGGGCTGTCGCGATCCGCCAGCGCGCGTTTGAGTTCCCGACGCCCCTCGGCTATGGTACCCGTGAGGGAAGAAAACAGTTCGACGCCCCACTTATACTGCGGTGGAATGGACCCTACGGCCGCGTGTACCAATCCCAGATTTTTGTAGGTAGGTAAGAAATCCGGGAAGCGGTCGGCGTTGTCGCGCAGGTTCTTGTAGGCTCGGTTGAGATTACGAAAGGCCGCCAGTTGACGTTCGAACCGCAGATCAATGAGGCTGCGGTGCAGGCGAACGTCGGCCAGGACGTAGTGGTAGTAAGGAGAGTTTACGTCGCCCCGTTCCAGGGCAGCCACCCGGCGATCGAACCGCTCGGCGAGTTGCCCGTCAAGCCCTTCATCGCCCGACAGATAAAGTCGGAAAAAATCGACGTAGCTCTCCAGGTGGTAAGCAGCCAGATTGCGGGGTTCGGCGGCGCGCAGCGCCCGAATACCGGCTTCGGCTACGTCCAGTTCCAGCCGCATGATATCTTCGTAAACGGCAATTGCCCCCGCGTTGAGCTCATAGCTGTATTCCGCATTCGCTCGCACCTGCGTCCCCGCCCAAAAAAGTAGCCCCAGTAGGAGTGCCGCGGTCTTATGCATAGCGCGTAAAGATACGGTCAATCGTCTCCGCCAGCTTACGATCCCGCTCCGTAACCGTATTGCCCGCATCGTGACTGGTGAGTTCGATCGAAACCTTGTTGTAGACGTTACGCCACTCCGGGTGATGGTTCATTTTTTCGGCCGCGAAGGCCACTTCGGTCATGAAGGCGAAGGCTTGGCGAAAGTCGGCAAAGGTGAATTCGCGGTGTAGTTTGTTGTTGGTGTGGTTCCAGGACATGGTAGGGGGGTAATGTGGTAGGGTGGTAGGGTGGTAGGGTGGTAATGTGGTAGGGTGGTAATGTGGTAGGGTGGTAATGTGGTAGAGTGGTAATGTGGTAGGATGCAAGGTCGGGAAACTATAGGCACGTTGTCGTGTTTTTTGCGGCAAACCCCAGCTTATTCATGGCGCGACTACTACTCTACGTATTACCCGTACTTCTATCTTATCCGCTAAGCGCGCAGAGCGTACCCAACGACGACCAACTCGGTGCCTGGTATATGTACTTCTACAATCACTCCTTTGGTGAAGGTAGCCAGTGGGGTATTCAGGGGGACGCCCAGTACCGTAATTTTAACCTCGGCGGCGACCTGGAGCAACTGCTCCTCCGCTCCGGCATCACCTTCGCGCCCACCGATGCCGGCATCACCTTTACGCTGGGCTACGCCAACATCACTACCGGCACCCAGGGGGATAGCGACGCCACGACCGGTGAGAGTCGGGTGTACCAAGAGGCGCTGTTTCCCCAACGGATCGGCGAACGCTTTTTGCTCACCCACCGCCTACGCTACGAACAACGCTGGGTGGAAGGACAGGATTTTCGGACCCGCTACCGCTATAACCTATTCCTGAACGTACCCCTTAACGATACCGATCTGGGGGAGGGTATCGTGTATCTGGCCCTCTACAACGAGCTCTTCATGAACGGGCAACGGGACATCGGTGACGGACGCTCCGTACAATTTTTCGACCGCAACCGGACCTATATCGGCGTAGGCTACGGCCTCCGGAGCAACCTGCGCACCCAACTGGGGTGGATGAAGCAAACTACCAACGCACGCGGCAAGGGGCAGCTCCAGGTGAGTCTGCACCACAGCTGGTAAATCCTAGCGACCGCCGCTGAGCACGACCCGCCGCGCCACGGACACCCCGGAATTCCGGTCGTGGAGTCGCAGGAGGTATATTCCGGCGGGGTAGTCCCCGACTTCCAGCCGAAGCTGACCCGCGGTCAATTCCGCACGTTGCAGCTGACGCCCCGTAGCGTCGACGAGGGTCACCTGTAACCGTGCGGCGGCGGAGTAGTCCAGTTGCAGGTACCGGCCGGCCGGATTAGGATAAATCATCAATGTACCCGGGAGAGTTTCCCGCACCGCCGTGGTAGCGTCGATGCCGTTGCAGTCCTCGTCGATGCCGTTGCCGTGAATGTCCTGAGCCTGGGGATAAATGGTGGGGTCGTTGTCGTTGCAGTCCTCGAAGAAGTAGTAGCCGTCTTTATCCTTATCCAGCGTTTTGACGATGGTGGACACTACGGTGTTCGTGATGACCGGTCGGTTGAAATCGAAGTAGATGGCTGCCTTATTCTCGATCCGGGTAAAATCGGCCAGCAGGCTATCGGGCCGGATCTCAAAAGTGACGAATCCCTGGCTCCCCTGGGGGTTGGTGGTGCTGTCGGGGAGCTCAATGTCGCCAAAGTCGAAGGTGACGTAGCCGCCCTCCGACACGCGGGTCGAATAGGGGTGACTCGCCGCGATCGGGGTGAAGGTGTTCAGGTCGAGGTGGTCGGACAGCCGATCCTCGATCCGCACCGCGAAAGCCGTGTCGTTCCCGTTGTTCTGAAAACGAATGGTGTACCGCAGCGTTTCGTCGCGTTGCGTGTAGTTGCTGTTGGTCTCGTCGGGACGGAAGGGCCAGACCTGCTTATCGTTGGGGTCCACGGCACAGCGCAGATCGGTGGAGAAAGCCAGAGTACTCGACACCGAGCCGTCCGCTTTCGTGTTCCCCACCGCCTCGGCGTCGATATTGATCGGATCGCCGGCGAAGGTTTCGTCGGGCATCTTCAGTTCCAGCACGTTGTGGTAGAGCTCGCCGGGTTGCAGGGTATCGAAGGTGAGGGTGAACACCCGACCGGACTGACTGGCCTCTCCCCGGGCCACCGACTGGAAGGTCACGTTCTCGGGCAGGGTAACGGAAGTCGTACCCTTCAGGGGCAGGCAACCGTCGTTGCGCACCGTAAGCCAGAAGGGTACCGTAGTGTTGCAACGTACGCGACCGGCGCTCAGGTAGACGTTGAGGTCCGCGGCACCGTCCTGTAGTTGCAGGCCGAAAGTGACCTCCGCGTTCTGGTCCTCGGGGTAGCTCAGGGTGAAAGTATCGGTGGCGGTGGTCTGGAGGTAACAGTCGGGGGTAGTGGACGTGACCTGGTAAGTGTTGCCGTTTTCGACGGCGAGCGCGAAGTTGCCGTCCTCGTCGGTATAGAGCCATTCCTCTCCCGTGCCGGTGACGCGGATAAGCAGGTTGGCCAGGCCGGCCTCCCCGGCGTCGCGGGTACCGTTACCGTTGGCGTCCCGGTAGGCGGAGCCGGTCAGGGTCCGCTGTTCGTCCACAGTGAGGTAGTGTATTTCCTGTCCGTGCAGGGGATGGATGGCGGCAAAGTAGAGCCGGTCGGTCACCGCGGCCAGCGGCAGGTGGGGACCCGCCAGGTTGAAGTCGGCGTCCACTTCCTGGAGATCATCGGAGCGTGGATCGAAGAGGTACAGGGGCTCGAAGGGGGAGATGAACGCCACGTAGGCCCCGAGGCGAACGATCTGTTTCGGACCGGTGGTGGCCATGCCGGGTACGGTTACAATATCCAGGGTGGCGGCGGCCGACCCGTCCGTGCGTCCGAGGATCCAGTCTCCGGCAGACGTAAGGCGGAAGAAGAGCGCTTCCGTATCGCTGATCCGGACGATCTTGGTGTTTTCGGTGACCGCTCCGAGGTCCGCCAGTACCGTAGCACTGCCATTCGCATAGTCGATGGCGTACAACTTACCGTCCGTTCCGGTAGCCAGCAGGGCGGTGGTGAGGGCGACGGACTGCTCCCGCGAAAGGGTCGTTGCGATGGCCGGGCCGCTACCGGTAGCATCGATGAATGCCGTCTGCTCGATTCCGTCGTTGCCGGCGTAGCGCAGCAGGGTATAGTCTCCGATGCGCTCGAAGTTGAGGTAGTCCGTAGCGTTGATTGTACCCAGATCACCGATCGCGCCCGTGCCGGCGTGGTAGGTAGCCGTGCCGAAGCCGCCGCTCTGGGGCCGGCTGAAGTAGACCAGTGCCCCGTTCGCTACCGGATCGGCGGCGGGGGGGAGGCTGGCCAGTCCCGTAACGGTGTCGGCAACTACGATCTGGCTGATTTCGGTTCCCAGGTCGGTTTCGATGAGTTGTACGATGAGTCGGTCCGTGTCCGTATCCCGCTTTTCGCGTACTGCGTACAGCTTATTATTGGCCATCACCGGCGTGGTGTGGGTAAACTTCTCGTCTTCCAATAGGGGAAGTTCGAGCAGGCGGGGGATGGGCAGTCGGGAATCAATCAGCGCATTGTAGCCCCGGCGCCCCGACTGGTAGTGGAAGTAGTACACGCTACCGATGTAACCCAGGGGTACGATGCCGTCGCGCAGACCGATGCCGCCGCGGAAGCTGAGGGTCGATTCCAACGATCCGTTCGTAATGTAATTGACATCGTTATCGCCGGCCCAGTACAAGCGGTTTCCGACCGGCGCCATTTCGAGTATGGCCACGTTCTGGTCGTCGGGTTGCAGATCGAGGATGTCGAGTTGATAGGGAATGCTGGCCTGCCCGGCTACCAAAAATGGCAACAGCAGGGTAATGAACACCAAGTAGAATTTCATCAATAGATGGGATAATAACGCGATCGGAGATAGTACGAATGGGCGGGGCGTAAAAAGCGAAGGTGGGGGAGACGGTGCCGGGACGAATTATTCGTCCACCACGCCGCCCGGTCGATCTTTTTGCGCCGGATTGCCGTAATGCAGTATCCCTAAAACGAGTGGGCCGCCGGTTTATTTCCCCGCGGCGGAACGGCAAGCACCCGGGCTACGTTGCAACACGCTCACGGAAGTTTGGCGCCCGCCGGTGGGCGTTAGGCCCCACCAGGATCGTCGTTTCCGCCCCCGCCGATCTTATCGCTAATTATTCCGCAGCGCCTCGATCAGTTCGGATTTGCTCATGCCGGAGCGCCCCCGGATTCCGATCTTCTTCGCTTCCTCGTAGAGCTCCCGTTTCGTGCGGTCTTCGTAACGGGAGGCACGGCCGCCCCGCTCGCTTGCATCGGGGGTGTTGGCGATGCGGGCCGCTTTCTGCTTGCTCATCCCCTCGTCCCGCAGGGCTTCGTACTTCTCGTCATCCTTGATGCTGGGTCCGTGATCCTTTGCCATAGTGACTGAATTTAGGTGATACCAATCAGGTGCTGACGCCAGTGGAACCGCCCGGCAGCCGGTGGGGTTCGGGCGGTGATCAGCTATCCGGACCGGCCAGCTCCCGGGCGCTGTAGTGGACGCTGATCGCCGTGGTGCCGGGCGGCTCCGTCCCGGGCATAAGGTGGGTTTCCGTGCGCCCGACCCTGCCCCCCAGTCGTTGGTATACCGCCAGAGCGCGCGTGTTGGTCGCGAGCACCCAGAGGTACATTCGGTCGGATCCGCTATCCCGGACCACCTGTTGCGCGGCGGCCCTCATGAGCCGCTTTCCGAGTCCGCTACCCTGGTGATCGGCCCGGACGTGGAGGTTATCGAGCAGGGAGCCGTCCGTTTCGTGATGATCGAGCAGGATGCAGCAGAAGCCGACCAGCTCCCCGGCCACCTCCGCTACGCTGACCCGCATACGATCCGTATCCCCGGCGAAGCGGCGGGTCCACTCGGCTAGTCGCTCCGTGGGAGCTTCCTCCGTGAGGTATTTGGCGGACATGGCCTCCGTATAGTTCTCCCGCCAGCTCCGGGCGTGCAGGGCGGCAATGGCGGGTACGTCGGCGGCGGTGGCGGGTCGGAGGGTAACGGGCATGGGCGTGCGGTGGAAACTGAGCAATCTAACTGCAGTAGGGAGAAACTAGGCGTACATATCGTCGATGTCCAGGGCGGTCAACTCGACGAACAGGTCGGCGAATTTAGCGGTCACGTCCCGAAAGTAGCGCTCCCCCTTCTCGCGGGTAGCTTTGCGGGGGTCGCCGATACCGGTATCGTCCGTCACCTGCGACCAGCGGCGCTCGGCCGATACCCACCCTTCGGTGAAAGCATGGATCCGGTGCTTCCGTTCGTCTCCCGGGCCCGCCTCGTCCAGGGGTAAGACGAGCTCCGGGCGCAGGTGCATGACGAGGCTCGTTTCCATCTCGTCGGCGTGGTCGCCTCCCTCCTCGAAGTACTTTGTCTTGTCGAGCGAGCGGAACCAGTCGGAGGTGCAGAAGAACATGTCGGGGTACTCCAGTCCGAGTTCCTTCAGCAGCACCTTGAAGCTGTTGCCGCCGTGGCTGTTGAAGACCAGCAGCTTCTTCACCCCCTGTCGGTTCAGCGTGGCGGCAACGTCGCGCAGAATGGCCAATTGCGTGCTGGGGTTGAGGTTGATGTCCAGAAAGATGTCCGACTGTCCGGTATTGATGCCGAAGGGGATGGTCGGCAGCACCATGATCTTGGCTCCCCGTTCCCACGCGAGGCGGGCGGCCTCCGTGGCTATGCCGTCGGCTTCGATGTTGTCCGTGCCGTAGGGCAGGTGGTAATTGTGCGCCTCGGTGGCTCCCCAGGGGAGGATAGCGAGGTCTACGGTGGCGTCTGTGAGGTGTTTCCAGTTGGTTTCGGCGAGGAGGTAGGGGCGGATCATCGTTCGGGGTTTGGGGTAAAATAAACCACGCGCCCGAATTGCGCTTCAACGTTTGGCATTCGGCGGGTATTCCCTTTTTTGGCGGGAACGCGGGTGCCGTGTTTTTGCGGGAAGCAATCCCCTCCGGTAGGCAAACCGTTGGGCGTCCGGAGAGCATCTGTCTGGTACCCGGGCGGTTATCCTCATATACCCGTACCGTCCGCTTTAGCGAGTTGGTTCTGCTCCCGCGCGCCGCCGCTACAGTTTGAGGAAACGGCGGGTAGCGAAGTCAATACCGTCGTGGACGCGGACGAGGTAGGCTCCGGGATTAAGGGAATCTACGTTCAGCGCGATCATACGGTCGCCGGCGCTATCCTGCTGCAGGACTACCCGGCCGGAGAGGTCAAAGACGGACAGTACGACGGCCGTCTC
This sequence comes from Lewinella sp. JB7, assembly GCF_024297185.1. Classification (GTDB taxonomy): domain Bacteria; phylum Bacteroidota; class Bacteroidia; order Chitinophagales; family Saprospiraceae; genus Neolewinella. Next base: position 113,332 of record NZ_JANCTD010000009.1, on the reverse strand, counting down.
CGGGCTGGCGTGGAAAATCTCCAGTTCCAGGGGGCCACCGGCGTGTAGGCTGGGGACCAGGGCGAAGTCCAAGGTGCGTTCCGGCCCGAAATTTATGGAGGCGATGGGGCTGTAGCGGTAGAACCCGTCGAAATCGATCTGTTTTACGCGGTAGTAATTCAATCCCGCGGCGGGGGAACGGTGGACGTAATTGTAGCCGCCGGACTGGCGGGTGAACTGGTTGCCGATGAAGTGCCGCAGGGTCGAGAAGTGCACCCCGTCCGTACTGTGCTCCAGGTAGAAGTGGCCATTCCGGGCGTCGGTGGTGATGTCCCACTGGAGCCGGACGTCCGCCGGAAATACCTCGGCCTCGAATTGGGTGAAGGTGACCGGTAGGCTGGCGTATACCTGCTGGATGCAAGAGGATTGACAGTCAAATTGAGCACAGCCGCTCTGGGCCGCGCAGCCACAGCCGTCTTCTTTGTCGTTCAGCGATCCCAGGTCCGTAACGTTGCCGCCGCCCAGGACGCTGGTGGCGTTGCCCGAGCTCGCCGTGGCTACCATGATGTAAAGATCAAGCGGATCGATGTTGGATGGCACCCCGAGATGAACCAGGGGCAGGGGCACGGTGACGAATTGGGGATCGGAAGTACCGCAATTGCCGGAGGATGCGGCGCAGGCATTTTGCACGTCCGCCACGCTAACGCACTGGTTGCAGATTGCCGCACCCAACGCCGTAGCGCCGTCGACGTCGTAAACGCTAACCCCCTGCTTGCCCCCCTTATTCGCGAACTGCACTTCCCGCTCAAAGCCAGCATTGCCACAGGTACTGTTCGTGTCCACGCCCGCCCCGAAAGAAGCATCCGTATCTACCAAGAAATTGTACCCGAAATTACCCTGGGGCGGCTGGGCCAACCGGAAGCGGAGCAGAATGTACTCATCGCCGCTGGTGGGGATGCCCGGCGTGGGGTCGATGATGTTGAAGAAAGCGTAGTCGCCACCGTCCGCGTCCTGAATGAGATCGGGGTTACCACAGTTGGGGGTAATGTCCGAATCCACTTCACTGACGTCCGGAACTTCGAACCATCCCGACGTGCTGTTTGGAATAGTCTCAAATTCGGCCATTTCCGTAGTACCGCTCGTGAAGACGGCCCCGGATTCCGTAATGTAGCCGTCGCCATCCGGGTCGAGGAGGGCGTCGTATACGGTGTTTGTGTGAGCCTTAGTGATGATTCCCGGACTGCACTGCGCGTAGCCGGGGAGGGGGCACAGCATCAGCAGGCCCAGGGTCAGGGGTAAGGTTGAGTTTCTCATGAGTAAGTTCAACCTCCCGTGACGGTCGTGGCTCAAGACCGCTAAGCCGGGCAGTTGATTCAGTTTGTTAGGCGTGTCGGTAATACTACTTTCGCAAGGGGCAAAAGATTAAGTTTCTGGGAATCGGCGGGCTGCGCTCCGGAAAATAATTACCGGACGGCGCGGTGAGTGATACAACGATAGCGCAAGAACGGACGGTCATCGAATGATTCAATCCGATGACGGGGAAAAGTTAGATTAGGCAAACTCCGTCCCTACTTTTGTGTAACGGCGGGTCACACGCACTATTGCTCCTTAAGGTAAAATTTGTGATGACACCGATCGCCGCTTATCGCAACCCTCGCGCACAATAACTACCTTAGCCGCTGCACCGACTGATACCATTGCCTACATGCGTACCTCGATTTCCATCGTTCTGCTTCTAGTGTTCGGTCGGTGCCTGGTAGCCCAACAGTGCAGCGGGAATCTGGGGGAAAACATCTTCACGGACGGTGATTTCGGCAGTGGGGCAGCCAACATACCGGCCACCGATCCCGGCATTGCTCCGGGATTTCGCTACCAGACCAGCCCGCCACCAAACGACGGTTTCTACACGATAACCAACGATATGGGCCGCTGGCAACAGTCTTTCGGGTCCTGGAGACGCTTCGGAGATAACAGCAGCGATCCGAACGGTTACATGATGATCGTAAACGCCAGTTTCGAACCGGGGCTGTTCTACGAACAGGTCGTCGACAGTCTCTGCGAGAATACGCTCTATCAATTCTCCGCCGACATCAGCAATATTCTGCAGCGGGGCAGCAACATCATCCTGCCCAACGTATCCTTTCTGATCGATAATCAGGAGTACTTCACCACCGGCAACATTCCCGAGGACGAGCGGTGGCATACTTACGGCTTTACCTTTACCACCCTGCCCGGCCAAACCTCCGTGACCCTCGCGCTCCGGAACAACGCCCCCGGCGGACAGGGAAATGACCTGGCCCTCGACAACATCAGCTTCCGCGCCTGCGGTCCCGAGGCCCTGATCCTGCCCCTGGAGGTCGCCAACATCTGCGAAGACGGCAACCCCATCGACCTACGCGCGACCATCAATGGCGACCAATTTCCCACGCCGGCCCTGCAGTGGCAACGCAGCGACGACGGGGGCGGCACCTGGTCGGACCTGCCGGGCGAACGCGATCGCACCTACCGACACCGGGAACTGAGCAGCGGACGCTATTACTACCGCTATCTCCTGGCTAATAGTGCCGCCAATCTGGAGAGCAGCAAGTGCCGGATCGTCTCGAATACCAAGGTGGTGAACGTCGTACCCAAGCGCTACACGGTAGTGGATACGATCTGCGCCGGACTGACGGTGACCGTCGGCACCTCCGTCTACGATAGCAGTGGCGTGTACGTGGATAGCCTACGTTCCTCCCTGGGCTGCGACAGCATCGTCCGCCTGGATTTGACGGTTGTAGCCGATCCGGGACTGACCGGTTACTTCTCGGTCGCCGATCCAAGTTGTTCGTACACCACCGACGGCAGGGTCGTGCTGGACAGCATCGGGGGCGGCCGTTCACCCTACGGCTATACTTTCGGTGGCCGTCCGGCGGAGCTCACCGTACCCATCGATTCCCTGGGGGAGGGAGCCTACGCCTACCGACTCGAGGACCGGTACGGCTGTACGACCGAAGACACGGTTCGTCTGCGCAGTCCGTTTCCCTTCACCGTCGACCTGGGGGCTGACCGGACGCTGGTGCTGGGCGATTCCACGGAACTCTTCGTCAGCGGTACGCAGCCCATCGTCGGGTACCGGTGGAGTCCGGAGGGCCTGATCGTCTGCGATTCGCTTTGCTCCGCGGTCGTGGTACTCCCCCCCCGGACGGTCACCGTCGGTTTACAGGCTACCTCCGATGACGGATGCGTAGCCAGCGACTCCATTACCCTGCAGGTGACGGCCGACCGGTTGGTGTACATCCCGAACGCGATCTCTCCGAACGGCGATGGTCACAACGACCGCTTTGCCGTATTCGGTAAATCGCCCAATGTGCTCGGAATCGTCAATTTGCGCATCTATAGCCGGTGGGGGGCCGAGGTCTTCACGGGATCGAACCTGGCAGTGAACGACGAAAGCGGTGGCTGGGACGGAACGATTGGGGGACGGCCGGCACCGGTAGGTACTTACGTCTATGTAGCCGACATCGCTTTTTTGGATGGTGTGGTGCAGCGGTATTCGGGCAGTTTCGTCGTGCTGGAGTAAATCTGTAGCGACGGCTTCAGCCGTTTCGCTGCCTCCGTGTAGCGAATGCTTCAGCCGTTACGCTGCCCCCAACGCCTCGCCGCCCCTAACCCCCACCTTTACCGACAGTCCCTCCCATTCAGTCGCATAGGCCACTAATAGGCACCCGATTGAAGCAGTAACCGCGTTTCCGTAGCTCGCGTAGGTTATACAGCCGGACGACTCAAGTCATCGCTACACGGGCACCGCCGCCCCGGTAAAGTCATGCAGCCGGACGACTCAAGTCGTCGCTACACTGCCCCGCCGGCCCGGCAAGGTCGTACAGCCGGACGACTCAAGTCGTCGCTACACGTGCCTCGCCGCCCCGATAAGGTCGTACAGCCGGACGACTCAAGTCGTCACTACACTGCCCCACCGCCCCGATGAAGTCGTACAGCCGGACGAATCAAGTCGTCGCTACACGGGCACCACCGCCCCGATAAGGTCGTACAGCCGGACGACTCAAGTCGTCGCTACACTGCTTCACCGCCTCGATAAGGTCGTACAGCCGGACGACTCAAGTCGTCGCTACACGGGCCACGCCGCCCCGGTAAAGTGAACTAAAGCACGGTCTAACGGATAATTCCCGTCAGGTCTTATCTTTGCCCCCGCTAAACGCAACCCTGACGCATGAAAGACCTCTTCGACAAGTTCCGCGAATTCAAGGGCCCCCTCGGGCAGTACCAGGACGTAGCCCACGGCTACTTTTCCTTCCCCAAACTAGAGGGAGAGCTCGGGCCGCGTATGACCTTTCGCGGAAAGGAGTGTATCATCTGGAGCATCAACTCCTACCTCGGCATCACGAACCACCCCGACGTACGCAAGGCCGACGCGGAATCCGCCGCCGAGTACGGACTGGCTTACCCCATGGGCGCCCGGATCATGAGCGGCGAGACCGATGCCCACCTGCAACTCGAGCAGGAGCTCGCCGATTTCACCCAGAAGGAAGCGGCCCTGCTACTCAACTTCGGCTACCAGGGCATCATGTCGGTCGTCGACGCCTGCCTCACCCGTCACGACGTGGTGGTGTACGACCGCGACGATCACGCCTGTATCATGGACGGTATCCGCATGCACCAGGGCCCCAAATATGCCTTCAAGCACAACGACATCGAGCACTTCGTCGTGCGCATGGAGCAAGCTAAGAAAGAAGCGGAGAAGCGCGACTCCGGCATTCTCGTCATTACCGAAGGCGTATTCGGCATGCGCGGCGAGCAAGGTATCCTTAAAGAGATCTGCGAATACAAGGAGAAGTACGGCTTCCGCCTCCTGGTCGACGACGCCCACGGCTTCGGTACGATGGGTGAAACGGGCGCCGGCGCCGGCGAAGCGCAGGGCGTACAGGATCAGATCGACGTATACTTCAGCACCTTCGCGAAGGCGATGTCGGGCTTCGGTGCTTTCGTAAGTGCCGACCGGGATATCATCGAGTTCATGCGCTACAACCTCCGCAGCCAGGTTTTCGCCAAGAGCCTCTGTATGCCGATGGTCAAGGGGGCCCTGGCCCGCCTGAAACTACTGCGCGAGCAACCCGAACTGCGCGAAAAACTGTGGAAGAACGTCAATCACCTACAGGACGGACTCCGCGAGGCCGGTTTCGACATCGGCAATACCGGTGCCTGCGTTACGCCCGTATACATGAAGGGTAGCCCCTACGAGGCCGGTGCCCTTATTTACGACATGCGGGAGAACTACAACATCTTCTGTTCCGTCGTGCTGCCCCCGGTGATCCCGAAGGGCCAGTTGATCCTGCGACTCATTCCCACGGCCGAGCATACCGCGGAGGATATCCAGACGACCATTGATGCCTTTAAGGCCGTGCGTGGCAAACTGGAAGACGGGTCCTACGAGAAGATGGGCCAGATGTTCCGCGCCGGTGAGATCAACGTCGTATAGGGACGATGTCGGCCGGGGCGTCAGGTAAACTCACGGTTTGGAGGCGGCGCTACAGCAGGACCTCCCGGTACAGGATCGGTTCGCGGTATTCGCGCTTCAGGCTGTAGCGGATCACGTCGAAGGCCGTGACTACGCCCTTCAGTTTGCCATCGAGATTTACGACGGGCAGGGTCTTGAAACGGCGGTCCATAAAGAGTTCGGCGGCCGTACCGACCTTATCCTTCGGGGCCAGCTTCACGACGTGCACGTTCATGACCTCACTGACGGCGCGATTTTCGCTGTGTCGGTTGCGGCGGCAGTCGCGCCACATGTCGTAGGAGGTGATCAGGCCGAGGAGACGTCCCGTACTATCGACCACCGGCAATTGCTGGAGTTGGTTGCGCAGCATGATCTTTGCTGCATCTCCGACGGACTGAAAGGGGTAGGCGGTTACTACATCCGTCGACATGATCGTCCGCACTTCTTCGTTCATCATGACAGTTGAATTTGCGGCTTTCCGGGGTGAAAGTAATATAAGGCTTTCCCGTCAACATCCCGCCGCCGTCCCGTGTAGAAATTGAACCTTTCGCCCCTCACTTTCGTCACCTCCCTATGGATCCCGTCCGCGCCACTTACCTCGCCGCCCTCTGCCTCATTCTGCTCGGAGCGGTACTCACCTGGCAGACGGGCGACACCTACACCTGGCTCATGCTGCTGCCCGCCATCGCCGCCGCGGGCGTGTACACTCTCTCCCCCCAGATTCGGTGGTGGTACTGGAAGCGTAACCCGCCGGACCTGCCGACCGACATGGCGCCGATCCTGGAGCGGTTTCCCCTTTACCGTACGCTTGACCTTGCGGGAAAACGTGATTTTCGGCGGCGCGCCTTCCTGATCCGGGAAGCGACGGAGTATACGGGCATGGCCATCGAGAACATCCCCCCCGACGTTCGCCTCATGGTCGCGGCATCGGCGGCGACGGTAACCTTTTACTGGGAGGAATTCCTCATTCCGGGCTTCGAGAACGTCGTGTTTTATCCCCACCTGTTCCCGACCCCCGAGCACGACCGGCTACACTCATCCGAGTTGTACCCCCCGGACGGCGTCATCATTTACACCCTCAACTACTTCGTGCGCTCGGTGGTGGAACCGGACAAGTACCTGCACCTCGGCATCTACGAATACAGCCGGGCGTTGTTCCATACGGCTCCCGGGGTGCGGACGGCGCTTCTCCCGCATACCCTGACCTACCCGGAAGTGGAAGCCCTGACCGGCTTTTCCGAATCGGCTCTCCGTGAGTTTATCGGCCTGGAGGAATTGGACCTCCCCGCGATTACCCTGACTATTTTTCATACCCACGGCCCGATCTTCGCGCAGCGTTTTCCGGAAAAAGCGGGCGGCGTAGCGCGGGAGCTGGCCAACGGCACTCCGTGAGCCGGGCGGGTGAGCGCGATGTCTAAGTTATTACCTTTAGTGTTTGCTTTATGGAAGAACCCAGCACCCGCGACCCCGCCCGAAATGCCGGCAACGAACTGAAGGCCAGCCCGGAGGCCCTAACCGACCCGACCGGTGAAGAGCAGTCCAGTCATACCCTGCCGCCCGAGGACCGCGTCGATCTGGAAGGTCTGCACGAAGCCGCCGGACGGATCCGGTCGGAGGTGAGCAAACTCATCGTGGGGCAGCGCGACCTCATCGACCTACTCATCGTTTCCCTGCTGGCCGGAGGGCACGCGCTGGTGGAAGGGGTCCCCGGGATCGCCAAGACCCTAACCGCCCGCCTGATCGCTAAAACGGTGGACGCCGACTACCGTCGGATCCAGTTCACCCCCGACCTAATGCCGAGTGACGTAACGGGAACCACCGTACTGCAGGCATCCGGAGCCCGTTTCGTGTTTCATCCGGGGCCCGTATTTGGCAACCTTATTCTCATCGACGAGATTAACCGGGCGCCAGCCAAGACTCAGTCGGCTCTTTTTGAGGTCATGGCCGAGCAACAGGTGACCATCGACGGCACCACCCACGCACTGCCCGACCCCTTTTTCGTAATTGCCACCCAAAACCCCGTCGACCAGGAGGGCACCTACCGCCTGCCGGAAGCCCAGCTCGACCGCTTTCTCGTGCGGATCGTCGTGGAGTACCCGGGGCAGGAAGACGAGCGGGAGATCCTGCACCGCTTCCGCAGCGATTTCCGGCAACGACGGCAGACGGAGGTCCAAACCGTGCTGTCGAAAGAAATGGTGGCCCGGTACCGGGGCGTAGTCGAGCGCATCTTCATCCGCGACGAATTGCTCGACTACATTGCCGCGCTGGTGTACCGTACCCGGACGCATCCCGCTCTGTACCTGGGGGCCTCACCCCGGGCCTCGCTGGCGATTCTCCGACTGGCCAAAGCGGTGGCGGCCCTGGACGGTCGGGATTTCGTGACCCCCGACGATATTCAACTGGTCGCCTTCCCCGCCCTCAACCATCGCATCATCCTTACGCCGGAGCGGGAGATGGAGGGCTTCGACACCCGCGACGTGATCCGGGAGATCCTGGAAGAACTGGAAATTCCGCGCTAGGAAGCCTTACCGCAGATCGAGCATATTTCCCATGCGGAAGCAGCGGCGGCAGCGGGCCTCGTAGAGATCCTTTTCGCCCAGAACCACCGTATCCGTATCCGGAGTAAGGCGGTAGGAGTGGGTCGCCAGATTACCGCAGTGGGAACAGATAGCGTGTACCTTCGTGATGTACTCCGCTACGGCGAGCAGATCGCACATCGGTCCGAAGGGCTTGCCCCGAAAGTCCATATCGAGGCCGGCGATGATGAGCCGCTTGCCCCGGTGGGCGAGCTCCTGGGTGTGCTTGACGACCTCCTCGTCGAAGAACTGGGCCTCGTCGAGTCCGATGACGGTAACTTCGTCGGGCACGTCGAGCAGGCTGGCCGACCGGGCAATGGGAGTGGCCACGAAGCTGTTACTATCGTGGGATACTACGCTTTCCTCGGCATAGCGGGTGTCGACGCTCGGCTTGAAGACAGCCACCTTCTGCCCGGCAATGCGCGCCCGTTTAAGGCGGCGGATCAGTTCCTCCGTTTTGCCCGAAAACATCGAGCCGCAGATAACTTCCAACCAGCCGCTGCGTTGACCGCTGAAGTGAGGTTCTAAAAACATGAGGACCGCCGTATTTTGGCGGTCGAAGGTATCAAAATTAAGCCAGCCTATGTCTCCGTCCAAAGCAGATCGCATTCTTAGCCGCATCACCGCACTGCACCACAGTTTACAACTGGACAAGGATGAGAGCGGCCCCTCCACCCTGGAGCGCGACCTGATGCTTGGCTACCTCCGCGAACTTTACGATCTGTACCTCAATGCCGGGGAGTCCCAGCAGCGTGTACGGAAGGAACTGGAGAAAACCACGCCCCCCGCACCGCCGCCGACTCCCACGCCCCCCGCGCCGGAGCCGGAAGTTAAGCCCGCGCCGGAGCCGGTAAAGGAAACCCCGCCGGCGCCGCCGCCGGTGCCCGAAGCACCCGTGCCACCGCCGCCCGCCCCCGCCTACGCTACCCATACGGCCAAGATCGCGCCGGAGCACAACCGCCCCGCCCCCAACCCGCCGCAACCCGCGCCCCAACCGAACCTGAGTCCCGACGTCGATGCCCTGTTCAAGGAAGTAGAGGCCAACGGCTTTTCCAACCGGCGTATGCAGCCGAAGGTCAATGACCTCACCCGCGCCCTCAGCATCAACAACCGCGTACTCTTTTCCAACACTTTGTTCGGCAACAACGACGAACTAAACCAGGCCCTGAAGGAGCTCAACCTGAAGGGCAGTTTCGCCAACGCCCGCCCCCAGCTGGCGGACCTGGCCCAACACCATCACTGGACGGACGAGGATCGCCAGGAAACGGCCCGCGAATTTATCGACCTGGTCCGGCGGCGGTATGTTTAAAACGGCCCTTTACGTATTGATCTTTCTCGTGGCGGGCTTCACGGCCTACCTCTACGTCCAGGCCGGAAATTCGGAGCAAATGACTCCGACTATCGGCTTCGTCGAACCGGCCATAGACACCACCACCATCGCCTTCGGTAGCTGCAACCGACAGGACGAGTCGCAGGAATACTGGACCACGATCGGTCGCCATACCCCCGTAGCGTGGCTCTGGCTGGGCGATAATATCTACTCCGATACGGATAATATGGAGCGGATGGCCGCGGATTACGCCACGCTCACCCAGTCGCCGGAATACGCCGCTTTCGTAGCGGCCACCCCGGTCATTTACGGTGCCTGGGACGACCACGACTACGGCAAAAACGACGCCGGCAAGGAGTGGGTCGCGAAGGACGAGGCGAAGGCCCTGATGATGGACTTCCTCGGAGTACCCGCCGCTGCCGACGTACGCCACCGCCCGGGCACTTATCAGGCCTATTCGATCGGCGATGTGCGGGTGATCCTGCTCGACACCCGCTACTTCCGGGACGCGCTGGCTCCCCCCCTTCAGTCCGGCCACCGCTACGGCCCCAATGAGAATGGCGATATCCTCGGGGAGGCGCAGTGGACCTGGCTGGAAGACGAACTGCGCAACAGCACGGCAAAGGCCCACCTCATCGCAAGCAGTATTCAGGTTTTACCTACGGATCACGGCTACGAAAAGTGGGCCCTCTTTCCCACCGCCCGCAGGCGACTGCTCGAACTCCTGGCGGAAGTGCGTCCCGCTCTTCCCCTGCTGCTCAGCGGCGACCGCCACCTCGCGGAATTTACGAGGGATAGCGTAGGCGACTACTTTATTTACGAAATGACTTCCAGCGGGCTCACCCATGCCTACGAGAATGCCCGCGAAACAAACGACAAGCGAATCGGACCGCTGGTCACCGAGCGCAATTACGGGCTACTCCACTTTACAACAACCGCCGAGGGTCTCAAACTCGCCGCCGAAGTCCGGGCGCTCGACGACGACGCGGTCGTATCTTCTATGTACCTCGCCGAAAACCCGACGAACAAAACCGGACACGGCACCCTTGCACCCACAAAAGATCCCGTGTCGCAAAGAACCCTCAAGCCCTGTCCCGATTCACCCAACTGCGTAAGTACGCAATCCACCCAGACAAAGAAAAAACGTGATCCTATTCCCTTTACCGGCACGGCGCAGGAAGTCCGGGAGAAACTGAAGCGGGTGGTGGGCGGAATGTCGCGCACTACGCTCCTCGAGGAGGACGGCAATTACCTGCATTACACCTTCCGGACCTGGCCCATTCCCTATATCGATGATGTCGAATTTCTGATCGATGCCGAGAGAAAGGTGATCGACTACCGCAGCGCCAGTCGGGTGGGGCATAGCGATCTCGGCGTGAACAGCCGGCGCATGGCTAAGGTAGTGGCGGCCATGAAAGAAGAGTGAGCCGGCAGACTCCGTGTTTAATCCGTGCTCATCCGTGGTGAAGCGTCTCGGACTGGAGGCCACTCGACCTTGCAACATTCATCTCCGTGTTTGATCCGTGCCCATCCGTGGTGAAGCGTCCCGGACCGGTGGCCACTCAACCTAAGAAGATCCGTGAGCCATCAGTGTCCATCCGTGGTGAAACCATCCCTAAATCCCGTCTCGGGCTACAAGCCGCTCGACCTAACATCCGTGTTTGATCCGTGCCCATCCGTGGTGAAGCGTCCCGGACCGGTGGCCGCTTAACCTTGCAACATTCATCTCCGTGTTTGATCCGTGCCCATCCGTGGTGAAGCGTCTCGGACCGGTGGCCACTCAACCTAAGAAGATCCGTGAGCCATCAGTGTCCATCCGTGGTGAAACCATCCCTAAATCCCGTCTCGGGCTACAAGCCGCTCGACCTAACATCCGTGTTCGATCCGTGCCCATCCGTGGTGAAGCGTCCCGGACCGGTGGCCGCTCGATCTGAAATCGTCCAGTAGCTCGGCGTGCAACGCCCCGACCTTAGTAGAAATACGTGCGGTAGTAAGCCCACCACTCATCCCCGTGCTTGATCAGTAGAAAGATGAAGAGGATGAGCAGACCGAGCAGGGCAAAACGAACGGCCCGGGCCACGCGGCGATTCTTTTCCCCCCGACTACGGTAGCGGTGTCTGGTCGACTGTCTTCCCATGGAGTAAAGATACGTCCGCTAGAAATCCAGTTCGATCGTGTCGCCGGGTTTAATGGAATCCTTACCTCCCTTTCCGTTCAGTTTAGCCGTACCGTTGGGAGACTTCTTATTGTCGGGGGCTTCTTCCGTCGGGAGAAAGGGGTCATTCAGTTCCTTCACGGAGAGTAGTTTGCCGTCGTGAAGGCGATTACCGAGTGATTTCCACCCCTTCACGTCGATAAACTCCCACAGCTTGACGGTGCGCTCCTTCTTCTCCCGTTTTTCCCGCCAGGCGTAGGACACCTCCGGACTGGGATGCACGGAGGCCAGGTAGAGTTTGGTCTGTTTGTGGTCGGTAAGGAAGCTAAAAGCCTGTCCCGGGGAGCTGGTTTCAATGTTAAACCGCTTCACCAGCGTCACGCCGCGTTCTCCCTCGAAGTACACCGCGCTGACAACCATGTCTTCCTCGTACTTTCCGATGTAGTAGAGGTTAGAAGGGTCGTAGCGACGGGTGAGGTCAAGTTCTTCCCGCTCGTAACTGCCGTCCTTATAGAGCGCCAGGAGTAAGTCGCCGGTATCGAATCCGCCGAGGAACTGTCCGCGCTCGTCAAGGTTAAGTCGGCCGCTCACTTCGTCCATCCATACGCGCATCGCGCCGAGGGTGCTCTTTCCGACTTCCTTTAGCGTGACCTTACGGACGGGGTAGCGGGTCATGATGTTGCCCGCCGCTCCGCGGCTCTTGATGGCAAGATCGGCGAAATCGAAATCGAAGGTTTTCTGCCGCGCCTTCGACGACTGGCTCAGTTGCGCGGTGATGATCTCGGCTTCTCCGTTCGGGTTGGCACTGAAGTAAAGCAGCTTCGACCCCTTATGGCCCTTGGTAAGGTCGTACTCGCGGTCACGGGTAATGGCCGTTACGTTAAATCGCTTGGCCATGGCGCGGCCGGTCTTCCCGTCCAGGTACACCATATTGTAGGTAGTGCGTTCATCGCCCTTTTTCCACACGTTGACGTGGATAATATCCTTGCCCACGAATGTTTTGTCGGCGATGCGGGTCACGACCAGGGTACCGTCCTGCCGGAAAACGATGATGTCGTCCACGTCCGAGCAGTCGCATACGAACTCTTCCTTCTTAAGGCCCTGCCCTACGAATCCTTCCTTGCGGTTGACGTACAATTTGGTATTGTTAGCGGCAACGGCGGCCACTTCGACCTTTTCAAAAGTGGAAATGGTCGTTTTGCGTTCGCGCCCCTTACCGTACTTATCGAGCAGCCCCTGGTACCAACTGATGGTGTACTCCGTCAGGTGAGCGAGGTCGTGGCGTACCTGCGCCAGTTCTTCTTCGAGCTTCACCATCAGCTCGTCCGCCTTGAAGCTGTTGTACTTGGAGATTCGCTTGATGCGAATTTCGGTAAGACGGGTGATGTCCTCCTCGCTGATGTCGCGCAGGAGCAGCAGGCGTTGGTCGTTGCGCTTTTTCTTCTCCTCGGGTTCGCGAACGTACTTCTTCAGGCCGGTACGGATGAGCTCCAGCACCTGTTCGAAACTTTCCGCTTCCTCGATGTCCCGGTAGATGCGCTGCTCGATGAAAATCTTCTCCAGGTTGGCGAAGTGGATCTTCTCCTCCAGCTCTTTTTGCCGGATGAGGAGTTCCTGCCGCAGCAAATCCTTAGTCTGCTGGGTGTTATACTGCAGTATTTCCTCAACGGTAACAAAATGGGGCTTATCGCCTTCGATGATCACGCAGGCGTTGGGCGACACCGAAAGCTCACAGCCGGTAAAGGCGTAGAGCGCGTCAATGGTCACGTCGGGGCTGATGCCCGGTGCCAGCTCGATCAGCAGTTCGACCTCGGCGGCGGTATTATCAACCACCTTCTTGATCTTGATCTTACCCTTATCGTTGGCCTTAATGATGCTGTCGATCAGGGTCTGGGTCGTCAGTCCATAGGGGATCTCGCGGATGGCGATGAATTTGTTATCGATCTTTTCGATCGTGGCACGAATCTTAATGCGCCCACCCCGCTTCCCGGACTGGTAGTCGCTCACGTCCACCGTACCGCCGGTGGGGAAGTCCGGGTAGATCTTCACCTTCTTCCCCTCCAATATCTTGATGCTGGCCTTACACAGCTCCTGGAAGTTGTGGGGCATGATCTTCGTACTCAGACCAACCGCGATGCCCTCCGCTCCCTGGGCAAGGAGCATGGGAAACTTCATGGGCAGGTTGACCGGCTCGTTCTTCCGCCCGTCGTAGCTCAGCTGCCATTCGGTGGTCTGGGGATTGAACACCACGTCCAGCGCGAATTTGGTCAGTCGCGCCTCGATGTAGCGACTGGCGGCGGCGGAATCTCCGGTCAGGGTATTACCCCAGTTGCCCTGGGGGTCGATGAGGAGGTGCTTCTGCCCCATATTGACCAGCGCGTCGCCAATGGCGGCATCCCCGTGGGGGTGGTACTGCATCGTCTGGCCGATCACGTTGGCGACCTTGTGGTAGCGGCCGTCGTCCATTTCCTTCAGGGCGTGAAGAATGCGGCGCTGTACGGGCTTGAGACCATCCTCGATGGCGGGTACGGCACGCTCGAGAATGACGTAGCTGGCGTAGTCGAGGAAGTAGTCCTCGTACATTCCCTTAAGGCCGGTGACCTCGCCGTTCGTTTCTGTTCCGTGTTGATTCTCCATTCCTGCGGTTAAGACTTAGCGCGGTCGCTGGACCGCTTACTACTTCGCTGCCGGAGGCAGCATTAAACTCTCGCGGTCAGAGACCGCTTTTTACCATCGCGGTCGGAGACCGCACTGTACTTTCGCTGCCGGAGACCGCACTGTACTTTCGCTGCCGGAGGCAGCATCGGACACCGCTGCCGGAGGCAGCATCGGACACCGCCGCCGGAGGCAGCATCGTACCGGAGGGCGAAGATAATGAAAATCGTTTTACTAACAAAATGTTTGAAACGGTGATCGTGCCGGCTCCCGGGATCAATCCCCGATCGGTGATCCGTCAGGTAATTCGGGGGCGGCTACCGGCTCGTAGCTATCCGGGTTGGCGAGGAAACTGCGGACCAATTGGTGGAGGTAAAATTCCTGATCCGTCGCCCCGTTTTCGGTTTTCAACTGATAGTTTCTGAGCTGAGAGAGGGCAGCCGCCGCCACGGCATCGCTGATGTCTTTATTCGCGGCGAGTTGGATGAGGTGATGCACCAGGCGTCGCTCGGCTAGCCGAGCGAGTTGCCGGGCGTAGTCGTCACCCGTGTTGTTCGCGACCTGGCGGGTGGTGAAGGCGCGAATACCGTCGAGATAGTCGGTCAGCGACGGCATAGCCCCCCCAAACAGTGCCCGCTGCTCGACCACCCGTGCGAGGCGCTCGGCGCGGAGGAGGAAGGAAAGGGTATTATCCGCTGCCGACTGCGCCATGGCCAGAGGGTCCAGGCCGCCGCCGTTCCGGGTATTGAACAGCTCACGATTGCGGCCGTATCCGTAGGCGGGTGGGGGAATGAGCTTGTAAAGATTCGTCGGCAACCGTAGAGCATCCGGAGACAGGGTGGCCAGCAGGACTTCCGTAGCGGTCCGTTGCAGCGCCGGGGCGGTGGGTTTGTATTCCGGTGTCTTACCCGCTTCCCGCACGCCGTAATCGTAGGCGTATCCGCCGATCATCTTCGAGACCGCCTCCACCTGGTAGCGGTGCATGAGGTAAAGCGGCACCAGTACGCTCTCCAGTTCGGAAAGGGGCATACCCACGGGGATATTCTTTTCGCTGAAGCGCTGTAGGGCGACCTTCCGCAGTTCGAGCAAACGATTCATTTCGGCTACGGGGTCGCTGCCGTTATCCCAGAGGTGTCCTTCGGGCTGACTGCTGCCGGGCGGGCGGGCGTCGGGATCGCTGATGTAGCGCAGGCCCAGTCGTTCGTTTTCCGCCAAAATCTCCCGCAAACCGGCCGTTTCGGCGGCGTCATCGGGGTAGTCCGTGTACCCGTACTTGATCGTTTGCTTATCCCACTCGCCAATGCCGGTGGCGTAGGCCCGGCTAAAGTCGATCTCCCCGTCTTCGGTCAGGGTCACGTAGGGGTGGGGGTAGTCCATTACGGAAGCCCGGTCGTTGGTACTGGCGGCGAAGTTGTGGGCCAGGCCGAGGGTGTGGCCGACCTCGTGGGCGCTCAGTTGCCGGAGGCGGGCCAGGGCCAGTTCCTCCAGACGGGGATCGGGAGTGGTGCCGTCCTGGCCGTACGCTTCAATGAGCCCCTGAGCAATGAGGAAATCCTGGCGTACCCGCAGGCTACCCAGCAGCACGTGTCCCTTGATGATCTCGCCGGTGCGGGGGTCGGTGACGGAGGATCCGTAGCTCCAGCCCCGGGTGCTGCGGTGCACCCAGTTGATCACGTTGTAGCGCACGTCGAGCGGGTCGGCATCGTCGGGCAGGACCTCGACCCGGAAGGCGTTCTTGTATCCGGCGGCCTCGTACGCCTCATTCCACCAGCGAGCACCTTCGAGGAGGGCACTCTTTACGGGCTCGGGGGCACCACGGTCGAGGTAGTACACGATCGGCTCCACCGGTTCGCTCACGGCCGCCGTAGGATTCTTTTTCTCCAGTCGGTGGCGGGTGATGAAGCGCTTAACCAGCGGCTGGTCGATCGGTGTAGCGTAGTCGGCGTACCCCCGGGCGTAGTAGCCGGAGCGGGGATCGAAAACGCGGGGAGTATAGCCGTCGTCGGGCAGTTCTACGAAGCTGTGGTGCATACGTAGGGTGAAGCTTTCGCTATTGGGGGCTACACTACGCACGTTCCTGCCCGTCGGCTCACCGGTAAAGGTGATGGACGCCTCGAATTCGGTGTTTTTGGGAAAGTTCTTCGTGTTTTCCGGGTACAGGGCGCTACGATCGTCGCTTACTTTGTAGGTGCCTTCCTTGCCACGCTTGAGTTTGGCCGCCACGCCGTGGGCATCGCTGAGCAGGAGGGGCGTGAGGTCGATCAGAACGGTTTCTCCGGTCTTGGCAACCACCTTGAAGCCTTCTACCACCGACTGGGCAAAGGCTTCCTCCACGCTCCGGGCCTCGGCCGGATTATCGGAAATGGCGCGGTATTCCAGGTTCCGTTGTTGGAGTAGCACCTTTGGTCCGACCCGCCGGAAAAACACGACACGCGTATCACCGAGTTGATTACGGTCGAGGCCGATGTCGTTGCTGCCGAGTCCGGCGGCCAGACTGTTGACGTAGAGAAAATCTTCGTTCCAGCGGGCTATTTCGAGGTATACTTTCCCCTCTTCGGCACTCCAGTAGTAGGGGTAAAATCCGTCGTGCCGTTCCATCGATTTCGTTTTCTCGGCAATGGTCGGCGTCTCCTTCTTCTCCTTTTCCTGGGCGGCTAACGGAAGGACGAAGCACAGAATTAAACCTAACAGGAGCGGTCGCAAATACGGCATACGGTAGATGGGGTTGGGACGGGCAACAAGATAAGGCGGGGACGCGGGAGCAAGGTGCTGATTGACCGGGTAAAGAAGGTCGATCCCTGCTAGGCGACCCGGCAAGGTGGGCAGGCAGGGCAGGGTCGGCTTGGAAAGCCTCAACCTTAGGGTGATGTAAGGTTGAGCCCTTCTAGGGCGACCCTGCGAGACGGGCAGGATAGGACAGGGTCGGCTTAAAAAGCTACAATCTTAGAGTGATGTAAGGTTGAGCCCTTGTAGGGCGACCCTGTAAGACGGGCAGCTAGGACAAGGTCGGCTTAGAAAGCCTCAGCCTTAGGGTGACGTAAGGTTGAGCCCTTGTAGGGCGACCCTGCGAGACGGGCAGGATAGGACAGGGTCGGCTTAAAAAGCTACAATCTTAGAGTGATGTAAGGTTGAGCCCTTGTAGGGCGACCCTGTAAGACGGGCAGCTAGGACAAGGTCGGCTTAGAAAGCCTCAGCCTTAGGGTGACGTAAGGTTGAGCCCTTGTAGGGCGACCCTGCGAGACGGGCAGCTAGGGCAGGGTCGGCTTAACAAGAGTCTCGGACCAGAGGCCTCTCGACCTTAAGGCCCCTTCCGCGTACCAAGGTTGAGCCCTTGTAGGGCGACCCTGCGACACGGGCAGGTAGGGCAGAGTCGGCTCAAAAAAGTCTCGGACCAGAGGCCACTCGACCTTAAGGCCCCTTCCGCGTACCGAGGTTGAGCTCTTCCAGGGCGACCCTGCGAGACGGGCAGGTAGGGCAGGGTCGGCTTAGAAAAAGTCTCGGACCAGAGGCCACTCGATCTGGTGCACGAGCGCAGCGAGCATCCCCGCAAATTGTAAATTGTAATTTGAATATTGTAAATCCCTCCCTCCTCCCTTGTACGCCCCCCGCATCCCCCGCCACGTTACCCTGCGCCACCTCCTCCGCCTGGCCCGACGGCCCATACCCGTGTTCACCGAATTGCTGAATCGCTACGGGGACAACTTTATTCAGGAAGTCGGCGGCTCACGAACTACTCACTTCACCCGCGACGCCGAGGTCGCCCGCCACGTTCTCCAGCGCAACCACCGCAACTACGAAAAGAGCGAGATACAGACCGGCCAGATGGGCAAGTATCTGGGATACGGGCTCCTCACCAACTCCGGCGACGACTGGCTCCGGCAGCGACGCCTCATCCAACCCGGCTTCCACCGCCAGCGCCTCGCGGCACTCACCGGTGAGATGCAGGGTGTGATCGAAACGGAATGCGCCCGGGTAGCCGGAAGCGGCCCCGTCGATCTGTTCTCCTTTACGCGGCAGGTCGCCTTCCGCATCATCGTACGGGCGCTGTTCACCGACGGCTTCGGGGAAGCCGACACGCGCCGCCTCCACTACATCCTGGATAAACTGCAGGCATACATCATTTACCCCATTCGTTTGCCCTTCCTGCGGGGTCCGCTACGTTGGCTAGGCCAGGAAGCACGTCACTTGCGCCTCGCGGCGGAAAGTCGTCAACTGATCCGGGACCACATTCACCAGCGCAATCACGGCTCCCGCGGTCCCGCCCCAAAGGACGACCTGCTCCAAATGCTGCTCGACAGCCGCTACGAAGACACGGGAGAGGGGATGGACGAACAACGGCTGATCGATGAGATCCTGATCCTGTTCGCCGCCGGCTATGAGACCAGCGCCAACGCCCTGGCGTGGACCATCTGGCTTCTGCTGCGCCACCCCCACGAACTCGCCCAACTGCAGCAATCCCCCGATCCGGACTACCTGACCCAGGTGATTGAGGAAAGCATGCGGCTTTACCCCCCGGCCTGGATCACGGATCGCGTCGCCCTCGACACCGACGAAGCCGGCGGCTTTACCCTCGATGCCGGCGTTACGATCGGCGTGTTCATTTACGGCATTCACCACTCCCCGCGCTACTACGACGCTCCGGAAGAATTCCGCCCCGCGCGCATGCACCCCAACCGCAAAAGGGAGCGCCACCCCTTCAGCTTTATTCCCTTCGGCGGCGGACCCCGGCAGTGCATCGGCAACCACTTCGCCATGCTGGAGATGCAGTTGCTACTGGGGCACCTGCTGCGGCACTACGATATCACCTCCGCGGGGCCCCTCCCCGACCTAGAGCCCAAACCCTTCGTCACCCTGCACCAGGACCGGCCGGTGACCGTACGCATCACCCCCCGATCGGCAAAAACGTAGTAGCTTCGGTCCATGCGTGTCCTACCCCTTTTGCTGCTCCTGCTGGCCGCCTGCAAACCGCCGGCCGTCGCCCAGTCCAATACCCCGGTTCGCTTCATTCTCGACGCCGATACGGCCAACGAGATCGACGATCTCTACGCCATCGCCTACCTCTTCGGGGAGAAGAGGGTCGACTGGCTGGGCCTCAGTTCCGCCCAGTGGTTCCACCACTATTCGGGGGATAGTACCGTATACCAGAGTCAGGTGCTGAACGAGGAGTTGCTGGCACTCGCCGGTCGGACGGACCTCCCGCATCCCCTCGGCGCGGACAGCATCATGGGCATGCCCTGGGGCGGCTACGAAGCCCGCAATAGTCCGGCGGCTCAGTTTATCATCGAACAAGCAAGGGGCGGTGGCGCGGGAGCGGAGAAACTGGTCGTAATGTGCATCGGTGCCTCCACCAACCTCGCCTCGGCGATCGCGTTGGCCCCGGACATTAAGGAGCGGATCAAAGCCTACGTTCTCGGCTTCCAGTACAACGCCGAAGGCGGCTTCTGGAACAAGGACGAATTCAACATCCGCCGCGACCTGAACGCCGCCAATTACCTGCTGAACGCCGAAGGACTGGAGCTGCACGTCATGCCTACCTCCACCGCCATCCAGTACCAGTGGGACCGCGATTCGACCTTCGCCCGGCTCGACCGCAGCGGGGCCGTCGGCGCCCACCTCAAACGCCGCTGGGAAACCTTCAGTGACGCCCGCCGGTGGACCATGTGGGACGTGGCCGCCCTCCAGGCTTTGCTTAAACCCGAGCAAGCCACCGAAATAGAGGTGATGACCCCGCCGGAGAACACCCAACGCCGGGTGTGGGTATATACCGACATCGACGAGGCGGCCATGGCCCGTGACTTCTGGCAGCGACTGCAATCTGAATGAACCTGATCCGCACCACGCCCGCCCATGGGGGGTACCAAAGTCTGGTGACCGCCCTCGACCGGGACCTCGCCGTTACGGACCAGGACGACCATGCCTTCTACAGCCAGTTCAACAAATCGGATAAGATCCCGTACGTCGTCGTGGTGGAAGAAAACGGACAAGCCATCGCCTGCGGAGCCCTCAAGCCCTTCGACGACCGCAGTCTGGAGGTGAAACGCATGTACACCGCCCCGGGAGCCCGGGGCCGGGGCATCGCCGTCAGCGTTCTCCGGGCCCTCGAAGCCTGGGCCCGGGAACTGGGCTACCACCGCTTGGTACTGGAGACCGGGAAGCGGCAAACGGCGGCCCTGCGGCTCTACGATAAGTACGGATTTGACCGGATGCCCATCAACTACGGGCCCTACCGCGATATGGAAAATAGCGTGTGCATGGAAAAGATCGTGGACCCGGGCCCGGTTTAGCCCCGCCGAAAGCCGTTATCTTCCGTAGGCTTCCGTTCAACCTTCTCCGTCGTGCAACGCATTATTCCCCCCTTCTTCGTCTTTGCCTGCATTCTGCTCATGCTGGCCCTGAACGCGTGGTTGCCGCTGGCGGACCTGCTGGCCGGCGAGGGTCGGGGCAGCGGCGTCGTGATCATGGTGGCCGGTCTGGCAACGATCGTGACCGTCGGTCTGCAACTGCTTCACTTCCGAACGGAAATCCACACCTTCCGCCGGCCCCGCCGGCTGCTGCGGGGCGGGCTCTTCCGCATCAGCCGTAATCCGATCTATCTGGGCTTCCTGATGGGCCTGATCGGGGCATGGGTCTTCTTGGGCACTCTGTCACCGGTGGTTGGTCCCCTATTGTTTTTCGTGGCGGCTAACTACTGGTACATCCCCTTTGAGGAGAACATGTTGCAGCGGGAGTTCGGAGCGGAATACGCCGCCTACCGGCAGCGGGTACGGCGGTGGATCTAGGACTCAGGCGTTCGCCGGATCCCCCTGGAAGTAGAAGCCTAGTCCGCGCTCCAGTTCCGGAGGAAGGTCGGGGAGCGATGAGCGAGGGATCAGCAGGGAGCTGATGTTGTGCAGGTCGCGGAAGATCTTATGCCGTTCTGCGGTGCGTGCCAGGTAGTCGTGGCCGGAGGAGCCGCCAGTGCCAATCTTGTTGCCGATCATGCGCATGACCATCTGGGCGTGGCGGTAGCGCCAGGTGGTGAGCCCCTCGTCGATGTTGAGCAGCTCCGTCAGCAGGTTGAAGGGGATATTGAGTATAGGCTGGTCGCGGTAGAGATTGATAAGCAGGGCGGCAATGGTGGCATCGTAGGACAGCCGGGCCTCCCCGGCTGCGATCATGCGTTCGTGTTCTTCCCGGTCCAGGACGTGCTTGAAGTAGGTACTGCTGTCGCCGACCATGCGCAGGCGCATTTCCTTCATGGATGCGTCGAGTCCACTGTTTTCGATCTGCGTACGTTCGTGATCGATCATGCGATCGACGGCGGCGCGGTAAGCGGCCAGGAAGTCGAAGCCCTGGAAGCGGAGGAAGGGCGTCCGCTCCAGCCACTTTTCGATGAGTTCGAAGAGGCTGCCCCCGGACTCGATATGGTGTAGACGGCCCTGCTGCGCCTCGTCGAACACGATCTTATACGATTTGCCGTGGTAGGTGAGCCGGTCTTCTTCCCGCAGCCCGAGGGTAGCTTCCACCATCCGGAACTGTACGCTCTGAAAGCCCGAGGCGGGGAAGAGGTAGTCGCGGAAATCAAGAAAGTCGAGGGGCGTCATCGTTTCCATCACTTTGATCTGCTCGATGAGAAGGTCGATGATGGTGGTCACGCGTCGCAGGCGCAGCAGGACGGTGTGCATGTTGTCCTCCCGCACCCGTTCCTCGCGGAAGAGCAGTAGGACGGAATCGAGTTCGGTCAGGATCTGCTTAAACCAGAGTTCGTACACCTGGTGCATGATGATGAACAGCGTCTCGTCGTGGGCATCCACGCCAGCCGCGACGCTGCGGGGGCGCTGGAGCTCCAGCAGGGCATCCAGTTCCAGATAATTGTGGTAGTGGATCGTAGTGTATTTGTCGGCCTTACTCATGGGCCTAAGGTAAGGGTTGGGCGGGGTGCGTGACCCCTACGCGGTAGTCGTACAAACATCGTATCCGTCCCCCCGTTCCGGAAGCATGGGTACTCTACGTAAGGTTTTATACTACCTGATCATTGCGGTGAGCACGCTGGTGATCCTTGCCGGTTTGCTATCGCTGATCCACGACGTATCGTACTGGTACACGAAGGTGCTCGATTTCCCCCGGCCGCAGTACTTTCTGCTGGGCCTGGGATGCCTGATCTTGTTCCCTTTGCTGCAGGAGCGGTGGTCGCTGCCGGCCGTGGCGCTGGTTGCCGGACTTATCGTGTCCACGACCATTCAGTTTACCCGGCTCTCGCCATATTACTTAGGCGAGGTGACCGTACCGACGGCTGAGCGTAGTCCGGAAGAAACGGTGAGCGTGATCATTGCCAATGTGCTCATCAGCAACCGCGAACACGCGAAATTCCTGGAAATCGTCCGGAGTCGTAACCCGGATATGCTGCTCGTCATGGAAGTGAATGCCTGGTGGATGGAGCAGTTGGCTTCCCTGGCTGCCGACTATCCCCACCGGATCGAGTATCCTACGGACAACGCCTACGGCATGGCGCTGTACTCCCGTTACCCCCTGGAGAACACGGACATTAAGTTCTTCAACCACGAGGATGTCCCGTCCATCCACACGACCGTCACCCTTCCCGCGGGCCGGCGGTTCCGGTTTCACGGAGTGCATCCGGTGGCGCCCGTTCCCAGTAAGGAGTACCCGGACAACCGGGGGGAAAAGGAGGTCGCGCTGGAACGGGTCGCCGAACTGGTGATGCAGAATTCCCTTCCCGCCCTGGTCGCCGGCGACCTCAACGACGTGTCCTGGTCGCGGACCGCCCGGCTGTTCGAGCACGAAAGCGGGCTGCATAACGTTCGCCTCGGCCGGGGACTGTACAACTCCTTCGATGCTACTTCTCCCGTCATGCGCTGGCCCCTGGATCATTATTTCGTCAGCGAAGCTTTCCGCCTGGTGGCATTGGAGCGCCTGCCCGCCTTCGGATCGGATCACTTTCCGATGTATGCGGAGTTTGGGTTGGAGTAAGGGGAACTCTTCGCAGACTTCTAAACGATTGCTATTTCTTATTTGGTAATGGATCTCACAACCCGAGTGCTGTCAATCAAAACGTCTCTTAATAATATTTTATACGGAAATTCATCGAGTTTTGACTCTTGGAATGCTGCATGTATTTCAATTAGTGATTCGGATGTAATTAACGATAAATTCAGGTCATAATCTAGCCCACATTCATTCACGAAATCATCAGAAAAAGATGGCGCTACGATGAATGTTTTTACAACTTTGTATCCGTTCTTCTCCGCTAGTGATTTATACGCTTTGATCTGTCTAGACGCGGAGCTATACGTAGAGAATTTTTTGTCTTTTTTCGTTTTGCACTCCACAATTATTATCTCTTCATTTCCCAGATTGATTAGAATATCTATCTTATCCTTTGAGGTATTTAGTCGAGCCCTAAGCTTCTCATCCACATCCAATTTAAAATTAATGAAAATCTGTTTTGTCAGAAATTCGTACTGAACACCAAGCTCTGATTCCTTAATCTGTATATTATTGCTTTTAAGCGTATTGATATCCCTATTTGATATAGAGATATAATTTTCTAAATAAAGATTTTTCACATCTCTATATGAATCCAATATATTTACTATTTCATCGCCCCTCGTCGATATGCCTTTAAATGTACAAAATCCCTTTATATCTTCTTGATCAATTATGTACAGAATATCCAAGGGTTTCAGTCCATGTCTTAGTAATGTATTTGAATCGAGAGCAACTGATTCCTGCAATTCAAACTCGCTTCGCACCATAGAATCAAATTTAGGAATTATACTATGTAAATCTGACAACAATTTGTTATACCCATGAAGAGAAATACTAATATTATCCTCCTTGTCTTTCTCATTCAGGTATTGAACAAAGTTTGAGATTTTGTCCTCCAGAGATGCCCCGGGAATACGGTCCTTTATTTTTAGCTTATTTTCTATAAGATCATTAAGCACTTTTTTGCGTTCGGTCTTTGTGGTTCCTGGCTTGTGAATACCCAGCAACAACATTTTTTTAAAATTAACCCCTTCAGCTATAATCTGCTTATACTTTTCTTCTGGTGAAAGCTTATATTGTATATTATGCTTTTTAGCGACCGTATTTACACAACTAGGCTTCAATGCTTTCAATACTCGCATGTATATCTTGTCAGGCACTTCCTTTCCCCTAATTACTCGAAGTATTGCTACAATTTCATCCGGCACATATACCTGATGACTCTTTTTTGAGTAAAAAATTACTCCCGCTTTAACTAAAAAAGAAATTAGCTCATCGATATCTAATTTCGTGATAGGGACGACGGAATAATTGATGAGTTTCACTTCTTCGTGGGATAGTTCAAGTTCATCGACTAATACCGTTAGAATAGACTGCTCATCTGCAGTCACCTTTTTATCACGGTTATTCCCCTCATCGTTTGTGTAAGCAACTTCAACGCATTTTCGGTATATCCGATAGTCTCTTACCCTCTCGCTATCCTCACCTTCTAAAAGATGTAATAGGTCCTTTACTTTTGCCCTAATGGACTTTAGTTCCCTGTCGTAAAGCTTCAGGAGCCATTCACGACTCATCAAAGAATTGCCATCGCGAATTAAGATATCAACTACAATGTCAAGCTGATTCGTAGTATTTTGAAATTGCTCGTAGATGCATTGCTGATATTCATCAGATACCAAATCAAAAACACTTTCGACACTTAAGTTATCAGCGTTCTTAATTTGGCCATCTATCTGGCTCAATATATTCTCAACTTTCTTGTAATTCTTAGGCTTTTCGACTATAATCTGATCAATAACTCTAAGAAAATTGTTCTTTTCAAAAGTGTTGACCTGGTTAAGAATGTCCGATATTTTCACTGAAGCTAATTTTCAGGTCAAAATATAGTTTTATCTTTAATTTATAGCAGCATTACGTATAATTAATTAGGAAATATGTGCCGTGCATCATATAGCCCTGCCCTATTCACTCCCACACCGTCACCGTCATACTCAGTCCCGTTCGCGCACGCCGCCAGGGCTGACCCCGGTGTTCCCGGTGGTACAGGCCCCGGGTGAAGAGACCGGCAGACAGCAGGAGTACGTTCTTATCCCGTTTACTCCAGGCCTCGACGATTTCCAGGGTAAGGAGCACGTCGTCCTTCAGGGGCAGGGGATCGGGCCCCAGGGGAATGCCCACCCAGCCTTCCGTCAGGTACACGGTAGCGTAATGCGCATAAAGGGGTTCGGTTTCCGGCCGTTTATCGTGTAGGGCGTACAGATTGACCCGTACCCGGAGACTGTCGTAGGTAGAGCGGGCAAGGTGGATGTTTACCCTTTTGAGGAGGCGCGGGTTCTTACCCGCCTTGATTAGCGTGCCCCGTTCCGCTCCGGAGCGCGGATCTACGGACCAGCCCGTCACGATCGTCCGGGATTCGGAGCGGTTTCCCAGGGTACGTAACCGCCGCAGGCGCTTTCCGGTGAGGGACACTTCCGGCAGGGCAGCGGGAGCGGGCGTCAGACAGATGACCGAGCGGTCACCGGACAAAAACCTCCTTACGGAAACGGTATCCGTGGCAAATCCCAAAGACGAAATCACCATAAAATTTGCGGGTGGTGCCGCCGGCGCGTAGACCAGCCGGAACCGGCCGAGAGAATCCCCGCTCACGCCCCGGTTTCCTTCACGCAGGTACACGCTGGGGTAAGGCACGGGAGTGCCGTCCGCGCAACTGATAACCGTACCCGCCAAGGTGGTCTGAGTAACCGCTACGCCCGGAAGCAACGTAACCAAAAGTATGGCTACCGTAATCCTCAACCCCCACGGAGGAGATTTGAGCAGAAGGAAAGGATTCAAATGGTGGATAAAGCGCTGCACTCCATTAATTTACAACTCCCGCGCGCGCCGCCCCGTTTGTATGGTCATGCAAACCGCCCGAACCACTACCGACTACGCGTACATCCTGCAGCAACAACGGGAACGAGCCCCCGCCCTCGCTCGCACCTCGGCCCGCGAGCGATCGGATAAGCTGCGCCGCATCCTGACTTATCTGGACGACGCGGGAAACAAACAACGCCTGCTCGATGCTCTACACGCCGATCTGGGTAAGCATGAGGTGGAAGCCATCCTGAGCGAAGTCGGCGTGATCTACGGCCACGTAAACTACATCACGAAGCATCTGCGGCGGTGGATGGAGCCCCGCCGGGTGGCCACGCCCCTGAGCATGATCGGCACCTCAAACTACATCTATTACGAGCCCAAGGGTTGCGTGCTCATTATATCCCCCTGGAACTATCCCTTCAATCTGGCCATCGTACCCCTGCTGTACGCCGTCGCGGCCGGGTGTACGGTCACCCTGAAACCTTCGGAGCACAGCCCGGCCACCACGGCTTATCTGCAGGAAATGATGGGGCAATTGTTTGCCGAAAACGAAGTGGCGGTGGTCGCCGGGGAAGCCGAAACCTCAGCCGCGCTCACCCGCCTGCCCTTCAACCACATCTTCTTTACGGGCAGCCCCGCTATCGGTAAGAAGGTGATGGCCGCGGCGGCGGAAAATCTGGCTAGCGTGACCCTGGAACTGGGGGGGAAGTCGCCCTGCGTGGTCGACGATGACGTAGACGTAAGTAAATCCGCCCGCAACCTGGCCTGGGGTAAGTTTTTCAACGCCGGACAAACCTGCACGGCTCCCGACTACCTGCTCGTCAACGACAACATCGCTGACCGCTACGTACAAGGGTTGGCCGAAGTGATCCGGGAGTTCTACGGCGACGCCCCCCGGCAATCCGGTGATCTGGCGCGCATCGTTAACGAAAAGCAGTTCGACCACCTGCAAACGTTGCTGGACGATGCGGTAGCGAAGGGCGCCAAGGTGGTGACCGGTGGCACCCACGACCGCGCCGCTCTGTTCTTCGCGCCCACCGTGCTGACGGACGTGACCCCCGACATGCGGGTGCTTCAGGAAGAGATCTTCGGGCCGATCCTCCCCATTCTTACCTTCAACAACCTGAACGAGGCCCTGGCCGAAATACGCCGTCACCCCAAGCCGCTGGCCTTTTACATCCAGGCGAACAACCGGCGTACCGTCAAGCGCCTGCTGGCGGAAACGAGTGCCGGGGGCACGCTGGTAAATGAGTTTCTGCTCGGCAGTGCTAATCCCGCCCTGCCCTTCGGGGGTGTCAACAACAGCGGCATCGGCAAAAGCTTCGGCTTCCACGGCTGGGTCGACTTCAGTAACGAACGGGCGGTGCTGGAGCGCAAGTTTTTCGACCTCTCGGCCGCCTACCCGCCCTACACCGATAAGGTCAAACAGCTTATCAACCGAATCTACCGGTGGTCCTGATCATTCGGGTTCCCGAAGCGTTATACCACCGTACCTTTGCTCCATGGATTTCATCTTCACCATCGCCCTGATCTACTTCGCCTACCGCGGTTACCGCTGGTACACCCACATGCAAAAGCAGGTGCGACAGCCCCCCCCGCCGCCCCGCAACATCGACATCACGCCGGAAGAAGAAGAGCGGGACGATTACATCGATTACGAAGAAGTGAAGTAGCCGCCCGGCGCAAAATCCAACCCATGTCCGACTCTCCCCGACGTTTCCCCGGCCGCCCCGGTGACTGGGTCCTCCATAAGGATAACCAGCTCATCGCTTTCAATAAGCCCGCCGGTATGGCCGTAGTGCCCGACAAGAAGAAGAGCGCTAACCTGCTCCAGATCGGTGCCGCCTACGCCCACCACGATCTCTACCCGATCCACCGCCTCGACCGACCGGTATCCGGCGTCGTAGTGTTCGGCAAAAAACCTTCCGCCCAGACCGCCGTATCGGAGCAGTTTCAGGCGCGGACGGTGGATAAAACTTACCTCGCCATCGTTGGCGAACGCCCGCCAAAGGACGCCGATACACTCGTACATTTCATACGCGAAGGGAAGGGAAACACCTCCGAGGTCGTTGACCAGTCGGATAAGTCCGGCAAACGCGCCGAGCTCAGCTACCGCTACCTGGGTAGCAGCGATCGGTACCACCTACTGGAGATCAAATTGCACACCGGTCGCAAACACCAGATTCGCGCTCAACTCGGTGCCCTGGGATGCCCCCTACGGGGCGACACGAAGTACGGCTTCAAGCGGGGTAACGAAGGCAAAACGATCGACCTGCACGCGTACACCCTGGCCTTCGACCACCCGGTGAGCGGAAGTCGGATGGAACTCACGGCACCGCTGCCGGAGGAGCCGGTATGGCAGGCCTTCGCGGAGGTAGTGGCCGGCAGCTAAAGACCGCGAACGATGGATGTAGAAACCGTATTCAATTATTTCCCGGACCTTTCGGAACGACAGCGGGAACAGTTTACCGCGCTGGGCGATCTGTACCGCGACTGGAACGCCAAGATCAACGTCGTCAGTCGCAAGGACATCGACAATTTGTACGTACACCACGTGCTGCACTCCCTGGCGATCGCTAAGGTCGTTTCGTTTCGGGCGGGGACGCGGGTGCTGGACCTGGGCACCGGTGGTGGCTTTCCGGGAATTCCACTGGCTATCCTGTTCCCCGACGTTGATTTCCACCTTATTGACGGAACAGCAAAGAAGATTCGGGTATGCCAGGAGGTAATCTCCGCTCTCGGACTTACCAACTGCCGGGCCGAACAACAACGCGCGGAAGAACTGAAGAAGCGGGCGTATGACTTCGTGGTCACCCGGGCCGTCGCCAAGATCGATAAG
This sequence comes from Lewinella sp. JB7, assembly GCF_024297185.1. Lineage (GTDB taxonomy): Bacteria > Bacteroidota > Bacteroidia > Chitinophagales > Saprospiraceae > Neolewinella. The sequence goes on along the minus strand of NZ_JANCTD010000009.1, from coordinate 84,466 downwards.
TTGGCCGACTGGAGCCTGCGCCTCATCACCGACAAGCAGCGCAACGCCTTACCCAACGGCATCCTGGCCCTGAAGGGCAGGGGACTGAAGGAAGAACTCGCCGCCCTGCCCAAACGCGCCTACGTGGAGGAATACCCGATCGGCAAGTGGTTCGCGGAAGATTTCTTTGAGGAAAAGGAAGTGATGTATCTGCAGTACTGACGATCACCCTTAATCGCCGTCTATAGATAAGGACTGGGATAAAATCGATCCCGCTACGCTCGGGTAGCGGACAATTCGATACGGCCAGATGCTATAAAGGGGATTAAAACTACATATACCCCAGGGCCATCACCAGGAAGGTGAGCATGAACGGCATGGACACCCAGAACCACTGGTTCATGAAGATCAGCATCAGGAAGAAGATCACGAGGGAGATCAGGAAGAAGATCCAGTAATTCCGCTGGGTGGTGTGGGGCTGAGTCTCGGCGGAGACGGCACTTTTGGAAGTCATGGGGCTATACGTTAAGGCGCAAAGATAATGCTTAGTAACTGACCTCCGCAGCGGCGGCCTCATCCAAATACCAGTGGAGCTGACCGGAGGGCGGATTGATGTGGGCGGCGGGGAATTCGGTGGCTGAGTGCTCACGATTAACGATTTGACCGACTCGTTGTGCCTTGGAGGCACCCGTAATCAGAAAAATCACCTCGTCAGACGCATTGATGACCGGTCCGGTCAGGGTCACACGCAACTGGCCGCTTTCGGGATGGCGGGCCACGGCGCATATTCGTTCGTCGGTCAGGAGGTCCATGCTGTCTGGAAAGATGGACGCCGTGTGTCCGTCGCCACCCATCCCGAGCATATTGATGTCGAAGATGGGCATTCCGTCGGAGTTTTGCGGCAGCAGACTCGCGATGGTTTCCCCGTAGGCGCGGGCGGCTTCCTCCGCTTCGAGGTCGGTGGGTACGGGATGGATCTGTTCTTCCACCACGGGTACATGATCGAAGAGTAGCTTTTTGGCTTCGCCGTAATTACTTTCGGGGTCGTCGTAGGGAACCATCCGATCGTCTCCCCAGAAGAAATGGAGTCGGCTCCAGTCGATGCGGTCGCGGTACTCCTCGGCCAGAAGGCGGAAGAGTAGTTTGGGCGTTGATCCACCCGACAGTGCCCAGTAGAGTGGGGCATCCTTACGTTCGTCCAACTTCCGCATCAGATGCTCCGCGAACGCGCGGGCTACGGACGGGCCATCTTCGTAAACGTGGAGGTTGGGCTTATACATCGATTTATCCATTCTTAATGAGGTCTAGCAGGTCATCGGCACTGAGTCCGGCGCTTTGCTCGGTACCGGCCAGGAGGCTGTCGGCGAGGTCGCGCTTTTCGGCGTGCAATTTGACGATTTTTTCCTCGATGGTGTTCTCGGACACGAAGCGGTACACCGTTACCGGGCGCATCTGACCGATCCGGTGAGCCCGGTCGCTAGCCTGATCCTCTACGGCGGGATTCCACCAGGGGTCGAGGTGAAGAACGTAGTCCGCCGCCGTAAGGGTAAGACCGGTTCCCCCGGCCTTCAGACTGATGAGGAAAATGTCTCCCTCTCCCCGCTGGAACGCCTGCACGGCATCGTCGCGCTTCGGTCCGGGAGTACTGCCGTCGAGGTACTGGTAGGGTACCCCGTTTTCGATGGCCCAGTTCTCTACGATTTTCAAATGTCGGACGAACTGACTGAATATCAGTGCCTTGTGCCCATTCTCGCGTAACTCTTGGACGGTTTCGGCCAGGAGTTCCAGTTTGCTGCTGGAAATATTGACGTTCGGGTCGACCAGTTTGGGATGACAGGCCGCCTGTCGCAGTTTCATCAGCTCGGCCAGGATCTGGAAGCGGCGGTTCGGTCCTTCGCTGTCGTCGATGCTCTCCAGGGCGTGTTGCCGCAGGGCTTCGTAGAAGGCGCGTTCCGGCTGCGACAGTTCAACGGTAAGGGTAACCTCCGTTTTCGGTGGTAACTCTTCGAGCACCTCTTCCTTGCGCCGCCGCAGGATGAAGGGCTGAATCAGGCGACGCAGCTGTTGCCGGCGTTCGTTATCGTTGTTGCGGGTAACGGGAATGGTATACTTCTCGTTGAAGCGCTGGAAGCTCCCCAACAGTCCCGGATTGAGGAAGGTGAACAGGTTCCAGAGTTCCCCAAGGTGATTTTCGATGGGCGTACCGGTGGTGGCTACCCGGAAGTCCCCCTGCAACTTCATGGCGATCTGACTCCGCTTCGTACCCCGGTTTTTGATGGCCTGGGCCTCATCGAGAATGATGGTTCCGAAGCGCTTCGCCGCCAGGGCATCCCCCTCGAAGGGCAGGAGGCCGTAGCTCACGACCAGCATATCGTAAGGACCTACGTTGTCGATGATCTCCTGCCGGTCGTTGCCGACGAGCAGAATCGGATTGAGCGTGGGCGCGAATTTAGCGGCTTCCCGAATCCAGTTGCGGGTCACCGAGGCCGGTGCGATAACCAGGGCGGGCCCCTCTTCGGCGCGCGCCTGCAGCATGGCGAGTCCCTGAATGGTCTTACCCAAACCCATATCGTCAGCCAAGCAGGCGCCTACGCCCCAGTCTGCCAGCCGCATGAGCCAACGGAAACCGTCGAGCTGGTACGGGCGCAGTTCGGCGCGGAAGGTCGACGGCACCCGGGCCATGGTCTGGTTGACGCTCTGGATGCGCTGTAGGCTCTCCCGCCAGGCCATGTCGGCTTCGAATCCGCCCAGCTGATCCGCGATATCGTCCAGCATGCCGCCGGCCAGCGGGTGCAGTTGCATACCCTCTCCGTTGGCGGACATGAGTCCCTCCATTTCCCGCAGTTTGCGGCGTAGCTGTTCGGTGAGGGCCACGTACTGGCCTTCGCTGAGCTGGATGAAGTTGCTCTGCTCGTTCTCGCTTACTTTCTCGATCAGTTCCCGGAAGCTGATGACCTGCTGATCATCGACGGCCAGGGTACCCTCCACGTCGAACCATCCGGCCTTTTCCTTCACGCCGAGGCTCAGGTCGCCGAAGTCAACACTACCCAGCAGTTTGATCCGCTCGCCGCGGGGGTGCTCCAGGACGATGCGTTCCATGGCCCGCAGGGGTTGCAGTTCCAGTAGGATATTCAGACAGTCTTCTACCTCATCGATCTGCCACTCGTAGTCGCGGTGTACGATCTTCTGTAGGGTAGGGCAGTCGATGATCACGCCCTCCGCCCGTTCGATCTCCCGCGCCAGGTCGCGCTCGGCGAGACGTCGCTGTCCGTCCGCTTCGCTGATCACCTTGTTTCGGCCCCGGCCGGGCTTGAAGTACTGATCTTCTTCCGGAATGGGGCGCACGAAGAACTCCACTTTGAAGGTCTCTCCGACGGGCAACAGATGGACGTAGGTGCGGGAATCCGCCTTCGTTTCGTCGAGGTCATCGATGACTCCGGCGAGCGTATTCTGTACTTCCGTGAACTTACTCAGGTTGCGGGCCACTTCGAGCAGACGGTGACGGGCCCGTTTCGGTATTTCCAGGCCCTCGCCGATCTGCCGGTGAATCTGGTCGTGGCCGTCGTTGACCTCGATGACCTGGTAACGGGTCGGGGTTTCCTTGACCACCTGAACGCCGGTGCCGGTAAAGTCCTGGGCAAAGCGGAGGTGAAGTCGGTTATTGGTCTCTTCGATCAGCAACTGGGGGTTACGCCGCACCAGTTCCACGCCGATGGCCGAATTCTTGCTCAGGTAGAGGTTGGGGTGTCCCACCAAGGCCAGCAGGGCGTCCTCGTAGTTGATGGTAAAGCTGCCGTTGGGGTGATACCGGCTGTAATCTTCCTCGATGGTCTTTGCTACGGCGACATCCTGGGGGGTCATGCCCTCCACGTCGCCCTGCTTAACGCGCTTCAGCGCCACTTTCCGCCCCTTAGACCAGCTGCCGCTTTTACTGAGGGTCTGTTCGCGGGGTTCGAGTTCTCGCTTATCGAAGTCGACGAACCACACGAAACGACTTGTTTTCTTACTCCGCTTATCGTTGCCGCGGTCCGGCGTCCCCATACCCACCAGCACCTCGAGCGCCCGTTCCCAGGGCTCGATACGGGGCATGGCGTCGGCCAGGGAATATATGCGGAGTTGATCGCTGAGCTGTTGAGCGCGGGTCGCGTAAGCCTCCCGGGCCTCGGTCTCCGGATGCCGGAGGGAAAGCACGCGCGTCAGTTCCATTTCCACCCACTGGTAACCGTTATCCTGGGCGCGTTCGCGAAGTTTCTCGAGCTTCAGGAGATATTCGGCGGCGGGAATTTCCGCGCTGCTGTCGGTCCATAAGCGGTATAAAGCGTCGAAGGTCAGGGCAAAGGCATTAGCCTCCGTGCGGGCGAGGCCCTGCTGAGCGATGGTCTGCCCGTCCTCATCGTTGCGAAGGTAGGCGTGCAGGGCTTTGAACACCAGGTAGGTACCGCCCAGCCGCAGGTTCTGAACCGGATCGATATTATCCAGATGATGGCCGATAATTTCGGCGCTCTTTACGCCACCATTGCGAAGTAGGGAGAGCAGATACAGGTAGCCGGCAAGGTGAGCGGGGTACTTATTTTCGTATTCCCTGCGGTATCCTTTCCGTACTTCCTCGATCAGTTCGTTCGCCCCCTCGTCGTCATCGCGCAGCACGTGGTAGATGAGGTGATTGGCGGAGCTTCGCCATTCGCTGGTTTCCAGATCGGCCCACAACTGTAGTCGGCTCCACGCACCCTGTAGCACGAAGGCTTCGGCAAGCAACTCGCGCAGGGGACCGGACTGGGGTTCGCGGATGTGCTCGTGCTGTTCGAGGAATTCGATGAGGTCATCCAGGGGCTCCATGGCGATAAGCGCCCGACGGAAAGCATTCCGGATATTGATCTCCTGCCAGGCCGGCAGCAGGTTCTCTACCCACCGGGGGTCAAATTCGGCGAAAAGGGGATCGATGAATACCCCGGTGCGCGCCTGGTCCGGGTAAAAGTTCTCGGTTTCGCGCTGCAGCCGGTCGAAGCCCGCTTCATTTTGCAAATAAAAGGCGATGCGGATCTCCCGCATGAGGGCGTGCGGACTGCTGGGCTGCCAGTACGTTTTGTAGGGAAGCTCCCGCCGGATCTCGTTGAGCAGTACGGTGAAGTCGGGGCGGCGGCCCGCCTGCCGCATGATGGCCTCGCTGTACTGGGGATTGATTCGCCAGCCGTGATCGCTCTGCTTGACCAGGATCCCCGCTTTGTGGAGCTGATGCACGATTTCCTCGGTGGCGGCGTGGGTAAAACGCGACTCCCCGGCGGGCGGGGGCATACCGATTTTGTTCAGCAGGCGGGAGAGATCAAGAACGGAACGCTCCTCGTACACGATGCTCATTGCGGTAGCTACGTCACGCTCGGTAGCGCTTAAAGATTTCCAGGTGGTGCGGAAGGCTCCGTTCATTCAGTTTCGATCAGGGTTAACTGGTTTTAAAGGCGCGACCACCTAGGTTAGTTGCCCATTTACTCGTTTTTTTTAGCGCTTAAACCACTGTTCGCCGATCCGTTGGCTTCTTCCACCACTTCGGCCAATTCTTCGACCATATCCCCGATCAATAACCGCAACTTAGGTTCCACCGCCTGTACGGTGGCGATGACGTCCTCTACGGTCGTCGGTTGAATGTCGGCAATGGGAAAACACTTATTACTCACTACGGAAGCGACGAACACCGGCAGGTCCGCATGCCGGGCTACGAGGACCTCCGGTACCGTAGACATGCCGATCAGATCCGCACCGATGATGTTTGCCATCCGGTACTCCGCGGGCGTCTCCAGGTTCGGTCCCGCCAGCGCCAGGTAAACTCCCTCGTGCGCATTGAGTCCGTGGCGCTTAGCCAGTTTGATCGCACGAGCGTTCAGAGCACGATCGTAGGTGTGTAGCATGTCGGGGAACCGGGGACCGAGCCGGTCGTCGTTATGTCCCCGCAGCGGATTATCCGGCTGCATGTTGATGTGGTCGCGAATGAATACCACGTCTCCGGCGCAAATATCCGGATTTACGCTACCCGACGCATTAGAGATCAACAGGTGTTCAATCCCCAGGGCCTTGAGCACCCGGACCGGAAAGGTTAGCTGCTGCATACTGTAACCTTCGTAGTAATGCAGGCGACCGGCCATGGCGACGACGGGGATGCCGCGCAACTTACCGAGCACGAGCTTACCGCGGTGAGTAGCGACGGTCGATACCGAAAAATAGGGGAGGAGCCCGTACACGAATTCCCGCTCCACCTCGATTTCTTCTACCAGAGTGCTTAGTCCGGTCCCGAGGATGATCCCGATCCGGGGCTGGGTCTTAGCCCGTTGCTTGATGAAGGAAACGCACTCCTGAATTTGCTGGTAGAGGGTCATGTTTAGTAAACTTTAGTAGCTAGGCTATCGGGGAAGTATGCACCCCATTTTCGGTTATAGGTATGAATGCGGTCGGTGGGCCCCGCGGCGTCCACCACCGGATAGCCGGCCAACTTCCAGGCGTACAGGCTACCGTATAGGTTGTACACGCGCGTAAACCCGCGCCCCCGGAGCTCATCCGCCATCCGCTCGCTCCGGTAACCGACGGTACAGTAGATCACCAGCGGCGTACGACGATCGAGCGCATCGAGTGCCCGGTAATCGGGATCGTCAAATCCCAGGTGCAGGGCTCCCGGAAGATGGCTCACGTCGTATTCCACCTGCTCCCGGGCATCAACGTACACGGCACGGGGAAGATGGTAAGCCTCGGTAGCACTGATTGCCAGTGAATCCGCGGTGACCATTTTAGCCAGCCGATCGTTGAGGGGAGGGTAGGAGGTCTGTAGCCGCGGTGGTATGTCCTGGCTTCCGAGTCGACAGCCATTGGCCAGCAGGAGCCCCACCGACCAAATCATGAGTTTAAGGTATCGCTTCACGGTTGAGTAACACCGATCAGTCACTACTCGTTTCGTTTACCGGCAGTTGCTGGGGGCCTTTTCCCACCCGATCGGCCAGGTACATCTTATCCTCGCAGAAGTACAGCAAATGCTCACGGATAAAATTTCGGACTTCCGAAGCCACCGTATCCGGATACAGCAGATGTACGTTCGGACCCGCATCGAGGGTGAAGTGCACCGGATGCCCCGTCTCCCGCCGAAATTGCTGCAACGTACGGATGACGTGCAGGGTATTGGGCTCGATCAGCGTGTAATACGGATGGCTACTCATCATCAAGGCATGGAGTGTAAGTGCCTCACTCTCAAGGAGTTCCCCAAAATTTTCGGTGTCGCCCCGACGTAAAATATCCAACATGGTCACCACCCTTCGGTTGGCCTGAGCATAGCGTGCCCCGGCGTACGGATTCAGATCCATCAACCCGTGACCCGCCCGACTACTCACCGACTTTTCCGTCTTCGATATCAGCAGGATGTCGTCGTGGTAAGTTTGAAACACGGGATGGATACGATCCGCGACCGGCAGTGCATACTCATCACTACTGAACTCCACTTCGCTAACGGCGCCCCACAGAGCCGCCGTACCGTACACGGATCGACTCGCGCTGCCCGAACCGAGCCGAGCCAGGTAGCTGGCCTTACGAAGGAAGGCATCCCGGTCCGTCATCGTTCCGAAGAGTTGCTCTTCCAGACTTACCAAGCAAAGCGCCAGTGCACTCATTCCCGATGCGGAACTGGCAATCCCGGCGGAATGGGGAAAACTATTACTGGTCTCGATCCGCAGCGATAGTTGTTGCAGGAAAGGGTAGATCGGCAGTAGCCGTTCGAGGTACTTCTTCGTCCGGGCGGTGAAGTCCGGTTTCATTGTGCCGTGAAAGTACAGCTCCACCTCCACACCTTCACCCGCCGCCTTCCGGGCGGAATAGTGCAGGGTCGTATCCGTTGCTGCTCCGTCGAGGGTAAAACTGACCGATGCATTCCGCGGGAGCTGGTCGCCGTGTTTTCCCCAGTACTTCACCAGGGCAATATTGGACGGGCTACGCCAGCGGATCGCGCCGGGTTCCACCTCCGTGCTGACCACGGTGAGGGAGGGACTGTCGTAATTCATGGATGCAAGTTACCGTTGAGAACCGGTTTCGGTGCGCTGCTCCATACTACGGGCCCGCTGGTCACGCTGCATGGGGTTCTCGCTTTCTCCCCGGCTTCTGCGCTGGTAGAGGTCAAACCGGTTCACCGAGGTGCGGGAAGGATAGTAGTTATTGCTGGTATCCGTATCCGCCGTTTCCAGGAAGGGGTCCAGCACCACCGAAGTAACCTCTTTCGTGAAGGGGAACACTTTGGTAACTTCATTAGTCCCCATACGCCAGATTTCGGCGGGAATCTTCTCTACCTGGGTTGATCCATCGGCGAAGGTAAATTCCAGGATGATCGGCATGACCAAACCACCGATGTTCTCGAAGGTCAATTCGTAGTAGTACTTATCGGCCTCGAGCGTTGCGCGCTCCTCCGGACTCAGATTCGCCAGGTACTGCTCGTATTCCCGCTGATCGAGGATGGTAGACTCCAGGGGGTCGTAATCCGTGTAGTAATCCCGCAGGGTGGTATCGATCTCATCGTACGTCTGGCTGATGGCCTCCTCATTGCGAATGCTGCTGATGTTGCGGGGAGCTTCGTCCCGCTCCTTCCGCAGTTGCGTGTTCTCGGACACGGGATCCATGGTATTGATGCGGAAGGGACGTACGGAAGTCAGGGCAATATCTACGTGATCGACCGTGTAGAACCAACCCCGCCAGAACCAGTCGAGGTCAATGGCCGAAGCATCCTCCATAGTGCGGAAGAGATCGGCGGGGGCGGGGTGCTTAAATTTCCAGCGGTTAGCGTACGTCTTAAAGGCATAGTCGAATTGCTCGCGACCCATGACGGTTTCCCGCAGGATGTTCAGGGCCGTAGCGGGCTTACCGTAAGCGTTGTTGCCGAATTGCCAGATGGACTCCGAGTTCGTCATAATGGGCGAGATATACTGCTTGTCGCCCTTCATGTAATCGACAATCTTATTGGCGGGTCCACGGCGACTGGGATAATCGCGCTCCCACTGTTGTTCGGCCAGGTACTGCAGGAAGGTATTCAGACCCTCATCCATCCAGGTCCACTGCCGCTCGTCGCTGTTGACGATCATGGGGAAGTAGTTGTGGCCTACTTCGTGAATGATTACACCGATCATTCCGTACTTCGTACGATCGCTGTACGTCCCGTCAGATTCCGTGCGTCCGAAATTGAAGCAGATCATGGGATACTCCATGCCGATCTCCGCGGCGTTGATCGACCAGGCTACGGGATAAGGATAATCGAAAGAGTAGTGGGTGTACCACTTCAGGGTATGGGCTACCGCCTTAGTAGAGAAGCGCTCCCACAGGGGGTTGCCCTCCTTCGGGTACATCGACATGGCCATGACCACGCTACCGTCTTCCTGTTCGACACCCATGGCATCCCAGATGAATTTACGGGAGCTGGCGAAGGCAAAGTCCCGCACGTTCTCGGCCTTGAAGTGCCATGTCTTTTCCTTTTTCACCTTGGTCTTTTCCCGTTCGATGGCTTCCGCCTGGGTAGCGATGATGACGGGTTGCACGCGTTCTTTCCGGGCACGCTCCAGCCGGTTACGTTGTTCACGGGTCAGTACGTCGCCATCATTCTGCAACGTACCGGTAGCCGCGACCAAGTGATCGGCCGGTACGGTAATCTTGACGTCGTAATCGCCGAACGTAAGGGCAAACTCCCCCCGGCCCAGGAATTGCTTGTTCTGCCAACCGTTGTTATCGGTGTAGAGCGCCATGCGGGGGTAGAACTGAGCGATGGTGTACAGGTAGTTATCATCTTCCCCGAAGTATTCCGAACCGGACCGACCGCCGCCGTCAGTCATCCGGTTATTGATGTTGTACCAAAACTTTATCTCCAGTTCGGTCGTCGAGCCGGGTTCGAGCACCTGCGGCAATTCAACCCGCATCATCGTTTTCTGGATAAAGTAGCTCATATCCTTACCGCTACCGTCCTTTACGTGGTCGATGTTGAATCCACCGGGAAAGGCCGGCTCCAACCGCGACAGTTGACTCAGGGTCATTCGCTCCCCGAGTTCGTTAGTTGACGTCTTATACGTATCTGAGTCTACCGCGCGGACGTTCTGATCCAACTGGATCCAGAGGTAGTTCAGGGGGTCAGGAGAGTTATTGTGGTAAGTGATTTTCTCCGTACCGTATATCCGCTGTTGCTCGTCGTCCAGCCGAATATCCATCGAATAGTCCGCCTGTTGCTGCCAGTACATGTGCCCCGGTGCGCCGGCCGCATTACGGTAGACATTTGGTGTGGGGAGTTCGGTCCCCAACTGCCGGAAAGGATTTTGGGTATTATCCTGCTGAGCAAAGAGGGGATACGCCACACACAGGCACACCCACACGAGGAGTATATTTTTCATTTGGCTGGGTTTGTTACTTTTCGCTAAGATATTAATTCGCGACGCATTCCTTGTCTACGCAACTACTTTTAGTGTCGGGCGGGAACGCAGGAGCCACGTAAAAGTGGGGATAGCCACGGTAATCGGTACCCACCCTTTCGAATGTTCCACGTGGAACATTTCATTACTGCACATAATTATTTAGCAGCGGTAAATCGCATGTTCCACGTGGAACATTTGTGTCTTAGCGAAATTTATCTAGCAAGTAAGCACGTACAGTGGCGTAATCGGTACCAACCGCTGTAGCAACCTTTTCTTGCTGTGCTAAGCGGGCAAGACGTTCCGGAACGTCAATGGAATGACCGAGAATCCGCTCCACGTCCGGCTTGAATTTGCTGGGATGAGCAGTTTCCAAAATGATGCCACGGGTACCCGGATGGTCCTTTTGCCACCGCTTAAGTGCCAGATAACCCACTGCGCCGTGGGGGTCAATGACGTACCCGTACCGCTGCTCTACTTCCCGAACGGCCGCTTCCGTTGTATCGTCCGAAAAGCTGTAGCCGGAAATCCCCCGGCGCATAGCTTCGTGTGTTTCCTTCCCGGGGTGATCTAGTCCCATCACGTGATCGTGCAGGTTGGTCATCCGGGCAAAATTGCTGGGTGCCCCCACATCCATAGCATTGGAGAGAGTGGGAACCGAGGGTTTTGTCAGGTATTCCCCCCGCTCGAGGAATTGAGGGACGACGTCGTTGTCGTTCGTAGCCGCGATAAAGTGGTGTACGGGAAGACCTAAGCGTTGGGCGATGAGACCTGCCGTCAGGTTACCAAAATTGCCGCTGGGTACGCAGAAGACAATCGGTTGACCCGGGCCGACCTGTTTGTACGCCTCAAAGTAGTAGAAGGTCTGAGGAATTAGCCGGGATATGTTGATGCTGTTGGCTGAACTCAGGCGAAGCTGGGAGCGTAAGTCCTGATCCACGAAGGCTTGCTTCACGATGGCCTGGCAGTCGTCGAAGGTGCCCGCGACTTCCAGCGCATGAATATTTTTTCCCAGGGTCGTCAGTTGCTTCTCCTGCAGATCGCTCACTTTACCGCTCGGATAGAGGATCACCACCTGAATGCCGGGGGTATCGTAAAATCCGGCCGCGACGGCCCCGCCGGTATCCCCGGAGGTAGCAACCAGAATAATGAGGTCGTTCTCGCTATCCTGATTGTAGTACGCCATAAGCCGCGACATAAATCTGGCCCCAAAGTCCTTAAATGCCAGGGAAGGTCCGTGAAAGAGCTCCAGTACGTACTTCTCCTCGTCCAACTTTACCACCGGGGCGGGAAAGTTGATGGCTTCATCGACAATCGTCCGCAGATCCTCGTCCGGTATTTCTTGACCGAGTAGTTGACGGGCAATCCGAAATCCGATGTCGGCAAAGGAAAGTGACGACAACTCCCGGAAGAAGGATTCCGGAAGGGGTGTTATGCGCTCGGGCATGTACAGGCCATTATCGGCGGGTAGTCCGCGAAAGATGGCTTCCCGGATACCTACCTTATGGCTTGCATCATTGGTACTATAGAACTTCATGGCACAAAATTTAGCGGTACAAGCTGGGTAGCCCTATTCGACGATCTCCAGTACTTCCACTCCCCGCTGGTTGATGGGCGAAACGTACAGTTGACTTTCAATATCGTAATCCTGAAACACGGACTGCATGGCCTGCCCGGCCGCCTGCGCTAGATAGCCGCTGTCGCACAGAGCAAATACGCTAGGTCCGGCACCACTGATGCTACATCCCAGGGCACCCCGTTGAAGCGCGGCGGCCTGCACCTGGTCAAAACCGGTAATCAGCTTCTTACGTTGCGGCTCGATGATGTGATCCTTCAGCGAGCGCCCGAGTAAGGGGAGATCGTTGGTGTAGAGCGCGGTGATGAAGCTTGCCAGACTCCCCATCTGCTGAATAGCCGTTTTCAGCGGTACGGTATCGCTGAGCACCGCGCGGGCATCCCGGGTAAGTATCTCAATTTCGGGATGAACCACGGCCACGTGCAGATTAGCGGGTACGGGAAGGTGGTGGACGTCTAGTGAATCACTCGATCTGATCAGCGTAATTCCCCCCACCAGGCAGGGCGCCACGTTATCGGCGTGAAAGCTACCGTCGGCAACTTCCTCACCCAGTACCGTAAAGTAAAGCAGGGACTCCCGGGTAAGTGGGGCACCCAGTAGCTCATTAACGGCTACCGTAGCCCCGGCCGCACTCGCCGCCGAGGAACCCAATCCCGAACCAAAGGGCATTTTCTTGTGGATTTCGAGCTCGATACCCCGATCTTCCTGTCCTAGGTGCTGCAGTAGGCGTAGTGCCGCCATACCAGCCGTGTTTTTCTCGACTTCCATCGGCAATACCTTATCGCCCGTACCGGTAATGGCCACGATGCGTACCCCACTGAAGGAGTCGTTCAGGCGGGCGACGATCTCGTCTCCCGGCCGGTTGATGGCAAAACCGAGGATATCAAATCCCACCGCTACGTTGGCTACCGTCGCCGGAGCAAATACTCTAACTTCCCGCATACTCACTTAGCTTAGGGTTCCGATCTGAATGATTTCCGCGAATACGCCGGCGGCCGTGACCTCCGCTCCGGCGCCGGGGCCGCGAACGACCAGTGGCCGACTGCTGTAGCGATCCGTATAGAATACGATCATATTATCGCTGCCACTTAGGGTAAAGAAGGGATTATCCGTGCCGACGGCCTGGATGCCCACCGAAGCTTTTTCCCCCTCCAGTGTCGCCACCATGCGTAGGACCTTGCCCTCCTGATCCGCCTGTCGGTACAGGCCGTCGAAGTAAGCCGCCTCGGATTCGAGCACTCCAAAAAAGTCGTCTACGGACCTGGCTTCCATCGCTCCGTCCGGCAGGAATCCGTTCAGCGTGATGTCTTCCGCGTCCAGCGCCACGCCGGTTTCCCGGGCGAGGATGAGAATCTTGCGGGCGACATCTTTACCGGACAAATCTACCCGCGGATCCGGTTCCGTAAACCCTTTCTCGCGAGCCTCCCGCACGATCTCGGCGAAGGGCCGTGATCCATTCATGCTGTTGAAGATAAAGCTCAGCGAACCACTGAGTACGCCCTCGATCTTATTGATGCGATCACCGCTATCGATGAGGTCACGTAGGGTAGAAATGACGGGAAGGCCCGCACCGACATTGGTCTCGTACCGAAACTGGACGCCCCGTTTGTCGGCGATGTTTTTGAGTCGCTGGTACTGGAGGTATCCGGAAGAGGTCGCGATCTTGTTCGGCGTAGATATACTAATGCTCTCGTCAAGGATAGTCTCGTAGTAAGAAGCAATCTTACTATTCGCGGTATTATCTACGAAGATGCTATTGCTCAGATTGAGGTCGCGCATGCGCCCGACAAAAACGGCCAGATCGATTTCCGTCTCGGCATTCTCCAGGGTAGCGCGCCAGTTCTCCAGGTCGATGCCATCAGCGTCAAAAAGCATTTTTTTGGAGTTAGCTAAGCCGACGACCTTAACTTCCATGCCCCGACGTTCCCGTAAGTATTCGTTCTGCTCCCTGATCTGGCCGAGTAGGGTACCGCCGATAAGTCCTACGCCGACGATAAAGAGGTGAAGCGTCTTATGGTCGGAGAGGAAGAAGGCTTCGTGCAGGGAATTCAGGGCCTTAGTTTCGTCTTCCTTAGCGATCACTACGGATACGTTCAACTCGCTCGACCCCTGAGCGATGGCTACCGCGTTGATGCCGTTCTTTCCGAGGGCCCGGAATAGTCGTCCGGAGATTCCCGGCTGGTAGCGCATGTTCTCCCCGATAATGGCTACTACGCTCAGTTCCCGCTCTACCTTCACGGCATTGACCACTCCCCGTTCGATCTCGAAGGTGAATGCCTCCTCCACGGCGGCCTTAGCGGCATCCGCGGCATTGGGCTGTACGGCAAAACTGATGGCATGCTCACTCGACCCCTGGGTAATGAGAATTACGTTAATCCCCGCCGTAGCGAGTGAGCCGAAGATGCGACCGGCAATTCCGGGGACCCCAAACATACCGGTACCCGACACGGTGCAGAGCGCTACGTTGTTGATGGAACTGATGCCCCGTACGGCGGCTCCCTCGGGATTACTTTCCTCACTGACTTTAGTGCCTTCGAACTCCGGCTCGAAAGTATTCTTGATGTATAGGGGAATACGCTTCTGCAGCGCGGGCATCAGCGTAGGGGGATAAATGACCTTGGCACCGAAGTGAGACATTTCCATGGCCTCGGCATACGTCATCTTAGGAATGGTAAATGCCTTTTTCACTCTACGGGGATCCGCGGTCAGTACCCCACTGACGTCGGTCCATATTTCAATGGAATCAGCATCTAAACCGGCGGCGATGAGGGAAGCGGTATAGTCTGAACCACCCCGCCCGAGCGTCGTTGTCAGCCCTCCCTTCGCGGAGGATATAAACCCGGTAACTACCTGAACCTTAGGGTGTTCCGAATAAAGTTCACGGATTTTCTGGTAAGTCTTCTCAAAATTGACCTTGCCGTTTCCGAAGGTCTTGTCCGTCTTGATGATGCGGCGGGCATCCAGAAACTCCGCTGGCACCCCGGCTTCCACCAACTTCTGGGAAATGATGTACGCCGAAGAACGTTCCCCGAAGCTCAGGACGTAATCCATGGTACGGGGAGAAGCCTCACGGACCAAAAAAATGCCGTAAAGTAGGTTCTTGAGCACCTCGTGGGAGCGGCGCATTTGCTGGGCGGTTTCCCGACGGAGTGCATCGTTGGTCAACAGGCTCTCAATAGCCTCTTGGTGGCGATCGGCAAAGGCATCGAAGAGTTGCCCGTAGCGATCCTCTCCCTGGGCGGCGAGTGTACTCATCTCGATGAGGCTGTCGGTCACGCCGCCGAAGGCGGAGAACACGACGGTAAAGTGATCGCCGGAGGCGTAGTATTTCTTGAGTATATCCACGATACCGCGAATGCGGTCAGGATGTCCGACGGAGGAACCACCGAATTTAAGCACTTTCATAGGGTAAAGATGCCATTTTTACATGGCTTACCGAGCGAATCGATTACCGTATGAAGGGTGGTTTTACGATTGTCGGCACCCAATCATTGCTCCTGCGTGCCCGCCCGAATCAGGTGCGTCGGACGAAGGGAAAGCGCCCACTGTTCGAGGGAGCGCATTGCCGCAGCCTCCCGCGCGGACTTGTCGGCCTGTCCGCACAGGTGCAGGATACCGTGAATCATCACGCGGTGAAGTTCGTCGGTATAGGATTCCCCGAAATCGACGGCATTATCGGCCACGCGATCGGTGGATATAAAGATATCTCCCGTTATCTCGGGAAATTCGCCGTAGGGAAAGGTGATGATATCGGTCAGCGTGTCGTGTTGGAGATAATCCAGATTGACCTGATGCAGGTAGTCGTCAGAACAAAAAATGTAGTTGATCTCGCCGGCTCGTCCGCCGCGCTGATCGATAACTTTGTGAATCCAGGCGGTAAGATCGGGGAGGGGATGAGCGGGCAGTCGGCCACCTTCCGCGTGGAACTCGATCGATGACTGGGGACTCAGAGTCGGAAGCGCATTTCGACGGTGGATCCGCCGTTGGTGTACCGCATACGATCGCAGAGTTGGTGCATCAGGAAAACGCCCCGGCCGCCGCACTCACAGATGCGCTCCGGACAGGTAGGGTCGGGGAGGCTACGGAAGTTGAACCCGCCGCCCTGGTCGGAAACGCGAATGGTGAGTCCGTCGGTGACCTGAGCACAACGGATGCTGACGGTCTTGGACCGGTCCTGTTTATTGCCGTGAATAATCGCGTTGCTTACGGCTTCGGTAAGGCTGATGAGCAGATTATCGTGTTTCTCTTGATTCAGGTGGTAGCGGGAGGCAAGTTTCTTCACGAGCTGCTCCACCTTGGTAATATTACTGGGATCCGACGCGAGTGTGAGCATATACGGTGGTTGGTGGCTTAACTAAGACTGCCAAAATATAACATCACGGCCCCGCAATATAGTTCACAATGATCTGAGGGGCAGAAAATTGGGGGCGCCTCATTCCGCGCCCAGGGACCGGAAGTACTCGTTGACCAGGCCCTGGTAATACGGTTTGAGTTGGGGGGTCACGCGTCGAAAACGTTCTACTTCGGCGCGGCGCTGCCTGATGTATTCCTCTAAATTCGGGGGAAGTTCGCGCCGCTGCTGCTCGGCCGTTTCCGACTTACGCTGCTCGTCCATCTTCTGTTCCCGTTCGGCGCGCTCGTGTTCCAGCATTCGGGTAAGGATGTCCTGTTGCCGCATGAGTGACTCATTGGTCAGGCGCTTATTGACCAGATCTTCCTCGGCGGCGTTCATCTCGTCGATGAGTTCCTGCAGCTGACCGTTCTTGCCCTCCCCGCCCTGCTGGAGTTCCTTTTGTTTTTCTTCCAGCGCGCGCCGTAGGGCAGCCTGGCGTGCGGCGAGTTCCGCGAATTCCTTACTGGTACCGCCTTCGCCCTTCTGGAGGCCCTCTTTCATCTCCCGCATCTCCTGTCCGATGCTCTTCTGACCGTCGCTGCCGGGATTTTCGCTTGGTTTACCGCCCTCCTTACCCTGCCCCGTATTCTGGGGGTTCTGGCACTGCTGCTGCCCCTGCATCTGGCCGGCCATCTGTTGTTGCATCTGTTCCATGCTCTCACTCAACATGAGAGCGAGATCGTTGAGCCCGGTCATGGCCCGCTGCTGCAGGTTGGCGGCCTGGGGGGTACGGCGTTCTTCCAGTTCGGTGACGGTCCCCGAAAGATTGCCCTTGATTTCGGTGACTTTCTCGGTCACGAAGGTTTCGATCTGAAAATTCCGCTTGGCCAGGGCCTGAAGGGAATCCTGGACGAGTTCGAAGTCGCCGTTGATCTGGAACTGCTGCTGGACGAGTTCCACGTAGCGGGGAGTATTGATGGTGGTTTGGTTAAGCTCGTCCATAGTGGCTTCCTGGTCGAAACTTAAATCCACGAGGTTTTCCAGGAGCTGGCGGATGGCGGCCATATCTTCCTTATTGGATTCCATCTGCATGCTCTGCATGTTTTCCTCCATTTGCTGCGCCATCTTTTTCATCTTTTGGCTGGCATCCTGCTGCTTCTTGGCGGCATCACTGGGTTTTTGCTCCTGCATCTTCTGCTGAGCGTCCTGCATGTCTTGTTGGACCTCTTCCTGTTCTTCCTGCTTGGTGTCTAGCGGCATGGGTCGCTCCAGCGCCTCATTCTTCTGCTCGGCCTGGTCGAGTTTCTCCTGCAGTTTTTCGAAATCTTCCTGCAGTTGCTGTTGTTCCTGTTGGAGCTCTTCGGTGGACTTTTCCCCTTCTTCCGTTTCCTCGGCGAGCTTTTCCTGTTCCTGGGCCAGTTCTTCGAGTTTCTCGATGGCGTCCTGCATGTCTTTTTCCACCTCGAGCTGTTTGAACAGTTCGAGCATACGTTCCAGCTTGGCTTCGGCTTCTTCGTCGGAGAGTTCCATTTCCTCCATCTTTTCCAGCGTCTGGTCCTTATTGAGCTCTTCCATCAACTGCTGAATTTCCGCCATCAGCTGTTGGAGTTCCTCCGAGACCGATTTTTCGAACATCTCCTGAAGCTTCTGCTCCTTCTGGCGCACCTGCTCGTTCTCCTGGCTTTCGTTCTGCTGATTTTCCTCGAAGGCCTGCTTTGCTTCCTCGATCTTTTGCTGGATCTCCCGTTGACGCTCGGCAAGTTTTTCCACCTCCTTCTTCAGTTTCCAGTCTACGTCCTTCTCCTGCAACATCTTCTCCCGCAGGCGCTTCGTGTCGTCCTGCAGATCACGCGTCGCGTCGAGCGCCTGTCTCAGCTGATCCTTAACCTTGTTGTCGTTGCTTTCCGCCCGGGCCTCCATCTCCTCGCGGGTGGGTTCCCGGTAGACCATAACGGGTGTTTTTGCGCTCTTGCTTCCGTTCACGCCGTCGTTGTCGAATACCTCGAAGTAGTAGGTCAGTTCGTCGCCGGGTTCGAGTTCGACATCCGTTTTCAGGTCAAAGACGTGATCGTAACGGATCTGCTTACCGGCCGATCCACTACCGACGACGGCCAGGCGCTGCTCCTCGCTCTCTCCCCCCTGCCGCAGGCGACGGTACACGAAGTCGATCTTCCGGATGCCGTGGTCATCCGAAGCCTCCCCGACAAAGAATGTCAGTTGCGCCTCCGTACTGTCCCGGAAGGATTCCACGCTAATTTGTGGATACTGGTCCGGGATTACGGACAGGGCGTAGGTAACGGAGTCACCCAGGGGAAGTCGGCTATTACCGACGTACAGAGTGTAGCGGTCGTTGCGCAGTATCCGGCGATCAAAACTGTACAGATCGGTCCCGTCGCGGCGCAAGCGTCCCGTGGTGTCCTCGCTGGCGAAGCGCAGGTTGATGTTATCGGTATTCTCGGTATCGAAAGACCAGCGGAGTCGGGTACCGACCGGAACGGTGAGGTCCCCGATGTTGGAGAGATCCTCGTCGCGGCGACCGAGATAGCCGGGGTATTCCGCATGGACGGTGAATCCGGCAATGCTGGGTTTGGGAAGGATCCGCAGGGTATGATCGGTGCTGGTCACCTCGCCGGCCGACAGGCGGAAGGGGGTATCTTCCCGAACGTTATTGAAATCGTAGGTGAAGGTTTTGCCGTTTTCGCGGTTCAGGCGGTAGCGGTAACCCTCTACTTCGATGTATGCCTCGGCCGGAAGCACATCGCCCTCGATCGTCACGGTCAGGGGAAAATTATCGAACTGCACCACCTCCAAGTCCCCGGGTACCCGAAAAGTAAAGGGGGCGGGGCGTTCGAAGTGCTCGGAATTGCGGATCAGCCGGTCGGTACTGTCCTTGATTAGGCTGGGCGCCGCGAACAGAATGACTAAAAGTATGAGCAGCGGCGGCAAGGCATACTTGAGGTAGCGTCGGTTCTGCGTAAGGTCGATGGCCGTACGAAAGGGGACGGGGCTGATTTCCGCCGATTTCTGATCGATCGAGGCCAGAAGGAGAGCGTTGTCGCCGCCGCTTCCCGCCTGCCGCCGCAGTTGCAGCACATTCAGGAGTTTGTCCTTCACATTGCCAAAGTGCCGTCCGATAATTTCCGCGGCTCGTTCGTGACTGATGGTCGACCCCAGCCGGAAGTAGCGGCCGAGGGGGAGAAGGATCCAGGCGCCCACCGCCAGCAGACTGACCACCAGGAAACCGTACCACAACAATTTTCGGGTCCCCCCCCCGAAGTAGAACTGCGATTCCAGAAGGCTGATCACCAAAAACGACAACAAAATGAGGCCCGTAGCGTACAGTAGCCCCCGGATCGCACTATTGATGTAATACTTTCGAATGAACTCGTCCAGTTTGCCGAGAAGCAAGTCGTAGTTGTTGTGGGTAGCCATAAGCGGGAAATTGTGGCCGCGGATGTCCAAAATACGAAATTCATGACGACCAGCGGGTCACAGTATAACGCCTACGATCGTTCTCCTATTGAATTATCCTAACGTAACCATAAAAATGTCGAAACACATATATTTGTGGTAGGTTAAGACACTCAAACATATAGCCGCCTGCCGTCGTTTGATCCTTCATTAGTTAGGTAACAGCCTTTGGTGGATCACTTCGCTTTCCCGTACGACGGACGGTGGTAAACAACAATCCTGAATTTATGTACCCCCTCACCCCACCACAAATTTTAGCGCTTGCGGACAGGGTGGTAGGCAACGGAAATTCCGACCTGTTGTGTGCTAATCTCGAAGGGCAGATGCGTTACGCCAATTCTTCGGCCTGTCAGAAGCTTGGTTACGATTTTGCCGATCTGATCCAGAAAAGGATCGCCGACTACTCCCCGAATTATTCCCAGGAAGTATGGGACAGCCACTGCCGGCGCACCATCACCAACGGTAGCGACGAAATCTATACCTACCACGAGAATTGTAGCGGTACGCGGTATCCGGTCGTAATCCGCAGCGTACCCCACATCGTCACCGAAACGAGTGAACAGCTAATTTGCAGCCTGGTTAAGGACGCACAGAGCAGTGCCCGCTACCGGCAGATGCTCGAAATGGTCGAGCACTCCCAGCGGATCGGCAGCTTTGACTATAATCTGCAGGATCAAAGCATCCTGGCCAGCGACAACCTCCTGGCCATCATGGGGACCAAGGATCCGGAAACCCTGAAGCCGGCCGCCATCGTTGATCGCCTCTCCCGGGAACATACCGCCAAGTGGAACGCCCACATGGTCGATCTGGCCCGTGGCTACCACCGGCTGGAAGAAAACTTCGTATTATCTACGGCCGCCGGCCGGCAGTCCCTCATGCGCGTCACCATGTGGTCCGTACTCCGGGGGGGCAACGTCACCGGTATCCGGGGTTGCTACGAAGTCATCGATGAATCCGAAAAGGAGCGCATGGTAAGCCTCGAGGAAAATCAGCGCCAACACATCATTCGTGCCCTGCGGTACACCAACGGTAGGGTAACCGGCCCCAACGGGGCCGGCAAATTGCTCGACATCAACGGCAAGACCCTCTTCGCCCGCATGAAGAAGCTCAATATCCACCGGGAGGATTACACGAATCGCTGATCACTGCACGATCAGGTTCCACATGAGTTCACCGGCTTTGTAGCAGATGAATAGGAGCACCAGACCGGCCAGCACGTTCTGCCACCACCGGTTGACGTGCTCACCCATCAGGGACCGGCGGTTGGCCAGTACGAAGACCACCACGGCGATGAAGGGCAGCAGCAGGCCGTTAATGACCTGAGCAATCACGATCACCCCGATGATGTCCAGCTGAAGCAGCGCCACTCCGAGACCGGTCAGCAACACCAGCAACCAGATGCCCCGGAATTGCTGGCTTCCCCCGTCTATACCGAGTAGCTCGCGACCCGCCACCGCCGCGGCCAGGGGAGCGGTCGCCGCGCTGCTGAAGCCCGCCGCGAAGAGGCCCGTACCGAGGGCCAGACGACCGTAGGATCCCAGAATGCCCTCCAGGGTGTCCGCCAGATCGGAAAAAGAAACGAAGGTGATAGCGACCGAACCGACCACCAGGATGGCCGCCGTGATGAGCATACCGATAATAAAGGAAAGGCCCAGGCCGCGCCGCATATCCGCCAGTCCCGCACCACTGCCCAGTCCGGCCGCGAGAAAGAAGTTGTACGGTACGATGGTCGTTCCGATCAACCCGAAGAGCACCGCCGGATCCACGCCGGCCGCAGACGTATCCACCCCGCCGCCCCCGAAGATGACCCGGATGGCGGCAACCAAAAACAGCAGCCCCATCCCCGCCACGACGTAGGTCATGACACGTCCGATACGCGCGGTACTGCCCGACCATAAGAGCGCGGTGACCGCCCCGGCCAGGGGCAGCAGCCACCAGTGCAGCGCGGGAAATAATAACTGCAGTCCACCCAGAGCTCCGAGAAGATTACCGGCCTGGTACGCCATGCAGCCGAAGAGGACCGCGGCGAAGGTAAGGGGGGGCACGAGGCGACCTCCGCGGTCGCGCAGTATCTCCCCCAGGGTCCGCTGGCTCACGATCGTCAGGCGGGCCGTCATCTCCATGAACACGTAGCCGGCCAGGGCGGCTACGGCTACGATCGGTAGGTAACCGTAGCCATTGAGAACCCCGGCCCGGGCGGCGGTAGCGATGGTACCGGGACCGATGAAAGCGGCCGCGATGAGCGACCAGACGAGCGCGCGGCTCCAGGATGAAGTAGCGATAAGGCTTGCTTATTTGGACCTCAGTTTACGAAGAAAAAAACCGAAGTCGCGCCGCGCGGGTTGCCCAACTATGATCCTGCTGCTCCATACCCTGATCGAGGCCGTCGTCGGCCTGCTGTTCCTGTTTTATCCCCAGGCGGGTGATCTCGTGCCGGGTTTCGGCACTTCCGAAGGCCCGAGTTACGATCTGCTGACGAAAATGTACGGGCTGTCGGCCCTCTTCCTCGCCGGCCTCTCCCTCTACGCCTATCTCCGCCGCACGCAAGACGCCGTATTTCTTTTGCTCACCCTTAGCCTCAGCATCTACCATTACCTGATGATTCTGGTGCAGACGATCTACAATCCCGACCAGCGTGCGGCGCTGCTCCACTTCCTGCTGGCCATCTTTCTCACCGGCCAGTACCTCGGGCGCCGCCGCGCCGCCTGGAACGACCACCCCCCGTCCATTAAATAGGGTCCAAATATTTTAAGACTTAGTTCTCCACCATCTTTTCCACAGGCCGTAAACTGCTTCCCGGGTGGAACAGGTAGTTGATGTATACGACAACGGAGACGGCCGCGATTGCCGTGAACTGGTGGGCGACCCCCAGTCCGACGGGTACCTGCCCGATGCTGGACACCACCGTCGCTATCCCAAGGGCTACCTGAGTTATCAACAGGCTTATCAACAGGGTATTCGCCCGGGAAAGTGGCCGGGAAGCGATGTGTCGGGAACAGCGGTATACGAAGTATAAAGCCATGATTATCAGGGCATAAGCGGTCATCCGGTGCATGAGCTGGAAGAGCGCCGGCTGGAACAGACTGTCCTCGTAGCGAACGAGGTTTTCCACCGTCCACGCACTGCCGTCCTTGAGCACGGTGGGAATGAATTTCCCGTTCATATCCGGCCAGGTGGGGTAGGGCAGGGCAGCCTTCGCACCACTCATCACGCCCCCCAACAGAAGCTGTACGATGAGGAGAATATTCAGGGGCCAAAGGAGCTTCTCCACGGAAGAATGTGGAAAACCGACGAGGCGAGGCTGTAAAACCTTCAGAGTTATCCACAGCAAGTAGGCAAAGAGGGAAATACCCAGGGCCAGGTGGATGGTCAGCTTATAGGCATTGACCCACGGTCGGTCGATCAGCCCGCTGGCCACCATGATCCACCCGAAACTCGCCGCCAGGGCCGCCAGCAGTACCACGATGCCCAACCGGCGCATCAGGGGCGGGTCGAGGTAACGCTTTCGCCAGAACACCACGAAGCCGATGATGAAGACGAGTCCCATGGTACGGGCCCACTGCCGGTGGAACCATTCCCAGAAGTAGATAAACTTGAAGTCGGCCAGGGAGATGTCCGCGAAGATCTTAGCGTACTGGGGCGAAGCTTGGTACTTCCGGAACTCCACCGTCCAGTCGGTATCGTTCAGGGGCGGCATAGCCCCGCTCAGGGGCTTCCATTCGGTGATCGAAAGGCCCGATTCCGTCAGCCGCGTGATCCCGCCGATCACGATCTGCCCGAGGACCATGACCAATCCGATGATCAGCCAGACCCTCACCGCCCGGGCATAGGTCTTTCCGCGACGGGTGTTGCGGAAGTCGGCGGCGTTTGCGGTTTTTCCCATCACCTTAATAGTTATTATCTTTTTTAAAATTTCAAATCCCTTTATCGTTATTAGGGGTGTGGAAAGCGGGAGAATAAATCGGCCGCGAACTTGCGCAGTTCGGTTTCCACCGCTGCCGACCACTTATCCACAACTTTCTCCCCGGCTAACACTCCCGAAATCAAAGGGATGGAGGATTCCTCCACATTCGGTGCCGCCACGGCGTCAGGGATAACTTTTTTACACCCCGCTGGGGATTCCGGCCGCCAAACGGTCGAAAGAGCGTGGAGTACGAATGTTAGGAGCTGTGGAAATGTGGATAAACCACCCGTTTCGGAAGCCATTCCCCACCATCCTGTGGAAAACCGCCCGGTTATCCACCGTTTTCCACTACCGGGGGCTGGAAAAGCCGTTATTCCAACTGTTTGCCGCACAGGGACTTTACGTATGGATAATCCTGGGGTGTGCATAACTATTCGCCCACCAGCTCCATCCACTCAAGCTCCTTTTCCTCGATGGCTTCATTAACTTCGGCCAGCTCCCGTCCCAGCTCGGCGATGCGTTCCGGACTGAGCGCGGCGGCGTTTCCGAACTGCTCGTTGATCCCTTTCTTGCGTTCTTCCAGCTTACCGATCTGACCCTCCACCCGCCGGATGGCCTTACGCTGTTCTTGCGTCAGCGGTGCGTCCGGAGTGGAATTTTTCGGCGGGGCCGCGGGTGCGGTGTTGGTGGACGGAGGAGCCGGCCGTGACTGGCTTTCTTCCTTTACGTGTTCCCGGTACTCGGTGTAGAGTCCGTTCCAGTCACGAATTTTTCCGTCGCCCTCGAAGATGAAGAGGTGGTGGGCGAGTTTGTCGAGGAAAAAGCGATCGTGACTCACGATCAGCACGCAACCGGGGAAATCCATCAGGAAATCCTCCAGTACGTTCAGGGTCATGATGTCCAGATCGTTAGTAGGTTCGTCGAGAATGAGGAAGTTGGGGTTCTTCATCAGGATGGTCAGCAGGTAGAGGCGCCGCTTCTCCCCTCCACTGAGCTGACTGACGTACACCTGCTGCTGCTTGCTGCTGAACATGAAGCGTTCCAGCAGGCCACGGGCGGTAAGCTTCAGTCCCTTTTCCAGGGGAATGAATTCGGCAATCTCGCGAATCACGTCGATGACCCGCATATCCTGCGCTAGGTTGATTCCGTCCTGGGTGTAGTAACCGAAGTGCGTGTTGCTGCCGTGCACCACCTTTCCCGTATCGGGTTCCAACTCCTTGGTGAGCATATGGAGCAGTGTCGATTTACCCGCGCCGTTACGGCCGACGATACCGGCCCGTTCCCCTTTCTGGAATTTGTAGCTAAATCCCTTGACCAGTTGCCGGTCTCCGTAGGATTTGCTGATGTTATGGGCCTCCAGGATCTTACTCCCCAGTCGCTGTCCCTTGATTTCGATGGTAAGCTCCTCCTCCTTCCGGAATCCGCCGACCTTATTCTTGAGTTCGCTGAAGGCGGAAAGTCGACTCTTGGCCTTGGTACCCCGGCCACTGGGCATGCGCCGTACCCACTCGAGTTCCTGCTTCATGCGTTTGCGGTCCTTATCCAGTTCCGCGCTCTCGGTTTCCTCCCGGCTGGCCTTCTTGTTGAGAAAATCGGAGTAGTTTCCGGTGTAGTGATAGATGTTTCCGTTGTCCAACTCGATGATCCGATTGCACACCCGCTCGAGGAAGTAGCGATCGTGGGTAACCATCAGCAGCGTCAGGTTGGGTGACTGCAGCCACTCTTCCAGCCACTCGATCATATCGAGATCGAGGTGGTTGGTGGGTTCGTCCATGATGATCAGGTCGGGCTCGTCAATGATGAGCTTGGCCAGGGCCACCCGTTTGCGCTGGCCACCGGAGAGGGTACTCACCCGTTGGTTGACGTCTTCGATGTTGAGCTTACTCAGGACTTCCTTGATGCGGGCTTCGATATCCCAGGCCTGCAACTCGTCCATGCGTCCGAGCGCTTGTTGCAGCAGTTGGGGCGATTCCGGTCGGGACAGGGCTTCTTCGTAATCGCGAACGGCACGAACCATTGCGTTGTCACTATCGAACACCGCGTCCATAACGGAGTCGTTGGCTCCGAAGTCGGGCTCCTGCGGGAGGTAAGCCATGCGGGCATCCTTATGGACGTACACTTCCGATCCGACGCCTTCGGGAAGATCGATGCCGGCGGCGACGCGCAGCAGGGTCGACTTACCCGTCCCGTTCTTGGCTACCAGGGCTACCTTGGTGTTCTGCGCCACCTGGAGGTCTACCCGGTCGAAGAGGACCTTCTCCCCGTATATCTTAGAAACCTGCGTCAACTCCAGGTATACCATAATCGCTTCGTTTAGGGGCGCAAAGATGCGGATATTGCCGCCGTCGGTACGTCTCCGTAGTTACAGGTGGTCGTAGGTCCACCCCAGTATCCGTTCCATCTCCCGGTAGTAGGCCGTGGATCCGCTCACCACGTTGTTGTGCATGAAGCTGAAGGCGAGCCACCGCCCCGTCCGGGTTCGGACCAGCCCGCTTACGCAAACAACGCCGCTCAGGGATCCGGTTTTCGCCCATACGTAGGTTTCCGGCCGGTTGTCGAACCGCCGTTTCAGCGTACCATTGAGGCCCCCGGCGGGGAGGAGGGTCAGCAAGCGTTCCCGACCTACCTCACGGTGCAGAGCCAGAATTATCCGGGCGAGTTGGCGGGGTTGTACCAGGCTGTACCGGCTCAGTCCGCTGCCGTCAGCATAGCGCATGCGGCCCAGGTCGAGTTCGGCAAAGAGGGTATCGGTCGCGAAATCGAGGATACGTTCTTCATCCGAGACTCCGTACCGGGCGGCGGCGCACTGAATGAGCAGTTGTTCGGCGAGGTAATTGTCGCTGTCCAGCAACAGTTTGCGGTAGACAGTATCGGGGAGCGAAACGTCAAGGCGTTCATACTCGCCACGTGGGGGGAGCGGCCGGTCGCCCATCCGTACGATCTGTTGCGGAAAGGCCTGACCTACGAGATCCGTAGTGTAGGCGGGGGTAAGGGAGAGCGCCCGTTGCAGCGGAAAGTTGTCGGGATGGTAAAAGGAGGTCCCTACCGTGAACTGGTTGCTGCCCTCCCGGCGCGTGATGCTGCGGTCCTGGCGGCTGTCCTGCACCAGGGTCGTGGCTACCTCCGGCGGGGAACCGTAAAGCTCTCGCTCACCAAATGCATCTAGGGGGGTAAGATTCAGATACAGACGGTTGCCGTACACCGGAAAGGAGGAACGTTCGTAAACGTAGCCGTAGCTGAAATCGTCCCAGCTCCAGCCGGCTCCGTAACGGGGGGGCTCATAGGCAGCCGGAAAGTGAAGGATAAGGGGACCACGCTGGGCCGTTAACCAGGGATGAAGTTCGTCGTAGTCACCGAATTCCGGGTGCAGCAGTAGGGGGTAGCCCGTACCCCATACGTCGGTTCGTCCTTCCGTGCGGCGATAGTATACTGCGGGCATCCGGTTTCCCAGGATCCTGTGGGATACGTAGAAGGTGAGCAACTTGAGGTTGCTGGCGGGCACGAAGTACCGCTCGGCATTGTATTCGTAGAGTAGGGTATCCCCGGCAACATCGTACAGGGTAAAGCCGGTATGTGCATTCGCGAAGACGGGATTCAGGTCGATTAGTTGGCGGAAGGTCGTCGCGGATTGTCCGTAGGATACGGCCGATAACGCACAGGTACAGCACAGAACGGAGAGCCACCGAATAGCGAAAAATGATAGCAGGTAATTTTCTCGCATATGTATTCCGTATTGTACCTTGCAGAGGGGGTTAACGACGGAGAGAGGGCAGCTGTTCTCGGCGGTAAGCATAAAAAAGGCCGAAGCGCGAGGCTTCGGCCGGAAAATTATAATCCCAAAAACTAAATCTTATAACGGCAGGAATTGCCGTCCATTATCTGATGAGTCTGCTGAGGTGGTGTTCGGTGCACCCGATGGCCGGCATTATGCCGCGCGGGGTTGACTAAAAAACTGCCCGTTGAAAGTCCATTGTATCGGAGAAATGGATTTTAACAGCGGCCGGAAGCTTATCCTTCCTGCTCGCTGCTGACCAACAGTTGAAAACCGTTTCCGTGAATGTTTACGATCTCAATGGCGGGGTCCGGTTTCAGGTACTTGCGCAGTTTGGTGACGAAAACATCCATCGAGCGGGCGGTGAAGTAGTTGTCTTCTCCCCAAATCTTAGTCAGGGCTTCGCTGCGGCTCAGGATGTTATTCTTGTGAATAGCAAAGAGCTTGAGCAACTGGGCCTCCTTCGGGCTGAGTTTTTCCTTCGACACCTCCCCCTTATCGTCGGTGTGGGTAAGGATACGCAGGGGAAAGTTGAAATGAAACTGACCGAAATCGAAGTCCGTCTGCTCTTCCTTCGGATCGGCGGCTACCTGGCTGCGTCGTAGGATTACGTTGATGCGGGCCAGCAATTCCTCACTGTTGAAGGGCTTGGTGATGTAATCGTCGGCACCGAGTTCGAAGCCGTTGAGCACGTCGTCCTTCATGGCCTTCGCCGTCAGGAAAATGATGGGCGTTTGCGAGTCAGTCTCCCGCACCTTCTTGGCCAGTTCGAAACCACTCAGTCGGGGCATCATAACGTCAAAAATGCAGAGGTCCCACTTACCGGTTCGGTAGGCTTCCAGGCCGGCAACGCCGTCGACGGCCAGGGTAACGTCGTAATCGTGCACTTCGAGGAAGGAGCGCAGTACATCGCCAAAGTTCTGGTCGTCTTCAACCAGCAGAATTTTTGCTTCGGTAGGGTTTAAATCACTCATAATTAGGTGCGGTTTAGCGGTAAGACGACGGCGGCATCAGTCGGGTTGCCGGTAGGGAAAGGTGACGATAAAGCTACTACCCTTTCCGAGTTCGCTCCTGACCTCGATGCTGCCATTGTGTACTTCGGTAATTGTTTTTACGTAAGATAGTCCGAGACCGAAGCCCTTAACGTCATGACGATCGCCGGTGTGTACCCGGTAGAAACGGTCAAAAATGTTTTTTCGTGCTTCCCGGGTCATTCCCAATCCGTGATCCGTAACGGAAATCTGCACACCCTTAGCGACGTTTCTGGTACTTACAATGATGCGCGGCGCTTCCGGAGAGTACTTATTCGCGTTATCCAATAAATTATTGACCAGGCTGGAAAGGTGGGTCAGATCCCCCTCCACGACGTAAGGATCGGCACTCAGGTCGGTGGTCACCGTACCCCCGCGGGGTTCCACCTGCAGGCAGATATACTCCACGGCACTCTGGATAACGGCATGCAAATCAACGGCCGTCAGGTTGAGATTGAGGCGCGACTTATCGAGCTTGGCCATTTGCAGCACTTTTTCCACCTGATCGTTCATGCGCTTATTTTCCTGCTTGATGATGCGGGCGAATCGCATCACCTTGGTGGCGTCGTTGCTTACCCGCGGACTCACGATGCTATCCGTAGCCAGGGATATGGTGGCAATGGGGGTCTTAAACTCGTGCGTCATATTATTGATGAAGTCGGTCTTCATCTCCGAAACCTTCTTCTGGCGCAGAATCACGTAGATCGTGTACACGAAACAACCGAGAATGATGAGGACGAAGACGACGCTGGCCGCGAAATTGCCGTACAGAGAACTGAAGACGACGCTGTTCTTATCCGGGCTATAGGCCCGTATCTCTCCGGGGGCGGAGGGATCGTTGTCGAACAGGCTCACAACGTAATCGCCGCGCATCAGGTCGAGGTGACGGCTCGTGTCGGAACCCGCGGGGGACAGCAGGCGACCGTTACGGGAAATGAAGCGCTGCTGCCGGGTATCGTAGATTCCGTATTCCAGTTCTTCGGCAATACCCGCGTTTCGGAGCTCCTTGGTCAGTTTCTTGTGAATGGATTCGCGGTCGATCCGTTCCTCCAGATTACGGGAGGCAAACTGTGCCCGCAGCCGGAAGGAGTTGGGACTGATGCGGATGGTGCCCGTGGAAAGTAAACCGGCCGACCGGTCGCCGATGACCAGTTCGCCGTACATGGCATCCGGCACGCCGCCCGCGTAGCCGTTGTTGAGGGTGAGGCGGATCTCATCCTCCTCGACGTCCTCCACTTCATCGGCAACCTGCTTGAGTACGCTCTGTACGGCGCGGTCGTACCTCTCCTTGTTTACTTCGAGTCCGGTCTGGATAAGCTGAAGTTGCAGGATGATCAGCCCTACGATGGACGTAAGAATAAGACCGACGATCAGATAGATAGACTGTTTACTCATGGGAGAAAGGGGTAGGCCGGGGGGGGCGGCACGTCCAATCTACAACGGCCCGGCGAAGTATGGGGTGTATCGGCAATTGGCCTTTAAAGGTTTAGTAACTTTGGGGTCCGCTATGGCAACCGTCTCCGTACATACCGCGCATAACGTTCGCATCGACTACCAGACGGCAACGGTAGGGGCACGCATCGGCGCTTTTTGCGTCGATCTGCTGATTGTGACGGGGGTGTACGTATTCGTCTTGTACGTACTCGACCAGTACCGGGTAGGAATCGACGGAGCCGTGGTCTTCCGCCTGGTTCCCCTCTTCTGGCTACTCGGATATTTCTTCGGCTGGGAAATGCTCGGTCGGGGACAAACGCCGGGCAAGTGGCTTCTGCGGTTACGGGTAATTCGGCCCGACGGGCGGGATCCCACGCCGGCCGATTTTCTGATCCGCGCGGTCTTCCTGCTGCCCGACGTCGTATTCACCTTCGGTATGGCGGCCATCCTCTCTATCGTACTGGGGCGGCACCGACAGCGGTTGGGTGACCTGGTGGCGCGCACCGTCGTCATTCAGACCCATAATCGCGAAACCGTTAGCCTGGCGGAGATTCGACAGATCCGGCAACGGGATGAACACCGGCCCAGCTTTCCGGCGGTGCAACGATTATCGGAGGAGGACATGCTGGTGGTTAAGCAAAGTCTGTTCCGCTACCGCCGCTATCCCAACGAAGCGCACCGGGGCGCGCTGGAGTTGCTCGCCGACCGTCTGGCCGGTTTGCTGGATGTGCGCCGCACGGAGCGCGGTGATTCCAGCGAGCGGTTTCTGGAAACCCTCCTACTGGACTACATCGTCCTGACCCGGTGATCGTCGACTATACCATCGCCCTGGTAGGCGCCTTTCTGGCCGGCGGCATCAATACGCTTTCGGGGAATGGTTCGGCCATTACGCTGACCATCCTGATGGAGGTACTGGGCCTACCCGCTGACGTGGCCAATGCTACCAACCGGATCGGGGTGGCTACCCAGAGTATTGCGGGCACCTGGGCTTTCCAGCGTGCCGGCCGACTTAAGCTGCCGCCGCGACAGCGGCGGGAGATGTGGCGGATCGTAGCGATCAGCAGCCTGGGGGCGGTGGTAGGCGTGTACCTGAGTCTCGTAATGGATAATGCTACCTACCGCACCGTCTTTCGCTACTTGCTGGTCCTGATGCTGGTGGTGGTGGTAGTCAACCCGAAACGGTGGATCTCCACCGGAAACCCGGGCAAGCAGCTATCGCTCTGGATCATGATTCCGGCCTTTTTTGCCCTGGGGATATACGGCGGGTTCATTCAGATGGGAATGGGCATCTTCTTCCTGGCCCTGATGGTACTGGTGGCTAAATATGAAATAATTCAGGCGAACGTCGTTAAGGGCATCGTCGTCTCCCTATATACCCTTCTCGCGGTTGCTATCTTTGCGTGGCGTGACCTTATTGACTGGCCCATGGGGCTGCTCATGGCGGTCGGGCAGACGATAGGTGGCTACCTCACGGCCCGCTACGCGGCGAACGACCCACGAGCGGGGGTGTGGGCGTATCGCTTACTGGTGATCGTGATCATTGGGGCTATCACCAAAGCGTTTTGGCCCTTCTGAACGTACGTTGCTCCCGCGGCCCCGCCCGCCCGGAAAAACGGGTGAGTGTCGAAACACTATTTACCGGGGGAGGTTAACATCCTATTCCCCTAAGCACCAAGCTATGAAAAAACGGACCGTCAACAATTTCCTTAAGGCGTTGCTGGGCATTTTCATTATTGCGGTAGGTTACTTCGGAATGGGGTACCTCTCGTCGCTGAAGGAGGAGGCCCCCAAACGCGATACTCCCAAGCGGGTAAAGGCGGTCGATACCCGCACGATCACCAACGGCGCCGTAGCGACCACCCTCGACGTACAGGGTCGGCTGCAGGCGTACAACAAGATTGCCCTGTTCAGCGAAGTCGGCGGGGCGGTAGAGGAAACGGGGCGGCCGCTAAAACCGGGAACCTACATCCCCCGCGGGCACGTAATCCTACGCATCGACGACGACGAGGCGCGGCTAAACCTGCAGGCTCAGAAAGCCAACCTACTGAACAGCATCGCCCAAATTATGCCGGATCTTAAGATCGATTACGGGGAGAGCTTCGGTGCCTGGGAAAGGTACCTCGACAGCTTCAACGTAGACGCCCCCCTGCCGGCGCTACCCGAAGCCGTGAACCAGCGGGAAAAACTCTTCATTGCCGGACGGAATCTTTACAGTCAGTACTACAACATCAAGGGACTGGAAGAACGCCTGAGCAAATACGTCCTTTACGCTCCCTTCTCGGGCGTACTGACCCAGGTGATGATCGACCGGGGGGCCGTGGTACGCGCCGGGCAACAGCTGGGCGAACTCATGGCCACGGGCTACTTCGAATTGGTCGCGACCGTACCGCTCTCCGACCTGAGCTACCTGCAAACGGGAGGTAAGGTGCAGTTGCACAGCGAGGACATTGACGGCGAATGGACCGGCGAGATCCGCCGGATCAGCAACCAGATCGACGCGGGCTCCCAGACCGTGCAGGTGTACATCGGGGTGAGCGGGGAGGAACTGCGGGAAGGCATGTACCTGCGGGGTGCCGCCGCGGCACGCACCATGGAAAACGTAGTGGAGATCGACCGCAGCCTGCTGCTCGACGAGCGGGAAGTGTACGTGGTCCGCGACGATACCCTGCTGCAGCGGCAGCCGGTCACGGTGCGCAAGTTCAACCGCCGGACGGCCATCGTAGACGGTCTGGCCGACGGCACCGAGTTGGTCACGGGAACGGTGCCCGGCGCCTTCGACGGAATGCGGGTGAAGATCCAGGACCGTAACCCGGAAGATGCCGTGGAAACAGCGGCCAAGGAAGCCCCGGTAACGCGTACCAGCCTTAAGTAAGCACTCCATGAAAGCATTCATCAGCTATTTCATCAAGTACCCGGTCGCGGCCAACCTGCTGATGTTCGGTTTGCTGATCATGGGTGGGCTGAGTCTGCTGCAGATGAAGTCGACCTTCTTTCCCGAGTTTCCGAGTCGGGTGATCAATATTCAGGTCATCTATCCGGGGGCAAGTCCCGAGGAAGTGGAAGAAGGTATCGTCAATAAGATCGAGGAGAACCTGAAGGGGCTCACGGGCGTCGAGCGGTACACCAGCGTCAGCTCGGAAAACAGCGGTCGCATTACGGTGGAGGTCCTAAAGGGGTACGACACGGACCTGATCCTGCAGGACGTAAAGAACGAGGTGGACCGCATCAACAGTTTTCCCGTGGGCATGGAGCCGCCCGTGATCTTTAAGCAGGAACAACTGGGTCGGGCCATCACCTTCGCCCTGTCCGGGGAGAACGTCAACTTGAATGCGCTGAAGGTGGCCGCCCGCCAGGTGGAGGACGATCTGCTGGCGATGGAAGGGCTGTCGAAGGTGGAGCTTTCCGGCTTTCCCGACGAAGAGATCGAGATTGCCTTCCGGGAGGCGGACCTCCAGGCCTACGGCCTCACCTTTCAGGAAGCCGCCGATGCCGTGCGCCGAACCAACGTCGACATTACCGGCGGTACCGTGAAGGGACTGGATGAAGAATTGCTCCTGCGGGCCCGCAACAAGGAATATTACGCGGACGGCCTGAAGGATATCGTGGTAAAAACGACGCCCAACGGTGGAAGCGTACGGCTTCACCAGGTGGCCACGGTACGCGATCGCTGGGCCGATCAGCCCAACCGGGCCTACCTGGACGGCACCCCGAGCGTCAGCATTACGGTGCAGAATACGCTGGAAGAAGATATGCTCTCCATTACCGACCGGGTGAAGGAATACATCGAGCAGTTCAACGCCGAAAACCCTACTATCCAGGCCACCGTGATCAGCGACGCCAGCGTAACGCTGCGGCAACGTATGAACACCCTACAAACCAACGGTATTCAGGGATTCTTCATCGTGGCCGTACTACTGGCAGTATTCCTGCACTGGCGACTGGCTTTCTGGGTAGCGCTCTCGATCCCGATCAGCTTCGCGGGTATGTTCATCTTTGCCAATGCCCTGGACGTGACCCTCAACGTCATTTCCCTCTTCGGCATGATCATCGTGATCGGAATTCTGGTCGACGACGGCATCGTCATCGGCGAGAATATATACAGCTACCACGAAAAGGGACTGCCGCGGGTGAAGGCCGCACTGGACGGTACGAACGACGTTCTCGGGGCGGTCTTCGCCGCCATTTTGACCACGGTGATCGCCTTTTCCAGCTTCTTCTTCATCGACGGCTCCCTGGGTGACTTCTTCCGGGAAATGGCCATCGTCGTCATCTTTTCGCTGGTGTTTTCTCTGGTAGAGGGTATGATCATCCTACCTACCCACGTTGCCCACTCTAAGGCCCTGAGTAAGGGGGCCAAACCCAACTACGTGCAGCGTAAGTTCGATAGCCTGATGAACCTGCTGCGGGACCGGATGTACACGCCCCTGCTGAACTGGACGATGCGGTTCAAATTCCTGACGCTCTCGATCTGTCTTGCCGTATTGTTCCTGAGCGTCGGACTGGTCCAGGGTGGGTTCGTCAAGACGACCTTCTTTCCCATCATCGAGGGAGACGATGTCTCCGTGACCCTGCAGTTGCCCGCCGGAACTCCGGAAACGAAAACCCAGGAGATCCTGGAACGTATCCAGGCGGCCGCCGAGCGGGTAAACGAGCGTATGAGTAAGGAGGTCTTTAGTGACGGCCGGGAGCTCGTGGAGCGCATCGAAGTGAGGGTGGGTCCTACCACTTACCAGGGTTCGGCGACCATCGCACTGCTGCCGGGAGAGGATCGCGGCGACGTGGCCCTGCGCGATGTCCAGAATGCCATCCGCGACGAGGTAGGCACCATCGAAGAGGCCGAGATCCTTAGCTACGGGGGCCGGTCGTTCTTCGGAAAACCGGTCAGCGTAAGTCTCGTGGGCAGTGACATCGAAGAACTGGAGCGTGCCACGGCCGAAGTCAAGGCGGAGCTCGAGCAAATGGCCGAACTCACCGATGTAGTAGATAACGACCAGGAAGGACTGCGCGAGATCAATATTTCGCTAAAGGAAAAGGCACGCTACCTGGGATTGGATCTTCAGGACATCGTCGGTCAGGTGCGCTCCGCCTTCTTCGGATCCGAAGCCCAGCGGCTCCAACGGGGAGAGGATGAGGTACGGGTATGGCTCCGTTACGGAGAAGACAGCCGCCGTAGTCTGGCCGACCTCAACAACATGCGGGTCCGGCTACCGAACGGTGGGGAATACCCCGTCTCGGAGATCGTGAACCTGGAACCCCAGCGCGGCGTCATCGCCATCAACCACACCAACGGACAACGGGAGGTGAAGGTGGAAGCCGACGTTGCCAACAACGGGGTGTCGGTGACGGACATGAACGCCCTGGTATCGGACGAGATCATTCCGCGGGTGCTGGCGGATTATCCAGGCGTATCAACGGTTTCCGACGGTCAGGTGCGCAACCAGGAAAAGACGGCGGCCTCCCTCGCGATCGTACTGCCCGTCGTGCTGGCGCTGATGTTCTTCGTGGTGGCCCTCACCTTCCGTTCCATCGGGCAGGCGGCGGTACTGTTTTCACTACTGCCCTTCGGGTTGATCGGCGTCATTCTGGGGCACTGGCTGATGGGTAAGCCCATTTCGATGTTTTCCGGACTGGGCATCATCGCGCTGGTGGGCATCATCGTCAACGACGGTCTCGTATTCATCTCCACCTACAACGATAACCTGCGCAGCGGAATGTCGATGATGGACGCCCTCAACGATGCGGGGCGCAGCCGCTTCCGACCGATTCTGCTCACTTCGCTGACGACCTTCGCGGGGCTGGCACCCCTTTTGCTGGAGAAGAGCCGGCAGGCCCAGTTCCTGATCCCCATGGCGGTTTCCGTAGCCTTCGGACTTCTCGCCGCCACCGTGGTGCTGTTGCTGTTGCTGCCCTCCCTGATCGTGCTGCTAAACCGGGGGCGGGTGAGCGTGGCCCGTATGAGATCCGGCCGTAAGCCCGATTACCACGAAGTGGAACCGGCCTACAAAGAACTGGGGGACGATGGCTACGACCCCGACAAGCCCATCGGCATCACGCGGGTAGAACAATAACTCAGAACGACGAGCGCATGCGCATCTGCATCGATATGGACGAGGTCATGGTAGACAACTACCAGCGGTATCACCAACTATTC
The DNA here is from genome assembly GCF_024297185.1 of Lewinella sp. JB7. GTDB lineage: Bacteria > Bacteroidota > Bacteroidia > Chitinophagales > Saprospiraceae > Neolewinella. The sequence continues at coordinate 48,412 of NZ_JANCTD010000009.1, read as the reverse complement.
GAAGAACACTACGGCCGCCGAATCGATCCCCAGGAGTACTACGGCAAGAAGATTTACGACCTGCCCGGTATCGGGGCTTTACGCGACGAACTGCACCAGCCCGGTTTCTTCCGCGACCTCCCGATAATGAAGGATGCGGCGGAGGTGGTGCGCGAGTTGTACGAACAGTACGAAGTGTACATCGTCACCGCCGCCACCGAATTCAAGCACTGCTTTACCGATAAGTGGGAGTGGTTGGAGGAGCATATGCCCTTCGTCCACTGGGAGCGCATCGTCTTCTGCGGCAATAAGAGCATCGTGCACGGGGATTACATGATCGACGACAAGGTGAAGAACCTGGATACCTTCAACGGACAGGGCCTGCTCTTCACCGCCAGTCACAACGCACTGGACGACGGCGGCTACCCCCGCTTCGACAACTGGATCGAGATTCGCGACTACTTCCGCAATCTCCGCGCCGCCGAGATTGCGCAGGAAGGGTGAAACGGACGGTACGTAAAGTCTGGCGCTCCGGACGGGAAAAGATCCCCTTTGCTCTGACGGGTCTCGTCGCCACGGGCATCAACTACGGCCTGTACCTCCTGCTCGTACACCGCTACCTGCCCCCGCTTCCCGCGACCGTAGTGGCGTATTCGAGCAGCGTAGTGCTCAATTTTTTCCTTCAGCGCTACTTCGTGTTCGAGTTGCGACGTTCGCTGCGTTCCGCGTTCGCCCTCAGTATGCTGGTAAGCCTCGGCGGCCTCCTCCTGGACGCGTCGATCGTGTACGGACTTCACTACTTCCCCCTATTCGGCAGCCGGGAATGGCTGATTAAGGGAGTTGCTACGGGGGTGGTGTTTTTTTACAATTACTACGGCAAGCGGCGGGTGTTTGAAGGGAGGTAGGGATTTACAATATTCAATGTACAATTGAAAATTGGGCTGCCGCTGCCTCATGCGCTTCAGGTCGAGCGGCCTGCGGTCCGAGACGGAAGGAGGATTTACAATATTTAATATTCAATGTACAATTGAAAATTTAGCTACCGCTGCCTCATGCCATTCAGGTCGAGCGGCCTCTGGTCCGAGACGGGCGTGAAAATGATCATTTGGCTGTCGCACGTAGCAGCTTGCTCCGAACGGGCTTGCCACTAGCCTATGGAAACACGAAATCCGTGAGGATCCGTGCCCTAATCCGTCTAAATCCGTGTTTAAAAAAAACCATAATGCCTCGCCTCCCCTCGGCGTGCAACGCCTCGACCTACTCGACTTCGCCTACAACTGTTCCCGGAAGAACTCCACGAACTCCTCTACCGTCATCGCTCCCCGGTCACCTTCGCCCTGGACGCGTACGGCTACCTGACCACTTTCCGCTTCCTTCTCGCCAACGATCAACATAAAGGGCGTCCGCTTCAGCTCCGTATCCCGGATCTTGCGGCCGATGGTCTCGTTGCGGTCGTCGACGGAGCCGCGGATGTCATGCTTGGCCAGCTCGGCGAGTACCTGCCGGGAGTAGTCGTTAAATTTATCGCTGATGGGCAGGAGGGTGATCTGCTCCGGCGTGAGCCACAGCGGAAACTTGCCCCCCGTATGCTCGATCAGGATGCTCGTAAAGCGTTCCAGGGAGCCGAAGGGCGCGCGGTGGATCATCACGGGCCGGTGCGGCTGGTTGTCGGCGCCGATGTACTCCAGTTCGAAGCGGTCGGGTAGGTTGTAATCGACCTGCACGGTACCGAGCTGCCACTGGCGGCCGAGGGCATCCCGGACCATGAAGTCGAGCTTCGGACCGTAAAAAGCGGCCTCGCCGTACGCCTTTACCGTTTTCATGTCGATTTCGGCACAGGCATCGATGATGGCTTGCTCGGCACTCTCCCAGTTCTTCTCCGAGCCGATGTACTTTTCGGGGGTGGCGGGGTCGCGCAGGGAAATCTGGGCGGTGACGTCATCGAAGCCGATCATACCGAGCACTTCGCGCACGATATCCACTACGGCCAGAAACTCGCCCTTCACCTGTTCGGGCATGCAGAAAATGTGGGCGTCGTCCTGGGTAAATCCGCGCACCCGACTCAGCCCGTGCAGCTCGCCGGTCTGCTCGTAGCGGTATACGGTGCCGAATTCGGCCAGGCGCAGCGGCAGTTCCCGGTAGCTGCGGGGACGGAACTTGTACATCTCGCAGTGGTGCGGACAGTTCATCGGCTTCAGCATGAATTCCTCGCCCTCGCGGGGAGTCTTGATGGGCTGAAAACTGTCGGCCCCGTACTTGTCCCAGTGGCCGCTGGTCACGTAAAGGTCCTTCTTGCCGATGTGGGGAGTGGTCACCTGCTGGTAGCCGGCATTCTCCTGGCGATCCTTCAGGTAGTTGACCAGTCGTTCGCGGAGCTGGGTGCCCTTCGGCAGCCACATGGGCAGACCGGCACCTACCTTTTCGCTGAACATGAATAATTCCAGTTCCTGACCCAGCTTGCGGTGGTCGCGTTTCTTGGCTTCCTCCAGCATCTCCAGATACTCCTTCAACTCCTTGGCCTTGGGAAAGGAGATTCCGTAAATGCGGGTCAGCTGCTTACGCTTTTCGTCGCCCAGCCAGTAGGCACCGGCCACTTTCATGAGCTTGATGGCCTTGATGGCGCCGCTGTTGGCGATGTGGGGTCCGCGACAGAGATCGGTGAAGTTTCCTTGGGTATAAAAAGTGATGTTGCCGTCCTGCAGTCGGTCGAGCAGTTCGAGCTTATAGGGATCCTCCTTTTCGGTGAAGTAGGCGATCGCGTCGGCCTTGCTGATGTCCTTACGTACGTACTCTACCTTTCGGCGGGCGAGTTCGAGCATCTTCTCCTCGATCCGCGGCAGGTCTTCCGAGCTGATGGAGCGGTCGCCGGTATCGATGTCGTAGTAGAATCCGTTTTCCACGGCGGGGCCGATGCCAAGCTTCACTCCGGGGTAGAGTTCCTCAAGGGCCTCCGCCATCAGGTGGGCCGTCGAGTGCCAGAAGGTCTCCTTGCCGCCCTGATCGTTCCAGGTCAGCAACTCCACGGTTGCGTCCTGCTCTATGGGGCGGTCGGCGTCAATGATGGTGCCGTTGACGCGGGCACTGATCACGTTGCGGGCCAGGCCGGCACTGATGCTCTGGGCTACGTCCATGGCGCTGCTGCCGGCTTCGAATTCACGTACGCTACCGTCGGGGAGGGTGATGTTGATCATCGGGGAAGGATTTATCCTGCTTACGAATGCAGGTTTGCGAGCGCAAAGGTAAACTAATTGACGGGTGCTCTCTTCCGTACGCCGTATCTTTCATCGCTGCTCCCGCTTTCGATCACGCGATACTTTCTATATGCTCCGTTCGCTTCTTTTCCTCGGTATGGTCTTACTGTTCGGCCTGTCCTGCGGCACCCCGCGGGAGACGACGGATGCCGAGCGTGTCGGCCACGCAATCCGCCACGGAAAGGGGAACACCACCGTGGAGGTGGACGCCGCCGCTACCGGTAATGACCTCACCTCTTACCTACGCCGGGTAGCGGGCGTATCCGTGCGGGGCAACGGGCCCAGCGCCACGGTCCGCATCCGGGGAGACGTCAATTTTGGTTCCGATTCCACTCCGCTCTTCGTCGTCAACGGCACTATCCTGGGCAACAACTTCGCCTCCGTGTACAGTACGGTCGACATCAATGAGATTTCCCGGGTCACCGTCCTGAAGAACCTGAGCGACACCAATCGCTACGGCCTGCAGGGCGGGAATGGCGTGATCGAGATCAAGCTGAAGGAATAGCTGGCTCACCCGTTACCCGTTGGACGGTTTTAAACCGTCCAACGGGTAACGGGTGGGTTCCAAACCGTCCAACGGGTAACGGGAGGGCTCCACCACCAGCTCATACCCAGCGCTGCGTGCCAGATACCCAATGCCCTCCAGCACGGAATTGCCCTGCTCCCGCGCCCGCGCCATTAGTTCGCTACTCAGTGCCTCGTCCCGCAGGCGCTCCTTGGCGCGCCGGTTGAGCCGACTGTAGTCCTCGGCGCTGAAGGTGTTGAACCAGCTTTCGTTGAGGTCGCGGTAGATCAGCTCGTGGTCGATTGCCAGGATTTCCGGCTCGGGCAAATTGCGTACGGTGAGTATCCTGCGGTCGGGATCCACGCTCACGTCCAGTTGCTCCAGGTCGTAGCCCACCAGTACCGTACCGCGCACCTCTACCGTCGCCTTCTTATCGAAGGAAAATTTGGAGGGCAGGGGCAGGTAAAGCGTGACGTTGCGGGAGGAGGTGGACGAAAACAGTTCACTGACGTCCCCCTCCACGGTCACGAGTTTCATCACGTTGCGCACGCGTTCGAGCAGGATGGTGGCCTCCTCGTGCACCCGCTGATCCTGCTGGCGGGTTTGCCAGACGGAAAAGGCGGCAATGCCGAGCAAAAACGCCAGGAAGGCCACCAGCAGGGTGAGAAGGATCCGGTTCATGTTACTCGATTTTCGCCTCCATGGGGTAGCGCAGGCCGTTGTAGGATTTGAGGACCGCCTTCACGCTGCCCACGGTGACCGGCGATTCGATCATCAGGGGGATGCGGTTCTGGTCGTCGCTGACGTAGATCTTCATCTCGTCGCCCTCCTTAAACAACTCTCCGGTGATAAGTTGGGGACTGAACCGCAGGGTGTTGTACCGCCCGCTGCCCTTGATCTTCACGTCTTTTTCCGCCCCGAGGTACCGGATCTTCAGGGGGTGCATCTCCTGATCCATGACGATCTTGATGGGAATTTCGTCGTTCTTCCGCAGGCGCTTGTAGTCGAGGTTGCGCGCGAAGTAGATGATCGAGATCAGGTCGTGCATGCAGGGGTCCACGTCCATGTATTTCGGTTTGGTATCATCGCGGGTCTTGCCGCGGTAGCTCACGATGCGCTGCTCATCCTGGTAAAAGGTGGTGCGGTCATACTTCTGGTAACCGCCCTCGTGGATGTCCTTGATGTGGATTTTCGGGAGCAGCGTTTCCTTATCCAGGTAGCTTTCGTAGTTGTCCGTCACCTTGTAGAACCACTCGTAGCTGGGGTAGGTCCGGCCGCGAACCGTCACCCGGTACTCATCGGGCAGGTCGTGAACCTTAAAGGTTACTTCACCGGCCGCGAGCCAGACGAAATTCCAGTTGTAGTACAACTTGTACACGATCTTCTCGCCGGCCTGAAAGGCATTGTTGTCGATGGAGCATACGTCGGCAAGGGGCGGGGACGCGGGAGCGGAGGGGGTGGACTGGGAAGCAATGTCGGTCACGTCACTCCCCGGCAACAGGAGCAGCAGCAGGGTAGTACATTTCAGGACCAGGGAATTCATGGGGTGTTGTTTTTTCTGACGATGAGCCAGTAACCGGGTAGGGAAGGCAGTAATACATTAACGCTGAAAAGCGCGGTATATGCTGCCAGGACCCCGACGGCCGCGTCGGGACCTCCCGTACCCCACAACAGCAGGCCCAGTTCCGTACGGGTAACGAAGTTGAGGCCCGGCGGCAGCGGGATTCCCGCCTGTACGAGGTAGATCGCGGCGATCCCGGCCAGTCCGGTGACGACCGGCAGCTCTACTCCGAAGAACCACAGCAACAGATAAAGCTGTGTACAGTACACGACAAATCGTGCACAAGCGTAACCGCTGGCCACGAGCATTCGGCTAAATCGGATACGGGAAAGCGGCCCCCGAAGCTCGCTGACGTCCCGCCGGAAGCGCCGCCCCCCCCAGTCCAGCAAACCCACGAGGAAGGGTTTGCCGCCCACCACGGCCAGCAGGATCAGCAGTGGTCCCACCGGCAGCAACCAGTACGGAGAGAGCCAGGCGGGTGCCACGCCGGGCAGCGCATAGACGGTCAGCACGAGCGCGGGCCAGGCGATTCCCAGAAAGGCTACCCACTGGCACAGGCCGCCGAGTAGGGTGGAGGCAATGACGGCCGACCACTCGCCGCGGCGGGCCAGCAACATCCGACCGCCGATCTCCCCGATGCGGTTGGGAGTAGCCGCGCTTACGCTTACGCCCGCCAGGGTAGCCCGCAGTACCCGACCGAAAGGCCACGCCGCGAAGGGCTGCAGCAAGGCGTTCCACTTCCTGGCCTCCAGCCACCAGTTGAGGGGCATAAACGCGACGGCTACGGCCAGAAAGCGCCAGTTGCCCGGCCGGCCCAGGGCCCGCAGAAAGGCCGGCCAGTCGAGCTGCTTCCCCACCCGAACGAACTGGTAGGCGAAAACGGCCAGTACGACGGCACCGAGCAGTCGCAACAGCCACCGGACGGTCGTAGAGCGAGGCATCCGACGAAGGTACTTCCCCGCCACGCTCCGTCCGGCCCCCGGGCGACCGTGAACGCCGGATTATGAATAAGCTCCAAAACGTTTTTCCGGCGGGCTTATCCAAAAAATTTGTTGGCCAAGAATTTTTCCCGTTACCTTGTGGCGCGGCCTCGGCCCGGATGCCCGGGTCGGTTTCGTGTACTTCAGACTACGGCAAACGGTTGCCTCGTTGCGTATTTACTCACTCTAACATTGTTTGCATTGGGCGCTAAAACCACTCCCGAACCGTCCGTGTACCGGATCATCGGTGTCGACCCCGGCACCGTGGTACTCGGGTTTGCCGTAGTCGAGGTACACCCCCGGAGCCGCCGGGTCGTCGAACTCGGCGTGCTCAAGCTGGCGCAATTCCGCGATCACGCCCGCCGGCTGGAGACCATCCACCGCCGGCTCACCCAGGTGATCCGCGAGCACGCCCCCACCATCATGGCCATCGAGTCGCCCTTCTTCGGTAAGAACCCCCAGTCCATGCTCAAGCTCGGTCGGGCCCAGGGCGTGTGCATGGCGGCGGCCATCGGACAGGGCCTCGAGGTCAGCGAGTACGCCCCCCGCAAGATCAAACAGAGCATCACCGGCAACGGCAACGCCAGTAAGGAACAGGTGGCCGCCATGCTCGAGAACGAGTTTTCCCTCGACGCCAGCCGCTACCTCGCCGATGCTACCGACGCGCTCGGTGCCGCCATGTGCCACTACTACCAGAATCGCTCGGCGATCGGCGGTGGTAAGCGTTTCTCGGGGTGGGAGGGCTTCGTGAAGGCGAACGCCGACCGGGTAGGCTAGAACCAAACCCGCACCGCCAGCAGTACCCCGAACAAACCGAGCGCCACGGCACCCGCCCGCTGTGCCCGCAGCATCATGGCCGGCTTGAGGAAGGCCCGCAGCTTACGGGCACCCAGTACCTTGCAGGCGTCGGCGATCACGATCGTCACCATAATGCCGCCGTAGATAGCCAGGGCCTCGGAGGAGAGCAGGTCACGATTATGGACCTGGGTTACGACGAAGGTCGACCAGAAAAAGGCCGTAAAGGGATTGAGGGAGTTGACCGCGAAGCCCTGCGCCCAGGCACTCAGCAAACCGCGCCGGCCGGGCAGGATCTTCTTACCCTTGATGCTCGGCGGCTTACGGTACCACATGATCAGCCCGACGCCGAGCAGCAGGATGGCCCCGACGGTGCCGATGATTTCGTTGAGGTACTGGTAGTCGAGTAGGCGCTCCAGCCGTCCCAGCCCGAAGTGGGAGGCGGAGATAAAGGCCAGGTCGCTCGTCCAGATGCCGGCGGCGGCGGCAAAGCTCGCCAGCGTACCCCGCCGCAGACTTAGCTGAATCAAGAGTACGACCAGCGGACCCACGAGCAGCGATAGCAGCAAGCCGGCCCGTACACCTTCCCAAATATACCAGATCAAATTAAGCGGTTTCCATTAGCTGAGCGGCGTGTGTTTTCGTTTTCACCTTCGTGATCACGCGCTCGATCTTACCCTCACCGTCCACCACGAAGGTAGTGCGGTGCACGCCATCGTACTCCCGCCCCATAAACTTCTTCGGTCCCCAAACGCCGTAGGCATCCATAATCTTGTGGTCCTCGTCGGACACCAGTGGCATGGGCAGATCGTACTTGTCGGCAAATTTCCGGTGCTTTTCCGCCGGGTCGGGGCTCACGCCGAGCAGTTCGAATCCCCGTTCGCGGAGTTCGGCATAGCTATCACGCAGGCTGCAGGCGGCCGCCGTACAGCCCGGAGTGTCGTCCTTAGGATAAAAGAAAAGTACGAGGCGTTTTCCCGTAAAGTCAGCCAGCGAAAGCGTGGATCCATCCTGAATGGTGCCGGAAAAAGAAGGGGCGACATCGCCCGCTTTAAGTGTAGTCATGCCACATGAAACAAGGACCCCCCCACGGGGTTCAGATAGCCAAACCGCCCGCCGTGACCGTCAAGACCCTCCTCGTTGCCCTCGCCGTCATTGTTCTCGCCGTGCTCATCTACCGGCCCATTCTGCGTACTGCCCGGGAAGACATGGCCGTCCGCAAGCAGGCCGGGCTCGGCAACGGCGTAGTGTACGCCGTATTACTTTTTCCCATCGTCGGTCCCTTACTTTACCTTCTCGTCCGCAAGGGCTTTCTGCCCAGAACGTAGGGGCGGGGTCGCGGGAGCAATGAGAAAAAACGAAAGCAATGAAATTTGGCATCGACCTGGGAGGAACCAAGATCGAAGGCGTAGTCCTGGACGACGACGGACGCGTACATGAACGCCTCCGCATCCCCACCGAGCGGGAGGGTGGCTACGATCATATCCTGAACCGCATCGCCCGGGTCGTCAACGAACTGGAAAAGGCCACCGGCGTAACCGCCGAGTCCGTCGGCATCGGTACCCCCGGCACCATCGACCCTCCGACGGGACTAATGAAGAACAGCAATACCGTCGTCCTGAATGACCGGCCCCTGGGCCGCGATCTCGAACGCCTCCTCGGGCGGCCCCTGAAGCTGGCCAACGACGCCAATTGCTTCGCCGTAGCCGAGGCCCTGTTGGGATGCGTTCCTAAACAGGTGTCCGACGCCCGGGTCGTCTTTGGCGTGATCCTCGGCACGGGTACCGGGGGTGGCGTGGTGGTCGACGGCAAGATCATCGGCGGGGCCCAGGGCATCGGCGGGGAATGGGGCCACACCTACCTCGACGCTTCGGGTGGCTACTGTTACTGCGGCCGCGTCGGCTGCACCGAGCAAATTCTGGCTGGCCCCTCCCTCGAACGCTATTACCTCCGTATGAGTGGCCGGGCGCTGACCATGCGCGAGATCGTCCCCCGCTACCGCGCCGGTACCGACCCGGCCGCTACCCGCACCCTGGAGCGCTTCTTCCACTACTTCGCCAAGGGCATCGCGAACATCATCAACGTCCTCGACCCCGACGCGGTGGTGCTCGGCGGCGGCCTCGGCAACATCGAAGAACTCTACGAATTCGGCGTACCCCGGGTCGTCGATCACCTCTTCAACCCCCGCATGGATACCCGCTTCCTCCGCCCCAAGCTCGGCGATTCGGCCGGCGTCTTCGGTGCCGCCCTCCTCTAGTACGATGCTGCTTCCAGCAGCGCCGTACGATGCTGCTTCCGGCAGCGCCCGTACGATGCTGCCTCTGGCAGCGCTGTACGATGCTGCCTCCGGCAGCGCTGGTACAATGCTGCTTCCGGCAGCGCCGTACAATGCTGCTTCCGGCAGCGCTGTACAATGCTGCTTCCAGCAGCGCCAGCACAACGCTGCTTCCAGCAGCGACATCCATCAAAACACCACCACCATGTCTCCAAAACCCGCCATCCCCTACTGGCACGTCTACACCGACACCACGGGCACCAGCCGCCAGCAACGTAAGTACCTCACCGATTTCGACCTCCAGAGCATGGGCGGCGGCTCCGGCGAGCAGTGGAACAACCTCCTCCCCCCCGGCAAGACGCGGATCATCTTTTCCGAACTCCCCGCCGACTTCGACGGCGACTGGCACGAAAACCCCGCCCCCCAGTGGATCATCCCCCTCTCCGGAGGCTGGTGGGTCGAAACCATGGACGGCACCCGCGTGGAAATGCGGACCGGGGAGCTGAGCTTCGGCGAGGACCAGGGCACCACCGACCAACGGGGGCACCGCTCCGGCGTGCTCGACGGCCGGCCGTGCCGCATGATGATCGTCCAACAGTTGGATTAACTCTATGCCCCAAAAAACGGACGGCCCCCTTCCGAGGAAGAGAGCCGTCCGTGCAGGGCGTTCCGGTAAGCCGGGTTCTGTCGGCCCCGACCAAGTCGGGACGCTCCACCATTTATCTAGGCCGGCAATTGCTCACCGGCTCGATCTACCTACCCGCGTTCCTGGCTTCCGACCGGGCCGGCCGTCCTCGCCGAAGCGAAGGGAACGCTGTTTGGTATTTCAACCCACGGGGTTTACCCCCACGCGACATTGCTGCCGCACGGCGTGGGCTCTTACCCCACGTTTTCACCCTTACCTTCCCGACGGATCGGGAGTGGCGGTTTGTTTTCTGTGGCACTATTCCGTACCCCGCCCGAAGGAGGAGCCCCGGCCGTTAGCCGGCGTGGTGCCCTACGTTGCCCGGACTTTCCTCTTACTGCCGAAGCGGCAAGCGGTGGAGTGGACGCACTGCAAGAAAGATAAACCCTTTGGACGCCCTACGGTTTCCCCCAGCATGAAAACCGCCGTTATCGGAGCCGGCATCGCCGGGCTCGCCGCCGCCGTTCGGCTTGCCGCCGCCGGCCACGCCGTCGACGTTTACGAAACCAGCGACGGACCCGGCGGCAAACTCTCCGAGTTTTCCCTGCCCGGTGGCTACCGCTTCGACTTCGGCCCCTCCCTCTTTACGATGCCGCAGTACGTAGACGAGCTCTTCGTGCTGGCCGGCGAAGACCCCCGCGACCACTTCAACTATACCCGCCTGCCCGAGGTGTGCCGGTACTGGTGGCCCGATGGTACCCGATTTACCGCTCCCGCGTCCACCGCCGACCTGGTACGTTCCGCCGCGGAAACCTTCGACGTACCAGAACGGGCCGTGCGGGAGTTCATGGACACCGCCGCCCGCAAGTACGAACTCACCGGTCGCACCTTCCTGGAAAAAAGCCTCCACAAAGCGAGTACCTGGCTGGACCCGCAGGTGGCCTACGCCATGCTCAAAATTCCGGGCCTCGACCTCTTCAAAAGCATGCACGAGGTACACGAGGCGGCACTAAAGGACCCCCGCCTCGTCCAGCTTTTCGATCGCTTCGCCACCTACAACGGCAGCAACCCCTACAAGGCACCCGGCCTCCTGTCGATGATCCCCCACTTCGAGCACCATTTCGGGGCCTACCTGCCGGCCGGTGGGATGTACGACATCGCAACGAGCATCTACGAACTGGGACGGCGGCTGGGCGTCCGCTACCACTTCAACCAACGCGTAGATAGGATAGAACGGGCGGGGACGCAGGTGCGGGGTATTCAGGTAAATAGCAAGGAAATTCGGTACGACACCGTCGTCTGCAATATGGACGTCTGGCTCGCTTACGATCGCCTCCTGCCCGGGGCCCGGCAACCGAAGATCACCCTGAACCAACAGAAAAGCACCAGCGCCGTCATCTTTTACTGGGGCATCGACCGAGCGTTTCCGGAACTGGGGTTGCACAACATCTTTTTCAGCAAGGACTACGCCGGGGAATTCTCTCGTCTCGAGGATGGCAGCCTGAGCGACGACGTGACCATCTACGTCAACGTCAGCAGTAAATTGGTAGCTGCGGACGCACCCCCCGGTCACGAGAACTGGTTCGTAATGGTCAATGCGCCCGCGGATACCGGCCAGGACTGGGAGGCGATGACGGCCCGACTGCGGAGGCGCGTGGTTGCTGCCCTTGGAAAACACCTTGCTCCCGCGTCCCCGCCTGCTTGGCTTGAACGACACATTAGGACAGAGCGCACGGTCACTCCTCCCGACATCGAACGACTCACCGGCAGCCACCAGGGGGCCCTCTACGGCACCAGCAGTAACAACCGGATGGCGGCATTTCTGCGGCACCCCAACTTCAGTCGCGAGATCGCCGGACTCTACTTTCTGGGTGGCAGCGTCCATCCGGGGGGCGGTTTGCCCCTATGTTTACTATCGGCCCGCATCGTAGCCGATCTGGTCGGCCGCCAACGAACGATAACTTCCCCTTAAGGAAAGGTGACCAAACATGGAGTAAGCGCGGTGTGTTTTAGCAGGAGATTAGAACCCCTAACCACACTTGATATGAAAGCTATAACCAAATCCTTTCCCCTCCTTTTTCTCGCTCTCCTGCTCGTGCTCGGCACCGGCTGTAACTCAAGCAAAGCCGTTAAGGGCGGCGCGATCGGTGGTGCCGTCGGCGGCGTTGTCGGAGGAGCCATCGGCAAGAACAACGGCAGCGGTACGAAGGGTGCCATCATCGGATCCGTGATCGGCGGCGCGACCGGAGCGGTCATCGGTGACTACATGGATAAGCAGGCCGAGGAGGTCGAGCAGATCGAAGGTGCCGAAGTAGCCCGGGTGGAAAGCACCACCGAAGATGGAGAAACCGTGACTACCGGTTACACCATTACATTCGACAGCGGCGTGCTTTTCGCCTTCGGTAAGTATTCCCTGACCGACGCCAGCCGCATCGAATTGCAGAAGATGGCCGACGTGTTTAAAAAGTACCCCGATACCAACATCAAGATCGACGGTCACACCGATAACGTAGGCAGCGACAACAGCAATCAGCGCCTCAGCGAGCAGCGCGCCGCCAGCGTAGCTGACTACCTGAGCAGCCTGGGCATCGACCGTACCCGCATGACCACCGAAGGATTCGGTGAGACCCGTCCCGTACAGACCAATGATACCGATGCCGGCCGGCAGGCCAACCGGCGCGTGGAAGTTGCCATCACCCCGACGGAGCAGCTCCAGCAAAAAGCGGAAAACGGTACCCTCACCGTTCCGGAGTAGATATTTAAAACCTTAGATTGTAATAGCGGCGTACCCCCGGGGTGCGTCGCTATTTTTTTATGCGGCGGGTAAACGCCAGCAAGGCCTCTTCTTCCCATAGATCGGCCATCAATTGGTAGCCGACGGGTAGGTGACTGCCTTCCGCGTTTCCGGTCGGAATGGCGATGGCCGGTAGGCCCGCTAGGTTAGCCAGTACGGTATAAATATCCGCCAGATAGTTGGCGACGGGATCGTCCGTCTGTTCGCCCACCGGCCAGGGTTGGCTGGGCGAGACGGGCATCAGGATGAAGTCGTAGTCGGCCAGAATCCCCCGTAGCTGCTCCTGAATCACGCGGCGTGCCCGCTGTGCCTTCCCGTAAAAAGCGTCGTAGTAGCCACTGCTCAGGACGAAGGTGCCCAGTAGAATACGGCGTTGCACCTCCGTGCCGAATCCCTCCGATCGGCTCTGCTTGTACGTTTCTTCCAGCGTTGCGGCATTCGGGCTGCGGTAGCCGTAGCGCATACCGTCGTAGCGACTGAGGTTGCTGCTTGCCTCCGCCGTCGTGAGCACGTAATAGGTCGGCACGACGTAGTCAAAGTAGTCAAAGGTGACCGGCTCTACGGTGTGGCCAGCGTCCCGGAATTCCTGCAGGGCATCCTCCGTAGCCTTGCGGATGGACCCGTCCAGTTTTTTGCTGTTCAGCACGTCGGGAAAGTAGGCGATGCGCTTGCTGCCTTCGCTCTCGGCCCGGGTGTAGGCGGGCACGGGACGATTCGGCGCGGTGGCGTCATAATTATCGGCGCCGGCCATGATTTCCAGTCCGAGGGCGATGTCAGTGGGATCGTGGGCGAGTAACCCGAGTTGGTCGAAGCTACTTCCGTAGGCAATAAGCCCGTAGCGGCTGATGCGGCCGTAGGTGGGCTTGAAGCCGTATAGTCCGCAGAAAGAAGCCGGCTGCCGGACCGATCCGCCCGTACTGGAACCCACGGCCATCAGGCAGGTACGGGCCTGTACCGACACGGCGGCCCCACCGCTGCTGCCCCCGGGCACCCGGGCCGGATCCGCGGCATTACGCGTGGGGCCGTAGTGGCTGTTTTCGTTGCCGCTGCCCATGGCGAATTCGTCGCAGTTGGTGCGGCCGATGATGATGGCGTCCTCGTCCAGCAGGCGCTGCAGGGCCGTAGCGGTGTAGGGCGACACGAAGTCTTCGAGCATGGCGGAACCCGCGCTGACCCCGTGGCCTACATAGCAGATCACGTCCTTTATACTGAGCACGATGCCGGCCAGTCGTCCCAGCCTTGCTCCCGCGCGCCGCCGCCCGTCTTGTTCCTTTGCTTGCTGTAGGGCTTCATCCGCGAAGACTTCCACGTAAATGTTCAGGTAGCGCTGGTCGCCGATACTAGCCAGATAGCGCTCCACGAGTTGCACGGTCGTCACTTCTCCGGCGGCGAGCGCGGTTTGGGTAGCGGATATGGAGGAGTAGAACATGGGTGTAAGGTAGTTGGTACGTTAGTAGAATAGTACAGTAGTACAGTAGTAATCCATCAGCAACTACCGAACTACCAGACTACCAGATTACCATACCAACCCCCTCCTCCACCACCACCATTGCATTACCGCCCTTAGTATCATGAAGAACAGCAGGCTGCCCCAGAGGCCCCAGTTGCCCAGGTACTGTCCCAGGAGGTAGTAGCTGATCAGGTAGCCGGCGAAGGCCAGGAGCATGGTCTGTCGCATGGCCCGGGCCGCGGTGAGCCCCACGAAGATACCGTCGAAGAGGTAGCAGGGCGTTGCCATCAGACTGAACAGGACCACGATCGGAAGGTAATGGTAGGCGGCCGCCAGGGTGTCTCCGGCACTGGCTTCCGGCGCGAAGAGGGAGAGCAGGCCGTAGCCCCCGAGTCCGTAAACCGCGGCGTATACACCGGCCAGGCCCATACCCCAGGCGAAGAGTAGGCGGATGACGCGGCGCAGTTGGTCCGGCCGTTCGGCACCGGCGTACTTTCCCACCAGACTTTCGGCCGCGAAGGCGAAGCCGTCGATGCCGTAGCTGAGCCAGTTCACGAGTTGAAGTAATATGACGTTAGCGGCCACGGTGGCGGTGCCTACGTCGAGGGCGTTAGCCCGGTTATAGAAAAAGGCGAAACTGAGTGTGAGGCAGACGGTGCGAATGAAGATGTCGCGGTTGATGCGGAAGAAAGCGGCCAGACTAACACCACCATCCGGGCGGGGACGCGGGTGCGGTGCGCTACGGCGGAGCGGCCAATCCCGGTCACGGTAGCGGCCATACAGCAGAAAGCCGCCGCCCAGCAACAGACCACCGTACTGGGCCGCCACCGTTCCCCAGGCGACGCCGGCGATGCCCCATCCGGAGACGGCGACGAGGTAGTAACTCAGGGCCAGGTTGGTCGCGTTGACCACCAGCGTCAGGATAAGCGGCCACACGGCGTTCTGCCGACCGAAGAACCAGCCCAGCAGCACCATCTGCAGCAGGGCTGCCGGAGCAGCGATGATGCGGATAAAGAAGTACTCTTCCACCAGGACGATCTGGTCGGCCCGGATATTCAGCAGCCATTCGGTGAAGACGATCAGCGGCCGCTGAAGCAGCACCAGGCTCAGTCCGATCGCCAGCGCGAGCAGCGCCCCCCGCACGAGGGCCTGGGACTGCTCGGGACCGCTCTTCCGTCCGTACGCCTGGGCCGTGATGCCGGTAGTGCCCATGCGCAGGAAGCCGAAGTTCCAGTACACGAAATTGAAGGCCATACTTCCCAAGCCTACGGCCGCGATGTGCGTACCCCCCAGGCTGCCCATCAGCGCCGTATCGAAACTGGAGATGAGCGGTACGGAGACGTTGCTCAGTATATTGGGAAGGGCAAGACGAAGAATCTCCCGGTTTAGCTTCACGGTACGGGGTAAGAGTTTTCACAAAGGTGGCAAACGCAACACTGGCCGACCGCAATTCCGTGTTCCATCTTTCGCACGACTGTTTTAACCTCCCCTTAAGCAACCGGAACTTTCCCGGCCACGTCTTATCTCCGATCTTACCGGACAAACTCCCGCCCCGTGAAACCTTCCGCCCTGCCGTACATTCTGCTCCTGTTCGTTCCCCTCCTGTGGCTGGGGTGTAAGGAGGATGACCCCGCCGTAGTGACCACCCTCAACTACGACGGTCCCAACGTGACCGCGCCCCAGCTTCCGCCCGGTACGAACCTCTTCGCCGCATACTTCCCGCCGTCCGAAACCCAGCCCTACACCGGCCGCACGCTGGAAAAGGTCACTTTCTACCTTACGCAGGTACCGCTGGCCACCCGGGTCGTGGTATTCGGGGAGGGGCCCGACGATCGTACCCCCGGCCCCGAACTCTACCGAAAGGACATCACCGCCCGCATCAGCAACACCGAATGGATCGAAGACCGCCTCATCCCCGGCATCGAAATCACCGGTGAGGGCATCTGGCTGGCCGTGGAGGTCGAGCTGGCCGACGGCGAGCCCTTCTCGGTCGGTTGCGACGCCGGCCGGAATTACAGTCCTAACGGCGATCTGCTCCTGCTTTCGAACGCTACCCAGTGGGCCGGCTTCCGGGACATCAACGGCGAACGCGTCAACTGGAACATCCGGGGCGTGCTCGCGGCGGAATAAAACCCGCTTTGCGGTATTTTCCGTAATTTAGATACATTGCACCCCGCCCCACCTCCGTTTTGCGCCGACCGATCACCATATTATGCATTTTAGTCACCGCGCTGGTGGTGTCCTGCCAGCGGGAGGAGATCGGTGAGCGCTACCCGATCCAGGGCATCGACGTCAGCCGCTATCAGGGCGTGATCGACTGGGACAGCGTCGCCGGTGCCGGCCATCACTTTGCTTTCATCAAGGCCTCCGAGGGGTGGAGCCACCGCGATCTGGCCTTCCGCGCCAACTGGATGGAAGCCGGCCGCGTCGGACTCCGCCGGGGTGCCTACCATTTCTTCCTGCCCCACACCAGCATCGAACGCCAGCTGAGTAATTACATCGATCTGGTCAAGTTGCAGGCCGGCGATCTGCCCCCCGTGCTCGACGTGGAAAGCCGGGGCAACCTCACCGGCCCCGAACTGGTCCGTCACGTGCGGGAGTGGCTGGAACTGGCCGAGGCTCACTACGGGGTTAAACCCATTCTGTATACCGGACTTAATTTCTATAACCGTCACCTGGCCGGGCAATTCGACGATTACCCCCTGTGGCTGGCCCGGTACGATGAGCGCGAACCCGTGACCGTCTGCGGACGCGGCTACCAATTCTGGCAGTACACCGACGGGGCCCGCTCCCCGGGTATCGTCGGCCGGGTCGACCAGAACGTGTTCCTGGGTACGCTGGCACAACTCGATGCACTGTGCATTCCGGTGCCCGGACCGCGGGAGGACACTTTGGTAGCTAAGTAAGGCCGGATTCTTTACACTTCCTCCGATCCCGGTACCGCGAACTTGCGGCCCGTGAGGCCATCCGTAAAGGCCCGCTTGGTGGTGGCGTCGATCCGGAGTTGATCGCTGAGGAAATCCGCCAGGAACTCGCCGATCTTGACCGATTCGGTGAGGAAACCGTCGTGGCCGAAGTCGGAATGCATCACCTCAAGCCGGCTGTTGGGAATGTAGCGGCTCAGGATGCCCTGTTCCTCGATGGGGAAGAGGAGATCGGTGTCGATGCTGATGACGAGGGTGGGGGAGCTTACCGCGCTCAGGGCCTTAGCTACGCCGCCGCGGCCCCGACCCACGTTGTGGGTATCCATGCCACGGGAAAGGCCGTAGTAGCAA
Organism: Lewinella sp. JB7; assembly: GCF_024297185.1. Taxonomy (GTDB): domain Bacteria; phylum Bacteroidota; class Bacteroidia; order Chitinophagales; family Saprospiraceae; genus Neolewinella. The sequence continues at coordinate 30,922 of NZ_JANCTD010000009.1, read as the reverse complement.
ACCGGATCGAAGCGCTTCCACAACTTGTAGCCCTGGTACCGCTGGTAGCTGCTGGCGCGGAAGTCGTCGTACATCTCCTCGTCGGGTTCCGATTGCGACATCACGTAGGTGCGGTAATGGCGGTAGCTAAGCATGGCGATTGCCCGGGCCGCTTCCAGACCGGCCTTGCCCGCCTGCGGGGCCTCCGTTCCGAGGGTCGGGTCGGCGCGCAGTGCCATCCGCTGACTTTCGTTGAAGGCGATCCCCCAGGCCGAATGGCGGGCGTTGGTGGCCAGTACGCACAGGAGGTCGAAGCGGTGAGGCTCGGCACAGGCCCACTCCAGACTGTGTTGTCCGCCCATACTGCCGCCCATCAGCAACCGGATCCTGCGAATGCCGAGGTAATCGGCTACGAGGGAGAAAAAGCGGGCGTTGTCTTTCGTGGTAACGAGCGGAAAGTCGAGACCGTACCGGCGGCCTGTCTCCGGGTTATGGCTCAGGGGGCTGGTGCTGCCGTAGCTGCTTCCCAGCATGTTGACGCACACGATGAAGTATTTCTCCGGATCGATGGTGCAGCCGCGGCCGACGAGGCCCGGCCACCAGTCCTGGCAGTCGCTGTTGGCCGTCAGGGCATGGCAGACCCAGATGACGTTGTCCCGCGCCGCGTTCAGCTCCCCGGAGGTGTGGTAGGCGGCGGTGACGGAGGGCAGGGTCACCCCGGATTCCAGCCGGAAGGGGTGATCGATGTAGAGGTATTTGGTCAGGGGCATCGGATGGTTAGGCGGATTCGGGCGACTTCGCTTGCAGGATACTGACGAGCAGATTGATCTGTCCGAGGTGGTAAATGTCATGTTGTATGGCCCCGTCGATGAGGTGACGGTTTTGGTAGTAATAGTCGGGGTGCAGGGTGTGCTCCAGCGTCGTATAGTCGAATGCTTCTATCGCCTGCCGCATGAGTTGGTGAGTCTCCGCGAGCTCCCGGAGCATGTCGGTTTTGGATTTCCCGGAGTAGTCGGGCCAGTCCTCGGGGGAGTTCAGTTCGATCTTCGGGCGGGGCAGCTTTTGCAGCCGCAGGGCGGTATTCCTGCGCCACGCGACGATGTGTCCGATCAGTTGGGCGATGGTCCGGTGGCCCACGGGGCGGTGAAAATCGGCGGCGGGCACTGGCTCGAGGCTCTCCTCCATCCCCTTACCGAACATGGGTAACTTACCGTGGAGTACCCAGTACTGATCCTTGTAGTATGCAGCGGTCACGCTATTTAATTTAATGACCGGCAATCTCCCGGAAGGGACGTGCCCCCCCGGAAGATCGCCGGCGATGATTAGAGGAGGGCCAGGGCCTGCTCCAGATCGGCCATGATGTCGTCGATGTGCTCGATGCCGACGCTGATGCGTAGAGCGTTGGGTTCCACGCCGGCTGCCCGTTGCTCGTGCTCGTTGAGCTGCTGGTGGGTCGTGGCCGCCGGCTGAATGATCAGCGTCTTGGCGTCTCCGACATTGGCGAGGTGACTGATGAGCTTCAGGTTATCGACGACCTTGGTCGCGTCTTCCTTGCCGCCCCGTACATTGAAATTCAGTACGCCACCGAAGCCGTTGCGCAGGTATTTGTTGGCGTTGGCGTGGCCGGGGTGATCGGGCAGACCGGCGTAGCTCACGCTCTCCACCTTATCGTGGCCGCTGAGCCATTCGGCCAGGGCCTGGGCATTTTCGCAGTGGCGGTCCACCCGCAGGCTGAGGGTCTCCAGTCCCTGCACGAACATCCAGGCGTTGAAGGGAGACACGGCCGGGCCGAAATCCCGCAGTCCTTCTACCCGGGCACGGATCGCGAAGGCGATATTGCCGAAGGGGCCATCCTTGCCGAAGACATCATTGAAAACCATGCCGTGGTAGCCCGGGCTGGGGTCGGTGAACTGGGGGTACTTGCCGTTACCGAAGTCGTACCTACCGCTGTCGACGATCACTCCGCCGATGCTGGTGCCGTGGCCGCCGATCCATTTGGTGGCCGACTGGACTACGATGTGGGCACCGTGCTCGATGGGGCGGCAGAGGTAGCCGGCCGCGCCGAAGGTGTTGTCGACCACCAGGGGCAGGTCGTGCTTTTCGGCCAGCGCGCTGAGCCCGTCGAAGTCGGGTACCAGGAAGCTGGGATTGGGCAGCGTTTCGGTGTAGATCGCCTTCGTACGGTCGTCGATCAGCTTTTCGAAGTCGGCCGGGTCGGTGCTTTCGGCGAAGCGCACCTCAATGCCGATGCGCTGGAAGGCCACCTTGAACTGGTTGTAGGTGCCGCCGTAGAGCAGGGCGCTGCTGACGATGTTGTCGCCGGCCGAGGCCAGGTTGTTGATAGCCAGGAACTGCGCACTCTGTCCCGATGCCGTTGCCAGGGCCATCGCGCCGCCCTCGAGCGCCGCAATGCGCTTTTCGAAGACGTCGGTGGTCGGGTTCATGATGCGGGTGTAGATGTTCCCGAACTCCTGCAGGCCGAAGAGCTTGGCGCCGTGCTCACTGTCGCGGAAGGTGAAACTGGACGTCTGGTACAGCGGCAAGGCGCGGCTACGGGAGTGTTCGTCGACCTCCTGGCCGGCGTGTAGTTGGAGTGTTTCGAAGTGCATAAAGTAGTCAGATTAGTAGATGAGAAAAGAATGCCGGCAGCGGCACCGGGGCGGTACATTCATGATTTGGGCGGGTGCGCGGGAGCGGTGGAAGTCAGGGAGGCCAAGGTGGACTGGATTTCCGAATACAGCCACCGGACGTCCCGTTCGGAGGTTTGCCAGTGATAGAAGGCGGCCCGCAGGCCCACCCGTCCGTCGACCACGGTACGGGAAAGGAAGTAGCGGCCGTTGTCGTTGATGGTCTGCAGGAGGCGGTCAATTACGCTCGCGCCCGCATTTCGGACGGTGAAGGCCACTACGTTGAGGCGTACCGGCGCCAGTAATTGCAGGCGGGGGTGAGCCGCCACCTGTTCGCCGAAGGCGGACGCCGCCGCTACACAGCGGGAAGCAATGTCCGCGTATCCCTGCCGCCCGTACGCCCGCAGGGTGAACCAGACGGGGAGGGCCCGGAGCCGCCGGCTGTCGTCCGGGCTCAGCGAAGTGTAATCGAAGTGTTCCTGCGAGCGGGGTGCGTGATGCGCCTCTTCGTGACGGAAGGTGACCAGTTGGTGCACTTCGTGCTCTTTTCGCACGAACCAGGTCGCGCTGTCGTGGGGAACGTTCAACCAGTGGTGATTGTCGATCGCGATGCTGTCGGCGGACTCCCAGCCCCGCAGACGGTCGGTATCCGAGAGCAGCGCGGCGAAGCACCCGGCGGTAGCATCGACGTGTAGCCAGAAGCGAAACCGCTCGCGTAGAGCCAGAATCGCGTAGATATCGTCGAAGTCCGCGGTATTCGTTCCCGCGGTAGCGACCACGATCATCGGTCCGGCGGGGGCGGCTTCCAGGGTACGGGCGAGCTCCGTCACGTCGATGGCTTCCCGGCCGGGCAGGGAGGGGATGCGGTGCAGTGCCCGGGTCCCGAGTCCGAGCAGGCCGAGTGCCTTGGATACTGTAGCATGGGGGGTCGCGGCGTAAACGATAACGGGCTTGCGGCTACCGTTCCGGGCAACGTTGTGATTGTCCAATGCCCCGGCCCACTGCCGCGCGGTGGCCAGACCGGTGAGATGACTCGTGGTAGCCCCAGGGACGAACCCCCCGTTGAAATTAGCGGAGAGGCCGAGCAAATTCAACAAGTGCAGGATCGTATCGTACTCGATGCGGCCGGAGGCATCGCCGAACCACGTAAGTCCCCGGGGGTCCTGGTCGTACACGCTGGTAAGCCAGTCGCCGGCCAGGGCGGCCGGGGTGACGCCGCCGGTCGCGTAGCCCAGGTAGCGGGGGGAAGAGGATGCGACGATCAACTCATCGAAGCGGCGAATACAGTGGCGCAGGGTGGCGATGGCCCCCCGGCCTTCCCCGAACTCCTCGTCGTAGACCAGGGCGGTTGCGCGGGCGAAGCCGCCCCGAAACTGGGTGGGCGGCAGCCGCTCGGCGAACGGCTGAATCGCACCGGCGCGGCGCTGGGGGAGGGTGGTAAAAAAGTGGGAGGTTTCTTCGACGAGGGCGGCCAGCAGGTCAGGCAGGCTATCGCGGTCAGCAAAGAGGGGGGAAGTGCCGGGAACGCTCCCGGAGGTGGCATGTGGCATATTACGGTGGTTTTATAGTCTCCCGCACAGCGGGACAGGCTTTGGCACCTTTTTTCCCGAGCCATCGGGAAAGTGGTTGCCAGGGTTTCACAGAGCCTGATCTCTCCACCCTTCGTTATAAAAAATCTTCGCGCGCTCGCGAAGCGTATCGGGCGGCAAATATAGGCGGGGCCCGGTAATTTTGCAAGGGTCGGTCGACGTCCCCGACGAGTCCCGACCGAGAAGCCGTACCTTTTCGGGGAACATAAACTCTTATTCTATGCGGCTCCCGGTGTACGTTGGTTTGCTGCTCGGTATTCTACTCGGCTCCCGCGCACCCGCCCAAACGATTTATACCCACGACCGCCAACTGGGGGGCGCCGCGGTAGAGGGGGTGGACGAAGCCCTCTATCCTTTTTACCACGGCGTAGCCTCGGGTGATCCCCTGGCGGACCGCGTGATCATCTGGACCCGCGTGACCCCCGACAGCCTCGGAAACCAACCCCTGGAAGTGGCCTGGACCATGGCCACCGATCCCCAACTGGAACAAGTCGTACGGGAAGGCACCGTTACTACCGACGCCGACCTCGACTACACGGTGAAGGTCGACGTGGACGGACTGGCCGCCGGCACCACCTACTACTACGGATTTCGCGCGCTCGGACGCCCCTCCCTGACGGGCCGCACGAAGACTACGCCCACCGGTTCTACTTCCGACCATCTTCGCTTCGGGGTCGTAAGCTGCAGCAACTACCAGGCCGGCTACTTCAACGCTTACGCCCGCCTAGCGGAACGCAACGACCTGGACGCCGTGATTCATCTGGGCGACTACATCTACGAGTACGCCAATTTCGTGTACGGCAACGCGGAGGTATGGGATGACCGCACCGTAGCCCCCGACCGGGAGATCGTGAGCCTGTTCGACTACCGTACCCGCTACGGGACTTACCGCCTCGACCCCGATCTGCGCCGCCTGCACCAGCAGCATCCCATCATCGCGGTGTGGGACGACCACGAATCCGCTAACGACAGTTATGCCGGTGGTGCCAGCAATCACCAATCCGGAAGCGAAGGCAGTTGGGAAGACCGTAAGGACCGCTCCCGGCGGGCCTACTTCGAGTGGATGCCGATCCGGGATACCGGCAACCGCAGTATCTACCGCAAGATATCCTACGGCGACATCGCCGACCTGGTCATGCTCGATACCCGCCTGGAGGGCCGCGACCGCCAGCTGGACGACGTCACCGATCCGGCCCTCTACGCCGAAGATCGTACCATGCTCGGAGCCGCCCAGAAGGCTTGGTTACTGGACCAACTGCGGACCTCCACCGCCCGCTGGAAACTGATCGGTAACCAGGTGATCTTCTCCGAATTCAACGTAGGCTGGAGCGGAGCCCTGGTAGGACAACCCTACGAATTCGTGGAAAGCGGATTTCTCGACATCTGGGACGGCTATCCGGCGGAGCGGACCCAAATCACTCAGTTTATTGAAAACGAGCCGATCGAAAACGTCGTCCTGCTTACGGGAGACTTTCACGTCAGCCTCGCCTTCGAGGTGGCCGATCCGCCGGTCGCTTTGTCCTTTCGGGAAGTGGACGGCCAGCGGGTGCCGGTGTACGGGGCTACCGACTATGATCCCGCTACCGGCAGCGGCGCGGTGGCCGTGGAATTCGCTACCCCAAGTATTTCGGCGGCCAACTTTGACGAGAACGTTTCTCTGCCCATCGCGCTGGCGCTACAGGCGCGAGTCAACCAACCCCTGCCCCGCGTGGATACGCTCGAGCCGGGAAACCCCAATCCTCACCTGAAGTACGCCGACCTGACGCAGCACGGCTACTACGTGCTCGACGTGCGACCCACGGGCGTGCAGGCCGACTACTTCTACGGGCCAATCCTGCAACCGAGCAACGAGGAATCCTTCGCCGCCGGGTACTTTAGTGACAGCGGCACCCACCGGCTGCAGTCAGCAGTCGCTCCCGCCGCTGCAAAGTCCCGGTCCGATGCACCGGCCCCCGCCGACCCGCCCGGTACGACCACCGCGGTGACCGATCCCGACGAAGTGACCGTACTGTCGCTGTCGCCAAACCCGGTCGGCGCGGAAGCCCAACTCCAGTATGCCCTGCGCAGGAGCGGGCGGGTGGAGATCACCCTGCTCGATGCCGCGGGGAGAAAGCTGCGGACGCTCCGGCAACTCGATCAGATCGCCGGCGTATACGGGCTGGCGGTGCGGCTGCACGAATATCCGGCCGGTACGTACTACGTGCGTATTCGTTCCGCGGGGGGCAGCAGCGTACAACCGCTGATTAAGCGATGACCCGACCGGAAGCGACGTATTTTGCCCTCCGGAGGACCCGCTCCCCCTTACCGATACCGAACGTATGAAAACACATATCCTTCTCCTGTGCTGTTTTTACGTGCTGGGTACGGTAGCGCCCCTACGCGCACAAGAAGGGAACCCTGATTTTGAGTACGGCTCCGTACTCTACCGCAACAGCCGCCCCTCGGACCTTGACGAAGTCGACGTATTGCAGGAGCGACTGAAGCCCTTTTACCACGGGGTGGCCTCGGGCGATCCCCTAGACGACCGCGTGATCATCTGGACACGGGTCACTCCAGAAACACTGAACGGGGAAAGCATTGACGTGGAGTGGGTCGTTGCGACCGATGCCGCGCTCAAGCAGGTGGTACGCTCCGGCACCTTTGCGACCTCCGCGGAACGTGATTACACCGTGAAAGTCGACGTCACCGGACTCGCGCCGGGTACAACTTACTACTACGGGTTTACGGCGCTGGAGGCGCATTCCCTCACGGGACGTACGAAGACCACGCCCGCGGGCAGTGCCGTCAATCACCTGAGATTCGGGGTGGTCAGTTGCAGCAATTACCAGGCCGGGTACTTCAACGCCTACGGCCATCTCGCTGATCGAAACGATCTCGATGCGATCCTGCATCTGGGCGACTACATTTACGAATCCGCTAACCCGGGCGTGGACGGAGATTCCATCATCAACGAGCGGCCCGTGGACCCGGCCATTGAGGTCGTCACCCTCTTCGAGTACCGGGCCCGTTACAGCACCTACCGTCTGGATCCCCAGTCCTTGCGCGTGCACCAACAGCACCCCCTGATCACCGTCTGGGACGACCACGAGTACGCCAACAACAGCTACCGCGACGGTGCGCACGGCCACCAGCCGAACGAAGGGAGCTGGCAGGCGCGCAAGGCGGCGGCCAAACAAGCCTACTTCGAGTGGTTACCGATCCGCGATCCCGGCGGCAAACGCATTTACCGCAGTATCCGGTACGGAAACCTGGTCGATCTGATCATGCTCGACACCCGCATCGAGGCCCGCGATCAGCAGATATACAATTCGGTCAGTCCGGCGCTGTACGCCAGTGATCGCACCCTACTCGGCCCGCCCCAGAAGGCCTGGCTGAAGGAACAGCTCCGCCAGTCCACCGCCCGCTGGAAGATCATCGGCCAGCAGGTCATGTTCTCCCCCTTCAACATCGGATGGGCGGGCGTGGCCATGGACCGGTCCTACAACGATACGGAGAGCCTGTTTTTGGACACCTGGGCCGGCTACCCGGCCGAGCGGGCGGAGATGATCGACTTCCTGGCATCCGAAAAGATTGCCGACGTGGTTATCCTCACCGGCAGTTTTCACGCCAGCGTAGCTTACGAGGTGACCAAGTCGCCGGTCGATATCTCCTTTACCAGCGTGATGGGCTACGACAGCATTCCCCGGTACCGGCCCAATGACGGTTACGATGCAGCGAGCGGGGAGGGCGCCGTAGCCGTAGAATTCCTGACGCCGAGTATTACGTCGGCCAATTTCGACGAGACCATCGGTCGCGCGGAGGCCGCCCAGCTTTCCGCGCAGATCAACCGTCCGCTCGTTCCCGTCCCGGGTGTTGATTTGGGGAACCCCAACCCCCACATGAAGTACGTCGACCTGATGAGTCACGGCTACTTCCTGCTCGACGTGACCCCCGAGCGGGTACAGGCCGACTATTACTATAGCGATATCCTGCGGGAGGGGGATCCCGAACACTTCGATGCGGGACTGGTCGACGACCGGGGTACCCACCGGCTGCAACCGGCCACCGCTCCCGCGGCGCGGAAACAGCGGCAGGATGCCCCGGCTCCCGCCGATCCGCCGCAACTGTCTACGGCTGTCGGGTCGGTCGGCGGGCTGCGGCTCCTGTCCGTATATCCCAACCCCGCCGGTGCGCATCTGTACGTACAGTACGGCCTGACGCGCGGCGGCGAGATGCGGCTACAACTGCTGGACGCGGCGGGCCGGGCCATCGGTCGGCCGCGGACCGAGCGGCAGTCGCCGGGACTGTACACCTTTGACTTGTCGGTCGGAAATATTCCGGCCGGAACCTATTTTCTGGAAATCACCGGGCCGGGCGGTCGGATCGTGCAACCCTTTGTGCGACGGGCGGGGCAATAGGAAAAGTGTGTGGATAATCGCTATTTTGGCGCCACATTTCGATCATCGAACTTTTGAAGCGTAGGGTTAGCCCATTTGATCTTCCCCCTGCGGCCATCTAGATCGCTTGTCATCGGAGACAGAAACCTTCTTTCTTCAACAACAAGTTAATCTCCAAACTTTTATGGTTTCAACTATACTTACGGCAGTACCCGTACTGGGTATCCTGGCCCTCATTTTCATGGCTATTCGGTACAGCTGGGTCAGTAAGCAGGACCCGGGCAACGAGCGCATGGTCCGGATCGGACAAAACATTGCCGACGGTGCCATGGCTTTCCTGCGGGCCGAGTACCGCGTACTGGCCATCTTCGTCGTGGTCGTGGCCGCTATCCTGATGTTCACCGCCGACGCCGCTACGTCCAGCTACATGATCGGGGTGAGTTTTATTCTCGGCGCGGTCTGTTCCGCCCTGGCCGGGTTCATCGGCATGCGGGTAGCCACCAAGGCCAACGTACGCACCACCAACGCCGCCCGGGAGAGCCTGGGTAAGGCCCTCGGCGTCGCCTTCGCGGGCGGTTCGGTCATGGGACTCGGCGTGGTCGGTCTGGGACTCCTCGGTCTGGGTTCGCTTTTTCTCCTTTTCCAGGGGATGTTCGTACCGGAGAACACGGTAGCCGGCACCGTCGAGGCGCAGTTTGCCATCGTACGGGTCATCACCGTACTTACGGGCTTCAGCTTCGGGGCGTCTTCCATAGCCCTCTTCGCCCGCGTGGGCGGTGGCATCTATACGAAGGCCGCCGACGTCGGTGCCGACCTGGTCGGTAAGGTAGAAGCCGGCATTCCCGAAGATCACCCCCTCAACCCGGCGACCATCGCCGACAATGTGGGTGACAATGTGGGTGACGTCGCCGGTATGGGCGCCGACCTCTTCGAATCCTACGTCGGTTCCATCATCGGTACCATGGTAATCGGTGCCGCCTTCATCACCCTGCCGCAATTCTCGACGAGCGAAATTGGCGGGCTGAATGCCGTGTTGCTTCCCCTCGTAGTCGCGGGTATTGGTATTGTGGCTTCCATCATCGGCACCTTCTTCGTACGCGTAAAGGAGGGCGGCGACCCCCAGAAAGCCCTGAACACGGGCGAACTGATCGCGGCGGCCATCATGCTGGTCCTGACGTTTTTCGCCGTGACCACGATGCTCCCCGCGGAGTGGACGATCAGCTTCGACGGCCTCGGCAAGCAACTGGTCGACGCTAAGGGTAACGAAGTCATCTTCACGTATACTTCCATGGGCGTGTTCTACGCCATCATCCTGGGCCTGCTCGCGGGCCTCGGCATCGGCTACATCACCGAATACTACACCGGTACGGGTACCAAGCCGGTACAGGGCATCGTGGACCAGTCCCTCACCGGGTCGGCGACCAACATTATTGCCGGTCTGGCCGTGGGTATGCGCTCCACCGCCGTGCCGATTCTGATCCTGGCCACCGCCATCATTGGTGCTTACTACTTTGCCGGCCTCTACGGTATTGCCATTGCGGCCGTGGGCATGCTGTCGAACACGGGCATTCAGCTGGCGGTCGACGCTTACGGACCGATCTCCGACAACGCCGGCGGCATCGCCGAGATGGCCGCCCTGGAGCCCGCCGTACGTGAACGGACCGATAAGCTCGATGCGGTGGGCAATACGACCGCCGCCATCGGTAAGGGATTCGCCATCGGTTCCGCCGCCCTCACCGCCCTGGCCCTCTTCGCGGCCTTTATGCAGACGGCCGGTATTACGACCATCGACATCGCCAACCCCTACGTTATGGCCGGCCTGTTCCTGGGCGCCATGCTGCCCTTCCTGTTCAGTGCCTTCTCCATGGAAGCCGTAGGTCGCGCCGCCAACGACATGATCCAGGAAGTACGCCGGCAGTTCCACGAGATCCCCGAACTCAAGGCCGCTCTCGAAGTGATGAAGCGCGCGGGCCACGACGAGAAACTGTGGAGCCCCGCCGATAAGGCCACCTTCGACGCCGCCGACGGTAAGGCCGACTACGCCAAATGCGTGGAGATCTCCACCGCCGCTTCGATCCGGGAGATGGTAGCTCCCGGCCTCATCGCCGTCCTTACTCCCGTGATCGTCGGCTTCGCGCCCCGTCTGTTCGGAGCCGACGTCGGTGCCGAGATGCTGGGAGGTCTGCTGGCCGGCGTCACCTCCGCGGGGGTCATGATGGCTATCTTCCAGTCCAACGCCGGGGGTGCCTGGGACAACGCCAAGAAGATGTTCGAGGAAGGCGCTTCCGTACAGGGAACCCTGTACTACAAGGGTTCGGAGCCCCACAAGGCGGCCGTCGTCGGAGATACCGTCGGCGACCCCTTCAAGGATACGTCGGGCCCCTCCCTCAATATCCTGCTGAAATTGATGAGCGTGGTCGCCCTGGTGATCGCTCCGCTGTTGTAATTCTATTACCCCTAGCCGTTAGCCGTTAGCCGTTGGACGGTTTTAAACCGTCCAACGGCTAACGGCTAGGGGTATTACCTTCGCCCCATGTCCAAATTCCCCAAACTCGGCATCCTGGGCGGCGGCCAACTGGGCAAGATGCTCTGCCAGGCCGCGGCCGACTGGCACCTGCCCGTATACGTACTTGACCAGTCAACCGACTATCCGGCCGCGCCCTACGCCACCGTATTTCAACGGGGTAATTTCCGGGACTACGACGACGTGATGGCCTTCGCCCGCGGCCTCGACGTAGTAACCATCGAGATCGAGCACATCGATACCCGTGCCCTCCACGAACTGGAGCGAACGGGCGTCAAAGTCTACCCCCAACCCGCCCTCGTCGATCTCATCAAGGATAAGGGACTGCAGAAGCAGTTTTACGCCGACCACGGTATTCCCACCACTGACTTCCAGCTGTTCGGCGGTAAGGAGGAGGTGATCCGGGCGGTGACCTCGGGCGATTTAAAGCCCCCCTTCGTACAAAAGTCCCGCACCGGGGGCTACGACGGTCAGGGGGTCAGCATCATTCGCTACCGGGAGAACGTGGAGGATGAACTGCTCGACGGACCCTGCCTCATCGAGCAACTCGCCGACATCGATAAAGAATTAGCGGTGATCGTCGCCCGCTCCTCTACCGGGGAAGTGAAGGTCTTCGACACCGTGGAGATGGAGTTTCACCCGACCGCCAACTTGGTGGAGTTCGTGGTCTGCCCCGCCGCCCTCGATGGCGATACGGACGGCCGGGCTACCAAACTGGCCGTGGACGTGGTGCAACAGATGGAGATCGTCGGCCTGCTGGCCGTAGAATTGTTCCTGACCAAGGACGGACGACTGCTGGTAAACGAGGTGGCCCCCCGGCCCCACAACAGCGGTCACCACACGATTGAAGCCTGCGCGACGAGCCAGTACGCCCAGCACCTGCGGGCCATCCTCGGTTTGCCGCTCGGAGACCCCCGGCTCCTGCGCCCCGCCGCCATGATCAACCTGCTGGGAGAAGCCGGCCACACCGGTCCCACTCACTACGCCGGCTGGACGGACGTACTCGCCATCCCCGAAGTATATCCTCACCTCTACGGCAAGGCCGAGACAAGACCCTTCCGTAAAATGGGCCACCTGACCGCCCTGGGCGATACCGTCGCCGAAGCGCGGGAGCGGGCGTCACGGGCACAGGATCTGCTAACCATCGAGGCGCAGGGATAGGGGACGCCCAACGCGGAATTTGCTACCGACTTCCCTCAGAGGAGGGTGGAGGACTCGTGCCGCAGTAACCACTTCTTCCGCTCGATGCCGCCGGCGTAGCCGGTCAACTTACCGTTCTTGCCAACGACCCGGTGACAGGGAATGATGATGGCAATGGGATTGCGGCCGTTCGCCAGCCCTACCGCCTGACTACCCCGGGGCTTGCCGATGGTGCGGGCAATCTCTCCGTAAACCGTAACGCCGCCGAAGGGAACGGCCCCGAGCGCCCGCCAAACCGCGGACTGAAAGGGCGTGCCTTCCGGAGCGAGGGGCACCGTAAAGGAACGAAGGGTGCCGGCGAAGTAGGCGTCGAGTTCCCGTTCGGTACGATCAAGATGTTCCACTAGCTTCACTGACGGCTCATCATCCAGGGGAGGAGAGGCGATCGGCGCTTCGTCCGTTGCCGCATCCAGGAAGCGGAGACGGCTCAAACCACTTTCCGTAGCGGCGATCTCCACCGGTCCCAGCGGACTGTCTACGCGACGCCGCGCCGTTCTTTTCTTGTCGGTATCCATGGGCTTGCTTAAAGGTAAAGCTCCCCGTCTACCGGGAGCCCATGTCTAGCAACCGCCGCATCCGCTGTTTGATCTCCGCTCCGGCGTACAGTTCGTTGACCTGCGCGGTGTACTCCCACACAAAGCGCTCGTTGTGGAGCAGGTCACCGAACAGGTCCTGCTGCCGGAGGAAGGACACGGGATCGGTGGTGGTCCGTCGGGCCGACTCGTGCAGCGTTTGCTCCATGGCGTCGATGATATCGAGGGGCTGGCCGTCTTGGTCGACCCGCCGGTCGCTGTAATAGCACCACGCCGCCAGTACCAGGGTAGCGTAGCGGATACTCCCGCCGCGCGCCAGATTATCGACCAGGGTCGGGATTAGGAACTTGGGCAACTTAGCCGAGCTTTCGGAGCAAATGCGGCTGACCTTGTCGCGGATGTTCGGATTAGCGAAGCGGGCCTCCAGCGTATCCTTGTATTCTTCCACGTCGATGCCGGGAATAGCGTCGAGGACGGGGGTAACCTCCTCGTCCAGAAACGCCCTCAGGTAGGTGGTGAAGGTTTCGTCCTCCATGCAGGCGTTGATGGTAGCGTACCCGTGCAGGGCTCCCAGAATGCCCAGTACCGAATGCCCCGCGTTGAGGAGCCGCAGCTTCATTTTTTCGTAGGGCTTCACGTCCGGTACGATCTGCACGCCCGCTTGTTCCAGCGCGGGGCGGCCGTTGGCGAACTTATCCTCCACGATCCACTGAATGAAGGGCTCGCAGGTGACGGGCCACCCGTCCGCGATGCCGTGAGTTTCCTGCAGATATGTGATGTCTTCGGGGGTCGTGACGGGGGTGATGCGGTCCACCATGGTATTCGGAAAGCTTACCGCACCGTCGATCCAGGTAGCCAGTTCGGGATCCTGCCTGCGGGCGAAAGCGAGGAGCATCTCCCGGATGATGTCGCCGTTATGCTGAAGGTTATCGCAGGACATGACCGTGAACGCCGGCAGCCCCGCCGCATGCCGCCGGCGGAGGGCGGCGGTCAGGAAACCGTAGATGGTCTTCGGTTGGTCGGGGTGATCGAGTTCGTGACGGATATCCGGATGGTCGAAATCGAAGGCGCCGGTCGCGGGATTGAAATTGTAACCCCCCTCGGTGATCGTAAGGGAGACGATCCGGGTAGCGGGGGCGGCCATCTTCGCGATCACGGGCTCCGGGTCTTCCGCGCCGAGCAGAAAGTCGATTACGGAACCGATGATCTGGCTGTCGACCTTACCGTCGGGGTGCTTTACGATCAGGGTGTAGAGGCCGTCCTGCTCCGTGAGGACATCGTGGATCTTCCGGTCGGCTCCGCGTAGTCCGATGCCGCAGATGCCCCATTCGCGGGCTCCTCCCTCCGCGAGTAAGCGGTGGAGGTAGTAAGCTTGGTGGGCTCGGTGAAACCCTCCCACGCCGACGTGGACCACGCCGGCGGTGAGCGATGAGCGATCGTAGTCAGGGCAGGGGATCCGCTCGGCGAGGCGGGGAAGATTGGCTTGGTTGACGAAAATCGTTTCCATCAGGCGTGGGTTTGTAGGGCTTTTTCCCGGCGCAGGGCCCAGTAGGCGGTGATAAAGTAGACCAAGGTACACACGAAGGCGTACCGGTAGAAGATATCCCGGTTGGCTACGTAGTCTCCCTCCGTGGGACTGCCGAACAGCACGATGCCGGCCAGCACGAGGGTGATGAGGAGCACCAGCAGGGATACGATCCGTAGAACTTTGGACAGGCCGGAATCATCCCGGACGGGCACGGCCGTAAGATCGGCTTTCTGCCGCTGGAAGGTGGCGATCTTCTCGTTGCGCACGGCTTCCCGCCTTTCGGCTTCGGGATACCGCTCCCGGGCCCCGTAACGGGCGGCCAGGAAGGTGTAGACGAGGATGGTGAAGACCCAGGTGGGCAGGAAGAGGTAGAAGAAGGACATCACGTTCAGGGCGTTCAGTCCGAAACCGAATACCAGTCCGAGGGCCCAGGCGGCGACGGCCGGGGTGCTCCAGCTCAGTTGCCGGTAGGACAGCCAGTAACGGGTCATCCCGATGCGGGGAAACAACTGGTGCTCGGCAAACACGATCGCGCCTACGGGTACGACCAGCAGGCCGGCGTAAGTAAGCAGGGGCAGGATCTGAGAGAACACGAACGGAAAGCAGGCGATCCCGATCGTGATCAGCCCGACCGTAAGCGTGGTCCGGCGGCGGGAATGGCGGTTGAATACGGCCTGGGCCGCCAGTCCGGCCCGGTACAGATTGGTGATGGCCGTTGTCCAGCCGGCTACGATCACGATCACGAATCCCGACCAGCCGAGGGCGTAATAGGCCACGTCTCCGGGGTCCAGTTCCACGATGGTTTTGCCGAGAATGACGGCGGCGCCCGCCCCCATGATGCCGGCCGCGATCCAGGCTACGTAGTGCCCGAACATCATACCGGTGCTGGTAGCCAGGCCGTAAATCTTCTTCTTGGCGAAGCGCAGGAGCGCCATGTCGATCAGCCCGAAGTGGGTGATGGTATTCGCCGCCCACGCGAAGCCGATCACCTCGACCAGACCGATCCCCGGTTCTCCGCTGCTGTCGACCCCCGTCCAGATGGATTCATTGCCCAGGGTGATGAGGTCGGCAAAGCTTCCGGGCAGCGTGTCGCCCAGTACGGACAACGAGAGCGCCGGCAGCAACACCATGGCACCACTGGTGAACATCACGAACAACCAGGGGGCGCAGACACCCGAAAATTCGGAGACCGCGTTGAAACCGTAGATCGCGATCGACACCACGACGGCCCCCACGCAGAATACGATCAGCACGAACCACAGGTTGGTGGGGTACCAGTTGAGCTGTGCGGGTATGTCGAAGGCGAAGCGCACCGCCGTAGCCGACACGGTGATCATGGCGGCCGAAATGACGGAGAAGATGACGATGTTGGCCCAGTTGTACAGCTGGGTCATGGAATCTCCGGCAATCTTGTTGAGATAAGTGTAGAGGCTCAGGCGGGTGTCGACGGCGATCGGGGAGGTGATCAGGGTCCAGCTCAGTACGGCCAGGATATTGCCGATGAGAAGGCCCACCAAAATATCCATCGTTCGGGCGCCGAGGGCGACGAAGGTCGCTCCGATAACGAACTCGGTCGCCGCTACGTGTTCCGCGGCGTAGAGCCCCGCGAAGTGCGTCCAGTCGTGCAGCTTCCATGGGGGTACGGGTAGCTGCTCTTCGTTAAGGTGTTCTAATTGGGGAAAATCCTTACTTGCATCCATATAGTACCGCGCCGGCGTTCAAATTGGGTGGGAAACCGCGGCACTAAGCTAGCACTTTATGAGTAGGCGGGCGGCGGCGCGCGGGAGCAATCCGGTTATAGTTCGGCAAACGTGCCGTACATGATCGATAGCGTAGGCAGGAAAGGAGTAGCCCGACGACCGATAGGTCGCCGGGCCCTCGCCAAAAAGTCATAGTGTACAGGAAAAAAGCGGGGTGTGGCACGCGGGTCGTCTGAGCGGCGCGCCTTATTTCTTGGCGGCCTCCGCCAGTTGATGGGTGTCGGCGTACTGCTGGAAGGCGGTCACCTTGCCGTTTTTGGTCGTCCACAGGTGGGCGACCTGGGCGTCGATCACCTTGCCGCTGTCCTTGCGGCGGGCATCGTAGCGGAGGGTGGCGAGCACGCGGTTGCCGTCGACTGCGTGGAGCTTGATGTCCTTCAGCTTGAAGTAGTCGTGCTCGGCACCCAGGCGGGCGAAAACGCCGTTGAGTACGGCATCGGGACCGACGTAGGGATTGCCGTCGGCCAGGGCATTGCCCTCGGCCTCGTTCCAGACGATCTTGGCATCCAGCGCCTGAAGCACGGTAGGTATGTCGCCCGCGGAGAAGGCGTCGTAGACTCCCTGGATCAAGGCTACGTCACCGGTCTGCGGTTGCAAGCCGAGTTGTTCGTAGAAGATCAGGTCGTTCATGAAGTCCTGTTCCTGGGCGATCTTTCCGTTCCGCATGCGGATAAGGGTTACGCCCTCCACGTCGACCGATTTGCCCGTAGGGGGGACGCCGAAGAACTCACCCGTGTGCTTACCGGCGAACCGCCAGTGCTTGACGAGGCGGTCCCCCTGACCGAAGACACTCTCCACCGTGAAGTCGATATCCGAAAAGCCGGTCAGGTAGTGTTGGTAGTGGGCGCGGAAGTCCTCGATGCCGACGACGTCCCCCGCTTCGCTCACCATACGAATGTCGGAGGCGAAGTTGGCCGGATTGATCTCCCCGATCTGACCCTGGTTAATGATGCGGTCCCAGACGGACTCCACGTGTTCGAGCTTCTGCGCGAGGGCGGGGTCGCCGGTCGGTTCCGGCTCACCGGATTCGCCGGTGGCCTGGCACCAGTCGGTAAACACCTGCTGTACCCGGTCGTAAGCCGCCGGCATGCCCATGGCCGCCGCCTGGTTGTAGTAGCGGACGGATGCGGCATAGTCCTTGTTTTCGGCGTAATATTCCGCCATACTGTCGTAGGCATTCGCCTCGTCCGGAGCCAGGGCTAGGTACTTGTCGAAGTACGTCTTCGCCTCGGCCATAAGTCCCTGTCCCATTTTAAGGTAGCCGAGTCCGTTATAGACCGGGGGAAAGTCGGGGGCCAGCTCGGTGAGGCGGAGGGCATACCGTTCGGCGGCTTCATCGTCCTTATCTGAATAGGCGGCGTGGAGATACGCCCATTCGAAGGCTTCCGGGACGGTGGGATACTCCTGCACCAGTTTTTTCATACTGGCGGCGGGGCTGGCGTCCGGCTTGTCCCGCAGGGCGACCAGATACTCACGCATGATGCGTTCGGCCGGCGTGAACTTGGCGGGGTCTATCGCCAGAGCTCGTTCGATCAGGGCCGGCTTGTCCTTCTTGGCGGCCAGCACCTGGATGGAGTAGACCAGGGCCATGAAGTAGTCGGGATCCGCGGCCAGGGCTTCGTCAATCTTTTCCCGGGCGTCGGCGAAGTGAATGTTAGAAGCGAGGTGGGAGGCGGTGCGGTAGGCCTCCTGCGCGGGTGTGGAGGAGGTGGACACCGGGAGGAAGAAATCTTGACCGCTCACCGGGCCGGCGGCAACCCAGAAAAGGAGGCATAAGAGGATGTGTGTCGTGTGGTTCATAGTGGCTCGTTTTGGCATTTACAAAACTGGCACTATGCCGGCCGGAAGGACCCGACGTTTCGGACAAATGGTAGAACATATTTGTTACTACGGCGAAAAAGTCTTGTAGTTATCCTACATCTGAAACGAAAGATATGTGCTAAAGCACTAACTTTCAATTAGTTGCATAGTGGCTAGGCGGGTGCTTATACTCCTGCTGAAAGGTCCGGGAAAAATAGCTCGGATCGCTGAAGCCGACGCGGTAAGCGATCTCCGACACCGTGTACTCGCCGGTTCGTAACAGAACCATTCCCCTGGTCAGGCGAAAACTGCGGATGAAGCGGGAGGGTGTCTTTCCGGTAATCGCTTTGATCTTGCGGTACAGCTGCATCTGGCTGAGTCCCGCGGCGGCGGCCAGCTCCGACACTCCGAAATCCGCTTCGTCCAGGCGCTCGCAAATGAGGTCGTGCAGCTTGCGGATGAACACGTCCTCCCGGGATTCGGGGGTGCCGGGAGTCGCTTCCGTCACGCTGCCCGCACCGGCGTAGCGTGCCCGCAACCGGCGGCGTGATTCGATAAGGTTTTCGATGCGAATGTTCAATTCCTCCTTATCGAAGGGCTTGGTCAGGTAGGCATCGGCGCCGTGCCGGAGCCCCCGGATCCGGGCGTCCGGCGTCGTTTTTGCCGTCAGCAGAATTATCGGGATGTGGCTGGTGCGCTCGTCGGCCTTCAGGGTTTCACACACTTCGTAGCCGTCTTTGCCGGGCATCATTACGTCCGACACGATCAGATCGGGGATCAGTTTCAGGGCCAATTCGGTGCCGGTATCTCCGTCGCCGGCGTGCTGACAACTATACCGCTCTCCCAGGATAGTTTCCAGATAAGTGACGATGTCGCGGTTGTCTTCAATAATGAGGAGGACGGGCCGGTCCGCGGCGGAGCCATCGGCAGTAGCTACGGCGGGTAATGCTTGGTGAGCGTTGTTGACGGGAAGGTGAACCGTAAATTCCGAGCCCCTGCCCGGGGCGCTATCCACGGTGATGGTCCCTCCGAGCACGCCCACCAGTTCACGGGTCAGGGCCAGCCCGACTCCGCTGCCCGCATGAGAAGAAGATCCCGCCGGGCTTGCCTGGAAGTAACGATCGAAGATGTGTTCGGCGTCCTGGGCGCTGATGCCGATTCCGGTGTCCCGCACGACGATCTTCAACCAAGTTTGTGAATCGTCGGCCGTGGTGCTGGCGTGGACGATGACCTTACCCCGTGGCGGCGTGAATTTTAGGGCGTTCGAAAGCAGATTATTGACGATCTGTAGCACCTTTTCCTCGTCAAAATCCATCATCAGCTCCCGCACTTCGCTGTAGAAGACGAAGCGAATATTCTTCTGTTCCGCGGCCGAGTAGAAAGACTCCGTCAGGTAATTCAGGTAAGCAATGATGTCGTCGTGTACCCAGTTGATGGGGGCCGCGCCCATCTCCAGGCGACCCAGTTCGAGTAAACGATTGACCAGGTTCAACAGGCTTTTGCTGTTACGCCGGATCAGTTCCCGAATCTTTTCCTGTCCGCTGATCTGTTCGCTGATGCCCATGATGACGGTCAGCGGAGTCCGGAATTCATGGGTAATGTTGGTGTAGAAGCGACTTTTGAAATCCGTAAGTTCCTGTAACCGACTAGCTTCCAGCTCTTGCTTCTCCCGAATGAGTTGGCTTTCCCGGAGAGCGAACACGGCCTTCTCGCGCGCCTGCACCTGCTTGCGTTGTCGGTAAGCCAGTCCGAGGGAAAAGACGGCCACCTCCACGATGACCCCGGCCTTCAGCCAGAAGAGGGTGAAGGGGGGCACCGCCACCCGCGTAAGGAGGGAGAGCAGACAGCCCAGGCTAAGCGCCGCGATCCCGTAGAAAACGAAGGCCCCCTTCTTGTTCCACTTGCGGTAGAGGGGGTACAGCAGTCCGACGCACGATCCGATAACGATGACGATGTAGGCGACCGTGATGCGGTCCTCCATGGCGTAACTGAAGTTGGAGGCGATAGCCACCCATACGTACGCTCCCATCATGAGGGCCCCCAGCCAGACAAGCCCCCGGAAGTAACGATCCCATCCCGGAAGTAAGCGGGGCAGATGGACGAAGGTACGGATGAACAGCAGGTAACACATCAGTCCCAGAAAAATGGATAACTTGAAAAAGCCGTAGAACTGCGGCCGCCGGGAAAACAGGTGGTCGCCGAACCAGTCCGTCAGGTCGTTGCTGAAGTAGCCGGCGTACACGATCATCATCAGGATGTAACCCGAGTAGTACACGAAGCTGCGGTCGCGCCCGAAGAAGTACAGCATCAGATTGTACAGAAACATCATCCCCAGGAAGCCCATAAAGAGGGCATCCGCGGCCTTACGTTTCAGAAGCTTATCGTAAAACACCTCCGTGGTCTGGAGGTAGAGATGAAACGATGGCACCAGGGTGGCCCGCTCGCTCCGCCCCCGAAAGTATAGGGTGGTCACCTCACCGGGGGGCAGGGTAAGTTTGACCAGGTTGCCCTTCGTAGTGGGCGCGAAGAGCTTTTCCGCCGGGGGGAGAAAGGTGCCGTTACGCTCCATTGACCACGTTCCCTCCGCATCCATGGTGTACACTTCCAGTTGCGTCCAGGTACCCGAAAAGAAGAGCACCCATTCCGTCTGCCGCTCGGCCCGGGGAAGGTGGTTGCTGACGCGCAGTTTCCCCCAGTACCAGCGGTTCGCCACCGGTGGGGGGAGATCGGTGGCGGCGGCGGGCATGAAGGTTGCTCGCGTCACCTCATCGATCGTCAGGTCGCCGGCGGAGTCGGGCAGTACCTCCACGTAGTCGATCAGCCGGTAGTTGTGCTTCGGTTCGGTGAACACGCAGATCCTGCCCGGGCTATCGCTCCCGGTGCCCCCCCGCCCGGAAAGGAGGAAGGAAATTATACAGAGGAGTATGGTTACTGAGTACCGGCGGCCGGCGTACGTATGCATCAGCGATTAATATAGGTAGCGGCTGATGATAAACGCGCAAATGTCTTGTTAAAACATCGAGTGGTGGTGCCAAGACGTTTGCTCTTATGGCGTTGCATCGCACCCGCGCACCCGCCCAAAGGCATCCTTCGCTTCATTTTGGCGGGGACGCAGGTGCAAGTCTGACCCACAAACAGCGGGGGAAGTGGGTGGCTACCGTAAGGAACTACATTAACACGCTGATCAGCAGGTAAGTGAGGGCGTACGCGATGGCCGGTGCTACGCACCATACGGAGAAGAACAGCTTCACCGTCCGGTTAGTGAAGGTCTTTCGCCACCCTTGTTTGCTGATGCTCAGTGCGATGAAGGCCGCTCCGTTCAACTGCACCAGCGAGGTGGGAATGCCCCGGGTCACGGAAGCGTACAGCAGCAAACTGGCTACGATAAGGGCAATGACGGTGGCGGCGAAGGGGCCAACTTCCACGATCTCCTTGCCCGTGGTCTGAGTCACCTTATGGCCGAGGAGCGAGCTGCCGATTGCGAAACAGGGGGCAACGATGAGTACCGAGAGGATAATGATGGGCAGAAAATTGCCGATGGCCTCCGCGCCGATCTCGTTGGCCGTAAGGGAGGCGATGGGGGCGGCGGCGTTGGCTACGTTGTTAGCGCCGATGGAAAAGGCTACGTACAGCGAAGCGAAAATCAGTAAGGCCTTGAGGAGGGGGTGGTTGCGCAGGTGGGCGTAGTCGTCCGTGAATACCCGCCGTTTGAGTACGGGGAATACGAAGAGCGAAAGGACCAGCATGATACCGAAGGCGACGACGGGCAGTACGACCCACATCGGGATGATCTCGTAGAAGAGCTTGCGGGTATTGAGTCCCTCCAGGGCGGTGGCGGCCCCGGCGATCGCGAGCACCGTAGACTGGCTCGTCGACTGCGGCACCCCGATCAGGTTAGACACCAGCAGCGTGCTGCCGATCGAGAACAGCATGATGGAGGTGATGAAGGGGGTGAAGAAGCGCTGTTCCAGCAGTCCCTTGCCGAGGGTGAGCGATACTTCCTCACCAGCGAGCAGGGCGCCGGCCAGCACCATCACGCCGAAGAGACCGGGAATAACGGACCGCTTGATCACGCTGGCCCCGTAAGCGGCCGAAAAGGCCGGGGCCGTGCCGCTGCCGCCCATATTGACGGCTAGGAACATGGCCAGGAGAAAGGGGATGGTCAGTCCGGTAAAAAGCTCAGACATACGGGGTGCCTTAAGCGCCCTTCTGGGGCAATTGGTGGTGAATGGTGAAGCGGACGATGTGGCGGTCGTAGAATTCCCGTCCCGAGGGCCGTTGCTGGAACCAGTTGAGGTAGCCCAGCTCGAAGCCCACGCGCTTGGTGGGGAAATACTGTACGCTTGCCCCGTAGCGGTTCTGGTCGAAGACGTTTTGGGCAACCTGCTTACCGGCGTTGAGTAGGATCTCCTCGAAGGCGCGAACCTGTACCCTGGTCGTAGGCAGGTAGCGCAGTTCCGCCCGGTAGCGGAAGCGGTAGTTCGCGAAGGCGAAGCCGCCCTCCGGGGCCTCGAAGTAACGCAGTTCGCCCCAGTAGCGGTGGTGGAGGCCAACCTTCGCGGAGAAGGCCTGGTAGCCGGCTACTTCGACCATGGGCCGTAGTTCGTTGCGCACGCTGCTTACCGGTACCCGCGGGTCGTGGGGGAGCGATTGTCGGAAGGCGGTGAGACCGACGCCCGCGTTCCAACCCTTGCCGAGTTTACGTTCCAGGAGGGTGCGCGAGATCAGCTGGTGCTGGCGCCAGGGGAAGCAGTAGGTGCGCTCCTCGACCTCCAGCCGGAGGGCATACGCTTCGTTCAGGGGTGCCCGCAGGTTATAGCGCAGCCAGAGCAGTTGCTGGGAATCGACGGTCTTCTGGGCGGGGGCGGGGTGCAGGATCAGCAATAGTGGCAGGAGCCACAGGAGCCGGTTTGGGGGCATGGGGGCGATTGGTGCGCAAAGATACTTTTAGGGAAAATGGAGATGGAAAAATTCTCGGCGGCGGCGGGGTGGGAGCGGCCCGTATGCGACAAACTGGTAGGTGCCGGAGCACGGCGAAAAACGTAAGGGGCGTCGACTTCCGAGGTGCGTTTGAAAAGAATTAAAAATGCCGGACCAGATTCGGGAATATATAGAGCCATATTACAGGGGCAAGGATATACAGAAGCGAATACGGACCGTTCAGTGCGGAGAAGGTGTAGCGGAATCACCTTGAAGTCAATAAAAAGTAAGCTTTAGCTTGCGTCGTGTCAGCATCAAGTATTGGCTAGAGCCGTAACCAAAAAACACTTTACCGGCCCGCCTAATCTATCTACTCTAATTCACCTAATGAACCCCACCCATTCAATGAACAGTCTCAAGAACACCTTTACCCTCCTTGTACTATTATCCGTATTTGGAACCACTGCCTGTCAGGACGAACGATCTGATGTGAGCAACTCGACGAATGAGGAATATGGATATACATCCCTGCACGTTGACGAAAACTTAAAGGGCCCGATCAAGACGATCGTCTACAAATCATATCAGACGGATCAGGACTACAACATTAAGCAGCCGGGACACAAATATTCCTGGGACAAGGATTATACCAGGACATTTGCGTACGATGGCCAGGTCGTGGAGGATGATATCATGTTGAGTGATAATGATGTACGCAGTACACGTCTGTTTAAGTTTGACGAGTACGGCGAACCATTGCTGGACAGCAGTGCAACTAAATACATAGTCTATAAATACAATGCGGATAATCAACTAGTATTCGAAGGCAATCCGTACTCACACGAAATTTATAACTACGAGGACGACTACTTGATCTCGCGACTGGAAGTAGAGGACGGAGATACCATCTATACCGGTACGTACTACACCGTAGGGGATACGGTGTACCAGGTGGTTCAAGCAGGAAGTGATACCCTGGGCGTCGAAGTGTCCGTACGTAACGAATACGGCTTGCCACTATATCTTGGTGAATTTGACTTTAATAATTCGGGTGAAATTACGGTTACTGAATACGACGACGAATCCATCATTGTCAAAGAGACCTGGCAATCTATGGAACAAGGCGTAGTTACCGGTATGATTGTGAAGCTGTTCGAGCAGGGAGACGAGACGCAGACCATCGAGTATAACGACGATGAAAGTATTCGATTCAAAGAAAGTACTAAATACACCTACGACGACTACGGGAACTGGGTAGAGCAGTACGTAAACTATAATGATAAGAGATTCTATAAGGTCGTCAGGACGATAGAATACTATTGACGGGCGAAATGTGACGCCCCCCGCAGCTGGTCGACTGAAGTCGACGCTACACGTTCACCTCTGCAGCATTCCCCCAGAGACTCACGCCGCGTAGTACGAACACCCGCCCGGATGGGTGATCGCCGAATGGGGCATCGCCGAGCTTTCTGACGGGGGCGGGCGTCATCAGCCAACTAGAAGTATTGTCCCGGTAGCTGCGGAGTCCGGTTATTGACTACGACTTTGTATACCTCATCAAGACCCTATCCCCAACCCGCTCTTCGCCGGCCAGTCTAAAGCCATTTGCTTCTATGGCCGCAATAACTTCGCGCCGCTTCATCAATTCATCACACACTTCTCCGTATGGATCCGTTTCCTGCACCGGTTCGTTTACGTAGAGAAGACCTTCCGGCGTCAGCGCAGCTTGTATCGACTGCAACATTGCATCTTGCCGCTTAAAGTGGTGGAAAGAATTTCGGACGATGATTTTGTCGTAGGATCCTTCCGTCAGCTCGACTGATTTCTTTGACCCCCTGACTACAGTTATTTTCTCCCTGGCGAGCGACTCCCGGGATGCCGACAATTTGCGGTCTATGTACTCCAGGTACTTCTTATCCAGCTCGTTTACCGCTATCCGTAAATCTTTATTGAGCACAGCCAGGATTAGGCTAAATGTCCCATTGCCCGCCCCGATTTCCGCTATTCTTTCGGATGCCTCAATCCCGTAAAAGGCCAACTCTTTGTATAGTTGCGTATTTTTATTTAGTACGTACGGCGGCTTTTCGCCCAATACGTCTACGGTAATCAGATCTATTAGCTGGTAATTGGCTGCAATGACCTCCACGTCACTTTCGGTTATCTCCTCGGCGGGGATATAATTTCCGTATACTTTGACTATATTTTTAAGCACGTAGTAGTTCGGCAAGCGAGAGGCCTCCTTCATATGGACGATATCCCTGGCTAGTACAGCGAATTTTCTCGGGCCAATTCCGATCCCCTCCCATTCTCTTTCAACCTGCTTTAGGTCACTGACCGATTTACTATTTGTACGTAGCAGTTCACTCCGATAAATCGCCAACCGCTCTAATAACTCCTGGTGACTGATTTGCTGGTTCTGTGCGAATACGCTGACGGGTAGACAACTCAAAATTATCAGGATCAATCTAATCATTCACGTCGCGTTAGGATATAATATGACACAAGGTAGAAATGCAGAAGGAAACGGTCAATCGTGAAGCGGGGCCGCCCAATCTTCCCCGCAGCTGGTCGACTGAAGTCGACGCTACACGTTCCTATACAATGCACTCCCCAGACCACTGCAGGTCTCGTGTTGGCATAAGTTTTTGGCGAAGCGTCGCTCAAGCGTATCGAGGGATAGCATAAGGCATACAGCTTAATGCGGATGCCGCGCCAAATGCTGCCCCAGCAGATCCTTCCCGTAATCGTTCCCGTTCGGCGTACGCACCAGCGTGTGTACGTGCGCCCGGGTAGGCAGGTCACCCTCCAGGAAGATGGGGCGTTGGTGGTCGAACTCGATCAGGATCACCGGACTCTGAATGCGGTAGTAGAAAGGTCCGGTAGCTTCCCTGTCGCCGACCCAGGCAAACCAGGTGTCAGGAAGGTGCTGCTGCACTTCGACCATCTTTACCCGGGCGTGCCCCTCGTCCATATTATTGATGTACTCCCCCAGCAGTTCGTCCAGAATAGCCCGCTGGGAGGAAGTGAAGGTCAATACGCGCACGCCCACGTAGGGCACCACGGCATTGTCCCGAAAGGCGCTGGCCTGGGCGTAGTTGACTTCCTTGCGATCGTGCAGGGTGGCGGCGGCACGTTGTCGCTTGTCCAGCGATTTATACAGCTTTACCCCCAGGTCCTCCTCCCCGGCGAAGGTGCGGGTGCCGGCTCCCTCCCCATCTTCAATGTAGTTCGGCTCCGAACCCAGGAAGGTAGGCGTCATCACGACCTGGTCGCCGACCACGAAGTAGTTGATGATGAGGTGATGACCGTCAAACTGCCACCCCCAGGGCTCCGTCTCGCTGGGTTCACCCATGAAGGTAAACCAGTACAGATCGGGACCCACAATCCCGAACTCTCCGGTTAGGCGGGCAAGGTAGCCCTCCATTTTACGGATGAATTCGGTCTTGCGGTAGCCCTGCGGGCTCAGTCCGGCACGCAGGATGTTCAGGCCCAGTTCCCGCTGCGCTGGACTAAGTTCGTAGAGGCTGACGCCCTGGCGCTTGTAGTAGTTTATGTCGATGTTAGTCCACCGACGCCACTCATCGTCCTCCAACGGAAAACTGCTCGCGGCCCGCTGCTTATCGGTCAGCGCGGCCCGAAATTTCTTCACCGCTTCCACCAATGGCGCGGTGCTGACTCCGGTCGTCTGTAGGGCGTAAAGGTCCGTGACCACCGATCCGTCGTTGGTCACGCCTACGAAGGCTTCGCCCAGGGCGGCCTGTTCCTGTTTGGAGTCCGCCCTTAACACCAGCAGGGGCGGCGCAGGGGTAGCGCGGTTGGTTTCCACTGCGGGGGCGGACGATGATGTAGCAGAACAGCCCGCCAGAATGAGGGGGAACAGTAATAAGAGTAGATGATGGGGCGTCATCGGATAAGGATTCGGACGGGGGGATACGGACACTGCTACTGCCGCTCCGCCGCGGGCACCTCCCCACTCACGCCGCTCAGCTCGGGCAGGAACGTCCAGAGCTCCGTCTGCCCGCCAACGGTTACGGCTTCCCAGTCCGTCAGAAATTGCTCGAAACTTCCTTCGCCGTGGACTTCGTCGTACTTGGCGGCAAAATCCGGGTCTTCGCCCAGCCAGGCCGACTTTTCGAAGAACGAGATATAGGCCAGGTCCAGGCCCTCTTTAGTGCTCGGAAATTCGTTGGTGTAAATGCCGTAAGCATCGTCCGGAAATTTCTCCTTCATCACCTGCTGAATGGGTTTTATCAATTCCAGGGCGTCTCGTGATTTGAAACGCTTGATGTCATAGAAATCCACGAGCAACTTATTGAGCGTGAAGTCTTTGGGGAAGTGACTTAGGTCAGCATTAAACTTCAGGTAGCTGGCTTCGCCCCCGTCCATCAGGTAGGCGTGTACGTTTTCGTTCCAGTCGGCATCGTGGCCTTCCGGCTGGGCCGGCCGGTCGTCGAGCGAACTCCACGGGAAGGGACCCATTACCCACAGGTAGCTGGCGCTCCGCGGACCGTTGGCAATCAGGTAAGTACGCGCGGCGTAGGCACCCTCACCGTGGTACTTTTTGTTGTGAGCCGCCAGTCCCGTCTCGAATTCGGTAATGTGAGCGGGATCGGGGGTTAGCTGTACGTTTTCGAATACGAGGTATTCGCCGTCGGTCTGCGCGGCGGTCAGCAACGGCAGGCACAGCAATAAAAGAATAATGGTCGGTTTCATCATAGCGTGATTGTGGTTCCGCCTGCGCGGATAACCGGTGAGGGGCTTCCCGGCACCCGGAGTCGGGCAGGAGAAAGCAAATAAGTTTAAACTTGTATGGGGGTGTCGTTCCTAAAGTAGGGATTTTCGCGGACAAACTTGTTTAAACAAACACAAAGGATTCTCCCATCTGCCCAATGTGCCGGTCCGATATTAGGTTTGCGGGGTCGCGGGTGCCCCGTCAGTCGGGATAAAAGCCGTCTTTTCGGGTGGGCATCCGTAGCGGTTGTACTGGGCTCACTCCCTCCACACTTCGATCCGTTCGTCATCGGGTGTGCGGAGCACCAGGCGGGGGCGGGGCGGGCTCCCGTCGAATACCAGTCGGGAGGAAAACAGCAGCATACTTTCCCTCCGGTAGGCTACCCAGTGGGGAACGTCGGGTGCTTTCATTTCGGCAAGGGTACGTCGCCGTCCATCGGGGAAGATGACCTCGAACGTCCGTTTACCCCAGTAGGCGAGGAGCAGGACCCCGTCGCGATAGTCGACGTCGAAGGTATCGTTGCGGTTCAGGGTGGCGTCGCTTACCGTCGGGTCTACCAGGCCGGACCAGTGCTCGAGAACGGTTCCTTCCGCATCGACCAACCAGCAGGCGTTTGCGGATAGTAACAAAGTCTGCTCCCGCGCTAGCCGCCACAACTTCCGTATCGGTTGCGGCACAATGAAGGGGTAAGGAACGGGTGTGCCTCCCTTTTCCAGAGTGTATACCCCGGGATATCGTGCAAAAACGATCTGACGATCGGAAGCCATAAAGAATCCTCCCTCCCCGATGCGCCACTCGTCCGCGAACCAGTCCCAGAGTACCGTAGGTGATTCCCCGGCCTTCATTTTTAGGATTCTGCAGTAGAAAGTTTCGTCGGTGTGGACGAACCTGCGTTCGATGATGTAAAGCTCGTCGTTATGGGGGGCGAGGAGATAGTCGCTGGCGGGAAACTCCGACCTCAGCATTATCCGGGGTGGGGCGCCCTCGGTCCAGGTCATGATGCACGCAAGATGATCGGGATCGTCGATGGGGTCGATGTACGACCAGTAGATGTGCTCACCCAGTACCACCAGGTTTCCCGTTGGATGAGCGCTCGTGTGCACAGACCATACGCCGGATAGTCCCAGCAAGATTACTGCCAGGACGGCCGGTCGGTACGTGCTGTTGTGGCCGTTCATTCCGTCGTCAGGTGGCGTCCGTCGGATCCTCCCGCAGGATCTTGTCCATCTTCCGCCCCCTGGCCAGTTCGTCCACCAGCTTGTCCAGATACCTCACTTGTTGGGTCAGCGGATTATCGATCTCCTCGATCCGGTAGCCGCAGATCACCCCCCGGATCAGGTGGGCATTTGGGTTCAGCCGGGCATCGCGGAAGAAGGTGGCGAAAGTTTGCTTCTCGGCGATGATCGTTTGCAACCGGTCCTCCCCGTAGCCCGTGAGCCATTCGATCACCCGGTGCAGTTCTTCCCGGGTCCTGCCCTTCTTTTCGACCTTCGTGACGTAGTGGGGGTACACCGAGGCGAAGGTCATCTTTGCCATGCGTGCGTGGTGTTCGGAGCTTGCTTTCATGGTAGTTGGTTTGGCATTCCCAGTATGGGTAATTTCTTGATTTCTTGGTAGGTCAGGGCCGCCCGGATGCAATGCCTGAGTTCCTCCTTCGGAAGGCTTTCCTCCAGCCGGAAGATGCTCGAACGGTTCCCTCCAAAACTAAGCGTATCTCCAAAAACCGCTCTGAAGGTTACGACCAGCCGACTGGTGAACCTAAAGTACAGGGCGTAGTGCCGGGGAGTCTGCGCCTTCCAGTCCATCCGTAGCGTACTGCCCCGCCGGGTCAGGTAACTCGGTTCTCCCCACTTCAGGGTTTCTTCGAGCATGTTCAGGCCTTTGACTTTCCGTGCCGTTTCGATCACCAACTCCCACAGCGACCGCATGCGCCGGCGAACGCTATCCGGATAGTCGTCAAACACCACCGCAACGGCCGGACTGGACCGTACCGTAAGTTTCCGAGTCCGTGATTGCTCGTGCTGCACTATCCCAACGATCGCCTCCCTGTATGCCGCAGTTGTCCTAAAATAAGGAATTTCGCACAGGTGAGAAGATGCCGGAATTACCACGCGTTAGTTCCGCTTTTCTTCGATGAGATCCAGAATGTCGCTTGCTGACTGGATCAGTCCTTCGTAGAGCTCCTTGAGGTGAACGACCTGGTAATAGCGCACGAGCGTGAGCGCCTCGATCCTCGCATCCTGGAGGAATTCGGAGGTATCTATCGGGGATACGGGGCGGGGATCATCCTGGTAATACGTAGCGATAAAAACCTCCCGATTGTCCCGCTGTATGATGTGCGGGTACTGACCGAGCACGTAATGCTGGAAGTCGTTCTGGATATTGGAGTTGGAGATGTGCTCCCGCTCCTTGGCTCTTTCGATCAGGGCGTAGTAGTCGAGAATTGCCGTGCGCAACCGAGGACTCAGGGAAGGAATCTCGCTCGACTGCGTCATGGTTTCCACGGCATTCGTATTCGGGCTGAACTGAAATTCTCGGATCAGGGTGATCAGGTACGTTTTTATCCGATCATTTACTGGAATGAGGGTTTTCAGCTGCATCAGGGTGGAGTCCGCGGCTTGCATATTGGTGATCATCTCCCGTTGCAGGTCCTGCAGTTGTCGCTGGTCTTCCCGCAAGTTCTGCTCCAGCACGGCCAGGTTGTTGTCGATCGAGGCTTCGGTCTTGCTCCGCTCGTTCCAGTCGTTCACCTGTAGGGCGATCAGAATACCAAGCACGACGAGCACGATCTCTCCGACCGCGTACTTCAGGTACTTACCGAATTTGCTTTTTTTCGCCAGCCGGAAGCGTAGCCTTTTGAAGAATCTGATCATCGCTCGTTCGTTGTGATAGCGGTTGCGTACTGATATCCTCCCCGTTTATTACACGCACGTACCGCGACTACCGGTCACGAACCCCCCCGGACTACCCCATTAACTCACTTAAACTACCCCTTTTTTAGCCGTAAAACAATTGCGGGATATAGAAGCGCACCCGTGCCGCCGCTTACACTAAGGTCGAGGCGTTGCACGCCGACCAGAGCAAGAGGTCGAGTGGCGTCCGGTCCGAGATGTTTCACCACGGATGGCTCAAGGATCTTCTTAGGTCGAGCGGCCTCCGGTCCGAGACGCTTCACCACGGATGGCTCACGGATTTAGAGCGGCCTCCGGTCCGAGACGTTTCACCACGGATGGCCTTTAGACTTGCCTTAAAGAGAAACATACATATATGACCATCATCATTATGTGTAATTTCTTTTTGGCTTCTTTTTTCTTTGTGGATTTCACACCCAAAGTGTGGAAAACTCCTGCCCTT
>NZ_JANCTD010000008.1 GCF_024297185.1 Lewinella sp. JB7 | reverse complement strand
CAGTTCCAGGCGCTCCTCCCGGGTGAATCGTTTTCGTAATTTGGACATGATGTCGGGTTGAAGATTTGAAAGATACCAAACCTTCCAGGCCGAAGTCACTGTCTATTTGTTTGAGCACCTCCAGTGGTATGTAATGGTGCAGCGGCCAGACCTGCGCACTTTCCTGACTATTCCGACAGCTGGAACATCACTAACCGAAGTGTACATGGGATTGGCCGGTACGATGAGCATACGAGAAAATAGCGGCTCACACGCTAGCTGTCTCTGTAGCAAAGTTGCGGTACATGTTTCCGGGCAGTTTCGGCAGCAGTATTATTAAGTGCATCAAAATCGGGTACATCACCAATCGGATAAACGGGGCTGACCGCTACCATAAACCTAAGAGTCAGGAGCAGTTCGCATACTAGCTCTATCCGCAGCAAAGTTGCTGTCAACGATTCTGGGCAGCTTCATACCACACCTCAGCACTCACTGCAGGACATGTACCGCCCACTGGAATGTACGTCTCATACATACGCTCCCCTAACGGCCTAACCGCCTAACCGCCTAACCGCCTAACCGCCTAGAAAGCCTCTCTACAAACCAAACGCCTCCTTCACTTCCGCTACGTAATCCAGTTTCTCCCAGGTAAAGGTTTCAACCGTCAAGGTCTTCGTTTCCCCGGAGCCGTTCCGGAAGGTGACCTCCTTGGTTTCACTCTGACGCCCCATGTGGCCGTAGGCCGCGGTGTCCAGATAGATCGGATTGCGGAGTTTTAGCCGCTGCTCGATGGCGTAGGGACGCATATCGAATATCTTGGCGACCTTATTCGCGATGTCGGCATCCGTAAGATTTACTTTAGCACTGCCGTTGGTATTGACGTAGATGTTCGTAGGCTTAGCCACCCCGATGGCGTAGCTCACCTGCACGAGAATTTCGTCGGCCACCCCCGCGGCGACCAGGTTCTTAGCAATATGGCGCGTGGCGTAGGCGGCCGACCGGTCGACCTTGCTGGGATCCTTGCCGCTGAAGGCACCACCACCGTGGGCGCCCTTGCCCCCGTAGGTATCGACGATGATCTTACGCCCCGTCAATCCGGTATCTCCGTGAGGACCGCCGATGACGAACTTGCCCGTAGGGTTAATGTGGTAGGTAATTTCACCGTTAAAGAGCGACTGCAGTTCGGGCTTGAGTTGATCCCGCACGGCGGGAATAACCAGATCAATCACGTCCTGCCGAATGGTCTTTAGCATCAACTCGTCGTCCGCGAAATCATCATGCTGCGTAGAGACGACGATCGAATCGATCCGCACCGGGCGGTGGTTGTCGTCGTACTCGATCGTGACCTGTGACTTGGAGTCGGGTCGTAGGTAAGTCATTTTCTCTCCGGCCCGGCGCACGGCTGCCAGTTCCTTCAGAATACGGTGGCTCAGGTCCAGGGCCAGCGGCATGTAATTTTCGGTTTCGCTCGTGGCGTAGCCGAACATCATTCCCTGATCTCCGGCGCCCTGTTCCTCTGCCTGCTGCCGCACTACGCCCTGGTTGATGTCGGGCGACTGCTCGTGAATAGCCGAAAGCACTCCGCAGCTATTGGCCTCAAACATGTATTCCGACTTGGTGTAACCAATCTTGCGAATGACCTCGCGAGCCAACTCCTGTACGTCCAAGTAAGTGGAAGAATTGACTTCCCCGGCGAGCACCACCTGCCCGGTCGTTACCAGGGTCTCGCAGGCAACCTTGGAGTTGGGGTCGAAAGCCAGAAAATGATCGACCAGGTTGTCGCTGATCTGATCGGAAACTTTGTCCGGGTGACCTTCGGATACGGACTCGGAAGTAAAGAGATAGGGCATGTATAGATGGTTGATCTGGAATAGCGCGCAAGGTAGGTAATTTGCGAATGAACCAATCCCCTACCCCACACCTTGTGCTAGGTCAATACATTACCCAACGGCTTCATATGCTCTATCCTTTTGAAGGCGTCATCCAGCACTATGCCTGGGGCGGCCACAGCTACCTCCCCCAACTCCTTCACCGGGATAATCCGGACCGCGAACCCTGGGCGGAGTTATGGATGGGCGCCCACGCTAAGGGTCCCGCTCAGCTTCGGAACACCGATCAAACCCTCGACGAACTCATCGCCCGACAGCCCCGTGAAACGCTCGGCGAAGACGTTGCCCGGCGATTCGATGACCGCCTCCCCTTCCTGCTCAAGATCCTCGATGTACGGGAGATGCTTTCCATTCAGGTCCACCCGACCAAAGAGGCCGCCGAAGCGGGCTTCGCGCGGGAGGAACGGGACGGACCCGCCCGCGACGCGCCCGACCGCAACTACCGCGACGACAATCATAAACCGGAACTTGGGGTCGCCCTTACCGATTTCTACTTGCTCCACGGCTTCCGCGACCAGGCCGAGATTGAACGCTCCCTGCAGGAGATTCCCGGTTGGGCGGAACTTTTGCCGGTCCTTTCGAATAAGGGTACCGAAGGCCTCTACGCCCACGTCATGGCGGCGGACACGGCTACCGTCGATCGCTTACTGTCTCCCCTGGTGGCCGACTTGCAGGAGCGGCAGTATACCCGCGATCGGCCCCGCTTCTGGGCTAAACGGGCCGTGGAGCAATACACTAAAGACGGCCACCACGATCGGGGGATGTTCTCAATTTTCTGGTTTAACCTTGTCAAGTTATCACCGGGACAGGGCATTTTCCAGGACGCCGGCATTCCACACGCCTACCTGGAAGGTGTGTGCATCGAACTGATGGCCAACAGCGATAACGTGCTGCGGGGAGGCCTGACTCCGAAGCACATCGACGTGCCCGAACTGATGGATAAAACCCGTTTCGAGCCCGTGCAACCCCACTTGCTGTCTCCAGTCGACACCGGAAAAAGCTGGGCGTACTACCCCACCCCGGCACCGGATTTCCGGTTATGGGTAGCCCGTACTACATCCGGCGAGTCATTGGAGATAGACACCACCGGCGGCGCGGCCATTCTCCTACTTATGGAGGGTGAACTACGGGGCCAGAGCTCGGTAAGTGAGGAAGCGCGAACGGTGTTCATCCCGGCCGGTTGTCAGACGACCTTCACGGCGGCAAAGGATAGCGTGACCTACCTGGCTACGGTCAACTAAAAATAGAGGCTTGCCGGAACACTCCGGCAAGCCTCTTCAACAGGGAAAAAGACCTAATCTGGTTACCCGGATGTTAACGCAATAGCGTCACATCACCAGTAAATAGCTGGCTGGTTCCATCGACAAAGTCGACTTCTGCGGCCCAGATATAGACGTTACTTTCGAGGGCCTTACCCCCCAACCGGCCATCCCAACCGGTATTTACGCTTCCCGTGGTGCAGTCCTTACACTCGTAGACCACCGCTCCGTACCGTGACATGATGCGCATCGATCTCAGTGACCGTACGGTGTTGTCCTTCACGTCAAGGCCGAAGTAGTCGTTGTAGCCGTCGTTGTTGGGACTAAAGGCGTTCGGAGCATAAACACGGTCCCGGTAGTCCTTATTGACGCGCACCCGTACGGAATCCGAGGCGGTACACCCGTGTACATCCATAAGATCGACCCGGTAAAAACCATCATCCAGCGGCAGGGCCGAAGTGTAGCGCGCACTAGGGCTGGCGATGGAATCGCCGGACCACCAGATCTGCTGAATGTTGCGGGCGGGGGACACGTGCACCTGGAGGTTGAGTTTATCGCCCAACTCCACGATGGTGTCCTGATTCGTCGCCAGCTGGATGGCCGCGGAGAAGCCGGGGTACACGGAGATCACGGTGCTGCTGTCGATACTGCACCCGTTGGCGCTGGTCGCCTTGAGGTACATGGTATACTTTCCCTCTTCGAAGTAGGGCGTTTCGATGGGATCATCCAGTGAAACCAATCCGTTGCCGTAGTCAAACGTCCAACCCGACTGGGGTGAGATCACCTGGAGATCGAAGGGCGTGTCGGCACAGGCGGTCCGGGGCATCTCGAAGGCCATGTCCGCTCCGTTGTACTCGCCGATGCTGACTTCGGTGCTGTCCACGGAGATACATCCGTTGCGACTGACGACCTGGAGCTTGACCGAGTAGTTACCGGGCTCGTTGAATACGTGGCTAGTATTTTTCTGCTGAGACACCTGACCGTCACCGAAGTCCCAATCCAGTCCGTAGGTAGTCGAGTTTCCGGTGGGCGTAAACTGAATCTCCTTGTCCACGCAGTTCGCTTCCGTAGCTAGTACGTCGAAGGAGGGGTCCGGGGAGGCACGCACTGTGATCGAGTGACTGAAGGTGTCGATACCACACAGTTGGGCAACGAGATCGATCTTGTAAGTGGTGTCGCGTTCGACGTTGTAACTGTGCTTCAGACTTTCCAGGTCGTCGATGAACTGCGGTGAGGAACCGTCACCCCAGTGCACGAACGTCAGGGCACCGGGCGTGGAACTGTTGTCGAGAGTTACCTCGGCTTCCGAACAAATGTCCTTATAGTTAAGCCCGAAGGCGGCCTCCGTAGTGATGGGCAGCACGAAGATCGTGTCCGAATGCATTTCGTCGGCACAGCTCTCGTTGGATCCCTCCAGCGTGATGGGATATTTGAGTACCCGATCCGATGTATTGCGCAGCACGAGCGTACGGGGCAGGGTCGTAGACTGCCGACCGTCGGGATAACTTACCCGGTAGTTGAAGGCATTTACCGAAGTATTAGAGAGGAACACCGTGTCGTCCGAGCACAGGGTATTGTTGTCATTAAGAATGTCGAAGGACACGCGGAAACGCAGCGGCAGTACTACCCCGAAGGTATCGGCCGTCGTATAGCAGGCATTGCTTACGGCCGCATTGACGCCGAGCACCTCGGGAGCGAGCGGCCGGATCAGTTCTACCACCGGATTGGCTTCGGTGCTGCGGTCCGAACTGGTGAACGACCAGTCGTACGTCCACCCTTCGGGCTGTGGGCCGACGGAGAAGCCGATGGTCAGCGAATCACAGATGCTGCTGTCCATGTCCGCGTAGAAGTCGAGCTTCGGGGGGAAGAGAACCTGGATGCTGAGCGTAGTCGTGTCCGTACACTGCCCGCCGGGGAAAGCAACCACCTGTTGCAGGGTATAGGTACCGGGTTCCTGGAGAATGAAGCGGGCCTTTTCGCGATTGCACGCCTGCTGGCCGGTTTCCAAAATTTCGTAACAAAGTACCCGGGCGGTGGAAAGATTTTCCACATTGATGGGATCCAGGCCGGCAAACACGGCTCCCGTCGCTCCGCCGCCGCAACTGTCCGTTACGACCCGGAAGGCCGCCTGCGGAAATTCCTGTACCGTGATGCTGAAGGTGTCCTGACCACCACAGTGGGTCAGGCTGGAGAAGGCGATGCGGTAGACCCCCACGTTCAGTTCGGCGGAATGAAAGACGTTATTTTCCACGCCGGTCCCGGTATAATCTCCCGGCTGTATGCCATAGAGGTCTGCGGTGTCGCCCTGACAGATCACCAGATCTTCGCCGAGGTAGAGTTCCTGGGGAATTACGAGGAAGTCCAGGTCGTAGGATGCGCCACAGCTGTCGATGACCGTGAGCTGTACGTTGCCTTCTACCAGGGAGGGGTTGAAAATGTTATCGGCTACCCCGGGTCCGGAAATGCGGCTCACGTTGTCGGGGCGGGACACGAAATCCAGGAGCGCGACGGGGGGTTCGGTCGTACAGATCGTATCGATCGTGCTGATGTCAATCACCAGTCCGGTACCGTCCCGCACCCGGATGGGAACGGGGATGCGGTACTGCTCGCCGCAGACGTCGGTGCCGGAAGCGGTGATCGTATATTCACCGGGATCGCTGAAGGTAAGGGTAGGACAAACGGCCGTGGAATCGCTAAATCCGACGCCGGGCTTATCGGCCGACCACCGGATGTTGTCCGGAACGGGTTGGTAGCTCAGGCTTTCGCAGAGGTCGAGAACGTAGCCGGTACAGGTGACGATCTCTTCGACAACTTCAATGGTCTGGCCGCGGAAGGTGGTGACTTCAATGGTGTCCGTAACCGCCGAGCAGTATGGATTGGATGCGTTGATGATGATCGTGCGCACACCGGCCTTGTTGTTATCGATATCGATGACGGGATTGGGTGCCGAAGGGTCGGAGAAGGTCACGCCTTCCGAGGGGCTCGACCAGGAAAACTTGGTGGCGTATTCGTAAGTGTTATTCGTGATAATCTGTATCGTAGGATTACAGAGCTGGGTGGTGTCCAGATCGTAGCTCAGCTCGATTCGCGGTTTAGGCCGAATGGTGATGGGCTTTTCGTAGTAGTACTTATCGCAGCCCTTAAAGGCCGTGACCTCCAGTTTTACGATGTGGGAACCCGGTTCGTCAAACTGATAGCCACGTAGCTTTCGGCTGGTCTCGCCTTCCAGCAATTCGCCGTCCATGAACCACTGGTACGATTCCACGAGTTTCTCGCTACACATTTTACCCTCGAAGTCCACGATGAATGGTTCCTCGATACAGATCAGATCGCTGGTCTTGATGTCCACGATGGGATTCGGAACTACCCGAAAATCGTAGGACCCCTTCTGGGTGTCGCCCCGCTCATCCACGCAATCTTCCCGGATGATCGTCAGTGCGCCCTGGTATTCGTAGTAGAGAGCGTCATTACTGGGGGGGGTGGGTTTGCCGGGGGGCTGTTGGCAGTCAAACATGAACCGCTTGGTCACGGTGGCGGTATTGACCACATTGGTGTAGATCGTGTCGCTGCCGTCGGGAAACTTGACGCGGTAGGTACCGGGGTCGCCGTTGTTGTACACCTTAAAGCTCACGGTGACCATCCCACTACTGTCGGCACAGAAGGTGCTGGTGGGGGGGAGCAGAAAGGGTTCCTCCGTTCCACAGCTCGACTGGGCGGAAATAATTCCGACGGGAGCCAGGAGAAACAGGAAGAGAAAAATCTTTAGTAGGTGGGACATCTTAACTGAGGCAATTTTCGCTCAATCCTGTCAGGTCCTACAAACGGGTGGGTATAAAGGTGTCAGCTTGGCCGGTGGGCGCAAATGAGAGATGACGGGGGGTCGGTTCGAAAACAAAAGTGTGGAACCGACGTATTTTTCGTTTGAGAGACGCTGGCAACAATTGACCAGGAAATAAAAAAATCCAAAATCACTGCCCCGAAGGGCCAACACAACGGTCGCGCCGGAATTCATTCCCGGTGCATGTAGTCATATCGGTTTCCGGGGTCGAGATATTGCAGCCGCATTTCAAACTTTAACACTTAAATCACCGCGCACGCTTTGGATGGGGCGGGAACGCAGGAGCTAACTGCCAACCTAGCGAATGAGGGTGAGGTCGCCCGTAAGTACCCTTCTGCTGCCGTCGACGAATTCAATCTCCGCGGCCCATAAGTAAACACCCGACCTGGCCGGTCTTCCCCCGATATTACCGTCCCATCCGGTGGAATTGCCATCAGTGGGACAGTGGCGACATTCGTATACCATGGTACCCCACTGATCGATGATGCGCAGGCTCTGAACCTCGCGAACCGTATGGGGTTTCGCCGCGAGCGCGAAGGCATCGTTGTGCCCGTCGCCGTTGGGGCTGAAGACGTTCGGAGCATACACCCGACCCTCGTAATCCTTACGGACGAAAACCTCCAGGGAGTCCGTGGCCAGACAGCCGTATTCGTCCGTTACGCGCAGTCGATATATACCGTCGTGGTGGGGTACTACCTCGGTCCACTGCGTGTGGGGGTTGTGTACTTGGTGGCCTTCCCACCGGATGCTGTCGAGGTGCCGTTCGGGAGACATGGAGAACGTAAGGTCCAGGGACGTTCCGAATTCTACCGTCACCGGATCCGTGGGCGTAATCGCGACCCTGAACTCGGGATGGACGGCGATCGCGGCGGAGGTATCGGCACGGCAGCCGTTGTGGTCGGTCGCCGTCAGACTCACGATGTACTGCCCCGCTTGTTGGTAAGGCCTGGCCACGGGCTCCCGGGTGCGCATCATATTACCGTAGTCGTAGGTCAACGCTGCCGGGGTGCCGCCTCCGATTACCGCAATGTTCAGCGGCGCATTTACGCATACCGCGGGCGGGATCACTACGTTCAGCGGGGGCCCAGCGTATTCTTCAATGGCTACCTCCAGGCTGTCCACCGCCCGGCAGCCGTTTTCGTTGACAACGTGCAATCGCGCCAGGTAATGACCCGGGTTTCGGTAAGTGTGTCGGGAAGATGGATGGCGCGAAGTGTACCCGTCGCCGAAGTGCCACTCGAAGCTGGTGCCCGGCTCGCTGACGGTCGGTACGAAGGTCATTTCCTCGTCAACGCACGCCGTCCGGACAGGCGCTGCACGAAAGCTGGCGTCAGGGCGGCCACGTACCGTGAAATGGGTGGCAAAGGTGTCCCGACCACAGAGGCGGGCCACCAGGGAGATCAGGAAGGCGCTGTCGCGGGTGGAAGTATAGGTGTGGTAAGCCGTGTCGCCGGCCGCCAGATGCTGCATCGTGCCGTCGCCCCACGAAAGCTGACCACTGCTGCCGGGGGTGGAATGGTTGACGACCTCCACCCTAGTCGGCGAACAGCTTTCGTCGTAATTCAGGCTGAAGGCGGCCTCGGTGGTCACGGGCAGTACGTACAGAGTATCCACCGCGAAGCGCGACGGGCAACCGGGGTTGGTACCATCCACGCGGATGGGATACTTAAGTACGGTTCGGCTCTCGTTGGATACCACCAAATATGGGGGCACCGTCTCGCTCACCCTCCCGTCCGGGAACGTGAACCGGAGTTCGTGGGCATTGACTGAATTATCTACCAGGAAGACCGTATCTCCGGAGCAAACCGTATTGTTATCGTTCAGGATGCCGATGCCGATCTGAAACCGGCGCGGCAGTGGCATACGCAGGGTATCGCGGCGGCTCGTGCACCCGTCGGTTGCCACTACGGTCGCCTGTAGTACGCTGCTTACGTGGGGGCGGGCCAAACTCAGGACCGGGTTTTCGGCGTGACTGGACTCACCCGTCGAGAACGCCCAGGTGTAGGCGGCACCTGACGGGGCGTCGTTGCTGTGGAATAGTATCCGGAGCGAATCACAGCCGGCACTGTCAATTCGGAAGGTGAAGGTTGGACGGAACGTCGGTACGATTTCAATTACTTTTAGCAAGGTATCTGTACACGATCCGTCGGGGGTTGCGACAACTTGTTCGATGCCATAGGTGCCCGGCTTAGACAGGGTGAAGGAAGCCTCCTCCTTTCGCTCTATGCGTTCCCCCGTTTCCCGTATGGCGTAGGAAAGCACCGGGGCGTTCGATCGGTTCACCAGTTGGATGGGCTCGCCGGAAGTATACGTTGCTCCCGCGGCCCCGCCCCCCCGGCAGGCCGTGTTGGCAATAAAAAAGTCCGCCACCGGAACGGGATCAACGGTTACGGTGAAGTCTCCCCCACCCCCGCAGAACGCGGTACTTTCGTAGTGAATGCTGTATTTCCCTTCCGGCAAACCTGCCGAGACGAAGACATTGTCCGTTACTCCGGGACCACTGTACTCCCCTTCCTGAACGGATTGCAAATCAAGAGATCCGCCGTGGCACACCCGCAGGTTCCCTCCGATGTACCTACCCTCCGGAATCACGTAGAAATCAACTGCGTAGCGCAACCCGCAGCTGTCCGTCAACTCAACCGCCACCGGGCCGCTGAGCCCCGTGGGGTCAAAGCGGTTACCGGTAATGCCTTTCCCCGTAATGGCACTCACGTTGTCGGGGCGGTCCACGAAATCCAACAAGGGAAGCGCACCTCCGGCAGCACAGAGAGTATCTACCGCGGAGAAATCGTACGTCAGGGGGGTGCCGTCCCTTACGCGGACGGAGAGGGAATCCGCAAACGGTAGGCCGCAGATGTCGATACCGTGAGCGTACAGGGTGTACACGCCACGGCCCGCAGCTCTGATCTCGGGGCATTCCGCACTCGGATCATCGATGTCGATAGGGTCCGACGAAGACCACCGTATCCGGCGGGGTTGGTGTTCGTAGACGAGTTGATCGCAGAGGGGTGACGGCGTATCCGAGCATACCGTCAGTGGGCCACCGGGTCGGATAACGTTCTTTCCGTAAGTCGAAATGGTAAACGATTCGCTTACCGCGTCGCAGTGGTCATTGCCGGCCGTCACCGTTATGTGCCGGGAACTCGCCTGACCGTTGAGAATAGTAATGACCGGATTCGCCGCCGTCGGGTCGGAAAAGTGTACGTCGGGTGCCGTGCTGGTCCACCGGAAGAAGGTGGCGTTCTCAAATCGTGCACGGGTGGTGACCGTGATTAACGGGGAGCAAAGCGCGGAGCTATCGACTTGATAGTCGAGTTCTATGGACGGGGCAGTGGTGATCTCGATCGTCCGTTCAAACGTAAACGACTCGCACTTGTCGCTGTGGGTGGTGACCGCCAGTCCGACCGTGTGCACGCCGGGCGATGCGAAGACGAAGCCCTTAAGTTCTCGTGCGGTGGCCCCTTCGATTTGCTCACCGTCGACGAACCAGCGATAGCCGCTGACCAGGGCTTCGTTGCATACTTTAGCCGTCAGATCGACCCCGTACGGTGCGCTGCGGCACGAGACGTCGTCGACCACGATATCCTGAATGGGATTGGGCAGAACGTTGAAGGGGTAGGTACCGATTTGCGGCTTCTGATCTTCGTCCACGCAGTCCGTGCGTGTAATCACCAGCTGGCCCTTGTACGTATAGAATTCCGCTCCCGGCCGGGGAGGATCTGGTGACCCCGGCGGATTAGAGCAGTGGAAATAAAGATCATGCTCGACCTGAACGGAGGTGGCAATCCCGATATACGTGGTATCGGTCCCGTCCGGAAAGGCTACGTTGTAGTTTCCCGGTTCACCCTGGTTAATCAGGTTAAAGGATATGCGGGCCACGTCGTTGGTATCGACGCAGAACGTGCGGGCGGGGGGTAGCAAAAAGGGATCTTCCTCACCACAGGCGCTCTGCGCGCCGACGTATGAGGAGGGGCCGATCAGCAAACCCAGCGCCATTATGGAGCGGAAGGAAAGCGTGTTCAAAAGGTAAAGTGTGTGTTAAAGACAAGGTGGTGAACGCAACCGGCGCAAACTGCTCGGCGGGGCAAATGACCCCCCGACGCCGGCATAAAATAAAACAGGCTCTACTGACGGTACGGGACCGTAGCAGAAACTAATAGAAGGTCGGTTTATGGTCTGAGGGACGCCGGAATGTGGCTACTACGAAAAACTAAGTGCTGGTGAAGATAGGCTTTCGCGGAGAAAAATCCCATTCCCGGCGGTTTAAGCAGCTCAATAGCGGGAGAAGGCCTGGAGTATCCGGTCGGGCAGCTTACCCTCCTTGCTGGTCACCAAATAATCCTGGTAGCTGCAGGCGATCAGGCGGTTACGGGCTTCACCGCGGTAGGCGTCGACCGGGACCTGTACCCACCACCGACCGGTGCGGGGTGACCGCCAGAAGGTTAGCCGGCCGGCCAGGCTGGTTTCGACCACGTATTCCGCCATTCCGGTAAGAGTGATTGGAAAGTCGCCGGCCCGTCGGCTCAGGCCGTGCAGGAAGTACCAGACCAGCTGGGCGTAGGCGGCGGCGGTAAGTCGCTGCGCATCCTCGCCCGGGTGGGCCGCATCGAAGCCGTACAGGCCAAAGGAGGATAGCCGGTCGCTGTTGCCCGCGTAATAGCAGAGTTGCCCCGCCTCCTGTAATGTAAATCCGGAGGGATGATACCCCCCCTGCGCGGGGGCCTCCGACCAGCTAATTGCACCGATGTGGAGGGCCAGCAGGTCGGCATCCCGGATTCCCGGCTCCAGATCGGCCAGGTCGGCCCGGGCCTGCCCCAGCGGGTAGGATTCAAAGTGGCGGGAAGCGAATACGTACTCAAGCGCCGGATGCAGTAAATGCCGCTGTGACCCGGCGTGCGCGAGATGGTACACCGGGGACTGGGTACGGTGAATGGCGGCATCGAGGGCACCCGCCGGCTCTTCCGCTCCTTCCGGCCGTAAGCTTACCCGGCGGTCGATGGCGAAGATGCCTACTTGTCGATTCAACTCGCCGAAGGCCAGATACTGAGCGCGTTGCATATGTTCGTCGTCGCCCAGCAGAACGGGTACAATGCTGGCGGAGTGTAATTCGCGAAGCAGCGGAATGGCAAAATCGGTCGTTTGCTTACGGAGATTACCCAGATCAACGATTTCCAGATTTCCGAAGTCCCAGTAGTGCGCGTAGAGCTGGCGCCGCACCCCATCGGCGGTGGCCGCATTCAGTCCGATGAGCGCTACCCGCGTCGCCGTAGAGGGCTTGTCTCCCAGCCGGTGGGCGACGGTGGCGGAGGCGAAATTGGAGCGATCGACGGAGGTGGGTGATAACCAGGTGCTGTACATAGGCAATGGCCGGCAAAGGTAGTCAGCGACGGTAATTACAAAAAGGATGTATGTTTAATGAACAACTGCTACCTTTGACGCATGAACTAGAAGTTAACCTAGCATCGGCATATTGCCGGAACCATACCGTATGAAGAACCACCGCCGACCCACCGGCTACACCCAACAATCTAATTTCTAGAATCATTTCCATGAAAATTCTCAGCTTATCTCTCCTCTGCCTGTGCCTCGGCCTGGGTGGAACCATTTCCGCCCAGGGCACCCCGGTGCCCAGCATGGCCGACACCACGTCCGCGATGACGGGTCAGGATATGCAGGCTCCCGTCAACAAACGAGACCAGAATTCGATGCTGGAGTTTGGCATCACCCCGGTGTACTCGTGGCTGTCGAGCGACGTGACGTCCAAAGGTGGTTACGGAGCCGGAATTCACCTGCGCAAGTCACTGGATCATTTATTCTCGCTCCGGGTAGACGCACTTTACGCCCGTAGCAAGGGCGATGACGAGACAGGCAGCAATGCCGACAACCGTCGGTTCGAAACCAATTGGTTGAGCGGGACCGCATACGGAGTGGTGACCCTCAACAACTTTACCTTCAAGGGGGACATCCGTAACATCAACATCTTTATGATGGCGGGTGCCGGCGGAAACGCGTACTCTAGTCAGTTTCAGTGCAACGGCAATGTTCGTGGCTTCGGTTGCCCCAGCAATAACCCCACCGGCCAACCCTATGATGAAGGCCGCAACGGCGAGATTGACCGCACCTTCCGTACCCACGCCGCTTTCGGAACGGGCATCAATTTCCGCCTCAACGAGCGCGTTAACATCGGAGCTGAATACCAGGTATTCGTACCACTAGGTGACCGCGCCGACCTGATAGACGGCTACGACAATGGTGACTTCCGCGACGTGCAGAACGTAGCCGGTATCTCGCTGAACTTCAACCTCGGCAATCCCGAGCGTAAGACCGAGCCCCGCTACTGGACCAACGCCTTTACTCCCGTCAAGGAAGATATCGCCACGCTCAACCGTCGCGTTGACGAAGCCACGATGGACGACGACGGTGACGGCATTGTCAATTCGATCGATCAGGAAGCCGATACGCCCAGTGGTGTCCCCGTAGATAGCCGCGGCCGCACCCTCGACAGCGATAAGGACGGCGTGCCCGATTACCGCGATCTGGAACCCTTCTTCCCCCCCCGGGAAGGTGAAGTCGTGAACGCCGATGGTGTCGTTACCGAGCGCATCGACGCTCCCCTCACCCAGGGTGAGATCCAGGAAATGATCGATACCAGTATCGCACGTTCCGTAGCCGAGGGCAACCGCAACAATTCTACCCGCATCAACACCGCCGGCGGTGCCATCTACCTGCCGATGATCTACTTCCCCCTCAACTCCGCTGAGGTGAAGTACGACGATTACGGTATGCTGGCCAGCATCGCCCGGGTCATGACCGCTAACCCGGGTATGCGCCTGATCGTCCGCGGGTACACCGACCGCACGGGCAATGCCGAGCACAATACCAAGCTTAGCTACCGCCGCGCCCGCAACGTAATCGATCACCTGGTCACCAACCACGAAATTGAGCGTAACCGCTTTATTCTGCAATACCGTGGTGAAGAGGAAGCTATCGTGCCCCTCGACCGCAGCCTGGTCAACCGTCGGGTTGAGTTCCTTACCGGAATGTCCGACGCCACGGAGGACCCCGCCCCCG
Source organism: Lewinella sp. JB7 (assembly GCF_024297185.1). GTDB lineage: Bacteria > Bacteroidota > Bacteroidia > Chitinophagales > Saprospiraceae > Neolewinella. The sequence goes on along the minus strand of NZ_JANCTD010000008.1, from coordinate 242,803 downwards.
AAGGTATGGAGATGGAATCCGGACGCAACTAAACGCACGCGCGTTATCGTTGTCCTGATGTGCAATGCCCCCCGGTCTCACGACCGGGGGGCATTGTCGTTTGGGCCCGGACCGTAAAAGCAATACCTTTCGCCCGTGAACTTAAAGTACTACTTATTCGCGCTACTGTTGACGTGCGGCTGGGCTTCCGCGACCGCTCAGTACCAGGATCTATCCGGTTCGTGGAGTGGACTGCTGTTGCAGAATGAAGGAGGATTTGCCGAGCGTTTCGAGCTCTACTTCAACATCAAGCAAATCGGCCTTAGCGTAAGGGGAACGGCTTTCGTCAAGTTAGGGGAACTGGAAGCGGAGATGCAACTGAGTGGGTTTCAGACCCGCAGCGGCAGTTGGCGTATCTCGGAAACCCAGATCCTCCGGAATAATAAGGCCGGGCTCGCAGTGTCCTGGTGCATGAAGGAGTACGAACTCTGGGTGGACTACCAGGCCGGGGAGTTGGTCCTTACCGGACCGTGGTGGGGCAGTAGTGAGTTCGGTTCCTGCGTACCGGGGTCCATTACCCTGAAGCGGCGCGTAAAGGTAGCCTCCTTACTCCTCCGCGGCCAGCACCCCGTTGATGTCAAGTCGCATGGCCATGTCCATGACGGTCACCACACCCTCAATGGGAGCCTCCCGGTCGGGAGCGATCAACATGCTGTAGCCTCGCCTGGCCTGCGGTTGTAGACGGGCTTCCAGCTCACTTTGGCTGATCCGGCGGTCGTTGAAGAAAAATCCGCCCGCGGCATCAATCCGGACCTCGTCCAACCGCTCCGTGGAGGGGGCGGCCGGGGTATCGGAACGGCCCGGCAGTTTCAGGTTGAGCGCGTTCGGCGCTACCACCGTAGAGGTAAGCATGAAGAAGATGAGGAGCAGGAATATGATGTCCGTCAGCGATGACATGTTGAATTCCGCGCTAACCTTGGATCGTTTTTTGAGGGCCATAACGAAGTGATCGGTTACCCCTGAATGGGTTGGGTGGCAATAATGGCGCGGGCGCGGCGCTGGGCCGCCAGATTCATGATCGGGGTGATGCGACTGAAGGGTACCCCGGTTTCGGCAACGATGGTTACGGTGGCGTCCTTCTGGTTGTTCGTCTGTTCGAGCGCGTCGCTCAGGGCGGCCAGGACGGAGGCTTCGGTGACGGTGATGTTATTCACCCGTAACGCGCCGGACTTTTCCAGTTCAACCACGATGTTCGTGGGGGCAACCGTCTGGCTATCCGATTTGGGTAGATCGAAGGGCCGTATCTGGACGAAATTGGAGGTCAACATGAAGAAGATGAGCAGCAGAAATATGATATCCGTCAGGGACGACATATTGAACTGCGCATTGGCCTTATTCGATCGTTTCAGTCCCATAGTGGTAACGGTTTAGTTTAAGTTGCTCCTTAACTCCTACTGCCCCCTAGCCGGGTTCCTGCAGTAAGTCCATGAATTCGGTGGTGGAACGCTCCATCTTGTACACCACCCGTTCTACCTGGGCAACCAGCAGGTTGTACCCCACGAAGGCCAAAATTCCGATAAACAGTCCGGCAGCGGTGGTGAGCAGTGCCGAATAGATGCCACCGGCCAGTACGTCGGGGGTGATATTCTGGGCATTCGACATTTCGTAGAACGCGTTGATCATACCCGTGACCGTACCGAAGAAGCCGATCATGGGGGCTGCTCCGGCGATACTGGCCAGGGTGCTGAGGCCTTTTTCCAGACGGAAGACTTCCAGGTTGCCCACATTTTCAACGGCGGCATCGATATCCCGGAGGGGGCGACCGATTCGTTGCAGTCCCTTATCTACCATTCTGGCTACCGGGCTGTCGGTGGTCGTACAGAGCGCCCGGGCGTTGGCCATGTTCCCGGTAGAGATCTCCCGCCGGATTCTTTCCATAAAACCTTCGTCGTCGGATCCTGCCGCCTTGATGGTGATGTAACGCTCGGAAAAGATGTACAGTCCGATGATGAACAGCAATAGCAGGATGCCAATGATAACCATGGTGAGGATACCGGACTCGAGCAGAACATCGAGGAGGCTTTCACTTTCAATGGCTGGAGGCGCGACGGGGTCCAGGTTCAGGTCGCCCTGCGCTTGCAGGAGTAAAATAAGGTGGTTCAGGAACATCAGGGTTGCTTTAGCGCTTGCTTAACGTCGCTCGGGCACGGGATATGTCGAGCGGGCGGGTGCAAATGTAAAAAACTTGGCCCGGGGCGCGGATACGCGGGCCGTTCAACCATCACCAATCGTACCGGTTAATTATCCGATCCCGTTTTAACAGCGGGCTTCTAACTTTACCGTATGGATACCTTGATTACCGTGGGGCAGCTCGTCCTCAGCCTTTCCATTTTGATCGTGCTGCACGAATTCGGCCACTTCCTTCCGGCCCGCCTGTTCGGTACCCGTGTGGAAAAATTTTACCTTTTCTTCGACCCGGGCTTTAGTCTCTTCAAGAAGCAGATCGGTGAAACGGAGTACGGTATCGGCTGGCTCCCCCTGGGAGGCTACGTCAAGATAAGTGGGATGATCGACGAAAGTTTCGACAAGGAACAGATGGAGCAAGCTCCCCAGCCCTGGGAATTTCGCTCCAAACCCGCCTGGCAACGGCTCGTCATCATGCTGGGGGGTGTAACGGTCAACTTCGTGCTGGGTTTCTTTATCTACGCCATGGTACTGTTCGGCTACGGGGAAGAGTACTTTCCGGCGGATAACATCACGGCGGGTATTGCGGTAGACAGTCTCGGTCAGGAGATCGGTCTGGAAAACGGGGATAAGATCCTCCGGGTCGGTGACGTGCCCTTCGAACGCTTCAACGACCGGATCGTGCTGCGGGAAATCGCCATCAACAACGCCCGGGAAATCGAGGTGGTCCGCAACGAGCAGCCCGTCGCCGTCGCGGTGGATCCGAAGTGGGTAGACGTGCTTACCCGCTACGAAAACAAGAACTCCCGCCTGTTCACCGCCCGGATGCCCTTCGTGGTCGGGGTAGTGAAGGACGGTGGCCCCGCCGATGTGGCCGGTCTGGTAACCGAAGACCGGATCGTAAGTGTAGATGGATCGCCTACCCCCTACTTCGATCAATTTACGGACGCGGTCCGGGGGCGGGGCGGGGAAACCGTTACGCTGGGCGTACAAAAGAAGGACCAGGAAAACGTGCAGCAGGTCCCGGTGACGCTGACCGATGAAGGACAACTGCTGGTAGCCGCGGCCGGGCCAGATTATTTTTACGACACTGAGCGCCAGGAATACTCCTTCGCGGAGTCCATTCCGGCGGGTATCGATCAGGGAGTTAATTTCCTGAGCGACCAGTTCAAGGCCTTCGGGCAAATGTTTGCCGGCAACATCAAGGTGACCGAAAGCCTGGGTGGTTTTGCCAGCATCGGTTCCATGTTCGGAAGCACCTGGAATTGGGAGCGTTTCTGGTACATGACCGCCTCCCTGTCGCTGATCCTGGCCTTTATGAACCTCCTGCCCATCCCGGCCCTCGATGGTGGGCACGTCATGTTCCTGCTCTACGAAGTTGTCAGCGGCCGTAAACCCAGCGATACCTTTATGGAACGGGCGACCATGGTCGGCTTCGTCATCGTGCTCGGACTCGTACTACTCGCAAACGGCCTGGATATCTGGCGTTGGATCAACGGATAATGACGAATTACTTTTCCTTTTTCGGGCTACGTCCCTCCCCTACCCTGGATCATGCGGCACTGAAGAAGACCTTCTACGCCAATAGTAAGCGGTTCCATCCCGACTTTCACACCCTCGAAAACGCAGATACCCAGGAGGAAGTCCTGGAAAAAAGCACGCTCAATAATCAGGGGTATAAAATCCTCACCGACGAGGATCTCCGACTACGACACTTTCTGGAAGTGAAGGGCGTGCTTGGTGAGGAAGGGACGAATCAGGTCCCCCAGGATTTTCTGTTGGAGATCATGGAAGTGAATGAGGCCCTCATGGAGCTGGAGTTCGAGAATGATCCCAGTGTGCGCCTGAAAGTCACCGGGCTGGTCGATCAACTGGAGTCCGATCTGCAGGAGGAGGTTCATAACATACTTACTAATTACGATGATGCCACCGCTTCGGACGCGGAGCTGACCGCCCTGAAGAATTATTACCTGAAGCGTCGCTACTTGCTGCGCCTGCGGGAGAAAATTTAGCGTATGCTTATTCTGTTATCACCCGCCAAGACACTCGACATGTCGCCGGTGGAGTTAGAGTCTACCCAACCTCGATTACTGGATGAATCCGAAACGCTCGTACGGTCGTTGCGGCGTAAATCCAGACGGGCGCTGAAGGAGCTCATGTCGATCAGTGATAAACTGGCCGAGGAGAACCAGCAACGGTATCACGCATTCGCTCGTCCGTTTACCGCTGAGAATGCCAAGCCCGCCGGACTGGCCTTCAGTGGCGACGTGTACCTCGGACTCCGGGCGGGGGATTTTTCTCCCCGTGAGTTTGACTTTGCGAATCGCCAGATTCGTATCCTTTCTGGATTATACGGGCTCCTGCGTCCCCGCGACCTTATGCAGCCCTACCGTTTGGAAATGAGCACGCGGCTGCCCACCCGGCGGGGGAAGGATCTGTATGCCTTTTGGGGCACCCGGATCACCGATCTTCTTAACCAGGACCTTGCTGATGATTCCTCCAAAACGGTGCTGAACTTAGCCAGTAAAGAATATTTTCAAAGCCTGCAACCCGCACGCATTCAGGGAAGGATTGTCGACATTCAGTTCAAGGAATTGCGCAACGGAACGTATAAGTTCGTCACCTTCAACGCGAAAAAGGCCCGGGGCGCCATGGCCCGGCTCATTACGCTGGAGGGCATCACGGAAGCGGAACCCCTAAAGGACTTGAACGTGGACGGCTACCGCTACAACGAAGCGATGAGTACGCCGGACAACTGGATGTACACCCGGGACTAATCGGCTACCTCTTCCCAGAAGGCTAGCAATTCCTGCGCACGGTGGGCGGTGGTGTGGGCTTCCAGTACGCGCTCACGGGCACAGGCACCGACCTTCCGGCGCCCGGAATCTTCCATGCCGTACAGAATGTCGAGTACGTCCTGTTCTTCCCTGACGCAGAACAACTCCCGGTTATCCTCGAAGAAATCGGACAGGCCCGGCCACTCCTGGGTGAGCACCGGCACGCCACAGGCCGCCGCCGCCAGTAACTGGCGGGAGGGGGTGTACCCCATCATTCGCCGGTCGTCGCGCCCCAGGATCAGGGTGCAGGATTGCCGGTTGTAGAAATCGACGTGGTTGGTGTCCGGCAGATGCTCCAGGTAGGTTAAGTTTTGCGGCCAACAGCGATCGGAGGGGTACCCGTCGCCGGCGAGCACGAATTGCCGGTTGGGGGTTGTTCGCGCCGGAGCCAGCAGCAGAGCATCGATAAGCTCCGTACGGTTCGCCTTGTAGTTGCCGATGAAACCCAGATCGTACGACTTATCGATATCCATGCGGTAGAAAGAGAAGGGATCGATGCTCTCGTACAGGGGCCGTGCGCAACGTATGCCGCACGTTTCCGCCAAGCGCTGAAGGGCCGGGCCGCCGGTGGTAGACAGGTAGAGATTGAAGTCGCGCAGCACGCTACCGGAAACGCAGGTGGTGCACTGGGGTCCCGCCGCGGTCAGGTGCTGGGTTGTCCGCGCCAGGTCCGCGTCGTAGTAGATGGTGATTCCCCGGGCTTCCTGCACCAACCACTGCGCGATGCGGTCAGCGTGGGGTACGCCGGACCCGAGCATGACCAGGTCGGCCGATTGAATAGCGGGGAGGTATTCGTCAAGTAGGATGTCGACCGTCTGGTACGTCCACACTTCGCAGTAGGGGGACCTCAGCAGGTCGCGCCGGGCCATGCTGGCGGCATCGAAGGGTTCCAGGAAGGTGGTGCGGTGACCGTGGTGGGCTAACTCATTGATCAGCCCCCGGTACAGCTCCGCCGTCGGATTGGCATAGCTGCTCAGAATGGAGCGTCCGATAATGACGAGGTCGAGGGTGTTGCTGGCAAAACTCACGGTCCGAAGGTACGCAGATTTGCTCGCCGCGCTTCCGCCCGTAGTAGTCCGCGAAACAATATTAGTACCGTAGCTGACCAACCGGGCCGTCTACGGACGGACGGAGAGTAAGGGGAGGGTTGTTTGTCAGTTTTAAATATATTGCAGGGGTCAAGCTCGTTTTCGAGGCACTATCCAAAAAGCTGTTTTCGCCTAATCCCAGTCTATGAACAAACGTTTACCCACCGCCCTGTGGGTGGCTACCCTCCTATTGGGGACCGGTATGCTATCCGCCCAGTTCCCCGTCGCTAAGCCCGCCGCCGAACGAAAACCCGATCCGCTCGCTCAACTCCGCACTCTTCGGCTGGTCTTGCCCGACGGTGTAACCACGGATGTGCTGCTTCAGGACATGCCCGTCATGGAACCCGGGCTGGCGCGCGAGAAACCCGCCATCCATACCTACCGCATCGATAACGCCGAAATCCGGGGAGCTATTACCCTAAGCGCGGGGAAAGTATACGGAGACGTACTGTACCGGGGGCAGTGGTTGACCGTGCGGCGGATCAGTTCCGCGGATAAGCCGCTTACACTACGGGCGGAGGCCGGTCCTACCGACAATAACGACGCGCCCACCCAACGCCCCTGTGGAGCGGAGAGTCTCCGCAGCCCCGCTCCGGTAGGTGGAAGTGCCGTTACTTTCCGGTCCGGGGCGGCCTCCCTACGCAACGGCGCCACTAAACGCACCTACCGGGTGGCCATCGTCGGCACCGGAGAATTTTACCGCGGCAACGGGAACAATACCACGCAGGCCACCGCCGCAATTGTGCAGACGATCGCCTTTGCCAATCTGATTTTCGAAAATGATCTGGCCGTTAGTCTCACCCTGGCCGGTAGCAAAGTCTACGAAGACCCTGCCACCGATCCTTTTCGGCCCGACACCGAGGGTGGTGACCAACGCGTTAATCAGGCCGCGGAAGTGATCGCGCAAAACTTCGACGGAGAAACGTACGATATCGGTATGGTCTTTCACAATACTAACGGGGAAAGTAGTTGGACGGGCGGAGGCGTAGCGTACCTCGGCGTCGTATGTGATGACGTACTACTTCCCGACTTTGATACCGGCGATCTGCCCAACGAGCCCGACGGAAAGGACGGCCCCTATAAAGCCGGAGCGTGGAGTGGTGCGTACGACAATACATACATCGGCTGGAAACGTCTCGTCACTCACGAACTCGCCCACATGTTCGGCGGCTCCCACACCTTCAACGGTAGCGGCGGCGGGTGTACGAACAACATCGCGGATAATTCGGCGGTGGAGATCGGCAGCGGCACCACCCTGCTCAGCTACGCCGACCTCTGCAACACGGAGCAAAACATCGCCTACGACCCGGAGACCAGCAGCTACTTCCACCAGTACTCCATCGACCAGATGCTGGATTACCTGGAACGGCAGGCCTGCGGCCAGGAGGTTTCCTCGGGTAATACGCCCCCGGTGGTGACCGCTAACCCGTGCGGCAATACCACTACCATTCCCAAAGGTACCCCCTTCCTCCTCCGCGGGGAAGCCACGGATGCCGACGAGGACCTGCTTACCTACTCATGGGAACAGATTGATGACGACGGCGTAGGCGCACCCTCCCAGGGGGCTACCCTCACCCAGCCCGGATCCGACGCCCTGACCGCGGGAGAAAGCACCGTGGCCCCTCTCTTCCGCTCCCGCCCGGCTTCCGACGAGGCCGTCCGCTACTTCCCGGAGGGTGCCGATGGTCAGCCGACCGAATTCGAAGTCCTGCCCGAAGTAGCCCGTTCCATGACTTTCGCCCTGACCGTCCGCGACAACCACCCGGGCGCGGGGGGGATCGCGAGCGAATCCGTCGAAATCACGGTCGCCGACTCCGGCCCGCTCACCTTCGCCGGCCCCACCGCCACCGGGGACCTGAGCGCGGGTAGTAGCTATACCTTTACCTGGGAGACCAATGGTTCGGACAACCTCTGTGACCAGGTCGCCATCGAGATGGCACTCAACGATTCTCAGCAATATCTCTATTCGCTCGGCACGGTGAGTTACGCGGCAAAGACCGCCACGCTGCAGATTCCGCCCGGCGTACCGGCCACCGACCGCCTGCGCTTCCGGCTCATCTGCTCGGATCAGCCCTGCCAGACCTTCTATGCCGTGGATACGCAACTACGAACCCTGACTAACGAAAGCTGTGCGGCTTCTCCGAGTAACGTATACCCCGCGGAAACGATCTTCGCCGGCGTCGGGAGTGCCGAAGCCCAACTCGACATGAATCAGGTGGGTGGTCACGACTTCACCTTTCCGGTATCGGGGGCGCTTACCGGCGAATCCCCCTTGTCTGCCTATGCTTACCGCAGTGTAATTCGGCAAAGGGACGAATGTATGCAGGTGGAAGCGCCGGTCCCCGTAGAGAGCTATACCCTGATTCCGTCCCGCAGCGGAACCTTCCAGTTTAAGTTGTCGGATGCCGAGTTTGGTCTCGGCTTTACCCTGTTCGAGAACAACTTCGATGCGGCGAACGGCTGCGCTACTTTCCTGCAATCCACGTTCAGCAACGGCATCCTTCATTCGGACATCACGGTAGAAATGATCGCGGGACGAACGTACGTACTCATCGTATCGACCTATGACGATACCGCTCCTACCCGTGATGAGTTTAATGTCTTTAAATACAAGGTCAGTGTGAGCATGGAACCCGAAGGCAACCAGTGGTCGGTTCCTTTCGCTTCCACCGAGGAATACGCGTACAGCTACCTGGCGGTCGGCCAGGAAGACAAGCGTATTCGCGCCGTCAGTGCCCGGGCGGATTTCTCTCTTCTCTCCGCGGGTGAATACCGCGTATATGGCGTTAACCATTCGGCGGACGCAGCAACTGACGCCTGGGTAGGGCAGCCCTTTAGCAGTATTACCGACGGCAGCGCCGACGGCCAGTGCCTCCAACTCAGCGACAATTCGCGTCGCCTGAGCTTCTACGGTGCGCAGGCCGTGGTACCCGTCGAGTGGCTATCCTTCACCGGGGCGGCAACCGCTGACGGAATCGACCTGGAATGGACCGTTGCCGATCAGCGCCAAAACGACTATTTCGAAGTACAGGGGTCGAGGGACGGCAGGGTCTGGCGGAAACTCGGCCAGGTAACCGGGGCGGGCAACCGAATCTCCGAAGCTACTTACACCTTCCTGGATACGGACCCACTGGACGGTAGCAACCTCTACCGTCTCCGGCAGGTGGATTTCGACGGCACCAGTGAGCTGTCCACCGTTGTTTCCGTTGACTGGCGACGACCGGTGGCCGCGATGGTCCTCTTTCCGAACCCCTTCGGCGACGAATTTGAGGTACGCTCTCCCGAAGCGCGTACGGAACGGCCCGCCCTCTACGACCTCCACGGTCGCGACCTGACGGCTATGCTGCGGTTCGACCGCTCGTCCACCCTACTCCGGGTGGACGCAGCCGCACTACCCGCCGGCCTGTACCTGCTGCGGTGGGGGGAGGAAACGCTGCGGGTGGTGAAGCGCTAAGGGGGGCACTCCTGATTAGTCAGCTTTCCGTGATGATCGTTGCACCCGCGGCCCCGCCCCGTGCGTCGTTCGGATCAGAGTACCCGAACGACGCGCCGGCTGATGGTGGAACCACTGCGGACGCTTACCACGCAGAAGAGCGGCTCCTTTGCGGAAGTGCCGCGACGTAAGGCAGCGTGTGGAATGCGCAGGCGATACGTGCCTCCCGTAGTCGTTTCGACGTGGTGATACCGGACGCGACCGAGCACGTCAATGAACTGCACGTTCACCTGTCCGCCGGGCATGCCCACGACTTCCAGTTGTACATCTTCGCCGTTGGAAGGATTGGGATACACAGTGACCCCACTGAGGGGAAGGATGCGATCGTGGACCGGATTCAGCACGTCGCCGCACGACAGCGTATCCAGTTGCATACCGACGACCCGTTCGAAGAGCAGGCGGTGGCCGATATCGTTGAGGTGCACCCCATCGCCGCTATCCAGACTATCGATGATGTAGCCGTTCTCGGCCGCTACTCCGGTCCAGAAGTCGATGGATCGCGACCCGTAGATCCGAAGAATAGAATCCCGCACCTCCCGCTGCAGGTCCACTTGGGTAGTGTTAGTGAAGTTGCGCGGCTGGGTGGTGGCGACGTATACGACAACTCCGGCTTCCTCCGCGGCCTCGACGATCGTGGCGAAGTTTCTTAGTTGATCGGCGACGGGGTAATTGTTGGCCGCGTCGTTGGAGGGCATATTGACGATGATGGCCAGGGGGTCCAGCGAAAGAGCCTGGGTAACGTTGCGGGTGACGTCGGGCGTGACATTTACGTTGGCCGGAATGCTGGTTCCCGTCGGCAGGATGTGGTAAGTCGTGTAGCCTCCGCGCCCGAGATTGACGACTTCGAACCGCGTGTCGCCCTCCAACGAACGGGCGTACCGGTTTACCCATGCGCTGTCGGGGGTGGAAGCACCCGTACCCTCCGCCGTGGACGAACCTAGGACCACGATGCGGCAACTCGTGGTATCGGACGATATGGTAAAGAATCCGTCGCTGGTATCCCGCAATTCGCCCGACTGTATGCGCACGAGAGCCGAGTCCGTCGGTTGATCGGGAACGGTCCAACCGTAGGTTCCACTCGCTCCCGGAACCGTATCGATGAGCGTCCAGCTGCGGCCGGCATCCGTGGAATAATCTAGAACGACCTGCGCGAGGTTCCGCGACGACCACCGGATCGTCGGCTGCTTTCCGACTTGCCATACCTCTCCGCCGTTCGGACTCAGGAGGGTCAGCGAAGTACCTCCGGCGGGCGCCTGGTTGGGATAGGTAAGGCGCAGCACGCCGAGGTAATAAAAGCCCGCGCCGTTCGTGTTATTGGGCCCGGTAGAGGCGGTTACGCGGATCGTGCCCGCTGCGTCGGCCATGAGGCTCACCGTTGCCGTGTCGGCCGTATTGGAGGCAGCGTCGAGGTATACGGTAGCGGAAGTCGCTCCCTCCACCACGTACTGGGTTTCCCGGTTATCGGAGGCCGTGCGGGAGGCAAAGAGTTCGACGGTATAGGTTACCTCCGGTAAAAGCCCCGTGAGTTCCACTCCGCCGGTGGGTTCAATCTTTCCACTGAATTCCGTGACGCTGCCGAAGAAGCTGTCGCCGGTGGCCGAGGCGGGAAAACCGAGTCCGGGGTCCGGATTGACCGTACCGGCCGTGTTGAAACCGTTGAATGGATCGAAGATCCGTATACCGTAGCCCGACTGAAACCCGGAAGAGTTCAGCAGGTCCGCAATGGCCCCTTCTTCCGGATCGGTAATGTTGTTCCAGGGAGCGGCGGTCAGCGACGATCCTCCGAAGTCGACGAGTACCGTGTCGGCTACGTCCTCCCCGGCGGGCGGCGGCGGCGGTGGTGGCGGGGCATCTTCGGCGTCGTAGCTGACGGTGAGCGCGCCGAGGTAATAAAAGCCGGAGGGATTGTCGTTGTCGGGCCCCGGGCTGGCCGTCACCGTTATCGTGGAATCGGCCGTGGGACGTAGCGTGGCGGTGACTAACCGGTCCGTATTGTCGGCGGCGTCCAGGTAGAGCGTTTCTTCCGTAGCACCTACCAATACGTAGGCGGCCTGCCGGTTATCGGTGGCGGCCCGGGAGGCGAAGATCGTGAGGGTATACTCTTTTTCCGGTCGCAATCCCGTGAGCTCTACGGCACCCGTGGGTTGCTCCTGGCCACCGAAAGCCACCACGTTTCCGAAAAAACTATCGCCACTGGCCGTGGGTGGAATTCCGGTGCTCGCGGCCGGCTCCTGCGTACCGGCGAAGTTGACGTTGTTAAAGGGATCCGTTACCGTCAGTCCGTACGTCGTCAGATTTCCCAGCTTGTTGAGCAATTGTCCGACGGACCCCGCCGCCGGATCAGTCACGTTGTTCCAGGGGCTGGCCGAAAGGTCGCTACCGAAATCGATGAGCAGGGTATCTCGATCCTGAGCAGTTAAGGATGTGGTGGTCAGGCTAAACAGTAGCCACATCCACCCCGTCAGGGCGGCGTACGTAAAGTGTCGCATAGCGTAAGTATTCGGGTAATAATTGGTGACGAGCAGCAATATATTAGTTTTTCGCTCATTTATTCCCCGATAGTCAGACTCATTTTTTCCGTGTCCAGATAAGCGGTCGCTCCTACTGGTAGAGTGCTCATATGGTCTACGTGACCGATGGGAAAACCATAGGCCACCGGGATGCCCAGATCCCCCAAACGGTCCGTAAGCGTTTCTCGTAACGTAAGCGAGCGATCGTCGGCATCGGCTTCGCAGTCGGCGAAAACGCCCAGTACGATCCCGGCCGCTTCCTCCAGGGGCCAGGCCTGCCGTAATTGGGTGAGCATCCGGTCGATGCGGTAAGGTTTTTCCCCGATGTCCTCCACGAACAGCAGGCTTCCCCGCACGGGAGGGGCGTAATCGGTCCCCGCAACCGAAGCCAGTAAACTCAGGTTCCCGCCCCAGAGTGTCCCGGAGGCCTGCCCCGGCGTGATCACGTACGCCGCCTGGTCTTCGTCCACGGGGCGGATGTCCGCGTACTGCCCCTCCTGCATAACCGCGTTGATCAGTTGTTGGCGGGTATACTGAGACAAGTCGGTACTCCCCACGGGGCCGTGGTAGGTAACCAGTCCGGTACGGAGGGTGATGGCATTGAGGAGAGCGGTGATGTCGCTGTAGCCAAGCAGTACTTTCGGGTGCTCTTCGATCAGGCGGTAGTTCAGTTCGGGCAGTAACCGTCCGCATCCGTAGCCGCCCCGCCCGGCCCAGATACCCTTCACTTCCGGATCGGCAAACATGGCGTGAAGATCATCGAGCCGTTGCGTGTCGGTGCCGGCCAGAAAACCTCTTTCCTCCCGGATGTTCTTTCCCGGTTTTACGCGGAGGCCCAATTCCTCGATTTGTCGGTACGCCCGCTCCAGTCCGTCGTCGGTGAGGTAGCTGCCCGGGGTGATCAGGCCCACCGTATCCCCGCGGTGGAGGCGGTTGGGAAATATGCGGCGGCGGGGCGCGGGTCCGGTGTAGCCGAGGAGAGGCAGTGCGGGTATGGCAAGGAGCCGACGAGTAAAGAGCCTACGGTTCATCATACAGGGTTCGAATAGCCCAAGTACGGCAAAAACATTCAATCCGCCCGAACGGTCGCCACTCCGGTTCGCCGCGGGACCATCCGGTATAGCGACAAGGCCCCTAATCCGATGGCGAACATCCCAACGGCGACCCCGAGCGGAAGGGAAAGTTCCCCCATCATTTCGGTTTCCTCCAAGAAGGTTCCGGCAGCATAAGCAAGCGTGTTGTTGACCGCGTGCAGGATCACCACCAGTGCAAACGATCGGGTCCGGTAGTACAGGTACCCCAGAGCCACGCCCATCAGCGTAGCCGTAACTACGTGGGCGGGTACGAGGTGAGATAAACCGAACGTCAGGGACGTAAGTAGAATTGAGGTCCGCGGCGATCGCAAGCGAAGCATACGTTCTAGCAGAATGCCGCGGAACAAATATTCCTCTACGAGTGGAGCAAGCAGCGCGAGGGTAAGGAATGTGCCTACTCCCGTTGACAGTGAACTTCCCGCCGCCGGGATGAGGTCCGCCGTCGGCAGGTATCCGCCCAGACAACCTACCCCGAAACCGAATACGATGAAGGCAAGCGTGCAACCCAGCAGCATACGCTTGGGTATCGCTCCCGGATCGAACGATACCGACGGCCGGCCGGCCCGCCAGCGAGCGTACGCCACGGCGGGCAGACTTCCGAACAGGTAGACCAGCGGCATCGACCAATCCTGTACCGATTCCGCCGCCGCTCCTTCCCCCGTCGCCCACAGCGCTCCGATGAGTAGAACACCGACCACGAGTTGGCCGGCGAGGAGAAGAAAGAAGACCGTCAGCAGGTGACGGACGCGGGGGAAAGAATGCGAGCGCATGGGATAATGGTGTTTTGTTACCGCCAAAGTTCCCCCGCCGAATCACGAATGAAAAGGACACTTTCCTCCTCGGCGTTCCGCCCGTACAGCTCACTCTATTTCCTCAAATTCACTTATTTGTTTAATTATCAATAGATTACACGAACAGCGCTGCATACCAAGTTTCCGTCTACCCCTTCGTCCGACGTATCCGGGTGTACGTCGACTTCGTTGGCATTCCATTGCGGATGCGCCTACTTTTGGTGCACTAGTTAAAATGATACCTTCATGAGTGTTTTCCGCAGATACTTCCTCTATCTTTTCGACTGCCTCGTCATGTTGGGACTGTTGGGCGTGGTATTCTTCGTCTACCGGGGCGAGTTTCCCTTCCACTACGCTACCGACCGCTGGCTGGAAGTACTACTCGGCGGCAGTGGGGTCTACTTCACTACCCTGATCGGTAGTACCATCTACTGGTACATCGTGGATTATCATCCCTCGATCGTGCGATTCCGTCGGTCCCATATTCTTACCCGTCCCGATCATCGGTCGCCGGACGTCACGACGCGTTTTCTACGGTCCTTCGTCAAGGCCTTTACGCTTTTCGGCGGGGAAGTGCTTCTGCTCTTTGCGATCTTCAGTAGCGAACACCGGTTTCTGCACGATTATATTGCCAAGACGGAGCGGGTCCCGCTGACGCAAGTGGCCCGAGATTAGGCACGCCCACACGAAAAGCCCCCCACACGGGGGTGCGGGGGGCATGTAAGAAGACTACGAAATGTAATCTAGTGCAAACTGTAGGATGTTAGATGCCGTAGCTCACCCCGAAGGAGAACTCACGACCGCGCTCGTAACTCTGGAAAATGTACTCCCGGTCGAAAGTCGAGAAGCTCTCGAAGGCCGGGTTCAGGAGGTTGCGCGCGCGGAGGCTGAACTTGAAGTTCTGGACCTTCTTCGAAATGGATACGTCCAGTTGCCCGCGTCCCCGCTCGAAGATGTCAGGACTGCCCACGGCACCGATGCTCTGCAGACGGTCGGCGAAGTAGTTGTAAGCAACCATGACGTCCAGTCCGCGCTCCGCGTCACCGTAGCTCAGGTTAGCGTTGGCTACAAAGGGTGACTGACCGTTGAACTGACGGCTACCGCTGAAATCAGGATTGACTTCCTGACCGTCCGCCACCTCTTTTGCGTCGATCTGTTGATCCGCTTCGATGAAGGTCAGGTTGGTACCGAGTACGAAGCCGGAGAGCTTGTCCGACACGAAGGCCAGCGATTTGCGGGCTTCGACTTCCAGGCCGTACAGATTGGCCTCTTCCGAGTTGGTCCAGGTGAACTGCTGTTCGCCGGACAGGCGGAAGGTGGTGACGATGGGGTCCCGGAAACGCTTGTAAAAGGCGCTTACGGCGAGTACTTCTCCGGCGTTGGGGAAGATCTCGTACCGTAGGTCGTAGTTATCGACGCTCGTCAGTTTCAGGTCGGGGTTACCGAACACCACGGGCTCACCGAAGAAGCCGAAGGAGCCGAAGGGAGCGACTTCCCGCATGTTGGGCCGGGCTACCGTCTGGGTAAAGCTGGCCCGCAGGTTAGTCTTCTCGCCGAGTTTGTATACCAGGTTAAGGGCGGGCATAAAGGCCACCGTATCGATGTCGGCGGTATTGTTGTCGATACGCACGAGGTCGGGGTCGCGGCCGTTCTCGACGGCCTGGCGATATTCGTTCTCGACGACGTCGCTTTCCACCAGGATCCGGGTATTCTCGGCACGCAGGCCGAAGATCGCCTTCAGGCGGGGGGAAATCTCGTAGGTCATCATCGCGTAGGCGGCCGATACGTCGTAGGTGCCGGTGTAACTGTTGGCCAGGTTCGAGTTATCGTAGATGAATACGCCCACGGCGTTGCGATCGCTCACTTCCTCGAGGACGCCCAGGTTGCCTGCTCCGAAGTACACGTCGAAGTCTCCCCCGGCTTCGCTAAAGGAAATTCCCCGGTCGTTCTCGTAGGCGTAGATCGATTCATTGAAGTCCCGGTTCATGGTCCGGTACTGACCGCCGAACTTGATCGCGTTGCCGCGGCTGCGTTTTTGCAAGACGGGCACGGTGATGTCGAGTCCGCCCTGGTAGGTGTTGTCGGAAAGGTCGCGGAAGTACCGGCTCGGGCGGCTCAGCTGTGAGGGGTCGATGATGTAGCGCTCGCCCTGCTCGATGTATTCCGCGAAACGTAAGTCGGGTTCGTTCTGCTCGCTGTCCACGAAGTTGGCCGACCACTCGATCTTGGTATTTCCGAGTCCGGTGAGGGTATGTTCGCCCTGGACGACGTAATCGATCAACTCCCGTTCCATGAAGCTGGAGGCCTGGGAACGGTAGAAGTTATCCGCCGTACCGGCGGCACCCTTACTCTGGTTGCTGCCCTCCAGAATGCGTCCTTCCAGGAAGCCCTGGTGACTGTAGAGGGTGTAGAACGAAATGTTATTGGAAGGCGACGGGCGGAGGGTAAATCCGAGCATGCCCCCGAGCTTACCGGATTCGACGCTCTTGGAATCGCTCAGGTTATAAATTTCCTGCAGGTTCCCGTCGGCACCGCCGCCCGGGTTCTCGTAGTTTCCGCGGATACCGTTGGTGTACTGACTGAAGTCGCGGCTGTAGCTTACCGTGGCGAAGAAGCCGAGCGGCATGGACCCGATATTGAACTGGTTGCCGATATTGGCGCTCAGACTGTAGTCCGGTCCTACCCGCTTATTATTAAGATTGAAGGCATTGCCGAAGGAGTTGGCGACGTCCTCTACGGCCGAAGCGATTTCGGCGTTTCCGCGTGATTTCCGTCCGGCGGTGCTCAGGAGCGCGCCGAGGTCGTCGAGGCGGGGATCGTTCAGGACGTCGGGCCGGTCCAGGGTACCGTCGTTGTAACCAAGTCCGATCTGCTTGCCCCCGTTGTAGGTCAGGAAGTCGTTGCGGAAGTTGCTCAGGTTGTTGTACGAACCCGAAGCGGATACCCCCCAGGTGAAGCGTTCCGGCAGCGCTTTAATTTTGATGTTGACACTACCTCCGGTGAAGTCGCCGGGCAGATCGGGGGTGAAGGTTTTGCTGGCGACGATGTTGTCCAGTACGTTCGTGGGGATCAGGTCGAGCTGAGCCGAGTTGCGGTACGGGTCGATGCTCGGCAACTGCAGTCCGTTGAGCGTAGTGGCACTGTAGCGGTCACCGAGGCCCCGCACGTATACGTACTTCCCGTCCACGACCGTCGTACCGGTAACTTTAGTGAGGGCCGCCGCGGCCGTGCCCGCACCCAGCCGCTGGATCTCCTGGCTGGAGATGACGTCCTGGACCTTATCGCTGTTCTGGCGCAGCACCAGAACGGCGTTTTCGCTGCGTTCGAGGGCGGTGGCGGTTACCGTAACGTCGACGTCCAGAGCGATGCCCTCGTCGGCACCGAAGGTGACGTCGAGCACGGTCGTTTCGTTGGCGGCTACGTTCACCCCGGAGATGACCTGATTGGCGTAGCCAACGTAGGAAACCACGATGGTGTAGTTACCCGGGTCGGCCTGAAATTGGTACTTTCCTTCCAGGAAGTCAGTTTGCGCACCGACGGAGGTTCCCTCGATGACGACGTTCGCGCCGAGCATCGGAAAGCCGTCCTCGTCGAAGACCGTACCGGAGATTGCCCCCTTCTGGGCAGCGGCAAAATTGGCCACCAGCAGAAAGGCTACCAGTGATGTGATGCGTTGAAGCATGAAATTCATTATTTGATTGTGCACTAGATAAAATGAGGGGGGGGAGACCGCCACGCGGCTATCTCCCCCGCGTAGTTCGTAATCCGGTGGGCCCTAGTGGGCGACCACCATTTTTTGGAGCAGACGGTGCCCGTCGGCATCCAGAATGAGGAGGTAGCTCCCGTTGGGCAGCCCCGTAGCGTCGATGTACTCGGACTGTACGCCGGCGTCGTAGCGACGCGTGGTACGGTATAGCGGACGGCCCGTCAGGTCGATAAGGGTAAGGCTCACGTTGGCCGCCCTGGGCAACTCAAAATTGATGCGGGCCTGCAGGGAAGCGGGGTTAGGGACCGGGGCGTCGAGCATAAAACCGTTGGCTTCCACCTGGCCTACGCCATTGATTATGTCATTGGTCAGCATGTACTGCGACAGGGCGGTCCAGCCGTTGATCCAGCTGGGGGAAGTGAGGTCGAAACCGGGAGCGAAGGCGCCGTAGTAAGCAACCGTCTCGAAGCCTGCTTCCGCGGCCGGGGCGCCGGTAGCGGCGGCTCCGTAAGCGTACACGCGCGCGTCCACGTTGGCCCCGTCCGCGTCACGGTCTCCGATACCGTTCAGTTCGGGGTCGGCAATTACGTTGCCGTTCTGTAAGAAATTCGCGGCGACGGCGGCGGTACTGGCCTCCACTACGGCTTCGTTCTGGTCGACGGCCAGGAAGAGATCGGTGGCTTCGGTGCCCCGACCGAAGGCGAAGAAGTAATTATTGAAGAAACCGAGGTCACCGGCCTGAAACCGACCGTAGGAGTCTACTTCGGTGTCGGTGCGGTCTTCGATAGCAATGGCGGCACCGTTGAAGTCCGTGAAAATGGAGTTGCGGTAGTATCCGCCCGCATTGTCGCGGAACAGGACGCTCAGCGGCAGAGCACGGTTGGCATCTCCCCCGGGGGCCTGGGCGTTGCTGCCGATGCCGATGTAGGTAGCATTATAGATGGTAGGCCGGCTGAAGGGGGTCTGCTCGTCGGGGCTGGCACCGTCGTGTTCCCCGGAACGGCCGGTGGCGTCGCTGGGGCCCTGCAGCGCGAACCAGAACTGGCCGCCGCCGCGCCAGCCGTAATCGTAGTCAAAACCGTCATCGCCGCAGAAGGCTACGGAGGCGTGGGTCACCTTTACCGTACCGCCGAACCATTCGATGCCGTCGTCTTCATTCGCAAACACCTCGATGTAATCCACCGTCGTCCCCGAACCGACCCCACCGAGGGTAAGACCGTTAATTTCATTGTCGGTCGACAACTGAGCACCGCCGTGACGGATGGATACGTACTTGAGAATTCCGCTGTTATCGTCGTCTTCGGAACCCCCGAAGCGGGCCCGTTCCTCACCGGAATCGATGCCTTCGATACCGTCCTCGCCGCCGGGGCGGGCGATGGTGGCCTTACCGAGGATGATCAGTCCACCCCACTCTCCGCGATCCCGGTTATCGAAGTCCAGCAGATCGCTGAGGTCGTCGTCTTCCGCCGTAAAGATGATGGGAGCGGTGGCCGTCCCCTCGGCGTAAATGGATGCTCCCCGCGCAATGATCAGCGCGGCCGTGTTGTCTCCGTTGGAGATGTTCCCCTGACTCCGGCCCCGGATCACGGTACCGGCCGCGATGTTCAGACGACCGCCCTCTTCCAGGTACACTAATCCGTCGAGCAGGTATTCCTTATCGGCGGTCCAGTTGTTTGTAGTTCCTCCCTGCAGGTCGGCGTCGGTAACGATCACCGTCTCCTGAGCGGAGATGGCTGCGGAAGCGAACAGAGCAGCCAGAATAGTGGTAAATCTTAGTTTCATACGGTCAGTTGGAGTTGGTTGCTGGATCTTTAATTCACCGCAAAAGTCCGCCGGGGACATGAACTCCAAATGACAGTTGTGTTAACTTATCATTACATATACACTAAGCTGTTAACTCTGGTGTACGCCACCACCCTGCCGGAGTAGTTCGAGGGCCCGGCGGATGGCCGATGCACTGTCGGGCAGGCGCTCGTCGGCTTCGGTTACCTTATCCGTGAGCGCAATGAGGTAGCACCCCGCCGCCCGGGCCGCGACACCTCCGGGTCCACTATCTTCAATGGCGATGCACTCCCGAGCATCCAGACCCAATTTCCTGGCCGCGAGCAGGTAGATGTCCGGCGCCGGTTTCATTTCCCGTACGTCGGAGGCGGTGACGCTCACCGGGGTGAACCGGTCCAGTTGCGCGGCACCGATCATGACGTCGGCATCTTTCCGCCCGCTATTCGTAGCAATGGCTACGGGAAAGCCCTGGTCTACGATTCTGCTCAGTGCCTCATCGACCCCGGCAAAGGTTTTCCCCTCCCGGGCAACAGCCTCGTGGTAACGATTCTGCTTCCGGGCGATGAGATCTTCCTCGCTAACAGACAGCTCGTCTTTTTCCACGACGTAGCGGGCCAGGACACGGTCGCTGGTACCTATCCACTGCTCGAACCACTGTTCATCGTACGTAATGCCGTAATCTTCCGCCAGGGTCGTCAGCCAGGCCGTGCAGTGTAGGGGTTCGGAGTCGGCCAGGGTACCGTCGAGGTCGCACAGCAGGCCCCGTAGGGTATAATTATGCATACAGGAGTAGAGTAATCCGGATGAAGACGTTAGCCGGAATAAACGTTGGGACCGTAAAAGGTTGTAGCGCCCCCGAGCTTAAGCTCCGTGCGGTAGCCGTAGTTGCGGGTTCAGGAGAAAGTCCTACCGCAGCATCACGCGTTTGATGACCTCTAGACCCCGGTGAATCAACGTAGCATTACTGGCCATTCGCTCGCTTACCTGATGCAACTGATCGAACTTCCCCTCCTGCTGCATACGTACCGTACGGCCGACCAAAAAGCCGGAGCAGGTGGCGCTCGCGATAAGCAAACAAATCAGCAGGGAGAAAAATTTGATCTTAGCATTAGCCATACCGGCGGTGAGGTTTCGTAGGAGTCTGGAAACGAATATACGACCTGCAACACGTAATTCCACCATCCCGGCGAAGTTTAACCCCCGGGAGGCTTGCACTTTTTCCGGATCAGGAAAAGTCCTGCATCACCTTCACGAGGGTTTCGACCCCTTCGTAGGGCATACTGTTGTAAATGCTGGCCCGGAACCCGCCGACACTCCGGTGTCCCTTGATTCCGTCGCAGCCCGCCGCTTCGGCGGCGGCCAGGAAGCGGCCGGTATCGGCTTCGTCCGTACACACGAAGGTGACGTTCATGAGGCTGCGGCTCTCCTTATTGGCCACCGTGCCCCGGAACTTCGGATTGCGATCGATTTCTTCGTACAGCAGCCGTGCCTTGCGTTCGTTGTGGCGTTCCATGGCCTCTAATCCACCCTGTTCCTTGATCCAGCGCAGGGTCAGCATCATGACGTAGATCGGGAATACGGGCGGCGTGTTGAAGGTGCTGCCGCCCTTAATGTGGACCCGGTAGTCAAGCATGCTGGGGAGCTGCCGTTCCACCGTACCCAGGAGGTCCTTGCGCACGATGACCAGGGTGGCACCCGCCGGACCGAGGTTCTTCTGCGCGCCCGCGTAGATGATGCCGAAGCGTTCGAGGGGAAGGCGGCGGCTGAAGATATCGGACGACATATCGGCCACCAGTGGAGCCGTGGTTTCGGGGAAGGTGGCAAACTGGGTACCGAAAATGGTATTGTTGCTGGTCAGGTGCAGATACTTCAGCCCCTCGGGAACGGTATAGCCGGTGGGTATGTGGTCGTAGTTGCTGGGTTTGCTGCTGGCTACGACATCCACCTTACCGAACAGTTTAGCCTCCTTGATGGCTTTGGCGGACCACGATCCGGTATCCAGGTAGCCGGCCGTCTCGTCGGGGTTCAGCAAATTCATGGCCGTATAGAAAAATTGAGTGCTGGCACCGCCGGACAGGAAGAGGACGCCGTACTCTTCCCCCACGCCCAGAATCTCCCGAACGAGTTCTTCGGCCTCCACCAGCACGGCATCGAAGGCCTTGGAGCGGTGGCTGATCTCCAGAATACTAAGTCCGCTGCCGTCCAGATCCCGTACCGCGGCGGCGGCTTGGTCGATGACGCTTGCGGGGAGGATAGCCGGACCGGCACTGAAGTTAATCTTTTTCATTTGGCGATGCTTTGAGGATGCGAAGGTAGCACGTTCACCAGGTTCACGGGTAAGGACTACGGACCAATCTGGTGGACTTATTTTTGCCCGGATGCGTAGGTAGGGATCGGATAAAACGTGCGGTAACCACCCGTACACGGATTTTCACTCTGCCCCGCCCCGTCCGTCAACATACACGGGGAGAACATCCTTATAGTAGCGGCACCTTTGCGGGGATGAACCCAGGCCGTAGCGTGCTACCTTACCTTATACCCCCATTTTACAAACCGAAACTGGCATATGACTCGTCTTTTCACTCTCTTTCTGGCCGGAGCGCTATGGCTGACGCTGACGGCGGGCTGTACGCCGAAAGCCGCCGGACCGTCCGACAACACCGATGGACCCGCCCCCCGCACCACCAGTACCGCCTCGAAACCGGCCAAGCCCGGGGAAACCCTCAGTCCCTGCCCGAAGTTTTCGGACGCCCGCAGCCCCGAGGATGCCGAAACCAATTACGTCATCTACCGCGCCGCACTCAAGGCCAAGGAGATGGACCGGGCAATGTCCACGTGGAGAAAGGTGTACGCCGAAAGCCCCGCCGCTGACGGCCGCCGGCCTACCGTGTACACCGACGGCGTCGCCTTCTACAACAACCTGATCCTGGAAAATCCGGACAAAAAGCAGGCCTACGGCGATACGATCATCATGCTGTACGAACAAGCACGGGAATGCTACCCGGGCGACGGATATATGGCCGGCATTCAGGCCTTCGACAGCTATTATACCTACCCCGGTTCGGCATCGAACGATGAAATCTATCAGCTCTTCAAGGAAAGCATCGAACTCGACGGTCCCGAAGACCTGCAGTACTTCATCATCAATCCGATGTCGCGGCTCGTCGTTGATCAGCACGAAGCCAAAAAGATCGACGATGCGGAGGCCCGCGAAATCGTGACGGCCCTGAACACCCGTCTGGAGAAAGGACTCCGGGAGTGCAAAGGGCAAGCCTGCGAAGCCTGGAATACGATCGAAAGCTACGCCCCCAGTAGCCTGCAGTACTTTGAAACCGTCAAAGGCTTTTACGGATGCCAGTACTACATCGACCAGTACTTCCCGGATTTTGAGGCCAACCCGACCGACTGCGATGCCATCACCACGGCTTACAGCCGCCTGAAGTGGGCCGATTGCGCCGAATCAACACCGGAGTTTCAGAAGGTGAAGGCCGCCTACGACGCCAACTGTGAAGTGGTCGGCTCTACCTCCAACGGGGCGGGCAGTACGCTGCGCCAGGCCTACGACGCCCTCAAGAACGGACGATCCACCGAAGCCGTACGCCTTTTCGAACAGGCCGCCCAGGAAACGGATGATAACGACCGCAAGTCGCGCTACCTCCTTACGGCCGCGAAGATCTACTACCGCGATCTGCGCAACTTCAGCCAGGCCCGCGCCTACGCCCGGCGTGCCTCCAGCGCGAACCCCTCCGACGGTGAACCCTATATGCTCATCGGCACGCTCTACGCCAGCAGCGGTCCCCTGTGCGGCCCGGGTACCGGCTTCGATAGCCAGGTGGTCGTGTGGCCCGCCATCGATCAGTGGCAAAAGGCAAAGTCCGTCGACCCCTCCGTATCCGCTAAAGCTAACCAGTTGATCGGACGCTACACCCAGTACATGCCGTCGAAATCCGACATCTTCCAGCGGGGTATTTCCGAAGGATCGAGCTTCACCGTCGGCTGCTGGATTCAGGAAACCACGCGGGTACGTACACCCTAGTTGGGATTTCCTATATTTGCAAACGGGCCGTGCCGGCCCCTTTGCAGTATACCGAAACCAACTATTTCGTGAATTCATCCTCTAATATCCGGAAGCGTAGACTGCTGCGAGCAGTCTACGCTTTCGACGTTTGTGCTTGCGTAGCCGGCGGTATTCTTGGCGGTTTCGTAGCCGTTTCCAAAGCCCCGGGCGCTCCCCTGCTTTCACCGACGGCCTTCCCCATCGTCGAACCGACCGTTCGCTACGGGGTGGCCCTGGATACCTTCGCCGTACGTACCGACACGATCCGTTACGGTCAGACGCTTTCCGACATCCTCCTCGGTATGGGGCTCGAAGCCCAGCGCGCCTACGAGGTGGCCGGCAACTTCAACGAAATGTTGGACGTACGCAACCTGCGTGCGGGACGTACCTACGAGCTGCTCGACGACGCCGATACCCCCGGACCGGACTTCCTCGTATACGCCCCTACCGTATACCGCTACCTGCGGCTCGACCTGCAGAATACCGGCCGCGATGAATACGTCGAGCGCCCCGTCACCATCTCGGAGCGGCTGGCCGCCGGCGTGATCGAGAGCTCCCTCTGGAACGCCATGGTCGGCGCCGGCCACAGCTACGCGCTCACCGATAAGATGGAAGACGCCCTGCAGTGGTCCGTCGATTTTTACCACGTCCAGCCGGGCGATGCCTTCCAGCTCGTGTACGAGCAGGAGTACGTACACGACGAAGCCGCCGGCTTCGGCAAGGTGCGGGCCGCCCGCTACAGTACCGGCGGCAAAGACATCTACGCCTTCTATTTCGAAAGCGAAGACGGGGAACAGTCGGGTTACTACGGTCTCGACGGGCAACCCATGAAGTCGACCTTCCTCAAGGCGCCCGTACGCTATAGCCGCATCAGCAGCAGCTACAATCTGCGACGCTTTCACCCCGTGCAGCGACGCGTTAAACCTCACCTCGGCACCGATTACGCCGCCCCCTACGGCACTCCCATCGTAGCGGTAGCCGACGGTACGGTGAGCCGGGCGGGACGTACGGGTGGTAACGGCATCTTCGTTAAACTCCACCACGACAAGCGTTTCGACACCCAGTACCTGCACATGCAGCGGCGGGCACCGGGGATCGTCGTCGGAAAACGGGTGCAGCAGGGCGAGGTTATCGGCTACGTAGGCTCCACGGGCCTCGCCACCGGCCCCCACGTCTGCTTCCGTTTCTGGGACAACGGCAAGCAGGTCGACCACACGAAAATGGACTTCCAGGACAACGAGCCGATGCCCGAGAACTATCTCCCCGAGTTCTTTACGGTGCGTGATGCCTACCTGGCCAAGCTCAACAGCGTCGGCAGTCCCGTTGAGGGCGCCGCGAAGTAGCCGGGCTAGAGGATCAGGTCCATATTGATGTTCTCCTCGATCAGTTCGACCGCCCGACGGATCTTCCACGGGGTCTTCAGGTTGATCTTGACCTCCATCTGGCTGATGCGTACCGCCGCGCCGTAGGTGTCCAGGGAACTGGCCACGACCGGAATGTTGTTGGCTTCCAGGAATTTCAGGTGGGGCAGTCGGGGCGATTCGTCCATCAGGCCGGTCACGACCACGCCGGAGATCGTTGTGCCGGGCAGATTACGCTCCTCCAGAATACCCTGCAGGGCGGCGAGAGCTTCGTACAGCCGGCGGTGACTGACGATGACCAGCAAATTCTTCAGGTTCTCCACCTCTTCCTGGGCGAGCAGGCTGCCGCTGGCGATGTTCTCTACCTGATTGTCGAGGCCCTCCCGGTTCAGCAGCGTACGGCCCTTCAGGGAATGGCGTACCGAAGCCATGATTGGGTTGGAAAGTATCTTCTCGAAGGGAAGGACCCCCAGCAACGGAATACCGGTCTTCTCGAGGTACTTGCCGACGTAGTGCCGCACTTTCTCCAGTTTTGCCGGTCGCGTTTTATTCACGATCACCCCCCTCACCTGCACCCGCCGTTCGCGGAACATGGCTAGATTCATGTTCAGGCGGTCGATGGTGCTTCCGATCCCCCCCTCGACGATCATCACTACGGGCGCTCCGAGCAACTGGGCCACCTGGGCATTGCTCACGTCACAGACGCTTCCTACCCCCGGATGCCCCGTGCCTTCGTAGATCACGAAGTCATTCTTTGCCTGCAGTTTGCGGCTGGCCTTGGTGATCGCCCGATTAAATTCGTACTGGGTAGGGTCGTCCAGGTAGCGTGCCGTCACCCCACTACCGATGATCACGGGGCTGTGCAGCTCGGCCTTCAGCTCGAAGTCCATTCCCCGCGCGAACAACAGAGCGTCCTTGTCCACCTGCAGATCGCCGAGTTCCACCCACTCCTGCCCAACCGGTTTGCAGTAACTCACCCGGTGATTGCGGGCACGGATAGCCGCCATCAGGCCGAGGGTGCAGGTCGTTTTCCCTACGTGCTGGGAGGTAGCGGCGATGTAGAGTCGGTCGAGCATGCAGGCAAAGTACAATTATTACCGATGGATACAGTCTGCGGCCTATCAAATAGGTGTTGCGGTAATTGGAGTGAGGAAAGTCCGGCATTTCACGATACCTCCGGTCTTTGGATTACGCAGCCAGGTTAACTTAAAAGTTAGGCGTTGTGGCGGCAGTGCCCGGCAGGTTTGACGCGCCCGACCTTTCATGGCTCCAATGGCAACGTTTGCCTTAAAGGCAGCAATGATGGTCGAAAGAGCACAGCTAACTGTTGCCCTAATGGCTTCAATGGGCAAGTTGAGTTTTTAATCTAGCTCGTGGTCCATTCTTGTCCAAGCATTACAAATGCTACCGCAAATTATTTATTCATTTAATTTACTCAAGATTGCCTGTTTAGTGAATCAAGTGTCGCATTGCGGCAAATAGTCGTCGCAACTGAGCATACAATTCCCATTATGTTATATTACATGCTTGACTATGAACACGCTTTGAAACACTATACAACATGAGATATCTTTCCTTCATATTTTTAATCGCAGGTACGCTTGCAACATCGTCCTACACGCAGGCTCAGACCTTGGTGGAGGATGACAACGTACCTGGTGTGCTCGTTCCGGAAGGCTACGATCTTCAGCTTGCCATAACCGGATTGAACTACCCAAGCAGCATCACCGTGGGCGAAGGCCGTTACTGGATCACCGAATCGGGCTTCGACCCCCAGCTTCCTCCGACGGTCATGGAAATAACTTTATCGGTTGGCGACACCGGAGTTGCCACCGCGATATTAAGCCCGGACATGCTTCCGATGGGAACGCTTGCCCCCCCCTTCACGGATGTTGAATATCATAAGGGAATGCTATACCTCGCGCATCGTCAGAAAGGTGTTAACGACTGGCTAGTAGGAGCATACTCTCGATTCAGTCCGGATGACCCCGTAAACACTTTCGAAACCATAATCACAAATCTACCTTCCGTAGGCGACCACTCAAATAATACCATCGTCTTCAGTCCCGATGGAAGAGCGTATTTCAGTCAGGGTAGCGCTACAAATTCATCCGTAGTAGGGGCGGATAACGCGGACTGGGTCGCGGACGCGCCAATGTTCAGCGAAATACCGGCAGTCGATGTTACGCTAAATGGTACAAGCTTCACCGCACGGGCACCCAGCCCGGTTGATCCCGACAGCAACGCAGTTACGGCCCCCTACCAACCATTCGACTCCGGAGATGTGGAAAGCGGGTTTGTCGTTCCGGCCGCCACGCCTGAAAATCCGGTAAACGGTATAATTGCAGGTTCTGGAACCGTATATTCTTTCGATCCGGATGCGGAAGATAGTGCCGCAACACTCAGGCTTGAGGCATGGGGGCTTCGAAATCCCTTTGGACTTGCCTTTGACGCAACCGACTCCACACGTTTGTTTATTTCCAACAACGGCTCGGACATTCGCGGAAGGGCCGGCGATCCTGCGGATCCGTTCGATCCCTCCACCTTTGTAATTGTTGGTAACCGTCCCATTGCTCAGGATGCTGACGAGATGTTCGAACTGCGTACGGGCGGAGAAGTTGAATTCTTTGGCTGGCCGGAGTTTTTTCACGATCCCGAAACGAATGAGCCGCGCGGTGCGGCCGACATGATGTTCTGCAACTCCCCCGCGTTAAGTGAGGAGGATTGCCCCGGATACATTTTTACCGAATCGTTCAGAAATAGTCTGACCGTTGAAAATGCATTTGCTAGCATCGGGCAGTACGTATCGGTAACTGGTTTCACGGCCGCGAAAACGGACACCTTTGGGTACGACGGAGACCTATTCGTGACGGAGTCGGGATCTTTCGGTCCCCAGACGGGAGCGTTTTCCTTCACCGGCTACAAAGTTACGCGGGTGGATAGCCGGACCGGAGAAACATTTGACTTCGTAGTCAATCAGGGTGATGATGCAGATGCGCTCTTCGTACCGGAAAAACTCAATAAGCCACTGTCAACGGTATTTATTGGTGAGCAGTTGGCCATTGTGGATTTGGGCGTGGCGGAACCGGGAATTAACGTATTTCAAGCTGGAACGGGTAAAGTCTGGTTGCTGGGTCGGAGCGTCACCACTCCTACGGTAGACCTACAACGTGATTTTGGCGTTTCCTTAAGCGGTATTGTTCCCAATCCTGCTTTCGGTAGGTCCGCCGTCCACTTGACGCTCCGCGAGCGTATTGATGCCGACGTGACGGTGCACGATCTAACCGGTCGGTTGGTCCGCACGGTCTATTCGGGTGTGCTCGCTGGAGGGCAACATCGTCTCACTTTCGATGTGGCTTCCTTGCCCAACGGACCCTATATCGTACGACTGATGAGCCAGGGCGGAGTAGTGAGCCGGCGGTTCATCGTTTCGGGCCGCTAGGAGGAGGTCGTCACTCTAGTGGTCACTGGCCCTGCCCGCGCCCCCGGGAATGCGGATCCGTTCGACCATTTCCTGCACTTCACCGGGGGGCGTGGCGGTCATGCGGCTTACGACGAGGGCAACGACGAGGTTGACCACCATGGCAATGCTGCCGAAGCCTTCCGGGCTCACGCCCAGCCACCACTCCGATTCCGGCGGTACGGCGTCGACGAACCAGCCCAACCGGTAAACGGCCATGTACCCGAACATCAGGACGATGCCGACGACCATTCCGGCCACGGCGCCCTCGCGGTTCATGCGCTTATCGAAGATGCCGAGCACGATGGCGGGAAAGAAGCTCGCGGCGGCCAGTCCGAAGGCCAGCGCCACCGTAGCGGCTACGAAGCCCGGCGGATTCACCCCGAAGTAGGCGGCCACGAGTACGGCCGCGGCCGCTCCTCCACGGGCCCACCAGAGTTCTTCCCGTTCGCTCATGTCGGGCTTGATCTGCTTGCGCATCAGGTCACGGCTTACCGCGGTACTGATGACCAGCAGCAGGCCGGCGGCGGTGGAGAGCGCCGCGGCGAGCCCACCGGCGGCCACGAGCGCGATGATCCAGGCCGGCAGGCCCGCGATCTCCGGATTGGCGAGCACCATGATGTCGCGGTCGATGTAGACTTCGTTTTGGTTGTCGGTAGGCGGGTTCAGGAGGATGGCTTCTCCCGAACTACCCCGCTCCGGCGCGCCGCCGCCCGTCCGTTGCTGTTCCACCGCTCCCAGGAAGGGGGGACCGGGAGCGTACTGCAGCTTGCCGTCCTCGTTCTTGTCGATCCAGGCGACCAGGGCCGTCTCCTCCCACTTGGCGAACCAGGGCGGCAGTTCGGCGTAGGGTTGCTCGGAGATCGTCGTGATCAGGTTGGTGCGGGCAAAGGCCGCGATGGCCGGTGCCGTGGTGTAGAGGATAGCGATGAACAGTAGGGCCCAACCGGCACTCACCCGCGCGTCCTTCACCCGGGGAACCGTGAAGAAACGTACGATTACGTGGGGCAGCCCCGCGGTGCCCGCCATCAGGGCCATCGTGATGGCGAAGACGTCGATGGTAGACTTGCTACCGTCGGTATACTCCGCGAAGCCCAGTTCCCGGTGCAGCATATCCAACTTATCCAGGAGGGCCATGCCCGAACCGTCGTTCACTTCGGCGATGAAGCCGAGTTGGGGGATGAGGTGGTCGGTCATCTGCAGGCTGATGAAGATGGCCGGCACCATATAAGCGAAAATAAGGACGCAGTACTGGGCCACCTGGGTGTAGGTGATGCCCTTCATGCCGCCCATGATGGCGTAGAAGAAGACGACGACCGTGCCGATGTAGACCCCGGTGTTGATCTCCACTTCGAGGAAGCGGCTGAACACCAGTCCGACTCCCCGCATCTGTCCGGCCACGTAGGTGAAGCTCACCACAATAGCACAAATGACGGCCACCGTGCGGGCGACATTGGAATAGTAGCGATCACCAATAAAATCCGGGACGGTGAATTTGCCAAACTTGCGCAAATAGGGAGCCAGCAGCAGCGCCAGGAGTACGTACCCGCCCGTCCAGCCCATCAGATACACGGCACCGTCGTAGCCGGCGAAACTGATGATGCCCGCCATGGAAATGAAACTGGCCGCGCTCATCCAGTCGGCGGCCGTGGCCATTCCGTTGGCAATGGGGTGTACGCCGCCCCCGGCTACGTAGAATTCCTTAGTGGAACCGGCGCGGGCCCATACCGCGATCGCGATGTACAGCAGGAAGGTAGCGCCGACGATGAGGTAGGTCCAGGTTTTTACGTCCATTACTCCCCCACCCCGAAGCGGGCATCTAGACGGTTCATCAGGTAGACGTACACGAAGATGAGCACGACGAAGACGTAGATACTTCCCTGCTGAGCGAACCAGAAGCCGAGTTTAGCTCCCCCGACCCGGTACTGATTGAGCTGGTCTACGAAAAGGATGCCGCAGCCGAAGCTGACGGCAAACCATATCGTAAGTAGAATTGCTAAGTACCGCAGATTAGTCCGCCAGTAGCGGCGGTGTTCTCCGGAAGGGGCCATCTAAACAGAGTTGGTGGGTGTATGTGTGGCCCGACGAATAAAAATGTGCACGATCGACAAGGCTCTTGGACGGATGGAATCCGTAACGGCCCCCAAGATATGTGTCCGACCATAGTTCTCCAAATTAAAATGGGGAGAATACGGACCGGTCGCGCTTCCCGACCCGAGGTGGAGTCCGTACTACATTCTATCTGACCATAAACTATGTGTGGAGGGGGCTTACACAGTCCGGCCTGAAGTGGTGCTCGCAACAATACGGGCCCGTATTCCATTCCCTGAGCGTACACTCAAGAGGACCCCATGACCGACTGGAACGAAGGATGGATCGACGCCACCTACCCTATTTTTGAAGGAATGACCGGATGGCCCGGTCAGCCGCCGACCTCCTACGATACGCTTAGCTGCATGCACTGCGGAGACCAGGCGCGGGTGACCATGATTCATCTGACGGCCCATACCGGTACCCATATGGACGCACCAAGCCACTTTCTGGCCGAGGGGGTAGACATCTCCCAGGCTCCGATCTCCGTTGGGCTGGGTCCGGTGCGCATCGCCGCCCTGGACTGCACCGCCGAGGTAACGCCGGACGACCTGCGGGCTTACGAATCCCGTACCCGCCCGCTGGAGGCCGGGGAGCGACTCATCCTGCGTACGCCAAACAGCGATCGCGGTCTGTGGCTTCAACAGGAATTCGACCGGGACTACCACGCTATCGGACCGGCGGCGGCCGCCTACATCGCGGAGCGTAAACTGCAGTTGATCGGGGTGGATTACCTATCGGTGGGACCGTTCTACAAGGGTAACCCCCAGACCCACCGCACCCTGATGGGAGCCGGAGTATGGATCATCGAAGGAATCGATCTGCGCCGCATCGAAGAGGGCGATTATGAGATGATCTGCCTCCCTCTGAAGCTGGCGGGATCGGACGGCTCCCCCATCCGCATTCTACTCAAGCGAGCTTAGACAGGAAAACAATTATTTGTTTTATATAATTTGCTTCAAACAACAAACCGTTGTAACTTTGCTATGCGTCGCAGCAGCTGACGTGGTTGCAAAAACAAACGGTTATGTCACGATCCACTACTCCGGCTCACGCCGCCGGCTCCCAAAAGGTACTTACCATCAACTGGCGCTTGCTCTGGCGCAGATTACGTTCGCGGGGTGGTTTGTTGCTTACCTCCGCCCGTCACCGCGCGGCCAACACGGAGTACATCCCGCCCACCTGGGTGACCCGTCTCCGCCTGACCTGGTTTCGCATCGGCCTGATCGCCCTCGCCGCTTTCGTATTCACCCAAAAGCAGATCGACTTCACGCTGAGCGTCGGCGCCGAGGGGCTAGGCGTCGCTGCCGATGCGGACCGTGCGCCGGTAACGCGTACGAGTACCCTGAGCATGCTGCCCGGATCGTCGACCGCGGCGGCGCCCGCATGGGATGTGAATAGCTTCGATGCGGCAACGGTCCGCGCCTACATCAACCGATTCGACCGGGTGGCCCGCACGGAAGAAGAAAAGTATAATATCCCCGCCCCCGCCAAGATGGCGATGGCCATTCTGGAAAGCGAGGCCGGTGGCCACCACGCCGCCGTCAAGGACAATAATCACTTCCCCCTGGCCAATACGGCCAAGTACTACGACAATGCCTGGAGCAGCTGGCGGGCGCACAGTGAATCGCTGAATCGTCGGTATCCGGAACTGGCCCACGAATCCGTGAATTACCAACAGTGGATCGCCGCCCTCGATCGCAGCGGGTATAGCCGCGATGCCCGGTACGGGCAGAAGTTGCTGCGCATCATCGAGCGCTTCGACCTGGGGGCTCTCTAAGCCGAAGATCTTTTTTTCTCTAAGTGGTTTTCTCGGCCGCCCTCCCCCCGGAAGGCGGTCCTTTTTTTTACAACCACCGGAAGCCTCCACCCGTTGGGTCTGGGTGACCCCTACCGACGACCTTCTCGAACAGGAATACCGCCGCTTCATCGAATTCGGCCCCTTACTCGACGTGCGTACCCGGCGGTACCTCGTCGATTACCTGCGGTCACGGATCGGCGGTAAGGAAGATCTATCCACCCCGGAGCTTAACGACCGTTACGCCATTTACTTCCGGGAAGCGCTGGACGACATCTTCGCCGTCGATCACCTACTGTTCGTCTGCGAG
This sequence comes from Lewinella sp. JB7, assembly GCF_024297185.1. GTDB lineage: Bacteria > Bacteroidota > Bacteroidia > Chitinophagales > Saprospiraceae > Neolewinella. The sequence goes on along the minus strand of NZ_JANCTD010000008.1, from coordinate 210,262 downwards.
AATAATGCCAGCATCACCCGACAGATCGTGCTAGATACCCTTTACTGGATCAAGAAGACCTTCGCCCGGGTGGAAGCGAAGCATCCATACGGCAAGGAACTCGATCTTTTGAGTGGCTGGTCCGTCACTCCGGCCAGGGCTTTTCGCGCCCGCTATCCCACACTGCTGCAACATCTGTCATCGACCTATCAACGGGAAGAACTGGATACCTCATTCTATCAGGATCGGTTACAGCGCTACTTCGCTACTCCGGTAGAGGACTGGGGGGAAGCCGACCACCGCCAGTTCGAGCGCATCTTTACCGACCTCCTGAGCCAGTGGGACGCGCTGTTGCAGGCGCGGATACTCGCCTACCAACTGCAGAAGTTCGGGGAGGCTAAGGATCACTTCGTTGATCTGCTCGGACAAAAGGTGGAGGAGTTTCGTCGGTTGAAGTCGATCCTGAACCCCTTTACGGATTACCTCGGTTGGGATATGAGTCGCGATCTGTGGCAGACGACCAGTTTCGACGCCCTCCAGCGGTACGATGAGTTGCTGGCCAGCGAAGACAGCGTACGGCAACTGGCCGAAATGCTCGGCAAACTGCGGGAAGCGGAGATCGAGATGGAGGAGGAGTCGTTTGAGAAGACGATCGTCCGCCAGGAGTGGAGGGCCGATCCGCTGCTACGCTCCGAGATCGTGGGCGTTCACGAAAGCAACGACCTGAATCATCTGCTCAGTTCGGAGGCCGGCCTGTTGAGCAGTACCGACACCGAGACCGCTTTTCTCAAAAAGTACGCGGACAATAGTTTGCTTACCCTACGCTACGAAGACCGTCGATTGGTGCGTAGTGAAGATCAAGTGATGGAAGTTCACCAGCGGGTGAAGCAACGGGAGAAGGGTCCTTTCATCGTGTGTGTCGACACGAGCCAGTCCATGATGGGCCGACCGGAGGAAATTGCTAAGGTGCTCACGCTGGGCGTACTGAAAATGGCCATCCACAGCAACCGGCGGGCGTACCTCATCAGTTTCAGTACGGGTATCAAGACCATCGATCTGCACGACATTGCCAACTCCATCGATGAGCTGGCGGCTTTCCTCACCATGTCGTTCTACGGGGGAACCGACGCCACGCTGGCCCTCTACGAAGCGCTACGGCAGCTCAAAACCAACGACTACCAGGACGCCGACGTGCTCATGATCTCCGATTTCGTGATGTACCGGATCGACCAGGACATCCTCAACGAAGTAGCCTACTATCAGCACAACAAGCAAACGGAATTTCACAGCCTCGCGCTGGCCCGGGAAGCCAACGCCGAGTTGCTCGGCCGCTTCGACACCAACTGGATTTACGATCCCGCTACCCGGGGGATTATTCGAGAACTGACGCGGGGCCTGGCTACCATTTCCACCCGCTAGCTACCCTAAACGCCACTGCCCCGGCAGTGTGCCGGGGCAGTGATAAGTTTTACCTACGTCGCTTACGGCCTAGGTCGTTTTACGGTTCCGGGTCACGACGATCAGGATGATGAAAAAGCCCGCGACGGCGATCCAGAGAATGGGATTTTCGTACCATTCCGTCTTGTCGATGTCGATGTCGATGAGGGCGTCGTCCTGGGCCTGGGCGACTGTGGACAGGAGGGTGGCTATTATGGCCGTAAGGGTGAATGCTCGCATGATGTATGAGTGAGTTTCGTGTAAAAGCATCCGTAATAACAGGATGTTCACGGGGGAGGCTCTCCTCCTTACACTTTAACGAAGATGCCCCGACGGTATAACCACGTTCCCAGGAGCAGGTAAAAGGCTACGAGCACGAGCGCGTACAGGAGACTCGAGAGTTCACCGGGGAGGAAGTCGTGCACGAAAATCGTTTCGTACAGGTAGCCGTGCAGGGAAGTATCCCCCACGGGAATGCTACCGAATATCTTGGCAAAGAAACTCGAAAGGAAGTACAGAATCAGCGCATTGGCGCCCGCGTACCGGAATACCCGTCCCCATTCTATCCCTCTGACGTCGGTGAAATAGTAGATCAGTCCGAGAATTAGGAGTGCCCAGCCACTAGTTACCAGTACAAAGCTGCTGGTCCATAGCGCCTTGTTGATGGGAAAGACGAAACTCCATACTTCTCCGGTGATCAGTAGTGCCGCTCCCGCGAGGATAAGTGTGCGGGTCTTGTTGTCGGTGCCACCGATCAGGTAGCGGCCGGTGAGTACGCCGATCAGCGCGGTGGCCACCGCGGGCAGTGTGCTCAACAGTCCTTCAGGGTCGTAATCTTCCTGCCAGGTATGGGTGCCGAGCAGCAGTTTGTCGAGGTACATCGCCCAGTTATTGGGTGCCCGTTCGTAGGTGGGCAGACTGCCATCCGGAAGGGGTACGAAGCCCATGATGAGCCAGTATCCCACGAGCAGCGCGACCGTCACGACGGCCAGGGGGCGGGAACGCAGGTGCAAGGCTAGTGGGGCGGCCAGCAAGAAAACCAGTCCGATGCGTTGCAGGACTCCGGGTAGTCGGATCTCCGGCCAGGCCTTGACGAAGGGCGGGTAGATCAGGAAGGCGCCGAGAAATATACCCAGAGCGATCAGCTTGATGCTCCGGACGATGATTTTTCGGTAGGTCGGCCACTCCGGTTGCTTGCCCCGGTAGGCAAAGGCGATCGAACAGCCTACGATGAACAGGAAGAAGGGGAAAATCAGGTCGGTGGGGGTATATCCGTGCCACTCGGCGTGCCGGAGCGGAGCGTATACGTCAGACCAGGTGCCCGGATTGTTCACCATGATCATCGCGGCAATGGTCAGGCCGCGCAGCAGATCAACCGATTGTATGCGGTTGGAGATGCGAGCCAGGGGTGGGTCGGCGGGGTGCACCTTGCTCACTGCAGAAAGGATTCCGCCTTCTCGACCATGTTGCGGCTGCCGGCGAAGAGGGGTACGCGTTCGTGGATGTGCTGGGGCTTGATGTCCATGATCCGGCGGTATCCGTCGGTCGCTTTACCACCGGCCTGTTCGACGATGAAGGCGATGGGATTGGCTTCGTACACCAGCCGCAATTTGCCGGCTTCCCGTTCCGAGCTCTTCGGATAAATGTAGATGCCCCCCTGGATCAGGTTGCGATGAATATCGCTGACCATACTGCCGATGTAGCGGCTCGTGTAGGGCCGGTCCTCCTCTTCCCGCTGGCAATACTTGATGTAGTCCTTCACTCCCTGGGGGAAGTGGGTATAGTACCCTTCGTTGATGGAATATACCCTGCCCTGTTCCGGCATCCGAATGTTGGGGTGCGACAGATAGTACGTGCCGATCGCCGGGTTGAGCGTGAATCCGTTTACTCCGTTGCCCGTGGTATAGACCAGCATCGTGGAGGTACCGTATATAATGTAGCCGGCGGCCACCTGCATGTTGCCGGGTTGGAGGAAGTCCTCCATGGTCACGGGGGTTCCTTCGGGGGAGATCCGGCGGAAAATGCCGAAGACGGTACCGACCGAGACGCCCGCATCGATGTTAGAGCTCCCGTCGAGGGGGTCCATCACTACGACGTACTTATTGCGGTTGGCATTGTTGGCACCGCTGATGGTGATGAATTCCTCGTTCTCCTCGGACACGATCCCGCACACGATGTTTCGGTTGGTGAGGGCGTTGATGAACACGTTATTGGCGAATACGTCGAGTTTTTTCTGTTCTTCCCCCTGAACGTTCACGTTGCCTACGGTACCGGTAATGTCCACCAGTCCCGCCTGCCGGATTTCGTGGTTGACCACCTTGGCGGCCAGGCGCATACAGTTGAGCAGGCGACTTAGCTCGCCCGAACTGTACTCGAAGTCCTTTTGGTTGCTGATGATGAATTCGCCGAGGGTCTGCGGATGTTGGGTCATGGGGAAGTAAATAGGTAAATGGAAGGGTTAGTGATTATCGGGACGGATGGATACCTAATAGTAGCTTCCCGGAGCCAGGAAATTACGAACGTAGTCGGTAATGCCCTCCTCCAGGGAGTAAAATGGTTCCCGGTAGCCGACCTCGCGGAGTTTGTCCATATCGGCCTGGGTAAAGTACTGGTAATTTTCCCGCAGATCGGCCGGCGTATCGATGTACTCGATCGTGGGCGAAAGGTCCATGGCCCGGAAGGTTGCCGTGGCCAGATCGCGGAAGGAACGGGCGGTGCCGGTGCCCAGGTTAAAGAGTCCGCTTTCCGCGGGCAGGGTATTCATAAGCCAGTGACAGACCCGGCATACGTCCAGGACGTATATGAAATCACGGCTCTGCTCCCCATCGGCAACCCCCGCGCGGTGACTCCGGAAGAGTTTCATTCCCCCGGTGGCCCGCACCTGGCGGTAGGTATGCCACACTACGCTGGCCATACGGCCCTTGTGGTACTCATTGGGTCCGTAGACATTAAAGAACTTCAGGCCGTACCAGTGGGGGGGCGTGGTACGTTCGGCCAGTGCCCAGGCGTCGAAGTCGTTCTTGCTGCGGCCGTAGGCATTGAGGGGAGTCAGCTCAGCCGGGGAAAGGGTGTCGGAAAAACCCTGCTCGCCGTTTCCGTAAGTGGCCGCGCTGCTGGCGTAAACGAGGGGAATTTGCTGGCGGATGCACCGCTTCCAGATTTCTTGGGAATATTCCAGGTTCAGCTTATCGAAGATAGCCGAATCCGCCTCGGTAGTGTCGGTCCGGGCACCCAGGTGGTACACCCCCCGGAGGGGCCACTGCTCCTGGTCCCAGATGGGAAAGAGGGTGTCGCGCTCGACGCGGACCAGGAAGTCCTTCTCTTCCAGGTTAGGGGTCTTGTCGGGATAGTGCACAAAATCGTCGACCAGAATGAGGTCGGTAATTCCCCGGGCATTGAGATAACTGACTAAAGCGCTGCCAATGAACCCATTGGCACCGGTTACTAAGAACATAAGGGTGAATTGTGTGGGTAATGTAAGGCATTTCCCCGGGTGTACTCCCCAACGTGTCCGCTTCTTCCCGGGAACCGCCGGCTCCCGCGTCCCCGCCCTTGCCTTACCTTGTGCCAAAATCCGAACGATGGCGAAGAGCGCAGTAGTAAGAAAGAGCCGCATTACGGTTGACGTAGGCCTGGACGGTCAGAATATGCCCGTGGAAATGAAGTGGGTAGCCAGCGATAATCCTAACGGTAGCGCGCCCCAGGAATGTAAGGCCATGCTGCTGTCGCTCTTCGACGAAAAAACGAAGGAGACGCTCAAGATAGATCTCTGGACGAAGGAGATGCAGGTGATCGAGATGGACCGAATGTTTTACCAAACGTTGCGCGGACTAGCCGATACCTACTTCCGCGCCACCCAGAACAAGGAGCTTGCCAATCAGATGCAGCAGTTCACCTTCTACTTCGGGCAGGCAACGGGAGCCATTCCGAAGGAGGACGAAGTTTAAATTTCGGTACCGGATTAGGCAGGATAGTGATTAGGGGGGCGTGTGTTACCTTGGCGGCTAAGAAAACACCCTTACAAGATCATGGCCACCTACTTTGACAATATTCCCACTATCCAGTACGAAGGTCCCGAGAGCGATAATCCGCTTGCCTTCAAGTACTACCAGAAAGATAAGGTGGTCGCCGGCAAGAGCATGGCCGAGCACTTCAAATTCGCCATGGCCTGGTGGCATACCCTGCGCAATACCGGCGGCGATCCCTTCGGCCCCGGCACGGCCAACTACCCCTGGCTCGGGGATAGCGATCCGGTACAAGAGGCCAAATATGCCGCCGACGCCGGTTTCGAGATCCTCGACAAATTGGGCCTGGACTACTTCTGCTTCCACGACATCGACCTGCTGGAGGAAGCCGGCGCAGATCTGACCACCTATCGCAAACGTCTCGACCAGGTTTCGGACTACATCGCCGAAAAGATGGACGCCACCGGCAAGAAGGTCCTGTGGGGTACCGCTAACCTCTTCAGCCACCCACGGTACATGAACGGGGCCAGCACGAACCCTGATTTCAAGGTCGTGGCCTACGCCGGAGCCCAACTCAAGGGAGCCATCGACACCACCATCAAGCTGAACGGAGAGAACTACGTCTTCTGGGGGGGACGCGAAGGCTACATGAGCCTGCTGAATACCGATCTGAAGCGGGAAGTCGACCACCTGGCTCGCTTCCTCACCATGGCCCGCGACTACGCCCGCGCCCAGGGCTTCAAGGGCTACTTTTTCATCGAGCCCAAACCCTTCGAACCCAGCAAGCACCAGTACGACTTTGACAGCGCGACGGTAGCCGGCTTCCTGCGGCAGTACGACCTGCTGGACGACTTCAAACTCAACATCGAGGTGAACCACGCCACGCTGGCCCAACACACCTTCGAGCACGAACTCGCGGTGGCCGCCAGCCAGAATCTCCTCGGCAGTATCGACGCTAACCGCGGGGACTACCAGAACGGCTGGGACACCGATCAATTCCCCAATAGCGTGCAGGAACTCACCGAGGCGATGATCATCATCCTGGAAGCCGGTGGTCTGCAGGGCGGCGGCGTCAACTTCGACGCCAAAACGCGGCGCAACTCGACCGACCTGGAAGACATCTTCCACGCCCACATCGGGGGAATGGACGTTTTCGCCCGGGCGCTCCTGGCAGCGGACCGTGTGCTGACCAAGTCGAAGTTCAGCGATATGCGACGCGAGCGCTATGCCTCCTTCGATAGTGGCGACGGCAAGAAGTACGAAGACGGTAAGCTGTCCCTGGAGGATTTGGCCCGCATCGGGCTGGCGGGGGGTGAGCCCGCGCAAACCAGCGGCCGTCAGGAACGCTACGAGAACATCATCGCTCAACACATGTAGCGCCGGCGTGCATCCGGCGGAGCGAGCCGTTAGTTACGGGAGCGCCCGCCGGATGCGCACCAGCTTCGTCAGCAGGTCTTCCAGTTGGTCGAGCGGCAGCATGTTCGCCGCATCGCTCTTCGCTTCGGAGGGATTGAAGTGGGTTTCCAGAAAGAGCCCGTCGACCCCCACGGCCACCCCGGCCCGGGCAATGGTTTCGATCATGGCCGGGCGGCCACCCGTCACCCCGCTGCTCTGATTGGGTTGCTGTAGGCTGTGGGTGCAGTCCAGAACGACCGGTGCCCCGAAGGAGCGCATCGTCGGGATTCCCCGGAAGTCAACGACCAGGTCGGTATAGCCGAAAGTGACCCCACGCTCCGTCATCCATACCCGGTCGTTGCCGCTGTCGATGACCTTCTGCTGGGCGTGTTGCATGGCCGACGGACTGAGAAATTGCCCCTTTTTGATGTTCACGACCTTACCCGTTTCGGCGGCCGCCACCAGCAGGGAGGTCTGGCGGCACAAAAAGGCGGGGATCTGGAGGATGTCCACGTATTCAGCGGCCATGGCTGCTTCCTCGTCCGCGTGAATGTCGGTGGTGGTGGGCACGCTGAAGCGTTCCCCAATACCGCGCAGAATTTTAAGGGCTTTTTCGTCACCGATGCCCGCGAAGCTGTCGATGCGACTGCGATTCGCCTTGCGGTAGCTTCCCTTGAAGACGAAAGGAATATCCAGTTTGTCCGTGATGGAGACGATGCGCTCGGCGATCCGCAGCGCCATATCCTCCCCTTCGATGGCACAGGGCCCGGCAATCAGAAAAAAGTTATCGTGATCGGTAATACCTTGCATGGAGGAAGTGATTTAGCCCTGCGCGCGGGTGAGTTCGATAAATTTACCCTTTACTTCCCCGGCCAACTCCGCCGCCCGTTCCCGCGTATCGGCCTCGGCGTATACCCGCACGATCGGTTCGGTATTGGAGCCGCGTAGGTGTACCCAGCCGTCGGGAAAGTCGAGCTTAAGTCCGTCAATGTTGGTTTTCGGCGTATCGGGGAATAGTCCTTCCATAACGGACAGGGCATCCGCCAGGTCGAGTGTCGGGTCCATTTCGATCTTGTCTTTCACCATCTCGTAGTGGGTATACGTGTCGCGGAGGTCGTTGATAGTTGCGCCTCCGGTAGCCAGGTGGCTCAGCACGAGCGCGAGTCCGACCAGACTGTCACGGCCATAGTGCAGGCGCGGATCGATGATACCGCCGTTGCCCTCGCCGCCGATGGTGGCGCCCACCTCCTTCATCTTTTCCACTACGTTGACCTCGCCGACCTTCGAGGCGTGGTACTCCTGCCCGTACTTGCGGGCTACGTCGGCCAGGGCCCGGCTGCTGCTGAGGTTGCTCACGACCGGACCGGGGTCGTGTTGCAGCACGTAGTCGGCCACCGTGACGAGGGTATATTCCTCCCCGATCCAGCGGCCACCGGGTCCGACCAGCGCGAGCCGGTCAACGTCCGGGTCGACGGCGACGCCCAGATCGGCCCCCGAGGTTTTCATCCGCTCGATGAGCCCCGTCAGATTGGCCGGCAGGGGTTCCGGATTGTGGGCGAACTCTCCGTCGAGGGTAGCATTCATGACCTGACAGGCCACGCCGAGTTGTTCGCACAGGGGCGGGATGGAAATGGCCCCTACACTATTCACCGCATCCAGTACGACGGAAAATTTTGCCGCGCGGATCGCTTCGACCCTGACCAGGGGGTGAGCCAGCACGGCGTCGATGTGGTCCTGCAGTGCGCGGTCATCCTGGGTGAGCGTGCCCAGGTCGTCCACCCCCGCATACGTGATGTTTCCGGAACGAACGGTAGCGATGAGGTCCTGGCCGGCATCGTGACTGATGAATTCTCCACGATCGTTGAGCAGCTTCAGGGCATTGTACTCCTTCGGGTTGTGGCTGGCCGAAAGAATGATGCCGCCCCCCGCTTTCCGGGACACGACGGCCATTTCCACGGTAGGCGTGGTGGCGAAGCCGCAGTCGATCACGTCGATGCCCATGCTCTGCAGGGTGGCGGCGGTCAGGGCGGATACGACGGGACCGGAGGGCCGTCCGTCCCGGCCGATCACCACCAGACGGCGGGCACCGCTGCGGATCAGCCAATCGCCGTAACCGGCTACGCTACTTACAATATCTTCCGGGGTCAGATTCTCTCCGGCTCTGCCGCCGATGGTGCCGCGGAAGCCGGAGATGGATTTTATGAGGGGCATGGATCTGGGGTTACTGCCGTTAGGGGGGGCGCGCAAAGTAACTACATAGGCCGTTAACCGGCTACCTTTGGAGCATGCAACACCCCCTGAATGATCAGAAGACCCTCAACGGATGGGCGCTCTTCGACTGGGCTAACTCCGCCTTCGCGCTCGTCATTACCACGGCCATCTTCCCCCCCTATTTCGAGGAGATGGTGGACGAGCAATTCGAGGTTCTGGGTTTCACCTTTACCAACAGCTCCTGGTTCGCTTACCTGATCACATTCAGTTATCTGGTGATCGCCTTGTTATCTCCCCTGCTCAGCGGCATTGCCGACGCGGGAGGGCGACGGAAGTGGTTTTTGCAGTTTTTCACGACCATGGGCGGGCTGGGGTGTCTGAGTCTCTACTTCTTCGACGGTATGGAGACCATGTGGATCGGCAGCCTTGGGTTCATCGTCGGACTCGTCGGCTTCGCGGGCGGGCTGGTTTTTTACAACAGTTTTCTCCCCATCATCGCTTCGCCCGACCGCTTCGACCGCCTGAGTGCCCGGGGCTTCGCGATGGGCTACGTGGGCAGCGTCATTCTACTGCTGCTTAACCTCGCCATGGTACAGCAACCCGCCTGGTTCGGCCTTCCGGCCTCCGGTACTTTATCCGTGCGCCTGGCCTTCGTCACCGTGGGCATTTGGTGGTTGGCGTTTGCTTACCTGTCATTGTCCCGGCTACCCGACGACAAGCGAAAGCCGGGGAACGGGCTGGCGGACATGGCCGCTCTGGGCTGGGCGGAACTCCGGGGGGTCTGGAGGCAGATGAAGGAGTATCCGCAGGCCAAACGGTTTCTCATCGCTTTCTTCTCGTACTCCGCCGGCGTACAGACGGTGATCTTTCTGGCCAGCATCTTCGCCAAAAAGGAACTCGGTTTCGAGACCGCGGAGTTGATCGTGGTCGTGCTGATCCTACAGGTGGTCGCGGTCGCGGGAGCCTACCTGGCAGCCCGCATCAGCGAGGCCCGGGGTAACAAATTCGCCCTTTACTTCGAGCTGATCATCTGGACCCTGATCTGCGTGGTTGCGTACTTCGTCAACGGCAAGTTGCAGTTTTACGTGCTGGCGGGTGCGGTGGGACTGGTTATGGGCGGCGTACAGTCCCTGAGCCGATCTACCTACGCTAAGGTCATTCCCGGCGGATCGGCGGGGAGCACCGTACCCCAGGACACCACCTCCTGGTTCAGCTTTTATGACGTACTGGAAAAGGTAGCCATCGTACTCGGCACCTTCATTTTCGGGTTCCTGGATGCCCTGACGGGTAGCATGCGGGTCAGTATCCTGATGCTGGCCGTCTTCTTCATTCTGGGGATGCTCTTTTTGTCCCGTTTCCGGGTAACGCCCCCGCCGCAAACCTCCGCCCCGCCCGCCGGTTAGGACCATTATGGAAAACGGGATGGAAATCGTAGCCAGTAAAAAGACGGCGCTGCTACTCGGGGCGACGGGTCTGGTCGGACAGCACGTGCTGGAAGGTTTACTCAACCACGGAGCCTACCGGAAGGTGGTAGCTCCGACCCGGCGACGTCTCCACCGGGACCACGACAAACTCGAGAACCCCCTGATCGATTTCAGTAAGCTGGACCGGTACGCGGACCTGTTTCGCTGTCACGATGTGTTCATCACCCTCGGCACGACCATCAAAAAGGCCGGTAGCGAGGAAGCGTTCCGCCGGGTGGATCATGATTACATTCTGCAGGGTGCCCGGCTCGCCCAGGCGCGGGGTGCCAACCAGTGTTTGCTGGTAAGCGCCGCGGCGGCGGATTCCGAAAGCCGCTTTTTCTACAACCGGGTTAAGGGAGAGACCGAAGAAGCCATTACTCGTATTGACTTCTGGGCCATCCACATTTTCCGGCCGGGAGTACTCGTCGGTGACCGCGACGAGACGCGGATCGGCGAACGGGTCGCGGCGGGCATTACCACGCTCTTGCGCAGTATTTCGCCGGGCTTGCTGGGCGATTATAATCCGACCAACGCGGACGTGCTGGCTACCCGCATGATCGAGGCGGCACAGAACATTTCTCCCGGTGTTCACTTTCACGGAGCCCGGGAGCTGGTCTGACCGTTACTCCTCCTCCTGCCGTCCGTTCTTGGGGTAAGCGATCCGGAGGTGGTGAGAACTTTTGAGCACGGAGCGGAAGATGCGCCGCACAACCTCGAGCTCCCGAAAGCTCAACCGGCTCATGATGAGTTGTCCGTTGGTGAGCTTGCCCCGGATGATCGTATCGATCAGCTCGTAGAGCTCCTGCTCCGTCGGCTGCTTCAGCGACTTAGAGGCCGCCTCCACGCTATCGGCCAGCATTAGTACCGTCTGTTCCTTGCTGGTGGGTAGCGGGCCGTCGTAGCGGAAGTACGGCTCGTCGATCTCCCGCTCGGGGTGGTCCTTGATGTGGTTGCGGTAGAAGTATTCCGCCCGGGTCGTCCCGTGGTGGGTTCGGATGAAGTCCAGAATCACTTCCGGCAGACCGGCCGCCTTCGCCAGACGGACGCCCTCGTGCACGTGGTCGATGATGATCTTGGCACTCTCCAGATCGCTGATGCGATCGTGGGGATTCGGGCCGGTCTGATTTTCGATGAAGTATTCGGGGTTCTTCAGCTTGCCGATATCGTGGTAGAGTGCTGCCGTCCGGACCAACAGGGAGTTGATGCCGATCTCACTGGCAACACGCTCCGAGAGGTTGGCTACGTTGAGACTGTGCTGCCAGGTACCCGGAGCCTGACGGGCCAGCTTCTCCAGTAAGGGGCGGTTCATATCGTTCAGTTCGATCAGCGTGATCGGGGAGATGAGACCGAAGAAACGTTCGAGCAGGGGAATCAGGGGGTAAGCGAGCAAGACCAGGAATACGTTGAGCGCCAGCCACATCAGATCGATGTAGTTGATCGCGACGAAGCCCGCACCCTGAACGAGTTGAATGCCGATATAGCCGAAGAGGTAGAAGGCGAAGAGCAGGAGCAGACTACTGAAGAAGCGCGACCAGTCCCGGGTATCGATGTCCATAAAAATGACCACCACTCCGGCCATTATACTCAGGAAAGTGAAGGGATAACCCAGCGAGGTGAGGAAGCTGGCAATCAATACTACGGCCACGTGCACGAAAAAGGCCAGCCGCTCGGTAAAGAAGATCCGCATCACGATGGGTACGATGCAGAAGGGCACCACGTAGGCACTCCACCCCGGGGCCAGCTCGATCGAGCGCACCAACACGGCGTACAGTATGGGCCACAGCAGTATGAAGATCAGGTTCTTGGGACGTACGTACACCAGCGGGAAGAAGGTGCGGAGGTACAGAAAGAGCAGCAGGATTACCAGTCCCACCAGGATTCCGTAGCCCACGATCACCGAAAGGTAGCTGGACGAGCCCTGCAGATTGCTGTTGTAGAGCCTTCGGTAGGATACCAATTTCTGGTACACGTTCTCCGAAATCACCTCTCCCTGCCGCACGAGCAAGTCTCCCTGCTGCACCAGCCCGTCAAAGGGACTCACGGCCTCCAAAGATTGGTTGCGGAGGCGGTTGGTCAGGCTGTCGTTGTAGAAGGTGTTGTACTCCAGCTTGTCTTCCAGCAGGGGTACCAGAAAATCCGGGGCCGCCAGACGAGTGTAGAGCAGGCTGTCAGTGAGCCACTGCCGCGCGCGCCCCGGCGTAGTGAATACTTGCCCGATGGTCCGGGTGTCGACATCGCTACCGTCGACGATCTGAATGACGGAAGCCATGCCCGCCCGGGCCTCGTCTTCCGTCCGTAGCCGTACGATTCCCCGCTGGTATATCCGGTCGAGTATCTCCAGGCCGTACAAGCGGTGGGCCTCCGGCTGCCGGCGCAGGCCGGCGTACGTGCTGCGCGCCTCGGCCGAATCCAGTGCTTCCTTAAAGTCTTCGATGTAGGCGGCCCGCGCCAGGCGGGCGACTTCCGGATCCCGGCGGTAGACCGGGGTGAGTCCGCGAATCACGGCTTGTCGGTCGGCCTCCAGTCGTTCTTCCCGCTTCAGTATGGGAATGTCGTAGGGCGCAGCCAGGTCGGCGTACTGCCACGTCTGGTTGAGTTCGAACTGGTAGGGGAAGGTAAGATTGTTGGGATAAAGCAGGCTGATGAGCACCACGGCCCCCACCCCCAACAAGATGCGTGGCAGTCTGCGCCTCCAGCTTCCGCCATGCGTGGTACCCTCCATAGCGGCAAGTTATTTATTTTCAAGCTTTAACAGCGACCGGCGGCCGTAGACGGAGCAAATCGGACACTCCGACATGCGGTGGCCCCGGGCCGGGCAGTATTCCCGCCCGAAGAAAATAATCTGCAGGTGCAGCTTGTTCCAGGATTCCCGGGGAAAAATCCGTTTCAGATCCGCTTCGGTCCGTACGACGTTCTTCCCGGTCGACAGCGCCCAACGGTAGGCCAACCGATGAATATGGGTATCCACCGGAAAGGCCGGCTCCCCGAATGCCTGGCTCATCACAACACTTGCCGTTTTATGTCCCACGCCGGGTAGCGCTTCCAGAGCCGCCCAGTCCCGGGGGACTTCGCCGCCGTGTTCCTCATCGATGATGCGGCTCAGCTCCTTGATGGCGGCGCTCTTGCTCGGCGACAGGCCACAGGGTCGGATCACGTCCCGGATATCCTCTACGGGAAGGGTTTTCATGACCTCCGGCCGGTCGGTGAGGGCCCACAGGTGGGGCGTGACCTGGTTAACCCGCACGTCCGTACACTGAGCCGACAGCAGCACGGCTACGAGCAAGGTATAGGGGTCCTTATGGTCTAATGGAATGGGTACCGTAGGGTACAACTCGTCCAGAACGTGCCGGATGCCGGCGGCTTTTTCGGCTTTGGTCAAACCAGTGTGCTTGTTTTAGTCAATCCACCGCTTCAGCAGGTCGCCGTAGGCGTCGATGCGACGGTCGCGGAAGAAGGGCCAGATGCGCCGAACGTCCGCGGTCCGTTGCCGGTCGATGGTGACTACCTGCGTCACTTCCTCGTCTTCGGGTGCCTGGTAGAGAAATTCTCCCTGGGGTCCGGTCACGAAGCTACTCCCCCAGAACCGGATCCCGTCGGTCACCGCGCTGGGATCGGACTCGAAGCCGGTGCGGTTCACGGCCACTACGGGTAAACCGTTGGCCACCGCGTGACCCCGCTGGGAGATGATCCAGGCGTCCCGTTGCCGGCCGCGCTCGGGTGCATCGTCGGCGATTTCGTAACCGATGGCCGTGGGGTAAATGAGCACTTCCGCTCCGCCCAGTGCCATGAGTCGGGCGGCTTCCGGATACCACTGATCCCAGCAGACGAGCACCCCGAGCTTGCCCACGCTGGTCTCGACGGGCCGGAAGCCCAGATCGCCCGGCGTGAAGTAGAATTTTTCGTAGTAAGCCGGATCGTCGGGGATATGCATTTTGCGGTACTTCCCCGCGATGCTTCCGTCGCGCTCGATCACGACGGCCGTATTGTGGCAGAGTCCGGGGGCCCGGTTTTCGAAGAGGCTCAGCACCAGCACCAACTGCAATTCGCGGGCGAGGGCGCCGAAAAACTCCGTACTGGGTCCGGGGATGGTTTCGGCCTGGTCGAAAACTTCGGTTGCTTCGGTCTGGCAGAAGTACAGGCCGGTGTGGAGTTCCTGCAGGACTACGAGTTGGGCGCCACCGGCGTGACACCGGCGGATACCGGCTTCCGATTTAGCCAGATTAGCCGCACGATCGCCGGTGTTGGCCTGCTGTACAATACCGATGCTGAGCTTGTTCATGGGGTCGGGGTGGAGGGATAACGAATACTACCAATGTCACGGCTCCTTACATAGTTCGCACCGCTCCCGCGCACCCGCCGCAATGCCTACTCCTGATCGTAGTCGAAGGGCAATCGCTTGACGTCCTTGACCGTCGATAGGGTCATGAGCGTTTTGAGGCGTTCGATCTCGTCGATCTGCTGCAGGGTCTTGAACAGAAGGCGCTCGTAGGTAGGGATGTCCTTGCATACGATCTTCAGCAGAAAATCCGCCTCGCCGGTGATGATGTAGCACTCGGTGATCTCGTCGATGCTCTGCACCTGCTCCAGGAAGTTTTCCCGGGCCTGGTTCTTACGCCAGTCCAGTGATACCAGCACGAAGGTCTTGACCATCAGTCCGATGGCTTCGGGATTCACCTGGGCGTGGTAGCTCTGCACTACGTCGTTCTGCTCCAGCTTCTTCACCCGTTCCAGGGTCGGCGCCGGGCTGAGGCCGATGCGCTTGGATAGATCGAGGTTGGTGATTTTGCTGTTGTCCTGTAGGATCTTGAGGATGCTCAGGTCAATCTTGTCGAGTTTATCGGACATAGAGTATTAAGGCGATGTTGATGCGGCAAAGATAGCCGCACCAACAAATATTTCACAGTTTGCGTGAAATAAGTATTTTATTCGCCAAAACTTACTCTAGGGCCAAATTCCCAGGCTGATGTAGTCGTTGGATATCTTACTGATTGCCAACGCGAAAGCGGCCGTACGCAGATCGTTGACCCCCTCCTGATCGCGGTAGATGGCATAAATACCCTCGAAGCCGTTGACCATAGTTTCCTCCAGACCGGAGCGTACGAGGTCGATCTCATCGGCACCGTGGATGATCATCTGCCGGTCGCGTTCGCTGATGCTCTTACCCGTGGTCTGCTCGATCTGCTCCACGATGCGGCGGTAGTTCCGCTCGTCGAAACGTTTCTGCAGGCGACCGAAGCGCATGTGGCTGAGATTCTTCAACCACTCGAAGTAGCTCACGGTTACGCCGCCGGCATTGAGGTAGATATCGGGAAGCACGATGATGCCCCGTTCGGCCAGAATCGCCGATCCGTCGGCGGTTACCGGTCCGTTGGCGGCCTCGGCGATGATCTTGGCCTGCACCCGGTGGGCGTTGTCGGCATCGATCTGGTTCTCCAGGGCGGCCGGCACGAGGATGTCGCATTCGAACTCCATGACCGAGCGGCGGTCGTCCTTACCGAAGGACTGGGCACCGGGGTAGCTCAGGATGCTGCCGTGTTCGCCGCGGTGACGGATCACGTCGTGGATGTCCAGGCCGTCCGGATTGTAGATCGCGCCCTCCACTTCGGATACGCCGATGATCTTGACGCCACCCTCGTCCTGGCTGATGGTAGCGGTGTGGGAACCGACGTTACCGAGTCCCTGCACGACCATGGTTTTCCCCTCAATGCCGAGCGAAAGGCCGAGCTTGTCCATCAGGTCCTGCTGGTTACAGGCTTCCCGGATGCCGTAAAATACCCCGCGCCCGGTGGCTTCCGACCGCCCGCGGACACCGTTCTGGCTTACGGGCTTACCCGTCACGCAGCCGGCGGCGTTGATATCGTCAGGGTGGAAAGACCGGTAAGTATCGTAGATCCAGGCCATTTCCCGGGGGCCGGTACCGTAGTCGGGGGCCGGCACGTCAATGGCCGGACCGATGAACTTGCGACGGATCAGCTCGGTCGTGTAGCGCCGGGTGATCTTCTCCAGATCGGCCTCGGTGTACTCCCAGGGGTTGATCCGTACGCCCCCCTTCGCCCCGCCGAAGGGAACGTCGACGATGGCGCACTTGTACGACATCAGCGTGGCCAGGGCGACCACCTCTTCCTGATTGACGTGATTGGAGTACCGGATACCCCCCTTGGTGGGGCTGCGGTGGTGGCTGTGCTGGGCACGGTAGGCCTCAATGACCCGTACTTCCCCGTCAATTTTTACCGGGAAGTAAATCTGATAAACCGAGTTGCAGACCTTGATCTGCTTCAAAAGTCCCTCCGGCAATCCGGTATGGGGGGCGGCGGCGTCAAAATAACGTCCGACGCTGTCAAGAAAAGTCTTGTCAGGCATGATCTTCCATTTGATTTTCAATATTGGTTAGGCGTCGGTCCAGCCGCCACAGATAAAGGGCCAGACCGAGGAATACGACGACGATAACTGCGACCACGACGTACATCTTGCCAATACTGCGTAAAAAATCCGGGGCCGGCGCTTCCGCACCCTGACCGAGGAGGCCGAGGGCGGGTACGCAGGAGCAGAGTAACAAGAGATAGCGAAACGGGCGGGGCATATCGATCAGCTGGTTAGGCACGGCGAAGGTAACACGCAAAGCCGACGTAAAGGGGTGGCCGGTTCGGGGAATTTCCCGGTTAATCGACGGGGATCGTTCATTGGTCTATGGAGTTTCCGGTCCGCGGAGCCGGGGGGTAAATTAGGGGAAACGAAAATCGCTATGCGCATCCTCTCTCTACCCATCGACGACGACCTCCTGGAAGTTCACAACAGCCTGTGGACCGGCGAGGAAAAAGTGTACTTCAACGGCCAACTGGCCAGCGTCGGAACCAGCATCTTCGGTCGAAACCACTACTTCACGGTCGACGCGCCCGGCGGGGACGGCATCGATAAGTACCGGGTAGAGATCGGGATGAGCTGGATCGGCTGGGTCACGGTGGATGTATTTCGCAACGATCGCTGTTTGCTGGCCAGCAGCAAGACTCCCATCACCCGCGTGGATGCCCGCCTGCAGGAGGGAAACGATTCCAAGCCTTACCACCTTAAACGCGACCCGCAGGAGACGACCCTGGACGACGAGTTCTTTGTATAGTTGATCGGTTCTTTAGTTCTTTGTGCCTTCGCCGGCGGCAGCGACATTCACGCCGTTACCGGGATTCACCTCACGACTAAAGCTCCTTTCATGTCCCTGAAAGCCATCAGCCCGATTGACGGGCGCTACGCCGCTAAAACGGAAGCGCTTGCCGATTACTTCAGCGAATACGCCCTCATCCGCTACCGCGTATTAGTAGAGGTACGCTACCTGCAGGCCCTGCACCGTGTCGGGCTTCCTCAGCTACAGTCCGCCGAACCCGCCACCATCGCCGCCCTGGAGGAGATCGTAAGCGAGTTCACCGAGGCGGATGCCCAAGAGATCAAGCAAACCGAGCGGGTCACGAACCACGACGTGAAGGCCGTAGAGTACTTCGTGAAACAAAAATTGCGCGATCGGGGACTGGATAGCATCGTAGAGTTCACCCACTTCGGGCTTACGAGTCAGGACATTAATAACACGGCTGTCCCCCTCAGCCTGAAGGAAGGACTCGGGGAGGTGATCCGGCCGGCCATCGACGGACTGGTCGACCGGCTGGAAGCCCTCGTCGGGGAATGGAAGGATATTCCCATGCTGGCCCGCACCCACGGACAACCGGCCTCCCCCACCCTCCTCGGGAAGGAGTTTCGGGTGTGGACCACGCGGTTGCGGGAGCAGTTGCGACAGCTGGATCAGGTCCCGATGTCCGCCAAATTCGGCGGCGCTACCGGCAACCTGAACGCTCACTACGTCAGCTTCCCCGATCGGGACTGGCACGCCTTCGCCACTAGCTTCGTCGAGCAGGACCTCGGACTCCACCGCAGCTATCCGACCACTCAGATCGAGCACTACGATAACCTTGCGGCCCTGTTCCACGCGCTGTCGCGGACCAGTACGATCCTCATCGACCTGTGCCGCGACGTCTGGACCTACATCAGCATGGAATACTTCCGCCAGCGCACGGTGGCCGGAGAGATCGGCAGCTCCGCCATGCCGCACAAGGTCAACCCCATCGACTTCGAGAATGCCGAAGGTAATCTCGGCATCGCCCGGGCCTTGTTCACCCACCTGGCCGACAAACTTCCCGTCAGCCGACTGCAGCGGGACCTTACGGACTCGACCGTGCTGCGCAACATCGGGGTACCCATTGCTCACCTGCTGATTTCCGTACAGGCGATGGAGAAGGGGCTGGGTAAACTGCTCCTGAACGCCGAACGCATCGCCGCCGACCTGGAAGCCAACTGGATGGTGACGGCCGAGGCCATTCAGAACGTGCTGCGCCGCGAAGGATATCCCCAGCCCTACGAGGCCCTTAAGGAACTAACCCGCGGCCGCACGAATATCGACGAGCAGGCTATTCATGCGTTTATCGCCGGGCTCGATGTATCCGGTGAGGTTAAGGAGGAGCTGCGCGCCATCCGGCCGGAGAATTACGTGGGCCGGTTTTGAACGCCTACGTCTCGCTCGTTTCTACGGATGACTACGTTGACGGTCTGCTGTGCATGGCGATGTCGTTGCTGGACACCCAGCCCCGCTACCCCCTGGTGGTGATGACATCCCCCCGTTTATCTCCGGAGGCGGTCGGTAGAATCGAGGGGTTTGGGCTGGCTACCCTTCCACTGACCGACAGGTACCGCTTGCCCGACCATGTGCGGGAGAAGAATGAGGTGCCCCGGTGGCTGGGCACCTTCGCCAAGTTGGAGATGTTCGAGCTGACACAGTACGCTAAGATCGTCTTTCTGGACGCCGATATGCTGGTGACCCGCAATCTGGATCATCTGTTCGATTGCCCCCACCCCTCCGCGGCGGTGTATCAGGCCCGCGTCCCCCCCTTCGAGCACTGGAATTTTCCCAACACCGGCCTGCTGGTCATTAGTCCGCGGCGGGGTCTCGGGCAGGAAATATTCGCTACCTGGCCTACGGTCCATCAGCAATTCGAAACCTTCAGCGAGCAAAACCTGATTCACGAATATTTTCGGGGAATTTTCCGTGAACGGCGCGGTCCCTGGGAAATCTCGGTGATGTACAATGCCTGTGCCTTCATCCTCGACAAGATCATCCGGCAGGAGAATCTCAATCTGAACCTTCGTCAGCCAGATGATCGAACCGTGGCCGTTGTCCACTTCACCTCCCCCAATAAGCCCTGGGCGATGTCGCTATCCTTCCTGGCGTATTTTATACTCCGCAAGACGGCGGGCGGTCGGTGGAATGAATTACGGGCCTACCGCCGGTATCACTATTATTTGCGCAGGGTCCGCAGGAAGACGTAAATGGTATAGAGCAACTCCTTGGTGCCGGACGGGGTAAACGTGCGCAGGCCCTGTGCGAACCCCCATCCCGCCTCCCCGTAAGCGTGCGCCCGCAGACAAAGGCGGGTCCAGTGCCAGCACTGATGTGACATCACCCGCCGGTACAGCCGGGAAGGAATTACCCCACGTACGCCGGGACGTTCGTACAGATCCCGTACGGCCTCCAACCTACTGCGTAAGGCGCTACGATCGCGGAGCACGTACGTTCGGTTTTGGTCGTGCAGACGGAAGACGACGGTGTAGAACGGAAGCTGGCGCACCGGCACTTCCGTCATAAGGCGGCCAAGCCAATTAAAGTCTTCCGAAAGGAAAAAATTAATGCTGGGAACGCGTCGCGCTAAACTCGCGGGAATCACGTACGGAAATATGCCGATCGGATTTTCCCAGTGTTGCAGCAGAGCGGAGCGCCCGTTATCGAATATTGGCCCCTCGGTCAGGGCACCGTCGGCGGTCTGAGTGATCATCCCCGTCTTGTACAAACATTCGCGCTGCTCGTTACGGTGAAAATCCGCGGCGACCACTTCCAGGTGCGTCGGTAGAAGATAATCATCGTCATCAAGGTAACAGAGGAGTTTACCGCGGCTTTTCCGGACACCGACCTGCCGGCTGGCTCCCAGTCCCTGATTAGCATGGTAGTAGTAGGCTATCCGCGGATCTTCAATGTCCTCGAGGAGCGGCTTTACCGGGGGCTCGGAGCCGTCATCGATAATGAGAAGTTCCCAGCTGGTGTACGTCTGGTCGATCACGCTCTGAACGGCCTGACGCAGGTAGGTCGGGCGATTATAGGTTGGAATGATTAAAGTAAACAGCGGTGTATCGTTCATTATGGTTCCAACCTTATCCGCTCGTAAACTTGATTGATCTTCGCCATTACGGCATCTTCGCCGTACCGCCGGACCGAGCTGTTCCGCAGCACGCCTGAGTCAAACGTACGTTGACCGGTGGCAATCAACCGGATGGTATCAACCAGGGCGTCGGTGTCGCCAGACTCCAGAAGTACTCCGAGTGAACAGTCGTGAACGATCTCGGGTATGCCCCCCACCCAGGTCGCCACGACGGGAAGACCACTGCTAAGAGCTTCCAGTAACACGATACCCTGAGTTTCATAATTGCTGAAGAGTACAAACAGATCCGCTCCCTGCATAAGGTGAGCCACTTCCTGCTGGGTGTGCGGTCCGGAGATCGTGAGGCTGTCTTCCGCCAGTGCCGCTGCTGCCGCCAATTGTTTGACGCTTTCTACATCGCCGTCGCCGGCGATCGTCAAATGGTATGCTCCCGGCTCCTCCCGGTACAACCGGGCATAGGCGTCTAGGATCCCCTCTACATTTTTGTAGCGAGCGTCGAAATTGGAAACGTGCAACAGTCGAAAGGCCTCCGGGAAAGGACCAGCTTTTCCCCGCGGTGTTGGTCGGAATAAGTCGGTATCTACTACATTTGGAACCACAGCGTAGTTCCCTTCCAGACCGTTCGCTACCATACCCCGGCTAAGTGCTACCGAGACGGGCAACACCATCATCGCGCGCCGACACGCCCAGCGGCACAGAAGGGACCGCATCGTGGATAAGGCTTCCGGACTCCGGTAAGCACTCGAATGTTCGGAGATGACGTGGGGTACACCATACCACTTTGCGAGAAGTGCCGCAACGATCCCCCCGTCAAGAGTGATGTGTCCGTGTATCAGATCGGGGCGTACGGTGAGTTGGGCGAGGGCGAATCGGTAGGCGATTGCACGGTAGAGCAGATTACGTATTCGGTGGCTGCGATCGGGGCGGCCGTAGTAAACCTGAACCAGTTGATATCCTTCCTCCGTAGTTGCGTGCAATTCCCGCTCGCCGCAGGGTAATCCGGGATCCTCCTGGACGGCTACGACGGTAACCGTATGGTCACGGGCTACCAACCGTACGTGCTTCTGTACGAAGTTGCCGTGGGTGGGGTGTACGCGACTCGGCCACCAGCCGGCAATGTGGAGGATATTCACTGCTCCTGCGTTCCCGCCCCCTAAAAGTCGGGGCTGTTACCGAAAGGATCGTCGGGGAGTCCCTGCCCGTCGCGGAAGAGGTCATCGTTACCGCCGTTGTAAGCGTTACAGTCCATCTCGATGCCGAGCTCTCCGGTCGGTTTCATCCAGTCCGCTTCCGTATCCCAGGCTACGGCTTCATCCTCCTGGGCGGAGCGTACGAAGCGCCGAAAGAAGGGCTTGGCCATGTTTGACCCGGCCCCCAGGGCGAGGCTGCGGAAGCGGATCCAACGATCGTCTCCGCCGACCCACGTGCCCACGATGAGCTCGGGTGTGAGTCCCATGAACCAGCCGTCGGTTTGGTCGTTGGTCGTACCGGTCTTGCCGCCTACGCGTCCCTTAACGCCCGCGAGGTTCCCGACCGAAGCTCGCGATAGCATATTGATCATCACGTAGTTGGCCTGCGGGCTGATGGCGGGACGTTCCTCCGGCAGATACTCATAGATGGTACGCCCGGTGCGGTCCTCGATGCGCGTCAGGTATACCGGCCGGTTGAAGATACCGTTGTTGCCGAAGGTCGTGTAGGCTCCCGTCATTTGCTGCACGGTCAGGTCGACCGAGCCGAGGGCGATGGACGGTGCATCCGGAATTTCCCCCTTCGGGATGCCCATATTGGCAACCATATTGCGGACGGGTTCCGTCGACCCCAGTTCCTTCATCAGATACGCCGAAATGCTATTGACGGAATTTTTCAGCCCCTGGTAGAGCGTGTAATCTTCGTAACTGTAGCCGCCGCTGGCGTTGCGGGGGGTCCATTCCTTGTTGAGGTTAAAGTTGCCGTCGCCCGGCCCGATAGTCACCGGCTGGTCGATCACGCGCTGACAGGGGGTGATGCCGCGAAGGTCGATGCTGGCGGCGTAGATAAACGGCTTAAAGGTGGATCCGACCTGTCGCTTGGTCGTCACGTGATCGTACTGAAACCACTTGAAGTCGCTGCCCCCGATCCACGTACGGACGAAGCCGGTGCTGGGCTCCACCGACATACTTCCGATTTGCAGGATCATTTTATGGTAGCGTACGCTGTCGAGGGGGGTCATGAGCGTGTCGGTTTCCATACGGGCGTTGTCGTAGGTGAACACGCGCATCTCCACCTCCTTATCGAATTCCGCCCGTACGGTTTCCTGCAGCTTCTTCCAGGCTGTCCGCAGTTCGCCGAATTCCGGCAGCTTCATGACCGCGCGGTGGCGGGCGGCGAAGTCATTGGAGATCAGATTGAGCCGTACCGTTTCGGCGATGACCCCGGGATTGGCGGATTCTTCCACCATGCGTTCCACTTCCCGGTCGTTGGCCGAGAAACGGAAGTCCATTTTCGCCGTAATCTTTCGCAGGACCGGTGACAGGATGCGGGAGCGGTACATTTGGTAGCGGTCCGACTGCCGGATGGCGTTGGTCAGGCTTTCCTGTCGCCGATCAACCCGTACTTCGGTTTCGGAACCGGGGTTGGTGTACGTCCAGGGGTCCATGTTCTTCCAGTGGCGGAAGAACTGCTCCTGCAGTTGCTTCATGTGCACCTTAGCCTCCTGTTCGGCATGGCGCTGGAGCAGGGGATCGATCGTAGTGTAGAAGGTGAGGCCGTCGCGGTAAATGTCGTAGGCCTGCCCACTCGATTTCAGATAGGATTCCTGAGCCAGGATTTTTTTGGCTTCTTCCGCCAGGACCATGCGGAAGTAGGGGGCCAGTCCGTCGTCGTGGCGCTGACGGGTGAACTGTACGCCCAGGGGAAGCAGGGAGAGGGAGTCGAATTCCGGCTTTGTAATGCGGTCGTTGCGCACCATTTGCGCAAGAACCTGATTGCGGCGTTCCTGGGTGCGTTCCGGGAAGCGCAGAGGATTGTAGAGGGATGCGTTTTTCAGCATGCCGATAAGCATCGCGGCTTCCTGTACCTCGAGATCCGCCGGCCGCTTACCGTCGAAGTAATTCTCCGCCGCGGCGCGGATACCCTGGGCGCCGTTGATGAAGTCGTAGCGATTGAGGTACATGGCGATGATCTCCTCCTTGGTGTACTTGCGCTCCAGCCGCACGGCGATGATCCACTCCTTAAACTTCTGAAAGCCGCGCTCGATGAGGTTGGAACTCGCCTGCCCGGTAAACAGCAGCTTAGCCAGCTGTTGGGTGATCGTCGAGCCCCCGCCCGCGCTTTCATCCCCCAGTATGGCCGTCTTAATGGCTACCCGGGGAAGCGACCTCCAGTCGATGCCGCTGTGGTCGTAGTAACGTTCGTCCTCCGTACTCACCAGGGCGGCTTCGAGGTGAGGGCCCAGATCCTTAAAGTCGACCATTACCCGGTTTTCCACGAAGTAGCGTCCGAGGACCGTACCGTCGTTTGCCAGAATGGGACTGGCTTCATTGTTTTTAGGATTCTCGAGTTCCGTTACCGATGGGAGATCCGTAAAACTCAGACCCGTAAACAGCAGTACCGTCCCGATCGGGATTGCCAGCACGAAGAGCCAAAAAACGATCAGCGCCGTTCGTTGCCATCCGGAAGTGCCGCCGAGGAGGAAGTGGGTCATGGGGGGAGTCTGTTATTTCTTCAGTTGGTAGGGTGGTAATGTGGTACGATGGTAGGATGGTAGGATGGTAAGTTAACGTGTACGTGGTTAATAACAGTACCATAGAACCATCTGACTAGAAGACCACACTACCAGGACGCTAGTCCAGTTTCAACACATCCAGAAAGGCCTTCTGGGGCACCTCCACCTTACCGAACTGCCGCATCTTACGCTTACCGGCCTTCTGCTTTTCGAGCAATTTGCGTTTCCGGGATATATCACCGCCGTAGCACTTTGCAGTGACGTCCTTACGCATGGCCGAGAGGGTTTCCCGCGCGATCACCTTGGCCCCGATGGCCGCCTGAATGGCGATCATGAACTGCTGGCGGGGCAGGAGTTCGCGGAGCTTTTTACACATCCCCCGACCGACGTACTCGGCCTTCGAGCGGTGGACGAGGGCGGACAGGGCGTCCACGTTCTCGCCGTTAAGCTTGATGTCCATGCGGACGAGGTCGGTTTCCTGGTAGTTCTTGGGCTGGTAATCGAAGCTGGCGTAGCCGCGGGATATGGACTTCAAGCGGTCGTAGAAGTCGAATACGATCTCGGCGAGGGGCAGTATAAAGTGCAGTTCCACCCGTTGCGGACTCAGGTAAGTCTGCTTCGTCAAAGTACCGCGTTTGTCGATACAGAGGGTCATGATGGGCCCGATGTAGTCGGTCGTCGTGATGATCTGGGCGGTGATCATCGGCTCCTCCACTTTGGCCCGGTGATTGACGTCGGGAAGTTCGGCGGGGTTGCGGATCTCGGATACGTTACCCTTGGTGTCGGTGACCTTGTAGGTAACGTTGGGAACCGTCGTGATCACGTCCATATTGAATTCCCGGAACAGGCGCTCCTGCACGATCTCAAGGTGCAGCATGCCGAGGAAGCCGCAGCGGAAACCGTAACCCAGTGCCGCCGAGGTTTCGGGTTCGAACACCAAGCTGGCATCGTTGAGTTGCAACTTTTCTAGGCTGTCGCGCAGGGGCTCGAAATCGTCGTTATCGAGCGGAAAGATTCCCGCGAAGACCATGGGCTTCACTTCCTCGAAACCGGACAGGCGGGAGCCGGGTCGCTCGTCCAGCGTAACCGTATCACCCACCTTGATCTCGGACGACGTCTTCAGGCCGGTGACGATGTAGCCTACGTTGCCGCAGCTGATCTTAGGCTGAGGTTTGGGGGTGATTTCCATGGCGCCGACCTCATTGGCTTCGTACACCGAGCCGGTGGCGATGAAGCGCAAACTGTCGTTCTTCTTCAGTTCGCCGTTCATCACCCGCACGTAGGCGATCACTCCCCGGAAGGGGTTGAAGACCGAGTCGAAGATCAGGGCCTGGAGGGGTGCTTCGGGATCGCCCTTCGGGGCCGGCACTCGCTCTACGACGGCCTTCATGATCTCGGGCACCCCGATGCCGGTCTTGCCGGAGGCCAGGATGATGTCCTCCCGCTCACAGCCGGTCAGGTCGATCATCTGATCGGCCATTTCCTCGATCATGGCGGTTTCCATATCGACCTTGTTCAGCACCGGAATGATTTCCAGTTCGTGCTCGAGAGCCAGGAAGAGGTTGGAAATGGTCTGCGCCTGGATGCCCTGGGTGGCGTCGACCAGGAGCAGTGCCCCCTCGCAGGCGGCGATCGACCGGGACACCTCGTAGCTGAAGTCGACGTGACCCGGCGTATCGATCATATTAAAGGTGTACATCTCCCCGTCGGTGTGGGGATAGTGCATCTGAATGGCGTGGCTCTTGATGGTGATGCCCCGTTCCCGTTCCAGGTCCATATCGTCCAGTTGCTGATCCATCCTTTCGCGTTCGCTGACGGACTGGGTGAAGTCGAGCAGACGGTCGGAGAGGGTCGACTTACCGTGGTCGATGTGGGCGATAACGCAAAAGTTACGAATGTTCTTCAAGGCAGGGCAATTAGCACGATGATCAGGCGGCGCAAAGATACGGAAACAGTCGTGCCGTTTCATTGGTTGACCGCTGCCGACGCCCGGAAGGCCGTTCCCCGGAGGCAACGGGCGAAAGTGCCCCCGGGGTGCGTATCTTAGGGGCAGTATGGATAGGCGGCTACCGATCATGTATTGTATTTGGCTACTGGCATCAAGCCTGATCGCCCAGAGCACACTGCCCGACCGTGTCACTTTCACTGACGGGAAGTCCACGGCCGTAAATCTGCGGCGGACCGCCCCCGCGGAACAGGCGCTCACGGTCACCTTCACCGATCCAGCGGGAGAGCTGCGGCAACTATCTCCCACCGACGTCCGGGAATTCCACTTTAGCCGGAGTGATCGGACGTATCGCTCGGTGGCGGTCGATCTTCCCCGGCCGGGGGCCACGCGCGCGCCACGGACGCAACTTCGTTTCGCGGAGGTACTGGCCCGGGGGGACATTGAACTGCTGCGCGTTGCCCTGGACGGTACGGAGTACGAGCAGGAGGCCGCGGGCAGCGAACCTTACTTGTACATTCTGCGCGATGGAGATGCGGAATTGATCCTGAAGTTGACGAGCATCGTAGTTTACGATCAGCTCCACGCTAACCCCGCCCGCTTTCGCAATTTGCTTAAATTTTTGGCGCGCGACTGCCCTGCCGCCCGGGAACTCGCCCGTACGGCCGGTTTTACGGATCGGGATATCCTGGGCGTACTGTCAGCCTACGCGGACTGTGACCATCGGCGTACGGTCGTGATTGACCAGGATCGCCTTCAGGGGGGCTTCCGTCTCGACCACTACGGACAACTGCTGCACGTGGATATCCGCGATGCCGACTTCAGCCACCGCCAACTGAGTATCGGTGCCGGGTATACGGCCATGGCCCGGTTCACCGAACGCTTCGAGCGGCTGGCCGTGCTGGCTTCGTTGCAATTTATGTACCACTCCTTCCGGTGGGAGATGAGTACCGATGCGGCACAGTCGATGCTACGGGGCAACTTTTCCCTCGGGTATTCCGTGGTGCACCGCGACTCCTGGCAACTGCAACTGACCGGCGGACTGAGCAACTACAACGCCCTGTCGTCGAGCTTCCGCAGTTTCTTCTCCAACAATTACTTCCTGCTCAGCGCGGGAGCCAACCTGCACGGGAAGAACCTGGTCTTTGGCCTACACTACGAACACCTGCCGGGGCAGATTCCGCGACGGCCGGGCAACCAGCTGGTCACCTCCCTGGGGTACCGCGTACGGTTCTGAGCCGGTAAGCGTAGCTCTACACGAATTCGCCGGGCTCCCGCGTTTTCCCGCCTACAAAACCGTCCGCCCCGGGGCGGCGTTCAGTTCACTCAATGGAAGAAGTCAATGACGTAAACGAAGCCCGGCAACCGCGCCGTCGCAAGCGCCGGTGGTGGCACCGTATGCGCAAGACCTTCGTTTGGTTGATCCTTCTCGTCGTAGTGCTGCTCGGCTTACTGCAGTTGCCTTCCTTTCAGAACTACCTGGCGGATCGGGTGACCGCCAGTATTTCCCGCACTCTGGAAACCCGGGTAAGCGTCGACCGGGTGCGGCTTTCCTGGTTCGACGAACTTGAAATCCGGGGAGTTTTTATCGAAGACAAGTACGGCGACACCCTGCTCTACGGCCAACGCCTGGCGGCCGACTTCAACCTGCTGTCCCTGCTCGACAATGCGCTGGAAGTGGAAGCGCTTACCATTGCCGATACCCGGTTCAAGATTCGTCGAGATCTCGGGGATCCGGAAACCAACCTGGAAACGGCCCTGGAGAAGCTCTTCCCGCCCCGCGACCAGCCCGGTAAACCCATTAACCTCGCCCTCGACCGACTGGATCTGGAGAACATCGTGTTCGTACAGAACGACAGCGTGCGCGGACAACGTTTCGACGTGAGCCTGGAGTCGGGGATCATCCGCATGAACCGGCTGGACCTGCCCAACAAGGTCGTGGCGATCGATCACGCGGAACTGCGCCGACCGGTCGTACGGCAGACCAGTTTTCCCCCCACCCCACTGACCACCATTCCCGGAGTAGAGGAGGTCATACGGGCCATGGACAGCACTTCCGTCGATACGAATCAGGTCAGTCTGCACCTGCTGGCTACGAGCTTGGAGGTCATCGACGGGGCCTTTATTCTCGATAATTTCCGCAAGGAGGCCATCGAATACGCGGACATCTCTTCCGTAGACTTCGCCCGCCTGAACACCCACGACGTCGACCTGGAGCTCACGGACATCGACTTTCGCGACAGCGAGTTCGCCGGCAAACTCAAACACCTCAGCCTGGAGGAAGCGAGTGGGTTCGTCCTGAACCGCTTGAGCGTAGCGGACCTGCGCGTGACGCCGACCGACCTACAGCTCTACGATCTCGTCCTGACCACCCCCCAGAGTTCTCTGTCGGACTCGCTTCACTTCACCTTCCCCGGCGGCTGGGAAGCCTGGACGGAATTCAACGACCGGGTCCGCATGGAGATCAGTCTGCAACCGAGTACGCTGGCCGTACGCGACCTGCTGTACTTCGCCCGCAAGTTGCGTTTCAATCCTTTTTTTCGCGACAACCGCGACCGCAGCATTCAGCTCGGCGGCAACTTCGTGGGCCGGGTCAATAACCTACGCGCGGAAGACGTAGTACTGGCCCTGGACGACCGTAACTTTCTGGAGGGGAGCTTCAGTAGCCGCAATCTGGCCCTACCCGGATCGGAAGCCCTGAACCTTAAACTCAACCGACTGAACTCGAGCGTCGCTACCCTGCGCCGGCTTATCCCCCGCATGACGCTGCCGCGTAATTTCGACAAGCTGGGTCGCCTGAATTTCAACGGTCAGTTCGACGGCTTCTTTACCGACTTCGCCGCCAAGGGTGACCTGCGAACGGACATCGGCCGTGCCGTGCTCGATATGCGCATGAACATCGAAAACGGCGCCAACCGGGCGGAATACAGCGGGACACTCTCCCTCGACGACTTTCAGCTCGGACGATGGACGGATAACGAGCAACTAGGCACGGTCAACTTCAACGCGGCCATCAACGACGGGCGGGGCCTGCTTTCGGAGACCGCCAGCGCCAACCTCACGGCCACCATCGAAACCCTCAACTTCCGCGATTACCGCTACGAAAACGCGCGCATCAGCGGCCGCCTCGAGCAGCAGTTCTTCAACGGAAGCCTTGAGATTGCCGACGAGAACATCGACCTGAGCTTCCTGGGCGAACTGAATTTCCGCGACAGTATTCCCGTATTCGACTTCCGGGCCGACATTCGGGAGATCGACCTGCAGGCCCTGAACCTGAGCAAACGCCTCGTAGCCCTGTCCGGTCACGTGGACCTGAACCTCCGCAACACCGTATTCAGCGAAATGGAGGGACGCGTGCAGCTCGATAGTTTCCGGGTGATCCGGGATACCGCGACCATCGATGTCGGACAGTTGCTAGCGTACTCGAACTTTAACGCGGAAGGGCAGAAAGTGGTGAAGCTGGAAAGCGACATCGCGCGGGGGGAGATCGTCGGGCGGTTCGATCTCGACGAGGTGTCTACCAGCCTCACCAAGTATCTGGTCGACTACTATCCCGGCTGGGCGCGACGCCTAAAAATTCCCCCGCCCCGCAACGTGCCGGCCCCCAACCGCTTCAGTTTCGATCTCACCATTATCGATTCCAAGGGACTTAATCGCCTGATTGCCCCCCAACTGGGTCCGTTGGTCGACGTGCACCTCATCGGCAGCTACGACGGCTTCGAGGATAAGATGGTCGCCGAATTGATGGCTCCCCTGTTTACGTTTAACGACGTCTCCCTCGTCGACCTCATCGTCAGGACGAAGGGCAGCGGATCGGAGGGCGAGCTCGACCTAGTCATCGACAGCACTTACATTAAGGGCAAACCCCTGTTCGACCAGCTGACCCTGCTGAGTTTGATCGACCGGGATACTATTGATTTCGGCATTAATTACGGTGGTGCGGGCGGTCTCTTCCTCGGCAAGCTGAACCTCAACGGGGAGATCACGCTCCCCGACAGCGCCAATTACGCCATACGCTTCGACGAGTCGGACCTCGTACTTTTTCAGGAACCGTGGTCAATTCGCCGTGACAACCGCATCATCGTCGGTCCCCAGTATATCGACGCCCGCAACTTCAGTCTGCGCAGCGGCGACCGGAGCATCCGGGTGGCCAAACGCGGTACCCGTGGCCTGGACCTCGATTTCCAGAATATGGCTCTGGGCCTGATCGATTCCGCCTGGTATTACCAGCCCCTGGACTTTTCCGGCCGGGTGAACGTACACGTGGGCGTGGACGACATTTTCCGGATGCAGGGCCTGAGCGCCAACATCCGTAGCGACACCTTCCGCATCAATGGCGATAATTACGGAAGAATGCGCATGGAACTAGCCGCGGCCGACCCGAAAAGCCAATTGACGGGCTATCTGAATATTAACCGCGACACCTCCCAGCTCATCGTCGAAGCCGCCTTCAACCTCGGGGACCTCGCAGCCGACCCCCGGCCCGACCAACTAAAAAACTACCTGGACCTCACCGTCGACCTCACGGGCTACCCCCTCGGCATCGCGCGGTACTGGGTCGGTGGGTCGGTTTCTAATATTGTCGGCAAGATCGACGGCCAACTCAACGTGGTGGGTCCCGCCACCCGCCCCGATGTATCCGGCTATATCGACGCCACGGCCGGGGCCTTCACGCTGGATTACCTGCAAACCCGTTACCACTTCACCGACAGCCGGGTGAGGATCACCAATACCCTCTTCGATCTGGCGGGCACTCAGCTCCTGGACCGGTACGACAACGTCGCGAACCTGACGGGGGGCATCACCCACGATCGCTTGAAAAACCTGGGCATCAGCGCCCGCCTGCAGACCGATCGATTCCTTGCCCTCGACCTGGCCCCCGGGCAAAATCCGAATTTTTACGGTCGGGCCATCGGGAGCGGCACGGTGAACTTCAGCGGCAATTTCCGGCAAACGGATATCTACGTGCGTGCCACCGTCGGACGGGATTCCCGACTGTCGATCCCGGTAGCGGAGGGCAGCGGTGCCGGCCCCATCGAGAACGTGCGGTTTGTCAACCGGAGAATCTACCAGGAAGAGGAGGACCGTACCCCCGCGGCGGATCCCACCGGCGTAAGTTTGGAAATGGAAATTGAAGTCACCGACCAGGCCGTCGGCGAGATCATCTTCGACGAGGAGGTGGGCGACGTGCTGCGCGGCCAGGGCAACGGTGATCTGACTATCCGCATACCCCGCGACGGAAACCTACAGATGTACGGGACGATTACCCTCACGGAAGGCGATTACCTCTTCACCCTGTACCGGGTCGTGAATAAGGAATTTTCCGTCCGCCCCGGAGGGACCATCACCTGGTCCGGCGACCCCTTCGCCGCCCGGATCGACGTGGCTGCCGACTACCAAAACCTGCGGACGCCGATCATCAACTTCATTCAGGAATACCTGACCACCGAGGTAGGCGATAGCGACGCGGCCGGTCTGACGAGTGCCGCCAGTCAGGCGACCGACATCGAGCTGACCCTGAAACTCGACGGCATCCTCACCCAGCCGGACATCAACTTCGACATCGGCTTTCCCAACCTCACCGGCAAGCTGGAGAACTTCGCCAACAATAAACGTCGACAACTCCTCCTGGACCAGAATGAGCTTAACCGCCAGGTATTCGGCCTCATCGCCGTGGGACAGTTTTTGCCCTCCGACCTGAGCTTCAACGTGGCGGACGTAGCGGTCAACACCGTCAGCGAGTGGCTGTCCAGTTACCTCAGCCTGCTCCTGAACGACCTCGTACGGGACGCTTTCGGGGAGGATGCCTTCATTTCCGGTTTCGATTTTGACATCGACTACAGCAACTACTCCACCAGCACCCAGATCAACCGGGAAAGCACGGTGATTCGCGGTCAGGCCGTGGAATTTTCCTTTCGCCGCGACATCAACAATCGCTTGACCCTGCGCGGTGATGTTAACGTGCTTAACAATCAGTTCGCCGGCACTGGAGCCACCGGTACTTTCATCGGTAACGACGTCGTACTCGAGTACGTGCTCAACGATAGTCGCTCCCTCAAGTTGCGGATCTACCAGCGCCGACAGCCCGATATTGCCAGCGGGCGCCGCCTACAGGTCGGCACCGGACTTACCTGGAACCGGGAGTTTGACTCCCTGACCGAATTTTTCGACGGCTTTCGACGCGACGCCGGCAAGTAGCACTCCCGGGGGCTAGTGTTCCCGCCCCAGCCGGGCGAAGTTCTCGCTCAGGATGCGCCAGTCGTCCGACACCGCATAATCCCGGGCATAGAAGAGGTTCAGGTGATGCAGGGTATCGGAGTCGGGCCGGAGGCCCATTCCGGGCCACAGAATCCCCGGCCGGATCGGGGGGAGCACGGCTACTCCGGGATCGCCGGGGTGATAACCCACCCAGCTGCGGCGACCGGCCAGCACCGCAAGAATATTGCGGAGGTACCCTCGCTTATCATTCATCCACCAGACGGTCACTGGGTAGGCCAGTAACAGCAGGATCGCCAGGACCCGGTCAAACAGCCACTTGCCCCGCCGGTTGGTCGGGTCACTGATGCGCAGGTTCACGTTGATGGTGTATAGGGTGCCACGCTGGTCGGGTCGGTGGCTCCCGATGATACTTCCGCTGGCTTCGGGCAGAA
The DNA here is from genome assembly GCF_024297185.1 of Lewinella sp. JB7. Classification (GTDB taxonomy): domain Bacteria; phylum Bacteroidota; class Bacteroidia; order Chitinophagales; family Saprospiraceae; genus Neolewinella. The sequence continues at coordinate 177,264 of NZ_JANCTD010000008.1, read as the reverse complement.
TCCGGTACTGTATGCCCGGACCGAGCTGGCTCATCCACCGCTGTATGTCCGTATTATCGAGGTCAGCCGAACAGAAGATTATCTCTTCGGCGCGGTATAGGCGTACCAGGGCATCCAGTCGGTCGGCCGATCCGATGGTTTCCTCGTCATCCTGCGCGGGCCGGTCGCCCGGACTGATGCGCCCCAGATAATTCCGGGTAGCGCCGGCGCGCTGCAGTAAACTCAGGGTGCGTTGGGTTTCCGCCGGGTGACCGACGATCAGCAAGCGGGATTCCGAACGGTTACCGATCGTACCGTACGCAAGCACGCGGCCGAGGAAGCGTACGGAGAGGGTCCACCCGGTTGCCCATCCCGCGCCGAGTACGAGGAGTGCGCGGCTCGGACGCAGGTGTTCTGGCAGCAGTCCGTAAATACTCAGCAGCAGCAGCGTACCGATGGCCAGACTACGCAGCAAGCGTCCGGTGTCGTACGGACGATCGTAGCCACCTCCGAGATATATGCTCGTCGTCCAGAGCAGGGTGTAGGCGGGGAAGTGCAGGTAATTGATGTGGTCGGGAAAGTATTCCGCGTCCCCGAAGTGGTAGGCGGACCACAGCCGTCGCAGGACGATCAGGCCGGCGTATATACCAATGGCGTCCACCACGGGAAACCGCAATCGGTCCCAGAGTCCGCCCAGCACCGTCAGGATTGCCCGCAGGTAAATAGCCAGTTGCATCATCCACACTAGTAGTCGGGCCTGGGAGCCCGCGAAGTGCTTCCGCGCGAAGATCACCATGGCCTGGTAGAATACGCGGACGTAGTTCAGGCTCCCGCGTTTGGTGCTTTCCCCCTTGTAGTGAATGATGGTCGTAGCGGGGCAGTAGTAATTTTCGTAGCCCCCCTTCAGGAGACGGTAAGAGAGGTCAATATCTTCCCCGTACATGAAGAAGTCTTCGTCCAGTATGCCGACCTCCTCCAGGGCCGCGGCGCGCATCCACATAAAGGCTCCGGAAAGCACCTCGATGCGGTGGGTTTCCCCGGGATCCAGGTACCCGAGGTGGTAGTGGTTGAAGCGGCGGGAGCGCGGGAGCAAGCGAGACAGGCCAAAAGCCTTGGTAAAGGCCACCCAGGGAGTCGGCAGTCCGCGTTTGCTCTCCGGAAGAAAGCGGCCACTCCCGTCAATCATCTTGACGCCCAGCCCTCCCAGGCGAGGACGGGCTTCCGCGAAGGCGAAACAGGTGCGAAAGGTATCCTCCCGGACCACCGTATCGGGGTTGAGCAGCAATACGTACCGGCCCCGGGCCTGGCGGAGGGCCTGATTGTTGGCGACAGAAAAGCCGGGATTATGGGCGTTAGCGATCACCCGTACCCAGGGAAAGCGACGCCTTACCATCTCCACCGAACCGTCGGCGCTGTTGTTGTCGACCACCCAGGTATCCACCTCCATCCCGGCCGCGGCACGCTCCACGCTGAGTAGGCACTGCTCCAGAAAGTAGCGTACGTTGAAGCTGACGATTATAACGGAGAGCTGCACGGAGTAAAGGTAAAGCAGGGGCTTATCTTTACGCCCTCAACCGACCCCATGGCCGATCCTTTCCGCGGCACTTCGTTGCGTCTTCTGTTATTTACCGTGCTGAGCGTTCTGGCCATGCTGCTGCTCGGCGGAGGCATCGTCGGCGCACTCGCCCTGCACTACGGTCTGCCGATCGGTGATCCGTCCGGTGTCTTCCCGACGGTAGCCGACCGGCAACAACTCCGCTTCGTTCTCCTGCTCAACAACCTGTTCACCTTCGGCCTCTCGGCAACCCTGGCCCTGTACCTGACCTACCGACACCAGTGGCCGGTTGCGGTGGGGCTGGTCTCCCCCACCCGCCCGCGGCAGGTGCCCGCGGCGGTCGGCGCGTTCCTGATCGGCTTGCCCCTCATCGGGCTATCCGCCTACCTGAACTTACAGGTCGATCTACCCGACTGGATGGTCCGGTCCGAGGATACGGGCAACGCGATGCTCGCCGGTGTCCTCACCTTCGAGCGCCTCCCCGAACTCCTGCTGGCACTATTGACCGTAGCCGTGGTGCCGGCCGTTTGCGAAGAACTGATGTTCCGGGGACTTCTGCAGGGTCGCCTGCTGACCGATCTGGCCGGAAGCCACCTCGCCGTCTGGATCGCGGCCCTAATCTTCTCCGCGATCCACGTGGAGTTCGCGGGTTTCGTGCCCCGCCTGCTGCTGGGCGCACTGCTGGGGTACGCTTACCGGTGGACGGGTTCGCTGTGGATTCCCATCGGCCTCCACTTCCTGTTCAACGGGACGCAGGTACTGACCACCTACCTGTCCGGAGAATTTACCCCGGATACCGAAATGGATACCGCGGTAACCCCACTAATGGTCGCGGGTATTTTAAGTCTCGGCGCGGTAATTTACTTGGTTTGGCGTACGGAATCGGCCATTGGGGGCCAGCCGGCGGCGGTCAACGACGATACTTCCGGGTAGCGGCGAAAATAGCCTCGAAAATAGCGCGGTCGTTGTCCGTGAAGGATTCCCCCCGCCGTTGCATGACGCGCTCGGCCGTGGCGACGGCCTTTTCCAACCGGTACGTTTCGTTTGTCTCCTTACCGCCCCAGGTGAAGGAGGGGATGAAGTCGGGCTGAAAACCCGGACCGAAAATGCTGGCCGATACCCCGGCGACGGTTCCCGTATTGAATAAGGTATTAATTCCGGCCTTGGAGTGATCGCCCATGACCAGCCCGTGAAACTGCAAACCGCTCGGGCGCCGTTCCCCGTGTGGGTACGACCACACCTTTACCTCACTGTAGTCATTCTTCAAGTTGGAGGCATTGGTGCCGGCCCCCAAATTGCACCACTGTCCGACAACCGCATTACCCAGAAATCCCTCGTGCCCCTTGTTGCTGTTGGAGTGAAATACCACGTTGTTCACCTCCCCCCCGACCTTACAGTAGTTTCCGATGGTGGTGGCTCCGTAGATGTTTGCTCCCATTTTCAGCACGGCTCCCGCGTTCACCGCAATCGGTCCACGAAACCGTCCACCCTCCAGGATGACGGCGTCCTCACCTAAATAGATCGGACCGGTGGTGGTGTTGAAGGTGCAGGCTTCCACGGTCACCCCGGATTCGATAAACAGTTGGTCGCGGGGTCCGATCAGGATGTTGCTGGCCGGCAGTTCGGCGGACGTACGGTCGCGGGTCAGTAAGGCAAAATCTTCCCGGATGGCCCGGTCGTTCTGACTGAACAGATCCGAGGGTCGCGTGATGCGGAAAAAATCCCGGGCGGGCAGGTCTACCGGAGAAAGCCCGTCCCACTCACCGGTTTCCATGTGTTGTTCCAGCTGAAGACGGTCCAACGAAGCAAACACCACTTCCCCCTCCGAGCGGTAGACGGTGTTCGATGCCGATTCTTCAATTTCCGCAAGCAGGGCATCCGTAGGCAGGTAGCTTCCGTCCAGGAGTACATTGCGGTCCGCCCGTATCGGCGGGAATTTTGCCTGTAGGTAATCCTGAGTGAAGAAGGAAACCCGGGCTCCCGTACGCCGCTGCCACTTTTCGGCGATGGTCAGGCTACCGATCCGCAAGCTCCCCACGGGGCGGGTGTAGGTCAGCGGCAGTAGTGCTTCGCGCACGGCGGAATCAAAAAGAAGAATATTCATACGGGACTAGAGGTCGAATCCGATGTCGGGACGAAAGTTTACGCCGTCAAAGTGTATCCGCCGGGCGTTTTCGTAGCTCTTTGCGAGGGCTTCCTGGATCGTATCTCCGTAACTGGTGACTGAAAGTACCCGGCCACCGTCGGTCAGCAGGTCACTATCGTCTTCGCTCTTCGTTCCGGCGTGAAAGATCATACTGCCCCGGACCTGATCGAGGCCGGTGATTTCCTTTCCATTCTCGTAAGGACCGGGGTACCCTCCGCTCACGAGGACAACGGTGGCGGCCTGGCGATCATCCATATCGATCACCGCGCTGCTTAACCCACCCTCGGCGGTCTCCAGCAAGAGCTGCATCAGATCGTTGTTGAGGCGAGCCATGACGGATTGGGTTTCCGGGTCGCCCATGCGGCAATTGTACTCGATGACGTAGGGCTCGTCCTCTACCGCGATGAGTCCGATAAAGATGAAGCCGTGGTAGTCGAGCTTGCGCGACTGTATGCCCCTTAGCGTCGGCTGAATGATGCGCTGCTCCACCTTGCGCATCATGTCGGCATCCACGAAGGGGGGGTGGCTTACGCTTCCCATGCCCCCGGTGTTCAGTCCGGTATCGCCGGCCCCGATCCGTTTGTAATCCTTCGCTACGGGTAGTATGCGGTAGCTCTCCCCGTCGGTCAGCACGAATACGGAGAATTCGATGCCGTCCAGGAACTCTTCCACGACGACGGTACTTCCCGCGTCCCCGAATTTGCCCCGGAGCATATCGCGAAGTTCGCGCTTGGACTCTTCGCGGTCGTTGAGAATCACCACGCCCTTACCGGCGGCCAGACCGTCGGCCTTCAGCACGTAGGGGCCGTCGATCTCGTCGAGGTACGCCTCGCCGGCTGCCGACTCCTCGACCGTAAAGCGCCGGTAGCCCGCCGTGGGTATGTCGTATTCCTCCATGAATGCCTTGGCGTAGGCCTTACTGCCCTCCAGCCGGGCGGCTTCCTTACTGGGACCGATGAAGTAGACCGACTTAAGTTGATCGTCGGTGCTGAAGTAGTTCTGCAGGCCGCGCACCAGGGGCTCCTCCGGGCCGCAGACCACGAGCCGGACCTGGTGATCGATCACGGCCTGGCGTACCGCGGCAAAATCGTTGGTGTCTACCGGGAGGTTAATCCCGTACTCCTCCGTGCCGCCGTTTCCCGGAGCGATGTAGAGCTGGGCGCAAAGTGGGCTCTGGGTCAGTCGCCAGGCCAGGGCGTGTTCACGGGCACCGTTGCCCAGGAGAAGTACGTTCATGTTCTGAGGTTTTGCGGGGCAAAAGTACGTTGGTTATTCTACGGTAAGGGGACGCGATCGGGTAAAGTACTCCGACTGAATGCTCACCCGCAGGTTTTTGAATCGATCCTTGTACAGTTGTTGCTTGACGAAATAGACCGAATACGTACCGGCCGGTATGTCGTCAATGGCCGACACGGGTAGGGAAACCGTTCCCGATTGCGTCGGTCCCGTGATCAGGATCCGCTTCGGGGTACTCCGATCGGCGGGTTCGAAGAATAGCACCAGGCTCTCCGTTTCTTCCATCCCCCGGTCCGCCACCGGAAAGTTGCTTGCCTCCGACCGGCGCAGGGTGTCCGGCAGGGAATCTATAAAGACGGGATGGACCACGTAGGAAAAATTGGCGACCTCGTCGTCGGCCGTAATGGAAAAACGAATGCGGGGGGGTAACTCCTGCAGCCGTTCCATCCGAAACCGGCGCGTGGGCAACTCCCGGACCGGGCGCATGGGCGTCCCCATGAACGTGGGCGCGCGCTGGGTGGAGTCCGCCAGCAACAGGTCGGCCTGTAGGGTGCGCTCCTCCACCTGATACCGCAGGTGGCCGCTGGCCGTTTTCACTTCGGCAACCGGCGTGGGCTCGGGGGAGCCGCAGGAAGCAAGGAAGAGCACGATCGGGAGGATCAGGTAGCGCAATCGCCAAGATTTGGGGGCAAGGTATCAATCAATTTGCCAATCGATCGGCGTTTTCCCGTGGGCTTCCAGGTATTCGTTGGCCTGCTTGAAGTGGTGGTTGCCGAAGAAACCCTTATCGGCGGAAAACGGGGACGGGTGGGCGCTTTCCAGGACAAGGTGCCGCTGCCCGTCGATCAATTCCGCCTTTTTGCGCGCGAACGCCCCCCACAACATGAAGACCGTATGCTCCGTACGGTCGCTGACCGCCTTGATGCTCGCGTCGGTGAAGAACTGCCAGCCCGACCGCTTATGGCTTCCCGGCTGGTTTTTTTCGACCGTCAGCATGGCATTGAGCAGGAATACGCCCTGCTCGGCCCACTTGGTCAGGTCTCCGTGAGTGGGGATCGGTAGGTCGAGACTGTCGTTAATCTCCTTGTAAATGTTGCGCAGGCTCGGCGGGGGCGTAACTCCCCGGGGCACGCTGAAGCTTAGCCCCATTGCCTGATTGGGATTGTGGTAAGGGTCCTGACCCAGAATGACCACCTTGACCTGGTCGAGGGGCGTGGTATTGTAGGCGTTGAAGATCAGTGACCCGGGGGGGTACACGGTCTTACCGTCGGCTTTTTCCTGCTTGATGAAGCCGATGAGGGTATTGAAGTACGGCTTGCTGAATTCCGCCTCCAGGGCTTCCTTCCAGGAGGGCTCGATCTGTACGTTCGTTGCGGGCATACGGGTGGGGTGTGGGTTGCGGTACTGTAATTGCGTGGAAGCCTCTTTTGTTCCCGCGGCACCCGATAACACCCGCCCCGACCGCCCCTTTCGACGACTACACCTTCACCAGTTCGTCCAGGCGCACCGTCCGGCGCTCGGCCAGACTCCTGCGCGCGGCTACCCCGATCAGTACGGAGAGCGCCCCGTCGCGGGTTCCGGCCATGTGCCCCAGCGGGTCGGCGGCATCGGGGTTAACGAAGAGGTAATCCAGCATCCGCCGGTCGCCGCCGCCGTGGCCGTAACGGTACTTCGGTACCTTGATGCTCTCGAAGTCCCGCTCGAAGTTCTCGTGCACGATGATCTCGTGGAACTCGGTGGGCGTCTCTTCCTGCCCGAAACTCATTTCGGCCTTGTGCAGATCAGCTTGCTCCTCCTCGTTGTACTCCCCGCGCTGGTAAGGAATGTCTTCCCAGGAATCGATACGCCCGTCGTGGCCGTTGAAGGCGATCCGGTACCCCTCGTAGGGTGAGTAGGTCGTGAGGGAATAGTTGACCACTACTCCGTTATCGTACAGGATCTGCGCGCTCATTTTATCCCAGATGTCAATGTCCTCCCGGAAGACGCAGGAATCGCGGATGTACCCGTCGTACTCCTCATTGTCTACGTAAAGCTCCATGGCACGCTTGTCCTTGGTGATGTCCCAGAAGTAGGGGCATTCGTCCTTATGCGGACACGTGCGGCAGGAGGCGCCGCGGAAGGGGCCGTTTTTGCCGTAGTGCTCCAGGGCGCCGTAGGCCGTTACTTCCACCGGCGTGGCGTTCACCCACCAGTTGAGCAGATCGAAGTGGTGGGTAGCCTTGTGCACCCACAGTGATCCGCTGTTCTCGACGTAGGCGTGCCAGCGCCGGAAGTAGCTGGCACCGTGGTATACGTTGAGGTACCAGTGGAAATCTACGCTCGTGACCTTCCCGACCCGCTCGTCGTGCAGGAGTTGCTTGATCGCCGTGTTGTGGGGGGAATGGCGGTAGTTGAAGGTGACGAGCACCTCCCGCCCCGTCCTTGCCTGGGCGTCCAGGATGGCCTGACACTTCTCCGCGTCGGTCGTCATGGGCTTTTCCGTGATCACGTTCACGCCGGCCTCCATGGCCTTGATGATGAATTCACTGTGGGTGGAATCCATGGTCGTCACGATCACCCACTCGGGCCTGGTATCGCGGACCATCTTGTCGAAGTCGGTGAAGGTGGGGCAGTCCACACCCATGTACTGGCGTACGGTTTCCAGGCGGCCGGGGTTGATGTCGCAGAGGCCCACGAAGGTGACCTCGTCGCCGTAGTTCTCCACCAGGTTTTTGCCCCAGAGGGAGGAGCCCCGTACGCCGGTGCCTACTAGGGCGACCCGTTTGTTGGCTCCGTTTTTCCAGAGCTTGTAGGCACTGGCTTGTCCGGCCGCCAGAGCTGCGGCTAGTAAGGAAGTTGATTTCAGAAAGTTTCGTCGGTGCATGATCGTAGTTTGGGCGATCAAGTTAATACATCTTTCTTGGCGGGGGCGCGGGTGCCATGAATATTGGCCAAAAGCCGGCTTTTGCCGCATTTAATGTTCAATATTGCGCCACCTTTGTGGGATACGGCATCATCCCCCCTTCGTGAATAATACCTTCACCGCATGCGTCCCATACTCAATGCTGACCTTGGAGAATCCTGGTACGACCACCACGTCGGCGACGACGCGGGGGTTATGCCCCATCTCGATGCTTGTAACATCGCCTGCGGATTCCATGGCGGAGACGCGCTCACCATTCTACGCACGATCGACCTCGCCGTGCGTCACGGCGTCGCCGTCGGGGCCCACCCCAGTTTCCCGGACCGCAAAAACTTCGGTCGGGTCGCTCAGACACTCGCACCCGATGCCCTCTACGCCATGCTCCTGTATCAGATCAGCGCAGTCGCCGGTATGGTTCGTACGTTGACCGGAGCGCGGTTACATCACGTCAAGGCACACGGGGCGCTCTATCACTACGTCGACCGGGAAGCGGATGCGGCACGGACGCTCGTCCGTGTAGTGAGCGAACTGGATGTACCGATACTCTTCGGTCCCCCGGGAGGCGCCTTAGCGGAGGCGGCCAGGGCCCACCGCATCGACTACTTCGCCGAGGGTTTCGTGGATCGCCGGTACGAACCCTCCTTGCTCCTGCGTGCCCGCACGGAAGCCGACGCATGTATCGCAGACGTTGCCGAAGCCTGTGAACAGGCTAGACTGCTGACGACTGGACAGGTACGCGCAACGGACGGCAAACTGTATCCCCTAGCCGTCCGAACCCTCTGCATTCACGGTGACCATACCGGTGCGGCGACGCGGGCCCGGGCCGTACGGGAAACGCTCGAGGCTATTCCTCCTCGATAACGGCGTCGTCGATCAGGCTATCCCCATCGCCGTCCGCATCCTCAAAACCGGCGATGAGGTCGCTCTTTTTCCGCGGCTTATAATCAGGGTCGTCCTGTACCCGCATGGGTTTGCCGCCTTCGTTGTGGTAATCGCCCCGGGCAAATCGGTCGGCCCGATCGAAGAAGGAGTCCGTGCCGCTCAGGGTGGAGGCATCGGTATCCCGCTCCGTCTCCTTGTTGTCGAAGGCGCGGGCGCGGGCCTCGGCCTGGGCGGCGGCGGCGCGGGCCTGCTCGATGGACTCCTCCAGTTTTATCTTCTCCGCCTCGCGGTTCGCGTGATCGATGAAAGCGTCCGTTTTTCCCTTAAGGTCGGCCCCCACGGCGGCGGCGCGGTTGAGCACCTCATCCCCGATCTTACCGGCCGCATCCTTGGCCTTCAGTCCGGCCCGGGCGGCGGAGTCCAGGGTAGCATCCGTAACCTGCCGGAACGCGGAAGGCTCCCGGGGGACGGCGGGCTCCTCCGGCGGGGTATCGGTGGTCAGGTCGTCCTCGAAGGACACCGTACCTGACTTCGGCGCGGCGGCCGGCGGACTTTCATCGAGGTTGCCCAGGGTGAGTTCCTCGTCGATGATATCGAGCCCCTCCCGGGTTTCCCGGTCGGCCCTGGGACGGAAATCGGCCTGCTTGAAGACGGCGTCTCCGAGCTCGCGTAGGGCGTCCTTACCCTTGTCGATGTATTCGGGTGCCCGCGCGGCTACTTCCCGGGCGGCCTGCTGGGTGAGGTCGATCAACTCGTCTCCCTGGGCGGACAGTTCGTCGCCGACTTCCCGGGCTGCTTCTTCCGCCCGGGCGGCCTGGTGTTTGGCGACGGACTTGGCTCCGAAGAAAATTCGCTTAAGATCGTTGAAGAGCGGCATGGCGGAAGACTTTTGCTGGTACGCGGGTCGATCCCGACCCGGCTAAGCTCTAAAGTACGGCCCTCAGCGAAAAGTTCGGGACTATACGACTACGTTCCCGGGGGTTTCCTTGCCTACCTGCTTACCCTTTTGCGCTTCACTGGCGGACGGTACCTCCCCGTCTTTGTACTTATAGAAGCCGTAATGCTTTTCCTTATCGAGGGTGAGGCCGGGGCCGTGAAACATGATCCGCCACCAGGCTTTGGGATGACGGTACTTCGCCATGTCGCGGAACATATCGACGTGCTCGTGAAAGACGAGGGTCACCGGATTGTAGCTGTTCACCGGTTTGAGGATTCCGTAATTCGGGGTTTCCTCTTCCGGGCAGAACGTGCCGAACATCCGGTCCCAGATGATGAGGCTGGAGCCGTAGTTCTTGTCCAGGTACTTCTCTTCCGTGGCGTGGTGTACGCGGTGGTGACTCGGGGTGACGAAGAAGAACTCTACGGGCGCCCACATCCGGTCGATCAATTCGGTATGGATCCAGAACTGATATAGTACCCCGATCTGCATACAGATGAAGAAGACGAAGGGGTCGAAACCCAGGAGGGCGGCCGGGATGAAGAAGATCACCTTGATGTGCTGCGTCCAGCTGAGCCGGAAGGATACTGAGAAGTTGTACTGCTCGGAGCTGTGGTGGGTCACGTGGGTAGCCCACCAGAAGCGTTGCTCGTGGCTCACGCGGTGGGCCCAGTACCGGCAGAAGTCCACTACGATAAAGCAAAGAATGAAGCTCCACCAGGTCGTAGGGATGTACAGCGGGCTCAAGTTGTAAAAGAACAGAATGATGCCGAAAGTGGCGGCCTTGACCAGTGCCGTGCTGATCAGGTTGCCGATGCCGACGCCGGCGGCGGCTAGTCCGTCCTTGATGTCGTAGTTATGCTTCTCCGCCCGGCTGCTGCCGGCCCGTTCGGCGATGTAGGACTTGAGTTCAGCGGCGTACTGGTTGCGGCGGCGGGTGTAAGCTACCGGGTTCCATCCGCAGTTTCTCAGCGTGGGGGCATAGTCGGTCAGGTATCCCAGTCCTTCGGCGGCCTCCTCCAGCTCGTGGATGTATTCGCGGCGGCGCAGGAACCATTCGAGAACGGTGAGGGCCACCATGACGGGCACGGCGTAGACGATCACGGGAGGAAACTCCAGGTTCTGAATGTCTTCGAAGGTATAGAGCGGTTTGGTCATGTGTCGTTACTTTCCGGTACCGTAGAGACTACGACCGGCGGCTTCGTATTTATCCCCTTCCTTCCAGAAGGGCAGGTCGTCCCGGTTCGCGATCAGCCGGGCCGCCAGGGTGTAAATCTGACAGTACCGCTTCAGGTAAGCGAGATCCACCGTTTCCGGGTTATCGGTGACCTGATGGTAATACTTGAAGATCACGTCGTCAAATTCCGTCATGCCGGGGGCGAAATTGAGGGCCGGTACTCCCTTGGCGGCGAAGCTTACGTTGTCGGAACGGTCGAAGAGCCCCTGTTCGGGAGCGGGATTAGCGATGACCGAAGCGCCGAAGGCCGCCGCCGCCCGTTCGATCTGCTCGTCGATACCGGTGCGGCCCATGCCGATCACCGAAATCGCGGAGGTATCGTTATACCCGGCCCCGTCGGTGTTGAAATTGAAAACGGTTTGTTCCAGGGGAACGAGCGGATGATCGGCGTAGTATTTACTGCCCAGAAGTCCGAGCTCCTCGCCCGTGACCGCCAGCACGATGACCGACCGCCGGGGGGGCGCGTGGGCAAAGGCGCGGGCGGCGGCCAGCAGGCTGGTCGTGCCGAAGGCATTGTCGCGGGCGCCGTTGAAGATGCTGTCGGCGGCCGAGTAGTACCCGCCGCCCTGGGCCCCTACCCCGACGTGGTCGAAGTGAGCCGTCATCAGCATGTACTGGTCGGCGAGTTCGGGGTCGCTTCCGCGCAAGATGCCGCCGACGTTGCGGCTGCCCATATCCGCGCTGCGCATGCCCGTGCTGGTCAGATGACCGTCCAGACCATCCGTGCCTTGCTGCAGTTCCGCCACGAAGGCATCCTCGAATTTGATAAAGCCGTAAGGAATGGTTGCCGCGGGCGTCCCATCATCCACCGACATGCGTTCGCCTCCCAGGAAGCCCTTGAAGCCCTGCCAGGGATACGGAAGGGCATAGATCTCGAAAATACCCACGGCTCCCGCGCTTGCCGCCATTTCCGCCTTTTCACTTACGCCGCGAAAGATCGCCTGCTGCCCCTGGTCGCCGGGGATGCCGGGACGGGTAACGACGATCTTTCCCCGTACATCCAGGTTGGCATAGTCATTGTGCCCCTCTTCCTCGTCTACCCAACCGTAGTTAGCAAAAACCACCGGCCCGCTTACGTCGGCCTCCGGTCCCCGTACGATCAGCATATCTCCGCCGTGTGCGTAGGTCCGCTCTCCGATCCGTACTTCGGCCGAAACCGGCGACTGGATCTTACGCAGGGGTACGGTCTGGAAGTAGGAGCTGTCCGCGGCGTTCAGGGGCGCGTAGCCGTACGCGCGTAGCTGGGCGGCGATGTACTCCGCCGCGATCTCATTGCCCGGCGAACCGGTGCGGCGGCCGGCCAGGTAGTCGGAGGAAAGGAAGAACAGGTCGCCCCCCAGTTCCAGCCGATCGAAACCGAACTCGGGCAGGGTACGGTCGATGGCCGCAGCGGATTGGGGTTGCGCCCACAAACCACCGGACAACAGGAGGAAAAGTACGGGGAGCAGTTTCATAAGCGGCAAAATTTAGGAGACGGGTGCGGCGAATGCTTCCGCCACTTCGGGATAAACGATCTCGCCCCGTACGATATTCAGACCGGCCTTAAGTCCGGGATTTTCCTCCGTGGCGCGTTCCCAACCCTTCTGGGCAATCTGGAGCAGGTAAGGGAAGGTAGCGTTCGTGAGGGCCAGGGTACTGGTAAAGGGAACTGCTCCCGGCATATTGGCCACGCAGTAGTGAATAACGCCATCGATCACGTAGGTCGGATCCTCGTGGGTCGTCGGCTTGCACGTCTCGATACATCCGCCCTGGTCGACGGCCACGTCGATCACCACCGTGCCGTCGCGCATTTCGCTCAGCATCTGGCGGGTGATGAGATGGGGTGCCTTGGCTCCGGGAATAAGTACCGCTCCGATGATCAGGTCGACACGGTCCAGCTCCCGGCGAATGTTATACTCGCTGCTGAAGATCAGGGTTACGTTGGCCGGAAGTACGTTGGCGAGGTGACGCAGGCGGTCGAGGCTGATGTCCATCAGGGTAACGTTGGCGTGCAGGCCAGCGGCCATCTTCGCCGCTTCGGTACCGACCACGCCGGCGCCGAGGATAAGCACGCGGGCGGGCGGCACACCGGGTACTCCGCCGAGCAGGATGCCGCGGCCGCCGGCGGGTTTCTCGAGGTATTTGGCCCCTTCCTGTACGGACATCCGCCCCGCTACTTCACTCATCGGGATGAGGAGCGGCAGTCCGCCGTTCGGGCCCTCTACGGTCTCGTACGCCAGGCAGATAGCCTTGCTCTTGACCATGGCTTCGGTGAGGGGTCGCGAGCTGGCGAAGTGGAAGTAGGTGAACAGGAGCTGCCCTTCCCGGACCAGCGCGTACTCCGACTCGATGGGCTCCTTGACCTTGACGATGGTTTCGGCGCGGGCGTAGACCGTCTCGATGTCGGGCATAATTTCCGCTCCGGCTTCCACGTAGTCGGCGTCGGTATAGCCGCTGTTCAGTCCGGCATCCGTCTGGACCAGCACGGTGTGGCCACGGCGCACCAGTTCGAGGGTACCGCCCGGGGTAAGGGCTACGCGGTTTTCGTTGTTCTTGATTTCTTTCGGACAACCGATGATCATGGGAATGGTATTAAAGTGGTAGGGCTAAAATTGGGTTAGTTCTGGGCGACCAGTGCGAGTTGACCGCGGCCGTCGAAGGCCAGGCGACTAATGCGCCGCAGGCCGTAAAATCCGAGGTCCACCACTTCGCGCCAGGCGGGGCTTGCGCCGGTGGGGTCCAGTCGGTAAAGTTTCGTGTCGCCACCGGCCAGGTAGCTTCCGTCGGGCAGCACGACGAAGTCCTCGGTACCCGCCAGCATGGGCGCGATGACGCGGGGTGATTCGTCCAGGCGGTAGAGATTACGCTCCGTAAGCTGCCAGGGCGTTGTGGACTTGTCCACGTACACCAGATTCCCGTTGGTTAGGCGGGTGAAGGTGCGGCCGGTATTGGTCGCCAGCGTGCGGGGACTCTCGCCGTTGGCCGAGGCGAGCACCAGCGTATTTGGGTTGCCCACCAGGAAGAGGGCCAGTTGATTGTTGTTGAGCCACTCGTAGTATCCGATGCCGTTCGTCGTAGCGAATACGGGTCGACCATTGTCGGACAGGTCCGCCGGAAATTCCCAGAGGCGCAGCACGGTATCCCGGTCCGTAAACTGTTGCCGGACCGCGGAGAAGCGGCTGCCGTCACCCATTTTTTTAGGACTGTATTCCCCCGACTTGGTCTGGGTAAGTCGCGTCCGCGTAGTATTCGCTAAATCAAAACGGTAAATGTCCGGCTGCGCCATGTCCGGCGTGGCGACGGAAGCGAAAAGTACGTTGTTGTCGGCCCAGTGGGGGTGATCGTTGTACCCATTGGTGTTGAAGCCGGACAGATAGCGGGGATTGGTGAGGGTCACTAGGGTATCCCCCACCCGCACGTCGAATACGTAGAGTTGCGATTTAGGGGGCTGCGCCACGGCCGTACCGATAAAGAATACACAGAACAGGCAGCAAATCAGAAAGCGGAGCATGGCGGATAATTGTAGCGTAGGGGCAAAGATAATCGAGTGGGTCAGTCGGGGCGGAGCAAATCCGTCATGGTGAAGACGCCCCGCCGCCCCACGAGCCAGTGGGCGGCTTGCAGGGCTCCGCGGGCGAAACCCTCCCGGGAGTGCGCGGTATGGGTAAGCTCTATCTCGTCGATGTCGGACGTAAACCGCAGGACGTGGGTACCGGGAACGTCCGCTTCCCGGTACGACAAAATGTCCGGCCGGTCGCTCCCGAGTCCCGCGGCCACGGTCTCCGCAAGCGTGAGGGCGGTTCCGGAGGGGGCGTCGAGTTTTTCCGTGTGGTGGGTTTCCTCGATCGCGGCCCGGTAATTTTCCTGAGCCAGTAAGCCGGCGAGGTGACGTGCGGCCGCGAAGAAGACGTTCACGCCCACGCTGAAGTTGGACGCCCAGAAGAGTGCCCCTCCGGAGTCGTCGATCCGTTGGCGTACCTCGGGCAGCTTATCCAACCATCCCGTCGTGCCTACCACGACCGGTACCCCGGCGGCCAGCGCCAGATCGATGTTCGCCACCGCCGCGTCGGGCCGGGAAAAGTCAATGGCCACGTCGGCCGCCGTCAGGTCGGCGGGACTGATGGACGCGCGGTTGTGCTCGTCTACCCGCAGCACCACCTCGTCGCCGCCCTCCGTAGCCAGTCGTTCGATGAACCGACCCATTTTTCCGTAACCCAGCAGCGCGATCTTCATGATGGCGAAAGTACGTCAGACCAGGGAAAGCACCCCCTTCAGGGGAATGGGGAGCCACGCCGGACGACTGTTAAGTTCGTATGCCACCTCGTAGACGGCCTTTTCCAGGATGAACAATTCGAGCAGCGCTTGCCGGTCCGCGGGGTCGGCCGGCAGGAACCCGGCTTCTCCGCAGGTGGTGAAGTACGCCGTGAGATAAGCGTCCGTGACTGCTCGGTACCAGTCCTCGGCCCGCCGTGTCAGGTCACGCCCACGGTAGCGTTCGGGGTTAAGCAGCAGTTGTCCCTGGGCGGCGTAGTGGAAGGAGCGTACCATCCCTCCGACGTCCTTAAGCGGCGGACGCTTCCGGCGCCGTTCGGGGATTGTCAGCAGCGGCTCCCCCTCGAAATCGATGATGTAAAAATCGTCGTCGGTATACAGTACCTGTCCCAGATGATAATCGCCGTGGATGCGCGTCAGCTCGGCCGTCATCTCGCGATCACGTAGTGCACCCAGTTTCTCCCGTAAGCGCGGAGCCGCGTCCAGTACGCTTCCCGCCAGGGACCGGACTTCCGCCGGCAGGTCGTCCAGTCGGTCGGCGAGTTGGGCGAACTGTCGGTCCAGCAGCCGAAGGGCCGCTCCGGTGATCTCGGCCCGGTAGTCGCCGGTGAGGGGCTCGGGGATCAGTTCCGGGCGGTCGGGGCCGGCGGATGCCAGTGCCGCGTGCATTTCCGCGGTCCGCTGACCGAGCAGCCGCGCCCGGTCGAGGGTTTCCTCATCCACCGGTCCGTCTTGGGCGAAGTACCGCCGGGTCAGGTCCTGAAACAGCTCCCAGGCATCCCCGCGGTTGTCCACCTTTCCGCTCATCAGTCCCAGATTGAGGTAGGTATCCTCGCTCATGTCCCCCACGCCCAGGCTGCCGCCGTAGGGCGGGCAGTGGGTGAAGTCCGTCCGTTCGCTCAGGAACCGGACGAGCTCGAGGTCGGGGTTAAGCCCGGGATCGAGTTTGCGGAACAGCTTGAAGAAGAAGCGGTCGTCGTAGATGATCGCCGTATTGCTTGTATCGATGGCCGGCACGGTGCTGCGGACACCGTCCCCTACCCCGCGCAGTACCTTTCCGGACTCGGCGGTCAGCCGGTCACTCCCCGCATCGCTGTCCCGGATCATACGAAAAACGGCGGCCCGAAAATCTTCCCGGACTACGGCGTCCGCCAGTAGTCCCGTCCCGGTGATCTCCCCCAGGATGAGTCCCGGGTGGTGCGACTGGTAAAATCCCCTCTGTTCCCGCCCCACGTTCAGGGAGAGCGGCATCTGGTAGGTCTCCCGGCTGCCGTCCGCGAAGTCCACGTCTATGATGGCGATCCCCGCATCCTCCATAACGGGGTAGAAGTCCCGGAGGCCGCAGCTATCGATGTGTTTACCCTTGCTGGTGAACCACCGTTGCAGCGGCAGGTAAGCCGGGAGCAGGACGCTGGTGAGCGCATCGATGAATTCGGAGTCCCGAAACAGATCGGAAAGGCGGGTAGCTGGCATATGGGGGTTCTCTTTCAGGAGGTACGCAAGGACGATAACTTTGTTTAGCCCGCCTCAGTTGGCGGCACGCAACAGACCGTACATCGTGCGGACGTCGTAGCGGTCCGCGGGAAAGGCCCAGTTCTTCCGGTCCTTGGTTTGGATCAACAGTACGGTTTCGTCGGTGTTGATCCCCCGCCCGACGGCCTCCATGCGTACGTTCGCCAGATTGGGGATGGGATACGCTTCTTCACCAATGGTCAGCGTAGTCGGAGAAACCGCGACCCGGGGGTATTTGAACAGGGTCCAGAAGGCTCCCAGGAAGGCCATCAGGCCGAGTAATGCACCGAAGTACGCCAGCATGGGCAACAGTACCCGCTTGCGCGGATCACTCTCCTCGGACCGGCTTGCCCGCACCGCCAGGTAGATCATGACGGCGATCAGTACCGCGCATCCCGCCAGGGTAAAGTACAGATCGCCCAGTTCGGGGATGAATTCGGTTCCTTCCATTACTTGCCGGGTGCCCGACCCTCTTTTTCGCGCTTCAGGTTGTCCAGGACCTCCCCGAGCTGCTCGGCGCTGATCCGTTTGCTCACGATCTTCTTGTCCTTGTCGAGCAGGAAGATGGCGGGCGTCGACTTGATGTCGTAGTCCTTGTAGTACCGCTGGTACGGGTCGGCTACCTGTACCCAGTCTCCCGTGCCGTTCTCGTCCACGTACTCCCAGCAATGACCCAGATCCTCTACTCCCTTAGTGCAGACGGAAAAGATAGCGATCCCCTCGTCTTTGTACCGCTCGTAAAATTCTTTCATGTGGGGGGTGGACTTTTTACACGCCGGGCAGTCGTAGCGCCAGAAATACAGGACCGTGTATTCGGCATCGACGTCGTAGAGACGTAGGTCTTCCCCTTCCCGGGTGACCATTTCCATATCCGGAGCCTGACGGCCGATAAGGAGGGGCCGCAGCCGGTCGGCGGTTTCGATCATTTTGTTGAGTTGCTCCTCGTCCGCCCAGAAGGCTTTGCCGTTGCGGTAGTAGTTGTCCACCATATGCACGTACAGCGCATCCATTCCGACGATGTTGCTGCTCGCCGCATCGTTGGTAAAGTGTACGGCGTAGAACTTGAAGGCATCGGACAGCGGGTCAAACTTCTCCAGTACGAAGTCAATGGCCCGCGCCAGGGTATCGGGATGGCGGAGTTGCAGCGTATTGACGTAGTAGTTGATTCGCTCGAAGAGGAAGGGGGTCCGCAGAAGCCGTTCGTCCTTGAGATCAAGGCCGTCGAAGTAGTGCGTTTGCAGCCAGCGCCACTGTTTCGTCCGGCGCGCCTCTTCGTCGGTTTCCTCGGGAAAATCGGGGGGGATCGCCGCCTGATTGGCCTGAATAATGGCCGAAACGAAAGCCTCCGGGTGTTCGCTGATTATTTGCTGCTGCCGGGCCTTCACCCTTGCGTCCAGTTCCTGCATCTGCTGCCGGACGTCAGCGGCGAGCGCGGGAGCCAGCGTGGAATCCGACAGCTGCGCCCGTAGAGGACCGCTCTGACCCTGCATTTCCCCCAGAAAGCCCAGGTAGTCGTAGAAAAGCTCGTTTTCCTCGCTCCCGCTCACCTGCATATCGTTCAGGATGGCTCGGTTGGTCTTCATCGTAAATTCCTGATCGTCGTCGTCTCCCACGACAAACTGGAAGTAGCTGTTGTCCGGAGACAGCACGACGAGGTAAATACCCCGGGGCAGCGCAGCCGAATCGCTGGCGAAGACGTAGTTGCCCACCTCCGTCCGGTAGGCGGTATCGATGATGTACTGATTGTCCAGCAGGTAGTAACCGAGGGTCAGGATATCCTCCTCGTACCCGTCGATCTCCACCGTGATCCGGTGAGTACCGTCCTGGGCGGAAAGGCTGAAGGAAAAGAGCGCGAAGAAGAGGAAGAAGCGTAACGGCATCATTATCGGTTAGGGGGGCAAAAGTACGGCAAATCGAACACTGCCTGAACGGTCGTCGTTGCACAAACGTCCGGTAACCAGGACTTTTAGTAAAACATTAAACACCATCATCATGCGAGAATTCACGTCATTTCGGGGCATTACCCCCGCCAACTCCCGGTACCGCCACATCGACCACCTGTTCGACGAACAGCGCAGACGACTCTTCGGCGACCAGACCATGAGCGGTGATTACGAACTCAGCATCCCCGGCGCCAACATCACGGAAATGGACGAGGAAGACCGGGGAGGATACCTCATCGAACTCGCCGCTCCGGGATACCAGCGCGATGACTTTCACGTCAGCGTCCACAACGACATTCTCACCATCAAGGGCGAACTGCACGAAGACCGGGTACGTGACCACAACTCCTACAGCCGGCGGGAGCACAACTACCACACGTTCAGCCGCAGCTTCACCCTCCCCGAAAGCACCGACGAAGAAAACATCCGGGCTACCTACACCAACGGCATCCTGGAGGTATTCGTTCCCGTGCTGCGTCCGGTGGAGGAGACCAAGACTCCCCGCCGCATTCAGGTCGGTTCCTAATCGGCGAATTAGTCCCCCAACGTATTATAGTAGTTCAGCGACCGCGTGATCATATCCGCGGTCGCTGTTCTGTTTACGGCGGCCACCCCGGGTCGGTCAAGGAAGGTGAAGTTGATCTCCTCCCCGTCGTTCTTCTTATCCTGTCGCATCAGGTCCAGCAGCTCCCGGTAGCTCGACTCCGGAACGTGCTGATGTCCGTACGTACGCAGACAGTACTGCCGTATATCGGCCAGTTCCCGCTCCCCCAGCGTACCGAGTTGATGACTAAGCCACGACTCCGTGATCATCCCGATGGCAATAGCCTCCCCGTGCAACAGTCGGTCCTCGCGGTGCAGGAAATAGCTCTCCACGGCGTGCCCGATCGTATGTCCAAAGTTCAGCGCCTTGCGTAAGCCGCGCTCCCGGGGATCTTCCAGCACGACCCGGCGCTTAATGTCTACGCTCCGCGTGATTACCGGCGCCCAGTCGATCGAGTCCAGGTCGCCTATTTGCTGAATCTCCTCCCACTGCCCGGCGTTCGCGATCAGGGCGTGTTTAATGATTTCGGCGTACCCCGACCGTAGCTCCCGCGCGGGCAGCGTACGCAGGAAGCCGGCATCTACCCATACGGCCTGCGGATTAGCGAACAGGCCGATGCTGTTCTTAACGGCAAAGAAGTCAATACCTAATTTCCCCCCGACACTGGCGTCCACCTGGCTCAGCAGGGTCGTAGGGATTTGTACAAAGTCGATCCCCCGCTTAAAGGTAGCCGCCGCGAACCCGCCCATATCGCCGATCACTCCACCCCCTAGATTGAGACAGCACCATCGGCGCCCTACCCCACCCCGGAACATTTCTTCCCAGATGTATTTGCAGGTATCCAGATGTTTATGCAGCTCCCCCGCCGGCACCACAATGGGGACCGTTGGTACATCCTCCAGCCACGGTTGAATGCGGGGCAGACAGTGCCGCTCCGTCTCCTCATCCATAATGACAACCCAGCCCGCATAACCCCGGTCGCGCAACCAGTCAAAGTGCCCGCTTCCAATAGCATCGATCACGATGCTATAATCCTCTCCTACCTTCAATTCCATACAATAGCTTGTGAATTATCCCCCACCATTACCGTCCGCCCATCACCAAAATTACTACCCCCCTAACCGACTAACCCCCTAAACTACTACCCCCTAACGTACTAACCGACTAACCCCCTAAACTACTACCCCCTAACGTACTAACCGACTAACCCCCTAAACTACTACCCCCTAACGTACTAACCGACTAACCCCCTCTCCCTACCACCGCTTTCCGATCTGAAAATTCAGGAACAAGCTTAGAAACAGCGGGCTGTTGGATACCCCCGGTGTCAGGTCGCTCTCGACCATGATGTCCGTATTGCCGAAAAAGTAATCGGCCATCACCCCGGCTTCCAGGGATTTAGCGGTCTCGTCGTAAGCCCCGAAACCGAAGTGGGTAGCGAACTTGACGTGCGCACCCGGGCGGAAACCGATTTCGTCGAGCCCGACCGTCCAGGCCGAGGCGCCGAAGATGTTGGTCTGGTTGTTGATAAATACGTCCAGGTTATCCCCCGTATACCGTACGTCAATCGGAGCGGCGTCGTTACGCTCGATCTCCAGATAGTAGGGTTTGAGCAGACCGAGGCTCGGCCCGAATTCGTAGGAATAGCCGATGGCGACGCCGCGTTCGCGCGCCTTTTCGGACAGAAACCGCTTCTTTCCGAAGCCGAGCCGGAGGGCGTACAGCTGGTTTTGCTTCCCGAACACGTAGGCGCGGCTGACGCGGTTGCTCACCACGTTTACCCGGTCCGGATTCTCCCGTCGTTCCCGGCTGTGCCGGATGTCGCCGAAGGTCAGCGTCCAGTAGCGGGTCTTATCGTAGGTGATCAACTTACCGGAGCGCACGCCGAAGAAGAAGTTGCGCGGCGTGGCCAGCGCCACGTTGAAGGTGAGCTCGTGATTGTAGATAATGCCGAGATCCTTGGCATCGTAAATGTTCCGGTTGCCGGGCAACTCCTGTTGGGCGGCAAGTCCCAGGGTAAATAGCATACCGTAACCAAGAAGGATCAATCGTCGCATGAGGGGAAAGATATACCGAAATTACAGTCCGGGCCACCCCTTTGTTGTTTGCACCTACCTTTAGCCGCTCAATTGTCGCCCGACTTGACTTCCGCTCCCGAGATCACGGTCACCACCGAAATTCGTCACCCCCGCCTGCGGTACGTCCTGCGCGTGGTCGGGGAAGATCTCGGTTACCGCTTTCGCTTCGCCAACGACCGCTCCGTCTTCGGGCAACGAACACCCCGTTACGAAATCCGGTACGGAGGCTACGGGTCCCGGGCCCTGCCCCATCACCCATTGCTTTCCGGAAAAGACACCGGACCCGCGCCCCCCGCCCAGTTGAACGACCGCGGCCTGCCTGTATTCTTCCTGACCGACGCCGGCCCCGACCTGCTGGCTTGCATCTTTTTTTGCCTGAGCCGCTACGAGGAATACGCCCCGTTTACCCCGGACCGCCACGGACGCTTTCCCGCGGAGAGGAGCCATGCTTTGCGCAA
This sequence comes from Lewinella sp. JB7, assembly GCF_024297185.1. GTDB lineage: Bacteria > Bacteroidota > Bacteroidia > Chitinophagales > Saprospiraceae > Neolewinella. The sequence goes on along the minus strand of NZ_JANCTD010000008.1, from coordinate 155,604 downwards.
CGATTACCTGCACCGCCCGGTCGTACGCGAATGGACGGCAGCCATCGGTCACCAGCTACGTGCCTGGTTTCCGGATTTGCCACCGTCCCGCCGTCACCCCTTCGTATTCCGGCCCACTTACGATATCGACCTGCTCTGGGCCTACCGTCACCGGGGCTGGCGCGGACACCTCAGTGGCCTACGCGATCTGCTGACCGGCAAACCCACCCGCTTTCTTCAGCGGCTGCGGTCCTCCACCGACCGTGATCCCTACTTCACCCTGCCCGCCCTGGAATCCCTCCACCGCCGGCACGGACTGCGGGCTATCTACTTCTGGCTGCTCGCCGACGACCGGGATACCCGCGACCCGAACCCCTACCCGATCCCCCCGGAGCAGGAAAAATGGATGCGCTCCCTGGCGACCGGAGCGGACCTCGGCATTCACCCCGGCTACCGTTCGGTGGAGCAGCCCGCGCTGATCGGCCGGGAACTGGAGCGGCTGGAAGGAATCGTTGGTCGCGCGATTACGGATTCCCGCCAACACTTCCTGCGCTTCCGGCTTCCCGACACTTATTGTCAGCTGTTAAAGCACGGAATCCGGTCCGACCACAGCATGGGCTACGCCGACCATTCCGGCTGGCGGGCGGGCACGAACCTGCCCTACCTCTGGTACGACTTGGAGCGGGAACGCGAAACGCGGTTGCGCATTCACCCCTTTGCGGCCATGGACGTTACCCTTAAAAACTACGAACGGCTTGCGGGCGCGGACGCGGGAGCCGCCGTTCTCCGTCTAGCAAGCTTGCTGGGTAGCTACGGGGGTCCCTTTCCCCTGCTATGGCACAACAGCAGTTTCGCGGAGGAATTCGGCTGGAAAGGATGGTGGGACGTCTACTCAGGACTGGTAGAGCGGCTGGTGGCCATGGGCCAGGCTAATCCAGGGTCATAAGATCCCGCACGCCGGGGTAGCGACTGACATTGAAGGCCTCGGCGAACTCGTAACCCGCCTCGCGCCCGAAGTAGCGGTTCTTGGCGGCGAGAAAGTCCATGAAATCCTTGCCGCTGATGGGGGTGGCCGCCTCCGTCGAGTACTCTCCGGGCACGTGATCGTTGAACTGGGAAGTGTAACAGGCAATGGCCTCAAACTTTTGCTGGACGTAGGGGCCGATGTCGACCACGAAATCCGGTTGGCGGTTGCGGTCCTGAATGTAGTGGTAGACGGCGCGGGGTCGCCATTTTTCCTGCTCCTCCCCCTCCAGGTTGTAGGTTTCGATCTTCTGTAGTCCACTGAGGTAGCAGGCTTCGGCGATGATGCTGGCGCTGCGGCCGTGGTCGGGATGGCGATCCGAGAGGGCATTGGCCAGTACCACGTCGGGCTGGCAGTCGCGGATAGCGGAAATGATCTTCAGTAGCGTTTTCTTGTCGGACGTAATGAAGCCATCGGGCAGGTCCAGGTTCTCCCGGAACTTGGCACCCAGCTTCTTGGCGGCCGCGTACGCCTCCCGGGTACGGATCTCGGCGTTTCCGCGGGATCCGAGCTCCCCCCGCGTCAGATCGAGCAGGCCGAAGGTGTGGCCAAGGGCGGCGTGGTGCAGCAGGGTGCCGGAGCAGCTGAGTTCTACGTCGTCCGGATGAACGCCGATGGCGAGTATATTTACTTTCATGGTCTTCGGGTGGTCTATGGTTAAGTGAGTCGCATCCCCCGCCGGAGCCGCAGGGCGGAAGCGGGGGGTGGTGACGCAAAGAACGGTAAACTCCCGGAGGGTGGGAAGTCAATCGCAAGCGTACCCTCCGGGGTCGAATCCATGCGTGCCCCGAACACCGGTGCGGAAGCGTAGTTATAAACCGAACAGTATACTCACGATGCACAAAGCCTTACTTCGCAGCACCGGCCTTTTGGCCGTGCTCCTCTCCGTCAGCCACTGTGCCGACTACAAACTTCACGAAGCAGAGATCGAGGGACTCACCAGCGAAGCCGTACCTACGGGCCAGTTGGAATACTCCACCTTTATGGTCGGCGATCTCGGTTACGATTACCAACGCGGCCTGACGACCCTGGGCACCCTGATCGAGCAGATGCCCGCCGGTAAAAAAGCGAGCTCCCTGCTCCTGTTGGGTGACATCACCGGGCCCGACGGGCTCCGCAAGAATCGTAACGAAGCGGAATCCGCCCACCTGGACGCCGTCATCGAACGCCTGCAGCGGGTACCCGGAAAAATCTACTACACGCCGGGAGAAAACGAACTGGGCCGCGACGGACAGTTCAGTCGCCTGGAACGGCTGGAAGAATACTTCGACGACCACAGCGAAAAGAAGGTGAAGTTCATGCCCAACAACGCCTGCTCCGGACCCGACGACGAAGAGCTCTTCGACCGCATCGGGCTGCTTGGCATCAATACCGCCTGGTACATGAGCGACTGGGATCGCGACGAAGAGGTGAGCGAGGGCTGCGATTTTACTAACCGGGACGCGGTGACGTTCGCGCTGGCCGACGAGATCAAGGGCTACCGCGACCAAGTGAAGATCGTCATGATGCACCACCCCCTCCAGGCCAACGGCAACCGCGGCGGGCAGTACAGTCTCAGCCAACACCTGTTCCCCCTGGCGGACCTCATCCCCGGAGCCTATGTACCCCTTCCGGTCGTGGGCAGCATCTTCCGGCTTATCCAGGGCGTCGGTGGCGGGCAGCAGGACCTCCACAACCTTCGTTACCAGGAGTTCATCAACAAAGTGAAGGCCGGCATCGACGACGAGATCAACGTCATCTTCGTCAGTGGTCACGAGCACAACATGATGCTGGTGCACGAAGGCGAGTATATGCAAGTCGTGGCGGGATCGGGAAGCGTCCGCGGTCCCGGCATCGGCGGCAATGATGCCAACTTCGTACAGGGAGCCGTGGGCTACAGCCGCCTGGACTTCTACGATACGGGCTCCGTATACATCGGATTCTATACCGTTGGGGAAGATGGGCAGGAGGAGCGCGTCTTTTACCGGCGCATCATCGAGGACCGCTTCGCCCCCCAGGACGAAGGGATCGAGGAGGTTCCTACTGAAACCGTTACCGAAAAGACGGTTAAGGCTTCCATCTACGCCAACGAAGCCGAAGACAGAAACCTGGCTTACCGCAAAACCTTCGGTCGGCACTACCGGCCGCTGTACTACCTACCCGTGGAAGTTCCGGTACTCAAGATCGATACCATCTTCGGTGGCCTCAACCCCTACCGCCGGGGCGGGGGCATGACCACCATGAGTCTGCACACCGAGGGAGGCGACGGCCACCTGTACCAGCTGCGGTCGGTACGGAAGAACCCCGCCCAGTTGCTTCCCAGTCTGCTGGAAAAAAGCTTCGCGGCCGACCTGGCCAAGGATCAGTTCACCGCTATCCACCCCTACGCTCCCCTCACCCTGCCTCCGATGCAGGAACGGCTGGGCCTCCTCGCCGCGGATCCCTACCTCTTCTACGTCCCCAAACAACCCGCTCTGGGCAATTTCAACACCAACTTCGGCGGTGAGATGTACTGGCTCGAACAGCGGCCGGACGAAGACTGGAGCGGCACCCGCTTCTTCGGCGGCAGTAAGGAGATCATCAGCAACAGCAAGATGCGCGAAGCCCTGCTGGACGACTGGAAACACTACGCCGACCAGGAGAATTACGCCCGGGCCCGGCTGTTCGACTTTCTGATCGGCGACTGGGACCGTCACCGCGACCAGTGGCGCTGGGCGGCGTTCCCGGAGGAGGACGGACGTACGCGCTACGAGGCCGTCGGCCGGGACCGCGACCAGGTATTCAGCAATTTCGATGGCGGCCTGCTCGGCGTGGCCCGGGTATTCGTCCCCGAAGCCCGGAAGCTGCGGCCCTTCACCGGCGACCTCGATAAAGCCCGGTGGCGGGGACTCAACGGAAAGTGGAACGACCGGGTATTCCTGAACGCCGTAACCCGGGAGCAGATGGTGGCCCAGGCCCAGGAGATCCAAAGCCTCCTCACCGACGAACTCATCGACAGCGCCCTGCAGCGGATGCCCCCGGAAGTACTGCCCTACAGTCTCGAACAGGAAAACATCGCCGGCAAACTCAAGCAGCGCCGCGACCAACTCGACCGCTTTGCCGGCGAATACTACGAGACGCTGGCCAAACGCGTCAACGTTCTGGGTACCGACAGCGACGACTACTTCCTGCTCACGGGCCTTCCCAACGGCGACCTGCACGTCCAGGTATACGACGCCGACAAGGACGGCGAAGCGGACGAGCTGTACTACGACCGCACCTTCCACGCCGGTGAGACGGACTACGTGACCGTGTACGGCATGGACGGAGACGATCACTTCGAACTGACGGGTGAGCGTAGCCGCATCAACCTGCGCGTGATCGGTGGCACCGACGGAGACCGGGTGAATGCCAGCGGTCGCCTGACCGCCCGGGTGTACGACGAGGAGGAAGGTATGGACCTGAGTGGAAATACCGCCCGACTGCGGGACCGCCGCAACGATGACCACCCCGAACTCAATACTTTTGACTTCCAGGAGTATTACCCCAACTACACGACGCCGGTCCCCTCGCTGGGATTCAACGTGGACGACGGCTTTTTCGTCGGTGGCGGACTGGTGCATACGGTCACTGGCTTCAAACCGGACCCTTACGCCCAGCGGCATACCCTCATGGGCAGCTACAGCACCAACGAATTTTACAAGTTCACTTACGCGGGGGAGCTGAACAACACCTTCGGTCGCAAGAAGGACCTGACCATCGGTGCCCATTACTTCAGCCCCGGTTACGTCGCCAACTTCTTCGGCTTGGGCAATGAGGGGGTCGGGCAACCGGATGCCGACGATATCGACCTGGACGAGGACCTCATTCTCGAATACAACCGGGCCCGCCGCCAGGAGGTGTTCTTCAATCCCATGCTCCGGCTCCGGGGCAAACGCAACCGCTTCAGTTTCTCCGTCGGGCCCTTCTACCACAGTTACGACCTCGACGATGCACCCGACTATACCCTCATCCAGAATACCCAGGAAATCGATCCGCTGGTATTCGACCGCCAGGCTTTCGCCGGCATCGAAGCCGCCATCTCCTCCAACAACCTGGCAATCCCGCTGATGGCGGATAACGGCATCAAGTACGAGCTTTTCGCCCGCCAGAGCTGGAACCTCGACAACAGCGACCTGCAAACGACGAAGTACGGAGGCAACCTTACCTTCTACCGGATGCTGACTAAGGCCATCAACTTTGCTACCCGCGTCGGGGTGGAGTTCAATACGGGTGACCCACTGTACTACCAGCTGGCCAGTATGGGGGGACGCATGAACTACCGTGCCGCGCGGGTCGATCGCTACCTGGGAAACAATATGGTCTATCAGAACATTGACCTGCGCTTCATGGGTTTTGGTTTCGGTAAGGGAGAGGTACCGACCGTAGGTGGTTTCATCCTCGGCCTTGACCACGGCCGCGTCTGGCTCGACGGCGAAGACAGCAGTACCTGGCACTTCGGCTACGGCGGCGGTGTCTGGGTCGCTCCTCTGGGAGCCACCATCCTGAGCGCTACCTACTTCCTGGACGAAGAGCGTGGCCGCTTTAACTTTGCCGCAGGATTTCCTTTCTAAAGTATTCGCACATGAACAGTATCTGGGAAAGACCCAACCTAATATCCATCATCATCTTGGTGATCATACTGGCCGTGGGGACCGGATACGTACTCTTCACCCTGCAGCAACGCCCGGAGACGGAGAGCTTCACCGTTGACGATGATTACTACTTCCCGTACAATTTCGACCGGCTGGACCGGGTCGTGAAGCTGCCGGGAGAGCTCGACGAGATCAGCGGGTTGTGCCGGGGCTTCCGGCCCGACGAGGTATTTGCCGTACAGGATGAGGAGGGCATCATGTTTCGGGTCAATACGGTCAGCGGCCAGCTCCTCCAGGAGATCACCTTCGGCAAGGACCTGGACTACGAGGGGTTGACCCGCAAGGACCGCCAGTTCTACGCCCTGGAGGCCGACGGCGACATCCACACCTTCTCCTACACCCAGGATACCCTGACGGAAGTGGAGTCGAATAAACTGGAAACCTCCTTCAGCTACCGCAACGATACGGAGGGCATCTGCTACGATTCCATTACCAATACCCTACTGATCGTCCCGAAGGCTCAGGAACTCAATCCGCAAGGAGATAACGAAACCCGCCGGGGCATCTACACTTACGATCTGCTCGAAAATCGCCTGAATAATCAGCCGACTTACTTCATTGACGGGCTCGTCGTGGGCCAGATCATTTTCGGTAAGAACCGGGAATACGTCATTAAACCCAGCGGGATTGCCGTCGAGCCCGCCACGGGCTACATTTTCGTAATCTCCGCCGTCGGTAATATCCTGGTCGTGATCGACCGCGACAGCCAGGTCAAGCACGTCGAACTACTCGAACAGAACGTATTCCGCCAGCCGGAAGGGATTACCTTCGGTCCCAACGGTGAACTTTACATCAGCAGCGAGGGCCGTGGAGGACACGGTATGATCGCCACACTCACCCGTAATGCACAAATCACCAACGACAATGGATCAAGAGGAGAAGGCGACCGCCGAGAAAACTGAGGATACGGTTTTTGACCGCGCGAAGGGGTACGTCCGCAATCGTTTTAACGAGGCGCTCGACCCTATCTACCTCTTCCACAACTACGCCTACGCCGAAGAGATCGCCGAAAAGATCGTTGAGCTGGCGGAGGACGCCCAGCTAGATGAAACGCTGACCGAACAGCTGCGGCTGGCCGCACTATTCTATCCGCTCGGCTACATCGGTGGCAGCAAAAAATTCGCCGAGCGATCCGCCGCCGAGTTCAAAACCTTCGCCCAGGAGGAAAGCATCCCGGCGGCGGAAGACATTGCTTCCTGGATAACCACCGCACCCGCGGCCACCGCCAAAAGCCCCTTTGAGGTACGCCTGTTACACGATGCCGCCTGGAGCTGGCTGGGACGTAAACGGTACGAGCGCCGGTCAAATCTGCTGCAACTCGAGCGGGAAGCACTCGACGGGAAGGTGGGGGATCCGGTCAAGTTCGGTCAGGAGATGCAAGATTTCCTGCTGAAGTTCAACTACCTCACCGACGTAGGTAAAGAGGAATTCGACGGCCGGCGGCGCAAGAACGTCAGTAAGCAGCAGAGCAACAACTACAAAATCCAGCAGAAGGAAGTCAAGGCCAAGACCGGTAAGAACTTCGGCCGCGGCATCGACACCATGTACCGCACCGCCTTCCGTAACCACATCAACCTAAGCCGTATCGCCGACGACAAGGCGAACATGATGATCTCAATCAATACGATCATCCTGTCGATTCTCATCGCCGTTTCCGGTGCCGGTCTGAGCTTCTTCGAGGAACTCTTCTTCGAGGATCCGGAATTTCTGGCCCCCATCATCATTCTGCTCATCAGCTCCCTCACGGCGGTCATCTTCGCGGTGTTCTCCGCGCGGCCGAAGGTAACCGAATACCGGATCAAGAAGCGCAAACTGCTCGAAAGTAAGGAGGCCAGCCTGCTCTACTTCGGCAACTTTCTGAAGCTCGAAAAATCGGACTTCATCAAGTACATGTCGAAGATGAAAATGGATCAGGACAGTCTCTACGACGATCTGGGGCGCGACCTCTACGACCTGGGGCAGGTCCTGCACCGCAAGTACCTGCTGCTCACGATCAGCTACAATACCTTCATCGGCGGACTGGCCCTGGCGGTCATCATCTTCCTGACGGTCTACATCTTCAATCTGACCTCCCTGTCGTAGGGCGGTTGATCTACCGGGCCGTCAACTCCTTGATCAGCGCGACTTCGGTACTGTCGTAAGCCGTCCCGTCCGGCCGGAATACGTCGTGAAACCACCGATGGGGCTCCGCGGTGAAGGTGCTGTCCCAGCTCGACCACGGATAGATGGTCTGGCTCTTTCCGGACACCAATCCCCAATTGTAGGCGCCGATGTTTTGCTCCCGGAATACCGGTAAGTATCCGGCGAAGGTGCTGCCGTTGGTGCGGGCCATGTACTCGGTACACACGATGGGCCGGCCGTAGCGGGGCAGGACGTCCAGGTACGAAGCTTGCAGTTGCTCCGGCGTACCGTAGGAATGAAAGGAGATGATGTCCGAGTTATTCAGTTGAAACGCATTGAAGGCCCCCAGGCTATCGGGATTGCGCAAGTCGCCGATCCATACGCCGGCCGTCAGCGGCTGGGAGGGGTTTACTTCCCTCCCCCACTCGAAGCAGGACCGCAGCAGCGGGAAGACCCGGTCGCCCTTGGTATTGGCGCGCTCGTTGGGAAACTTGCCGAAGTTGTTGTTGTCCGGCTCGTTGTACAGATCGTACATGAAGATGCGCTCGTCGCCGTCGAAGTGGCGGAGGATGCCCTGGACGTATGATTTGAACTGGGGGAAGTGGCTGCGGTCACCTGGGAGCTGGCGTTCGGGGGGGCTCTGCACCCAGCCGCTGTTGTGCGTATGGGGCTTGGGGGCGGGCTGGGGCCCGAGTTGACTCTCCGGGTTCCAGACGGCGTCGAACAGCACGAAGGTGGTCGATATGCCGTGGCGATCGGCGACGCCGAGGTACTGTTCCAGCCGGTCGAGAAAGGCCGTACTGTCTTGCTCCCAGAGTAGGTTGTGTAGGTACACCCGCATGGAATTCATACCGATGGACGAGGCCCAGGCAAGCTCCTCGCTGATCTGCGCGGTATCGAAGGTGGCGGCCTGGAACATTTCCAGCTGGTTGATGGCCCCGCGGTTGTTGTAGTTAGCGCCCACGATCCACGGACGGTCGTCGTAATAGGCCTGTGCCCGTTCCTTCGACCAGCGCCCCGCTACCGTCGAGGTATCGAAGCGAACGAACTTAGACCCGTCGACGGTCTCTTCGCCCGGTCCTGCGGGGTTTCCGCAGGAAAATAGTGCGGTGAATAACAATAGGAACATGATCGGCTTCATGCGACCAATGTAGCAACTTTCCCGAAGCAACGGAACTCCGCTAATCCAGCACCTGCAACTTAGCGAACTTCAGCATGATGCGCTTTTCCGGTTGGGGCAGATCGCTAAAGTGGATGGTGGCGATGCGGTTGTCCGATCCTCCGTCCACGTGCAGCACCTTTCCCTCCCCGAATTTCAGGTGCAGGACCCGGCGCCCGGTCTCGACTTCGCTGTCCGGACTCGGCTCGAAGGTGGCGGGATCCACCTTAGGCGCGGCGAATTTGGCGGTCCCCCGGCGTTTATTGGGCGTGATGCCCGTGACCCGCGCCCGGTGTTCCCGCTGCCGGGCGACCTTATCGAATTCGAAGTCGTTGCTGCGGCGTCCGCCCCCGGTGGTATTCTCCACGGCGTCGGCCGGCACCTCCGCCAGGAATCGGCTGGGTTCGTTCATGACCATCTTCCCGTAGCGGTACCGGGTATTGGCGTAGCTGAGCGTCAGGTACAGTTCGGCCCGGGTGATGGCGACGTAGAATAGCCGGCGCTCCTCGTCGAGCCCCTCCATACTATCCATGCTCATCCAGCTGGGAAAGAGCTTTTCCTCCAGGCCTACGACGAAGACGGACTTGTACTCCAGGCCCTTGGCGGCGTGTACCGACATGAGGGTGACCACGTCGGTGTTGCTGGAATCGCTCTCGTCGGCGTCGGTAAGGAGGGCGATATTCTGCAGATAGGTAGCGAGGGATTTGTCGGGCAGGGTGTCCGTGTCGATGACAGTGTCGTCTTCGACGAACGATTTGATGCCATCCAGCAGTGCTTCGTGGTTTTCGAGACGCCCCATGCCCTCGATGGATTTATCGTTGCGCAGCATGTCGGTCAGTCCGCTGCCCTTAGCGATCAGGTCCGCGAGCTCGTAAGCATTGGCGGTATCGACCTTTGCCGTGGCTTCCTCGATGAGGCTGATGTAACCGTCGGCGGCGTGGCGGGTACGGTTGGGCAGCGCGACGTGCTTGAGCGCCTCGAACAAAGTCAGATTTTGCTGACGGGCGAGCGCCGTTACTTTCCCGACACTGGTGCCGCCGATGCCCCGTTTGGGGTGATTGATGGAGCGGCGGAAGGCCTCTTCGTCGTTCGGATTGACGACCATGCGCAGGTAGGCGATCAGGTCCTTTACCTCCTTGCGCTGGTAGAAGCTCTGTCCGCCGTACACCCGGTAGGCGATGTTGAAGCGGCGCAGGTATTCCTCGAAGATGCGCGACTGGGAGTTGGTCCGGTACAGGATCGCTACGTCGCTGTTCTGCAGGTGGTAGCGGTTCTTCTGTTCGAGTATGGTGTCCGCCACCCGTCTTCCTTCCTCATTGTCGTCGACGGCCTTGATGATGCGGATCTTGTCACCCACGCCCTTGTCGCTCCAAATATTTTTCTGGATCTGTCGCTTGTTGTAGCTGATGACGGCATTGGCCGTATTTACGATGTTTTCCGTGCTCCGGTAATTCTGTTCCAGTTTGAATACCTGGATGTTGTGCTGGCCGAAGTCGTTCTCGAAATCGAGGATGTTCTGGATGGTCGCTCCACGGAACGCGTAAATCGACTGGGCGTCATCACCGACCACGCAGATGTTGCGGGGACTATCCGGGTACTGCACCAGTTTTTTGATGATGGCGTACTGCAGCGTATTGGTATCCTGAAACTCGTCGACCAGTACGTACTTGAACTTCTCCCGGTACTTCTGCACCACTTCCGGCACGTTCTGCATCAGTTCGAACAGGCGGAACAGCAGGTCGTCGAAGTCCATCGCGCCGGCCTGTTTGCAGCGGGCGACGTAGGCGGTGTAGATCTTGTAGACGAGGGGCATATTGGCCATCTTATCCTGGGCCAGCAGTTCCTCGTTCTTTTCGTACAGCTTGGGGGTGATCAGGCTACTTTTCGCCGAGCTGATCCGGTTCTTGATCGCGTTGGCTCCGTACACCTTGGTGTCGAGGTTCATCTCCCGGATGATGGAGTTCAGCAGGCTCTTGGTATCGTCCGTATCGTAGATCGTGAAGTTGCTCGGGTAGCCGATGTGCTGGGCCTCCACGCGCAGGATGCGCGCGAACAGGCTGTGGAAGGTACCCGCCCAGATGTAGCTGGCCCGTTTACCGACTACGTGCTCGATCCGCTCCTTCATCTCCCGGGCGGCCTTGTTGGTGAAGGTCAGCGCGAGAATTTCCCAGGGGGCCGTTCCCTGCTCGATGATGTAAGCGATGCGGAAGGTGAGCACCCGCGTTTTACCCGATCCCGGTCCGGCAACTACGAGCACCGGCCCGTCCGTGGTCGTGACCGCCTGCCGCTGCACGTCGTTGAGGGAATCAAGGTAGCTGCTGGTCTTGGGTTCGGGCATCATGTATCGGTTTCGAGCGGGCGGCCAAGATAAGCAACAATTTGTTTGGCGGGGCCGCGGGAGCCGGGTATATTAGCACAAAGCAATGAATGATGGCCGTAGCCCAAGTCACTAAACTGCCTATATCTGAATACCTCTCCTTCGAGCACCGGGGAGAAATGCGATACGAATATCATAACGGTGAGGTATATGCTATGGCCGGGGGTACGATCGCTCACACCATTTTAAGTTCTAACACCCAACGTTTAATCGGAAATGCCTTAACTGTTGCGGGTAAAAATTGTATATCGCTGAACTCAGATGTAAAGATCGAGATTGAGGCCGCTCACCGTTACATCTACCCCGACGCCGCCGTCGTCTGTGGAAAAATCAATGAATCCACTATGATAAAGGGTGCCATTCTTAATCCGCGTGTGGTTGTCGAAGTGATCTCGGAGACGTCGGCAGACTACGACCGGGGCGCTAAAATGCGGTACTACCTGTCACTGATCACGCTCAAAGAATATCTCCTGATTGATCAAGACAAAGCGCACGTCACCCTCTACCGACGCCATGAGGAAAGCAATCTTGGCAGCTTCCACTACGCTGATGGACTAGAAGATTCAATCGAGTTGAAAAGTATTGGCGTTATACTCCCACTACGTGAGCTATACCAAAACGTCGATCTTGAAGATAAGTAGTTGTGCCCTAAACACTCGTCGGTAACGCATCGGCCGGATCGTCGGGCAGCCACTTTCCGTGTAACCGCAGGGTCCGCTCGATCACGTCCCGCACCGCTCCCGCGCCCCCGCACCTGCTGCTGACGTACTTGGCGATCGACAGGATTTCCGGGCAGGCATCCTGCGGGCAGGTCGGAAATCCCACCAGCCGCATTACCTCGTAGTCCGGCACGTCGTCGCCCATAAACAGCACGTGCTCGTCGTCTAGGTCGTAGAGGTCCATAAATTCCCGGTACGCCTCTACCTTATCCTGTACGCCGTAATAGATATCCACTACTCCGAGCCCCTGCAGTCGCGACACCACGCCCTGGCTCTTCCCCCCCGTGATCACGCATACCCGGTACCCTTTCTCCAGCGCCCGTTTGATGGCGTACCCATCCCGCACGTTCATCTGCCGCAACAAGCCGCCGTCCTCGAGTATGATCAACTGCGAATTGGTCAGTACCCCATCGACGTCGAAGATGAAGGTGGTAATGTCTGCGAAGCGTTCGAGTTCGTTCATTTCTGGTATGGTGGTAATTTGGTAGGATGGTAGGGTGGTAGGGTGGTAGGGTGGTAGGGTGGTATGGTGGTAATGTGGTAGTCTACAAGACCATATTACCCCACTACCAACCTACCACACTACCAATCACTGATTCTCCCTCCACTCATACACCCACTTCGCCTGAATTTGCTCGAGGTGCTCTTCGGTAGATTGCTCGCGGGTACCGGTGAACTGCGGGATTTCGAGGATCCAGTCGAGTAAGTCGGTGAAGCGGATGCGGTAGATCTTATCCTGTCCGAAGTCATCGCCGAATTTATCGTACAACGCAATGGCGATATCCTCGTGATCGGCCCAGCCGAAGGGAAAGTCGTTGAAGTCTTTAAAGCTCAAAATGTAGTAGTTTAGTTCGTTAGGCAATAAAGCATTAGTGGTCAAATTCCTTAGTCGACGGACTGGGCAAAGCATTGCCTATAACGGACTAAAGAACTAACCTACTACTTAGTGTTCGTGTCCGATGATACGGCTCTGATCCGGGATTTCTACTTCGATGACGGCGTCCTCGTCCAGGATCACGGCCTGGCAGCCGAGGCGGCTTTCGATGCGGGGGTTGATGGCCCGGTCGATGAAGTCCTCTTCCTTATCGCTGATCTCTTCCAGCGCGTCTTCACCACTGTTGACGTAGATATGGCAGGTCGAGCAGGCGCATACCTCACCGCAGTTGTGATTCAGGTGAATGCCATTCTCCTCGGTCACCTCCAGAATGCTTACATCCGTGGGGACGTTTTCCACCGTTTTGGGCGGAATATTCTTATCCTCAAAGGTAAATTTTACGGTAGCCATCGGTCAGGGGTCATTTTCGGGTTGCAAAGCTAGAACATATTTAACGACCGTAGTGCACAGCAGTTCTAAGGCGTCGTCACTTATGACGTAAGGAGGCATCAGGTAGATCAGGCGGCCGAAGGGTCTGATCCAGACTCCGCGCTCCACGCAGAAGGCTTGGAACTTCGCGACGTCCACCGCATCCCGTGTCTCCACCACCCCAATGGCTCCGAGTACGCGCACTTCCTTCACGGCGGCACTCCGGGCGGCGGGGCGCAGGTGCAGCGACAGCCCCCGGGAAATGCGATGAATACGGGCTTGCCAGTCCTCGCGTAGTAGCAGGTCGATACTGGCCACGGCCACGGCACAGGCCAGCGGGTTGGCCATGAAGGTTGGGCCGTGCATCATTACGCCCGCCTCGCCGCGCCCGATGGTATCCGCCACTTCGCCGGTACAGAGCGTAGCCGCCAGGGTCAGGTATCCGCCGGTGAGGGCTTTCCCTACGGTCATTATGTCGGGAATTGCTCCCGCGTCCCCGCCCGCGAAGAGCTTGCCCGTCCGTCCAAAACCGGTGGCAATCTCGTCGTAGATCAGGAGCAGTCCGTGACGGTCGCAGAGTTCCCGAAAGACGCGTAGATAAGCTGGATTGTAAAAGTGCATTCCCCCAGCCCCCTGTACCACCGGTTCGACGATGAAGGCCGCGGCGCGATCGGCGTGGGTGGCGAAAAACGCTTTCAGGCCCGCGAGGTAAGCGGTAGCAACCGGCGCGTCGTAACCACCGGGTGGGCGGTCGTAGAATTCGTGTTTGGGTAGAAAACCCGTAAAGAGTTGGTGCATACCCGTCACCGGATCGCAGACCGACATCGGGCCCGTCGTATCTCCGTGGTAGCCGCCCCGCAGGGTGAGGAAGGTAGTGCGGCTGCGCCCCCGTGCGTGCTGGTACTGAACGGCCATTTTCATGGCGACCTCGACGCTTACCGAACCGCTATCGGCCAGAAATACCCGCTCGAGACCGTCCGGCGTAATCTCCACCAACCGCCTACCTAATTCAATAGCCGGTTCGTGGGTAAGTCCACCAAACATGACGTGCGACATCTTGGCCAGCTGATCGGTGGCCGCCCGGTTGAGTTCCGGCACGTTGTAGCCGTGAATGGCGCACCACCAACTCGACATGCCGTCGACCAACTCGCGCCCGTCAGCCAGTTTCAACCGATACCCATTCGCCGACTCTACCGCATAAACCGGCAGCGGATCGGCCAGACTCGTGTAGGGATGCCATAAGTGACGTCGGTCGAAATCAAGGTCAGAAGAGTCAATCATCTACTGGGCACAGCAGCGTTCCGGGAGCCACCCAACGCCACGAGCGCAGCGAGCTTCCACGCAAATTGTAAATTAGATATTGGAAATGATGAATAGTAAATCCCTTACCCCATTTCCTGCACCACCTCCTTGACCTGCGGCATCATCCGCTTGAGCATCTGCTCGATGCCGGACTTCAGGGTAACGGTAGAGCTCGGGCAGCCGGAACATGCTCCCTGCATGATGACCGTGACTACGCCGTCCTGGAACGATTTGAATTCGATGTTGCCTCCGTCCATTTCCACGGCGGGCTTGACGTAAGTATCGATGAGCTCCTTGATTTGAGCAACGGTTTCCGCCTCGTCTTCGGTGTACTCGTATCCTACCCCACGCTCGGCTTCGATGGCGGCGACGGCCTCGGCGAAGCCATCCTTGATGATGGGCTTGTTCTCCTCCAGGTAACCCTTGACGAATTCCTTCAGCTTGAGCATGATGTCGTCCCAGCCGTAATTGAATTCCTTGGTGATCGTCACGTAGTTATTGGCGATGTACACCTTCTTGACGTAGGGGAAGTCGTAGAGCTCGGTGGCCAGCGGCGACCACTCCCGGGCGAATTCCTCTTCGCGAAATTCCGCGGTGCCGTTGTAGAGCATCCGGTTGGTCACGAATTTCAGCGTTTCGGGGTTCGGGGTCTGTTCGGTGTAGAGCAGGACGGGGCGCTTGGTGGCGGTAGCTTGACTCATGGTGATCTTTTGTACCCTAACGTCTGGTAGAGAAGATGGGTTGAAACGGCCATATGGGAACGGAGCGGGAGGCGCGGTTTACCCTCCATCTGATCATTTGTTGGCTAAAGCCATTCTGCCGACGAAGGTTTTTACACTTCCCTACTACGATTGTCCCCCTCCGTGCCCGTACAAGATACGGACCGGGGAGGGGCCCGATTCACATATATCGCGCATCTTTACACCCATAAACCCCCATCATGAAACTACTGCGCGTCGCCGCCCTGTTGCCCCTCTTATTAGCCTGCACCCTGCTTCCGGGCCAGGAGTTTAGCGGTGGCTTCCGGGCCGGCCTCAACTTCATCACTTTTCAGGGCGATGCCGAAATGGATGACGCGGGTACGACGCTCGAAGAGTTCAAGCGCACCACGGGCTTCCACGTCGGGGCAACGTTTGCCTACGAGATCACCGACCTGTTTGGTCTCAAGGCCGACCTTATGTACAGTCAGAAGGGCGGCGAGGTCCGTTATACGGGCCCCTCCTATTTTTACCTCTATGCCGATGCTAACGATACCCAGGGTACCCGCATTACCGGTTCGCTGGAGAGCGAACGCGACGTGCTGAACAGCTACATCGATATCCCCCTGGTCGCCTACTACCGCCTGGGACCGCTGGAGCTGGAAGGAGGGGTCACCGCGGCCTTCCTGGTGAACAGCCGGGCCTCGGGTTCAGCGACTTACTCCAACAATATAACGGTAGACGAACGGCGGTTACCGGACGTCATCTCCTTTAACTACGACTATAACTACTTCGACGATCGCATCGGCGGAGCGGCGGTTGTCGAGGTCAGCGAAACCCGCCTATCCACGGGCATCTTCCCCCCCTCCGTCATCGATGCCTATTATAACGCCGGCGATAACACCCCCCTCTACCGCCGCTTCGACTTCGGGCTCGTCGGTGGCGCCGCCTTCTTTCTCAACAACGGCCTCTACCTCGGCCTCCGCTACCAGCTCGGCCTCACGGATGCTACCCGGGGCGAGAACGACCAGCGCCTGACCCGCACGGTCGGCTCGACGGAGCGGGAATACAATACCGACGATAAGGACTACAACCGCGTCATCCAGGCGAGCGTCGGATTCAGATTTTAATTGCCGATGAAGTCCCTTCTCACTCAACTGTATGCCCGCCACCCCCTGAGTCGCGCCACGGCCTACACCACCCTATTACGCATCGCGAACGGGGAAGCCGCCGACCCCGAGATCGCCGCCGTGGTCTCCGCCATCAATATGCGCCCCGTATCCCTCTCCGAGATACAGGGCTTCCGGGATGCCCTACTCGAACTCGCCGTCCCCCTCGATCTGGAGGGACGCCACACCATCGACATCGTCGGCACCGGCGGCGACGGAAAGAATACCTTTAATATTTCCACCCTTTCCTGCGTGGTCGTTGCGGGAGCCGGCTACGCGGTGACGAAACACGGCAGCTACGGCGTCAGCAGCAACGTGGGAAGCAGCGACGTACTCCTCGCGCTGGGCTATACCTTCTCCAACGAACGGGACCGCTTGCTCGGCGACCTCGACCGGGCGGGCATCTGCTTTCTCCACGCCCCCCTGTTTCATCCGGCCATGAAGAACGTAGTGCCCGTCCGCAAGGCCCTGCGCGTACGGACCTTCTTCAATCTACTCGGGCCGCTCATCAACCCCGCCCGCCCACGCTACCAATTGCTGGGCACCTATGACCGGGAGGTCAGCCGCATCTACGACTATATGTTGCAGACGGAGGAAGCCCGGGAATACCTGATCGTTCACGCCATGGACGGCTACGACGAAATAAGCCTGACCGGCGGAGCCAGCGTGCGGGGACGCAGGAGCCAGGGGGTACTGAACCCGGAAGATTTTTCGCTCCCGACCCTCCCCCCGGAAGCCCTGTACGGGGGAGAGACCCCCGAAGAAGGGAAAGCCATCTTTCTGGGAGTCCTGGATAATACAGCCACGGAAGCGCAGACGGCGGTCGTGTGCGCCAACGCCGGTTTGGCCATTCACGTCATCCACCCCGACCGCAGCCTGCCCGACTGCGTCGCGGAAGCCCGGGAAAGCATCGTCAGCGGTCGGGCCCGCGCCGTCCTGCGGAAACTCCTGGCCTGAGAGAACTCCGAACCCCGCCCGCGCCTTATCTTGTCAAATCAAGTAACCGTACATGGCCAATATTCTCGATCGGATCGTCGAACACAAACGACTGGAAGTAGACCGCCGGCGCGCACAGGTTCCGATCAGCGCCCTGAAGGACAGTGACGGTTACCATACTGAACGCCGCTGTCTGTGCAAGGCGCTGGAAAACAGCGAGCACTTCGGCATCATTGCGGAGTTCAAACGTAAATCTCCCTCCCAGCAGGACATCAACCTCAACGCCGACGCGACCGCCGTCGCCCGGGGTTACGCCGAAGCCGGAGCCGCCGCCATCTCGTGTCTTACGGATGCCCACTTTTTCGGGGCCCGTCCGGACGACATCGACCGCGTACGGGCCGCGGTCAATCTGCCCATCATCCGCAAGGATTTTCTCATCGACCGTTACCAGATTCACGAGGCCCGGGCCATGGGTGCGGACGCTATTCTGCTGATCGCCTCCTGCCTCTCTGCCGTTCAGCTCGACGAACTCGCCGAAGAGGCCAACGAACTCGGTTTGCGTGTCCTCTGCGAGGTACACGACGAGGAGGAAGTGGCCCGCATCAGCCCGAGCGTCGACATCATCGGCGTCAACAACCGTAACCTGGTCAACTTCGAAGTATCCATTTCCAATAGTCTGGAACTCGAACCCCTCCTGCCCCCCGGGCTACTGCGCATCAGCGAAAGCGGTATTGAGGACCCGCAGTCCATTGTCAAACTACGGCGGCACGGCTTCCGGGGCTTTCTCATCGGCACTTATTTCATGCGCCAGCCGGACCCCGGCTTGGCCTGCGCGCAATTCATTCAACGCACCCACGAGATCGAGGATGTGTACAAGGACGCCATCGCATGAAAGTCAAGGTTTGCGGCCTACGGGAGCCCGATAACATTGCCGAGATCAGCAAACTCCCCACCGACTATCTCGGCCTGATCTTCCACCCCGCCTCCCCGAGGTTTGCCGGCGATTCCGCACTGGAAGCATGGATCGTGAAGAATGAGAAAGCGCTCCGCGACACCCCGCTGGTCGGCGTTTTTGTCAACGCCGAGGTCGATTTCGTACTGAACGCCGTCCACGACTACCGCCTGAGCTGGGTGCAACTGCACGGCGAGGAAAGTGCCGGCTACTGCCAGGAGCTCAAACTCCTGTGGTCCGTCAACACCCTTCGGAAAGCCAGTATTTGTAAAGCCTTCTCCGTCACCGAAGATTTCGATTTCCGGGCCACGAACGAATACGTCAGCAGTTGTTCGCTCTTCGTATTCGATACGGGCGGGCAGGCAACCGCCGGTGGCACGGGGAAAAAGTGGGACTGGAAAAAATTGGAAGAATACCGGGGGCCCATCCCCTTTTTGCTGAGTGGCGGAATTGGTCCCGAGGACGCGGAAGCCATCCGCCGCATTGACCATCCCCAGTTTCGGGGGATTGACCTCAACAGCCGATTCGAATCCGAACCGGGGGTGAAGGATGTTTCCGCCCTCACGCGCTTCCTGCACGAACTGCATGCCTGAAACTCCAACGGTCATCGTCGGAACGGGAAACCTGGCCTGGCACCTCGCCGCCGTACTCCCCGGATCCGTAGTGGTCGTCAGTCGGACCCCCGCGTCCGCCGGAGAGTGGCCGATTCCGGTGGTGTCCTTCGATCACCTGCCCGAAATTCAGCCCGCGTCCATTATACTGGCCGTGCCGGATAACCGAATCGCGGAGGTCAGTCGACAACTCGCCGCGATCCTCCCCCCCACCCTGCCGGTTTACCACACCAGTGGAGCGACCCCGATCGACCGGATCACGGATCACTTCGTGCACCGGGGAGTTCTGTGGCCCATCCGTTCCCTGCGCCGGGACGACGATCCCGCCGACTGGCGTGATCTGCCCCTGATCATCTACGCCAGCAATGAGGCCACGCGTAATCAATTGACCCGATTGGCCGAATCGCTAAGTGATACCGTCGCCTGGCTGGACGATCAACAGCGCGCCCAACTGCACCTGGCCGCCGTCTTTTCCAATAACTTCGTCACGGCCCTCTACGAGGTTGCTTACCAATTGTGCGCGACCTACGCTATCCCCTTCAAACTTCTCCTGCCCATCATCCGCAAGACGGCCGAGCAACAGGACGGCGGCCGACCGGCGGATCGACAGACGGGTGCCGCCGCCCGGGGCGATACGGCGACCATGGAAAGACACCTCAGCCTGATCACCGACGAGCGCTACCACCAACTGTACCGGGACATCAGCGAGTTAATCCTCCAGTACCGGTTGCCCCAGCACCACGCGGACTTCCGGAGTAAGCCGGATGATGATCTTTAAAATCAGGGGATCCATCAGCGGAGCCTTCGTTTGTCGCTGTAATCGGTACGCCGTGCGGATGGCCGTGAATACGGTCAGGATTGCCGTCTCCCCCCGGTGGTTGGCCATTCGCTCCTTGATGTTCTCCTCCGTCCAGTCGCTGTGACTGCCCAAAAGTTCTACGTTGAGCGAGGGGCTCAGGGCCAGAGCCATGGAAAAGCTGGTGATCGTCAGGCCGTAGGTGGACAGCGTCGGAAAGATCTCCAGCCAGTCCTCGATCAGTTTATTGGTCTTTTCACGTGTGCCTTCGCCGACGGTACTGGCCAGTCCGGCCATGGCTTTGCGGGCCCCGTCGAGTATGTCGTCGAGCATGGTAGTCTATTTTTTCCCCAAGGTCGGTGCCCCAGGTGTAACGGGTGGCTACCAATCGACTGGGGCCGGCCGTGAATCGACCGGCTCCCGCGCGCCGCCGCCGCAGGGTGGAAACAAAGTTCGCCAATAGTTCTTTCGGCTTTACCGATCTTTCCTTACCTTTGCGCCCCGAAATCTATTTTTTTCACCAACATCCCCCATAGATGTTTGCAATCGTAACCATAGCCGGTCAGCAATTCAAAGTTGAGGAAGGTCAGGAGATCTTCGTCCACCGGTTAGAAGCCAAAGCTGGCGACTCGGTCAGCTTCGACGCGGTCCATCTGCTCGCCAACGGCGATGATGTCACCGTCGGCACGCCGATGCTCAGCGGCGCCTCCATCGGCGCTACTGTCGTTGATCCCCTCGTAAAGGGCGACAAGGTCGTCGTTTTCAAGAAGAAGCGCCGTAAGGGCTACCGCGTCAAGAACGGCCACCGTCAACAGTACACAAAACTGAAGATCGACTCCATCGCGGGCTAGTCACGGCCCCATTCCTAACGATCCCCCACGGGGGAGCCTAAATACAATATCATGGCACACAAAAAAGGTGTAGGTAGTACCGACAACGGCCGCGACAGTAAATCCAAGCGGCTCGGCGTCAAACTTTTCGGCGGGCAGAGTGCTCAGGCCGGCAACATCATCATTCGCCAGCGGGGCACCAAGTACCACCCCGGGGACAATACGTACATGGGTAAGGATTTTACCATCCACGCCAAGATCGACGGCAAGGTATCCTTCCGGAAGAGCCGCCTGAACCGCATGTTCGTCAGCATCGACCCTCAGGAAGCTACCGTTGCGGAAACGCAGGAGCAGGCCTAAGCCGCGGTACCAATACCGGTAAATGTGAAACGCCCGATCGAGCTAGCTCGATCGGGCGTTTTCGTTTAATTCCACACAAGTCCCCAGGTGGTTTGACTCCTGCTAGAAACATGGTTGGGATAGCTGGCCTGGTTCGGTAATCCCCTTGTCGTCACTCACCGAAGTAAGCTCGGAACCCTGACAAGTCGAAGGGTTTGAGGCCCGCCCTAGACAGGCCGAAGTCACTTCCCAATTTAAATAAATTGTAGGGTCAACCAATTTTAGGACCTGTGTGGATCAGGTAAACGCAGGGGAGTGGATTTGGTTGGGGGGTGAGGGAATGAGTGAGTGAATGGGTGAATGGGTTTCCCGTAATGCTTATTTACAAAGACTGCCGCAGTCGAGCGATTTGCTCAGCCATAACAGAAATGAGCGCAGCAGCTTAGCCAAACAGACGAGCGTAGTGAGCAGAGTCGCAAATTTGCAATGGTAAATCGATAAATGGTAAATTTCACCGCGCGCAGCAAGCAGAGCCGAAAATCGTCAATCACAAATTAAAAATCTCAAATTGTAAATTTTCCTTACCTTTGCGCCGCGAGCCGGGACCCCTATTGCTTCCTCCGATCCACGCCTCGCCCCATATCCCCGAATCAACGGGGCATATGCACATTCGGACTGAAGCCTTTACGAAACGTCCTCCGGCACCGCTGCCGCCGGCCGTTGCTGCCCACGGGACCCGTCGGGCAATTCAACCCCTTTTTACTTTATGGACACTAAACGTCCCTCCCGCTCCGGCAAAGGCCGCGGCAACAACAGTTTTAATCGTAACAAAAAATCCGGCGGTGGCGGCCGGGATCGTCGCGGAAGCGGCGGCGGTCGTTCCAACCACAACTACATTCCCCTACCCGCCGAAATGATGGTGCACGAAGGCGTGCCCCTGAAGAAAGTCGAGTATAAGGCCGATACCAAGTTCGCCGACTGGAAACTTAACCCCAAGCTGAAGAGCGCGATCAAAGCGGCCGGCTGGGTCTACCCCACCGAGATTCAGGAAAAGTCGTTCGAGCACATCAACGCGCTGAAGGACGTGATGGGCATCGCCACCACTGGTACCGGAAAAACGGGCGCCTTCCTTATTCCCCTGGTCGACGCCCTCCTCGCCAGCGAGCAACCCTTCCAGACGCTCGTCCTGGCTCCCACCCGCGAGCTTGCCCTGCAGATCGAAGAGGAGTTTCGTGCCCTAACCATCGGCATGAAGTTCAACGCGATCACCCTCATCGGCGGCCGCAACATCAACACCGACATCGTCAACCTGCGTAAGCGGAGCTACCACCTGGTGGTCGCCACCCCCGGTCGCCTTAAGGACCTCTACCAGCAGGGCAAGATCGACCTGCAGGAGGCCTCCGTACTCGTGCTTGACGAATTTGACCGCATGCTCGACATGGGCTTTCAGAAGGACGTCATGTACCTCGCCGACAAGATCGGAGAACGCGACCAGACGCTGCTCTTCTCCGCTACCCTGGACAAGAGCCAGCAGAAGCTGATCGACCACTTCCTGACCGACCCCGTCACGGTAGCCGTCAGCAGTGGAGAGGCTTCCGCCGAACACATCAATCAGACGGTCCGCTTCGTCGCCCCCGACGATAAGTTCGACGTGTTGATCGAACTGTTACAGGATGCGGAAATGAAGCGCGTACTCGTCTTCGCCGAAACGAAGCACCGCGTAAAGAAAATCACGAAGAAGCTCAACCAGGCCGGCATTTCCGCCGACGAGATTCACGGCAACAAGAGCCAGAACTACCGGCAGAAAGCACTCGGTGCCTTCAAGTCCGGCAAGCTCAAGGCACTCTGCGCTACGGACGTCGCCGCCCGCGGACTGGATATCGATGACATCACCCACGTTATCAACTTCGAAGCACCGACCGACTACGACACCTACATCCACCGCGTCGGCCGTACCGGCCGTGCCGGTAAGGGAGGCGAGGCCATAACGCTGTACGACCAGCAGTAGAGGCCAGATACGACTTGGATTCTGTACGGTGCCCCGTCGCTAGCCTGATCGTCAGGACCAGCGACGGGGCATTTTGCGTGTAGCCCGTGCCTACTCCATGCGGATGTAATCCGACTTCCCCGCGGCTTCCTGAGCGTAGGTATTGAGCTTCACCTGCTTGTCGGAAGACTTGGGACGGATCCGCATATTCAGAAATTCGACGAGCAGGGAGAAGGCGATCGCGAAGTACAGGTACCCCTTCGGTACCGTGCCGATGTGATTGTCGAAGACCACCAGATCCCCCAGGTGAGCCCCCTCGACGATGAGCATGAAGCCGATGAGAATGAGAAAGGCCAGGCCTAGCATCTGAATGGTCGGGTTCCGGTTGACGAAGTTGCCTACCGGAACGGCGAACAACATCATGATCAGTACCGAAATGACCACCGCGATAATCATAATGACCAGGGCACCGACCAGGCCGTTGGTCATCCCAACCGCCGTCAGGATCGAATCGAAACTGAAGACGATGTTAATGATCGTGATCTGAATAATGACGGATTGTAGCGACGCCCCCGCACCCGGCGTCCCCGGGTCACCCTCCACGTGCTCGTCCCCCTCCAGTTTGTGGTGGATCTCGGAGGTTGCTTTATAGAGTAGGAAAACGCCACCGGCGATGAGGATAAGGCTCTGTCCGCTCAGACCGGCGCTTGCCCAGCCCCAGTCGAAACTTACGAAGGGATCCTTCAGCGATACCAACCACGACACTCCGAACAGGAGTGCGATTCGCATGACCATGGCCAGGATCAAGCCGATGTTCGTCGCCCGCTTCCGGTCTTCTTCCTTCTTCAGTTTACCGGAAGCGATGGAGATGAAGATGATGTTGTCGATGCCCAGAACAATCTCCAGGAACGTTAGGGTGAGCAGGGAAAGCCAGACGGCGCCGCTCCCAAAATCGGGTATAGTGAACATAGAATGAGTGGTCGGTAGTGGGCGGGGATTTTCCCGGCTAATCGCAAAACTACGCCACCGGGCATTTGTTTGGGCACACTATGAAGGAAACCAAATTCCGCCGCCTGCGCCGTGACGAGCTCGAAGAGGTTACCCCCCAGTTCGTCAAGTTCCTTAGCGTGAACGGCATCGACGCCAAAAGCTGGGTCAGCATAAAACGGGAGGACCCGACGCGGGCCGACGGACTCATACTGCAGTTCAGTCAGATCGTATTCTCCGGCGTGATCGAGCGGGTGAAGTATTTGGTGCAACGCAAACCCCACGATCTGCGCACCTACCGCACCGGTCCGGACAAGATCGAAATGAGAGGCCTGCTTCTTTCGGGACCGACCAAAGTCGACCTGACCGATACCACCCTCCCCCCGAAGGAAATATTCGCCCAGCTTAGGGCGGATGGCGCAACGCCGAAGATCTATTCCGCGGAGAGAGCCTACCTACCCATCGGCCGCGACCAGGATATTTTCCTGCGCATGGAGGAGGGTGCGCTCATCGATAACGGTGAGTTGTTCGAACTACTCGATTCCCTGTAGCGGCACGCCGGCGCCCACGCACCCGGAAATCCCTTACATTGTCCTACTTTCTGTAACTACGCGTTATCCCATGCTTCGACCCCTTGCTCTTCCGCTGCTGTGTCTTCTGCTCGTCGCGTGTGGGGATACTCCGTCCACGGTCGACTCCGGGGCCGAACCCGTCGCCCTTTCCGACAGCCCCCGGGCCAATACGGAACTGGCTATCTACCGGGACGTCACCCAGCCCATTGACGACCGCATCGCGGACCTCATCGGAAGGATGACGACGGAAGAGAAGGTTGCCCAGATCACTGCGGTGTGGGCCGATAAACACAAGATGGAAGGCGAGGACTATTCCTTCGATCCGACTAAAGCACGGGACGTGATTCCCTACGGCATCGGCCACGTCACCCGCCCCAGCGAACGGGCCGGCAACGGCGAGAGTGGTCGTAGCGGAGCCGAGGAAGTCGCCTACGTAAACGCCATTCAGCGCTACCTGGTGGAAGACACCCGTCTAGGGATTCCCGCCCTCATGCACGAAGAAAGCCTCCACGGTCTTGCCGCGAAAGACGCTACGAGTTGGGGACAACCCATCGCGGTAGCGGCAACCTTCAACCGGCAACTCACGCGGCGCCTGTACTCCGTCGCCGGCCGCCAGGCCGCCAGTCGGGGTGCTCACGTCGTGCTCACGCCCGTAGTCGACGTAGCCCGCGACCCGCGCTGGGGTCGGGTGGAAGAAACCCTCGGCGAGGATCCTTATCTCGCCGCCCAGATAGGATTGCAGGCCGTCCTGGGTTTTCAGGGTGATAACGACCGGTGGGACGAGGGGGAGGTGTACGCTACCCTCAAACACATGGCCGGACACGGAGAGCCGGAGGGTGGCAATAACATCGGACCGGCCAGCGTCAGCGAGCGCACGCTCCGGGAGGTCTTCCTGTTTCCCTTCCGCTACATCGTGGAGAATAGCAACGTCCGCAACATCATGGCCAGCTATAATGAGGTAAACGGTGTACCCAGTCACGCCAACGGATGGATGCTGAACGATATCCTGCGGGGGGAGTGGGGCTACCGGGGGGCCGTCGTATCGGATTATTTCGCCGTGAAGGAACTGCACACCCGGCACGCCGTAGCGGCCAGCCTCCGGGAAGCAGCCATTCGTGCTATCCGCAGCGGGGTGGACATCGAGTTGCCCGATCGCGAAGCCTTTCCCCATCTCGTGGATGCGGTGAACAGCGGTGAACTCAGCGAATCCATTCTCGACACGGCGGTCGGGCGCATCCTGCGGCAAAAATTCGAACGGGGACTCTTCGAAAACCCCTATACCGACCCGGACAAGGTGCTTTCGAATACCCCCGAAGACGACGCCCTCGTGCGGGAGGCCGGCACGGAGAGCATGATCCTCCTGAAGAACGAGGGACTGCTTCCCCTCCGGGGTGACCTGACGATCGGCCTCGTCGGACCGAACGCCGACAAAGTACTGCTGGGCGGCTACAGCGACGAACCCCAGCATTTCGTTACCGTCCGGGAGGGACTGGAACAGTACGTGGCGGCTAACGGGGGGCGAGTTATCTACTCCGAGGGTACCCGCGTCACAAAGCCCGGCAGCTGGTACCGCGATTCGATCACGCCCGTATCCCCGGCTGACGATCGCAAACGCATCGCCAAAGCCGTATCCGATCTTGCCGCTGCCGACATCATCGTCCTCGCGGTCGGGGGCAACGAATTGACCAGCCGCGAAGCCTGGGCGGAAAGCCACCAGGGCGATCGGCCCTCTCTGGAGCTCCTCGGCACCCAGAACGAATTGATCGATGCGTTGGCCGAGCTGGGCAAGCCGATCGTCGGCCTCGTATTTGGCGGACGCCCCCTAGATATTCGCAACCTGCTGGATAAGTCGGATGCCGTGTTTCAGTGCTTTTACCTCGGCCAGGAAACGGGCCACAGTGTTGCCGATGTTCTCTACGGATCGGCCAATCCGAGCGGCAAACTTCCCATCAGCCTGCCCCGCTCGGTTGGACACATTCCCGCCTTCTACAACTACAAGCCCTCCGCGCGCCGGGGGTATCTATTCGACAACGTCAACGCGCTGTTTCCCTTTGGTTACGGATTGAGCTATACGACCTTTACCTACAGCGAACCTCAGCTTGGGGTAGCCCAAATGTCCACGACCGGCAATACGAAAGTCACCGTCGAGGTCACGAACTCCGGCGAGCGCGGCGGTTACGAAGTGATACAATTGTACGTTCGCGACGAATACAGTACGGTAACCCGCCCGGTGAAGGAGCTGCGGGGCTTCCAGAAGATCTACCTCAATCCGGGGGAAACCGTAGCGGTAACCTTTGAGATCGGCTTCGAGCAACTGAATTATCTGAACGAAGCTATGGCCTACGTCGTCGAACCCGGCACCTTCCTCATTATGGTTGGGAGCAGCAGCCGCGACGAAGATCTGAAATCCGCCATCCTTACCATCACGGGTCAGGCGAAGTAGCCACCACGAAAACCCGGCCCAACGACATCGCCGGACCGGGTGGCAAAACAAAAAACAGCAGGATATTCATAAAAGACAAAGCGGTGGCCCGGCGCCGTTTGGCCGGACCACCGCCTGCATACGATAGCTTACTTAGTTCTACAGTTCGCTGATGCGACGCTGTACTTCGTACAGACGCGTATTCTTGTCTACTTCTTCCACCCAGGGGTCATGCTCCAGGTAGTTGGCTGAAATCAGCTTCAGGGAGTGGATACGCCCCTTACCGTCCTTGATGGGTTGTACGTACTTCACCCAGAGACTTCCCTTCGCGCGCACGGCGTAGATCTTATTCTCCTTGATCTCGTGTACTCCGGCGATCTGCCGGCAGATGATCACGTCTCCGTCGTTGATGACCGGCTCCATGGAGTTGCCGTTGATCGGGAAGGCTACGAAGCCGTCGCCGAACAGATCGGGCAGACTGAAGAACTGGGCTTCCTCGCGGATGAAGCTGTCGCTGTCGACGCTGGCACCGGCAAAAGCTTCCGTGGAGGTGAAAAGAATGTTTTGTTTGGTTTCCTTTCCGTCGACATCATTGGCCGTGGGCAGGTCCATCCCGAAGGGCGTACCCGTACCCTCCAGCAGGTAGGTCGTGTTTACCCCGTATTCGCTGCACACCCGCCGGGCTTGCTCGTAGTTGATGCAACGCTTATCCTTGGGGTTGAGGTAAGCCCGGATGATGTGGCCGTAGGAACGATTGTTGAGAATGCGCTTGGCGAAGTCACCAAGCCCACGCCCGTTGCGGTCGTTCTTGATGATCTCCCCGCGATCTTCCAGAATCTGGAAAACCTCGATGAAGCGATCATTCAGTTCGCGGCGGTCGGTGGTAATCATGTTTCAGTATCAGTTTATTCAGGGTCAAATTAAAACATTTTCAAACAGCCGCGCAAGTTTTCCCTCAGTTTTCTTAAATATTTGTAGGTTTTACCGCCTGTTCGGGTGAAATTGTTTGAGCTGCCCCCGCTTCAGTACCGCCAACTCGCGCTCCGTAGGGTGTTTTCCCTTTCGCATGCGGCACCCCGTTTGGTGAGAAACTACTTCCGATCCCTTGGCATCATCACTCCCGCGCTGTACCCCGCTACGTACTCCAGCCCCTCCGCCAGGCTATGGTCGCGCTGGTGCAAGAGGTTTCGTTTAATCCCCGTAATGATCCGGGGCGGTTTGGCGGCAATGGCATCCGCGATCTGCCCGACGTGGTAGTTCAGTTGTTTTTCGCTCGCCAGTACCTCATTGACCAGCCCGATGCGGTGGGCCTCCTTACCGTCAACCCGGCGGGCCGTAAAGGCCAGTTCAGCCGCTATACCCGGTGATACGATGCGGGGCAGACGTTGCAGGGTGCCCAGGTCGGCCACGATACCCAGATCCACTTCCTTTACCGAAAAATAGGCGTCCTTAGTAGCGTACCGGATGTCGCAGGCCGTCATGATGTCCACGCCACCGCCGATACACCCCCCATGGATGGCGGCGATGACCGGCTTACGGCACCGCTCGATGGCCGTAATACAGTCCTGCAGGTTGGCGATAAAGTCCAACAACAGCTGTTCGATCTCCTCCGGCGTCCCGGTCAGGCTCCGTTGCATTTCGCCCAGCACGCTCAGGTCGATGCCCGCGCAGAAGTGCTTGCCGCGCCCCCTCAGGATAACCACGTGCACCGATTCGTCCGCATCCGCCCGCGCGAAGGCCGTCCGCATGGCTTCCCAGCCGGCCAGGTCGAGCGCGTTCGCTTTTTCGGGGCGATCGAAGGTGAGGGTGGCGATGTGTTCGTTTACCGCGTATTCCATAGCGTTGATTTATCGACGAAAAGCGTCGACCAGCCGCATCCGGTCACCGTGCAGATGATCCATGCCGTCGACGTATAGGGTGGTTCCGCTGGTGTAGCTGGAGAGCGGACTGGCCAGGAACAGTACGGCATTAGCCACCTCCTCCACCGTACCGTGGCGTTGCATGAGGTTGTCCTCCCGCATTCGGTCCAGCAGGGCCCGCACGGGTTCGGCGTAGGTATCCAGTCCGGAAGAGATGATGGTACCCGGTGCCACCGAATTGACCCGCACGTGGTAGCGAGCCCATTCCTGCGCCAGGCTCTTCGTGAGGTTCTCTACTCCCGCGCGCGCCGCCCCCGTATGGGCCATCCCGGGAAAACCGCGCAGCATATTGACGATGATGTTGACAATATTTCCTTCCTTTTGCGGAATAAAAAAGCGCTCCGCCATGATCCGGCTGACGTAAAAGGTCCCGTTCAGATTAGTATTGATGACCGCATTCCAACCCTTATCGGTAAGCTGCCGGGCGAGGGCGGGAAATTGGCCGCCGGCGTTGTTGACCAGTAGATCCAGTCGGCCGAATTCGGTGTGAATCAGGTCGGCCAGGGCCTCCACTTCCTCGCTGTTACGTATGTCGCAGGGGCGGGCCACGCAGGTGCCGTATTCGGACAGGGCAGCCGCGGCTGCAGCCAAGGGTTCTGGCTTCCTCGCGCAAATGCATACCCGGGCTCCGAGCTTCAGCAGTGCCTCGGCAGTGCCGAACCCGATGCCGGAACGGCCGCCGGTAACCAGCGCGGTTTTACCGGCAAAAAGATCGGGAGCGTACATGAGTGAATTCTAAATTGAAAATTGAAAATTTTAAATTTTAAATTGGATATTTCAAATTGAAAATTTGAGAGCTCGCTGAGACTGTTCCCGCAGCGCTTCCTTCAACTCGCGTTTCAGGCGATCGATGAGTTCGGCCGCGGGCGGATTGTCGTCGATGGTCGCCACGCCGTGGCCGGCGCTCCAGAGATTTTTCCAGGCCTTGGCTTCGTGTTCGGCCCCGAAGTCGGCCTTGCCCTTCTGGTCCCACATGTCTTTGGTAATCCCGGCGGCTTCGAGGCTGCCCACCATCCAGTTGGCCGGAATGCCGGAAACGGAAGCGGTGTAAACGATCTCCCGCGAACCCGAGCTCATGATCATCTCCTTATACGCCTCGTCGGCAACGGCCTCCCGGGTGGCGATGAACCGCGTACCCATGTAGGCCAGATCGGCACCCATCTGCAGTGCGGTGGCAATGTCCCGACCGGTACTGAGCCCGCCCGCCAGCAGGATGACCCCGTCGAACATTTTACGGATTTCGGCAACGAAGGGAATCGGATTGAGCGTCCCCGCGTGCCCGCCCGCCCCGGCACAAACCAGGATGAGTCCGTCCACGCCGGCATCGATGGCCTTCTGCGCATGGTAGGTATTGGTGACGTCGTGGAAGACCCGTCCGCCGTAACTGTGAACCGCGTCCACGACCTCCCGCGCGGCCCCGAGCGAGGTGATGACGACCGGTACCCGCTGGCGGACGATTACCTCCAGATCGGCCTGGACCCGCGGGTTGGTCTTATGTACGATGAGGTTGACGCCGTAGGCCGACAGCGGCTTACCACGTTCGCCACCCTCGGTCCGTATCGCTTCCTTTATGTCCACGACCCATTGCTCGAATCCCTCCGTACTCCGGTTGTTGAGCGCGGGAAAGGTCCCCAGTACTCCGTTCCTACAGGACTCGAGCACGAGGTGGGGTTGCGAAATGATGAACATGGGAGACACCACCACCGGAATATCCAGGTGGAGCTCGGAGAGTATTTCTGTACGACGATTCATTTCCGCAAAGTAGCGAATTTTCGCTGATCGACGTGCGTGGAGTCCATTTCACCGATGTGCCCGCGGTCGGCTCACTATCTTTCCGCCATGAGCGTATCTCCCCGACAGCAAGCCCTCAGCGACCACTTCTACCGGCGGACCCGGCGGGTGGCCCGGAGCGACGAGATGACCGATTCCCAGCGGGCGGACGCACTCCGCCGCATCATCCTCGAGCTGTTCGAGCGCGCGACCGAGGAGGATTTGCTACACTTCAGCACCGTGTACGCACGCATCACCTACGCCGCCCATAAGTACGGACTGCCGCGGGAGCTTGTAGCCCAGGAACGACTCTTCCGTCGCCACCGGAGCCCGGAGGAGGATCCCGGTGCGCTGAAGATGCGGGTCCGTATCGGCATGCGCCTGGCGACGGAGCTCAATGCTCAGCTATTCGGTACCACGGTGCCGGAGGAGATGGGGCCCTATCTGGACGTCGAATTCCCCCCCTACCGCCCGCCGGAAGTAAAGCGGCATTACTATCAGTTGCGGGTGCTGGCGCTGGAGATCGATGCCGCGGAAGAACTTCTCTACGTTCGACGGGAGGATCGACCCGAGCAGGTATACGTCATTCCCTACGGGGAGGCCGAACTGGCGGACTCCCTCGTCCGGGGGGCGGTAGATATACTGGAA
Organism: Lewinella sp. JB7; assembly: GCF_024297185.1. Lineage (GTDB taxonomy): Bacteria > Bacteroidota > Bacteroidia > Chitinophagales > Saprospiraceae > Neolewinella. The sequence goes on along the minus strand of NZ_JANCTD010000008.1, from coordinate 124,332 downwards.
AAGGTCAGCGGCCCCTTCGTGCTGCTCAATCTGCTGAATGCCCAGCTGCGGGAGGGCAACCGCATTTTTCCCACCCAAATCGTGATCGAGCCCGATTTTCTGGTCAACGTGACGGACGTGGCCGGCTGCTTCGGTAGTGGTACGGCCTTTCAGCCCTGGACATCCTTGCCCAAACGACTACTCCCCTTCGAAAAGCGGCCGCCCCTGGTGCGGGGAAACATCGTCAACAGCTTCCTGGACGTACTGATCCATACCCCCCAGGCGCGGTTCCGGGAGGTGCTGCCCACCATCTTCGAGATGCAACCCCTCGAACTCTGTCTGTTCAACGATCAGGAGGTGCGGACCCTGATCGAAGAACTGCAACACCACTTCCTGACGGTCAAGAAATTCGTGGAGCAGCTGCTGCCCGAGCTCGACATCGACCGGGAAACGGTCATGCTGGAACCTACATTTCTAAGTCCCAGTTACGGGCTGCAGGGGCGTCTGGATTTGCTCCAGTCGCAGCGCGACTCCGAGGAGGCCACCACGTCGATCGTGGAGCTCAAGACGAGCAAGATCTACCAGCCCAACCGTCACGGAATCCGCAGCGACAACTTCATCCAGACCCTGCTGTACGACCTCATGATCAACCGGGCACTCGGTCGGGAGGCGAACGTCAGGTCGTACATTCTGTACAGCGTCGACTACAACAACCCCATCCGCTACGCGCCCCCCGAATTCAACCGCCAGATGGAGGCCATTGCCGCGCGGAATCAGCTGGTCGGGATCGAAATGTTGCTGGCCCGCCTCGGTGAGGATGACCTGCGCCGGCAGACCGATGCGCTGCTGGCCCGCATCGAGCCGGACCGACTGGGCCCCCTGGGAAGTTTTACCGAGCGCGATCACCGGACGGTGCTTTCCACTTACGGCCGGCTGGACGATCTCGAACGACGGTACTTCGGCGCCTTCCTCGGCTTCGTGGCCCGCGAACAACGGCTGGCTAAGGTCGGAGAGCAGAAAACCGACCACGTTAACGGCCTGGCCAGCCTCTGGCTCGACGAGCGCGACGACAAGATCGACCGCTTCGAACTGCTCGACGGGCTGACCTTCGAGCACTACGACGCGGAGGAAAACATTCTGACCCTGCGGCGCCCCGCCGAAGACGGCAACCTGGTCAAGTTTCGCCAGGGGGACATCATTGCTCTCTACGGTACCCAGACGCAACGGACGCGGCCCGGCGACGCGGTAAAGGCACAAATCTTCAAGTCCACCATCATGGATGTCCGGGAATCCAGCGTGCTCCTGCGTCCCCGCAACCCCCAACTGAACGACGGGGTGTTCCGGCGCAAGCCATACTGGAGCATCGAAAAAGACGTGCTGGACAGCAGTTTCAAGAACCACTACCTGGGACTGTACCTGTGGGCGCAGGCCGACACCGATCTGCGCCGCCGCTGGTTGGGTCTCCTCCCTCCCCGGCAAGCGCCCCCCTACCCCGAACCGATTTCCCGGGAACTAACCGACGAGCAGGACCGCATTCTGCGTCGGATCATTACCGCGCCCGACTACTTCCTGCTGTGGGGGCCGCCCGGCACCGGAAAGACGAGCAAAATGCTTCACCACCTGGTCCGCCACCTGCTCGAACACACGGAGGAAAACATTCTGCTGGTCGCCTATACGAACCGGGCCGTGGACGAAATTTGCGAGAGCATCGAACGCATCACCGATGCCGACGGAAATCCCTTCCGCGACTACCTGCGCATCGGCAGCCGGCTGGGAACGTCTCTCCGCTACGAAGACCGCTTACTACAGATCAGAAGCAAGCGCCTGCGCCGGCGCAAAGAGCTGCGGCAACTCATCGACGACTGTCGGATCGTCGTGGGTACGGTCTCCAGCGTGGGGGGAAAGGACGAGCTCTTCAAGTTGAAGGCTTTCGACCGCATCGTGGTAGATGAGGCCAGCCAGATCCTGGAGCCCCTGCTCGGGGGGATCCTGCCGCGGGCGCCCCGGTGTCTGCTCATCGGCGACCACCGGCAGCTGCCCGCCGTCGTTCAGCAGGGAGAGGCGGGGACCCGGGTCCGGGATCCGCAGCTGCGCGATCTCGGGCTTACCGATCTGGGGACGAGTCTGTTCGAGCGCCTCTACCTCACGGCGCGGGACAGGAATTGGTCGTGGGCCTTCGACCAGCTGCGCTACCAGGGCCGCATGCACCGCGACATCATGGCCTTTCCCGCTCTTCATTTTTACGGCGGTGGACTGGAGATCCTGCCGGACAGTATCGGCTATCACCTCCGGCAGCTTGCCCCCATCGCGGCGGGCATTCCCGGTGACGAACTACAACGTACGCTCCGCACGCAACGACTGGTATTTCTATCGACTCCCGTGGACGACGCGACGCCGGATCCGAAAGTGAACCGTCACGAAGCGGAAATGCTCGTCCGGCTCGTCAGGGCCTTCACGGCCCTCTACGCAACTACCGAGCGGCCGGTGCGGCCGGGGGACATCGGCATCATTACCCCCTACCGCGCGCAGATCGCCTACATCCGGAAGTTGCTGCAGCAGGAGGGGTACCCACCCGACGACTTCACGGTGGATACCGTAGAACGCTACCAGGGGAGCGCCAAGCGTATCGTGCTGATGTCGCTTTGCGCCAACGATACGACCCAGCTGCAACGCCTTTCGCGGGTGAGTGAAGAGGGGGTCGACCGGAAGCTCAACGTGGCGATGACCCGGGCCCGGGACCACCTCGTTCTCGTGGGGTGCAGCGAGATACTGCGGCAAAACGAGATTTACGCCGCCCTGCTGGACCACGCCCAATTGAGGCCCGCGACCGCTTAACACTACGTTGACAACCCCTGCGTTAGTCGGTTGTATTTTAGCCGTATAATATTGCCCATGACGCTTACTACCCTCCTGATCTACATTTCGATCGCGGCACTGTCCCTGACGGCGCTCACCCACTTTTTCCTCCGGGCGACGCGTAATATTTTCATGTCGGCGTTGCAGAACTTCGCGGGGGCCCTGTTCCTTTTTTCGGGCTACGTGAAGGCGATCGACCCCCTGGGCACGGCCTTTAAAATGGAGCAATACTTCGCCGAATTCGCCGCGACGGCGGAGGGGGCCGGAGCGGGATTTCTGGCGCCGGTCTTTCCGTGGCTGAGTAACCTTTCGGTGGGCTTCTCGGTCTTTATGATCGTCCTGGAGATCATGCTCGGGCTGATGCTCATCGTGGGGGCCCGCCCGAAGCTTACCGCCGGGCTCTTCTTCGGCATCGTGGCCTTCTTTACGGTTCTGACCGGCTTTACCTACCTCACGGGTTACGTGCCCGCCGGCGTCAATTTCTTCGCCTTCGGTGACTGGGGTCCCTACGCGGAATCGAATATGAAGGTCACGGATTGTGGATGTTTCGGCGATTTTCTGAAGCTGGAACCCCGGGTGAGCTTTCTCAAGGATGTCTTTCTGCTGGTACCCGCCCTCTTCTTCCTCCTAGCTCCGGGGAAGATGCACCAATTGTTTTCCGCGGGCACGCGTGCGGGAGCGGTCCTTCTCACCGGAGCAATCGCCCTTGGCTACTGCCTGAGCAATTTCGTGTGGGACATTCCCGGCCAGGACTTTCGTCCGTTCAAGATCGGCACCGACGTGGCCGCCGTAAAGCAAGCCGAGGAGGAAGCCGCCGGCTCGGTGGAAGTGCTGGGCTATACTCTTACGAACAAGCAGGACGGAAGCGTCGTGGAGATGAGCACCGCGGACTTTCTTAAAGTCTACAAGGACTACCCCGAAGCGGATTGGACATACGAGACGTATTCCTCGGAGCCCGCCATCGAAGCTACCAAGATCAGCGACTTCGAGGTGAGCGACGCCGATGGCAACGACATCGTACCGGAATTGCTCACCGACCCCGGGTACACTTTCATAATCGTGGCCTATACCCTGAAGGGTGAACCGGGCAACTGGAACGCGGATTACGTAGAGAAGTGGCGGGATGACATCCAGCCCGTCGTAGAGCAGGCCCAGGCGGCCGGTCACACGGTGATGGCCATGACGAAGTTCGCCGACGATGCTTACCTGGCGGACTTCAGCAAAGCCGTTGGGGCTAACTATCCATTCTACCGGGGTGACGACATTCTGCTGAAAACGATTATCCGGTCCAATCCCGGCGTGGTGCTGATGAAGCAGGGAGTTATCGTGAACAAGTGGCACCACAAGCGCCTGCCCCCCTTCGACAACATTGCGCAAAAGGATATTTTAGCGGCCTCCGGGCAGTAGTCGGTCTTTTTTCGTTGCTTTGCGGGGCAGATCGGGTAGTTCCACCCCTGCGAAATTGAAAACCGGACCCTATTATGCTGAGTCGCCGCAACGTTCGCATCAAGATCATGCAGGTTCTCTACGCCGCCCAGCGACAGGAGCGCAGCGACCTGCGGGCCATCCGCAGCCACTACGCGCTTATGGTCAAGCGGTCCTTCGAGCTTTACCTGCAAAATTTGCTCATTCTGCACCGGGTCTGTGAATACGCCAAGCAGGACCTCGCGACGCGCAACGCCAAATTGCGCCCCACGGCCGAAGACCGGTCCTTCCGCGCTACCCTGGCTACGAACCCGGCGGTTCGGTCCCTCAGCGACAATAAGGAGCTAAGCCGGCTCTACGATCGTTACCGGATCCGGTCGCTGATTGACGCCGACCAAATCAAACAGTTGTACCGGGATTTTCTGACCACGGAGGCTTACGCTACGTACAACGCCGCGGAGGATCCCGATCACCGGCAGACCATCACCCTGCTCCTCGCCCTCTATAAGTGGCTGCAGGGGCAGGAGCTTTTTCTCACCATGGTCGAGGATCATTTCCCCCTCTGGGACGAAGACAAAAGCCTGGTCATCGGGGCCATCAAGAAAACCATCAAGGCCCTGCCGGTCGACGAAGATTTTGCCCGGGATTACGAGAGTAGCTCGGAAGCCGTGAGTGAATTCGGGGACGTATTGCTGAAGTTCGTGGTCGACACCGACGAGCAACTACTCGAACGCATCAAATCCGTCCTGCAGAACTGGGACGCCGAGCGGGTAGCGATCATCGACATGATCCTGCTCAAAATGGCCATCGCCGAATTTTTGGAATTTGATTCCATTCCCCCCCAGGTTACGCTCAATGAGTATCTGGACATTTCCAAGCTTTACAGTACCGACAAGAGTAAAGAGTTCCTGAACGGCGTCCTGGACAAATTGCTGAAGGAATTACAGGCGGAGGGCTTAGTGCGTTAGGCGTCCGCCCGCGGTCAGTGCGGATCCTACCAATCGACCTTGCCCCGCCCGGCTTTCTTCTCCCCGCGACGCTTCTTCTTCTCCAGTCGCTTGCGGTGATTCGCCTGGAAGGCTCCGGCCTTACGCTTTTTGGGCGGGTTACGGATGCCCCGCTCGAGGAGCTGCCGTAGACCGTCGAGGGCGCGCCGGCGGTTCGTGTGCTGCGACCGATCGGACTGATCCGTAACCGAGAGCCGCCCGCGGCCATCGAGGCGATTACCGAGGTGGAAGCGCACGTTGTCCTTTTCCCGGCGGCTCAGGCCCTGGCTGGCATCGACGTCGAGGACGATCTCCACGCGGCTTTCGGTCTTATTGACGTGCTGACCGCCGGCGCCGGACGAGCGGGACGTCCGCAACTCCAGTTCGCGTTCGATCACTTCCCAATTCATCGGTCCAGATTAGGCACGAAGGTAAAGGTACGCTCATCCAGGTTCAGGGCGCAGAGGTGGCCCATACCCGGTTTGACGTGAAAGCAACCGGCGTCAATATCGAATACGGGATACGCCCGGCGGCGCGGATGCATCTGGGCCTCCACTTGTGCTTTGGTGAGGGGCGTGTGCCCGTGTACGATCTTGCGGTCACCCAGCCAGTCGTAGTCTATGTGCCGGTACCAGTTGCGGCGGTTGAGCATCGCTTTCTTGCCCTTCAGGGGGTTCTTCCGGCGGAAGTTGAGTCCGGCATGCACGAGTACGTAATCGTCCAGTAGGTAATAGTACGGGAGTTCGTTGAGCCAGAAGATGTGCAGCGGATTGATCGCTCCCAGGGGGTTACCGGCCTTGATGTAGCTCTTGCGGGTGCTGGCTGCTCCAGCGCTCCGCCAGGTATTGCGCGACCTCTTGTCGCCGATGAGGGCGGCATCGATCATGTACTGATCGTGGTTGCCCCGCAGCGCGTGAATGTTGTACCCCTCCCCCTGCAGCTTGATGATGTAGTCCAGGACCTGGGCGCTGCGTGGTCCCCGGTCTACGAAATCCCCGAGCAGGTAGAGGTGGTCGGTTGTTCCCAGGCTGATCCGGTCTAACAGGGCTTCGAAGGTGCGGGCGCAACCGTGAATGTCGGAAATGGCGAGTCTGCGGGGCATTCGAGAAAATAGGAAAGCGCAAAAGTAGCTTTTACTGCCGTAAGCCGATAAAAAATGCCCCGCCTGCGGCAAGCGGGCGGGGCATAACCACGGTCGTGGAATAAAGTTGTTACTGCATCGAAGCGTTGGGGTCGGCCACTACGGTACCGTCCAGCGAGATGATCGTCTGGGGGGGCGTGGTGTTGGCGGTCACGGTGACCTTCTGCTGGCGTTCGCCAACCTTGTTGCGCGTATCGAAGCGGACGGTGATCTCGCCGGTTTCGCCGGGTGCGATCGGAGCGGTCGGCTTGGAGGGCACGGTACATCCACAGGTTCCACGGGCGTCGGAGACGATCAGGGGTTCGTTACCGGTGTTGGTGAAGGAGTAGGTGTGGGTGATGATCTCCCCCTCGGTCACGGTACCGAAGTTGAACGCGTCCTCGGTGAAGTCCAGGCTGGTGGTGGGGCCGGCGGGGGTAGCGACGCTGGGCTGACCGGGAGCGGCGGCGTTGGGGTTCGCCGGAGCGACCGTTTCGATGTCCTGACGGGCGGCGTCACGGACTTCGTCGTTGCCCTGCTGGCAGGAGAACGTACCGAAGGCCATCACGGTGACGGCGAGGAGGGATAATTTGGATTTGAACATGGCAAGCTGTTTAGTATGCGCAAAGATTACTCTATAAACCGGCTCACCCGGCCAATGCCTCCTAAATTCTTGTTAACGGATTGTCAACGGGATCGCCCGTAATTACCTATCCTTGCCCCTCACCAACAAACTACGGATGTACGAATGGCTACTGTTCGATGCGGACAACACCATCTGGGACTTTGACGCCGCCGAAGCCAGTGCCCTCGAACGCACACTGGTGGAACGCGACCTGGAATGGTCCCAGGAAGTGCTCGGCACCTACCGGCTGATCAACCGGGCGGCCTGGGACGACTACGAGCGCGGGCTGTTGCCAAAAGACCAATTGCGGGACATACGTTTTCGGCGCCTGCTGGAACACTACCGGCACGACCATCCGGCGGAAGCCATGTCCATTAGTTACCGGACCTACCTGGCCGCCAGTAATCATCTCCTGGAGGGCGCGCGGGAAGTGCTCGAGGCGGTCAGCGGGCGCTACCGGCTGGGGCTGGTGACCAACGGACTTACGGAGGTCCAGCGTCCGCGGCTGCTGAATACGGGTATCGAACCCTTCTTTGAGTTCATCGCGATCTCGGACGAGCTGGGCGTGGCTAAACCCCACCGGGCGTTCTTCGACCACGCCCACCGGCAAATGGGCGCACCGGACCCGAAACGCGTACTCGTAATTGGTGATAACCCCAACGCGGACGTGCGGGGCGCCCTGGAGTACGGCTACGACGCCTGCTGGCTCCGGCGACCGGGGGCGGCTAATCGCAAGGGACTGGGAGAGACTTACCGTATCCGGCAGATCGGAGAGCTACTCGACCATCTCGGCTAAGTAACTTTCCGACCCGCCGGCCCGGACCTTATTTCTTCTTTTTGCCGTTCGACTCCGCTTCCTTCTCGGTGTGCAGGAAACCCACGGCCAGGCTATCCTCGCCCAGAAAGTGTTCGCAGTGGTGGGCGCGATCCTCGATCTGGAACAGAAATTCCTCCAGCATCTTCTTGGTTCCGTAGTCCCCGAGCTCGAAGGCCTTCTGGATCGACTTGCGGAACTCCTGCGCCATGGACTTCTCGTTCTCCATATCGGCCTTGATGCCGTCGCGGATACGGAACACTCCCTCCGGTTCCTGGTCGATGTATGACAACTTCACGTAGTTCTCCATGCGGGTGGTGGGGTCATACCCCAGCAGGGTGATCCGCTCCGCTACCGCGTCCGCCTGGGCGTGAATTTCGTTGTAGTTTTCCTCGAGGAACAAGTGAAGGTCGCGGAACTGGGGCCCCTCGACCAGCCAGTGGTGCTTGTGGTACTGGAAGTACTGAATCCAGAGGGCGGCCAGGTGACGGTCGAGGTGTTTGCGCATCTCCGAACACGTCTTTTCGCTCAGGCCAACGGGATTACCTTCGTACTCTTTATGATCTCTTAATTTTTCCATGTGGGTGTTATTTCTTGTGAAAATGTCAACGGGTCGTCCCCTGCATTGTTCGTAGACATACTAGAGCCCTCACTTGCGTCCGTTCTTAGACAAAGGACGAAGTCGACCGCACCGAATCACTGACTTTTCGGTTTGGCAAACGTCTCACTAGTAGTTTCATTAAACCCCCAAAGCCAATGAGCCGCCTCCGACTCGCCATCCTCGACCTGTACAACGGTATTCCCAATCAGGGCATGCGCTGCATCCGCGAAATCGTGGAGCAGTTTTCCGATCGCGTCGAATACGAAGTGTTCGATGTACGGGCAGCTCACCGGATTCCCGACCTCTCTTTCGACATCTACATCAGCTCCGGCGGACCCGGCGATCCCCGGCAGGGCGACGGCGTCTGGGAAGATCTCTGGGGCGACTGGTTCGACGCCGTGCGCGACTTCAACCAGCACAACGAACGCAAAAAATTCGTCTTCTTCATCTGCCACAGCTTCCAGATGGCCGTACACCACCTGGGCCTGGCCGAGGTTACTCAGCGTCGGAGCCTGAGCTTCGGCACCTTCCCGATGCACATCACCGAGGAAGGAGAAGACGATCCCATCTTCCGCGGGCTCGAGGACCCCTTCACGGCCGCCGATTTCCGCCGGTTTCAGGTCATTCAACCCGATATGGATCGTATGCAAGAGATCGGGGCCACCATCCTGGCTATCGAAAAAGACCGGCCCCACGTGGATCTGGAGCGCGCGACCATGGCCATTCGGTGGACACCGGAGATCATCGGCAGTCAGTTTCATCCGGAAGCCGATGCGGAAGGAATGCTCGATCACTTCAGCCGTCCGGAGATCAAAACCGAGGTCATCAACGAGCACGGACTGGATAAATGGGTGAGCCTCATGGCCGACCTCAACAATCCCGATAAGATCGCCCGCACCCACGATGCGGTTATTCCCGGCTTTATCGAGCGGGCCATCGCCGTACTCAGCCCGGCCGAGGAAGTGGCCCAGGGATGATGCTCGACGCCCTGGTGATCGGCGGCGGACAAGCGGGGCTTGCCGCGGCCTACCACCTGCAGCGCCGGAATCTCAATTTTGTTGTTCTGGATGCCCACGTTCGCACCGGTGATTCCTGGCGCCGGCGGTGGGAGGGCTTGCGGCTCTTTAGTCCCCAGCGGTTCAACCGGCTGCCGGGACTGCCCCCGGATCAGGACGACTGGTACCTTCCCACGCGTCGGGAAGTGGCCGACTACCTGGAACATTACGCCCGCCATTTTAACCTACCGATCCACGGCGATCAGCGCGTACGCCGTGTCACTTACGACCGGGGATACCGGGTGGAAACCAATGAGCGCACCTACCACGCCCGCCAGGTGATCGTGGCTACCGGTGCCTACCGCACCCCCCGCATTCCTACGTCGCTGGCGGAGCGGTTTCCCGCCCCGGTCAGCCAGTACCACTCTAGTGAGATCAGGGAATTGGGGGCGGTGGCTGATTCCGGTACGGAAGTCTTGGTGGTGGGGGCCGGAGCCAGCGGACAACAACTGGCGCGGCTGGCGGCGACGGCCGGGGCACAGGTCACGCTCGTGGGACCGCAGGTGCCTAACCTCCCCCGCCGACTACTGGGTCGGGATATATACTGGTGGTTGTACCGCAGCGGCATCATGTCGCTGCGCACGGACCGCATACCCGGCAAGTGGATGCTGGCCGAGGCCGGAGGCGAAGTGACCGTGGGGGAACCGCCGCCGGAGTCGGAAGAGCGCTCGCGCATCCGCAGGCTTACCGGAGAATTGACCGATTACCGCGACGACACCCTCCACTTCAGGAATACCGACGACGGCCCTGACAGCCTTCTCTGGCCCGTCCGCGCCCGTGGCGTGGTGATCTGGTGTACCGGCTTCCGGAACCATTACGACTGGCTCCCCGCCGCCGCCCTGGAACCGGCTTCCCGGCTGCCGACTCACCGCGGCGGGGTAAGCAATTCTCTGGCCGGCCTGTATTTTCTGGGGCTTCCGAATCTGCGCCGACCCAGCTCCAGTTTGCTCGGCGGCGTCGGACGCGACGCGGGAGAAATAGTGGCGATACTGGTGGATCGACACGAAAATGCAGGGGACTGTACCTACCTTTAGCCCGGACGACTTGTCTTTCCCCGAACCCAGCAAACACCCCTCGGATGACCAATGTACCGGATTCCGTAACCGCCGAATGGGCCCTCATTACGGGTGGGAGTCACGGAATCGGACTCGCCCTCGCCCGGGAATGCCTGTCTCAGGGACTGGGGGTCATAGTGGTCGCACTACCCGATCAAGCGCTGGTTGACGCCGAATTCACCCTACGCCCGCTCGCCGGGGGACGGCTGCGCACCTTCGGCATCGACCTCACCGGCTCCGGGGCCATCGATCGGATCATGGACTGGCTGGACGAAGAAGATCTGCGCATCAGTTACCTCATCAACAATGCCGGTTTCGGGCGGGGGGGTCTCTTCGAGCATACCGCCTGGTTGGAGTACCGCAGTATGCTGCAGCTTAACAACCAGGTGATGATCGAGCTGATCTACCGCCTGCTTCCCCAGCTCAAGCTCAGAAGTGGGGGCATCCTCAACATCAGCAGCATGGAGGCTACCCTACCCCTGCCCTATAAGACCGTATACACCGGCACTAAGGCGTTCGTGTACAACTTCTCCCTGGCGCTGCGGGAGGAATTTCGGTACTACGGAGTAAGCGTTTCGGTGCTTTGTCCGGGCCCCGTGATCACTAACGAAGACGGTCTGCGGCGGGTCGAAGCCCAGGGTGCCCGCGCCCGCCTGCTCGTGACCATGCCCGAAGACATCGCGCCGGAGGCAATTCAGGGATTACTGTCGGGACGGGCCGTCATCGTGCCCGGACGCCTCGTCCGTATGCTCATTTTCATCAGCTACCTCACGCCCCGCCCCCTGCGTATGCGTATCCTGGAAAAGTTGTTCAGCCGGTACCGCAGTGACGGTGACCAACCAACGAACAGCGTGCTGCCCGCTAAAAGCGATACGTATAGCTCGTAAGCCGTTCGCTTATTTCCCACAGCTGCCGGGCCTCGTCCTCACTGTAGGAAGAGGAGTACGAGCGTTTGGGTCGTTTTTCGTCCCAGTAGAGCCCCGAGGGCGGCGCAGAGTCGGCGGTCGCCAGAAAAATGCTGGTTGCGGCCCCTTCCGCCGGGGTCTTATTTCCGCTCATCCGCCGACGCACCCGCCACGCCAACCGGTGCAACCAGGTGTTTCCCTTCAGGCCGATGTCCGTCTGCACCAGTCCGGGTTGAACGGCACAAATGGTCGTGGCATCTTCCTTCCGGCGGTCGTATTCGTAGCAGAACAGGATGTTGGCCAGTTTGCTCTGGGCGTAGCTGCGTAAGCCATGGTAATTACCGTCGAGGTTCAGGTTACCGAAGGCCATGCCCTTCACCTGCTTATGACTGTCGCTGGCGACGCAGATGATGCGCCCGTCCGGCAGGAGATGGTCCCGCAGGAGTCCCGTCAGGAGGAAGGGCGCCAGATGGTTCACGACAAAGGTCTTCTCTATGCCTTCGGCCGTGAGTTCCTGCCGGGAGTTCCAGACGCCGGCGTTGTTGATCAGCACGTCCAGCCGCGGGTGATTGGCCCGGACGTTGTCGGCAAGCTGGCGCACGGCGTCGAGGTCGCTCAGGTCGGCGTGCAGGGGCGATACCCGGCCACCCCGGATCTCGGCGGCGGCGGCGCGCGCCTTGGCCAGGGTGCGTCCGTGGAGCAGTACGTGAAATCCTTGCTCGGCCAATCCGCGCGCGGTTTCCAGCCCGATTCCGGCGGTCGCGCCGGTGACGAGGGCAATCTTCATGCAGTCTTAATTTTCGGTAGTCTTCCGGAGCTCGTCCAGTTGCTCCTCCGCCCCCCGCAGTTTGCCGCGGCAGGCGGCGATGAGTTGTTCGGCGCGGGCGACACGGGCGTGCAGCTGATCGATGTCGGCCGGCACTTCCTGGAGCTGGGCCAGTATGGTCTCCAGCTCGGCAACGGCTTCGGCGTAGCTCATGGTGTAATAGGGTTTGGCGCGAATGTACTCCGCATTCGGGGATGAGCGCCGCCGGCACGACCGAATTTAAAGAACATGGTCCCTACCCATCCGTTCCGGTAGGTACAACACAACGTTCCATGATCCGATCATTATTCGCCCTCGCCACCCTACTGATCCTGCTTCCCGTATCCGCCCAGAGCCCCGTCGATGTAGGACGCGGCGGTATGCAGACCACTGCCCCCGAAGCCCGTACCGGTATGGATGAATTCGCCACGCTCTTCGACGAGAGCAATGTCGGCTTCCTCCACATCTACGTCGATCCCGCCGTGGACCCCCTCGAAACCTACCTTCTGCGGGGCGTCGAAATGGGCGAAGCGGAGATCGGGGATTTGCCCGGTGACTTCCTGCGGGACCTGAACGTCCGGAAAGGTAAGATGTACGCCACCATCGCCGTGCAGGGCATCGAGGAAAACCTGTACCTGACCCGCTTCGACGGCCCGACCCGGGACCAGATCGACATGTTCGCTATCCGGGACGGCAAGCTCCTGCACCTCAAAACGCTCGCTTACCTGAATTGCGGTGAACCCGGGAATTGCGCGCAACTCGACAGCTACCTCACGGACGTCAATCTCGACACCACCGCCGACCTGATCCAAATATTCCGCCAGCGCGCCGGAGCCACCGAAGAAAGACAGGTATTCACCATGCCCCGGGAAAGCAGAACGTGGGTGGCGACCGAGAAGCTGGACGTTCCCTGGGAAGGCATCTCCTTCTACGAGCACCCCGGTGCCAACCGCAATCACTAACTATTCTTCTTCCGCCGTCGCAGCAGCCGGTATTCCTACGAACTTCCTCACTCTCCGATACAGCTTGAGGGAAGCCGGACTGAGTTCCGGAGGCAGGTCCGTCGCCCGGTACTGACCGAGAATATCGTACAGAACGTTGATGCGTCCCTCCGTATCGTAGAAGCGGTTCACGATGGCCACCCGCCGCTGCTCTACGAGGCAATAGCCGGAAGTGAAATTTCCCTTTTCGTAACGCACCGTATACCCCAGTTCACCGAGTAAAGTCTCGAGTTTTTTGAGGCTGTGTTTCGTGGTTGGCAGCATGTGCGGGCGCGCGGGAGCGAAGTTGGTTTGGCGGACGCGCAAAAGTAATGGGTGATCTCCGGAAAGCAAGGACGCGACTTACTTTTGCGGCATGCGGCTACTTCTTGCGTGCCTACTGCTCCTTATCACCCCCGTCCTGATGGCCCAAACCTTTCGGGCTTCGGTGCTCACCGGTATCAACCTGAGTCAGGTCGACGGCGATGATCTGCTCGGATTTCACCAACCGGGTTTTAACGGGGGATTGCGGGTCGTGGCTCTGCTCTCCGACAAGTGGCGGGTAGGACCCGAAATTCTGTACAGCCAGCAGGGTGCCCGCCGCAACAAGAACAGCCTCAACGTCAGCGACTTTTACGCTTTCCGCCTACAGACCGTCGAACTGCCCCTGATGGTTTACTACAAGGACTGGCGGCTCACGGCCGAGGGAGGCCTCAGTTACCAACGGCTGATCGATTACCGGATAAGTGACTTTAGGCGGGACGATATCACGGGCAACTTCCCCCTGCGCGACGACCTGCTCGCGATCAAGGTCGGGGTTACCCTGTACCTGACCCCGCGGGTGGGGTTTAACTTCCGGTGGTCCAAACACCTCACCGACCTGCAGGTGGCCGACGAACCCCGGCTGCGGGGCCGTACGATCAGTCTGCGGGCCGTGTATACGCTCGGCTCCGGAGAAGAACTCCCCGCTCCCCCCGCTGTTTCGGAATGAAAGTGGATACCGTAACCCGATCACCGGGTACATTTGCCGGCGCCCTCACGCTTACGGTGGTTTTCCCGGAAGGTTTGCTGCCCTTGTTCCCGCCCGGCTCCCGCGTTCCCGCCGTTTGTACCCCCTTCCGCCGCCGGCGATTATTAACCCCAAAGAAATGACCGACGCCCCACCACACGCCGTAATCGACCTCGGCACCAACACCTTTCACCTGCTCATCGCTTCGGTGGACGAAGCCGATCACGTCGTGGAGGTGTACCGGGAACGGATCTTCGTCAAGCTGGCCAGTGACGGAATCGAAACTATCGGACCGGCCCCCTTCGCGCGCGGGATTGCTGCCCTGACCCACTTTGCCACAGTGATTCGCGAGCATGGCGCCGTTTCGGTGACCGCCATCGGAACCGCCGCCCTGCGCACCGCTACCAACGGGGCCCTGTTCGTCCGCACCGCCGAAGCGGAGTGCGGCATCACCATCCGCCTGATCTCCGGAGATACGGAAGCCGAGCTCATCACGCGGGGCGTACTGGCCGCGCTGCCCCCCCTCACGGACCGTATCCTGATCATGGACATCGGCGGTGGATCTACGGAGTACATTATCGCCTCGGCCGAGGGCGTGCACTGGCGGCGCTCCTTCCCCATCGGCGTGGCGGTCCTGCAACGCGCCTTTCACCACGCCGATCCCATCGGTGAGGACGAGATCCGGCGGCTGGAAGTCTTTCTGGACGAACAGCTGTCTCCCCTCCGGGAGGCCTTGGAGGAATACCCCGCCCACCACCTCGTCGGGGCCGCCGGCACCTTCGACGTGATGGCCGAGGTGCTGCGGGATACGGCCTCCACCCCGGGGCGCCACCACCACGACCTGATGATGACCGGTCTGGAACAACTTCACTTCTCGATCATCTCCTCCACGGCGGAGGGCCGGCTCGCCATTCCCGGCATCCCGCCCGAACGGGTCGACCTCATCGTGGTCGCGATGCTCCTCATTCGTTTTACGATAGACCTGGCGGGTATCCGCAAACTGACCGTAAGTGACTACGCGATGAAGGAAGGTATCCTGCTCAGTGCGTCTGATCGAAATCCTGGATCACCTGCAGCATGAGCGTGATGTCGGTGTAGAATTTCCGGATGAGCTGAAAGGAAACGTTGGAGCGGAAGAAGTGAGGCTCCAACAGGTCGTAACCGTGCTCGAGACCGATGAAGAGATCCTGATCGTGGACGGCGAAGTAGAGGTCGCGCCCTTCCCGCCGGTGAAATTCCAGGAGGGCATCCTGCATGGGTGGCGTAAGTATGCCCGCCACCTTCGTGCCCGGATGGGCGTAGACGGCGAAGGTTTCGCGAAAACCGGGATTGAGGATCTCAATATCGGCCGATCGGCCCCGCGAGCCGATGTAGGCATCAACGGATCGTTTGAGGCGGCGCAGTTTATGCCGGGGCCATACGGCCAGTCTGCCACTGGTCTCCTCGTTGAAGATGGCGTGTACGAACAGTCCGCTGAACACGACCTCCAGGCGGTTGCTGGCCGGACTGATCTCCTGTACGTAGGTCTCCCCCATCTCGAAGGCCATCTCTCCGACGAGTCCGCGGATGTAGTCCTCGGCGCGGTAGCTGTCCGGATGCGGACGGAACAGTCCGCTGCGCTCGAAGCGGTCGCGCAGGATGGGCCGCGTGGCGTTGTATTCCAGCGAACGGAAATTGGGGGCATCGTTGATGAAGTCCAGCAGCAACTGAATGACCGCGGGCTTGAAGGACTGCCGGAAACGCTCGATACGCAGGTAAAGCGAACCGACGTAGAAGGCTACGGGGACGACCAGGATCAGGATCAGAAACCCCAGATCGTACACCAGGAACACGATCCCCACCGTAAAGATCGCCGCCAGCGAAACGGCAATCCCGCGGAGGATGCGCTTGCGGAGGCCCTCCAGTCGCAGCAGCTCCGGGCGGATGGTGGTGTTGTAGTAGAGCCTAAGCTCGTGCAGGCGCGGCGGTATCATCGCGGCGCAAGATAGCGCACGCCCCGCGGCCCGCGACTCCCGGCCCCGTACAACCTTTCGTCCCCCCTGACTTGTCTACTTAAAAAACCCCTATCTTTGCGCGCTTATGCAAAACAGCATTACCCTTACCGCATTCTTCCTGATCCTTACGGTCTTCGGCTGTCGCTCGGAGTTCGAGACGATCCGGACGAGCACGGATCCTGAATTCATCCTCCAGCGGGCTAATGCCTACTACGACGCCGGTGAATACCAGCGCGCCCAGACCCTGTACGAACTGACGATCGCCCCCTTTCGCGGACGGGCCGAGGCGGAGCAGATCGCTTACCGCTATGCCTATACCTACTACTACACGGAGCAGTACGTACTGGCCAGCTACTACTTTAAGAACTTCGCCACTACCTACGGGGGCAGTGAGCTGCGCGAGGAAGCCGACTTCATGTCCGCCTACTCGAACTACGAACTGAGCCCCACCTACCGGCTCGACCAGAGCTACAGCGTTAAGGCCATCGAGGGATTCGAGGAGTTCGCCAACCGCTACCCCAACAGCGAGCGCGTAGCCGAGGCCAACCGCTTGATCGACGAGATGCGGGCCAAGATGGAACGCAAGGACTTCGAGTCCGCCAAACTGTACATGGACATCGAGCGTTATGAATCGGCGCTCGTCAGTTTCGAGAACGTCCTGAAGGACTACCCCGAGACCCAGCGGGCGGAGGAGATCCGCTACCTGATGGCCCGGGTGCAGTACGAGTACGCCAGCCGGAGTTTCCGCCTGCGCAAACCGGAGCGTCTGGAGTCGACCATCGCCCTGGCCACCAACTTCCTTACACGCTATCCCAACAGCGAATACGCGGCGGAAGTAGACACCATTTTACGCAAATCAGAAGCAGAACTAAAAGATCTAGAAGATGTCAGATATCAAAGCACGGGCACAGGGGCTTAGCCCCGACACCGCCGCCCGCGACATTCAGCGCGTCGTCGAGCAGACCGGCAACATTTACGAGTCCCTGGCCGTCGTAAGCCGCCGCGCGCGCCAGCTGGCCGTTGACCTGAAGCACGAACTCGACCAGAAGCTCGAAGAATTCGCCGAGGTTACCGACACCATCGAGGAGGTGGTAGAGAACAAGGAACAGATCGAAATTTCTAAGTTCTACGAGAAGCTCCCCAATCCCGTGCTCATCGCCATGCGCGAATTCCTGGACGACGAGCTCTACAGCCGTTACAACGAGCGCCGGGAGGAAGACGAGGACGACCTGTAGGGCTTGCTCGCCGGTAAAAAGATCATTCTGGGGGTCAGCGGCAGTATCGCCGCCTACAAAAGTGCCCTCATCGTACGTGGCCTGGTCCGCGCCGGAGCCGAGGTGAAGGTGCTGATGACCCAGGCCGCCGCCGATTTTATTACCCCCCTCACGCTCAGCACCCTTTCGCGCAACCCGGTGACTTCGTCCGTACACACCGACGAAAGCTGGAACAACCACGTGGAACTCGGCCTGTGGGCCGACGCTTACCTCATCGCTCCCGCCACCGCGACAACCCTAGCTAAGCTCGCCCACGGCATCTGCGACAGCGCTCTCGTGGCCGTTTATCTTTCCGCCCGCTGTCCCGTTTTCTTCGCCCCGGCCATGGACGTCGATATGTGGCGGCACCCGGCTACCCGGACCAACGTGGAGCGCCTGCAATCTTTCGGAAACCACCTCATCGACGTGGAAGAGGGTGAACTGGCCAGCGGACTCACCGGGGCGGGCCGCCTCGCCGAGCCGGAACATATCCTGCAGCACCTCGCGGATTATTTCGCGGAAGCGGCCAACCGGACATCGCTACAAGATCTCGCCGGCCGTCGCGTGCTCATCACCGCCGGACCGACCCACGAGGACCTCGATCCGGTCCGCTACCTCGGCAACCGCAGTACCGGTAAGATGGGAATTGCCCTGGCCGAAGCCGCCGCCGCCCGCGGGGCCCGCGTGGAACTGATCCTCGGTCCGACTTCGTTGACGACTACCCAAGCCGGGGTCACGGTCGTCCCGGTACGCTCGGCCCGCGAGATGTACGCCGAAGCCGTGGACCGGTGGCCGGAGAGTACCGATGCCATTCTCTGCGCCGCCGTCGCCGACTACCGGCCGGCCACCGTAGCGCCCGAGAAGATCAAAAAAGGGGACGGCGAACTTACCGTCGCCATGGTGCGCAACCCCGACATCGCCGCGGAACTCGGTCGCGGCAAACGTCCCGGTCAGCGGGTGGTGGGCTTCGCGCTGGAAACGGAAAACGGCCTCGAAAACGCCCGGCGCAAGCTCATCGATAAGTCCCTGGATTTCATCGTACTGAACTCCCCGCGCACGCCCGGCGCCGGTTTTGGTCACGACACCAACCAAATCACCCTCGTCGATCGCAATAAGGTGACGCCCTTTGAGTTAAAAACGAAGCGGGCGGTCGCCGACGACATTCTCGACCGGCTCGCCGATAATCCGACACCATGAAACTGACGCTGCTCTTCGTCCTGCTAGCTACCCTGCTTCTTCCCGCCCAGAGCGAGATCAACTGGACCATCAACCTGAATACCCAGCAGATCACCCAAACCGACCGCCGGGTTTTCGAGACGTTGGAAAAGGACCTGGCCGTGTTCCTGAACGGACGGACCTGGACGAACGACCGCTTCGAGCCCGAGGAGCGCATAGACGCCACGCTCTTTCTCACCATTACCGAGCAGACCGAGAAAAACTCCCAGGACGGCGAGCAGGTCATCCCCAACCGCTACTCCGGCACCCTGGCCGTACAAACTTCGCGGCCTGTTTACGGGACCGGTGAAGTGACGCCGATCCTGAATTACCAGGATAAAAGCATCGCCTTCAGCTACGAGCAATTTGCCGCCATCCAACTGTCGGAGCAATCGTACACCTCGGAGTTATCCTCCCTGCTGGGTTTCTACGCCTACCTGCTGTTGGGCCTTGATTACGACACCTTCTCCCTCATGGGTGGCCAACCCTACTACGAGCAAGCGCAGGAAATCTATAACCGCCTACCCGCCGCCATCGCCAACAGCCAGGGCTGGAGTTCCGGAAACAAGAGCAACAACCGTTACTTCCTGCTGGAAAACCTATTGAGCCCCCGCATGGTTCCCGTCCGTCGCGCCCTGTACACCTACCACCGCCTGGGCCTCGACCAGATGCTGACCGACCCGGTGGCCGCCCGCAACAACATCACCCTGGCCATCGAGGACCTTCAGACCGCCAACCAGTCTTACCCGAACTCGGCCCTGGTACAGACCTTCGTGGACGCGAAGCGCGACGAGATCATCGAAATCTATAAGGGAGCGACCGGTGCCGAACAGGGGGCCGTGGTACAGATGATGTCCCGGATCGACCCCTCCCAGGCCGGACAGTACCGCGCGATCCGCACCGCTTCCGCCGCCGCCCCGGCCGGGCGTACCACGATCAACCGCGGGCCAGCCGGTAGGCAATAATTTCGTCGTGGTCGAACTCCCCGTCGAATTGCTTTTCTTCTTTCTTGGTTACCGTGTCCTCCGCCGGCACCCGCTCCTCCGCTACGGCGGCCAGTACACTCGGGTGGATGTAATACTTACGGCATACGGAGGTGGTGTTGCCCAGAAATTCGGCGACCCGTTCCACGACGCGCAGGTCGGGTCGGTCGGGCGGTGAGCCGCCGTTTTCCTCCAGGAGTTCCCAGTAGGCATCTACCGCGGCGGCCGTGCCGGCCCAGGTGCGAAAGTACTTGCTGCTAAATTCGGGGCCGATCAGTTGGCGGACCATCTCGTTGACGTCGCTGCTGTCGAGGTTACACATCTTGCCGTCCTCGCTACGGTAACGGAACACCTCGTAGCCGGGTAATTCGCTCATGTTGGTCAGCAATTTGGTCAGCGTGGGATCGCTGAGGTCCACTTCCCGTTCCTGCCCGCTCTTTCCCGTGTACTCGAAGTGCAGTCCCTCGTCGTCTACTTCCACGTGTTTGCGGCGGAGGGTGGTCAGGCCGATGGTCCCGTTGCGTTTGCGGTAGGAGGAGTTGCCGACGCGCATGCCGGTCTCGTCCATGAGGGCTACGGCGATGGCGGCTACCCGGTCCCGGTCCCAGCCCCGGCTCTTATCCTGAATGATTCCGCGCAGGGTACGCCGGGCACCGGGCAGGGCGGCGGCGAACTCCATGAGCGTGTTGAATTTGTTGAGTTGCTGGAAGGCGAGCCAGTCGGGGTGGTAGCGGTACTGCTTGCGGCCGGCTTCATCGCGGCCCGTACTGAGAAGGTGACCGTTCTCGAGCGGACAGATCCAGACTTCGGTCCAGGCGGGCGGAATGGCCAGGGAGGCCAGGCGGTCCTGGATGAGTTTGTCCGTAATGCGGGTGCCGTCCTCGCGGAAGTAGTGAAACCCCTTTTTGGCGGGTTTGCGGGTCCATCCGGGTTGCTCGTCGCTGACGTGGACGAGGTCGGGAACGGGGAGGCTGTTCGTGCGGGCTTCCGCCATGATGAGGGGTTGTGACCCTGCTTAAAGGAAATTATCGCCCGCGGGTTTTCTAATCTTCCGCCCTAATTCGCTCGATGCGGGCGCGGATGTCGTTCAGCAGATCGGGGGGTGGAGCCTGGGGTCGCATATTGCGCTTCAGGAACACCCGGAAGGATGCCAGGTCGGATCCGGCATCCGTACTCGCGCCGGTATCCCCACCGGTGGGATGTTGATCGGCCACTTCCGGTAGCCGGTGTCCGGCTTGCCCGGGCTTGCCCGGGGATGATTGATTTTGCTTGTTGTACATGACGTCGTGCATTAAAAAGTGCCGACCCGACAGCGTCGGACCGGCACGGGTGATTAGCCTAGATTACGGGTATTCACGATACCGAAAGTAGCTTCGGCGTAGCTGCGCAGTTGCTTGATCAGGGCGATCCGGGAGCGGCGGGTGACGGACTTCACCGTATTGAGGGGCATCTCCATGGCGTCGGCGATTTCCTTTTCGGCGAAGTCGTAGAGGTCGGCCATGAGCACGATGGCCCGCTGACGGTCGGTCAGGAAGGTCATCGCCTTCATGACGGGGTCGCTGAAGTCGCGGTCCAGGGCGCCGGCGATACGCAAATCGGCGAAGCCCGCCATGGGGCTGTCTTCGTCGCGGTAGTGGTAGGCCGCCCGTTCGTCCAGCTCCTGCTCTCCCCGTCGCTTCCGCTTCCGGTAGTCGTTGATGAACAGGTTGCGGGCGAGACAAAAGAGCCAGGCACGCGCGTTCGTCCCGGCCTCGTACTGATCGATCTTGAGGTAAGCGCGGGCAAAGGTTTCCTGGGTCAGATCGGCCGCATCGCTGCTACTGCCCGTCATACGCAACAGAAAATTATAGACCATCTGGTAGTGGCCGAGCAGTTCCGCCTCGAAGACGTACTCGCGGGTCGTGCGTGCCGTGCCGGTGTGTCTCATGGTTAAGGTTGTGGAGGAGTAATGCGATGACTTCGGCCGAAAGTTCCCGTCGGCGCATTTTTTTTGCGGGTGCGCAGGAGCCGACCAAACGAAAGCCGTAGCCGGCCTTTTCCTGATAAATTTGCCAAATCGCGACCTTTCCGTCTGGTGCGGTAAGCACTTCGGGCGACCACGCCCCGTAGCCCTTATGCAATTTAACCCCAACGCGGACAAGCTCTCCCTGCCGGGTGGCCGGACATCCGGCGCCGGCGCCGCAGGGGAAAGCTTTTGCACACGCAGGTACCCCGCTTCCGAATGAATACTACCGGTGGATCGATCGCAATGTAGGGGTGGGCTCGCTGGGTTAGTACCGCCTGCACCAGATCGATGATGACGGGAATTGCGCGCCCGCTACCGTCGTGACGTACCGTTCGGCAGCGTCACCCGGTGCTTCGTGGTACGGTAGCCGGTCGGGAAGCGGCTTCGGCGTTTGGCGGAGCCGCTTTTTTCGGTTCCCGTTTTAGTACCTTTGCCCCCGCTTCACCAAAACGCCCCGCCATGACCAGCTACTATGCCAGCAAGAACGGCCGAATGGGGCAAGTGGAGCAACCGGGGCCGCAAACCTGGATCCACCTCGTGCCCCCTTTCTCCTCCGAAGAGCTGCCCGAGATCGCCGCCCGGTATGACCTGCCCATCGACTTTCTTACGGACCCGTTGGACATCGACGAACGCTCGCGGTACGAACGGGAGGACGACGCCCGCCTGATCGTGATCAACACCCCCGTGCTGAGTCGTGTGGAAACCGAAAACGACAGCATCTACATCACCGTACCGATCGGCATTATCCTGACGCCCGAGGCCCTTATAACCATCACGTCCACGCCGGACCATCCCGTGCTCCAGCTATTTATCGACAACAAACTGCGCAACGTAGACCCCGCCCGGCGTAACCATTTCGTTCTGCGCATCTTCGAGCATACGGTTTACCGCTTCCTCACTTGCCTCAAACGGCTGAACGTAAAGCGGAACCTTATCGAACAGGAGCTTTACGACAGTAGTCGGAACCGGGAGCTTAAGCAGTTGCTGAGTATCGAGAAGTCGCTGGTGTACTTCATCAACGCGCTGAACGGCAATGAACTGCTGAAGATGAAGATGAAGCGGGCCGACTTTCTGGGTATCCGCCACGACGAGGACATGTGGGATCTGTTCGAGGACATCATCATCGACAACGGACAGGCGCTGGAAATGGCCAACATCTACACCAATATCCTGAACGGAACCATGGATGCTTACGGCTCCATCATTTCCAACAACCTGAACATCACGATCCAGCGGCTTACGCTCATTACGATCGTACTGACGGTACCCATGGTCATCGCCAGCTTTTACGGCATGAACGTGCCGATGCCGTTGCAGAACGGCAACTACACTTACTTGTTCATCCTCCTGCTTTCCGTCTTCCTCAGTTTCGCGGTAATCTTTTACTTCCGGCGGAAGCGACTATTCTAGGTCTCCCCTTATCCCCCGCCGCCGGAGGAAATAGGTGCGGCGGGCTAACAGGGTGCAGGCGTATAACTTATTTATCTACCTTTACCGGCCTACGAGCTAAAGTCCCCTACATGCCATTTACTACGATTACCGGAATCGGTCACTACGTACCGAAGAATGTCGTCACCAATCAGGACCTGACGGAGGTGATGGAAACCAGCGACGAATGGATCCGCGAGCGGACCGGAATCGAGGAACGCCGGTACATCGACCGGGGCAAGGAGACCACTACTTCCCTGGCGGTCGAAGCCAGTCTGCGGGCCATCGCGGATGCCGGTATCGACAAGGAAGACATTGACTTTATCGTCTTCGCTACCCTGAGTCCGGATTATTACTTTCCCGGTGCCGGCGTCCTGCTGCAACGCGAGCTGGGAATCGCCAAAACCGAGATTGCCGCCCTCGACATTCGGGCCCAGTGCTCCGGTTTCCTCTACGGTCTCAGCACCGCCGACCAGTTCATCAAGTCGGGCATGTACAAGCGGATCCTCCTCGTCGGAGCGGAAGTGCACAGCGTGGGGCTCGACTTCACCACCCGGGGCCGCAACGTAAGCGTCATCTTCGGCGACGGAGCGGGTGCGGTCGTGCTGGAGGCCACCGAGGATAAGGACATCTCCGTACTTTCCACCACCATGCACAGCGACGGCACCTACGCCGAAAAACTGAGCTACATGTACCCCGGTGCCCACGGAGGCTACTTCATCGAGAAGTACGGTATCGAAGGTTTTGACGTCGACTATAACCTCGAGGAGAACAGCTACGGAGGCGTATTCTGGAACCAGGATATGCTCGACAAGGGGCGGGTGTTCCCCCATATGGAGGGACAGGCCGTCTTCAAGATGGCCGTACGCAAATTTCCCGAAGTAATCATGGAGGCCCTTAAAATGGCCGGTTTGGGCATCGAAGACCTCGACATGCTCATTCCCCACCAGGCTAACCTGCGCATCAATCAGTTCGTCGCCCATACGATGGGACTGAGCGAGGACAAGGTGTACAACAACATCATGCGGTACGGTAATACCACGGCGGCCTCCATCCCGCTGGCGCTCTCCGAAGCCCGCGACGAAGGCCGGGTAAAAAAGGGCGACGTGGTCACCCTGGCCGCCTTCGGTGCCGGGTTTACCTGGGCGGCCGCCGTGCTGAAGTGGGGCAAGTAAACCGACCGTCCCTCAGAGCACCTCGGCCACGGTGAAAATGCTTCCGCCCACGAAAATTATGTCGTGAGGCTTTGCCTGCTTCCGGGCGGCGGCCAGTCCTTTCGCTACGGTGGCGTAAGTGTCCCCCAGCAGCCGGTAATCTGCGGCGGCGTCCTTCAACTCTTCCGCCAGCAAACCGCGGGGAATGTCGGCCTTTACAAAATAGTAGGTAGCGTTCGTTGGAAACAGGGGCAACACCCGACTTAAGTCCTTGTCGTTCACGACGCCAATCACCAGGTGTTGGTGTCCCTTGCGGTAGACATTTAGTTCGTTGAGCAGGTCGATCACCGGTCCCAGTCCCTCGGCGTTGTGGGCACTGTCGGCAATGGTCAGCGGGGACTCCCCCAGCACCTGCCACCGCCCGATGTAGTAGGTCAGTTCCCCCAGTTCGAGCCATGCCCGATGGAGCGCGGCCGACTCCAATCGCAGTAGCCCGTCTTCGTGGAGCCGCAACAGGGCCGCCAGGGCGGTACGGTGATTTTCGGCCACGTACGGTCCCGCCGCGGCGACCGGAAAGGGGAAATCGATCGGGGGAATGGGTTCGGTGGAGTACAGATGCTGGTGGGTGAAGTTATCGTCCCGGGTGTAGTTGGCCCGCAGCGCGTAGTGCTGATCCGCGAAGATGATGGGACTGCCTTCCTTCCGTGCCTTGTCCCGGAAGACCCCCTGCGTCTCCGCCTGGGTGAGGCCGATGACCACGGGGCGGCCCGGCTTGATGATGCCCGCCTTTTCCCCGGCGATCTCGGGCAGCGTATCTCCGAGGAACTGGGTGTGATCGTAGCCGATGTTCGTGATTACGGACAGTACGGGATCCACGACGTTGGTGCTGTCGAGTCGTCCGCCAAGTCCGACTTCCAGGACTACCCATTGCACCTGCGCCCCCGCAAAGTAATGCAAGGCCATGGCCACCGTAATCTCAAAAAAGCTCGGCTCGATGCGTTCGATGACCGGCTCGATCCGCTCCACGAATTCCACCACCGCCGTTTCACTGATGAACTGACCGTCAATCTTAATGCGTTCGCGAAAGTCCTTATAGTGAGGACTGGTGTACAGCCCCACCCGCTGGCCGTGCGCCTGGAGAGCCGCGGCAAGCAGGTGACTGACCGTACCCTTGCCGTTGGTACCTCCTACATGGATAAACCGCAGCTTCCGCTCCGGATGGTCGAGCTCCGCCAGTAGGAGCCGAATATTGGTCAGGTCCTTCTTCATGGCCGCTCCGCCGGTACGCTGGAACATGGGCAACCGAGTGAAGAGGTAATCGAGAGTCTGGGAGTACGTCATGCGTGCGCGGATGGTAGCGTGGGCGGCTTCCGGTGCGTGGGAATGCTACCTTTGCGCCATGAGCCGGAAAGATCAGATTTTACAGTTGCTGGAAGCTTCGCCAAAGGATGCATTCCTGCGTTTTGCCCTGGCAAAGGAATGGGAAAATGAGGGGAATGACCCTACCGCCCTCAATATTTACCGGAGCCTGGTAAACGACCAGCCGGAATACGTGGGCACCTACTATCACCTCGGTAAAACGCTCGAACGCATGGAACGCCCGCGGGAAGCCTGGAACGTCTATTCCCGCGGCATGGAGATCACCCGCAAGCTGGGGGAAACCCACGCCATGCGGGAGCTGGCCGGGGCCCGGCTAGAGCTCGGCGACGAGGACGATTTCGCGGAGTGATGCCGGATCAGAGGCGGTACTTCGGCGCGACCATCAGGCGCGAGCGTTGTTCGGTGGGCGACACCAGGCTGGCGTTCGCACGCCCCTCGGTAAGGGGCTGGTAGTCCGGGAGGCGGGTTCCGCGAACGATGACTTCTGCATCGAGTTCCTCCACGGTCTGCGCGCGCTGGGCCAGGGGGTCGCCCGCCGGCTCGGGGTTCAGCATATTCACCGCGGCGTAACCGGCAAAGAGCAGGAGGATCGCGGCGATCATCCAGGGACGAACGCCCAGCAGACGGGGTCCGGCACCGCGGCCATCGAGTCGGGCTTCGATCCGGTCCCAGTTAGCGGGGGAAGGCCGGCGGCGCATGTTCCGGGCGGTGCGGCGAAATTGGCGTTCGAAGGAATCGTGACTAGACATGGCGGATGGTTAGCGGGCGTAGCCCAGTTTTTCAAGTTGCTCCCGCAGCCGTTTTTTGGCCAGGATGAGTTGGGATTTGCTGGTGTTGATGCTGATGTCCAGCAGATCGGCGATTTCACGGTGTTTATACCCCTCGATCACGTAGAGGTTGAAGACGGTCCGGTACCCGACGGGCATGGCATCCAGCAGATCGAGAATGTCCCGCTCGGCGAGTCTCTCGGCAGCCGTGGCGGGTATGGAAAAGCTGGCCGGATTGACCTCGGTAAGCTCACTGGCCTGCTTGAGGGCGTGTTTCTTCCGTAGGAGCATCAGGGCTTCGTTGACTACGATGCGCCGGATCCAGCCCTCAAAACTGCCGCTTTCCGTGAACGTATCGATGCGATCGAAGGCCCGGAAAAAAGCGGTGACCAGTACATCGTCGGCGTCGGCCTCCCGCCGGCAGTACCGCCGGGCAATGGCCCCCATCAGCGGTGCATATCGCTCGTAAACCGCCCGTTGGGCCCGGCGGTCGTTCGCTTTACAGCCGGCGATGAGTTGCTGCTCGGTCAAGGGGTTCGTTTCATTTGATTACGGCGAACAGATGCCCGGAACCGGAGAATTGGTGGGTGTAAAACGGAATACCTCGGCGAAGTGCCCTTCCAGGTAGGGAAGTACCTCATCGATCTCGACCGGGCGCCCCAGTTCCACGCTCAGGCTGGTCACCCCGCGGTCGGCGTCGGCGATCCCACAGGGCACGATATTGCGGAAGTGCCTAAGGTTGGGGCGCACGTTGAAGGCCAGTCCGTGCATGGTGGTCCAGCGGCTCAGGTGAACGCCGATGGCGCAGATCTTGCGCCGGGGTTGCCGTCGGGAGGCGTCGCCCGCCAACCAGACCCCCGTATAGCCCGGGTCGCGTTCACCCACCAGTCCGAAATCGTGCATGGTGCGTATCACCACTTCCTCCAGACAACGGACGTAGCGGTGGACGTCGTTAAAGAAGGCATCGAGGTTAAATATGGGATACGCCACCAGTTGACCCGGACCGTGGTAGGTGATGTCCCCGCCGCGGTTGATCTTTACGAAGGTGAATCCCTGACGGTGCAACTCGTCTTCGCTCAGCAGCAGATGGTCGACGGAGCCGGACTTACCCAGCGTATACACCGGCGGGTGCTCCACGAAGAGTAAGTGATGATCGGGCCCGTCCGGAACCGTTTCCCCCCGCCGGGCCAGCAATTTGCGCTCCACGATCGCGGCATGTAAACGGGACTGCAGGTCCCAGGCCGCCGGGTAACTCATACGGCCGAGACGATGGAGATGGACGAGGGGCATAATTGAATTAACCGACCAGACCCGCAAAAGGTCGCAGGAAAGGGCGGGCGGATCGTGCCTAGGGTTCGATGATTCCGATGGTCATGACGATTTTACCCACGTTGGCGTTGCTGGCCATGTAGCGGTGGGCTTCGTCTACCTGCTCCCAGTCGTAGATGGTGTCTACCACGGGCTGCAGACTACCGTCGGCGAAGTGTGGCCAGATCCGTTCGCGGAAGTCGGCGGTAAGGCGGCGGCGGAAATCCTCCGTGCGACTGCGCATGGTGGTGCCGGTAAGTTGAAGCCGTTTGCGCAGGAAGGGGGCCATGCTGAAGTCGGGGACGCGTGCCCCGCCGAGGGCGGCCAGGCTCACGATACGGGCATCCTGGGCGCAGGCTTCCAGATTCTTTTTGAGGTAGGGGCCGCCGACGAAATCCAGGATCACGTCGGCCCCCTTGCCTTCAGTGAAGTCGAGGACCGCTTCGGCGAAGTTCTCACTCCGGTAGTCGATGCAGCGGGCCGCTCCGAGGTCATAGAGTCGCTCGTGCTTGTGGGCACTGGCGGTAACGATGGGAAGGGCACCGGCCAGTTTAGCGAGCTGGATGGCCGCGGTGCCTACCCCGCTGGCACCGGCGTGAATCAGTACGGTATCATCACGCTCGAGGCGGGCCGCCCAGTGCAGGGCCTGGAAGGCCGTCAGGAACACTTCCGGGACGGCGGCAGCCTTCGTAAACGAAAGCCGTTCGGGCAGCTTGAGGAGCATTCGGTGATCGACCGCGATGCGCTGGGCATAGCCTCCCCCGTTGACCAGGGCGCAGACGTTGTCGCCTACTTCGAATCCCTGGGCTTCGGACCCGACCTCGATGACGGTACCGGCCACCTCCAGTCCGAGAATAGGGCTGGCCCCCGGCGGTACCGGGTAATGCCCCTCGCGCTGCAGGAGGTCGGCCCGGTTGAGGGCGGTCGCCGCGATGTGCAATAGGACGGAAGCCGGAGCCACGACGGGCTCCGCTACTTCATCGATACGCAGTTGACTCTCGTCTCCGGGCTGGTCGAATACAATGGCTTTCATACGGAATTTTTTCCCAGTTCGACGGCGCGGTCGAGCGCGGCGCGGGCACCGGATTTAATGTCTTCGAATACGCTGGTAGCACGAAAGGTGTTCAGTGCGGCCTCGGTGGTTCCCCCCTTGCTGGATACGCGCTCAATCCATTCCCGGCACGTGATGTCATTTTTCATCTGCAGTTCTACGGCCCCCCGGAAGGTCTGAGCCACCAGCAGTTCGGCCTGGCTTTCGTTGAAGCCCATCTCGGTGGCCGCCTCGATCATGGCTTCCATGAAGTACAGGACGTAGGCAGGGCCGCTGCCGCTGATGGCGGTGGTCGCATCGATACTGTACTCGTCGTCGACGTAAATGGCCTTGCCCGTAGTATTCAGCAAGTTTTGCACGAGCACCAGTTCGATACGGGTGACGGATTCGCTGGCCGTATAACTGGTCATGCCGAGGCCGATCTGGGCGGGGAGGTTCGGCATGGCCCGGATGACCTTTTCGATCCCGAGGCCGTCCTGAATGGATTTGATGGTCACGCCCGCCATGATGGAGAGGTATACCTGCTGCGGATCCGTTATGGGGCGCAGTTTTTCGAAGAGGGCCGCGCTGTCCTGGGGCTTGACGGCCAGAATGATGAGATCGGCTACCCGCAGGCAGGTTTCGGCGGAGGTATATACGGTACCGACATCCTCCCGGGACAGCTCCTCGGCCTTCTCCGCCTGCCGCTCGAGGATCATGAGATCCTCTTTTTTGACGAGATGCGCCCGGAGCAAACTCCGGGCGTAGGTTTTGCCCATATTCCCTCCCCCGATCACCAGAATCTTCATCGTTGCCGCGTATTAAGTGGGCAAAGATAGAATAAGGCCCGGCAGGCGCAAGAAGCAACCTTCCCGCGGCGGTGCTTGTATTATGATCAACACTTAGAAGCCATGTCATCCATTGAAGAGGAAATTCAGCAACCGACGTTCAGCTCGCCGGCGCACCGGGCACAGGTGAACATTCTGTACACGGCCGCCTGGATCGATCAGCAGACCATGGCCGCCCTGAGAGACTTCGGCCTGAGCGTACAACAATTCAACATCCTCCGCATCCTGCGGGGCCGGGGCGGTAAGCCCGCTACCGTGAAACTGCTCACCGAGCGGATGATCGACAAGATGAGTAATGCCAGCCGACTGGTCGACAAGCTCAAGGAAAAAGGTTACGTCGATCGACAGGAATGTCCCACGGACCGCCGACGGGTAGATATATTCATCACCCAGGAAGGTCTGCGAGTAGTCGGGGAAGCCAGCACCGCCCTCGAGAATGCGGTCATCCCGAAGTTTCGGGACCTCAAGGACCATGAATTCGATCAACTCAGTGAATTACTGGACCGCATGCGCGGTTAAATAAGCGGTCGGGCACTCGTTATATATCCATTAGAATTTACCGTATCTTCAGTAAACACTACCGTGGGCACCCTTCACCTGATGTTACGATCGCCGCTATGTCCCACGCACTACTACTGATCTGCGGAATGCTCCTCGCTACGACGAGCCTGTCCGCCCAACGCACGCTCACCGGATCGGTTACCGACGATACCGGAGCCCCCCTCCCGGGAGCCTACGTGACCATTAAAGGCTCTACGCTCGGCACGACTACCGACACCGAAGGCACCTATACCCTGGCGGTGCCGGAGGCCGCAAATACCCTCGTCTTCTCCTTTCTCGGGTTCGGAACCGTAGAGGTCGCGATTGGGGACAGCGACCGCATCGACGCCGTTCTCTCCGCCGGAACCGTACTGGACGAGGTCGTTCTCATCGGGTCCCGCTCGGCCGGCCGGACCAAGCTGACCACCCCCGTGCCCGTGGATGTGGTGAACGTAACGGAAGTAGCCTCGGCGTCGGCACAGACCAACGTCAATCAGCTTCTCAACTACGTCGCCCCCAGCTTTAGCTCGAATACCCAGACGATATCCGACGGCACGGATCACATCGATCCTGCCTCCCTGCGGGGGCTCGGCCCGGACCAGGTACTGGTACTCATCAACGGTAAGCGGCGCCACAATACCTCGCTGGTCAACGTCAACGGCACCTTCGGCCGCGGCAACGTGGGCACGGACCTGAATAGCATTCCCGTAGCCGCCATCGAGCGAATCGAAATCCTGCGGGACGGGGCCTCGGCCCAGTACGGCTCGGACGCCATCGCGGGCGTAATCAACATCATCCTGAAGGAGAAGACGGGTCTGAGCCTCAACGCCGAAACCGGTGCCTACCTCAGTTCCGAAATTCCGGACTACCAGGGCACTACCGACGGCGAATTCAACCAGATCAGTGCCAATTACGGCATCCAGTTGAACGACGCTGGGGGAGCACTCAACTTCACCGGCGTTTTCGACAACCGGGAGTACACCAACCGGATGCGGGAGTTTACCGGAAGCATCTTCAGCGGCTATAATAATCCGGACTATACCGGTGCCCCCTCCGACGACATCACCGAACAGGAGCTCAGCCGCCGGGGCCTGCAACGCAGCGACTTCAACATGCGGGTAGGACAGTCCGCGCTCCGTAACGGTGGGGTGATGTATAATTTGAAGTTGCCCGTGGCGGCGGCCACCGAAGTCTACAGCTTCGGGGGACTCAACTACCGCCGCGGCAACGCAACGGGCTTCTACCGACTGCCGAACCAGAGCCGGACGGTGACCGACATCTATCCCAACGGGTTTCTCCCTGCGATCAACTCCAACATCGGCGACGCCAGTCTCGCCCTGGGCATGGTGAGCGTGTACAATAAATGGGAGGTCGACTTTTCCAACGTATACGGCCGTAACGGCTTCAATTACCTGATCGACAACACCCTGAACGCGAGTTTAGGAGCGGCCAGCCCGACGTCCTTCGACGCCGGCGGGTTCAGCTTCGCGCAGAATACGGCCAACCTGGACGTGCGGCGCTATTTCGACGATGCTCTGCACGGACTCAACATCGCCTTTGGCGCCGAATACCGTCTGGAAAATTACCGGATAGCGGCGGGAGAGGAAGGCAGCTACCGCGACTACGGGGCGGCCAGCCAGGTCGTCACGACGGGGGGCGACACCCTCATAATCCGCGACGGACAGGGCCCCATCAGTACGGTATTCGACCCCCTGGGGCGTAGCCGGCCCGGGGGCGCCCAGGTCTTTCCGGGCTTCCGCCCCGACAACGAAGTGAATGCCTACCGCAGCAGCGTTGGCGTGTACGGCGACGTGGAGGCCGACGTGACGGAAGATCTGCTCCTCGGGGCCGCCGTACGCTTCGAAAATTATTCCGATTTCGGATCCACCGTCAACGGTAAGCTCACGACCCGGCTGAAGCTTAGCGACGACTGGACCCTCCGCGGCGGGGCCAGCACCGGATTTCGCGCTCCCAGCCTGCACCAGCTCAACTTCAATTCCACGTCCACCCTCTTCGTCGACGGAGTTCCCTTCGAGGTGGGCGTCTTCAGCAACGACAGCCGGCCGGCGCAGCTCCTCGGCATTCCCCGCCTGAAGCAGGAGAAGAGCATCAACTACAGCGGCGGCTTCACGGGACGTATCCCCGCCGCCAACCTCAGCATCACCATCGACGGATACCTCATCGACATCAACGATCGGGTGGTCCTGACGGGCCAGTTCCAGGGGGGTGACGCTACCCCCCAGCTGCGGGAGATCAGCCGCTTACTCCAGCAGGCTAACGCCAACCGGGCCGCTTTCTTCGCCAATGCCATCGACAGCCGTACGCGGGGTATCGACGTGGTCGTCACCCACAACGGTCGCCTCGGCGCGGGCAGCCTGCAAACCTCCCTGGCCGCGACCTTTGCCAAGACCACCCTGGAGGAAGTCAATACCAGTTCGGTACTGGAAGGCTTCGAGGATACTTACTTCGACCGGACGAGCCAGATCTTCCTGGAGAGCGCCGTACCCCGGACGAAGGCCAACCTGACCTTCAATTACGTGCTCGAGCGGTTCGACGTCTTCTTCCGCAACGTTTTCTTCGGACCGGTCGACGAGGCCACCAACAGCCTGGACAACGACCAGGTCTTCAGCGGCAAGGTGGTGACGGACCTGAGCTTCGGTTACGCCTTCAGCGACCGACTTAAGCTGACGGTGGGCTCCAACAATCTACTCGACGTCTACCCCGACCTAAACTCCCCGGAAAATCAATCGGACGGACGCTTCCTGTACAGCCGCCGCAGTCAGCAGTTCGGCGCCAACGGACGCTACTTGTTCGCCCGCCTGCGGTTCTCCCTCTGACGTACTGAAACGGATCCGCCGGAGAACGTACCTTGGGCGGGAGGATGAATTCACCCCGTATGCTTCTGCGTTTTTTACTTTGCTCCTGCGTATGCGCCCCCCTGTTCCTCTGCGCCCAGTGGCGGCTCTCCGTAAGCGATGACGGCAGCCACTTACGCGATACCGTACGGAACGAAGCCTTCTTTTATCTCGGAGACACCGCCTGGGAATTGCTCCACCGCACCCGGGAATCGGAAGCGCGCGCTTACCTGACAGACCGCGCACGGAAGGGATTCAACGTGATCCAGACCGTGGTGCTGGCCGAACTCGATGGGCTCACCACGGCAAACGCCAACGGGGATTTACCCCTGAAGGAACTCGATCCCACGCAGTTGAACGAGCCCTACTTCGCCTACGTAGACCGCGTCGCGGAGCTCGCCGATAGCCTAGATATATTTTTGGGGCTGCTACCGACCTGGGGAGACAAGTTCAACCGGAAGTGGGGGGTAGGGCCGGAGATATTCACGGTCGAGAATGCCGGGATCTACGGACGACTACTCGGGGAGCGCTACGCCCGAAACAACGTGATCTGGATCCTCGGGGGAGATCGCAACCCCGAGAATGCGGAAGATCTCGCCATCATCCGGGCCATGGCAAGGGGGATCCGGCAGGCCGTAGGGAGGTCGCAGTTGATCACTTACCACCCCCAGGGTGGCTCCCGGTCCTCCGACTTTTTTGCCGGGGAAGCCTGGATCGACTTCCACATGTTCCAGAGCGGCCACGGCCGGCGCGATGACCGCGCGAACTACGATTTCCCCCGGCAGGTACGCTCAGCCGATCCCGGGAAGCCCGTAGTGAACGGAGAACCGGCCTACGAGGACCACCCCGTAAACTGGCAACCGGCAAACGGCTGGTTCAACGATTTCGACGCGCGCCAGGCCGCCTGGTGGAGCGTGCTGGCGGGTGCGGCCGGACACACCTTCGGCAACCACAACATCTGGCAAATGTGGCTGCCCGGCCGGGAACCCATCAGCCGGGCCCGTACGCCGTGGACGGAGGCCATGCACTATCCGGCGGCCGCCCAGATCGGTCACCTCGGGCGACTCTTATCGTCCCTACCCTTCCATACCCTGCACCCCGATCCGGAATTTTTCTCCGGCGCGCCAAACAGTAGCGGACGCGAAACGCTGGCCGCCCGTACCCCCGACGGAAAGCTGGTACTGGCGTACACTCCCTATGGTCAAACCCTACGCTTAGACGCTCGACGGGCGCCGCCGCAGGCCACCTACACGTGGTTCGACCCCCGTACGGGGGAAATCATCCCGTTCGTGCCGGGTGAAGAAGACGGGTTGTTGATCCTGAACCCTCCTTACGCCCCCGGACGAGGGAATGACTGGGTGGTGATCATCCGGGGAAATCAACCCTGATCTACGCTACAGACGTGCACCACGGAGGACTCTCCCGCGGTGTCCGTCCAGGCTACCCGTAGCTGTCCCGCGAATAACGACAGGCGGGGGAATCCGGAACTTCTCGTGCCCGGCATCGCGGCAATCCGTTGCGAACTCACCTCGCCAACTTGCGGAATGGTCCACAAACGGATATCGGCCCGGTTCGGATCGTCGGTAGTGCATACGCCAAGGACGTAGGCCGTACCGTCCGGACCCAGCTTAATATCCACCCGCCCGAGGGGGTCACGGTCTTCCAGCACCACCGGTTCACCGAACGCTTCCCCCGTAGTATCGTAGCGGGCAAACTGGATGCGGGGGTTCCCGTCTCCGGCCGTATACCACGCAACGGCGATCGCGCCGGCTTCGTTGGCGGCGAGCGCCGGACCGTTGACCGGGCAACCCGTAACCTCCCAATCGTCGGCGTGTACCCGGCCGGGCGATGACCATTCCCCCCCGTGTTGACGACTGACGAAGCCGATGTCCCGGATCTCCTCTTCGGTGCGGTCCCGGTACACCACCAGGGTTCGGTCAGCCGTGACCACCGTCGCCGTGTTGCAGCAGTCACAGACCCGGTCGTCCAGTTCGGTGCGATCGGTAACGGTACCGTCCGCGGTGAGGGTCGCCGTGCGGAGGGTCATGGCGCCGCCCCCACCGTGGTGATCGTGGGCCGTTGTGGACGCCGCCCCATCCGCGCTCTTCGTATTGCGCCCGTCGAGCCAGGTGATCTGCAGGCCACCCTCCGGCAGGTGGGCGCTGGAGACGAAGCCGTGTTCCGCAGCCACCCCGTCGGTATGCAGGGTGCCGCGCTCGGTGTTGCCGGTCCCGAAGCGGATGTCGTAGTCGTAAGTGCCCTGGCCGGAATACGCCAGGTAGTGGTAAAAGAGGCTGTCCCCCGTAGGCTTGACCGAGGGGAAGTCGGCCCAGTTCACGAACCAGTTATCACCCTGGGCGACCTCCCGCTCCGTGCCCCAGCCGCTGCCGGCGAATTCCCGCGCGTAAAGTCGGCTACCGCTGCTATCGGAGACTACGTACGACAGCAGTAGCCGGCCGTCTCCCGTGCCGAAACGGGGCAGGCGGGAACCGGGAGGCAGTTCGGTACAGTCCGTGACGGCCCGGGGCGATTCATCGGGGCTAGCGGCGGCGACGGATTCATCGCCCCCGCAGGCGAAAAGACAGCAGAGGGCTAGGCACAATCCGAAGGTAAGTTTGTCCAGCAAGGGGGGGTATATTTTAGTAAGCCTACAGGCCCAGAATGGTACGATTACCGGCCTCGTCCGTACCCGCGTCCGCGAAGTCGTCGAAGGCCCGTTCGGTGACCTGGATGATGTGTTCGGCGATGAAGGGCGCTCCCTCCGCGGCCCCCTGCTCGCTGCTCTTGATGGCGCATTCCCATTCCAGGACGGCCCAGCTGTCGTAGTCGTACTTGCTGAGGCGGGAGAAGATGCCCTTGAAGTCGACCTGCCCGTCCCCTAGGCTGCGGAAACGACCGGCGCGGTCGGCCCATCCCTGATACCCGCCGTAGACGCCTTGCTTACCGGTGGGATTGAACTCGGCGTCCTTGACGTGAAAAGCGCAGATGCGCTCGTGGTAGTGGTCGATGAAGGTAAGGTAGTCTAGTTGCTGCAGGATAAAGTGGCTGGGATCGTAATTAATCTGGGCGCGCTCGTGGCCGTCCAGGGCTTCCACGAACATCTCGAAACTGATGCCGTCGTGAAGATCCTCGCCCGGGTGCAGCTCGTAGCCGACGTCGACCCCGACCTCGTCGAAGGCGTTGAGGATCGGGCGCCAGCGGTCGGCGAGTTCCTTGAAGGCCATGTCCACCAGTCCGGCCGGCCGTTGCGGCCAGGGATACACGAAGGGCCACAGCAGCGCTCCGGAGAAGGTGGGATGCGCCTTCAGGCCCATGTTCGCGCTGGCCCGGGCATTGAGTATCATTTGCTGGGTGCCCCACTCCATCTTCGCCTTACGGTTATTGGCGGCCTCCTTCGGCGCGAAGGCGTTGTACATCGTGTCGTAGGCGGGGTGGACGGCCACCATTTGCCCCTGCAGGTGACTGGCCAGCTCGGTGATCTCCAGTCCGTGCTCGGCTACCCGCCCCTTAATCTCGTCGCAGTAGTCCTTGCTTTCGGCGGCCTTTTCCAGATCGATCAGCCGGCTCTCCCAGGTCGGGATTTGCACGCCCTTATATCCGAGACCGGCCATGTAACGGCAGATATCGTCGAGATTATTGAAGGGGGGCTCGTCGCCCATAAACTGAGCCAGGAATATGGCGGGGCCTTTGATGGTGGTCATACGGTGGAATGATTTCTGAGGTATCGCGAGGATTTCGGCGTGCCGCCGCCGGTATTTCAGCGGGCGGGGACGCAGGAGCGGACAAACTACTAAATAGCTGCGTACTTTGGCAACTCTTCCCGACAACACTACCCCCGTACAAACCAATGGTAAAACGCAACGTCCTCTCCCCCGCCGAATACGCTCCGTTCTACGCGGGCTACATCGACCTGGTCCCCGCCGACATCACGCTGCGGACTTCCCTCGACGATTCGGCCGCATTACTTACGGATTACCTGACGAACCTCCCGGACGAAAAGGTCAATCACGCCTACGCTTCCGGGAAGTGGACGGTAAAGGAGGCCCTGCAACACATCATCGACGCCGAGCGCATTTTCGCCTACCGGGCCCTGTGCCTGGGTCGCCATGATGCCACCCCGCTGCCGGCCTTCGAACACACCGATTACGCCCTCTGGGTGGACGTGACCCGCCGGGAGTTCGAGCGGATGATCGAGGAGTTCCGTACGGTGCGTAAGAGCACGATCTCCCTGTTCAACAGTTTCAGCGAAACCGACCTGTCCTTCACCGGGACGGTCAGCGAAATGCCCATGACGTGCCGGGCCATGGGCTTCGTGATCAGTGGCCATACCTACCACCACAACAATATTTTCCGGGAGCGCTACTGAGTCCGCCCGCGGAAGTTGCCTGACTTCCGTACTTTAGGATGGCCACCCCCCGTTTGCAGTAGCGTACCCCCTTATTTTCCGACGACTGATGCGCATTATCTGCCTCCTCACACTTTTCCTGTTCTGTTTCCGCGTCGGTGCCTCCGATCTGGGCCACCGCCTGCGTTTGCTCTTCCCGGGGGAGGAGCCCACGGCGGTCAGCGAGCGCACCTACCTGACGAAGCAACTCGAAAACGTGTTCCGGCAGTTGCGGTACCGCGATCGGGTCGACCGGCGGTCAATAAAACGTCAGGCAAAACAGATTCTGGAACGTTACGAAAAACAGGTGTTCCGGACCTACGACCCCGCCGCCGAACTATCCGACGCCTTCCGGAGCGGGCGGTACAACGACGCTACGGCGGCGGTCCTGCTTGCCCTGACCCTCGAGGAATTCAACATAGCGTACGAGAGCTACGTCGATCACTGGGAAAGCTATCTGGTGCTGGACCCCGCGGGAAAACGCTTGCTCCTGCGCAACCCCGCCGCCCAACCCCACGAACCGGAAGCCGAGCGCGCCTTTCGCCGGGAATACCTGACGTTGGTGCGCAGCATGCTCGATCAGGACCTGACGGCTCTGTCTCCCGCCCAGGCGGACAGTGTCTTTTATCAGTACTACTACCGGCCGAATCAGCGGCTGAACTTCGTGCAACTGAGCGCCTACGAGCAGTTTCGCCTGGCCCAGTCGGCTTACGCGGCCGCTGACTACGCGGCGACATCGCGGCACGTGGCCACCGCCCTGGAACGAGAGGCACGACTAGCCTTCGTTGTGCTCGACGAAGCGGCAAAAGTGCAGCTATCTTCCCTCCAGCGCCCCGATGAGGCCGCGTACCTCCGCCGGATGTTCTCGGTGTGGCGGGCCGAACCCTCCAACCGCTACGTCGCCGCGACTCTGTTACGGCACTTCGATGGTGGCCAGGAAGCATTGCTGGCGGAAGACCGGCCCACGGAAGCCGCCAGCCTCCTCACCCGGTACCTGACCGAAAGCCCCGCCTCCGCCACCGCATGGCGTACGGAACTGCAACTGCTGCAACGGCTGCGCCTGCTGGGGTACTACCAGGGAAAGGGAGCACTGAAGGAAGCCCGCCAACTGGCCGAAATCCTGCACGCCGAGGACCCCACGGACCAGCGCTACCAAGACTACGTGGCCGAGCTCGTCCTGGTCGACCTGCGCAACTCCTACCCCGACGCGGAGGAACTCGTGGCGCAGACGGAACAAGCGGCCGAGCAGTATCCCTTCCTTCGCAGCCACGACCGGTACGCCGACGTGATCCTGCGGCGGCACGCGATCCGGGTGCGGGATTATTTCGCCCGTCTGGACGCGCCCGGAGGACTGAGTGCGCTCGCTGAATTCCGCAAAGTACTGGCCGAGGTGCCCGGTGGACTGGATCGCCGGCTCTGGACGCTGACGGCCTTCGTCGCCGCCAGCAACTACTACTTCGCGGAAGAAGATTACGCGCCGGCCCGCGCCTACATCGAAGAGGCGCTGAGCCACGACCCGGCTAACGACTTTTTACTACACCAGCAGGACTTACTGAGCCGGTACTGAGGGGTCGTCGTCAAGCAGTTCCCGTACGCTGCGGTCAAAGCTCTTCTTGAAGCTCGCGTACTTCGAGGTAGCCGGACCGTTGAAGCCCGTGTGGATGCGGCGTACCCGATTATCGCGATTCACGAACAGCATCGTTGGGTAGCTGATCACTTTGTTAAGCATCGGCAACGCACGGCCGGCTTCCTGCTTATCGTTACTTCCCGCCAACAGAACGGGCCACTCCACTCCCTGCTTTTCTACGTAGCGGCGCACGGCCGCCCGGCTGCGGTCGTCGGAAGCTCCGTAGCGCTCGAAGGCCAGGGCAATCACCTGCAGGTCCCGGGTGTCGTTCGCCGCCAGGTACTCCTGTAGGAAGTTGGTTTCGTCGCGGCAGTTGGGGCACCAGGTGCCGAAGAGCTGAATGATTTTCGGTCCGGCGACGTCACGAAGACGTAAAGTGTCGCCGTTCACGTCGGGAAAGGCAAAGGCCAGGGGTACGTCCTCGCGTAGGCGGGTGAGCTGGTCGGGGTCGGTCAGTTCGGCCGCATCATCCCGTCGGGCGGTCCAGTCGGTCAGGTAGTGGCGGCCGCTGCGAAAGGTTCCGGCGAGCGACCCGTCCTCCCTGATCAGGGCTTCGAAGAGGAAGGCGTGGCTGCCGTCGAATACGCTGAGGTAGAGCTTAGTGGCCTGTACCGTACCCTCCAGGTAGCGGTAGTCTCCGGTTTCGGTACGAATGGTGCCGGTGATGCGGTTGCCCTCCTGCCTGAACTCCGCGACGCCGGGATAGGGGTCCTCCGTGGCGTCGCCGGCGAAGGTAACGGCCCACTGTCCGCTGAGATCCGTCGCGGGCGCTTTGCGTAAGGGGGTAAAACGGTAATCCTTACCGAAGTAGGCCTTGAAGGGGATGCGGTAATTGTCGCGGTAATGAACGACCCAGACTCCTTCGATGACGTTTTCCTCGTGGTAGGCGCTGATGTGAGTGTCGTACACCGGGAAATCAATGCGGAGGGTGTCTCGACCCGCCTGTTGGTCACGTCCGGTAAGGATGTCTTCGGCCGGCACGACGATCTCCTCATCTCCGTTATGGATGACGAGGTGAAAGGTGGTATCGTTGTCGTAGACGACCTCGAAATTGAAGGGAAGCTGTCCGCCGGTCACCTCAGCAAATTCCATGTCGAGCTTTTCCGGGATCGGTGCTCCCTTGGGGTTGGGGACGATCGGATTGTACTCCAGCTCGAGTACGCCCCGGTAGGGGCCCGGAGGAAGCGTAGGGTACCGTTGCTGCACGAAGACGCAAGCTGTCAGCAGAACGAGCACCGTGCAGAGCGCTCCGGAGACGAAGGGAAAATAAGGTAGGCGATTCCGGGTAGCGGACATGGGGCGGGTTGCGTTTTAAAGATACCCGGACAACGCTTTTCGGCTTCGGTAGTTGGTCATATCAACCCGGGGCCGTACTTTTGCGTCCGCTTGACAAAGCACCGGGTCTCGTAGTACAACGGATAGTATACAGGTTTCCGAAGCCTGCGATGATGGTTCGATTCCATCCGAGACCACAACAGAGATTGATAGTCAGTAAGTTACGCATTTTGCGGACACTTTTACTGACACTTCTCGATTCCCCACGTTTCCAACGGATTGTGGCAAATTGATCAGCTTCTGAACACCCGCGGCGGCTTCCGATTTTCCTTCCCACTACCCCACCCTATGCTGCGATCGGTCCAGCAGGAAGCGCCGCACCTCGTCCACGTGATATTTTTCCGACTGTGGGGCGTTCGTACCCACGCGCAGTAATCCTTGAGCTGACCAGTTGCGTACGGTAGTGGCCGTGACGCCCGCAAGCTCGGCCACTTGATTCGTGGTCAGGTAAGTCAGTCGGCGCAGGACGTCCGGTTTAGGATCAGAAGGCTGGACACCGCGCAGCGCATCCACCAT
The DNA here is from genome assembly GCF_024297185.1 of Lewinella sp. JB7. Classification (GTDB taxonomy): domain Bacteria; phylum Bacteroidota; class Bacteroidia; order Chitinophagales; family Saprospiraceae; genus Neolewinella. Next base: position 83,495 of record NZ_JANCTD010000008.1, on the reverse strand, counting down.
GGCCGCCGAGACGACCTCCCTTAACTGGTCCGGCGAAAGGACAACCACTTCGTTATTCATCATTCGGGGATTGTAGCAACGTGGGCAGCGGGCGTGGCACCGAAGAGGTTGCAAAACTCCTCCAGAGAGTAGCCGCGGCTGGTTTTCAGGTAGTGGTGAGAGTGCAGGAAAGTGCAGCAGGGTTGCGCTTCGAAGTAGAAGCCTTGCGTCGCTACGCAGAACACCAGGCCCTTGCGCTGCAGTTCGAACAGCGTTTTGGTGATCACGCAGGGACTTAAGCCCGAGCGCCGGGAGATCTCCTCCACGGAACTGCCGGGGTAGGCTTTAAGCACCCCACTGACGCTTAGCTCATTGCCCTGGCGGCGTTGTTTGCGGCTACGGGTGTTACGATCTCTGCGACGCACGATCTTGCGGCTGGTGCGTACGGTGATAAGGGGGTAGGTCATACAGGAATCAGTTTGATCCGCTCGCGGCGGTGGTTGAAGAGTTCGCGGCCGGCCGCCGTGACGTCGTACCGGGCCGTGCGGTGTTGGCAGTAGATAAAACCAGCCTTGCGAAGCCGGGGTACCCCCTCGTACAGCGTACCGCGATGGGCGTCGCCGAACCAGGCGCAGAGGTCGGGGAATTGGTGCGCGCCCTCCAGGGCGAGAATGCAAAGCACCAGAAAGTCGGTAGGGTGCAGCTGGATCATTCGGCGGGGAGGTTTGGACCGGCGGACGCAGCGGATACCCGGCGCCGAAAAGAATCTCCCCGCATCGCCACCATTTCGTACTGCTCGATCAGGCGGTCGGTCAGGCGGGGAGTGGTTTCGTTTCTCTCCAGCTCCCGGGCCAGGTCGTCGGGGCGCAGGTTGGAGGTAATGACGGTTTGCACGCCGTCGCGCACCCAGTTTTGGTAGCGGACCATGAGCAGGTCGTACATCAGGCTCACCCGGTCCCCGTAGTGGGTGTAAGTGAGGTGATTTTCGCGGATCTCATCCAGCACCAGCGATGAGCGGCAGAGTTCTTCCACGGGCGCCAGCGACTGACTGGTCCGGATGGTCATCATCACGTTGTCGAAGTTGCGGTAACCCAGCCGCATGCCGGTGTCGTAGGCGTGGGAGAGCTGCACGCTGGCCACCGCCGCGGCTTCGGCCACGGTGCTCTTCCCATTGCCCGGGGGGCCGTAGACGAGGACCGACTTCAGTACCGGGATGCAGTCCACCGGCTCGGGGCAGGTGCAGATCTCATCGCCCACCAGCCAGTGGGCCAACCGGTGGAGCAGGGTGATGATCTCCTGGCGCCCGGTGAAGGCGGGCGGTGCGCCAGTGCGGTCCATCACCAGGCGCTGGTAGGCCATGTAAATCAACTGCCGGGCGGCCTGGTAGGCATCGGCGGCGTCAACCCTGCGGCCCACGTAGCGGCGGTTGAGTGTGCGGTGCATGCGCGCCTTTGAGGCCTGGAGGATCAGCTCCTTATCCGAGCGCTTCAGGTCCAGCTGCTCACACTTTTCCAGGAACTTCACTTCGTCCTGCAGGCGGCGCTCTTCCAGGCGGCGGGCCCGGGCGGCCTTCCACTCGCGGTAGGCTGCCTGCTGCTCCGGAGTACCGTGGCCGGCATCGAGCATCTTGCGCTTCAGGGGGCCGAAGGTTTGGGTATCAGCCGAAGTCGAGGGGGGCGGCATAGTCGACGGGGGTTGTGGGGTTACGTGGATCGTCTCCGGGGCGGGAGGGCTTGCGCTGGTTGCGTTCATGCGGCTGGCGTTGGTGGTTTTGAGATTCGACGCGGGCCAGCTCAAGCTGCTCGCGGCGGCGGGCGGTGCGTTCCTTGGTGAGTTGGACGGCGGCAAAGCCCGGCAGAGCTTTGACGGCGGTGCCGATGACGCTCCAGACCTCGGGGTTGTCGATGGTCTCGACCATGGCTTGCACGGACAGGTAGGGCTCGATCAGCTCCCCCTCCCCCGCCCCGGCGCCCGTGCGGATCCTGTCCCAAACCTGCTGACCACGCTCGCCCTCGAAGTAGATCTCGAGCATGTCCATGGCGTCGCTCTTGCTGAGCAGGGCGGCGGAAGCCAGCGGGCGAATCACTCCGGAACCGGCGGACGGCGCGGAACCTTTTTTCGCGGAACTTTTTTGGAGGGCGTCAGCGGCGCACTGACGGTCGAGGTCGGCGATCTCGTCCAAATCGAAATTTCGATTTCCTCGCGCGCCAGCCAGCTTTCCCTTTACATTCCCTTTATATTCTACTTTATATTCTTCTGTATGGCGTTCAATATTTGAACGGTCCGCGTTCACTTTTTGAACGTCCTCGTTCAATATCTGAACGTCTGCGTTCACTTTTTGAACGGGGATTTCCCCAAGGACACGGCCCGCGTTCATTTTTTGAACGTCCTCATAAGCGACACCGTACCAGGCAGGGGTAGTCCGCTTCTGCTTGGGATTAGCTGGGTTCACCTCCATCAGGCCTCGCTCAACGAAGCGCGATACCATCGCGTGAATAGCCCCTTTACTGAACCCCAGGAAAGTGGCCACCTGCGCATAGGTGTTTTCCGCCCACCCATCGACGCCGTAACGCGGGCTGGACTGCGTTTGGTAATACACGTCCAGAACGCAGTAATCGTTGGGCGTAAGACTTAACAGCAGCCGCGGACCGTGTAGAATGTTGGTGTACCTCCAGTTCATGACCTTCAGCCTTTACTTACCCAGCAGAGACCGCCACTTCGCGATCAGACCCGCATCTATGTGAATGTAGTCGTGTCCCTTAATGCTCTCAATCTGGCAGAGTTCCTTCCTCTGAAGGGCTCGGAACAGGCGGTACATCGTATCTGGCTTGTCGGTAACTACCGGCAGATACCGACAAGCATCTTCTCGGTTTACTTCCCAAAAATTCAACTCGCGAAAGACCGCATCATGTCGGACCCTGCGTATTCTGCTCACTAAATGGTCAAAGACGATCGCCTCGCTTAGAGTGAGCGAGAATTCAAGCGTGAACGGCTGATTGAGTGTGATGGAATTTTGCATAGGGTTTTCATTTATTTTGAAGAAGAGAACCTTCCAAATTCTTTATGGCGTTGGCGAAGCGGACGTATTTCTTGTCCAGGTTAAGTGAGCTATTGTATACAGGGCTGTAGAGGCTGATGAGTATGGACTCAATGGCGCATAGGTTGGTAGCTTCCATCCCCGGAAGAGGCAAGTATTTGAAGTGAGTAAACTGTTTCTTACCGGCGTGCTCACTGACTCTGCTCGGACCGGCCATCGTCATTCCGATGTAGACAAGGGCATCCTGGTCGAATAGGAGATAAATTCCCGGTACTTCGTCAGGACACTCCTGAAGGGGGCGGCTGTTTAGAGCTCTGATGACTGCTCCTATCCCATCGTGTTGCCGTAATTGTGGATTCATGATAAAGGGTTTTACTGCTCCTAAGGGCTTTCGCAAGTAGCAGGTTCCCTTCTCGTCACACGCCTCCAGTAGTCTGGCGTTTACGTTCAGCATGACCCGGCGTTATTGATGCGATCGAGTATGTCGCAGTACTCCCGCGCGGCGCTGAGCACGCTGGAACGGATCCCCTTGGCCCGGCGGTTGGCCCGTAGCTCTTCGGCGTGCTTGCGCGCCAGGGCATAGTACGTTCGCCGCCAGACGCCCAGGAGGAACACGTCGACGTTACACGCTGATGGAGGGGGAGGGAGGGGAATAGGGTCTTGCTGCTGGGCCACGGGCTGGATGGTTTGCACCGGGGCCCGCGCACAAAAAGCGAACGCCACCCCGGAAGGATTCCGAAGGGTGGCGTCGTTTTGCGGCTAAGCAGGGACCGGGGGAAGTGTCGCATGGGATGGCAGGCCCAATCTTCACCCGGAAGTTCTTCATCTACACCCGCTAGCCGCAAAGGTGCCATCCTTCACGGGTGCAAGGTAGCGGCGTTAATACAATAATGCAAATAAAACGATATAATTAAGTCGATCGTATTAAACCTTCCTCATCACAAAACGCCTCGATCTCTTCCGCTAAAGCGGTGTATGATTCAATTAGGTATAGGTTATCCTGGAGAGGTTGTATTGACTCGGCAGTGTTAGGTGAGTCTAGGTTGGATGTGCGTTCTACAGTGTCTTCCATGTCACGAATGATTCAGACAAATATAGTCCCAAATCATACGTTTTAACGCCCGGAATCAATATTAAAAACTTTTTGTTTGAAAGACTTTAACACCTTTTGTAAATAGGCCTTCCTTTCTGGGTCCTGTTCAACATGTATGCCAGCTTGAAGACGGGACAATGCCGTTTGAACACGTTTAATCGCCTGTTCAAGTTCCTGATTACGCGATGCCATTTGGGCATTCTGCGCGATTAGATAGGCTCGCTGGTCTTCCAACGGCTCGATTATGTTGGCCAGATCTCGTAAAATTGGAGCAACCCTACCCGGTTTAGATCTAAGGGCAGTCATAGCCTCCTTCGCAATTGATTCGATCTGGCTATCTATGTCTACTGGCTCAAGCTTAAGAAGATCCTTGAAGTTATTTTCTACCCCCTCTCCCTCCATCTCTTCAATGGCCTGACGGACATTTTTCCACCCAAGACTACCTTGATCAACTAGAAGGAACCGACAAACATTCTCCAGGTCGGTCGACCCAATGTAGCTATCGGTTTTATTAAGCTTTCTTCCCTGTAGTATCTTTTTTCCGATTGACTTACCATAGGTAAGGGTTTGCTTATTACTAAGGGAATAGGTGTTGTGGACAAGGCGGTTGAATTCGCTAAGGCTAAAGTTTGTGGTCCGGAATCCGCTTTTTGCCTGTTGCTTGTAGTCTTTTTCCATGGCGAGAGCTATGTTATGGATTAAGACCGTCACAAGTTCCTTATCTGCCTCTGGGTTTAAAATTGGTTTGGTTGAGTTGCTCAAAACTGGGTAGGTTTGTGAGCAAAAGTAAGTCTACAGCATCAGATTTGTGTTGTTAATACTACAACACTGTATTAATATATTGTTAGAAACAGGGTGTATGCAAAACAAATTGTTGCATCAAAAGCCGTAATCCGCCTCTGTCCTATCTAAGTACATCTTCATACTTCTTTTCAGAGCTTCTAGCTCATCGATAAGCGCGCTGGCTTTTTCAAGTTGATTCTTCCACTCCCTAGGATTTTGATTTGTGATTGGGAAAAGCGAGTCTACATAATTTGAAACTTGGACGTTTGATGTCCCCCCCTGCGTCCCGGATATGGTTTTGCGTAAAGAATAAGATGGAGCTAGAAACTCAAGCTTGACCAAGCCGTCCTTGACATATACACTCATGGTGTAACTAATAAAAACTGTTTGGACTTCTTCAGTTTGAGCTAAGCCAAAGAGCGTTGGGATTGACTTTGAGTACAACAGTGGCGATACATGCTTCACAATCAGTCGGCCATGCTCCTCGTCTACGTACTGCGAATATTCATCATAGTTGTTGCTATGAATTGCTGACCACTCCTTAAGCCTGCGCAGCGATTGGTTCCTGGGCAAGTTTGTTTCTATTAGTCCCCCTAACTTTATAGTCCCTGAACTATCAACTGGAAAGTGGGGGTACCCCCCCATATCAGTCATCAGCTTACTTAATTGTTGGGCCATCCCTCGGAACTCTTCGGGCGACAATTCACCCCTTTCTACTCTGTCTTTAAGTGCTAAAAGTTCGAGTTCCTTAGTCTGAGAGGAACCTAAAACAGAAACACCCAACAACATTAGGATAAGCAGTATTCGCATAGCTTTTTGTCAAATATAACCAGAATCGGGAGCTAAGAGAAATCAGTCACAAACCGAATTATATCGTTTTATTTGTATTAATGATATAATTACCCTTATCTTAGCCGTGCCGTCACACCGACGTGCCCTCCGACCGGGTGTGTGTTCATAGTATCAGTGTTGGTCGGGGGTGGATTTTCATGAGAGTGATCACGCCCGCGCTGCGGTGCGGGCGTGCTTTTCTCTCTAATCCCCCAGCTCTTCATGAATCATCCAAATCCACGGCCCATGCAGCCTCTCGACGTCCTTATTATAGTAGCAGCCGTTGTGTTGCTGGCCCTGCTCTACCGCTCGGTCACTTCCTCCGGCACGGCTCCCGCGTCCCCGCCCCCGGCCCCCTCTACCATGGCGGACGCCCTGCCCCCGTCGCCGGAGCTGTCCGCGGCGGTAAGTGCCCACGCCGCCCGGCAGTACGGGGCCATCCGCGTAGTCCGTACCCGCTGGGATGAAGTGGGCCTGGTGCTTCGGGGGGAGCGGCAGGGCACCATGATTATCCTGACCGCCCAGCAGGCCGAAATCCTACGGCAAGACCTGGGCAGCGTGGTGGAAGATATCCACGAGGACCGGCAGATCGCCAAACTAACGGATTACTGATGGCCCGCTCCGTAGCCAAACCGCTCTGCGAGAAGGAGGTCGCCCGCGAGCTGAGCATGCGCCGCCTGGTGTACCCGAAGCAGATCCGCGACGGGCGGCTGGCCAAGCAACGCGCCAACCGGCAGTACCTGGCCATCGAAACCCTGCAGCTGCTGCTGGAGGGCCTCACGGTGAAGGAATTCGACGACATCATCCGGCGGGCCAAGGAAGCGCGCCAGCATAAGGTTGACCAGGGTAAGCTGTTCACCTAGCTGCCCCTACCCCACCACAAGACCGTATTCACCCCTCTGACCATGATCGAAGACATCATCCTCTAAATCCATTCCTATGAGTAAGCCAAGTTTCCCAGAAATCGCCGCATCGATCGACGTCGAGCTGCTGCGCGATAACTACGACCTACGCAAGAAAGATCTCGTACGTCACACCTTCGACCCCGAGCAGCTGCTGGAAATGAAGGAGGAGTACTTCCGCCTGTCCAGTCAACTGGCCGCGCGGCAGGAGCTGGCCGCCCACCTGAAGGCCGCCGCCGAACAGAGCCCCGAGCCGCGGGAGGCCATCGAGGAGATCATGTCCGACCGGGTGGATGCCATTGATTACGGCCAGGCTACGCGTAAGGAGCTGCTGGCCAGTACCGCCGCCCTGCTCAAGAAGATCAACAGCGGCCACGAGGTCGTCGAGGAGCAGCTCTTCGGCATCGCGCACCACGAGGTGGGCTTCATGGCCTACTACGACGTCCACGGGCTATTCGTGTACGACCGCCCGCTCAAAGTCACCGAGCGGCAAACTTCCATTCGAACCATCAAAACCGCTTAAACCACTACCCCTATGTCCGATTCCAACCCACGCCACTCCATCATCGGAGACCCCGGAGAATACACCGTCCGCTACGGCGAGGCCGAGCCCGTCATCGTCGCTAAGCGCATCCACATTTCCGGCACCATCACCGCCCCGGCGGACTGGGCCGAGCAAAAGGAAACCGCCGGCTACAGCTACCTGCCCGAAGAGCACCACGCGGTGGTCGACCGTGACGGTGGCACCATCGTATTCATGAGCAACGACGAGCAGGCCTCCCCGGGCGGGCATACCATCACCGGCAAACTCCGGCCGGCCACGGCCCTGGACGGCCTGCACATCAACACCCAGCGCACCTACACGGCCAAGGAGCTCGGAGCGCTGCTGAAGATGAACCGGGCCCTGTTTGCCGACCGCGACGAGAACATGGCCATCGTGACCTCCCTGCAGAAGTTCCGGGCCACCGTAACCCAGGAGCTGGAGAAGAACAACGATCTGCGGGGCAACGTGCTGCACCACTTCGAGCAGCGGGTGAGCAGCGAGTTCAACCTGACCTTCAAGCTCACCACGCCCATCTATAAGGGGCAGCCGGCCAGGAGCTTCGGCGTGGAGATCCGCTACGACGTCTGCGATTCGGCAGTGACCTACTGGCTGGAAAGCGTAGAACTGAAGGAGCTGCAGGACACGGAACGGGATGCCATCATCGACCACGAAATCGGTCGGCTGCGCGCCCTGGACGTACCGATCGTCGAGCAGTAAACAACGGGGCTCCGGCCCGTACTGATGTTTCTATTAACCTGCTGATCGCGGCCCGGAGTTGACCGGGCCGCCTTTACCCCCCCCCCCTTCATCCTGCAACCAACTGTCACCCCATGAACGTAGCCGAGATGATCGCCCAGCTGGAAAGTGTGCGATCGTTCATCCTCGCCCACCCGGACTGTGAGCCCGACAGCGCACTCGCTGATCAGGTTACCACCCTGGATCGGGTGCTTCTCTCACTGCTGAACATGGATCGTCTCCTGGCCGGCTACCGGCGGTTACAGGCGGCACTCGATAAACTTGAAGAAGAATGAGTCACACCACCAGTTATGATGAGTTCCTGGATTCCAAGATAAAACTGGCGCCCCAGGGAGGTTTTGCCATTACCCCCGACCGGGTACACCCCATGCTCTTTCCACACCAGCGTGACGTCGTCGTATGGAACGTTCGCGGGGGCCAGCGGGCCGACTTCCTGTCCTTCGGGCTGGGTAAGACCTTCATCCAACTGGAGACAAACCGCATCGTACACGACGAAAAGGACTGTTGCTGCCTGATTACCTGCCCGCTGGGCGTAAAGCACGAGTTCGTACTGGCCGCCCGAATGCTGGGGATGCAGGAGCCGCGCTACATCACCCACACCGACCAAATGGAGGCGGGTCAGTGGCTCTACATCACCAATTACGAGCGCGTACGGATGGGCGACATTGATCCGGCCCGCTTCGGGTGCTGCAGCCTGGACGAGGCCAGCATCATGCGGGGGCGAGCTACCGAGACTACCGAGGCCCTGATGCGGGAGTTTCGCGTAATTCCGTTTCGCTTCGTCTGTACGGCCACCCCCTCCCCCAACCGCTACCTCGAGCTAACGCACTACGCCGACTTCCTGGGCGTCATGGACCGCGGTGCCATCCTGACCCGGTGGTTCAAGCGCGACAGTCAGAAGGCGGGCAACCTGAAGCTGTACGAGCGCCGGGAAGCTGAATTCTGGCACTGGATGGCCAGCTGGGCTTGCTTCATTACCAAACCCTCTGATCTGGGATACAGTGATGCGGGGTACACTCTGCCGCCCCTGGCCATCGTGCGGCACCGCGTGAAGGTGAAGCGGGGCGTAATCACGGATGCCCGCAACGAGCAGCAGACGGCCATGTTCGCCAACCAAGCGGTCCGGTTTCAGGATCAGAGTGCCGAAAAGCGCCGCAGCCTACGCGACCGCGTACGGCGGGCCGTGGAGATCCTGCGCGAGGATCCGGATGGCCACTACATCATCTGGCACGATCGGAATGACGAGCGCGACCTGATCGCGGAGATGCTCGACGCGGGCGACCGGCTAGTGACCGTGACCGGCAGCATGACCCCGGACGAAAAGGAAGCCGCCCTCATTGACTTTGCCGAGGGGCGGGTGCAGTACTTGAGCACCAAGCCCACGATCGCGGGCAGTGGCTGTAACCTGCAGCGTCACTGCCACAAACAGATATTCGTAACGGTGGGCTACAAATTCAACGACCTCATCCAGGCCGTTCACCGCACGTACCGCTTCGGGCAGGCACGGGCCTGCGAGGCGCACTTCATTTACACCGATGCCGAGGACAAGCAGATCGATACCGTCGACCGCAAATGGGCCCTGCATACCAACCTACAATCCAAGATGACCGACATTATCCAGGAACATGGCCTCAACGCAGAACTGTACGGCAGCGAACTGAAGCGTCAGAAATTCAGCGAGCGGCGGGTTAAGACCGGCCGGGGGTACACGCTGGTGAATAATGACAACGTGCCGGAGACGGCGGCTATGGCTAGCGAGAGCGTAGGTCTGATTGTCACCTCCATCCCATTCGGCAATCACTACGAGTACAGTGACAACTACAACTGTATGGGCCACAACGAGACCAATGCGGATTTCTTCCGTCAAATGGACTTTCTCACGCCCCAACTCTTCCGCGTCTTGCAGCCCGGCCGCATCTGTGCCGTTCACGTAAAGGACCGGATCCGCTACGGCTACCAGAACGGGGTAGGTTTCACGACGGTCGACCCCTTCAGCGACGATACCAGCGCTCACTTTCGCCGGCACGGATTCCACCTGATGGGTCGCGTCACGATCACCACGGATGTGGTCAGCGAGAACAATCAGACGAACCGACTGGGTCACTCCGAAAAGTGCAAGGATGGCACCGCCCGCGGGCACGGACTTCCGGAGTACGTCCTGATCTTCCGTAAGCCCCCGACCGATCGGTCGAACGGTTACGCGGACGTGCCGGTTGTACACTCTAAGGAGGATTACACCGTCGACCGCTGGCAGATCGATGCACACGCCTACTGGAAAAGTGACGGCCGCCGATTGATCAGCGCCGAGTTCCTGGAACGCGCCGACCTGTCGCAAATCGGCAAGGCCTGGAAAGCACTGCAGGAAACCGAAACGTATTCGTACGAGGATCACCTGACCATTTGCCGGCAGCTCGAGGCCGTGGGAAAATTGCCGCGGACCTTCATGGCCGTACCGCCCCTAAGTACGCACCCCGAAGTATGGACCGACGTACTCCGCATGCGCACCCTCAACAGCGAGCAAACCAAAAAGAACGAGGAAAAGCACATCTGCCCGTTCCAGCTGGACATTCCGGAGCGGCTCATCGAGCTTTACTCCAACCCCGATGACCTCGTGCTTGACCCCTTTAACGGGCTGGGCACCACCACCGTCCAGGCGGTCAAGATGGGGCGACGAGCCTACGGCATCGAGCTAAAAACCGACTACTGGCGGGACAGCTGTACCCACATGCGGGCGGTGGAGCTAAAGGCTGCGGCAGTTACGCTGTTTTAAGCACATAAACTTGCTTCGTGCAAATCTATACAGATGACATCCCACAGTCCGTTCAGCCTTTGGGACCGTCAAACCTGAATGCTGTTCCAGCGAAAGTTGGGCGGCCCTATGGGGTTAATAGTCAGGCCAATTGTCACCAACAAGTAGTTTTATGACTTGAACAACTGTCCGTATTCCTTCAAAAATTGAACCCCATGGTAATTGAAAACGGCGTCTCTTATTGGATTTCATGACTTGAGTTGTTCGTGAGAAACAGCTCCCACGCCACACCACAAATTTCCCTCTACAACCAACCAATCATGGGAAGTTGGCGGGCCAGTTCTCAAACGTTCATTAGATTTGACCATGAACGAGTACGTCCGTATTACCGCAGGGTCAGATGATTTAATTGGAACAAAGCACAGGTTCCACGATTGGACCACAATGAACACATTGGTGGACAACGAGTATCTACTCCTTCCCATCGCAATCGTATCTTCTGTAGACGATGGTCAAGTAAGACTCCTGAATCCCGAGCACATTGCGTTTATAAGCTTCAAGGAGGCCCGGCAGCTGGACAGTAAGTTAAAAGGGGGTCGTGGTATGAATGCACTTTGAATCGCCGGTTTGATAACCATACACACATGCCCGACTCACATCACCTCACCGACGACGAGTACCAGCGCCTCCTCGACCAGGACAACGCCGACGACCCAGGTGATCCCTGGCGGGTGGGACCGCGTGTTCCCGACCCCGAGCCGATCGGACCCATTCGCCTCGTCCCCGAACTTCCCCGGCGGCACCGCCTGGTACAGAGTGACCGAATTTGGCCCACGGAAGCACCGCAGCCCCTGTGCCGGTGTTGTTACCGCCCGCGCCCTGTTTGCATCTGTGCGTCTACTTTGTAGAAACGAGCTGGCCTACAAACCAGCTAGCGGTAGTGAACGGTAGAGTATCGTTTGAGAGTAGGCGATTACGTCCGCACGCCCCCATTTATCGTTAAAGTGCTGCAAAACAGGCAGGAAAACGTAACTAATCTTTGGTGGTGTCATTAATAGTCGACTAACTTAGGTGTAACACTACGCACTTTGAACCCACCTAAGCCGTTCCAACACTGAACGTTACCCCTAGCCTGAGTTCGCCTCAGGCGACTGAAAACGACATCCTGTATGGCTAACCCACTCAATAGAATCAGCCGCTTGTTTAACGACTATGCCGATTCAGTTCGCTCTCTTTTCGCTGTTCACCACGAAAATGCACCAGCGGACTGTGCACCGGTGTCCTCGCCAGCCACAATGAGAGATGACCTGGAGGCATTCGGTTCTGACTTCAAACGTGCCTTCGAAGCAACAAAAGCCAAATTCCCGGAAGCAAATCTCCGCAGGCAGATAATAGAGGAAGTAGAGGTAAAAGACCGGGCAAAGTGTGATTCCGAACCCCAGGCGGAATATTGGCATTTCTGAAATTTACTTTAACGAACACCTTTGAACTCTCCCCAAGATCTTCCCGCACGGCCCGGGGGCAGGTTTGGAAACGAACCAGCTACTAAACTTCTTGGTCCTGGCCCGGGAGATTCCCCGACGTTGGATCCACTGAGTGGTTGGCCAAGTGCTAAGGAACTGCGGGCGTATAACGATGCTTGCCCCGGGTTTGCTGAAATGATGATAGATTACGTCAAGAAGGCACAGGATCATCGCCACAATCTCGATAAGTCCAGGCTTGAGCATACAACAAAGGTTCACAACGACTACATTGACCTGGAGAAGCGCCGGTACTTCTCCGTGATCGGCATTATTGTCTTTTTGGTAGTCGCGGCGGGCGTTTGCGGTCGCTTCGTTCACCCCTACGTCGGCACAGCTCTGGCTGCCTCCTCCGGCCTCACCATGGTAGTACCCTTCCTCAAGCGCACTCAGAATAAGTAGATCGCTGCTGTGCTGGAACGCTGATTAATGCAGAGGTGAAGTTTGTGCCTCCCTCGCTTGGCGGCAAAGGTTTCAGTTACTTCGTTGTTGTAAGAAGAACCCTTTTGTTAGCAAAGATTGAAGCTCAATAATCTTCTGATCGCGCGTCCCTGATTGTAATTAGGGGTCATCTTTTCCTTTTACGAGTTACTCCACTTAGATCATCGCTAACCTTTGCTATATCAGCAAAAAGAGACTCAGATTTCATGTTCTTTTTAGACATCACCTCACGAATCTTATTAAGATCGTCTTCTCGGGTCAGCTTATTCAACTTCTTGCGCTCGGATTCCAGTTCCTCCCTCTCATCTATTGACAAACCTTCTACCCCTAGCTGTTTCTCAATGTTTGCTAGTCCGATCTTAATATATCTCTTGAATTTCCTTTCCTGCCACTCCTGATCTAGCCACAGAAAAAACTGATTCCAAAAGATGGCGACGAAGTGACCAACAAAGGGTGAGCCGAATTTTAGGATCAGAGCCCAAATTGAGTTATCGGGAACGACCTCTGAGGCAGTTAGTAGAAACCCAACTCCACAACTACCGGCTAAACTGTTACTGTTATGGTCCCGAACAACAACTTCTGGACCTGGGCCCTCCTTTCCCCCCATGCTAAGCCGGTACCGACTTCAAAGCGGACGCATTCGCTCCCGACTCTCCTGAAAAATAGGTTAGAATGCTTTCAATATCTTGTTTGCTAGGATTTCGATTCACCCTAATTCTAGCGGGCGCATCTGGTCGGGGCAAGGTAGCCTTGTAGTTTGCCAGAAATTGCTCTGATTCAAGTATTGATTCCTTTCCCTCTCGGATTCGCTGGCCGAGTTCAATCAACGCTGCCTTGACTTCTTGTAGGATAACTCGCTTCTCGGGAGTAAGGTGATCTCCCCGTCCTATCCTGGCCGTTTGGTACTGAAGGCTGATGTACTTCTTTTCTGTCGCTTGCATCTTAGCTTTAGATGCGTCCAATATAGCTTTGAGCTCCCAGTAAGTCTCTGTTCTCTCCTGCCCAGGCAGCTCCAAATCGATTTTCCCGTCATGTTTCAAAATTGAACGCAAGGACCGCTTGAGGTCCACCAGCCTAAAAATAGGCGAGATCATCCCTAAAAAGGAAATTCCAAGTAAGATCCAAAGAATGGAATTGGGTATCATTTGTTGCCTGCCTGTACCCAATCCTGCCAAAGACTGGGCTGTGTGTGTTTGGTCGAATTCGCCTGTAAAACTGCTTCCAATATAGGATAAGTATCTTGGTAACAGCCAAAATAGCAAGTGGTTTGCATGCCCTTTTACCACAACGCCCCCGCGCGGAACGAAACCGGCGAGGGCGTGTGGTCCAAACGAACAGCAGACAATAGAGCCTAAGCGGCCTGGGCTTTCTCCGCCTTGATCTTCGATTGCTCGATGGTGGTGATGACGGCTTCGGGGTCGAATACGTCCGCCTCGGCCAGGTCGATCGCGCCTTCCCGGATCCCGGTCTCGAGGGCCTCCATGATCAGGGCGCGCAGCATGGGATTCGGTACGCGCTTCTCGATGATCGGTACCAGCAGCTCGGTCATGGCGAAGTCTTGCACGGCGGGATTTAGGATGAACGTATCGAGCACGACCTCGGCCTGGGCGGCGTTGTCGGGCTCATCATCGGTAAGTAGGCGCATCGTGTCCACGACGGGCACCGCCAGGAGGGTAAGACCGCGGCGGGCCCTCAAATTCGGGATCAACAGGAGCTTTTCGTCGATCACCCCGTCTGCAATCGGTACGGCGTCCTCGCTGACGAAGCGGCGAGCGATGCGCTCGGCCTGTTCGGCGTCGTTGGGATCCTCGTCGGTCATGGCCGCGATGAGCTCCTGCACGCGCAGCAGTAGGGCCGACACGGCAATCTTGAGGGAGGGGGAGACGATGAGGGCGAGCAGGGCCGGGGTGTAGGCCTTGAGCAGCTTACCGAGTAAGCCGCCGCCCCATTTGATGATACTGCTTTTCATGGCATGTAAGGGTTTGGTAATGCCGGGTACCGCCCGGCCGGGTTATTCTATCTTTTCCTCCCGGTAATTGTGGGCCTCCCCGCGGATGCCCTGGAACTCTCCGTAGTCGTCGATGAGCGGCTCCTTGATGACACGCCACCATACGCGGTAAGTACCGTCGGCGCGCTTCTCAATGGTCACTCCATCGTCGTAGCTGATGGGTTGTAGGGTTCGCTTTACGCCGAGGTCCGTTCGGCGGGCATTGTCGGCGACCTCCTTCGGGAGCAACTCGTGCCAGGTCTTACCATAAGTTTCGAAAGGATTGATGCCGGCCGGCTGCCATACCCCACGGCGAAAGGCGGGGTTGAACCAGTATACCTTTAAATCCTTATCCAGCTCCCAGCGCTTCACCTTACTCTGGTCATCGGCCCGGCGATTCATCCGGATCTCGGCCGTGAGGTCAGCAATCTCCTGCTGCATCACTTTCATCTCCGAGATCACCAGGTCATATTTCGCGGCGAGTTTGTCGTAATCCTGGCGAAGCTGGGCATTGACCCAGTAGCAGTCAGTGCGCTGTTGAGCCTGGGAAGCCGCCTCGTTATCCAGATAGGTTTTGTACATGGGTTGCGCGTGGTTGCCCGCGATGTAGGCCAGTACGAGCACACTGAAGAGCACGGCCCCCCGAAAACCCTGACTTTTATAGAGACCCGTGATATCGAAGTTTTTCCAGATCATTCCCCGTTAGTTCTTGGGGTATGCTCCGTCGTCCATCCGTAACCGTCGACCGGCCATGAAGCGGGAGACCGGATAATTGGACTGTCTCACGGCGTTGGATTGGTTACCGCCAAAGACGGTGAGGTTGGGTCCGTTGCGGCGCATGAAGAAAGCCACGTGACCGCGCCAGTCGGTTGGCTCTCCCCGGTGGAAAATGACGATATCGCCCCGTTGCAGGTCGTCCAGCGCTACCGGCTCGCCGACGTGGCGCCAGTCCTTGGCAACCATTGGGTTCAACTGCAGGGTGGTTTCGGCTCCCACTTCATCGGCAACGATGTTGGCGAAGATCGAGCACCAGGCCAGGCTGGAATCATCCGTCCAGTCTGGCATAAACCGATTGATCCACCGGAGAATTGTTGGGTCGGACTTTGGGCCCTGTACCTCGGTAATCCCGGCGTACTGGATGGCGCAGTAGATGATGGCGGGGTTCAGCATGCTGTTACGGGTTCGTGACTGCAAGTTCCGACCGTGCGCCCGCCCGTTGCGTCAACTCCGTTGACCGAGTTTCTTTACTTAGCAAAGATCAGCGCAAGTCCCTCGTAGAGGCTTTTGGCTTGATCCATCTCCAGTGCGACGTCTATAGTGTGTTCACCTGCCCGGATTGTGAAGGCTACATTGTCCTTCTCATCTTGCGGTCTGGAGGGAACACCCTGTTGAATACGGACAACTTGGGGATCGGACAGTGAAATGTCGTAGGAGGAATGAACTTCACTTCTCGTGATGGATGCGGTCAGTTTGGCCATGAATAAAGTCTTTGAATTGTAGGTTGCCCCGACATGTAGCAATATCCACAATGTCCGACTACTCCGGCGCCGATCGCGTCAACTCCGTTGACCGAGATTACTCCTCTTCCTGCATCCGGATCGCCCTGGCCAGATACTCCGGGGTTGGAGGATCCTCCCAGACCTTGCGCAGTGCCAGTTGGGCCATCAGCCAGTCGTAGCCCGCTGGCGTGATCTCTTTTTTGCGCTCCCACTTCTGATACTTTGCCGGGGCTTTCTCGATGTCACGGTCCAGCCGTGCGGCCCGCCGGGCGGCACGGCCCTCGGCGGTGCTGGAAAGGAGCTTCTTGATGGCGCTGAGCACGCCGAGGCCGGTTTGTACGGCTTCCACGATGACTTTAAGACGGAGGGTTTCGGAGGGGAGCATGGGTAGGGGTACTAGGGCTTAATGCGCCGCAGGATATAGTAATACCTTCCGCTGCCGTCGGATGGCGCGGGGTTGGTGTGGTTAACCCGGAAACTGGATGCCGTTACGTTCGTGATGGAATAATTTCCGAGAAAGAAATTCGGAGACGAAATGACCGGTCGGTAGTTCGTATCGGGCTGAGCGACCGGCAGAGGAACATCTACGAAGGTGCTGTCAGCAGGCACCACGATCTCGATGAGCTGATTCGACTCGGTAATCGAGACCAGCGATGATTCCGCGGAGGTGATTCGGGAAGCATTCTCCATGGCTTCCAGAGCAGTGGAGTCTATCGCGGCCGATAAAGTATTCGTTCCTCCGTACGGATTGGCGTGAGAGCTTTTTGCGTAGTCTGGTGTGAGCCAGGCACTTCCATCCCAAATGATGGTGGCGCGCAAGTCGGTGTCGTAATACTGCCACCCATCACGGCGCGCGGAGAGTACAGGTCGCTGGGCGGTAGTCCCTACCCGACGGATGCCATTCCAGGTTCGAGAGATCTCCTGCACGATGTTCGACAGCTTTACGAACCAAACAATTTCCCGGTGTCCTACGACAACCTCTGTGCCGCCATCCAGCGCCTTTACAACCCCCGCCGCCGCCACGCGAATCGTGGATCCATTATCTACGCCAGTCGTAAGCGCGAACATAGATCCATTCGGCACATTGGAGGCGTCGAGCGTAACGCTACATTCCGAGTTCGCGAGCGTGTGGTTCACCACGATTATGCTTTTTTCCGCCACGTTCACCGAAGCGGTGGTGGCTGCGGTCGACACCACTGATTCGACCTCGAACGCTATGCCGTCCACGAGCACGGGCGGCTGCACGACTCCACTGGTCGGGTGAGGCACGCCGCCAAGCTGCTCTGTGTCTGCTCCATTATCACGGAAGGAAAACGCTGGCTGGGTTTCCCCCGAAACCAGTACCAAGTTCCCGCTGGCTAAATCATTATCGATTACACCATCGGCACGGAAGGTATTTCGGGCCATGTACACATTCCCGCCCGATTCCACAAACTTCTCGGTGGCAAGCCAGGCGCCCGCGCTGTACGTGATCGTATCGTAGGAGCCCTTGCGCTCGGCACGCGCTTTCATGGATAGACCGGCGGGGCCAAAGTAGTCGATGGTACCCGCCGCGCTGATGCGGAAAACATCCTTCTCGTCCCGCAGGAAGCGGGCCAGGGAGGAGGCGTCGGTGTTCGACTGGGACTCAACCTTTAAACTGGTATTCTCACCCTGCGACGAGAAGTAATCGGCACCTGGGAGGTGGGTAGAGCCGGCTGCATTGATTGTGGGGATAAAACTTCTATCCTCCCAAATGGACCCAAAGATCGTGGATCCATCAGGATGGGTTGGGATCGTAGCGGCGCTGCCCGATGTAGAATAGTAAACGCCGAGCGGGACGAGGGTTTCAATATTTATGAGGCCGTAGCCGCTAATGCTGCTTCCCTTGCTGTTCTCGGTGAAGTAGAGCTGTTTTGCCCGCACTCCTTCAAGCCGGCAGTTCAAAAACACGTTGTACGGCCCATCATTGTACACGGCATACTTGTAGTTGGTCGACCCCTCGAAGTTGAGATTGACAAACGTATTGTTATCTCCCGAGTTATTTTTCAGGTACGCGCAGTCAATGTCTACTGCGTAATTCCGTCCGACGAGACCAGTCCCATTGGCCCGCCCGCCAATGAAGGTGTTACTGTTGCTCCACCCCCCGTTCACGTTCAAGATGTGGTAGTTGTATCTATTGTTAAAGACTTCTTGCCCGTAGATCACATTATTGACGTTGCCGTCCCCATCGCCCTGCAGGAGAATTCCATCGACGAACTTCATGGCGGTCACGTAGAAAAAGCTGTTCCGGGAGTTGGCGATACGAACCCCCGTCGAGGTGGTGTCCAGTGGGGTAAGGTTATTGCCCGTCGGATACCACTCACTCGTGGTGGTGCCGATCCAGGTCTTCCTGGAAAGGCGCACCGTGTGGGTCATCGATACATGTCCATCGAATACGAAGACGTCCTGGTTCCCCGCTACGTGAAGCATACTGGTGCCGACCGCGTGGATCTCTACGCCGTTTGCGGGGCGTATCTCCAGATCGTTTATGTAGTACTGGCCGTCGTAGACTAGAACCCTTGGGTTCGTTTTCGTATTCAGCTTGGTTTGTGCATTGAGAAACGCAATTGCTCGGCGAAACGCGTCATCGGAAAAATCGGCTGCGGTCGGTGCGGGTGGAGCGATCGGGTTCTTGCGGACGAAGTAATTCGCGCGGTCCTTGGCGCCGAATGCCTGGACGTTCGCCACGCCGTTGGCGAATTGGAGAATGGCGTAGCCCCCAATCACTGGAATGACCGCTACACTATCCACGGGGTACCCGGCGAGGCTGTCCTTTTGGACTACGTAGGTCGCGCGCCCTCCGTCGCCTGGCGCGTAATACCCCCTGGTGCGCAGCAGCACTCCCCTGGGGTAGAACCGCCCGACCATAGCGGAAGGGGAATCCACCTCGCGCAGTGAAAGTTCCCGGACGAGCAAGTCTACGCGCGAGGCGAGGCTTCTCGTTCCGGATGTGTCCACGTTGGCAATTTCGGTTGCGAGGGACAGCGCCTGGCTTTCCGTGGCCGAGCGGGGTGGAGCCACTGCGCCACTAGCAAGGTCCGGCTGCCAGGGCAGACTGTCCCGGTCGGGGTTGTACTCCCAGCGAACACCGTACAGGTCCGTCACCGTCCAGTACTGTTCACTGGTTGCCGGTTGGTTTTGGAGAAGGGGGATGTTATTGGGATTCCCGGAGATGCGCCCGAGGCCCGGGTTCGATACGATAGAGTCCAATGTCACTGGCGCGGATGCCTTCGCGACGATCGTCGTGTCGAGGATCGCCGTGCAGCCCCCGCGGCTGGTGTAAGTGTAAGAATAGGTACCCGCCGAAATGGGCCCACTGGAGAAGCCACTCGACCCCGTAGACCAGGTGATTGAGCCGCCATCGGTTAGCGACCGGACTACACCTCGCGAATCCTTCACCAGCGCCACGAGCTCCCCGTCCAGGCTGGCGGTCGAGGTCGGGTAGGTTATGGAAAGCAGGCTGACCGTGGGCGGCGTAGCGTCGAACTTCAGGAAAACGGGGGCGGTCGTGTCCCGGGCCCCCACCGCATCCGCGACGGCCACCACGTAGCGGGAGCCACCGAGGACATTGAAGGTGACGAGCTCGTCGTCGACAGCAGACGTGTCCAGCACGGGGACGGACTCACCACTCGCAGCCTTCAGCTCGAAGTAGTACGGGGCCGTTCCACCACTGGCGGAAACCACCAGTGTCGCAAATCCCTGTCCCTTTGGGACGCACTGATCGAGCGCCTGATCAACGCGGATAGATACCTGAGCCGAGAGACCGGCCGTGAAAATTAGAAGGACGAATAATAGTCTCATGATCATTGTTTTCTGATGGCACAGTATCCGGCGGGTAGACCGGTATCGTTTCGGGGTTTCACGCGGTAGAAGCCACCGATCGGCACACCGAGGGCAGCGGCTTCTTCGTCGCTGTAGGCTTCTATGGCTCCCTCGCAGGGGTCCGTGGCGGAGCCGGTGGGGAATGGAACGATGACGTCCTCGCGCCCCTGCAGATAGAAGCCACTACCGTCCGGCGTAGGAATGGGGATCTGGATTTCATCCGTCGTGTTCTCCGTCTGAATAGCTCCCTGGGAAGTACACCCACCCCCCACGCAGATGGTGGTATCCTTCGTGATGCCGGTGTAGGTCTCGTTGGTGTTGTAGATCGGGCACTGCGTACAGTTGATCCGGATGTAGTCATTAGGGCCGCTGAGGTTGCCTGGGTACTTGATCTCCGAATCAAGGCCCAGGGGGAAGTTCGCCAAGTTGGCCGTGAGCTGAATACGCAGAGGCTTGCCCGTAAATCCGTCGCGGTGAAATACGATGCCGTAGTCTTGAGAGAAGTTACTGGGAATGTTGGCGCCGTTGTAGGACTTGATGCGCGAAGCGTTCACGGTACCCACCGCGTACGAAGAGTAGTTCCCAAACACGCGGTCGAAGTTCCCAACGAAGTCGAGACCCACGTTCGTAGGCCCGCCGCGGCTCCATACTACTCCCGTGCTGCCGTAAGACATGCCAGTAGTGGATCCCGTGCCCGCTTTCGGGGAACCACCCACCGAACCGAAGAGGTCGCGGACGTTTCCGGACATCGATATGCCGCGCAGGTCCGCCCCGGCGGGTCCGACGTTTACGCCCGTCTGTACGTTGTGCAGCCGCATGAGGACACCGCTCGTGAGGATCCCGCCCCCACTCGTAGCACCGTACTCACCGATGTCGCTGTTACCGATCGCGTTGTCGCAGTTCGACACGTTGAACGTGACGTCTTCAAGAACGGTAGCGGCGGTCGTGGCGCCAACGTGGAGCGCCGCATTCTTATACTTCGGCTTGAACGGAGCCCGAATAGTGTCCACGTCGAACACCACACCTCGCAGGGTGGATAGCTTCGAAAATTCGGTGAGCTCCAAGGAGATGTCCCTAAACTGGACGTTCTCGATGAGCAAGCCCGTGCCGGACCGGGCGGCCTGGCCTACCTCGGTGCGGCCACTGACCGAATAGACGATCAGGTTGCGCAGGTTGAGGCCCCGGTAGCCGTCAGCGTTCAGCCACAGGCCGTTCACGTCCGTGCCCTGCTTGGCGTAGACCAGGGTCATATTCTCCACGGTCGAATTGAACAAGTTCGATGACCGGATCAGGTCCCGACGCCCGACCATGATGGACCCGGGTCCCGACCCCCGAACGTAAAAGTTTTCCGGTGCCCCGGGCGTGTGAATAAGTACCCGTCGGAAGTACGCCTTTGTACCCGTGGGGATCACCGTTCCCGCAGCCTTATTCCCTTTGCCGATGTTTCGGATGGTGTACAGCGTTCCGCCGTCGCTGCTAATCAGCTCGTAGAGGTCGTTGCCAATGCTGAAGTACTTCCCCTTCGGGCCCACCGGCGGGGACTTGGAGAGGTTCACCTGCACGTTAGACCCTACGGCTGGCTGCGTGAAACTGGCGTTGAGATCCCCGTAGTGGCTGTTGCGGCTGGGGAAGTAGTCCAGGGCCAGGGGCTGGTTCAGGTGGACGTTTAGCCCCACGACGGAATCGATGAGCAACTGCTCCCCGTGCTGCTGATCTCCGTAGCTGGCCCCGCCGGACAAAAAGGCTTTACGCCGCCCGACCCACACCGCTGCATCCGCGGCGGTCTTGAGTTGGAATACCCGGGAATTCAGGGTGGCCGAAGTGGTGTCGTAAGTGGCCACGTCCACCAGGTCGTAGTCCCAGTTCGTATCGCGGTAGCCGAGGCCCAGGTCCACGGCCCAGTAGGTCGTGTTCGCGGGGTTGTTCGGGGGCACAACCACGGCACCGTCCTCCAGGATGAAGCCGCCGTTATCTACCACTTCGTAAGTGGTTACTCCATTGTTGTACAGCCGCTCGTAGGCACTTAGGCTGCCTTCGTTTTCGCGGTAGTACACTTCCGACGTGCCGCCGGCGTAGGCGGAGCGAACCGCCTGGCTGGCATCATTTCCAATGTAGAGACCGGCCGGGACGCGAATCTCCCAGTCGCGCTGCCCGTCCATCGCGTACTTCGCCTGACGCACCGCGTGCTTAAAGGGGTTCGCGGCCGTACCACCGCTGATGACCGCCCACCGATCGGCTACGTCGACTACACCGTCCGCCGTAGCACCAAACCAGGTGAGGTACACCGAGAGCTTCTTCTGCAGGTAGCGGCCGTTGCCGCGAAAGATCCACTGGTAGGCCGGAGCCTCGTACTCCCGCCCCAGCGTGACGATGGAGCCAGCAGTTACCGTTAAATAGCCGGACGGACCGAAGCGCAGCTTCACCGAGTCGGCAATGGTCGTGTTGGCGGTGAAGGTGACTCCGTTATTTACGTAGACCTCCTTCGGCGCGTTCGGCAGGCCCGCCAGGTAGGATGCAGTGATCACGAAGTACTCCCCCGCAGCCGCGGTGGCGATCTGCTGCTGTAGTCGCTGCTTTTCTACCGCGAGGGAATCTTGCGCTCTGCGCTCCGCAGCCAGGGCCACCGAATCGGCGTATGTCTGACTAGCACCGCCGAGGGACGTCGTGTCGATCAGCGCGAAGAGGCTGTCGGTATAGCGCGCGGCGCTGTCGCGGGCCGTGAGGGCCTCCTGGGCGGCGTAGGCTCTGCCGCGTTGCTCGGCAGCCAGGGCGCTGTCGCGGGCGATGACGCGAACCACTCCCTCCGTCACCCGGGTGTTGATGGCACTGTCTAGTTTAGACTGTAACACGATGCTATCGGGAACTACGGGAATCAGGTTGCGCACCAGCTGAATGCTGTCGCTCACCCGCCGGATGATGGCTTCCTCGTTGGCGGCCGTGGATCCGGTCATGCGAAGGCCCCGCCGGCCGGCATCGATGTAGTAGATGAGGCTGTCGGCTGCTCGGATGAACTTGAAGCGATCGGCGGCAGGCACGGGGTTGACACCGGGAATGTAGGTGCGTATCAGTCCGGTATCGACCTCCGGGGCCATATAGGCGCGCATGGTGTCCAGGCGCAGCACCGTGGGGAATCCGCGGCTGTAGGAATAGATCGCATCCTCATCCTTGGGATCGTCCACGGCGGGGACCTGACCGTAGGCCGTGACCGAAAGGGTCAGAAGGAAAAGCGAGGCGAGCAGGTTGCGTAAATTCATAATTTCAGACGTCTTACGGTATCAATAGTTAGTTGCAAGCCGCGGGGCGAGTCCCCGTCGATGCGCTCCACCTGAAGGCGGTAGTAGCCCCCGCGGATGATCCCCCTCACGGCTACGTGACCCCCGCGACCGCTTCCCTGGTAGGTGGCTACCGTGTAGCGCTCCTCTCCGTCGTCGAAGTATTTGAGGTTGATCTTAACGGCGGCGGCCGTCGGGTTGCGCACCAGGGAAAAGGTCACCCCGCGCAGCTCGTGGCCCTCCAGGGCGGTGGGGTACCAGAACCAGTCGAGGTACCCCTCGAACAGCGGAGTGTCGTAGCCGGCCACCACGGCGGTGAAGGGCGCCGCGCGCAGGGCATTGACGCTCTGCAGTACGAAGCCGGGGTCGTACTGCACGTAGCTGCCGGCCGGAAGCACGATGGGCTCTCCGTCCTCATCCTCTACCTCGAGATCTCCGCCCGACTGCTTTAAAAAGCGCAGCGTGCCGTCGGCTTCGTAGTAGGGGCGTGCATCCGGATCTCCAGCGTCGGTCTCCACGCCCAGCTCGTAGTCGAAGCGCGCCCGCACGGTCTTTTTGGCCCCCGTGGCCGGGTCGGTCAGAAAAAGTCGCTGATCGCGGTAGATGGGCAGTTCGGACGGGGGGCGCCCCAAATTGATCTTGCGCACGGTCGTCGGCTCCTCCTCGGGCAGCCCCACGACGACCTCACGGGTGAGGACGGTAGGAAGTGAGTTGAGCTGCGTACGCTTGATCCCCAGGTCGGCGGCTCCCCGCTCCGCTTCGCGTTCACCCCCTCCACCACCGGTACCCGGTCGTCCTACGCTACCCGGCAGGGGCAGTTCCGGTCTGGAGATGTCGAGGGGATCCTTTGATCCGATATCCTCGCGTTTGCGCGGGGGCTCCGGCGGCGGCGGCGGGCGAAAGGAAATGTGCAGCCAGGATCCGCGCCACTCGTCGCGCAGCACGTCCTGCTCGCCGTCCTCGCAGAGGTACACCTTTGAGTCGTAAACCAGGAGCATGTGGGGGGCATAGCCGGTAGTGCGTACCGAGATGTCCAGGCGCTCGCGCTGTACGCGCTGCAGGCCCAGCGCCATCCAGGCACAGAGTTCCGTATGCGCCAGACTACCGATGCTGTCCCGGTCGAGATAGTACTGGTTGTCCCAGCGCCGCCAGCCGCTGGTCAATTCATAAATTGGCTGACCGAAGTTGTCCTCCCCCGAAAGCGATTCGATACGCCCGAAGGTGTTGTCGCCGGGTCCGTCGCCGAAGAGGTGTACCGTTTCCAAAGCTGCACTATTGCGGTACTCGCTTTGATTGGCGACCTCGAAGACGGTTTCGTTGTACTGATCGTCAATAGATCCAGTGAGCAGGCTTTCCAGGAAAAGATTGGAGACCGTGTAGTCTACCGCGGCCGGATCTATCGGGGCAGCATCTTGATAAAGTCCTTCACCGGAAATGGAAAAGTACAGAGTGCCCGACCGGGGAACGACCGGCGTCGTGATATTGAATGACACGGTAGTACCGGAAGAGAACTGCAGCGGGGGCATGCTGAACACGAAATAGCAGGCGTTACTCATGCCGCCCGGCTTCCATTCCTCGGCTTTGTACGTCGCCCCGGCGGCAGTGATGATCACCTCGCGGGCCAGGCCATCTCCGTTGTTCGCGTCGTCGTCCTCGGCAATCGCCATACGGACGGCCAGTCGCAGCAGTGCCGACTTTCCCGGAAGCGGAATCGTCACGCTGGCCTGCGGCGTGTACTTTATGGAAACTTTACCGGAGAGCAGCAGTTGCCCGGCGCCTTCGCTGGCCCGGAAGTTGCGAACCTTCCTGACGGGCGCCGATAGCCGTCCCCACGTCCCATTCTCCCCCGGCAGCAGGTTCTGCCGGCTGAAGTGACGGTAGGTCGCCGTTACGCCCTTGAGCGGTGGCAGGAAAGTAATGTTGCCGCCGGCCAGGGCCGTAGAATCGCTACCGTTGATCTCGGTAGACAGCTCGTACCAGCCTACCGGGGTGCGACCGTCGAGGTGCTGGCCCCAGGCGTCGTAGTCGTGCCAGGAGAGTACCTGGTCCTGGCGGCTGTAGTCGACCGTCTCCACCAGGTAGTAGCGTCCGCCCGCGAAGGTCAGCCGGGCACCGAGCATCCGCAGGAGCTCCTCGAGTACCTGGTAGAAGGTGCGGTACTTGATCTCTCCCTTAGCGTCGACGGTGCGCAGGGCTTTGATGTTGATGCGCAGGAGCTCCAGCTGGGCCACCCCCAGGGCCGGCGTGAGCTGATCCGGCCACAGCGTGGAGTGTACCGACAGGAACACCTGCCCGGGGCCGAAGTAGCGCGCCAGGGGCATCTCGGTAAAGATGCGGTACAGGTGGGCCAGGTAGTGATCAAAGCCCTCGATCCCCTTCGGGTCGTAGTCGATTTCCTTGAGCCTGGCCAGGCCGTCCGTTGCGGCCACCGTGAAGTCATAGCGATCTACGCCGAACTCCACGCTCACCAAATCCATGAGCACGAAACCCGCCCACTCCAGTTGGTCGTTGAGCAGCAGCCGGAGGCAGAATTCCAGTTCCGAGGCCTCGGTCAACTGAAAGAGGGCATCTTTCTGGGCTTGGGTGGTCACGTAGAAGGTGACGCTGAGTTTGGAGGCCAGCAGTGTAGAGTTGGCGTTGTCTCCCGCCGATCGGTACGTCCGGCGCAGGCTCCGGCACTTGATGTCCAGAGGGATGCCCCCGGGCTCCCCCCGGTCGAGGTAGACGTCGAACTTGTCGCCCGCCAGGGTGTAGCCGGTACTATGGAGCAGGCTAGCCACTAGAACGAACGATTGTAGGCGGGTCGGGCCCGGTCAAGGACCCCCACCAGGTTATCGCCACGGATGATGAATTCCACGCTTCCCCCGAGGCCGGCTCCCGCGTCCCCGCCCCGGTTGCCGAGGATGTCGTTCAGCTTGTCCAGGGGGATTACCGCCTCCTGGCCCGCCTCGCCGATCAGGGCCAGGGTGGGTCCGGTGGTGATACCGCCGGCGGCCAGGGCCGGGATTTTGAGCGCATTAATGGCCGTGGTGAACAGAGCCCCCGCGGCGGCGCCCGCACCGGCGGCCAGGCCGACGTTAAAGGGAAAGGGTACGCTCTTGAGGGCGCTGGCCACCTGGGTGGCCACGGCCAGCTTAATTTCGGCGGCAATGGCGTCACGAATGGAGGCTACGACCGTAGCGCCGAACGCCTTCACGGCGCTGGCCCCGTCGTTCATCGCTTTGGCTACCTGGTCGAAGGCCGAGCTCGACACCTGCTCGAGGGCCTCAAGCGCCGATGACATTTCCCCAAACTTTTCGGTGGTTTCGTCTTGCTCTTCTTGCAGCTGCTGTAGTCTTTCAATGAGGGCAGCTACTACATCGTCGGTTGGCTGGAGCCCCTCTTCTAGAGCCTCAATTATGGCGTCCTTCGTGAGGTTGATCTTCTCTGACAATGCATCGAAAGAGCTGCCAAACAGTTGGGCCTTTATATCCACTTCGGCAAAGGCCGTGCCCAGGTTCTCCTGGATCTCCGTGCCTAGGGAGGCAAGCAATGACTTCATGGAATTGATGGGCTGCGCGTCTAAATCAGGATTGACCTGCAGTCCGTCCAGCTGTTCTTGCAAAAAAGTAGCTTCACGCCGGGTGGCCACCAAGTCGGTAAACATCTTGCTCAGCGCCTCCCGGTCTCCCTTGCTCAGGGATGGCGTATTGTCGCCGAGCAGGCGGACCCGGCGGGCGTTGTTCACCTGCTTTTTGTCGCCGTTACCGGATGGTATGACAGGATCCTCGACGACGACTACTTCCTCACCCTTGGCTCCCCCCACCTTGACCGGCTCGGCCGTAATTTGATCGAACGTTGTCCGGAAAGCCTGGGCGGCACGACCACCAATTCTAGAAAAGGACGTGGCGTCCAAAAAGGCATCGCCCGCGGTAAAGTCCAGCTTGGCGTAGCTACCCAAAGCCTTACCGAGGAGTCCGAGGTTTTTAGTGAAACCATCCACCGCCTCAATTATGAAGGATATCGATGCACCGACCGCACCGAATACTGAGAGAAACGCATCGCCTACAGACTTCGCTTTTATCCCCAGGCTTCCCAAGACCTTTCCGGCCAGGTCCTTAATGAGGTCGATAACTGGCTCCAACTGCTTCCCCAGCCGGGCAATCTGCCCACGGAAGAACTCGCTGCGTTTGTAGGCCAGCACGAAGCCGGCCACGAGGGAGCCGACGACGGCCACCGTTATGCCGATCGGGGATAGCAAAGCTCCCAGACCGATCTTTAGTAGGCCGAGCACCTTGGTGAGTCCTCCCAGTAGTGTCGTGGCGCGCACGATGGCGCTTCCCTTTACGAAGATGGTGAAGGCCGAGCCGATGCTCTTACCGAAGGTGAGCGCCAGTTTGGACATTGAGCCCAGGGGGCCGGCCAGCAGTTTAAATCCCGAAGTCAGCAGCGGTACGGTCCGTGCCGCCGCTCCGAGACCAAAGGTCAGGGGCCCGATGGCCGCCGCGGCGCTGGCTCCGACGATCACGGTCTTTTGCATGGCGGGGCTGAGGCTCTTAAAGGCCGCCACGCTGCGGCTGATGAATCCGGCCAGCCTACCCAGGTTCTCCTCCAGGTTGAAGGTCTTGGTGATTACCTCGCCGAGCTCCTTACCGGCCACCTGCAGTTCCACGCCGAAGGAGTCCAGGGCCTTGGTGATACCCCCCTGCACGTTCTGAAAGTCCTCGTTGGCGTCGATGGCCGCGATAAGCCGGCTCACGAAGGTCTGCATGGCGATGCCCGTGCCGCGGATCTCCTCGGCCGTACTGGCCCCAAATTCGTCCTTAATAACCTTGGCCAGGGCCGGCATCCGGTCCAGGATACTGTTGAGGTCCTCCTGTTCGATCTTCCCCTTGCCGATGATCTGGGAGAACTGGCGCACCACGCCCCCCACGTCGTCGATGCTGGATCCGGAGACCGTCGCCGCGATACCAAGCTGTTTGACGGTCTCCTGGGCCTGGGCGGCACTCTGACCCACGGCCTGCAGTTTCAGGCTGGCGTCACTGGCCACCTTCAGGTCGAGGGTAGTGCGCGTGTCCTTGACAACGTTGAGCAGTTGGGCGAGCTGCTTGGCGCCCTGCTCGGTCGAGCCGGCGAAGACGGCCAGGCCCTTTTCGGCCTTGTCGAAACCGGCGAAGGTGGACACCGCGGCCGCCCCGATGCCCAGGATCGGTAGCGAGACGCGCGTGGTCAGATCGCGGCCCAGGCGCTCGGCCTTATACCCGAAGCGCTTAAGCTGGTTTTCCGCTCCCTTGAGGGAGTTCGCCAGGGCGGACAGATCCGCCCCTAACCGTACTTTGAGATCACTACTGGCCATTTTTCATCTCGGCGTCCCACTTGGCGAAGAGGGCGGCGCGCTTTTTTAAGTCTTCGGCGGTCAGGGCGGGAGCTGGCGTCGCGTCCTGACCGGGGTAATTGGTGTCCCACGGGAGCCGGAGCACGTCCGTGGGTTTGAATTTGGCCCCGCTTTTCTGGTAGGGGGCCAGTACCGCGTACATCAGCATTCTGAGCCGCTCCCACTCCTGTCGCTCGTTGCGCTGCCGGGCCCGAAGGGCGGCGGCCAGCTCGGCGGGCGTCAGGCGTTCGTAATCGTCGAGGGAAAGGCCGAGAACTCCCAGGGCTACGGCTTGGGGGTCCTCGGCTTCTTCTTTCCCCCGGTGTCGGCTGGCTGGCTTCCGGACGAGTCGCCGGCTACGGCCTGAAAGGCGCGTCCGGTCAGGGTGAGGTCATCGTTGAGGGCCTCCTCGATCTGCTCCACCGTGGGAGCCTCGCGGTCGTCCTTGGCCCGGCTCAATCCGGAGCGGATCAAATTCCGGATGAAGGTGGGGACCGCCTCGAAGGGCAGTTCATCCCCGATCCGATCGGCCTCACTCATGCGACTCAGGCCCGCCAGGGGTAGCGTGCGCTTGATGGCGGTGAAATCCCACCGGACGGGCCAGTCCTGGCCGGCGATCTGGAGGGTATTGGGTTTAGCTTTATTAGCCATACTACTGCTGTGTTTGTCGTTGGTGGTGAGGATTTACGGTCTATACGGGTACCGCGCCGATGGTCGGAGCGCCAACGCCGGTGATGGTGCCGGAGATCGTGCCGTTTTCCTCGACGGGGGCCGTCAGGGAGAAATCGGACATCAGGCCGCTGCCGCTCAACAGCACGTCGCCGACCACATCGGTGGTGGCGCGCCAGGCGAACTTGGCGTCAGAGTTAAAGACAGCCAGCAGTCCGGCTACGCTGTTCACCGCTACGGTGTTGAGGGTGGTGTCCTCGGAGAGGAAGCCCTCGAAGGAGATGGAGTAGGACCGCTTACCGGCTTCGGCGCTGGCGTAACCACCCACGCTGTCCTTATCCACCGTTTCCCGGGTTTCCATGGAAAAGGAGATCGTGCAGGAGGTGGCGTGGCCGAGGGGCTTGCCGTCGACGTAGAGCCGGAAGTTGGTACCGTTGATGACGCCAGTGGAGGCCATGATGCAAGGGTTTTAGGGAATGATTAGAGTTTTCGCGCGCGGTATTCCTGCACGATTTGGTAATATTTTTGTTCCGGCTCGAAGGCCGCGTCGCTCTCGTCGTCGAACACGGTGCGCACGGTTTGGCCCGTGTCGAGCTCCCGGGTCTGCCAATTGAGGGCCTGCTTTACCTCGCGGGCGATCTGGCGCACCGTGGGGTAATCCAGGGCCATGATGTCGATCTGGAATTCCCAGCCGCTGGCGACCGGTCCGTCCTTGCCGATCACCTGCCGCTCGGAGAGCTGATTGATCAGCACGGCCGGCACCGCAACGTTTTGCGGGAGCATGACCGGGTAGATCCGATCGGCCACCAGGGCGGTGAGCTCGGTGCGCTCGCTCAGCAGGTCGTGTATGGCGTATTCAGCGTTCATACTCAGGCGCCGGTACTGATGCCTTGTCGGCGGGCGTTTTTCTTGATGGCCGTCAGGGAAGCCTTTTTGACCTCCCCCACGATCTGCTGCCGGGTGCTCACTACGGCCGGGGTCAGTACCCGCCGCTTAAAGGCCGCGGCACTGCCGTAGATCATGGCGGCGTAGTAGGGGTCCACGGGCTGGCCGGGGCCGCCGTACTCCCGCACCTTCTTGCGTCGGTTCTGAACGCCGACGTAAGCATCCTTGCTGCGCCGCAGGTCAAGCCGCTTGATGGCCCGCCGGACGTTTCCGGGGTTGTATTTGATGGGTTCCTTGTCCCCCTTGTTCCGCCGGTAGTGAGCCCGGGCTGATTTGGGAGCCAGCTTACGGGCCGCCCGCACGAGGGGCTGCGCTCCTTTGTAGAGGATGCGCTTACGGTCGCGGCGATCAAAGTCCTTGACGGAGTCCTCGACCTTACCGATCCAGGCGTCGATCTCGCGGTTGATCAGGCGTGCGTTGCTGAGTTGTCCGCGTCCCATCAGCTGCCTACTTTTTGCTCGCCCACCTGGTGACATTCGATGAGCAGGTATTCGAGTCGTTCCCCGGTGCGCAGCACACTATCGACCTGCAGTACGTCACCGTCGAAGTGCAGCCGGTCCGAGGTCCGCACCGGTCCGCTCTCGCGGCGCACGATCACCTCGATGCGGGTACGCGCAACCACCTGTTTACCCGCCTGCCGCTCATCGCTGCCGGCGGTCTTGTAGTTTACGGCTGCCCACACGGTACGACCGCCCGTGGCGTAGGTGTCCACCTGGGCCCCTAGTTCTCCGCGGGAGACGGTGAGGGGCTGGATAGTTACCCGGTGCCGCATTTGTCCGATCAAACCCATCTGCGCACCGGATTTAGGAGGTTTTCGGCGGCGGTGGGCATTTTGCGGATGCGGTCGGTGCGCTTTTCGTAATTCTCGGTGATGATGAGCTGCATGGCCACCTTCACCACGTCGGGTACGTCGTCGGCTACGGTAGCCTCCCCTACCTTCACCCGAACGGTCAGCACATCCGTGGCGCGGGCGTGCAGCAGTACTGTATCGTAGGGGTAGGTCTGGCTGAGGTAGTAATCCGCAGGAGCAAGAGTAGTATCGCCGACGGTGACACTGACAACCTCCTCGATGGGCCCGATGCCCGGTCCGGCACCATACACCATCCGGTAGCCGGTCACCTCAAGCGTTCGCTGCGCGAAAGCCGTATTCGTGTAATGCTCCACCCACTCCCGGGCCGCGCGGATGAGCGAGCCGATCAGCGCGTCATCTTCGCTGTGGTCCACGCGCAGCCAGCGCTTGGCTTCCTGCACGGTTACCGGCTCGAAAGCGGGTGGAGTGATTACGGTGGCCATGGCGGGGGCTTACTTCTTGGACGACTTCTTACCGCCCGACTTCTTAGTGGCGGTCTTGGGGTCGGGAGTAATGGCCTGCTCGTCATCATTGACGTTGAGCTCGGCCTTTTCGATTTCGGCTTCCTTCTTGGCCTCCTGAATCTTGCGCTCCTGCAAGCCGGCATCCTTTGCGGCGGCTTGCACGTCGGCGCGGTGGGCTTCGGCCAGAGTTTCCTTGCCCACTTCGGCGTCGGCGATGGCCTGAGCGCGTTCCTCAGCGGCGGCCTCGGCTTCGGGACCGATCTCGGCGGGAACGGTGGAGGCTACGGCGGCCGACTCGTCCTCGAAGTCGACGGCGAATTTGGCCCGGATCAGGTCGTCGGCCACGTCGTTTTTCAGGGTAGCGGTGTCGCCCTCGTCGTAGGCCAGTTTCCAGGGCTCGCACGTGGGGCTTTTGGTGAAAATTACTTTTTTCATGTCTGATGATTACTGCGTTTTAGCCCGCCGGTGGACTCACCAGCGGGCTAAACTGGGGTTACGAGAGGGTGGTGATGGCGTCCTTCATCGCGGCAAAGGCGGCGGGCTGGCGCACGGCGGCATCCCAGAAGGAGTTGATGGTAAGCGCCACCGTAGCGTTGCGCGCCTTGGTGTAGGGGTCGACCACCAGGTCGAGACCACCCCACTGGCCAACCATCAGCTGGCGGAAGTCGCCGAAGATGACCGCCGACAGGTCGGTGCCGGTGCCCTTGGTCAGGTCGGAAGGCACCTGGTTGGAGAAACCGGCGCGGTAACCGAGCAGGGTACCCTGACCGTCCTCCATCAGGAAGCGGCCGCTGCCGGCGTCCAGCTTGGTGGCCATCAGTTTGGCCTTGGCCTTGGTGTTGGTCAGGAAAGCCATGGTGTCGGTGCCGGCATCCAGGTCGACCACCGCGGCCACGAGGGCCAGTAGGTGGATCCGATCGAGGGCCGCCCCGTTGGCGCCTCCGGCGACGGAGCCAATGCCGGGGGTATTGAGGATACCCTGGGGTACGGCGCCCGTACCGCTACCGTCGATGAGGGCCTTATCGAGGGCCAGCTCATTGGCGATGCGCAGGTCGCGGCGCAGGAAGTTCTCGTAGCCGAGCGGGAGGCTCGACTGCAGCAGCAGCAGGCGGCTGGCTTCGGTGTAGGCGGTAAGCCGCTTCGGGCTCAGCGTGAAGCTGCCGAAGGCGGGCGTGGTTTCGGGGGCCGGATCGATCTCCCCGGCCCAGCTGGCTACCGTAGCGCCGGTCTGGCGCAGTACCTCGAGGTTCCCGGTCAGGCCGGTAATGACGTTGGCGCCCATGCGTTCCACCATGGGCTCGGGGCGCAACTGCTCCACCAGCCCCGTAAGGCGGCGGTCAACCGTAACCCCGGCGCTGGGGGCACTGACGGTGGTCGCCGTGGCGCGTGCTTCCAGAAAGAAGCTGGGAACGGCCGCACCCTGTACCGAGTGGCCGAACTTGGCGGCCTCGGAGCGGGCCTCTTCCTGCATCTCCTTCTCTACGCCCGAGAGGGGTTCGTTACGTAGTAAGGAGCGCAGGGCGGACGTGAAGCGGTACTCGCGCACCTTCTGATCCTGCTCGCGGGCTTCCCCCCGGTCGGAAGGGTTACCGCCGGCCTGCGTGGCTACGTTGCGGGCGGCGGCGGCGGCGGCAGCGGCGGCGTCCGCATCACGCTTTTCGACGAACTCGAGGTCCGTGGCACGCTTTTCGAGGTCCTCGATTTCGGAGCGCAGCGTATCGGCCTGCTTCTGCTCGTCCTCGGTGTAGGAGCGGCCTTCGTCGGCTACCTTTTGGAGGAGGGCCCCGAAGGCCTTGTTCTTCTGAGCGGCCTTCTGCCGCAATTCCTGACTCTTGGTCATAGTAGAAATGGGTTGTCGGCTTAGAGCCGGGTGGTAAAGAATTTGATGTCCTCGGCAAAGCGCTCGCTGAAGACGGTTTTGGGTGTTTCGGGGCGGGGCGGGTCCGCGGGTGCGGCGTCGCCGGTCGGTGCGGAGCGGGCGTCCACGGTGGTGATGTCGTAGGCCGGATAGGTGACCGGGCTGACGTCGCGCACCACCTCGATCTTGAGGATCTTGCGCAGGTCGACGTTCTGGCCGTTGTAGTTGTCGACCCAGCTGGTTTCCTTCACGCGAAAGGCAAAGGAGGATTGGGAGATGTCACCGCGGCGAATCATCTCCAGCACATCGTTACCGATCGTGGTTTCGGGCGCGGTGAAGGTGTACTTCAGTCCGCGGCTGTCCACTTCAAGGGTCAGCGTACGGGACTTGGAGCGCGCCAGGACGTGGTTCGCGTCGTGGTTGAACAGGGCACGGACGTCCGACATATCGCAGCCGTCGAAGGCACCCGGTTCGATGCGTTCGTGAAACCAGCCGGAGATCTCGGCCACTTCGGAAAACACCGCGGCGTAGCCCGAGATCGTACGTCCGTCGGCGGCGGGCTCGGCGCGCGTGTCCACTTCGAAGTGGCGGTGCTCGATGGGGTTATTGATCTTGACCAATGGGTTTTTCGTTTTCGGGTTTCACATTGGAGGCCAGAGGCATGTCGTAGCGATCGCCGCCTTCGTAGGGGGCCATGTTCTCCAGGGCCCGGATTTCGTTGGGGCTCATTGCGCCGACGTTGCGCATGACGGCGTAGAAGGTGCCGCGGCTCTTCGTATCACCACGGAGCAGACCGTCCACGTTGAAGCGGACGTAGTGGGTGCGGCGCTCCTCGGTGGAAAAGCACTTCGAATTCATCTCATCCTCGATGAGCTTGATGATAGGCCGCAGAGTGAACTGCACGAACTTGCGGTTGCTCTCCTCGACGTTGTTGAAGGTGCTGCCCTCGAGGCTGCCGAGCAGCAGGGCGTCCACCCCGGTGATGTTGGCAATGTCCTGAATGGTGGCCTTGCGGGCTTCGGCCATCTGGTTATCGCTCATCGTCGAGCCGATCTTCAGGTACTTGAAGCCGTGGGGAAGCATGCCGATCTTTCCGGTCTTTTCCTTGCCCACGTTCTGGCCGTTCCAGACGGCCATGGCCTGTTCGGCCTGCTTTGGGTTCATGGGCTGGTCGGGCACCAGCAGGCCGCTCACCTGGCCGGCGTTGGTGAAGTAGACGCGGCCGAGCTCGATCTCGGCCAGGATGCGCTCAAAGGTGGCCCGAAACAGGGCAACACTCCCCTGCCCCCGCACGCCGTCCGCGCTGTTGATCTTGAAGTGAAGCACGTTGGCGGAGTCGACCGCCTCTCCCTCAAATACGTAGTGGAATTTGCCGCCGCGCCCCTCAACAACCTCCGGCCGGATGGTCGGCATCTCCAGCCGCCGCAAGTCGCCGCCGGCGTAGCGCATGATGACAAAGCACTCGCCCTTCAGAAATAGTTGACGGACTACGGCCGCCCGAAAGTCGTATGAATTTACCAGGGGGTGCACCCGGAACTGCAGCATATCGTGCAGCGGGTGTTCCACGGCCGCGCGGTTACCGCCGTCCTCGGTGTCAACGAACACCCCGACCGGCAGGCTGGCGATCTGGCTGGCAACGACCTCAATGGCCCGATTAAAGGCCGGGATCGACTGGGCGGTGGATTCGGTGACCTGGCTGACGTCAAAGCCCCAACCCTTCAGCAGCATCGCCACGGTGGGGCCGTCCATATTGCCCTTTAGTTCCGTTGGTAGCCCTGTGGACCGACGCTCCGTCGCACGGGTAGGCGCGGCGGCGGTCGTAGCTACGGAGGTTCTCCCCTCGGCGGTCCAGGCGGACGGCAAAAAGGCGGATTCCAGGCGCTTCAGTACTCCAACCTTGTTTACCGTGGCGGTCATGGCCCAAAAATCCGCCGGGCGGGCCGTCGATCGCGTCAACTCCGTTGACCGAGTTTAGACGGTAGTCAGATTATTTGCGCGTAGACAGCCGGGTACAGTACTGCCAGCGCTTCTTGCGGAAGGATTGATAGTCCTGGTAGCGCCGGCGCCCGGTGAGGTCCACCAGTTCGGCTTCCAGCTCCTGGTAGGCTTCCTCCGCGGTGACGGGGCCGCTCAGTAGTTTATAGTAGCGGACGAAGTAGGCGTCCGTACCGTGTAGGTCGAGGGCATACTTGACGGCAGCGCGTTCTTTGGCGGTAAGGTGGGTGATCACATCCATGATATGGTGAATTCAGGAGTCTCCTCCAGTTTGAAATCGAGGTATTCGCCAAATGCCTCTGCTAAAGCCACTGCCCCGTCGATTTTCGAGCGGGAGCGATTCTTGTCAAACTTTACGTTGCCGTTGGGATCGCGGTACAGCACCACGTTACCAAAATTCCAGCCCAATACCGGATTGTATGCGTGATCGAGCTCACCGGTAAGAATAACATTCTCCATCTTGGTGATCGGCTCGTTGAAGGTGCCCGTATTCTGCCTGAATTCGTTCATCCGGACCTCCTCGGCAGTGAGCTTCGTCGCCAGATGCGTGGCATTCCAGGGATCGTAGGACATCCCCTTCAGGTCGAACAGAGCGTGATCCTGCAGAATGACCGAGAAGATGTAGTCCAGATCGATGACGTTTCCGGGGGTGAGGGTGATGTAGCCCTTTGACTGCCAGTCGAAGTAGGGTACCATGTCCTTACGAATCAGTTCCTCGGCACTTTCCTCCGGAAGAAAGTAGCGCATCAGCACCCGGTAACGATCAAAGTGAGCCTGGGGAGGGAACAGGTAGGCAATGGCCGTGAAGTCACGGGTCTTTCCCAGGTCAAGGCCTCCAAAGCAGCGCAAGCCCGCCAGCTCCGCCGGATCCCACCGGCTGCATCCGCTGATGAAGTCGGAATGCTTGATCCAACGCTCTTCGACTGTCGCCCACAGGTTGAGGTTTTTAGTCTTAAAGTTGATCTCGGCCGTGGAACCTTCGTTACGGGCCTTGGTGTACATCGTTTGCAGGCCGTCGAGGGTCGGGGTACGGCCCAGGCCGGGGTTTGCTTTTTCCCAAACGCCTTCGTCCTCCCAGTCATCTCCCTCGTCCAGGGTATAGATCATCGGCAGCAGGGTAAAGTCCTCCTGATCTCCCTCGAGGATCCGGATACAGCTTTGCTCGAACTGGTATAGAGGTCCCAGGGGGTTGAACCCGCGGGTGGTGGTATAGAGCAGGAGGGGTTGCTCGCGCGCAACGCTACCGGATTCCATGTTGTCGGGAATACTTGAATCTTTGGCCTCGTGGTATTCATCGATCAGCGCCAGGTGGGGATTTACTCCGTCCAGGGTTTTGGAGTCCGAACTAATGGGCCGGAAGAAACTATCGTTGGCCAGATTGATCAGGTTACGGTTGTTGGTCGAATTGTAGAGTGCCAGGTCCTGATTGATGCTTTCGCTCTCGTGGCGCAGCCGTTTGAGGATCTTCATGCCCGCCTCCCAGCTGTAGACCGCCTGGTCCAGCTTGTTGGCCGCCGAGTAGCATTCGGCCCCCTCCTCGTTCTCGAAGAAGGTCATCAGCACACCGATCGCTCCGGCGAATTCGGACTTACCATTCTTTTTGGGGACGCAGAGCAGCCCCTTGCGGAACGTCCGTAGGTCAGTACCCGTCTTTTTCATGCCGTAGAGCATGGCCAGGAAATACTCCTGCCACGGCATCAACTCAAAGAGCTTCCCGGCGTACTTACCCTTGGTGTGCCGGAAGTATCCGAAGATCTCGATGACCCGGGCCGCCTCGGCAAAGTCAAACGTGAACCGATCGTCCATCGCCATGCGCACGCAGCGCTCCACGGAGAGCCGTTCCAGTCGCCCGGCCAGACGACGTCCGGTCAGAACGTCCTCCATGTAGTGTATCCAGGCGGGGACGGCCGAGGGCATTAGGACACTTTACGCAGGCGACCGATTTTATCCACCGGCCGGCGGCCCTTGGCCAGCGATTCCCCCCTGCCCTTCTCACGAAAGTTGCGATCAATGCCGAGCAGCTTGGCGTAGCGGCTGATGGCCTCGTCGGCGTCCTTGCGCAGGAACACCTCCGGCCGCCGGCGGGGGTCCCCGTTTTTGTCCACGCGGGTATATCCCTTGCGCTGCAGGTACTCGGTGAAGTGCTCGAACTCCGCCACCGCCAGGGCGAAGCGCTCCAGCGTTGAGGCGTCGACTTTCTCCAGTCCGTTGCACTTTCGCAGGTAGGTCTTCACGGCCCGGACCTCCTTGGCGGCGCGTTTGCGGATGGCTTCGGCGATCTCCTCCGGGCTCGGGGGGAGGGTGGGTTTTTGGTCAGGCATGGGGTTTCAACTTTTTACAATTTTTTCGCCGCGTGTGTGGGGACGGTTAGGCGGGGGATAAAGCTCTGGAAAGCCTTTTGTTTCGACCCTCCCCCCCCCGTAAGCAAACAAAATTTTATTAACCTCTCGTCTTAAATACACAATATTATATTGTAGTCATCGGGCGTATACACATTCATTTTGCCTTTAAGTGAGCACTTTGATCACCTCGTCACGATCGACCGGCACGCGACCGCTCATGGTGCGCTTCGAATCCAGCTCCAGCCCTTGTCCCTCCAGTGCGCTCTTGCGGTTGTGGTGGTAGGCGCACATGGCCATGAGGTTTCGGGGATCGTAGTCTGCACCTCCATCCTCACGAGCGATGATGTGATCAGTTACATCTGCTACCGCAACCTGGTCGATCGCCGTACACACTTCACAAAGTGGCTGACGCTGACGTACCGAGCGGCTGGTCTTTCGCCAGGCGGTGCTGTTGTAGAAGCGTTGATCGCCGGTTGGTTCACGCTTACGCTCAGGCAGATAGCGACGGCGGCGGGCTTTTGGCAGGTGTGGCATCAGGTTGGTTGTAATATGGAAGGGCTTTTAGCCGCGAAGCTCGACGCTCGGCATCCTCTTTAATGTAGTGTAGGAGCGTTTTCCTGTCCGAATGTCCAGTCATAGCTTGTATATCATCGAGATGGATGCCAGCAGCATGGGCGTTAGTAGCAAAGCTGCGCCGAGCGGTATGGGTAGTGATCAGCTCGAACTTCCGAAATCGTTGCAGGACGGAACGCCCGCGGACATTTCGCGCTAACTCGATAGTTTCGGTCATGCCCGCTGCTTCACAGACCTCTTTAATGTAGCGGTTAATCATTGTAGGGCTATGCTTCGGCAGCTTCCAATTGTAGCGTTCACCGATTCGCTCCAGCATGGGGCGCAAGGGAATAACAACCTTCTTACGTATGCCCTTTTGTGTGAATAGGCTCAACATCCGCTGCCCATTCCGCTCGATAATGTTGGCGGCACCTATCTGAGGCCAACGGTTGACGCGCAGACCTGTGCAACAACCAGCGATGAATAGGTCGCGAGCTTGCATATGGTCGATGTGACCGGGCCAGTCGAAAGCGGCAAGGTGTTGCAGTTCCTCCTCGTACAAAGCGATCGTGTCCATGGCTTGAGCGGAAAGGCGCAGATGGGTCTTTAACTGGATGGCCCTCACGTCACAACCCATGTTGTGGCCATGAGCCGCTGCGTGGATACATACCTGCTTGAACTTTCGCAGCATCTTATGGATCGTTGAGTCAGTGCGCTCCCGCGGTAAATTCCAGAAGAAATCACGGTAGGATTCAAAGAGCGCCAGATTGACGTCCCGGAAATAGATTGGCCGCTTGCGGTCCTCGGCAAATCGCAGGAACCAGTCTAGGGCTACGGCGTCGCTGTTCATCGTCTCTCGGCTGAGTATACCAGAGGCACATCTCTGATCGTGGTGGTCGCGGTAGTAATCTACGATCAGGCCACTAGGGGCAGCTGGGGCAAACTGGGTTCCATAGATTCGCTCACGTAACAAAGCCTTCAAGGTGTCTGGAGTGAGGTCCTGTAATCGGTGACTCCTTCGGTGCTCGTGGTAGGTCCTCCGTATAAACTGATCTAGATCATCAAGCACCCGGTTGACCTCCAGGTACTCAATGTGCCGCTCACACCATTTATCCTGTACTCGTTGATCCTTCTTATTCCAGTGTTTTGGGTTGACGTGTTCGGCCGTGCTACAGATTATACGGTTGCCGAGGTAACTGAATCGAAGGCTTATTCTTGCCTGCGAATCGGCATCTGCGGGTTCTAGGTAAAATCTTGCTTTTCGTGCCATGGACTGTTCATTTTGGTGCTCGAATGAGCCATGAACATACACTTTCACTGACAGTAAAGCAAACATTCCAGCGCATACGCCCAACCATTTAACACAATTTGTTTGTATACAATTAAGCAAAACGGCCTTTAAACGCTTAGGGCTTATCATGTGCGCGATTCTTACTTAAACTTCCCTGTTCCATCCGAGACCACTCCCAACTTCCTCCGGGCAGGTATTTCTGACCGGGCGACGTTGCACCACGTATATACTTGGTACACCCCCGATTTTTTCCTGATTACCACCGATATTTGCTCAATGTTAAGCAAATGTGTATTTCCTTGTGATATAGCGAAAAAAACATTGCATAAAATTAACCCTTCTTGGTTGATTGTGTATATGTTTGTACACGCAGAGGGGTAACCACCTTGCCCCCTTTAGTTACGATTTAGCTTTCGACACTACCGGTTTACGCTTAGCCGGGTTTTTGAACATTACACACACTCCCTTATGTACATCCCATCCCTCGGGGAGTTGGCTTCGGTCAGCTCTAAGGGCATGCGTCGCTATGGTGCGATCATGCTCATTCCCGCCATCCTCATCGCTTGTTTTATCGCCATCGCGTTGACCGTCAACATGGTGTACTACGTACCCATCGGTGATCTGTTCCGCGACCCCCTGGCGCTTACGGAGGCCCCGGTATACTTCGGCCTGCTGTCGCAACTGGGATTCTTTTTCTGGTCGGTACCCGTCGGCGCACTCCTGTTGATACTGGTCATGGGTGACTGGCTCAGAGCCCACTCGCGTGGTTTTATCCTATACTCGTTTTTATTAACGATGGGATTAGCCCTCGATGACGTATTCATGCTGCACGAAACCGTACTACCGGATACCCTCGGCGTACCCCAGGGGATCGTTTTTGCGGTATATATCTTCAGTATGGCCGGCTATTTACTGTTTAATCAGACGGCAATACTCCGCGCCCCCTTCCCCATACTGTTCGTTGCCCTCGGACTGTTCGGTACGTCCATGTTAGTGGACCTTGCCCCGGGCCCCGAGCGTCTGATCGGCATCGATATGGTCTTCCTGCTGGAGGATGGTGCCAAATTGGGTGGAATCATTTTCTGGACCTGCTTCCAGTTGGTGGTATGCCGCAACATTCTCTTCAAATCCCTGCGTTCGCAGCCGTCGAAGAGTCAGCGCCCCGCCCCCAGGAAGAAGGCGACGTACGCTTACCGGGAAATGGCGTAAACGGGAGGATCGGGGAAAGCGACTACCTTTGATCAATCGTCTCCGTAGTCTCTGTGCATGCCCATTACCGGTATTTTTCCCCCGCTCCTGTTTAGTCTTGCTTTCGTGCTTCCGGCATGGTGGTTGTACCGGCGGGGCCGTCGGTTACTCTTCCTCGCTCCCGCCTTCACTGCTCTGCTCCTGACGGGAGCAACCCTGGCGGTATACGCGGAAGAGGTCAGCCAGCGCCAGGCACGGCACGACTTGAACACGCTTCTACGGGAAGTGGGTCGACGTGACCTCTTCTCCGGCGGCGGTCTGCGCGACTCCGAAGAGACACTGTTCCTGTTCGCTACCACGAGCCAGGCGCTGTACTACGGAAGGCAGTATGCCCCCGAACGGCGGGGCGCTATCGATTCTCTGCTGCGGCGTATGGCGGACTGGAGTATTCGTTACGCCAATCTCCCGCAGTGGGGCGCACGTGCCGACTGGGACCGTGAGGTCTTCTTTTTAGCCCACGCCGGCGCGGTCCTCGGACACTATCAGCTGGCTACCTCCGAAGAAACGTACGCCCCCTACTTCCAACGCATCGGTCGCCACCTGGGCGACCGGATGCGGCGCGCGCACTACAAACACCTGGGTAGCCACGGTGAGGAGAGCCTGCTGCGCCCGGCGGATAACGCGGCGGCTATCTATGCGCTCATGCTGTACGACCGCTACTACGGCGAAGATTACGCCGCGGAGACGCGACGAGAGTGGACCGCCTACATCAGTAAGGAACTACACTACGCGGAGAGCAGGCTTCCCTGCGCCGCCTTCACGACCACCAACCGGTGCAGTATTGAACCGAGTGCGGCGGCTACCGGGCTCTACATCTGTTACCGGGCGGCGGCCACCGCGTCGACGGAGGCTTCCATCGACGACATTCCCTACCGGGAGTGGCTGCACTACTTCAAGCGTTTCAGTGGTAGCCCGTTCAGTTTGTCCATCCGTCCGAACATGCGGAAGGGGCAGGTAGCCCGCCTGTGCGATGCGGGCCTCTCCCCGCTCGAGTGCGGTATGTACGAGGACGCGGTCGGGCTATGGGCCGCGGCGGAATACGGAGGTGGCTACACGTACTTTCGTCTGTTCTTCGGTACGGTCTTTGCCCGTTGGTTCGGTTCGCCAACCGACTACGCGGAGATGCGCAGCGCCCGGCGCGTGAAGGAACTTACGGTACTGGCGTTGCGGACGATCGGCGAGGGCGTGAACCAAAGAGCAGCGGAATGATTTGGTAGGTGACTCACCGCGGGTCCGTACGCCAAAATTCACTTATGCCTTACGATTACGACGTTATCATCATCGGCTCCGGCGCCGGGGGTGGCAGTATTGCCTACACCCTGGCCGATACCGGAAAGAAAATACTGATCCTCGAACAGGGCTCCTTCCTTCCCCGCGAAAAGCGCAACTGGGACCCGGCGTACGTGTTCGGTCCCGACGGTTACAAGGCGGACGTACACTGGGAGGGCCCGGAGGGGGAGGACATTCGCCCGATTCTCTACTACCGGGTGGGAGGAAACACGAAAATGTACGGTGCCCTTCTGCACCGTCAGCGGCCCGAAGACTTTACGGAGCAGCAACACAAGGGAGGCATTAGTCCGGCGTGGCCGGTCGGGTACGACGAGTTCGAACTCTACTACATGATGGCCGAACACGTCATGAAGGTGCACGGTAATCGCGGTGAGGATCCCTCGGCGGGCTGGTCGAGTGGCCCTTTCCCCTTTAAGGCTTTTCCCCACGAAGCGCGGATCCAGGAGGTGGCGGACAGCCTAACGGCCCTGGGCCTGCATCCTCACCATTCCAATTTAGCCCTCAACCGCGACATCGACGAGCCCTGGCGTCGGCCCTGCATCGCCTGCAATACCTGCGATCCCTTTCCCTGCATGCTGCACGCGAAGTCGGACGCCGAGACGGCCCTCATCCGTCCCGCTCTCCGTCACGACAACGTTAGCCTGTGGACGGGTAGCCGGGTCGATCGCCTGATCGAGGAGAACGGAAAGATCGTGCGGATAGACCTTACCCGTGATGGGGAGCCGATCAGTCTGAGTGCCGATCTGGTGGTCGTTTCCTGCGGTGCTATTCAAACCGCCGCCCTGCTCCTACGGTCCGGCGTGGCCAATTCCTCGGATCAGGTCGGCCGCAACTTCACCAAGCATAACCAGAGTGGCATTTCGGCCATGGACTACCGTAAGCCCAACGACACGGCCTTTCAGAAAACGCTCAGCGTTCACGACTTTTACCACGGCGGACCGGACATGCCCTACCCCCTCGGCACCATTCAGCTTACCGGAAAGGCGCACTGGACCCGGATTATGGGAGACTACGCATTTATGAATATTACCGAGGAACGGGCGCGCGAAGTCCAGCGGTTCGCCGTCGATTTCTGGTTTACGAGTGAAGACCTCCCCGACCCGCGCAACCGGATCGAGTGGACGGGTAAGGGCGTCAAGTTCAACTACCGCCCCAATAACCGGGAAAGTCATTTTGAATTTCTGGATCACTTCCAGGAGCACTATCTGCGGCCTCAGGGATTCACCGACTTTATCCGCTCCACCAAGGGTCTGGAGTTCACCTGGCACCAGGCCGGCACCGCCCAATTTGGCACCGACCCAAAAAAGAGCGTACTGGAC
The DNA here is from genome assembly GCF_024297185.1 of Lewinella sp. JB7. Taxonomy (GTDB): domain Bacteria; phylum Bacteroidota; class Bacteroidia; order Chitinophagales; family Saprospiraceae; genus Neolewinella. The sequence continues at coordinate 40,083 of NZ_JANCTD010000008.1, read as the reverse complement.
GTGAACTGCAAGGCCTGGGATCACGATAATCTTTACGTCGTAGATGCCAGCTTTCAACCGAGCCAGGGAGCTACTAATCCGACCCTCACCATCATCGCCAATGGTATCCGCGTGGGGGAGCACTTGCGTAAGGATTGGTTTAACGAGGGCGGAGTCACGCTCGCCGATTACCCCCTGTCGGAGGGATACATGGCCGATAGCGCCGGCGCCCGTATTCAGGATACGCACTACACCGCGGGCGACGGTGTGAGTTGGGGGGCGTAATGCCGTCCCGGCGCAAAAGAAATCTGCCGCTGTAACGTTTACCCTATCTTGCCGCCCCTTATCGCAGTCACTATGATCTTCAAACGCTTTCTACTACCGAGCCTGCTCATCGTCCTGTTCGCCGCCGAACTCGAAGCCCAGGCGACCACGGTATACACCGAGGCCTGGAGAACCTTCAAACAAGCGGAGGACCACCGCCAAAAGAACCTGCTCGACAAGGCCCAGCGGGAGTACGAGGAAGTTGCGACCATGCTGCTGCCCGTACACCAGCCCGAGGCGGAACTCTTGCGCATCCAGTCGGAACTCAACGTCGCTAAACTTGCCGTCCGGTTGGGCAAGAGCGATGGAGAGAAGTTGATCCTCGACTTCGTACGCCGGTACCAGCCCGACCCCATCGCGAATACGGCCCTGCTGGAGATCGCTAAATATTACTTCGATCAGAATCAACTGGACAAAGCCGTGGAGTACTACCTGATGGTACCCCGGGATATGATGAGTGCCGACGAACGGTCCGAGGTCAATTTTCGGTTGGGCTACGCCTACTTCGTACAGAAGGAATTCGAGGAAGCTAAGAAGTACTTTCAGTTCAGTCGCAGCACGCCCGGTGAGTTCTACTATCCTACCAATTACTACCTCGGCATCATTCAGTTCTTCGAGGGCAACTACGACGTGGCCGCCGAACAGTTCCGCATTGCCGAAAAGGCTCCGGAGTACGCCCCCTATATCCCCTACTATCTCGCGCAGATCTACTTTGCGCAGCGGCGCTACGACGAGCTCGTGAGTTACGTCGCACCCCGCCTCGAGTCGGGCGGCAACCGGCTGAAAAACAGCCGCGAGATGGAACAGCTGCTCGGGCAAGCCTACTTCGAACGCGGAGACTACGCGCTGGCCCGTCCCCTACTCGAAAGTTACGCTAAGGGCAATCGCAAGTTGCGCGAGGAGGAACTCTTTCAACTCGCCTTTACCCAGTACCAGACCCAGGATTACGAACAGGCCGCAACGTCCTTTCGGGAAGTATCGGGGCAGAATACCGCCGTGGGGCAGAGCGCAAATTTCTATCTCGGCGATATCGCCCTGCGGCAGGGCGACGGCGTAGGTGCCCGTACGGCTTTCGCCGCGGCGGGCCGCCAGACCTTCGATCCCGAGCTAAGGGAAGAAGCGCTCTTCAACTACGCCAAGCTTAGCTACGAACTGGGATTTCCCGCGGATGCCGTGACGGCGATCGACCAAATTCCCGTCGACTCCAAGTTTCACGCGCAGGGACAACAACTCCTGGGTGATGTATTCACTACCACCCAGGACTACCAGCGTGCCCTGGAGATACTGGAAAGAATGCCCAACCGGTCACCCCAACTCGACGAAGCCTACCAGCGAGCCTCCTTCCTGCGCGGTCTCGAACTTCTCGGACAGGGGGAGCTCGTCCAGTCGAAAGCCCTGCTGGAAAAAAGCCTGCAACGACCCGTCAACGCCTCCTACCGGGCGCAGGCTACCTACTGGCTGGCGGACTTAGCGAACCGCCAGGGTGATTACGCAAGCTCGATCAATCTGACCAATCAGTTCCTGACTTTGGCCAAATCGACCGACGGCCTGCCCCCCCAGTCCTCGATCTATACGGGTAATTACCTGCAGGGATATAACTACCTCAAACAGGATAACTACGCGGCCGCCCTCAACTACTTCACCGCAACGGTAGAGGGGATCGAGCGCAACCTGCCCTACATCACCGACACCGACGTCCGGGAACGGGTGCTGGGTGATGCCATGCTGCGGGCCGGCGATGCCTACTTTACGCGCAACCAGTACGACCTGGCCGCGCGCTTCTATGACAACGCCATTCAGCGGCGGACCATCGGTTTCGTTTATGCACTATACCAGAAGGCGCTCATCGAAGGCCTGCGGGGACGAAATGCCGATAAGGTGCTCGCCCTGGAGCAGCTGGTACAGAACTACCCCAACAGCCAGTTCGCCGATGATGCCCTTTACCAGCTGGCCCTGACCTACCAGGAGCTGAACCGCCCCCAGCAGGCACTGGAGCCGTTGCGCAAGATCATCAGCCAGTACAAGGTCAACTCCCCGTTGGTCAATCAGAGTCTGCTCCAACTCGGGCTCATCAGCTACAACCTCGGGAACAGCGAGGCCGCCATCAATTATTACAAACAGGTGTTCGCCTCCAATCCCTCTCCCGGGGAAACGGTCCGTGCGCGGGAGGCGCTGCGCGAGATCTACGTCGACGACATGGGGCGCGCCGATCTCTTCTTTCAGTTCTTCGAGACGCTGCCCGGACAGGAGATCGCCACCGACGCGCGCGACAGCATCAGCTTCCGCGCGGCCGTGAGCCAGTACGAAAACGGCAATTACGAGCGGGCGGTAAATGCCCTGACCGAGTATCTGCGGCAGTACCCCCAGAGTCCCAATACCCTGCCGGGCGTGTTCTACCGGGGAGACAGTTACGTTGCCCTGCGGCGGTACAACGAGGCACTGCCGGATTACGAGGCCGTGATCAATGCCGGTCCGAGCCGGTTCTACCTGCCGGCGCTGAAGAAGGCCAGCCTGATCGCCTACAACAGCATTAAGGACTTCCAGCGTTCCTACCGGCTCTACACCCTGCTGGAAGCAGCCGCGGACAATGAAACCGTACGCTTCGATGCCCAGGTAGGAGCCCTGCAGTCCGCCTACCGTCTCAACGACACCCGGGCTACGGAAGACTACGCCGCCAAGGTGGCCAACAACTCCAACGCCACCGCCGCCCAACGGACCATTGCGAATTTCTACCTCGGCAAGATCGCCTACGACCGCAAGGATTACGTACGGGCGGTCCCCTACTTCGACCAGGTGATCGCGAACAGCGATGACGAGCGCACGGCCGAGGCGCGCTACCTGCGGGCCAGTTCGGTATACCAACAGGGAAGCCTCGACCGGGCACAACAGCTTTCGCTGGAGGCCAATCGGGAAAGCTCCGGCTATCCTTACTGGGTGGCCAAAACGGTAATTTTGCTTTCCGACGTTCTGCGGGACAAGAAAGACCTGTATAATTCCCGGGCGGCCCTGGAAGCACTGCTGGAAAATTATTCCGAAGATCAGGCCATCGTCGCCGAAGCACGACAGAAACTTGCGCGCGTGGAAGCGGAAATTGCCGCCGGTAGCCGCCTGAACACTCAGCCTAACAATCCCAACCGTCTCGAACTCGACAACGGAGGTAACAACAACTAATGCACATGCTTCGCCCCTTCATCCTTGGCTGCACTCTGCTGGCCACCCTCACCGCATACGGCCAGGGTAACCTGGAAGACAACAGCGTTACCGTCGTTACCAATTTCGAGGCCCGACTCACCGATGCCGAGCGCGTCAATGTCAATCCGGTGCCCCCACCCCCCGACACCAGCACCCGCCGGCAGACGTACACCATCCTGCCCCGCCCACTGGAAATCGAGTATCCGGCCCCGACGATCCGCCCCCGGGCCATTACGCGGGAGGAACAACCGCCCATTAAACGCGGATACGCTCAACTCGGGGTCGGTGTTCCGAATGCTTTCTACGGTGACGTCAGCTACGACCTTACGGGACAGGAAAACCTCGATTTGGGTTTTTACGGAAAGCACTACAGCTTCAACAACGACAAAAAGATAGAAAACCAGAAAGCCAGCGACACTAAATTGGGAGTCGAGGGCAATTACCTCTTCGAGCAAGGATTCGCCGTGCGGGGTGGGCTGAGCTACGATACCCGCAGTCGGTACTACTACGGTTACAACTTCCCCGAACTGGAACGTGACTCCAACCTCACCTTCACCGACGACGAGGTCCGTCAACGCTTTAACACCTTCTCGCTGCACACGGAAATCTACAACGGCACCCGTACGGAGGGAGATTTTGACTACCGGGCGGGGCTAAGCCTGTACCTCATGGACGCCAGTCCTTCGGTGCGGGAAACCGGATTCGATATCGATGTCGCGGCGACGAAGTGGATCAACGGTACCAATCCGCTCGACGTCGAACTGAGCGCTGACTTTACCGCCTTTAAGGATACAAGCTCCCAAAACCTGAACGTCGTCAGCCTCAGTCCCAGCTACACGGTCGTGATCAACGATGCCATCAAGCTGAAGGCCGGGGTGCGCCTGACGAGTCAGGAGGATGATTTCGACATTTTTCCCAATTTCCGGGCGTCGGCGGTTCTCGTGGACGGGCTCATCAACGCCTTCGCCGGGATAGAAGGGAACGTACAGAAAAATACCCTGCGCTCCCTCGCGGAGTATAATCCCTGGATCAACACCCGGTTGCGGGTGCGCAACTCCGAAGCGACCCGCTACTTCGGAGGCGTAGAGGGAACCTTCCGGGGAATCGCTTACCGGGCGGAAGCCGGATACAAGTACCTCGACAATCTGGCCCTGTTTACTACCCGCCGGGACGCCACCGGCATCCCTAAATTCGACGTGATCTACGACGACGGCAGCCAGATTTACCTACAGGGCACCGCTACCCTCCCCCTGGTGGAAAATCTCGACCTCAACGCTACGGTCACGCAACGCTTTTACAGCATGGAAGACGAGGAGAAGCCCTGGCACCTTCCCAGCCTAAGCCTCAATGCCGCCGGCATTTACACGCTGACCAACCTTCCGTTACAATTGCGCGCCGATTTCTTCGTGGAGAACGGACTACCCTACCAGACGGCGGAGGGGGGTACCGACCACCTCAATGCGCTGCTCGACCTCAGCCTCAATGCGGAATACACGATCAACGATACTTTCGGCGCCTGGGTGCGGGTGAACAACCTACTGAACAACAAACGCGAGCGTTTCTTCCAGTATCCCACCATCGGCACCAACTTCATGATCGGGGCCTCGGCTTCGTTCTAGCGACCTATTCTCCGTAGGCCTCGCGAACCAGACCGAACCGCATTAAATCCACGAGAACGCCACTCGGCATCCGGTATTCCGAGCGCAGGTCACCTTCCCGGCTGAACCCGACCCGCCGGGCTAGCCGCTGGCTGGCGTAGTTGTCGATTAAGGTCTTGATGATCAGTTTGTCGAGCTCGAGTTGTAAGAAGGAAAACCGAACCACGCGGGCGAGCACCTCCGTCATGATGCCCTGTCGGATCAGGCTACGGTCGATGAAGTACCCCATTTCCCCGGAAGGTATGCTCCAGTCCAGGTTGAACACCTGGATGAAACCGACGAGTTCCGTGGAGTCGTTGAGCCAGATGCCCATCGCGTACCGTCGTTGCAGCAACCATTCGGCGATACACTCCCGCACGAACACCTCGGCTTCTATTTTGGATTGCCCGGCCTCGGCGATCAGGTGGGGAAAGTGATCGAGCAGGTAGTCGCGGTTGCCGTCCAGCAGGCGATAGAACGCGCTGCCGTCGTTCTCCCGAAATCGCCGCACGACGCAACGCTGAGTAAGTAAGGCGGTGTCGATGTCAAACAGCTGATGGCGCATGGCGTGAGGGTTAAGGGTGGAGAGGGCGGGATGTTCGTTGCCGGAAGCTAATCGATCCAGGTAACCTTCTCCCGCCAGTCTCCCCGCGGCCGGGGCAGGTCGGGAGCGTCCGGGCGACCGAGGTAGAACATGCCCAGGCAACGCTCGTTCGCGGCGCTTCCGGGCCATTCCCCGTAGTCGCCGCACACGAAACCCGGACTACTCCAGTAACCTCCCAAACCGTACGAATCGAGACTGAGCCATAAATTTTCCACGGCCGCGGCCACGGCGGCAATCTCCTCCCATTCCGGTACGCTTTTCCGGGGATCGCGGTGAAGGAAGATCAGCAGTACGGCCGCCGACTGATCGATCTTCGTGCCGAATTTGTGGGTGATCGTCGGTGCGTCTTCCCGGTCCGGCCCGTAAACCTGGAGAAGTTCGTCTTTTAATCGCTCCTTTCCGTTACCCCGGTAGACCCGGAACCGCCACGGCTCCGTTTTGCGGTGACTGGGGGCCAGATTAGCCGCCTGAATGAGTTCCTCCAGGACATCCTGGGGAACCGAGGCCTGGGTGAAAAACTGGGGAAAAATGGATCGTCGGTTAGTAACGGCGGGAAGCATAGGATAAGGGTTGAGGAGCGGCCTTCGGTATTCGTCGGCGGAAGATGCACAAAAAAACCGGGCAGTCCATACGCGATGAACTGCCCGGCTTCCGCTAGGGTCCGGTATCGGCAACCTAGTTCTGCGAAATATTTGGGTTGGCGTCGAGCTCGTCCTGGGGAATGAGCCACACCCAACGGGGATCGTCGGCGGGTACCTGCATCAGCCCGTTCAGCAGGGTAGCATCGTGGTTGCCCCCCGTACGGTCCAGCGGTAGGTTCAGGCGCTTCAGATCGAAGAAGCGGAACCCTTCGCCCCACAATTCCCACCGGCGCTGCAGCAGGATTTCGTCGATGAGCGCCTGCCCGGTGTTCGTCGACAGGGTGTACGCCGGATCGCGGTTCACGGCCAGCGGCAGCAGGGCTTCCGCTCCTCCGGCCCCGAGCCGGGCCTTGGCTTCCGCCTCGATCAGGTACATCTCGGCCATCCGCATGTAGGGGACGTCGCCGCGGCTGTCACCGGTACCGAAGGCCAGGAATTTCTGGCTGGTGTAGGGGAAGCGCGAGTGGCGGGAGCTGATCTCGTAGCCGGCCGGTAGGTTCTCGTGCTCACCGGATACGCTGAAGATCGTCGAGCGAACATCCGTTTCCGGAATCTGGTCGTAGAGGACACTGAAGATCGACTTCGGATTCCCCCGGATATTGGAGGAGCTGAAGTTGCGCGACATCCAGGCTCCGAAGTTCGTAAATAGCGACCCCTGCTCCTCATTATAGTACCCTCCCCACATCCACTCATCATTGGTGTAGTCGTTGAAGCCGCTGCGGTACTCCTCGTTGTCCATCAGGCTAAACCCTTCGCGGGCCTGCACGGCGAAGTCCGCCGCCGTCTCCCAGTTACCCTGGACCAGGGCCACGCGGGCCTTCAGCCCCTGGGCTACTTGCTGATTGATGTGGGATGCATTCGGCCGGCTGTAGCCTTCCAGCAGACTGATAGCCTGATCAAGATCGGAGTTGATCTGTGCGTACACTTCCTCAACGCTGCTGCGGGGCAAGCCTTCGGTGGTGGGGGTGAGTACGACGGGGATGCCGGGCTGGGTATTTCCACCGCCCGCCCGGTAACGCTCGGCGTGCCGCTGTACCAGGAAGAAGTGGGCGAACGCGCGGTAAGCCAGCGCCTGTCCGAGGGCGGCGTCCCGCTGCGCTTCCGGCCCCACGGCTTCTTCGGCACCGGCGATCACGATGTTGGCGTTATTGACGACCTTATACATGACCCGCCATCCGTGGCGAAGATCGGAGTCGGTAGCGTTGGTGTGGTCGTTCCAGCTGGCCATGTTGATCCACCAACCGTTAGCACGGGCGTTCATCACGAGGTCTTCCCCGAGGGCGTCATTCTGAATCAGCATGGCGGAGTAGCCACCCCGTCCGTTCGACCCCTGACGCTCGTACAGCAGGCGGTGAATACCGTTGATGACGAGGAAAAGGTTGTCAGTAGAGGCCGTGGCCGAGCTGGCGGACACCCCCGTCGTGGGCGTCTCCTCCAGGAAATCTTTATCGCAGGCCGTCAACGCCAGCAACAGGACCAGCGGGAGGGCAAATAGCTTGATATAGTTCATGTTGTTGGTTGATTTAGAAGGAAGCGTTTACTCCGAAGGTGATGGTGCGCGAGGGGGTAAAACGGTTCTGGGTGGTGCCGTTGAAGTTCTGGTTCACGTCCATGCCCCGGCGGGCGGTGTCGAGGAACAGATTCTCTCCGTTGGCAAAGACCCGCAGGGAGGACATGCCGATGCGGTTGAGGAGGTCTCCGGGCAGATCGTAGGAAATATTGGCCTGCCGGAGGGCCAGGTAGTCGGAATCCACCAGGAAGCGGCTCGACCCGGCGTTGAAGTTGTTAGCCTGGGAGGCATCCATCCGGGGCACGTTGGTTACGTCACCGGGCTGCTGCCAGCGATTGAGGATATCGGTACTGAGGGCGGAGCCGAAGTTGTTGTTATCCAGCAGGTTCGCGTAATTAGTGTCGTACGTCTGTCCGCCGATCTGGTAAGTAAACAGGAAACCGAAGCGTAAATTTCCGATCCGGAACTTGTTCGTAAAACTTCCGAACAGGTCAGGAATGGCCGTGCCCACGAAGGCGAAAGCCGCGTTGTTCACATTGGTCGTTACCAGTTCTCCGTCGACCGTGCGCACGTCGTCGCCACTCTGCTCCGCGTCGGCGTCCAGGGCGTAGAGCGCCGCTCCGTCGGCGGGGTCCACGCCGCGGTAGTCACGCAGCCAATAGTCGTAGATCGATCCGCCGACCACGAGTTTCTTGCTGCCGTTGATGATCTCTTCCTGCGGCAGTTCGGTGAACTCGTTGTGGATCGTCGATCCGTTCACGTCCAGCGTCCAGTTGAACGTCGGTGTATTGATGATGCTGGCCGAGAGGCTTACCTCGACACCGCGGTTGTACATGGAGCCGATGTTGGCGTTCACGGCGTCGTTGCCGGTAGACAGGGGCAGCGGCACCTCGAAGAGTAGGTTGTCGGTCACCCGGTTGTAGTACTCGACCGTACCCGACAGGCGGTAATCAAACAGGCCGAATTCGATGGCTACGTCGCTCTGCGCGTTGGTTTCCCACTCCAGGGTCGGGGAGCCGAGCGATCCCACCAGGATGCCGGGTTCCGAGGCGTTGTTGAAGCCCAGGTTGAAGAGTGCCTGACTGGCGTAGAAACTCAGGGCGCCGTTGTCGAGATTCGAGTCGTTGCCGACTTCGCCGTACGATGCCCGCAGTTTAAGCAGATCGACCCAGGCGACGTTCTCCACGAACGATTCCTGATCGAGACGCCAGGCGGCACCGACGGAATAGAAATTACCCCACCGCACGCTTTCGTCGAAGCGCGAGGAGCCGTCCGCCCGGAAGGAGGTCGAGATGAAGTACTTGTTGTCGAAATCGTACTCGGCCCGGGCCAGGTAGCCTTCCGTGGTGTACCGGCGGGTAAACGATTCCAGATCCGATGTCGTGGTGAAGTTGATGAGTTCGGTATTGCCGGTAGCGATGAGGCCGGTCCGGAAACCGCTGAGGTAGTTGAACTCGTACTCAAAGCTCTCGTGACCGGCCAGCAGGCTGATGCTGTGGGCCCCGAAGACCTTGCTGTAGTTGAGCAGTTGGTTGTAGCTGATGGACGAGGTAACCGAGTTGATGCGAAAGGCGCGGCCGTCGGGAGCGGCGTCGCCCACGATGGGGTTACCGAAGATTTCGTTGTTGAAGCTCTGGCGGTCGAGACCGGCGTTGAGGGTGAACTTAAAATCCTGCAGGAAGTAAAAGTCCACGAAAGCCCGGGCACCCAGGGTGTTCCGGTTTTCCTCGTCGATGTTCAGGATGGTTTCCTGTACGACGTTCCGCCCGTTGGTGTTCCCCACGCGGTCGTCGCCCAGGTTGAAAATGCGTTCACCCGTATCGTCCAGTACGTATTCTCCGGTCACCGGATCGTGCTCGTAGAGCGGGTAGATAGGCGCGATATTCCGGGTAGAGAAGAAGGGGTTGACGAAGCTGGTGCTTCCCCCGTCGGCCGCCTGATTGGTGGTCGAGGTCGCCAGGTTTGCGTTAAGGCCCGTTTTGATCCATTTTCGCGGTTGGGTGGCAACGTTCATCCGCCCCGAAACGCGGCTGAAGTCGGCACCCAGGATCCAGCCGGTATCGTCGATGTACCCCAGCGAGGTGAAGTACGAGGTAGTTTCGGTCCCCCCCTGGTAGGAGATGTTCGCCTCCGTGCGGTTGCCGAGACGAGTAAGGGCATCCTGCCAGTCCAGATCGTCGCCGTACAGTAACTGGGCGTTGGGGTTGATCTGTCCGTTAGTACCGACGACCATGCTGTCGGCTACGTTGAAGGGATTTACCCCGAGTTCACCGACGATCTCCCGGGAAGCCCGCTGGTTGGCTTCTTCCCGCGACAGACCGCCCGTGGATTCCAGACTATTGCGCAGCCCCTCCCACTGAATCTCGTAGTACTGACTGGGATTGAGCCGGTCATACTCCGGAATTGCCCGGCCGCTGAATCCCTGGCTCACGTTCACGTTGAACCGCGACTGTCCGGACTTACCGCTCTTCGTAGTGATCAGGATGACCCCGTTGGCGGCCTTGGCGCCGTAGAGAGCCGTAGAGGAGGCGTCCTTAAGTACGGTCAAACTCTCGATGTCGTTGGGGTTGATGCTGTTGAGGCTTCCGGAAAAGATGATGCCGTCCACGACATACAAGGGATCCGAAGACGCGTTCACGGAACCGAAACCGCGCACCCGCACCGGCGAACTGGCGCCCGGCTGGCCGCTTCCCGGCGAATACTGAATACCCGGAGCGCCCTCGATGGCGGAGGTGATGTTGGTCACCGCCCGGCCTTCCAACGCTTCGGAGTTGATCTGCGTAGCCGATCCCGTAAAGGACCCCTGCTTGGAGGCACCGCCGTAAGCCGTCACGATCACCTGTTCCAGTGCGATGCTTGAAGCCCCCAGCTCCACGTCGACCGTAGTTTGGGTGCCTACGGGTATCCGCAGCGTTTCCATACCGGTGTAGGAAAATACGAGGACATCGTCCGCATTTGCCGTAACGGTATAATTTCCGTCCAGATCGGTTACGGTCCCGGCCGTGGTGCCCTCGACCTGTACCGTCACGCCGATGAGGGGTTCACCCCCGTCCGCATCGATCACCGTGCCGCTGATTGTCTGGGCGCTTACGCCCATCCCCAACAGGAGAACGGGCAGCAGCAGCGCCGCTCGGTAAATTGATTGAAGTTTCATAGTTGGTGCTATGGTTAGAAATAGTGAGTAAAAAACGGGAGAAGCAACCGCCGGCTATACAGAGCCCGGGGTCCGGAGCGTGGTAGGTCTCACTCCGCATAAAGTGTTGAATATACCACCCTCCATCCTTTATTGTGAAGATATTTACCGGATTGTTTGAACACGATTCCACCTAATAAATTGATTATTAGCTCCGTATATCAGACAATATTTTCCCCGACAACGAAGTGCCGTCACCCACATCGTCATCCCCCGCCCGCCGGTGGCTGCTCAACTCCTCCGGCTTAGTTTATTCGGACCAACACGCATTCGGTATTTCCTCGTTGGTGCACCCTTGCCCGTCGTGCTACGCCGGCACGATCGTCCCGTGATCAGTAGAACATTCCCGCCACCGTACCCGTCATCAGGCAGGCAACCGTTCCGCCGAGAAGAGAGATGAGTCCGAGTTCGGTAAGATTCTTGCGTTGGCCCGGCGCGATGGCGCTGATACCCCCCACCTGAATACCGATACTGGCAAAGTTGGCGAACCCACACAGCGCGTAGGCCGCGATCAGTACGCTTTTCGGACTGAGGGTTCCGCCCGCGGCCTGTACCGTGCGGAAGGTATCGTAGGCCACGAATTCATTGATGACGGTCTTCAGTCCGAGCAACTGACCGACCACGGTGATGTCCTGTAGCGGTACGCCGATGATCCAGGCCACCGGCGCGAAGATCAGTGCCAGCAGGTAGGTGAAACTGAAGCCCTCGAACCGTCCGTCGGTGGCGGCGGCAATGGCTGCGTTCCAGTCGGAGTCGGTAAGCCCCAGTCGTACAGCCAGGTCGTTAATCATCTCGGTGCCCCCCACGAAGAAGACGTTGAGCATATAGATCAGGGCGGTGAACACCAGCAGCATAGCCCCTACGTTGATGGCCAGACGCAATCCGTCACCGGTTCCCCGGCTGATGGCGTCCAGTAGATTATTACTGTCGTCAGCCGCCATCTCCAGTCGCTGGTCCCGTTCCGGTTGCTTCGCGGCGTGGGGATTCTCCACCGGCCCGCCGGTCGCCACGGCCAGTTCGACGCGATCCTCCGGAAGCAGCATTTTAGCGCATACAATGGCCGCCGGAGCCGATATGATGCTCGCCGTGAGCAGGTGCCGCGCAAAGAACTGCTGACTGGCTTCGTCCACCCCTCCCAGGAATCCGATGTAGGAAACGAATACGCTACCCGCGATCGTCGCCATACCTCCGACCATCACGCAGAGCAATTCTGAGCGGGTCATTCCCTCCAGGTAAGGCTTCACGACCAGGGGGGCCTCCGTCTGACCGATGAACACGTTAGCTGCCGCGGCCAAGCTCTCCGGCCCGCTCAGGCCCATCCCCTTACTCAGCAACCAGGCCAGGCCGAAAACGACCTTTTGCAGAATACCCAGGTAGTACAGAATAGCCGACAGGGCCGAAAAGAATACGATGGTCGGCAGTACCTGAAAGGCAAAAATATACCCAAAACTGTCTAAATCGTTCACGATGCTGCCAAACAGGAACTGGGACCCCGCCGCGGTGAATTCCAGCGTCTTGCGGAAGCCCGCCGCGATGTAATCAAACACGGTGCTCACGCCGTTGACCTTCAGGATCAGCACCGCCAGTACGAACTGCATGGATATCCCTATGCCTACGAGTTTCCAATCGATCGCACGACGGTCGGCACTGAATACATAACAAACCGCCAACATGGCGCTCATGCCCAGCGCGGTTCGAAAAAGATCGTATAGGAAATCCATGGCTTTGATTGGGTAGGCCGCAAGGTAGGTATATCCAATCATCCCCCCATCCACTCCTCCTCTCATCCACATATCCTCCCTACCTTCGCCCCCCGTATGGCAAAACCCTTCCTCATCGGCATCACGGGCGGCAGTGGCTCCGGTAAGACCACCTTCATTCGGCAGCTTCGGGCGGGCCTCCCCGCGGAGAAAGTGTGTCTGCTGAGCATGGACGACTACTACGTGCCCCGCGAGAAACAGGAAAAAGACGACAGCGGCGTGCATAACTTCGATCGCCCCGCCTCGATCTACCGTAAACAGTTCGTCCGCGACCTGAAGCGGCTGCTGGACGGACAAACGGTGCAACGGGAGGAGTACGTTTTTAATAATGAACTGGCCACCCCACGCATGCTCACCTTCGAACCGGCACCGGTGATTATCGTGGAGGGGCTCTTCGTATTCCACTACAAGGAACTCCGCAAGCTGCTCGACCTGAAGCTCTTTCTTCACGCCAAGGACAACCTTAAGGTGGTGCGCCGCATCAAACGCGACCGGGTGGAACGCAATTATCCGCTCGACGATGTCCTCTACCGCTACGAACACCACGTCCTGCCCGCCTACGAAAAGTACGTGCAGCCCCATATGGAGCGGGCCGACATCATCGTCAACAATAATACCGACTTCAACATGGGACTGGCCGTCGTGCGGGCCTTCGTGGAAAAGAAAATCGGCGCGGAATAAGGAGCGGCGGCGCGCGGGAGCAACGAAGTCACTGTCGCCGTTGGGCCAGCATCCACGCGTAAAGCTCGGGGTCGTCGTAGGCCGGATCCCAGGCATTATGCCCCACCCCCTCGTACAGCGTCAGCTTAGGTTTCGGAGTCATCTGCTTGCGCTGCAAATTCTCGATCATATCCACGGATTCACTCGGGTGAATCAATTCGTCCTCCGTACCGTGGTGCACCCAGATCGGCAGATCATCCGGAATCCACGTATCGTAGGAATGCGCCACCGCTCCGCAGACGGGAACCAGGGCGGCAAACCGCTGCGGTGTGTGCATGGCCAGCGTCCAGGCGGCGAAGCCGCCCCGGCTCAGTCCGGTGAGGTAGACCCGGTTGGTGTCCACCCGGTTCGCGGCCATGAAGTCGTCGAGTAGGTAGCCCAATCCGACGTTATCCCAGAATCCACGCTCGAATCGATTCTGGGGAGCCAGCAGGATGAAGGGAAATTCCGTTCCGGCGGCAATCCGTTTCGGCGGACCGTGACGTTTGACCTTCTCCAGATCGCGGCCGCCCTCCCCTCCCCCGTGCAGGAAAAGCACGAGTGGATAATCCTGGGTGGAGGTATCGTAGCCCGCCGGATAGTAAACCAGGTAGTGCATGGAATCCCTTCCCAGATCGATGCTGCCGCGATTAAACTGGGCGTGGAGGGAAAACGTGCAAACCGTAAGCAGGAGTAAGATCAGCTTCATACCCGCAAGATAGGTGATCGGGCTAGGCCGTGCCGACCGGCCGCTGGATCAGATCCCAGAGGTTACCGTAGAGATCAGCGAAGACGGCCACCGTCCCGTAGTCCTCCACCGACTTTTCCCGGACAATGGTCACGTCGTACTTCAGCAACCGCTGGTAGTCGCGCTCGAAGTCGTCCGTTTCCAGAAACAGAAACACCCGGCCGCCGGTCTGATTCCCGACCGCCGCTAGCTCCGCTTCGTTCTTCGCCCTGGCCAACAGGATGGCCGCCCCGGCCGCCGTACCCCGCGGCCGTACCCGCACCCACCGCTTTTCGGGGGTGAGTTCGGTGTCTTCCAGCAATTCGAATCCGAGGATATCGACGTAGAAGGCAATGGCGGTATCGTAGTCGTCCACCACCAGGGCGAACTGGGCAATGCGTTGCTTCATCGGGGCAAGGTAGGACATGCGGCACGGACAAGTGGAAATGCTCCCTTCCCGAATTGTAAATTGTAAATTAATGTCCTACCTTTGCGCTCCATTTGTAAAAAACGGTGCCATGCCTAAGATGAAAACGCACAGCAGTGCAAAGAAGCGCTTCAAGATTACCGGTACCGGTAAGGTGAAGCGTTTCCAGGCTTACACATCGCACATGATGCGCAACAAGTCCAAGAAAGCCAAACTCCGTCTGCGCGACGGCGCCCTGGTTTCCGAGGCCGACGAGAAGCGCATCAAGCGCCTTTTGTGTAAGTAATTTTTTAACGAGAGTACGGGCCCAAAGTACCACTACCGGTCTCCGTGCTGTACTAAAACCAAGTATTATGCCACGTTCAGTTAATGCGGTTGCCAGCCGCGCGCGCCGCAAACGCATCCTCAAAGCCGCCAAGGGTTACTTCGGCGCCCGCTCCAAAGTCTACACCGTAGCCAAAAACGCCGTCGATAAGGGCCTCAATTACGCCTACCGCGACCGCCGCAACAAAAAGCGCGTGTTCCGCCGGTTGTGGATCGCCCGTATCAACGCCGCCGCCCGCCAGAACGGCACCACCTACAGCCGTCTCATGCACGGCCTGAGCACCGCCGGCGTTGGTCTTAACCGTAAGGTCCTGGCCGATCTGGCCATGCACCACCCCGCTGCCTTCACCGCCGTCGTGAACAGCGTAAACAAGTAACCGGACGCGAGCCACGGCCCCCGGTTTCCGCAAGCCCCGCCGATCAATGATCGGCGGGGCTTCGTTTTTTGGGGACCTCTCCAGGGAGGTGTATGCTATATTTAGCAAAATTTACCCTTCCCCCCATAAATCGATGCTTCCATGCGCCCCTACCTGTCCGGCTTGCTCCTCCTGCTCTTCATTGCTCCCGCGTCCGCGCAACAAACGGCTACGGCAGGGCTCTCGGAAGCAGGCCTGGAACGGTACGGCGACTGGATACGGGAGGAAATCGAAGCCGGGCGGATCCCGATGGCCGAAGCTCTGATCTACCGTAACGGCGAAATCGGCTACCACCAAGTAATGGGTCAGGCGGACCTGAACACCGGCGCGCAGCTGGACAAGGATCGGATCTTTCACCTTATGTCCATGACCAAACCGATCGTAAGCGTAGCCTTCATGATGCTGTACGAGGAGGGCCATTTTCAACTCAACGATAAGGTGTCCCGGTACCTGCCGGAATTCAAAGAACTGCGCGTGGCCCGCAACGACAGTTCGGGCGTCGCGGTCGCCACCGACCCGGCGGAAAGCGAAATCACCATCGAGCAAGTGCTCTCTCACACCGCCGGCTTTTCCCACGGGCTCAGCGGCACGAAACTCGATAACGAGATCGCCGGGGCCCTCTACTTCCGGCCCCAGGCGGATATTGCGGCCCGCGTCACTACCCTGGCCGGACTGCCCCTCGTCGCCCAGCCGGGCACGAAGTGGTACTACAGCGCTTCCCCGGATATCCTGTCGCGCCTCATCGAAGTGTTTTCGGGCATGACGACCGCGGATTTCCTGCAGGAGCGTCTTTTCGATCCCCTGGGTATGGAGGATACGGGCTACAATATTCCCGCTCAGAATACCGCGCGCCTGGTCACCAATCACGAATTCAACGACGATAAGCTCAGCGTCGCGAGGATGCAGCTGCCCAGTAGCGGCAACGCGATCTACGGAGGCACCCACGGCCTGTACTCCACCGCCCGCGATTACCTCCAATTCTGCCGCATGCTTCTCAACGAGGGAGAGCTGGACGGACGTCGCTACCTGAGCCGGAAAACAGTAGAAATGATGACCGCCAATCACGTCGGCGACCTGATCGGCAACGGCTGGGGCTTCGGACTCGGTTTCGGCGTGGTCACCGACGTAGCGGCCACCAACGTGCTGGGCTCGGAGGGACAGTACTACTGGAGCGGGGCCTATTGCACGTACTTTTTCGTCGACCCTAAAGAGAACCTGATTTCTATCCTGCTGTCCCAGCGCTCCCCCTATTCGGGTCATCATTCGGATATGATGCGGCAGATGGTATACCAGGCGATCGGGGACTAGCGACGTGCGGCGCATAGCGCGTGGGTGAGATTTTCGTCCGGCGCATCGCAGCATTTGGTTGTGATGGATTATATTGAATGGCGTAATTGCTTTCGGACCTGACCTCCCACTAGAACAACCACGCTATCCCGCTATGGTACATCCCGCTCCGTGGAAAACGCATCCGGTTTTCCTCTCCCTCCTGTGCACCATCCTCTTCCTGGCCCCTTCCCCGCCCGGCTCCGCCCAGAGTAACGGAGCGTGGACACAGGTGGAGACCACCGGCGTCAATCCGGAGGCCCGCCACGAGTCAGCCTTCGTACGGGTAGGAAACCTTTTCTACCTCGTCGGTGGCCGGGGGCAGCGGACCATCCAGGTGTTCGATCCCGCAAGCGGTAGCTGGAGTAATACCGGCACCCGTCTGAATAACATCCACCACGTGCAGGCACGTGCGTACGACGGCAAAATCTACCTGGTCGGCGCGCTTACGGGCGGGTTCCCGAATGAGGATCCGCTGGCGAACGTTCTCATTTACGACCCGCAAACGGATCAATTACAAACCGGGTCCACCATACCACCCGCCCGCCGCAGGGGATCCAGCGGCGTCGTCGTGTACAACGATGTGTTCTACCTCGTCGCCGGCAACCGGAACGGGCACAGCGCCTATATGGACGACGGCGTGACGGTTGCCAACGTCGGTTGGACGGACAAGTACGATCCGGCCACCGACCAGTGGACTACCCTGCCGGACGCGCCCCACGCCCGCGACCATTTCTTCGCCGAAGTGATCGGAGATAAGATCTACGTAGCCGGGGGACGCCGCTCCAAATACGGCACCCCCGCCGGTACGTTCTCCGAAACGGAAACGGCCGTGGATGTATTCGACCTGACCACCGAGCAATGGCTCGCCGAAAATGAGCTGCCCGACGATCTGCCGACCGCACGCGCCGGAGCCCCCACCGCGGTGATCAACAACGAACTCCTGGTCCTGGGCGGTGAAATCGACGACAACCCACCCGCTAATCTCGCCCTTCCGCATACGGAAATCCTCAATCCGACGACCGGAAAGTGGCGACGCGACGCCGACCTGGTTCTCGGGCGCCACGGCACCCAGGCGCTCGTACACGACAATGCCGTCTACGTTGCCGGCGGCTCCAAAACCCGGGGGGGCACGGAGATCACCGCCGCGGAGACGTTCCTCGAAGTATTCCGCTACGGGGGCGACGGCCCGACGAGCTACGATCGCTGGACGACCATCGGCACCTCCGGCGTAGCCCGTTCGGAAACCGGGGTGGTCGAATACGCCGGGGAGTTCTACGTCTTTACCGGATTTGCCCCCCACATCAAGATGGCTAACGTGGTACAGAAGTATAATCCGGCCACTAACGTCTGGACGAACCTGCAGCCCATGCCTACCCACGACGGGAAGCCTACCGCGGTCACCCATCACGGGATCGCGTTGGTCGACGACCAGGTCTGGGTCGTGGGCGGCCGACTGGGGGACCATCCGGGACCGGTCACCGATGCCGTATGGATCTACGATATTTCGGAGGACCGTTGGTCCCCGGGCCCACCACTGCCGGCCCGGCGGGGCGGGGGCGGATTGGGCCGCATCGGGAACAAGCTGCACTACATCGGCGGATTCGACGAGAACGCCA
This sequence comes from Lewinella sp. JB7, assembly GCF_024297185.1. GTDB lineage: Bacteria > Bacteroidota > Bacteroidia > Chitinophagales > Saprospiraceae > Neolewinella. The sequence goes on along the minus strand of NZ_JANCTD010000008.1, from coordinate 21,705 downwards.
GCTGTGACGTAGACCTACACCTCGTCTACGACCTGGATGACGCGGCCGCCGGCTGGCAGGACCGTACCGCCACCTCCCCCATGCCCCTGGCCCGTAACCACTATGGCGCAGTGGTGCTCGGCGGGAAATTTTACGCCGTAGGCGGACAGGACGGGCACGACGGTTGCGGGGGCGGCGTGGACCAGAAGTACCTCCACGTATACGATCCATTCACCGATAAGTGGACCCGCCTGGCGGATATGCCCGGCATACAGTCGCACACCGAACCGAGCACCTTTGCCTACGACGGCAAAATCCTGCTGGTCGGAGGATCCCACAGCGGCGGCAAGGGCGTATGGGAATATGATCCACTTGCCAACAAATGGACCGTGCTCGACGATATGCAACTTCCCGTCCCCCTGCTGGCCCCCGTCGCCCGGGTGTACGACGCAAAACTGTTCGTACTCAACGGCGGATCGCCGAATACGGGGAGCCCGGTAAGTGACACCCGGGTCAAGGACTTCAAGCCGGTCACGAAGCCCGCTCTTGCCTTCCACCCCACCACCCTTGACCTAGACCTCGCCTCCGGAACCTCGCGCACCGTTGAAGTCGTTCTGGCCGACCTGAGTGGATTGCAGGGGACGGCCTTTCGCATTCCGGTCGATGACCTGCCCGCCTGGATGAGCATCGACCGCACCGCGGGGTATGCCCGCGAATCCTTCACCGAGATCGCGCTTACGGTCGAAACCAGCGGATTGAGCGACGGAGCCTATTCCCACACGCTACGGGCGCTCGCGAGCGGATACACGACGGCAACCCTCACCGTGAACCTGCGTGTGGGAGACGGTGGTCCGCCCCCGCCGCCCCCACCGCCGCCGCCGCCGCCGCCCGGGACCGACAAGGATTTCTGGCTAGAGGCCGAGTGCGGAACGATCGGCGGCAACTGGGATACGGTGTCCGACAGCCGCGCGGAAGGTGGGTCGTACGTCACCGTAAAAGCAGGGCTTAATGCCTACGCAAGTTCTCCGGGAGATAATCCCCTTAACCGCGTATCCTACCGGGTGAACGTCGCGGAAGCCGGGCCGCACCACCTGTGGGCCCGCGTCAGTGCCCCCTCCGGGGCGGACGATTCCTTCTGGGTGCGGATAAACGGGGGTAGCTGGATCAAGTGGTGGAATGGTCTCCAAACCGGCGGAGGATTCGACTGGCGAGAAGTGCTCGGAAGTCCCTTCTTTCTTTCCGCGGGGGAAGTCACCATTGACTTTGCCTACCGCGAGGACGGAACCCTGCTCGATAAGCTGTTGCTTACCGGCCAGGACACCCGCCCCGCCGGGTCGGGCGGCATCGTCCAAAACTGTGGCACGCCGCCTCCTCCTCCACCTCCACCACCGGCAGAGGATACGAACGGCCACTGGGCGGAAGCCGAATGTACTCCTACCGGAAGCCGGTGGCAGATCCGCTCATCCCCCCAGACATCGCGCGGACTCTTCGTCTCCTTTCCCGGCAGCCAGAACCACCCCGCCCCTACCACGCCGCAGAGCGGGGATCTGCTTACGTTCCCGGTGACACTCCAAGACGGCGGCTCCTACGCGCTCTATTTCCGTCTCAATACCCCCTCCCCCGGCGCCGCGGGCAAGAATTCCTTCTGGGTGCGGGTAGACGGGGGACCGTGGATCAAGTTCTGGCGCGACGCTCAGGGTAAGGAGCTCCTGACCAGTGGATTCGAGTGGCGGCAGGTCGCTGACGACGGGCGGGCGGTCAGTCTGTCCCTGGCGGCAGGCAACCACACGATCGAGGTAGCACCCCGGGAAGCGGGAACCGAACTCGATAAAGTGTATCTGGGACCTACGACCGCCCCGCCGACCGGCCTGGGGGAACCCGCCACGAACTGTGGTGCATCCGCACCGGCCACGCAAATCCTTAGCGGCGGTCCACCGGTCCGTTCTATGGGTACCAGGCCTACCCTGTTTCCGAACCCGGTCGCCGACCGCCTAACGCTGCAGTGGCCGGGTGCCGAACGGATCGAGGAAGTGCAGGTGCTCGACGCTTACGGGCGCGTGCTCATACGGCGGTCCGTAACCCAAACCGGCTCCCTTCCGCTACGGGCATCGGTTGACGTCGGGGCGCTACCCTCCGGAACGTACTACATCCGTACCGTCACCACCGCCGGCGATACACCGGTTCGACCGTTCATTAAGCGGTAGGAAGGGGGTGGCCGGATCTACTTTCGCGACACCTTCTTCCCCTGCGGGGCGGCAATGACTTCCACCTGCCGCTCCAGGATCATGCGGTTATACGCGGGCACCCGTTCGTTGACGATGCGGTGATACTCGGCGATCTCGGCGTCGATCTTGGCGGTCAGCTCCTCCTTTACCTGGTAGGCGGCGGCGGTGGGCTTGTACGTGCCGATACCCGTAAGGCTATTGAGGTGAGCCAGCTTGTTGGTCAGCCGGATGGGGTAATTCAGGGGATCCTGGCCGCTCCGGTTTTTGGTCTGGTAAAGGGTTTCCTCGACCTCCGTCAGGGCATCAACAATCTCCTTGCCGTAGTCGATGAGTTCCTGATCCTCGATTCGTTCCTGGAAGTCGGTGATCTGCTGGCGAAGTTTACGGAGATCGATGATGACCTGGTGGGCCTCGCTGGTCTTGTCTTGTACCTCCTTCATGAAGGTGAACTGTGCCTGACGATCCGCTTCGGTAGCCTGCACCCGGGGATCGGCCTTGATCGTGAAGGGCTGCGACTGCACCCGTTCCCCGTAGGCGAAGGATACGGTGTAGTCACCCGGCAGGGCCATCGGTCCACCCGAACCGGCCCACCACAGGATCATACCGGGCACCTCGACCCCGTCGGGATAACGCAGGTCCCAGTTGATCACCTGCCCGCCGGATTTCAGTTCCAGCTTATTTTCCTTCTCCTTCGCCGCGGTACTCCAGCTGCGAATGGTGTCGCCGTCCTGCAGGACCGAAAGCACCATCGGGGTGGTATCCTTAGCGACTTCTTCACTCAGGTACAGGTGAAAGTTGACGCCCCCGGGGTGGTTTTGTCCGGAGGTGCGGTTGGTACGGCTGCTGCCGCCCATACGCCAGGCGTCGACGGGCCGGAAGAGGTGGAAGTCCGGATCGGCGGCCACGTCCTTCAGTTGCCGCAGGGGCGTGAGGTCGTCAACCAGCCAGAAACTCCGTCCCTGGGTAGCCACGATCAGGTTGTCGTCCTTGATGGCCAGATCGGTTACCGGTACGATGGGCATGTTTTGCTGGAACATGCGCCAGTTTTTGCCGTCGTCCAGGCTCATGTACAGACCGCTTTCCGTGCCGGCGAACAGTACGTCCGGGTTGCCGGGGTACTGGCGGAGTACCCGGGTAAAGTGATCCCGTTGAATTCCGCTGTCGATCCGGCGCCACGATTTTCCGTAATCCGCGGAGTGGTAGAGGTAGGGTGCGTAGTCTCCGGTCTTGTAGGCGGTTCCGGCGGCGTAGATGCCACCGTTTCCGCGCTGGTCGACGTCGAGGCTGTTCCACATGATGTACTTCGGTGCCCCCTTCGGCGTGACGTCCGTCCAGGTTTCGCCGTTGTCCCGGGTGACGTGGATGAGTCCGTCGTCGCTGCCGGTCCAGATCACGCCCGGTTCCTTGTTGCTTTCCGTGGCGGCGAAGATGGTGGCGTAGTATTCGACGCTGGTGTTGTCCTGGGTGATGGGGCCGCCGCTGCTCTTCAGTTTGTCCGCTTCGTTGCGGGTGAGATCGGGACTGATGATCTCCCAGGTTTCCCCCTCGTCGCGGCTGCGGTGCACGTGCTGGCTGGTCGTGTAGAGGGCCTGCGGATCGTTGGGGCTGAAGAAAATGGGGAAGTTCCACTGGAAGCGGTACTTCATGCCCTCCGCGCCGTAGCCCATGGGGTTGTCCGGCCAGACGTTGATGGCGCGAACTTGGTTGTTCTCGTGGTCGTAGCGGGTCAGGAAACCGCCGTAGCTGCCGCCGTACACGATGTCCGGGTTCCGGGGATCGGGGGCGATGTGGGCGGATTCTCCACCGGCGGTTTCTTCCCAGTCGGATTCGCCGATGGTACCACCGTCCGTGCGGTGCTGAATGCGGACGGTCGAGTTGTCCTGCTGTGCCCCGTAGATGCGGTAGGGGAAGCTGTTGTCGGTCACTACCCGGTAGAACTGGGCGGTGGGCTGGTTATGGTAGGTGCTCCAGTTCTCCCCCTGATCGAAGGACACCTGGGCGCCTCCGTCGTCGGCGATGACCATGCGCTCGTTGTTCTCCGGCGCGATCCAGAGATCGTGGTGATCGCCGTGGGGGGCGTTATTAGATTCGAAGGTGCGCCCGCCGTCGGTGCTGTGGTGGTAGGAGACGTTCATCACGTACACCCCGTCAATGTCCTGAGGATCGGCGTAAATGCGGGTATAGTACCAGGCCCGTTGCCGGAGGGCGCGGTCGTCGCTGCGGGCCGACCAGGTCTCTCCCCCGTCGTTGCTTACGTAAACGCCGCCGGCCTTTTCGTTTTCGATGATGGCGTACACCCGGTTACCGTCCACCGGGCTCACGGCCACGCCGTTAATGCCCCAGATGCCCTTGGGCAGTCCCTTGTTGCCGGTGATCTCCGTCCAGCTGTCACCGCCGTCGGTGCTTTTCCAGAGCCCGCTGCCCTCGCCGCCGCTCTCCAGGCTGTAGGGCGTACGGCGGATCTTCCAGGTAGAGGCGAAGAGTACGCGGGGGTTGGCGGGGTCCATACTGAGGTCCACGGCACCGGCGCCGGCATTGGCGAACAGGATGCGTTCCCAGTTCTTCCCGCCGTCCGTGCTGCGGTAGACGCCCCGCTCCTCCGTATCCTTGTACAGGTCGCCCATCACGGCGGCGTACACCAGGTCGGGATCGCGGGGGTGCACGCGGACGCGGGCGATGTGCCGGCTGTCCTTCAGTCCGATCTGCTCCCAGCTCTTGCCCCCGTCGATGGTCTTCCACATACCGTAGCCGTAGCTGACGTTGCCGCGTACGGTCTGCTCTCCGCCCCCGACGTAGATGACGTTGGGGTTGCTCTCGGCGACCGTGACGGCTCCGATGCTGCCGCCGAAGTAGCCGTCGGAAATGTTGGTCCAGGTCTGCCCGCCGTCCTTCGTCTGCCAGACGCCACCGCCGGCGGCACCGAAGTAGTACAGGTTAGGTTTATTGGCGACGCCCGTTACGGCTGCCGACCGACCTCCGCGAAAGGGGCCGATATTGCGGAATTCGAGGGAGGAGTAGAGGGAAGAATCGATCTCCTGGGCCGTAACGGTGAGTCCGCAGCACAGCAGGATAAGCGTGAGGAAGCGCATAGAAGTTGGTTGTGATTAGGGGCCTTAAGATAGCTAATTACACCACTGCGTGAAAACCGGCATCGCCGTACTTCCCGAGCCGTACGTTCGCCTGCTCGATATTGAAGGCGTCCGGGTGAAAATCCTGGGTCAGCCAGCCCGACATTTCCTCGTGGTCCGGATGATTGGGATCGTTAAGGGCTTCGAGCAAGCGCTTATACCCCGGAATGCCGCCGACGTCTTCGGGCGGACAAGCCCCCTGCCCCGCCGTGCATACGGGATAGTGGCGCCGGGCTTCGGGTTCTACTCTGGTCTCCAGCATAATGTCGTGGTACCAGGAATCCCCGCTGTCGAATTCGTAGCCGCACTGTTGTCCTTCGCTGACGAGCAGATCACAGAGCCGCGGTTCCTCGGTGCTCGGAAGTTCGCGGTCCATCTGGGGGTAAAACTGAAACTGTTCCGTTCCCCGCCAGCCCATGGCCGCCTGGATGATGTGGTGCAGGCGGGTTTCCCGCACGTCGGCCGGCACCAGTAGGCGGCGCCATATCTCGGGCTGGCTACCGTCCAGCGTCACGCGCAATTGGTAAATTTCCCGGCCGGGATCCGCCCGTTCCTCGACCAGGTCGGTCAGTTCCTCGGATTCCTCCATGACCGGGGCGGGGGCATCCGTCGGTTCCGCGGAGGAAGTGGGTATCGCGACCGGTTCGGCGGCGATCTGCTGCTCCGTTTCGGTGCCGAGCAGTCCGGCGAATGCCCGGGCGTAGTAATCCTCGAGCTCACCATCTACCTCGTCGGCCCCCTGCGTTTCCCGGTCCACGATCACGTCCCAGAGGGCTAGCAGCAGATCGTCCGTAGCGGGCTCCTCGGATACCGGCGGGTCCTCCTCCCGTCGCTCGAAATGCTCCCGGTAGCGCGCGTAGGCCGCGTTCACGTCGGCGGCCGTCAGGGCGGGGTGTTGCTTCCGCGCCCCGGCGGCGGCGTTTGCCAGGGCTTGTTGTAAATTGTCGGTCGGCATAATCGATTTATTCGCGCAAAGATACGTACTTGTCCTATGGCCATTTTCCTCACTGGGAGCCGGGAAAAGTCGGTACGAAAGTTCACCGACGGCACGGCCCGCAACTTTACCGACCGGGTCGCCGAGGAGGAACCGTTGGAGATTCGGATCGAGCACCGCGGTCGGTCACACGTCATCGCGGTCACGATGCGTACGCCGGGGGCGGACGTCGATCTGGCGACCGGATTTCTCTTCACCGAAGGACTGCTTCCTCCGGGACAAGCGGTGGGCGGCGGCGCGCGGGAGCAGGCTAATCGGGTAAGCCTGTCCTGGCCCCTGGCCGCTCCCCCCGATCTGCGCCGGATCGAACGAAACGGATACACGTCCAGCAGTTGCGGCGTATGCGGCAAGACGTCGCTCGACCTGGTCTTTCAGGCCATACCCTTTCCCCAGCATCCCGGCCGGACAAGCGTGGCCATCCCCGACCTCCTGACCCTGCCCGACCGGCTCCGGCAGGCACAGCAACTCTTCGCGGCCACCGGTGGGATCCACGCCGCCGGACTATTCACCCCGGCGGGGCAACTCCTGCACTTCGCCGAGGACGTCGGCCGCCACAACGCGCTCGATAAACTTATCGGACATTACTACCGCCGCGACGAACTCCCCCTCTACGATCGGGTATTACTTCTGAGCGGTCGGGCCAGCTTCGAGCTCCTGCAGAAGGCGGCCATGGCGGGCATCCCCTTCGTCGCCAGCGTGGGTGCCCCCTCCAGCCTCGCCGTCGAACTGGCCGAGGACCAGGGCATCACGCTGTGTGGTTTCCTGTGCCCCGACGGCTTTAACTGCTACACTCACCCCGAGCGGGTGCGTCCATCGTAATCGTAAAACTTGCCCTGCATGTCCGAACTGACCCCGCCCCGCCTCTCCGGCCTGGAGATCAAAGAACCCTCCACCAAGGCCGCCGGACTTACCGCGGTGCGGTACTCCCTCCGGCACGTCACCGAATACATGCACCTGGGAGAAGGACTGGAAACCCTCGCCAAACTGAACCAGAAGGGGGGCTTCGACTGCCCCGGATGCGCCTGGCCGGACCCCGACGGTAGCCGCACCCCCATGGCCGAATACTGCGAAAACGGGGTAAAGGCCATTGCGGAAGAAGCTACCAAGCGTCGCATTGGCGCTGACTTCTTCGCTAAACATACGGTGGAGGAACTGGGACGGTGGACCGACTACGAGCTCGGAAAAAGCGGACGGATCGCTCAACCATTGCACCTGCGCCCCGCCGCCAAAAACTACAGCCCGATCAGCTGGGCGGAAGCCTTCGCCCTGATGGCCGGCAAGCTCCGCGAGTTACACCCCGACGAGGCTATCTTCTACACTTCCGGGCGCACCAGCAACGAAGCGGCCTTCCTATACCAACTCTTCGTACGGCAGTACGGCACCAACAATCTGCCCGACTGCTCCAATATGTGCCACGAAAGCACCAGTAAGGCCTTGGCCGAAGTCATCGGGCTGGGCAAGGGTAGCGTCACCCTCGAAGACATTCACGCCGCGGATCTGATCATCTGCATGGGCCAGAACCCGGGAACGAACCACCCGCGCATGCTCTCGGCCCTGGAAACGATGAAAGAGAACGGCGGGCGCATGATCAGCGTCAACCCCCTGCCCGAGACCGGTCTGCTCAACTTCGTCAACCCCCAGCGCCCCCTCAAAGTCGTGACCGGAGGCACCGACCTGACCGACCTCTTCCTGCAGATCCGGATCAACGAAGACCAGTCGCTGCTGCGGGCCTGGCTGAAAATTCTGTACGACCGGGAAAAATCGGCTCCGGGAGAATACTTCGACCAGTCCTTTATCCGCGACTACACCTCGGGCTATCCGGAACTGGCCCGGCTATTGGAGGAAACCGACCTGGAGGCCTGCATCACCAATACCGGCCTGAGCCGTGAGGAGATCGAGGAATCCGCCGGCTTGATCCACGGCTCCTCGCGCATCATCGTCTGCTACGCGATGGGGCTGACCCAGCACGAAAACAGCGTCGACACCATCAAGGAGCTTGTCAATCTGCTGCTCGCGAAGGGTAGTATCGGCAAGCCCGGTGCGGGCATCTGTCCCGTACGCGGGCACAGCAACGTGCAGGGTGACCGTACCGTCGGGATCTGGGACAAACTGAAGCCCGAACTGGCCGAGGCCCTGCGGGAGTACTACCAATTCGAACCACCGACCGTGGATGGCTACGACGTCCTGCGCAGCATGGAAGCCATGGCCGGCGGGCGCGCCAAATTCTTCTTCGGCATGGGCGGCAACTTCGTCAGCGCCACGCCGGATACGGAACTGACGGCCCGTGGATTACGCAACTGCGACATGACGGTGCACGTGTCCACTAAACTGAACCGCAGCCACCTGGTCCACGGACGGGAGGCGCTGATCCTACCCTGCCTGGGCCGCACCGAACGGGACCTACAGGCCACGGGCGAACAGTTCGTCAGTTGCGAGAACAGCATGGGCGTAGTACAACTGAGCAAGGGCGTACTGGAGGTCGAGGATATGGACCTGATGAGCGAATGCGCGATCGTGTGCGAACTGGCCCGCCGTACCCTGCCGGAGTCGCGGGTGCCCTGGGTGGCCTACCGGAAGGATTACGATCTGATCCGCGACGCCATTGCCGCCTGCATTCCCGGCTTCGCGCGCTACAACGAAAAAGTGCGGGAGCCCGGAGGCTTCTACCTGCCCAACGGACCGCGTCGGCGCCGCTTCGACACCTCCGACGGCAAAGCCCAGTTCTCCGTAACCGACCTATCCCCCCACACTCTCGCGGACGGGGAGTACCTGATGACCACGGTGCGGAGCCACGACCAGTATAACACCACGGTATACGGATTACACGATCGATACCGGGGCGTCCACAACGAGCGTCGCATCGTCATGATGCATCCCCTGGACGTGAAGGCACTGGGCGCGGACGCGGGAGCCATTGTCCATCTGACGAGCCATTACGCCGGTAAGGAACGGGTGGCGGAACAGTTCCAGCTGGTCCCCTACTCCATTCCCCGGGGCTGCATCGCCACCTACTTTCCGGAAGCCAACGTGCTGGTCCCGAGCGAGGTGGCGGCACGCGGCAGCAACTGTCCGATCAGTAAGTCGGTGCGGGTGCGGGTGCACCTGACGTAGCCCTACTTCCCCTTCCGGTTCTTCTTGCGCTTTTTGCCTCCCTTGAGCCGGTTGCGGTGCTTCTGCAATTCCTGGCGGGTCATGGGTCGCTTTTTATTCGTCTCCTTCTTTTCGTGGAACGCTCCCTCCGGGGATACTTCGATCTTCACCTCGGGAATAGGCTGGTTGGAGACGGGCATCTCCTCGGCGATCAGCACGTTGGAGATCGCTACGGCATCCGGCAGGGGGAGCACCTCGACGACCTGGTTCATCAATTGCTCGATGGCCTCCAGAGCAGGCAGCTCGGCCTCGGTGGTGAAGGTGATGGCCGTGCCCGTGCGGTCGGCGCGGCCGGTACGACCGATGCGGTGCATGTAGTTTTCGGGAAGGTCCGGCGTATCGACGTTGATGACGTGGGAAACGTCGCTGAGGTCGAGTCCGCGGCTGACGAGATCGGTAGCCAGCAGCACGCGGTGCTCTCCGGACTGGAAGCGTTCGAGGCTCCGAAAGCGGTAATTCTGACTTTTATTTCCGTGGATTACGCCGATCTGGTCCGGATAGTCCGCCTCCAGTTCGTCGTAGAGCAGGTCCGCGTACTTTTTCCCGGGCGTGAAGACCAGTACCCGGTGGTAGGTTTCGGCGTCCGCCAGCAGGTGACGGAGCAGGTTGACCTTGGTGTTGAAGTTCGGCACGCGGTAATCGAACTGCCGGATATTTTCCAGGGGCGTTCCGGTGGGGGCGGCCTCGACGGTTTCGGGAAAATTGAAGGTGTCAGCGATGATGGCTTCCACTTCCGGGGTCATGGTGGCGGAGAACAGCAAGTTTTGCCGCCGTTCGGGCAGCAGATCGAAGAGCTTGGTGAGCTGGGGAAGGAATCCGAGTTCCAGTAGTTCGTCCACTTCGTCGATGACCAGGTGCTTCAGGGCTTTGAACTTGAGACTTCCGATCACGGTGAGATCGTACAGTCGGCCCGGCGTGCCCACCACGAAATCGCAGCCCTGTTCGACGGCCGCCGCGTTCACTTTGAGGTTCACGCCCCCGTACACGCCGACCGTGACCACGTTGAGGTAGGCCGTGAGCTTTTCGATCTCCTCGACGACCTGCACCACCAGTTCGCGGGTGGGAACGACGATGAGCGTCTGGGGGTACGGATGTTTCTGGAACTTCCACCGACGCAGCAGGGGCAGGAGAAAAGCGAGCGTCTTGCCGGTACCCGTCTGGGCGATGCCGACCACGTCGCGACCGGACATGATGACCGGGAAGGCACGCGACTGAATGGGGGTGGGATGTTCCAGGCCGAGGTCGGTCAGCGCGTTCAGCAGGGGATTGGACAAGTTCAGGTCGGAAAAGCGGTCGGACATATCCATATCAACACCTGAGCCGCCGTGGGTTGAGCCGTCGGGTAAGAAATTTACTCCGGGATACCGCCCCGTACGTGGAGCTTGAACGCGCTGCGGTATTCCGTGGCGGTCTTACCGGTATGCTTCTTGAAGGCGCGGTTGAACTGACTTACCGTATTGAAACCGCTATCGTAGGCGACGTTCTGGACCGTGCTGTGGTCGTCGGCAAGCAGTTTGCAGGCGTACACGATCCGGTAATCGTTGAGGTAGGTGACGAAGGTTTTGCCCGTCGTTTTCTTGAAGTAGCGGCAGAAGGCGGGCACGGTCATGGCGGCTACGCCGGCGATCTCGTCGAGGGGGATGTCCCGGGCGAAATTGGTGTGGATGAACTCCTGAATCTCGTTGAAGCGCTCGAAGCCGTGGGTCTCCACTTCCAGGTGGAAGCCCTCGGCATTGAGTTCCTCGTATTCCGTGCTGATCGCCAGTTCGTTGAGAATGTCCACGAGCAGCAGCAGCCGGCCGAGGGGCGGCAGGTCGATCAGTCGCTCCAGCCGGCTGCCGAGCACGGTCCGGGTGGTGCCGTAGAAGCTGATGCCGTTGCGGGCACGGTACATGAGTTCTTTCACCTTCCGCATTTCGGGGAGTTCGAGAAACTCACCGGTAGGGAAGTTCTCGGCGAACTGCACGACGGTTTCCTTCTCGTTGTTGGTCACCCGATTGGTGAAGCCCAGGTGGGGGAGGTTGGAACCGATGAGGATCAGTTCGCCGTCGCGGTAGTGACTGATGTGGCTGCCGACGTGACGCCGGCCGTGGCCCCCGCGGACGTACACCAGCTCCAGCTCGGGGTGGAAGTGCCACTTCGGAAGCTTATCCGCCCGCAGGCGGGGTTCGGGGTAGTGCTTTACGAGAAACGAAGTACCGGGAGCGGGCGTGACCTGTTCACGGACAGGTTGCGTTTGCGTTTCCATTCGGATGCTGTTTGGGGCATATCGGCGGCGTGGGGAAGCACCGCAATTAAAAGTCGTTGCAACGGGTAAACGCCCGGCCAGGCCGAATAGTTACCCGGCCGGGTACGCGGAGATTACCCCGGATTGCGCACCGTTTAACCCTCGGCGGTCACCGGGGTAAAATGCGCGCGACGGTTGCCAATTTATGCGTCGGTCGGAGCGGTCACACCTCTGACCTTTGCAGTGCAAGGAGTTGATCACGCACCGGTACGAACACTCTTCTACCGGAAACCAAGGTAAATCCTAACCGCATTTCTCAACCCCTATAACGCAACAACCATGAAAACCATTCTTCTCACCCTCCTTCTCGTGACCGCCGCCGCCGTACTGCCCGCATCGGTCAAGCCCGCAGACCTTATCGTCCAGGCCGATCCGGCGTCCCGCACCCTGACGCTACGGACCACCAGTGGTATGGACGTGCCGACCACCCTGAAAATCATCGACGAGAACGGACTCGTCCTGCATACCTCCCAGCTCGACTCGGGCGCTTACCTCAGCAAGCGCTTCCAACTGGACGCGCTGCCCGCCGGTAAATACTCCGTAGTACTGACCGACGTCGTCAGCACGACCAGCCAGCCGATCGTGATCGACCATCAGGGTGTCTTCGCCGACCCCGCCCTGGCTACCCGGACGTACTACCCCCACGTCGAGCTGAAGGACGACCTGCTGACGGTAAACTACCTCAACCACACCGGCCGGTCGGTATACATCCGTCTCTACGACCAGTACGGTCAGGAAGTGATCGCCGATCGCCGGCCCGGTACCGCGGTCGTACAGCGCGCCTACAACCTGGAGAACCTGCCCACCGGCGAGTACTTCGTGATGATCAGCTCCGGCGACATCAAGAGCCACACGACGAGTCTGCTGCTCGACTAAGAATTTTGCATGATCGACTTTAAGTTTCGCCCCTTCGCCCTTCCGGCGGAGGGGCCTTTTTTTGTGTACCTTTCTCCGAAGTACCCCCACATGGCCCAGTGCATCAGTCCCCTGCTTGTAATGTTGCTACTGACTGCCTGTGTCGACCCGGTGGCTCCGGAATACGATTACGCGACCGGTTTTCTGCTGGTGGAAGGGCGGATCGTCGATCGCCCCGGGTATAGTCAGGTACGCATCAGCCGCAGCACCTACGAGTTCGGCGTATACCGGCTCGCTCCCCTGACGGATCTGGCCGTCGTGAGTATCGAGGACGGCACCCGGGAAACCCCGTGGATCACCGGAGAGGAAGCCGGCACCTACGTCCCCCCCGCTTCCTTCCGGGCCGAGCCGGGACGAAGCTACGCGATCCGCGTAATCACGGAACGGGGGGAACGGATCGAATCGGAGGCCGAAGTCATGCCGCCGCCCGTTCCCCTGCGGGACATACGTATGCGCTTCGACCAGGAAGCTTACTACAGTGTCGATCGCGGGCGATTTATTCCGGCATTTACCTTACTCGCGGACTTTGACGATCCGGCGGGATCGGACAACTTCTACCAGCATAAGTATCGTACGTGGTCGCAAACCGCTATCTGCGCCACCTGCTACGGCGGCGTGTACCGGGGGGGCGAATGCGTCGACCAGCCCCGGGTGGACTACTACGACTACCTCTGCCTGGGAACCTGCTGGACCATTGACCGCAATCCTAACTTCCGGCTGCTGAGCAACGAACGGAACCCCGGCGGACGGTACCGCGACTTCCCCGTCGCGCGCTTCGACTTCGTCGGCTCCGGCGGGATCCTGGCCGAAGTGGAGCAGTACACGCTCAGCCGGCGGGCCCACGCTTACTTCGGCGTCATCAACGATCTGACGGAGGGCAGCGCCGGCCTGAATGCCCCGCTCCCCGCCCCCCTCTACGGCAACCTGCAGGACCGCAGCGGACTGCAAACCAGCGTGCTGGGTTACGTGGCCGCCGCGGCGCTGACTACCGATCGGCTGTACTGGAACCGCGACACGGTACCGGGCACTCCGGTAGTGGGCCGGCGAGTCGCCCGCCTCGAACCCCTCTCCCCCGCTCCACCCAGTGCCCCTTGCAGTGGTCCGAATTTCACGTCGGAGCAACCGGAGGGGTGGCTTAATTGATTCATATTGCTCCCGCGCACCCGCCCTATGCACGCTACTCCCCGTTACTGGATCATCTTTCTGCTGTCGCTTAGCGTTGCGGCGCTCACCGGTCAGGGAACTTCCGCAGTGCTGGTGCGGGTAACGGATGCCGAAACGGGAGTGCCCCTTCCCTACGTCAATGTCCAGATCGCCAATACGGTCATCGGCGGTTTGACGGATGACGACGGTGTCTATACCTTCAAATTCTCCGGCAGGGCTACGGTCATGGTATCCGCGGTGGGTTACGACCAGCGTAAGGAGACCGTCGATATCGTACGTAGCGATACGCTTTCCTTTCCCCTCACTCCGGTGGCGGAAACCTTAGCGACCGTGACCGTGAGCAGTAACGACGCGAGCCAGCGCCTGGAGCGGCCACTGATGGGCGTGGAAAGGCTCAGCATGCAGGAGATCGAACTGCTGCCGGTCGCCCTGGGGGAGGTGGACGTGTTCCGGGGACTGCAACTCGTCAGTGGGGTGAACTCGGCCGGGGAGGCCAGTAACGGACTGAGCGTACGCGGTGGGACCATCGACCAGAATCTGGTGCTGCTGGACGGGGCTCCCATCTTCACCCCCACTCACCTGTTCGGCTTGTTCTCCGTATTCACTCCGGACGCCGTGGGCAGCGTGGATCTGTACCGGGCCAACGTCCCGGCGCGGTTCGGCGGCCGGGTCACTTCGGTGGTCGACGTCAGGACGCGTAACCCGACCAGCAATCGTCTTCGCATGCAGGGGGGTATCGGGCTGGTTTCCAGCCGGCTGAGCGTGGAAGCGCCCGTCACGAAGGATCAGCGACTCAAGGTGCTCGCCGCTGGTCGCGTAGGCGTAAACGACTTCGTTTTCCGGGCCTTCGAGCGCCTGAAAAATACCCGCAGCAAGTTCGTAGACGGAAGCCTCAAACTGCGGTATACCCCAAACGAAACCGACGTGTGGACCGTATCTACTTTCTACAGCCGCGACGTGTACGAGATCGATCTCCTGAACAGTTTCGCCGGTGTGGTAGCGGCCAGCAACCAGTACGACTACGCTACCCACAACGTGAGTGCGGAATGGCTGCGGCTCATCAACGAGTCGCTTAGCTTACAGTCCCGCATCGTACGCAGTGATCACCGACCGCGGGTCAATTTTCCGGAAGTGGGGAGCGACAACATCGTGCGCTACGATTCGCGCATCCAGTACACCAGCCTGCGCAGCGGGCTGGACTTCCAGCCCCGGCCAGGCCACCGACTTTCGGGGGGTGTCCAGCTGCTGAGGTACGCCATCGATCCGGGCCGTCTCGATCCGGGCACGTCCACCAACGTGCAGGCCGCCACTACCGCGCGGGAACAGGCCGCCGAAGTGAGCGTCTACGCCGAGGAAGAATGGAAGCCCCACCCCACGCTGACGATCTCGGCGGGCCTGCGGTACACCCGTTTCCTGCAACTTGGCCCCGGCCAGCAACGCATCTACCCGGACGAGGACCGGCTGGACGGATCTTACAACTCCGTCGTCGACTACACCGGCGGGCAGACGATGGCTTCCTACGGCGGGTTCGAGCCCCGGCTCGGGCTGAGCTGGCAATTCGCCGACCGGAGCAGCATTAAAGCAGCTTATGCGCTTAACCGGCAGTACCTGCAGAATATTTTCAACTCGACTACCCCCCTGCCCAGTAGCCGGTGGAAGGTCGCGGACAACAATATCCGGCCCCAGATGAGCCAGTTGTTCAGTGCGGGGCTGTACCAGGTTGTTGGCGAAGGAGCCGTAGAGCTGAGCCTGGAAATCTACTTCCGGCGGATAGAAAACCTTCTGGAATACAAGCCCGGGGCTGACTTCTTCCTGAACCCCACGGTAGAGTCCGATCTCCTTCAGGGGGAAGGGCGGGCGTACGGCGCCGAAGTCGGACTGCGGAAGACCAGCGGTAAACTGACCGGGCAGATCAACTACACCTACGCCAGATCCCAGAACCGGGTCACGGGAAGCAATCTGCTCACCACGATTAACGGCGGACGGTGGTACAACGGTTACTTCGACCAGCCCCACACCGTCAATACGAATTTTACGGTCGACGACGGGCGCACCCACCGGGTCAGCCTCAACCTATTGGTTCAGAGCAACCGCCCCTACAGCATTCCGAATGGCTACTTGGCCATTGACGAGCTTTCCGTACCGATCTTCCTGGAGCGGAATAACGCCCGACTGCCCGTCTACCACCGACTCGATCTCAGCTGGACCATCCACAACGCCGGCATGACCAAGAAGCGTTGGGTAGGTGACTGGACCGTCACGCTATACAATCTGTACGGCCGCAAGAACGCCTACAACATCTACTACCAGCCCCGCACGAGCGGTCAGGACGCGAATGTTTTCGGCAACAGCCCCCTCGGGAGTTACCGCCTGACCATCTTCGGCGCACCGATTTTCAGTCTGGCCTACAGCTTCAAGTTCGAATAGCGGCCCGGAGCGCGGCCACCGTACGGTGCATTTCCTCGGGCAGATTATATACGCTGGGGGAGATCCGTATGAGCTCACCCCGGTAGCTGACGGACACCCGGCGCTCCGCCAATTCCCGCTGCGCCTTATCCATCTCCATATTCGGTGGCAGCCGCAGGCCGATCAGGTGGTGTGCGCGAACCACCGGCAGCGCGATACCGAGGTCTCCGAGGTCATCCTCGATTTCCCGCCAGAGGGCGGCGGTATACTCCTGTACGCGTTCGGGCCGCCATTCCAGCAACTGGTCGAGGGCCGCCTGTTGCATGGGAATGCTCAGAAAGTTGCTGTGCTGCCCTACGGAATACCGGCCGGCGAGCGGGCGATACGCGTGGCGGTAGTCGGCGAGCCGGCTAAAGTCGTGACTGCCGTCGCGATTGATCCAGTTTTCCTCCAGCGGTACGCCGTCGTCCATGCGGGGTCCGTACCAGGCATACCCACATCCGTAGGGTCCGAGCAGCCACTTATAGCCCCCGGCGATGAGGGCATCGGGGCGAATGTGCTCCACGTCAAAGGGCAGGGCGCCGATCGATTGGGTACCGTCGATGATGAGCCAACTGCCCACCTCTTCCGTCCGCGTGCGGATCGCCGCCAGATCGAAGGGCGTACCGTCGGACCAGTGTACGTGGGGCATGGCAACGGCCGCGGTATCCTCGTCGATGGCCTGCAGCACGGCATCGGTCCAGCGTTCTCCGTTTCCCGGCCGGGCGACCGTGACCAAGTGAGCTCCTGCGTCCGCGCACTTCCGGTGCCAGGCGTAAAAATTGCTCGGAAACTGATCCTGCAGCACGATGATCTTCTGTCCGCGTAGTAGTGGCAGGTTTTTGGCGACCGTAGCAATGCCGTAGCTGGCGGCCGGGATCAGTGCCACCCGATCGGCTTCCCGGGCGTTGATCAGGCGGGCAAAGGTTGCGCGGAGCCGGTCTACGGGTTCGAAAAACGCATCGATGGGCATACCGCTGTTTTCCTCCCGCCACCTCAGGGCTGCCCGGGCCGCCGCCGCGCCGGCGATCAGCTGCGGAGAACGGCTGGCCCCGTTGAGGTAGGCATCGTCGGCGGCGAGCGGGAACAGGTGGCGTTGATTGTCTAACATGGGGGAAGATTCGGCGGGTACGCGGGTGCAATGCGGGGCAAGATAGAGCGAGCCGATTTGGCAAACGAACTAAGACTTTCCCGTTGGGGTTGGTTCACAAACCCCCTCCCGAAGTTGACCACCCATATCCTTTTGTTGTTGCTGGCCGGCATCGCTTTGCTGGGCACCTTCATCATCCCCAGCCTGATCCGGAATAAGATGGTCAGTTTGCCCATTATCTACGTTGCCTTCGGCTTTTTCGTCTTTCGCCTGCCGCTCGATCTTCCCCTCATGAATCCCGAGGATGCCCGACTGGATCGGCAGCTTATGGAGTACATCACGGAGTTTATCGTGATCGTTAGCCTGGCCGCCACGGGACTTAAGCTCGATCGCGATCCGTCCCTCAAAAATTACAGTACGGGGCTTTACCTCCTCGGCATCGCCATGCCGCTGACGATCGCCGCCGTCGCCTTTCTGGGGTGGTGGTGGGTGGGGCTAGCACCCGCTACCGCGATCCTGCTGGGGGCCGTCCTGGCGCCGACCGATCCAGTACTGGCGGCCAACGTACAGGTGGGACCACCGAACGAGGACGTTCCCGAAGACGACGTGCGCTTTGGCCTCACCCTGGAGGCGGGCCTTAACGACGGACTGGCCTTCCCCTTCGTTTACCTGGCCATCGCGCTGGTGGGGGCTACGTCGATCACCGATACGCTCCTCGAGTGGGCCTGGTGGGACCTGGGGTACCGCGTGGGTATGGGAACCCTGATGGGCGTGCTCATGGGCAAGGGGCTCGGCTACCTCTTCTTCAAGTTCAAGGATAGGATGTCAGCGGTTCGGGAGACGGAAGTGGAATCCGGGTTCTTCATTCTGGCCGCCACCCTCCTGACGTACGCCCTGACGGAGATGACCGAGGGCTACGGTTTCCTGGCCGTCTTCGTGGCTTCCGTCGTGAGCCGGCGCGTACGTAACGACGATATGGCCAAGGAGGCCGAAATCGAAAGTTACGAGGCGGCCGACCAGGTGGAACAGGCGATCCTGGGTATTTTCCTGATCGCCTTCGGCGGAATTATCGGCACCGGCGGATTGAACGATCTGACGCTGAACGGAGCGCTGACCGGGGTGGTCCTGTTACTGGTCATTCGACCGCTGTCGGGCTTCATCAGTTTTCTGCCCTCCAAACTGCCGTGGGTGGAGAAGGTAGCCATCAGCTACTTCGGGATCCGGGGAGTCGGATCGCTGTACTACCTGGCCTACGCCCACAACAGCGAGGCATTTCCCGCCATCGACACTATTTGGTCGATCGTCAATTTCACTATTCTGGTGTCCATCTTCCTGCACGGCATAAGCGTGGGACCAGTGATCAAGTGGGTCGATCGGCGCATGGGCCGCCCGGAACGTTAGGGGGGTTAGCCGGTCAGGAAACGGGTAAGTCCCCCATCCACGGTAACGGTCTGCCCGGAGATGTAGCGGGCGGCGGGCGACACCAGGAATGCGGCCAAGCGGGCGAATTCTTCCGGATCGCCTAAGCGACCGATCGGTACTTCCGCCAGAAATTGCTTCTCCACCTCGTCGATGGATTTATTCTGTAAACTGGCCGCCTGCTCCAGCACCGTCGTAATGCGATCCGTTGCGTGGTAGCCGGGAGCGATGATGTTCGCGTTTACCCCGTAGGGGCCTTCTTCGCGACTCAGCGTCTTAACGAAACCGGCAACCGCCGCCCGGAATGCGTTGCTCAGGACCAGGTTGTCGATCGGTTGCTTTATGGATACGCTCTCCACGAAGAGCAAAGTGCCGGCCCGCCGTTTCCGAAATCCGGGCAGTAAGGCTTTCGTTAACTGGATCTTCCAGCGTAGCGTACTTGCGTAGGCCGCGTCCCAGTCGCTCATGCCGAGTTCGAGTACCGTGCCCGGCGGTGGTCCCCCCGAGTTAAATATGCATCCGTCTACTTGCCGAGTGACCAGTTCCTCGCCCAGCGCGCGTACGTCGGCACTTTCGTTGAGGTCCGCGGCAAAGGCCACGAATTGCGTTCCGTAGGACTCGGTGAGCTCCGCCAGCGTGGTTTGGTTCCGGCCAATGCCGATCACCGTAGCTCCCTCCCGGATGAGTCGTTCGGTGATCGCGCGCCCCAGTCCACTGGTCGCTCCACCAACCGCGAACGTCTGCTTACTGATCTGTAGATCCATAGAAAGCAAAGTACGGCATTAGCGCGCTATTCTGGCGAGGGTGGCGGCCGGTTGTA
This sequence comes from Lewinella sp. JB7, assembly GCF_024297185.1. GTDB lineage: Bacteria > Bacteroidota > Bacteroidia > Chitinophagales > Saprospiraceae > Neolewinella. The sequence continues at coordinate 2,089 of NZ_JANCTD010000008.1, read as the reverse complement.
CGATACGACCGGTGATGCGGGTTTCGGACGATTCTCTTCCGGTTTCATGAATGATGCGGTAAGCGTCCCGGTGGTTTAGGGCGGGGTCGATGGATTTCATCACCCCGATCAAACCGGCCACGAACGGACAGGCCATACTGGTGCCGCTATAGCTTTTGTAGCCGTTGCCGGGAACCGTGCTGTAAATGCCTACGCCCGGGGCCGCGATGGCCATTTCGATCTTGTCCGTCCGATTGCTGAAGGGAGCCCGCAGCAGTAACTGATCGATGGCGGCGACGGTGATCATACCGTCGGCGTTGGCGGGGGCGTAATCCTTGGCGTCCCGGTTCGAGTTTCCGGCGGCGGCGACCACCACCGCGCCGTTGCGGTGGGCGTACTGGATGGCGGCACTATAAGCGCGCTGACTGCTCTGGGTACTGCGCCCGCCGAGGCTGAGCGAGATCACGTCGGCTCCCTCGTCCGTAGCTTCGATGATACCGGCAATGATGGTTTTCTGGGTTCCCATTCCTCCGGCACTGAGCACCTTCACCGAGCTGATCTCGACGAAGGGACTGTCGCCCCCTCCGGCCAGACTACCGATGCCGATGCCGTTATTGGTCACGCCGGCCGCGATGCCGGCGCAGTGCGTACCGTGACCGTGGGGATCGTTGTCGTACTTACTCTCGATGGAAAAGTAATTGTCCGTCAAATCCTCGTGATCTCCGTCGACCCCGGTGTCCAGGATCACGACTTTGGCCTGTTTGCGGGGACGAAGCTGGTGAAGTAAGCGGTAGTAATCGTCCATTTGCAGTACCTCCATCGCCCACTGCTCACCGGTAAAGGGATCGTTGATGCTCAGCGACTGCTTTCCCGCCGGCAGATCGCGGTCACCTACGATAAAGGGTTCTACCTGAATGGTCTCGTTAGGTTCCGAGTAGAGGACGGTAGTCAGCGCGTTCAGGACTTCGGCATCCAGCGGGCGGTCGGCGTTGCCGGAGAGGGTGTAGTAGTTATCGAGATAGGTCTCGGAAGCTGCTTCGGGGAAGAACGCGCGTTCCACCCGGTAATGGTTCATCCTGGCAAAATCCTCGAGTTGTTGTGCGGTCGCGCCTTCGTGCAATTCAACCAGGTAGCTCCAGTCGTCATCCGTCGCCGATGTGAACGTCTCGACCTCCTCATCCGTGTTGATCAGTTCGTCGAGATAGTGTACGGCGGCGAACATACCGAAAATGAGCACCACGGCCATCCAGACCGATATTTGCTTCTTCACGGCCATGGACTGTACGAAGCCCACCATACCGAGCATGATGAAGTCCTTCAGGATCTTGGGAAACGCACTGGCCGCCGTGGATACGGAGGCGAAATCTTCCCAGGCCATGACCCCTACCCCGAGGTAGGTGAGCATCATCCAGACGGGAGCTTCTCTTGCGTTGCGGCGCCAGAACCAGACGGATAGAACGAGGGCGGTAAGGAGTAACATGGCGGCGGTTATTTTCCTAAATATAAGGATTACTGCCCTGCGGACGAATCCTTTATCGACGTACGTCATATCAACGTCCGCGGCCCGCTATTGGTTAAATCGCCTTTGGTATGGGTATAAATGACACGAGCCCCACCGACGCGTGTCGGCAGGGCTCGTGATAAAAATTGGCGGCGACCTACTCTCCCGGGATCAAGTCCAAGTACCATCGGCGCTGGGCAGCTTAACTTCTCTGTTCGGAATGGTAAGAGGTGATCCTGCCCGCTGTAGCCACCAAAGTCTTTGCATCCCGACTACAGTAACGTCGTGGAGACATTGCGGCCGGGATCGTTTCTTTGGTAACGATCAACAAGTTCGATAAGAGAGCTTCAGTCCTTTTTAGTGCTGGATTTACCATCCACATCAAGACCGATTACTTAAAATTAATACTTTTCCACAAGCGTGCTGCTTTATCGGATTCTTACTCATAAGTCTCAGAAACAGTTGATTCAACTAGTTACTTAAACCCACTTCAAAGAAAAAATAAAGGAAGCTGTCGGGCGATTAGTATTGCTCGGCTCCATACGTTACCGCACTTCCACCTACAACCTATCAACGCACTCATCTGGTGCGACCCTTTAGGGACCGAAG
>NZ_JANCTD010000007.1 GCF_024297185.1 Lewinella sp. JB7 | reverse complement strand
CGTTGCTCTTCAGTGAGGTCGGGGAAGCTGCGCAGGAGGGTCAGAAAGCGGGTCAGGGCGTTGGTCATTCTCCCAAGTTCGGGAGCACGGTAATACCATCAAATGCTTAGCTTAATGGCCGTGAACACTGCGCCATCGTCAAGCCAGCGGTTGAGCTTTTGGGTGTCGATGAAGCCTTTATACTCTAACCAAAAGATGGTCAATATCCGATTGTCTATTGGTGAAGCCGGCCTGCGCTGGCGCCCCCGCTCGGTGCAACCGCATCCATAGCCATAACCACATCGCTATAGCTGGCTAGGTGCGGGTTTGGCCCAACAGATAAATTCAGCCGCGGGTCCACAGAAAATTAAACGATCAGGGCAGCTAAGAAAACTAATTTCAACGGCAGTTTACCCTATTATAACACTACAGCATGAGGAGGGTACTTCACAAGTATGCTGATCGACAGCACTGGCTGATTCAGCCCGAATCTTGGCAACTTCCCTTTCTTGATGGTTGTTTGACCATAAAACAGACCCCCTATGGGCTTCCACGTTGAATTACCGGCCGACTTAACTGCTACAGATTTTGATCTGAAGATGATGTTTGCCAGTAAGTTATTTGCGGAAGGCATCATCACTTCCGGACAGGGAGCTCAGATCGTAGGGATCAGCAGACGCTCGTTCATCGAGTTGCTGGGACAGTACGGAGTGGCCGCGTTTCAGACGGAGGAAGATGATCTTCTAGAAGACATCGCTAAGGCCTGATCGGATCGTTATTGCCGACGCAAGCACGCTCATCGGTCTACATAATAAGTGCCTGGAATTATTGCACGAGCTGTATGGACACGTTGTGACCACAATAGTCATAGAAGAGGCAGCAATAGATCTGCCGGATTGGATCCGAGTTGACGATAACTACAATAGGGATGTCTACCGATCGCTTTTGCCTAGTTTGGACGCCGGGGAGGCTAGTTCAATCGCCTTGGCTCTTGCACATGAAAGCTCTACTAATCATCGACGAACGAAAAGGGAGAAGTAGAGCTAAGTCATTGGGTATAGTGATTACTGGATTGATTGGAATTCTGATCCGGGCTAAGCAGCGTGGCCTGATCTCGTCGGGCAAAGACAAACTGGACAGCTTGCGAAAGCAGGGATTCCATTTATCGGACAAGATCTACCAACTGGCGCTAAGGGAAACGAAATGAAAGAAAAGTAAATGTGCCCAGCACCGCGCCCAGCGTCTACCGGGGCCAAGGAGGGAAGTGTGGATTGGCTTCTATTTGATCCGCGGTGGCGTCCCGCCGTCAATAGCCCGAAAGCTTCCGCTGGTCGGTTTCGGTCCATGCCGCCGCGCCGCCCCGCTCGACGGTAGGGCGGCGTTCTGACCCTCTTACAATCATACTGTCGAGCCGGGCTGTAGTGACTGCTAAACATGGTCGGCAGTCACGGCATTCTTTCCAATAATTCTTTTCCGGTGGTTAATTCCCCAGGTGTGTAATTCCAGAATCACTTTCCCTAATGTCTGGGCGTAATCGGTGAGGCTATATCTTATGGATACCGGATAGTCTTCCACGACAGTCCTTTTGATCAACTCATTTTCTTCTAGGTCTTTCAGCTCTTTGGATAATACTTTCGAGGATATTTTCGGGATGCTTTTTTCGATTTGAGTGAAACGGGTATTTCCGTGGGATAGAGAGATCAGGATCATTAATTTCCATTTTCCGCCAACAACAAATAAGGCGTCGCGGACGGGGAGCATGTCGTTCATACAGTTGGTCGAACCCGGCATAACCACTTACTTTTAGGTAACCACTAACATTTGGTAAGCAAAATTACATAATTTTGCGTGTCTCAACTAAAAACTCTATGTCAGAAAAGAAGAAAAACAATCTGCTCAATATTGCATTATGGGCAGCCCAGATACTGTTAGCCGGGATGTTTATCCTGGCGGGGGCGATGAAGTCTTTTCAACCCATCGCTACCCTGGAAGAGTCTTTGCCCTGGGTGGCAAATACGCCAAGTATAGTGGTCCGTTTCATCGGTATCAGTGAGTTGCTGGGAGGTATTGGCTTGCTTCTTCCGTCCATTCTGCGGATCAGATCTCAACTGACCGGTTATGCCGCCCTGGGCCTGGTGCTCGTAATGCTCTTCGCTTTCGTATTTCATCTCAGTCGGGGAGAGTACTCATCGCTCGGCGTGAATGTGGTCACCGGACTGCTCGCCGGCTTCATCGCGTGGGGAAGGTTGAAGAAAGTACCCATTCATCCCAGATCGTAGGGGAGGAATCAGGGCGCGCAGGGTTTTACTTAGCCCGTAAAGATTGAATACCGCAGGGACTACCTACCGAGGGCGTGCCCGCCTAGCCGGCCCCGATCGGTTGACGGTGATGCTTGATTCGCCGGCATCAGTTCATCTTAAACTTTTCGATATACTCCGATGGACTTAACCCTTCCTTCTTTCTAAACAATCTTGAAAAATACTGCGGGTACTCAAACCCCAGTTCGTAAGCTACTTCCGAAATGCTTTTGTCCGGATTCAGTAAAGCGCTCTTAGCTTTATTGATCAGATAAAATTGCAGATGCTCCGTCGTGGTCTTACCCGTCTCTTTCTTAAGCGTGTCGCTCAGGTATCGCTGTGAGACCCCTATTTTTTGGGCTATTTGTTGAATGCTCGGGATGCCCTTATCCAGTAGTTGTCCTGATTCAAAGTAGGCGTCTAAGTTCTCGGTGAATTGCTCCAGCAAATCATTGGACAAATCCCGGCGATCGAGGAATTGTCTTTCGTAAAAGCGATTGGCATACTTAAGCAAAGTACCTAGTTGGGAAACAATTATATCCTTGCTGAATTCATCCGGATTATTGTAATATTCCGTTTCGATGCTGCCTACTATGGCTTCCATCTGTCTTTCTTCTCTGGGCGATAGGTGCAAGGCCTCGTTGGCGGAATAAGAGAAAAACCCGTACTTCTTGATTTCCCGTGCTAGCTCGGTACCCTTAATAAAATCTTCGTGGAAATTTATGGAAAAGCCCCTCTGCTCAAAGACCGCGCTACTATCCCACTGCATAACTTGCCTCGGACCAATGAAGATGAGGACGCCATCGGTAAAGTCATACTTCGTCCGCCCATAGTTTAGATGTCCTTTGACCATCTTCTTTAAGCTGATGGAGTAACAATCATTAGTTATCGGAGGTGAACTTGCCCTCGGACAGGGAAGGAATGCTTCACCCTTTTCGAACAACACACTCAGCATCGGATGCTCCGGGCGGGGCAGTTGGAGGTAATCAAAATAAGCCGATAGTGTCTTGAAGTGTTGCATATTGTCCTATTCTTCCAGCCCTTTTTTCGCTGACAATTCTTGATGGTACGCATCCATTCTGGCGTACGCGGTACCGTCAATCAACAATATAACCACCAGCATGGCAATGGCCGTGATCAGACTTGCCCGCCAGACAGGAGCGTTAAGCAGCATAATGCCTACGGCACAGGCAGCGATAATTACCGGAATCGCCGTGAACACCACCGTGTTGTATTCTTTCAGGGTCCCTTCCGCACGGGCCAGTTCTGACTCGATAAAGGCTGACGCATCACGGTCGTAGGCCCCGGGAAAGGCAGCAAGCCTTGATTTATTCGTGAAGAATAAACCGAATCCAATGATCGTCAGCAAGACGCCTGCCACTAACATAGGAATAATGTATGCTCTCGCCACTTCGGTTTTCCCTAGTTGCCAAAATCCGATGCTTGCCGCTACGAAGAGAACTCCGAAGAGAATGAAGAAGGGGGTCGAGACAAGTTCCGCTTTCGCCCAGTCGGTTGATGCTTTTAGAATGTCCATAATCGCTCTTTTAAATACTCCACTTAAAACCCGTTGCCTTTTCCGATACTTCCCACAACTGGCTGGATACCTCCTTATCCTTAGCGTGTGGTTCTATCTGGTGCGCTCCTACGGGACCCGTCCAGTTACTCCTTCCCGTGGGCCCGTAGAAAGCCTTCTGGTCCAAGTCTTCCTCCGTAGCGCACATCAATTGCGGGTAAGCCCCCTTTTCGGCGGATTGCGTCAACGGCGATAACTTCATCAGACCGAAAGTAAGCCTCATCATTAAACTACCACTGGTATCGATCAGTGACGTCCTGGAGGCCCCCGGGTGACAGGCATACGCCTTAACACTGGTTTTGCCTGCTTTATCCAGTCTGTCCTGCAGTTCATAGACGGTCATGATCTGGGCTAGTTTGCTCTGACTGTAGGCGTCGTTGGGCGTGTAACCTTTATCCCAGTTCATATCATCGAATTTAATGGTCTTTATGCCCATATCGTACCCCATACTGCCTACCGTAACGATACGACCGCCGGATTTTTCGATGAGCGGGAAAAGCATCCCCTGCAGGGTGAAATGACCGTAGTGGTTTACCCCCAGTTGACTCTCAAAGCCGTCGACGGTGAGTTTTTGGGTAGGGACCTGAGCGATAGCCGCGTTGCAGATCAGTGCATCGATGCGTGAGACCTTCTCCAGTACTTCCCGCGCTGCTTTTCGTACCGAAGCTTGTTCCGCGAGGTCCATTACTATCGACGATACGTCTATATCATTACCGAGTCCTTGCTTTAAGGTCGTGATAACATCCGCTGATTTTTTAGCATTGCGGTTCAGCATTACCACTCTAGCGCCCTTTGATAATAGGATCCGTGCCGCTTCGTAGCCCGTACCACTTGTCGTGCCGGTAATGACAAAGGTTTTACCCTTTAGGTTACCTATCCGTTCGGGTGTCCACCCTTCCTTGCCAAATTGATTTGTATTCATCTTTAATTCGTTTCTAGGTAATTATTAGAACGATACAAAGGTAGAGCGGTAATCCCCTGGGGATTTTATACTGAATTTCGAATCGTGTATACTTTTTGGTTCATTTGCAGTTTGGGGTGGAATAATTATCCTGGGCGTTGAACCTGCTACGGGTTAAACCAGGCAGGGCGGCACGGCCGCAAGCAATGGTGCCGGAGGCAAAACCTAGGTTGTCGTTTTACCGCACGATAATCTCCACCTCTCCAAACATGACCGGATTGCTGCTTACCCGCAATTTTTTGTTGCTGGCCATTGTCACCTCCTCCAGGATAACGCGCTCCGTTACGATATATGGAAACTCGGGGGTGAAGTCCGGCGATGTCCACCCGGAATTAAAGTCCGCAAAAATCGCCGGCCCGGGGTAATCAGCCGGATAATCGAAATCGTCAATGTGCAGTCCTTCGATGATGATTTGTTCCGGCATGTAGCAGGTATAACCAAAATCGTGCCCGCCCGTATTTGCGCCACCGATGAGGACGACGCTACCCGGGTCGGCCGTGGGAGCATACGTGCAATTGCGAATGACGATCTCCCCACGCCAGGTACTTCCGTAGTCGGATCGCAAATTGACGAAACTCCGGCTCCGTACGGTAGAGTTCTCTACCAGGAGCGTACCACTGCCGATAGCGTTAATGCCCATGTGTCCGAGGGTGGAGTTGCGAATCGTGGCGTTGGCTACTCCCTTATGGGCGTCGAAGCGGGAGAGGGTGCAACTGTCGAAGAGTAAGTTCTTGCCGTAGTTCGAGCCCATGATGCCCCAGTAGCTACGATCGTCGATGTCGTTGGTTTGTCGACAGTTGATGAACGAAACGTTGAGGGCACGGCTGACCAGTATGTCATAGGAGCCCATGGAGACGGGCTTACCCGCGGAACCGATGGTTTGGTAGGTTTTGTGTCCGGTGAGCACGGTGTTGCGAACAGTGACGTAAGCGCAGTCCCGGATGTCAAGAAATCCGCCGTAGGGGGCCCCGGTCTCCCCTTCCCCCTGGATGCGATGCTCGAGTCCGTCGATGACTACGTTCGAGCGCCGCACGGCCAGATTGCGGCGGTAATAGTTGTACGCTGATTCTTCCCGATTGGCGATGGTAACGAAGCGCCCCCCGGTGACCCGAAGAACACTGGTATCAATGGGAAGGGCGGTCATACCGGTAATCCGGTCGAAGTCCCAGACGATCGGCGCGTCGGCGTCCACCCGCCCGTGCTCGTCGACAACGAAAATATCGGTTTGGGGGGATCCATTGTCCTGGTTCAGCCCGTAGCGGATGTAGTGGCGGACGGTCGAATCGCTTACCGCAATCAGGTGAGGTCCGGACACCGAAATAGCGACGGTCTCCTGTCCGCGGCGCAAACGGGTGACGGGCGGCAGTTCGGTCGGCTGGTGCGCCGATCGTACCTCGAATACGGCAGCCGTGCGGTCCGCTACCTCCGTATCGTCGATGAGGAAGGTCGCCGTACCGAAGTCGGTATCGGTCTGGATAACGGCCGTTTGCTCGCCTCCGCCCAGGTAGTAGGTTGCCCGGTCCGGACACCTGACGGGCAAGTCGTGTGCGTTCGCGAAGGCATGAGCGGCGACAACGGCAGCGAGATCATTAGCTTGTCCGTCGCCCCGGGCACCGAAGTCTTCGTAACGGACGTGCTCGGCGGCAATAAGCTCTAGGGTGTCGCGAAAGGAGGTAGTTCCCGGAGCACCAATCGTTTGCCCGAACAGCGCAATATTATAGAATAGCAATAGACATAGGGCGGCGGGGCGCTTCATTGGTGACGGGATTTGTGAAGTCCGAAGCTAGTAAACGCAGCCTTAGTACGGGGTGACATAAAATCGGGGCCAAGGGGCGGAATTGAGGGGGCGGATTGATAAAATATTTGCCGGCAGGGACGAAAAACTCACTTCACCCCCTCGTTTTTTATATATTTGAACCGTATATTTTTCTACACTCACACCTTCTAACACATCGGTATGCTGCGAACTGATCAACGGGCCGTCCGGGCCTCAACTCATCGCCCACCGGCACTCCTTCTCCTGCTTTGGTGTTTGCTGCTGACCGTCGGTCTGACCGCTCAGACCGTATCCGGACGGGTCCTGGACAATGAGGACGGTCTACCCCTCATCGGAGCTACCGTTGCCGAGCAGGGCACGGCTAACGGTACCGTTACCGATATCGACGGTAATTTTTCACTAACCCTCACCCAGGTACCCGCTACCATCATGGTAACCTACATCGGCTACGCCAGCCGGGAAGTGCGGGTCGACGGCGACCAGTCCGACTTATTGTTTCGCCTCAGCGAGGGAGCAAACCTCGACGAAGTGGTCGTCACCGCCCTTGGCATCGAACGGAGTACCAAGAACATCACCTACGCCGTGCAGGAACTCGACGGCGATCAGGTGCGCACGACTCGTGACCCCAATTTCGCTAATACCCTCAACGGTAAGGTGGCCGGCCTCGTCGTGACTACCGGTGCGGGTGGACCCGGCGGCGCCGCGCGCATCGTACTCCGCGGCAACCGCTCCATTTCCGGATCTAACAATGCCCTGGTAGTCGTGGATGGCGTACCCATCGACAACTCTACGCGCGGACAGGTCGGTAATGACTTCGGCGGCTACAATAACATCGATGGAGTGTCCAACATCAATCCCTACGACATCGAAAGCGTGTCCTTCCTGAAGGGAGGCGCCGCGGCGGCCCTCTACGGCAGCCGGGGGGCGAACGGCGTCATGCTGATCACGACCAAATCGGGAAGCGAGGGGCGCATCCGGGTGGACGTCAATTCCGGCGTGTCCTTCGAAAGCCCCAGCCTATTACCCGAATTTCAGAATACTTACGGCCAGGGCAACGGCGGTGTCTCCAACGAAACCGCCTCCGGAAGCTGGGGCGGGGCCACCACGACCTACCCCGACAACGTGGAAGACTTCTTTCGCACGGGCGTCAGTCTGGACAACAGCATCAGCCTTTCCGGTGGAACGGAGCAGACGCAGGCCTACTTCTCCTACACCAACAACCGGAACCAGGGCATCATCTCCAACAACGAACTGAACCGGAACACCTTCAATCTTCGCCTCCAGCAGAAGATCGGCAACAAGATCCACGGCGATTTCAAGGCCACGATCGTAGACCAATCCATCGACAATAAGGTGAAGGTCGGGGAGGAAAGCGGCATCGTGCAGAACCTCTACAAGATTCCCCGCTCGGTGGACCTGGCCAACTACGAGGACTTCCAGGACGAAGACGGAAACCCACGCTACTGGACCACCTCTTCCATCTATACCAACCCCTACTGGACCCTCAACCGGACGCTCAACGACGACAACCGCGACCGCCGGATGTTCCTCGGCAGCCTGACCTACGACGTGACGGACAAGATCAAGCTGACCGGCCGCGCCAGCCTCGATCGCTCCAACGACCTGCTGACCTTCCGCTTCTACGACCGCACCCTCCTCTTCGCCGGCCCCGGTGGAACCTACCAGGAGGGGTCCGGATACTTTCAGGAGAACAACTTCGACCTGTTCCTGAATGGCTACCAGGACATTAATGAGGATTTTCGGGTCGACTTTCTGGTCGGTACCGCCCTCAACCAGCGGGAGTCGAAGTACACCTTCGTGAATGCCAATGGCCTGTTAGTGCCCAATAAGTTCTCGACCGACTTCGGCATCAACGTGTCCACGAACAGCACCGTTTCCCAGCGGGAATATCAGTCCGTCTTCGGTACGGCCTCCATGACCTTCCGCAACTACCTGGTGCTCGACGCCTCGGCGCGGAACGACTGGTCCTCGACCCTGCCGGCGCCCCACTCCTTCTTTTATCCCTCCGTGGGCCTCTCGCTGATCGTAACCGACATGCTGCGGCTGCCGGAGTTCTTCTCCTTCGCCAAACTGCGGGGAACGCTCTCCGAAGTCGGAAACGACGCCGATCCCTACCGGCTGCTGAATACCTACAGCGTGCAGCAGGGCGGTACCAACGGCTTTATCGCCCAGGATGCTACCCGCAACATTCCCGACCTGAAACCGGAAATCACCCGTTCCCTCGAATTCGGGGCCGACGTCCGGGTGCTGCGCGGCCGGCTGGGGGTAGACTTTACCTGGTACAAAACGAACTCCTTCAACCAGCTCTTCCTCGTTCCGCTTCCCGCGCCCACGGGTTTCTCCGACCAGTACATCAACGCCGGAGACGTGCAAAACAAGGGCGTGGAACTAACGATCCAGGCCCGGGTGATCGAGCAGGAAAACTTCGGCTACCGGTCGACGGTAAACTTCGCCCGCAACGTCAACACCATCGTCGAACTGTCCGAACGCACCAAACGGGTGTTCCTGGGGGGGGGCTTCGGCCGGACGGCCGGCCCTCTCGTCGAGGAGGGCGGTCGCTACGGTGATCTGTACGGCGAGGGCTGGGCCCGCGATGACCAGGGCCGCTTCATCGTGGACGATATGGGGCTGCCCGTCGGTTCCGGGGGCGGAGAAACACTGATCGGTAACTTCAACCCGGACTACACCATCGGGTGGAACAATAATTTCGACTTTCTTGGTTTCAACGTTTCATTCCTGATCGATGGCCGTTTCGGCGGCGTCATGGTTTCGGGTACGGACGCCAACCTGGCCTTCGACGGGACGGCGGACTACACCGCCGCCTTCCGGGAGGGCGGGCTGGTACTGCCGGGCGTAACGGAGGACGGCACACCGAACAATGTAGCCATCACGGCCGAACAACTATGGACCCGCGTTTCCGGCGGCCGGTACTCCTTCGGGGAGTTCTTTGCCTACGACGCCACCAACGTGCGTGTCCGCGAAGTGTCCGTAGGTTACAGCATACCCCTGCCCGAAAACTTGCGCATCCGTACCGCCCGGGTCAGCCTTACCGGCCGCAACCTGCTGTTCCTCTACCGGGGCAAGGCCCTGCTCGACATTCCCGGCATCCCGGAGCGGACCATGAACTTCGACCCCGACATTCAACTGGGGGCGGGCAACTACCAGGGCGTAGAGTACGGCAGCCTCCCCTCCACCCGTACCATCGGCGTGAACCTTCAACTCGGCTTCTAGAATCCCCTCCCCTAAATTCAAATTACCCTACGCATGCTACATCAATCGCGCGGCTTAGTCAGGTACCTGCTACTGGGTGTACTCAGTTTCGGCTTATTCCTGGGCTGCACCGAAGACTTCGAGGAGCTCAACGTAGACCAGGCCAAGCTGGCCAGCCTGGGAGCGGAAGAATACCCTTTCCTCTTTAGCAAGGCCCAGTCGGCCTCGTCCTATGCGTTCTGGCGGTACCAGGTCGCTCAGAATCTCTTTGCGGATCTCTACGCCCAGTACTACGCCACTACCGCTACTTACTTCCCCTCCGACCGCAACGTGATCCGGATGGACTGGATGCAGTGGCACTGGCGGCCCATCTACACCGACGCGGTACCCCAACTCAAGGTGCTGCTGACCGAGCTCGACCCCAGCTCCCCCGAGTACGCCATGGCCAGCGTCACCTGGGTGTACGCCTTTCACCGGCTCACCGATTACTACGGACCGGTCCCCTACTTCCAGGCCGGCGAACCCCTGGAGAGCGTGCCTTACGATCCGCAGGAGCAGATCTACGACGACTTCTTCAAGCGCCTCGACGCGGCACAGGCCGTCTTCCGGGCCAATGCCGGTGGTAACGCCTTCGGAAGTTTCGACCTCATCTACGGCGGTGACATTGATAAGTGGCTTAGGTTCACCAACAGCCTGCGGCTACGGCTGGCCCTGCGGATCTCGGACGTCGACCCCATCCGGGCACAAACCGAAGCCGAAGCCGCCGTGGCCAGTGGTGTTCTGGAGGATCCGGCCGACGATGCCTATATGTCTAAAACGGAAGCCGGCACCGACGTGAACGGTCTGGCCGGCATTAGCGTCTGGAACGAATTCCGCATGAGCGCGTCCATGGAATCCGCCCTGAAGGGCTACGAGGATCCCCGGATCGGCGTATTCTTCCAACCCGTAGACGATAGCGGCGAATACAACGGCTTGCGCAACGGACTTACCCCCGCCCAGTTGGGCGATCCCCAGAACCTGGCCCAGGCCAATTCCAACGTCGGCAGCCGCTGGGTTACGGGAGGCGGATCGGCCTGGGCGCGGGAGGGTACCACGCCGCAGAACATCATGCACGCCGCCGAAGCCTACTTCAACCGGGCCGAAGGAGCCCTGAACAACTGGGACATGGGGGGTAGCGCCGAGGAACTCTACAACGCCGGCATCGAAGCCTCCATGAAGCAGTGGGGCATTACGGACGAAGCCGCCATCGCCGCTTACCAGGAGTCGGAATCGACGCCCGTCGCCCCCGGCGATTTTCTGAATTCTCCGCCCGTATTCGACGCCCCCATTGACTTCGGAGATTCGGAAGCCATGCAGCGGCTACAGATCGCGACCCAGAAGTGGCTGGCCCTCTATCCCGACGGTATCGAAGCCTGGGCCAACCTGCGGCGGACCGACCTGCCCGATCTCTACCCGGTGGCAAATTCCGAAAACAGCGACATCCCGGATGGAGAGCGTCCCAACCGTATTCCCTTCATCGACTACGAAAAGAACACCAACGGAGAAGCCGTGGCGGCCGCCGTCAGTCTGCTCAAGGGGCCCGACGTGGCTTCGACCCGTCTGTGGTGGGACGTCAATTAACCGACCGCCCCCCACGCCGCCCGACGAATGGACTCCGCCACCCCGGGGTCCATTCGTATTTTACCCCGATCCATAACCACCGGTCTTTGCATCACTTCGCCTGCCTGACGGGTCTTCTTTTCCTTTTCCTCAGCGGTTGCCGGGAGAATAGGGACACGCGGTTCACCCACGTGAGCCCCGCTGAATCCGGAGTTACGTTCGAGAACCGACTCACGGAATCACCGGACTTCAACGTTCTCAAGTACGGCTACTTCTACAACGGTGGCGGCGTCGGGGTCGGGGACTTTAACCGGGACGGCATCCCGGACCTCTACTTCAGCGGTAACCTCGTCGCCAACCAACTCTACTTCGGAGAGGAAGCGGGCACGATCCGCTACCGCCGGGCCCCCGCAAGCGCGGGTATCTCCGCGGCCGACGGTTGGAACACGGGCGTCAGTATCGTAGACATTAACGGCGACGGCTGGCTCGACATCTACCAGTGCCGCTCGGCCGCCGCCAGTCCCCGCCTGCGCCGCAACCTGCTGTTCATCAACAACGGCGACGAAACTTTCACCGAAAGCGCCGCCGCCTACGGCCTCGACGAATCCGCCTACTCCACCCAGGCGGCCTTCTTCGATTACGACCGCGACGGCGATCTGGACTGCTACCTCCTCAATCACTCCGTTCAGGACTACGCCGGCTTCTCCGCCGCCCGCTCCGAATTAAAGACGACCTACGACGGGCGGTACGCCTCCAAGTTGATGCGCAACGATGGCGGCACGTTCACCGACGTATCCACCGAAGCCGGCCTGCGGGGCAACGTACTCAACTTCGGACTCGGCGTAGCCCTGGCCGACTTCGACAACGACGGCTGGACGGACCTCTACATCTCCAACGACTTCAATGAGGAGGACTACTACTACCGCAACCGCGGCGACGGCACCTTCACGCCCCGACTGCGCGAATCCTTCGACCATACCTCCCTTTTCTCCATGGGCTCCGAGGCGGCGGACCTCAACAACGACGGCCACACCGATCTGGTCACCCTCGACATGCTTCCCCGCTCCAACCAGCGGATCAAGATGACCTCCGGAGCCGATAACTACCAGAAATTCCGGGCGCTGGTCGATAATGGTTTTTATCACCAGTACATGCGCAATATGCTGCAGCTCAACTGCGGCGACGGCAGGTTCGTGGAGGTCGGCCAGCAATTCGGTATTTCGAATACGGACTGGTCGTGGTCGGTGCTCGCCGGCGACCTCGATTTAGACGGTTACCAGGATCTGTACATCACTAATGGCTACGCCCGGGATTACACCAATATGGAATTCCTGACCTACACCGTCGACGTACAGACTCGTGGCGGGGATGCCGTCGACCCCATGGAGGTGATCGCCAATATGCCCAGCATCGAAGTCGGAAACTACGCCTACCGCAACCGGGCGGGGGAGGGATTCACGAACGTATCCGGAGCGTGGGGCCTGGACGCGCCCTCCCTGTCCAACGGTGCCGTCCTGGCCGATCTCGACGGCAACGGAAGCCCGGATATCGTGGTCAGCAACGTCAACGCGCCGGCAAGTATCTACCGCAACGCAAGTCCCACTTCTTCCTTCCTGTCGGTCGATCTTACGTCGGCACCCCCCGCCCTGGCCATCGGTGCGCGGGTACGGCTGGTGGAAGGAGACACGGTACAGACCCGTCACTTTTTTCCGGTGCGGGGCTTTCAGTCAAGTGCCTACGTCCCCCTCCTTTTCGGGCGGGGCGAACGGCGCGGGCCCATCGACTCCCTCGTCGTGGACTGGGCCGACGGTACCACCCAATCCTTAACGAGCGTAGTGGCTGATCGGTCCATAACGCTTATCCCGGCGGACCAGCGTACCGCGGCCCCTTCCTTCCCCCGGCCCCCGGACGCGGCAATCCGCCCCCTGCCGTTTACGCACCGGGAAGACCTCATGAACGATTTCGACCGCCAGGCCCTCCTGCCCTTCATGCTGAGCTACGGCGGCCCGGCCCTGGCCTCCGCAACCTACGCCGGTCAGGACCTGATTTTTCTGGGGGGTGCCCGGGGGCAATCCGGCGCAATACTGGATTTGAGTACCGCCACCCCGCAATCCCTTCCGCAACCCGCCCTGTCGGCCACGGCGGACTACGAGGACACGGCCGCCGCCTTCGCCGACCTGGACGGCGACGGTGATCCGGACCTTATCGTAGGTTCGGGCGGGTACGCGGGAGCAATAAACGATCCCGCGTTGTCCCCCCGAGTCTACCGCAACGACCGGGGGCAGTTCACCCTATCCCCCTCCGCTTTCCCCGATCAGCTGAAAATCCACTGTGGTGCGGTCGTCACCCTCGACGTGGACGGGGACAGCGATCTCGATCTGTTCCTGGGAGCACGCGTACTACCGGGAAGTTACCCGGAAGCGGGACCTTCCTACGTATGCCTTAACGACGGAAGCGGTCGGTTCCCGACCGTACTTCCCCTGGACCTCGGCATGGTAACCGCCGCCCTGAAGACCGATGCGAACGGAGACGGCCGACCCGACCTCGTCGTAGCGCGGGAATTTGGTACCGTCGCCCTGCTGACCAACGTGGACGGCGCGCTGAGCCCGGAGCACCTGCGCGACCTTACGCCCACGGGTGTCTGGCAATCCCTTGCATTAGCGGATCTCGACCGCGACGGAAACCCGGAGATCATTGCCGGAAACCTAGGAGAGAACAACCAACTGGCCGCGGTGACGGAGGAAGGGCTGAAGCTCTACCACGGCAAGCCCTTCGGAGCCGATCAGCGGATCCCGTTGCTGGCTTACCGGCAGGGCGGGAAGGAGTATCCTTTCGCGGCCCGCGACGAACTCTTTGCCGTGCTGCCCGGCCTGAAAAAGCGCTACCCGGACTACACGAGCTACGCCACGGCCACGATGGAGGAGGTATTCGGTCCGGAGCTGGGAAGTATGGAGGTCCTGAGTGCCGCCGATCTGAGTAGCCGGATCGTATCGCTCGGTTCCGACTCCGCCGGCTCCCGCGCGCTGCCGCCCGAACTCCAACGTTCGCCCCTGCGTGCCCTGTCCTGCCCCGACCTCAACGGCGACGGCTTCCCGGACCTCATCGCCGGAGGTAATCTCTTGCGCACCCGCGTCCGGATCGGGCAAATGGATGCCAACCACCTGCAACTGTACCTGAACGATGGGCGGGGAGGTTTGCGCTATATTCGGGACCTGGGCGTAAGGGGCGAAGTGTCCGGACTGGCGTACTTGCCCCGGAATTACCGGCTGGTGGTGGCGCGCAACGACGCCGCAGCCCTGGACATCACCATTGGTGCCCCGGCGGAAGCCGAATGATTTCGGTCCGGAAAGACAACAGGCGTTTCTTCACCAGCAATTTAAGCGGTAACCGCACCCACAGCTAATCACCTATGGCCGGAGAAAAGGACCTTACCACCCTCCTCAGAGGGCTCTCCCCGGTGCTGCACGAGGGGCAGTACGTATTTGCTTCCGTAAGTGATCGCTCCACGATCGATCGGACGTTGACGATCGGTGAGTTCAGGGAGCGGGAGGGGACGACGGTGATCGTAGAACGGTCCGTGGCCGACCGACTCGGTCTTCCCTACGATTACGTAGCGGCGTGGATCACTCTGGAGGTTCACTCCGCCCTCGCCGCGGTGGGCCTGACGGCGGCCGTTGCGGGAAAACTGGCCGAACATAGCATCAGTTGTAACGTGGTGGCCGGGTACTACCATGACCATATTTTCGTTAATTGGATAGACCGGGATAGTGCGCTGCGGGCACTGACGAACCTCGCCCGCGAGGGTATTTAGGTCTCCAAATCAACCGTCCTATGGTCAGTTTACGAACGGCAACCCCCGCGGATGCCGGTTTGCTGGAAAGCTGGGAAAAACAGTCCCACGTCATAGAAGCCGGCGCGGGCGATGATTGGAACTGGAAGGTCGAGCTCACGCGACGTCCCGCATGGAGGGAACAACTCATCGCGGAGGTTGACGGGCGGCCGCTCGGCTTCGTGCAGATCATCGACCCGGCCGCGGAGGAAACGCATTACTGGGGAGAGATCGGTCCCCACAAGCGAGCGATTGACATCTGGATCGGCGATCGCCAGGATCTGGGACGGGGTTACGGCACGCAGATGATGGAGCGGGCACTCGAGCGCTGCTTTGCCGACCCCGGAGTGATGGAAGTATTGGTCGAGCCGCTCACTTCCAATCACCGGGCGCGGAAGTTTTACGAAAAACTCGGCTTCCGCTTCCTGGAGCACCGGATGTTCGGAGCGGACCACAGTGCCGTCTACGTCTTGCGCAGGCCGTAACGGTCCCAACCACCGCCGCCTAAAAGCGTTATCTTCGCACGCTAAAATTTTATCGTTATGCTTTCAGTGCAGGACCTGACCGTCCAGTTTGGTAAACGCGTGTTATTCAATGAGGTGAACCTGAACTTTGTACGGGGCAACTGTTACGGAATCATCGGGGCGAACGGCGCCGGGAAGTCGACCTTTCTGAAGGTTCTCTCCGGCGAGTTGACCCCCAACCGGGGCAGCGCCAGCCTGGAGCCGGGCAACCGGATGGCCGTGCTGAGCCAGAACCACTTCGGGTACGAGGACAAGCAGGTGCTCGAGGTCGTGAAGATGGGACACGAGGAACTCTTCGCCATCGAGCAGGAGAAGAACGCCATCTACATGAACCCGGACGCCACCGACGCCGACGGTATGCGGGCCGCCGAACTCGAGAATACCTACGGGGAAATGGGGGGCTGGACGGCCGACTCCGACGCCGCCGAGCTGCTCTCCAACATGGGCATCAAGGAAGACCTGCACTATAAGCTGATGGAGGAGCTCACCGGCCCCGAAAAGGTGAAGGTGCTCCTGGCGCAGGCCCTCTTCGGCAACCCCGATATCCTGCTGCTCGACGAGCCGACCAACGACCTCGACGCCCATACGGTGCACTGGCTGGCCGACTTCCTGGCCGACTTCCCCAATACGGTGATCGTCGTGAGCCACGACCGCTACTTCCTCGACATGGTCTGCACCCACATCGTCGACATCGACCGCCAGCAGGCCACCATCTATACCGGCAACTACAGCTTCTGGTACCAGTCGAGTCAGCTGGCCATGCAGCAGATGCAGAACAAGAACAAGAAAATGGAGCAGAAGCGCGCCGAGATGATGGAGTTCATCCAGCGGTTCTCGGCCAACGCCTCGAAGTCGAAGCAGGCCACCAGCCGCAAGAAGGCGCTCGATAAGCTGAACCTGGAGGAAATCAAGCCCAGCAGCCGCAAGTACCCCTTCATCGCCTTCCAGCCCGAGCGGGAGCCCGGCGACCAGATCCTGAAGGTTTCCAATCTGAGCAAGAAATCGCCCGACGGCACCACGCTGTTCTCCGGCGTCAGCTTCACGATGAACGGTCCCGACAAGATCGCCCTGGTGAGTATGGACTCCGCCGCCATTACCGCCTTCTACGAAGTACTGGCCGGTCTGACCACGGCCGACAGCGGCACCATCGAGTGGGGACAGACCATTACGCCCCAGTACCTGCCCAACGAGAACAACGACTTCTTCACCGAAGAGGTCGGCCGCCTCGATCTGGTCGAGTGGCTCCGGCAGTACAGTCAGAACAAGGATGAGCAGTTCATCCGCGGCTTCCTCGGGCGCATGCTCTTCGGCGGTGAGGAAGTGCACAAGCAGGTGAAGGTCCTCAGCGGGGGCGAGAAGGTGCGCTGCATGATGTCAAAAGCCATGCTCAATCACCCCAACTTCCTGCTCCTCGACGAGCCCACCAACCACCTCGACCTGGAAAGCATTACGGCCCTCAACAATGCGCTCAAGGACTTCAAGGGCAATCTCATCATGAGCAGTCACGACCACGAGCTGGTCCAAACGGTCGCCAACCGCATCATCGAGATCGGCCCCGGCGGCATGGTCGATAGCCTCATGCCGTACAGCGACTACGTGGAGTCGGAGGAAATCGAGAAGAAGCGAGAAGGGATTTATGAGATGGTGGCTTAAGGATTTACAAATTACAATTTACAATATCTAATTTTCAATTTGCGGGGATGCTCGCCCTGCGGGAGCTCGTCTAGGTGGCAAGTGTGGGAATTTGCCATTTACGGTTTACCATAGCTGATTTTCAATTTGCGGGGATGCTCGCCCTGTGGAAGCTCGTCTAGGCGGTAAGTGTAGGGATTTGCCATTTAAGGTTTACCATAGCTGATTTTCAATTTGCGGGGATACTCGCCCTGTGGGAGCTCGTCTAGGTGGCAGGTGTAGGGATTTACAAATTACAATTTACAATATGTAATTTTCAATTTGCGGGAATGCTCGCCCTGCGGGAGCTCGTCTAGGCGGTAAGTGTAGGGATTTACAAATTACAATTTACAATATGTAATTTTAAATTTGCGGGGATGCTCGCCCTGCGGGAGCTCGTCTAGGTGGCAGGTGTGGGGTTTCTATTTGCAATTTTCAATGCATAATTTTCAATTTTTGGGGATGCTCGCCTTGCGGGGCTCGGGTGCGTGGTAGGTGAAGTTTATCAGTTAGGTATGTCCTGACCCGAGGGATTTCCGGGCTTAGTGGGACGAGGGCAGCAGCGGCGGTCGATCTTCCGGTGAAGATTTCACCTTTAAAATTTCCACCGGCAAAGCGACGCCTGGCCCGCTTCTCGTTTAAATTTTACATTTGAAGCCCTAACCCGTCTAATTCCTCACCTTCTGTTTACCTACTTCATTGCCATCGACTGGAGCGCGCGCAACCGGCCCAGTCCCGTGAAACCGAGTAACGATGCTATCTGGCTGGCGGAAGGGGGCGCCGCACCGGAGCAGGAACCAACGACTCGCTATTTCCGTACCCGACAGGCGTGCAGCGATTACCTGGAAGCCCGTTTACTGGAGCTGCGCGACGAGCGGGTGCTGGTCGGCTGGGACTTTTCTTTCGGTTACCCCAAGGGTTTTGCCAAGGCACTCCGGCTTAGGGATAAACCGGCCTGGCGGGCGGTGTGGGACTGCATCGACGAGTTGGTCACCGACGCACCGGACAATCGCAATAACCGCTTCTGCGTGGGGGCCATGCTCAACCAGCGAACCGGGGCGCCGGGCGGACCCTTCTGGGGCGTGCCGGCGGGGGAAAGCGGCATCTTTTTGGGTTCGCGCCGCGATTTCGACTACCCCGTCCCCACCCGCCGGGCCGTTCTGCCCGAACGGCGGTTGGTCGAGCGGATGCATCCTCGCCTGCAGCCCGCCTGGAAGCTGGCGTATACGGGCAGCGTGGGTAGCCAATCCTTACTCGGTATTCCGCGGCTGCGGTACCTGCGCGATCATCCCGCACTATCCGCTTCCCGGGTCTGGCCGTTCGAACCGGACTGGGCGGGGAACGCGGGTGCCATGATCCTGCACGCGGAAATCTACCCCAGTCTGCTCACCCTTCCGCCCTCTGGTGCCATTCGGGACCGGCAACAGGTGGAAAGCTACGTGCGTTGGCTGCGGAGCCGTCAGGGGAGCGGGGAACTTTCCGTGCTGCTGGACCGTCCCTGGGGCGGCGGCGGGAAGCGGCACCGGCGGGTGGTCGATCACGAAGGTTGGGTGTTGGGACTGCGGGCGGATGACTGACGGATGCCCGCGGCGGACGTAAAAAGCGTATCTTTGCGCCCTTTAAACCAACAAGTGCCCATGACATCACGCAAGATTCGCTCCGCACTGATTTCCGTTTACCATAAGGAAGGCCTGGGACCCATCGTCGATGGCCTGAACAAACTCGGAGTAACGATCTACAGCACCGGAGGTACCGAGACCTTCATCCGTGACCGCGGTATCGAGGTCGTTCCGGTAGAGGAGCTTACGGGCTATCCTTCCATCCTCGACGGACGCGTCAAGACCCTGCACCCCAAGGTACACGGCGGTATCCTGGCTAAGCGCGAGGAAGACCACCTGCTGCAGTTGGCGCAGCTCGAGATCCCGGAGATCGATCTGGTCATCGTCGATCTGTATCCCTTCGAGGAGACGGTCGCCAATACGGAGGAGGAGGACCTCATCATCGAAAAGATCGACATCGGCGGTATCGCCCTGATCCGCGCCGCCGCCAAGAATTACCGCGACGTGGTCATCGTCCCCAGTCGGGAGGACTACGCTACCCTGCAACAGATCATCGACAAGCGCGAGGGCGTCTCCGAACTGGAGGAACGCCGTCAACTGGCCCGCCGCGGGTTCGCGGTGAGCAGTCACTACGATACGGCCATATTCACTTACTTCAACGAGGACGGCGCGCTGCCCGTATTCAAGCGCAGCGAGATGAAGGCCAACGAGCTGCGGTACGGGGAGAACCCCCACCAGGAGGCCACCTTCTTCGGCCGGCTGAACGAGATGTTCACCAAGCTGAACGGTAAGGAACTGAGCTACAACAATCTGGTGGACATCGACGCGGCCGTCGCCCTGATAAAGGAATTCGAGGACGCCGATCCGACCTTCGTGATTCTGAAGCATACGAATGCCTGCGGCGTGGCCGTGCGGCCTACCCAACTCGAAGCCTGGAAAGCCGCACTTGCCGGAGACCCCGTATCGGCCTTCGGAGGCATTCTCATCACCAACCAGCCCCTCGAACTGTCGGTGGCCCAGGAGATCGACAAGCTGTTCTACGAAGTGCTCATCGCCCCGGACTTTACCGATTCCGCCCTGGAGCTTCTGAGTAAGAAGAAGAACCGCGTGCTGTTGCAGTACCACCACTTGCAGCAGCAATCGGCCAGCTTCAAGAGCCTGCTCAACGGCGTCATCGTGCAGGATACGGATCTGCAGACCGAGAGCGCCGACCAGTTCGAGATCGTGACCGAGCGCCAGCCCACGGGCCGGGAGACGGCCGACCTCGTCTTCGCCAACAAGTGCGCCAAGCACCTCAAGTCGAACACCATCGCCCTGGCCCGCGACAATCAGCTCATCGGGATGGGTTGCGGACAGACCAGCCGGGTCGACGCCCTTAAGCAGGCCATTACGAAGGCCAGGAACTTCGGCTTCAAGCTCGACGATGCGGTCATGGCATCGGATGCCTTCTTTCCCTTCTCCGATTGCGTGGAGATCGCCGGGGATGCCGGCATCACCGCCGTGGTACAGCCCGGAGGCTCGATCAAGGACCAGGATTCCGTCAAAGCAGCAAATGCGGCAAATATCGCGATGGTCATGACGGGTGTTCGGCACTTCAAGCACTAGACCGAATAATACTTGCCCGACTTTAACTTCCGCTTAAGAACCCCCCCGCCCGGTTTCCGCGTCTTATAGCCGACTTTGAGATGAGCTCACCTTCCCGCAATCTTGTCGTCGACGTCGGTAACTCCGGCATAAAGGCCGCGGTCTTCAGCGACGATGACTTGATGCTTCCGGTCTCCCGGTTCCGTACCGGCGACTGGTCAGCGATCGACGGGATGGTAACCAACCTTGGGGTACGTAACATCATCTATTCCACCGTGGCAAACGTGCCATCCGAACGGTGGACGGATACCTGGGAAAAAGCCGGGATCGGGGTATATACCCTGGACCGCAGCAAGCCGCTTCCGTTCCAATCCGACTACCGGACCATGGACACCCTCGGCCAGGACCGCATCGCGGCCGTGGCCGGTACGGTAGGGCGGCTGCATACGGCACGTCTTATCGTGGATGCGGGCAGCTGCGTGACCAGCGATCTGGTGGATCGCCGCGACCGTTACCTCGGCGGCAACATCAGTCCGGGGGTGAGTATGCGGTTGCGCTCGATGCACGAGTTCACCGCCCGACTCCCGCTGGTAGAGACGGGCGCGGCCGTAGATACGGTTGGCCGGTCGACCGAACAGGCACTCCTGCACGGTGGACAGGTCGGCGTGGTTTACGAGATCGAGGGCCTGTTCGGCCGCCTGGTGAACGTTCACCGCGACCTGCAGCTAGTGCTCACCGGCGGCGACGCGTCCTTGCTGCTTCCTTACTTCTCCATTGATGTTCTAAGTTACCCCAATCTGGTCCTGCGTGGGCTCAATCAAATACTGTCAACTTATGTCAACAAATAATTTTAGAACAAGTCTGCTCCCCTTCGCGCTGCTGCTGGTCCTGGTAACCGGCGGCGGGGTGGCCGCACAAACGAGTCCGGGACTTGACTTTGTTGACATTCGGCCCAAACAAAACAGCCCCCTGAGCCGCTTCGGCCTCGGCGATCCCATGGATCAGGTGCACGCGGCCGCGGCCGGCATGGGCGCGCTGCAGTCTACCTATCAGGACGCCTTTCACCTGAACCTGCTGAACCCCGCCAGTCTGGCCAGCCTGCAGGCGACCAGCTTCGAGGTCGGCATCTACGCCCGGAACTCCGAACTGACCGACGCCAGCGGAAGTGCCAACGCCTGGCAGGGAAACCTGCGCTACATCGCCCTGGGCTTCCCCCTGCGCAACCCCATCAACCTGAGCCTCGACCGTATGCTCAACTCCTGGAACGGCGGCATGGCCTTTTCCCTGGCCCCGACCACGCTGGTCGGATACGACCTCGAGCTCCGCAGCGATAACGAGCAGACGGGACCCACCTCCAATCAACTCCGGGGGACGGGGGGTGCGTATCGCTTTACCTGGTCTACCGCCCTGCGCTACCGGGGCCTCTCCGGCGGGCTCAACGTCAACTACAATTTCGGCAAGATCACCAACAGCCGCATTCTGGCCTTCGACAGTATTCCCGAAGCCCTGGCAACGGAATTTCTGGAAGAGTTCAGCGTCAGCGGCTTCAGTCTCGGATACGGCGTACAGTACGCCTTCAACTTTACCGATCTCAACGAGGAGGGCCTCCGGATGCCTAATGGCAAGCGGATCATCGTGGGCGCCAACGGAACGCTGGGCGGGAACATCGATACCGAATCGAGCCTGCTGTTCCGTAAGTTCAGCCCCACCGGTAACGTATCCATTCGCGATACGGTCCGCTTCGAGGAGGGCATCGGCGGAAAAGTGAACCTTCCGGCGAGCTATTCCGTCGGACTGGCCTTCGAGGACGCTAACCGGCTGTTCGTCGGCGCGGAGTACGGCGGCACCGGCTACGGAAGCTACACCAACGACGCGCAGCCGGAAGATCTGGCGGACACCAAACGGGCCGCCGTGGGCATCCAGTATATACCCAACTACGACTCCTACAACAGCTACTGGAAGCGGGTCCGGTACCGCCTGGGTGCCCGCATGGAAGATGACCCCCGGGTCGTGAACGGCGTGCAGGCTCGCCGAAATGCCGTTACCTTAGGGGTGGGATTACCCATCCGTTTACCCCGGCAGCAAGTATCCTTCGTCGATCTTGCCGTCGAATATGGTAAATTTGGGGTCCCCGATATTCTTGACGAGACCTATGTACAATTTACGCTAGGATTTAGTCTGAATGACAACTCCTGGTTCTTTAAACGCAAACTCAACTAAACCAATATGCAAACCATCCTCCGCACCCTCGCGCTTTCGCTGGTCTTTTGCGGCTCCGTTTCCCTAGCGAACGCTCAGTGCGTGACCTGGGTAGATTCGCCGCAGAAGGAACAGGCTGAGAACGCTCACGTAGCGTACCGCAACTTCGTTAAGGGTAAAACAGCCGAAGATCTCGCCGCCCTACCCGAGGCCGAGTTCAACGATGCCTTCAACAACTGGAAAAAAGCCTACGACATCGCCCCCGCGGCGGACGGCAACCGTCCCTTCCACTACCGCGACGGCCGGATGTTCTACAAGGCCATGGCCCAGAAGGCGACCGACGACGCTAAGAAGCAGGAGTACACCGACATGATCTTTAAGCTATACGATCAGGAACTCGAGTGCTACCCTAAGTACGAAGCCTATCTGCTCGGCCGTAAGGGATCCGATATGTTCTACCTCGCCGGCTACAGCGAAGATGCCATCGAGATTATCGAGCAGGCCATCGACGCCGGTGGCAACGACACGGAGTACGTCGTACTCGCCCCCCTGGGTAAGCTCCTGAACTACTACTTCAAGGAGAAGGCCATCGACAACGTGCGGGTTCGGGAGTTGTACGACAAGGCCGCCAAGATGGCCGACTACAACATCGAAAACAACGAAACCTACGCCCCCTACTACCAGGCCGGTAAGGATAACCTGGAGGCCGACGTACTGGAGTTCGCGGATGAGATCTTCGACTGCGACTACTTCAAAGGACTGCTGATGCCGAAGGTGGAAGAGAACAAGGACAGCCTGGATATCCTCAAGTACATCATCACCAAGCTGAAGGTGCAGGGCTGTGACTCGACCGATGCCGACGTGCAGCACGTGCAGCAGCTCTACGACCAGCTCTACGCCGTCAAGAAGGATGAGTACGAGGCCGAGCGTCGCCGTCTCAACCCCATCTACGAAGGCAGCGAACTGATGAAGGAGGGCAAGTACGCCGAAGCCGTGGAAGCATTCCAGCGCGGCATCGAGGCCACCGACGACGATGAGAAGAAGGCACAGGCTTACTACTACATGGCCCAGATCCAGAACGCGGAACTGGGGCAGTACGGTGCCGCCCGCCAGAACGCCAACCGGGCCGCTCAGCTTAAGGGCGACTGGGGCAAACCCTACATCCTGATCGGCGACATCTACGGTCGCCTCAGCCGCAACTGCGGCGACGCCTGGGACCAGCGCCTGGCCGTACTTGCCGCCATCGACAAGTACAACTACGCCAAGAGCATCGACTCCGAGGTAGCCGGCGACGCCAACCGCCGCATCGGTAACTACCGCAGCTCGATGCCGATCCGCTCCGAAGCGTTTCAGCGTGGATTCGAGGAAGGCCAGAAGCTCCGCGTGGAGTGTGGCATCGGAGAAACCGTCACCCTGCGGTTCTAGTACCCGCGCCGGTCTTCACCGCTCAGAAAGCCCGTCCGTACCCAAACGGACGGGCTTTTTTGGTACTTAGCCGGCTCCCGCGCGCCGCCGCCCCGCAAATAGTCGATAAATTGGGGACACTGGTCGAGGGACGCAAACTTGCGGACCGGTAACGGCCTTTGTAATCGCGAGGCTGACCGTTATCTTTGACGACGGCCCTAAAAACGATAAACAATGGATGCACCACAGATGAAACCTAAGTCCTTCTGGCAGCGCCCCGAAGGCGTAACCGGCTTGCTCTTCCTGGTGGCCCTTGTCGGCGTGCTGGGCTTCGTGGCCGTCACCTTCGGTGCCGCGATCCTGAGCTTCATCAGCACCACGATCGGACTGGTAGTGGCCGGCCTCATCGTGCTCGGACTGATCTACATGATCGCCGATCCCAAAACCCGCAATCTGGTCTTCTACATGTACAAGAGCGTGATGCGGGCCATAACGGGAATGTTCGTCCAGATCGACCCCATCGGGATCCTGAAAACCTACGTCGACGAGCTGCAGGGCAACCTGCGTAAGATGAACAAGCAGATCAGCCAGCTCCGCGCCCAGATGCACAAGCTCAAGGAAGTCATCGTGAACAACGAGCGCGAGATCAGCAGCAACCTCAAGATCGCCGGTAAGGCCAAGGAGACCAATAAGCGCAACGTGATGATCCTGAAGAGCCGCCGCGCCGGCCGCCTCAAGGACAGCAACATCAAACTCGAGGAGCTCTACAAGAAGATGGAGGTCCTCTACCGGGTGCTCACCAAGATGTACGAGAACAGCTCGATCCTGGCCGAGGACATCAAGGACCAGGTAGCCGTAAAGGAACAGGAGCGCAAGGCCATTCACGCCAGCCACGGGGCCATGACCTCCGCGATGAGCGTCATCCAGGGCGATCCCGATCAGCGGGCCATGTTCGATATGGCGATGGAGAGCATCACCGAGGACGTGGCCAATAAGGTCGGCGAAATGGAACGCTTCATGGAAGTGTCGGCCAACTTCATGGACTCGGTGGACCTGCAGAATGGCGTCTTCGAGGAAGAGGGCCTCAATATGCTGGAAGAGTGGGAAAAGGAATCCAACAGCCTCCTGCTCGGGGAGGAGAAGTCCAACCTGCTGATGCAGGCCAACAACGACAGCGACGTACTGGACCTCGACGCCCCCATCGCCGAACGGCAGCGGCAGTCGGGCAGCTCTAACCAGTACGATTCCTTCTTCAACTAGCGGATGCGGCGACTCCCCCCGATCAGTTACGCCATTCTCGCTTACATGCTGCTGGCCTTCGGTTGGTGGTGCATCCTTTTGCTCCGTAAGAACGAGGAAGCCCACGTCGCCCGGGTGGAAAAACTCGCGATCGAGCTGGCGGTCCAGAAAAAGATCGAGCGGGCGAGCGAATTCCAGCAAACGGAGAACTACGTCCTGCTGACCGACCGCTTCGAGCGACAGCAACGCATGATCATCGGGGAGGCCCTACTGCTTGTCCTGAGCCTGGTCGGGGGGATCTACCTGCTGTTCCGCAACCTCCGCAAGGAGATCAGCGCCGCCGAACAGCAGCGTAACTTCCTCCTGAGCATTACCCACGAACTGAAATCGCCGCTGGCCGGCATCCGCCTCGTACTGGAAACCTTCCAGAAGCGTCGGGAACTCAAACCCGAAATTCAGCAGAAACTCAGCACCAATGCCCTGGCCGAAACCGATCGCCTCACGGCCCTGGTCAACGACCTGCTACTTAGCGCCAAACTGGAAAGCATGTACCAGCTCAACCGCGAGCCCATCAACTTCGGTGAACTGGTACAGGACGCCGCCGACCGGGTCGTGCTGAAGTACCGCGGCGCAAAGGTGAACGTGGACATCGAGCCCGACATTCCCCCCATCGCCGGCGACCGTCCGGGACTGACCAGCGTAGTCGTCAATCTGCTGGAGAACGCCGCGAAGTACAGTCAGCCGGAGCCCGTCATTCACACCAGCCTGCAGCGCGGCGGCGAGAGCGAGATCGTCTGGACCGTAAAGGACAACGGCGTCGGCATCCCCGACCACGAAAAACGGCGGGTGTGGGCCAAGTTTTACCGGGTGGGGAACGAGGATACCCGCAGCACCAAGGGAACGGGGCTGGGGCTGTTCATTGTCAAACAGATCATCGACAAACACGGCGGCCAGATCGAAGTGAGCGATAACCAACCGCGGGGCACGGTGTTCCGGGTATATTTGCCGCTCAGCTAATCCACCCCCGTATGCAGACCACGCCCCTGACCGAAACCCACCGCCGCCTGGAAGCCAAGCTCGTCAATTTCGCCGGCTTCGAAATGCCCCTGACCTACACTTCCCTTAAGGAAGAACACCATGCGGTCCGGGAGGCGGCCGGCATCTTCGATGTTTCCCACATGGGAGAGTTCATCGTACGTGGGGCGGGCGCGCAGGAGCTGGTGCAGTACGTAACGAGCAACGACGTGCGGAAACTTGCCGAGGGCCAGGCCCAGTACAGCTGTTTACCGCGGCCCGGGGGCGGCATCGTGGACGACCTTCTGGTGTACCGCCTGCCGGCCAACCCGAAAATGGGCATGAGCGGCGATCATCCCAGCTACATGCTGGTCGTAAACGCCAGCAATATCCGCAAGGACTGGGAATGGATTGCCAGCCACAACTCCTTCGGCGCGGAAATGATCGACATCAGCGACCGCACCGCCCTGCTGGCCGTACAGGGACCGAAGGCCGCCGAGATCCTGCAGCCGCTGACCGACGTGAAATTGGCGGATATCCCGTACTACCATTTCGTGCGGGGCTCGCTGGCCGGCGTGGACAACGTGATCATTTCCGCCACGGGCTACACCGGCTCCGGGGGCTTCGAGCTTTACCTCGACGCCGATCACGCCACCACCGTATGGGACGAAGTACTGCGGGTTGGAAAACCCCACGGTTTGCTGCCGGCCGGTCTCGGGGCCCGCGATACCCTCCGCCTAGAGAAGGGCTACTGCCTCTACGGCAACGACATCAACGACACCACTTCCCCCCTGGAGGCCGGGCTGGGCTGGATCACTAAACTGAACGGCGACGACTTCGTCGGCAAGGAATTTTTGTTGCGCCAGAAGCAGGAGGGCGTTGCGCGCCGGTTGGTAGCTTTTCGCGTCCACGATCGTCGCTCGGCGCGACAGGGCTACCCCATCCTCAGCGAATCCGGCGAGGTGATCGGCGAGGTTACCAGCGGCACCCACGCCCCGAGCCTCGACTATCCCCTCGGGATGGGCTACGTCAAAACGGGCTACCACGCGGTGGGCACCAAACTGCAAATCGACCTGGGCCGGAAGACCATGGCGGCGGAAGTGGTGAAACTGTAGGACGTCCTTAGCCGTTGGACGGTTGTAATACATCCAGCGCGGATTTCCAAATCCAATCCCCCAGAGTTATGATCATTTACAAGTCCAACGGCAGCTGGTTCGGTCACGTAAGTCACCTCACCACGAGCTATACCATGCGCCGTATCCTGACGGCGGTGGGGATACTGGGCACGTACTCCGCCCTGGTCATCGGCGCGATAAAACTGCTCGACCTGCACCGTTACCTGCAGGTGGACAGCACGATCTTCTCCCTACTCGCGGTTATCCTGTCCATATTTCTCGGGTTCCGTACCAATACCGCCTACGACCGGTGGTGGGAAGCCCGCAAGCAATGGGGGGCGCTGGTCAACAACAGCCGCAACCTGGCCGTCTACGTCGATAGTATGTGGCCGGAGTCCAATACGGCTATCCGCCGCTTCATGGCGAAGCACATTGCCAACTTCTGCCTGGCTCTGCCCGAACACCTCCGTCAGGGTACGAAAATCGACAGACTCGTCTACCTCCACCCGGAAGAACGGGCCTACTACGAAACCAAGGACCACGTTCCCAATTTCATCGCCCTGCGCATCTTTCAGCGTATCGCGGAGGCCCATCGGAACGGAGACATCAATGAAGGGGACTACATCAACATCAAAGCCCAGCACCAGAGCCTACTGGACATCCTCGGCGCCTGCGAGCGGATCAAAAAAACACCGATCCCCTTCAGCTACGCCGTCTACCTCAAGGTTTTCGTAACGGCATACGCCATCCTGCTGCCCTTCGGCCTTTCCCAACAGTTCGGATGGGGGACCATTCCCCTGGCCATGCTGATCGGCTTCGCGCTTATCGGGGTCGAACTGATGGGAGAGGAGATCGAGGATCCCTTCGGCCTGGACTGCAACGATCTTCCGACCGGCGATATCGCCCGCACCATCCAGCGCAACGTGTTTGAAATCCTGGAGGACCGTGCCCCCGCCGCGGAACTGGAGCAGGAACTGTACGAAAAGGTGTTCTAGAGCAGCGTGCTCACCCAGTACACCACCAGCACCGTTAGAAAACTGGTTACACCCATCACGCCCGTCAGTACGGTATAGGAACGGTAGGCATCCCCTACTTCAATACCGGCAAAGCGGGTCACCACCCAGAAGTAGCTGTCGTTGGCGTGGCTGACGGTCATGGCTCCCGCGCCGATGGCCAGCGTCATAAGCGCCAGCTCCAGATCGTTCGCGAAGCCGGCCAGGGGGAGCAGGGGAAACAGTACGGAGGAGGCGATGACCAGGGCTCCGGTACTGCTGCCCTGAGCGGTCTTCAGGAGTGCCGCGATTCCGAAGCCCAACAGGAGCAGGGCGGAGCCCGAAACCGCTTCCCCCTCCATCCAGCTTGCAATATCCGTAGCTAAGGTTGAGGCCTTCAGTACGGCGCCGAACGCACCGCCGAGTCCCGTAATGATCAGAATCGGTCCCGCCAGACTAAGGGCGTCGGCGATCCAGTCGAGCCGGCGATCGGTGTGGGGCAGGCGCAGAGCCAGGCCGCACCCCAGCAGCAGGGCTACGGTGGGGTCGAAGAGAAAGAAGAGTAGGGGGTAGTCCCCGTCCGTCACCATCCGCAACAGGGAGCCCAGGGCGATGAGCAGAACGGGCAGTAACAGGGGCAGCAGGCTCGCGGACGCGGAGGGGAGGCGGTCCGACGGTGCTTCCCGCTCCGAGACGGGCGGCACGGCCTCGACGGTAGCCCCGAGGCGGGCGGCCCCTTGCCAGATGACGAGTAGGGTGGGTAGGCAGACGATCGCCGCCAACAGCATAATGGTGCCCAGCGCGCCGTCCGCTCCGAGATTGGCGGCCGCCGCTAGCGGACCCGGCGTGGGCGGCATGAGGGTATGCGTCAGGTAAAGTCCACCGGCCAGGCTCAGTGCCAGTACCGCCACCGGTTTGCCGGATCGCGCGGCGAGGGCCGGCAGCAGGCCGGCCAGAATGATGTAGCCGCTGTCGCAGAACACGGGCACCGACACCACGGCACCGAGGGTAGCAAGCCGTAATCCCGGCCGGCTCCCGGAACCCAGCAATAGATCAGCAATGCGGTGAGCCGCCCCCGATCGCTCAAGCGCCACGCCGATGATGCTCCCGAGTACGATGAGCAGTCCTACGGAGGCCAGCAGCCCGCCGAATCCCTCGCGGATGCGGTCGAGAACGCCGGTCGGCGGCAGTCCTATACCGAGGCCCAGCCCGAGGGTGGCCAGCAGCAAACAGAAGAAAGGATGCCATCCCCACCGTGCGCTGGCAACGATGATGAAAACGATGGCCAGCAAAATGGCGAACAGCAGGGAAATACCGGTGAGCAAGGGGGAAAGCTTGGTTTTGCCGAATGTACGGACCATTCGTGGCAGACTACAAGCATTCGTCGATACAATCCTAGGAGTGCTCGAAGGAATTTGCGCGGCAGGTCCAACGGGCAGATATTAGATCCATCAACCCGGAAAAAGGATTAATACCCCTAATAGTAGGGTTGCAACCCTCGGTAATTTCCCCCGTCCTTTAATCACCAACCGCTCAGCAATTATCACCATGAAACGCTTCCTTCCTCTCCTTGCCGTCCTCATCGTCGTCTTCGCCGCGGCACCGCTCGCGGCAAAGAAGGGCGAAAGCATCTTCGATCGCTGGAGTCACACGGCAAACAAAACCATCGAACTGCACCTCGATTTCGACAGTCTCGAGGCCAACCGCTTCAACGCCAACGAAATCCGCGGCACCGTCAT
The DNA here is from genome assembly GCF_024297185.1 of Lewinella sp. JB7. Classification (GTDB taxonomy): domain Bacteria; phylum Bacteroidota; class Bacteroidia; order Chitinophagales; family Saprospiraceae; genus Neolewinella. The sequence continues at coordinate 241,944 of NZ_JANCTD010000007.1, read as the reverse complement.
CGATAACGGTATTCCCCTGGCCGTAGACATCTCCGTACGCGGTCGCTACCGCCGGCGGACATGCTCGATGCCCCCCATCAAGCTGCAGTTCGACAAGGACCTCCTCCGCAGCGTGGGACTGAACACCCACAATGACTACAAATTAGTCACTCACTGTACCGACGACGAGGACGGGCAGGACGCCATCGTGCGTGAGCAGCTCGCCTACGAACTCTACCGTACCGTGGATCCCACCGCCAGCTTCCGCACCCAGTTGCTGACCATCATCTACGTCAATACCGCCGACGGCAGCACCTCCACCGGATACGCCGTCCTGATCGAGGATACCGACGAACTGAAGGACCGCCTGGCCGCCGAAAATTGCTCGGACTGCTACGCCACGCCCCACGCGGCGTACGACAACATCGAGCGCGTTACCCTCTTCCAGTACATGATCGGCAATGCCGACTTCAGCACCCGGCAGATCCGCAACCTGAAGATGATGCGCACCGAGAACGGTCGGTTTACCGCCGTACCCTACGACTTTGATTTCTGTGGCCTGGTCAACCCCCAGTACACCAAGATGTCCCTCACCGAACGGCAGTTTGTCTGGGATTTCGAATCCATTCCTGATCTCGACAGCGCCACCGCGGAATTTCTCCTGCTCAAGGAGGAGCTACTGGCCCAGGTCTCCGACAACGAACTGCTCTCCGGCGAAAGCAAACGGGAGATCACCAAGTACCTCAAATCTTTTTTCCGCGATCTGCGGGCCGGCAAGATCGGCGCGTAACGTCCTACCTTCACGGCATGGACGCCGCCCGCCTCATCAGTTTTTACCTGCCCGCCGCCCTGATGGCCGCCAGCCTGCTGGCGGCCATCGGCATTGGCGGCCTGTTCTTTCTTAAGCGCAGCGGCGAGGTACGTGCTAACCGGTTATACGGCGGACTGCTTATCGCCGGAGGGCTCACCCAACTTCACTTTCTGCTCCTCTTCTCGGGACTCACCCTCCGCCATCCGGAACTGGAGTTTCTGCCGATCTACTTTACGCTCTGGTTGCCCGTACTGCTCTTTCTGCACGTCAAACTCAGCCTGTACCCCCACTATCGGCTGCGGTGGACGGATCTGAAACACTTCATCTTTCCACTGGCACAGTTACTCTTTTTCGTGTCGATCTGGATCGTACCCAGCTTCCGGCGCCCGGAGGGCCGTTACTTCTACAGCCCCTTTTACGGCGGGCTGGAGCAGGCCCTTTACCTCATCATCTGGCCGTCGTACATCATTTTCGCCTACCAGTATCTGCGCCGCAGGCGGGCCCAACTCCGGCGGCGCAGCCTTCCTCGCTTACTGTGGTACCTGCGTAAATTGCTCAAGGGCAGTATGCTCTTCGTCATCGCATACGCGATCCTGGCCCTCAGCGACTTCATCAGTTACAACTACTTCTTCGTGGATCTCCGGAACCGGGAGTGGTACGCGGGAATGCAGTCACTCTCCTACACCGTACTGCTCCTCTGGCTGACGACTTACGGGTTCCAGGTCCTGCTCTGGGGACGGCGGTTGCTCCGCGCCGGGGCAATGGAATGAAGCGACTTACTTCAGGAGAGCGGTTTAGTCTCCGTCGTGCAACCAGACTACGGCTACGCCGGGCGGCAATACTTTTTCGTCGGGCGGGGACGCGGGTGCGGTGGAAACCAGGGAAAGCCACGTGGCGTGGCCGTGACCCGAATCTTCCTACCGCAGTATCGTTACGCTTCCGCTCCGGACCACTTCCTGGTCTTCACAACGGTAGACGACCCGCCAGACCATTACGCCGGGGTTAACGGGCTGACCCTTAAAACTGCCGTCCCAGCGGGCGAAGGGATCGTTAGTGCGGAACACTTGTCCTCCGTACCGGTCGTATATTTCGAAGGACACCAGTTCCGGCACGGCGAAGGGATTAGAAATGCCAAAGTCCTCATTGGCCGCGGGGCCGATGCCGTTGGGGGTGAAGGCCTTCGGGAGAAACAGTTGGGTACAGTCCAGGGAGTCCGGGTCGATCACTTGTAGTACGATGCTGTCCCTGGCAACGCAGCTACTGATCTCGTCCGCGATCCGGACCCGGTAGACCTGCCTTCCCGCCACTACCGGGGTGATGGTCGGCTCCGCTTCGGTAGGAGTCTCTACGCCCGCCGTTGGTGACCAGCTGAAGGAAGTTCCACAGTTACTGTTAAGCGTGATGTCGATGCTTTCGCTGAGGAACAGGAGCGTGGAGGGCGTCAGGATGCGGTCGGGCGCGAAGTACAATTCCTGCACTTCGGAAGGGGGCAGCGCCCGCCCGTAGATGCGTACTTCGTCGATCAGCCCGGCGAAGGGTTGACCGTCCGGCGCCGAACAAGCGGAAGCTCCGATGAGCAGATCGCCGGTGTTGTCGATGTTGATCCGGTTGCTGGTCAGCACGTCGGCCACTTCCGTACCATTCAGGAATAGCCGTAGTCGGTTGTTCTCCCGCACCAGGGCCAGATGCTGCCAGCAGGATGCGTTGGTGATCACGTGAGTCAGCGTCGCGGACTCGTTACCCTGGCGCAGGGTGGCTTCCACCGTACGGCTGGCGGGTGCGTAGCGCACGTGGAAGTACTGCTCGTCGGCACAGCTCGTATCACGTTTGGAGATCAGGTAGCGATTGCCGTCGGTAGCCGTGGACTTGAAGTAAAGGCTGAGCGTAAAGTCCTCATCGTCGAACTCCCGGTTGACGTTGTTGGAGGCTCCCCCGGGAATACGCACGAAGTCCTCATTGCCGCCCAGCAGCAGGGCCTGATCGACCACGCCGCAGTCGAAATCCACCGCCCCGACCGGCACCCCGAGATTGGAGGCCTCCCCGCCGGCGTCGCCGAGGTTGCTTTCGAAGGGGTAGTAAGCGGAAAGCCCGAGGGTGGACTGCGCGGCCACGGCCACCGGAAACAGCAAGGATAAGAACAGAAGACGGCGCATGAGACAAATTAACTGATCGGAAGCCCTTCCGACAGGCGCCCAAAGGTACGGTGCGCCGGCGGAGCGATGCCAGGGCCGGCAAGACGGGAAGCCGCAAGAAACGGGCTACGGACGGTAGGAAATAAATGGTTAATTTGACACGTAGCGAACAAATACCCTATTTTTTGGCTCTAAGCTGTAATCATTCATCAAAACAAAAAATACACGCCTTATGGGTATACTTGCCTGGATACTACTTGGCCTCGTGGCCGGCGCTCTTGCCAAATGGATCATGCCCGGACCGGACCCCGGCGGGTGGATCGTAACCATCCTCATCGGCATCGTCGGTGCGGTGATCGGTGGCTTCATCGGCGGCGCACTGGGCTTCGGTGGAGTTGACGGTTTCAACATCGGCTCCATCCTCATTGCCGTACTTGGTGCCATCGTTCTTCTGTTTTTGTACCGAAAACTGGCCTAAACGAGCAAACTGACGTAATTAAAGCGACCTTTCCGCACTAGCGGGGAGGTCGCTTTTGTTATTTTACCAACCAGAATCCAAAACTCCGATCGTGTCGTCACGCATCGTTCAAATCACGGACCCCCACCTGCTTGCTCCGGGCGAAACCCTGATGGGACTTGACGTGACCGGACGTCTGGAAGACGTGCTGCAGCTGGCCGAGGAACTCGACCCTGACGCGTACTTCTTCACGGGCGACTTCTGCGCCCACGAGCCCGTGCAGGAGGTGTACCACCGCTTACGGGAGCGGCTCGACCGCCTGCCGGCCCCTTACTACCTCACGGCGGGCAACCATGACGACCGGGAGATGATGCGCCGGGCCTTCGATCTGCCGGGGCGCGGGCAGGAGGGAATTTGCGGACGGGTAGCCGTACACGATCAAAGTTTTCTCTTCCTGGATTCCAGCCCGGGATTCGTGGACGATCAGCAGCTGGACTGGCTCACCGAGGCCCTGGTGGAACACCCGGTTTCCGATATCGTGATCCACCACCCGCCCATCGCGCTCGGGGTGAAATTTATGGACGCTAAGTATCCCCTCCGCAAAACGGAGCGACTCCTCCGACTCATCACGGAAGATGGGGTACGGCGCCGGGTCTTCTGCGGACACTACCATTCGGTGCGCACGGTAAGTCACGGCAATCTCGATGTCTACCTCTGCCCTCCGACCAGCTTTTTCATCGACCCCGCCGCCGATGAATTCTCCATGGTCGAACGCGCCCCCGGCTGCCAACTCCTCGAATGGACTTATGGGGGAGACTTTCGCTATACCGCCTATGCAACTTCCACCGTACGCGAGGAGTTACAAAAATAGCGGCGCGCTTGTGAGATATTCCGTCCCGCTGTATATTTGCGGCCGCTAACGGCACTCAGACCCATGGTGTAATTGGCAACACAACAGATTTTGGTTCTGTCGTTCAAGGTTCGAGTCCTTGTGGGTCTACACTAGCAACTTAGAAAGCCTCTGACTATCAATTAGTTAGGGGCTTTCTTCCTTCTGGAGGGGACGTTTTAGGGGACGTTTTAGCTTCTTTCAGGTGAAGCTGGCTGAGGCTGGAGCCTCTTTCGACTGCTGACAGCTGTTCGTTCTCCGCTAACTCACGGAGGTGGTTACAAAGTGGTTAAGTCCGTTTCCATGTCACAACCTCCGCTATCCCTTCCCCTTTATGAGTTCTAAGTAGAATTTTTTTGCAGCACCGTCTGTTACAAGGCTCATTTTGCTGCTCTGCCGCTAAATGCACTGGGAGTCTCCTACTTAATTTATAAGTTGGGGAGGTTATTTTGCCACTTGGTTAGTGAGTGATCTTGCTTTGTTGGGTTGCTTGCAGAAACCTTAGTTGTACGAAAAAGTGATAGAGCCTTGAAAATTTTGAAAAGTCAAGCACGTTTCATTCTTTCTTACACCTCAAATTTTACAACATGGTTGATAAATTCAAGCGCTATCAGACAGGGCTAACCCTTACAAGATTGTTTCCTCAACCAGACAAGTCAAAGTGTGCCTGTGGCTGTAACGCACATCTTTCGCGAAACCGGAGGAGATGGGCCACCAAGGAATGTCAAATGCATGCGCTGAAAAATTTTCTGATTGTTAAGGGAGACACTGGAACAATTCGAAACGAATTGTTCCATCTTGACAAAGGATTTTGTAGGTGGTGTGGCATTCATGACCCACAATGGGAAGCTGATCATATCTTGCCTGTCTACCAAGGTGGAGGTGCAACGTCAATCGAAAATTTTCAGACTTTATGTAAAAGCTGTCACCTAGAAAAGACTAGAGCTCACAACGAGTCCCACCGTAGCCGAATCTCCTCACATGCAGTTTCTACGTTTTGCAAACGCCGCTTAAAGGCCTTGGGAGCAGAATAAACTTGCTCCCCATGAAAGTCTACTGACAAACAAAAATCGTGACAAACCTTTTCTTCCCCTTGTAAGAGGTTTTCCTCTACAAACTTACTAAGGAGTGTGGCTATGGTTTTGCTTCCTTCTTCTCCTATCCTCACGCCTTTGCTAGTGTAGTATTTGATAGCGCCGACTACAGGCTTGTCTTTTATGTGGCCTTTAATGATCGCATCTGGGTTGACACTAATATCCACTCCAGCAATATTCATCTTTGGGTTGTCTCCCTTGTAGGCCAAAACATCAAAACCATGCAGATCGGGGAGTTCTAGAACTGGTAGAAGCTCTAGGAAGTCAATGGAACCCCGTTGATTCTGTTCATGCCAAGGTGACTCAGGCTTCTTTTCTTCAAACTTTTTGATTGCAGCTTTCAGTACATTGTCGTCATAACCGGACGTGAAATACGCCGTGATGTCCGTTCTAACTTCGCTGTATCTTGCAACTTTTATTACGGGTGGGTACTTAGCGTCTTTCACAATCGCCTTGCGCCTTGCTAAACTGGCTTCAACGTATTCACCTAGCTTGTTTAAAGAAATTCGGGGCATAATCTTTTTTTGAGTATTAATGCTTATGTAGTTGAATAGTTTTATTCAGTGGGACACTGCCGAAGATAATACGGGGGTTTTGTCTCCTTTTCGCAGCTACTCGTCGGTTTGACCTACGAAGTGGTTGAGCAGAAGCAGACCGTCCAAAATGCGTTTCTTCTGTGACCCTTCATCTATGTCCAGCTTTTAAATCGAGCAAGCTTAAAGAACGCATCTTCATGCTTCCAGAGCGCCACCTTGTACCTCACATAAGTTTTGTAAAGCCCCCGGTACATTTTCGGCTTCTCCTTTGGCCAGGGCGGGGGGGCGGGCTTTGCCAATCGCATAATTTTACTTTCAGTTTGGCTGTGGTTCATGGTGTTCTTAAAAGCGCGGCGGCTGTAGAAATAGCCGTCGGCGAAGTAAAACGTTCGGCACCGCTTGCCCGTACTGGGGCAAAGGAAGTACCGCACCCGACCCCGCCCCGCGCCTAAGTTGCTAGGTTGCGCGCCAAGGCGTATCGACTGCTGTATTCGCTCGTTAGCCCCATTAATGTATCTGACGGTTAACTGTCCGTGCTGGCCCTACGTCGTTACCTCTAGCCTCATACTTGCTACGGGGCGTCCTTTCTTACTCCAGTGTAAAGTGCCTTCAATAAGCTCTTCGCTGACCAGGTAGCCCCGGTCAATCAAGAAACGAAGGCGAAGGGTTAACATGTCGTCTAGTACCGGGGTGCCGGGGCTGGGTCTTCCCATTTATAACCTAGATAGTTAAGGATCTACCTAAAATACTTAAATATTGATCTTTTCAGAGGTAGTTTAGTGCCTTTAACAGAGCTACCAGGCTTATGAGAAATGATAGACCAGATAAAATCAGTGAAATAGGCTTTTCTAGTACAGAATACCTTAAATGTTTAGCTTGTATTGTATTCAGCTTCAACTCAAACCTTTCGGTAAGATCCTCAATTTCTTTCTCTATTTTTTCAAGTTGGAGCCCTTCAAGTTTCCTTTTTTCTTCATGTTGGGCTTTGTCGCGCAAGTAGCTAGCTAAATATCCATCCTCTATAGCCTCACGGCCTTTTGTAGTAAGTTGAAGCCAATCTTTACCCTCCCCTTCAAAATAAATATAACCTTCATCAATAAGCGTTTTGACTGCTATTCCTATATCAGAGGAGTCAAACTCCAAATCAAGCGACTTAGAAAGGTTGAAGTGCATAAAGTTTATAGTACCTACTTCCTTGTATTCTTGGGAAAGTATAGAGAAAACTTCTCCGGTGATTTTTCGAATTTCGGGTATGTTGGTAGAATTCATAATTAGCTTTTCCAATATTTTTCAATTTTTTCCACTTGTCCGAGGCTCTCCATCATCTCCAGCAGCTTCTCTGCCACTCCTTGGCGCTTCTTAGTTAGTCTAGGCTTGAAGGCGTCAGCGATAGCTCCAAGGCTTAACGGGGCGTCCCCGACCTCTCGTAGCAGGTCGCGGAGAGTAGTCACTTGAGCGGTAAGGTCTTTCGCAGGCCACTTCCGCTTTTCGGCCACTACGGCAACTGGGGTTAATTCGTCATTATCCAACTCCAGCTCAGACTGAACGCCATTGCTTTCTTTTGGGGCCTGGTACTCAGGGCGGAGCCAACGGACCAGCCCACGCGCTTCCTCTGCTGCCCGTTCCGCGTTCAGGTCAACTAGCCGTTGTAGGATTTCCTGCGTCACGTCGTCCTGGAGCCGGGCGTCGCTGGAGTTTGGGTTGCCCTCAATCAAGTCTTCCCAGCCGTAGGCCTTCGCTACAGCTACGTCCAGCTCATCGTGTAGCTGTTTGAGAATGCCAACTAGCCCCTGTTCGTGGATCTTACGTTCCTTGTCGTCCAACGGCTCGCCGGAGCGGAGCTTTACCAGCACGTTGTACATGCCGGTCATGGTGAGCTTAGGTTGCTGGGCCTGCTGGCGCTTGCGGTGGCCGTCTAGGCGTTCGGCCAGGTCGCGGATGGTTTGCTTTTGGGCTTCGGTGGAATCAGGGAAGGGGAAGGTTTCGAAGCAGCGAGTTTTGTTGTAGCGTGGACGATCTTCTAATGTTCCCCCCGCCATTAATGCCCAGTTCACATGCAAAGAGCTAGACAACACTCCCAGATAGTACGCATCCTCAAGAGCTACGTTAACGAGCATATTATCTGGCAAAATTTCTTTGTTGAGAAAAACAAAAAAGCGATGCTTGGAGGTCTCAACCGTTGCGATGTAACGGTTAAGTCCTGATAGCAAGGGTCTGAACGTCCTACGGGCTTCGCCAAATAGCCACCAGTTGTCACGATAGGTAGCCCGTCTATTTTGGTCTCGCTCTGGTTTGACGTGCTCGTAAAGATGCTGATACACCGACGGGTATTTTTCAAGCACTTCTCGATCACTGAATCCAAATAAATCAATTACAAGAACCCCTCTCGGAGTACTTGTTAGGTCTCTGCCATTACGGTATTCCTTTATCACATCATTTGGGTAACCGAGACCTCGGGCTTTCTCTATATCTACGATGAACCCCGAACCATGAAGTTTGACACCTGGAGAGCTTACGCCAGTATTTGCTTCTAGCTGTATGGCGCTTGCTACGTCGGCACCAGCAGCTAAATCAGCCTGAATTTTTCCGTTCTTTTGAGTCGTCGTCACCTCGGCGGCCAGATCACCACTTTGGTCGATCTCGGCTACTACACGCTGTAGTTTCCCGACTTCCTCTCCTGGCACCCCCACCGTCATAGCAATCCGCACCGCCGCACCATCCGCGCTATCCACCCAGGGGTGATCCGGCACGGCAAACACGAGTGATAGTGGCTTCTTCTGCCCCATATGGTGCTGAATGACCCGCCGGTTGAAGGTCTGCCGGATACTGTTGGTGGTGATGAAGCCGAAGCGTTCCGTCTCGCTGGTCCGCACCGCTTCCGCCGCCGTATCCCACCAAAACATGACGAAGTCCGCCGAATCCGGGACGTTCTTATAGGCGTTGCGCAGCGCTTCGGTGTACCCGTCCCCCAGGCTTTCCCGCATGCGGCTCGTACCAATAAACGGCGGGTTCCCCACGATAAAATCCGCATGAGGCCAGTCTGCCTTGCTCGCCCCAATGTACCGTTGCACCTGCGTCCGCGCCGCCTCATTTGGTACGGATTTGCCGGTGACGGGGTGGGTCTTGAAGGTGATGCCGTCCCAGCGAGTAACGGGCTGGCCCTGCTCGTCAAGTAGCGGCTCGGTGCGCTCCCAAGCGAGCACAGCGTCCCGGTTTTCGATGTTATGGTAGTCGCGGATGATCGGCTCCCCCAGGTCGTTCACGCCGCCTGTACTGCGTAGGTGCCACTGTAAGTAACCAATCCACAGCACCAGTTCCGCAATGGCGGCGGCGCGCGGGTTGATCTCGATGCCCAGCATGTTTGCTGGAGTAATGGTGGCCCCAGTGAGGCCTATGCTTATTTGTCCCTGCCCCAGGTCCCGGAGGGTGTTGCGAACCTCTCCCTCCAGGCGTTTTAGCAGCTCCAGGGTAACGTAAAGGAAGTTTCCACTACCACAGGCGGGGTCAAGTACGCGGAGATCGGCTAGGCGCTGCAAGAAGCCTTCCACGCTCTTTATCGCCTTGTCGGTATTGCCGTCGTCGGCTAGGGCAAGGGCGGCCGTTTGTACGCTTTCCCATTCGTGGCGAAGCGGCTCTAAAATTGTAGGTTGTACCAATCGCTCCACGTAAGCGCGGGGGGTGTAGTGTGCCCCCAGGCTGTGACGTTCGCGGGGGTCTAGAGCGCGTTCCAGCAGTGTGCCGAAAATGGCCGGTTCTACTTCCCGCCAATCGGCCCGCGCCGCTTCCACTAGGAGTTGAATTTCATCCTCATTGAGGGGGAGGGCGGTTTGGTCCGCAAAGAGTCCGCCGTTGAAGTGTTTTACCTGTGCGTTGAGGGCTACGCTCCAGCCGCCCTTGTCCATCGTTAGCCACAGGGACGCAAGGTTAGGCGCGAAGCCCGCTGGTTGATCTTTGGTGCGCTCTAGGAGCTCCGTAAAGGCTTTTTCCGGTAGTAGTCCGGCATCCTCCGCGAACATGGTAAATAGGCACCGCATAAGGAAACCAGCTACTACTTCCGTTGCGTGTTCGTTCTCCAGGCTTTTCGCCAGTTTAGCCAGCCGGTCTGCAATAAGCTTAGTAACCCGCGCACTGCGGCGGGCGGGGTCTAGGGCAAGGGGATCGGCCCAGACCAACCGCAGTCGTTCGCGGAGTTCCTCGCGGTGAAGTTCCGTTATCGGAATACGGTAATTATTCGGGTCGGGGAAGGGTTGGTAGATGCCCCCGGCGCGGCTCCAGTCCGCGTACAAAGCGATGCTGTGACCCACGTCGGCCACCATAATAAAGGGTGGTCGGCCACCTTTGATCTCCGAGACGTTCAACAGACGGGCGTAATTCTCTGCCTGTTTTTTGGCCTTCTCCATTGCTACGTCCCAGCCGTGCGTACCCCGCTTTCCGTGACCCTTTTTGCGAGAACGTAGGTGCCGGGTTCTTTCCGCACTGATTGCCTCCTGGCTTTCTAGGGTTGCACCCTGCTTGTTCTCCAGGATGAAGTGACCGCGCTTGTAGCAGTCGATCTTCTTGACATTACCCTTAGCCGTTGGGACGGACTTTTCAAATACGTAGGTGTTTTGACTTTCATCTGGTACGGTTGGGTCAGGCTTTTGAACTTTCAGCACCTCACAAAGGTCATTGGTAAAGCTTTGGGCATTACTAGACTCTGCGGCACCAGAAACGGACCACTTTTTTACAAACTCGGGGACGGTAAGCATCCAGGAAAGGTATATAAAAACCCTGCATCCGTTACGAACTCAGGTGTAGTTTGATACTTGTGTTCTGCCACGTATTGATGTGCTAGGGCGTATAGAGTGCAGTGTTGGTATTCTGAACTCTAGTAGCGTACTCTTGAAGATTGTACTCTTCCGCTATCAGTTGCATCAGCGTTTTGGGTAATAGGTTGCCAAGATCGGTTGCTAATTTATCGCCAGCATCAGTCAACGCATCGGTTACAAGCGCACTGACAACTTTCGCATCAACATCGCATCCATTGGCGGAGAGGGTTTCGGAAAATCGAGAGAGGCGTTCAGGGCTAGTCAATCCGTATAGGATTTCCCGCCTTAGTTCCGTCATCAAGTGAACGCGTAGATAAGAGTTCGCGCCACCATCTTGCTTCAGTAACTTCACAGTTTGCTTCGCCGCGAAGGTGGAGGATGCCATTCGAGTCTTTACGGGCCGCCTACAGGCTATTATGGGGCTTTTTTGGCTATCCCTGTTGGTGTGACTATGAAGGTCCAGGTAGTGCCGCTCTATAGCATCCCAGTTGAAGAAAGTAGCCGTGGCGTAATCGTCTTTCCCGACTTTTTTCCGGAAGGTGAAAGCTGCTTCTATCTGGGTACGGAAAACGGCAAGCCTCACTGCCGGATCAAGCAGCGCCCGAACCGTAACGGGGCGGAGGGTGCCAGTGCTGTCTGTCACTTCCAGCCGCTTAAATTCCTTCCCCCTTATATGAAGCTCAAGCCGAACGAGTTGTTTTGACTGTCCAGGCACTGCTACGCCGTCAGCCACGGCACGGTCTGCTATGTACTGTCGATTGCGGCGTTCCAGGTCTTTTCCGTTGCGGTACATATTGAAGGATCGGGGAGAGTCGTATTGACCCACACGCATCCCCTCCATTTTATCCCCGTCGCCAATTGTCAGCCCCCATTGCCGGCCGCCCTTCCGTTTCAAACTGTGAGTAAGAATGTACTCGGGAATAGCAAGGTAAGCGGGGTGGGTAGTTTGAATCTCCCAGTGAGTCAGGGTTTCCCCGGTAGCTCCAACCGCATCCAGAAAGCCAATAAGTAGCGTCAACCCTTCGCCGGTATAGTGAAGGTGGTTCTCTACGTGAAACTTGAAGATGTACTGTTTGCCTCTAAATGGGTGGGTATATATGGTGAGCGCCGTATCTAGATGGTCAGTGTGGTAAACGTGGTACACCCGTCGGTAGCCTCCCCGCCCCCACGGTTGCGGTTGCAGGGTGTAAGCGCCATAAGTGAGAATCTCATCTTCTTCCGTGAAGAGGAGGCTCGGAGCTTGTTCAGGTACAGAGGCGGTAGACAAGCAAGCGTATCCATCCAACCGATCATCCGTAAGGCTTAGCCGGTCCAAGAGAGGAAAAGGAGGAAGGGTTTTTAATGCTGGGTGCGCCTTTATTCTACGGCTGTCGCGGTTTTGGTCCTGCTCCTCTCCAGACGGTTCCTTACTCCCGATGTTCCCCCTACTTTCTCTGTTATTGCTTTTGGTGCCGGGGACGTGTTCAGCGGGCTGAAGGGTGCCGGTAGGGGGTGATTGAACCTCCTTACAGTAGAGGGGGACAATCGCCCCGGAAACGCTTCCTGCGGGGGTGGGATAACACAGAGCGGGAACCTCTGAAGCGTCTCGCTCAGCAAGGAAGGCGTGGAACGGACCGACGGAGCTGGGGAAGCCCTCTAATTCAAAGTTGGAGTTGGCGAGGAGGGGGTAGCTTGTGCCAGAGGGGCATAGGTCAGCTAGACCGTCAGGCAGTATCTTTGCCATACGGTTACGGTTTATTAGGCTGTAGCACTGTTGGGGGTTGGTCTGTTAGTTTGGCGACTCGGACCGACCCCCGCTGTTTGCGTGGCCCGATGAAATGAGAAAAGGCCCCGTCCGGAATGGCGGGGCCTGTTTATGATTACACGGTGCGGGCGAGCTTTTCTACTTCCACGCGTAGTAGGCGAACGTTGCGCATGCCGACCCGCTTTTTCTGAAGCAGACCGTCTTTGATGTAGTTGTCAACGGTGCTGAGGCTGACGCTGAGAAGGTCGGCGGCCTGTTGGCGGGTGATAAGAGCAGGGAGCTCACTGGCCTCTTCCTTCTCGGATATTGTGGTGGACCTCTCTATGTTACGCAAAGCGCTAGTGAGAGCGTCAGCAACGATCTGCCTTAGGTGGTCGGCGGGGACTACTACTAGGTCAGGGAGAGTAGATAGTGGGGGAGTCTGGTGGTGCATTAGGGTTTATTTGTTCCCCAAATTTTGGAGCGTGCACCCTTGCTGCATCAATGCAACTTGCAATTGTTTTGCAATTCTAGACTTTACGAGGCCTAATCTGACGTATAAACTCCCAATCTATATGGTCGTTGTTGTCCTCTAACTCCTTGATAATCCCATCTATCAGTGGGCTGGTGATCCAGGGTCTGCCTCGGGTATATCTCGTTCTGTCGGACCTGTATGAACTCACTGCTTTTTTTCGTCCCCATCTAGCTGCAACAGCTTTTGCAACAGCCTCGTACTGCTTAGTTGTAAATCCCGTGCCGGGTTCGTTGTTGATAAAGGACTTTAAAACGAATCGGTATTCTGCGGATCGGTCGCCTGGGTTTTGGCTATTAGAATGAACATGAGTTGCTTGTGGCACTAGCTCTTTAGTAAACCGGTAGAGTGCTTCCGCATCTCCAGGCTCAAACTTTACTTTCATTGTCCGAAGTAGCTCCGCCGGGGCGTAGTGGTAAAATTTTAGGCCGTTAGAGGAAGCTATGTAATCCCACCAATCGTAGGTCTCATTTTGCCACTTTCGAGGACCTGACGTGTCCTTTGCTTCATTGGGAGTTGTTGCATAACCACCACGCGTAAAGGTCATTAAACCAGCAAAATCCCGATCCTTGAAAACACGATCGTAAAGCTCAAGAAGTCGTTTTCGTTCGGGGTGGTCGGGTGGTAAGTGCCCGGTATTTTGTGCGTGCCGTTCCCGATAAGCTGACAGCACTGCTTGCACGTACTGCTCACTAAGTTCCTGCTGCTTCCCCTCAATTTTCTGAAATTCCGATTCGGGGAGGAAGGTCACGGAATACTTCTTGCCGATCTCTTTCGAGCGTTTAAAGCTGTTTAGCTTAACAAGTAGTCCCCAAACTTTTCCACGTGTACGAATGAAGCTGGGGTCAACTTTAAACTTGCCGAGCTCCCAATCTTCATAGGTTTGAGTGTCCAGGTGCATGCTGGAAAAAACATCTGGGGAGAATAATTCCAGTTCTTGTAGATTCTCAATGTGGTTCCACACCTGACCTCCATAGTTAGGATCATGATCTTGCAGAAATCCTAGAATTGTGTGCTGGAAGCGCTCCTCTAGAACATCTTCCTCCGTGATTCGCCCATTCCATTCCATTGCGCGGTCAGTAGGGTAATGAGCAGTAATGATAAGTTGGTCGATCTCCGAGTAAAACCGTAGACGTTGGTAGCGCTCGGAGGGCTCTTTCCTAATTTTCAGAACGATTTCTAGACAACGCGTGACTAATTTGTCAATTTCAGCCTCCGTTAATGGCCTTGATTCACCCTTGGTGCGTACGTTGTCAATGTGCTGTACATGCTTTCGGATTTCAGTTACGCTTTCTGTCAGTTCCATGCTCTCATCTTGCTAGGGAGGGGTCTTAATTTTTTTTACTTAAAAAAGCGGGTTCGTTTACGCAGAGTCAGGGGCGGGATCGCGGCAAGATAGGGACTAAGGATACTTACCCCCCACCCCCCCTATTACTAAGAAGGCATAGGGGGCAGAGCTTTGTCTACGGGGTCGAGCGTAGAGGCGTCTCAGGTAGGTAGGCGTAGCACGTCCCTAAATCGCCTTTAACTTTGATCTGCTCCATGCGGCGTCTAAATCACGGCCCATCTCCATTGCAATCGCTTCTGCGTCCCGTACATCATATGTAGTGAGTTCAGCGATGTTTCTATGGCCTGTCATCTTCATGATCTGCTCATCAGGAGCATTCATAGAACGCAGTAGGCTGACAGCAGTACGGCGGGCGGTATGTGAGCCCACAACGGACCATTTAGGAACCTCAGTGCCCGTGTGGTCGATATTTTCACCGTCAAGGTAAACCGTTGCTGTTGCATCGGGTAACGAGATTTTTACTACTTCCTTGATGTAGTCATTAAACTTCTGTGGGCTGATCTTGGGGTTGTCAAACCGTTTGGAACCGATGTACCCATACTTTCGGAGCGTTGGAAGCGCCCAGCCCATAACCGGCCCGCCCGCGCCGCTTGCGGTCTTCCGCTGGCTTGCGATGTGGTAGCGGTAACCCCCGCCGGGTAAGGCGTGGAAGTTCTTACGGGTTAATGTACTGTAGTCGCTCCAGCGTTGCGCGGTAGCTACACCAATGAGGAACAAGTCCCGTACACGCTCTAGGCGCGGTTTAGAGGTCAGGTCTAAATTGATAATCGTGTCCAGCTCTTCACGCGTCAGGGCGGGTTGTGGCAGCTTGCGGAATTCCTGTTTAGCCCACTTTCGGAATTGCTTGCCGTATGTCATCAATCCCCGGTCAGCGGCGCGGCTGGCAATGCTGCGAAGGGTAATCATGACTTTGTGCACTGTTTGTCGGCTGTGACCCTTACTGCGGAACAACCACCTTTTGAGGTTGTCAATGAAAAGGTCATCCACTTCCGTAAAGGCCACCGTGCCACCATGCCATAGGTCGGCAAATTCCCGCAATAAGTTGACGTGGTTGTTGAGCTTCTGCCAAGTACGGTGCACTACTTCCGTGCTGCCTTTACGCTGGTCACGTACACTTTCGGCAAAGCGGATGAAGTCGGAGGTATCGAGCTTGGCAGTGGTCTTTGCCTCCGGGCGGGCTTTTCGGCCAAGCCGATACTCTAATTCCTGCTTGAATCCATCGACACTGAAGCCCTGCAAGCCGGACGGAGTATCAAGCTGCCAATCGTTGTAGAGGGCCATAGCTTCGCGGGCGTAATGGTCCAGGCGCTCGTTGAGCTGCTGATTTTCGAGGGACCGAAATCGGACTATGGAGCGGCGAGTTTTTGTACTCCAGTCTTTCGGATTAATCTTTTCACCGGTGCTCCACTTTACCCGGCTTTTGTCAACACGTACGGTAAGGTAGATGAGGGTTTCCCGCTCAGACCTGTCTTTGAGAATGAAACGGACGCGAGCGGCGTCGTTGCGTGATCTTTTCGTCATAGAGCCTAATTTGTCCCCCAAAGATAGACTAGGGGACGTTTTAGGGGACGTTTTATTACTTCTTATTCAAACAATTTACTTCTCGGGATTGAAAGATAAGAGTTAAACTCCTTTGTTTATGCGGGGTTGGAGTTGATTGGGAAGTAATGTGTTTGAATAGGTTCGAGTCCTTGTGGGTCTACCAAAAGCCAGCCTCTCCCCGGAGAGGCTGGCTTTTTTAGTTTTGCCAAATGGCTATATTTGTCCGCTTTGTTACGGGCGCATTAAGTATTAGTGCGTAGCGTTGTAACAAAATATTCGCGGTCAAAAATTGGGCCCGGCCCAACTTATGACGCACTCTCCTACGACACTAGCTAACTACACGTTCATGAAGCATTTTTTACTTCTCTTCAGCCTACTCGCTGTGGCCGTTTCCACTCACGCGCAAGTGGTCTACGTCAATGCCGCGGCGACCGGTTCGGCCGACGGAACTTCCTGGGAAAACGCCTACACGAACCTGAGTACGGCCATCGACAGCGCCGATGCCGGCAGCGCGCTCTGGATCGCCGCGGGCCGCTACGTAACCCCTGACTCCAGCTCATTTTTCATCGACCGGGCCCTGTCCCTGTACGGCGGCTTCGCTGGTGGGGAAACGAGTCTCGACGCGGCCGATCCCACGGCCAACGAAACCATCCTGAGTGGCGACGTACTGGGTAACGATCCCGTCGGCCGCTTCGACAGTACCCTCATGGCGGATAACAACCGGGTGCTCGTCGTTATCGATACCGCCGAGACCAGTCAGTTCACGGTGACAATCGACGGATTGACCATTCGGGACGGTGTAGTTGCCGCCGATCATCCGGGAAGCGGCTCGATCTTTCCCTTCTCCGGGGGCGGCGTGCTCGCCGCCGGTAAGACCATGATCTCCCGCGTCCGCTTCCATGCCAACCGAGCGAATTACGGGTCGGGTACGGCCTTCTACTTCCCCACCGCCGATGGATCGACCCTGAGCGAGATCAACAGCACCGAAAACTACCTCGACCGGGGGGGCGCGCACTACAGTAATAACGTAGACTCCCTGTCCTATCTGAGCAGCACCTTCGTCGGTGGAGATGACACCACCGCCACCGGAGCGATCGAGTTCGTGTTCGGCACCGGCTTCACCGTCGATGACTGCACCTTCGATAACTACCTGGTGGCGGATAACACCTTCGGTGCCTGCATAGCCACTTTCAACGTCAAGGGGATCCGCTTACTGAATTCCAGTTTCAGCAACTCCTACGCCGATATTGCCGGCGGCGCGGTCGGACTCTCGAACGGTAATCAATTTGACGCGAACCGTGAGGTGGATCCCGAAGATTGCGTTATCGACAATTGCTCCTTCACGGACGTTTCGTCCGGAGCCGCGGCCGGTGCAATCTGGCTACAGAACACGAGTAGCCGCATCGCGAACTCCGAAGTGATCCGGGCCGCTTCCCCGAACGGGGGCGGGATTTATATGCTAACCACGTCCGCCGACGAACTCTCCTACGAACACGAACTGCTGAACAACGAATTCAACGCCAACAACGCCCTGGATGGCGGCGGCGCCGCGCTGTACGTTACGGATCAGGTCAGCTACCGCGTCATCGGCAACAAGTTCATCAATAACGACAACAGCGGCGATTTCGGTGGAGGCGGCCTCTACATCCAGGGGGTAGCCAGCAACGACGAAACGGCCGTGATCATGGACAATGAGTTCACCGGGAACACGGGTGGCGATGAATTGGGTGCCGCACTACGCGTTACGTCCCTGGACACCGAAGTCCGCAACAATACTTTCCGCAACAACGCGGCGAATACCGGCACCGCTTTCGTGGCCGGAACGGGCAAACGGTTCGATTTCGTCAACAACACCTTCGTTGGGAACGGCATTAATAATAACATCATCATGGCACGCGGTGGCGGCATCGCGGCCTTTCTGGGGGGAGGAGACTCGCCGACCATGCTGAACGTAGATAGTTGCACGTTTCAGAGCAACGTTGTCACCAACGATGACTTCATCAGCGGTGGTTCGGCGATCTACGTATCCGGCGGGACACCGACCCTGCCCACCTTCCGTGTCCGTAATTCCTCCTTTCTGGGGAATGCAGCCAACGACGACGCCGCCGGAACGATCGAGATCGTCGATGGTATCACCGTCGAAATACTGGACAGCGACTTCAGCAGTAACTCCACCGAGGAATCGGGCGGGGCAATCAACGTCACCCGTACCCTGCTCCGCGATGACGACGGCGAACTGGTCGAACCGTTCTCCTACGACGTGACCCGCGAACCGACCTTGCTCGTGGAACGAAGCCTGTTCATCAACAACAGTGCCGCCAATCAGGGAGGGGCCATCAACCTCAACTCGGCCAGCATCACCGCCAAAAACTCCATCTTCATCGGCAATGCCCTCAGTGCCGAAACCGGCGGCAGTGGTGGAGCCATCATCATCAACGGCAGTTCGGTCCTCGGAGCGGAACTGGACAACTACCTGATCAACAACACCTTCTTCAATAACTCGGACGGCGGCCGACCCGCCAAGGATACCATTCCGAGTTCCACGGGCAATGCCGTCGCCGTATACCAGCCGGGCAACACCGATGCCGAAACCAACTCGCTGCGCCTGACGATTCAGAACAACGCCTTTTTCCAGTCCGGCGTAGACGAGGAAAGCCTGGGCCTCGAGTTCAATACCGGCGACGCTAACGACCCGGTCGGTTTCGGTGCCCTCACGGTGCGCTCGCTCGGCGGCAACTTCTTCAGCAGCAATCAGACCCCCCAGTTGACGATCGAGGCCGTAAGCGGCACTGACGTCGTGGACGTCACCGTGGACGTAGAGGACATCTTCACCGACCCCTTCGGTGACTTCTCCGACTTCCCGGAAGTTGACCTGATCTTCGACGACGGCAACAATCCCCTCATCGACAACGGTACGACCGGTGAATTGGTCCCCGCACTCGATTTCTTCCGGGCCGAACGGGACAATATGCCCGATATCGGTGCCATTGAATTCGGCGCCGACCGTCCCGTCGCCGTGACGGAGCCCATCGCCAACAGCGGACTGTCGCTGGAGTTCTTCCCCAACCCGGCGGTCGACGTGGTGCACATCATCAACAACGACCCCGCCATCCAAACCTTTACGGTCTTGGTTTCCGATATGCAAGGTCGGTACGTGGGCGGCCGTCAGTTCGGAAGCGTGCGAAATGTGCTCAACGTAAGCGCGCTCCCGCAGGGGGCTTACAACCTGTCCCTGCTCATCAACGGCAAGGTTTACAGTAAGCAGATCGTAAAGCAATAGGCTGCCGCATACTCACTCAATGCTCCGGAAGCCGGGTCGCCTCACGGCGGGCCGGCTTCCGTGTTTTACGGCCTCCAACGGAAATTCACCGCTCCCGCGTCCCCGCCCGAATTTGAAAAGGTTTAATAAAATAGCCCTAACTTTGCGGTATGCTAACGGTATCCTCCCGCATCCGCCTACTCAGGCGAAGGATTTAATACACTTCCCGCTTCGGCCCGGAAGTGATCGGTCATTGTGTACCGATACTCCCCCGCGATACCCTCCCCATTCTCCCATTCCGACCTTCCCCCATACGCAGTAGGTCGTCTTTTTCCTTAGTTATGCAGATCAAGATACTGGTGGCCCAACCGGAACACGCCGTTTTCGCGCAGGCCATATGCGACCTCATTGAAGAATCGGCCAAGGCCCGCGGCACGGGTATTGCCAAACGGAAGCCGGAGTACGTGGTCGAAAAGATGCTGACGGGAAAGGCCGTCATCGCGCTGGTCGACGGAGAGATCGGTGGATTCAGCTACATCGAGACGTGGGAACACGGCAAGTACGTCGCCAACTCGGGACTCATCGTGAATCCGGCCTACCGCCGCCACGGACTCGCCCGCCGGATCAAGGAGGCTATCTTCAACCTGTCGCGGACCAAGTACCCCGAAGCACGGGTGTTCGGGATCACGACGAGTCTGCCCGTCATGAAAATCAACAGCGACCTGGGTTACCGCCCCGTCACTTTCTCCGAGTTGACGCAGGATGACGCCTTCTGGGCCGGCTGCAAAACCTGCCCGAATCACGACATCCTCGAGCGCAACCAGCGCCGCATGTGCCTGTGTACGGCCATGATGGCTCCCAGTGCCGTAGAAGAAAAAAAGATGGCGGTCGATCTGTCCGACATGATCGTGGAGGGCTGACCTCCGCCTAACCGAATCTCCTCCCACTTACGATCCCCAACCACTATTAAAAACGCCCTGATTTGAAGATTGTACTCGCCTACTCCGGCGGCCTCGACACCAGCTATTGCGTAAAGTATCTCACCGAAGAACTGGGACACGAAGTACACGCCCTCACCGTAGATACCGGCGGCTTCTCCCCGGCGGAACTGGCCGAAATGGAGCAACGCGCTCTGCAACTGGGAGCGGCATCTTACCGCAGCATCGACGTTACCCGCGACTACTACGAGCAGTGTATCCGCTACCTGGTGTACGGCAACTGCCTGCGGTACCAGACCTACCCCATGTCAGTCAGCGCGGAACGCATGTTTCAGGCCCTGACCACCGCCCGCTATGCCGTAGAGATCGGCGCGGACGGCGTAGCGCACGGCAGCACCGGGGCCGGGAACGACCAGGTACGCTTCGACCTGGCCTTCGAATTAAGCCGGCGCGAACTGGAAATTATCACCCCGATCCGCGATCTCAAGCTCTCCCGCCAGGAGGAAGTGGATTACCTGGCCAAGCACGGCCTGCAGTGGCCGGAAAAGAAAGGGACCTACAGCATCAACGCCGGTCTGTGGGGCACGTCGGTAGGCGGCGCCGAAACCCTGACCAGCGACCAGCCCCTGCCCGAGGATGCCTGGCCGGTGCCCGTCACCGAGACGGAGGCCCGCAAGCTGGAACTGCACTTCACGGAGGGGCAGTTTACGGGCTTCGACGAGGAAACCTTCGACGATCCCGTCGCGGCCATCCGGGCCCTGGAAGCGCTCGCGGCACCCTTCGGCGTCGGTCGGGACGTACACGTCGGGGATACCATCATCGGCATCAAGGGCCGGGTGGGCTTTGCCGCCGCCGCCGCCGTGCTCATCATCAAGGCCCATCACCTACTGGAGAAACACACTCTCGGCAAGTGGCAGCTCTTCTGGAAGGAGCAACTGAGCAACTGGTACGGGATGATGCTCCACGAGGGGCAGTTTCTCGATCCGGTCATGCGCGATGTCGAAGCCTTTCTGGAGAGCTCCCAGGACACCGTCAACGGAACCGTTCACCTGACGCTGCACCCTCACCGGTATACCCTCGACGGGATCACCTCCCCCAACGATTTGCTCGGTGCCGGCTTCGGCAGCTACGGGGAAATGAATAAGGGGTGGACCGGTGAGGATGTCCGTGGGTTCACGAAGATTCTGAGCGTACCCGGCCGTATCCGTAACGCCGTGCAAAACGGTCAGGTATGAAGCGTGTAGGCATCATCGGCGGCGGCGGATACACGGCGGGCGAACTCCTGCGCTTACTCGTACACCACCCCGAAGTGGAGATCGCGGTAGTAGAGAGCGGTAGCCAGGCCGGTAAACGGATCAGCGAAGTTCACGACGATCTGGTGGGGGAGACGGACCTTTCGTTTGTCGGGACCGCAGGAGCCATGCTGGACCAACTGGATGCCGTGTTTCTGTGCATGGGCCACGGAGTTTCCCGGGGCTGGGTGGAAGCCCGCCGACCCAAGAAAGACCTGCTGGTCGTCGACCTGAGTACGGACTACCGCAAGGACGATCACTGGGTCTACGGACTGCCGGAGATCAACCGCGACCGTATCCGCAGCGCCACCCGCATCGCCAATCCCGGCTGCTTCGCGACGGCCATACAGCTGGCGCTCCTTCCCCTGGCGCAGGCCGGGCTGGCGGAGGGTGACGTGCACATCAACGGCATCACCGGCAGCACGGGAGCGGGGCAGAGTCCGTCGCCCACGACCCACTTCAGCTGGCGCAACGCGAACGTGAGCGTATACAAGGCCTTCAGTCACCAGCACCTGGCGGAGATCGGCCGGAGCGCGGCGCAGGTCGGCCGGGTCGCCACCGAAGGCCTGCACTTTCTGCCCGTGCGCGGTCCCTTTGCCCGGGGCATCTTCACGACGACCTATCTCAAAACCACGGCGCCGGAGGTAGAACTGAAGCGCTTATTCGGGGACTTCTACGCCGATGCCGCCTTCACCCACGTAACGGATGAGCCGATCAACCTCAAACAGGTGGTCAATACGAACAAGGGGCTCGTACACGTGGAGAAGCACGGCGACCAGGTGCTGGTCACGACGGCCATCGACAATCTCTTGAAGGGAGCAAGCGGCCATGCCGTCCAGAATATGAATCTTGCCCTCGGCCTGCCCGAAACGATGGGGCTTCAGCTCAAGGCCTCGATGTTTTAACCCGCGTTGACCAAACTCCGAAACATTTTCCGATGACCCTCTTCGACGTTTACTCCCTTTATCCGATCGAACCGGTACGCGGCCAGGGCAGCTACGTGTACACGGCTACCGGCGAGCGCTACCTCGACTTTTACGGGGGGCACGCCGTGATCAGCATCGGTCACGCTCACCCGCATTACGTCCGGAAGATATCGGAGCAGGTCGGCAAGATCGGTTTCTACAGTAATAGCGTCCAAAATCCCCTGCAGCAGGAATTAGCCGATAAGCTCGGGCGCCTATCGGGGCTGGACGACTACCAGCTGTTTCTCGTCAGCAGCGGTGCCGAAGCCAACGAAAACGCCCTCAAACTGGCGAGTTTCCGTACCAACCGCAACCGAGTCATCGCCTTCCGGGGAGCCTTTCACGGCCGGACCTCCGCGGCGGTCAACGCCACCGATAACGAGGCGATCAAGGCTCCCATTAACCGTAACTACCCAATCACTTTCCTCGAACTGGACGACCTAGAGGGCGTGCGCCGGGAGCTGGCGAAGGGCGACGTTGCCGCCGTAATCATCGAGGGAATCCAGGGCATCGGTGGCATCCATATTCCGGACGCGGCCTTTCTGGAAGCACTCCCGGACTTGTGTCACGAACACGGCGCGCTGCTCATCCTGGACGAGGTGCAGTCGGGGTACGGCCGCAGCGGCAAATTCTTCGCCTTCCAGCACAGCAAGGTGCGGCCCGACATCGTAACGGTCGCTAAGGGCATGGGGAATGGATTCCCGATCGGCGGGGTGCTCATCGCTCCGGAGCTGGAACCCAAGAGCGGAATGCTCGGCACAACCTTCGGCGGCAGCCACCTGGCCTGTGCCGCCGGCATCGCGGTCCTCGACGTGATCGAAGCGGAGGGTCTGCTCGAGAACACCAAGACGCAGGGCGACTATTTGCTGCAGGCCCTCCGGGAGTCGGGCCTCTTCACGGAAGTACGCGGGGAAGGTCTGATGATCGGATTGCAGATGGAGCAACCCATTGGAGAGTTACGTAAGCGCTTGTTGTTTGACTACCACGTATTTACGGGATCGGCTAAGGACCCGAACACGATCCGCTTACTTCCCCCACTCAACGTCAAGCGGGAGGAGTGCGAACGCATACTCGAAGCCCTGCAACAGGCCCTGAATCCCGAAGAGGTCAGCTCGCACTAAGCCGGAACCGACCGCTTCCACCCAAAAAATACCGCACCCGCGCACCCGCCCCATGAAGAATTTTTTATCCGCCCACGACGCCACTACCGTTCCGGACCTCGTCAATCAGGCCCGGCAGTACAAGCAGACGAAGAACCACAACCGGGAATTGGCCGACGGAAAGACCCTCATCAACCTGTTCTTCAATCCCAGCCTGCGCACCCGCATCAGTACCGAGCGTGCCGGTTACGAACTGGGCTTTCAGGTGATTACGATGGACGCTGCCGGGGGCTGGAAACTGGAATTCGAGGAAGGGGCGGTAATGAATCTGGACAGCGCCGAGCACGTGAAGGAGGCCGCCGGGGTGCTCAGCCAGTACTGCGACATACTCGCCGTGCGCTCCTTTCCGGGACTGGAGGACCGGCAAGCGGATTATGAGGACCGGATCATCAATGCATTCGTGAAGTACGCTACAGTGCCGGTCGTCAGTCTGGAATCGGCGATCCGTCACCCGCTGCAGAGCCTGGCCGATTGCGTGACCATCGCCGAACACCGCCGCAGCGAGCGCCCGAAGGTGGTGCTGACCTGGGCGCCCCACCCGCGTCGGCTTCCCCAGGCGGTAGCCAACAGCTTTGCCGAGTGGATGGTGAAGTGGGGAGAGGTGGACCTTACCATCGCCAATCCGGAGGGTTTTGACCTGGCGCCGGAGTTTACGGCGGGCGCGCGGGTGCTGCACGATCAGGAAGCAGCCCTGCACGGCGCCGACTTCGTATACGCCAAAAACTGGTCGAGCTACGCGGACTACGGAGCCACCGCCGATTTGCCAAACTGGACGGTGAGCGAGCAAAAAATGGCCCTGACGAACGATGCCTACTTTATGCACTGCCTGCCGGTACGCCGCAACGTGATCGTTACCGACGGCGTACTCGACGGCGACCGTTCCCTGGTCCTGCAGCAGGCTGATAACCGCACGTGGGCGGCGACGGCGGTGCTGGCGGCGCTTTTGGGAGGGTGAAAATTTACCATTTACAATTTACCATATCTAATTTCAAATTTGCGGCTCTGCTCGCTGCGCTCGTTTTGTAGCAGCCGAGTTGGAAACGGCAGGTGATTCCGAGTATGGTAGGAAAATTTACAATTGAAAATTTGACATTTTAAATTTGTGGCTCTGCTCGCTGCGCTCGTTTTGTAGCAGCTGAGTTGGAAACGGCAGGTGATTCCGGGTATGGTGGGAAAATTTACAATTGAAAATTTGACATTTTAAATTTCGGCTCTGCTCGCTGCGCTCGGATTTTGTAGCAGCTGAGTTGGAAATGGCAGGTGATTCCGGGTATGGTGGGAAAATTTACAATTGAAAATTTGACATTTTAAATTTGCGTGGATGCTCGCTGCGCTCGTTTTGTTGCAGCTGGATGGTAAACAATAGGTCCTTCCGGGTATGGTGGGAAAATTTACAATTGGAAATTTGACATTTTAAATTTGCGTGGATGCTCGCTGCGCTCGTTTTGTTGCAGCTGGATGGTAAACAATAGGTCCTTCCGGGTATGGTAGGAAAATTTACAATTGGATATTTCACATCTGCAATTTGCGACTCTGCTCGCTGCGCTCGTTTTGTAGCAGTCACATAGTAAACAATAGGTAATTCCGGGTGTGGTAGGAAAATTTACCATTGAAAATTTGACATTTCAAATTTACGGCTCTGCTCGTGCCTTGCAGCCGACTGGTAACGGTAGTCCCCTCCGGGTGCGGCAGCAAAATTTTCAATTTGAAATATTAAATTGAAAATTCCTCTAGCCTCGGTTGACGGCCTCACGAACGGAGTGAGCTGCCCCGTAAATTGTACATTGTACGTTTCAAATTGTAAATGGTAAATCTCATGCCCCGCCAACTACTTGAAACGGAACAGAAAGCCCTGGAAATCAACCTCGATCCCCGGATCTACGGCACCTTTGCGGAGATCGGCGCCGGTCAGGAAGTGGCGCGGCACTTTTTTCAGGTGGGCGCGGCGGCGGGAACCATCGCCAAGACGATGAGTGCTTACGATAAGGTGTACTCCGATCAGATCTACGGGACGGAGCCGAGCGGACGCTATGTCTGTGAGAGCCGTATTCACAAGATGGTGGATCACGAGTACGATCTGATGATCAATCGCCTGCGTCATGACCGGCCGGAGACGAACTTCTTCGTGTTCGCCGACACCGTGGCTGCCATCAACTATACCCGGACCATTCGGGGCAATGGCTGGCTGGGGCTACGCTTCCAGCTGACCCCCAACGGCGGGGCCAACGATATGCTGCTCCACGCCCGCATGCTGGACAACGACAACCAACTGCAGCAGCAGGCCATCGGCATCCTGGGGGTAAATATGATCTACGGGGCCTACCACCTGCACGACGACCCGGAAACCCTGGTCGAGAGCCTGCTCGATGGCCTTAAGGGGCGCATTGCCATCGATATGATGGTGCTCAGCGGCCCGGACTTTTCGGTGGATAACCGTCTGCTGAGCCTCTGGATGGTGAAGCACGCCCTGACCGACATTACGATGTTCGACCCCCGGGGCCGCAGTATCCACCCCAGCGAATTTCTTTACAAGAAGGCCGTCATGGTCGTACGGGGAAGCTACCGTCCCACCACCCTGGTGAACGCGGACATGCTCGAAGCCGGGTACAAGCAATTTCGGGCCGAGGAACACATCGACCCCTCCACCAGCTTCCTGCTCACGGAGTTGACGATGGACAACCTCCAGGGCAGCTCGGAACTCAACGAGCGCGACTACCTGCACCGGGCCACCCTGCTGAACGCCTTGGGGCAAACCGTCGTCATCAGCAACTACCACCGCTACGGCGACCTGATCGAGTATCTGTCGCTGTACAAAGTCTCGCCCCTCGGCATCGTGGTCGGCGTGAACGACCTGCTGCAGCTCATCAGCGATAAGTACTACGCTAACCAGGACGGGCGCCTGCTCGCCGCCTTCGGCGAGATCTTTACGCGCAACGTGAAACTCTATGTATACCCCGCCCAGCAGGAGGGAAGCGCCGACCTGATGACCGCCGAAAACGTGCCGATTCCCGAGGGCGTCAAGTTCCTGTACCGCCACCTGCTGGACAGCGGACAGATCGTCGACATCGAGAGCTATAAGGCGGAGAACCTCCACATTTATTCCCGGAAGGTGCTGGAGATGATTCGCGCCGGGGAGGACGGTTGGGAGAAAATGGTTCCTGACCGGGTCGCCCAACTCGTAAAGAAAGACTGCCTGTTCGGCTACCCCAGCGAGAAGCTGGAATTCGAGTACTAGAACAACCAAAGGACAGACCCAGGTGTAAATACAGAAGCTGTAATCATCACCAAGAAAATAATTCTGTATGTACCCCGTCGAGCTTACGATCCCCATGTCCAAGGATCTGACCAATTTCGGCTTTGAATCCCTGACCACCCCGGAAGCGGTCGACGCCGCCCTGGGACAAACGGAAGGCACCGCCCTGCTGGTCGTCAACTCCGTCTGTGGCTGCGCGGCCGCCAACGCCCGACCCGGTGCAAAGATGGCCGCCCGCAACGAGCACAAGCCCGACCGGCTGTACACCGTTTTCGCCGGCGTCGATCAGGCGGCTACGGCCCAGGCCCGCGAACACCTGCTGCCCTACCCGCCAAGCAGCCCCAGCATTGCCCTCTTCAAGGACGGTAAGCTCGTACACTTCCTGGAGCGTCACCACATCGAGGGGCGCCCGGCCGAGGTGATCGCCCAGAACCTCAAGATGGCCTTCGATAAGTACTGCGCCTAGGATTACGGGGTTCCAATAATCGAAAAGTCAGGATACCGGTCGATCCGTTCGGCCAGCTCCCCGAGCATTCGGTCGACCCGGGCCGTGATCTCGGGCGGATAATGCTGCCGATCGGTTGCGCGCGGCTTTCGTTCGGGGAAGTCCTGTAAAACAGATTCCGGCAGGCCGGCAAAGCGGATAATCTCCGGAAGGTTGTCCCAGAGCGCGTCGTACTTAACGACGAGGATCGGGTAATTGCGGTCGCTCCGGACCCAACGGTCGAAGTGCTCTCCGAAACCGAACAATTCCCGGCCTTCGGCCAGGTATTCGGTGAGCTTCCAGGTAAAGTCCCACTCGTGGACGCGACCTTCCATCAACTGAACGTGGGCGTGCTGGTAACCCCGCCGGAACACGGACAGCAGCGCGTCCCGCGGATCGCCGATGACGTAAATGGCCCGGAATCCGGAGGGGACTACCCGATTTTCCGGTGGAGCGCTCATGTGCTTCCAGGGTGCCCACCGCGCCCCGCGCTGGTCCGGCAAGTCCGCTCCGTGCCGCTGCAGGAAATTGGTCAGTAAGGTCGTACCCGCTCCCCCGAAAGAGCTCACCTGGAGAGTATGCCGCACCCGAAATCTCCGGATTGCTCGTCGCTTCAGGGTATTCCAACCGAGCACCAGGGATGTGGGTACGGGAAACCGGGAAGGGTCCTGAACGTAGGTGTCGAAAAGAAAGCGGTGGAGTTTCGAGCGGATGGATGTCACCAGGGTAAAATTATCACTTCCGCCGAGTCAGACGAACGGAATCCCCGCCATCGTAATCTTCCGATATCCTTAACGTGCAATCGATAGGGATAAACAGGCGGTACGCGTTGATACTACGATCTTTGTCGTGTACTTAATTTCTTTCCCTTGCACCATCTCTTCACCCTTCTTATGCTCGCTTACTTCTCCGGGGCCCCCCAGCACCTGAATGTAGAGATCGTAAGCTCCGTAGAGGGGGGTAAAGTGTACGTGGCCGTATACGATAGTCCGGAGGGCTTCGCGAACGAGCGATTTATTTCTACGGCCAGTCGAACGCTCGCCGCCACCGACATTCGGACCGAAGTGGACCTGCGCCTACCCACGGAAGGAGACTACGTTATTGCCGTATTTCAGGATCTGAACGAAAACGGTACCCTCGACCGTAACTTCTTCGGGGTGCCCACCGAGCCCTACGGATTCGGCAAGTTGCCCCCGAGCAAGTGGCGAGCTCCGGAGTTTAGTGAGGTGGCCACCACCATCGGCGACACGAATCGGGTAACCATCGCGGTGCGGCACTGGCGGGAATACTAGTTACCTTCGGAGGTATGACGACGCCCATCATATCGACCGCCGCGCTCGGGGAGCTACTGTCCGAACGCCCCCTGCTCCTCGACTGCCGCTTCGACCTGTTCGACCCCGATCGGGGGTACCGGGATTATCTGTCGGGCCACATTCCCGGAGCGCACTACCTGCACCTGAACGAGGACCTGTCCGGAGAGGTCATACCGGGCACGACCGGTCGGCATCCCCTGCCCGATCGTACGGCATTCGCCGAGCGCATGGCCGCCCTGGGGCTGACTCCCGACCGGCCCGTAGTGGCTTACGACGATAAGGGCGGCGGCATTGCCGCCCGGGCCTGGTGGCTGCTGAAGTGGATCGGCCACGAGCGGGTAGCCGTCCTGGACGGCGGGCTTCCGGCCTGGTTAGCCGGCGGTGGTGAAGTAGCTTCGGGGCGGGAAGAAGCATTACCCGCTCCACCGTACCCCATCGCTTCACCGGAAATACCCCGCTCCTGCGACCGCGCCCGCGTAGATGAAGTCCGGACGGACCCCGCCTTCGTGCTTGTCGATTCCCGTACGGCCGATCGCTACCGTGGGGAAAACGAAAACATCGATCCCGTGGCCGGGCACATCGAGGGGGCGATCAACTTGCCGTGGCCGGATAATCTGGAGGGGGGTAAGTTTAAATCGCGGGAGGCCCTGCGCGAGCGCTTTTCCGGACTCAAAAAAGAGCCGCAGCAGAACGTGTTCTACTGCGGCTCCGGCGTGACGGCCTGTCACAATATTTTGGCGTACTACTACGCCTTCGGGGAGCTCCCGGCGCTGTATCCGGGTAGCTGGAGTGAATACTTACTAGGAGAATAGGGGGGTGGGGTAGGTGTTTTCGGCGACGAGCATGGCGAAGGCTTCCTGTACCTTCGGTTTGTCTTCCTGGTAGGTGACGCCGTACCACTTGTCTTCGCTGACGAGCACCTTGACCTTGGCACTGCCGTCCTTGATCATCCCGTCCACGAGTTCGGGAATGAGGTATTCGGCGCGGGGGTTGTCCTTATTGTCGCGGGCGAACTGCTGGAAGCCTTTCTCGATACGGTCGAAGACGGAGGGGTGGAAGCCCCAGAAATTCATGGACACGACGCTATCGTCCGCCAGTTCGTACTGGTGACCGTCTTCGCCGAGGTAGCGGACTTTGTTATCGTCGCCGCGCTGGATCTTAAGGCGCTCGTTGACGTCCTGCAGGAGGTAATCTTCGGCTACGACGGTGACGCCGCGATTAACGGTGCCGTGATCGGAGAGGGTGCGGTGGAGTACATAGCCCACCATCGAGAAGGTTTCTTCATCGGCCTCGGCGACCAGGAAAGACGCCATTTTCTGGAAGGCCTCGATGCCGTAGTAGTCGTCGGCGTTAATGACCGCAAAGGGTTCGTGCGTCACTTCCTTAGCGACCAGCATGGCGTGGGTGGTACCCCAGGGCTTTTCGCGCTTGGTGTGATCCACGTCGGAGGGTACGTAGCTGTCCATGCCCTGGAAGGCGTAGGCAACTTCGATCTTATCGCCGAATTTGCCGTCGAACTTCTCCCGGAAGGGCGCTTCGATATCCTTGCGGATCACGAAAACGACCTTACCGAAGCCGGCACGGATAGCATCGTAGATCGAGTATTCGATGATGCCTTCTTCACTGGGGCCGACGCCGTCGATTTGCTTGAGGCCTCCGTAGCGGCTGCCCATACCGGCGGCGAGGATGACGAGAGTGGGTTTGGTAACTGCCATGTAAGTGCTTTTCTGTAAGAGCGACTATTTACGCCGTTTGTTTATTTGCGCGGCCCGAAATTGAGTGGCTTCGCGGTGCGTAAGGTAGTAGCCATAGCCGTAGGCACCAAACAACGTAAGCATTCCCAGAAGAAATACCCCGATAGCAAACCAGGTCATCAGGGGCGCGAAACTTGGGTAAAAGTTGCTCACCAGCAGCAAATTGAACGTCACGATCAGGGCGGTCAGCAACATGCAAAGGATACAGGCCGCCCGCCCGAACTGTAGCATACCGGTTCGTTGCCGGAACAGCGTCGTCCGCAGGATGCGGTAGTAGACCGGGTGAGCGGGGCGCATCCGGATCAGTTCGCGCAGGACGTGCTCCGCCGTCGCGTATTCTCCAATCCGGAATGCACTGGCGGCCTTGCGAAAGAGCTGGTATTCGAAGATCTCCTCCTCCCGGCCGGGCACGTAGCGAATATCGTGACGGATGCTGGCGTGGATCACGAGGTCCACCATCAGCTGATGCTCCCGGTACGCTCCGGTTTCGAACAGGGCATCGACGTAGCGTACGGTAAGCTCGAAGTTTTCCAGCACGTCCAACCGGCCGATGGCCTGCTCCCGCTCCTCGTACATCCGGATGATGCGGTGGTAGTCGCCCGGGTCGACGGCGCGCAGCTCGCGGTAGAGTTGGGAGTAGTGGCGGGGCATTGGGGTTTACAATTTACAATTTGAGATTTACAATTTGCGGCTCTGCTCGCTGCGCTCGGATTGGAGTAGGATTTACAATTTGAGATTTACAATTTACAGTTTGCGGCTCTGCTCGCTGCGCTCGGATGGAGTAGGATTTACAATTTGAGATTTACAATTTACAATTTGCGGCTCTGCTCGCTGCGCTCGTCAGCTCTGGCTAACCGGGGTCGAGTCATTCGGAAACTGATGTAAGGATCTATCGTGGATCATTTGCGACTCTCCTCGCGATCAATGTCCGCTGATTAAGGAAACAGGACATTACCCATTCGGTTCCGGATCATTTTGCCGTGCGGCAGCCCAATTCCAAATGGGACATCCGTAAATGGTACTTGGTAAATTCTACCTCCCCCCTCCCGCCGGCGAGAACCAAGCCCTCAGCCGAAGCCGTGCGGCAGCCCAATTTCAAATGGTACATCCGTAAATGGTAATTGGTAAATTCTACCTCCCCTCTCCCGCCGGCGAGAACCAAGCCCTCAGCCGGAGCCGTGCGGCCGCCCAATTCCAAATGGTACGTCTCCAAATGGTAAATGGTAAATTATAATTCCTCCTACCTTCGCACCATGGCTACGCAACAACGCGGCACTCCCCAGCTCGTTCCCTTCATTATCGTATCGGTCGTGACCCTGTTCTTCATGATCTGGGCGATGCGGCGGTGTAGTGAGAACGACAGCGACTACGCCATGATCGAGGAGCGCAATACCCGGGAGGACTACCTGGAACGACGCGACAGCCTATTGCGCGACAGCATCCGGAAGCTCCAGGAACAGGCACTGCTGGCGAGTCCGGAGGCCAGTTTGCTGTCGGAAGCCGAACAGGAGGTACTGGCCCGGGAGGCGGCCCTGCTGCGGGCACGGACCCAACCCCTACCCGGCGACAGCACGTTCTACGGGCCCGGCAATTCGGCGGCGGTCGTCGTGAAAAAGGAAACCACTCTCTACAGCACGATCGACGGACTCAACGTACGGGTACAGCCCGGTCTGGGAGCACCCATCGTGGCCCGCCTGAAACTCTACGAACCGGTCTCCTTCATGAACGAGGTGACGGACTCCCTATACACCATCGATCTGGGGGAGGTGACGCCGACCGAGCCGTGGGTAAAGGTGCGGTTGCAGGACGGCAAACTCGGCTGGGTGTACGGGGCCGGCGTGCGCTACTACAAACACCGGCTGGAGGGCGTCGTGAACTAAGATCCCCACCGCCAATAACTACTCGACATGCGACTCCCAACGGCCACTAC
Organism: Lewinella sp. JB7; assembly: GCF_024297185.1. Taxonomy (GTDB): domain Bacteria; phylum Bacteroidota; class Bacteroidia; order Chitinophagales; family Saprospiraceae; genus Neolewinella. The sequence continues at coordinate 209,745 of NZ_JANCTD010000007.1, read as the reverse complement.
GGCGGCGGAAATGGCCCAGCGTACCGGTGCCCGGCTTCTGGGCGACGGCACCCTCCGGATTACCGGGCTCAACGAAATTCATCACGTGGAGCCGGGCGACCTTTGCTTCGTGGATCACCCCCGCTACTACGCGCCCACCCTGGCGTCGGCCGCGTCCGTCATCCTCATCGACCGGGAAGCGGACTGTCCCCCGGGCAAGGCACTGCTCATTCATCCGCAGCCCTTCGACGTGTACAATCGGTTGGTACAGGAGGCGCGGCCGCGGGAGCAGTGGGACCACCAAGAGCAAGCGTACACGGTAGGTGCCGGAACGATCGTCGCTCCCGGCGTGGTCATCGGTCGGGGTGTAACCATCGGTAAGGACTGCTACCTCGGACCGAACTGCGTAATCGGAGACGGATGCACGTTGGGAGACCGGGTGACCGTCGGGGCGGGTGCCGTGATCGGCGAAGAGGCCTTCTACTTCAAGCGGACACCGGACGGCCTGATTCCGTGGCGCAGCGGGGGCAGCGTTCTGCTGGACGACGACGTTATGGTCGGACCCTGCTGCACTATCGCCCGCGGCGTTTCGTCCACGACGGTGATCGGCCGGGGCAGTAAGCTGGACGCGCAGGTACAGATCGGACACGACTGCAAGATCGGGGCTCACGTACAAATGGCCGCCCAGGTCGGGGTCGCGGGCAACTGCACGATCGATGACTGGTCTATCCTTCAGGGGCAGGCGGGCGTTGCCCAGAACGTTCACCTGGGGGAGCGCACGGTCATCATGGCGCAGAGCGGCGTGGGCCAGGATACGGAACCCGGAAAGTCGTGGTTCGGCTCCCCGGTACAGGAGGCGCGTAAGGCGTTCCGCGACTTGATAGAGCTGCGTAAGCTGGGGGAGAAGCCTAAACGGTAGCAACCTAAAGGTGCTCCGAAATTGTTATTAAACAGGTATGGCAGAAGTACTTGACATTACGGTAGCCGAACAAACGCAGATACGCGAAGCCTACGAGGCGATGATCGGCAGCATGCGCACCCCTTACTCCCAGGAGGACCGGGAACAGATGGATCGTGCGTTTCGCCTCGCGAACTACAGCCACCGCCACCAGCGGCGTAAATCGAAGGAACCCTACATCTTTCACCCCATCGCGGTAGCCCGCATCTGCGCCGAGGAGATCGGCCTAGGGGCAACGGCCATCTGCGCCGCCCTGCTGCACGACGTAGTGGAGGATACGCCGGTCACGATCGAGGAACTGCACGAGCAGTTTGGCGACCGTATCGCCCAGATGGTCAACGGACTGACCAAACTCGACAGCGCCTACCAGTCGGAGAGTCAGCAGGCCGAAAACTTCAAGAAGGTGCTCAGCACGCTCATCGTCGACGTGCGTATCGTGCTCATCAAGATGGCCGACCGCCTGCACAACATGCGGACCATCCGCAGCATGCCGGAGCACAAGCAGCTGAAGATTGCCGCCGAGACCAGCTACATCTACGCGCCGCTGGCCCACCGTCTCGGACTGTATAATTTCCGGTCGGAGTTTCTCGACCTCTGCATGAAGGTGCTGGAGCGCGACGACTACGATGCCATCGCCCGCAAGCTGCAGGAAACCAAGGCCGCCCGGGAGAAGTACATCGAAAGCTTCATCGGACCCCTCCGGGAAAAACTCGACGGCTTGGGCTACCCCTACCGCATCTTCGGACGGCCGAAGTCGATCTACAGCATCTCCAATAAGATCAAGAAAAAACAGGTACCCTTCGAGCAGATCTACGATCTGTTCGCCGTGCGCATCATTCTCGACGTACCCCGTGATAAGGAGAAACTCGCCGCCTGGGCCACTTACAGCACGATCACCGATGAGTACCAGGCCGTACCGAGCCGCCTGAAGGACTGGATCACCATCCCTAAATCCAACGGCTACGAGAGCCTGCACACCACCGTCGTGGGTCCGGGCGCCCGCTTCGTGGAGGTCCAAATCCGCAGCGAGCGCATGAACGAGATCGCCGAGCGGGGGTTTGCCGCCCACTGGAAGTACAAGGGTATCAGTAACCAGCGCGACGTGTACGAGCAGTGGTTCGAAAGCGTCCGCGATATCCTGGAAAACCCGAACAGCGATACGGTACAGTTCCTGGGAGATTTCCGGGCCAACAGCTTCTTTAACGAAGAGGTGTACGTGTATACGCCGGACGGGGATATGAAGGCCCTGCCGAAGGGGTCGACCGCCCTAGACTTTGCCTTCAGCGTCCACAGCATGGTGGGCTATCACTGTCAGAGCATTCTGTGCGACGAGCGCATCGTACCCATGTCGTACGTGCTGCGCAACGGGGACCGCCTGCAGGTGAATACCAGTCCCAGCCAGAAACCCAACCCCAACTGGCTGGACATGGTGAAGACCGGCAAGGCCAAGGCCAAGATCCGGCAATCGCTGAAGGAAGAAAAGCGCAAGCAGGGCGAACTGGCCCGGGAGGCGCTGCTGCGGAAGCTCAAGAAACTACACGTCGAGGACGAGAAGGTCGCCATCGAGACCCTGGCCCGTCACCACACCGACGGCAGTCACGTCGATCTGTTCTACGACATCGGCCGGGAGGAGATCAGCATCGCGCAGGTGCTTAAACCCTTCACCGTAGAGCACGGCAAGTTGGTACCGGTGGCTCCCGCGACCCCGACCATCCAGGAGAAAGATCCCGAAAGCCGGACCCGGCGCGGGGCTCCCGCCAAAGTGAAGGGCACCACGAAACTGCTCATTAACGGGGAGCCCGGCGATCAACTGGAATACACCATGGCCAGTTGTTGTAATCCGGTGCAGGGGGATCAGGTGTTCGCCTACCTCACGTCCAACGCCGGCCTGAAGATCCACCGCGTCATCTGTCCCAACGCCGAAAACCTGATGGCGAACTACGACTACCGCATCATGAAGGCGGAGTGGGTGAGCACCAGTCAGCACAGTTTCGTGGCCGAACTGAAGCTCACCGGTCTCGACAGCGGGAAGGGAGTGATCGAAACCATCAGCCACGAGATCACCCAGATGGACCTCGACATCCGCAGTTTTCAGATCGCGGCCCAGAGCGGTACCTTTACCGCCCAGATTAGTCTGCTGGTACGCAATACCGACCAGCTACGGCTGGCTACCAGGGCTTTGCAAAACTTAGAGAACGTCTCAACCGTTTCCCGGGTAGAATAAGCTTCTTTCCCCCCCGCTCATGCGAACCAACCCCACTACCGACATACAGCAGGTCAAGGATATATTTTCCGAGCACCTCCGCGAGCGCAAGGCCCGCCGGACCCCGGAGCGGTTCGCGATACTGGAAGAGATCTACGGTCGCGACGATCACTTCGATGCCGAGTCGCTGTACATCCACATGAAGACCAACAACTACCGGGTGAGCCGGGCTACGGTCTACAATACCCTGGAACTGCTGGTGAGTTGCGATCTGGTCAAGAAGCACCAGTTCGGGAAGAATCTGGCCCAGTACGAGAAGAGCTACGGCTACAAGCAGCACGACCACCTGATCTGCAATACCTGCGGCAAGGTGCTGGAATTCTGCGACCCCCGCGTACAGCAAATCAAGAACATGATGGGGGATATCCTTAACTTCCGGGTCACCGGCCACAGCCTGAACCTCTACGGAGAGTGTGCCGGTGCTTGTGAGCGGACGCGGTAACGACTACCCTTTCGACGAAATTAATCAGTGACCCCCGAACCGGGGCGCCCACATTTTTGCTTGATAAATAAGATAAATCACGAACCTATGTCATTCGAAATTACCGGAACGCTCGTCAAGAAATACGAAACGGAAACCAAGGGAGAGAGCTTCCGCGTGCGCGACTTCGTTATTAAGGCCAACGACGGCGGACAGTACGACAATTTCGTCAAGTTTCAGACCACCCAGGATCGTACCTCCATCATCGACGACCTCAACGAGGGCGACGAGATTAAAGTGCACTTCGACCTGCGTGGTCGTCAGTGGCAGGATAAGTACTTCACCAACCTCAACGCCTGGCGCGTAGAGGCCATGGCCGCCGGTAGTGCCCCTACCCCTTCGGCCGCCAACAGCGATACCCCCGGCAACTTCCCCTCCGCCAGCGACGAACCGATGGTGGAGGCGGACGACGATCTGCCGTTCTAAATTCCCCCCGTCATGACCAGCCAGACCACCCAGCGCGTCCGTGTAAGCGCCGAAAGTTTCTACCAGGAGCGGTATTCCCAACCCGAAGAGCTGCAGTACGTGCACGCCTACCGGATCAGGATCGAAAACCACGGAGATTTTCCGGTACAGCTCCTGAGCCGGGTCTGGCAGGTCATCGAAGCCACGGGAGACCGCCGCCACGTTGAGGGGGAGGGCGTCGTGGGCAAGCAGCCCGTCATTCAGCCCGGCGACTTCTACGAGTACAACAGTTGGGTGCAGTTCGCGACCCCGATCGGTGCCATGCAGGGAAGTTACGTGATGTACCGCCGCGATGGCGACGGCGTGGAAAACTACTTTGAAGTAGAGGTCCCCCGTTTTCTCCACATCGCCCCCGCCGTACTGAACTAGTTTCCCCGCCTATTCTTCTTCCCCGTCACCGGAGCCCGCTTCGAGCCAGAATTCATTGACGGCATCGCCGGGGATAAGGCGCACTTGTCGCAGGTTGAGGAGTTCCAGCAGGCCCAGAAAGGTCACGATGGCGTGAATGCGCGTGTGGCATACCCCAAAGATGTCCACGAACCCCGGCCGGGGCTTCCCGAAACGGATCCCTTCCACCAGTTCCATGATCCGGATTTGTTGCTCCTCGATGGTGTGGGTAAACTGTGCGATCTCGTGGACGACCGGCTTGCGGTTAGCTTCCTCCAGGCGGCCGAGCATTCGTTCGTACGCACGTAACAATTTGAAGAGGGTGACGCTCTCCAGTTCCACGTCGACGAGGGCCTTCGTCGCCAACTGATCGAGTTCTTCGGTGATGTTGCCGCGGTAGCTGCGCATGCCCCGCTGCGTTTCCAGGGTCCGGAGTTCCTTCAGTACGCTCTTGTAGCGTTTATATTCCAGGAGCCGGTTCACCAATTCCTCCCGCGGGTCGATCTCGTTTCCTTCCTCGTCCACCGGCTTGCGGGGGATAAGCATTTTGGCCTTAATCCGACAGAGGGTCGCCGCTACCAGCACGAACTCGCTGGCCAGGTCGATGTCCATCCGCTCCGCCGCCCGCATGTACTCCAGGAAGTCGTCGGTCACCGTGGCGATCGGAATATCGTAGATGTCCAGCTCGTCCCGCTCGATGAAGAACAGCAGGAGGTCGAAGGGGCCTTCGAACTGCGGGAGTCGGATCTGGTAGCTCAGAAAATTTGGAATTGAAAATTGGCCATTTAAAATTTATACGGCAAAGGTATCCCGTAAAATCTGTTCGAGCCACCGTTGGTCCACCGCGTCGAAGGAGGCTTCCTCGGTACTGTCCACGTCGAACACCCCCAGCAAACTACCGTCGGCGCGGTGAACGGGCAGGACGATCTCCGAGCGACTGTTGGGGTCGCAGGCGATGTGCTCCTTGCCCTCCTCCAGCACATGAGTGTCGGCGACGATCTTCGTACGCTCACTCGCGGCCACGGCTCCGCATACTCCCCGCCCGAAGTCGATGTACAGGCAACCCAGCGTGCCCTGGTACGGACCGACGATGAGTTGACGCTGCCCGTGTACCAGGTAGAAGCCGACCCAGTAGTAGTACGGTAAGTAGGTTTTAAGCAGACTGTTGACGGTGGCCATTTTCATCACCTCGTTATCCTCACCACCCACGGTGGCCGCGATGGCGGCGTGGGCCAGGGAATAGGCGACTTCTTTCTCTTCCGTATTCAGATTTACGGAGGGCCGGACGAAGTAGGGCATTTCAGCGGTAGCGGACATGGTGATACGAACAACGTCCCCCACGGTCCGGGTTGTAGAGAGTGCGGAACTTCCGCAACAAGTAAACATCAAGACAATGAGTAGCAATAATTTTGAACGCCCCCGAACCGTCGTCATCACCGGTGCTTCCGCCGGCATCGGCCGGGCCATCGCCCGCGAATTTGCCAAGGAGCACGCCCGCATCGGACTGATCGCCCGCAACCAGGAGGGTCTGGAAGGCGCCCGTAAGGAGATCGAAGCCCTGGGCGGCGAAGCCCTCGTGCTTCCGGCCGACGTAGCCGATTTTCGCGCCCTCGACGAAGCCGCCGCCAAGGTGGAAGAAACCTTCGGTCCCATCGATGTGTGGATCAATAATGCCATGACCAGCGTCCTCGGCCTGTTCAAGGACGTGGACATGGACGAGTTCAAGCGCGTTACGGAAGTGACCTATCTGGGCTCCGTATACGGGGCGAAATGCGCCCTTAAGCGTATGCAACCGCGTAACCGCGGGAGCATCGTGTTCGTAGGATCCGCATTAGCTTACCGGGGCATCCCCCTCCAGACCGCCTACTGCGGTGCCAAGCACGCCATCGAGGGCTTCTACGACAGCCTGCGCTCGGAACTGGTACACGAGAAAAGCCAGGTGAAGACCACCATGGTGCAACTACCCGGCGTGAATACCACGCAGTTCAGTCTCGTGCGTAATAAACTCGACAAGCAGCCCCGACCCATGGGCACCATTTACCAACCGGAGGTAGCCGCCCGGGCCGTGGTGGCGGCCGCCGGCACCAACGATCGGGAGTACTACGTCGGATTTCCGGCCGTGCAGACGATCCTCAGCAGTAAATTATTTCCCGGACTGATGGACCTCTTCCTCGGAAAGTCCGCCGTAAGCGGTCAGAAAACCGATAAGCCGGCCCGTCACGACAAGGACTACCTGTTCGAGTCCGTACCCGGTGATCACGGCAGTCACGGCGACTTCGACGACAAGGCCAAGAACAGCGGCATCGTCCTCAAGGGGTCGACCGTGCGGGCACTGACCTCCGCCATCGTATTCGGTACCGTGATCGCTGCGACGAGCCTCATCACCAGTTCCCTTACCCGTCGGTAGCAAGGGAGCGAAAGTAAAAAGGCCCGGAAGAACACGTTCTTCCGGGCCTTTCTTTTTCGGCTAGTACGGTGGGAAGCCTACATCGACCACTCTTCGATCGACTTTTCGTTCATGCGTACGTAGTCCATATTACCGGCCTCTTCGGCAAGCATCTTGGAACGTTTGGCCGCCTCGATGGCTTCCTTCTTTTTGCCGAGGTCGCTTAGGATAATGGCTTCCCGGCGCACCATCCAGAAGCGGGCATTTTCGCCGGCCATTTCGTGCGCCTTGCGGATGTATTCGAGCGCCTTTTCGTTATTGAGGCCCGACTCATTCAGGAAGGTTGCCGCCTGGAAGTAGTCGTTCATGTTGGGGCCGGCCATCACGCGATCGATGGTGGCCATGACGGACTCCTTCACGTTCGTTTCGACGGGCAGGGTCACCTGGGTTTTGTCCCACATCATCACCAGGTCAGCTCCGTCGAGAGTGTAATTGGTGAAATTGATGGTGAAAGTTTCGACGGCCTCGCTCAGCATGCCGGATTTACCGGAGACGGTGACGTCGGGAGTCTGCTCCGTGTAGCTGGTCCAGTTGCCGCTTTCGTAGGGGAAGAACATCACCTCCCACAGACCCTGCATGGGTTTGGTGAGTATGGCGTAGCTGCCCGCGGGTATCTCCTTGCCGGCTACCTTGACGGCGTCGCTGAAGGTGATCTTCGTGGCCTGGTTGGCTCCGGTACGCCAGATTTCGCCGTAGGGCACGAGTCCGTCGGCGCCGAAGATATTCCGGTCGCGCATACCGGGGCGGCTGTATTCGAGGGACACGTCGGTGAGGCCCACGGTGGTCTCCATTTTCAGTAGGGGCGAAGGGGGTGGGGATACGATCTGGGCCGGCAGACCGATGACGAATAGGGAAAGAAGAAGGGTAAGAACTCTTGCTTGCATGATTGCAGTTGGTTTGGTTAGCTGACCAAAGGTACGTATTCGGCGGGCGCGCGCGCAGGTCCAGTGTCCGTGACTCAGTGCGTCGACTTTTTCGGGGCCGGGGCGGCTGCGTGGAAGTCCTGGGCGATGCGGGTGGCGTATTCGTCTAACAGCTGGCGGATCCGGTGGGGGGACTCGGACGCGACGATAAGCCCGATGTGATGTTTTTTATCCATACGCCAGACGATCTCCGGATCGGTAAAGGAGGTCGTATCCGGAAATTCGTAGCGGCAGAGACTGACGACGATGCCGGCTTGGTCGTAGCGGCGCTCGGGTACGGTGTAGGGCTGTCCGGTAGCCATGGCCGTTTCCAGTTTGGCCCACTCCGTCCACAGGCCGACGCCGGTGGCCGCCTCGACCATCTCGGCCAGGTGAGCTCCACCGACCCGGCTGGCGGTTTCCAGAAAGACGAAGTTGCCCTCCCGGGTCTTGATGAACTCCGTGTGCGAAGCGCTGAATTGCATTCCGAACGCATGCATGACGTCTTCCGTGAGGCGACGTAGAATGACGGCTTCCTCATCGTGGTAAGGAACACTGACCGAGCGAAAAATGCCGCCGCCGTGGGCCACTTCGAAGGGTGTGCTCAGATAACGGGATACCTGGCAGAAGGCTACTTCTCCGTCTACCGAAATGGCGTCGACATGGTAAACATCCCCCGGGCGGAACTGCTCCACCAGATACTCTTTCCGCCGTTCCCCGAGTTGGTGCACGGTATCCCAGAGTTCCTGAGCCGAATGCACCTTGGTGATGCCCGTCGCGCTGGCCTCGCCCCGCGGCTTGATGAGGCAGGGATACTCGATCCGGTTAGCGAATTCGGTAAGGGCCACGTCGTTGAACAGGCTGGAGAAGGCGGGTACCGGCACGCCGTGATCGCGGGCCCGGATGCGCATGGCGAGTTTATCGCGGAAGTAGCGGGAGGTGGTTTGTCCCATGCCGGGCAGGCGAAATTCCTCGCGCAGGTAGGCGGCTTTCTCCACGTCAAAATCGTCGAGGGCCACTACGCGGTCGATGGGGCGACTTTGCATCATCCAGGCAACCCCCTTGGCGATATTGGCCAGGTCGGAGGGAGCGTTGCTGTCGCTTTCCAGGAAAAAGAACTCATCGATGGCTTCCCGGGGCCAGGGGTCGTGCTCCAGTTTCTTGACGGTGAGCAAATAGACGGTATTGCCGGCGGCTTTGCACGCGCGGAGGAAGGGGACACCCTTGAAGTAACAGGAAATGCAGAGGAAGGTCATGGGGGGTGGGAGTGTTTTAGTCGGGTGGTGTGGTAGAGTGGTAATGTGGTAGTGTGATAGGCTTTTAGTTAGTTAGTCGGTTAGGCTTTTAGTCGGGTGGTGTGGTAGAGTGGTAATGTGGTAGTATGGTAGGCTTTTAGTTGGTTAGTTGGTTAGTTGGTTAGGCTTTTAGTCGGGTGGTGTGGTAGTATGGTAGGCTTTTAGTTGGTTAGTTGGTTAGTTGGTTAGGCTTTTAGTCGGGGGATGTGGTAGTGTGGTAGGCATTTAGTCAGTTAGTCGGTTAGGCTTTTAGTCGGTAGTCGGTTAGGATCTTAGTGTGGTGTTTATTGGTTCGTTGGGTCGGGGGTAAACCGGAAGGGCGGGTAGGGCCTTTACTAGGGGCTGACAGCAAGCTACTCAACAACCCGCAAAATATCTGAACAATGGCACTGACGGAATCCACCATGGTCGACATCGGCACGCTCGCTCCTCCCTTCGAACTGGAAGATGCCGTGTCGGGCGCTAAACTGAATTACGACGACGTGAAGGGGCCGAAGGGGACGCTCGTACTGTTTATCTGCAATCACTGCCCGTACGTCATTCATACGATTGAAGCACTCATCGACGTGGCCAACGACTACGAGGACCGGGGCATCGGTACGGTGGCGATCAGCAGCAACGACGTGGAGGCCTATCCCGTTGACAGTCCGGATAATATGGAGGCTTTCGCCCTCAATAACCTGTTCTCCTTTCCCTATCTGTACGACGCCACTCAGGAAGTAGCTAAAGCCTACGATGCGGCCTGTACGCCCGATATCTATCTCTTCGACGGAGACCGGAAACTCTACTACCGGGGTCGGCTGGACGATGCCCGTCCGGGTTCGGGTAAGCAGGTGACCGGTGCCGATCTGCGTGCCGCGATGGACGATCTGCTGGCGGGGCGGCCCAGTCCGGAAAAGCAGTATCCGAGCGCGGGGTGCGGGATTAAGTGGAAGAAGTAGGGGGGAGGTTTTTAGGCTGTTAGTTGGGTAGTGTGGTAGTTTAGTAGTGTGGTAGACTGGTAGCGGGTAGTACGTTAGTAGTTTAGTGTGGTAGACTGGTAATGTGGTAGCGGGTAGTCCGTTGGTTCGTTAGTAGTTTAGTCGGGTAGTGTGGTAGCGGGTAGTACGTTAGGTCGTTAGTAGTTTAGCTGGGGGGGGCTAGCTGTTGCGCATGCGTTTGGGACCGTACCAGAGCCAGAAGCCCGAGACCGTGAACAGGATGGTGGCGAGACCCATGAGGGTGGAATAAATGATCTTGAAGGGATCGTTGATGATGGAGCCATCGTGGATGTGCTCGATGAAGTCGGCCCGGCGGATGCCGATGCTGAGGACGCGGCCGGTAGCGCCGTCGAGTTGGACTTCGCCGTAGTGGTCTTTAAAGAGAAACTTGAGGGAACCCTTGTCGGGGCGGTAGTCGATGCGATCGATGGTGGGATCGTAGGCGGGGCCGAGGGAGTCGGTGAGGGCGGATTGGGCGAGGGTAAGTAAGCGATCGGTGGGGAGCCACTCGGCCAGTTCGGTGCTGGTACCGCGGGCGGTCGGAGGCATGATGTAGTCGACGTTCTTTTTCCAGCCGAGCAGGACGCTCGTAACGCCGATAATGAAGAAGAACACGAAGAGGGTAATCCCCGACCAGCGGTGGACGCGGCGGGTACGACGGAGAAGCCTGGCTTGTTTCTGGCGCGACGTCAGTTCTTCCATGGATGCAACCTACTGCTTTTACCAACGCCCCGGGGGCAGCGTGGTTGCCACGGCCAGGAACAAGGAAAAAGGAGCCAAAAGAGCATCTCCCAGCAGAACCGACGCCGCTCCCGCGTCCCCGCCCAGAAAGTCACTCACCGGCGCGCGCAGGTACACCCGCAATATCAGCGCCGCCCGTACCGCATAGATCAGCAGCGCACCGCCCCAGAAGGGGGTAAAGAGGAGCCCGAGGCCGAGTAAGAAAAATAATCCGTGACTAGCCGCCAGCACGAGCAGGATACTCCGGTGCAGGGGACGGTAGCGCGGACCGGTAGACTGATGACGCACTTTCTGGCGGATGTACTCCGACCACTGGGTAGCGGGGGCGGAGTAGGTCCAGGCCGCCGGGTCGGTGACGCGGGCGGTGCCGGGGGCGGTAGCGTGGTGGCCGACCAACAGATCGTCATCTCCCCCCGGAAGGTTGGTGTGCGCCCGCAGGCCACCGGCCCGTTGAAAGAAGCTTTTTTGGTACGCCAGGTTGCGACCGACCCCCATGTACGGCAGTCCGTGGGCGGCAAAGCCCTGGTACTGGAGGGCGACGTAGGTCGTTTCGAACCGCTGCCAGGCGTTGAGCAGTCCGGGGCGACGGCGGTAGGGGGAGCAACCCAGGACCACCTCGGCATTCGAAGTGAAGGGGGCAGTCATGCGGTGCAACCAGGCGGACGTGGCGGGAACGCAGTCGGCATCGGTCAACAATAGGTAAGGATGGGTGGCCGCGGCGATTCCGGCCGTCAGGGCGTCCTTCTTTCCGGGCCGGGTGGGGCCGGGGTCAACGGTACGCAGCGCGGAAAACTCCTGCTGTAGCCGACGAACGATAGCGGCGGAAGCATCGGTCGAATGATCGTCCACGGCAATCACTTCGGCGGGGGCGGGCCGCTGCGTCAGGATGCTCCGCAGGCAGGCTTCCAGGGTCGGGGCTTCGTTATGAAAACAGACGATGACCGACACCGGCGGCGGCGCGGGATATTCCGGGGACTTGTGCACCGCCCCGAACGCCCGGGGAAACACGAAGATCCAGGCGGCAAATTGAATGGCCGCGGCCAGCAAAAACAGAGCGAGCACTTAGAGCTCCACTACCACGTCGTTCCATTCGGGATGACGCTGTACGTAGGAGGCCACGAAGGGGCAGGAGGGGATGGCCTGCAGCTTGTGGTCGCGGGCGTACTGCAGGGCCGTGGTGACCAGATCGCTGCCGATGCCCTGGCCGGCAAGATCTTCGGGCACCTCGGTGTGTACCAGTTCGATCTGGTCCTCGCCCTTCATTTGGTACAGTAGTTTGGAAACCTGGGAGCCATTGATGACTTCGAAGCGGTTCTTTTCCTGATTGTGGACGACGGTTTCGGTGGAGTTAGACATTCACGTTGGCTTTTGGACGGGGGCAATAGTACGCACATTCACCGAAGATGTTTGCTCATAGTTCCTTGCGGAGGCGGGCTACGGGCAGTCCGAGTTGTTCGCGGTACTTGGCTACGGTGCGGCGGGCGATGTCGTAGCCGGCATCCTTGAGGGCGCGTTGCAGCTTACTGTCGTTGAGGGGTTTACGTTTGTCTTCGGCGGAAATGATCTCGGCCAGCACCTTTTTGACCTGGGTAGTGCTCACCTCCTCCCCGTCCTCATTGGTCATGCCCTCGCTGAAGAATTCCCGCAGGGAGAAGGTACCGAAGTCGGTCTGCACGAATTTGGAATTCACCACCCGGCTCACGGTGCTGATGTCGAGTTCGGTCGGTCCGGCGATATCCTTCAGGATCATGGGGCGGAGGGTCTTGAGATCACCGGTGCGGAAGAACTGTTCCTGGTACCGGACGATCGTATGCATGACGCTGTAGAGCGTTTGCTGTCGCTGCTGGATGGCTTCAATGAACCAGCTGGCCGAATCGATATTCTGACGGATGAAGCCGGCCGCCTGTTTCTGGGCGATGGTCAGCTTGCCGGATTCCTTCTGTTTGCGGCGGTATTCAGCGAGTTGCTGCTGGTAGTAGTCGTTGATCTTGAGGTCGGGGGCGTTGCGGGCCGTCAGGCTGAGCCGGAGTTCGCCGTCGACGACCGTGACCAAAAAATCGGGGACTACGACGCGCGCCGCCCGACCCCCGGCGCGCCCCCCGAGTCCGGAGGCGGGTTTGGGGTTGAGTTTAAGGATCTCGGCGAGGGCATCGCGGAGTTCGTCCTCGTCGACCTCCAGTTTATCCCGGAGTTTATCGTAGTGTTTCTTGCTGAACAGATCGAAGTGATCGCGGATGACCGTCTGGGCCAGCACCAGATCGGCGAAGGTGTGGTCGTCGAGGTCGTCGCCATTATCGATCTTGGCGTTCAGCTGCAGCAGCAGGCATTCCCGCAGGTTGCGGGCGGCCAGGCCGGGGGGCTCGAGTGACTGGACCACCCGGAGCACTTCCTTGATGCGGCGGGTATCGACTTCGATGTCGTAATTGATCAGCAGGTCGTCGGCGATGGCACTGGGCAGGCGCTGGAGGTAGCCGTCGTCGTCGAGGTTGCCGATGATCTGCAGGGCGATGGTGCGATCGAGGGGGGTGTCGAACTCCAGGTTGGCGAGCTGGCCTTCCAGGTATTCGAAGAAAGTGTTCTCGTCGGCGGTGTAGCTGCCGGGGGCGTCGTAGGCGTCGTCGTTGCCGTTCTGCTGGTAGTTGGTAGGGTCGTCGTCGATGTACTGCTGAAAGAGTTCCTCCATTTCGAAGGGGTCGCTTTCGCTGCGTTCGCTCTCCTGTTCGTCGCGGTCGGCAGGCCCGTCAGCGGGTTCGGGGATGGCTTCCTCGAGGGTAGGGTTGCGTTCGAGCTCTTCCTTGACGCGCTGTTCGAGCTCGTACAGGGGCAGCTGCATGAGCTGCATCAGTTGGATCTGACGCGGGCTGAGCTTCTGGAGCTGCGATTGCTTGAGTGATTGTCCGAGCATGGCTGGTGATGGAACGATGCAAGTGCGGCCTTAGGTTCACCGTGGGGGGTAATCCGCATCAACCCAAAATAGGACCGACCGCCCCGGAATGCCGGGGGTGCCGGAATTTTTAATTCTCAGGACCGCTCCCTCCTATTCCGCCGGCTCCCGCGTTCCCGCCCGGAACCTCCCCGTGCCTACATTTGTCTCCTTCAGGAATCACTCCTAACCAACACCTATGTCTCAGCTTACCTTTCCCGACTTTGCCTACGAACGACCGGACCTCGACCGACTGGAGACCGCCTTTAACGCGGTGCTGGAAGAATTACGGTCCGCCGAACACCTTCACGACGCCATCGCCGCCGTGGAGCAGATCGACAGCATCCGCGCCAGCGTATCCACGGCCTACAACATCGGCTACATCCGCTACAGCATCAATACCCGGGACGAATTCTACCGCCAGGAAAAGGACTGGTTCGACCAGCACCTGCCCCGCACCGAACAGTGGCGCGTCGATTATTACCGGGCCCTGCTCGACAGTCCCCACCGGGAAGCCCTGCAGCAACACTTCGGTACCCAGCTGTTTGACTCGGCGGAGGTAAGCATCCGCACCTTCCGCCCGGAGATTCTGGAGGAACTGCAGGCCGTGAATAAGCTCAACAGCGAGTTTACCCAGCTGCGGGGCGGCGCGGAGATCGAGGTCGACGGACAGACCTACAACCTCTCCAGCATCACGCCCCTGGAGCAGGTGGCCGACCGGGAAAAACGCAAGGAGGCCAGCAGCGCCAAGTGGCAGTGGTTCGCCGATCACCGTGCCCGTATCGAGGAGATCTATGCCGAAATGGTAAAGCTCCGCACCAGCATGGCCACCAAGTTGGGCTACGACAATTTCGTCGGCCTCGGCTACGCCAACATGAACCGCACGGACTACGGCCCGGAGCAGGTCGCCAATTTTCGCCGGCAGATCCGGGAGCACATCGTGCCCATCGCCCAGCGGCTGTACGACAAGCAACGCGAGCGGCTCGGCATCGACCGGCTACACTACTACGATCTGGCCTTTCGCTTCCCGAGCGGCAACCCCAAGCCCCAGGGCTCCCCGGCGGAGATCGTGGCCCACGCCGACCGGATGTACCAGGAGCTGAGCCAGGAGACCGGCGAGTTTTTCCGCTACCTCCAGGACAAAAAACTCATGGACCTGGAAGCAAAGGACGGCAAGGCCCCCGGCGGCTACTGCACCTTCATCAATGACCACCAGTCGCCCTACATTTTCAGCAACTTCAACGGTACGAGCCACGACATCGACGTGCTCACCCACGAATTCGGCCACGCCTTCCAGGTGTACAGCAGCCGCGACCAGCGCCCCCTGGAGTACAACTGGCCCACCTACGACGCCGCCGAGATCCACTCCATGAGTATGGAGTTTTTCACCTACCCCTGGATGGAGGGTTTCTTCGGCCCGGACACCGAGAAGTATTACTTCAGTCACGTAGCGGGCAGCTTCCGCTTTCTGCCCTACGGCTGCGCGGTCGACGAATTCCAGCACCGGGTGTACGAAAATCCCGACCTCGACAATGCCGGCCGCAACGCCATCTGGAAGGAGATGGAAGCGAAGTACCTGCCCCACCTCGACTACTCCGACCACGACCACCTGAGCGAGGGCACCTTCTGGCAGAGCCAGGGACACATCTTCTCCGTGCCGTTCTATTACATCGACTACTGCCTGGCCCAGATCTGCGCCTTTCAGTTTTTCCTCAGGGACGAAGAGGACCACGACGCCGCCTGGGCCGCTTACGTGCGCCTGTGCAAGGCCGGGGGCTCGAAGTCCTTCCTGGAACTGGTGGAACTGGCCGGGCTCGAAAACCCCTTCGAGGACGGCGTCGTGAAGAAAATAGCGGACCGGATGCGGGAGCGGCTGGATGTCTGAGGGCAGGGGGCTCACGTTCCGGCTTTCGCTGCTGCTGTTCCTGCAGTTTGCCGTGTGGTCGAGCTGGCTCATCAATCTGGGCACTTACCTGCTGCAGAGCCTTGACTTCACGGGCCTGCAGGTGGGCATGATCTACGGCACCAACGCCCTGGCCGCCACGGTCACGCCGCCGCTTATGGGCTTCCTGGCCGACCGGCGCTTTCCCTCGGAGCGGCTGATGGGGGTGCTGAACGCCATCGGCGGGGCGGCCCTCATCGCGTGCTTCTTCACGACCTCCTTCGGCTGGTTCTACGCCTGGATGTTGCTGTTCAACCTGTGCTTCATTCCCACCTTCAGTCTGGCGGCGGCCATGTGTTTTCACCACCTCGACCGGCCGGCGGAGCAGTACCCCCTGGTGCGGGTGTGGGGTACGGTTTCCTTCATGCTGGTGGGCGTGGCCCTGAGCGTATTCCGGGTGGAGGACTCGGCGCTGCCCATTCTGGCGGGGGGCATTACCTCCTTACTGCTGGCGGTGTACGCCAACTTTTTGCCCCACACGCCTCCGCAGTCCGGCTTTGACTGGGCGGCGGTGCGCGGGAGCGAGCTTCGCCAAATATTCAGCGAACGGGGTATGGTGGTGCTCCTGATAGCCCTGCTGGCGAGTTGCATCCCTTCCTCCTTCTACTACAGCTTCCTGAACCCCTTTCTGAACGAAGTGGGCTGGCCGGCGGCCGCGGCGAAGATGGCCATCGGTCAGTTTTTCGAGATCGGGGTGGTGCTGGCCATGCCCTTTGTCTTCCGGCGGTTCCGGTTTCGCAACATCATCTTCTGGGGACTCATGGCCTGGGGCCTGCGCTACTTCGCCTTCGGCATCGGCCGGCCGGGCGACTGGGAGGGCCTGCTCTACGCCGGCATCGTGGTGCAGGGGGTGGCCTTCGCCTGGATCATCATTGCCGCCCAGATCTACATCGACAACCGGGTCCCCACTTCCCTGCGCAGTACGGCCCAGGGACTGGTGTCCTTCGCGGACCTCGGCATCGGCGTTTTTCTCGGCAGCTGGATCGCCGGAGAGGTCGTCAGCGTGAACGAACTCGCCGACGGCACCCACGATTGGTGGTCGATCTGGCTGGTTCCGGCCTGCGTGGGGGTGGCGGCGGCGGTGTTTTTCTGGTGGGCCTTTCCGCGGGAGGGGAAGTTGTGAATGGGTGATTGGGGCTCGTTACGAAACGAGTAACCGCACCTTAATTGAGACTAAACTGAATTGGGAGATTGAACTGTACGCGTACCGGTTTACCCTCCTGTATTCCGGGGGTCCAGGGTGGACCATTTACCATGAGGTTAACGACGCGGAGGGCCTCCTCTCCAATACCGGCACCCGGGTCGCGCAGTAGTTGTACGGACGTCAGGCTACCATCCTTCTCCACAACGAAGGTTACTACTGCCAGACCCTGCACTTCCCGGCGACGCGCTTTTCGGGGATACATCAAATGTGCGTAGATAAATTCCAGCATTGCCTGGTCGGCGCAGGGCTTCAACTCGGCATATTCCTCAAGTCCTTCGCAGCGAACGGACGTAAACATTGGCATATATTCTTCCGGATGATGGTCGGTTACCCCTTGTGCCATCGCTCCCGCGGATAGCACCAGGGTGAAAATGCCAGTAAGTAAAAGGTGCATAGATCAGGGAATATCTGAAACAACAAACGCTTTTACCATACCCGGAGTACCCTTTACCTGCTAAACACCCTAAAATTCCGTCTTCAACCGCAGATTCACCCGCCGGCCGGTAAGGCGGTTGGGTACGGCGTACTGCTGCTCAAAGATGGTCTTGATAAAAGTGTTGCCGGCCTGGTTGCCGACGTTCATGAGATTAAAGACTTCGAGGCTGAGGTAGGTCGAGCGCGTGAAGCGGAGGGGGGAGGTGTCGCGCCGGCGGGAAGTCTCCCGGTCGTAGAGGCGCCAGCTGAAGCCGATGTCGATGCGGTGGTAAGTGTCGAAGCGCAAGGTATTGCGGTACACCGTGTTGCTACCCTGGATGCCGAAGGGAAGGCCGCCGCCTACGGTAAGATTGACGTGGGTGCGGAAGTTGGGGTTGTTGCGCAGGTAATCCTGGAAGAAGAGGGATAGCTGAAAGAGTTGGTCGGTGGGGCGGGGCACGTACTCCACGACCTCGTCGAGCACCTCGCCGTTGGGGCCGCGACCGATCACTTTCCGGTGCTCCACGTCGCGCAGTTTTTCCCGAGCACGGAGGAGGCTGAGGTTGAGCCAGCTGTCGGCACCGGGGACGAACTCTCCGTTGAGGCGGAAGTCGAGTCCGGCCACGTATCCGCTGGCGTCGTTCAGGCCCGAATACTGGATGCGGACGTTCTCGATCTCGTAGCTGACTAGGTCCCAGAGCGACTTGTAGTAGGCTTCGGTGATCAGACGGAATTTCTTCGGATTGCGCTTGCCGTAGTAAAAGTCGCTGGTAATTCCCCCGACAAGGTGGAACGACTTCTGGCTGCGCAGGTCGGTGTTAACGGTGCCGTCCGGGGCCCGCATCTCCCGGTAGAAGGGTTGTTGCTGGTACAGTCCGCCGGCAAGTTTGTAGGTGATGTCCTTGCTGCCGCCGAGGGGCTTATAGAGCAGTTGGGCACGGGGGCTGACGTTGACCTCACCGCTCAGGTCCCAGGCGACGGCCCGTACCCCGGCGCTCAGGCGGATGTCGGCCCGGCCGTCGCGGCGCCAGGTGTAGGTATCCTGCAGGAAGGCGCTGAAGCGATTACTCTCGAGCTGGTTTTGGGAGTTGAGTACGCTGAAGAGGCGCACGGCATCCTCGTCGAAGGGCAGACTGTAGCCGGCCGAGTCCAGTCGCTCCCACTCGTGGATATAGTCGTCGATGCGTTCGTGCTGGGCCTTCACGCTCCACTGCAGGAAGTGGGAGCGGTTGGTGGTGGCGTCGCCGACGTTGAGTTCCAAACCGCCGCGCAACTCGGCGTTGTAGACCTGGATATTGAGAAAATTACGCACGAAGTCCTGCTGCACGCCTACGCCGATCACCCGTCCGATCTCGCCGAAATTGTCGGAACCCAGGTCGGTGTTGAGGGTGCCCAGGGTATAGCGACCGCCGATGGAGATGCCCTCGTCTTCGTCGCTGCGGAAGGCGGAGGTAAGAAACTTCAAGAAGAGCGGATTGGAGCGGCGCTCCGGAATGTAGGTGAGCGATACCCCGCCCATTTGGGTGAGGAAGTCGTCGCGTTCCGCGCCCTCGAAGTTGGTGAACAGCTGGAGCGTTTCGAAGAAGCCGCCGAAGGCGGTGGAGCGCTGGACGGGGCTGAAGTTGTAGATGCTGCGGTTGTAGTTGCCGAGCACCCCGAGTTGGAACGTCTTGCTGAAATCGTAGGTTACGTAAGCCTGAAAATCGAAGAAATTCGGCAGGTACTCCCCCGTGGTTTCCAGCGACCCCAGCAGGTAGCGGGTGGTTTTATAGCGGGCCCCGCCGAGGAAACGCAGGCGCTGGTAACTCGTCTTACCGACCTGTTTGCTGCCTTCCACGTGGGCCGAGCCGCCGAGGAAGCTGGCGTCGAGGGAGGCGCGCAGACTGTCGGGGCGTTTATACTTGATGTCGAGGACCGAGGAAAGTTTGTCGCCGTAGCGCGCCTCGAACCCGCCGGAACTGAAGCTCAGGCTCCGCATCAGGTTGGGGTTGGCGAAGGTGAGGCCCTCCTGCTGCCCCTGGCGCACGAGCTGCGGCCGGTAGATCTCGAAGTCGTTGACGTACACGAGATTTTCGTCGTAGTTGCCGCCGCGCACGTTGTACTGGCTCGTGAGCTCTCCACCCGATCCGCTGCTCACGCCCAGGGCAATGCTGGGCAGGATACTTTCCAGATTGCCGGTTACGGAGGGGAGGAGGCGCAGCTGGGCGGGGTCTTCGCGGATCATGCCGCCCTCCTCGATCTTACTCTCGCGCACGATCACTTCCAGGTCGCTCTCGATGGGTGCCAGGGCCACGTCGATCTGCTGGCGGGCGCCGGCGGGCAATTCGCGCACGTTCACCTCCGTCTCCCGGTAGCCGATGCGACTGAATACGAGGATGAAGGATTCGCCGGCCGGTACGGTAGTTACGTAGCGCCCCTGCTCCCCCGTCTCGGTAGCGCTGGTGGCTCCCTTAACGTAAATGGTGACGAAGTCGACCGGCAGCTCACTGACCAGGTCCGTGACCCGCCCGGTGATGGTGGCCGTTTCCACCTGGGCGCGGACGCGGGAGCCAAAGATGACTAAGAAGCAAAGGAATAGGGTAGGTAAGCGCATGTCAGCCGGGAGTCCAGAGGGCCAACGCCAAAGGTAAGCGCAATCTTGCGTCGGGAGGGCGCCGCGACGGATCGGTGAAGGCCGGGAACCGCGATCGCCACGCTGTGAAGCAAAATCCCCGCCACCAAAATTTTATTACCTTCGCGCTTCCACCAAGCTCCACGCATGGCAACTGTATTAAGCTTACTGAACCACAAAGGAGGCGTCGGCAAAACGACCAGCGCCATTAACATCGGGGCCGGGCTGGTCGAACTTGGCAAGCGCGTTCTGCTCGTCGATCTGGACCCCCAGGCCAACCTGACCCTCAGCCTCGGTATTCCCCGGCAGTCGGTGACGATCTACGAAAGTATGATGGGCGAATCCGACCTGTCGCCGTACGAGGTCAAGCCCGGATTCCACGTCATCACCTCGAGCCTCGATCTGTCGAGCGCGGAGATGGAACTGGTGAATGAGGCCGGCCGTGAATTCATTCTGCGGGAGCTGTTTGCCGGCGTGGACGACGACTACGATTTCATCATCATCGACTGTCCGCCTAGCCTCGGGCTGCTGACCCTGAACGCGCTCACCAGCAGCCAGCAGGTGATCATTCCCCTGCAAACCGAGTTCCTCGCCATGCAGGGATTAGCTAAGATCAAGCAGGTGATCCAGAAGGTGAAATTGCGCCTCAACAAGGAACTGCACATCAGCGGCGTACTGGCCACCATGTACGACCAACGCAAGGTGCTGAACCGCGACGTGGTGGAAACGATCAAGAAATACTTCGGACCGCTGCTCTTCGAAACTTACATCCGCGATAACGTTTCCCTTGCGGAGGCCCCGGCCAACCGGCAGGACATCTTTACGTACAGCCGGTCGAGCCACGGCGCCAAGGACTACCTCAAGGTGTGCAAGGAGATCATCGCCCGAACGGAAAATCCCGTGCACCTGCGTCCCCGGCAAAAAGACGTACCTGCATAACCCCGCACTAATCTGCAGTCTGCCGACCCCCCTTCGGCGCTACACGTAAACGATGGCTAAGAAACGCTTTACCGACGACCTATCCGGACTCTTTGAGGACAACTACCTCCTCGGTGACGACCCCGCGTCCGACAACGAGGAAGTGGTGGAAGTGAGCGTGCCCGTGAAGACGAAGAAGGCAAAGAAGAAGATCTCCAGCAAGAATTTCACCCAGAACCTTGACGTCTTCCTGGGCGACGATTCCCGCCGTGCCGCCTCCGCCCCCCGCACCAAACGCCGCCGTACCGGCCTCGACTACCTCATCCGCAGTACCGTACAGGACGACCCCGAACAGGAGCCCGCCGAACCCGCCAAGCCCGATACGAAACGGGTGACCCTGGTGTTCAACAAGGAGCACCTGCTGACCCTGAAGGAACAGGCCAAGGACCGCAAGATGTACCTGAAAGATGTCGTTCAGGAGATGGTTGCGCAGTACCTCGAGAAGTAGGTTAACCTATCCCTCCCTTTTCCGTTATCTTCCCCACGATAACGTCGTAAAAGGACCCCCCGATGCGTATTTTTCTTACCCTGCTTGCGTGCTGTACGCTGACGTGGCTCGCCGCCCAGACTTCCCGGGTGGAGTTCGGTAAGAACCGCGTGCAGTACCACCGCGACTTCGAGGAGTGGGAAAAGTACGAGTCCGATAACTTCATCACCTACTGGTACGGCAACAACCAGGGCGTAGGGCAGGCGGTGGTCCAGCTCGCGGAGTACGACTTCGCCTACATCCAGAAGATGCTGGAGAGCCGGATGAACGAGAAGGTGCAGCTCATCACCTACCGTGACATCACCGACGTGAAGCAGAGCAACATCGGCAGCGAGGAAGTCTTCGAACTGACCGGCAACCAGTCGCTCAGCGCCAATACGAGCTACGTCTCCGGCACCCAGGCCAAATTTCTGGGCAACAAGGCGTTCGTCTACTTCACCGGTGATCATACCGACCTACGCCGGCAGGTGCGGGAAGCCATGGCCAGCGTGTACATCGAGCAGTTGCTCTATGGCTCCTCGGTCCAGGAAGTGGTGCAGAATGCCGTACTGCTCAATCTGCCGGACTGGTTCAAGCCCGGACTCGTGGCCTACCTCGGGGAAGACTGGAATACCCGCCTCGACGATCAGCTGCGCGACCTGATGGCCACGGGGGAGTATGAGGACTTTAACGACCTGGCCGCCGACTACCCCCGGCTGGCCGGACACTCTTTCTGGTACTACATCGCCGAGAACCTCGGAAAACCCACCGTATCGAACCTCCTCTACCTGACCCGCATCAACCGGTCGGTGGAAAACGGTTTCCTCTACGTCCTGGGGAGCAATTACGAGACGGTACTCTTCAACTGGCTGGAATTTTACCGTAACCGGTACAACGAGGATGCCCGTGGACGCGGCACGCCGACGGAAGATCAACTGACGATCAAGAACAAGAAGCAGTTGCCCATCACGCAGCTAAAGGTGAGTCCCGACGGACAAAAGATCGCCTACGTGCTCAACGAGATCGGTAAGTACAAGGTCTACCTTCAGGACGTAAACACCGGCGAGCGGGAACTGCTCCTCAAGGGTGGCCAGCGCAATCTGCTACAGGCGACGGACTACTCCTATCCCATCATCGACTTCTCCCCCACCAATCAGGAGATCGCGATCATGTACGAATTCCGGGACCAGCCCAAGCTGTTGCTGTACGACCTGAACACCGGCAAGAAGACGACCGATATCCTGGGTATTCGCCTGGACCGCGTGCTGACCATGGCCTACAACGACCCGAATACCTTTCTCATCTCGGCGATGGCCGACGGGTTCAGCGACATCTACACCTACTACCCCGCCTCCCGGCAAGCCGTGAAAATCACCAACGATTTCTGGGACGACCTCGATGCCGTGCCCGTCAACGTGCGGGGGCGGCGGGGCGTGGTCTTCGCCAGTAACCGGCCGGACACTTCCCTGCTCGCCCAGCGGCTCGACACCCTGCTGCCGGTGGGCCACTACGATCTTTTCTACTACGACCTGGAGAACAAACCCGGGGAGCTGGTGCGCATCACCGATACCCCCCTGGCCGACGAGCGGGAGCCGGCGCCGATCGACGGGGAGCACTTCAGCTACCTCAGCGATGCCAACGGCATCTACAACCGCTTCCAGGCACACCTGGAGACCTTCATCCACCACTACGAGCAGACGATCCACCTGACCGACGGGACCGAGATTACCCTTCACGGCGACTCTACGCTGGAAAAGCTGGATACGGCGCTCATCGATTCGATCGTGATCTATCCCATCATTAAGGAGCGGGCCGTAGTGGAGCCGGTTACCAATTACGGGACGAATATCCTCACTCTGGACGCGAGCGGAAAACTACCCGTGGGGGTGGAAAGTTTCATCGACGGGGGAACCACGATCGTCCGGCGCTTCAGCTTCGATACGACGGCGGTCGTGAACCTGTCACCCACCGCCTACCGCCGCCGGAGTTACCGGGCCGCCGGCCAGGTCGTGCCGCAGTTCACTAATCCGGGGAGACAACCGGCAAATCGTGTCATCCAGCCGAATCGCATCAACACGGACATCAGCCGCGACGACGAGGGGCTGCTCTTTCAGACCCGCTTCGAGGATACCGCTCCCGTGCCCGCTACGGATCCCGCCCCCGTCGACGACACGCTGCTCGACAATCAAGGGGACGCCACGGGCGAGCCTCCCGCCGGAGCGGCACCGGACAGCACCGGCACCCGTCCGCCCCTCACCGTAGTTGACGGCAGGAACAACGCGGCACGGCGCAGCAGCGGCCAGGCGACCGCGACCACCGTGCGTCGGGAACGGCCCGTACCCGAACTGAATCGGATCTATCGCTTCCGCCCCGGGCGGGTAACGTCGTACCGCACCACCTTCCGGGTGAATTACGTGAAGACGACGGCCGATAACGAACCGCTCTTCGACGGGCTGAACAGCTACGCCGCTAATCCGGACGGGTATACCCAGCAGCCGGTAGGCATCCTGCTCAAGGGGAATATCCTGGACCTCATGGAAGATTACGTCATTGAGGGCGGAGTGCGTATCCCTACGAGTTTCAACGGAACGGAATACTTCCTTACCGGCGCGGACCG
Organism: Lewinella sp. JB7; assembly: GCF_024297185.1. Classification (GTDB taxonomy): domain Bacteria; phylum Bacteroidota; class Bacteroidia; order Chitinophagales; family Saprospiraceae; genus Neolewinella. The sequence continues at coordinate 185,693 of NZ_JANCTD010000007.1, read as the reverse complement.
GCGCCGCCGTCTCGATCGGATCTATTCCGTATACCGGCGCAACCGACGGTACCAGGACGGAATTTTCCGCAACTCGACCTCCCTCAACGGCCCCCGCCTGATCGAAGAGAATACCCTGATGGCGCAGTACGGTGTCCGCTACGCCCTCGATATCTTCCGCAGCCTGCGCGCTACGGCCACGATCCGCCGCGATCGGGTGCAGACCTTGCCTACGGAACTGGCCGCCCTGCAGACCGAGCCCCTGAGCACCGAGCGGGCGGGTATGCGGCTGGAGTACGTATTCGATAATACCCTTGGCCTGGGCCGCAACTTGCGGATGGGCACCCGCTACAAATTCTACGGCGACGTTTTCAAGAGCTTCAATATATCGTTCGACGAGGGCGTAGATTCCCAGTTCGAACCGGGCGTGCTGGGCATCGTAGGCTTCGATGCCCGTCATTACCAGCGGATACTGAAGCGCAGTGTGCTAGCGTTCCGATTGGCCGCCGCGACCAATTTCGGTCGGCAGAAAGTGCTGTACTACCTCGGCGGCGCGGATAACAGCGTGATCAACAACTTCAACGACGGTATACCCACGCCGCAGTCAGGGGACTTCGTCTTTCAGGATCTGGCGAACCCGCTGCGGGGCTTTGACATCAACATCCGCAACGGCAGCACTTACACCCTGGGCAACGCCGAACTGCGGGTGCCCGTCTTCAACTACCTGTTCAATAATATTCGCTCGGCCTTCGTCCGGGACTTCCAGGTCGTTTCCTTCTTCGACATCGGCACCGCCTGGGCGGGCTCCAGCCCTTTCGATGAGGATAACCCGGTCAACATCACCGAGTACCCGGATCAGACCACGTCGGGATACAGCCCGGTCCGTGTGAGGGTCCGCCGGTTCCGCGAACCCATCGTGTACGGATACGGCGTAGGCGTGCGGACGACCCTATTCGGGTACTTCATCCGTGCCGACTACGGTTGGGGGGTGGAAACCAGCAATCGCCAGCCGGGTAAGCTGCACGTATCGCTTGGTCTGGACTTTTAGAGTTGGTGAAGTGCGAATTGGTGAGTTGTGTAGCGTCACTCGCTCTGCTCATTCAATAACTCACCCTTCTATATCACCAACATTGCGTCGCCGTAGGCGAAAAACTTGTACTTCTCCTTCTGGGCCTGGGCGTAAGCTTCCAGGATAAGGTCGATACCGCCGAAGGCGCAGGTGGTGATGAACAGGCTGCTCTTCGGAAGGTGGAAGTTGGTGAGCAGGTGGTCGGGGATGTGGAAATCGTAGGGGGGGAAGATGAATTTATTGGTCCATCCTTCGTTGGTCGCGAGCAGGCGTTCGGCGCTGACGCTGTTTTCGACGGCGCGCAGCGTCGTGGTGCCGACGGCGCAAACAAGGCCGCCGTCCTTCTTCGTCGCGTTGACGGTATCGACGGCGGGCTGCTGGATCCGGAAGTACTCGGCATCCATTTTGTGCTTGGAGAGGTCTTCCACCTCGATGTCGCGGAAAGTACCCAGTCCGAGGTGGAGGGTGACTTCGGCCTTCTTGACGCCGGCCAGTTCCATACGCATCAGGGTTTCCCGGCTGAAGTGCAGACCGGCGGTGGGGGCCGCGACTGCTCCGACCTCGGAGGCGAAAACGGTTTGGTAGCGTTCCGCATCGCGGCTGTCGGCCTCGCGTTCCAGCAGCTTGGGCAGCGGGGTGTTGCCGAGAGAGTGCAGTTCCTTGGTGAATTCGTCGTTGGGGCCGTCGTAGAGGAAGCGGATCGTACGACCGCGGCTCGTGGTGTTGTCGACAACTTCGGCTACGAGGCGGTTGTTGCCGCGCTTGTCGTTGAAGTAGAGTTTGTTGCCGACGCGGATCTTACGGGCCGGATCGACGAGGACGTCCCACAGCCGGGCCTGGCTGTTCAGTTCGCGGAGCAGGAATACTTCGATGCGGGCCTGGGTCTTCTCCTTTAGACCGTAGAGGCGGGCCGGAAAAACCTTCGTATTGTTGAAGATGAGGGTATCTCCTTCGCTATAGTAGTCGAGGAGATCGGTGAACTGTTTATGCTCGATCTCTCCCGTAGCACGATTGACGACCATCAGCCGACTGTCGTCACGCCGCTTACTGGGCGTTCTGGCGATCAGCTTATCGTTAAGTTCAAATTTAAATTGCGACAATTTCGTCCTCATCCCGGGAAAATATTTTGTATACTTATATGCGAAACAGCCGGCAAAAGTAAGGGTTTTTTGTAACTCGCTCGCAACGGCACTGGTGAAGTAATGCACCGGACTTCCAGAAAGTTGTATGCCGTGGGCACGGGGTCGGTGGCCGGTGGAAAAATCCGGGCCGTTCGTCTATTTCATGGCTCCTGCGCGCCCGCCGCCCCTACTTTTGTCGTTCAATCCGGCGGAACATGATTTTATCCAAGGTAATTGCGGAGAGTTTGCGGCAGGCGGGGCAACAATTGCTGGGCAACAAGCTCCGTACCTTCTTATCGCTGCTGGGGATCTCGATCGGCATCTTCTGTATCATCGGGGTACTCTCCGCGGTTCAGTCCCTCCAGGACAACGTCTCGGGCAGTCTGGCCAAACTCGGCGACGATGTCGTGTACCTCGATAAGTGGCCCTGGAAGGATAACAGCGACGACTGGTGGGAATACTTCCAGCGACCCTACCCCGACCACGACGACTACGAGGCCCTGAAGGAAAACCTGGCCACCGCAAGCATCGTGAGCTACTGGACCGTCCCCGGCAACCGGACCCTCAAGTACGAGAGCAAGGCCGTGGAGGGGGGCTATCTCTTCGTGACGACCTACGAGCTCGACCGCCTGTTCAACATCGAAGTAAACCGGGGGCGCTACTGGTCTACTTCCGAATACCGCAACGGAACCGATAAGATCCTGCTCGGCAACCAGCTGGCCGAACAACTTTTCGGTCCCATCAACCCCATCAACAAGACGGTCAAGATGCAGGGGCGCAAGTACCAGGTGATCGGTACGCTGGCGCCGGCGGGGGACGACCTGATCAATCCCCTCGACTTCGACGACGCGATTCTGGTAACCTACAACAACGCCGCCCGCTTCGTCAACCTGAAGAACCGCAACCAGTACGGCGGCACCGTAGCGGTGAAGGCCAAACCCGGCGTGGAGATGGCCCGGCTGGAGGACGACATCCGCGGAATCGTCCGCTCCGAACGGCAGCTACGCCCGCGCGAGGAAGATAATTTCGCCCTCAATCAACTCAGTATGACGGCCGACGCCCTCGGGAAGTTCTTCGGAGTACTCAACATCATCGGCTTCCTGATCGGCGGCTTTTCGATCGTAGTGGGTGCCATCAGCGTGGCGAACATCATGTTCGTCAGCGTGAAGGAGCGCACCAGCCTCATCGGCGTAAAGAAGGCCCTGGGGGCGCGGCAGTACGTGATCCTTCTGGAATTCCTGACCGAGTCGATCATCCTCTGCATCATCGGCGGGCTCATCGGACTGGCCATGGTCGTGGGCATCACATCCGTCATCAACCAGTTCCTGCCCGGCTTTCAGATCTCGCTGAGTATCGTCTACGCCCTGATCGGGGTGGGCCTGTCTGCGGTCGTGGGTATCCTGGCCGGTCTGATTCCAGCGCTTCTTGCCGCCCGGATGGATCCGGTAGAGGCCATGCGCAGCTAGGGCCCGGGCTGGCTACTGCACCCGGCGCACGGTAGCGTCGCGGTAACCGGCCTCCCGCACGCGATTGCGCAGTTCCTGCGCTTCGTCCTGAAAGTAGTATTTCCCCGTGTACACGCGATGGATGAGGCCCGTCTTGGTGGACCACACTTCCCCGAAGCCGAGTTCCGTAAGGGTTTCCACGAGCGCTTTGGCGTTGCTTTCCTTGCTGAACGCGCCGACCTGGACGCCGAAGAGCATCTCGTCGGGCGCGAAGCGGCGGCGGCGGGGCGCGTCGGGGCCCTTGACCTGTACCGTCGGCGGCGGAGCCGTAGGCTGCGCTTCCCGGGCCGCCTCCCGCTGCGCCCAGGCCGAGCGCTCGCAGGTAGGCCCCTGGGTGCCGGCCTCAATGACCCGGAGGCGCACCATCGCCGAACCGGCCCGTAACAGACCGATCTCGCGCGCCGCGGCCCGACTGAGGTCGATGATCCGGTCGGGGTGGTGGGGCCCGCAGTCGTTTACGCGGACCGTTACTTTTTTGCCGCTGGCTACGTGGGTGACTTCCAGCACCGTACCGTAGTCAAACTCCTTACTGGCGGCGGTGAGCGCGTGCTTGTCGTATTGTTCTCCGGTGCTGGTGGAGGCCAGGTGAAAGCGATCGGCGTAGTAGCTGGCCATGCCCTCGGTGCGTTGGGCCAGCGCCGGCAGGGTGAAAAAGAGTAGCGCAAGGACCGGCAACAGGGGCCGTAGGCGGGATGAAAGGAAGGTAGTCATGATCGGTGTAAGGTTGAGTGTAATCGGTGGAATGGACCCGGGACGGTAAGGTTCGGCGGTAGCGAATACTTTAGGTCGGGCGTAACAATTTCTAAAATGACGGAATATAACTACAAAGCCCACGGTTCGTGGGGATTAGTGCACTAAAACATTACATTTGACTGGTAACCCATCATTTCACGCAACGGTAGCGATGCATACGGAGAGCGAGGATCAGACCCTATTCGAGTCCATTAAAAGCGGTCGGTACGAGCTCATCGATCAGCTCTACCTGGACCACCGTACCGCATTCGTGACGTACGCCAAGCGGCAACTGTACGCGACGGAGGAGGATGCGGCCGACTGCTTTCAGGACGCCGTGATCGCTTTTTACCGCAACGTGGTAAGTGGCAAATTACAGGTACTCACCTGTTCCATCCGCACCTACCTCTTCAGCATCGGCAAACGCCTCGTCTACCGCCGCAACCACCAACGGCAGCGGGAAATGCCGACCGACCACGAAGCCGGGGTTAATCCGGCCGACGAACTCGACTGGAGCCTGATCGACCGTTTCGAACGTGAGCACGACCGCAGCCGTTTAAAGGATGCCATGGATAGCCTCGGCGAACCGTGCCGGGAAATCCTGACCCTGTACTATTATCATCATTATCCGATCGAAAGCATCATGCAATCCGTGGGGCTTCCGTCGGAAGGCGCCACGCGCATCAAAAAAATGCGCTGTCTGAATGAGTTGAAGAAGCTCGTTAAAAAAACCTCATGAACACTGAAGACCAGCCGGACCGCATCGGTGACTATCTGCGCGGCGACCTGGCCGATCGCGAAGCATTCGAGCGTGAACTATCCGCGAATCCCCAACTGAAAATTGAAATGGAAACTACCCGCCAGGCCCTGGATGCCATCACACTGAGGGAAGAACAGGTACTCAAAGATCGCCTACGCAATCTGGAAGCCGGCATGGCCACTACGGCCCGGCAGCCGGATGCCAAGGTCATTCCTATCGGCCGCAAGCGCAGCGGAGGATGGTTCGCCTACGCCGCCGCTGCCGCTCTGGTCGTGTTCGTAGCGGGCTACTTCCTGCTGCGGCCCGCCCCGGCGACCCCCGAACAACTCGCCCTCTCCGAATTCGAGCCCTTCACGAATATTGCCTACACCGTCACCAAAGGTGCCAACGACGGTGACGACGGCCGTGCCGCCGCCTACGCCGCCTACGAAACCGGCGATTACGCGACGGCGGAGGGAGCATTTGCCGCGCTGGGCCCCGACGATCCGGTCGACCGCTTCTACTTCGGCCAGACCCTCCTGGCCCAGGAGAAGTATGCTTCCGCCCGTGACCTCTACCGGGAACTGGCTACGCAGACCGACTTCAATCTCACCCAGGAGTCCGCCTACTACCTCGCGTTGGCGAATCTCGGGCTCGGTCAGGCCGACGAAGCCCGGGAAGAGATCCGCCGCATCGCCGACAACGCCGACCATCCCATGAGTCGCGAGGCTCGCCAACTTCTGGAGAAGTTATGATGGCGAAAATCGGACTGGAAGACGTCCGTTTTCAGGCTCCCCACGGATTCTTCGAGGAAGAGCATTTGATGGGCAATGAATTCAGCATCGACATCGAGGTGGAGGCCAGTGTCGCCGGAGCCGCGGAGGAGGACGATCTGGGGGGAACGGTCAATTATTCCACCATCTACTACCTGTTGCAGGCCGAAATGAAGAAGCCCGCGCAGCTGCTGGAAGCCCTGGCGTACCGGATGGCCAGCCGGATCATGAACCAGTTCGACGGGGTAGCCTCCGTCCGCCTCAAGTTGCGTAAACTCAGTCCGCCGCTTGGCGGTCGGGTGGGTGCCGCCTTCGTGGAGATCGAACTGGGGGGCGCCGGGGGGGCGATGCCCGCTCCGACCGGCAGGGCGCAGCATACCTTCGAGGACCCGGACGAGGACTACCCCGATGACTTCAAGCCCCCGGGCTCCTTCGACATCAGCGGCTTCAACTTCTAGGCGAGCAAACTAATGACCGGTAAATCGGCTTATAGAAACTCACCTCCGAGCTATGACCGTACGTGCCTTCCTACTTCTCCTCCTGCCCCTCCTGTTCCTGGGGTGTACCAGCCAGCAAATCAACCAAACCCTGAATACCGTTCTCAACGGTGGCCTCACCTCCACGGATATTGCTAATGGATTGAAAGAAGCCCTGCAGATCGGCGCGCGGGAGGGCGCGGAAGAACTTTCCAAACCCGGAGGATACTTCGATGACGTCGCCTACCGCATCCTCCTGCCCGAGGAAGTGCGTCAGGTCACCGACCGACTACAGGGGGTGCCCGGCTTCAGTAATCTGGAGGAAGTTATTCTGAAGAAGATCAACCAGGGGGCCGAGGACGCGGCTACCAAGGCGGCACCCATATTCGTGGATGCTATCCGGCAAATGACCATTCAGGACGCCGTCGGCATACTGAAGGGCGACAACACCGCCGCCACCGCCTACCTGGAACGGACCACCACCCAGGCGCTGACCAACGAGTTCGCCCCGGTCATCAATACGAGTCTGGATAAGTACGACGCCAATAAGATCTGGCTCGATGCCGCCACGGCCTACAACAACTTTCCCCTCACCCGGCAGCAGGTAAATACCGACCTGGGTGCCTACGTTACCGAACAGGCCCTGAACGGCCTCTTTAAGAAGGTAGCCCTGAAGGAAATCGATATTCGCCAGAACGTAGCGGCCCGTACGACGGAGCTGCTGCGGCGGGTATTCGCCCAGCAGGATTCCGTAAATTAATTCACTCTCCACCAGTATAATCATCATGAAACTCCAGGGAAGAAAAGGTAGCAGCAATATCGAAGATCGCCGTGGTCGCGGCGGCGGCAGTATGTTTGGCGGCGGCGCCGGCCGGGCCGGCAGTTTCGGAATCGGCACCATCATAATCATGGTCGTCGTCTTCTTTCTCGGGGGCAACCCCCTGGAATACCTCGGCATCGGCGGTGGGGGCAATCAGGCCACCCAGACCACTCCCGGCGAGCGGGGAGAGGATCTGAACGAGACGGGCTCCTACGCCAACATCGTCAGCGTTACCCTGCAGGAGACCGAGAACGTATGGAACAACGTCTTCCCCCAGCAGTACGGCCGCAACTACAAGGAGCCGGTCCTGGTGCTCTTCAGCGGACAGGACCGCTCGGCCTGTGGTTTCGCCAGCGCGGCCACTGGGCCCTTCTACTGTCCGGCCGATCAGAAAGTGTACATCGACCTTTCCTTCGCCGATCAGCTGCGTAAGCGGTTCGGTTCGCCCGGCGATTTCGCGCTAGCCTACGTCGTGGCTCATGAGGTCGGTCATCACGTCCAGAACCTGCTCGGGTACAGCCAGCAGGTCAATCAGGCCCGCCAGCGCTCCAGCAAGGAGCAGGCTAATGCAATGTCCGTCCGTCTGGAACTGCAGGCCGATTACCTCGCTGGAGTATGGGCCAACTACGCCAACCGCGACGGACAACTGCTGGAGCAGGGAGATATTCAGGAGGCCATCACCGCCGCTACGGCCATTGGTGACGACCGTCTACAGATGGAGGCTCAGGGCTACGTCGTCCCCGAGAGCTTTACCCACGGCACCTCCGAACAACGCGTTCGCGCCTTCACCGAAGGTTACCGGAGTGGAGATGCGAGTAAGGCCGCCATGGATCGCTACTTCTCCGCCCGCAACCTGTAGCGACGGCTTCAGCCGTCCCGCTGCCCCTCGTATAGTTACCGTGTAGCGACGGCTTTAGCCGTTCAGCTGTTCTCCCCGGTGTAGCGGCGGCTTTAGCGGTTCAGCTGCGATCCGACCATGCCCAGGCATCGGCCCGTTAACCCCCCCGCAAATCCGTAAACCGCTCGTGCGCTACACCGCGACTCCGGACCCGTACACCGCCTCGATCTCGCTCAGGGTGCCGTAGAGCGCGTCCACGTCGAACTCACTGACGAGCACCTTCCGGTATTGCTTGATGTTGGGTAGGCCGCGGAAATAATTGGTATAGTGGCGACGCATTTCCAGGATGCCGAGCGTTTCACCCTTCCAGTCAATGCTGCGCTGCAGGTGTTCCCGGGCGGCGGCGACGCGTTCCTCCACGGTCGGCGGGGCGAGCAGTTCGCCCGTCGCGAAATAATGCTTCACTTCCCGGAAGATCCACGGGTAACCGATGGATGCCCGGCCGATCATGATGCCGTCGACGCCGTAACGGTCGCGGTAGGCGGCGGCCTTCTCCGGGGAATCGATGTCTCCGTTACCGAAAATGGGAATGTGGATCCGTGGATTGTCCTTGATCTTGCCGATCAGCGACCAGTCGGCTTCCCCCTTGTACATCTGCTTGCGGGTCCGGCCGTGGATACTCAGGGCCTTAATGCCGATGTCCTGTAGCCGTTCGGCGACTTCCTCGATGTACTTGCTGTTATCGTCCCAGCCTAATCGGGTCTTGACCGTAACGGGAAGGTGGGTACGGTCCACGATGGCCTTGGTCAGCTCCACCATTTTAGGAATGTCCTGCAGGATCCCGGCCCCGGCACCCTTACAGACGACCTTCTTGACCGGACAGCCGAAGTTGATGTCGAGCACCTCGGGGTTCGCTTCCGTCACGATGTCTGCGGCCTGTACCATGCTATCCAGGTTCGCCCCAAAGATCTGAATGCCGATCGGGCGCTCGTAGTCGTAGATGTCGAGCTTAGCGACGCTCTTATCGGCATCGCGGATCAGGCCCTCCACGCTGATGAATTCCGTGTACATCATATCGCAGCCCTGCGCCGTGCAGAGTGCGCGAAAGGGGGGGTCGCTGACGTCCTCCATCGGAGCGAGCAGCAGGGGAAATTCCCCGAGTTCTATGTCGGCTATTCTGACCATATCGATCTACCATTTACAAACTGCGAAATACAATGTTCAATTGCGCGACGCCTAGGGGGCGGGGCCGCGGGAGCAACGAACATTCCGAAGCCCGTCCCACCTACATGATAAATGTCCGCCCATGCGCCCGATCATTCGTTTCGCCATCGTCCTATCTTTAATGACGACCGGTCTCTGTCAATCCTGTCAACACCAGGGAAGTACCGACAATTTTTCCGCTGCGTCGTCCGTCCGGGATTCGACCGGCCTGACGCTCGTCGCCGAAATAACGGGCGTGCAGGTAACCGGGATCACGGTGACCGACCAGGGGCGCGTATTCGCCACTTTTCCGCGGTGGCGGAAGGGGGTACCCTACACCCTAGGTGAGATCGTGAACGGCGAAGTCCGCCCCTACCCCAATGCCGAGCTAAATTCCTGGGACATCGGGCAGCCCGCCGCCGACAAATTGGTCAACGTACAGAGTGCCGTTGCGGCGGGGGATACCCTATATGTTGCCGACACCCGCAATCCGCTCATTCAGGGACTGATCACTACACCGAGGGTACATCTCTATAACCTGCAAACGAATGAGCTCCTGCGTACTTACGAACTACCCGCCGGTACCACCGTGCCGCAAACCTACGTCAACGATCTGCGGATCGACCGGACTCGCCAACAGGTCTACTTCACCGATTCCGGTCGGGGCGCTCTGATGGTGCTCGACCTGAAGTCCGGTAATAGTTGGCGGGTACTCGATGGTCACCCCTCCGTCCGGGCTACGCTCGACAGCTTGGTCATCAACGGTAAACCGTGGAAGCGGAAGATACCCTCCGACGGCATTGCCCTCGACCCGGTGAACGACCGACTACTATTCCATGCGCTCTCGGGATATACCCTCTACGCCATCCCGCTTTCCGTGCTGTCGGACCGCAATGCCCCGAACCCGGGCGACGCCGTCCAAACCGTGGCGACCACGCCCGCCCCCGATGGTATGTGGCGCAGCGGCGGCCGCACCATCATGGCGGATCTGGAGGCACGGGCCGTCGTGAGCGTCGGTGACGACGGATCCGTAATTCGCCTAGTGGAGGGTCCCCGGGTCGGTTGGGCAGACACCTTTAGCGAGTACGATGGAGAGCTGTACTTCACCAATTCAAAATTGCCCGAGGCGGATTCCGTGGTATCCGGAATGACCTTCCCCATCTGGCGTATGACCCTTCCTGCCGAGTAATCAGCGCTCCCTTCTCCCTTTCCTTACTTAATTTCACCCCCATGACTCAACAAGGCAACATCACCACCGAGCTCCGTATGGGGTTCGCGCGCATCGTTTTTTCCCACCCCAGTCACAACAGCATGCCTTCGCACCTGCTGGCCGACTTGGTGAGGCACATTGATGAGGCTGCCGCTAATCCCGCCGTCCGGGCAGTGCTGCTGCGGAGTGCCGGAGACGATACCTTCTGTGCCGGCGCCAATCTCGACGAATTACTGGCCATCAAGGATGAAGCCACTGGAAAGGATTTTTTTATGGGATTCGCCAACGTCATTCTGGCCATGCGGCGCTGTCCGAAACCGATCGTCGTGGCCGTACAGGGGAAGGCCATCGGTGGGGGCGTGGGCATTGCCGCCGCCGCCGACTACACGCTGGGCTGCAAGGGAGCCCAGGTCAAGTTGAGCGAACTCGCGATCGCGATCGGGCCCTTCGTCATTCTGCCGGCCCTGATCCGGAAAATGGGAGTAGCCGCCGCCAGCGAACTCTGCCTGGACACCGAATGGCATGATTCCCGCTGGGCCCGGGAAAAAGGCCTCTACCAGCGGGTGTATGCCGGCCCCGAAGAACTTTTTCGGGAAGCCCGCTTACTGGCTAAGCGCCTGGCCGAGCATAGTCCCGCCGCTTCGAGCCGACTGAAGCAAAGCCTCTGGTCCGGTACCGACCACTGGCCCCAGGAGCTGGCCAACCGGGCGGCCGTGACCGGAACGCTCGTCCTTACCGACGAAGCTAAAAATGCCCTGGCTAAGTTCAAGAAAAAGTAGTGAACCGGATCGATCGTCCCCACGTCGTTGTTTTGTCAGGAGCGGGCGTCAGTGCCGAATCGGGCCTGCGCACCTTTCGCGACAGCGACGGGCTCTGGGAAGAGCATCGGGTAGAGGATGTAGCCACCCCCGAAGCCTTCGCCCGGGACCCGGAGCTGGTCATGCGGTTCTATAATTTGCGGCGGGCCCAACTCAAATCGGCCCGACCCAACGTGGGGCATAAGTTGATTGCCGCCCTGGAGGCGGAGTATGCGGTAACGGTCGTCACTCAGAACGTCGATGACCTACACGAGCGAGCAGGATCTACCCGCGTCATTCACCTGCACGGGGAGCTGACCAAGGTGCGTCCCGTGAGCGGCGATGGGCCGGAACGACCCTGGGAAGGAGACCTTGCCATCGGGGATCTTGACGACGATGGCGTGCAACTGCGCCCCCACATCGTGTGGTTCGGGGAGGACGTACCACTGATCCGGGAGGCCGCCGAAATCGTGCAGGGGGCGGATGCGGTCATTATCATCGGAACGTCGCTCCAGGTGTACCCGGCGGCCGGACTGGTTTCGTTTGCTCCTGCGTCCGCGCCCGTGTTGTATATCGACCCCGCCCCGGCGGTCGGCTACGAACTGCGGGGCCGGAAGAACCTCCACGTCCTGGAAATGGGTGGTAGTGAGGGAATGGAGCGCGCCCGTGTCCTGCTATCTACTTTGCTGTAACGTATCTTTGCCGCTTAAATACCCACGTATGAAATTCGGAGTGATCGTATTTCCCGGCAGTAACTGCGACGACGACATGGTGCACGTACTCGGTACGGTGCTGGGGCACGAGACCGTGAAGTTGTGGCATAAGAACGAGAGCCTGGAAGGGTTTACCACCGACGATTGTATCATCGTGCCCGGAGGATTCAGTTACGGAGACTACGTGCGGGCCGGTGCCGTAGCCCGCTTCTCTCCGATCATGAAGTCGGTCATCGACTTTGCTAATCGCGGGGGCTACGTCTTTGGCATCTGTAACGGTTTCCAGATTCTCTGCGAAGCCCACCTGCTGCCCGGTGCCCTGCTGCGCAACCGCGACCAGAAGTTCATCGCGAAGAACGTGTTTATTCGCTCCGAAACCGACAATGCGGCCACCAATCGCCGGCTATCGCCCGGGCAGGTACTGCGCATTCCGGTGGCGCACGCCGAGGGGCGCTACTACGCCGACGAGGAAACGATCTTTCAGCTCAATCAGAACGACCAGATTCTGTTCCGTTACTGCGACGGCGCCGGGGAAGTGAACCTGGCCAGCAACCACAACGGATCAGTCGGCAACATCGCCGGCATCTGCAACGAGGCCCGCAACGTTTTCGGCATGATGCCCCACCCGGAACGCGCCAGTGAAGATATTCTGGGGAACAAGGACGGGTACTCGATCTTCCGCGGACTGGTGGAAGCCGTAGCGGAAGTTGGGTGAGAATTTGGAATTTAAAATGTGAAATTTCACATTTTAAATTTATTCCGGCCGCGGTGCTTGATCTTGCTATTTGGAGTGGTACGTCTAACAGGGATTTACCATTTACCATTTACGGATGTACCATGTACCATTTGCTGCGGATGTAGAAGGGTAATTTCAAATTTCACATTTAAAATTTGCCCTGGCCGCGGTGCTTGATTTTGCTATTTGGGTGGTACGCCTAACAGGGATTTACCATTTACCATTTACGGATGTACCATGTACCATTGGCTGCGGATGTAGAAGGATAATTTCAAATTTCACATTTAAAATTTGCCCTGGCCGCGGTGCTAAATCTTGCTATTTGGGTGGTACGCCTAACAGGAATTTACCATGTACCATTTACGGATGTATCATGTACCATTTAGCTAACGCCGTGGAGGATAATTTCAAATTTCACATTTAAAATTTGCCCCGGCCGCGGTGCTTGTTCTTGCTATTTGGAGTGGTACGCGTAGTAAGAATTTACCATGTACCATTTACGGATGTACCATGTACCATTTGCTGCGGATGTAGAAGGATAATTTCAAATTTCACAGTTAAAATTTGCCCCGGCCGCGGTGCCTGTTCTCGCTATTTGGAATAGTATGCGTAGTAGGAATTTACCATTGTACCACAGTACCACAGTACCTACCGTCTGCTATTTAATGAATAAGGCAGCATCAGTCCAGGGGTGGGGATTTGCCACGAGCGCAGCGAGCAACCACGTGCGGCAGCTACATTGAATATTGATATTTAAAATTTAGATCCCTTCCACGCCGCGCTGCCGTAACTCCTGCCGCAATTGTTCCGGATTCTGGAAGTGGATGGTGTCAAGTCCTTCCTTGCGGGCGGCCTTAACGTTGCGTAGGCTGTCGTCGATGAATACGCAGCCGTGGAATTCCTGCAGATCGTAGGTTTCGTGCAAGAGGCGGTAAATCGCCGGATCGGGTTTCTGCAGGCCGACTTCTCCCGACACCATGATATTTTCGAAGAGTTGGAGAAAGGGGAAGGTCTGCCGGGCCCAGGGGAAGAGTTCATGCGACCAGTTGGTGAGGGCGAGTAGTCGGTACTTACCGCTGGCCTTCAGGGCTTTAAGTATCTCTACCGTGTCGGGAATGGCGCCGGTAATGGTCTCCGTCCACCGGTCGTAGTAGATCCGTATCTCCCGCTCGAACTCGGGATGGCGGGCGATGAGTTCGCGGGTACCTTCTTCGATGGTGCGCCCGGCGTCCTGTTTCTCGTTCCACTCGAGGGTAGCTACGTTGGTCAGAAAGTAGTCTACTTCCTCCGGCGTAGCGAATACCTTCTCAAACAGCGCGCGGGGTTGCCAACCGATGAGGACGTTACCAAGGTCGAAGATGATGGTGTGGGGCACGGGGGGTGATTGGGTAATTGGGGGGTGGGTGAGTGGATGGGGGCTGATCAGCCGATGTGACCGGGCTTCGGTTTGGCGAGGGCCATTAGGACTGCTCCGCCGATGACGAGGGGGACGCTGAGCCACTGTCCGGTGGTGAGGGCTACGCCGAAGCCGCCCTGATCGCTCTTGAAGTATTCCCAGACGAAGCGGAAGCCGAAGATGAGGACGAACCAGAGGCCGGTAAGGAAGCCGGGCTTGTGGCGGGCGTCCGTCTTCCAGTAGAGCGACAGTAGGATCACGAAGGTGAGGAGGTAGCTGAGCGACTCGTATATCTGCACCGGGTGGCGGGGTACGTCGGCGAGAGTGCGGGGCACGGCGTTGACGAAGAGGAAGGCCCAGGGGGCATCGCTGGGGGTACCGACGATCTCGCTGTTCATCAGGTTGCCGAAACGAATCATGGCACCGACGAGGGCAATCGGGGCGGCTACCTTATCGCTGATCCAGAAGAACGACTTCTTACTGATAAACTTACTGAAGAGCCACAGGGCCGTCACGACGCCGATCACGCCGCCGTGACTCGCCAGGCCACCTTCCCATACTTTAATGATATCACCCGGATGCTGACTGTAGTAGTCCCACTGGTAGAACAGAATATGCCCGAGTCGCGCTCCGAGGATCGTGCCGGCAATGAGAAAGTAGAAGCAGTAGTCCAGCCAGGCTTCCGGGGCACCTTCCCGTAAGAACATGCGGCGCACCATCATGAAACCCAGGAGAAAGCCCACGGCGAACATCATGCCGTACCAGCGTAGGGTAACGGGGCCGATGGAGAAAATTTCGGGGGAGGCGTCCCAGGTGATGAAGAGCATGGGGGAGGGGGTGTTAAGATAACTGAGAAGTAGGATGGTATAGTAGTAAAATGGTACAATGGTAGGTGCATGGGCTCTGCCCACCTACCACCGTACCATCCTACTACATCACTTCTCAGGTTTCATTTGTGGAAAGAACAACACCTCCTGAATGCTCTTCTGACCGGTCAGCAGCATGACGAGGCGGTCGATGCCGATGCCGATGCCGGCGGTGGGAGGCATACCGTATTCGAGGGCGCGGAGAAAATCCTCGTCGGTGGCCATGGCTTCGTCGTCGCCGCGCTGGGCGAGTTCGAGCTGTTCTTCGAAGCGAGCACGCTGGTCGATGGGGTCGTTGAGCTCGGAGTAGGCGTTGGCGATCTCCTTGCCGTTGACGATGAGCTCGAAGCGTTCCACCAAGCCTTTCTTGCTGCGGTGCTTCTTGGTCAGGGGCGACATCTCCACCGGATAATCGGTGATGAAGGTGGGCTGGATCAGTTTAGCTTCCACATGCTCGCCGAAGATCTCATCGACGAGCTTACCGCGGCCCATGGTGTTGTCGACGTGAACGTGCAGACGTTTGGCGATGGCACGGAGCTCGTTTTCGTCCGCCCCGTCGATGTTTTCGCCGGTGTGCTCGCGGATAGCATCGGCCATGGTGAGCCGGCGGTAGGGGCCCCGGAAATCGATCTCGTGTTCGCCGGCCTTTACCTTAGTCGTACCGTTGACGGACTGTACCGCGTGCTCCAGTAGTTGCTCGCAGGTGTCCATCATCCAGTTGTAGTCCTTGTAGGCGACGTAGAATTCCACGGCGGTGAACTCGGGGTTATGGGTGCGGTCCATGCCTTCGTTGCGGAACATCTTCGCGAACTCGTATACACCATCGAAGCCGGCCACGATGAGCCGCTTGAGGTAGAGCTCGTTGGCAATACGCAGGTACATGGGGACGTCCAGCGTATTGTGGTGGGTCCTGAAGGGCCGCGCCGCCGCGCCGCCATGAATGGGCTGAAGAATGGGCGTTTCCACTTCCATCAGGCCGAGATCGTCGAGGAACTGCCGCATTGAGGTAATGAGGCGGCTACGCTTACGAAAGATCTCCTTGTACTGAGGGTTGACGGTCAGGTCCACGTAGCGCATGCGGTAACGCAGCTCGGGATCCTTAAACTCGTCGTACACGTGCCCCTCGTCGTCACGCTTCGGGGTGGGCAGGGGGCGCAGGGATTTGCCGAGAAAGGTGAGTTCCTGCACGTGCACGCTGATCTCGCCGGTGCGGGTTTTGAAGACGAACCCCCTGACGCCGATAAAATCGCCCAGATCGAGGTACTTTTTGAACAGGTCATTGTAGAGTGACTTGTCTTCCCCGGGGGCGATGTCGTCGCGGCTCACGTAGAGTTGGATGCGTCCGCTACTGTCCTGAAGGTTGGCGAAGGCGGCCTTACCCATAATGCGCTGGGACATGACGCGGCCGGCCAGGGTTACTTCCTGGAAGTTGGTCACTTTCCCCTCTTCGTCCGTTTCGACGCTGGAAAGAATGTCGGCGGCCAGGTGGGTGACCGGGAAGAGGGCGGCCGGGAAGGGGTCGATGCCGAGAGCGCGGATCTTGGCCAGGTTTTCGCGGCGGGTGATTTCCTGGTCGGTGAGTTCCATGGGGGCTGGGTTGAGTTGCGGCGGGCAAAGGTAAGACAGCAGGACGGCTGCAGCCGTGGCGACCAACAAAAAAGCTCCTCCACCCCGCAGGATAGAGAAGCTTTTTCGACCGGAATGAGACCGGTTACCTAGTCGTTGTCGCGGGTAATGAAGGACTCTTCGCGTTGGCGACGGGCTTCGCGTTCGCGGAGTTCACGAAGTTCGCGGGCGTCCTTTTCGCGTTGTTCTTCTTCCTTCATTCCGTCCTTAAGTTCCTTTTCGAGGGAGCCCTTGGCGGTATTGAATTCGCGGATGCCCTTACCGATGCCGCGCATGAGTTCGGGGATTTTCTTGCCTCCGAAAAGGAGCAGAATTGCAAAGAAGACCAGGATCATCTCCGGGCCGATGGCGTTGAGGAAAAGCAGCGTGGTATTCATCATCATCTTAGTTGAAAGCGTCACCAAAGATAACGCAAGTTAGAAGATAACGTGTCGGGCACCGTCGGAGTTGTTCAGCGGTCGACACTTTAGTGTCATCGGGGAGGGGGCGGCGCGGTGCGGGCTCCCCGCGGATTGGTTTACTCCCCGAAATGATTCCAGCCCTGCGCCTTGATGGGGTGAATGTTTCCGCCCTTGGTGTGGAGCTTGACGCCATCTTCCTTCGCGACGATCTCGCCGGCGATGTAGAGGTCCGGCAGGAAGCGAATCTTTTCCGTGTCCTTCGGGTCGATGGTGAACAGGAGCTCGTAATCTTCGCCGCCGGAGAGGGCGGTGGTGATGGGATCGAGGTTAAATTCGAGCGCCTGCAGCTGGGCATCGTTGTGGATCGGTACGCCGCTTTCCTCGATGATGGCTCCTACCCCGCTGGCCTTGCAGATGTGAAATATTTCACTGGCCAGTCCGTCGCTAATGTCGATCATGGAGGTGGGTACGATGCCTTCCTTCGCGAAGGTGTCGACCATATCGGTGCGGGCCTCGGGGCGCAGTTGGCGCTGGAGAAGGTAGGGTGCGTACTCACCCATCTGGGGTTGCATATCGGGATTGTCCTTGAAGACCTGCTTCTCCCGCTCCAGGAGTTGCAGCCCCAGGTAAGCGGCACCAAGGTTTCCCGTGATGCAGATCAGATCGCCGACGCGGGCACCGCTGCGGCGGGTGATGCGGCTCTCCGGTGCCCGGCCGATAGCCGTGACGCTGATGATGAGCCCCTTGTTAGAGCTGGTGGTATCGCCGCCGACGAGGTCTACCCCGTAGGTTTTGCAGGCCGCCCGGATGCCGGCGTACAATTCGTCCAGAGCCTCCACCGAAAAGCGATTGCTGAGCGCGATGCTCACGGTAATTTGCTCCGGGCGGGCGTTCATGGCCGCGATGTCGGAAAGGTTAACCACGACGGCCTTGTATCCCAGATGCTTCAGCGGGGTGTAGGTGAAATCGAAGTGAATGCCCTCCACCAGCATGTCGGTACTGATGACGATGCGCTCGTCGCCGCCCGCAATGACGGCCGCGTCGTCGCCGACCCCGAGGATGGTGGTGGATTGTCGATTCTCAAAATCGGCGGTCAGGTGATCGATGAGGCCGAATTCGCCGAGGGTGTTCACGTCCGTACGTTCCATAGATTGCGCTTGAAACAGGAGAACCCGCGGGGGGACGGGAGGTTGCCTAGCCGTTAGCCGTTGGACGGTTTCAAACCGTCCAACGGCTAACGGCGGCTGATTGCTCTCCATGATTTACCTTGCACCCGCGTCCCCGCCCCAAAAACCTATCGTATGGCCAGTGTTGATATCGAAGCGTTGAACCAACAGATCCGCGTAGACAGCGAAGTGGTTGAGCGCATCCGCCAGGAAACCGCGAAGGTGATCGTAGGGCAGGAAAATATGGTCGATCGCCTCCTGCTGGGTCTGCTGAGCCGGGGACACATCCTGCTCGAGGGCCTGCCCGGACTCGCCAAGACGCTGGCGATCAAAACGCTGAGCCAGACCATAAATGCCGACTTCAGCCGCATCCAGTTTACCCCCGACCTGCTGCCGGCCGACATCGTGGGTACGATGATCTACAACCCTACGCTCAATGACTTCAGCGTACGCAAGGGACCGGTCTTCGCTAACTTCGTACTGGCCGACGAGATCAACCGCGCGCCGGCCAAGGTGCAGTCGGCCCTCCTCGAAGCCATGCAGGAACGACAGGTAACCATCGGAACCGAAACCTTCCGGCTCGAAGAACCCTTCCTGGTGCTGGCTACCCAGAACCCCATCGATCAGGAGGGTACCTACACCCTGCCGGAAGCCCAGACCGACCGCTTCATGCTGAAGGTCAACATCGGCTACCCTACCCGGGAAGACGAGCGCGAGATCATCCGCCGCAACCTCGGACAGGGCTTCGCGACCATCAATCCGGTAGCCACGCCGGCCGATATTCTGCGGGCGCGGGAGTCGGTCCGTAAGATCTACATGGACGATAAGATCGAGCGCTACATCATCGACATCGTCTTCGCCACCCGCGAGCCGGAAGCCTACCGACTGGGCGATCTCAAGCCGCTCATCAACTACGGAGGGAGCCCGCGGGCCAGCATCAACCTCGCCCTTGCCGCTAAGGCCCAGGCCTTCATCGAGCGCCGGGGCTACGTGACGCCGGAAGACGTCCGCTCCGTATGCGAAGACGTGCTGCGGCACCGCATCGGACTGACCTACGAGGCGGAGGCGGAGAATATCCGGCAGGAGGATATCATCGAGCGGGTGCTGAATGTGGTGGAGGTGCCCTAAGGGGGATTTACCATTTACGATTTAGCAAGTACAATTTAAAATTTTGCGGGGATGCTCGGTGCGCTCGTGCGGCAGGGTCGAGGCGTTATACGCCGAGCGCTTTTCCTCTTTAGGGGTTAGGATTTACCATTTACGATTTACCAAGTACAATTTAAAATTTGCGGGGATGCTCGCTGCGCTCGTAGTGTGGGGGCGCACGTCGGGATAGGTGCTGGTGTATATTACTCAGGTTAAGTTGCTAAAGGGAGGGGGATTTACCATTTACGATTTAAAATTTAGCGGCTCTGCTCGCTGCGCTCGTAGTGTGAGGGTGCACGTCGGGATAGGTGCTGGTACATAGTACTTCGGTCAAGTTGCTAAAGGGGGTAGGATTTACCGTTTATGATTTACCAAGTACAATTTAAAATTTGCGGGGATGCTCGCTGCGCTCGTAGTGTGGGGGGGGGCGGCAGGATAGAGATTGTACTTAGGCCGAGCGACTCCCGGTGCAGTGTTATATGCCCGGCCACCTACCACCGACAACTGCTTATCTTCCACACATGAAGATGCTAGCCGTAGCGGTGGGAAGTTTGTTTTTTCTCGGGTATTACCACATGCCCTCCGTACCACCCGCGGCCGAGCGGCCGAACATACTCCTATTTTTGGCGGACGACTGGTCCTTCCCCCACGCCGGAGTATACGGCGATCCGGTAGTGCAGACGCCCAATTTCGACCGGCTGGCGGCGGGTGGAATGCTGTTCACCAACGCATACTGCGCCAGCCCGAGCTGTAGTCCTTCCCGGGCCAGTATCCTCACCGGGCGGTACCCCCATCAGAACGGGGTGATGGGCAATTTGTGGTCCGACTTTACGGCGGGGACGACCGTGTACACCTCGGAGTTGGAACGACTGGGCTACCACGTCGGTCACGACCAGAAGGGATGGGGACCGGGTGATTGGAGAAGTAACGGTTGGATGCACAATCCGGCCGGGGAGGAGTACGCTGACATCACGGAATTTCTGCGGGAAAAAAAGACCGGTCAGCCCTTCTGCTACTGGTTCGGAAGTCAGGACCCGCACCGGGAATACCTGACGAACCTCGGTGCCTGGAGCGGAATGAATGCCGATTCGGTACGGGTGCCCCCCTTCTTCCCCGACCTGCCGTGCGTGCGCAACGATCTGCTGGACTACTACGCCGAGGTAGAACGATTCGACCGCCACATCGGGGAGGTGATCGACCTTCTGGAGACGCGGGGGGAGTTGGCCAACACCCTGATTATCGTCACCAGTGACAACGGGATGCCCTTCCCCCGCGCTAAGGCTACCGTGTACGACGCCGGAAGTCGCATGCCCTTCGTGGCGCACTGGCCGGACCGCATTCCCGCGGGCACCGTCCGAAAATCCTACGTCAATCTCGCTTCGCTTGCCGCTACCTTTATGGAGGCGGCGGGGGCGCGGGTGCCGGCATCCTTCGAACTCCCGAGCCTGCTGGAAGCACTGACCGATCCGCAGGTGCCCGGGGCTGAGGAAGTCTTTCTGGAGCGTGAGCGCCACGCTCAGGTGCGATCCGATTCGGGAAGCTACGCCGTGCGGGCCGTGCGCAACGACTCCTTCCTCTACATCCGCAACTTTTTTCCGGAGCGGTGGCCGGCCGGCGATCCGGAAGCGGTACGGAGCGTCGGGGCTTACGGAGACGTCGACAACTCCATCACGAAGATGCTTATCCTGGCCGGGGTAGGTTCCGCGTCCGACACCATCGACCACTTCCGGCTCGCCTTCGGCAAGCGACCGGCGGAGGAACTATACGATCTAAGATCCGACCCCTATCAAGTCCGTAATGTCGCGAATACGGAAGCCTACGCCGAAGTCCGACAGCGGATGGCCGATCGCGTGCAAGAATTCATGGTCCGTACCGATGACCCCCGCGCCGGGGATCCGTGGTCGCTGTTCTGGGATCAGGCTCGCTATACGCCCAACTACGGACTACGAAGCTTTGATCTGGAGGACTACATCGAGCAGTATCGCTACGCTGAACGCGTCCGTCACACCAACTTCCGGTTGTTACCGTGTACGGAGTGAGGTCAACCATTCTTCCCTCCCGCGCCTTCATATGATGATTCCTTCATATAACGTTGCGTCATGATCATCGAACAGATTTACACCGGTTGTCTCGCCCAGGGAGCCTACTACATTTCGAGCAAGGGAGAGGCCGCGGTCATCGATCCATTGCGGAGTCCGGAACCCTATCTGAATAAGGCGAAGAGCGCCGGAGATACCATTAAGTACATTTTTGAAACCCACTTTCACGCGGATTTCGTGAGCGGCCACCTCGACCTGGCCCGGGAAACCGGCGCGCGGATCGTATACGGACCCGGCGCGAAAACCGATTACGAGAAGTACGAAGCGACCGACGGGGAGGAGTTCAAACTCGGCGATCTGATCATTCGGGTACTACATACCCCCGGCCATACGCTGGAGAGCACGACCTACCTCCTGCTCGATGAACGGGGCACCCCACAGGCGATCTTCACCGGAGACACGCTCTTCATTGGCGATGTGGGTCGTCCGGACCTCGCCCAGAAGAAGGGCGCGCTCACGAAAGAAGATCTGGCCGGTTTGCTGTACGACAGCCTGCGCCGTAAAATCATGGTACTGCCCGACGACATCACCGTCTACCCCGCCCACGGCGCCGGGTCGGCCTGCGGTAAGAAGATGAGCCGCGAAACCACCGATACCCTGGGCAACCAGAAAGAAACCAACTACGCCCTACGGGAAGATATGACGCGGGAGGAGTTCGTGCGGGAAGTGACGGCCGGCCTGCTGCCCCCGCCCGCATACTTCAGCGAGAACGTGAAGATGAACAAGGCGGGCTACGACTCCTTCCAGGACGTCATGGACCGCGGTGCGGTAGCTCTCACCCCCGAGCAGTTCGAGGAGGTCGCCAACCGGGAGACGGCTCTGGTGCTGGATGTGCGTCCGAAAGAAGCGTTTGTGAAGGGTTTCATTCCCAATAGCATCTTCATCGGTATCGACGGCAGTTTCGCACCCTGGGTGGGAGAGCTGGTCCCCGACCTCCAGCAGCCCATTCTGCTGGTCACGGAACCCGGCAAGGAAGCCGAAGCGGTCGAACGTCTAAGCCGGGTCGGCTACGACAATGCCCTGGGGTACCTGGACGGCGGCATCGCGGCCTGGAAAGAGTACGGCGGTGAAGTAGATACGATCACCACGATCTCGGCGGCGGAATTCGATCCCGCCAAGCCCGACAACATCCTTGACGTCCGCAAGGCGAGCGAGTACGCGGGTGGCCACCTGGGGCAGGCACGCAACATCCCCCTGTCGGAGCTTTCGGCGGCGACCAGTCAACTCGATCCCCGCCAGGAATACTACCTCCACTGCGGCAGCGGCTACCGGTCTACCATCGCCTCGAGCATGCTTAAATCGCGGGGCTTCGACCGGCTCGTCAACGTTCAGGATAAGGTCGCCGATATTCTGGCTACCGAATCCGTCGACGCCTAGTCTGCATGGCCCGACCGCTTCGCTTCTGGTTTCCTCTACCGCCCGACTACGGTTGGTCCGGCGTGCGGGGGGATGTCCTGGCGGGACTTACCCTCGGCGTGGTACTCATTCCCCAGGCCATGGCCTACGGGCTGCTGGCGGGCGTGCCGGCGGTGTACGGACTGTACGCGGCGCTCGTGCCGCTGCTGGTATACACCCTGCTGGCGAGTACGCCCCACGTATCGGTAGGGCCTACCGCCCTGGCCAGTTTGCTGTGCCTGAGTGGTATCGGCCACCTGGCGGAGCCGGGGAGCCCGGAGTACATCGCCTACGCGGTCGTGCTCGCCGGCCTGACCGGTCTGATCCAACTGGCCTTCGGCGTACTGCGTATGGGCGGAATGGTGAGCCTGCTGAGCCGACCGGTACTGTCGGGTTTCGTCTCGGCGGCCTCGGTGCTTATCGTCACGAGCCAGCTCAAACCGATCCTGGGTCTCGATATGCCCCGTACGGCCTACCTCTACGAAACCCTCGTCGAGTTCGGGCGTCACGTCGGAAGCGTGCACGGCCCCACCGCGGCTTTAGGATTATCCACCCTGGCTATCCTCATCCTTGGCAAACGCTTTCTGCCCCGGGCACCCGTTATGCTGATCTGGATCGTACTGGCCACCGTGCTCGTCTACCTGCTGCGGCTGGACCGGATGGGGATCGACGTCGTAGGCGACATTCCCGAAGGCCTGCCGGCCTTTAATCTGCCGATTCTCGATGCGGAGGCGGGGTGGCAACTCCTGCCCGTCGCACTGGTCCTGGCCCTCATCAGTTTCGTGGAGACGCTCTCGATCGGTAATTCCTTCGCGACCCACCACGGCTATTACCGCATTCAGCCGAACCGGGAACTCATCGCGCTCGGTCTGTCGAAGATCGCCGGCAGCTTCTTCGCGGCCATCCCGACCTCGGCCAGTTTTTCCCGCTCGGCGGTGGTGGAAGAAGGAGGCGGGCGGGGGCCGCTGAGCGGGGCCATCGCCTTCCTGCTACTGGGGGCGGTACTGCTTTTCTTCACGCCCCTGTTCTACTACCTGCCCCTCACCATGCTGGCGGCCGTCATCATCTTTTCGGTAGGGAAGCTCTTCGATCTGGTCGAGATGCGGCGGTTGTGGAAGCTCGCACCGCGGGAGTTCGCGGTACTTTTCGTCACCTTTCTGTTCACCCTCTTCGCCGGTCTGCAGTACGGGATCGCGGGAGGCGTGGCGCTTTCCCTCTTCTTTATGTTCCTGCGCGCAGCCCGCCCCCACCTGGCGGAGCTGGGCCGGATCCCGGGGACCAACGCCTTTCGCAACATCGCCCGCTTCGCCGACGCGGAAGTGGATCCGGACTTACTGATCGTGCGCTTTGACGCCGAACTGTACTTCGGCAACGCGGAGTTTTTCGGCGATCGCATTCTCGCCATGGCCGAGGAAAAGGGCCCCCAGCTGCGGGTGGTGATTCTCGACGCCCACACCATCAATGATCTGGATACCACGGGACTGCATGCTCTGGAGCAGTTGCACGATAAGCTCGGCAGCCGACGGATAGAACTTTACCTCAGTGGCGTGATCGGACCGGTACGTGACATCCTCTACCGGTCAGGTCTCATGGAGCGGATGGGGGTGGGGAGCCACTTCCTATCCATCCAGGATGCTATCCGCCACTTCCGGGAGGAGGGGGGCGGCCGGCACTGGGATCTGCCGGCCGTACAGCACGACTGACGAAGCGGATGCAACTATATCCGGTACAAACCGTTATCTTTGCCAAACAAGGCCGTAAAAAAGTCAACAGAGGGAACCGCGAGGTTCCCTCTTTTTTGTGTCCGCACTCTCCTCTTTTCGGCGGGGACGCGGGTGCGAGGCCTACACTAACAAGCGGTAAGTACCGGCTATGGAAGCTACGATCGTAAATCTACTGGAGCAGTATTTCGCCAACGAGGAGGAGTTTAACGACTGCTTCGTCGTCGACGTCAATCACTCCAACAAGAAACTGGAGGTGTTCGTGGACAGCGACTCGGCCATGACCTTCGCTAAGTGCCAGCGCATCAGCCGTCACCTGGAGAGCTACCTCGATGAGGAGAAACCCCTGGGGGAGGAATACGTCCTCGACGTTAGCAGCCCGGGGGTCGACCGGCCCCTGAAGTTTTACCGCCAGTACCTTAAGAACGTAGGCCGTAACTTAGAAGTTACCACTACCGAAGGAGAGACCTACACCGGTCTGCTGAAGGCGGCCACCCCCACCGAAGTCGTCCTGGAAGCCAAACAGCGGATCAAGGAGGGCAAGCGCAAGAAAACCGTCGTGGAGGACATTACCATCGCCACGGACGCCATTAAAAAATCAATCGTCAAAATATCCTTCTAGCCATGATGAACCTGGTAGACACCTTTAAGGAATTCAGCTCCGGTAAGAGCATCGACAGTCCCACCATGGTGCGGGTACTGGAAGACGTGTTCCGCACCCTGATCAAAAAGAAATTCACCACCGACGAGAACTTCGACATCATCGTCAATGCCAACAAGGGCGACCTCGAGCTCTGGCGCGTGCGGGACATCGTACCCGACGGCGAAGTCACCGACGAACTCTCCCAGATCTCCTTCTCGGAAGCGATCGCGATCGACGAAGACTACGAAGTCGGGGAAGAGTGCTACGAGCAGCTCTTCCTGGAAGACTTCGGTCGCCGCAGCATCATGGCCGCCCGGCAGACGCTCATCAGCCGCATCATGGACCTCGAGAAGGACGAGATCTACCGCAGCTACACCGAGCGGGTAGGCGAGCTGGTCCTCTGCGAGGTACAGCAGATCCTGAAGCGCGAAGTGCTCGTCATCGACGATGCCAACGGTCGCGAACTGGTCATGCCCCGTACGGAAACCATCCGCGGCGACTACTTCCGCAAGGGCGATATGGTCCGCGGCGTAATCAAGGAGGTCGAAATGCGCAACAACAACCCCGTGGTGATCGTGAGCCGCACCGATGAGCGCTTCCTCGCCAAGCTTATGGAGCAGGAAGTTCCCGAGATCGAGGACGGCCTCATCACCATCAAGGGCATCGTCCGCATCCCCGGCGAGCGCGCCAAGGTGAGCGTAGAGAGCTACGACGACCGCATCGACCCGGTCGGCGCCTGCGTCGGCATGAAGGGCTCCCGCATCCACGGCATCGTGCGTGAGCTCAACCAGGAGAACATCGACGTGATCCCCTACACCAACAATACCAACCTTTACATCCAGCGTTCGCTTACCCCGGCCCGCGTTTCCAATATCGAACTCGACATGGAAAGCCGCCGCGCCAAGGTGTACCTGGAGCCCGATCAGGTCAGTCTGGCCATCGGTAAGGGCGGTACCAACATCAAACTCGCCAGCCGGCTGGTCGATTTCGAGATCGACGTGTACCGCAACAACGAAGTAGAAGTAGACGACGTCGACCTGGAAGAGTTCAGCGACGAGATCGAAGGCTGGGTCATCGACGCCCTCAAGGGCATCGGACTCGATACGGCCCGCTCGGTAATCGAAATGAGCCCCGAGGACCTCGTACGTCGCACCGACCTCGAGGAGGAAACCATCATCAACGTACTGCGAACCCTGGCCGCGGAGTTTGACGACGTGCGCTACGTGGAGGAATAGGTCCCACCTTTTCCCCTGCCCGAAGCCCGCTTCTTCTACCGAGGAAGCGGGCTTTTTCGTGTCCGGCAGTGACCTGACGGCCCGGGGATTGACGCCTGGCCGCTAATTTTCATTTTTTTCTGAAAAGAAAAAACGAATGAATCTCACTCCGGCCCCTATAACTATCTGATAAATAACGATTTGGGGGAATATTGGTGACTTCGGGGGTGTGTTTGTGAAACTATTGCACGCATTAGACGGCCGAACATCGCATTATATTTAAGCTTTATCTAA
This sequence comes from Lewinella sp. JB7, assembly GCF_024297185.1. Taxonomy (GTDB): domain Bacteria; phylum Bacteroidota; class Bacteroidia; order Chitinophagales; family Saprospiraceae; genus Neolewinella. The sequence goes on along the minus strand of NZ_JANCTD010000007.1, from coordinate 159,015 downwards.
TTTTACTTCAACAAACGGCCCCGGCCTTCCTCGCTATGATGACGCAGCTTGATTTCTTTGCACAGTTCGACAAGCAGTCTACCCTCCTTCACTCCTTCGCGTACAACCTTACGAAGAACTCGGAGGACGCCAAGGATCTCTACCAGGAGACGGCCTTCCGGGCTATGACCAATCGCGACAAATTCCGCCAGGGCACCAACCTCAAGGCTTGGCTCTTCACCATCATGAAGAACATCTTCATCAACAATTACCGGAAGAAGGTGAAGGCGAATACCATCATGGACAATACCGATAACCTGTATTACCTCAACTCAGGTTCGCACGCCATCGAGAACGATGCCGACAGCAACATCCTCATCAAGGAACTCACCGTGCTGATCGACGAGCTTGACGACTCGACCCGCATCCCCTTCCTCTTGCACTACCAGGGCTTCAAATACCAGGAAATCGCCGACCACCTCGAGCTCCCCCTCGGTACCGTCAAAAGCCGTATCTTCTTTGCCCGCAAGGACCTGAAATCGCAGATCGCGCGGCAGTACGGGAAACTCCGCGAAAAATAATGTTTGTGTATAGCGTCCGGGGGTTCCCAGCCTCCGAAATCTCATGATACCGGTCCGTCACAACTTTGTGACGGACCTTTGTTTTGTCCTGCGAGGATCAACCGCACCAATTCCCATGTCTCCCCCCAATTGGAAAGCCTTTCGTGAAAACTTACGGGCATGGTACCGGCCCGAACGCCGACCCATGCCGTGGAAGCAGGCCTCCGACCCCTACCGTATCTGGCTGAGCGAGATCATCCTGCAGCAAACGCGGGTCGAACAGGGGTTGCCCTACTTCGAACGCTTCGTACATGCTTATCCGAACGTGGAAGCCCTGGCGGCCGCTCCCGACGACGAAGTGATGAAACAGTGGGAGGGCCTCGGCTATTACTCCCGGGCCCGCAACCTGCTCCGCGCCGCCCGTTTGGTGGCCGGCTCCATGGACGGCCATTTTCCGGATACCTACGCCGGGCTCCTGCAGTTGCCGGGGGTGGGACCCTACACCGCCGCCGCCATCGCCTCCTTCGCCTTCGGGCGGCAGGTCGCCGTACTGGACGGCAACGTGTACCGCGTACTGGCCCGCTATGCCGGGGATGCCACGCCGACCGATGAGAGCCGTAGCAGGAAGTACTTTCAACAGCTCGCCGACCGTGCCATGGCGGACACCCCCGCCGCGATCTTCAACCAGGCGATTATGGACTTCGGCGCGCTGGTGTGTACCCCCAAGCGGGCCGATTGCGCTCACTGTCCTCTAGCCGCCGACTGCCGGGCCCTCAAGGAGGGAAGGGTGTACCAACTCCCCGTAAAGGGCAAGAAGGCTCCGCGTCGCGCTCGCTTTTTCCACTACCTCGTGGTGTCGGATGCCCGGGACCGCTACCTGCTGCACCGCCGGGAGGAAAGCGACGTGTGGCGGGAGTTGTACCAGTTTCCGCTGCTGGAAACTGAAACCGCGGACCTGAGTGCCGAGCAGTTGTACCGGCGGGTAGAGTGGCCCACGTGGTTGCGGCCGGAGGAGTTGGCGGCGGGGCGCAGGAGCAGGGTATTCCAACAACAGCTTAGTCACCAGACCATCAGCGCGGTGTTCCACGAGTTCACGCAAGCCCCGGCGGCCGGGGCTCCACCCCTTCCCTACGCGTGGGTGGCCCGAACGGCATTTGACGCATACGCCTTTCCGCGGCTCATTACCCGCTTTCTGGAGGATAACCGCCCAACCCTGGGATTCTGACCGCCCGGTTAACCAACAAAAAGTTTAAATTGGGGGGCTTCCGGCGCGGACTTGCCGCGAATAAGGACGTAGCTTTACGGCAAACTCAGCTGATCATGATCAATCGCATCACTCTCGCCGGCTACCTCGGCGCGGACCCCGAAATACGCACCCTCGGCAACGGCACCATGGTGGCGAAACTCCGTATGGCTACGACGGAGAGCTACCGTGACCGCGCGGGCGAATGGCAGGAAGAGACGCAGTGGCACGACGTCGTCCTGTGGCGTCACCTGGCCGAGAAGGCTCAGAAGTACACCCGTAAGGGATCCCTGATCTATCTGGAAGGAAAGCTGACCCACCGCAAGTGGGAAGACAAGGAGGGCAACCCCCGCAAAACCACCGAAGTCGTCGGAGCCATGCTGCGCGTACTGGACGGCAAGCGCGACGAAAATACCGAACCGGCCTCCCCCCAGACTTCCGCTGCCCCGACTTCCGCTCCCGCCATGGAAGCGGAGGAGGACCTGCCGTTCTAGCCCGCTCCGGCGCGGGGCCAATAGTGATGGACGCGTCATATCTTTGTCCTCGTCACCAAACCCTACCGTTGGACCTCACCGACCCACTTTTATCTATCTGGCCCGGCATGCTGCTGATGAGCACCGGCGTGGAACTTCTGCTGGGATTCTCGACCATACTGGGCCTACTCGTTTTATCAGGACTGGTGTCCGGTTCGGAGGTGGCCTTCTTCTCCCTTACTCCCAACGATTACGAGGAGATGGAGCAGGCAAACAACCCGGTGCGTGGCCTGCTGAACGAACTGCGGGAAAAGCCCCGGATGCTCCTGGCCACCATCCTGATCGCCAACAACTTCATCAACATCGCCATCGTGCTGGTGTCGGAGATCATGCTCCGCAAACTGTTTCCGCTCTCCCTCTTTGCCGAGTGGACGCGCGCGATCCAGGAGAACATCGCCGTCATGCAGCAATTTTCCGCCGAGGACCTAACCGGTGGCATAGCCTTCCTGATCACGGTGATCGGCGTCACCTTCCTGCTCGTGCTGTTCGGTGAGGTGGCCCCGAAGGTGTACGCGAGCTACAATAAGGTGCAGCTGGCCACCCAGATGGCCCGCCCCATCAATATCATGATGCGTGCATTCCACCCCCTGGCATCGAGCCTGGTGCAGGGTGCGTCCTTCATCGAGCGCCGCCTCGAAAATCATACCCTCGATGCCGCGGCGGCCAGCCAGGAAGACATCGACGAAGCCATCGACCTCACCGTGAGTACCGACGACAACGGAGAGGAAACCCAGCGGCAGGACGTCGATATCCTAAAACGGATCGTCAAGTTCAATAACGTTACGGTACGACAGATCATGCGCTCCCGGGGAGACGTGGTCGCCGTCGACGGCAAGATCAACTACCACGAACTGGTGGCCGTCATCCGCGAATCGAGTTATAGCCGGATACCGGTCTTCGAGGAGGATTTCGATAAGGTCAAGGGACTGCTGTACGTGAAGGACCTACTCGGCTACCGCCACGAACCGGCCGAATTCAACTGGACCGCCCTGGTACGGGAAGACATCCTCTTCGTACCCGAGAATAAGAAGATCAGCGACCTGCTCAAGGAATTCCAGACGGAGAAGACCCACATGGCCATCGTCGTCGATGAGTACGGCGGCACGGAGGGCATCGTAACTCTGGAAGATGTCCTGGAGGAGGTGATCGGCGATATTCAGGACGAGTTTGACGAAGACGACGAGATCATCTACCAGCGCATCGACGATCTCAATTTCGTGTTCGATGGAAAGACCCTGCTCAACGACGTATACCGGGTACTTAAACTTACGACCTCTACCTTCGACCCGGTCAAGGGGGAGGCCGAATCCCTGGCCGGACTACTGCTGGAAATTTTAGGGCGTCTGCCCGAAGTGGGCGAAGAAATCGTTTACGAAGGTTACCGTTTTCAGGCCATGACGGTCAATAAACGGCGCATCGAGGAGGTGCTCATCACGCTCCCCGAACCCCCCGCCGCTGATTCCGATTCCCCCGGCTCCCGCGCCTAGCCGCCCCGGTATCCAGGCACAAATCAAGCGCAAACGCGAAGCGACCATGTACGGTAAAGAAGAACAGCGGCAGCTATATGCACGCTCCAAGGAGTACCTCGCCGGCGAAATGACCCTCCCCCCCGCCGAACAATTGCCCGAACTGCGTTCACTGCTGCGCTACCACGAGTGGCGCTACTACGTCACCGACGATCCGGTGCTGAGCGATTTCGAGTACGACCAGCTGTACAAACAACTGGAAACCCTGGAGGAAGCCCACCCGGAACTGATCACGGCCGACAGCCCCACGCAACGGGTGGGCAGCGACCTGACCGGCGACTTCGTCAGCGTACCCCACCTGGTACCCATGCTGAGCCTCGGCAACAGCTACGATGCCGCCGACCTCGCGGAGTTCGACCGGCAGGTGAAACGGATGCTGAACATGGAAGAAGCGGCGGAGATCAGCTATGCCGTGGAACCGAAATTCGATGGGGGAACCATCGCCCTGGTCTACGAAAATGACCGCCTCGTGCGGGCCGCCACCCGGGGCAACGGCGTACTGGGGGAAGAGATCACCCACAACGCCCGGGTGATCAAGTCGATCCCCCTTACCGCCGCCTTCAGTCGCTTCGGGCTGTACCGCGTCGAGCTGCGCGGGGAAGTCGTCATCCGCAAGGACCGCTTCGAACGCATGAATGAAGCCCGGGCCGCCAGCGAACTGCCCCTCTTCGCCAACCCCCGAAATACCGCCACCGGAGGACTGCGCATGAAGTCCCCGACGGAAGTCGCCGACCGCAACCTGGAAGCATTCATTTACAGCTTCGGTTTCGGCACGAACGAGGCCGGAAACGACGCCGTCCAGGCACTGGGAACGCACTCCCACGCCCTGGATATCCTCACCGAACTGGGGTTCAAGGTTCCCGTCACGGGTTACGAGCGTACGCAGGCCCCCGACATCGCCGCCGCCGCCGCCTTCTGTAAGCGGTGGGAGGGACAGCGGGAGGATTATCCCTACGAGATCGACGGTATGGTCGTGAAGGTCGACGACCTGGCGCTGCAAGAGCGGGCCGGATACACCAGCCACCACCCCCGCTGGGCCATCGCCTACAAATTTGCCGCCCGCCAGGCCACGACCACCCTGCTCGACGTGGAGTACCAGGTGGGGAAGATCGGTACCATCACGCCCGTAGCGAAGACCGAGCCCGTCGGCCTGGCCGGAGTCATGATCAGCAGCGTGAGCCTGCACAACGAGGATTTTATCCGCGAAAAGGACCTGCGCCTGGGCGATAAGGTGCTGCTGGAGCGGGCCGGCGACGTCATTCCCTACATCGTCAAGCCCCTCGCGGAACTGCGGGACGGCAGCGAACGACCCATTGAGTGGCCGGTCAATTGTCCCGTCAATCAGACAGAAGTGGAGGTTCCCCTCATGCGCGCTCCCGGGGAGGCGGCCTGGCGGTGCCCGGTCTGCGTCTGCGGCGCCCAGAACCTGCAGCGCATCATCTTCCACGTGTCCAAGGTGGCGATGGACATCGATGGCATGGGCCGGCGATACGTCGAACAGTTCTACGAGCTGGGGTGGTTGCACACCATCGTGGACGTGTACCGCCTGCCCTACGACGAGATCGCCCGGCTGGAGGGCTTCGGGCAGCGCTCGAGCGATAACCTGCGGCGCAGCGTCGAAACGGCCAAGGGCAACCCGCTGTGGAGGTTACTGCACGGCCTGAGCATTCACCACCTGGGCAAGAAGGCCAGTCAGTTGCTGGCGCAGCACGTGGAGCACGCCCTCGATCTGAGCACCTGGTCGGAGGAGCAGTTCCTGCACATCAAGGACATCGGCCCCACCGTAGCCACCAATGTGCGGGAGTACTTCGCCAACCCCATTCACGTGGAGCAGATCCGGGAACTGGAGGCGCTGGGGGTCAACGTCCGCCCCACCGACGAGGACCGCCCCGCCGCGGAGGTAACCGAAGGTCCCTTCGTGGGCAAGACCATGCTCTTTACCGGCAGCCTTCAGCAACTCAGCCGCAAGGAGGCCCAGGAAAGGGCGAAGGCGGCGGGCGCGCGCATCGTTTCCGCCGTGAGTGGAAAGCTCGACTTGCTGGTGGTGGGCGAAAAGCCGGGTTCCAAACTTAAAAAAGCGCAGTCCCTCGGTACCGTACGGGTGCTGACGGAGGAAGAGTTCCTCGAGCTGCTCTAGTTGGTCCCGGTACGGCTTTCAACCCGCGTCCCACCGCTCCCGCGTCCCCGCCCAACTTCCCCGTTCGGTCCTGGGTTATAAAAAGAAAACCATGGCCCAGCATACCTCCTTCCAGGATCTCGTCAATGGCGATAAACCCGTCCTCATCGATTTTCACGCCACCTGGTGTGGCCCCTGTCACGCCTATTCTCCTATTCTCAAGCAACTGAAGGAAGAACTCGGCGACAGCATGCGGCTGGTAAAGATCGACGTCGACCGAAACCCGGAGATCACCGAAAAACTCGGCGTGCAGGCCATGCCTACCACCATGATCTTCCATAAGGGAGAGCTGAAGTTCCGGGCGGCCGGCGTGCAGAGCCCCCAGACGCTTAGGGACGAGTTGGCCAAGCTCAGCTAGGCTCCGAAGCACTTCATCGGGGATTGCATAAATTGCGCCCTCCCCATGAACGCATCCCTCAGCCCCCTCACCATCCTCGGCATCGTTGCCGCCTACTTCGCGGTACTCGTCCTGGTTTCCTTCCTCACCAGTAAGCGGGAGAGCGAAAACGCCGATTTCTTTCTGGCGGGCCGCAAATCGCCCTGGCCCCTGGTGGCGATCGGTATGGTGGGCTCCACCCTCTCGGGCGTCACCTTCATCAGCGTTCCCGGGGCGGTGGGTGCCGGGGGCGTCAATCAGGCGTTCAGTTACATGCAGGTGGTCATGGGTTACCTGCTGGGCTACCTCGTCATCGCCCTGGTGCTGCTGCCGCTGTACTACCGCATGGGGCTCACCAGCATTTACGAGTACCTGCGCACCCGAATCGGCCGCCACGGCTACAAGATCGGCGCCTTCTACTTCCTGCTTTCCCGCACGATCGGGTCGTCGTTCCGCCTGTTTCTCGTAGCCGTCGTGCTGCAAAACTTCGTGGCCGCCCCCATCGGGATCCCCTTTTTCGTCACTGTAGCCACCACCATCTTGCTGATCTGGTTGTACACCTTTCGGGGGGGTATCAAGACGATCATCGTCACGGACACCCTGCAGACCGTCTGCATGCTGACCGCCGCCGGCATTACCGTCTACTACATCGCCAACGCCCTGCAGACTGACCTCTCCGGCGTTGCCAACCTGATCGCCCAGAGCGACTATAGCCAGTGGTTCTTCTTCGACGGGGGGTGGAGTGACCCCAACAACTTCTTCAAGCAGTTCTTCAGCGGGGCGCTCATCACCATCGTCATGACGGGCCTCGACCAGGACATGATGCAGAAGAACCTGAGCATGCCCAATTTTCGCGACGCTCAGAAGAACATGCTGGTATTCAGTATCGTGCTGATCTTCGCTAATCTCCTCTTTCTGGCGCTCGGGGCACTGCTTTACATCTACGCTTCCACCGTGGGTCTGGCGATCCCGGCGAGTTCCGATCTGCTGTACCCTACCATCGCGCTGGTCAATCTGCCGCCGGTGGCGGGCGTGCTCTTCGTGCTGGGCATCGTGGCGGCGGCTTACTCGAGTGCCGACAGCGCCCTGACCGCGCTGACCACGTCGTTTTGCGTCGATTTTCTGGGCATGAGCGACCGGGCGGAGGGTACGGGCGACGGCGCGCGGGAGCAACGCAGTTCGGATAAGAAACGGCGTTTATTGGTCCACTCCGGCTTCTCCGTCCTCCTGTTTCTCGTGATCATGGCCTTTCAGCTCATCAACGACGAGGCGGTCATCAATAGCCTCTTCAAGGCGGCGGGCTACACCTACGGTCCCCTGCTGGGCCTCTTCGCCTTCGGGCTGCTGACGGACTTCCGGGTCCGGGAGACCCTGCCGCTGGGCAAGGTGGAGGTACCCGCCCTGACGTTGATCTGCCTGGCCTCACCGGTGGTATCCATCCTGGTCGATACCTACTCGGCGGAGTTGCTGGGCGGTTTTCAGTTCGGCTTTCTCATACTGGCCTTTAACGGCCTGCTCACTTTCCTGGGCCTCATCGCGCTGAGCGAATTCGGCGAGCCCGAGCGGGTGTAGGGGTTAGCGACCGGCAATCCTCCCGCAAACAGAGTTGTGCGCCGGAAGGGACCTACTTACCTTGTGACCCAAAATCAGCTTACCCCACTAACCATGAGTCAACTTCGCGCCGCCATTACGGGTGTACAGGGTTACGTACCGGACTACGTACTCACCAACGACGAACTGGCCACCATCGTCGATACCAGTGATGAGTGGATAACCAGCCGTACCGGGATCCGCGAGCGGCGCATCCTTAAGGGCGACAATATGGGCACCTCGTTCATGGTGGCCGCGGCCCTGCGCGGGTTGATGAAAAAAACGAACACGGACCCCGACGACGTGGAGCTGGTCATCTGCGCCACGGTAACGGGTGACAGCATCTTCCCCGATACCGCCAACGTCGCCTGCTACAAGGCGGGGATCAACAATGCCTTCGGGTTCGACGTGAGCGCGGCCTGCAGCGGCTTCCTTTATGCCCTCACCGTGGGGGCCAAGTTTATCGAAGCCGGCCAGCATAAGAAGGTCGTGGTCGTGGGGGCCGACAAGATGTCGTCCATCATCGACTATACGGACCGCACTACCTGTGTCATCTTCGGGGACGGCTGCGGAGCCGTAATGCTGGAGCCGACCACCGACGGCACCGGATTTATGGATTACCGTCACTACGGCGACGGCAGCGGCGAGGAATATCTCTACCTCGTAGCCGGCGGATCGCGCAAACCGGCCACCGTGGATACCGTCATGGCCCGCGAGCACTTCGTGCGGCAGAACGGCCGGCCGGTCTTCAAGGCCGCCGTCAAGGGAATGTCGGACGTGGTGAAGGAAGTCATGGAGCGCAACGGACTCACCACGGACACCGTGAACTGGCTGGTTCCCCACCAGGCTAATATTCGCATCATCCAGACGGTCAGTAAGATGGTCGACTTCCCCCTGGATAAGGTGATGGTCAACATTGAGCGCTACGGCAACACCACGGCCGGCACCCTGCCGCTCTGCCTGTGGGATTACGAGCCGCAGCTGCGCAAGGGCGACAACCTGATCCTCACCGCTTTCGGTGGTGGCTTCACCTGGGGTGCCCTGTATCTCAAGTGGTCGTACGACCCCGCTCCCGCGTCCCCGCCCGAAGTTTAAACATGGCGGTAGGAAATAGCCTTTAGGTACTACCGGGCGCACATTGAATGCCGCACGGTGTTTGCACTAAAAGTCGCACCACGGGGCACTTTATGAATAGGGAAGAACTCAAACAAAGCGGGCTGTTGGATCAGTATGTGCTCGGCCTCCTCGGGCCGGAGCAGATGGCTGAGGTCGAGCAGTTGATGCGCGAGGACCCCTTCCTGGAGCAGGAAGTCGAGCGGCTCCGCAACGACCTGCACGCCTACGCCGACTCCCGGAACATAGGCCCGCCCCCGCCCGGTCGCGCGGCCCGCACGGCGGAAGATTTTCAGGACCTCGATCACGAGATGATCACCGCGATGATGGAGCACAACCATACGCTCAACATCTGGCGCTACGTGCTCAGCGCGATCATCCTGCTGCTTATCTGCCTGAGCGGGTATCTTTTTCGCCTCAAGGAAAACGTGCGGGGAGAACTCATTACGGAACGCGCCCTACACGCTCAGGACGATGCCAGTCACCGCCTGGATATGGAGCGCAGCCGGGCAGCCATCGAAGCCGCGGCCGCCAACTGGAACAATCTGCAGTCGATTGACCAGCCCGTCGATACCGGCACCCTGCACGTACATCTTCTGGACAACGTAGGGATAGCCCTGGTGGACCTTTCCGACATTTCCCCACCCCCCACCGGTCATGCCTACTACATATTCGGGGGTATCGACGCCGAGGAGCAGGCACCAGAGGTGGTGACCGCACGGCAACTCGGCGGACTCTACGCGGTGAAGCTTGCCGAGGACCACAATCAGTTGCGCATTTATCAATGGCCGCAGGGGAGGGAAGAACCGCCCGGCCGGGATGACCGGCCCGTAGTAAGTATGCCCCTGCCGCGCGATTGATGCCCGACTTACCGCACTGGCTAGCAGCTTACTAGCGCCCCAAAGTGGCGCTGCCGAAAAAAAATAAAAAGGCGGGGAAGAGCGTTTGGATAGCTACCCGTAATTCTGTTTATTGCAGGCGAGCCCGCGGACGAACACGCAGTTTGGATGTATCAGCTAGGTATTTGCCGTTTCGTCGGGCCAATCGATTGTACCACAGTTTCCATTTTATAACCTTCCAATCATGACTATTCTTTTCGTTTTGATGGCCGCCTGCGCGCTGGGCGGTGGCCTGAGTCTTACGTCCGCCCTCCTTGACGGCACCCGCAATTTCTAGGGAGGCGGCGCTACGACCGGTTTTACACCTTAAGATCACATAAGAATCACCAACGGTCGCCCGTACATCCGGGCGACCGTTTTTATTTTCCATGGCGGGTTATCTTTATCCGGCCCTATTCATTTATTCGTGCAGCCGCTTATTCCCCCCTTTATACAGCAAAAGCTTATTGCCGGCGAACTACACGGCGAGCTGCGGGCCTTTACCCTGAATATCGACCTGTCGGGCTTCACCCCCCTCACCGAAACCCTCATGCAGCAGGGGCTCACCGGTGCCGAACAGCTTTCGATGATCCTCAATGAGGTATTCGAACCCCTGGTAGAGCTGGTGTACCGCGCGGGGGGTATCATTCCTTATTTCGCCGGAGATGCCTTCACGGCGGTATTCCCCCTGGAACTCGATCGCATACACGCCATGCACTTGCTGCGTACGGCGGAGCGGGCCCGGCAGTTGTTCCGCGATCGGGGCAACAAGTTCGGCAACAAGTTCCGCATCGGCATCAAGGCGGGCATCGCGGCCGGTACGGTGAATTACGGCATCGTAGGGCAGGGCCTGCGCGCGTTTTACTTCCGGGGGCCGGCCATCGATCAGGCTGCCAAGTGTCAGACCCTGGCCGGCGAACAAGAAATAATCGTCAGCGACTTCGTCCAGACCCTCATCGAGGGCGGAATCGTCTACACCGAAGAGATCGCCACGGGTGCCTACCGGGTGCTGGGCGACGTCTCCACGGTAGCGGATGTGGAGGTACAACCCTTGTTGCTGCCCGACATCGACGCGGAAACCGCCGTGGCATTTTTACCCCCGGAGGTGGTCCGTTACGATCAGGCGGGAGAATTCCGCACGGTAGTATCCTGCTTTTTATCCTTCGACGCGGTACGGACCCACGACGAACTGGATCGCTTCGCCACGGTGGTTCTCGACCAGGTCAAAGATTTCGGGGGTTACTTCAAGGAGGTCGATTACGGCGACAAGGGGGCCCTGATGGTCATCTTCTTCGGTGCGCCGGTCTCCTACGAGAACAATCTTACGCGCGCGGTTGAATTCGCGCTGGTAATACAGCAGGAACTCGAAGCCCTGAGCGCCTCCACGAAACGCAGCTTTCGCTTTCGCATGGGCATGACCGTCGGAACGGCTTTTACGGGGATTGTCGGCGGCAAGGAACGGGCGCAGTACGCCTGCGTCGGAAACCGCGTAAACCTGGCCGCCCGCATCATGTCCCAGGCGGACTGGAAGGAAGTCCTCGTCGATGAGGAGATCGCCGCGAACCCGCAGTTTCGCTTTATCCCCAAGGGGAAGATCCGCTATAAGGGCATTAAGGAGCCGGAACCGACCTTTTCCCTGGAGGGCCGCCGGCAGTCGATCGGCAAACCCAGCTACGGCGGTAAGCCCATCGGGCGCGATCGGGAGATCGCCGAACTGATGGACTTTGCCCGACCGCTCTACGAGCGGCAATCGGCGGGCATCGCCTACGTACAGGGGGAGGCGGGCATCGGTAAAAGCCGCCTGACGTACGAACTGCGTCACCGGATGAACGAGGTGGAGCCGATAAACTGGCTGCTGGGCAGTTGCGACCAGATTTTACGCAAGTCGTTCAACCCGTTCATCTACATGATGCAGCGGCTCTTTCGCCAAAGTATCGACATCGGAGCGGAGCAGAACCACCGGCGTTTCGAGTTTAAAATCAATCGGCTGCAATTGAGTCTGCGGCGGCGCAACACGCCGGAAGCAAATGAGCTTGCCGAGGAGCTGATGCGCACGGAATCCGTCCTGGCCGCCCAGCTCGGCATCGTGATCCCCGGCTCGTTGTGGACGCAGCTGGACGCTCAAGGGCGCTACCAGAATACCATCGACGGGATCGTCAATCTCATCACCGCGGAGTGCTTATTACAGCCTACGGTGCTCGAACTGGAAGATATCCACTGGATCGACAACGACAGCCTGGCCATCGTGCGGGAACTGGTGCGCCGAACCGCCGAACGGCCCCTCCTGATTCTGGCCACCGCTCGCCCGGACGACGACGGCAATTTCCCCCGGCTCATCGATGAAGGCCTCCGTAGCCAGTTGGAGTTGCCGGTACTCTCCGTGGAGATCACCGGCCTGACGACCCAGGCGGTCCGCGAACTGGCGGAAACGACTCTCGGCAACCCCATTTCCGAACCTACCCTGGAAACCCTCCTGCGCACGACGAACAGCAATCCGTTCTACCTGGAACAGATACTGGAATACTTCCGGGAGAACGAGCTGTTACACGAAAAAGACGACGGCCTACTGCACCTGAGCGACGAAAGCATCAAGCTATCGACCAGCATCACCTCCATCCTGACGGCACGCATCGACCGGCTGTCGGATATGGTCCGGGAAACGGTGAAGGCGGCGGCGGTGATCGGCCGGGAGTTCGACATTCCGGTGCTGAGTGAGGTAATGCGGATGGATGCCGGCTTCAACGGGACGGAAAACGTGATGAAACTCCTGGAGGAGCAGATCGAAGTGGCCGAGCGGGGGCAGATCTGGAGCGCCATGAACGAGCTCCGGTACATCTTCCGCCACAGCCTATTGCGCGAAGCCGTTTACGGAATGCAGCTGACCACGCGGCTACAGCAACTGCACCGGCAGATCGCCCAGGCCATTGAGAAACTCTACGGCGATAACATCGAGGAACGGTACGTCGATCTGGCCTTCCACTACGAGAACGGAGGGGAAACCGAAAAGACGATCGAATACCTGAGCAAGGCTGCCAGCTACGCCCGGGCAAACTACCAGAATCAGCAGGCCCTCGATCTGTACAAAAGACTGGTGGAAAAACTGAGTCAGCGCCCGAAGGAGGACATTACCGTAAACATCTACCTCAATCAGGGCGGCATCTACGAGATCGTGGGCCGTTGGGAAGACGCCCAGATCGCCTACGAGGAAGCCCAACTGATCGCCAAGGACAGTCGGGACGTCGTACTGCTGGGCCGTACCAACAATGCGCTTGGGCAACTCCATACCCTCAAGGGGGAATACGAGGTCGCGATGGATTACCTGAAGGTAGCCGCCGGCCTCTTCGAGTCGGTCGACGACATCTTCGGTATCGCCCGGGCGTACAGCAATATGGGCAACCTCTTCTTCCGCACCAATCACTACGATCGGGCCCTCACCTACTACAAAAAGTCCCTCGACAGCGGGCTCAGTGAGGCCGGCACGACTACCTCCGCCGGCACGATCAGTCACCTCGGGCTCACCTACATGAACCTGGGCAGCTACGACGAGGCGATCGCGGTCATTCGCGACCAGATCCCGCGCCACGAGGCCAGCAACGACAATATGGGACTGGCTACCCTGCACACCAACCTGGGCATCGTGTACTTCGAGAGCGGTGACTACGATCTGTCGCTCGACCACCACCGCCGGGGGTTGCGGCTGGCGCGGGAGCTGGGCGACCGCCGTTTGCAAGCCATCGGACTGGGGAGCCTCGGTAACATCAAGGAACGACAGGGAAAGTACGAGGCGGCCCTCGAACTGTACGAGCAGGACCTCAAGATGTGTTACGAGATCGGCGACCGCCAGGGCATCGCGGTCACGGAGGGCCTGCTCGGGGACATCAACAGCGTCATGGGCGACTTCTCGAAGGCCATCGCTCACCTGGATCGTTGCCTGTCCATCAGCAGCGACCTGGGCTACCGCAAGGGGGTGGCGAAGGCGGTGAATACCCTGGGGGATATCTACTACCTGCAGGCGAAGTACGACCTCTCCGGCCAGTACTACGATCAGGCCATCGAGATCGCCCGCACGACCAATAACCGCCTGGTTCTGGGATCCAGCCTCTACGAGAAGGGGCTGGTCCTGCTGGCGGACGGCCAACTGGAAGCCGTAAAGAAGGTGGAACGGGAAGCGCTCGAAGTCGCCGAAGACCTCGGAAACCCCGACGTCCTCTTCGGGGCCAGACTACTCCACGCCCGCTGCTTGGTGGCCTATGCTCCGGAGAATATTCCGGAAGCGGAGGAAATCATCAAAAACCTGCTAACCTCCGACACCCTTACGGTGGAGCAGGAGGCCGAGGCATACTTCGCTTACTATACCATCAGCGGGGGTAAGGACACCGAGTCGCGCCGGCGGGCACTCTCGCTATACGAACAGCTATACGCGGAGACGCCGAAGTTCGTCTACAATCACTACCTGTCGCAGTTGCGGCAGGCCGATTAATTACCGCCGCCCAGAATGAGGGGCAGGCCGCCGCTGCCACCGTCACCGACGATCACGATCTTACTGTTGGGCGATTTTGCCAGTTCCAGCGTCGCTTCGATGCCCTTATCGCGCAGAATATTCTCCGACAGGCTGGCCGTAAGGACCCGGTTGGCGTCGGCCTTCGCCTGGGCTTCGATCAGTCGCCGCTCGGCTTCCTGCTTCTCGCGGGTCAGGATGTATTCGTACTTGAGGGAGGCCTGCTCGGCTTCGAGCTTCTCCTCGATGGCCATGCGCACCTTGTCGGGCAACTCGATGTCGCGGATGAGGATGGCCCGTAGATCGATGAAGTTAGTGGCCAGCGTGTTGGAAAGCTCCTCGGTAATGAGCGTTTGTACTTCGTCGCGCTTGGTGGAGTAGAGCTCTTCGGGGGTAAACTTGCCGATCACCTGGCGTACGCTCGACCGCACTTCGGGCCGGATGAGCCGCTCCATATAGTCCCGGCCGAAGGTTTCGTGCAGCAGCGCCACTTTACCGAAATTAGGGCGTACGCGGGCCGTCACGTCGACCTTGATGTTGAGACCGTTGCTGGAAAGGACCTCCATCTCTTCCTCGAGTTGGGCCTCGCGGACCTCGTATACGAACATGGTGTTCCAGGGGGAGACCACGTGGAAACCGGGGGCGTAGACGGTTTCCTTGTCGAGGCCGGCGAACCGCCGGAACAGAACGCCCCGCTCACCGGATTCGATCGTTACGAAGGTGGCGCTGCTGATCATCGCAAAGATGATCAGGAGGAAGAATCCGATGATTCCCCAGGTCATTAACTTTTTCTGGTCCATTTGCTTGGTATTTACCGGCCGGCTGCGGAGCGGGTCCGTTCTAAATTTAACAAAAATCGGCCGCTTTAGATGCGTTCCTAGCGTTGCGCACGCGACACGAAGTAGAGGGCCGCCGCGAAAAAGATGATGTTGGGCATCCACATCCCCAGGAGTACGGGCAGGTTCGTTCCGGCACTGATGGTGGAGGCAAACCGACTCAGAAAGACGAAAAGGGCCCCCATGAAAATGCCCAGGGCCAGCTGTATGCCCATGCCGCCTCTCACCTTCCGGCCGGCCACCGACAGGCCGATCAGGGTAAGAATGAAGATGGTAAAGGGCTCGGCGGTGCGACGGGCCAGCTCGACTTCGTACTTGCGTATGTTGCCGGCCCCCCGTTCGCGTTGCTTGCGGATCTGGGTCAACAGCTCCGGCGTGGTGAGGGCGGACTGCTGCTCGCGGTAGTCGACGAAGTCATCGGGGCGGAGATTGAGGACCGTATCGAGGGTTTCCTTACCGCCAATCGTGATCGTTTCGTGGAGACCGTCGAAGGTGCGCATCTCGTAGTTTTCGAGTCGCCACACCGCCGGATCGCCTTCGATAAATTTGGCGGATCGCGCTTTGGTCAGGCTGACCAGGCGATTGTCGGCCAGTTGCTCGATGCGAAAGTTGCGCGCGGCGCTGTCCCGCTTACTGTAGTGGGTCATGTACACCTTCGTGTCCGGCGCGACGAAGAAGTGAACGTTGGAGGTCTTGCCTTCGTCCCGGCCCCGGCTGAAGTACACCCGCTCCAGTTCCGTGCGGTGGGCGTTGGCCAGGGGTACGAGGTAGTGGATGCCCACCAGGTAGAGCAAGAACAGGAAGCCGGCGGATACCAGATAGGGACGCATCAGTCGCCAGAAGCTGACCCCGGCGTTGAGAATGCTGATGATCTCGGAGTTGTCCGCCATCCGCCCCGTAAAGAAGATGACGGCGATCAGCGTCAGCATGGGCCACAAAAACCCGAGGATGAAGAGCAGGAAGGTCGGAAAGTACTCGAAGACGATGATCTGCTTCGTGATGTCCGACTCGATGAATCGCTCCACCTTCTCGCTGAAATCGATGATCAGGCTCACCATGGAGAAGATCAGCACCGTAAAGAAGAAGGTGCGCATGAACTTGCCGATGATGTACCAATCAAGCTTCTTTAGCATGGAGGGGGGAGGACTGGAACGCCGGGGCCGGCTTTAGGCGAGGAGGCGTTTGACGGTGGCGGCGATCTGCTTTCCGTCCGCACGGCCGGCGGCACGGGCGTTGGCCTGCCCCATCACCTTGCCCATGTCGCGCATGGAGGTAGCGCCGGTTTCGGCGATGACTTCCCGGATCAGGGCTTCCAGTTTCTCATCGGAGAGTTGTTCGGGAAGGTAACGGCTGATGACCTCGATCTCCTCTCGCTCGGGTTGGGCAAGGTCTTCCCGGCCCTGTTTTTCGTAGATCTCCAGACTTTCCTGACGACTCTTCACGAGTTTTTGGAGCAGAGCGATCTCGCCGGCTTCGTCGAGGGTGGCGCCGCTGCCGTCGGTCTGCTGGAGCAGGAGGGCGTTTTTAATGGCCCGGATACCCCGGAGGGCGGCCTGGTCCTTTGCGCGCATGGCGGCTTTGAGGTCGGGGGTGATGCGTTCTTGGAGGGTCATGGGTGGGGGATGAGGGGATGAATGGAGGAGTGGGTGAGTGGATAACAGCCGGGGGACCCGCATTGGTTGCCTGGACAAAGTTGGCTCCCGCGGCCCCGCCCTACCGGTGGCGTTGGCGCAGAACCTCCCGGACTTCCTCGAGCGTATAACCCTTGGCGGCCAGGAGGACGAGGTAATGATAAAGCAGGTCGGCCGCTTCGCCGAGAAAGAGGTCCTTGTTGTCGTCCTTGGCTTCGATGACGAGCTCGACGGCTTCCTCACCGACTTTCTGGGCCACCTTATTGATGCCGCTGCGGAGTAGGGAGGTGGTGTAGCTGGACTCGCTGGGGTGATCGCGCCGATCCTGGATGGTCGCTTCGAGGTGATCGATGAAATCTCCTTCGTTGGCCTGCGCCCAGCAGGTATCGGTTCCGGTGTGGCAGACGGGGCCGGTGGGCGTAGCCTGAATGAGCAGGGAATCGCGGTCGCAGTCGGCGTCGATGCGCACCAATTGGAGAACGTTGCCGGAGGTTTCCCCCTTAGTCCAGAGACGTTGCTTGCTGCGGCTGAAGAAGGTGACCCGGCCGGTGGCCATCGTACGTTCGAGCGCCTCCGCGTTCATGTAGCCCTGCATAAGCACGACACGGGTAGTGTTATCCTGCACTATAGCGGGGAGAAGGCCGTTTTCTTTATCGAAGGCGAGTGCGCCTACCGTATCGCTGTTTACCTGCATAGCTTTATCTTATTCACCGAATTACCCCTGGAAATTATGTTTGGAAACGCTTCCACCCTCGACGGAGACTACAGTGCTGAACTCAGCCTGACCCGGCAAGACGCCGCAAACCTACGCAAAGCCGGCAAGTGGGGCCGCTTTCTCGGTATCGTAAGTATGGTTTTCGTCGGCATCTTCCTGATCCTGGTGGTTGGCTTCGGCGGTACGATGATGACGGTATTCGGACTTGGCGCCCCGGAGGGAACCGGGGTAATGATGACGATCGTGCTGGCATTCTACGCCGGCATACTCTTGCTGCTGTTCTACCTGTCGTACTTGCTGTACAAATTTGGCGCCGAAGCCGTCACGGCCGTCGACCATACGGATGCTCGCGCGGTTGCGGGTTCCCTGGCGGCACTGGCGCGCTTGTTCAAGTTGTACGGCATCCTGACGATCGTATACCTGGCGTTCACCGGCGTGAGCCTACTGACCATGCTGGCCGCCGGAGCCGAAGCGTTCATCGGCTGACCGGCCGCACCGGCACGCCCCGTCCGGATAGGTAATCCTTGAGGTCCGCGATCTCGACCTCCCCGAAGTGGAAAATGCTGGCGGCGAGACCCGCATCCGCTTTTCCGTCGGTAAAGACTTCGGCGAAGTGCTCCTTACTGCCCGCTCCGCCACTGGCGATGATGGGAATGCTCAGCTGCTCGCTCATGCGGGCCAGGGCTTCGTTGGCGAATCCGGCCTTGGTACCGTCGTGATCCATGCTGGTAAACAGAATCTCCCCGGCCCCCCGCTCCTGCGCTTCGCCGACCCAATCGTACAGCTTTTGGTCCGTCTTGATGCGGCCGCCGTTGAGGTGCACGTACCACTCTCCGTCAACCAGCTTAGCGTCGACCGCCAGCACGACGAACTGATTGCCGAAGGCGTAGGCCAGTTCATCGATAAGTTCCGGGCGGCGGACCGCGGCGGAGTTCACGGCCACTTTGTCGGCACCGGCATCGAGAAGTACGTGGACGTCTTCCAGCGCCCTGATGCCCCCACCGATGGTGAAGGGAATATTGAGGTGGCGGGCGATGTCGCGGGCCAGGTCGGCCAGGGTCTTGCGGCGCTCGTGGGTGGCGGTGATGTCGAGAAAGACCAGTTCATCGGCCCCGGCCTGGCTGTACTTGGCTCCCAGTTCGACGGGGTCGCCGGCATCGCGCAGATTAACGAAATTGACACCCTTGACGGTACGACCGTCTTTAATGTCGAGGCAGGGAATGATTCTTTTGGCGAGCACGGCGTGGGGTTAAAGCCGGGAAACGCCGGTCCCCGCGGCTAGGTTGTCGGTCCCTACGCGCGCGGGACTTATTTTCACGGCTCCCGCGTACCCGCCCAAACCTTCCACCATGCGAATGTTACTCCTTTTTCTATTGTTTTCCTCCGTACTTACCGCTCAGGACGCTACGCGCTTCGAGTCCGCCATCCGGGCCTTCGAGGCAGCCGATAAGGTAGAACCCGTTGCCCCCGGGGTCATGCTGTTCGTAGGCTCCTCCTCGATCGTGAAGTGGAACACGCTGGGGGAGGATTTTCCCGGCCACCGGGTACTCAACCGGGGCTTTGGGGGCTCCGAGTTTAGCGATCTGTTGCACTACGCCGATCGGGTCATCTATCCGTACCGGCCCGGCGTGGTATTCGTATACGAAGGCGATAATGACATCGCGGCCGGGGACTCCCCGAAGCAGGTGCTCAAGCAGGCCAAGGAACTGCGCAAGATGATCGGCAAGCACGTGGGGAAGGACGTACCGGTAGTGTTCATTTCTCCCAAGCCGAGCGTCGCCCGCTGGAACCTGAAGGAAGAGTACGAGGACGCGAATGCACGCTTACGGGCCTATGCGGAGAAAACCGACCACACCTATTACGCCGACGTGTGGACACCGGCGCTGCGGGCCGACGGGCAAGTGCGCGACGATATCTTCATCGGCGATAACCTGCACATGAACGACGCCGGTTACGACATCTGGCGCGCTGTGATCGGACCCATCGTCGACCGCCTGGCCGAGTAACTACTTCGTGGCCTTGAGGCCCTTACCGGTAGCCGCCCAGTAGATGCCACCGTAAATGTGCTGCAGGAACAGATCGTCCTTATAGGTATCGTCCATATGGCCCAGGGCGGTATAGAAGGCACGGCCACCGTCAAAATCGTGGTACCAGGCGATGGGATGGGTTTCGCCCATGCCCTTACCCTCGTTGTCCCCCCATTTAACCTTAGGGTCGTAGGTGCTTTCGTCCACCGTAACGATGGTATTCAGACCGTCAGTAGTAGCATCCTGGAATTCGTACCACTCGTCGGTCCAGAGCATGCGCCGGGGCCAGCGTTCGAGGCCGGGGAAGGCCGGATCGGTAACCTGTAGCATGGCCGTCTGGTTGGTGGGGTGAATTTTGAACATGCGTCCCACGAGCCGGGTGTACCACGGCCACTCGTACTCCGTATCGGAGGCGGCGTGAATGCCGACGTAGCCCTTTCCCGACTGAATGAAACGTTCGAAGGCCGCCTGCTCCTCGTCGGTGAAGATATCGCCGGTGGTACTGAGCATGATGATGACATCGTATTTCTCCAGTCCCTTGTCGGAAAGCGGGATGGCATCCTGCTGGCGGTCGAGCACGAATTCATGACGCTGGGCCAGCGCCTGCAGGGCGGGGATGCCCGCGGTGATGGAGGGATGGTGCCAGCCGGCCGTTTCGGTAATGAGCAGGGCGCGGAACTGCTGAGCGTACAATCCGCCCGAAACCAGGGAGCAGATCAGCAGGCAGAGGAGGGGGGTGATGGATCGACGTTGCATGCTCCCAATGTACCGCATTGTCCGCTATTCCACGCCGGTAGGATCGGTTTGACCCAACTTCGGGGCGAAGGCTCGGGTTCTAAAGGGTACCCCCAAAAGATATCTTCGTTTGGAATACCTGACCGCTTTACTTATTGGACTGGCCTCCTCCGCCGGTGCCGTCCTTCCTCCCGGCATGCTCAATTTGTCGGTAGCTACCGCTAGTCTGGAAGCGGGCAAGGGGGCGGGTTTCCGCTACGCGGCCGGCATCGTGACCGTTTTTCTGGTCCAGACCTCCATTGCCATCGTAGGGGTCAATTATCTGCGGACGAACCCCGATATCGTGGAATTGCTGAGTTGGTGGGCCATTCCCGTGCTGGCTTTGCTAGCGCTGTTCTTCTTTTTCAAGTGGTTCCGGGAGCGGCAGGCAACGGAGTCCGTCGAACGGCAGCGGGAGGAGAAGACCGTTGAGAATCCCTACTGGGAGGGCATCAGCGTCTCCCTCGTGAATTTTCTGGCCATTCCGTACTTCTTCGCCATCGGCAGCTGGCTCATGTCCGATGGTATTCTGGATACGGCCGTCCTGGCTAAGGCGGCGTTCGTAGTGGGCGCGGCCGCGGGTGCCATGCTTATTCTAACCGCTTACGCTAGCGGTGCCAGATGGATCGATGCCCACGCGCATTACGTGACCCGCCACGTCCACCTGCTGGTCGGTGCCCTCTTCGTGATCCTCGCCGGCGTCCAGAGCTACCGGATGTTCTTCTAGTTCCTGGAATTGCATCCCCCCGGCCCGGCCCCGGCGGGGCCGTCCTTCCCGTGGCGAGGTGGTGCAACCCCTTGCCACATAATAATGGAGAGAACCATCCTCACCTATACTGACAATCCCCCGGCCCGGCCCCGGCGGGGCCGTCCTTCCCGTGGCAAGGCGGTGCAACCCCTTGCCACACATCAATGGAGAGAATCATCCTCACCTAACTGACAATCCCCCTCCCGGCCCCGGCGGGGCCGTCCTCACCGTGGCGAGGTGGTACAACCCCTTGCCACACATCAATGGAGAGAACCATCCTCAACCTACCGGCAGGCTTCCAATATTTTGCAAATAAAAATTTTTGTATTTATTTAGACAAAAACAAACAAATGCCGCAGTCCTTCATCCGGGTCGTCCTCCATACCACCTTCGGCACGAAGTACCGCAGACCCCTGATCCTGCCGGAGATCGAGCAGGCACTGCATCAGGTACTGGATGCGAAGTTGCGGGACATGGACTGCCGGGTGTACAAGATTGGTGGCGCAATGGATCATGTCCACCTACTCCACGGCCTGCCCCGTTCGCACAGAATTTCCGACGTACTCCGGGAAGTGAAGGCCCGTAGCTCCTGCTGGATGCGGGACCACGGCTATCCGGACTTCAAGTGGCAAACCGGTTACGCCTGCCACTCCGCGGACTACCGCGATCGATCCGTGCTGGAACGGTACATAGCGAACCAAAAGGCACACCACTACGGCAGCGTCGCCGCCTATCTGGAAAAAGCCTCGCGCACGCAGGTCCGGCGAACGTTCGAGGACGAATACCGGACCTTACTCGATGAGCTCGATCTGATGTACGAGGAAAAATATCTGTTTGCGGAGAAAGGATAGGTACGTTGCGGTACGCATCACTTTCTCCGCAACCGATCAGTAATTCGGATTCTGCTGCAAGGCACCCTGGCTCAGGTCGATCTCCGTCTGGGGAATCGGGAAGAGTTCGTTCTTACCCGGCGTGAAGTTGGGGCGCAGCGGCTGCATCACCTCCGCGGCCCGATTGGTGCGTACGAGGTCGAACCAGCGGTGCTGCTCGAGGGCCAGTTCGACGCGGCGCTCGTGAAGTATGGCGG
Source organism: Lewinella sp. JB7 (assembly GCF_024297185.1). Classification (GTDB taxonomy): domain Bacteria; phylum Bacteroidota; class Bacteroidia; order Chitinophagales; family Saprospiraceae; genus Neolewinella. The sequence continues at coordinate 136,725 of NZ_JANCTD010000007.1, read as the reverse complement.
CGCGTAAGGCGGTCCGGTCGGTGGCGGTCACGTCGGGCAGCACGTTTGCGTTGCCGCCACGTGCCCGCGCGCGCACCTGATTGAGGTAGACGAGTGCTTGCTCCGGCTGGCCGATCTCGTTCAGCGCTTCGGCGGCGATCAGGAGCAGGTCGGCGTAGCGGAATATCCGGATGTTGCCGGGACCGTTGCCGTTGCCCCCCGGGTGATCGGGTACGAAGGCTTTCTGGTTAAAGCGCTCACCGACAATGTTGTCATCGCCCACTACGATGGCGGAGCCGTCGGGCAATACTTCGCCGACGTACAAAATGGTCGCTTCGCGTCGGGGGTCGCCGGGTTCAAAGGCGGCAATCAGGTTGTCGCTGGGTTTGTTGAAACCCCAGCCGAGGTTGGGTACCCCACGGACGCCCTGTACCTCGTTGTACTGGGAGCCGCCGCCACCGATCTCGAAGGCCGCCGCCTGTACCTCAAAGATGCTTTCGCTGCTGTTTTCTCCCTCGAGGGTAAAGATCTGGGCGAAGCTGGGGAGCAGGGAGTAGCGACCGCTGTTGATCACCTCAAGGGCCAGGTCGGCCGCTGTTTGGTGGTTGCCGCGGGTGAGGGCAACTTTGGCGAGCAAGGATTTAGCGGCCCCGCTGGTGGCGCGGCCTACGTCAACGCCACTATAACTCTCGGGAAGGGCATCCGCCGCCGCCCGGAGGTCGGCCTCGATCTGGGCGTACACTTCGTCGCGGGGCGTACGGGGAATCTCAAACACGGCGGGGAAGGGATCCAGGATCAGGGGCACGTCGCCGAACCACCGCACCAGGTTGAAGTAGTAATAAGCCCGCAGGAAGCGGGCCTCCCCGATCAGTCGGGTCCGGAGGGTCTCGTCCATGTCGACCACTTCGGGGATACGCGTGATGGCCAGATTGCTGCGGAAGACACCGGTGTAGTAGCCACCCCATACGGTAGCGGGGGCGGTGTTGGTGGAGGTATAGGTAAAGTCGTCGATCTCCTGAAGAAAGAAGCCGTCGGAGGTAAAGCTACCCTTATCGGCATCGTCACTGACGATGTCGGTCATACCGATAAAGCTGAATACGTGGGTTTGCCACTGCCGCAGTTGGTTGTAGACGGCGTTGACGGACTGCACGGCCTGCTCTTCGGTCCGGAAAAAATTACCGAGGGTATACTCGCCCTGGGGCGTACGGTCCAGCACCTCGTTACACGATGCAGCGACCAGCAAAAGGACTGCCAGGAGGGTAGGGATGATCGATTTCATGGTTGGATAACTTGAGGGTTAGGACTAAAAAGTGACGTCGATGCCGGCCGTGAGGGTGCGGGCGATGGGGTAAATGGTACCCCGGTCGATACCGTTGCTGAATACGCTGCCGTTGTAAATTTCGGGGTTGTAGCCCGAGTACTGCTGACTGGTGATCAGGTTGGTGCCGGAAACGTAAATGCGGAGGGACTGGGCCCGCAACTTGTCCGTGACGCCGGAAGCAAAGCGGTATCCGAGGGTCACGTTACGCAGGCGGAGGTAAGAGCCGTCTTCGACGAAGCGGGTGGACAGGGTTTCGATGTTCTGGCCGGCCTGGGTGATGCGGGGTTCGCTGTTGCTGGTTCCCTCGCCGTTCCAGCGGTCGAGGAAGCTGGTCTCGTAGTTGTAGGCACCAAAGCGGGCCATCTTTTTGGCATTGATCACCTCGTTGCCGAACTGCCCGGTGACGTCGAAGCTCAGCTCGATGCCCCGGTAGTTAGCCGATCCGTTGATGCCGAGGACCATGTCGGGGATAGCCGATCCGAGAATGACCCGGTCTTCGGCCGCCGTGATGACCCCATCGCCGTTCTGGTCGCGGAAGCGCAGATCGCCGACTCCCTGAATGCCGAATTTGGGAAAGGTGGCCAGTTCTTCCTCATTCTGAAATACCCCGTCGAGTTCGTAGCCGTAAAAGGAGCCGGCCGCGAAGCCTATGCGGGAGTTGGTGCCCAACTGACCGCCGATGCCGAGGCCGCCCTCAAAGAAATCGACCGCCGTGCCGTCGAGGCGCAGCACCTCGTTGTGGACGAAGCTGGCGTTGCCCCCGATCGAATACTGAAGATCACTACGGGTTTCCCGCCAGGTGAGGTTCAGGTCTACGCCCCGGTTCAGCACGGAAGCCACGTTACGACGGGGCGCGTTGGCACCGATGTAATCGGGTATCGGCGCGTTGAAGAGAATGTCGTCGGTCACCTTGCGGTAGACGTCGGCTTCGAACAGGAACTTGTTGTCAAACAATCCTACCTCTACCCCAATGTCGGTTTGGGTCGTCTGTTCCCACCGCAGGTCCGGGTTGGCCAGGGTGGTCAGGGTGGAGCCGGGGAGGAGCACGGGGTCCTGTCCGAATACGGCACCAACGCCGCTGACCACGCGGGGCAGGTAGTCGAAGTCGCCGATGCGGTCGTTGCCGGTCTGGCCCCAGCTGGCCCGTACTTTGAGCCGGCTGATGAGGCCGTCGGTACTGAAGAAATCCTCCTGGCTGATGTTCCAGCCCAGGCCTACCGACGGGAAAAAGCCATACTGGTAGTTGTCACCGAAACGGGAGGAGCCGTCGAGGCGGCCCGACACCGTGATCAGGTAGCGGGCATCGTAGACGTAGTTGAGGCGACCAAGGTAGGATACCAGTCCCCAGTTGCTTCCCGCTCCGCCGCCGTTGGTGGCGGTGGTGACGTCCCCGGAGTTCAGGTAAAAGAAGGAAGGATCCTCACCAATGAGCCGCTGCCGGCCACCGCTGAGGAACTCCCCGAAGTTGTCCTGGTAGGTCACGCCGGCCACTCCGTCCAAGTGGTGGATACCGAAGTCATTATTGTAGCTCACCGTGTTTTCCCAGAGCCAGTTGCGGTTGTAGCCGTTGAAGACGTTGATATTGCTCTCCTTGTTCTGCTGATTAGCGCTGACGAAGAAGACCGGAGAGAAGTTGCGGTTGCGGTTGTAATCGAAGTCGAGGCCGAAGTTGGTGCGGAAGGTGAAGTGGTCGAGGAAGCTGATGTCCGCGTAAGCGTTACCAACCGCGCGGTAAGACTGGCTGCGATTGTTGCTGTAGAAGATCGTGGCCAGGGGGTTGCCCGTATTGCCGATTGCGGTGGCGTCGCCGAAGTTGCCGGCCGAGTCAATGGGAACCGTGATGGGGTCGGCCCGGTAGGCGGTCAGTAAGATGCTGCCCGCGTCGACGTTGTCGGAACCGTTGATGCCCAGGGAGAGATTACTGCCTACGTTGAGCCAATCCTTCACCTTACGGGAATTATTGAGTCGGAGGGTTAGGCGGTCGAAATTGGAACCCTGGATGATCCCGTCCTGACGGAAGTAGTTGGCGCTGAAATTAAAGGTGCCCCGGTCGCCTCCGCCGTTAAAGGAAAGCTGGGCATTGTAGATCGGAGCGGTGCGGAACACCTCGTCCTGCCAGTTGGTACCCTCCCCGTACTGCTCCGGATTGGCGAAGCGGGGCCGCCGGCCTTCGTTGACGTCGACTTCGTTGAGCAAAGTGGCGTATTGGTTGGCGTTCAGGACGTCAATGGTTCGGATGACCTCCTGGGTGCCCGTGTACGCACTCACCGTGAATCCGCCGGCTCCCGCGGCCCCGCCCCCCTGCTTGGTGGTAACGATGATGACGCCATTGGCGCCCCGCGCCCCGTAAATGGCCGTCGCGGAGGCATCCTTCAGTACGGAAACGCTCTGCACGTCCTGGGGATTAAGGAAGCTGATGTCGTTGAGGATCATGCCGTCGACCACGAAGAGCGGATCGGCGTTGTTCAGCGTACCTACCCCCCGGATACGGAAGATAGCGTCCGCCCCCGGTGCACCCGACCCGGGGATGATCTGGAGGCCGGAAACCTTGCCCTGCAACGACTGGCCCAGCGACTGGGTGGGAATGTCCGTAAGTTGCTCCGACTCGACCACCGATACCGCTCCGGTCAGGTCACCTTTCTGCTGGACGCCGTAGCCGATCACGACGACTTCCTGCAATAGTTCGGTGGCTTCTCCCAACGTCACGTCGATAACGCCGCGACCGGCGATGGCCAACCGCTGGGACTGGAAGCCGGTGTAAGAAAACACCAGGCTGTCCCCTCCTTCCGGTACGGATACGGTGTAGCTGCCGTCAAAATCGGTAACGGAGCCGCTGGTGGTCCCGATGACCTGCACGCTCACCCCGATCAGGGGTTCGTTACCGTCAGTGACCGTACCGGTTACCGTAGTCTGGGCGGAAAGCGCCAGACCCAGGAGGAAGGCGTAACTGGTGAAAAGAAGTCGTCGCATGATAAATTATTGGTGGGTTAGGATAAATTAAAAGACCGTCCAACGGGTAGCTACCACCGTCAGTACGTATGCCCGTACTTCCAGTCCTGCCCTCCCCGCACGCCCAGCGTCGGTTTGAGGGGGATCTTCAGTCCCTGGGTTTCCTCCAGCCACTCGAAGAGTGCGCGGTTCATCTCGGCGATCTTCGCCTGGTGGTTCGGGTCCTCGATGAGGTTGCGGGCCTCGTGGGGGTCGTTGACGAGGTCGTAGAATTCGTTGATGTCCCAGATGCCCTGGGTGCGGATGAATTTGAAGCTGTCGGAGCGTATGGCGTGCACCGTCGGCGTCTGCGGGAAGGGACGCTCCCAGTAGTATTCGTAGAAGAAGTTCTTGCGCCAGTCCGCGACCGTCTCCCCCCGCAGCAGGGGCAGGAAGGACCGGCCGTTCATTTGCTCCGGGGTAGCCAGTCCGGCCATGTCCAGGATGGTAGGACCGATATCGGCGTTGGTGGCGATCTCCTCCATCCCGCGGGCATCCAGCATGGCGGGGGCGTACACGAGCAGGGGTACCCGCATCGACTCCTCGTAGGCCTGCCGCTTGTCGATCAGGCCGTGTTCGCCGAAGCTGAAGCCGTTATCGCCCATATAGATGACGATGGTATTCTCCAGCTGCCCCGTCTCCTCTAGGGTCCGTAGTACGGTGCCGATGCTCTCGTCAATGCCGAGCAGGGTTTCCAGGTAGTTGCGGTAGAAGGTGTTGAAATCCATGTCGCCGTTGTACATGTAATCGACGCCGTGCCAACTGTTGCGTTGGGCCTTCACCCAGTTCGGGACGAGGTCGTAGCGGTAACCTACCTCCAGCGCCCGCCGCTTCTCCCGCAGGGTGGGCCGGGGCGCGGTCACGGTGCGGTAGTCCGTCGGGTCGACGTCGGGCGGGTACATTGTCGGAGGATACTGAATGTCCACGTCGCGGTATTCTCCCGCGTGCCGTTGTGCGGGCTGAAATTCGGCGTGCACCGCCTTGTGGGAGAGGTACAGAAAGAAGGGCTTTTCGTCGCTCCGCTCCCGGCGGATGAAGTCCACGGCGTAGTCGGTGAGCACGTCGGTGACGTAGGCGCTGTCCCGGTAGGATACTTCCTCCCCGTCTACGTTGAGGGTGGGGTTGTAGTAGACTCCCTGCCCCTCGAAGCTGATCCAGCGGTCGAAACCCGGACGGGCGTCGGCATTGTGATGGCCCATGTGCCACTTGCCCATGAAGGCGGTTTCGTAGCCGGCCTCCTGCAGGTACTGGGGGAAGTAAATGAGGTCCTCCCGGGCCGGCGCGTCATTATCCACTACCTCGTGCACGTGGCTGTACTGTCCGGTCAGAATACTGGCACGGCTCGGGGAACACAGCGCGGTACCCACGAAGGCGTTTTTTACGTGGATCCCTCCGCGCGCCATGCGGTCCATATGCGGGGTTTCCAGGCCGGGAACCTTACCGGTAAACCCCATAAAGTCGTAGCGGTGATCGTCGCTGAGGATAAACACGACGTTGGGCGGGGACGCGGGTGCCGGCTCGGTACCGGGGTCCAGCATCGCTGCCGCTACCACCGAAAAGATCGCCAGGAAAAGATATACCGTTGGTTGCATAATAGAATTTAAGGGGAGGGGAAAGGCTCTATTCACCCAGCCAGCCACCCGTAAAACCGGCCCGCTCCAGGCCCCGTCGGATGTAAGGGTTTTTGCGCATCAGTTTCCAGATCAGTTCGCTGCGGTGGTTCTCGATCTGGATCAGGATGGGTCCCTGGTCGATGCCCAGGTAGTCGACGTCGTACCAACCGTTCTCGTTGCCCTTGCCGAAGGTGAAGCTCGGGTTGAAAGCATCCCGGAACCCGTAGGGCCCGACGAGGCTATCGTACCGGGTCGTCCACATGTGGTCCAGAGCGGCAATACACTCCTCCGGCGCGAAGGGTACCGAACCCCCGGCCGCGGTGGGAGCGATGGTGCCGTCATCGATGACGTGGCGCGCGGAAGCCCCGCGGGCCCGGTAGTCGAAAAACTTCACTTCCTGCCCCCGGTAAAGAGTGTCGAGCCCGCCGGGCCCGTCGCAGGCGGTAAGTCCCCACTGGTTCGGACCATAGCCGGCGAAGCCCTGAGGGTTTTCGATGCAGTAAGCCCGGTTGGCGAGGGTGGCCTTACGGCTGTTTTCGAAGTAGTCGCTGTCGTGCTCGCGCATGTAGTCGTCCCGGATGCCGCGGAAGTCGATGTACATATGACTGTACTGGTGACCGAAGAGCGGACTGAAGTTCAAATGATCGTAGCCCTGAAATTCTTCCCAGGCGTAATTCTCCGTCCAGCGTTCCCACGCATCGTCCGGCAGAGGGTGGGTCGGGGAGCCCAGGCCGAGGACCAGCAGGATCATGGCCTCGTTGTAGCCGTTCCAGTCGGCGGGAATGAACTCGCGGTCGGGACGCCAGCCCATACTCATGCGGCCCTGCTCGTTGAGCGACCAGTCCCACTCCACCCGCCGGTACAGCAGATCGGCCAGTTCGCGGATGCGGCGTTCCGTCTCATCGGTGCCGTCGAAGTAGCTCTGCGCCGAAAGGACACCCGCCATCAGCAGGCCGCTATCGATGGTGGAGAGTTCCACGTCCTTGTACCGTAGGGCCTCATCGTTGGTCAGGAAGTGGTAGAAGAGGCCCCGGTATCCGGCTACTCCCGTCATTTCCGGTCCCTGGGGCAGGCTCCAGAGTTTTTCCAGGGTTAGGAGGGTACGCTCCGCGGCCTGCTCGCGGGTGACGTAGCCGCGCTCCACGCCCACGAGGTAGGACGTAAGCCCGAAGCCCGTAGCGGCGATGCTGCTGAAGCGCTCCGTCGGCCAGCGGTCGGGGATTTGATAGTTGCCCGGCAGGGCGGTTTCCCAGAAGTAATTAAAGGTGCGGCGCTGCAGCTCGTCCAGGCTGAAGGCGGTCGTATCGGTAGTCTCAACCGCGCCGCCCTGCGCCCGCCCGACTCCCCCCGGGGGAGCCTGGCAGGCGCAGCACAGCACGAGTAAGACGCTCAGTAAGCGCATCGTCATTCGTATTACCGTTTGATGACCATGGAGCGGGCTACGAGCCGGCCCGTACGGTCCTGAGCGGTAAGCAGGTAGGTGCCCTTGGCCAGGTCGCTGAGATCCCATTGCTCCCGCGTTCCCGCTCCGCTTACCTGCTTGCGGGCCACTTGCTGGCCGAGCATGTTGGTCAGGGTAAAGCTGGAGGCTCCGTCGGCATTCTCGATGGTCAGCCAGTCGGTGATCGGGTTGGGGAATACCCGCAGGGATGCTACGGTCACGGGGGCGAACAGACTAGTCAGATTACCACAGTCTCCGCCGCCTACCGCGATGTCATCGAAGTAGTAGGTCATGGCGGCGGTGGGTACGGCCGTATTGTTCATGATGATGGTGATCCGATCGTACATGGCGCCGTCGGGCAGGGCGCTCATGTCGAAGGTGAGTTCCTGCCACTCGCCGGGCGTCGTGTAGTCGGCGACCACGTCTCCGCTGCCGGGTGCACCGTCGCGTCCGCGCTCCAGTTTGAAGACGACCGAGGTGGCGAAGTCCATCAGTACCTTCATGGTCACGAACTTGGCGCCACTGGTGAGCACGATGGGGGCTTCCAGGTCCGCGTACATGCCGGCGAAGGTCTCACCGTCAATTGCCTCCTCGAAGGTGCCGACGCGCTCACTCTCGTTGATGCCCGTGGTGTTGGGGTTGTCGGAGATGATGAAATCGTTATCGCTGAATGCACCGTTGGCGAAGTAGCGCCAGTCGGCGAGCGTGTAGTCGACGTCGTCAAAGGTCGAGATGCAGGAGCTCGCGTAGGGCGCCCGGCTGAATCCGAGGTCGTCGAGGTAGTAGGTATTCGCGGTGGCGTTGTCCGTGCCCGCACCGAAGAAGAGCACGAGCTTGGTGTAGGCTCCGCCTTCCGCATCGCTGAAATCAACGGTGTAGGTCGACCAGGCCTCGGTGGTGTCGATCTCCACGAACTTCTCCACGTTCGGACCGATGCCGCCCTCCAACTTGAAGAGCAACTGGCCCTCTACGGGGGCCCAGACGGTGGCGCTAAACTGGTTGCGTAGACTGAGGTCGATGGGGGAAGTGTATTCAATAACCAGGGCGTTGAACGCACCGGGCTGATCCTCGAACTTGCCCACTTTCGTGCTCTGGTTGGGGGAGTTGGCTCCGGCATCCGGGTTATCGACCACGGTCAGAAACTGGGCGTCGCCGGAATAGGTCGCATTACGCTGGCACTCGAAATCGTCGAGGGTGGTGGGGTCGGGCTCCACGTCGGCGCAGGCGTCGACGGTGCTCTGGCCCTGGGTCAGGTTGTCGAACAGGTACATGCCCGTGCCGTCCGTATCGGGGGCGAACTGGATATTGATCTGTCCGAAGTCGGTGACGTCGTCGAATTCCTCAAAATTGAAGTTAAGCGTCTGCCAGGTCTGGGCCGTAGTGACGGTAGCGGAGGCGGACTTCGGTCCGCTCGTAGCGCTTACCAGTTGCAGGGTGACGACCGTGCCGTCGGCCGGCGCCCATACGTCCAGGTTGAGTTGGGGGTTGCTGCTGAGGTCGATGCCATTGGGTAGCGTAGCGGTCAGCGTGCTGAACATGCTGCTGCCCCGGGTGTAGGAACCCACCGTATTGCTGGTGTTGATCTCCTTGTCGGGGTTGGTGATCGGACCGTTGAAGGTGCCGTTCAGCGTGGTATTGCCGTTCAGGGGGGTCCAGCTCAGTTTCGCGCCGCCCTCGAAGTCTTCCAGGGCCGCAGCGGGGGGAGCGGGCGTGCGGGTAATGTCGTCGATGTAGTAGACGTCACCCGCTGCTTCCTCGACGCCCACGTTGAAGAACAGTACGATCTTTTTGTGGTTGGCCCCGGATTGGTCGCTGAAGTTCGCGCAGACCTCCGTCCAGGTTTCCGTCTCCGAAACCATTACGCGTACTTCCTTGGCGGGGGAGGTGCCTCCCTCCAGTTTGAACAGAATCTCTCCCGCCACCGGAGCCCACACTTTCATGCAGATGCGGTTGTTGACCGACAGGTCGAGCGCCGAGCTGTAGTCGATCACCAGGGCATGGAAGGCACCATCCTGGTCGGTGTACTGGCCTACGCTGTCGCTGGTGTTGATGCCGCTTTTGTCGGGGTTGACGATCGTCATGAGGTCATCGAAGCCCGGCACGCCGTAGGTCGCATTACGCTGACATTCAAAGTCATCGATGATGGTGGCGTCGGCGACCGTGCCGGCGCAGGGGCCCTCCGGGGAGGCGACGATGTTGTCGAATAAGTACGTATCGGTACTGGTCTCGGTGCCCGGATCGAAAAAGAGGATCAGGTTATTGAGCTGGTCGAGATCGGCGGCGGCGCTGAAGTCGAAGGTGTAGGTGCGCCATACGTTCGCCGTGGCGATATTGACCGTTTTCTCAATAAACTGGCCACCGCCCCGCTGCTCCAGCTTCATGATCAGTTGGGTGGGGGCACCCGCGTAGACCTGAATGGAGAACTGGTTGTTTTCGCTGAGGTCCAGGGTTCCCTCCAGTTCGGCGACGAAGTAGCTGTAGGCCTTGTCGCCCGCTTTCGTGTATGACCCTACCCATTCGCTGGGGTTAATGGTGGTCATGTCCGGGTTGGCCACCCGGCCGGTAAAGGTGCCTTCGTAGGCATTCCAGGGAAGGTCGGGCGTTTCGTCCTCAAAGTCTTCGAGGACCACCTGAGCACTCAGGCCGAAACCGGCCAGGCACAGGCACAGGAGAAGTAGAATTCGTTGCATAATCGGATGTATTTAGAGTAGTAGAAAGATTTATTGATTGATGAACAGGGGTAGGTGGGTGGCTCCTCCCGGGCCCGAAATACGGACGACGTACAGCCCACGTGCGGGGCGGGGCCGCAGGAGCAACGGAATTTCGTGAATGCCGCCTTCCAGGGACGTAGCCGTCAGTAGGGCAGCGATGACCCGACCGGTCGGATCCAGCAGGTCAACGGTCACCCGGGTGGCCCGTTCGAGGGAGAGGGAAAGCGTGGCGCGCTCGCCGGCCGGATTGGGGTAGAGGCGGGGCGGGGTGGCGAGGAAAGCGGGCAGTTGGGCCACCGCGGTAGTCGTACTGTCTTCCACGAAGCCGATGGCCTCCAGGGCCGGAGCGATCTCCGGGCTCGACATGAAGAGGTCCCAGAGCAGTCCGCTCCGGTAATTTTCGATCATACAGATGATGGGCCCCTGATCGATGGCCAGGTAGCTGTCCGCGTACCAGTTCTGACCGGGATTGAAGGCGTCGTAAAAGCCGTAGATGCCCCAGGTCTTATCACCCAGGTCCCGGTAGAAGTGCTTCAGGGCCGCCATGCTTTCCTCCGGAGTGTAGGGCATGCTGCTCAGGGCGGCGGTGGGCGTGAGGGTGCCATTATCGGTCTGCGGACTGTCGGGAGCATGCGCCATATACCCGTTAGGATCGTCACTGGCGGTCAGTCCCCAGGCCTCAGGTCCGTAGCCTTCCCGGTTGTAAGGATTTTCGATGGCGTGTTGGTACTGAATGAGCGACTGGTTGGTGTTGCGCTCGAAGTAGTTGGCGTAGCGATCGCGCTTGCCGCGTGGGTCGAAGCCCAGGTAGCTGTAGTGACTGAAGAAAAGGGGACCGCCCTTGCCGCGCCCTACCAGCAGGGGAATCCCGTAGAAGGTATTGTCGGTCGTATAGTTACTGCCGGCCCAACCCGTATGGTAAAGGGATGCGGGGATCCGGTGCGCGGGTTCGGGAGCCGCAACACCCAGGATGTAGGCAATCTGCACTTCGTTGAAACCCCGCAGCGGGAGGTTGATGGCAAACTGGTGGTTCGGCGACCAGTGCCAGTATAATACGTTCTCTACTGATTTACGGTACCAGTTCCAGTTGACGTCTCCCCAGATCCGGTTGATGTTGGTGCGCAGACTGGTTTCGGCTTCCGTCTCCCCGGAAAAGTACTGTCGCGAGGTAAGCAGGCCCTGCAGGAGGAAAGCGGTTTCCACGAGGTCGCCGCCATCGTCCCGGGCGCTGAAGGGGATGACCTCCCCCGTGGCCCCGTTCATCCAGTGCGCGAAGGCTCCCCGGAAGCGGGGCACGGTAAGGAGGAAGTCTACGATCTTGGCGGTGCGGGTCAGGGCTTCCTCCCGGCTGATGAACCCGCGCTCGGCTCCTACGATCAGGGCCATAAGCCCAAATCCGCTGCCGCCCGAAGTCACCGTTGCGGTAGTGTTACGCTCGCGGGCCAGGCCGGAAACCGGGTGCCCGAAGTCGTAGAAGTAACGGAAGGTATACTGCTGCACCATGTCGAGCAGGGCCGAATCACTCATGGTGTAGGTGGTGGCCTCCACGGTGTCCGACGGCGTACCCAGTTCCCCCCCGTCGGTCAGTGGCCGTACGAAGTACCGGGTGGTGACGTCGGCATCTCCGACGAAGTTGATGTGGGTGTTCTGTACGATGGAGGCCGTGCCGAGGGGGGCGAATTGCTCTCCGGGCCGTGAGCCGTAAACGCGCACGCTCCGGACGGCGGGGTTTCCCGGCTGATCCCACCTCAGTTCCACGTGATGATCGTAGGCCGTAGCGATCAGTCCGGTGACGGCGCCGGCCTGTCCCCACAGCATATGTGTGCCAATGCAGGACAGGATCGCGAAGAGGGTGCCACAGCGGATGAATCGTTGTCTGTACATGTAAGATCGACTTGAATCTAGGGCGGGAGATTTCCCGAATTTACTTCACCAAGGTCGGCGGAAAGCCCCGTAATTGCTAGAAAAACACCTCACCATGACTACGCCATTGCCAATACGCCACGATAGGCGGGGCCGGTGGGCGGTTAATGGATACAAATTCGCGGTTTGACCAAATGTTTGCGGCGCGGGCGGATGGGATTACTGGAACTCCCGCACGTAAGTATTCAGATTGTCGTTCCCCTCCAGCCCCAGCTTTTTCCGCAAGCGGTAGCGCTTGTTTTCGACTCCCCGGACGGAGATGTGCAGCAGGGGGGCGATCTCCTTGGAGGTAAGATCCATCTTGAGAAAGGCGGCTAGTTGCAGGTCGCCGGCGGTCAGTTGGGGGTGAGCCTGCCGGAGTCGCTTCAGAAAGGCTTCGTGTACCTCGTTGAAGTGGGATTCGAAGATGGCCCAGTCCTCCTCGTGGTTCAGATTGCGCTCGATGAGGTGCAGCAGCTTATGGGGGTCACGCGCCGTATCCTTGCGCTTGCCGAAGCGGGCGAGTTCCTCCTTCAGGTCCAGCAACATCTCATTCTTTTTCGCCAGGGTGAGGGTGGTGTTCGCCAGTTCGCGGCTTTTGCGTCTGTTCTCCTGTTCGAGTTGTCGGTTCCGGGCTTCGATGCGCTGTCGCTGCAGCTGGCGCAGGCGCACGGCCTCGAGTTTGCGGGCCTGCTGATGTAGTCGGTTTTTGTGCTCCTGCAGGAGCAGATACACCGCGCCACCGAACACGCCTGCGTACAGGGCATAGGCCCACGGCGTCCGGTACCAGGGGGCCGGTATGGAAAAAGAGACTTCCTGGGCCCCGCCGTACCAGTCCGCCTGCACCTGAAAACGGTAATCGCCTTCCCCCAGATTGGTGTACTCCTTCTCCCCGAGTTCCGACCACTCCGACCACTGATCGCTGAATCCCAGCAACCGGTACCGGTAGCGCACGGGCCGATCGAGGGCGGGGAGGACGTAGTCAAACCGCCATACGTCGTTCGATACCCGATCCAGACCTAAGCGGAGTGATGCGGCTTCCCCCCGGCCGCTCGTCGGTCGGTACGTCGCGAACCCTTCCTCCAGACAGAAAAGGTAAGTGCCGTCGGCGAGGGGAATGATACGCGGAAAGTTGCGGCGCAGCCTGACCGGATACTCCGCGATCTCCCGGGTACCCCGGTACACGGTTACCCGATCCCGGGCGGCGACGAACCACTCCCGCGTCTCGGCCCGGCCAGGAAGAATGTATTCCGCGGGCCGGACTTTAACGCCCCGAAACCGATCTAGCGGTTGAAAAGTATCGTCGGTATAGTGAAAGCGCTGTTCCTCCGTCTGTACGAGGAGGGTATCCCCGAACCGGGCGAGGAAGGGGCGCACGAGATCGGGGGCGCGTACGGTGTCTACCCCTAGGATCTCCCGCCAGTCGTCGGATAACCGGATACGGTAACTACCCCGCGAACCGTGGAGAGCGAGCAGTTGGTTGGGCCCCGTCCGGGCAATGAAGCGGACGGGGGCGAGCAGTTCCTCCAGCCGTTGTTCCGAGCTCCCGGCAGCGGGCGGGCCCTCGCTTGCCAGATCCAGAATACTCAGGCCGGTATAGTTTGCCTGCAGCAATCGGCCCGGTTGGTCGGGAACGACAATCGTCTGCCAACCCCCGGAACGCTCCGATATCCGCCGCGCCCGCCTACCCTCCACGAGAAAGGTTCCGTCGTTGTGACCGCAGAGGAGTCCGTAGGGCGTGACGCGCAGCTCCCAGACCTGACCGGCGGTGCCCGGTACGAGGACGAATTCGGTCGACTGGCGGTCCCGGACGAATAGCCCCTGATTAGTGCCGATGAAAAAATCGCCTTCGTACGTCTCGGCGGCGTACACCGCGCCGATCGGCTGCTTGCCCTGACGGTAAAACCGGAGGGGTTCGCTGCGGACGATAAGGTTTAGTCCGCGGTCGAGACCGGCCCAGAGGTTGCCGTCGCGGTCCTCGAAGAGCGCCAGTACCGTGTTGTTGCTCAGGCCGTTTCCGTAGTCTAGGTGATGCACTAGCCGCCCGTCGGCGTCGAATAGGTATACCCCACCCATGATGGTTCCCACGGCGAGGTGACCGTCGCGCAGGAGCAGCAGGCGGTTGATCTGCTGGTCGCGCAACACATCATCGGCCGTGGCGGACCAACTGAAGTAGGACCCGTTTCGGTACTTTAACACGGCATCCGTCGTGGCTACGAGTAGTCTGGCCCCCGCCCCCGTGATCCCGACGATCGGGTTCGGTGGTTCGGCGGCCACGAGGCGTCCCTCGGTGTTCGCGCCGGCGTAGACGAGGATGCCCCGGTCCGTGACCGGCACGAGCAGGGTGTCGGCCGTGGCGTGGGCGAACATCAGGCTGCCGGGAAGCTCAACGCGGACCGAATCCCCCCGCACCCAGTATAGCCGTGAGAAAGACTGCAGCACCACGGCTCCCGGAGCCAAGGTCTCGATGTTCCAGATTTCCTCGGTCTGCTCCGTGACCGGCAAGCGTGCGCTGAGGGAGGTATAATCGCCCAGCTTTCCACCGGCATCCGTGAAGTAGCCGAACTCGCCGTAGCCGCCTACGTACAGCCGCTCGTCGGCCCAGGCCACGGCCCGCACGGTCGGGCGCCCGGGTAGCTGGTGCAGGCTCCACGACAGGCCGTCGAAGCGCAGCACGCCCCCGGAATTGGCCACGTACAGCGTACCGTCGGGCGACTGGGTGACGCTCCAGTTCTGGTTCTCTCCACCGTAGTCGACGGCCGAGAAGGACCGCACCCGGGGAATAAGCGGACCCTGGGCCGGCAGCAGCGAACCGGTGAGCAGACAAAACAGCAGAAGGGGTAAACAACGGGGCACGCCGGCGGGGGTGGTGAACCGGCAAGATAATTCAGGCGTGGGAGCTAGCCGATCGTCAATCGTGCGGTATATCTTCCGTTAACACACCCAGGCACTCCGCGATACCCTCCCGGAAATTGCCGAGGCGGAGGTTTTCGTTGGGCGCGTGAATACTATTATCGGGATTGGGGATACGCAGGGAAACGGCGGGCAGCCCGAGCAAATTGACGAACGGGCCCATGGGTTGGGAGCCTCCGGTAAGGCGCATGCGGATCGGTTCCCGCCCCAGCGCGCGGGTCACGCCGGCCGTCAGCCAGTGATCGATGGGTGTTCCGAGCTCGGTACGGAAGGGGACCGAACCGAGGGAGTACGTAAAGGAGATGAGCCTGGAATGGGTCAGGCGCTCTTCCTCGGTGGGTTCGTCGTCGACGAAGTAGAAACCCCGGTCCGCGATGAAATCGCGCAGCAGTTGCACCTGCCGCTCGCCGGGCGTCTCCGGTACCAGCCGCATGTCGATCTCGACGGTTACGAACTCGGGAATGAGGGTGCGGACTTCCTGGCCGGTCCAGCCGCCGCGGATGCCGCGGACGTTGAGGCTAGGGTACTGCAGGGCCTCCTGATACGTATCGCCAATGGCCTCCTCCTCCGCGATGCCTACCATTTGCCGAATGGCGGCGTGGGTTTCGGGTACGGTATTCATGGCCCGCTTATCGGCTTCGGAAAGCGTGACGCCGGCGTAAAAGCCGGGGACGGTCACGCGTCCGCTGTCGTCCTTCATGGCCGCCAGTAAGCGTGCAGCGGTAAAGACGGGATTGGGGGCGAAGTTGCCGTACTGCCCGCTGTGGAGGGCGGTGCGGGGGCCGAAGATGCGCAGAGTTACCGTGGCAATGCCCCGGGCCCCGAAGGTGAGGGTGGGAAGGTTGGAGACGTGGCGGGTACCGTCCATAATGACCAGAAAGTCGGCGGCGAACAGCTCCCGGTGGCGCTCCACGGCGCCGGGCAGGTCGTCGCTGCCGAGCTCCTCCTGGAAATCCATGATCACCTTTACGTTGTATGCGGGTGGTATTCCCCGGGCGCGTAGTACGTCCAGGGCCGTAATGAAGGCTACGGCCGGGCCCTTCGAATCCGAAGCCGAGCGGGCGAAGAGGCGGAGTTCGGGGTCGAAGACGGCGGGCGGGTCGACGGTTACGTAACTGCCGTCGGCCTGCTGGCGCTTCAGTACGGCGCGGTAGGGGTTGGGTTGGTCCCAGGCGGTGGAGTCGACGGGCTGTCCGTCGATCTGCAGGTAAAACAGGACGGTAGGCAGGTCGGGGTCGACCCTTTTTTCCGCAAAGAGAAGGGGCATGCCCGGGGTTTCCAGGCGGGTGACGGTAAAGTCCAGGCCACGGAATCTTTCCCGGCACCAAACGAGGTTGTTTTCCACCTGTTCGGGGTAGTTACCGTCGTTGGGGATGGCGAGGAAGTCGGTGAGCTCGGCGAGGGCGGCGGGCAGGGCGGCGTCGGTAAGGCGGTCGATCTCCCGCAAGCCTATATTCTGAGCGCTGACCAGCAGGGGGCCGCACATGAACAGAATAAGGAGTAGGCAGTGCTGTAGAATGGGCATACGCTTTTGCAAGTCCAGTTTGTACGGAAGGTAGTACATCCGCTGCAGGAGTGAGTCGTTGCACGGGCATCGCTTTTCGTGTTCCGTTGGCTCCCGCGCCCCCGCCCGCATCTCCGAATCGCCATGGGGTTGAATGGGGGAAATGCCCCCAAGGGTTGACCGTTCAGAAGGTAGATCACTACTTCCCCGCCATGAAACGTTTTCTTCGTTCGCTACTTCGGTTTGGTAAATTTTTATTCAAGCTATCGCTGGTGTGCTGCGTGGCGTGGACGGCGTTAACGTTCTATGGCCTCCACCTTCTGGCGACCGATCCGGAAGCGCGTGCCGCGCACATCAGGGTCCTGCGGCAGATAGAAGAGGAGCACGACCGGGCATCCTACGGTCAGGGGGGGATCGGGACGGCCTTCCATGACCCCCTCAGCGTGTCGGGTCCGGAGGGCAAGGAATTCGTTCGCATCGGGCGGGCGCGGCCGCAACTACAGTTTCGGGCCGAGCAACTCGTATACGTACGGCCGGCACGGGGCCGGAGCCACTACGTGGAAATTATGGTCAATGGAGAGCCCGTGGAAACTATTTACGGATCGATTGCCGCCGTAAAACGGCAATTGCCCACGGATAGCCCGGACTTCTTTGTCGCGCGCGGGTTGATCGTAAATCTCAACTACGTAGATATCGTACACTGCGAGAGCATTCCCCCGGCGAATAAAAGCTACTTCAAATTGCGGGTCGACGATGGTTGTGGCGAAGCCTACGAGGTGAGAATCAGTCCTACGGCCATACCGGCGTTCAGGAAAAAGTGGGAGCTTTTCTGCGCGGAACGGGGATGGATTTAGATTGCGTGATAAATCACGGGGGTTTGCTGAACACGGCTTGGAAGCTCTGAGTCACCACCCTCACCTTAGGGGCATTACCGACGTGGGGAGGAGTAATCCTACCGCGTCATCACCCCCTAAATGCTTTCATTATGCTTACGTTTTTCCGCCCTTCGCTGATCGAAGACGACCAGTATCAGCCCACCCAGGACGACCTGGACAATCGCTCCCGTCAATTGAACGATCAGGACGATCGCTACTACCAGAGCCGGGGACAGGATGGCCGCCCGGCCGGCAAGTAAACGGCGTTTGCACTACGATGAGCGGCACCGACCTCCAGGTCGGTGCCGCTGTTCATTTCGTCCGCTGGCGGGATGTATCGAAGGGGTAAATCATTAAGCCTCCCGGTAGATGGCTCATACGATGATACCGGCTCCCGCGGCCCCGCCCGTTCCCTGCGTTTGGACCGCAAGGATAGCGGCTTAACTTAGACGCCCGGACTACGGAGCGAACTTGGCGAGGTAGGCCCGTTTATCCTGTCCCTGCCGGGGACGACCAAACCGACCGTTTCGTGGGCGTAACCGTACTTACCTTTCTTCTCTACACCGGATTCGTAGCCTTCTATGCGACCTGGCAACTCCGCCGGGATTCCCTGAACACCCAGGACGGTTACTTTCTGGGGGGTAGATCCCTGACGGGCGTGGTGATCGCGGGCTCCCTGTTGCTGACCAACATTTCCACGGAACACCTGGTGGGCATGAACGGCTCGGCCTACCGCAACGGGGCGATCATCGTGGCCTGGGAAGTCACCTCGGCCCTCGCGCTGATCGTAGGCGCTCTCTACTTCGCGCCGAAGTACCTGAAGATGGGCCTCACCACCATACCGGAGTTTCTGGAGAAGCGGTTTGATGGGCTGACGCGGACGATCGTGGCCCTGCTCCTCATCATTTCCTTCGTCGCTACGCTGTTGCCTATCGTACTGTATACGGGCGCGTTGAACATCGAGGCGATCTTCGAGATCTCCGATTTGCTGAACGTATCCGAGCGGGAAGGAATCTGGATCACCATCCTAATCGTCGGGATCATCGGCGCGGTGTACGCGATCTTCGGGGGGCTGAAGATGGTGGCGTATACGGATACCATTAACGGCTTTGGATTGTTGGTGGCGGGACTGCTGATCCCTACGCTGGCGCTGCTGCACATCGGCGACGGCAATCCGCTGACGGGCCTGAGCGCGGTGTTCGAGCACAGTCCGGAGAAGTTCAACGTGATTAGTAAAGAGCCCGGCGTGGGGGAAGGCGCGCGTACGGCGATCCTTCCCTTCGAGGTGCTGTTTACCGGCCTGGTGATCAATCAGGTATATTTCTGGACGATGCACCAATCGATCATCCAGCGTGTACTGGGTGCCGTGAGTCTGAAGGAGGCGCAGAAGGGCTTGTTGTTTACGGGATTGCTCAAGATCCTGGTGCCCTTCATCATCGTGCTTCCCGGGCTGATCGGTTTTTACTACTACGGGGAAGATCTGTACGACAATCCGGACAGCGTGTATCCGCTCCTGGTCAAGGAGGTCCTGCCGCTGTGGCTGACGGGTTTCTTCGTAGCGGTCATGATGGGGGCCATCTTCAGTACGTTCAACAGTACGCTGAACAGCGCGGCGACGGTATTCAGTCTGGGCATATTCAAACGCTACATTCAGCGGGATGCCGGGGATCTTAAGCTGGTAAGGGTGGGTAAGTGGACATCCGCCCTGTTGGCGATCTTTGCTATTGGTATTGCGCCCTTCGTGGCCAACGCGCCGGCGGGATTATACCAGTTGCTGCAACAGTTGAACGGCATTTTTTTCATCCCGATCGCCAGCGTTGTGACGGCCGGCTTCCTTTTTCCCCGGGTAACGGCGGCGGGGGCGAAGGCCGGACTTTTCTTCGGACTCGGGTTTTACGTCGTCATGGATTACGTGCTCGCCGTAAATCTGCACTTCGTCCATATCTGGGGTATCGAGTTCGTGCTGAACATCCTGGTCATGCACCTGGTATCGCTGGCGTCTGCGGAAGGGACACGTTTTGAAATGAACGACCGCGGACTGCTCGACCTCAAGCCGTGGAAGCACGCGAAAGCGTTCAGTATCTGCCTAATTATTCTGACGCTGATTTTTTATCTTTCCCTCGGAAACGCGTGACTCCCCGACCACGCATAAATTGTACGTCATGGCAGAAGTAAAGGAGTTTAGAAATTACGAAGCGCCGGACGTCTCGGCGGCGGTGAAGGAGCATTATCGGAAAATGCGCAGGAACCAGACGGTGGCGTACGTACGGGATATGCACCGGAAGTACCTGACCTTCGATAAGCCCCTCGACCTGTGGGAGGCCATGCGCTACCTGAACCGCCTCATCGACGTCAGCGACCCCGATCTCGATCTGCCCAACGTACAGCACCTCATTCAGAGCGCCGAGGCCATCCGGGCCGACGGCCGCCCCGACTGGATGCAGCTGACCGGCCTCATTCACGATCTCGGCAAGGTGATGTTTCTCTGGGGTTGTGACGCGGACGGCACCAGCCAGGACGAACAGTGGGGTATGGTCGGCGACGTCTTCGTGGTGGGTTGCGCGCTGCCGGATTCTTGCGTGTATCCCGAATTCAATGCGACAAATCCGGACATGCAGGACGATCGCTACAATACTACCTTGGGCATCTACGAACCGGGCTGCGGTATCGACAATGTCGACCTGGCCTGGGGGCACGACGAGTACCTCTACCAGGTGCTGAAGAATCACCCGACCAACACCCTGCCCGAGGAGGCGATGGTTATGATCCGTTACCACTCCTTCTATCCCTGGCACTCCGGAGGGGCCTACACCGAATTGTTGGGGGAAAAAGATGCAGAGTACCTGAAGATCATCAAGGATTTCAATCAGTACGACCTGTACACCAAGAGTCAGCAGGTGTATGACCTGGAGGACGTGATCGATTACTACCGGCCCATCGCGGAAAAGTATCTGGGAACGGGGCCGATCTACTGGTGATCATTTACGGTAGATAAAGCACGCCCCCCAATGACCTTTCGGCCCGCCGGGAGGTTCCTATGCCCATGCTTCCCCTGCAAAAGATCACCTATTCCCTTGCCCTGGCGTGCCTGTTCGTGTGCCTGATGTTTTTCGGCAAGATCCTGCTCGTTCCCGTGGTGCTGGCCTTCGTGCTGTGGTACCTGATAAATGCCGTCGACCAGCTTCTGCGTCGCATCCCCGGCGTGGGTACCAGGAGCCCCCGGGGGGTGAGCCTGACCGTGGCAGCCTTAGGGGTGCTGGCGGCCATCGTGCTGGCGGGAAGTCTGGTGGGACACCAGATCAACGAGATGATTGCTACGGCGCCGGATTACTGGATTAATCTGGAGCGTCAGTTCGACCGCATCCTGGTCAGTCTGGGCTACGATGAGGCCATTACGCTGCGGTCCGTGTACGGGGAGTTGGATATCAACGGTTACCTGCTCGGGCTGTTGACGGCCTTTACGACGGCAACGCGGCAGTTTTTACTCGTCCTGCTGTATACCTTATTTCTGTTGGTGGAGCAACATACCTTCCCGCGCAAGCTGGCTTCGCTGCGTCTGAACCCCCAACGACGTGCCCAACTGCTACACATACTGGATAAGCTCAATCGCGCGATACGCGCGTACGTAGGGGTGAAGTTCGCGGCCTCCCTGGCTACCGGCCTGCTTAGCTTTTTCGTGATCGAGTACGCCGGGGTGGATTTCGCTATCTTCTGGGCCTTCACCATTTTCGCCCTCAACTTCATCCCGACGATCGGCTCCATTGCCGCCACGATCTTGCCCAGTATGATGGCTCTGGTGCAGTTCGATTACCTGACGCCATTTTTGATCGTTGCTGCTGGGGTAGGGCTCATTCAACTCTGTATCGGAGGACTGCTGGAGCCCAAGCTGTACGGGGATGCGCTCAACATCAGCCCCTTCATCATCATCTTTTCGCTCATCCTGTGGGGCCTGCTGTGGGGGGTGGTCGGAATGTTGCTCTGCGTGCCGATCACCTTCGTGCTCATTACGTTCCTGGCCCAGTTCCGGTCCACCCGCCCGATTGCGGTTCTGCTTTCCCGGCGGGGGAAGGTGTAGCCGTCCCTATTTTCCTTACGACTACGGATTATGACAGTCGGCGGATCAACTTCCCCCGGCTTCGGGCGGTCTGTAGTAATGACTTAACGAGACATCCATGAGCACATCCGTAACCGAGGTTTTTTCCGAACTGATGACTTTATGCCGGGCCTGCCTGGGGATGTGCCGTCACTGCCTGGAAGCGACTTCCCCGACTGGGGCTTGTCACGATACTCTGCCGGATGTTATTCTGTCGCTGGAGGTAGCGACCATTATGCTGGAAACCAATAGTGAACTCGCCCTTGATCGGCTGCAGCACTGCGCGCAGACGTGCATCACCCATGCAAGCAGGTGGGAGGAGTATACCCATCCGCTGGTCCGACAGTGCACGATGTACTGCCGTCACCTTTACGATTACTGGAACGAGCAGTTGTTACTACTGTACCCGCCGCTCCAGCAGGGCTAGGACTACGCACGCTACCCCGTACCCCACCATCAAGCCTAACCACGCTCCTACTCCCCACCGCAGTCCGTAGCTGAACAGAATCGGCGCCGCGGCCGAGGCCACCACTACGAATAGCCGCACCGTACTCTTAATGCTGCCGAGAAATCGTGGTCCGTAACGTTCGGCCCAGAGGGCGGGGGTATTGACGGAATCCATGCCGCCGCTTACGGCCATAAGCGCGAAGAAGACGGGTACCGACCAACTGGCTTCTACGATGAGCAAGACTAGTAGCCCCGCTACCGCCGGCAACAGGACGAAGCGCAGCAGCCGCGTCGGTCCCACCCGGTCGATCACGTCTCCGCCGAAGAGCAGAAAAATGACCCGTACCAGCCCGTAGGCACTTAGTCCATAGGCCATGGTAGCGGGGGTGTAGCCACGTTGCTCCGCTATCACCGATTGATTAAAGACCAGGCCGGTGAAGACGAAGGGGATGAAAAGTACGATGGGCAGGATGAGCTGAAATCGGCGATCCCTCAGCACCTGCGCACCCGTCCACGAATGTACCTCCTCCGCCCCGGGGTCCCGGCGAAGCTGGGCCTCGGCCACCGTATCCGCCCGCTGAAAATCGTCGTGCCGCCGCACCAGTAACCACACCGCCGGCACGAAGACCAGCAGCACCGCCGCCCCGGCCATTAACCAAACGGGTTGGAAACCGTAGTCCACCATGAGGTAGGTCGCCAGCGGCGGCAATAGGACCTCGGCCACCGAAATGCCGATAATGGACAGCGCCAGTGCCCGCCCGCGCCGCTGATCGAAGTAGCGCCCGATGGTGGTAGAACCGATGAGCGGAAGTACTCCCTGACCACCCAGTCGGACAATGAAAAGACCGGCCACGAGCCAGATCGTCTGATCCGCAAAGGCCAGCAACAGCGTCCCTACGATCAGGCACACCGCCGTAGTCGTGCTCACGTACCGAACCCGAAACCGGTCGACCTGCCGTCCCACCACCGGAAGCACGAAGGCGGACACCAGGGTCACCCCCGAGTAGATAGCGGCGAAGGTGTTGTCGGCCCAGGCCATCCGCTCCGTCATCCGCGCCACGAACAGACTGATGAAGAAGGTCTGCCCTACGAAGCTGAAGAAGAAGTGAAGGAAGCCGAAGCCGAGGTAGCGAGGGTTCATATCAAGGATTGAGGGATGGAAGGACTGAAGGAGTGAATAAGGCCCCACGGGTCAGTGCTCCTTCATTCCTTCTAACATTCAGTCCTTCAATCCTTCATTCCCGAAGAGGCTCAGGTTAGCGGCCTCGACTTTCCGCTGGTATTCGGCGAAGTCGTTCCTGAAGAAGGCGTCGACCCGTTCGGTAAAATCGGCGGCGCTTTGCTGGAACTGATCGAGCGTGAACCGGGCCATCTGACTGGGTTGACCCTCGATCTGGCTGATGTATCTGCGGGCGCT
The DNA here is from genome assembly GCF_024297185.1 of Lewinella sp. JB7. Taxonomy (GTDB): domain Bacteria; phylum Bacteroidota; class Bacteroidia; order Chitinophagales; family Saprospiraceae; genus Neolewinella. The sequence goes on along the minus strand of NZ_JANCTD010000007.1, from coordinate 113,521 downwards.
GAAGAGTTTCGACTCCAGGTTGGTGGGGTTGCGCTGGATGCCCTTCAGGTCCTCGGCTTCGGTGTAGATCTCTTCGAGCTCGGCGATGCGTTTGATGATCTCCTTGCCTTCCTTGATAAGGGAATCCTTTACCGCTTTGGGGGCATCGGCCATGGCGCCTTCCACGCGGGTAATGCTTTTGCGGGCATTCTGCAGGCGGTCGAAGGCGTCGCCTACTTTCTTCACTTCGGTTTCAAGCTCGGCGTACATGCGGTCGCGCTCGGCGTAGCGGGTGCTGCCGGTGTAGTGATCGCGGGGATCGGCCTGTACGGTCACGATGGTTTCGTCGGTGTGGTTGCCGTAGGTCATGAGGATACGGTAAGTGCCCGGGACGACCGGCAGGCCGCTGGGGGTGTCGGCGTCTTCCTTCACTTCGCGGCGGCTGGGGTAGTTGATGCCGTCGCGGCGCATATTCCAACTCATGCGGTTCATGCCCCACTGGGGCTTGTGGGTGAAGGTGCGGATGGTGTCGCCGGTCTGTACGTCGATGACCTGGATCTTCACCTTTTCCTTCGGTGGGTCGATGGGATCGATCTCATCGTCCTGGTTGCGGTAGGCATCTTCGGGGTCGCCGGTTTCCCGACCGGGGATGTCCTCCTTAATTTCCGGGGCGATGAGGGAATACTTCGTGAGCTGACTCACATCGACGGTATCGGGTGCGGCGCTCGGACCACCGGGGCGGACCCAGAAGGTCAGCAGAGATCCGCCGGGCCGGTCCTCCCCCTGAAACTGCCCCTGGGCGTAAAAACGGGTACCCTGGTACGAGCGGGTTTCCCACTGGTAGGCATCGGGGGCGGGGAAGACGTAGAAGGAATCCCGGAGGATCTCCTGTCCCCGTCGCGCCATCTCCCGGAAGGGGCGGATATCGTCAAGGATGTACGCCGCCCGGCCGAAGGTGCCGATGATGAGGTCGTGCTCGCGGGGGTGGATCTTAAGGTCAATGGTGGAGACGTGGGGGTAGTCGGCATCGAAGCGCGTCCAGTTGTCGCCGTAGTCGAGGCTGTACCACAGTCCCTGGTCGGTGCCCAGAAAGAGCAGGTTGGGCTCTACGAGATCCTGCACGATGGCCTGTGCGTGGCCGCTGACCTTGTTCTCATCCACGATGCGGGTGAAGCTGTCGCCGTAGTTCGTGGTGTGGTAGACCATGGGGCGGTAATCGCCGCGGCGGTAATCGTTTACGACCACGAAGGCTTCTCCCGGATTGATGGGGGAGGCCTCGATGTAGCCGATCCAGCTGCCCGGGGTCATGCCGCTGAGTTTGCCGGTGAGCTCGGTCCAGTCCTGTCCGTCGTTGCGGCTGACGTGCAAGCGGCCGTCGTCGCTGCCGACCCAGAGGGTCTGGGGCTGCATAAACTGCGGCGGGGCGGGCACGATGGCCAGTAGGGTGGTGTGGTTCTCGGCCTGGGTGGCGTCGATGGTGAGTCCGCCGCTGATGTCCTGCCGCTGCTTGGTGGTGTCGTTGGTAGTGAGGTCGGGGCTGATGATCTCCCAGCTCTGGCCGGCGTCGGTGCTTTTGTGCACGTACTGGCTGCCCATGTATATGGTGTTGGCCTCCGTGGGGTGCTGGGCGATCGGGGCGTTCCAGTTGAAGCGCAGGAATTCCCCCTCGGGGTGGACGGGCCGGATGAAAGTCGTCTTGCCGGTCGACCGGTTTACGCGGCCGACGTAGCCTCCCTGGCTGGCGGCGTAGACGACGTCGGGCTGGTCGGGCTTAAAGATCAAGTCGAAGCCGTCGCCGAAGTATACTTCCTGCCAGTCGGCATCGGTGATCCCTCCGCTCTTCAGTCCCTGGCTCGGGCCGACCCAGCTGCCGTTGTCCTGCATGCCGCCGCCCACGAGGTAGGGGTAGCTCATGTCGTAGGAGATGTGGTAAAACTGGGCTACGGGGATGTTCTCCGCGAAGCGCCAGGTGTCACCGCCGTCGCGACTGAAGTTCAGGCCGCCGTCGTTGCCCTCGATGATGAATTCCGGGTTGTCCTTATCGATCCAGAAGGCGTGGTGATCGGGGTGCACGGCATTACCGTAATTGGCGATCTCCTCGAACGACTTGCCGCCGTCTTCCGAGCGCTCCAGCCAGGTGTGGACGTTGAATATGCGGTTCTCGTTCTGGGGATCGACGTACAGCTCGGCGTAGTAGAACGGGCGGGTACCGATGTTTTTCTTGCTGACCAGTTGGAAGGTTTCTCCCCCGTCGGTGCTCTTGTACAGGCCGTTTTCCTTGGCTTCGACCAAAGCGTAGAGGATATCGGGGCTGCTGGGGGCGATGGCCAGTCCGATGCGGCCGAGGTCACCCTTGGGCAGACCGTCCTTGGCGGTGCGGCGTTCCCAGTGATCGCCCCCGTCGAGGGATACCCAGATGCCGGAACCCGGGCCACCGGAGTTGAAGAACCAGGGGTCGCGGTCGAAGGTCCAGCTGGCGGCGATGAGTTTGTTGGGATTTTCGGGATCCATCACGAAGTCGGCGATGCCGGTGCCTTCGTCGACGTACAGGACTTTTTCCCAGTTCTTGCCGCCGTCGGTGGTGCGGTACACGCCACGTTCGGGGTTGGGGGCCCACATGCTGCCGAGTGCGCCGACGTAGACCGTATTCGGGTCGGTGGGGTGGGGCAGGATGCGGTGGATGTGGCGGGTGTCTTCCAGTCCCATCAGTTCCCAGTGTTTGCCGCCGTCGAGGCTCCGGTAGATGCCGCCGCCGTAGTTGGCCGAGTTGCGGGGGTTACCCTCCCCGGTGCCGGCCCAGACGATGCTGGGGTTGGCGTCGCTGACCGCAACGGCGCCGATGCTGAGGTGCTTCTGGTCGTCGAAGATCGGCTGAAAGTTGATGCCACCGTTTTCGCTGAGCCAGAGGCCACCCGAGGCGGTACCGACGTAGATGCGGTCCTTGTCGGTGGGGTCTACATCGATGCTCGTCACGCGACCGGACATGCCCGCCGGGCCGATGGGGCGCGGGGCGATGGCTTTCCAGTGGTCTTTGTTAAGTGGCTGTTGCTGGGCGAATGTAGTGGCGGGGCCGCAGGTGCAGAGGATTACGGCAAGGAGCGATAAAATTCGGTAGGTCATCGTTGGTATTCGGTTCCGCGCAAGATAAGCAGGGCGCGGGAGTGTTGGTTCCTCGCCACTACCGGTCGGACGGCTATAGCGGTTGGACCGCTATAGCCGTTGGACGGGGTCACCTCGTTGGACCGCTATAGCCGTCGGACCGCTGTAAATAAGTTGGTCCACACTTACAAGCATAAAATATAATTTGGGGATAAAAGGCAACTATTAATGGATAAAAAGGGGCGCAAGAGGTTGTAAGGGGGTAGTAAGCTCCGGTGTTGATATTCTTTCCCCCGGAATCCGCTTCTTCGAAGGTGACGCTACCGGGAAGATCGAAATCCCCCGGACAACCCACACGCCAGGCATGCCGTTTACATCATAACTAACGCTCCACTTTGCTCCGCAAACTGTTCATCCTCCCCATTCGCTTTTACCAGGTCGCGATCTCGCCGATTCTGGCACCGCGGTGTCGGTACGATCCAACCTGCTCGCACTATGCGGTGGGGGCGATCCAGGAGTGGGGCGTGCTGAAGGGTAGCTGGCTGGCCATCAAACGGATCGGAAGGTGCCACCCGTGGGGAGGTTTCGGGCCCGATCCGGTGCCGAAGAAGGGAGAGTGAGGGAGGCTCCCGATTTCGGGCACCCTTAGCACTCTGGCGCAGCCGGAGGCTGCTGCGGACTTCGCTACCGGAGGCAGCATTGTACCGGGAAGTCCGCGTCAAACCCGCCGCCCCCGCGAAACTTCACGTGTACAGTACCAAACACTTTAAACGTCCACTATACATTTATTTACCCACAGGGCGTTAGGTAGCTTTTGCGCGAGTGTGCCAGTTAAGTCGTGCACGTAACCACCCTCCTTTTGCGAAGTAAGATTCTTGTCCGCTGGATCGATTTAGCTTACTTATCGCTGAGGGTACAAAATCCTAAGTTTCCGGCAGACTGGGCGGAAAGAATAGCGAATGTCACCAATCTCGGACTCGGAATAGTCGTGTGCGGGCCAATCATGAAGATCCTGCTGAGAATACTGGGTCTAAACAGCCCCCTGTATATACCCGCTGCTGCATTACTATGCCTGTCAGTTCTGTACCTATTTCTCGAGAAAGAGTGGGGCCTCACGTCCGAGCGGGTGAAGGAGCATCGACCGAAAAAGACCTACCGAAGAAATGCGTCATTACTGCATAAAGCAGCCGCCGTGTTCATTGTACTGGTGTACCCACCAGCGTGCTTCTGCATTATGATAATCTTGATGAAGGTATTTTAGTTTGATAAGGGATTGCGTCAATCCAAACTGGTAACTTATCTCTTTCTCAGTTGATATGGTTAGAGTGTATTTACGTTGAGTTGCCTACTGCCCCCGCGCAGCAGGAGACTGCTGCGGACTGCGCTACCAGAGGTAGCATTGTACAGGAAAATCCGCGAAAATCTGTGACCAAAATCCGCTTAAATCTGTGTTAAACCTGCCTCACCCTCCCTAAACCTACCCTGCCCCACCCGCCCGCCGCCGTAACTTTACCCTATGTACCGCATCCTTCTCCTCATCCTCGCTCTGTCCACCGCTACGTACGGTCAGGGCATCGATTTCTTCCAGGGCAACTGGTCCGAAGCCCTCGCCCGCGCCGAAGCCGAGGATAAGCTCATCTTCGTCGACGCCTACGCCGAATGGTGCGGCCCCTGCAAACTGATGACGGCCAACGTCTTCCCCGACCCGGAAGTAGGGGCATACTTCAACGCCAACTTCATCAACGTTAAGTTCGATATGGAGAAGCCCGAGTCGGAGGAGTTCCGGGAAGTACACTACGCGAAGGCCTTTCCGACCCTGCTCTTCATCGATGCAAAGAATGAAGTAGTCCACCGGCTGGTGGGCGCCCGTCAGTCACCCCAACTCCTCCGCGACGCCGCCGCCGCCCTGGCCCGAGTGGACGATCTGGACAAGCTGAAGTCAGCTTACGAAGCTAAGGGCACCGCGGAGGCTACCTACAAGTACGTCCGCGCCCTTATCCGCAACGGAGAACCCCACCTGCGCGTCGCGAACGACCACTTGCGCGCTGCTGATTTGGACTACACCGCTCCCGCGAACCTCCGCCTGATCCTTATTGCCGCTACGGAGGCCGACAGTCGCATCTACGATCTGCTGCTCGAGCACCGCCAAGCCATTGCCGAACTGGAAGGTGCCCAAGCCGTCAACGAACAGGCCCGCCGGGCCGTCCGCGCGACCTTCGATAAGGCGCTGGAATACCGTAATGAAGACCTGCTCGCCACCGCCGTTGATAAGTTGGCCCTGGTGGACCGCGACGAATCCCGCCGCCTCGCCGCGGAAGGTGAATTTGCCCTGGCTCTGCGGGGGAACAACCGCAAGGATCTTGTGAAGGCCACGAAAAGTTACCTTAAAAAGGGGGCGGACGGCGACGAGGAACGCCTCCGGAAACTCTTTACCGATCTGGAGAAGTCTTCCTTCATCGACTACAGTGAAGTGATCGACCTGGCCGTGGAAGCAGGTACCGCCGCGGCCGAGTCATCTTCCGAAGGGTGGAAAGACTACTACCGCCTGGCCCGTTTTCTGCAAACGCGTCAACGACTCGATCAGGCCCTCGAAGTAGCCGAGAAATCCCTTGCCGCGCTGGGCGACGGACCCGCCAATTACCGCCGCGCCGTGCAGGGACTCATCGACGAGTTGCGCGAAGCGACCAAATAGCGATGGCGTAGCTTTGCGGCCATGTACCCAGACCTCTCCTACATTCTCCACGACCTGATCGGTACGGCGCGCGATAACGGTTTCAGCATCGTCAAAACCTTCGGGCTGTTCCTGTTGCTGGCCTTCATCGTGGCCGCGAAATTGCTGAAGGGGGAAATGCGGCGCCGCGAGAAGATTGGGCAGCTGAAGCCGGAGAAAACTCTCCAGATTCCCGGCGATACGGTCACCACGGCCGACTACGTCACCAACCTGATCATCGGGTTTATTCTCGGATATAAACTCCCGTATGCCATCGCCAACTTTGCCGCCTGGCAACGCGATCCCTCGGGGGTACTGCTCTCTCTGGATGGCTATTTCCTGACCGGCGTCCTGGGAGCGGCACTCTTCTTCGGTTATTATTACAACATTGCCCGCAAACAGGGAGCCGTGCCGGACCCGGTCCCGGTAGACGTATATCCAAGTCAGCGGGTAGGTCCGATCACCATGCGCGCGGCGGTTGGTGGTCTGCTGGGAGCTAAGTTCTTCGCGGTCATCGAGTACTGGGACCGGTTCCTGGAAAACCCCCTACAGGAACTGCTCAGCGGCGGTGGGCTGGCCATTTACGGCGGCCTCATCGGGGGGGGCGTGGCCGTGTACCTCTATCTCCGCCGGCACCGCATCCCGGCCCTGCCCATCATGGATGCGGTGGCCCCGGCCCTCATCGTAGCGTACGGAGTCGGGCGTATCGGGTGCCAGTTGAGCGGCGACGGTGACTGGGGAACGGAGATCGCGGCCATCCCCGACGGTTGGTTCTTGCCCGACTGGCTCTACGGCTACGACTATCCCCACAACGTGATTCACAGCGGAGTGCCCATCCCCGGGTGCGCGGTGGAGTACTGTACCCGACTGGCGGAACTGCACTACCCCACGCCGGTGTACGAAACCCTGATGTCGTTCGCTATCGGGGGCATCCTGTGGGCGGTGAGGAAGCCGTGGACGGTCTTTCCCGGTCTCCTGTTCTGCCTGTATCTCTTTCTGAACGGTGTCGAGCGCTTCTTCATCGAGTATGTCCGGCTGAACGATCACTACGAGGTCCTGGGACTGAGCCTGACCCAGGCGCAAATCATCGCGGTAGGGTTCATGTTGGCGGGAATCGCGGGAGCCGGCGTGGTTTGGCGAAGGGGCCGGCGCGAGTTGGCATAATCGCTAATCCAGATTGGCGAACCAAAATTGCCGGTAAGTCATCTACGACCTGAGAGGCAAATAAAATGACGGACGGTGCTACCCCGTCCAACGGCTAAAGCGGTCGGACGGGGGAAAACCATCAAAAAATCTGTAATTGGTTGACCAAAATTTGGTTGACCAATTCGTGTGACCTATATTTGTTGGACCTGCTGGAGTACGGTAGGAGAAATTACTTCCTCGATGTTAGAGAATTTCAGCGAAATCAAAGTGGAAACCCCGGTCGATGTCATCATTCGGCAAATACGGGCGCTGATTACCTCCGGCCAACTCGCACCGGGCGACAAACTACCCGCCGAACGAAAGATGGCCGAAAGACTCGGCGTTAGCCGGGGGCACGTACGGGATGCCCTGCAGAAGCTGGAGTTTTACGGGATCCTCCGTACTCTGCCGCAGAGCGGTACGGTGGTCGCCGGCATGGGCATCGCGGCCCTCGAGGGGCTCATCACCGACGTACTGCAACTCGAGGAACGGGACTTCGGCTCCCTGGTGGAGACGCGCGTCATGCTGGAACTGCAGTGCGTGAAGCTGGCCGCCGAGCGCCGTACGAAGGACGATTTGGTGCAGATTGAAGTAGCGCTCGCCGCCTACGAGGAGAAGGTCCGCTCCGGCAAACCCGCCGTAGAGGAAGACCTGCTCTACCACCTGAGCATTGCCGACGCGAGTAAGAACGGCGTACTGAAGTCTCTGATGATGATCATTACCCCCGACATCATTAACAGCTACGTCAAATACCGCGTCTGTGACGATCGTGCCGAACTTAAAGCACACCACGAACACGAAGAAATACTGAGCCACATCCGCAACCAGGATGCCGTGGCCGTTGAAAAAGTTATGCGGCAGCACCTGAGCGACGTAACCCGCTTCAGTCAGACCATGCGCAACGCACCGAAAAGTTAAAGTCAGATCATTCACCCAGCCGCTTCGCCGGCTACCAAACCCCTGAATCACGGCAATGGAGTAAGTGTCCACCCGGACACCCTCCCAGATTTTGCCCGCCCCGCACCGCCCGATCACGGCGGAACGGACGCGGATTGCCCCTAAGCTTCAAAGTCCTCACGCAAATTTTTACTCCATGAATACTTCATCGACTGGCGCGCGGCTCCGCCGCACCGTGCTGCTCCTGGCCGCTCTACTGCCGGTCTTCTTGTTCGCGGCTACGGTCGACTACCAACTGGTCGTAGGCGTCGTCACCGATGCCGAAACCGGCGACCCCCTGATCGGCGTCACCGTAATGAAAGAAGGCACCACCTCGGGAACCGTAACCGACCTCGACGGCCGCTACGAAATTGACGCCGAGCCTTCCGACAACCTGATCTTTTCGTACACCGGAATGGCCACCCAGATCATTCCCGTGAAGGGTCAGACCACCATCAACGTAAGCCTTTCGCCCGATGCCGAGCTGCTCGACGAAGTCGTCGTGGTCGGCTACGGTAAACAGAAAAAATCTCACCTGACGGGCTCCGTCTCGCGGGTGAGAAACGAGAAACTCGACCAGATCCCCATTTCCCGGGTAGACGACGCCATGGTCGGCCAGGTGGCCGGCATCAACGTCCAGTCCACCAACCCCGCGGCCGGGGAGGCCCCCACCATCCGGGTGCGCGGTCAGGGGTCGATCTCCTTCGGGTCTAATCCACTCATCGTAGTAGACGGGATCAGCGTCGGTACCGATGCCGATTACCTGGCGAGTCTCGATATGAATAACGTGGAGTCTATCGAGGTACTCAAGGATGCGGCCTCTTCGGCCATCTACGGGTCGCGCGGTGCCAACGGCATCATCATGATCACTACGAAAAAGGGAAAGGAGGGCCCCACCCAGTTCTCCTACGATGCCTACGTAGGTCGCAAGGACGTACCGAGCAACGACGTCCTGACCACCCCGACCGCCTGGAACGAATACGCCCGGGCCAATAACGGCGGCGTACTACCGGACAAACTGCGGTACATCGAGCAACTCGGTACCTACACCAACTGGGAGGACGTCATGTTCAACGGCGGCACCATTCAGAGCCACGCGCTGAGCGCCCGCGGCGGTACGGCCAACACTAAATTCCGCGCCTCCGTCAGCTACCTCGACGACCAGGGCGTGTTGCTCACCGACAACTACCGCAAACTCAACTTCCGGCTTAACCTGGACACCAAAGTGAGCGACCGCATCGACTTCGGAGTGGTCCTCAACCCCTCCTACGTCCGCCAGCGGCGCTTCCCGATCGGGGTGCACGACGCCATCCGTCAGCAGCCCTGGCTCCCGCTCTACCTCGATGCCGACAACATTCAGTACGTCAATCGGAACCGCGAAAACGGCCGCTGGGCCGATGCCCAGATCGGCGACTACGCCATGGAGCGCATGTTCGACGATTACGACCTCGCCGCCGGCATGCCCAGCACCGGTAGCGGCACCGACATCAGTGGTACGTCTAACGCCAGCGCGCTGGCTAAGGTGCTCGAGCGGAAGCGCTTCAAGACGCAGACGAAGATCTTCGCCAACACTTACCTGAACTACCACTTCAACGACGCCCTCTACTTTAAGCAGACGATCGGCGGCGATATCCGCTTCACCGAGAACACCCGCTTTCAGGGCGTTCTGGCCTCCCGCAACGGGGCGGCGGATTCGGAATCGACCCTCTCCAACGACAACCAGTACCACGTCATCTCCGAAAGCACCCTGAACTGGAACCAGGATTTCGGACGGCACAGCATTAGCGCCGTGGGCGGTTTCGCCTACGAACGGTGGGAACGCGACTACTCGCTGCTGGAGGGCGCGGGCTTCGACTCGGACTTCATCGAAACCATCCCCGCCGCCAACCTGGTCGGTGGTCGGACGAGTGCCGCCGAGGAGCTTCTCATCTCCTACCTCTCCCGCATCAACTACGCCTTCGCCGATAAGTACCTCATATCGATCTCCGCCCGCACGGACGGAAGCTCTAAGTTCGGTCCGAGCAACAAGTTCGGCTTCTTCCCGGCGGCCTCCGTCGGCTGGCGGGTGTCCCAGGAAGGTTTCCTGGCCGATAACGCCTTCATCGACGAGCTCAAGCTGCGCTTCAGCTACGGCATCAGCGGCAGCAACGCCGGCATTGGAGAATATGACTACATCGGCCTCATCGAGCCGGTCGGTACGGCTACCGGCAGCGGTGCCACGGGATTCAATGCTACCAACATTTCCAACTCCGAACTGCGGTGGGAAAAGCTGGTGGAGGTCAACCCCGGTATCGACATCTCCATCCTCGACGGTCGCTTCAGCGGTTCCTTCGACTACTACGTCCGCCAGAGTGAAGACCTGCTGCTCGACCTACCGATTCCCTCGGTGACCGGCTTCCAGACGGCCCTCGTAAACAAGGGTGAAGTGGAAAACCGCGGCTTTGAGCTGGAACTGCGGTCGCGCAACGTCTCTACGGGGAACTTTTCCTGGTCCACGACCGGTATCCTTACCCACAACAAGAACACGCTGATCAACTTCGCCGGCGCCGACGGTCTCATCAGTATCGTGGACGATAAGCGCCCCGCCGAGTGGATCGCCCTGGAAGGCAATCCCATCTCCAGCTTCTACGGCTACGTCGTGGAGAAGGAAATCGAGATCGGCTTCCTGAAGAACCCTTTCTTCCCCATCAACGGGCAGTCGCAGGACATCTACGTCAAGGACCTGAACGGCGACGGCCTCATCGATACGGACGATCGCACCATCCTCGGTTCCCCGTATCCGGACCTGATCTGGAGCGTGAACAACACCTTCCGCCTGGGCAATTTTGATGCCTCTTTCATGTTCCAGGGCAGCCACGGCGCGGAGGTCCGCAACATCTCCTCCCAGTACATCAACAACGAGTTCTCGAGCAATCAGGACTACACTTCGGAGTTCGCGGACGGCGACCTGGTGGTACAGCGGATCTTCACGAACGACGACATCCAGGATGCCTCCTACGTATCGCTGCGCAACCTCAACGTAGGCTATACCCTGCCCAACGGACTGCTCGGCAAGTTCGGCATGCGCAAGCTGCGCGTCTACGCCAGTGCTCAGAACCTGCTCTACATCATGTCGGAGGGCTACGAAGGCTACAACCCCGAAGGCATCGACCAGGGATTGGACAGCCCCCTCACCTACGGTTACCAGCGCGGACCGGCACCCATTTACCGCACCGTTTCGGCCGGCCTTAACCTAAGCTTCTAAAATGACGATCATGAAATTTCGCAACTTACTGCCACTATTTTGTGGCCTGTTGTTGCTACCCAGCTGCAACGAGGAAGACCTCAATCTCAACCCCCTCTCCGAAATCGGGGACAACGGTTTCTACACCAATATCGGGGAAGTACAGGGTGCCGTAGTCGCTATCTACGACGGCTTCCAGCAGGTACCCCTGCGCGAATTCGCCCTGACGGAGATGCGGTCCGATAATACCAAGACCAAGTCCAGCGAGGGCGACTGGGCCCAGTTCGAGAGCTTCGACGTCGAACCCACCAACACCGCCATCGGGCAGTACTGGGCGGCGAACTACAACGTCATCTTTCGCGCCAATCGGGTCCTTGAAAACCTGGATGTCGTGGAAGATACCAACCTGCGTAACCAGTTCGAGGGGGAGGCGCTCTTCGGCCGTGCCCTGGCCCACTTCAATTTGGTGCGGGCCTACGGTGGCGTGCCCATCGTGGACCGCGTGATCATCCAGGCCGACGAAGAGTACTTTGCCCAGGACAGCCGGGAGGACGTGCTCGCCTTCGTCCGGAATGACTTCGAGCGCGCCGCCGGTCTGCTTCCTGCTAAGTCCGCCATGCCCTACGGCCGGGCCACCCGCGGGGCGGCCAACGCCCTGCTCGCTAAGGTGCTGCTGAACCAGGGCGAGTACGCGGGAGCAGCCAACGTACTGAAAGCCGTCATCGACAGCGATCAGTACCGTCTGCTCGACAATTACGGCGACGTATTCTACAGCGAGGGCAACGACGAGGTCCTCTTTTCCATCAACTACCTTGACGACGACTCCAACGAGAGCCAGGACTTTTCCTTCGAATTCACGGCCGGCGGCCGCGTAAGCGGATTGAACTTTCCGACGGACGACTTCCGGGCCGCCGTCGACACGGCCGACACCGAACGCGCCGCGATCCTCTTCAACCCCGACGCGCCGGCGGAGGTAGGTAAATTCATTACTCAGTCCGCCGATGCCCGCCTGGACGGCAACGACTGGATCGTGATCCGCTACGCCGATGTGCTGCTGCTCTACGCCGAAGCCATCATGGCGGGCAGCGAATCGACCCAGAGCCTGGAGGCCATCCGGGCGTACAATCAGGTACGTGCCCGCGCCGGTCTTTCCACGCTGGAAGTCGACGGCAGCGCCACCCTCACCGAGGAAGAACTGCTGCACGAGCGCCGGATCGAACTTGCCTTCGAGAACCACCGCTTTTACGACCTGGTCCGCTTCGGCGAGGCCGAACGTATCCTCGGAGCTTTCGCCGCCGCCAACGGCTACACATTCACCCCCACCGACCTTATCCTCCCAATACCCCAGGGCGAAGTAAACGTCAGCCAGGGCCTTCTCTCCCAGAACCCCGGCTACTAAAATTAAATCGATCATGCAGTACACCGCTTACATTCTTTCGGGGCTGATTCTCCTCCTCTTCGTCACTTCCTGCGACGAGCTCGAACTCCCCGGCGTAGGGGAGCTCCCCGACCTTACTCCCCCGGCCGCCGATTTTGCCGCCACGCCCAGCGAGTCGGCCTACCGGGAGATCAGCTTCAGCAACCGCTCCGTCAGCGCCACGGATTTCGTGTGGGACTTCGGAGACGGTAACACTTCCACGGAGGCGAACCCGACCCACACCTACGCCGCCGACGGCGATTACACCGTATCGCTGACCGCTACGGACAAACTGAACGCGACGGACCAAACCACCCAGGTCATCTCCATCGTCGAACCCGTCATCGTATTTACCCCCGAGATCATGAATCCGGGATTCGATATTGAAGGGGAAGACAGTTACCGCGACCACTGGCGCAACGGCGACCTGGGCGGAGTGATCCAGATCACCAGCAGTCCCGTACACGATGGCGTGAAGGCCGCTAAGCTGCCCTCCGACGGCAGCCGGATCGGCTACCAACTCATTAAGGTGCAGGCGAATAAGGAGTACACCGTATCCTTCTACTATACCCTCAAGACCTCCCCCGAAGGCAGCCTGACCGTGTCCATCCTCGACAACGGCGTGGAGAGCGCGGAAGATATCGGTGCCAGCACCATTGCCTCGGTAACGGTGAACGACCAGACCTCGTCCTCCGATTACGTACTCGGATCGGTGACCTTCGCGTCCGGGGAGAACACGGAAGTAGCTATCTTTTTCACCAACGTCGACGTGGAAGCCCGCATCGACAGCTTCACCATCGTGGAAAATTAGGCCCATGCACCGTAACCTTTTCATCGGACTACTCTTGATCGCCCTGCTCGGCTGTGGCGAAAAGAGTATTCCCCGACCCGCGGGATCCACGGAAACCGAGGTGCCGGACAACACTCCGGCCCACGGAATCGATCTCAGCCACTGGAAGCTGACCCTGCCCATCGGGGCGCCGACCGAGATCGAGCCTCCGGAGATCCTGAATTACGCCCAACTTGCCGAGGTGAAGCCGTACATGTACGACGACACCACCGACGGGTCCCTGGTCTTCTACGCTACCCCCGGAGCTTCTACGGCGAATTCGTCCTACTCCCGGTCGGAACTCCGCGAGCAAATGCAGCCCGGCAGCAACAGCGTCAACTGGACCTTCGCCCAGGGCGGTCGGATGCGGGCGAAACTCGCGGTGCCGGAAGTCTCCCGGGATGCTTCCGGCGACCCCCACCGGGTGATCGTCCTGCAAATACACGGACGACTGACCAACGAGCAGCGCGACCTGATCGGCGAGGACGATAACAATGCACCGCCCATCATGAAGGTCTACTGGCAGAAGGGGTACGTACGCCTGAAGAGCAAGTACCTGAAGGACCCCGACGCCACCTACGAGGAACTGCTGCACACCGACGCCTGGGGCGACGATGAGGGCTACACCTTTCCGGAAGAAGTAGGCACCGACCCCTTCACCGTAGAGATCGTCGCGGACGCCGCCGGTATGCGGGTGACTCTGAACGATAAGGAGACCCACACCTACACGGGCTTCGATATGGATAAGTGGGGGGCATTCGAAAATTACTTTAAGGCCGGGAATTACCTACAGGCCCGGGAGTCGGATGCCTTCGCCCGCGTCAAATTTTACGAACTTACGGTAACGCACTAACAACATGACATTGCACCTCCCGAAATACCCTGCTCCCGCGTCCCCGCCCAACTTGCTGCGCGCCTGCCTGTTACTGTTGCTGTTCGGCTGCGCGGCCGGCAATCTCCTGGCTCAGGATGTTGACGCGCTGAAGAAAGCCATCGCGAATGCCCGTCCCGGCGATCGCATCGTCGTCGCCAACGGTACCTACACCGACCTGGAGCTCGAGTTTCGGGCCCACGGGACGGCCGACGCTCCCATTCACCTGGTCGCCGAGGAGAAGGGGAAAGTCTATCTGGAGGGACAATCCTACCTGCGCCTCTCCGGCGAACACCTCATCGTGGAAGGCCTCGTCTTTCGCAACGGCTACACCCCGACCAGCGAAGTGATCTCCTTCCGTACGGCCAAGGACGAACTCTGTAACCACTGCCGGGTCACGGAGTGCGTGATCGACAATTATAACCCCGCCGAGCGCTTCGAGAGCGACTACTGGGTAGGTATCTACGGCAAAAACAACCGCTTCGATCACAACTACCTGACCGGAAAACGTAACCAGGGCGTCACCCTGGCCGTGCGCCTCGACGCGGAGGAAAGCCGGGAGAACGACCACCGCATCGATCACAACTACTTCGGCGAACGCCCCATCCTGGGCTCTAACGGCGGCGAAACCCTGCGGATCGGTACCAGTCATTACTCTTTGAGCAACTCCAATACACTGGTGGAAAGTAACTACTTCGACCGTTGTAACGGAGAACACGAGATCATCTCCAATAAGTCGGGCGGCAACGTATTCCGCGGCAACACCTTCCACGAATGCCAGGGTACGCTGACCATGCGCCACGGCAACGGTACCACGGTCGACGGTAACTTCTTCTTCGGCAACGGCAAGCCTAATACCGGCGGCATCCGCATCATCAACGAACGGCAGCGGGTCACCAACAACTACCTCGACGGCCTCACCGGCTACCGCTTCCGCGGCGCTCTGGTGATCATGAACGGCGTACCGAACTCGCCCATCAACCGCTACTTCCAGGTGAAGGACTCGGAGGCGAGTAACAACGTGTTCGTCGACAGCGACCATATCCAACTCGGCGCCGGTAGTGACGAGGAGCGCAGCGCCGTTCCGGAAAGCACCCTGGTGGCCGACAACGTTTTCGTCAACCGTAAGCGCGACACCCTATTCACGGTGTACGACGACATGAGCGGCATCACCTTCCGCAACAACCTGCTGGACGAAAACCTGGTGCCCCTGCAGGAGAAGGGTTTCGTCAAAAAGTCGATTACCCTCACCGATGCCGGCCACGGCGTGCGGCTCCCGGAGGGTACGCCCGCCGCCGACAGCGTCCGGGCGCGGATGAATATCATGGCCACCCCGGAGAATACGGGCGTGAACTGGTATCCGCGTCGCGAAGAGGCGCAGTACTTCGGTACGGGACAGGTCCTGGAGATCGGTCCCGGTGAGAATACCCTGGCCGACGCCGTCGCCAGATCGGCCCCCGGAGACATCATCCGGTTGGCGCCCGGTGAGTACCTCTCGTCCAAGACGATCGATCTGCATCACCCCCTCACCATCGAGGCGGCCGGCGACGAGAAGCCCCTCCTGCTCTTCCAGAAAACTTCCCTGCTGAACATCGAAAACGGCGGTGCCCTGACCCTCCGCGGCATTCACGTCGACGGGCGGGAGTGCCTAGACCAGCCGCTGAACAGCGTGATCCGCACGAGTCGCTACTCCATGGTTCGCAACTACAAGCTGTTCATTGAGGACTGCGAGTTCACCAATCTCGACATCAATCACTCCTTCAACGTGCTGCGGGTGTACAAGCACACCTTTGCCGACTCCATCGTGGTGCGCAATACGAGTTTCCGCAACGTCAGCGGCAGCGTACTGTCCCTGGATCAGGAGAACGACGATATCGGTATTTACAACGCGGAGAACGTCGTACTGGAGAACTGCCTCTTCGACGACATCGGCCAGGCGGCTCTCCATCTGCACCGCGGGGGCAGCGACGAAAGCACCTTCGGGCCCATGCTGACCATCGATCGCTGCACCTTTGACGAGGTGGGTACCGACGAGAAGTGGAACAAAACCGAAAGTTCGATCAGCCTGCACGGCACCCAGTTCGTACACATCACCAACAGCGTCTTCGACGATTCGGCTCCCGTACGCCTGCACCTAGTCGTCGGTGAGCCGGTGGTCGACATCGAGCATTCCGTCTTTTCCGGGGGCACCGAGTTGCTCGACAACGGAGAACCCTACCGGACTCACGACGTACACATGAACGTTGAGGAACCCCTCACCGAACTACCGGACGGAACCCCCGTCGGTACTAAAATCCCCAACTAAGCGTGCGTTACTTACTCATCCTACTGCTGCCGTTTAGCCTGTGCCTGCGTGGCCAGGTCCAGGCGGATTATCCCCCGCTGTTCGCGCTTACGCTGGCGGAGACGCAGGAGCAAGTGGACGCTACCATGGAGCAAACTTTCCTGGTACCCACCCCCGTGGATATGGCGGGCGGTTACACCCACGAGGTCCACAAGCAGAACTGGAAAACGTTGATGGACGCCGGCGCCCTGTTCCGCCTGACGGGGGAGGAGAAGTACGCCACATTCGTCCGCGACGGCCTGCTGCAGTACGCCGAAGCTTACCCTAGCTGGCCCCTGCACCCCACCGATCGTTCGTACGCTACCGGCAAGATATTCTGGCAGTCGCTCAATGATGCCAACTGGCTGGTGTACGTAAGCCAAGCCTACGACGACATTTACGACTGGCTCGACCCCGCCGTGCGGGAACGGCTAAATACGGAACTGTTCCGCCCCATGGCCGACTTCCTCTCCGTGGGGAATCCTCAGTTCTTTAACCGCATACACAACCACAGTACCTGGGGTAACGCGGCCGTGGGTATGATCGGTCTGGTTATGGACGACGAGGAACTGGTACAACGCGCTCTCTACGGCATTCCCAACGAAGAGTTGCCCGAGGACTTGCGCGACGACGACTCCGGGCGCATCATGTCGGAAACCGGCCGCGCGGGCTTCCTGGCCCAGCTCGACCTGTCCTTTTCCCCCGACGGCTATTTCACGGAGGGGCCCTACTACCTGCGGTACGCCCTTTCCCCCTTCCTGCTCTTCGGGCGGGCACTGGCCGAAAAGCGCCCGGAACTGAACGTGCTTACCTACCGCGACGGTATTCTCGGAAAGGCCATCGATGCGCTTCTGTTGGAAGCCGACCCCCAGGGTAACTTCTTCCCCCTCAACGATTCCCAGAAGGGGATGTCACTCTACGCACCCGAGGTAGTCAAATCCGTGGACTACGGATATTTCCTGTACGGTCGAGACCCGAGCTTACTCTCGCTGGCCGAGGTGCAGGGGCGGGTAACCCTCGACGATGCCGGGCTGGCCGTCGCTACTGGTCTGGCCGCCGGAAAAGCCAAGCCCTTCCGTCCGCGTTCCATTGCCTTTACTGACGGACCGGATGGTACCGAAGGGGGCGTGGGGATCCTGCGGGCTTACGGGGACGGAGAGGAGCAAACCACCCTGGTGATGAAGTACTCCGCCCAGGGCATGGGGCACGGCCACTTCGATAAGCTTTCCTATTCCCTCTACGATCGTACCGGCGAGGTGATCCAGGATTACGGCGCGGCCCGCTGGGTCAACATCGACCAGAAGGGCGGCGGTCGTTACCTTCCCGAGAATCAGACCTACGCGAAGCAGACGGTTGCCCACAATACCCTGGTGGTCGATCAAGTATCTCACTACAACGGCGACATTCGCATCGCGGAAAACCACCACCCCGATCTGTACGCCTTCGCGGTTGCCGACAGTAACCTGCAACTGGTAAGTGCCGTGGCCGAACAGGCCTACCCCGGGCGGCGGCTGCACCGGGCGCAATGGTTACTACAGGACCCGGTTTTCGAACACCCTCTGGTCATCGACCTGTTCCGCGCCACCGGTGACCGACCGGCCGTGCATGACCTTCCTACCTGGTATATGGGGCAGCTGATGGCCACCGACTTCGACTTCGTTACTAACGATACGCTGCGGCCCCTGGGCACCGACCATGGCTACCAGCACCTGTTCCTGGAGGCGCGGGGGCGGCCCACGGAGGCTAGCGCTTCGGTCGAATGGTTTAGTGACGAGCGCTTCTATACGCAAACCATGATCACGGAGCCGGGCGACGAAATTCTCTTCGTGCGGCCGGGTGCCCATGACCCCAATTTCAACCTACGGCGCGATCCGGGTTTCGTGCTGCGGCGCGGGGGGGTGACTAACCCTACCTTCGTCTCCGTACTCGAGAGTCACGGCAGCTATAATCCCCGCGATGAGGTGGCGCGTAATCCCTTCGGGCGCATCAGCGACCTGCGCTTGCTCGTAAACGATGATAATTACTTTGCCCTGGAGTTCGCTTACCCGAATGCCGGCCGCTGGATACTTATCTTTTCCACGAAGGATGCCGATCCGGAGCGGGAACACACCCTGAACATTAACGGACAATCCCACCAGTGGCGTGGCGTCCATCATTTAATCAAGCACGACAATGAAAGCGAGTAAAGAATTTATCTTCGGTAAGGACCTGGAATGGGAAGAAGTCGGCCCCGGCCTCAAACGCCAGATTATGGGATACGACGACAAGATCATGTTGGTCAAAGTCGACTTTCAGCCCGGGGCGGTGGGACAATTACATGAGCACCACCACAGTCAGGTGACCTACGTGGAAAGCGGCGCCTTCGAAATGACCATCGGTGATGAGGTGAAAACCATTCGCGGCGGAGATTCCTACTACATTCCGCCCCACGTCATGCACGGCTGCGTGTGTAAGGAAGCCGGGGTGCTCATCGACGTATTCTCGCCCGTTCGCGAGGACTTCCTCGACTCAGTCAAGCACGCATGAAGATATCCGGACTCCGGTGGTGGGTCGTTACGCTAATCGCGCTGGCCACCGTCATCAACTACATCGACCGGCAATCACTCAACGTGCTCTGGCCGGAAATTTCCGTCGACCTCTACCCCGATAAAACGGACGACGAACGCAAGGAGATCTACGCCTTCATCTCCGTGGTATTCGTCTTCTCCTACGCTTTCGGGCAGGCGCTGTTCGGAAAGATATTCGACTGGATCGGTACCCGCCTCGGCTTCGTACTTTCCATCGGCGTCTGGTCCATCGCGACGGCCCTACACGCGGTGGCGAGCAGCGTGGCGAGTTTCGCCCTATTCCGTTCAATCCTCGGTATCGCCGAGGCCGGTAACTGGCCGGGGGCGACGAAGGGCAATGCCGAGTGGTTCCCTACTAAGGAACGAGCCCTGGCTCAGGGCATCTTCAATTCCGGCGCGGCCATCGGGGGCATCATTTCCATTCCGCTAATCGCCCTGCTCTCCATCTACTTCAGTTGGCAGGTGATCTTCATCCTGGTGGGCGTAACTGGCTTGTTGTGGCTGATCCCCTGGGTCGTGCTGGTGAAGGCACCCCCGAAGTCTCACCCCTGGATCAGTGAGGAAGAGCGGCAGTACATTCTGACCGGCCAGCAGAATCAGGATAAGGATAAGGACGGCAATTACGACGAAGGGTATAATCCGGGATTCAGCAAGATGCTCTCCCACAAGGAAAGCTGGGGCGTGATCATCGCCTCGGCCGTCATCGACCCTATTTGGTGGCTGTTCGTTTTTTGGATTCCCATCTACCTCTCCGAAGTGTACGGAATGGATGTGAAGACGATCGGCATCTACGGCTGGGTGCCCTACGTTGGGGCCATGTTCGGAGCATGGTTTGGCGGGTTACTCGCCCAGAACCGCCTGAAGGCCGGCTGGAACGTAGACAGCACCCGTAAGCTGGTCATCACACTGGGTTGCGTGATCATGTTGCCGGCCCTGCTGGCCATGTCCAATCCCGGCGCTCCGGTCACCGCCGTGTTGCTGATGGCCGTGATCCTCTTCGGTTTCCAGACCGCCATCGGGAACGTACAAACCCTGCCCAGCGATCTGTTCGGCGGCAAGACCGTGGGTACGCTCGCGGGGCTGTCGGGCATGGCCGCCAAACTGGCGGTTGCGGGACTGACCTCCCTCGTTCCCTGGCTCACCGCCGGCGGCAACTATACGCCGGCCTTCGTGATCGGCGCGGCCCTTGCTTCCATCGCTATTGCCAGTGTTTGGATCCTTTGTCCGAAGATCGAACCTCTACAACCCCTGAATAAATAATACCCTTATGGATTTAACTGGAAAAACTGCTATCGTCACCGGTGGCGCCCGCGACATCGGTCGGGCAATCTCTCTTCGTTTGGCTCAGCTTGGAGCAAACGTGGTCGTTAATTACCACAGTAGCCAGAGTGACGGCGACGAAACCCTCCGGCAGATCAAAGATGCAGGCGGAAACGGCATTGCCGTACGGGCCGACGTGACCAACTGGGACGAATGCCATCAACTCGTTTCTAAAGCGCAAGAAGCCTTCGGCCAGGAGATTCACTGCCTGGTGAACAATGCCGGTGGCCTGGTAGCCCGTAAAACGCTTGCCGAAATGGACGTAGCCTTCTGGGATAAAGTGATGGATCTGAACCTGAAATCCGTCTTCATTATGCATAAAGCCGTGGTGCCCCATATGCCCTCCGGCGGCTCTATCGTCAACCTGTCGTCGCAGGCCGCGCGGGATGGCGGCGGTGGCGGTTCGGCCGCTTACTCGACCTCCAAGGGCGCGGTGACGACCTTCACCCGCAGTATGGCCAAGGAGCTTGGTCCCGACGGCATCCGGGTCAACGCCGTGTGTCCGGGTATGATCGCCACGACCTTCCACGATACCTTCACGACCGACAACATCCGGGAAGCCGTGGCCGGAAAGACCCCCCTACGTCGGGAGGGTAGTGCCGCGGAGGTGGCCAACCTGGTCGCTTGCTTACTTTCCGATGATTCCTCGTTCGTAACGGGAAACAACGTCGACATCAACGGTGGGCTCGCCTTCTCCTAAGGTGGCTCATCCCCGCGTCGTCACCTTCGGCGAAATTATGCTGCGCCTCAGCACTCCGCGTCATCAGCGCTTCCGACAGGCCGGCACGATGGAGGTGGAGTACGGCGGAGGAGAAAGCAACGTAGCGGTTTCCCTGGCGAATTACGGTCAGGACGTGCGGTTCGTATCCCGGCTGCCCGACAACGACCTTGGCGAGTGCGCCATCCGGTCGCTGCGGGCCGCCGGGATCGATACGACTCACATCGTCCGGGGGGGCAAGCGACTGGGCATCTATTTTTTGGAAACCGGTGCGGTCCAGCGCCCCTCGAAGGTGATCTACGACCGGGAGGATTCCTCCATGGCTACCGTTTCTACCGGTGATATCGACTGGGACCGCGCCTTTGACGGCGTCACTTGGTTCCACTGGTCGGGCATCACGCCGGCCGTGAGTGCTTCGGCCGCCGCGGTATGCCTCGAAGCCTGCCGGGCCGCCGTCGACCGGGGCATCACTATCAGCGTCGACCTCAATCACCGCAGCAAGCTCTGGCAGTACGGAAAAACGCCCGCCGAGGTGATGCCGGAGTTGGTAGAGTACTGCGACGTCATCGTCGGGGGAGCCTACGAAGCCGAACGGTACTTCGGGATCGAAATCGCCAATTCGACGGACTTCACGCCCCTGGCCCAGGCCCTGCGGCAGCGTTTTCCGCGGGCGGGAAGCATCGTAACTACTCTGCGGGACACCATTTCCGCCAGCCACAATACCTACACCGCCCTCCTGTGGGACGGTGAGCGCCTTCATTCCAGCCCCACCTATCAACTCACGCACATCGTCGACCGGGTCGGCGGTGGCGATAGTTTTATGGGCGGACTTATCCACGGCCTCATCACCTGGCCCAGTGATCTGACGTATGCCCTGCGCTTCGCCGTGGCGGCCTCCGCGCTCAAGCACACGATCCCGGGCGACGTCAATCTGGTCACCGAAGCCGAGGTCATCGAACTCATGGAGGGGGACGGAAGCGGACGGGTGCGGCGGTGACCACACCCGTTGGACGGCTATAGCGGTTGGACGGCTATAGCCGTCCAACCGCTATAATGCCCGCCACCCAAATCAGCAAATAAATAACTAAATAAGTACACCGGCCCATCCATCGGGAGGGTAATCCGGGTGAAATAGGTGTTATAGTGACTTTTTGGTAGCTCCAGGACGCCGGGCGGCTTTCAGCCGCCGAAAATCAGCGCGCCCGTTCGGCCGTTGCCGGATTACTGGGGTTCCTCATCGATGTAGAACCCCATCTTCCCCATGCCGTAATCGCGCATGGCCTCCATGATTTCCGTCTGGGAATTCATCACGTACGGCCCATGACTCACTACCGGAGCCCCGATGGGTCGTCCGCCCAGTAAGAGCACCCGCGTCAATGGTGCCTCACCCCGCAGTCGGACGCCCTCACCATCATTGCGGTAATGGAGCATGGTGCGGGCGCCGTATGGAAACCCGGTACTGGAAACTATCCCCCCATCCAGTAGGTATACCGCCAAATTATAATCAGTCGGTACGGGAAGCTCCACCACCGTGTCCGCCGGCAAATCCAGTTGCCAAACCAGCAAATCACCGTACACTTTCGCCGGACCCCGCACGGATTCGCCCCAATGACCGGCAACGATGCGCATGCTCGCCCCATCCGCCAGGGGGACGACGGGAATGTCAGCGGCTTTGATATCCTGGTACCGTGGCTGCACCATTTTGTGCTCCGGCGCGAGGTTCACCCAGAGCTGAATGCCCTCCATAATGCCGCCCCGGGAGACAAACTCGTCACTGGCCCGTTCGCTGTGGATGATTCCCCTCCCGGACGTCATCCACTGCACGTCTCCGTCGCGCAGGTAGCCGGTATTTCCCCGACTGTCCCGGTGCCGCAGTCCGCCGGAGTACAGTAAGGTCACGGGTTCGAACCCCCGGTGGGGGTGGGGACCGACGTCCAGCGGGTCCCGCTCGCCGGGTGCCACTTTGAAGGGACCAAAATGGTGCAACAGCAAAAACGGATCGATCTGATCTATCCGCTGGGTCGGCAGCGGCTGATGGATAGTGGTGCCGCCCATACTGATGGCGTGGGCCGGCAGAATGTTGGCAACGGAGCGAGGAGTCATGACCGCATATTTAATGTACGTACACGAATAACGCCCGAGTAGGGAGCATAGTTAAAAACCCTCCATCCCGTCGCGCCAGTTCCAGATGATGAGAATCCAGTTGCGGCCGTCGGGAGCGGTAAAGCGGGCCAATTCCTCGAAGCCAATGCGCTCATGGACGCGCTGCGAACGGGTATTGCGGGCATCGATCGCGGTAAGGCAGTAGGGAAAACGCAGGTGGTAGCAGGCCCGTAGGTATTTGTACATCCGGTCGGCCAGCTTCTGTCCGCGTGCTTCTTCCGCGACGCACACCTGCCCCATGACCAGATACTCTACTTCGCCGAGTAACTCCCCGCGGTGTACGATCGCATCCTGCTTTTCGAAGAGAATTGCTAGAGATGGGATGGACTGACTGAACTCCCGCGTCATCGCGAGGCAGTACCCCTGGAGCTTTCGCTCCCGTAGGGCGATCACGGCCGCCGCCGAAGCATTCATCCGCTGCAACAGCGGCAGGTCGTGGCGGGCCGTTACGAAGCCCTGGTCTTTAGCCGTATCCGCGTCGAGGCTCTCCAGCGCGTTGATCCGCTGTAATTCAAGGATCTGTTTGAGCTGGCCGTCCCTGCGGGCGAGGGTGATCTTGATTGGTTCCATGGTCATCTGCTGAGTCCGGTAATAAATGTAGCGGATACTTAGGCTAACCTACAGAAAAGCCCCGCAGGAATCCACTGTTACGATTCGCTGCGGGGCTTTCGGTAAGGCCGTTCCGGTGGGTTATTTCCTGCCGACCGCGCGTTTCACGGCCGCGACGATGTCTTTGACCCCGAGGCCGTACTTTTCGAGCAGTTCCTCCGCTTCTCCGGACTCGCCGAAGGTGTCGTCGGTAGCCACGTACTCCTGGGGCGTCGGCAGCTGCTTCGAGAGGCACTCCGCGATGGTACTACCCAGTCCGCCGTACTTATTGTGCTCCTCACAGGTCACGACGGCGCCGGTCTTACGGGCGCTGGCCACTACGGCTTCCTCGTCGAGGGGCTTGATGGTATGAATGTTGATCAGGTCGACGCTGATGCCTTCCTCCTTCAACTGGCGGGCGGCCTCCACGGCGTACCAGACGAGGTGTCCGGTGGCAAATACGGACACGTCGGAACCCTCGCTCAGGTGCAGGGCCTTGCCGATTTCAAACTTGGTGTCTTCGGGAATGAAGATGGGCCAGCTCGGACGGCCGAAACGGAGGTACACCGGTCCGTGGTGTTCCACGATCGCCTGCACGGCGGCCTTGGTCTGATTGTAGTCGCAGGGGTTGATGACCGTCATGCCGGGCAACATCCGCATCATGCCGATGTCCTCCAGAATCTGGTGGGTCGCCCCGTCTTCGCCCAGGGTGAGCCCGGCGTGGCTGGCACAGATCTTCACGTTCTTGTCGCTGTAGGCGATCGACTGGCGGATCTGATCGTAGACCCGGCCGGTGCTGAAGTTGGCGAAGGTGGTCGTGACCGGGATCTTGCCGCCGGTCGCGAGACCCGCCGCCAGGCCCATCATGTTGGCCTCGGAGATACCCACCTGCACGAAGCGCTCGGGGTAGGTGTTGATGAAGTCTTCGGACTTCATGGATCCGCGCAGGTCGGCGGTCAGCATGACTACGTTATCGTGCTGGTCACCGGCAGCCTTGAGGCCGGCACCGAACCCGTCGCGGGTAGCCTTCTTGCCGGTAGATTGGAGTTTATCTAGGGATAGCATAATTCTTAGTTGTTATGACGTAAGGGTACGTCTCCGCTATCTGGTGATAGCATTTTGTGGGGGAAGGGTGGGGGCGGGAAGGCGGGAGCAACGCATCAGATCCCCTCGGCGGGAAAGTCGCCGAGCGTCTCTTCCAGTTGCGAAAGCGCATTCTTGGCCTGTTCCTCGTTCGGAGCCTTACCGTGCCAGTGGTGGGTCCCCACCATGTAATCGACACCCATGCCCATCTCGGTCTTCATGACGATGCAGGTCGGTTTGCCGTTCCGCTTAGCCTGGGCCTTTTTCAGCGTTTCTACGGTTTCTTCCATATTGTTGCCGTCCATCTCCATGATGTCCCAGCCGAAAGCCCGGTACTTATCGGCAAAACTGCCGAGGCGGAGGACCTCACGCGTCGGCCCGTCGATCTGCTGACCGTTGTCATCGATGATGAGGACTAGGTTTTCCAGCTTGTTGTGGGGAGCGAACAGGGCGGCTTCCCAGATTTGACCTTCCTGCTGCTCGCCGTCGCCGGTGAGGACGAAGACGGTCCGGTCGTCGCCGTCCATCCGCTTTTGCAGCGCCATACCGGCGGCTACGCTTACGCCCTGACCAAGGGAGCCCGAAGCCACCCGAATACCGGGAAGCCCCTCGTGAGTAGTGGGGTGCCCCTGCAGGCGGCTGTCGATGGCGCGGAAAGTCTTGAGTTCCTCCACGGGGAAGTAACCCGCACGGGCCAGCACGCTGTAGAAGACCGGTGAAATGTGACCGTTGGAAAGAAAGAACGCATCCTCGCCGTGGGCCTCCATGTTGAAGCTGGGGTCGTGCTTCATCACCTCGAAGAACAGAGCTACGAATAGATCGGTGTTGCCGAGTGCCCCGCCGGGGTGGCCGCTCTGGCATAGGTACACCTGCCGTATGATATCACGCCGTACCTGGGAGGCAATACGTTTGAGTTCCTGAATGTCTGCCATATAAGGGGGGAGATTTTTGGGTTGCGGCACGGCCGCGAAGCCGCGAATTTAGGCATTTTAAAGGCATTGCTTCCCCATTTGTTCTCTGCTCCCGCGTTCCCGCCGCAGCAAGTATGCCGCAGTTTTCCGATGCCGGGGAGCGATTGTTTCCTGTCACGCTGCGAGTGCTCAGGGTTGTGGCGCGTGCGCGGGAGCCACGAATTCCCGAATTCCAGACAGCAGCTCACTCGGTGGTCAGATTTTACCCGGTGGAGAACGAGTAGCGGCCGGGCTTGTTATGCCGGTATACGGGACTGCTCCGACGAACGGATAAGTCCCAAGAACCACGATGCAGGACGGCCGAATACTTACCGCACTCATTCACCGCTACCCGGACCTACGGGAGGAATTCCTGGGCTGGGCCGCGAGCCACGATTATCCGGAACCGGAAACCCTCGTCAACTACCGCCGCGCGCTGATAGCGTGGTACGAAGCCCGCACCGCGGACGACGATCCGTACCGGGGAGACCCCATGGACTTCATCATCTCCGTCGCCAAGGTGTACTTCGGAAAGGATCATCCTCCCCCCGACCGCCCCCTTCGTTACTTTCCGCGCTCCATCAACCTGCCGCCGGAAGGCCAGTCGCTGCTCCGGGCTTTTCACCAACTGGAGCCGGGGTGCCGGGAACTGCTGCTGCTGGCGGACTACCACCGCTTATCTACCGCAGCGATCGCCCGGGCCGTCGGTGACGACGAGGAACCGGTTACCGCCCGCATTGCCGTCTGCCGCCGTGAACTGGAGGCTTCGTCGCCGTCCGCTCCCCGCTACTGGTCGGAGGTCATTACCGTAGCCGGTCGTCAGGATTTGATGCAAACACTCGAACGGGAGGAACAACGCCTCACCACTGACCAGTTGGCGGATGAGTCCGAGGCCCAGATGGACGAGAAGCGGGAAGCGGTACGGCTCACCCCTCGCCGCCGCCTGAAGTTGCGGGCCCCGGCCGTCGGGACCGTTGTGGCCGCCGTAATTTTCGGGGTTTTCATGTGGTTAGTCTATGACACCTTCGGAAACGCCACGCCGGACGGGCTCTACGCCCGCTACTTCGAGCCCTACCCGAATATTTTCCGGGATAGCGTACCCACTACCGAAGACGAGCGTGATCTGCAACGGATTCTTTACTACTACGACCGGGGTGATTACCGTACGGCCTACGACGAACTGCTGCCCGCCGCCCGGGCGTATCCCGCGGCGTCCCTCTACCTGGGGGTCACGGCCCTGGCGCTCGGCGATCCCGGCAGGGCCGGAGAGTGGTTCGGTCGCGTAGACCCACTGGGCCCCTACGCCGACGTGGCCGATTGGTACCGCGCCCTGGCCTCGCTCGCCGGTCAGGATCTTCCGCGGGCCCGCCGTCAGCTCGTGCGGATCCGTGACGACGTGAGTCATCCGTACCGGGACCGCGCCGCCGAAATTCTGGCTGATCTGTACTGATTGCCCGGCTCCCGCGCTCCGCCGCCAATCCCTTCGCTTCCCTACCTTCGCGCCCATGAAACCGTCCATCCCCAAAGGCACCCGCGACTTTTTGCCCGGTGAAGTACGCCGACGCAACTACATCTTCGACGTCATTCGCCGGTACTTTCATCGCTACGGCTACCA
The DNA here is from genome assembly GCF_024297185.1 of Lewinella sp. JB7. Lineage (GTDB taxonomy): Bacteria > Bacteroidota > Bacteroidia > Chitinophagales > Saprospiraceae > Neolewinella. Next base: position 85,945 of record NZ_JANCTD010000007.1, on the reverse strand, counting down.
GCCCATCGAGACGCCGGTGATGGAAAACCTGTCGACCCTTACCGGTAAGTACGGCGAGGAAGGCGACCGCCTGCTGTTTAAAGTCCTGAATAACGGCGACTTCCTCGGAAAAGCCGACGCGGACGACCTGAAGAACAAGGACAGCAACGCCGTACTTCCGCAAATCTCGAAACGGGGACTCCGCTACGACCTCACCGTACCCTTCGCCCGCTACGTGGTGATGCACCAGAACGATCTTGCCTTTCCCTTCAAACGCTACGCCATCGCACCCGTGTGGCGGGCCGACCGGCCGCAGAAGGGGCGGTACAATGAGTTTTACCAGTGCGACGCCGACGTCGTAGGGTCCGACTCCCTGCTCTACGAGGCCGAACTCACGCAGCTCCTGGACGATGTGTTCGCCGAGCTGGGTCTCCGGACCGTCATCCGACTCAACCACCGGAAGATTCTGGCCGGGCTTGCCGAGATCGCGGGGCACGCCGACCGCATGATGGACATCACCATCGCCATCGATAAGCTGGACAAGATCGGGGAGGCCGGCGTCGAAAAAGAACTGCGCGAGCGGGGGGTAGACGAAGCCGCCGTCGGGATCATCAAGCAATTTCTCGGCGCTACCAGTCTGGATAGTGTCGCACCGTTATTACAGGACAGCGCGGTGGGACGCCAGGGCATTGCCGAATTGCAGGAAGTATTCGCCACTGCAGGCACCCTGACCAATCGCCTGGAATTCGACGTCACCCTTGCGCGAGGACTCAACTACTACACGGGGTGTATCTACGAAGTGGAAGTGGATACCGAAGCACATCCCGGCATTCAGATGGGAAGCATTGCCGGGGGTGGCCGCTACGCCGATCTGACGGGTATTTTCGGGGGGCGTGACCTCTCCGGCGTAGGCATCAGCTTCGGAGCCGAACGCATCTACGACGTCCTGGAGGAACTCAGCCTGTTTCCCGCGGATACGAGTGAAGATCTCGAGTACCTTCTCCTCTGCCTTGACGACGCAAGCCTTGCTCACGGCTTCCAACTACAACGCAGGATGCGCCGTTCCGGCCTCCATACGGACCTTTATCCAACCGCCGCCAAGCTCGGTAAAATGATGAAGTACGCCGATCAGCGAAATGCCCCGAAAGTGATCATCATCGGTTCCCGCGAAGTCGAAAGCGGACAGTATACCGTAAAGAATATGCGGACCGGTGAGCAGGAGGTGGTGGGGTTTTAGTCAGTTAGTCTTTTAGTACGTTAGGCGGTTAGGCGGTTAGTCTTTTAGGACTTTAGTCAATTAGGCAGTTAGCCGGATAGTCATTTTCGGATGCCCGATCGCAGAGTCGCTAACAATAGCAGCCTGAGGTGTAGGCGTGCAGTCAGTTAGTCGTTTAGTCAATTAGAACTTTAGTCAATTAGGCTATTATTCGGATAGTCATTTTTCAACCATACGATTATACTACCGCACTATCCAGATACCATACTACCAGCCGAACGAACTAACGGCCTACCACACTACCAGCCGAACGAACTAACGAACTAACCCCCTAACGCACTAACGGCCTACCATACTACCACCCGAACGAACTAACGAACTAACGGCCTACCACACTACCACACTACCAGCCTAACGAACTAACCCCCCTAACGGCCTACCACACCCTACTTCCCCTCCAGCTTAATCATATCCTCCACGATACTCACGGCTTCCCGGATATATACATCCTTGCTTACGCTCTGCTTGAAGTCGTCATTGCGGGCGGATTTGCTCTCATCAGCTAGGATGGGCTCCAGGTCAACCTGCAGGTTGAGGACGCCGGGATTGACTACATCGTCGAACAGGTCGTTGTACATCTCGGCTTCGGTCCGGCTAGCGTGTTGCAGGGCTTCGAACTCGGTCAGGGACAGAGGGTAAGTATCGCGATCGCGCTGGCGCTTGACCCGCTGGGCATTATCCTGGATGCGGGTAAAGGTCGGGCTGCTCTCCACGCGGCTGGCGCTGCGGGCCTTCAGCTCGTCGAGGTTGCGGATACGGTAGACGTCCTGATCGTAGTCGGCGGGCTCGATCTCGCTCCAGGCGAGGGGGGCCGACTGTTCCTTCTCGCCGGTTTCCAGGAGGGAGCGGCTGTCGGGGAGAATGATGTCGGGCACTACGCCCCGCAGTTGGGTGGAACCACCGTTGATGCGGTAGAACTTCTGCATCGTCAGTTTCACGGTGCCGAGGGGCTTGATGTCGTTATGGCCACTGACGGTGCGATCCATGTCGATGAAACGCTGCACCGTACCCTTGCCGAAGGTAGAGTTACTGCCGACGATCACGGCGCGGTTGTAGTCCTGCAGCGCGGCGGCAAGAATTTCGCTGGCCGAGGCGGAATACTGGTTGACCAGCACCACCAGGGGCCCATCGTACTGTACCCGGCGGTCCTTATCCTCCAGCACTTCTTTCTTCATTCCCCGGCCGGCTACCTGCACCACAGGCCCTTCGGGAATGAAGAAGCCGGTCATGTCCACGACGTCGCGCAGGGATCCACCCCCGTTGTTGCGTAGGTCGAGAATGATGCCGTCGACGTCCTGGGCTTTTAATTTATCCAGTTCGGCGGCTACGTCCTTCGCGGAGAAGCGACCGTCTTCGTTCTGAAAATCGGCGTAGAAGCTGGGAAGGGAGATGTAGCCGATCTTTTCGCCGCCGACGTTATCGTCGATGATGAGCGACTTGGCGTAGGTGTCGTCGATGATGATCACGTCGCGCTCGATGGAGATGTCACGGATCGTACCGTCGGGTTTTTTCACTTTCAGGTTGACGACGGTCCCTTTCTTTCCGCGGATCTTATCGACCACGTCCTCGAGCTGCATGCCCTTGATGTCGACCATTTCCTCGCCCTTCTGACGAACGCCCATGATGACGTCGTCTTCCTTGAGTTCCTTGCCCTTCCAGGCGGGGCCGCCCACTACGATGGAAGTAACCTTGGTGTACTCGTCGTCGGTCTGCAGGGTGGCACCGATGCCCTCGAGCCGCCCGCTGAAACGAATGTCGAAGCTTTCCTTATCCTTCGGCCGGAAGTAGCTCGTGTGTGGATCGAAGACGGCGGTCATCGAGTTGAGGTACTGGGAGGTCTTTACGCTGGGCTTAAGCTCCCGCATCCGCTTGAACCAGTCGTTGTAGCGTTCGAGGATCTTGCCGCGGTACTCGATTTCCAGGGAATCCAGGCTGGGTTGTTCGGCGCCGGTGGTGTCCTTGGCCATTTCCTCCCGCTTGTCGGTGATCTGGCTCAGCAGGTCGCGCTTCATGTAGTCGTGCCAGTACTGCTTGAGTTCGGCGTCGTTGGTGGCCCAGTCGGAATCTTCGTCGCGGTCCGTAAAGCTCCCGGCTTCTTCCAGGTTAAAGGGTTCGGAGAGGATCTCTTCGTACCAGCCCTGGGTCTTGTCGAGGGCGGCCGTCCAGCGTTCCTGTGCCAGGTCGTAGAAGGTGTATTCACCGGCCTTGCTTTCGTCGTCGATGCGGGTGCGGTAGGGGGCAAAGACTTCGATATCCTCCTGGGTGAAGAACAGGCGGGCACCGTCCAGATCATTGAGGTAATGATCGTAGACGCGCTCCGAGAAGTCATCGTCGATGTCGGTAGGCTGGTAGTGGTAGTTCTGTAAATTAGCCAGCATCGTCTTCAGAATGATCGACGGGGCATCGCCGGGGGGCGTGGTGGCCGGTCGGACGGCCGCGATCAGAGCGAAGACGAGCACGAGGGCGGAGAAAAGCAGGGGGCCGCGCGTTTTCATGTATTTTCTTTTTAGAACTCCCGGCTTCGCCAATTCATTATGGGCAGCTCCGGGACTGCCGTATGTAAATGTTTTGCGGGGAGGGGTTGTTGAGTCACCTACCCTTCATCCGGGTGTTTAACATCATATTAAGCGGATTTCTTTCCGGCCTGTCGCACGGACGTATCTTCGCCCCGGTGCGGAAGTGGTACCTCATCCTGGCAGTCTTACTGCTGTTTCCGGCCCTGTTGATTAATCTGGGGCTGATGGTCTTCATCGACGACGAGGCCATCCGCTCCCTGGTCGCCCAGGAAATGTTGTGGTCGGGAAATTTCGTCGCGCCGGCCATGCACGGCGATGCGTACCTTAACAAGCCGCCCCTCTGGAACTGGATCCTGGCCGCCAGCTTTACTCTCCACGGCGAAGCGAACGAGTGGGCCGCCAGACTGCCGACGGTCCTGAGCCTCCTGGCCTTTGCCGGCACGACCTTCCTGTTCAGCCGCCGACCCTTCGGCGACCGGCTGGCCGTCATCCACGCCCTCACCGTCATCACTTGCGGTCGGATGCTCTTCTGGGACAGCATGCTGGCACTCATCGACGTATGCTTCAGTTGGCTGGTGTATACCCAGGTCATGTTGCTGTATCGTTTCGGGCATAAGGGACGGTGGTGGCTCGCCTTTGGTTGCACCTACTTGCTCACCGTAGCCACTTTCATGCTCAAGGGACTGCCCGCGGTGGTCTTTCAGGGCCTGAGCATCTTCGCCCTGCTGGGGTACCTCCGCGAGTGGCGGCAGTTGTTCCGCCCCGCCCACCTCCTCAGTGGTCTGACTTGCGTGCTTGTTCTCGGCTTCTACTACCTACAGTATGGTCACTACGTCGATCTCGCGCAGGTAGGGCAGCGGCTCTTCGTGGAAAGTGGTAAGCGTACCGCGGCCGCCCACGGCATCTGGGAAACGGTACGCCACGTAGTCGCCTTTCCCTTTGAAATGAGCTACCATTTCCTCCCCTGGACCCTACTGCTGGCTTACCTGTTGCGGCCGGGGGCTTGGCGTTCCCTGCGGACCAATGGTTTCGCGGCCTTCTGTCTGGTGGCCTTCCTGGTCAATATACCCGTGTACTGGCTCTCGCCGGAGGTGTATCCCCGTTACCTCCTGATGCTCTTCCCCCTCCTGTTCGCGAGCCTACTGTACCTCCACCGCTTACATGCCGAACGGGGCTCCCGCACCTACCACGTCCTCCGGTATCTACTGCTGACGGTCATGACGCTTTGTGCGATCGCCTTACCCTTCGTCCCCCTCGTTCCCCAGACCGCAGTCGTGGCGTACCCGTGGCTTAAAAGTGTGCTGTTGGGCGGGGTCGCGGGTGCCGTGGTTCTCGGAGGCTGGCGCGACGAACGAAATTTTCTGCTGCTGCTGTGCTGCTTCCTGCTGCTGTTGCGCATCGCATTCAACCTTTTTCTTCTCCCCGCTCGCGCCACCGGCAATGAACGGGGGAATGCCGTGCGGGCTACCGCGGAGTCGGTGGTGCGTACGAATGCCGGGAAAGAGCTGGCCATCTACCGCCACACGCTCGTGGAACCCGCCACGGGCTACTACCTTACCGCCGCCTACGGCCGCGTAGTACCCCGTCACTTCGACCGTTACGTGCCCGGAACCGTGTACGTCGGTAGCCCGTTACAGTACGGGGAGCTCCGTATTGCGGCTACCGATTCCCTGTACCTCCGTCACCTCGATACGCGTTATCCGGTCGGATATTTACTCAACCCCCTGCCGGATCCCGGTCCGGATGCCACGGAGCTGCGTGACGGGATGGGGTCGGGCATTAGCATTGAATGATCCTCCCCTCCGCGCCAAATGGTACATTACCTGGGTCACACCCGTAAATTGTGAGTTTCTCATGCATCTATCCGTCGTCGTTACCATCCTGAACGAGGTGGAAAATATCCAACCCCTCATCGACCGCACCCATGCGGCCCTGGGGGAGTGCGACTTCGATTACGAGATCGTATACGTCGACGACGGCAGCACCGACGGCTCCGTCGAACTCCTTAAGTCGCTCGCTGATCCCCGCCTGGTGGTCGTCGAGCTGCGCAAAAATTACGGCCAGAGCCTGGCCCTCATGGCCGGTATCGATACCGCCCGCGGACGCTACATCGCCACGATGGACGGTGACCTGCAAAACGATCCCGCGGACATCCCCGCCATGCTCGCCCTGGTCGAGCACGACGACTGGGACTTGGTGGTCGGCGAACGCGTCAACCGTCAGGACGGAGCGCTGCTTCGGCGATTTCCGAGCCGTATCGCCAACTGGATCATCCGCAACCTGAGCGGTGTCCACCTGCGCGATTACGGATGCGCGCTGAAGGTCTTTCGGGCCGAAATCGCCCACGATATCGGCATTTACGGAGAACTGCACCGATTTATTTCCGTGCTGGCCAGCCTGGAGGGGGCCCGGATCACCCAAATTCCGGTCAGGCATCACGCCCGCCAGTTCGGGAAGAGTAAGTACGGTCTGGGGCGCACCTTCAAGGTCGTCAGCGACCTGCTGTTGATGCTCTTCCTGAAGAAGTACCTCCAGCGTCCCATGCACCTGTTTGCCCAGGCGGGGCTGGCCCTGTTCACCGTCGGCGCGCTCATCAACGCCTACCTGCTGGTGCTCAAAATTATGGGCCAAGACATTTGGGGAAAGCCGCTGCTGATCCTGGGGGCTTTGCTCGTACTGGCTGGTATTCAACTGATTACCGTAGGCATCATCGTGGAGGTACTGATGCGAACTTACTACGAAAGCCAGAACAAACGACCGTATAAGATCAGGGAGATTCGGCGGACGGAGGAGGAAGCACTAAGCTGGCCGCCCGTTGAACACGCCGACTCCCGGAGCCGCCCGGCCGGTCGGCGGGAGGACTAATAGCGGCGGCCGAACAGGTCGCGGTTGCCGGACCGTTTCTTCTTCGAATCGGTTTTCACCGTCTTGTCGAGTGCCGCGCAACCCGATTTACGGTTGCAGCCGGAGGAAAATAAGACCGCGAACCCTAGTAAAATAAGGAAAACAGGATAAACACTGCGGTTTTTCATACGTTTGTAGGCTGAACTAGGGAAGTTAGGGTAAAAGCAATGCGCCAACCCTAAAATACCTAAACTAACCATTTACCCTGGCAACACGTAATTGCCGTTTTTTAACCTATCAAACTTCTGAATAATGAATAAAGGAGATCTCGTATCGGCCATTGCCGACAAAGCCAGCCTCACCAAAGATCAGGCCGAAAGCGCACTGAGCGCCACCCTCGGAGCCATCGAAGAAGCGCTCAAGAAAGAGGATAGCGTAAGCCTCATCGGCTTCGGCACCTTTTCGGTGAACAACCGCCCCGCCCGCGAAGGACGTAACCCCCGCACCAACGAAACCATTCAGATTGCGGCCAAGAACGTGGTGAAATTCAAGCCCGGGAAAAAACTGAGCGAGTCGGTCAACTAAAACCGCCCGCTATCATTAGGCCCCCGCGGCCCGACCCAACGACCCGATCGGCACCCGCCGGCCGGGTCGTTGTCGTTTCCCCGCGCCCCCACAATCCAACCTCTATGAGCACCTACCTCATCGTCGGCGGCAGTTCCGGTATCGGCCGCGCACTCGTCGACCAACTTCTGGCCGATGACCGAACCGAGGTTCACGTCTGGGCCCGCGACCGCCGGGATCTACCCCCTACCGTACACTTCACTGCACTGGACGTCACCGACGAAGAAGCGCCCCTGAAGTCCGCCGTTCCGGAATCCCTGGATGGCCTGGTGTACTGTCCCGGCAGCATCGACCTGCGCCCCTTCCGTAGCCTACGTCCCGCCGCTTTCCGCGATGCCTTCGAACTGAACGTGATCGGAGCCGTGCGCTGTCTGCAGGCCGCCGAGCGGGCGCTGAAGAAAAGCGAATGGGCGTCCGTAGTTCTTTTTTTGACGGTGGCGGTGCGCCACGGCATGCCCTTCCACGCTTCCGTAGCCGCGGCGAAGGGCGCGGTGGAGGGCCTTACGCTCAGTCTGGCCGCCGAATACGCACCCGCCATCCGGGTAAACGCCATCGCTCCCTCCCTGACCGATACTCCCCTGGCCGAAAAGCTACTCGCTACGGAGGAAAAACGCGCGGCCAGCGCCCAGCGCCACCCCCTTAACCGGGTTGCCCCCGCCGCCGAAGTAGCGGCTATGGCCGCCTTCCTGCTGGGCTCGTCCGCCGGCTCCATCACCGGACAAGTGATTGCGATCGACGGCGGCATCGGTAGTATCTAGTCGCCGGCGGACTTACGCACGATGGTAGCTACGATCTCCTGCAGGTGGGGTACGTTCTCTTCCTCGAACCAGGCATTGCGGCGCAGGTAGATCCCGTTGCGCGGACTGGGGTGGGGGATGGGAAAGTAGTGGGGTAAGTACTCGCGGTAATTTCTGACCGTCTCCGTCAGGTTTTTCTTCCGCCGATCGCCGAGATAATGGGCCTGGGCGTACGATCCGATAAGTACACGGAGTTCGATCTTAGGCATCAATGCCAGCAGGGGATTTTGCCACAACGGCGCGCACTCCGGCCGGGGGGGAAGGTCGCCGCCCTTGCCCTTGCCCGGATAGCAAAATCCGATGGGCAGGATGCCGAAGGTTGGGGTGCCGAAAAATTCCGCGTCCGTAACCCCCAACCATTCCCGAAGGCGGCGGCCACTGGGATCGTCCCAGGCTACGCTGGATAAATGGGCCAGCCGCCCGGGCGCCTGGCTGATGAGTACGATCCGTACCTCCGGGTGAATGCGAAAGATAGGGTTCGGTCCCAGGGGCAAGTGTTCGGAGCAGACCGTACAGTCACGTGCCCGCTCCGGGAGGGGGTGTGCGAAGTTGGGGGTATAGCCCTTAGCCACCGGCTCAGAAACTTCGGGCGTAGGCGATCACCAGTTGTTCCGTGATGCTGATCCGCTTTCCCAGACCCGCTACGCCGTTGGGGGCACTGTAATCGGTGATCTGCACCCGGATGTCATCGTCGTAGAACGCGTTGATGAATATGTTGAGATGCAGGTTCTCGGTGAAGGCAAAGGAAACGGTATTCTGCCAGTCGATGTCGACGTTCTGCGGGCTGTCCAGGTAGTTGGAGTACAGACCGAGATTAGAAGAAAAGCCGAACCGATCCTCCCCGCCGAAGGTCACCTTATACTTGAATTGTAACAGGGAGCCGATCTGGGCGTCCACGTTCTGGAATTCCGGATAGATGCCGTCAGTAGGTTCGCCACTGACCTCGTTGCCGTGCACCCCCCGACTGGCGATGCTGTCGTTGGCCACCACGATGAACTTACCTCCGAGCGGTGAATAAAAGATCGACAGCCGTTCGGTGGGTTTGTAATCGATACCGACGGAGAGGGTCATTGTAGCCGGTGACAGAAACTTGGATCGCGGACTGCGACCACTATCGATGAAATCGGACACGAAGTTACCCGAGTACAGATCCGGAAACTGGTAAGTCGGCGTCAGCTGGCTGAGGAAGGTGGCGTTGACGGAATAGTAGAGTTTACCGTCGGGCTTGATCTTATAGCCGTACTTACTACCGAAACGAAGTTCGTCGATCGTCTTCTGGAAGGGTATCTTGGAGGTAGCTCCCTGGGCAATCACGCCGGCTCCGAGCCGCTGAACGGCGAATTGCCACAGGATGGTGTTGTCCCAGGCTTTACGCCCCATCTTGTAGTTGGCGAAGCCGTCGAAGGCTCCGCCCAGCCCCAGCCGGTTTTGTCCGGCTCCTTGCTTGGGATTGATCTGCAACAATTGAGCGAAGTCAAATCCTACTCCCGCGCCGCGGTCCCATCCTTCGGGAATTTCTTCCGCTTCTTCTTTTTGCGCCGACAGATTCAGGGATAGCAGCAGTAAAAACAAGAACAGGCTCGCCTTGTACATGGGTACGGGGTTGAGGGGGTCGGTCCGGGGGCGGTGCCCCGCTGAATAAGGGAGCTGCAATGATACGGCTATTCGCCCGGGTGGGGGGGGAGTGTGCGACCGTCTTCCCGCCGGCTGTGCACCTCAAACCCATCGCTGCTCAGTTTGCTGAAGGGGATGGTGTAGTCCGATTCTTCCGCGCGGAGCGTGATGTGGAGACTGCTGAGCTGAATGACTTCCCCCCGCTTGCCGTCGATGCTGATTTCGTCACCCACCCTCACCTGATTGCGATTGTAAAAGCTGGCCAGAATGTTGCCCATGATGTGCCGGGAGGCCATGCCGTATCCGATGGCGAAGGCTCCCGCGATCCCGCCCAGTACGATGCTTATGTTGGCTTCCATGAACTCCGTCTGCAACTGCGCCTGACTCAGGGCGATGAGTACGATGTTGAGGAGAATAAAGTAGAATACCGCCCCGGCGATCAGATTGGCCGACGGGATGCCGAGCGAACGACAGGTATTGACAACGAGGCGCTTAATGAAGTCGGCCAGAAAGATGCCTCCGATCAGAATAATGAAGGCGGTAATGGCATTCGGGATGTAAGCGACGAGATCGGCCATCATGGCCGAAAGCATCGGCATACCGAGAGCGTCCACGGCCGCCATGGTAAAGACAATCAGGACGAAGTAGTACACGATACCGGCCAGTACCCGACTCGGCAGCACGCGGATGTCGGTATTCCGAAACATGTCGATGCTGAGCAGTTTATCCGTAAGACGATCCAAACCGGAGGCGGCCACGATTCGCCGGATGACCTGGTAGAGGACCCGGGCAATCACGTAGCCCACCAGAAAAACGACCGCTGCTTTGAGTAGGGCGGGAATCACCGTCAGCAACTGATAGGCCTGTAACTTGAGTATGTTGAGGATGGACTCCATAGCAATGATTAACGAATGGTCGGGCCGGGAGTGGCGGGGCCGGCGGGCGGGTCGCCGTAGGGGTCGTCGTCCTCCGCCTCCTGGAGCATCAGGTAGGTTTCATCCTGCACGAGTGGGTCCCCGCCGCTCATCACGTTGACCGTATCCGCCATTACGGGGCCGAACAACTCGATGAGGCGACCGATGAATTCCGCGCCCCGCAGCTCGCGTTCCACCCGCTGCCGCACCTTGATCCGCCGTTCTTCCGTGAAGACGGTCAGCTCCTGTTCCTGCAATGCCTGAAAAGCGTTCATGTATTATGGGAGGATGTGGAAGCAAAGCGGGCATCGTGGATGCGCTTGGCCTTTTCTTTGATTCGTTTGAGTTGCATCTTGACGGCAGACTCGTTCTTGCCCAGTAGCCCGGCGATGGCCTTTATTTTGACCCCGTCCTTGTACTTCATTAAGAGCAGGGTGCGGTCGGCTTCGGTGAGTTGACTGAGTACGTACTGCAGTTCGGTGAGTTGCATACTCAGGAGGGCTTCGTCCGGTACTTCCTCAATGGTATCCGGAGGATCATCCACTTCGGTGGCAAACAGATCCTTTACCCTTTTGTCCCGGCGGATCTTGTCGATGCACAGATTGTACGTGATGGAGTATACCCAGGTGGAGAATTTGGACTGCCCCTGAAATTTACTCAGGTTGAGAAAGATTTTCGTGAATATCTCCTGGGTGGCATCCTCCGCCTCACTCGCTTTGTGCAGCATGGTCACCGCCTTGCTGTACACTTTCGTGGAATATCGGTCGTAGAGGATCTGGAAACAGATAGCGTGCTGCCGTTCCCGGTAGGCACGAATAATTTCCAGGTCCTCCATCGAGGTATCACAGCCTTTGGTTGGTGCGCCAGTCGGCATTTAACTCATTCTGCGTCGCCCGGAATGAATCCGGTACAATAGTGAGACGTCAAAGTACAAAGGGAGTCACCTATCGCCAAGAATAATCTCGCTTATTCCACCACCCGCGCGGCCCGACTCACCGCGGCAATGTTAAATATACCCAGGGCGCTCTCCTGGGTATCTACGTTAAATACGTTTCCCGGGGAGTTTGCTACCGGGATCTGAAAAATGCCGTTATCCCCGTTCTGGAGTTGATCACGGGCAACCCCCAGAAAGTAGAAGGCTTCCGGGCTCAGGGACCAGAGTTCCACCTCCACCTTATCGCCGGCGATGAGCGGAACGAAGGCACCATCGTCGTCGGTCTTATTGATCGAAAAACGGATGGGAAAAATGAAGGCGATTCCGTCCGTTCCGCTGCCGGCATCGAAGGTGGCATCGAAGGCCAGATTGAGTTCCGAGGGGCGATTGAGCAGCGTGTCGTTGATCGTACTGCGGATCAGGTAGGCATCCCCCACCCCCGCGAAGTCGCGGGCATAGAGCTGAGCGTAGAGGCCCTCGTCCAGTCCCAGTCGTTCCTCTTCGAACTGGATGCTGATGCTGTCGATCGGGGGCACGCGGTAGAGACTGGTCCGGCCTACGTAGTTCTCGTCGCCGTGCCGGATGCCCAGGGTGAATTCTTGCCCGACTTCGCCGATCCGTTCCCCGGGGGCGGGGGTCCAGACGTACCGACCGGAATCCCGGGGAGCAAAGACGAAGCAGGCGGTGTCGGGCGCCGTGCGGCATACCACCACCTCCGCGTTCTCTACCGGGGTAGGCAGGCGGTTGGCGTAGTAGTCCTGGCTGAGGGAGAGGCGAATGGTCTGGGGCCCTGCCTCGTCGGTCAGCCAGGCATCGACCACCAACTGGGGGTCGGTGAAGTCCGTTTCCAGTTCGATCACGTCCGTGCAGGTCCAGAGGCTTCCGGCCAGCAGCGTAAGGAGGAGGGCGCGCATCATTTGAAGGTGAAGTTGTAGGAAACGGAGGGAATGATGCTACCCACTACGGATAGCTTGATGGCTTCGGTATTGATGACGGATCCGGGCAGGGTGCGCCCGTCGATCTGATCTCCGTAGACGGTGAAGGGATTGCGGCGGGCGTAGAGGTTATACACGCCGAAGATCCACTGTCCCCGCCAGCGACGGTCCGCCTTTTCCGCCTTCGGGTCCAACGTAACGGAGAAGTCCAGGCGGTGATAATCCGGAATGCGGAAGTTGTTGCGGGCGTTGCCGGCGTTGTGGGGCACGAAGTATCCCAGTTGATAATACCCGCTGTTGGCCAGGGTGAGGGGCGTGCCGGTATTGTACACGAAAGTCGCGCTCAGCGTCACCCGGTCGCTGAGTTCGTAGAAGCCGGTCAGGTTGAAGTTGTGGGTCTGGTCGAAGCGGGTAGGGTACCAGTCGCCGTTGTTGATACCCTCGACCAGACGTTCGGTGCGCGCCAGGGTATAGCTCAGCCACCCGGATGCCCGCCCCTCGGTCTTTTTGACCTGCAGTTCGGTGCCGTAGGCGCGCCCCTTACCGGTCAGTACCTGCCCCTCCACGAATTCGTTCAGGACCAGGTCGGCCCCGTCAATGTAGTCGATCAGGTTGCTGAAATCCTTGTAGTAGGCCTCCACGCTGACCTCGTAGCGGTTGTCCCGCAAATTGCGGAAATAGCCGATGGCGTACTGATCGGCAAGCTGCGGATCGATGTTGTTGGTACTCGGGGTCCAGATGTCCAGGGGGATGGAGGCGGTGGTATTGCTCAGCAGGTGGATGTACTGCACCGTGCGTTGGTAACTTGCCTTTACCGAGCTATTGTCGTTGAGGGAGTACTGGGCCGCCGCCCGGGGTTCAAAGTTGAACCAGTCCTCGATCGTCTCGTCGCGGGCCGTGGGGGTGACGCCGGTCAGCGGGCGGGGCAGGCCGGTCCGGAGGGCTTCGCCGAAAGTATACACGTTGCGGCCGCCGAGGTAGGCGAAGTGACTGACGCGCAGGCCGTAGTTCAGTTTCAGCCGCTCGAAGAGGGTGACTTCGTTTTCGACGAACAAACTCGATTCCAGGGCCCACTGCCGGCTGATGCTGATGTCGATCTCGTCGCCGTCGCTCACCGCGATGGCATTGGCCGGTTCGAAACGGTAGTGGATCGCCTGTCCACCGAAGCGCAGAATGTTAGTAGGACTGATGAAGTAGGAAAATTCCGGCTTCACGCTGGTGTTGATGATGCTGGCGTCCCAGTTGAAAGCATCCTCGTCGGGGTCGTCCCCGAAGTCGATGGCGTAGTCGTAGTCGCTGTAGTAGAAGGTGAGGTTGCTGAACAGTTTGTCAGTGAACAGGTGGTTCCAGCGCAGGGTGCCGGTCGCGTTGCCCCAGCTGAAGCCGGCGTCGTCGCCCGGACTGAACACGTCGCGACCCAGGTAGCCGGAGAGGAATACCTGATCCTTGTCGCTGAAGCGGTAGTTGGTCTTGAGCGTGAGGTCGTAGAAGTTGAGCTGCGTTCCGGCCAGATCGTCGTTGAGGAAGGGGGCGGCGAGTACGTCAATATAGCTCCGCCGGCCGGCCAGAAGGAAGGAAGAGCGGTCTTTGACGATGGGTGCTTCCACGCTCAGGCGACTGAAGATGGTCCCGATGCCCCCCTGTACCTCGAAGTGCTGGTTGTTGCCCTCCTTCATGCGGACGTCGAGAATGGAGGAGAGCCGACCGCCGTAGCGCGCCGGAATGCCGCCCTTGTACAGTTTCACGCCCTTGACCGCGTCGGGATTGAAGACGGAAAAGAAGCCGAACAGGTGGCTCGAGTTGAAGACCGGTGCTTCGTCCAGGATGACCAGGTTCTGGTCGATGCTGCCTCCCCGGACGTTAAAGCCCGCCGCCCCCTCGCCGACGCTGGTCACCCCCGGCAGTAACTGAATGCTCCGGAGCACGTCGACTTCTCCCAGTAGGCTCGGCAACTTCTCGATGGTCGTCATATCGAGTCGCTCCACGCTCATCTGTACGGTACTGACGTTGCGGTCCTCCTCCTCGGCGGTGACGACCACCTCCTGTAGCAACTTCCCCGACTCGCCGAGCGCGAAGTCATAGGTCTGATTTTCGAATAAATCCAACGACGTCCGCTGATCCTCAAAGCCCAGGTAGCCGGCCACCAGCGTATAGGTTCCGGGCGCCACGGTGAGGGAATAGAAGCCGTACTCGTTCGTCACCGTGCCCTTACTCGTTCCGTCCAGGTAGACGGTAGCCCCGATCAGGGTTTCGCCATTGGACAAGTCACGCACGTAACCCCTCACGGTCACGTTGGTCTGAGCCTGAACGAGCGTAGTGCCGAGCACGACGACCAGCAGGGCGTAGAGTATTCGTTTCATCTATCCCCATAACCACGAATAGCGCAGAGGGGTTAGCCACGCCCGCGCTATTCGATGAATGCCCGCCGCCCGTAGACGGCCGTAGGGATTATTTCGGCTGATCGCTGGTATCCGCCTCGCCCACCTGACGGAAGTGGCCCGCTTCGGTGATGGTCTTCTCCACGCCGGTATCGGGATCGGGGTAGCTGCGCTCGTGTACCTCTACGGACAGTTGCTTGCCGACCAGCTTTTCCGTGTCGAGGGTTTGTCCTTCCATCTCCACCGCGCGCATCAGTTCGGCCAGGATCGGCTTACTGGGCTCGCTGTCGTAGAAGCGCTGCTCCACGAATCCCTCCTCGGTTTCCATGCGGGCGGCGAAAAAGGGGATCCCCTTGTACTCACTCTTTCCCTCGGAGATTTCGGTAATGGTCACGATGTGGCGACCATTCTGTAGGCGGGGCTTTTCTTGAACGTTGACTTTCATGGCAGTTGCTTTTGCCTATAGAAGCTATTTTAAAACAATTTATTCGATAAAAGGACGGCCACCAAGCTCTTTGAAATGTCACCCCGGCGACGTATTATACACTCCCGTTTACTCACCCTTACCTGTCTGCCATGCCACATACTCCCTACTACGCTGGGCGATCCCGCGCCAGCATTCTCCTATGTCTGGTCTTTCTGATCCTGTTGCTGGCGGGGTGGTCGCGACTGGCGGCGGTTTAGGCACGGGCACCGTGGGCGCGTAACCATTCCACGAACAGCCGTACCCCGAATCCCGTAGCCTGACGGTCCTTGGCGAAGGGGCCCTGCTGTAGGGCCATTCCCGCGATGTCGAAGTGAATGTAGCGTTCGTGGTCGTGGGTGAAGTGCTCCAGAAACTTAAAGGCATCCGTCGCGCCGTGGAGCGGCGTGCCGCTGAAGTTCTTCACGTCCGCCACGTCGCTTTCGAGCCCCTTGGCAAAGTCATCCCAGGGCGGCAGGGGCCAGATCCTTTCGCCGACCGTCTCCCCGGCCCGCCGAAACTGCTCCAGTAATTCCTCGTGCTTGCTGAGGGTGGCGGCGCAGACGTAGCCGAACGTGCGCACGGCACTGCCCGTGAGGGTGGCCACGTCGATGAGCGTGGTGGGGGCGTAGTGTTTGACGGCGTAGCTTAGTCCGTCGGCCATGATCAGGCGGCCCTCCGCGTCCGTATCGATGATTTCGATGGTTTTACCGGCGTGGCTCCGGATCACGTCGCTGGGTTTGATGCTCAGCGCATCCACGCTATTATCGGTAGCCGGTACGATGCCGATGACGTTCACCGGGAGGTGCAGACGAGCGGCGGCTTCCAGGGTGCCGAACACGGCCGCCGCCCCGCCCATATCGCTTTTCATCAGGTGCAGGTTCTGACTACCTTTGATGCTCACCCCGCCGGTATCGAAGGTCACGCCCTTCCCGATGAGTGCGGTGGTGGCGTCGGCTTCGGACCCGCCCCGGTGTTCCATGACGATGAGCACGGCGGGGTCTTCACTGCCGCGGTTGACGGCCAGGAGGGCGTGCAGCCCCTCGGCTTCGCAGGCTTGCTTGTCGAGTACCTTCACGGCGTAGCCGTAGGTATCGCCGCTCTCCAGGGCCCAGGCGGCCAGGTCCTGGGGACGTTTTTTATTCGCCGGAGCATCCACCAGGGCACGCACCCGATTCTGCACGCTGGACAGTATTTCCGCTGCTCCCGCGTCCCCGCCCCAGCTTATGTTCCCCTCCGCCAGCGGGTGGGGGGCGTGGTCCGACTTACCCTGCCCGGCGGAATAGGTCCCGAGCCGCAGTCCGCCGATGAAGGCGGCAACCAGTTCGTCTGCGATTCCCTCCGCAGCGATGCTTACCTCCGGGGTGAAATGCTTTTTTTCCGAGTGGCTCAGGCGCTGCCCCAGTTTTTGCGCGGACGCGGGTACGGCGTTTTCCGGCAAGCGAGCAATGAAACCCGGTGGGGAAACCGTGCGCAAATAAGTATCGGAGTCGATGGTTTCGGCGTAGTCGTCTTTCCCGGTAGCGGGCAGTAGCGTGATGGTGGTCATAGTGCACTAAGGTCACGGTCGGGTGATGGGTTCACTGGCGCGGCGCGCGGGCGGCGGCCAAACTATTTGCACGCATATTACATTTGAGTTAGACCCGTCCGCGGAAGTCCGTAACCGGCGGGGCAAACGAGCTTGTATGAAGATTGGCGTGGTCTGTTATCCTACCTACGGAGGGAGTGGCGTTCTGGCCACCGAGCTCGGTCTGGGACTGGCCCGCCGCGGACACGAGATCCACTTCATCACCTACCGGCGGCCCGCCCGCCTGGGCTTCTTTCACGAGAACGTCTTCTACCACGAAGTGGACAGCGGGGCCGACTACCCCCTCTTCGAATTCGCTCCCTACGAAACTTCCCTGGCCTCGAAACTGGTCGACGTGGTGGAAAATTACGGACTCGACCTGCTGCACGTGCACTACGCGGTGCCCCACGCCGCCGTAGCCTTCATGGCCCGCAAGATCCTGCTTACCCGGGGGCGGTACGTACCCTTCGTGACAACCCTGCACGGTACCGACATCACCCTGGTGGGGTCTAACCCCGCCTTCGCGCCCACGATCACCTTCGCGATCAATAAGTCCGACGGCGTCACCGCGGTATCGGAGTCCCTGAAGGCCGACACCCACGCCAATTTCGAGGTGTGCCAGCCGATCGAAGTGATCTACAACTTCATCGACTTCAAGCGATTCAAGCGCGACAATAAGGATCACTTCAAGCGGGCCATCGCGCCCAATGGGGAACGCATCCTCATTCACGTCTCCAACTTCCGTCCGGTGAAGCGGGTCGACGACGTGATCTACATCTTCAAGATCATTCACGACCAGACGCCGAGCAAGCTGCTCCTCATCGGCGACGGGCCCGAGCGGAGCAAGTGCGAAGAACTCAGTCGCCGCCTCGGGCTCACCAAGGACATTCGCTTTCTCGGCAAGCAGGACGCGGTTGAGGAGCTTCTGGCCGTGGCCGACGTCTTCCTCCTCCCCTCCGCCAGCGAGAGCTTCGGACTCGCCGCCCTGGAAGCCATGGCCTGTCAGGTACCCGTAGTGTCCAGCAACGTCGGGGGTATTCCCGAGGTAAACATCGACGGCGTGACCGGATTCACCTCGGGCGTCGGGATGGTCGATAAAATGGCCGAAGACATCATGAAGATCTTCGAAAGCGACGCATCGCTGCAGAAATTCCGCGAGGCCGCCCTGGCGCAGGCCGCCCGCTTCGACATTGAAGAGATGATCCCCAAGTACGAAGCCTACTACCAGCGCATCCTGCAGAACAGCCGGGCGAAGCCGGAGGAACCGGTGATGGATTGCTGAGGAGGATTAGGGGATGAGCAGGATGATTGAAGTAGTACGGCATTTTCGACTGGAGGGGAATATTGATCGGATCGAAGCTTTCGGTGGCGGCCACATCAACGATACCTACCGGGTATTCAATGGGGCAGCGGACTCGCCGGACTACCTGCTGCAGCGGGTGAACGACCGGGTGTTCCCCGACGTGGCCGGGCTCATGGAAAACATCGCGTTGGTGACCGATCATCTGCGGGGGCGAATCGCCCGGGCACCATTTCCGGCTAACCAACAAACGACGCTTTTCGTCGTGCCGACGAAGGACGGAGCCCGGTTTTACCGGGATCAGGAGGGGAAGTACTGGCGCATGTTCCACTTTCTGAGTGACCTCCACGTCTATGATTTCATTACCACGACACGGCAGGCTTACGAAGGGGCCAAGTCGTACGGTTACTTCCTACGCTTCCTCGACGATTTTCCGGCCGGGCGCCTCACGGAAGTTATCCCGGGATTTCACGACCTCGCGCGCCGTTTGCGCGCCTTCCAGCTTGCCGCGAACGCACCCACGTCGGGACGGGAGCCGCGCTGCCGCACCGAAGTGAGCCTCGTTTCGGAGCTGGCGGAGAGGTTGCTCGTCATCGACCGGCTGCATAAATCGGGGGAGATCCGTCAACGGGTGACCCACAACGATACTAAGTTCAACAACGTGCTGCTCACCCCCGACGATCGCGGAAAGTGCGTGATCGACCTCGATACCGTCATGCCGGGGGTGGTGCACTTCGATTTTGGGGACGCCGTTCGTTCGGGTATCGGCACCGCCGGCGAGGATGAAGCCGATCTGTCGCTGGTGACGGTCGACCTGGAAAAGTTCCGGGCCTTCTCGGCGGGCTACCTGGAAGTGACGCGGGACGTACTCTCCGCCACCGAGTTGCGGTACCTCGGACTCTCGGGCGCCTACATGACCTTCATCATGGGCGTGCGCTTCCTTACCGATTTCCTCTCGGGCGACGTGTACTACAAGATTTCCTCTCCGGACCACAATCTGCTCCGCGCCCGCAATCAGCTGCGCCTCACCCAGGAGTTTCTGGCCCGCCTTCCCGACCTGGATGGGATCATCCGCAGCAGTTAGCCCACGAGCCAGCGTACGGCAAGGTACAGCACGGAGGGGCAAAGCAGACAGCCCAGCCCGGTATAGAAAGTCGCCGTCAGCGCGCCGTAGGGAACGAGCTTGGGGTCGGTGGCCGCCAGTCCCGCCGCCACGCCGCTGGTGGTCCCGATAAGCCCCCCGAAAACGACGGCCGAATGCGGGTTGTCCAGACCGATGACCCGGGCTAACAGGGGAGTGGCGATGGTCGTTACGATGGTCTTCACTACACCCGCCGCGATGCTGATGGCGATCACCTCCGAGGTAGCCCCGAGGGCCGAACCCGTCACGGGACCGACGATGTAGGTACAGGCCCCCGCGCCGATGGTAGTGAGACTTACCGGATCGGTGTGTCCGAGGGCCAGGGCGAAAGCTACTCCTACGGCGAAGGCGGACAAAACGCCGAGCATGAGGGCGATCGCGCCCGCCAGCCCCGCCGTGCGGATCTGATCCAGGTCGGCCCCCATGGCCGTGGCGACCACCGCGAAATCGCGCAGCATGGACCCGCCGAGCAGCGCCAGGCCGGCGAAGAGCGGGACGTCAGCGAGTCCCTTTTCGTTCCCCAGGAAGGCCAGGGCGAGCCCGGCTACGATGGCCAGCGCTACCCCCGGAATACGGTTGGCCAGGAGGTGGCGCGATACCCAGAACGATGCCCACATCACGACGCCGACACAGACAAAGGCGAAGAGCAGGCCGTTCTTGATCAGGATTCCCTCGATGAGCTCATACATCGGTCGGTAATTGGCGCCGTCCGATCCGGGAAAGGACGGGGACGAGCAGCAGGCCGACCACGGTTGCCGCCGTACCCGCCAGCAGGGCCAGCCAACCCCCGGACAGGGCGGCCTTTACGTTCTGTACCGCGGCCATGGCCACGATGATGGGAATGTACATGGCGCTCCAGAACAGTATGCCGCGCTCGGTGGCCGGGGGGAGTCCGCCGCGCTGCTTCCACCAGGTGTTGCCGACGACCAGCAGGATCATGGCAAACCCCACGCCCCCCACGTCGCCGTCGATGCCGATGGCCGCGCCGACCAGGGTGCCGGTAATCTTGCCTACCAGAAAACAGAAGGCCAGGAGGGCGACGCCGTAGATGGTCATGAGAAGGCCAGTTTAAGCTCTTGCTTGGTCACCTTGCCCATCACGTTGCGGGGCAGGTCGTCCTGGAAGATGTAGCGCCGCGGCAGCTTATAGCCGGGGAGCCGTTCGCGGAGCCAAGTGGTGAGTTGATCGAGGTCGACCGCCCCGGGATCGGCGACCAGGCTGGCACCGATGATCTCGCCCCATTCCTCGTCGGGCAGCCCTACGACGCCGCATTCCCGAATTTCAGGATGGGTCCGGAGTACCTCCTCGATCTCTAGCGCGGAGATCTTATACCCGCCCGATTTGATGATGTCGACCGAGTTGCGGCCGAGGATACGGTAAGCTCCCGCGTCGAGTACGGCGATATCTCCGGTACGGAACCAGCCGTCGTCGGTGAAGGTAGCGGCGGTAGCTTCCGGCCGGCCCCAGTATTCCCGGAATACATTATCCCCCCTTACCTGAATTTCTCCGCTCTCCGTGGAGTTGGCCGGCACCTGCGTCCCCGCCTCGCTTATGAGCCTTACTCTCACGCCGTCCAGCGGTTGACCGATGTGCCCCGGTCGTCGTTCGCCCGCGTAGGGGTTACTGATGGCCATCCCCATTTCGGTCATGCCGTAGCGTTCGAGGAGGGTATGGCCGCTGATCCCGCGCCACCGCTCCAGTACCGAAACGGGCAGGGCGGCCGAACCGGAAACCATCAGGCGGAACTCGCGCAGGGCGGCGCTGATGTCCCGTTGACTGTCTTCCGGGAGGGTGTCGTAGTAGCTGATGAGCTTGAAGTAGATGGTGGGCACGGCCATGAAGACGTTGATCTCGCCGCTCCGGAAGCGATCGAAAACGGCCGCCTCCGAGAACCGCGGAAGGAACTCGCAGCACCCCCCGCTCCAGAGCGCGCACGAAAGCACGTTGATGATGCCGTGCACGTGGTGGAGTGGCAGGATATTTAAAATGCGGTCACTCGCGGACCACCGCCAGGCATCCACCAGGGCCGTGATCTGGGCCCGGATATTGGCGTGGGTAGTGACGACGCCCTTGGGCCGACCGGTAGTGCCGCTGGTATAGAGGATGAGGGCGCGGCGCGCGGGAGCGACGTCGGGCAGGTCGGCTGGCGTATCCACCCCAAATTTTTCCGCCGGGGTAAAGGTGGTAAGGCCTTCCGTCTGTAGCGGCGAGAGCACGTCGGTGAACCCCCGGGAAAACAGTACGCGCTCCGCACCGGTGTCTTCGATGACGTACCGCAGGGAAGGCGTGGGGTGCTTCGTACACAGCGGGACGGCAATCCCTCCGGCCCGCCAGATGCCCCACTGCAGGGCTACGTAAGTGAAGCCGGGGGGTACGAGGAAGGCGATACGGGCCTCGTCGAGGTCAGTACGGCCGTCCAGCAACGCCCGTGCAATACGGGAGGATGCCTCCAGCAGGTGCCGGTAGGAGTACTGGTCGCCGTCGCTGACCACGGCGGTACGCTCGGAAAATTGGTTGGCACGCGCTACGAATTCGATCACGGGGATTCGGGATGGTGTGAGCCGGGGAAGGTAGGGTATCGTAGGCGAACGTGAAATGGAACGTGGGTGAACATAAGGATGCCGGCGCTTGGTGTGAAGCGCGGGCTTACGACTTAGGTGGGGGACAATACAGGTATTCACGGTCGCCCAGTACCGTCGCGACGTTATCGGCGCTGCCGAACTGAAAGGCCAATTGGGTGGTGTAGGCACGACAGGCCGCGAGCTTAGCGGTGAATGTCTGCCCGGACAAGCAGCGGGCGGGGACGGTGGTATCTAGTTCGGGATAGCGATCCCGGAACTTTCGGGCGTAGGGCATATCGTAGTACTGCCGGTAACGGATATCCGGAAATTCGGGGCGAATACGCCCCACGGCCCCTATGACCTGGAGGTGATCCGCATGATTGCCCGCCCCGAAGGGATAGAGGACTTCGGTGGGCTGATGTTGTCGCAGGAGGGCGCGTAGTCGGCGATCCAGGGCGGTGGTGTCCAGTCGGTCGTCCGGAAGGATTCCCGCAAACAATGCGGGTGCGGAGGAGTATCCCCGGTGCGGCGCTTCGGGGAAGTCCCAGTGGAGGGGTTCGACCCGGAGGCGGCGGCAGGCATTCCGGTCTTCCGCCCTACGAAGCTGTAGGTAGTCTACGCCGGGGTCCAGTCCCTTATCGAGCTGACAGGCGAGGGCAAAACCGGTGGGCTCGGGCACGCTGGCGGTGAATACGGTCAGGCACCGTACCCGTGTCCCCGCCCGGGCACGATCGTACAGGTAGCCGCCGCAGGAGAAGGCTACGTCGTCGAGGTGGGGGCTGATCGCGAGGATCACAGCAAGTGGGGCTGGGTCCGGAAGCGGCACGTGGCGTCGGCATCTTCTACCCGGGCCGCGGCGGTGATGATGTCCGTCCAGTCGTTGTCGACGGGGCGTTTTTGCAGGTCATGGTAGATGGAGGCGATCTGCTCGGCGACCACCGGCCAGGAGTATTTTTCCCGGACTTCCGCGTAAGCGGTGCGGGTCAGATCCAGGCGTAGCGCTTCGTCGTCGAGGAGGCGGCGGGTAGCGGTGGTCAGGGCATCGAGGCCGCCCGGTTCCACGAGGAGGGCGTTCTCGCCGTCGCGCAGGCAGTCGATCACGCCGACCGTACGGGTGCTTACGATGGGCAGACCGCTCGCCATGGCTTCCAGGATCGTATTCGAAAATCCTTCGGCGTAGGTCGGGCTCAGGAAGATATCTCCCGCGTGGTAGCGGGCGGGTGCATCGGCGTAGTCGGCTTCCCCGAGAAACTGACAACGGCTGCCCAGTCCCAGTTTGAGCGCCAAATTGCGGGTTTCCTCAAGGTCCGGACCGATGCCGCTGACGATCAGGTGAATATCGTAACCGTCCTCGACGAGCCGCGCTCCGCAGTGGATAAAGTCCAGGCTTCCCTTCCGTTGATCTACCCGGCCGTGGTAGAGCAGGCGGGCCGGCTGCCGCAACTCCCCGAGCCGGACCACGCGATCGATCAGGTTCGGGTGTTCCAGTTGACGGGGAGTGAATTGATCGACGTTCGTAGCCCCCGGTACGATCGTAAAGCGGCCGGGGTCCGTACCGTGATTTTCGACGACCTCGTCACGGAAGCTGTCGCACCCGATGACCAGGGCGAGGCTATGGTTCAGCACGGCGTCCATGGCGCGCTGGTGGGTCTTACAGCAGGCCCCTACCCAGTGGCCGTCGCCACCCTGGATGCTGACGACGTTCGGGATACCCAGCTGACGGCTCACCTCCAGCGCGGCCAGGCCGGTGGGGTAGGCGTACTGGGCGTGGACGACGTCGAAGGGACGTTGTTCGTGCAGTTCCACCGCCAGTGCCACCATGGCCCGCAGGTCCGCTTCGAAGTCGGCGGGCGGAGATTCGGCGCCCAGTTCTTCCCCCACGCTGCGCAGGCCGTGTACCTCCATCCAGGGCTCGTCGGGAGGCGGGCCGCCGCCGTAAACCTCGACTCCCGTCGGATCTTCCCGGTACTGGCTGATCATCACGACTTCGTGGTCGAGGTCCGCCAGCGCTTTGGTCAGGTTACGGGCGTACACGCTCATACCGGACACGGCCGGAAAGTAGCGGCGGGAAATGAAGCAAATGCGCATGGTTCAGGGTGGGCTTTAGGTAAGAAAGTCGGTGTCGATAGCCTGGCGGGCGGCAAAAGCACTGGGCTCCCGGTAGAGGGCGTAGACCGGCTCGACCAGTTTATCGAGGCGCCCGGCCTCCAACCAGACGGGCCCGCTGAGGCGTTCCTCGGCGGCGGCGGAAAGCAGGATACGGGAGCGACCCGGCCCCGGCTGGCGGGCAATTAATTGGGGCTCCCCGCGCTCAAGCAGACGACGTACTCCCCGCTCCCCGATCCGGTGGTAGCTGCCCAGTTCCTGCTCGATGCCGGGAATAATGACCTTCACGACGTGGCAGTGGCCGCCGGGAACCGGCGCACGAAATACGTAGGGCGTAAGTCCCTCCGCATGCAACTGGGACAAGACGTACGCCCACTGCTCCTCCAGGGTAGCAAACGATCGAGCGGGTAGATCCCGGCAGTCGACCAGCTCCCTCTCCAAAAAAACGGTACCGGCGAGGGTTTCGCGGAGGGCCTCCCGGCTTCCGGTGAGCCAGTCGACCATGGCGCGCAGGGCGCGGGGTTCCTCGGTGGCGAGGTCGATTTCGTCCAGACGGCGCTGGCGGTAGCCTTCCGGTAGCGGACCCGCCTTTTGTTCCCAGGGTACGTTGTTGAAGCGCTTGCGGGTATGGCTGCTGGCGCACTCCGTAATGGCCTTCACCAGCGCGACCCGGTAATCGGTGTCCGCCCCCTCGCCCGTGGCGGTGACCCCCAGCGAAAAGTCATCGTCGGTCCGGTCGTCGCCTACCGCGTAGACGCTTACGCAGCCGCAGGTTACGCGCGCCAGTTTGCAGGTAATGTGCAGTCCCCGCCCGGCTAACTTATCCATCAGAGTACGGCATTCCTCCGGTAGGGTAGCCGGGTCGATGACCAGCCCCCGGTCGAGGGCCCGGAAGCAGTCCGCGTTGCCGTCTCGTTGCAGCAGCTCAAGGGTGCCGTGGAGCAGGGCCCGGGTTTCGGTATCCCCGGCCCCGCTGCCGTTGCGGATGGCGGTGATGAGTCGGTGAGGGTAATCCACCTGACCATTGGTGCAGGCGACGAATTCAGCCGGTATCCAGCAGCTCTCGCCATCCGCCAGGCGATCTACGGGTACCCACCGCAGCGGATAGTCGGCGGTGTAGGGACTACCGGCCTCCAGTACGAGGGTTAGGGGGTCGACCACGCGCCCCGCCCCGTACTTCTTCACCAGATCGCGGTAGCTGCCCTCCTCCTGGGGCAACCGGGTAAATCCGGCCAGGGTGTGACGCTCTTCACAGAGTTCCCCGTAGCTGCCGAGGCGGGCGGCAGCCTCAGTACGCCCGTAGCCGATGCCGTTGGCGTGAATGCCGTCGTCGGCATGCAGGTCGACGTTCACGATAGGTATACCCAGATAGTCGACGTAGTCGATGCGGAATTCCTCCAGGTGACCGGGAGGCAGGCTCCGGCGGTAGGCTTCCGTAGGGGTCGCGTAGTCGTAGTCACTCATAGGCAAGGAGGGTAGTGAGGGGCACGGCCTTCGTGTGGATCTCGGTAGCGAGGAGATGGTCGACCAACGCGATCGCCTCCCGCCGGCCCACGCCCCGCCCGAATTCGAAGGGGGTGCATACGTGGTCGAAGTCGAAGCGACCGAATACTTCCCGGTAGTGCAGGAGCTCGTCGCGGGTCAGGGGAATGCTGTAGTGATAGCCCTTGTGGCAACTGAGCGCGACGGGGGTCGCCCCATCGGCGGCGAAGTCGATCTTCACGGCATCGCCGAGGAACAGGATCCGGTAGGCCGCGTCGTACAGCGCCGTCTGCCCCTCGTAGTGGCCGCCCAGCCGCTGAAACTGCCGGTCGGCGTCGAGTACGTAACGGTCATCGATCGGGCGGTTTACCCGGAAGGCCTTCGTGTGAATGAGGTCGTCGCGGTGAATAATCAGGTCTTCCGGCCGGTGGTGCTCCTGCAACTGCCAGAGGGCACCGTAGCCGTGGGGGTGGCTGGCCGCCAGAACCCGGATGCCTCCCAAAGACTCAATATGCCGCCGACTGGCCGCATCGTAATAGGGGGCGGCTTCGAAGGCGACATTCCCGGCCTGCCGCACGATGAGCCAGCCGTGACTGCCCAAACCGAGCTGCGGCTCGGTCCAGTATTCCCACAGTCCGGGCAGCACCTCCCGCCACCGGGTGCGGTACCGGCCGTGGGCGTCGTCGATGTGCAAATACGTAAAATCCTCCTGCGGCAGGGCGTTGCGCACGTCCATGCAGTTGGGGCAGACGACGGGCTCGCGGGTGTCGAACCAGAGGATCCAACCCCCGCAGTGGGTGCAGGCGTAGTGAGTCAGGGCCATAGGGAATGAGTTGGGTCGGTGGCACGGGTCAGCGCCCGTTCGAGTAGCTCTACGTGACGGAGGGCAACGTCCAGGTCACGGCAGTCGCCGGGAGCCGAGTGGATGCGGTCGACAAAGTCCAGTAACTGATGACGAAAGGGCCCCTCGGTAGGGGAAAAGGAGATCGTATCCACGCGTCCGTCGGTGGCATCGATGAATCGGAGACGCCCCCCGGCGTCCTGACCCATCGTATTTTCGGCCAGCAGGGTGCCGGCGGTTCCCGTCACTTCCAGGCGGCGGCGGGGAAGGGTTTCCGGTCGGTTGTAACCCACCGTGAGTGCGGCCAGGGTACCGCCCCGGAAACGCACGCTCAGGACGCCGCCGTCGTCAACCGGATAGTCGTGCACGGCACGCTGCAGGAAGCAGTGCACGTCCCGGACCTCGTCTTCCAGTAGCCATTCGAGCAGGTCGAGGCCGTGGGGAGCCAGATCGATTACGGCACCGCCGCCGGCCCGCGTACGGTCGATCCGCCAGTTGTCGGCGCTCCAGCCGGCGGGCAACCAGCAGGCGTAGTCGATCCGGGCCTGGGTGGGGGTACCGATGGCGCCCGCCCGGATGCGCTCCCGCATGGCCCGGTGAGCCGGATGGTGGCGTTGGTCGAAGGCGGTGACCAGTAAGCGGCCGTTCCGCAGGGCGGCATCCCGCATCTCGCATGCCTCCGCGTAAGAAAGGGCAAGGGGCTTTTCGCACAGAACGTGAATACCCCGGTCGAGGCAGGCGATGGCCTGGGGGCGGTGTAGATGGTTGGGGGTAGCGATGTACACGGCGTCGACCAGCTCAGCGGACAAGTCATCCAGTCGGTGAAACCGCTGCACGTCGGGGTCCAGGCCGACAAAACCCTCGTCGTCCAGACTGACAACCGCGGTCAGTCGCACCCGGTCGCCCGCCTCCGCGATGGCCGGCGACATGTAGTCGCGCGCCACCCAGCCAAGGCCGATGATCCCGATCCGTAGCGGCTTCACCATCGGTCGGGTAAGTTGATGAGGTACCGTTGGCGGTACCGATCGGCCCGGGTGGCGGGTGGTGGCCGGTGCAGTAAATCGTTGACGGACAGCCCGTTCAGGGCACGACTGTCCTCGGCATATTCCCGCGCCCAGGCGGTGCTCGGCCAGCGTATTTCTCCCTGCCCGAGCAGGGGGTTGGGCTGCAGCTCTACTCCCCCGGAGGGGTCCGACCAGTCGATCGGCTGGTGATCGGTTTCCCCCTCGATCCAGCCCACGGCGGTGGGTGATCCGGAGGGGGCACCGAGCTCCTGACCGTACCAGCCCCTTACGTAGTAGACGTCGTCCCGTACGGAGGCCTGGGTCAGATTTGCGTAATCCGCGCGGCTTTCGGCAAACCCCGCCCCGTGGGCGCTGCTTCGGGTATGTATATGGCCCACGGCCAGGCTGCCCCCCTGCCGCAGCTGCCGTAGATGGGTAAGTACGGTTGGTTTGCGGGCGAAAAAGTAGAAGGCATCGTGACAGAATACGGTATGGGGTTCGGCGGTCCGGAGTACTGGACCTTCCTCGATGTCCCCGCAGACCAGCAATCCCCGAACGTCCAGAAAATGCCGCGCGAGCCATAGTTTAGACCAGACGATATCCACGCCCACCGTCCGCCGCCCCGTAGCCTCCAGTGCGCGCAGGAAGTGGCCGATGCCGCAGGCTACCTCGATGACCGGTAGATGGGGGGGCGTGCACTCCAGCATGTACAGTCCGCCGGTGAAGGTGGGGGAACACCAGCGGTAGGCGAAGTAGTCCCCCACCGGTCCGTAATTCAGCAAGACCATGGTTTCCCGGAGGGAATGCCCGGCGCCGGTGGCCCGGTCGATGGCTTCCCGGTCGGGAGGGGCGGTGGGGCTGAAGCGGTCCTGGTCGGCCAGCAGGTGCCGGCGGGCGCTCCGTACGTCCCCCGCTTCCAGCGCCCGGACGGCGGCGGAGCGCAGGGGTTCCCGGTCACGCAGGTAGGGGATACCGTCGACGACGGGCCAGGTGGTCTCTCCGTCGGTCAGAAAGTCGGGTCCGGCCTGCCGCAGGACTTCGCCGTTCCGCGGACTGATCAGTGCGTAGTCCACAGCCCGGTCTTGGTGAGCAGATCGGTTTGAAAATCCTTCAGCGGGCCGGGGTGCACGAGGTCGAGTTCGCCGAGCACCTTTTGCTCGCTTACGCTGGCTGCCCGGACACGCCATTTGACGTCCAGTACCCGGTCGAGCACGTCGCCGGTACTGATGGCCTTACCCACCGGGGTAGCGATGCTCTCGTGGTGGCGGAGTACGTCCGTCAGGCGATCGCGCAGGACGGGGTCGAACTCTCGGAGTGCGGCCGATCGGCAGTTGGCGATCACTTGCTCCAGATAGGGTTCGAGGGCGAGCTCGCCCGCCCAGCCGCAGTCGGGCAGAAAGGCATTGTGCAGATGGTGGGCGAGTCCGCAAACGAAGGCTTCCCCCGGGGCCGCGCCGTAGTCGTCCGCGACGAGGCAGGCGTAAACGGCGGTGAGGAGGCAGTGATCGGCGTGGCTCTCGGGGGGCATCAGCACCAGCCGGGGGTGGTCGGGGTGGGTGGCCCCGGCCCGGGGTTGCTCCCGGAGTTTTTGCAGGCACGGCGGCCGGGTGGGCTTCCGGAATTTGGCCGGCTCCCGCGCGCCGCCGCCCGCGAATTCTTCCAGAATGGTCGGCAGTTGGGTCGCCAGTCGCCGGTAAGTAGCGGAGGGCACGCGGCCGGAGAGCGTACGTTCGAAGGCCCCGGTGCATACTTCCGTCACGGCGGTGGCGGACAGGCCGGCCGCCCGGAAAAACTCGGCACCGACCCCCGGAAACAACACGTACAGGACGGCGCGTACGCTGCTGCGGTCGGCTACAGTGTCCCACGCCGTGCCGCTCAGTAAGTCGTCCCAGGCGCCGACGAAGAGTTCGTCGGAGAGGGAGTAGCGTACTCCGGCGGGGGCGAGGCGTTTGAGGTCCTGCAGTTCGGCAAACAGGCCGGCGGTAGCCGTCGGGGAAGAGTTCGGCCCGGGGGCGGTCATGGGGTGGTGGCTAGGCGTTCGTTTACGGGTTGGAGGGCATTGAGTTCCTCGAGCCAGCGTAGGAGTTCCAGTTGCTGCTCGGTGAAGTTGTGGTTAGGCTCGCTGCCGTCGGGGGTCATGGGGGCCTTGAAGAATACACCGAGAGACTGGGCTACGCCGCCGCGGCCCTTGCGTCCGGCGAGGTCCAGACAACGGGCGATCTCCAGGGCGAGGGGGGCGGCCAGGATGCTGTCTTTGCACAGGAAGTTCACCTTGATCTGCATTTGGTGACCGAGGAAGCCGGCGATGTCGATGTTGTCCCAGGCTTCCTTATTGTCACCGCGGGGCTTGTAGTAATTGATCTTCACCACGTGGTCCTCGACGGGATAGCCAAGACAGTTGGTCAGTACGTCGCCCTTAGTGTTGATCTTGTTGAGCAGGCTCTTGGGTTGGCGGAGCGCCTCCCCGTCGCGGTTACCGAGGATGTTGGTACTGAACCATCCGTCGACGTGCAAAGCCCGGGCCCGGAGGGCGGGGGCAAGTACGGTCTTCAGGTAGGTCTGTCCGGTCTTACCGTCCTTTCCGGCTACGGGCACGTTGCGCTCGGCCGCCAGTTTCCGGAGGGCGGGCACGTCGGCGGCTACGCTGGGGGTAAAGTTGCCGTAGGGAGTACCCATATCGATACAGGCGTAGGCGTAAAGCATGGCCGGACTGATGCCCGGGTCGTTACCGTCGAGGCCGGCTTCGAAGGCGGCGGGGGTCTGGTAAAGATCGGCCTGCAGATCCAGGGCGGATTCGGTGCTGGCCAGGTTGATCACCACTACGCGACCGTTGATGCGCTCCCCGAACTCCCGGATCTGCTGCTGGATCGTGGCGACCAGTTCGCGGTGACCGCCCGTACTGTCCTCCCCGTTCACGACGCCTTCGCAGTAGGCGCGGTTGGCGATGGCGGGCAGGGGGTAGATGGCGGACAGTTCTTCGCGGACGTCGGCGAGCTGCTCGCTGGTGAGGACGCGGTGGTGGGCGGCGGCCCGGTAGAGATCGTCCTGGTACAGGTCCCATCCGGTAAATCGGAGGTTGGTGTAATCGGCCAGGTCGAGGTGATCGAATTCCGCGAGGGGTAGGCCGGTAGTGGTCTGCAGGCCCTTGCGTAGGAGAATGGAGCCGGCTACGGCCGTCGTCGCAACGGCGCCTCCGAGACCGACGATGGCAATACCGAGCGTGTCCGATGTGCCGGGCGGGGGGGGGGTGGACATATGGTGTTCGTTAAGGTTAAGCAATGGGATCGACGGTCCGCAGCGTAGCGACCGGGGTCACCTAATACCGGTAATCGGAGAATGGTTCATCGATGACGGCCAATCAATAACGGCTATTTTTTCCGGAATCGACGGGTGGTGGAACGGGTATTTTCGGGCAACAAGGTGCCGCCGGGGTAGTACGGACCGCCCCGAGCAGATCAGGGTAGAAGGACCGGACCTAGAACTGCATCACGCCGTAGCCCCGCATCTGGTACATGGCCACGGTGGTCAGCATGGAAGTGGCGATCTCGACTTCCGGAAGGACCGCTTCCGTCGGTACGCCGCGTCCGAGGAGGGACTGGCCGCACACCGTCACCCGCACGCCGGCCTCCTTCAGGGCACGGATCAGGGGGATGTTCGGATTATCGACACCGAAGCGTTCGCGGTAGGAGGCGTTGTCCATGACCCCTACGGTCGCGCCCCCGTGAATGGCCAGCACGACGTCGACCTTTTCGGCGGGGATTCCCCCCACGGCAAACAAGTTGACCATACGGGCAACGCGGTAGAGGCCTTCCCCCAGGCTGTCCGGCTCCTCGCTGCCGGTGACCACGTCGACGACGAAGTTGTACGTCAGGCTCGTATCGGGCCGCACGGTAGCTTCGGGAACGTCGTAGATGCCACCGAAGGGGACGGCGGGCGTGACTTTTTGTTGGGCGGCCAGCGCGGGAGCAAGGAGTACAAGGAAGAGCAGAAATCGCATGGTAGAGTAAGTTTAGTGGGGGTTGGCCGGGGACTTGGAATGGGGCAGTAACCTTCCGATCACCCGTTCGATGGTCAGTCCCTGTACGATGATCGAAAATACGACGACCGTATAGGTCATCACGAGGAACATTTCGCGGTTCATTTCCGGCGCCAGACTCAGGGCCAGGGCGATGGAAATGCCGCCCCGGAGTCCGCCCCAGGTCATGATCGCAGTGGTATGGGGCACGAAGTCCAGTTTACGCTCGAAAATGCGTACCGGCAACCAGAGGGAAGCATAGCGGCACAACAGCGCGATGGGAATGGTGAGCAGACCCGCGACGAGGTAATTGATCTCGTACGTAAGTACCAGCATTTCCATGCCGATGAGGACGAAAAGGATGGCATTCAGCAGAATGTCGATCAGCTCCCAGAACTTATCCACGTACTGCTCGGTGGTTTCCGACATGGCGCTGCTGCGGGCCCGATCGTCGCCGATCAACAGGCCGGCCACCACCATGGCGAGGGGCGCCGACAGGTGCAGTTGGTCGGCCACTACCGTACCCCCCATGACGGCGGCCAGGGTAAGGATGACCTCGGTACTGAAGTCGTCGATGGACTTCATCAGCCGGAAGGTGATCCACCCGATCAGCAACCCGAGCAAAATACCCCCGAACACCTCCTGACCGAACAGCTCGATTATATCCAGGGGCTCAACGGCGGGTCCCGTCGCCGAGGCTATTTCGAATAGGGTGAGGAAGAGTACGACGCCCACCCCGTCATTGAACAGCGATTCGCCGACGATCTTAATCTCCAGTTTTTTCGGGGCGCCCGCCTGCTTCAGAATGCCGAGCACCGCGATCGGGTCGGTCGGGGAAATGATCGCACCAAAGAGCAGACAGTAAGTGTACAGGACGTTCGTCCCCAGCAGTTGCAGCAAGTAATAGGTCGCCGTACCGATCAGAAAGGTGGAGGCCACGACCCCCAATGTCGCGAAGGCAATGACCGGCCACCGAAGTTTTTTCAGCTCCTGAAAGTTGGTGTGCAGCGCACCGGCGAAGAGCAGAAAGCTCAGCATATAGTCCATCAGCACCAACTCGAAGTCGATCTGCCGGATCAGCTGGGCCTCCGCCCGCAGCAAGGTATCATCGAAAAAGCTGAGTCCCAGTACCCCCAACGTGTATACGATGGTGATCAGCATCAGTCCGATGGTGGTCGGCAGTTTCAGAAACCGGACGTTGAGGTAGCCGAAGACGGCCGCCAGAAACACCAGGCCGGAAATTATCAAGTAGTAGTTCATAACATCGTTCGGTTCACGCAAGAGGGTCGCTTGGTGCAAAGAACGACTTTCCCGGTTGCTCAGCCCGGCATCGGCGGCAATTCCCACCCGTTGCGGTAGGTGTGTCGGATGTACTCTTGCGCCGATGCGAGGGCGTTCAGCTCCACCCGTTCCGTATTCCAGGTCGGGATGCCGTTGACCATGGCAAAGCCGTCGTGCTTGATCACCTGCATCGTTTCGTCGGGACCGATGTTGGTAAACCGCATGTTTTTCCCGTCCCACAGCAGCCGCTTGTGCAGCCCCTTCAGGCGAATGGCCAGTACCCCCAGCAGCACCATTTCATTGAAGGGGCCGGCGTAGGCGAAGTTAGCCGAAGGCTGTACCCGCGATTCGGGCGATTCCTTACAGGCACGGATCCAGTCCTGCTCGTGGGGCCCGTCACTGTAGTCAACCGAGCCGGGTACCCGCCGCAGGTACGGCTTCACCTCGGGCACCCGACCGGAAAGTAAGCGCGGATTGAAGCCGCCGCAGTCCGCGATCAGGGTGTCCCTGGAGCCGACGAACATGCAGCCTCCGAGTCCGTCCCGAATGAGCGGCACGCCGGGTTCCAGACCCTCCGGCCGGTCGGGGAGGAAGCCGCCGTCGTACCAGTGCACTTCCACCTCCGGAAGTTTAACATCCTTGTAGTCCGGGCGGGCGGCAAAATCGAAGCGCACCTTTTCGGCCTGGGGCGCACTCTCGGTGTTCGCCGTGGTCGAACTGCCTGAGATGGCGGTGGGGTAGCCGAGGCGGAGGGCCCGGTACACCGGATCCATGACGTGGCAGGCCATATCGCCGAAGGCACCGGTACCGAAGTCCCAGAACCCGCGCCAGTTCCAGGGGGTGTATATCTCGTGGTAGGGCCGCAGGGGCGCCGGACCGATAAAGAGCTCCCAGTCAAAGCGTTTGGGAATCTCCATCCGCGTGGCGGGCCGTTCCAGTCCCTGGGGCCAGATCGGACGGTCGGTCCAGGTGTGGGCCTCCCGGACCTCCCCGATCTCTCCGGCCCATATCCACTCGCAGAGTTGGCGGACGCCGTCGCCGGAGTTGCCCTGGTTACCCATCTGGGTGGCGATCCGGGGGCGGGTCTCGGCCAGGCGGGTGAGCAGTCGCGATTCGTACACCGAGTGGGTGAGCGGTTTCTGGCAGAAAACGTGCTTGTCCAGCGTTATCGCCGTCGCGGCAATGGCCGCGTGGGTATGGTCGGCGGTGGCCACTACGACGGCATCCATCTCGCTGCCGAGCTCGTCTAACATCACCCGCCAGTCGTAGTATTTTTTCGCCCGGGGAAAGGCGTCGAAGCAGCGCTGGCTGTACTTCCAGTCGATGTCGCACAGGCCGATGATGTTTTCCGATCCCATGGCCTGCAGATTCTGCATCCCCTTTCCACCGACGCCGACGCCGACGATGTTGAGCTTATCGCTCGGAGCTACGTGTCCGAGGCCGCTGACCACCGTGCTCGGGACGATGGTGAAGGCCAGGCCGGCCGCCAGGGACTTCTTGACGAATTGGCGGCGGGAAGTGTCCGTTTTGTTTGCTTGCACGATCGGTTAATTTATTGGTAGCGGTAACTGACGAAGGCAAAGCGCTTGCCGTCGGGCGACCAGGAAGGGACGTTGATGGAGCCCTGCCCCCCGGTGAACCCGCAGAGGACGCGGACGGAATGATCCCGGAGATCGTAGAGGCGCAGTACGACCTCCTTCATTGCCGGATGGCCGTCCCCCTGATCCGTCAGGTAGGAGATGAAGACGAAGTGCCGCCCGTCGGGGGAGGGCTGGGCGAACCAGTTGGAGTAGCGGTCGTCGGTCAGTTGCTCCTTATTGCTTCCGTCGAGGTGCATGCGCCAGATCTCCATGCTGCCGGAGGCCACGGAATTGTAGAAAATGTGGTTACCGTCCGCGGCAAAGGTGGGCCCGTCGTCCAGGCCGGGATCGTCCGTCAACCGGGTTTCGATCCCCCCGGCGACCGGCGTGACGTACACGTCGAAGTTGCCGTCGCGCAGGGCGGTGTAGGCCAGCAGTCCGCCGTCGGGGCTCCACCCGTGCCAGAAGGAGGGAGTGAGCGACGTTACCCGGGTGGGCGTGCCGCCCGTGATGGGTACGGTGAAGATGCAGGACGTAAGCCACCCGTCGGGACCACCCTCCAGATTATGGCTGAAGGCTACCGTCTTGCCGTCGGCCGAGATGCCGTGGTCGTTGTTGCAGCGGTCGGCGAAGCCGGTGTCGAAAGGCTCTTTACGTCCGTCGTCGAGGTACACCTTCACCAATTTTCCGTGCTGGTTGATGAGGAGCCACCGGTCGTCCGGTCCCCAGTTCGGGGCTTCGAAATGGTCATTCTCTTCCAGTACCCGGGTGCGGGTGCCGGTTTCCAGATCGAAGATTTCCAGGGTAGAGACGAGGGGACGATCCTGGGCCGCGGCGGGGAGGAGCGGCAGCAGGCAAAGAAGGAAAAACAGGTTGAGCGAAATAGTCTTCATGAAGAGTGGATATAGAGGGGTGGCGGCGGAGCGCGGGAGCCATCCGTAGGGAACCGTGGTGTTCTTACAACTCCCGGATGCGGACATTACGGTAGGCTACCTTTCCCGCGTTCTGTAGGCCGATGTGGCCGGAGCGGGCCGTGCCGTAGTCGGTAACGTCCTTCCACTTACCGGCGGCCTTACGGGCCTGCCAATCTTCGTCGCCGAGCGTGTAATCGACGACTTTTTGACCGTTGAGCCAGTGTTCCACGCGGGGGTACCGGACAACGATGCGGGTGGTGTTCCACTCCCCGACGGGTTTGGGGGTCGCGTTTTCGGGGGCGTGCATGGCGTAATTTCCGGCCGTTAGTTGATTCGGCTCCAGGGGGTCCGACCAACCCGTAGCGTCAATCACCTGGTACTCGGGGGCGGACTCGTAGATGGGCTGATCGGCCGACGGCTGCACGTGGTAGAAAATGCCGGAGCTCTGGCCGGCCTCCAGCTTCCACTCCGCTTCGAACTCGAAATCATCGTAAGCGTCGCGGGTGATCAGGTCCTGGTCGGCGTCCCAGCCGGCACCGGAGGCGCGGAGTTCTCCGTCGGCGACCTCCCAGCCGGTTAGCGTGCCGCCGTTGTACATCCGCCAGTTGTCCGTACCCGTACCGTCGAATAGCGTGACCCAGTCATCGGACGCAGCAGCTTCGGCCGCGGAGGAAGGCGGCGGAGGCGCATCCGGGGTTTCGCCCCCACGCTGGGCACAGCTACCCAGTAAGACGAGCATGAACGGAAGGAAGAGCAGTAGTCGGACGTGGTGCATGAGATCGGTATTTCGCTGCGGCTCATTCGGAATAATGTATTCGTAGGGGCACGGTTGGCTACTGCTAAATACTAATTTTTCCGCCAAATTGATATTTTATTGGAAAACCAGGTGGATTAGCGGGTACTTAGAAGATTTTGCCCCTTGCTGGGTTACGGGCCCGATCGGAATCGGATGAACGGAGTGACCAAGGAAGCTGATGGCCAAGTGGGGGCACCAGCTCCGATCATCCATAATTCCACGATTATGCGCTATTTAATCCTGCTGTGTGCCGTAGTGAGCCTCCTGACCGCCACGGTGGCGGCACAAGCCCAGTACATTTCGGCGAACAAAACCTGTCGGGGAACCGGCGAGTACCGGGGGGCGACGTATACCTACCGAGCGGACCTCCACGCACGTACTTACCTCCCGTCTTCCGGAAGTCCGACCATCGGTTTTGCCTTTGACAATTTTCAACTGACCGCCCTGGCATACGGCGACCTCACTGCTACTGCGGAATATGGCTTCCGTCCGGGAATAACCGGTGGAGTCGATCGGGTTGACGTACGGGCGGACATCATTTACGGAACCGGCGCGGCGCACTACGAGCTATCGGACCTGCGGATGACCGGGGTGATCTCCGGACCCGTGTACACCAGAGGGCTACTACCCACCGCGGAGGGGGAAAAAGGGAGAGTTCGCCTGCGGATGCTCCCCGGGCCCGAACACCTGGTCCCGACCATGGAGATCGGCGCGTGTACCGTGGTGCCCCGGCGTATGTCCGCGGCCGTCGACCGGGTGATCGATGATCTGCGGCGGGCACGGGGGGGTGTGTCCATTTGGATTCCGGGGGCACCGGCGGTGTCCGCGTACCCGCCGCTGGTCCCCGTGTGGCTAACTGCCCGGGCCCGTCACCGGGGTGGAAATGGGTATGTGGAAGAAAATCACTTGGCCGGTCACGGCGCGCTTGGCCGGATGCAGGCGGAGGTGGGGGCGTATATATCGTGGGAAGAGTGAAAATTTATAATGTGAAATTTTGAATTGGTAATTGGCCGTCGGGATACGCTGCCGCACGGCTCAGGTCGAGGCGATGCACGCCGAGCAAAGACAATAGGTCGAGCGGTCTCCGGTCCGAGACACGTTCACCACGGATGCCCACGGATTTCCACGGATTTCGCTACCGCACGCGTAGTCAGGTCGAGCGGCCTCCGGTCCGAGACACTTCATGCAAACGTCCTTTTTTCAACACGGATTTAAACGTATTTGTCTTCACGGATTTCGCTGCCGCACGGCTCAACCCGCCCGTCGTACACCACGATGGAATGACGGCATTGCACTAGATCAGCTTCATCCGCAGCAACCGACATCATGGTTATGCTCGCGCAGTGACTCCCCAAACCTGGTGATTAAACGGCCTGCCGAGTATTTAAGCGTGAATTTCAGTAATGCATAGCCAAATTTGCGGTTACATTCCGGGACCAAACAAACGGTTCTTATGCGACCCCTACTGCCCCTGTTGCTATTGATGTGCCTATTTACTGCCCTCGGATGTAATAATCGTTCCGATGATGACATCACCATGTTCGAAGAAGAATTCGGAGAAGGGGAATTGACGGCCCGCATCGACGGTCGGGCATTCAGCGGGCGGGTTGCATGGGCGGAGCGGGAAGAGAACATTGACGGCCTCGGATTGTCCACGCTCGTCATTGTCGGTGGCGATGTATGGGGCGAGGAAGATGGAGAGGCCATCGGCATCGTGTTCTTTGTAGACCGCACCGAACTGCCGGCGTCCGGCTCCTTCAGTATGGAGGGGGAGTGCCTTACTAAGGACGTTCCCTGTCTGGAAGCCGCTTACGGCTTCTCGGACCGTGACGGCGATATCGACGCCGCCTTCGTGTCCGATGAGGATACCCCCGGTTCGATGGTTAATCTAACCTATGAGATCTACGACCGCGTGGAGGGTCCCGCTATCCGCGGCTCCTTCGATATGGTGCTGGTATCCGACGACGATCCCAGTATACTTATGGAGATTACGGACGGTAAGTTTGATGTGTATTTCGACGAATAATGACTGGGTGTCTGGGAAGCAAATATTGGTTGAGATGCGGATGGAACGCAATACATATTGCGGAATATGTACTGGATTCAGGTCACTCCTGCCTTCCCAGGAATAGACGGCGATTAACCGCTAGCACTTCCCTTCCGGATTAGGGCGAGTCGAAATACTGCTTTAATCGCGGGCGTAAGCACCGCTTAGACAGTTAATAAAGTTATTAGCTCCGGCCGCGTCGACGTGGTAGTGGTAGCCCCGGGTGGTGTCGAAGTGACCGCGGCAGTCGTCGAGATCGGTGGACTCGGTACCGGCCCCGTCGAGTCGGGCGTAAAGGCCGTGGCCGTCAATGGCGTAACCGATCATGGGGGCATGGCCGTCGGGCTGAGCGATTTCGGTAGTCTGTCCCGTAGCCGCGTGGTAGTGGTAGCCGGCGTGGAGGTTGATGTGGCCGCCGGCATCGTCGAAGGGCGCCAGGGTGTAGGCTCCCAGGATCGCGTCCGTAGGGGCGGGCGCGTCGAAGCGGATCCCGTTAAAGGCGATACCCCGGACGGCCAGCCCCCGGGGACCGCCGCGCCCGTAAGCATTGGCCTCGGCGAGTTTGACCGGCGTCACCGGGATCAGATAGGTCTGGGTAAGGTCCGTCACGTAGGAGGGAAGGCACTCGACGCAGAAATTTTCGTGTTCGGGGCCGACATTCGGGTTGGCGGCATTGGCACAATCTTCCCGGGAGTCGGTGACGTGGATATTGCCGTTGTCGTCGTACATGCGCCAGGTATCGTCGTCGTAGAATTCGGCGAGCCGGGCGATGAACGCCCCGTCCACGTCGTACACTTCGCCATCCTCCAGCCAGATGCCCCCGGCCGCGGCGTCGTCGGAAATGTGATCGGGACACCAGGGGCCCATTCGGTGATCAGTGGGAACGGAGGTGGCGACGATCTGGTAGCAGTCAGTTTGGGTCCCGTCAGAAAGGGTGCAGGGGACCCGGGTAACGGGTTCGGCGAGGCTGGCGGATAAAAATTGAGCGGGGTCGACGGCCAGGGTCACCGGATCGGGGGCGGGGGTACGGTTGCCGGCGGGTTGTCCGCAGGCTACGGCGGCGGTAAGCAGTATAGCCAAGAAGGGGTAAAGGATCAGTTTCATTGCGCACGCTTGGGTTGTTCGGATAAGCTTCCGCCGCTTAGACCCACGAACTTGGCTAATCCTTCGCCGGCGTAGATTTTTCTTGCCCGACCGGTATGCGGGGGCCTATTACCTTCCGTGTGGGTTCACCCTCCCCCCGACCGTACAATGTTCCACTATGAACGACTGCACGCTACGCTTTTACTCCTGCTCGGTTTATGCGTGGCCTGTGCGGAA
The DNA here is from genome assembly GCF_024297185.1 of Lewinella sp. JB7. GTDB lineage: Bacteria > Bacteroidota > Bacteroidia > Chitinophagales > Saprospiraceae > Neolewinella. The sequence continues at coordinate 46,716 of NZ_JANCTD010000007.1, read as the reverse complement.
GCACCCCCTCCCCCCGCGGAATTCACACCAATGCCGAATCCGCCAAAAACCGTAAGGTCATTCGGCGAGCTAGCGTAAAGTAGAAAACAGTGTCATAATCTGTAAAATGCACAGATCTTGTTGCATATCTCTTGACGACCCGAACCCGGAAGATACGATGAGCGGTCACAAGCACTCCACCCCGGATACATGCAGTCTAAGGTGATAAATGGTGATTAACTGTTCTGTCTCCGGTCTTTACTTGCGTTGAAATGGGCGTGACCCTACATTTTAACGATCTTCTTCATGCCTACTGTTCCCCTGCGTACATCCGTGAGGTAGAGAATGTAATTTCCCCGCGTAAGGGACTGCAGATCCAGCGTAAGGTTACCCGTCGTGTCGATCCACTCGCCCTGAATTACGACGCGGCCGTGTTGGTCGATAAGCTGGTAGAGGAGGCGATTACTCGATTGGACTCCGGTAGCCGAAACAGATACTTTTGCTGCGACGGGGTTCGGGTGTACACTGAGTTCGAGACCGGGATTAGGGTCTCTGGCACCCGAAATTAAGCCTCCGGTGTAGGAAAACTCCTCCAGAAAGTATTCCGTACCCACGTAGATGCGGGCGGTGTCCGCCACCTCCACAATGCGCATACTGTTGTTGGGGGCAAGCTGAGTACCGAGGAATCGACTTCGCCAAAGCACTTCGCCGGTGCCGAAGTCCAGAACCTGCAAACTACCGTCGTGCGTAATGATCAGCTCGGGGGCGCCGTCCGCATTGAAGTCGCGGACCTGGACATTTGCAACGAGGGGAAAGTAGCCGAGTACGGGTTCTAAGGCTATCTCGCGGGTGATCGAACCAGGAGTGAGATTAAAGACAGCTACCCGATTGGGCAAGCCCAGTATCGCCTCCGCCTTTCCGTCTCCATCCGTATCGTACAACTCCAGCCCTTCGATGGGAACATTCGGAAAATCAAATAGTCGATACTGGCCCGTTACGCCGTCTACCTCGATTACCGCCCAATAGTCCGAACGGGCGGCGTGCATGCCGACGACGATTTCCAATTGGTGATCGTCGTCCGTATTGGCAACCGCGAAGGTGAAGTTGTCAACATAGTGATTGTTGGGGAAAAGGTGGGGTACGTGGAAGATTTCGTTCAGGCGGTTATCAAAAACGATGATCCGGCTTTCGCCGTGGTCGGAGGCGGCGTACGTATTCAGTACCCCAACCACTTCTTCCACCCCGTCGTGGTCAAGATCCACGGCCGACAGTTGCTGAAACTGTATGCCTGCGTCCGTAGGGTAATCGTTCGCCCAGAGTAGGTTGAACCCCGGATAGTCTATGACCATCATCCTGGCTTCCGCGGTACCGATCATTTCAAGTTCGGGGTCATCATCCCACTGCAGGGGCGTTAATCCCGCCAGTTGCCCGTTTTTGATGGGGGTACGACGCTTATTTGTAAGGTCATACACGGAGGCTATGGTCGTTTCTTCTTCGGGGCGGGGGGAGGAGAATCCATCGTCTCCCTGTGCGTGTATAAGTAACGGCCGACCGTTAGCGGCAAAGTCCGCGATAGCAAATTTATGCAGGTAGAGGGTCTGGGGAATGTTGTACCAGTAGCGGTCGGGTTCGGCAAGGTCCTGCAGGAAGATACGCGTCGATGCCGGAGGACTTGCATCGTGGCCGGTACTCCAGATTAGTTCGGGCCGCCCGTCACCATTGGTATCTCCGAGGTGTAGGTCAAACAATCCCCGAATCCAATTATCGGTATACGAGTCGTTGAGCGTTTTAATGACCCGCAGGTTGATCGGGTCGATCAGGAAGATGTTTTCCAGGCCGCGACCGACCAGTTCTTCCTGTCCGTCTCCGTCCAGATCTACGGCAGCCAGGGCCTTCATATTCCGAATATCGTAGCGGATAGTATCGGTAAAGAGCTCATCGACGTTGATGGTTCTACTACGAAGCCGGGTACCGACGTCGAATTCCATCAGGTCACTACCGATGTTCGCGTACAATTTTTTGGATCGAAGGTCTGCGCTTTGGTCGTCTACGATCACGTACTGCGTCATCTCTGACATATAATAATACTCCTGATATAACCAAACGGAGCGTAAGCTGTCCGGCGTAAAGTCTAAGATTTCAAAACTTCCGCGGCCCGCGACCAGCAGTTCGGGTTTGCCGTCTCCGTCAAGATCACTTAGCTCGGGGTTGAACCAGTATTGGTTGGACCCTGAATAGGAATGCGAGAGGGTGAGTGCGGGAAAATCGTATACGTCGACGCCACCGCTACCATTCAGGACAAGGAGTTCCTGGGAGCCATCCCCGTCATGATCGCCCACCAACCAGTTAAGCGTGTTCGGAAAAACTTCTTGTCGGAGTAGTTCCCGGGAAGACAGATCGTACAGACGGAGCTGGAGGGGGAATTGGACGTTTGAAAGGTCCAATCTCGCGCCTTCGAGGTAGTAATGCCGATTGTCCACGTGCACGTGCTGTATCCGTTGGTTGGCGTACAACTCAAGGCCACTGACGAAAGTAGGATTGAGGTTACCCTCATTGGCTTCGTCCTCGAGGATGAACCAGAAGTTGGTACCGTACGTCCACGGAATACTAGCATTAGCAATGATTTCATCCCGTCCGTCGTCATCAATGTCAGCCACCACCATTCCGGAGTGTCCACCGCCGTTCCCGAGGGACGCTCGGAACCAGGTACTGGTGAACTGCCCGGCCAGGGGGAGGGAGATAACAAATTGAATAGCAACAAGGAAGAAACTACTGACTCCGGGAGACATAGTAGAGGGTTCGGTGTACAATAATACTACCGAATAGAAACAGCTGGTACGGCACCGAGGAACCAAAATTGGGGAAGCGCGGCATCGGTACGGGCCGATTGGTTAATTTTCTATTAGTGCGAACGGCGGCATACTTTCCGTCGTACACAAACATGGGCGTAACTACCTGGGTATAGGGCGATCACCGACATTTTTTGGGACTAAGCAAGTTGCATCGTTAGGGAGTTCGCTGCGCCGCAACATTCATCGGAAGAGGACGAAAACCGGGGTATATTCTTCTCACATACTTCCGAAGTTTACCTTCCGTGCGGATTGGCTATCTACTACGCCGTACAACGTCCCCGAGATGATCGATCAAGTTTTGTCCCTACTGGTATTACTCAGTCTGCTTGTAGCCTGCGCGGAAGCGCCCCCTCCCCCCGCGGAATCCCCGCCGGCCGGGCTGGCCGCTCTCTACGCCACGGACTTCCTGGTCGGTGCCGCTCTCGGGGGGCGCGTCATCCGGGATGAGGACAGCCTGAGTCGGGCGCTCGTCGTCCGGGAATACTCCACGATCACGCCGGAGAACGTCATGAAGTGGGAGAAAATTCAACCCACCGCCGATACCTATAACTGGGGCCCGGCAGACGATTACGTTGCCTTCGGGGAGGAGCACGACCTATTCATCGTAGGGCATACACTAGTCTGGCACAGTCAGCTCTCCGACTACGTTAAGCAGATTACGGATCCGGGCGCGATGCGAACCGCCTTGCGTCAGCACATCGGGGCCGTGGCCGGCCGCTACGCCGGACGCATCGACGGCTGGGACGTAGTCAACGAGGCCCTCAACGACGACGGCACTTACCGCGAGTCGGAATTTTACCGCGTGCTCGGGGAAGAGTACCTCACCCTGGCCTTCCGGTACGCCGCCGAGGCCGCCCCCGACGCCCAGCTCTACTACAACGACTACAATATGTGGAACGGGGAAAAACGCGACGGGGCCATTCGTATGATCGAGAAGATTCGTGCCGACGGCGGCCGGGTCGACGGCATCGGTATGCAGGGCCACTACGGCATCTCCGGCCCGACGATCGACACCATCGAAGCGGCCATCGAGGCCTACGCCGCCGCCGGCCTGCCGGTCATGTTTACGGAACTAGACGTGACGGTGCTGCCCAACCCCTGGGACCTGGAAGGGGCCGAAGTCAGTCAGAATTTCGAGAATGCACCGGACATGAACCCCTACCCCGAAAGCCTGCCCGATTCGGTACAGACGGCCCTCGCCATCCGCTACGCCGACCTCTTCCGCCTGTTCCACAGACACCGCGACAAGATCGAGCGGGTCACCTTCTGGGGCACTACGGACGCATCCTCCTGGCTCAACGGCTGGCCGATCAGGGGGCGGACCAACTACCCCCTGCTCTTCGACCGGAAATACCGGCCGAAGCCGGCTTACGACAGCGTCGCGGCCGTTGCCGCTACCCCTCGCTAGCTTTGTTTCGTCCTCAGGGCCGGCTGCCGCCCGGGGGCGGTCCATTCCGGCATTTGATTGCTCCCGCGGCCCCGCCCGCGATCAAGTGTTACCCTGACTCCGTGACCTATGCGTTCCGTCAATATGACCGGTCTCACCCACGAGCGGACGGGAATATCCGCCCCGGCGAGCCGTACAGCAAATAATTCCGCGTGCTGGTAAATGAGGCAACTTAGGGGAGGCTTGGCCCCGTCTTTGCGGTACGAAAAGCCAGTCGTCATGCATGAATTTTCCGAACCGTGCTCCGCGGACTACCTTATTCACTGTCGGGCCTGTCTGGGCATGTGCCGGCACTGCCTGGCTACCACCACGCCGGCGGAGGCCTGCCACGACACGCTGCCCGACCTGATTCTGGCGCTGGAGGTCGCTACGATCCTGATCGAGGTGGACAGCGACTTCGCTTTCGACAAGGTTCGGTTCTGCGTGGAGGCTTGTGCCTTCAGCGCTACGAACTGGGCGCACTACGATCATCCCTTCACCCGTCAGTGCTCGACCGTGTGCCGGGAATTCGTTCACTACTGGCATATGCCAAACCCAGGGGTGCAGTCAGGGACTATACGGCACTAGTACCGGGTCGGCGCCACCCATCCCGCCGCAAGCGCCGGGGCGGCGGAAAAGGTTGGGAAGGTTTGCTAACAAGGTGCGTACAGGTTAACTTCCGGTTACAACACCTATTACGTGGAGATCGTAGCAGCCGGCATTGATGGAAGTCTGAAGTCGAAGGCGACGGAAGAGGGCGCGCCCCGCTTCTGCCTCAGGCTTCCGGTGCAATTCCGCGACCTGAACCACGGGCCGCAGGGCATTCAGCGCGTGGAGGCGACGAACCTTTGTCTGGGCGGACAGAAGCTGCGCACCTCCGGGCAGGTAGTCATTTACGGCCTGGACAATGGGGAAGACGAGCCGACCTGCATTGAATCCCGGCCGGTCGGCTTTCGTACCGAGGTGTTGGATACGAATACTCTCATCTTCGGTATGGAGGGTAGAGCGTCCGCCGGGGTGAAGTTATCCTCCCTGACCGACGACGATGCCGTCCAGGTCACCCTGCGCATTTATTTCCTGGAAAACGTAGTCGCCGACGTGCGGGCATTTGCGCGGGTGCAGGAGGCGGATTCGACCTTGCTCGAAGTCTCCCGGATCGAAAGCGTACCCGATCCGCGGCGAAGCATCGTACTACAGAACTTCGCGGGCTTGCTCGTGCTCATTGCGGGCCTCACGTACTGGAACAGGTTCGTTAACGTAAGCGTCCACGACGCGGGGCTTTTCCGCAATTCCAATATTGCCTTCTTTATCGGTCTGGTGATCGGCTTCTTCGGTTTCCCGGCAAAAAACTTGTTGAAGTACGTTTCCAGCTGGTCGGTCCTCCTGTCCGTGATCCGGTCGCCGGAGCTGCACTTCGATTACAAGCTGTTCCGGACGCTCTCCAGTTCCGCCCTACGGTATGTACTGATACTGCTGATCGCGGCAACCGCCGCCGTGATCTACTACTATCACCCCATTCGGATCGGCGATCACGATCGCTTCGCGGTCTACGATTTCGTGGAGAATCAGCCGGTGGTGGACGATCGGATTCGCCAGACCGACATCCGGTCCGAGGAGTGGCGGTTCGGTCTGTATCCGGTCACCGCCGAGCGACTGCCGGAGAAGTTTGCCGTCGGTTACCTGAATTCGGATGGAAGCAGCCAGTTTCTCCCGGTCCGTATCAACTACTTCCAGGGATCGCGGATACGGGAACCCAACGACAGTTTCCGCGTACTGGCCACCCGGCTGGGCGAGGACCCCAACGTGCGTAAATACCAGCTAAGCCTGGACACCGTATTGCGGATGGACAAACGCACGAAGACCTTCCGACTCCGCGGATATGCCGTGACCCTCCACCCTTACGGGAACCGACCCCACTTTCTACGGGCAATCGACATCCGCGATAAGCAGTTGCTGCAGGAGCAGGACGTCAAGAAGGTGCTGGCCGCGTACCAGTCCCACGGTTCCTTCAATCAGGATTATTCCTACTGGTACCGCGATCGCTACCAGATCACCGGTGATCTGTACCGCACCGGACGGCCCCTCATCGATACGGCCCGGATTCTGGACGTGAGCACGCTGGTGCGCTATACGCTGCGGGAGATTAACAACATTCCCCGCGGCATACTCAGCAAACCCGACGAAAAGTGCATCAAGGCCGGGGTGGTGCTCAACGCGTTGTGGAGCACCTTTGCCCGACCCATCATCAACGAAAGTCCCAGCCGCCCCCAGCTGGACTCCATCTATACCGCCATCGGACAAACAATCCGCGCCAACCACGGCTGGAACCAGAACCGTTGTCTGCTGGAACTGCTACTCACTCTACACACCATGTTCCCCGGCCCCAGTGGGAAGGCGGCGATGCGAACGATCCGGGAGTGCTTCATCAACCCCGCGGAAGCCAAGGATCGGCAGGCGCGCCTGGATGACGTCATTGCCCTCCTCGCGGCAAAAGAGCTCACCCCCCGCCACCGGGTAGTGCAGCAACTTTACGAAGAGTATCCCCGCCTGCCCTTCGGTCACGGCAAGTACATTACCCGTGGCGAGTACATCGAATGGCTGAAGCGCCGGGAACTCAACCACGGTCACCACAGCGAGCAAACCTGGGCTGCGCACGTCAACTCCGCCGCGCTGAGTGACATCGTGGGCATGTACTTCAGCTAGGAAGGGATTGGTCTGGCGGACGATTACCGGGTCGGAAAGCTCTTACCTGCGATGGTGGCTCCCGCGCGCCGCCGCCCCCCATTTACGCCTGAAAATATGGCGCATTAGCCGCGAAAACACCTGACAAATATTCCGACGCTTTCATTGGGTCTGCTGTTTGCCTAATTGGATATGCGCGACGGGGTTATCCGGAAAATCGAACACCCGCTTCCCCGGTCGGCGTTTAATTTTAAAACGATGGTCGCCGGCCTGCTCGGGTACGACGACTACCAATTATAAGATCTATGAACTTCAATAATTTCACCATTAAGAGCCAGGAAGTGCTCCAGCGGGCTAGTGAAATCGCGGTCGGCAACCAACAACAGGCGATTGATCCCGGCCATATTTTTAAGGCTATTTTCGAGGTGGACGAGAGCGTCACGCCCTTTCTGTTTAAGAAGCTGGGGGTAAATCTTAACGCCATCAAATCCGCCATCGACAGCATCGTGGCCGGCGTACCCAAGGTTACGGGTGCTCAGCAAGTGCTGAGTCGTAGTGGTGTTGAGTTGGTACAGCAAGCTAACGTCGTGGCCAAGGAAATGAACGATGAATACGTCTCCCTGGAACATCTGTGGCTTGCCGGTCTGAAGATCAACGATCCCGCCGGACAGGTACTTAAAGATGCCGGGGTGCGCGCCAAGGAACTTAAACTCGCCATCGAAGAACTTCGTGGAGGTAAGCGGGTCACGTCCAACAGCGCCGAGAACGCCTATAATTCCCTGGAGAAGTACGCCATTAACCTCAACGAGCGCGCCCGGGAGGGCAAGCTCGACCCGGTGATCGGCCGTGACGAGGAGATTCGTCGGGTACTCCACATTCTGGCCCGCCGGAGTAAGAACAACCCCATTCTCATCGGAGAACCCGGTGTGGGTAAAACCGCCATCGTGGAGGGTCTCGCCCACCGCATCGTCAACGGCGACGTGCCCGAAGACCTGCGGGAAAAGGACATTTACAGCCTCGATATGGGCGCCCTCATCGCCGGGGCCAAGTACCAGGGCGAATTCGAAGAACGGCTGAAGGGCGTGATCAACGAGGTCACCCAGGCCGACGGTCAGATCTTCCTGTTTATCGATGAGATCCACACCCTCGTAGGCGCCGGAAAGGGGCAGGGGGCCATGGATGCCGCCAATATCCTGAAGCCCGCCCTGGCCCGCGGAGAGCTCCGCGCCATCGGGGCCACCACCCTGGCCGAGTACCAGAAGTACTTCGAAACCGATAAGGCCCTCGAACGTCGCTTTCAGCAGGTCACCGTCGACGAGCCCTCCGAAGAGGACGCGATCAGCATCCTGCGCGGACTAAAAGAGCGCTACGAGACGCACCATAAGATCAATATCCTGGATGAGGCCGTCGTGGCCGCCGTGCAGCTCTCCGAACGGTACATCACCGACCGCTTCCTGCCCGATAAGGCCATCGACCTGATCGACGAGGCCGCCGCCCGGTTGCGCCTGGAAATGAACTCCATGCCCGAGGAACTCGACGAGATCGAACGCCGTATCCGGCAACTCGAGATCGAGCGGGAGGCCGTGAAGCGGGAAAACGACCAGACGAAGATCGAGCGCATCAACCAGGACCTCGCGAACCTCGAGGAGCGCCGCAACGAACTGCGCGCCCAGTGGGAAAGCGAGCGGGAAGTGGTGCTGGGCATCCAGCAGGCCAAGCAACGCATCGACGAGCTGAAGAACGAAGCCATGCGCCTGGAGCGGTCCGGGGAGTATTCCCAGGTGGCCGAGATCCGCTACGGCCAGATCCCCGCCGCGGAGGCCGAATTGAAGGAATTCAATCAGCGCCTCATCGATATGCAGTCCAACGCCAAGATGCTGGTGAAGGAGGAGGTGGACAGTGAAGACATCGCCGAGATCGTCGCCCGCTGGACCGGCATCCCCGTCACCCGCATGCTCGAAAGCGAGCGGGAGAAGCTGCTAAAACTCGAGGAGGCCCTGCACGGAAGGGTGGTGGGACAGGACGAGGCCGTCGAGGCCGTCGCCGACTCGATCCGCCTGAACCGTACCGGACTGAGTAACCAGGATCGTCCGATCGGCTCCTTCCTCTTCCTGGGAACTACGGGAGTGGGTAAGACCGAGCTGGCCAAGGCCCTGGCCGACTACCTCTTCAACGATGCCGACATGATGACGCGCATCGATATGAGTGAGTACCAGGAACGCCACGCCGTGAGCCGGCTGGTGGGTGCCCCTCCCGGATACGTCGGTTACGACGAGGGCGGTCAGCTGACCGAGGCCGTCCGCCGCAAGCCCTATAGCGTGGTGTTGCTCGACGAGATCGAGAAGGCGCATCCGGACGTATTCAATATCCTGCTGCAGGTGCTTGACGACGGCCGGTTAACCGACAACAAGGGTCGGGTGGCCAATTTCAAGAATACGATCATCATCATGACCTCTAACATCGGTTCGGACATCATCCGGGAGAAGTTCTCCCAGATCGACGGCGGTAACGAGGAGGACATCATCGAGGAAACCAAGGAAACCCTCTTCAACGTCCTCAAGCAGACCGTGCGTCCCGAGTTTCTGAACCGGATCGACGACGTGGTCATGTTCCGTCCGCTGAGCCGCGGCGACATTCGCCAGATCGTGGAGCTGCAACTCGACGAAGTGAAGCGGATGCTGGCCGAACAGGAAATCACCCTTACCGTGGCTCCGGAGGCCATGGACTGGTTGGCCGCCGAGGGCTACAATCCCGAGTTCGGGGCCCGTCCGCTCAAGCGGGTGATCAAGAAGCGGGTCCTGCGCCAGCTGTCGAAGCAGATGCTGGGCGGCGACGTGAAGCCCGGCAGTCAGATCGTGCTGGACGTCTTCGGCGACGTGGTCGTCTTCCGGCAGGCCCGGCAGGGCGAGCGTACGGTCGCCGGACCGGGGATCGCCGCTCCGACCGAATCCACCGCGGGTTAAATTTTGTTAAGACCATTCGACCTTACCAACTAATAGGAAGGTTGAATGGTCTTCTTTCCGGGTTTTATACCATGATCTACCGAGTCGTTAGAATAAACTGAACCGTCAACATGAAAAAATTACTGCTAATCGTATTCGTCGCGGTACTGGGTGGCCTTATCGCCCTGGGCGGCGCTAACTATCTGGGCTGGGGTAAGACGAAATACGTCGAAGTTCCCGGTAGCCCCGCCACCTACACCAACTTCACGAACGCTCCGCGCGTCGTGCCGGCCCCCACCGACGGTTTCGTGGTAGCCTCTGAGCGCGCGCTACCCGCCGTGGTCCACATCAAGGCCAGTAAGCGGGCGGATTACGCGTCCCGGGGCGGCGGTTCGCCCTTCGGTAACCAGCTGCCGGACGCTCTGCGCGACCTCTTTGGAAATCCCGGGCGGGGCGACGGCGACGGCGAGATGCCCCTGCAACAGGGTTCCGGATCGGGCGTCATCATCAGCAGTGACGGTTACATCGTTTCCAACAACCACGTCGTAGCCGATGCCGAGACCCTGGAGGTCGTCCTCAACGATGAGCGCACCTACACGGCCAAGGTGATCGGCACCGACCCGACCACCGACATCGCTCTGATCAAGATCGAAGAGACCGGCCTAACCCCGATCGCCTTCGGCAACAGCGACGAAGTAAAGGTCGGGCAGTGGGTGGTGGCCGTCGGTAACCCCTTCAGCCTCACCAGCACCGTCACGGCTGGAATCGTATCGGCCAAGGGCCGCAGCATCGATATCGTGCGCCGCAGCGGCGGTGACCTGGCGATCGAGTCCTTCATTCAGACCGACGCCGTGGTCAATCCCGGCAACAGCGGCGGTGCCCTCGTGAATCAGAACGGCGACCTGATCGGCATCAACACGGCCATCAGTAGCCCCACCGGGGTGTTTGCCGGCTACAGCTTTGCGGTTCCCTCGGCCATCGTGAAGAAGGTCGCCGAAGACCTGCGGGAATTCGGCGTAGTACAGCGCGGTCTGCTCGGTGCCCGCATTCAGCAAGTGAATACCCTCACCGACCGCGACGACATCGACCGCAACGACGGCGTTTACGTAGCGCAGGTAATGGACGGTAGCGCCGCCCAGGAAGCGGGCGTCAAGGAGGGCGATATCATTCTGAGCGTAGACGGCGTACCTACCCTCCGTAGCAGCGACCTGCTGGAGCAACTGGGCCGTCACCGTCCGGGAGACAAGGTAGTCCTGACCGTCGAGCGCGACGGAAAGGAACGCGACCTGACCGCCGAGCTGAAGAATTCGAACGGTACGACCGGCGTCGTGCGGGTCGAGGACCAGCCCACCGAGTACACCGCCCTGGGTGCCGAATTCGAGGAACTGAACGACGATACGGCCGCTCAGCTCGGTCTGGACGGCGGCGTGGTGGTTAACAGCCTCGGCAATGGGTTGCTTACTCAGCAAACCCGGGTGCGCCCCGGCTTCATCCTGACCAAAGTGGACGGCCGCAAAGTAACCGGCGTCGACCAACTGAAGAAACTCCTCGATACCAACAAGGACGTGATTACCATCGAGGGAGTATACCCCGATAATCCGTCCGAAACCTATAAGTACGCCATCGTCAAGTAGACGACGGATAACCGGCTTTTCGCTGCGGGGCATCTCTCGGAAGGGGGATGCCCCGCACACATTATACCCGCCCGGCGGTTTTTACGGTATGCCTCCTCCGATATTCATCCTACTCCTCGCTCTTTCCACCGCTTCGGCGGGGGGCGGGGGTACCGTGCCGGTGCTTAACGTAGACAACGTACGCGAGGCCGCAGGTACGCTATGGGTAGGGATTTATGAGTCCGAGGACGATTTTCTTGACCGGGACAAGGCCCGCCTGGTCAGTCACCGGGTCACCGCCACCGGCTGCGAGCACGTACGCATTGAGGGGCTGGTGCCGGGCAAGGCCTACGCCATTGCCGTTTTCCACGACTTGAACGACAACGGGGAGCTCGACACCAATTTTCTCGGGTTGCCCGCCGAACCCTGGGCACTCAGCCGTCCGTTGCGCAGCTGGTTCCGCCGCCCCCGATTTGCGGAAATGAGCTTCGTGTACGATCCCCGGGCGGGCCTTCCCGCGGTGGTATTGCGCTGAGGCGGAGCCGGCGGGGAGCACCCGTAGATTTGCTTTAACTTCGCCGCTCGTACGGCACCCCGGCGGGCCATCGTTCAAACCAGCGTATGAGTATCAAAGTAGGAATCTTTTTTGGCGGCCCTTCCCGGGAACGCGAAATCTCTTTTGCGGGGGGGCGTACGGTGTACGATAACCTCGACAAATCCCTCTTCGAGCCGGTACCCATATTCGTCGATAGCTTCCGCCGCTGGCATTTACTCGACTGGCAGTACCTCTACCGGGGCAGTATTCGCGATTTCTTCCCGCCCGTCTCCCTCGCTCCCGCTAGCGCCCACGGCTTCCAGGTGTACCAGGAGAGTCTGGGACCGCTGGACGAACTGGCCATCAACGAAGCGGGCGACCACGTCGGTCGCCGCATCCGCCGGGAAGAACTGCCCGAGCTGATCGACCTGGCTTTTCTGGCCCTGCACGGAGAGTACGGAGAAGACGGTCAACTACAGCGTGAACTGGAGTACGCCGGTATCCCCTATACGGGTAGCGGGGTCCGGGCCAGTGAAATCGGTATGGATAAGGCCCTACAGAAGGAACTGATGGCCGCCGCCGGCTATCCCTCGCCGCCGATCCTGGTGATCGAGCGGGAGGCCTTCGGGACGACGCCGATCGATACCTTTTATCAGCAGTCGGTGGAAGACATCGGCTGGCCCATGGTCATACGCCCCGCCCGGCAGGGCAGCAGCATCGGCGTACACATACTGAAGGAAGAGGAGGGGCTCGCCGGTTTCGAGCGGGCCGTCAGCGCCGCTTTCTTCCGCGAAAACCTGTTGTTGCAGGAGTATGCGGATCGCAGTCCCGCCGAACGCCTCGAATATGTGCGCCACGTCAGCGACCTGCGTGACGGGATCGCCTTTCCGATGGACGCCATACGCGGTGACCACCGCCTGACGCTCTACACTCCGGACGAGCTGCACGAGTACCTGGAACGGGCGGTAAAGGATAAGAAGGCCTCCCCCCTGGTCATTCTGGAGGGGCACCAGAACGAGGAGCGGGTCATCGTGGAGGGCTTTATCGACGGCAAGGAATTTTCGACCATCGTGCTCCGCAAGCCCGACGGCGGGGTCGTGGCTCTGCCCCCCACGGAAATCGTCAAGTTCGCCGGCGAACTCTTCGATTACCGCAGCAAGTACCTGCCGGGCCGCAGCCGCAAGGTCACGCCCATCGACCTGCCGGCCACCGCGATCGACGACATTCGCCGGGAGACGGAGCGGTTGTTTACCGAACTCGGCTTCGCCGTATACGCGCGCATCGACGGCTTCTACACGCCGGACGGCACCATCTACCTCAACGATCCCAATACGACCAGCGGCATGATGCCCTCGTCGTTCTTCTTCCACCAGGCGGCCGAGATCGGCCTGAGCCCTTCCCAGTTTTTAACTTACATCATCCGCACCAGCCTGCAGGAACGGGGAGCCGACGAGTTGATGGCGCTGCTGGATCGCGCGTTGGATGATATGCGGGCGAGCGCGGGAGCTAAAGAAAGGGTAGCAGTGCTTCTCGGGGGTACGAGCTTCGAACGGCACATCAGCGTGGAGAGCGGCCGTAACATATACGAAAAGCTGAGCTCCAGCGAAGCCCACCGACCCCTGCCCGTCTTTCTGACGAATCCCGTGACCGACGATCAGCACGGGGAAGACTTCGTTCTGTACCAACTGCCCGTCAATCTCCTCCTGAAGGACAACGCCGACGACATCCGCGACAAGCTCGCCGATGCCCAAGATCACCTCGCCATTGCCGACATCCGCCGCGCGTGTGCCGCCATTACGGACCGCTACGCCGACCCCGACGTGGTCTTCAAGCCCGTTCATCTACCCCTGGAGCGCCTGCCCGAGGTGGCTGACGCCGTATTCATCGCCCTGCACGGACGGCCCGGAGAAGACGGTCAGGTACAGCGCAAACTCGACCGGCTCGGGTTGCCCTATAACGGTTCGGGACCCGAAAGCTCGGCCATCACGATCGACAAGTACGAGACCCTGCAGGTTCTCCGCGCGGGAGGCATGCCGGTCACCGACCAGTGGCTCGCGCGCCGGGAAGATTTCCTGCTCAACGCCGAAGCCTTTTACGATCGCGTCGAGCAGAAGTTCAGCTACCCCCTCATCGCGAAGCCCGTCGACGACGGCTGTAGCTCGGCCGTGAAGCTGATCCGCCGGCGGGAAGAACTGGTGGCTTACTGTCAGCTCACCTTTCAGCCCGGCGGCAACCGCGAACGGCAGGCCCGCAAGGTTCTGAAGCTTAGTTCCGGGGAGGAATGGCCCCTGGGCAAGTCGTCCATTCTTTTCGAGGCGGCCATCACCGCGGCCGGGGCCGAGAAATTCCTGGAGATTACCGGTGGAATGCTCACCCACTACGGTGCGGACGGAGAGCTGCGCTACGAAGTCTTCGAGCCCAGCGAGGCCCTGGCGGGGGGAGAGGTACTCAGCCTGGAGGAGAAATTTCTGGCGGGGGAGGGGCAAAACCTCACGCCGGCCCGGCTGGCTTCTGGGGCATATGATTACGACCACGTCGCCGGACAGGTCAAGGCCGATCTGGAACGGGCCGCCCGCCTGCTGGGCGTCGAGGGCTACTGCCGCATCGATGCCTTCGTCCGGATATTCGCGGACGGCCGGGCCGAGACGGTGGTGATCGAGGTGAATAACCTGCCCGGCATGACCCCGGCCACGGCCATTTTCCACCAGGCAGCCATCGCGGGTTACCAGCCGTACCAGTTTATCGCGGCTATTCTGGACTTCGCCAAGGAGCGGCAACAACGCTCCGCGGTCACCCCACCCGTGACGGAAGCACCCGTGGCCGCTACCGCTCCCGCCTACACGGCTCCCGCGGACCCGCCCGAACCTTCTCCGGCCATGGTATGGCTGAAGAACATCGGGGCGGCCCTCCTCCTGTTGACGGTCCTGTTTCTGCTCCTGCGTACCGGGCTGAACCTCTACACCAATCACGGAGAAAGCATGGCCATCCCCACCTTCGAAGGCATGCTGATCGACGAGGCCCGGGAGGTAGCCGAGCGGGAGGGCCTCAACATCGACGTGACCATCGGCGCCTTCGATCCCGCCAAACGCCCCGGACTGGTCGTGCAGCAACAGCCCCGGGTGGGCAGCCGGGTGAAGAACAACCGTACCGTTTACCTGACCGTGCTCAGCGAGGATGCCCCCGAGGTGGAGCTTCCGGGACTGGTAGGTAACTACGACTACAATCAGTACGTGCGCCTGCTGAAGGTGAAGAACATTCGCTACCGCGTCCGCGAACGGCAGTTCGACGCGAAGCAGGAAGACGGGACCATCCTGTACCTCTACTACGACGATCGGAAGATCACCGACGAGGACCTGCGCGAGGGTGTCCGGGTGCCCATGGGGAGCACCGTCGACTTCGTAATCACCCAGCGGAAGGGGGGAAAGGTGACCCTGCCCGAGTATCGCTGCCAGCAGTACGGGACCGCCGAATTCGCCATTACCGGCAGCCAACTGGTGATCGGTACGGTCTCCGGAACCTTTACGAACCGCTACGAAGCCTACATCGAGCGCACCGAGCCGGCGGCGGGCACCGTAATGGAAACGGGGGCGAAGGTGAACCTGGTCTTGAGCGATACGCCTCCGACGGGATGTGAGTAATTATTGATTGCCGGCAGCGTTCTGAGCTTGGCCAACAAACACTTATGCGACCTTATCTCCTCCCCATTCTTCTGCTGGCGGGCCTACAAAGCCTGACGGCCCAACGGATCGTTCCGCTCATGGAGCAGCCGCAACTCCACGACGCGCGCCGCGGCACCACCGTTGCGGCCCGGGCCGTCTGCGGTGAACCCGAGCTGGAGGGCGTGGAGCGCATCGTGACCGGTGAAGCAGGTACCATCAAGATCGACCTGGACACCGTCGGGCTCGGCAGCGACCTCAACGATTACCGTTGCATCGGCTGTACGACCACCCGCTACGGCACGGCGGTCCTGCGCAGCGACACCATCCTGTATACCCCGAACCCCGACGTGCAGCAGGGACTGGATACGCTGGGACTTACCGTCTGCTCACCGGGGGGCGTGTGCGCGGATACTGTGCAGTTGGTGATCCTCGTACAGCGTCCGGGACGCACGATCGAACTGGGTAATCGGTTGATAGCTCCCGGTACGATAGACACCGTGGGAATCCCGACCGACGAACTTCCGGGGGGGGCGGTCTGTCGCACCATCAACGGTTGCGACAACGAGGATTACGGGGGGCGCAGTCAACTGAGCTACTTTTCGCGGGCCTTCGGCACCGCCAACGATTTCGTGTACGAAGCTTCCAATTTCGGGGGGATTGACGGGGTCTGCGTCCGGGTTTGTAACGAATTTGGCCTGTGCGATACCTACCGCACCACGTTTACGGTCGACCGTCCATCGGTGGAACTGCCCTTCTTCGACGACTTCTCGTACGAGGGTGTACGTCCGGCGGTAGCCTTGTGGCAAGATGAGGACGTACTCGTCAACCGGAACTACGGTATTCGTCCTCCGTCGATCGGCGTGGCGACCTTCGACGCGATCGATTACAATGGGCAGCCCTACACCGGCGGGAACAACCGGATCGCCCAGCCCCGCGACTACCTGACCTCCAGCCCCGTGAATCTGGCCGGGAAACAGGGCACGGTGCTGTCGTTCTATGTTCAGCCAAAGGGACTGGGCAACCGTCCGGAACTGCAGGACAGTTTCCTCGTGCAGTTCCTGGACCGGAGCGGTGAATGGAATACCGTCTTCGCCCAGGCCGGTCGGCCCACCACCGAATCCAACACGTTCGTCAATCCCTTCACCGGCTACCTGGTGAACGTGGCGGCGGATTACCAGTACGACGGCTTCCAGTTTCGGTTTCTGAACCTGAGTACCGAAGTCGGGGCGGTCGATAACTGGCACCTGGATTACGTGAAGCTCAGTAACACCTCGACCTCCCTGGTCACCCAGGATCTGGCGCTGACCGAGGCCCCGTTCCGGCTGGTGGCTCCCTATACGAGCCTGCCGGTCCGTCATCTGCAGGCGGGCGGTCAGGCACTGCTCGTCGACTCTATCTACCTGAAACTGTGGAATCACCGGGCGGACGTAACGCCGGTCACGGCCTCCACCTACCTAGTTGAGAATCTGGGCGACCCCGCCTTCCGTTCGGAAGGGGGCCTGTTTCCCTCCAGTTATTTCGGGCAGGATAACGGCATCGCTCCCCGTACTTTCGAAACCCGGGGGGCCACCTTCGATCAGTTGCCGACGTACCAGCAGATTCGCAGCTTCCTGTTTGACCTCGACCCGGAAGAGAATTATCGACTGCGCACCACCTACGACCTGACCGTGGCGACCGAGGACGCCTCCTTCGCCCCCGGCATCGGCCGCAACAATCGGGCGAGTGAGATCACCGTCCTCGGAGATTACCTGGCGTACGACGACGGAAGCGCGGAAGTGGCAATTGAGGGCCAGAGCGGCAACGTGATCGTGCAGCGCTACACGGCCTACGTGGCGGATGAGCTGACGGGCATTCGCATCCGCATCCCCCGGACTCTGGGCGGCACCGGAGACCAAAACATAAATTTCGTCGTGTACGGAGCCGACGCCGAGGGACTGCCCGGGACCTTATTGTACTCCACCGAGGTGCCCATCCTGTACGCCGAGGATTACTACCGGGATTCGCTGCAGGCATTCAGTAGTTACGAGCTGGACGAAGCCGTAGCGCTGCCCGTGGGCGATTTCTTCGTGGGGTGGCGGCAGCCGACGGCTAATCGTTCCCTGCCCGTAGGATTCGACCGGAACAACCAGCCGGCGGGCGTGCAATTTTTTGACGCCGGGGCCGGGTGGCAGGCGCTTGACGGGGCCACCCGGGGAGCCATCATGATTCGTCCGTTGCTCTCCGGTGCGGAGGTGCGGCCTACCTCCACCGAACAAATTGACGTTTCTACACGTATTGTAGACGTTTTCCCCAATCCGGCGGGGCAGGTACTGAACATTCGGCCGCTTGAAGCGCTCAAGCTTAAGGACCTCAGCTACCGACTCTTCACCACCGACGGACGGTTGGTGCGGGACGGGAAAGCGGCGACGGTTGTGTCGCTGGCGACCCTGCCCGCCGGCGTGTACGTACTGGAGTGCAGAATCGGAGATCGCGTCAGTCGTCACAAGATTGTCAGGCGTTAATCTATTTTGTCGTTGAGCTTGTTGGGCACCCTTTGAAGAGAAATTGAAACCGACAATGGAAGCAACCGTAGAGGAGCTGAAGCAAAGAGAAACCGACGGCAAGAACGACTACGTTCTACTCGACGTACGGGAAGATTACGAACGCGCGGAATTCAACGTAGGCGGTATTCACGTGCCCCTGGGCCAGCTAAGTATGTCGATGGACAAGCTTACCCCCTACCGCGACCAGGAGATCATCGTGTACTGCCGGAGTGGTAAGCGTTCGGCGATGGCGCAGGAGCTGTTGCGGCAATGTGGATTCAAGAACGTCCGCAACCTGGAAGGCGGCATGCTGGCTTACCAGGGATAGACGAAAACGGTAAACGGCCCCTCTCCCGCCCGGAGGAGGCAGGTCGAAAGCATGTACTAAAAAAGGACTATCTTTTGCGGTACACCCGGGCTTCAAAACCGGCCGAGCGAACGCGTTCGGCCATACGGGTGGCCTCGGTGTAGTCGTTCGAGCGATCGACGAGTGCCACGGCGAAGGTACCCCGGTCGAATTTTGCCATTTCGGTTTCGGAAAATCCGGCCCTTTTCAGGTCGTTGACCCTAGCACGGGCGTTGATGACCTGGCGGAAGGTGCCGGCGATCACGAGAAACCGCCCGTCGTCGCCAAACGTAGCGTCGCCGGGAGATGCATCGGCGGAATCCGCTTCGGTAACGGCGAAAAGTTCTTCCACTACGGGTTCCTCTCCGGTTTCTTCGGCCGTTTGGATGTCATAGAAGTCGACGGAATCCTCCCCGGTCTCGTTTGGCCGTGCGCCCGTAAAGTTGGTATCTTCGGGCTCATTATCCTGGTTTGATGCGGTAAAGGCCTGGGAGATCAGCAGCGCGAGCGCGAGCAGGCAGACGATAAGGATCAGGGGAACGAGAATGGATGATTTCATCAGTAAGTCAGTTCGACAATGTATAGTGAGGACTTACACCTAAGGAAATAACTACCCTCCCGGTTCTAGGGAGCGGCGAAGTAAAGAATTTTGTCAAGTGTTTGCTTTTTGGAAAGACCGTTTTTAGAGGGAGTGCCGAATCGGCGCTCCCTTTTTTTTGCGCTAAACCATTCTTTTTACCCAACGTTGGCTTTGGTATGCCCGAACCCTCTCCCGTTCACCTGCCCGGCGCGGTGCCCAACGATCCCACCGCCCCCGGTCGGAAAGACGACCACATCGAGCTGGCCTTCCAGTCGCAGGTCGAGCACGGCATGCTGGACGACCGCTTCGACTACGAACCCCTACTCGCCGCTCACCCGGTTCCCGGAAGTCTGCCTCGCATGAAATGGGGGCGGGCCACCCTGCGTGCTCCGCTGTGGGTAAGCAGTATGACGGGGGGGACCGATAAGGCCTATACCATCAATCATAATCTGGCCCGGGCGGTCGGTGAATTCGGCCTGGGCATGGGACTGGGATCCTGCCGCAGCCTGCTGTACGACGACGGTCGCTTCCATGACTTCAACGTCCGGCCTGCGGCCGGCCCGGACGCCCCCATCTTCGCCAACCTCGGCTCCGCCCAGGTGCAAATCCTTCTCGAACGGGGCGAACTGGCAATGATCCCCCAACTCGTCGACGCCCTGCAACTGGACGGGCTCATCGTACACGTCAATCCCCTGCAGGAGTGGCTGCAACCGGAGGGCGACCGCTTCACCGTCGCGCCCATCCACACGGTACGTGCCCTGCTGGAGGAGTTGCCGGACCTGCCGCTCATCGTGAAGGAAGTAGGGCAGGGGATGGGACCGGCGAGTCTACGCGCCCTCCTGGAGTTGCCCCTACTGGCGCTCGATACCGCCGCGAACGGGGGGACCAATTTCAGCAAACTGGAACTCTTTCGCTCCGACGCGCTGGCCCGGTCAGCTTACGGGGGGCTCACCCGGGTGGGGCATTCGGCGACCGATATGGTGCACCGGATCAATGCGTTGACGTCAGACGAACACCTCCAACTCCGGTGCCAGAATCTCATCATCAGCGGGGGAGTACAGGGCTTCCTCGACGGGTATTACCTGACGGAGATCGCCCGGATGCCGGCCATTTACGGTCAGGCGTCGGCCTTCCTGCGGCATGCCCGGGAAGATTACGACAGCTTGCGCCGCTACGTCGCTACCCAGCTTCGGGGACTGGAATTGGCAAAGGCCTATCTTCACCCCCGGCGCTAATCACCATACACCTTCCACGCAGTGGCCGACAACAAGCAGGAAAACGGACGGATCAACGGGTTCAGTAAGCTCGATAAACGTCAACGGCGGGAGTGGCTGCTGAACCAGTTCCTTCCCGGACGTACGAACGAAGAGTTCACCTACTTCGATGCCGACAGCGGCGATCTGCAGCAGGTCTTCGACAACTTCAGCGAGAACACCGTCGCCAGTTTCCCCCTCCCCTTCGGCATTGCCCCCAACTTTCTCATCAACGGGAAGACCTACGCCGTACCCATGGTCACCGAGGAGAGCAGCGTCGTCGCCGCCGCCAGCAGTTCGGCGAAGTACTGGCTCACCCGGGGGGGCTTCCGGGTCGAAGTCGTCGCCACCGAAAAATTGGGCCAGCTGCACTTTCGCTGGGCGGGACACCCCGACCGCCGCGCCGCCCTACTGCCCGATCTGAAGGCTCACTTGGAGCGTGCGACCGCCGGCATCACCGACCGGATGGAGGCCCGGGGCGGGGGGGTGCGCGGGCTCACCTGGAAGCACCTGCCCACCGTGGATCCCCAGTGCTACCAGTTGCTCGTCCGTTTCGGAACGGGGGACAGCATGGGCGCCAACTTCATCAACACCGTACTGGAAGCGTACGCCACCGAACTGGAGGCCTGGTCGGCCACCAGCGCCGCCCTCAGTGATGAGGAGCGTGACGTGGAAGTCATCATGGCCATCCTGAGTAACCACACGCCGAACTGCGTGGTTACGGCCGCCGTGAGCTGCCCCATAGAGGAGATGAATATCCCCGGATCCGGCGTCGACGCCGCGGATTTCGTGCGCCGATTCCGACTGGCCGTAGATATCGCCCGCGAGGATACCTACCGGGCCGTTACCCACAATAAGGGAATCATGAATGGCATCGATGCGGTCGTGCTGGCGACCGGCAACGATTTCCGGGCGGTGGAGTCCGCCGCTCATGCCTTCGCGGCCGAAAGTGGTCGCTACCGCTCCCTGAGCCGTTGCCGCGTCGAGGACGATATCTTTCACTTCGAACTGACCGTCCCGCTTGCCCTGGGCACCGTAGGGGGGCTTACCCGCCTGCATCCACTGGCCGATCTGGCCCTCGACATTATGGGGCGGCCGTCGGCGCGGGAACTGATGTGCATCGCCGCGGCTACCGGCCTGGCCCAGAATTTTGCCGCCCTGCGCAGCCTGGTCACTACGGGTATTCAACAGGGCCACATGAAGATGCACTTACAGAATATCCTGTCCAGTCTGCAGGCCAGTCCGCCGGAACGCCAACAAACGGCCGAATTCTTCCGGGGGCGCACGGTCAGCCACCACGGCGTGCGGCAGTACCTCGATCGACTGCGGGAAGGGGGAGTAGGGGGGTAAACGAGCGAGGGGACGCAAACCATTGCGTCCCCTCGGGAAATGCGCCTCAGAAAGGGCTCGAACCTTTGACCTACGGATTAACAGTCCGCCGCTCTAACCAACTGAGCTACTGAGGCAGGGCACTCAAGACAAACCGGGTGGTTGCCTAAGCGGACGCAAATTTACGCCGTCCCGCTTTATTTTGCAATCTTTGCCCCCGCAAAAAAATAAATTATGAGTCTGCTCGCAGTTGGAACCCTGGCCTACGATGATGTGTACACCCCCTACGGAGAGGTCAAAATGATCGAGGCCGGAAGCTGCACCTACATCGCCATGGCGGCGACGTACTTCACCCAGCCGGTACAGTTGGTGTCCGTGATCGGCGGCGACTACAACGATGACTTCCTGGCCGACCTCGAGCGGCGGGGGGCCAGCCTGGAGGGCGTGGAGGTGATCCCCGGGGGGAAGTCCTTTTACTGGGCCGGTCGCTACCACGATGATATGATGGGCCGCGACACCCTCGACACCCAGCTTAATGTGCTGGCCGACTTCGACCCCAAGGTGCCGGAAGGATACCGGAATACGGACTACGTGATGCTGGGCAACCTCACCCCCTCGGTACAGGCCCGCGTGATCGACCAGATGGCCCGGCGCCCCAAGTTGATCGCCCTCGATACCATGAACTTCTGGATGGACGTTGCCCTCGCCGATCTGAAGGAGGTACTCAAACGCATCGACATCCTGATCATCAACGACGAGGAGGCGCGGCAGCTCAGCGGGGAACGGAGCCTGCTCACGGCCGCCGCCAAAATCGTGGAGATGGGGCCGAAGATCCTCATCATCAAGAAGGGGGAGCACGGAGCTCTGCTTTTCGAGGAAGATAAGGTCTTCTACGCACCGGCCCTGCTGCTTCCCAAAGTGGTGGACCCGACCGGGGCCGGCGATACCTTCGCGGGCGGACTGGTCGGCTACCTGGCCGCCACCGACGACCTCAGTTTCGCTAACCTCAAGCGGGCCGTGATCTACGGTTCGGCCATGGCGAGCTTCGTAGTGGAAGACTTCGGCACCCGGCGCATGCAAAACCTCGATCGCGCGCAGATCGACGCCCGCGTCGCCCGCTTCGTCGAACTGATGAACGTGAGCCTGTAAGCCAGGATGGAAGTTCTGCTCGATCAGATCCAGGCGACGGAGATCGTAGAGTGGATCGCTACTTTGACCGCGCTGGCGTACGTGTGGCTAGCCGCGCGCGACAATAACTGGTGCTGGTTCTTCGCGGCGGTGAGCGCCCTGCTATGGGCCTACCAGTCCTTCGTCGTGTACCGGCTGGTATCGGATGCCCTACTCCAACTGTTTTACCTCGTCATGGCGGGGGTCGGACTGTTCCGCTGGCAACGCTCCCGCGCGACCCGCCCCGACAATCCGATGCTGGACGCCGTAGCCATGCCTGCTGAAGGACCGCAGACGGGAATTTTACGCATGGACGCACGCGAACACGCCGTGACGTTAGCCCTGGGACTGACCGTCGGGCTCCTGCTGGGCTACGTGGTCGGTGCCGTAGCCACGGCCACCCAGACGTACCTGGACGCCATAACGACCAGCTTCAGCATCATCGCCACCTTCCTGCTTATCTGGCGCAGGCTGGAGAACTGGTTGTACTGGGTGGTGATCGACGCGGTGTATGTCTACATCTACTTCCGTTCCGGGGCCACGCTCTTTGCCCTGCTGATGGTCCTGTACGTGATCATGGCAGTGTACGGCTACTTCACGTGGCGATCAACCGTAGACCGTAGCCACCAGACTGCGCTCTGAAGCCCGGTTGCGAAATTCACACAGGTAGATGCCCTGCCAGGTACCCAGATTGATGCGCCCCTCGGTGATGGGCAACGTGATGGCATTGCCGATCATGGCCGCCTTGATGTGGGCCGGCATGTCGTCGGGACCCTCCAGCGTATGGATCAGGAACGGCATATTTTCGGGCACCAGTTTGTTGAAGATCGACTCAAAGTCAGCCAGGACGTCCGGGTCCGCCGCTTCGTTGACCGTGATGGCCGCGGAGGTGTGTTGGATAAACAGGTGAAGCAGGCCCGTCCGGGGAAGGGTGGGCAGGTGACGGGTGATTTCGGCGGTTACCACGTGAAATCCACGGGGGCGTGCGGCGAGGCGGAAGGTAGATTGGGCGACCACGGCGGTGGGATTGGGTAAGGCGCAAAAGTACGGCGGAGTGAACAGTGGGTGGGGCGACGACCTATCAAAGGGTAAACGCCCTGCCATCTATGCCCTCGTCTAAACTCACCGCGGTTGTCCTCCGGCTCGCCCTCGTCATCGGCGTCGTCACGATTCTTTATTTCGGAAAGCCGGTACTTCTCACGCTGACGGTCGGCGGACTGCTGGCGGTGCTGCTCGACCCCATCGACGAAAAGCTCCGAAGCTGGGGGTGGAAACCGGGTTTCGCCATTGCCGGAGCCGTTT
The DNA here is from genome assembly GCF_024297185.1 of Lewinella sp. JB7. Classification (GTDB taxonomy): domain Bacteria; phylum Bacteroidota; class Bacteroidia; order Chitinophagales; family Saprospiraceae; genus Neolewinella. The sequence goes on along the minus strand of NZ_JANCTD010000007.1, from coordinate 22,529 downwards.
CCGTCCTGTTGTTGGTCTTCGCCGCCCTCTTCTTCGCCGTCGGTAAGCAGGCTACCCGCTTCGCCGAGAACTGGCCGCAAATCGAACAGCGACTTGGTGAGCAACTGGAGAAGGTGAAGGAAAAACTGCCGACCTCCACCGGAAGTAGCCAGGGGCAATCCACCGCCGATAGTACGGGACAATCCGCCCAGTTACCCATCGGTAATCCCGGCGGGGGCAACACCACGGGCAGTATTGCCGGTAAGCTGCCCATCAATCGGGGCCAGATCACCGGCCTGCTGTCTACCACGCTAGGCGTTGTCGGGGACTTCCTCCTCATCCTGGTGTACGTAGTGCTCTTCCTGTCGCAGAAGGAGCGGCTGCGGGTATTCGTGCTGCGCCGGGCCCCGGAGGATAAGCGCGGGCTCACTCACCAGACCATCAACGAAAGTGCCGACGTTGCCCAGAAGTACCTGAAGGGTCGACTGATCCTGATCTTCATTCTCTCCGTGCTCTATACCGGAGGCTTTCTGGTGTCGGGCCTTGAATACGCCCTGATCATAGCCGTACTGGCCGCCGTACTCAGCATCATTCCCTACCTCGGCAACATCATCGGCGGTGGATTGGCGCTGGCCATCGCGCTGGCCGGTGGGGGCGGCACCTCGGCCATGATCGGCGTGCTGGTCACGATGGCCGTCGCGCAAATGCTCGAGAGTTACATCCTCACTCCGCTCATCGTGGGCGACGAGGTCGACATCAACCCGCTGACCACCATCGTCGCCGTCATCGCCTTTACCGTACTCTGGGGGGCGGTGGGGGCCATCGTGGCCATACCGGTCGTGGCCATGCTGCGCATCGTGTTCAGCCACGTAGAAGGTACCAAGGATTACGCCTATCTGCTCGGGCAGGATTAATTCCCGCGCCCCTATCTTGCAACCCACTAATCGTTACCATGGGAGTACTCTACACCGCCGTTCAACACGCTCACTCCGGCCTGCGCTGGGTGGTCCTCATCCTGCTCCTCGCCGCCATCGGGCGGGCCGCTTCCCGCCGCCGCACCGGTGAGGTGTACCCGGGAAAGGATAAGCTGGCGCTCTTCGCGCTTATTTCCGTGCATATCCAGTTGCTGCTGGGCCTCGCCCTTTTTCTGTGGCTCAGCCCGTACGGCATTGCCGCCGATCCGATCGAGGGCGGGGGCTCGGCCGTAGCCAAGTATTACAACTACGTACACTGGTGGACGATGCTCATCGCCGTCATCCTCATCACCGTGGGCTACAGCAAGGCCAAGCGGCAGGCGGAGCTCAACAAGGGGTGGAAGACCATCGGCATTTATTACCTGGTAGGGCTGCTGATCATGCTCGCCGGCATTCCCTGGCCCTTCTATCCCGGTCTGGAAAGCGTAGGCTGGGGGTAGGCTTTACTCCGCGTGCGGCCGTTCGATGAGCGTATCTTCTTCCCGGCGGTCCATCACGCCGAAGCCCAGTGCCTGTAGGATCAACGACAGCACCACCAGAAGAATGATTACGTAGACCACCTTCATCAGGGTGGAGGTCCGCTTTTTTGGCGGGGTCGCGGGTGCGGAGTTGGTGGGCGGCATAGCAAACGTCTCTGGTAGACTCCCGAAACGAAGGCGGGCAACGAATTGTGCATTCTCCGCGGCCCGTTCCGGAGACGGACACGGGGTACCCTTACAGAAAGGTGAAGAAAACTATAACGGAGGTGTAACCATCCGGCCTAACTTGAGTATCCCCTACCGAAGGAAACAAGCTACGGACCTTGACGCTCACCGACGAAACACTGATGGAACGGGTTGCCGACAACCGGCTCGACTGCCTGGCTCCCCTGTACGAGCGCTACAAGTCCCCCCTGCTGGGTTTCCTGCTGAACCGGACCAACGGAGACCGGGCCACCGCCGAAGACCTCCTGCAGGCCACCTTCGAACGAATCATTAAGTACCGGACGAGTTGGCGGACGGGGCAAAACTTCAAAACCTGGGCATTCACCATTGCCCGCAACGTACACCGGGATCGCTGTCGCCGCGAAGGCAGGATGCCGCTGAGCGACGACTTCGAGTTCGGCGATCTGCCCCTGGAATCCCCGGAGGAGGCCCCGACCGACTGCCGCGCCGCCCTGGCCGCCCTCCCCGACAATTACCGCATCGTGGTGGAACTGGCCTGGCAACGCAACCTGAAGTACGCCGACATCGCCCGGGTGCTTGACACCACCGAGGCCAACGTCAAGGTGCGTATGCACCGCGCCTGCAAGCAACTGCGGGCCAACTACCAAAACGCTAACCGGCTATGAACACGAACGACGACGAACTGCAACGGGAGATCGATGCCCTCAGCGACCTGCGTAACGAGATCGCGGGACTACCCGATCCGCACCCCAGCGCCGCTGCCGACCGCCGATTCACCGAAATGCTCGCGGCCCATACCGGGACCGCCCGCTCTTCCGGAAATCCGCGGCACCTGCGCCCCGCCGCCCTCCTGGCCGTCGCGGCGACTCTGCTACTGCTCGTTTTCGGACTGGGCTGGTACTTCGGGAGCGCGGAATCAACCGCCGAACGGCAACTGGCCGCCACCCGTACGCTGATGCTGGAACTGATGCAGGACCGGCGAAGCAGCCAGCGCATGCAGGCGGCGACGGTCAGTCTGAGCATCGAAGTCGCCGATCCGGAAGTGATCGCCAATCTGGGTTTACTCCTCCGCACCGACCCCAACACCAACGTGCGCCTGGCCGCCCTGGATGCCCTGCGTCGTTTCTCCGATGATCCCTCCGCCCGCCGGGAAATGCTCGACGCCATGGCCGGAGCCCCCCCGCCCGCCGTCCAGGTACAACTGCTCGAAACGCTGGTGAGCCTGAACGAAAAACGGGTGCTGCCCTACCTGGAAGACATTATTTCCAACGACAGCATCCCCCGCCGACTGCGCGACGCCGCCGAGCTCGGAACCTTCAAACTAATCTAAAAAAACAGACCCCCATGCTACGTATACTATTGCTTCTCTGCCTAACCTCCGCCCTCGGAGCCCAGCAGGACTTCAAGATCGCCGCCGCGGGCAAAACCGTTGAATTTCGGGAGATCGATCACCTCACCATCGTCGGCGGCTCCGGGTCCGAGATGGTCGTGGAAGCCAAACTGAACGGCCGCGATAAGGACGACCGGGCCGCCGGCCTGCGCAAGATCAGCGCTTCGGGACTGAAGGACAATACCGGATTCGGACTCAGCGTCACCGAGCGTGAGGGGCGAATCCTGGTACAACAGGTCGGGGGGGAAGGCAGCCGGGTGACCGTGCGGGTGCCCAACAGCGCCAGCGTGACGGTCGAGCAGAGCACCCACCGGGGCGGGGACCTCCAGATCAGCGATTTCGGTGGCGAACTGGACGTGAGCATGATGTACCACACCGTGAACCTGGAAAACGTGACCGGCCCCGTCGCCGTAAACACGGTATACGAGGACATCGTGGCTCGCTGGGACTCGCCTCCGACTAAGGAAGTGCGCCTGCACTCCACCTATTCCGACGTTGACGTGACCCTCCCCGCCGCTACGAAGGCCGATTTGCGCCTCAACACCGGCTACGGGAACATGTACACCGACTTCGATATCCAGATCAAGACCCAGACCGTAGCCGGTCAGGAACGCGAGAATGAGAACGACCGGGACGAACCGCACCGGGTCTCGCTGGGCAACCTGGTCGGCACCATCAACGGCGGCGGCACCCTGCTGTCGCTGACGGCGACCTACGACAACCTCTACATCCGCAAGAAGTAAAATAAACTCCCATGTTCCGCACCATTCTTTGCAGCCTCCTGCTGGCTGTGGGCCAGTTGTATGCCCAGTCGACAACCACCGTAGCGCCGGAGGGGGCTACCGCCCTTCACCTCTCCGCCCTCTTCAGCAGCGTCGAAATAATTACCGGCGACGGCCCCAATATCGAAATCGACCACATGATCCTCATCGACGGCCGCGCACGCGCCGAACTCAGTGAGCTGCAAATGGACCGGCAAGGCGGGGTGCTGCGGATAGCGGAGGCCGGTCCGACTCAGGAACAGCTGGAACCGGAGATGCGCCGGGTATCGACGGTCATCAACGGCCGGCGGACCTCCGGCTACGACGATCGCCACATGGAGCTCGCGCTGGTGGTCACCGTGCCCGAAAATTTGCCGTTGACCATCGAGACCGTATACGGCAGCGTGAACGTCATCGATCACCCCGGTCTCCGGGAGGTAAAGGCTACCTACGGCGGGGTGGACGTCATCTATTCAGTAGCCGATGCTTTACCCGAGCAACTGACGCTGTACAGCAATTACGGCACCGTCGACCTTACCCTGCCCCCGGGAGTCGCCGCCCGCCTGGAGCTCATTACGGAGTTTGGCGAGTTGCTCACCGACTTCGATCTGCTCATCGACCGGGAAGCCAGTGAACGCCGTGATTTCTACGAGCACATCGTGAGCACCGTGGGGTCGGGGCCGGCCGCGACATCGGTCAAGTGTACCGCACCCTACGGCAAGGTGTACGTGCGGCGGGGGCGGGGCGGCGGGTGAGGTAGCCTGGGGTAGCCGTTGGACCGCTATAGCCGTTGGACGGTGTCACACCGTCCAACGGCTATAGCGGTCCAACGGGGGGGCGGCCGCCGGGGGGAAAGAGAAATATCAAACAACGCGCAACCTCGGTCGTCCGGGCTCGTCCCTTTTAACGCTACACACCTCCAGCAATGCTCAACCATTTACTCCTTCCCGTTGCGATACTCCTCTCCGGCATAGCGGCAGCGCAGGATTCGACCGATGTAGAAACCTACCCCCTCCGGCACTACCAGACCCAACGGGTAGTCGGCGATGCCCCCCTGATCGACGGCAGCCCCACCGAGGCAGCTTGGGACGCCGTGGAGTGGAGCGGAGATTATATGCAGTTCGAGCCCAATCCCGGTGACGCACCTACGCAACAGACCTTTTTCAAAATTCTGTACGACGATCGTAACCTGTACGTCGCCTACCGCTGCCTGGACAGTCAGCCCGAGCTTATCGAACAGCGCATGGGGCGGCGGGACCAATTTCCGGGAGACTGGGTGGAGATGAACATCGACAGCTACCACGACAAACGCACGGCATTTTCCTTCACGGTTTCCGCCTCCGGAGTAAAGAGCGACGAATTCGTCTCCAACGACGGCAACAACTGGGACAGCTCCTGGAACCCCATCTGGGAAACCAGGACCCAGCTCGACTCCGCCGGCTGGACGGCCGAGTTGCGCATCCCGCTCTCCCAGATCCGGTTTTCAGCGGGTGATGACCAAGTCTGGGGCATCCAGTCCACCCGTCGCGATTTCCGCATGGACGAGCGCAGCATCTGGCAACCCCGTTCCCGCAACGCCTCCGGGTGGGTAAGTCGCTTCGGCGAACTGCGCGGCCTGCGGAACCTACGCCCCCGTCGCACCCTCGAACTGCAACCCTACGTAGTCGCCCAACGCTCCACCTACCCCGCCGAGGAGGGCAATCCCTTCGCCGACGGGACCGATAACCGGGTTTCCGCCGGGCTCGACGCCCGCGTCGGCATTACAAACGACCTGACGCTCGATTTAACCATCAATCCTGACTTCGGACAGGTAGAAGCCGATCCGGGCGCCCTGAACCTGGATGGTTACCAGATATTCTTCCGGGAGCAGCGGCCCTTCTTCGTCGAGGGACAGAACATCTTCGATTTTCGACTGTCACCGGCCGAAGCGGGGGGGCGACACACCTCGGACCAGATCTTTTATTCCCGCCGCATCGGGGGGAGCCCCCACCGGTCGGTCTCCTCGGACGCCGGGCGCCGCTACTACGTAGATCAGCCGGTGAATACGACGATCCTCGGGGCGGCCAAATTTAGCGGGAAGACCGCCTCGGGCCTGTCGGTGGGTTTGCTGCAGAGCATCACCGAACGGGAGCTGGCCACCATCGACCTAGCCGGCGAGCGCAGCGAAACGGTCGTGGAGCCGCTCACCAATTTCCAGGTCGGTCGGGTACAGCAGGATTTTCGGGGCGGGGATACCTACGTCGGCGCCATTCTTACCGGCGTACAGCGGAGCCTGGGCGAGGATCCCGAGCTTGACTTTCTCCACCGGCAGGCGTATTCCGGGGGGCTGGACTTCACCCACCGCTGGAACGACCGCTCCTGGTACGTGGCGGGCAATACCGTCTTATCGTCGGTAAGCGGCAGCCGGGAGTCCATCCTCCGGACGCAAACCGGTTTCGAGCATTTCTTTCAGCGACCGGACGCGGACCATCTTTCCGTGGACAGCACCGCCACCCGCCTCAACGGCAGCAGCGGTATGCTCAAGGTGGGTAATCTGGGTGGCAATTTCATCTTCGAAACCGGTGCCACCTGGCGCTCGCCGGGCTTCGAGGTCAACGATATCGGGTTCATGCGCAACGCCGACGAGATTAACTACTTCGGCTGGGCGGCGCGGCGGTGGCAGCAACCCTTTTCCATCTTCCGCCGCTTCCAGGTGAACGGCAATGTGTACACCACCCTGGACTTCGGGGGCAATCTGCTCGGACAAGTATTTAATACGAACAGCCACGCCAATTTCACCAACTTCATGCGGGCGGGCACCGGATTCAGTTACGTGCACTACCGGGCCTCCAAGACCGATCTGCGGGGCGGGCCCATTCTCCGCCAGAGCCCCGGCTACGAATACTTCGGCTACGTGACCTCCGACAACCGAAAGAAGGCTACCGTGGGCGCCCAGGGCTACCAGTTTCGCACCTTCGACGGGACACAGGTGGAGGGGTCCATCTCCCTCTTTTTCAACTGGCAACCCCTGGATGCCGCTTCGGTGAGCATATCTCCGAGCTATTCCACCTTCGCGCGGGCCGATCAGTACGTAGCCCAGCCGGGAGCTGCCGGCAACAAAACCTACATCGTCGGCGCGGTGGACCAGCGTACCTTCAGTACCACGGTCCGCCTGAATTACAACCTGACGCCCGACCTTACGGTGCAGTACTACGGGCAACCCTTCATCAGCCGGGGACGGTACCGGGAGTTTAAGCGGTTTTCCGGCGCGGGTTTGGCCGATCGGTTTGCCGAGCGCTTCATTCCCTACGCGGCGGAGGAGGTACAGTACGACGCGGAATCCGGGCGGTATAGCCTGGGCCCCGGGGAAGGGCATACGGTGAACGACCCGAATTTCAGCTTCATTCAGTTCCGGTCGAATCTGGTCGTTCGGTGGGAGTACCTGCCGGGGTCGGAGCTATACCTCGTCTGGTCGCAGGGCAACACGGCGAGCGGCGAGCCCGGCGATCGGTTGTTGCACAGCCTGGGCCGCAACGTATTCTCGGAAGATGTGCGTAATAATTTTCTCCTCAAGGCCACCTACCGATGGCTGCGTTGACGGGTGGAAAACAGGGGGGCGGTTGGTAGATACGTGCTGGCCGTCCGTCGAAACATAGGGGGCGGGGACGCGGGAGCGATGAATATTGCATTTAGTTGATTACACCACGTTTTTAGGGAGACCGGTCCGTTCGCGCGGACCGGTTCCTTTATCTTTGGCGGATGGCCAAACTCTATCCGGCGGACACCCTGAACTTTCTGCGAAAACTTACGCTTCGTCGGGTGATCAATGCCGTGCAGGTCACGGCAAGTTACTACGCCACGCGTTGGCTACAACGGCCGGTGGTGTGGGGTAAGCCCTTTACCGTGAGCTTCGAACCGACGACCGCCTGCAACCTCCGGTGTCCCGAGTGCCCCAGCGGACTGCGTCAGTTTACCCGCCCGACCGGGAATCTGAAGGCGGACTTCTTCCGCCGGACCATGGATGATATTGCTGACCGCCTCCTGTACCTCATCTTTTACTTTCAGGGGGAGCCTTACATTAATCCCGACTTCCTGGACATGGTGCGGGAAGCCAGCGATCGGGGGGTGTATACCATCACCTCGACCAACGGCCACTTTCTCAACGACGCCAACGCCCGACGGACCATCGAGAGTGGGCTCGACCGGCTTATCATCAGCGTCGACGGTACCACTCAGGAGGTCTACGAGCAGTACCGCAAGTCCGGGAAGCTGGAAACCGTACTCCAGGGTGCCCGCAATCTCGTGAAGCACAAACGGGCGATGCGGTCAGCTACGCCCCACCTGATCTTCCAGTTCCTGGTCGTGAAGCCCAACGAACACCAAATGCAGGAGGTAGTCCGGCTGGCTGACGAGATCGGGATCGATGAGGTGAAGTTTAAATCCGCCCAGCTCTACGACTACGAACACGGCAACCCCCTGATGCCGGAGCAGGAGCAGTACGCCCGCTACTACAAGAAGGACGACGGCACCTACGGCCTCAAGAACAAACTTCAAAACCACTGCTGGAAACTCTGGCACAGCTGTGTCATCACCTGGGACGGGCTGGTTGCTCCCTGTTGTTTCGATAAGGACGTCACCCACCGCCTCGGCGACGTGAAATCCCAGGCACTGGCCGACGTATGGGGCGGGGCTGCCTACGATGATTTTCGCCAGAAACTACTCCGGGGCCGGGCCGAGATCGACATTTGCCGGAACTGCACGGAAGGGTGCGAAGTGTGGCTGGGGGCGGAGGTGTAGACGGTAGTTGCTAGGTCGATTGGCCTCTGGTCCGAGACATTCTCACCACGGATGGGCACGGATTGCCACGGATTTTGTTGCCGCGCGGCTCAGGTCGAGGCGTTGCACGCCGAGTAATAGGTCGAATGGCCGCCGGTCCGAGGCATTCTCACCACGGATGGGCACAGATTGCCACGGATTTTGTTGCCGCGCGACCTAAGGTCGAGGCGTTGTACGCCGAGTAATAGGTCGAATGGCCTTTGGTCCGAGACATTCTCACCACGGATGGGCACGGATTGCCACGGATTTCGCTACCGCACGGCTCAGGTCGAGTCGTTGCACGCCGAGCAATAGGTCGAGCGGCCTCTGGTCCGAGACAGGTTCACCACGGATGGGCACGGATTGCCACGGATTTTGTTGCCGCGCGGCTCAGGTCGAGGCGTTGCACGCCGAGTAATAGGTCGAATGGCCTTTGGTCCGAGACATTCTCACCACGGATGGGCACGGATTGCCACGGATTTCGCTACCGCACGGCTCAGGTCGAGTCGTTGCACGCCGAGCAATAGGTCGATTGGCCTCTGGTCCGAGACATTCTCACCACGGATGGGCGCGGATTGAACACGGATTTTGCTACCGCACGGCTCAGGTCGAGGCGTTGCACGCCGAGCAACAGGTCGAGTGGCCTCTGGTCTGAGACAGGTTCACCACGGATGAGCACGGATTGCCACAGATTGGTATTCACGGATTTTGTTGCTGCGCGGCTCAGGTCGGGGCGTTGCACGCCGAGCTCATCTTCCCCGCCATCCCCCCTCCCCGCGAAACATCAATAACAATCATACATCCGCCGAATGAGCGGTGCCATCGAAAAAATATAATCTTGACTGTAACATCGCGCTAGCTTGATCCGTGGATCAGTCAAATGCCCACCGTGCAAACTTTTAATGCCATTGCCGCTACCGTTCGCGACCGCCTGTACCGGCTAGCGTTGCGAATGACCGGCGACGGGGGCGAAGCGGAGGACGTGGTACAGGAGGTGCTGCTGCGCGGCTGGCAGCGACGGGAGGAGATCGTGCGACTGGACAACCCGCCGGCGTGGCTGATGCGCATGACCCACAACCGGGCAATCGATCGGCTACGACTCCGGGAAAGTCGCCGCCGCAACGAACACGCCGCCGCGCCGGGCGACCGTTGCGCGGAGGATCCTTACCGCCAAGTGGAATCCGAAGACACCCTGCAGCACATTCACCGGCTGATGGCTCGCTTACCGACCGAGCAGCGCACGGTCCTGCACCTGCGGGAGGTGGAGGGCATGAGTTACCGGGAGATCGTAAGTGCCACCGGACTGACGATGGACCAGGTAAAGGTTTACCTCCACCGGGGGCGTACGCAACTGCGTCAATTATTACTGAACGAGAAGATCGTAGAAAGATGAATCACCAACGTGCCAGAGCGCTTATAGAGCGGTACTTCGCCGGGGAAACCAGCCTCGCCGAAGAACGGGAGTTGCGGGCCTACTTCGGTAGTGACCACGTCGATCCCGAGCTGCGTAAGTACGTACCGCTCTTCGGGTACTGGAAAAGAGAAAGGAGCATAACCGCGTCGCATCCGAAGCGGAGTCCGCGTAGGCTACCCCAACTACTTCTCGCAGTAGCGGCGGCCCTGCTGCTTTTGGTCGTGGTCCGCAATATCCGCCCGGCCCCGACGGTGACCGCTTTCCCCGTAGCGGAACGGCAGCCCGTCGACTGGAGCCGCTACGAAGTCACCGACGAACGGGAGGCCCTACGGATACTCCGGGGCGTGCTGAAAACCACCGCGGAGAAGATGCAGCAGGGACCCGCCATCACGCTGCGGGAGCTGCGGGAAGTGGAGGACATCCTGGACTAAAATTTTAATCACCGGCTTCGGCCAAGCAAAGTATACTACGATGAAATACCTGATCCTTGCGCTCTTCGTGCTGTCGCTGGCACCCGCGTCCGCGCAAAAAAACGAGCCGCTCGATGCCATTTCAAATTATTTCAGCGAATACGTCGATGACCAACGCTTCACGGCGGTCTACGTCAGTGGTAAGATGTTTGAATTGTTTAATGATGCTAAAATCGACCTCGACGAAATCGACGAGGAAGAGCTCCGCGCCATTCTGGAGGTCGTACGGGATGTGCGGGGAATCCGCGTGCTGCACACCGACGTCACCCCGCTAGATTTTTACCGGAGCGCGAAGGGCCGCATCAATACCGACACCTACGAGTTGCTCTTCAAGGTCCGGACCAGGGATGGCCAGAACGTGGAAGCCTTCATCCAGAACGAAAAGGCCATGATCAACGAACTCTTCTTGCTCGTCGGTGCCAATGACACCTTCGCCATGCTCAGTTTCGTCGGCGACATCGACCTCAGCAAGCTCTCCCAACTCCAGCGGGCCCTCGATTAAGCTCCCCTATCTAATCCTTCAAGCCTCCACCCATCCAATCATGAAACTCCTCCTCTCCCTCCTCCTGCTCACGACCGTCCTTTCCGCTCAGGACGATATCATCAAAGACTTCATCCGGGAACACCGCCGTGGGGAAGAAAACGTGGCCCTGAAGGTGCCGGGCTGGATGGTGAATCTGGCCAGCGACATCGGTGCGACGGCGAGCGACGATCCCGACGAACAAGTGCTCTTTAGACTACTCGGTGAACTAGGAACGGTACGCATGGTCACCTTTTTGAACGAAGACTTCCGGCGCCCGGAGTCGAGCGTGGTCAACCTGCTGTACAGTCTTGAACGTTACCGCGGCTTCGAACGGTGGGCGGAGGTCCGCACCCAGGAAGGGGACCGGGTGGCGCTGACGGTGCGGTACGAACGACAGAAAATACGGGAACTGGTGGCCGTGGTCACGGAGGAGGACCGTACGACGCTGGTAGCGGCGCGGGCGCATCTGACGGCGGAGGAGCTGGGGCGGTTGGTGAATCAGTTGGAGGGCTTGTAAAGCGGGGGTGTGGGCTCCCGGTCGGAAACCGCATTGTAGTTTTGCGGGATGCAGCGCGCGAATTTTTTAAGACACGTAGCCCAGACGAGTCCGGCCCCGATGGGTCTGGAGATTGCCGGGGGGGAAGGTGTTTACCTGATGGACACTTCCGGAAACCGTTACCTGGATCTTATTGCCGGTATCGGCGTAAGTGCCCTCGGACACAATCATCCGGCGGTGGTGAGCGCGGTACAGCGGCAGGCCGGAACCTATATGCACACCCTGGTATACGGGGAATTCGTACTCGGGCCCCAGGTAGAGCTCGCTACCTTATTATGCGCGCAGTTGCCTGAAGGACTCGACAACGTATACTTCACCAACTCCGGAACGGAGGCCACCGAGGGAGCCATGAAACTGGCGAAGCGCGTAACGGGCAGAAGCGGCTTCGTTTCCGCCACCCACGCCTACCACGGAAGCACCCAGGGGGCCGCCAGCCTGATGTGGCCCAAGGATTTTACCCGGGCTTTTCACCCCCTGTTGCCGGGTGTAGACCACCTTGAGTTCAACGACGACGCCGGTCTGGAGCGCATCACTCCCCGTACCGCCGCCGTGATCCTGGAGACGGTGCAGGCGGAGTGGGGCATCCGAAAACCCCGTCCGGAGTGGTTGCAGGCCGTGCGCCGTCGCTGCACCGAAGTGGGGGCACTACTGATCCTGGACGAAATTCAGGCTGGTATGGGACGGACCGGCACGCTGTTCGCCTTCGAGCAGTACGGCATCGTCCCGGATATACTACTCCTGGCCAAGGGGTTCGGGGGCGGGATGCCCCTCGGTGCCTTCGTGGCCGGGCGGAAGAATATGCAAGCCCTGACCGAAAATCCGGTGTTGGGCCACATCACCACCTTCGGCGGTCACCCGGTGAGTTGCGCGGCGGGATTGGCCGCCCTGCAAACCCTTACGCGTCAAACCGACCTTATCGCATCGGTAGGGGAGAAGGAAGCGCTCTTTCGGCGGTTGCTGGTCCACGACCGCATCCGTGAGATCCGTTCGGCTGGTCTATGGATGGCCGTGGAGCTCAGCGACTTCGAGGAAATTCGCCGCGTGATCGCCCGCTGCCTGGAGCGGGGGGTGATCACCGACTGGTTCCTGTTCAACGAACGAAGCCTCCGAATCGCCCCGCCGCTGACGATCACCAATGAGGAGATCGAATGGGCGTGCGGGGTACTCCTGGAGAGCATAGATGCGTAAGCTTCTGGAGGTACGGAATGGAATAATGCGTGGCAAAAACACTTGCTGAGCATAAGCAACTCAATCTTTTTGTGTTGTAATCCATAGATCGGGTACGTATCTATCACAAAATGAGGCAGATACGTCGGCCAGCGCGATTTTTCAACGTATAAATGAGAAAAATTATGGGTCGAAACATGGGATTTTGTATACCTAATGTTAAAAAACGGCCGTTAGTTAGACGAACGAAACCCGATGACATGAATCTGTCGTAAATCCCGTGCAGTAGCACGATTTACTCACCATTCAGGATGTTTCTTGCGTCCGCGTCGTTTCTTCACGACTTACACTTCACCTATGCGAACACCCAATCAACCCCGCCCACTTAGTATTACATATCGCGGATACCCGTATTTCGATAGTGTGGACGGCGCCCTTCCATCATATTTGTGAGCGGCGGATAGATACCAATTCCCGAGGTCTTCGGGACCAGAATCCTATCAAGGATACCCATAATTACAGACCTATTCTTATGCAGGAATAGGGTAGTTCCGGATTGTGATCAAGCCGGATGCGATCGGATATACAGTATGCCGTACTGACGGAACGAGTATTCTTATACTCAACGATATTAGACTCGAGATTATTCCTTATTATTTAAAGCTGACACTACAGCGAACTTTAATTTGCGAGCTTGCAGTGCCTTTGTTCCGGTAATCGACGGGTTATCAGGGCAACGTGCGCGGCGAGCTCGCTGCTGTTTACGTGGGGTGTAAAGGAATATATAGTATCGTGCGATGGCTGACTATCGGCCGGCCAATTTTACTAAGTGGGGGTAACCACCGGCAGGGTATCCAGACCTAGCGGAATGTAAGTGGTACTTTTGCCGGGGTAAATCGTACCCCCCCCCCGTGGACTTCCCCTCTCTCCTCAAAAAAATCAAGGCGAAAGACTTCGCGCCCGTCTACCTGCTGCACGGGGAGGAGGCTTACTTCATCGATCAGTTGGAGGAGGCCATCGAGCAGCACGCTCTCCAGGAACACGAACGCGCCTTCAATCAGACCATTCTCTACGGGAAGGACACGGAGTATTTGCAGGTGATCGACGCCGCCCGCCGGTTCCCGATGATGGCGGAGCGGCAACTGATCATTCTGCGCGAGGCCCAGGATATGCGCGACCTGAAGGAACTGGCCGCCTACGCCGCCAAGCCCGCCCCTACCACCGTGCTCGTGATCAGTCACAAGCACAAAAAGCTTAACGGCAACTTCGCCCTCACGAAGAACATTAAGCAGACCGGCATCGTCTTTGAATCCAAGGGGCTGTACGACAACAAGGTTCCCAACTGGATCACCGGCTACCTGCGCGACCGCAAGTACCGCATCCAACCCGAAGCCAGTAATCTGCTTGCCGAGTTTCTGGGTACGAGCCTGGGCAAGATCACAAACGAGCTCGACAAACTCATGCTCAACCTGGCCCCCGGCACCGAGATCACGACCCAGATCGTGGAGGAGCAGGTCGGTGTGAGTAAGGATTACAACGTCTTCGAACTGCAACGCGCCATCGGACACCACGATACGGCCAAATCCGCCCGCATCCTCCACTACTTCCGCGCTAACCCGAAGGCCGCCCCCCTGCCCATGGTCACCGGCAGTCTCTACAACTACTTCAGTAAGGTATTCCTCCTGAAGGAACTGCACCGGAAGCGCGAAAGCCGGTCCGAGATCATGAAAACCCTCGGCCTGCGTTTCGACTTCTTCCTCGACGACTACGAAACCACCGCCCGCAATTACTCCGAAGGCGACCTACATACCCTCTTCGCCCTCCTCCGGGAATACGACCTCAAAAGCAAGGGGGTAGACAGCAACCTGGCCGGTAAGGGAGAGCATGAGTTGCTGAAGGAGATGGTGTGGAAGATGATGAATGTTGGTAGTGTGGTAGGGTGGTAATGTGGTAGGTTGGTTTGCCACATTACCATTCTACCACCCCACCACTCACTCTTCCAAGTCAAAAATACTATCACTCTCCCCCCGCTCTACATTGTCCTTTAGGCGGTCCATGGCGTTGACGGCCTGCTCGTAGAAATCGTAAAATATGGGGAAAAGAGCCTTGCCCCGCTCGATGACGATATCCGGCAGCTGGATGAGTACGGGATAGGTAATGCTGTCGGCCTTCACCTCATCGGTAATGATCTTGCTGCGATCCCCGAAGTACACGAGCCCGGAGAAAATGAAGGTGAAGAACAGTCCGGAAAGGATGCCCCCGAGTACCTGGTTGATGAAATTAATATTGACCGACTCCATAAAGCCCGTCAGGCCCCGCGCCAGTATCCGGAACAGGATGAGCGTCAGAAAGAAGAGCAGTACGACCCCGATGAGGAAGGCCCCGGCGCTGGTCACCGACGGGAAGGCGTTAAAGATCATGTCGCCGGCGATCGGGCCGAACTTCATCGCGGCCAGTACTCCGAAGACGTAGCTCACCAGGCTCAGGACCGTGGAAATAATACCCCGGCTATAGCCCACCCAGAAACCGTAAGCAAGAAATATGAGGCAAACGATGTCGATGACCATACCACAAAGGTACGGGATGCGTAGGTTATCTTTGCGGCCCCCAAATTACTCCGCTATGATCCGCATTCTCGCCAACGATGGTATCGCCGCTAACGGCAAGCAGCTTCTCCAGGACGCCGGCTTCGAAGTCGTCACCGACAAGATCGCCCAGGACGATCTGATGACCGAGCTCAATAACTTCGACGCCATCATCGTCCGCAGTGCCACCAAAGTCCGTAAGGAGCTGATCGACGCCAGTCCCAACCTGAAGGCGATTCTCCGCGGTGGCGTGGGCATCGACAATATCGACCACGAGTACGCCGCCAGCAAGGGAATCCCTACCTACAATACCCCCGCCGCCTCGAGCGACGCCGTTGCCGAACTGGTGTTCGGCCACTTCTTCGCGTTGAGCCGCTTCCTCCACCGCTCGAACCGCGAGTTGACCGCCGCCGACGGTGACTTCAACAAGCTCAAGAAGGCCTACGCCAAGGGCCGGCAACTACGTGGTCGTACCCTGGCCGTAATCGGTTTCGGACGCATCGGCATGGCCGCCGCCCGCATCGGACTCGGACTCGGAATGAAGGTGGTCGCCGTAGACCCCTACAAGGAGGAGGACACCGTGAAGCTGGAATTCGCAGACGGTCAGACCCTCGACTTCCGCATCAAGACGATCTCCCTCGAAGAGGCCATCAAGCAGGCAGACTACATCACCATTCACGTTCCCGGGGGCAACCTCATCAACACCGATGAGATTGCCAGCATGAAGGACGGCGTCATCATCGCCAACACCAGCCGCGGCGGCGTGATCAACGAGGACGCCCTCCTCGAAGGACTCAATAGCGGAAAGATTGCCGGCGTTGCCCTCGACGTGTTCGTCGGAGAGCCCCAGCCCCGCCGCGACCTGCTGGAGCACCCCCGCGCCAGCGTCTCTCCCCATATCGGTGCCGCTACCAACGAGGCCCAGGACAATATCGGCGTCGAGCTGTTCGAAAAAATCCGCGATCACTTTGCCGAAAAGTAAGCGATCGGTCGCGGCGATTTTTGAACTTGCCTGGTGGGCCTTCACCCTGGTACTGGCCGGTCTGGTACTGCTGCCGATTTACGATTCCCTACCGGAGTTTCCCTTCTTCGTGCCCAACCTGGTATACGTGGTCGTGGCCGTCACCCTCACGCGCTACCTGTTCCTGTTGCGCGTGAGTTGGTTACGCGATCGGTTGATCCTGCAGGCGGCGCTGGCCCTCGCGGTCATCCCCCTGATTTTCTACATGGTGCAGGCCTTCAACGGCTTCATCATCTTTTTCGACGAGCGGGGCCCCGACGTACTCATCCGGTCGCTGGACAAATCGATGGGTAAGACGCTTGACAGTTACCTCCATGCCGAGTACCGCTTCTTCGGCATCTGGGCCATCGTAGCGGCGGCCATCACCCCGTTTCGCCTTACGTACAATGCGTGGCTGCGTTACCGGGCCGGCGTGCGGAAATAAATATTTGTTATCTACGGTGGCTAAGTCCGAATATCCGTGACGAAAGGGCTAGCTTGAAGGGCCCAACCGAATTTTTCAGCGAATATTCGCCATGACGCCTCTCGAACTCGTTTACGACAAACTTCTTCCCCTTACCGAACTGAGCCGTCGCCGCTGCGGCTGGCGGACGCGGAGTCAGCCTACGGTCTTTACCAACGGCGTTTTTGATCTCGTGCATCCCGGCCACCTCACGTACCTGGCGCAGGCCGCCGGTCTCGGACAGCGCCTCATCGTCGGGGTGAATTCCGACGAGAGCGTGAAGCGACTGAAGGGAGATAGCCGGCCCGTCATGCCCCTCGCCGCCCGGATGCAGTTGCTCGCGAGCCTGTTCTTCGTGGATGGCGTCGTGGCTTTCGAAGAGGATACACCCCTTGAACTGATCAAAACCCTACGGCCCGACATTCTTACGAAGGGCGGCGACTATACCGAAGCGGGCATCGTGGGGGCCGCCGAGGTAAGAAGCTGGGGGGGCACGGTGGAAGTACTTCCCTTTTTGGAAGGGCATTCGACCACCCAGATTCTGGAGCTCATCGGTTAATTTTCCGCTCCTGCGTTCCCGCCTCTAAAAGCATCTCCCCATGACCATTCGGCAAGTCACCGATTTCCTCGAAGGCATCGCTCCCGCACACCTGCAGGAAAGCTACGACAATGCGGGGCTGATCGTGGGCGACCCGGCGGAGGAGGTGACCGGCGTGCTTACCTCCCTCGACTGCACGGAGGCCATCGTGGAGGAGGCGGCGGCGCGCGGGTGCAACGTCGTGGTGGCCCATCACCCCATCGTATTCCGGGGGCTCAAGCGGCTGAACGGTGCCAACTACGTCGAACGCACGGTGATTAAAGCCATCCGCCTCGGCATCGCCATTTATGCCATCCACACGAACCTCGACAACGTCCGCTTCCGCGGCGTTAACGAACGGATCGCCCAGCGCCTCGGGCTTACCGACCTGCGCCTGCTCAGGGCTAAGAACGAGGAACAAACAATTGGGTCCGGCATGGTGGGCGAGCTGCCCCGACCGCTGGACGAACGCGATTTTCTGGCCTACCTACGGGAGCGGATGCAGGCGCCCGTCGTTCGCCATACCCCCCTGCTCGGTACGCCGATCCGCACGGTAGCCGTGGCCGGTGGCGCGGGTGGGTTCCTGTTGCCGGACGCTAAGCAGGCCGGGGCCCAGGCTTTCGTCACGGCCGATTATAAGTACCACGAGTTCTTCGATGCCGACGGGGAACTGGTCATTTGCGACATCGGACACTACGAAAGCGAACAGTTTACAACTCAATTACTTGCGGACTTGTTAAGTAAAGAATTTACTACCTTTGCGGTCCTTTCGACGGAGCGGAACACCAATCCGGTCCGCTATTTCGTCTGAGGATCCTTCACTTATAAAGCTATCCTGCATGGCCGCTGCTGCCCCCACCGAACTGACGGTTGAAGAAAAAATGCGCGAACTCTATCGCCTGCAACTCATTGACTCCCAAATAGATGAGATAGAAATTCTGAAAGGCGAGCTTCCCATGGAAGTCAGCGATCTCGAGGACGAGATCGCCGGCCTCGAGACCCGCATCAGCCGGACGGAAGCCATCGTCGATGAATTGCGCAACGAGATCAGCCGCCACGACGCGAACATTAACGAGTCCGACATGCTCATCTCCCGCTACGAGGAGCAGATGAACAACGTCAAGAACAACCGCGAGTACGAGGCCCTGATGAAGGAGACCGAAATGCAGCGGCTCGAGATCCAGCTCAGCCAGAAGAAAGCCAAGACCGCTACCGAGGACCTCGAAGGTCGCCAGGCTACCCTCGATGCCACGAAGGAGCGCCGCGACGCTAAGCTCAAACTGCTCGAAGTGAAGCAGGAAGAGCTCAAGAGCATCATCGCCAAGACCGAGAAAGAGGAGAAGAAGCTGCGCCGTGCCTCCGACAAGCAGCGCAAGATCATCGAAGACCGCCTTCTGCGTGCTTACGACAAGACCCGTAGCAATTACCGCAACGGTCTCGCCGTCGTCACGGTAGAGCGCAACGCCTGCGGCGGTTGCTTCAACGCCATCCCGCCCCAGCAGCAACTCGAGATCAGTCAGCGCAAGCGCCTCATGGCCTGCGAGCACTGCAGTCGCGTTTTGGTGGACGATACGATTTTGGAGGAAATGGAGGAAGCGTAAGGGGTAGAATGGTAGGAAGGTACTATAGTCGTATGGTCGAATCAGTACCGGCTTACCGTTTTGATTGATGTGAACTGCTCGGGTGTGTTTCGCATGTAAGAGAGCAGCTTACCGACCCTCTCTGATGCCGTTATGTACGCACTATAGTGATCGTCGGAGATGTAGCCTGCCTTTAATGCTAGGTCAAGCCATACTTGTGTCTCGTAGTTTTCCGCAATGCAGTCGTTAAGTTTTGATCGAAAGTGCTTGGGGTAATTTCTGCGCCCGAAGCATTCGCCTAAATTAGCACATACCGAACGCGACGATCTGCATATTTGATCCGACAAACGGTATTGTTCATCTTTAGGAAAGGTTTTCGTGAGTCGGAAAATTGACGCGGCTAACTCGAAAGCGTATTGATATGCATGCCACGCACGGAATCCTGAGGTAAGCATAGTCGTGTGGTTCGTAATTTCCCCCAAAAGTCCGTCGAGTAACATTCATTAATCGTGACTTAAACGTATATAGTCGAGTATAGACGTTTGTGTAATACTGAGGTACTATACTACCTACCGACCACAATACCCATTTACTACACTACCACCACATGTCCTCCCGCATCCTCATTATCGGCGCCGGCCGTTCCTCCTCCGCCCTCATTAAGTACGCCCTGGACAACAGCGAGCGACTCGGTTGGAACGTGACGGTAGCGGATGCCGATCCGGCAGCAGCTGCCTCTAAGGTGGATGGTCATTCCCGGGGAACTACCGCCTGGCTCGACGTGACGAAGACCAACGACCGACGGGAACTGATCGGCCGGTCCGACATTGTCGTTTCCCTGCTTCCCGCTCACCTGCACATCGAGGTGGCTCAGGACTGCATTCGGCTGAAAAAACATCTCGTCACGGCCAGCTACGTCAGCCAGGAATTGTACCGACTCGGAGACGAGGCCCGCGACCGGGAACTGATCTTCATGGGGGAAATGGGGCTCGACCCGGGTATCGACCACATGTCGGCCATGCAACGCATCAACACGATCCGCGAGAAGGGCGGCACGGTCACGGCCTTCCGGTCATTCACCGGTGGACTGATCTCCCCCGAAAGCAACGATAATCCCTGGGGCTATAAATTCACCTGGAACCCGCGCAATGTCGTCCTGGCCGGTCAGGGTACCGCCCAGTACCTCGAAAACGGTAAGCTCAAGTATCTTCCTTACTACCGGCTATTCAACAACACCTGGAACGTCGAGCTCGACGGCATCGGCAAGTTCGAAGCCTACGCCAATCGCGACAGCCTCCTCTACCGTGAGCAGTATGGCCTGACGGATATTCCCACCATCTTGCGCGGCACCCTCCGCTACCCGGGGTTCTGCGCCGCCTGGAACGCCCTGGTCCGGATCGGCATGACGGATGGCGATTTTCCAATCCTCGACAGCAGCCAGATCACCTACCACGAACTCATGGAGGCCCTCGCCCCCAGCGGTCCCGGTTCCGTGAAGGACCGTATCGCCCAGATGCTCAAACTCGATCCGAACGGTGAAGTGATGGATCGTCTCGTCTGGCTCGGCCTGTTCCGTAAGAAACGCATCAAGCTGAAGGGTGCCACCCCCGCCCTCATCCTCGAGAATCTGCTCCTCGACCGCTGGAAGCTACAAGCCGACGATAAGGACCTCATCGTGATGCAGCACCAAATCGATTACGAGATTAACGGGCGCACCCATCGCGACGTGTCGAACCTGATGATGAAGGGCGAAAATGCCCGCGACACCGCCATGTCCCGACTCGTCGGACTCCCCCTCGGCATCTTCGTCCGACTCATGACCGAGGGAAAGATCCAAACTACCGGGGTACACATTCCTACCATGCGCGAGGTCTACGAACCCGTTCTGGAGGAAATGGAGGACTACGGACTGGAATTCACCCACCATACGATTGACCTCTAGCGGACTGGTCCGGGCCGGTCAGTTCAATCAGGCCGCACGGCAGGGGGCGTACATCTTCATCGCCCTCGCCCTTCCCCGGCTGGGCGTACCCACCGAACAGATCGGCGCCTGGGAAACCCTGCTGTTCATCGGCTATGTGCTCGGGTTCGGCTGGACTACCGGGCTCCTACAGGGGTTTCTCGTCAAGATGGGGCAGGCAGATCCCGCCCGTACCGCATCTTTCGCTCGCGCGGCCGTCCTGACCACCGCGGTATTCTCAGTTGGAGTGCTGGCAATGGCCACGGTGTTTCACTCGGCCGTCTTTAAGTTGCTGCAACTAAGCGGAGAACCCGTCGGGTGGTATTTTTTCTTCCTCCTGCTGCTGAGCCGGTGGCCTTCCTACTGCTTCGAACAGGCCCTGCTCCTTACCGGGCGCGTACGCCTGCTCACCGGCTACGCCGTGACAAACGCCCTGGGCCTGGTGCTGTCTCTGCTCACGCCCCTGTATCTGGGCCATAATCTGGTGGGAGCGCTGCAATTTTTGGCGGGGTTCGCGGGAGCAAAAGCCCTCCTCATCATGCTGTGGGCACTGGTAGTCACCCGCAAGCCGATACCGGACCCGAAACGGGGAAAAGTAAGCGATGAGGTGCGGGACTGGGTGCGTCTCAGTCGTCCGCTGATGGCCTACGCCACCGTGGGTGCCCTGGTTTCGGCCGTCGACCCCTGGATCGTCAACTACTGGTCGGGCGGGGACGAGGAGGTATTCGCCATCTTCCGCTACGGGGTGCGGGAACTGCCCTTCCTGGCCGCCCTCATTAATGGGATGACGGTCGTGGCGATCCCCGTCATTACCCGCGAAGGGGCGCCTGGACTACGGGTTCTGCGTGACCAGTCGCGGCGCTTGTTTCACTACGTTTTCGCCCTGGCGCTCGTGCTGCTCGCCTCCGCGGATTACTGGTGGACTCTAATTTTCACCGAGACCTTTGCCGCCAGCCTTCCCATTTTCCGGACCTTCCTCTTGGTCGTCGGTTGCCGTCTCGTATTCGCGATGACCGTGCTCACCGCTCTCCACGAAACCCGGCGACTGTATCTCTGGGGGTTGCTGGAACTGTTGGTGAACATCATCTTATCGCTGGCCCTGGCCCCCCACTACGGTCTGATGGGAATCGTATGGGCCACCGTGATCGCCAGTTACTTTCATGAGCTTTGTCTAGTACTTTATCTTCGCTACCGCACTCGCACGAGCTGGCGTGCCTATGCCGATCTGCGCTGGTACGCCCTATACCTGGTCGGATTGTTCGTGGTGTATTGGTGGGTGGTGTAACCCCACTCCATGACCGCCGAGTAGAAGCTGCATCCGTGCTTAATCCGTACTCACCCATGGTGAACTTGTCTCGGACCGGAGGCCACTCGACCTATTGCCTGCTCGGCGTGCAACGCCTCGGCCTGAGTCGTGCGGTAGCGAAATCCGTGTTTCATCCGTGCCCATCGGTGGTGAACGTGTCTCGGACCGGAGGCCACTCGACCTATTGCCTGCTCGGCGTGCAACGCCTCGACTTGAGTCGTGCGGTAGCAAAATCCGTGTTCAATCCGTGTTTTCTATGATGCTTGCAAGTTTGGTTGATAATTTTTTTGATATGTAGTGCCCCGCCGCACGACGGCGAAGACGCGCTCGATGATTTTGTTCTTCACCGCGTTGGCCACCACCCG
>NZ_JANCTD010000006.1 GCF_024297185.1 Lewinella sp. JB7 | reverse complement strand
TCCCGGCAGCGCACCAGGGCGGCCAGTTCTTCCGGAGTGCAAAATACCTGGAGGCGTGGCATAGGCCAATCGAGTTAGATCATCCTACTAAACACGGCAGCCCCTTATTATGTGCAATTCAATGAGCCGGCGAGCTGCCCAACGAGTAGCGACGGCTTTAGCCGTTAAGCTGTCTGACCGAAAGTAGGGTGTTAGTTGAAACCTGCACTGCATCCCCGGCTATCCATCAGTGGGACGGCTCAAGCCGTCGCTACAGTGCCTGCGTGCTGGCCCGGCTAGTCATCAGCATGACGGCTCAAGCCGTCGCTACGGTGCCTGCGTGCCGGCCCGGCTAGCCATCAGCGGGACGGCTCAAGCCGTCGCTACACGTCGCTACAAAAAATCCCCCGCCGACCGAAGCCGACGGGGGATTGATAGCAAGCGCTCGGCGCTTCCTAGAAATTAAAGCGGTAACCGCCGGTCAGTTGGTTGACGCTGAAGAAATTCCGGGTAGAGAAATCAACGAAGACGCGTCCGCCGCCCACGGGCAGGTAAGAACCGACAATGAGGTTGATGGCCGGGCGGAAGTTCAGCTCGTCACTGTTCTCGTTATCCTTGATCTGGAGAGCGCCGATGCCGAGACCGGCGTAGGGGATCAGACCACCCGTTTTCGCCTCGTCGGTGATGATAGGGTAGACGATGTTGCCGAAGATGCCGAAGGTCGTCGGGCTACCGATTCCGAAATAAGCTTCGGGCATAAATTCGGCCCGTTGGGCGGGGCCCAGCTTGTAGTGCCAGCGCAGACCTAGACCGAGGCCGGTCGCGTCACCGAAGTTGAAACCGGCGGTACCCGACATGCCCGTGTAGGTGAAATTGGAGAAGAAACCCTCCGCGTTTTCATCCGCGAGGTACACCCCACCGGTGTTGACGGTAATGTCCTCGAGGGTACGAGTACCCGGTACGACAACTTTGTTCCCGGCGGAGTCAATAGCCGTGTAGGTTGCGGCTTCGCGGCGGGCGGCCCGGCGTTCCTGGCGGAGACGATCGCGTTCCAGGTCAATGCGCTCGTCGATGGCGTCCTGCTCGGCTTCCCGGCGGGCCAGTTCGCGGTTGGCCTTATCCAGGTCGCGCTGCAGGCTACGGATCTCCTGCATCATCTCGCTTTGGTAGTCCGTCATGTCGCGCATCATCTCGTTGCGCAGTTCCTGGTTTTCGGTGTCGTTGGAATTGTTGCGGATGTTATCGATGCGCTCCATCATGCGTTGCTCCAGTTGGCGGATACGCTCCTCGCTGTCGCCGCTGTACTCGATGCGCTCGCTCGTGGTGGGGCGGTTTTCGCGGCTTTCGCGCAGCTGACGCTCCAGGTCCTCGATCCGGCGCTGGGTGATAACGGACTGACCGCTGCTGTCACGGCGCGTAGCGGCGGCTCCATTGCGGGAATCGTACTCACGCTCGATGATCACGTCTTGGTCATCCTGACCGCGGGTGCCGCGTTCGCGTACCCGGTCCAGGCGCTGCTCCATGTTACGAATACGATCCTCATCACTACGGGGACCGCCTTCTTCGATGCGGTAAATCTCGCGCTGAACGTTCCGTGGAGAGTTGTTCATCTGGAACAGCATGTCTTCCAGCCGTTCGATGCGGCGGCTAATTTGATCCAGTTGGGGATTGGCGGAAGTGTTCGACTGAGCTTGAGGCTGAGCATTGCGTTGTCCGATCGCATCGATCAGCTTATCGATCTGGGCGGACTGAAGGACAATGATGCTACCGTCCTGATTGTACGTAGGGGTTACGGTCCGCTGGATCGGCTGTACCGGACGGCCCAGGGCGGCATCTACTTCCGCACGGTTCCGTTGTTGACGCTGGGCCTCCGACTGCAATCCTTCCGTAGCGAGCTGATTCTGACGGGTGTCGAGTTCCTCGACCACGGCTACGGCGTTTTCGCGCTCCGCCTTGATTTCGGCGGCGGTTTCCACGTCTCCGGCGTCCAGTGCATCGATGAGCTCCTGATCGAGGCTGGCGATGCTATCCTGATACCGCTGGCGCAATTCGGCAATTTCGAGTTGGTTAGCGGTCCGGATGCTGTCGGCCCGGCGCTCGAAATCACGCTGCTGGGCGGCAAGACGGTCTTCGAGAGTAGACTGGCGGACGACGTCGGGATTCTTCCGGTTGTTACCGCCGAGGACGAATCCGAGTCCGGCGTTGTACATGGTGCTGGTCGTGATCTGGTCCTTGCTGTTGAGGTCCTCCAGATCAGACCCGCTGGTCAGCAGAGCGCGCACGCCGCCATTAAGCTTAATGCGTTCACCGAACTTCAGGTAAATTCCACCGCCCCCGGAGGCAAATCCCTGGCTCGAAGCGAGGTCTTCCGCCTCCATAACGTTGTCGTTGTAACCATCACTCAGATCTATGTAACCGCCACCGATATTCAGGTAGGGAACGATGCCGGAGCTCGCCTGGCTTAGATTGAAGCGGAAATCCGCGCCGTAGAGGGCAATATCGTCAAAGTCGAAGTTGAGTTCGTCGTCCGTCATGCCGCGGTAGTAGAAACCACGCAGGCTGATGAGGGGGCCGAAGGCGAAACCGGCGGTTCCTCCCGCGAAGTAGGCGTCGCGGTAGGGAAGAGATTCGTCCCAGTTCACCCGGGCACCGCCGAGTTCGATGGGTAGGGAAAGTCCGCTGATACCACCCTGGAAATTCTCGAGGTACTTCTGGTCGATCTCACTGAGCTGACCGGGCCGGCGGCCGCCGAGGTAGAACTGCAGGTTGGCGGCTACGGCGAAGGTGCCGATGTTTTCGGTATCGAAGTTGTCAAAGTTCTGGTTGTTGACCACTTCATCGATGTCGCTGAAGAGGTTACGGACCGTGTTGCCGGAATAGGTGATGTACTTGCCCTCGACGCCGAAGGTGTAGCGATCCGCGGCGCTGAGGGTTAGTCCGAAGCCGGCGGTTCCGAAGATATTCTCGGCCTTGTCGAGCCCTTCGCGCTCCGTATCCTGAATGCCGCCGCCGAGAAGGAGGTAGGGCAGGAGGGTGCCGCGCCCGACGTTCAGTTTTAGCTCGGCACCGTAACGGCTCAGGTCGACGCCCCGATTGGCGAAAGTGGAGTCTACGTTGATGTCCAGGCCGGCAATATTCGTCTGTTGATCAATGGTCTGCAGGTAAGTAGCCCGCAGCTCTACGTATTCCCCGAATCCGAATCCGAGTCGCCCGCCAAACATAAATGCATCGTCGAGGCCGGAGTCGCCACCGAACCAGTTATAACTGACGGACGGAGCAATGGTATAGCTCACGCCCCGCACCTGGCCGGAGACCTGCCCGATGGCGAGAAGCGTCAGTAATGAGAGTAGATAGTTACGCATAAATATTGGATTTTGAGGTAGTTATTTCTATTGGTGATATGTCGATATAATTAACAATTGTTCGTTTTACCACCGCTTCGAAGGCGTTTAACCACCTGCATGACACGAACCGACAAAGCGTCGCAAACCCCATTGATTTTGACCGAATCGTTACAACACGGCGGGGGAGCGGCTAACCAACGGACGCGATTAGACCGCCCCGGTCACATTCCGGAGAATTCTTTTTAAATATTTCGTTAGACTTAGCATCGCCTGCAACCTCCCGGTTCCCGGCTCGTCCTTCAGGTACACATCAAGCAGACCAACCCCCGTGGGATTTCATCCAACGCTACCAACCATGCCGACCGCCGCCGATTACCGCGATACCCACCGCGACCTCGTTCTCGGATGTCAACGTAGGGACCGCAACGCCCAGCGGCAGCTCTATGGACACTACGCCAAACCCATGTACAACCTTTGCCTCAGAATGCTGCGGCATACCCACGACGCCGAGGACGTGCTTCAGGTTGCCTTCGTACAGATCTTCGCCAAGATCCACACGTTCAACTTCGAAGCGTCGATCAGCGCCTGGATTAAACGGATCGTAGTGAACCGCTGCATCGATCACCTCAAGAAGCGGCGGCTCCTCACTACGGATTTCGACCCCGTTCGTCACGAAGCGGCGGCCGTAGAAGACCCTCCCTCCTGTGAGGAGGTCAACTATACCGTCGAGCGTATTCGGGAGGGGGTCATGCGACTGAGCGAGGGGTACCGGGTCGTCCTTACCCTCTACCTTTTTGAGGGGTACGACCACGAGGAGATCGCCCAGATCATGGGCATCAGCCCCGGAACCTCGAAGTCTCAGTACAGTCGGGCGCGTAAGCGCCTGGCGCAACTGCTAACCGCTAATTAAACCGTCATGCAAAACGATAAGCTAAAAGACTTCATCCAGGACCACCGGGAGGAGTTCGACGGAGATCATCCACCGAGCGGCCTCTGGGACCGGATTGCCGCCTCTATCAGCGAGGGTGACGGCGCCATCGATCCCCTCGAAGGGTTCGTGGCCACTCACCGGGACGCCTTCGACAACGCTACGCCGCCGCCTCAACTGTTCGAACGGATCGCCTCCGACTCCCGCTCAACTACGGGCACCGCGGTACGGCCACGGAAACTGGTCGCGGTGACCGGCGGCGGGCTGCGCGTCATCCGCTACCTCAGTGCCATCGCGGCCTGCTTACTGCTGATGTTTTTCGCCTACAATTTCGGCAACCGCGCCGGCTACCAGGCCGGGCAGGACGAACGCATCGCCCTGCAACTGGAGAAAATGAATCCCGAACTGGCCGAGGCCGAGCGGTTCTACCGCCAGCGTATTTCCAACGAGTTCACGAAGGTCAGCCAGGTGAACCACGACCCGCAGCTGCGCCAGGATCTGGAGCTGCTCGACGAAGCAACCGCACAAATTCGGGCCGAACTGCTCGAAGTACCCGTCAGCCAGCGCCCCGTTTTGGTGAATAAACTCATCGAAACGTACCGGACCAAATTGGACATTCTGCTGCGCATTCAACAACACTTCCCAAACCCCACCGTCCCCGGCGGTCAATTGCCCCGGACAACTCCTTCGACTAATGAAAGCTAAACCTACTCTCGTCCTGCTCCTGCTGTTCCTGCTGCTCTCCCTGCCGGGCTGGGCCGGCCGGACCGCCGGTGACTTCGAAAAGCGAATTTCCGAAACCTTCCCCATCAGAAACGACGGCCGCGTAGAACTGAATAACCGCTACGGCGAGATCAAAGTCGTGACCTGGAACCAAGCCCGGGTGAAGGTCGACGTACTCATTCGGGTCACGGCCCGCAATGAATCCGACTTCCAGAAAGTACTCTCCCGCATCGATATCCGCCTGACCGGCGGGAACAATACCGTATCCGCCGTCACCTCCATAAACTCCGGAGGAAAAAGCGGCAACTGGTTCGACTATTTCTTCGGCGGGGGCAGCAACACGGAAGACTTCAAAATATTCTACACCGTCAGCATGCCGGAAAGCGTGAACCTGAACGTGGAGGCCAAATACTGCGACGTAGCCCTGCCGAACCTGAACGGCGAAGTACTCCTCGACGTCGCTTACGGTGACCTGGTCGCCGACCGCCTGACCAACCGGAGCACGGTCTCCGTCAGCTACGGCTCGGCACGTCTGGAACAGGTCGGCAACGGAAGCTCCGTAAAGATGCGGTACAGCGAGGGCTGGGTCCGCAACGGAGGAGACCTGCGCTACGACGGTCGCTACAGCGACGTCCGGTTCGGCAAAATGGGCGAGCTTCGCCTGGATGTCGGGTACGAGGAAATCGAGGTGGAATCCGCCACCGACGTGTACTTCGACGGGAACTACAATGACCTATCCATCGAGCGCGCTAATCGCGTATTCGTGGACGGCAACTACTCCGACTTCAACTTCGGCACCGTAACGCAGGTCCTGGAGGCCAGCTGCAACTACGGCGACATCGA
This sequence comes from Lewinella sp. JB7, assembly GCF_024297185.1. Taxonomy (GTDB): domain Bacteria; phylum Bacteroidota; class Bacteroidia; order Chitinophagales; family Saprospiraceae; genus Neolewinella. Next base: position 360,229 of record NZ_JANCTD010000006.1, on the reverse strand, counting down.
CGTCGATCAGCTCACCGCCGGGTTCGAGCGGGTAGTTATCCGGGCCGCCTACACCGACGTGCAGATCAACGTCGCCGACGACGCGGGATATTCCCTGGATCTGGACGCCAAGTACGGTGACATCGACGCTCCGACCGCGGGTCTATCGTCCCGGAACATCGGCAGCGATAGCGGCCGGGAGTACGTGAAGGGCACTAAGGCCGGCAAGGGTAAGGGGACCATCCGGATAAGTACGAGCTACGGGGATATCGAGATTTATTAGTCTCCGTATCCCCGGTCCCTGAGTCTGCAATTAATCCTAAAGGCCGAGCAGGAGGAGGGTGGGGTCCTCGAGCAGTTCCTTAACCTTGACCAGGAAGGTAACCGAGCTGCTGCCGTCAATAACGCGGTGATCGTAACTGAGGGCGATGTACATCATGGGCCGAATGACGACTTGTCCGTCGACGGCAATGGGGCGCTCGATGATGTTGTGCATGCCGAGAATGGCCGACTGGGGCTTATTGATGATGGGGGTACTCATCATACTGCCGAATACACCACCGTTGGTGATGGTGAAGGTGCCGCCCGTCATTTCCTCGATGCTCAACTTATTGTCGCGGGCCTTGGCGGCAAGCTCCTTCAGCTTCTTCTCGATGTCGGCAAAGTGCAGCGACTCGATGTTGTGGATGGGGGGGACGACGAGCCCGGTGGGCGTGGAAACCGCGAAACTGATGTCCACGTAGTCGTGGTAGGTCAGTTCCTTCTCGTCGTCGCCGATGTGCGCATTCACGTCGGGCATCTCCATAAGCACCTGGGCACAGGCCTTGGCGAAGATGGACATGAAACCCAGCTTCACGCCGTGCTTCTTTACGAACTTGTCCTGCACCTTTTGCCGGAGTTCCATGACGGCACTCAGGTCAACCTCGTTAAAGGTGGTGAGCATGGCCGTTTCGTTCTTGGCGCTCACCAGGCGGCTGGCGATGGTGCGCCGCATCCGGCTCATCTTTTCCGTCCGTACGTTACGGCTGAAGGCTTCCTGGGGCGCGGCGGGCGCGGGCGCCTGCTGCTTACCGCCCGATTTGCTTTCCGCGGCGGGAGCGGGTTTACGGTCACCCTCGGCGGCGGCGGCGGATACCGCATCGGCTTTCGTGATGCGTCCGTCGCGGCCCGTACCGTTCACCGTTTTGGGATCGACGTTTCCTTCGCGTAGAATTTTGCCGGCGGCCGGGCTCGGAGTGCCGGTGGCGTAAGATTCCGACGACTGCGGCTGCGGTTGTGACTGAGCGGCCGGGGCGGGCGCGGCCGGGGTATCTGCCGCGGACTTTTCGGACTGCGCCGGGCTGCCCCCGCCTTCTCCGGCGGCCGAGGTATCGATCTTGGCCACCAGGGCTCCGATCTTGAGGTCGTCTCCCTCTCCGGCGACGTAGATCAGTTTGCCGGAGGCTTCGGCCGGGAATTCCAGCGTGGCCTTATCCGATTCGAATTCACAGATGGGCTCGTCGAGTTCGACGTAATCGCCGTCGCCCTTCAGCCATTCGGAGAGGGTGACTTCGGTTACCGATTCCCCGATAACGGGTACTTTCATTTCGACGATGCTCATGCTGGGAATTACTTTGGGTGGATTAAATCTCAAGGGATAACGCCGCAAGGTATTACGGGTTGAGTTAGCGGAATGGAAAATGGACGGGTGGGGCCGCCGTATTTTGGGGGCCGAATGAGTAAACCCGCCCACATTTCCCGCCTGCGCTACTGGCTCAGCTACCTCTGGGAACAACGACTGGAAACAACCGCTTCGGAGTACAACGCTTACCTGGAGGTCTGTCTGGTGCACGGGCGCCTGCAGCTGGTAGCCGAAGACGCGATCTACAGCTTCGGCGATTACTACCTCAATTTTCGTAAGCTGTTCGAAGTCTTTGACTTTGAGCGGCTGCCGGAGAGGGCCTCGGTGCTCGTGCTCGGACTCGGGCTCGGCAGCATCCCCGAACTGCTGGAAAAGCATATCGGCCTGGAGTATTCCTACGTGGCCGTGGAGATCGACGCGGCCATTATCGACCTGGCGAGCCGGTACAGTCTGCCCGCGCTCGCATCGCCCGTCGAAGTAGTGGAAACGGATGCGCTCACCTTCCTTCAGATGGACGATCGGCGGTTCGACCTCATCTGCGTCGACGTATTTCAGAACGCTCACGTACCGGCGCATCTCGACGGGAAGGGCTTTATCGAGCTATGCCAGGAAAGTCTGCTACCGGGCGGCGCCCTGGTATATAATCGGCTGGCCTCCAGTATTCCGGATCGGAATGCCGCGCGGACGTATTACGAAACTACCTTTGCTCCCGCGTTCCCCGCCCCCCTGCTGCACGATACGGGGGGGAACTACTTACTAATAAACGATGCCGGTTTTATTAATTTACCGGCATGAAACGGATTTGTCCCGAATGCGGGGAGGAGTACACGGGCCGCTCCGACAAGAAGTACTGCTCCGCGCCCTGTCGCTCGGCGCACCACAACCGCGAGAAAGCGGAGGAGCAGGGCTTTCAGCGCTCCATCAACAATATTCTGCGCCACAACCGCAACGTGCTGGCCCAACTCAACCCCGACGGTAAGGCCAATGTGCGCCGCGAACGCATGATCGACCGCGGCTTCAAGTTCCGGTATTTCACCAACGAATACACCACGCGGAACGGTAAGCTGTACCACTTCTGCTACGACTACGGCTACCGCGTGGAGGAGGGGGATTGGGTGTTTTTAATCAAGCGGCAGGAGTACGTGGAGTAGAAATTTGAAATGTAAAATTGGCAATTTCAAATTTAAAATTTACGCCGGAAACAGTTGCCGGATGGCCTTCTCCCGCTCACTGAAGATCTTCTTTACCTGCCGGTGGACGAATAACTTATCGGCGATCGTGCCGAGGAAGCGCAGGGGAGCCTGGTAGTGTAGAATGTCGCGCATCTCGGTCTCGCCGGCGGTTACGGCGCGAAAGTGATGCTGATGGTGCCAGAGCGCGAAGGGGCCCACCCGCTGGTCGTCGATGAAGTGCTCGTGGTGCCGAATATGGGTGATCTCCGTTACCCAGTCGGCGGTAAAGCCCGGGAAGGGGGTGACGCGATACTGCACGATCATCCCCTCGTACATTTCGCGGCCCGCGACGGGGGAAACGATCTCGAATTTCACTTCGGGTGGGGTAAGTTTCTCCAGATTTTCGGGGCGGGAGAAGAAGTCCCAGGTTTCCGCTAATGAACGGGGGACGGTGGTTACGGATTCGAGCCGGCGAGGGGTCATGGGGCAAAAGGAGTTTAGGGGGAGGGGCTATGCCGCTTTCGGGGAAGGAAGTTGCGGACAGTGGCCCAATAATGTATGGAGTTCGGCAAAACTAATGGGTGCTGACGGGCTATAATTCCGTGTTTTATTCGCAATACGTTAAATTGGGAGAAGATATACCACGTCTTGCGTAATCACGGTATATTTGTGCGCGTAATGCGAATGAGATTATAACCTGACAACACCATGCATACACAACAACTCCCCCAAACCCGGTACAGCGATGCTGAACTTGCCGAGTTCAAGGTCATCATTGACGCCAAACTGAGTGAGGCCCGTCGTCAACTGCAGTTTTACCTGGATCAGCTCAGCGAGCAGACCAACAGCGAAGACGGAAAGTTGCGGGGCCTCGACGATGGCGTAGGCACGATGGTCAACGAAGAAACCCACCGCCTGGCCAGTCGTCAGCAGCAACTCATTCAGCACCTGGAAAATGCCCTGCTGCGCATCGAGAACAAGGTATACGGCATCTGCCGGGCCACGGGTGAACTGATCAGCGCCGAGCGGCTGCGCATCGTCCCCCACACTACCCTGAGCATTCACGCCAAGCAGAACCGGTAGCGCGCCGCGCCTGCCCCCGAACAAAGTCGATTATGTACATTGCCAACCTCTTCGCCTCCGGCGTGGAGGTTGTTTTGTTTCCGGGCATCGTTTCCACCCTTCCCCCGCATGACGCGTAAGCTTACCCTTTTCCTGATCCTCTTTACCGTCCTGCTGCTCGACCAGGCGCTGAAGTTCTGGGTGAAGACGCACATGCACTACGGGGAGGAGTTCGGTATCCTGGGGGCCGACCGGGCGCTCATTCACTTCGTCGAGAACAACGGTATGGCCTTCGGGCTGAGCTTCGGCGGGCGCGTGGGTAAGCTCGTACTCAGCCTGTTTCGCATCGTTGCCGTAGTGCTACTGGCCTACTATCTCGCGGAACTCCTGCGTCAGCGGGCATCCCGACTACTGGTGGCGGCCTTCGCCTTCATCGAGGCCGGTGCGCTGGGCAACATCATCGACAGCGTATTCTACGGGGTCCTGTTCTCCCAGTCTACTCCCCACGGGCCGGTCGCCGAATTTCTCCCGGCGGGGGGTGGGTACGAGTCCCTCTTCTTCGGCCGGGTGGTGGATATGTTTTACTTCCCCCTGGTGTACGGCGTCTATCCGCAGTGGTTTCCCCTGATCGGCGGCAATCCCTTTCTGTTCTTTCGGCCCATTTTTAACGTGGCCGACGTATCCATTACCGTCGGGGTGGTGTTGTTACTGGCGTACTACTACCGGAAGGGGGCCGGGAGTAAGCAGGTGAGGGAATAGGGGACCGCGCTTTTGTCGTTAAAAATTACCAGGTTTGCTGAGACTTTCTTCCAATTTGACGCTCTTTCTAAAACTGTTTTTACCGGTATTCTGGACGACCGTCATGATCGGGGCCACCCTGGTAATCTGGTTCGCGCCGGAACACTACTTCGGCGGGGTCCCGCTCCAATCGCTGCGGTGGGCTATTTTGTTCGTACTCCTGACCGGGCTGGCGGTTTTCTGGCTGCTGTGCTGGCCGCTGAAGCGGGTGGAAACGGACGGCGAGGCGATCTATGTCAGCAATTACTTCAAGACCGCCCGCTACGACCTCCGGCAGGACGTGGCCGGTTTCTCCGAAACCCGGTGGCTGCTCCTGAAGGTGTGTACCGTGGAGCTGCGCGGCGCGGGCACCTTCGGCCGACGGATGCGGTTCGTGGCCTCCCGCAAGCAGTACGATCTGTTTCGGCGGGAATACGCAGGAGCCGTCCAATTCGACTGAGCTTTATAATCGGGTGTTGATGACGTTATTGTACAGGGACCCGAACGTATAACTGAAGCCGAAACTCACGTTCGCGCTGAAACTGGTGGCCAGCTGCGACAGGCCGAGTAGCCGTTCGGCGTCCGTAATCTCTCCGGCGGGCAGACTGATCTGGTCGTTGATGATTTCGTAGCTCCCCCCGACATTAAAGGAAAGCCCCTTAATCAACCGTACGTCGGCGCGCATGTCCAGAGATAGGCGGTTCTTATTGAAATCGTCCATGTAGTTTCCAGCGGAGATGCCGGCGAACACCTGTCCCCAGCGCTGCCGCAGTCGCAGGTCGATGTCAAGGCTCTGGCGGGCCAGGCTCTCCTGGGTCTGGAAGAATACCGTGGTGTCGGTGTAGGTATTTCTCACCCAGCCCAGGCGGTAAGCGACCGTGAATTCCTTGAAGGGGACCTGATTGTAATCGAAGATGTTGTACTCCACGGCGGGCGCGATGAAGATGCCCAGGTCGATGTTGTTGTAGGTCGACGAATTGGCGTTGCCCAGCACGCCGACCGACCAGTGGTTACCGATGCTCTTGACCACCTTTCCGCTGAACCACTGATCGCGGCGCACGGAGGTAATGGGCTCCCCCTGCTGTTGCTGGATCTTTTCGATCCGGTAGAAGAAATTGGGGCTGAACCGGATGCGCCAGTCGGGAGTGGTACGGTCGGCTTCGAAGCCGAGGCGAATCTGCGTCTTGCTGCGCTGACTTTCCTGGTTGGCGCTGAAGCTGGCACTGGTTTCGAAGATCCAGCTGTTCCACCGGTCGGGGGGCGCTTCCCGGTCCTCAAAGGCCTGTTCCTCGGGTTCGGGGGGTGCCTGGGCGGTGAGGTCCACCAGATCGGCGTAGTCGGTGCCGGCCAGGAAACCGGCCAGGCCGAGTTCGATCCGTTTGTTGAGGTATTCGTCGCGCTCCAGGTTCGTCATGACCACGGTCGTGGAAACCTTGAAGCTGAGGCTGTTGCCCGCCAGTTCCTGTTGGCCCTTGAACTGGAGGTCGTATACGCGGCCGCCGTTGCTGAGATAGTTGGTAACGATGAAGAGATTGACCTGAGCGTTGACCGGGTCGATGGTGTGATTGACGTAGTTGAGCTCCTGTTTGAGGAGTGTCTTATTGCAATCACATTCGGTAAAGAGGTTGAGTCGTTTTTGCCCGTAGCCGCTGAAGGGCACGAAAAACGTAATCGCCAGTAGGGTGGCGGTTAAAAAAAACTTCATTGGCGCGGGTAGTTAAAAAAACAAAAATAGTTCGATCGACCGCCGCCCGTCAACCCCATGCACACCACATTTGGGCAGAAATCAGGCATTTCGGGCTTCCCGGAGGGCCTCTTTGTACACGCGTAACGCTCGTTCCCGTCCGAACTTGTGCTCGACGATGGGCCGCGCGGGGTAATTTTCGGTCCCGTATTCCGGCACCCAACGCTTTACGTAGCGGTAATCCTTGTCGAATTTGCGCTGTTGACTCTCGTAGTTGAATATTCGGAAATAGGGCTGGGCATCGACCCCGCTGCCGGCCGCCCACTGCCAGCCGCCGTTGTTACTAGCCAACTCATAATCGAGCAATTTGTCGGCAAAGTACCCTTCGCCCCAGCGCCAGTCGATGAGCAGATGCTTGGTCAGGTAGCTGGCCGTGATCATCCGTACACGGTTGTGCATCCAGCCGATGGCGTTGAGTTGTCGCATACCCGCGTCTACGATGGGTACGCCCGTACGCCCCTCGCACCAGGCGGCAAATTGTTCCTCGTCGTTGATCCAGGGGATGTTGTCGTACTCCGACCGGTAACTTCGATCGACCACCCACGGAAACTCCTGCAGGATGTTGGAATAGAAGTCCCGCCAGATCAACTCCTTGACGAAGGTGTCGTTCAGCTTCATCGCCCGGCGCACCTTCGCCCGGATGCTTACCGTACCGTGGCGCAGATGGTGACTGATCCGGCTGGTGCCTTCCGTGCCGGGGAAGTCCCGCGTCTTATCGTAGTGTTCGATCACCTCCTCGGGAGCTTCGCGTGGAGGGATCTCGATGGCGGTCGGCTCGAAACCCATCTCCGCCAGCGTGGGAACGGGGTGGGGAGACGGCTCTTGCAGCAGGTTTGCGGCGTACTTTTCGGTGGGGTAGGGCTTCAGGTAAAAGCTGACGGGCTCGTTTTCGTGCCGGGACATCCGGGTCTCCAGGGTAGCTCGCCACCGCCGCATGTAGGGAGAATAAACGGTATAGGCGCCACCGGCCTTCTTCTGCACCTCGTCGCTCTCGAAGATTACGTGATCCTTAAAGTGACGAAAGGGGATGTCGTGCTCGTCGAGCAGCTCCTTGACGGCCAGGTCACGGGCAATGGCGTAGGGCTCGTAGTCGCGGTTGGTGTACACGGCGGTCGGCCGGAGTTCGTCCCGCAATTGCCGAAAAATCTCCACCGGTTTGCCGTAATACGCCCGCAGATCGCTGCCGTACGCCCGGTAGGCTTGCGCCAGTTCCGCGACGCTCCGCTGGATAAACTCTACCCGCACGTCGGCCTTATTCGGGAGCTTGTCCAGAATATTGCGGTCGAAGATGAAGATGGGCTGTACCGGGTCGCCCGCCTTCAGTGCCCGGTAAAGTCCGGCATTATCGGAGATACGGAGGTCGCGGCGGTGCCAGAAGAGGGTCATGGGGGTGGGTTAGTTTCGCTCACTGTGTTCGCTGGTGGTCGCTCGCTTGGGCTCGCTGGTAGTCCGCTCACTGCGTTCGCTGGTAGTATCGCTCACTGCGTTCGCTGGTAGTATCGCTCACTGCGTTCGCTGGTAGTCCCGCTCGCTTGGGCTCGCTGGTAGTATCGCTCACTGCGTTCGCTGATGGTCGCTCGCTCGGGCTCGCGGAATGGTAACGCTCACTGCCTTCGCTGATGGTCGCTCGCTTGGCTCGCGGAATTAGCTGGTAATCTCGCCCGGAGACAGGGACGTAACTTTTGATGGCGAAGAATCCCGCACGTACTACAGTACTACACTACCACTGTACTATACTACCACACTACACTTCATCCGGATCCTCATACTCCACGCGGAACTTTTCGATCATATCTTCCGAGAGGCTGTCGGCGTACACGCCGTAGGCATCGACGAGGAGGCCCTTGGTGCCGTCGGCGGCTTCGATACCGTAGAGGACGGAGTTATCGTCCGGGTTGCTCATACCCTCGAAGCGGTAGGTGTGGGTGATGGTGAAATCCTCCGGCCGGTAGTCCTTCTCGTTCTGGTTGCACCGGAGGTGGGCTTCCTTCTGGTTGAAGTCGTAGGTGTACCCCTTAGCCTTGAGGTCTTCAATGGCGTAAGAGAGGCTTTCGTAGGGATTGTCCTGAATGATCGGCATGGGCGGATGGTTGGTTGTGTTGGTTATAAGTCGGCACCACCCCCGCCGGTTCGCTCAGCGGATGGCGTAAAACAGGGCCACGTGCGCCCCGTAGCCCTGGCGGATGCTGGTCGCGACCTGACTTTCCCCCGGCTTAAGTAGATTGCTGAACCCCTGCAGGATACGCCCGTCGGCCTGGAGCGTGAGGGGACCGGCTTCGATATTGAAGCCCAGGCCGGCCCGCAGGCCGTAGTTGAGGCGGAAGGGCAGCTCCCGACCCCGGTACGTATTGTCGGGTTCCAGATCGGGATCGAAGCCCGCGGGCAGCACCTCGGTGTCCGTAAGGGGAACGGACAGGTAGGGGCCGAGCTGCAGCATGGGTTGCACGACGCCCCGTCCGACACTGAACTGGGTGAGCAGTTGCAGTTCGGCGTAGTCGATCCGGCGCTCGTACACCCCGTCGCCGTAATTTTCCCGCCATCCGGAGCCGGCGTGGGTGAGTTCGGCCTGGAAGCCGACCAGCTGCTTATCGAAGTAGCGAACGGCGACTCCGTAACTGCGACCGGTAAGGGTCAGTACATCCACCGTAGGCGTAAAGTCCACGAAATGTCGCCACTCCCCGCCGACCAGGCCGATCTGTAACCGCCGGAAATCGCTGCTGTCTTGCTGAGAACACAGCACCTGCGGCAGCGCCAAAAGGAGGAGTATGGGAAGGAGTTGCATCATGGGGCGGGAACGCGGGTGCAAGGTAAGTCCGGGGAAGCAATGCGGGTCCGGTGGACCAAAGCGGCGTTCCCGACGTTTAAACGGTATGACGGTTCGTGCGATAATGTTGATGGCAGTGATGGTGGCGGGTTGCGCGGTAAGTCGTTCGCAGACGGCGGTGGGCATCGCGGACTTTTTTCTGGACCCCGTAGGTAAACCCTATTACCTGCTCACCGACGACCGACTCGTCACCGGCAACCGCCTCGGAGCCAACACCTACAGCTTCTACGACAGTAGCCTGGGAAGCCCCGACCTGATCGACGTGGCCAATCCTTTCCAAATCCTGGTGTACTACCGGGCGTACGGCACCGTACTGATCCTGGACCGGACGCTGAGCGAGCTCGATCGCATCGATTTGTTCGCCCATTCCGCCATCCGACAACCGGGTGCCATCGCCCGCAGCTACGATAATGGCATGTGGGTCTTCGATAACTGGAATTACCGCCTGCTGCGCCTCGACGAGCGGGGGGAAGTCGACCAGCAAACCAACAATTTGCGCCTGCAGTTGGGCGAGGAAGGCGAACCGGCGGCCATCTACGTCGACCGAAATTCCGTGATGCTGTACTATCCGGATAGCTCGCGACTGGCCGTCTTTACCAACTACGGAAAATTCCAGCGCTGGGTGAGCGTACCCGAAGGGTCCCGCCTATCGTGGAACCCGCCCCTCCTCCTGGGAGTGCGTGACGACGGTACCGGCTGGCGGTTTACCCCGGCACGGGAAGGAATCACGACCCTGGGAGTGCTACCCGCCGAGCTCCGGACCCGCCCGAAAATCGTCGCCGGGCCGCGCGGTTTCCTCAGCATCGATCCGGAAGAGCAGCTGGTAACCGAAACCGCGTACCCGGAAAAAAACTAATCAAACAATTTGTTTGATTAGTTGAAATGGCCTAACTTTGCCGTACACGGTTGCCGCGGCATACCGGGGGTTACACTCAGGACCGATCGTATTTCGTCCTCTTTAAAGGTTGCAAAAAATGAATCGTTTACTTACTCGCCTGGCGGCCTTCGTCGGCAGGCACTGGCTGCGCGTCGGCCTGATCGGCTGCGCCCTCGTTCTGCTCTCCCAGAAGCAGGTCAACTTCAACGTCCGGCTTGGGCACCCCGCTTCGGAGTCGCTTCCCGTCCTTCCGCCGGCCCCTCCCGCCACCGAGGTTGCGGGGGACGAGACTCTGCTCTACACGGAGGATCGTGGGGAAGCATCCGAATCCGGCGGCGGGGGTGGGTTCTTCTCCCGCTTCAACATATTCGGGGGTTCCGAAGAGACCACTCGCTTCGACCACCTCGTGCGGGGGGGAGATGCGCCGGTCGCTGCCTTCATTGAGCGATTCGGGCACGTGGCCCAGGCGGAGCAGCAGAAGTTCGGCATACCGGCCAGCGTCATTCTGGCGACCGGACTACTATATAGCCGGGCCGGAAATGCCGCCGGTACCCGGGACCTCAACAATTACTTCGGCTTAGGCTGCTCGGCGGACTGGAACGGGGCCACGGGGCGCGCCGCGGGGGAATGCCTGCGCCGCTACGAGACGGCCTGGACCAGCTTCCGGGATTTCAGCCTTTACGTCACGAGCGGCTCCTTCAGTCGCATGCGGCAGTTCGATGCGCGGGATTACCGCCGTTGGTCGGCGGGACTCGAAGAGCTCGGGTTTAATGCAGAGGCGGGACTCGCCGCGCAGTTGCAGCGCACGATCGATCGCTACGAACTGGCGCGTTTCGACTAGCGCTATTCTTCTTCGGAGAGGTCGGCGAAGAGGTTATTGTCCAGCATAAAGTGGTACCACTTCAACAGCCGTTTGACGTCGCTGGCGTGTACCCGGTCCTTATCGTAGGTCGGGAGCACGTCTTCCAGATAGTCGAACAGGCGTTCGCGGCTCTCGTTGGGGGCCGGCGCGGGATTGTCTTCGTGCTGTTCCTGCATCCGGTCGAATACCTTGCGCAGGGGTTCGGCATCTCCGTCCTCCGTATATACCGCCATGCTCTCCAGGGGCGCGAATTGATGCTTACGGGCGGGCGCGAACCGGCGCTTTTTGGAGCTCAGGTCTTCTACGATAATGCCGCCTTTGCGTTCGGTAACGACGGTGAATAGTCCGGGCAAGCCGCTAACGGCGATGATTTCACTAAATTTCATGGCGCGAAGGTAGGGAGGGAATTAGTCTTGTAGTATCGCTTCCTGAGGTCGCGGGTGGAGGGTATTGTGGTAATATGGTAGTCGCTCGCGGAGCTCGCGGGTAATAAGGTAATGTGGTAGTTGCTCGCCCTAATACTTCAGCATCCACTCGATGGCTTCGGCCAGTCGCTGCCGGGGGAGGTATTGCTCTTCCAGGACATCGGCGAAGGGGATCGGGGTGTCCAGGCTGGCGATGCGGCGTACGGGGGCGTCGAGTTGCTGGAAGCAGTGCTCGGAGATCCAGGCGGCGAGTTCACCCCCGAATCCACCGGTAAGGGATGCTTCGTGCAGCACGATGACCCGGTTGGTCCTGGCGACCGTTTCGCGAATGGCACCGTAGTCCAGGGGCGCCAGGGAGCGGAGATCGAGAATTTCGATGCTCGCCCGGTTGGACTTCGCGGCATCCGTAGCCCAGTGCACGCCGGCGCCGTAGGTGATAATGGTCAGGTCCGTGCCTTCTTGCACGACACGTGCCTGCCCGATGGCGGTCGGCGTATATCCCGCACGGACCGGGCCGGTCAGGGAGCGGTAAAGCCCCTTGTGCTCGAAGAACAGCACGGGATTCGGGTCAGCGATCGCGGCGATCAGGAGGTCCTTGGCGTCCTGTGGCGTGCTGGGGTAGACGATCTTCAGTCCGGGAACGGACGTAAACCAGCTCTCCATGGTTTGGCTGTGGAAGGGTCCGGCGCCGACGCCGCCGCCGACGGGGAGGCGGATCACCACATCCGCTCGCTGGCCCCAGCGGTAGTGGAGTTTGGCCAGGTTATTGACGATCTGGTTGAAGCCGCAACTGACGAAGTCGCCGAACTGCATTTCCACCATGGCCTTGCCACCCGCGATCGCGTAGCCCAGGGCCGCGCCGATGACGCCGCTCTCACACAGAGGGGTATTCCGCACGCGATCCTTTCCGAATTCGGCGACGAAGCCATCGGTGATCTTGAATACGCCTCCGTACTCGGCGATGTCCTGCCCCATTAGCACGAGGTCGGGATGGGCGTGCATGGCCTGGCGGAGACCGTCGCTGATGGCATCGACGAAGCGAACGTCCGGCGATTCCGGTCCGGCAATTTCGGTAAGGGCGGGGGGCGCGGCGAAGAGGTCGCCCAGCTCGGTAGCCTGGTCGGCGACTACGGGGGGGAGATCGGCCGCGGCGGAGAGTCCGGCCTCGATTTCCGCTTTGATCTCCAGTTCCCATTCGGTACGGCGTTCATCGGTTAGGATGCCGTGCCGGCGGAGGAATTCGCCGTACGTCGTCACCGGATCGCGGGCTTCCCAGCTTTCGATCAGTTCGGTAGGGACGTACTTCACGCCGCTGGCTTCCTCGTGCCCCCTTACCCGGAAGGTGCGGCACTCCAGGAGAACCGGCTCGGGGTTGGCCCGCATCTCCTCGGCCAGTCGCGTAACGGTCGTATACACCTCGAGAATGTTGTTCCCGTCGACCGATAGCGAGCGCATACCGTACCCCACGCCCCGGTCGGCCAGGCTAGCACAGGCGTACTGCTCGCTCACGGGGGTGGACAGGCCGTATCCGTTGTTTTCGATGACGAATAGTACCGGGAGTTTCCACACGGCGGCGAGGTTCAGGGCCTCGTGGAAATCCCCCTCGCTGGTACCGCCGTCGCCGGTGAAGGCCAGACTTACCTTGCCTTCGTTCCTGATCTTGTGCCAGAGTGCTACGCCGGCGGCCAGCGCCAGTTGTGGTCCCAGGTGACTGATCATCCCAACCAGGTGGTGCTCCGGGCTGCCGAAGTGAAAACTGCGGTCGCGGCCCTTCGTAAATCCGCCGGGCTTGCCCTGCCACTGGGCGAAGAGACGTTCGAGGGGGACGTCGCGGCTGGTAAAGACCCCCAGGTTGCGGTGCATGGTGAAGATGTACTCATCCGGCTGCAGGGCCAGCGTACAGCCGACGCTGATGGCTTCCTGACCGATCCCGGAGAACCACTTGGAAATTACTCCGCCCCGCAGTTGCTTCAGCATTTTCTCCTCAATGAGGCGGGGACGCAGGAGCTCACCGTACAGGCGGAGCAACGTGGCATCCGGCAGATCGTATCCGGTGAACGTAAGGGGAAGGGAGGCGGGATTTACCATAAGGAATTTGCCACGGGCGATTTTCAGTTTGCCGACGGACCGACGGATTAAAGGTAGAACGCTTTCGGGACCGGGCGAGAAATTTGCGGGTCCGCCACCGACCAACCTGCGGGTCACCGGGGTGCGACGGACGAAACGGTAATCCCGGGTACGGCCGCCACGATCAACGCCCGGGCGCGGGCCGATGATGATCCTAGGCTACCGCGGCGGGTTCGATCTCGTCCGCGTAGTACCCCCCCGGCCCCTCCCGGAGAACGAAGCGGACCAGGTCGCCCTTTTGTACGGTAGCCGTGCGCAGATTGCGCTTGCGGAAGTGGAACTCTTCCCGGGTATCCCGCAGGCGGAGGTAGCCATAGCCCCGGTCGGGGAGGTAAAAGGCGATCGTGCCGATGGAAGGGACCTGCATGGGTCGAAAGATAGGGGAAGAAGGTCTGCCGCCGGACAACGTACGGGAAGTACCGGGCATCTTGCTCTTGGTAAGCCGGTTGACACAGCTTTACGGAAACCACGCGGCACCCGCGGGCCCGCCCTAATGTACCTTTACCCCATGGCGCTGAGAATAACTTTACTGGGATGCTGGCTACTGGTGACCGCCGCGATCGCGGGACAGACCGACAGCCTCGGGCAGTGGCGGAGCCTGCAATCTTTTGCCAACGGCGCGTACGTGACCCAGAGCCCGGAATCCATCGTCTACACCACCGGCAACGCGCTCTTCTTCCTGGATAAGGAGGACCTTAGTTTCCGTCCGTTCACCCGGACGGACGGCCTGGCCGGCGGGCGCATCAATATTGTCGAATACCACGAGCCTACCGCCACACTGATCATCGTGTACGACAACAGCACCATCGACCTGCTGCGCGACGGGCGCTTCACGACCCTCCGGCAGATCGATAACTTCAACTTCAGTGGCGATAAGCGTATTTACGGCGTCTCCTTCGGGGACAACAACCGGGTATACCTGGCCGCGGGCTACGGAGTATCGGCACTTTCGCTCACCGACGAAACTTTCCTATTTACCACCTTCACCGGCGTGGGCGTGGCCCAGGCGGCCGAGTTCGACGGCAGCCTCTACGCCGCTACCGAAGAAGGGCTCTACCGGGTTCCCCTGACCGGCGTGAACCTGAACGACTTCAACAACTGGGACCTGCTCGGTCCGGGCGTCGGACTACCGGGCGACTACAGCACCAACACGGTGACTGTCTGGAAGGGAAAACTGTACTTCGGCGTGAACGAGGACGTATGGCGACTGACGGGCAGCCGTGCCGACCTGCACTACGATGCTCCCGTGCGGCGAAACCGTCTACAGTACCTCGCCGGCGGCGGTGACCTGCTACTGGCCGGCTACCAGTGTACGACGGGAAACTGCGCCGACCGGGCCGTGATCGCGCTGGAAGAAAATCCGGGGGCCGAACGACAACTTCCCGACTGCGCCTACCGCACCGTCAACGCGATCGAAGACGAGCGGGGGCGCATCTGGTTCGGCGATGCCGCCGAGAGTATCCGCTACCTGACGGCACCGAACGGCGACTGCCGGCGGATAGCCTATCCCGGCCCCCTCGACGACAAGAACTACCGGCTGCTGCACGACGGCACCTCCCTGTGGGTCGCCCCCGGCCAATTGGACGAAAACACGACGCCGACCTTTGACTTTAAGGGCGTATACCGCTTCCGCGACGGCAGCTGGACGACCGTCGATCGCAACAATACTCCCGCCTTCCGGGGACGGAACGGGTCGGTCGGGGGTGACGACGACGTGGCTACCATCATCGACGTTGACTACGACCCCGTCAATCGAGTACACTACTTCAGTTCGTTCTTCGAGGGCGTCGTCGGCTTGGACGCGGAAGGGGAGGCTACCCTGTACGACGAAACCAACAGCAGTCTGCAACTGGCTCCGGATGCGGGGCCCGGTCGCATCCGGGCGGCCGGTGCCGCTACCGATGCCGCCGGCTTTACGTACTTCGGCGTAAGTCGGGCGGACCAGAACGGGATCGTGAGCGTACGGAGTCCGGACGGAGCGTGGGCGGCCCTCGGCCAGAGCTGCGAGTTGAACATTGCCATCGACATTGCCGTCGACCGGCAGGGATATGTGTGGGTGCTGCACCGTGGGGGCGGCGACGGCGGGATCACCATTATCGATCCTATGGGTACGCCGCTGGATCCGAGTGACGATCGCTGCCGCACCATCACGACCAGCACCAGTGAACTGCCGACCAACGAAGTGCGCAGCATCGCGGTCGACCTGGACGGGGCGGTCTGGATCGGTACGACCATGGGCATCGTGGTCTTTGAGTGCGGGGATCGACTCTTTGACGTGACGACGTGTCCGGGCCGGCGGCCCCAGGTGGAAGCGGATGATGGTTTCGGAGGCTTCCTGCTGGAAACGGAAGAGATCCGGGCCATCGCCGTAGACGGGGGCAACCGGAAGTGGATCGGCACGAACGGCGGAGCCTACCTGCTGTCGGAAGACGGGCGTGATCAACTGCGGTTCTTCGACCGGGGCAACAGTCCGTTGCTCGACGATCTGGTGCGCGACATCGCCATCGACCCCAACAGCGGCACGGTTTACTTCGGTACGGAACTCGGCGTGATCAGTTACCGCAGTAACGCTACGCTGG
The DNA here is from genome assembly GCF_024297185.1 of Lewinella sp. JB7. Lineage (GTDB taxonomy): Bacteria > Bacteroidota > Bacteroidia > Chitinophagales > Saprospiraceae > Neolewinella. The sequence goes on along the minus strand of NZ_JANCTD010000006.1, from coordinate 344,180 downwards.
CGGCGCCGTCCTTTGCCCCGGAGCTCGTCGTATTTCCTAATCCCGTGGAACCCGGGTACGCGGGGCAGATCGCCATTCAGGGGCTGATGCGGGACGCCCGGGTGAAGATCACCGATCTGAGCGGTAAACTGGTAGAGGAAGGTACGGCGATCGGCGGGCAATTTACGTGGGCGGGGACCGACTACAACGGACGCCGGGTCACGACGGGGGTTTACCTGATCTTTGCTTCAAGCAACGGGCAATTCAGTCTCGAGAACGAGCAGCACGCCGTGGGGAAGATCGTTTTTCTGCGGTGATCCTGCCCGGGCGGTTATCTTCGCTGGCGTGATACCTGACTATTCTTTCCGGACCGACCATCCTAATCCGCGCACGACCCGGATGCTGCACCTGCTCTTTTACTTCGGAGCGCTGCTCCTCCTGGTAGCCGCCGTTCATTCGCTCTATCTCTACTTCACGGCGTGGACCACGGGGGACGACGGTAGCCACCTGTGGTCGCTGGTGCTGGGGCTCGTTTACCTTTTGGTGAGCGTCCTGATCGCTTACTTCACCTACAACCACGGGGACGACGAAGTCGCCCCCCCGGACCGGTACGTGGAGATCGAAGACGGGGTGCTGATGTTTTCCCTGGATCAGGTCAGTGGCCGGCAGGTCGTGGACCTTTCCGCCGTGGGGAGCGTGAGCCGTCCCTCCGTACGCGAACTCGTGCTTGCCCTGCGCGACGGCCGGCAGGTGGTCTTGCCCGTGTACCTCATCGACGACGAGGAGAAACAGCGGGAGCTGGAAGCGATCCTGACGAAGCTTTAGGCCTTATTGGCCAGTTGACCGCAGGCCGCGTCGATGTCCTTACCGCGGCTACGGCGGACGGTGACCATGATGCCCCGGTCGCGGAGATAGGTAGCGAAGTCGTCGATCCGGTGCTCGCTCGATTTACGGAAGGGGGCGTTGTCGATGGGGTTGTACTCGATAATGTTGACCATGCTGGGTACGCGCCGACAGATCTGGTAGAGCCGTTCGGCGTCTTCGAGGCTGTCGTTAAAATCCTGGAAGGTGATGTATTCGAAGCCGATCCGCTTCTTGGCCTTGGCGTAGAAGTACTCGAGGCTCTCGATAATAGCTTCAAGGTTATTGGTTTCGTTGATCGGCATGATCTCGTTGCGCTTCTCATCGTCGGCGGCGTGGAGGCTGAGGGCGAGATTGACCTTGGTGTCCTCGTCGGCCAGTTTACGGATCATCTTGGCGATTCCGGCCGTGGAGACGGTGAGTCGCCGCGGCGCCATGTTCAGACCGGTGTGGCTGGTGATGCGGTCGATGCTGCCGACGACCTCCCGGAAGGCGAGGAGGGGTTCGCCCATCCCCATATAGACGATATTGGTGAGGGGCTTACCAAAAATCTCGAGGCACTGTTCGTTGACCAGAAATACCTGGTCGTAAATTTCGGCGGCGGTGAGGTTGCGGAGACGCTTCATGCGGCCGGTGGCGCAGAAGGTGCACGTAAGGCTGCACCCGACCTGACTGGATACGCAAACGGTGAAGCGATCGTCGGCCACGACGGGGATCAGCACCGATTCGATCAGGTGGCCGTCGTGAAGGCGGAAGCGGCTCTTCACCGTACCGTCGGCACTACGTTGCAGCTTGTCGAGGGTTACGACGGGCAGCTCGTACTTTTCCTTTAATTTCTCCCGCAGATCGAGGGAGAGGTTAGTCATCTCGTCGAACGAGCGGGCACCCTTCTGCCAGAGCCATTCGTAGACCTGTTTGGCCCGAAACTTTTTTTCGCCGGAAAGAATCAACTGAGAGGTGAGCTCTTCGAGGCTGAGGGAGCGGATATCCATACCTTGCCAACGCCCGACCCGTAAGACTGGTTGAGCACGCAACCTCGACTACCCTGATACGTTAATAAGCCCCGGAAAACATTTCCCACCTTACGGCACATGGACCTACCGCCCAACCATCTGGACCTCTACGAGCAGGCGCTCCGCTACGACAAGGTGGGGGACCCCTACACGGCCGTGAAGCTGCTGAAGAAGGTGACGCGTTTGGTGCCGGAATGGTCCGATGCCTTCCGCAGCCTGGCCGCGATCTATACCCGCCGGAAGGAATGGAAACCGGCCTTCCACTACTGGAGTAAGACCGTCGCGCTGGATGCCGACGACCGCGACGCATGGTGGCAACTGGGCCTGGCCGCCGTGCCCCTGAAGCGGATGCGCGTCGCCCAGACGGTCTGGACTAAATTCGGCTTCGATCGCCTGCGAACCGATGCCCCCCTGGGGCTGCAGCTCCGCCACGAAAAGGGCTACGAAATCCTGTGGATGCAACCCCTGGACGCCGCCCGCGGCCGGGTAGTAAGCATTCCGCATCCCGGTAGCGGCACCCGGTACCGCGACCTCATGCTGTACGACCGGCGGGGCCGGAAGGGCTACAACGTAGTGGCCCGGCGGCGGGTATCGATCTACCAGGCGGTCGACTGCATCAAGCGGTCTCCCTACCAAACGTTCAGCTGCCTATTACACACCAGTGGCGAGGCGGCGATCGAGCAACTCGAGCAATTGTGCTACGATGCCGGTCTGGGATTTGAAGTATGGAGCAACGCCACGCGGGCGGTGCAGCAGGACCGTGCCCAGGCCAGCGAAGACGAGCGCCGGGCTTTTCCCGAATACTACAGCGACTTACTGCCCAGACCGGAAACCGGAAGTACCCTGGTCGCGCTGGCGGCTATTCACCCCGCGGAAGTGGAACGTACCCTCAACGACTGGCAGATCATCTCGCTGCAGCAATACTCAGACCTGCGTGCGTACTGAGGTCCGTGAGGAAGGAGAGCATCTCCTGCAGACCCGCTACCTTATCCACCCGCTCGAATCCGCTCAGATCGTGCAGGCTCGCCTGGTAACCCGACAACAGGAGCCGGGCATCGGGGCACTGCTCCAGCATATCGGCGACCAATTCCTCCACCGGCCGCTCCACGTAGCTGTTGGATAGGAGGGTGAGCAGGTAATCCACGCGGGTAGCCCGGCAGAGGTCCGCCAGGTCGGTGGGGGATATGCCTGTTCCCAGGTACAGGGTAGGGAAGCCGCGCTTGCGCAGGAGGTACTGGATAAAGAGCATACTCAGGTCCTGCCGCTCTCCTTCGGGGAGGAAGAGCACGAAGACGGGTTGCCGCGACCGTTCGGCGGCGGGGAGCCGGTCGGTGGCGGAAAGAATTTTCTGCCGGATGATCCCACCGACGAAGGATTCCTGCACGGGGGCCACGGAACCCGTGAAGTACAGAACGCCCAGCTTATCCAGGAAGGGGTAGACGACCTCCATCATCGTTTCCTCGAACCCGCGCTGCTCGATGTTGGTGTTCAGGATGAGGCTGAACTTGTACTCATTGAGTTCCACGACTGCCAGAGTAAGGGCATCCAGTTGGGTGTCGGGACTGACGTTGAGCGAGGAGAGGGAGGTGACCAGCTCCGTACGCTCGTCCGGACTCATGGCGGCGATCTTACTGATGCGGTAGCCGTGTTTGTTGAGCAGGGCGATGCCGGAGAGCTCGCGCAGATCCTCTTCCAGGTAGTAGCGCACGTTGGCCTTGCTGCGGCGGGGGGCGATCAGGTCGTAGCGTTGCTCCCAGGCACGAAGGGTGTGCGCCCGGATGCCGGTTAGTTTTTCTACGTCGTTGATGGAGTAAACCGCCAAATCGGGGGAATAAAAAGGTGATTGTCTGCTGGCCGGGTGACTAACGCCACGGTACCCAAATGGTTCAGCCACTTTGCCGCACGTCGTTCGCTGCCTTTGTGGTATTTTTCGGACCATGCGACACTACCTACTACCCGCCCTGATTTTGCTCGTAACCGGACTGGGCGCCCAGGACTGTTTCTACCAATTGCGCCTGCAGGACAGTGGGGGTGACGGTTACCGGGGAGCCGCGGTCACCGTGACCGTAGCTGGAGTGCCGCGCACCTTTACCCTCGACGCCACGGTGGACGACGGCAGCCGCCGCGACTTCTTCATTCCCGTGAATAACGGCGATGCCGTCAACGTAGGTTACCGGGCGGAAGCCTTCCCCGAAGAGGTGAGCTTCTCCATTTTTGACAACAACGACAGTCTCATCTACCGGGTAGAAGCTCCGGAAACCAATGCCAACCTCACGGCTTTCACCGCGAACTGCCGCGCCTGCGCCCCGCCGCCCCTCTCCTCCATCGAACTGTACCGGGTACGCTACAACTCCGTCGACATCCGTTTTCGCTCGACGCCCGCCGCCGCCGGACCCACTTACCTGATCGAGTACGGACCGGGGGACTTCGATCCCGCCCAGGGGGAGGGCACGCGGGTGACTACCCAGGATACCATGCTACGTATCACCGGTTTAGCGCCGACCACTACCTATACTTTTTACGTATCGACAACGTGCCAGACGCCGGAGGAGACGACCGTACGCCGGGGCCCTTTCCGCATCCGGACGCCGCTGCAAAAAGACATCGGCGTGACCCGCCTGGTGAAGCCGATCGAAAAATGCGCCGGCAGTACCAGCGATTCGGTGACCATCGCGATCACCAACTTCGGGGGAGAGGCCCAGCAGTTTTTCGAAGTCGATTTTACCCTCAACGACGCCCCCAGCGGGGTAAATACCCCCTTCGACGGCATCTACACCGGGGTACTGGGGGTAGACAGCACCAAAAACTTCACCTTTGACGCCATGGCGGACCTCAGCGTTCCCGGCTATTACAACTTTAAGGTCTTCACCAAACTCGAGGGCGACGAGAATCCGGCCAACGACACCCTGGACGTATCGGTGCTCAGCGTACCGGTGATCTCCACCTTTCCCTACGTACAAGGTTTCGAAAGTGGTACGGGCTTCTGGCGGGACGAACGCGCGGGAGCCGGCCCCTCCACGTGGCAGCGGGCCAAACCCGGCAACACCCTGATCGACCGGGCCGGATCGGGAAGCTACGCGTACGTCACCAACGCCCGGGGCGATTACAGCAACGACGAACGCAGCTACCTACGGTCGCCCTGCTTCGACTTTTCCGGCCTGGCCACCGATCCGTTCCTGTCCTTCCTGCTGTACGTGGACACCGAGGAGAACTTCGACCGACTGTTCCTGGAGTCCTCGACCGACGGCGGGAACAGCTGGCAGCGGCTTGACCGCAACCCGACGAGCATCAACTGGTACAACAACGGTCGCGACCGGGTCTGGGACGGTGACGGCGGCTTCGGCGGCGGCTATGCCCTGGTGGGGCAGCAACTCAGCGGACTGAAGGGGGCCGACAAGGTACAACTGCGCTTCGTATTCACCAGCGACGGAGACGGTCAGCGGGAGGGCGTGTCGATCGACGACATCCGGATCACGGCCGGGAACGAAACGGACCTGGCGGCCGTCAGTGCCCGGGTGGCCGGCTACGGGAGCTGCAACGAAACGGGGGATACCCTGCAATTTACCTTCACGGATGTCGGTACCCAGCGGGTGGATAGCGTAACGGTGAGCTACCGCGTCGGAGACGGCGAAGTCAATTCCACCCGCGCCGCCGCGCCGGCCACCCGGGGCGGCCGACGGACCGTAACGTTCGTGGCCGATCTCGGAGTCACCGCCCCGGATCCGGTCACGATCCGCGCCTGGGTGATGGCGGAAGGCGATACGACCCCGGAGAACGACACGACGACGCTGGTCTTTCAACCGGTGCGGGAACTTCCCTTCCTGGTCGACTTCGAGAACGGTCGCCGACCGACGGACTGGCTACTGGACGGAGATCTCGTAATTGCCCGACGCGCGGGCAATCCGTCGGTGACCCTTGCGGACAACCTCTCGGCGCGGGATACGGCCCTGTCCTTTACCACGGCCCGCTACGGCCCGGTGGCCGCGCAGGACTCCCTCCGGTTCTCGCTGGCTCTGACACCGACCACGGACGGAGAACCGGCTGGTGGCACCTTGCGGGTAAGCGCGCTGATGGACTGCGACGACGAGGCGACCGTACTGACGGAGCAAGAACTTACCGCCGGTAGTCAAGAAATCGCGTTGCCGCTTGACTTCGCCGGTGAGAGCGTGCGCTTCCTGGTTGAAGTGGAATGGAGCACCGGAGATTTTTTTGTGGACATCGATGACCTTCGCGTCCGGCGCTGTACCGGCTCCCTCGACATTCGGGTCACGACGGACCCCCCCTCCGGCATCTTTGCCGACGACGGTACGGCCTACCTCACCGTCCGCGGTGGCCTGTCTCCCTACAGCTACGCGTGGAGTACGGGCGACACTACTCAATCGGTGGGTAATCTGAGCGTGGCGGACTACTCCGTGACCGTCACGGACGTGCTGGGCTGTACGAACTCCCGCACGATCTCGATCGATCTGACGGCGGTCGCGACCCAAAACGAAGGCGCACTCCCCGGGCTGGAATTATTTCCTAATCCCACCTCCGATCGAATAGAGGTACGCCTCGCGCTGCAGCAGTCCCGGGAACTGGAAGTGGAAGTGTACGATCCGACCGGCAGGCGCGTGGAGTGGCTACGCTTCGGAACGGGTAATCAGTTGACGGCCACCATCGACCTCGGTAACCGGCCGGCCGGACTGTACTTCATCCGGGTGCGGGCGGGGGAGGAAACGCGGACGGTGCGGGTCGTGCGCCGCTGACGCCTACCGAATGCCCCGGGCCTTCAGGTTAGCGACGTAGATCGCGATGTTGCGGGAATGGCCGGCCAGGGTACTGGCGAAATTGTGGAGGCCGCTACCGTCGCCGCGGGCGCAGAAGTACAGAAAATTGTGTTCCTCCGGCGACAGCACGGCATCGATGCTGCCCGCGCTGCTCATCGTGATGGGGCCGGGGGGCAGGCCCGGGTAGCGGTAAGTATTGTAGGGGCTATCGAATTCGATGTGGCGGTGCAGTACGCGGCCGACGTCGAACTCCCGGGTAGCGAACACCGCCGTCGGGTCGGCCTGCAACGGCATCCCGATGCGCAGGCGGTTGAGGTAGACACCCGCGATGCGGGGGCGCTCCACGGCCTGCAGACTTTCCTTTTCCACGATGCTGGCCAGGGTGTACACTTCCGCGGGGGAAAGACCGACCGCGGCCGCCTTGTCGAGGCGGTCGTTGGCGCGCCAGAAGCGTTCGTGCTCCTTCACCATCCGGGCGACGAACTCGCGCGGGGTGGCATTCCAGTACATCTCGTAGGTATTGGGAATGAACAGCGTCTGAAGCGTCTCGGGGGTATACCCGATACTATCCACGAAAACGGTATCCTGAAACAAGCGCCAGAAGGCCAGACTGTCGGGTTCCAAAAACCGCGCGACCTTGGCCGCTACGTTCATGGGCTCCCGTTCCGTCGTCAGCACTACGTCGACGGTGGCCTGGGCTCCGCTACGCAGCCGGCGGATAAGCCCGATGGCGCTGGTGCCGGGGGGAAGGGAAAAACGACCGGCGCGCATCGGTTCGCGGCGAAAGCGCATACGGTTAGCAAGGGGATCGAAAAAGGTCCGGTTGGGACGGATGCCCCGCACGGCCAGTGAGTCCATCACCTGCTCGTAACTGCTGCCAGTCGGAAACTGCACTACGATCGGCGCTTCGGAATCCTTTGGGACGACGGGGACCACCATAAGCTGGTAGTAGGCGAAGCCGGCCAGGAGTACGATGGCCACCACGAGGAGTGCGATAATTTTCTTCATCTGTTCGGTACGGCCGGGCCGTGCTAGTACTGTTCTTTGTCGTTCGGAAAATCGCCGGCCTTGACGTCGGTTACGTAGCTTTCCGTAGCCGACCTGATCACGTCGAATAGCTCCGCGTACCGCCGTAAGAAACGCGGATGGAAGTCTTTGGTTATCCCCAGCATATCCTGGGTGACGAGCACCTGTCCGTCGCAGTAGGCCCCGCCGCCGATGCCGATGGTGGGAATATCTACGGATTCACTGACGCGGCGGGCCAGTTCGGCCGGTATCTTTTCCAGCACCATCCCGAAGCAGCCGAGCTCGTCGAGCATCTTAGAATCCTTGAGGAGCCGGCGGGCTTCCGCCTCCTGCTTGGCCCGCACGGTGTAGGTGCCGAACTTGTAGATCGACTGGGGGGTCAGGCCGAGGTGCCCCATCACCGGAATGCCCGCGCTCAGGATGCGGCGGATGCTATCCGCCACTTCCTGGCCGCCCTCTAGTTTGACCGCGTGGGCGCCGCTTTCCTTCATGATGCGGATGCTGGACTTGAGGGCCATCTTGCTGTCGCCCTGGTAGGTGCCGAACGGGAGGTCGACGATGACGAGGGCCCGCTGCACTCCCCGCACTACGCTGGCGGCGTGGTAGATCATCTGATCCAGGGTGATGGGCAGCGTGGTTTCGTGGCCCGCCATTACGTTACTCGCCGAATCGCCCACCAGCAGCACGTCGGCACCGCCCGCGTCGAGTATCCGGGCCATGGAATAATCGTAGGCGGTGAGCATGGCGATTTTTTCTCCGGCTTCCTTCATGGCCTGGAGGGTGTGGGTAGTGACCCGCTTGACGTCAATGACCTTATGTACACTCATTGCCCAAAGGTATACCAGGGCGGGGAGATCGTCCTACCACACCAGCAAACGCCTGCTGCCCCGGCTACCATCAGAGACGGTTAGGCGCACGAAGTATACCCCGGGGACTAGGTTGCGTACGGGAAGCCGCAGTTCGCTCGCGGTCGACGGGACCGGGGAAGCAAGCACCCGACGCCCGTCGGCACCGTAGAGCTCAACGCTCAGGACGGTCCAGTCCGCCGGCCAGTCGACGGTAGTGAAACCCGTAGCCGGATTGGGATGCACGCTCCAGCCGTGATCGGTGAGCACTTGGGGAGGGTCCGATACGCAGTCGTCCCCGAAGTAGATCGTCCGGAAACTGCCCGCCGCGCCATCGCATTCACTGGCGATCTGTACCTCGTAGCTGCTGCACAGATCTACGTTGCGGATGGTGGCGCTTATGCCCTCGACCTTCCTTTCGGTATAGTCGGAGGCGGTACGCTCCCGGTACCGCAGCACGTACTTCCCGCCCGGCGCGGCCGAGGCCCCCCAACTCAGGGTGGTGGAATTGTTGGGTTCATCGTAAAGGGCCGCGACCGAATCCGGTGGTGGACAACCGCGGGCGGGCGTCACGTCCAGGCAGTAATCTTCTACCTCCCCCCCGGGGCGCTGCCCGGAGCCCGTCAGGCAGGGTTCCGTATTGACCGCGGAGAACTGCATGATGAGGCGCATCCGCGTCAGGCCGGTCCGGGCTTCCCCGGGGACCGTAATTACACCGGTCGCGGACTGCCCCGGTGCCGCGGATTGCTGCAGGACAAGCTCCTCGGCAGCAAAAATGCCGTCCTGGTTCCAGTCGACGTACAGGTGAAAATCTTCCGTAAAGCTGCTGCTCCGGAAGCCCGGCAGTAAGCGAACCGGGTAGACCCCGCCGGGAACCATGGCTGCCTCGGTCAGGTCACCGAAGTTGGTGTAGGCGCCGGTGCCCCGCTCCGACGCGTGGTTCAGAATGCCGGGAATATGCACCTCCGCAATCCACTCCTGTTCGTTGCGGTACACCGGCGGACTGCAATAACTGATGTCCAGGCACACACCACAGCCCAGTGTTTTTTGCACCAGCCGCCCCGAGAAGGCGGTGCTCTGCGCGGCGCAGTCCGTGCGTACCTGAAACTCATAGTCGCGGCAGTTGCGCAGGTCGCTCACTTCCACCTGTGGGTCGGGAGTAGTAAACTCCGTCCATTCGCCCCCCACGTTGCGGTAGCGGAGGGTGTAAGTATGGGCGGTAAGGAGGGGGGACCATGCGGCCTCGATGCGCCCACCCGACAGCGCTCGGAGCCGAAAATCTTCGGGGATCCGGCAACATCCGGGCGTCTCCACTTCCCGGATGTCGGTCAGCGCCGACCGGTTGCCGTTGCAGTCCGCCCGCAGCTGCAACTCGTAGGGAGTGCAGGACGGCAGTCCGGTGAGCCGGTAGGGGGATACAACTTCAGCTACTTCCGTCCAGGTAGCCGAACCGACGGGGCGGTACCGGAGCACGGTCCGGGTGACCGACGCGACCGAGTTCCAGGAGAGCAGCAGATCGCTAGACGCGTCGTCCGGCGCGGTGATGGTGAACGAAGTGGGTGGGGCACAGCTACCACACCCCGCCATCAGGGCGGTCAGGGCGGCTCCGGCGTCCAGCGATCCGCCGGTGACGGTGATGCCCCGCAGCGCGGACTGGGGCCGCAGGTTGCCGTAGAGCAGATCGCGGACGTAGCGGGCCGCCGCCGCCGGATCGCTGCGCAGCAGTTCGGCGAAGGAGGGGCAGGGGGCGGAATAAAGTAGGCCTAGCGTACCGGTGACGGCCGGTGCGGCGAAGGAAGTTCCGTACACGGGGCCGTATCCGTTGCCCAGTACGGTCGTGTACACCCCTTCCCCGTAAGCCGCCAGGTCCACGGAGAGGGCACCCCGGGCCGCGTCCTTTACCTTATTGTTGTTCATGCCCAGGCTGGTGACGACCACTAGGTACTCGGAAGTACACAGGGCGGGCAGGTCGCCGACTTCGTCCACGTCGATGTCGCTGTTCGGTACGGCGGCTACGTTCAGGATGCCGTGGTGGCCCAGGGAATCATAGATGGCGCACCAGATCGGACTATCGGAGGGAAAGGCGCGGTCACGTCCCCAACTGGCGTTAGTGGCGACGACGTAGGCCCCCTCGCGGCCACCGGTGGCATCGTAGCGCTGGCGGGCTTCGAGGGCGTAGCTGTAGGCCTGGATCACTTCCGATTCGAGGGGGTCGAAGTTGTTGGTGACCGACATCACCTTCACCCGCCAGTTGACGCCCGTGACCCCGATACCGTTGTTGCCGACCGCGCCGATCTGACCCATGACCGGCGTGCCGTGATCGCCGCCCCCGCCCTCGATGTCTTTCGACTCCAGGGCGGTGTTCCAGCCGAAGCGGTCGTCGACGTAACCGTTACGGTCGTCGTCGATGCCGTTATTCGGGATCTCGTCGCGGTTCACCCAGATGTTTTGCTGCAGGTCTTCGTGATCGAAGTCGATGCCGTTGTCAATGGAGGCGACAACGATGGTATCGCCGTTGGCCGTTACGCCCCCGGTCGTGATGTCCCAGGCTTGCTCCAGATTGTAGTCGGCGCCGGCCGTACCGCCGGCCTGACCGGTATTCCGGTGTTGCCACTGCTGCGGATACCGGGGGTCGTCGGGCCTGCGCAGGCGCATGCTCAGCCGGTGATTGAGTTGGGCACTGATGACGGCGGGGTCGTGCGAATACCGGTCGCGCAGGGTGCTTTCGGCGTAGCGGGTCCAGTCGAAATTTACCAGCAGGCTGTTGACGGTGGTGCCCAATCTGCGCCACGCCGTCACTTCGGGCTGACGGTAGGCCCAGGTTTTGGCGTCCACATCGCTACGGAGCTGAACGATGAGTTGTCCCTGTCCGTAATCCAACGTTTGCGCTCCCAACGATACCGCCCCCAGCAGGCAGAACAACAGGATGAAACGGAGTGGATGCATAGCGATCGGTCGGGGTGCGGGAGGCCGGTAAAATAGGACATCGCCGCGCATTGGCGAGTCGGAGTTTACCGTATTGACACCTGCCTTACGCTACTGCGCGCTCAGCTTTCGCGAAGCCAGGCGAACGAAGAATAAGAGCACGAGAAAGATCAGGACCACGTAGCGGACCGGTAAAAGACCGACGTCCGCGACCTGCACCCGGTCGGCCACCCAGAGCAGACCCAGGGCCAGGAGAATGACGGCGAGGAGGCCCGCCAGGCCGCCGAAACCGGGTAGGGACCGCAATTTCACCTGCGTGCGAACGATCAGTACGGTAGCGATCAGACTAATGGGGGGCAGTAGCGACAACACGAGATCGCTCCGCAGTAATCCGCCGTCCCCGTTCAGCAGGGCATACCCGCTCATACCCAGCGAAAGCAGCGCCGGTACGGCCACCAGGTAGAGTAGCGTAGAGTACAGGTAATTCCAGGGGGGGAGGTGGTTTTCTTCCCGGTTCATCGCGCCGAGCAGCAGGGCCGCCAGGGGAAGCAGGGTGAAGTACAGAATCACCGTCGAAGGATGCTCCGCGGCAAAGCGGACGAAGTCGTTGAACGTCATGGGCCAAAGGTAATCAGGGTAAGTCGTCCAGCCACCGCCAGGGCAGCAGGCCGCTCAGATTGAAACGGACGGACAGGCGGTCCAGCAGACTGCCCCGCTCCTCGAGCAGGCGACGGGTTTCCACGTCGGCGGCCAGCGGTAGGTACAGGTGAAAATGGTCGCGAAAGAGGTTGATCGACAGACCCCCCACCCAACGAAATTCATTGGTTGGGTCGCTGCTAAGTGTGGGCCGGAAACCGTACACGCCCGCGTCGAAGTACACACTGACCGGCAACGGAAAGGGAAGATCTCCGTCCACATTGACGGCCCCCAGATAATTGTTGCTGCGTCCAAAATTAAAGGCCGGCGAGATCGGAGCCCGGAAGCCCCCCTGCCGCCGTTCGATCTGCTGTTCGTAGCCCCCGTCCTGGTTGCGACCGAAGTAGAGGTCGTCGTAGCGGTAGTCACTGGCGGCATTATCGACCAGCGAGAGGCTGTAGGCCGGCGAAGTGTTCCGGTCCCGCGCGTCGTGGTGGAGGAAGTACCCCCCGAAGAACCGCCACCTCAGAAACTTCTTCCGCCGGTACTGGTACCCCCCCGTCAGGGTACCCTCCAACCGCAGATAATCGGCCTCGGTAAAGTTCCGCCGGTCCCCGTTGCGGTACTCCACCCGCAGGCCGTAGGCGAGGGGATTAATCGCCCGCTCGAGCACGCTGCGGTAGCCTACGCCCACGAAATTGGTCTGTAAGTGAATGGGGTCGAGCAGTTGCCCGTCCGCACCGAAGGTGGGGCGGGTTTGCCGCAGGTGGATCAGCTGCGTATAGAAGCTGCTTTCCCGGCGGTCGATGGCGGGGTGCTGCAGGAAGAATTCCGACTTCACCGCACTTCGCGTGTATCCGTAACGAAGATCGAGTTCGCGCAGGCGTATCGCGGGCGGCCGGAAGTCAGTGAACCGTTGTACGCCCGCGCCCACCACTACGCGCTGCAGCCACGGCAACGGACGGGTGATGCGGTATCTCCCCCCCGCGAATCCCGCCAGTTTCTTACTGCCGAAGCCGTACAGGGGGGCCAGCAGGAACTCAAACCGCCGGGGCTCCAGCGTGCGGTTGTGCAGCGCCAGACCCAGCAGGGCCCCGTCGTTGGCGTTGAAGCCGGCCAGCGGGCTTACGAAGAGGGCGGGCCGCTCGCTCTCCTGGTCGGTCACCAGTCCGATGGTGGGTAGTCTTCCGTTCCCGGCCGGGACCCGCCGCCGGGCCCGGGCATTGAAGGTGCCGCGGTCGGTGGTGGTCAGGGCATCGTGCAGGTAGTCCCCGCGACCCGTGGCTTCGTCCATGACGGACAGGAAGTCTTGCGGCTGCGGATGACGGAATTTCCACGTCTCGTAGTACGTGCGGAAGGCGGCATCCAGTCGTTCCGGGCCTAGTTCCCGCTCCAGTTCGCGCAGCAGGAGGGCCGGTTTGCTGTAGGCGGAGATCCAGTAATTCATTTCACCGAGGCTGTCGCTGCGGGTATCGGGCGCCTGGTCCTTTCCCAGCCGGGCGGCCAGCCGGTAACCGAGGGCGTTCACGTCGGTGTCGCGCCCCGGAATGATCTGGATGCGCCCGCTGCGTTCGGGGTAAAATTGCCGGGTGTACCGCTCCTCGTAGTAGGAGTTGAGCCCCTCGTCCATCCAGGCGTGGTCGCGTTCGTTGCTCCCCAGGATGCCGTAGAACCAGTTGTGGCCGATCTCGTGGGCCAGGACTTCGTCGAGGGCGTAGCTACTGCCACTTCGTCCGATCACCGTGATCATCGGGTATTCCATGCCGGCTCCTGCGCTAAGCGCCGATTGCACCCCCGTGACCTGCGGGTAGGGGTAGGGACCCACGTGTTCGGAGTAGAAGCGCGTAGCGCGTTTGAGGTAGTGGGGGGCGTTTTTCCAGAGGTTCGCTTCCGTTTCCGTGAAGAAGGCCCATACGTCGACCGGTTCGTGCGGGCGGGAACGCAGGAGCAACGTGTCGTGGAGAACAGCAAACCGCTTGTCGGCAAACCAGGCAAAATCGTGGACCCCGCGGGCGGTGTAGGTGAGGGTTTTGGTGGCTTCCGCCGATGGGGGGAAGGCTTGGTTAACGTAACCGGCAGCGGTCGCCTCCCCATTGGACATGCCCGCGGCGGTGCGTTCGGCGCGTTCGAGTAGCCACCGACGCTCGGCGGCTTCCTGCAGTTCGCCCGTGGCGGCGACCACGTAGTTCTCCGGTACCGTGACCGACACCCGGAAGTCGCCGAACTCCCCGTAAAATTCGCCCTGGTCGAGGTAGGGCATCGGGTGCCAGCCGTCGCGGTCGAATACGGCGGGTTTGGGGTACCACTGGGTTATCTGGTAGGATTCCCCAACGCGCCCGAGCCGGCTGAAACTTTCGGGGATCTTCACCCGGAAGGGGGTAGTGACGACGATGCTGTCACCGGGCGGCAGTAATTCCGGGAGGAGCAGGACGCCGATGTCTGGGTCGCGGGTGAACGTAAAGGTGGCGTCCTGGTCGTCGACGCGGAAGTCCAGGCTGTCCAGATCACCGCGTTCCGGGTCGGTGGAAAAGTGAAAGCGGGTACTGCCATTGCGCAGCTGCTGGCGGGCGAAGGCCGACCGATCACTGCCGTACGCCCGGGGCCAGAGGTGAAAGACGATGGAATCCAGGGCAACGGGTGCCCGGTTGGTGTAGGTAAGCCGGAGGAAGCACTGCAGTTCGTGCCGGCGGTCGTCGAGGCTGGCCCGGATGTCGTAGCTCACCTCCTGCTGAAAGTAGTCGCCGGATTGCGCGCGGAGCACCACGGATAGCAGGAGCAGTAGCAGAATTCGCATGGGGGAAATGATTAGAGCAGTTCGCCGCTGAAGCCGAAGGGGAGCAGATCGCTGGCCCGGTCGAATACGTAGGTAGGGCCGGTCTCCGCCCGGAGAATCAGGCGCAGTTGGTGGCCGAACCGGCTTTCGTGCTCGCTGAGGATTTGCCGGCAACTCCCGCAGGGGCTGGCGGGGGCGCTCAGTATCCTGCCCGGGGCCTTTACCGTTACGGCCATACTCACCACCGGCATACCCGGTTTTAGGGACGCGGCGGCGGCCAGGGCGTTGGGTTCGGCGCAGATGCACATGGGGTAGGCGGCATTCTCGATGTTCGCGCCGGTGACTATGGTGCCGTCCCGGAGGCGGGCCGCGGCCGCTACCCGGAAGTTGGAGTAGGGGGCGTAGCTGGTGGGCAGGGCGGTGGTGGCGGCGTCGAGGAGTTCGCGGTCGGCCGCCGGAAGGTCGGCGGGATCCGGGAATTCGGTGTAGGAAACGGTAAGTTGCTTCTGGTTCATGGTGGGGCGGAAGAGCGGGCTAAGCTACGCAAAGCGGGGCGGACCGGGGGCAGTGAGAACAAGTGATAAATGGGTCAGGATAATAGTAGCTTTACCTCCATCACCTAAAGTATATGCGGCACCTGGCGCTCCACTGGAAGATCATTATCGGTATGGTACTGGGCGTAGTCTTCGGCTTCGTCGCCAGTGCAATCGGCGCGACGGACTTCGTCGTAGACTGGATCAAACCCTTCGGCATCATCTTCATCAACGCGCTGAAGCTGATCGCCATTCCGCTCATCATTGCCTCCCTCATCAAGGGAATCAGCGACCTGCAGGACATCTCCCAACTCTCACGAATCGGCGGCCGCACGCTGGGCCTCTTCCTGGTAACGACCGTAACCGCGGTGATCGTAGGCCTGGGCATCGTCAATCTGGTGAATCCGGGCCGCGTCGTTTCCCCGGAAACGCGGGAGAAACTCCTGGCCGCCTATGCCAACGACGCCAGTCAGCGGATCGAGATCGCTACCTCCCAGGCCGACCAGGGGCCGCTGCGCTTCCTGGTGGACCTGGTGCCGGACAATATCGTCGGCGCGGCTGCCTACAACGGCAACATGCTGCAGGTGATCTTCTTCGTCGTCTTTTTCGGTATCGGTCTCATCCTGATTCCCCCCGACAAGGCGCGGCCCGTCAAGGCGTTTTTCGACAGCGTGAACGACGTGGTCCTCAAGTTGATCGATCTGCTGATGGCCACCGCGCCCTACGCCGTATTTGCCCTGCTGGCGGCCCTGGTGGTGGAAGCCCCGAGTGCCGATCTGTTCGCGGCCCTGCTGTCGTACAGCCTCTGCGTACTGCTGGGCTTGGGCGTGCTGGTGATGGTGCTTTATCCCCTGCTGGTCCGTCTGCTAACGGGTGTCAGTTACGGGGCGTTCTTTCGCGGCATCGCGCCGGTGCAGTTGCTGGCCTTCAGCACCAGTTCCAGCGCCGCGACCCTGCCCGTGACGCTGGAGCAAACCACTAAACACCTGGGGGTGCCCAAGGAGATTGCCAGTTTCGTACTGCCCATCGGCGCGACCGTCAACATGGACGGCACGAGCCTGCACCAGTCGGTCGCCGCCGTCTTCGTCGCCCAGGTTTTCGGCCTCGAGCTTGACCTGGCCACCCAACTCGGGATCATCATAACGGCCAGTATGGCGTCGATCGGCGCGGCCGCCGTGCCGAGTGCGGGCATCGTGATGTTGGTCATCGTCCTCGGACAGGCGGGCATCCCCGTGGAGGGCATCGCCCTGATCTTCGCCGTCGATCGCCCCCTGGATATGTGCCGCACCATTGCCAACGTGACCGGTGATGCGTCGGTAGCGATGGTGGTCGCTAAGTCGGTGGGGAAGCTGGAGCGCGTCTAAGAGTGTTCTATTGGCTATCGGAAGGTAGCTTATCGACTTGGCTACCAAATGGCCATAGTATAGGGTTATCCAGTAATACTAAATTCATTGGGCGAAGGGCCCTTTGATCAACTACTTCCCGGCCTTTACCCCTGAACACCGTCGATTATTTTGAGCAAGGCACGCTCAGTGCATCGTGTTCAGTTCTTGCATCCGCTTGGTGAATCGAATGCGCTTTTTTATCACATGATGTTAAGCTTCTTCCGCAAAGCGTGGATGGCACCTTAGAATCTTTTCTATAGTACAGCGCGATTGAATGTAATAGTCAAGAGTTTTAATGGGGGTGCGGAACATTTGTAAATATGGTGCCACAAAGGTTAGGTCTAAAACTCTTAGATATGCTTACAGAGGCTATTGTATTTTGTTCTAATATTGAACGCTGTATAACCAGTTTTATATACTAACCGGTGTAGTTGAACCATCATAATTGATTATGTTCATATAAAGTAAATTGAACCTGTCGTCTATGATAGAAATTTCACTCGAATGGACGTCATAATTAAATTCCAGCCATACACCAACTTCAAAGTTGTTAGCTCCTGAATGGGATTTAATATCCCCGGGATACTTCTCCTTTCGGACCGTTCCACCATAATTGCCCAATTCATAATCCCTAGTATTACGATCTTCATGAACTTCGGTGGGGAGGTAATATTGAATGACGGCGCGATCTACATACACCCGAGCAACACCATCTGTTATTTTAGATACAGTTGCGCGTTCCAAGTGGATATTTTTTATTTCCGGCAAGAATACATCAGTGCCAGTAAATTTTTTATCGTGACTAAATGCGCTGACGGTATAACTAAGAATTTCGGGCGAAAAGCTCTTGATAATCTGCTCCTCAACCTCCTCGTGATGCTTGCCGAATGCAGCAGCAACTTTTTCAGGATCTAGTACTGCTTGAGCAACTTTATCAGCCAAATTTATCAACGAGTCTAAGTCCATTGTAGGTATTACCATATCTTCCCTGACACCAAGCAAATCTGGATCCGTAGTCAGTAGATATGCTTTCCCTTTGCGCTTCCGGCAATCAGCTAGTATAGTTTCCAGTATAAATGCATCGGGAAACTGATGTTTTTTTCGCCCAATGCCAAATGGTCGTTGACCTTTGAAATACCTATCAAAGACCATGTCAACACTTGATTTACTAACTTCTACGCACTCAATATCATATTTATCAAATAACCGCGAGAACTCATCCCTTATTTCTTTGAGATAGGCTGGAACGTCAAGCTCATTGTCTTGCTGCAGAGTGTCCAGTAAGGGTGAGGCTGGTAATACTTTTACCTTGCTAGAAAATGCCTGAGTTCTCCTCTTGCGTAATTCAAGCACATCGGTAATCTCTCGGTGTGCCCGGTGTAATACCTCATCAACTACGAGGCTTACCAGTTTAATCGAAAAATTATTGTCTTTAGCTAATTCAGCTAATTTTATAAATTTGGGACTTTGCAAGTATTTTTCTTTTATCACAAAGGATGAATCAAGAAAAATCACCTCTGCCTCTAAGGTGGTGGTCAGTGTCATATAATCGGTATTATTTTTAAGTAAAAATAGCTGAAGCGAATATAGTCAACATAACCAACTAAAAGTATCTTTTCGCACTGTTTTAACACTTTTAGTTTGTGATTAATGTGTGCCACCCTACTTTGATTGTAACGCGTTCTTATGATATAATTGCTGAGACTACGATTAACGAAACCTCCTGAGACACTCTTTGGTATCATGCTTCTTAGCGAAACGGACAAAAGGTACATCTTATATCAGTGCTGGTAAGTCAATTTGCCTGCTCAAAATGCAATAGAATGTATAGTAAAAATTTGTGGCACCTGACACTCATCTACCTTCTACTTCTGAACATACTTTGTTGTAATCCAAAATGTGTAAAGGAAGAAGTGGTGACCTTCTTTGATAATGAGTTGTCAATAATCGAGGAGAATCTTGGGCCAGATTATATAATTGGGGGAAGGTCAATGATAGCGGTTTTCACACTTCAAGAAGTTACTGGCATCCAATCATCAGTTCGCTTCGGGGACACTTCTGTATATCCAGGTTTTGATGGTTTCAACAATGATAAATTGAAATGGATGAGGTGGTTAGATGAAAATGGCTGCGAGTTAAGTATATACCACGTCGAATCCATATTAGAAAAAGTTAAGGCTGAGCACCCGTACTTGATATCTTCCCTTGCCCAGTAAATAGGCGAACACCGTCCTGATTTAGATTGGAAGAACAGTAGCCGGCAATTGCGATAACCCTCCCAGTTCGCCTAGTAGCGAGCGAGAACCCAGGCTATCATTACCGAATTTTCACCTCTTCGGCCGCGTTGACGAACAGTACGTTACCAATGTCGTCGTAGCCGGCGAAGAGGCCTTCCTTCATACGCTTCAGGACCTCGTCGCGGAAGCCTAGAATGACCAGGTCCGCTTCTCCGGACTTGCGGGCGATGACGCTGCGGCTGTCGCTGTTATCCAGGCGGCAGAGCACGTCGATGTTGTTGCGGCTGATGGGCAGCTGACCGGTTTCGATCAGGTCGTACAGGCGTTGTTCCTCCTCGGCAAGCTTGGATTCCTCGAAGACCGCGAAGAGCTTGATCTCGGCGTTCTTCCAGTCGGCGTGGCCCGTCATGATGTAAGCCAGCAGGATCATCAGGTTGGCGCTTTCATAGTGGGCGCGGGTGATCCATACGTGAATGGTGCGCTTAAGCCCGAAGCCCCGCTCCGAGAGGCCCAGGATACCGATGTTGAAATCCACTGACTTGATCAACTTGAAGTTGTCGATGATGTCGTCGAGGCCTTCCCCGGTCTGCTTGCTGTACTCCAGCAACAGCAGGTTGTTCTCCGTACCCGCGATGCCCGGAAACTGGATGATCTGGGCGATGGCGGAAGTGTAGGACGGCGAAACGATAGTGTCGACGTAGATCCGGCTTTCGGTAGCCTCCGCCATCCGGATGATGCGCTTCTTGGTCTCCGCGGCGGCCTCGGAGGTATCGTGGCTCAGGTAGCCGTTGATGTAGTGGAGATAGGTGCCGAAGCCGTACTTCTGGGACAACCACCGCAGGAGGTCGAAGGCGCCCAGGCGGGTGAAGGTGGCATCGCTTACGGCAATGATGCTGGGCCGCCAGCTCTTTTTCTCCTCCTTATCCGCCTTCTGCAGGAAGATCTGAATGCGGCGGCTGATCTGGAAGATCACGCCCTGAAAGATGACCGCCAGACTCCGTTTGTCGGGATTGCTGTGGGCGATGTATACGTAGAGCAAGCCGATGAGGACCACCGCCGTAGCCGCGTAAGTGGAGTTCATGAAGAACATCAGCCCGAAACAGGCGATCGCGCCGAACAGGGAGACGTACCACTTGGAGCGGAAGGTGGGCCGGTAACTCGGGTCGGCGGCGAAGTGGTTCAGGAAGCTAATCAGGCAGAGGGAGCCGTAGGTGACCATGAAGAACATGGAGATGATCTCCGCCACGCTGTCCAGCGCCCCGAGCAAAATGAAAAAAGCGGCCAGCACCACGGTGATCAGACTGGCGTTGTAGGGCTCGTTCCGTTCTCCCTTCCCGCGGGCCAGAAATTGGTTGATGCCGGTGGCGGGAAAGATGTTATCGGCCGCGATCGCCTGTAGGGTACGTGGAGCCACGAGTATGGAGCCCAGCGCGCTGGAAATGGTCGCGGCAGCCAGCCCGAGGGGGATGATCCACCACCCCTGCCAGGCAATGTCGGCCATGATCAGGTTACTCGTGTCGGCCAGCACCTCCGGGGGGGCGGAAGCCGCGAGCTTCCAGGCCATGAAGAAATACACGATCATGCCGCCGATCGTGGCCGCCAGGGTCCCCCGGGGGATGGACCGCCCCGGATCGCGCAGATCGCCGGAGAGGCCGACGCCCGCCGTCATACCGGTGAAGGCGGGAAAGATGATGGCGAAGACCGTAAAGAAGCTCAGCGCCGGGATGGCTGGGGTAGCGGGGGCTGCCGGGGGCGGTTCGGTGGCCCGGGCCACCACCTCACTGCCGGGGTAGTAGACGGAATCCGGGTCGGCCGGTAGTCGCTCGTCGGGGGCGGTAAGCTCCGCCTCGTAACTGTTAAAGAAGGAAACCGAGTGGGTCTGGTCGTAGTCGGTCGTGCCGACGAAGAAGGCCAGCAGGGAAAGCGCCAGAGTGGCCACGACGGTGTACAGCACCTTCACGCCCAGATCGGCTCCCTTGGTAAGGATAAGCGCGGTGAGCACCAGCAGTGCCGGAATGCCGATGGTCTGGGGATAGCCCAGCAGCGTATCGAACCACGGCAGCAGCACGTAGGTCTCCCGTAACCAGTCGATCAGGGGTTTGAAGGCCTCGGTAAATGCCATAATATAGAAGGCCACCGAAATGGCCTGGGACATGAAAAGCGCCATGCCTATGGTGGATCCGATCACGAGGCCGAAGCTTCGGGAGATGATGTAGTACTCCCCGCCGCCTTCCACCTTCTGGTTGGTGGCGATCTCGGCGATGGCCATGGCCGTCGGAATCGTGACGGCGTGGCCGATCAGGATGATGCCGATCGTGCCGGCCAGCCCCACCATTCCGACCGCGAAGCCGAAACGGAGAAACATGATCGCCCCCAGGATGGTGGATATCGCCGTGAAGAAAACCGGAGCGGTACCGAACTTCTGCTTGTCCATACGCTAGCCCGGGCTGGGTGCCTCGGCCAGGTAGAGGTAGTTGGAGAGGATGCCCTCGACGCGGTTACGCAGGGTTTCGTTGCCGCTGTCCCGCAGCTGTAGGATCAGTTGCTGGGCAATGGCCTGCCCCTGGCGGTTTTCGTAGAAGTAGCTCTCGTTGAGCACCTGCTCGTCCAGGCTCTCGTAGTAGTTCAGCCGGTCGGCGGTGTTTTCGGCGAGTTGCGCGATCACGTCGGCCGCCCGCTCGGTGTTACCGCTGCGGAAGTAGGGGTCGAGCATGATGAAGGCCTCGTAGTAGAAGGGGAAGTTCATGTTCGGGAACGATTGGAAGTACTTGTCTCCGATCTCGAGCGCGCGCTCGGTGTCTCCCCGCTGCATCAGTTCGTCCATGGTCCGCAACATGACGCCGCGCATCGACTGAATGGCCGGAGCGTAACTGGTATTGACGTGGGTGTTCACCTTGTCGAAGTTGCCCCAGGTCCACTCGTTCATGATCAGCTCGTAGTTCTTGTCCACGTCGATGCCCCCGGCACCGATGTTCTGGTACCGCTGCGTCTGGGAGGGGGTGCGGGTGGCGGTGAGCTGCAGGGCTAGACCTTCCAGTTGCATGTAGTCCTCCAGCCCCATGAACTTGGAGGGCTGACAGGTGACCGCGAAGTAGATCGGCCGCTTGTAGAAGTTGGAGTTGATGATGTCCAGAATGGCGATCTCGTCCTTCTGCAGCGAGCGCTGGTCGATACGGATCGGGATGTTCTGGGCCACCGGATTTCCGTCGGGCGTCAGCCAGGGAGCCTGGGCCAGGCGACCCTGGTCCACGCGGAGGTTCACGTTGCAGGTCGGGTAGACCGTCTCGATGATGCGGCCGCCCTGTACCGGAAGGTTCTTGTCGTCGGCGATCTCGTTCATGAAGGCCTCCAGGGTCATGGGGGGAGCCTCGTTGCACGCCTGATCGGGATTGCGCAGGTTGTAATACTGCACGCTGTTGCGCGATTTTCCGCGCATTTGATCCTCCGTCAGCTGAAGGTCGATGACCGGCGAGTCGTTCATGCGGTAGCGGAGCAGATCGATGTACCAATCGACCGCGATGAGACTGAGGTTTACCACGCGGACGTCGGTGCGAATCCCTTCGACTTCCTGGGCGTACCAGAGGGGGTAGGTATCGTTGTCGCCGTACGTAAAGATGATGGCGTTTTCGTCGACCGACTCGAGGAAGTTATGGGCATAGTCGCGGGCCGCCGTGTGCTGGGAGCGGTCGTGATCGTCCCAGTTCTGAGTGACCAGTAGGATCGGCGCCACCAGGACCAGGGCCGAAGCACCCACCGCCACGCCGGCGCCGCGGGCACGGAACTGGCGTTTGGCCAGTTCGTAAATCGCGGGGACGGCCATGCCGATCCACATGCAGAAGACGAAGAAGGAGCCGACCAGGACGTAATCGCGCTCCCGCGGCTCGTTCGGTGGCTGGTTGGTGTAGATCGTGATCCCGATACCGGTGATCACGAAGAGGGCCAGCAGGGCCAGAAATTCCTCGCCCCGCCGGCCGGAGTGCCAGAAAAGTCCCAGCAGGCCGAAGAGGAAGGGAAGCAGAAAGTAAGTATTGCGGGAGGGATCGTTCTTGAAGTCCTCGGGCAGCTCGTCGAGATTGCCCAGACGCATTTCGTCCAGGAACTTGATGCCGGTGATCCAGTTGCCGCTGCTCTCGTCCCAACTGAAGTACCCCTGATCGCCGTTCTGGCGGCCGGAGAAATTCCACATGAAGTAGCGCCAGTACATCCAGCCCAGCTGGTAGTTGAAGAGGAAGCCGATGTTGTCGATCTGGTTGGGGCGTCCGTTCGGCAGCGGCTGTGAGGGGTCGAGGCCCATCCAGCGCTTGTAAAGATTGGGGCGCCCCTGGGTGCCGTCGTACATGCGGGGGAAGAACATCTGCTTGTCCTTCTCGTACTCCGGCGTGACTTTGTAGTTCGTGTACTCGTACTTACCGTTGACCAGGCCGTAGCGGTCCTCCACGTCGGTGGCCGTCATCTGAGCGTCGAACTGGGGACCGTAGACCAGGCTTCGCTCTCCGTACTGTTCCCGGTTGAGGTAGGGGAGCAGGCTGGTGACGTTGTCCGGGTTGTTCATATTGACCGGAGTCTTCGCCTCCGCCCGAATGACCACTACGGCGATCACGCTGTAGGCGATCAGGATGCTGGCAATACCCATGGCGGCCAACTGCACTCCCTGATCCCGGTGCCGGTGGGCGTAGCGGAAGGCGAGGTAGAGCAGACCGCCGTAGGTGAGCAGGGTAGGGAGCACGCCGATGTGGACGGGCAGCCCGCTGTTCACCATACCGATCTCGAACCAGTGCCAGACGGAGGGAACGCCGATGATGACCAGGGTCTGAATGATGCCGATCATCAACACCCCGCAGGCGGCGGCAACGAGGAACTGTGCCCAGTGCGCCAGCTTTTTGCCTCCCAGGAAGTACGTTGCTCCCGCGACCGCGCCAATGCCGATCAATTTGCCGGTAAATCCGATGGACGTCAGCAGAAGGCTGGCCGCGAAGAGATAGCCGACGATCTTGCCCACCCGCGTCAGGAAGAGCTGGCCGCGCTCCCGCAGGTAAAACAGAAGGGTGATAAAGGGAAGTACCAGGATACTCAGCAGGTGAACGCCGGACGACAGCCCGATACAGAAGATGCTGAAGATCAGCCAGCGATAAGCCACGTAATCGCGATCGCGGGGCGTAGTATAGTAGCGAACGGCCGCCCAGACCGTCATACACGTAAAGAAAAAGGACATGGCGTACACCTCTCCCTCCACGGCGGAGAACCATACGGAGGTGATGAAGGCCGAACACAGGCCCGCTACCAGTCCGCCACCGGCTACCGCGATGATCTGGCCGCCACCGACCTCGGCGTGCTCGTCGCGGCCGGTGAGGGAAAGCAGGCTGAAACGGATGGTCACCCAGGCAATGAAGGTGGCCCCGAAAGCCGTGCAGAGGGCCGACATACCGTTGACGAAGGCCGCAATGAAGGACGGATCGTCGGACAGCAGATCGCCCACCGCGGCGAACATGCGGCCGATCAGCAGGAAGAGGGGAGCCCCGGGCGGGTGCACCACCTGGAGCTTGTACGCGCCGAGGATGAACTCCCCGACGTCCCATAAACTACCCGTACGTTCGACGCTGAGCAGCAGCACGGTGGCCGTAATAATGAATACGACCCAGCCGGTAAGCTGGTGTAAGCGGTGAAGTTTTCCCATTGCGCAGAGGTTGGATAGTGGAACGGCGCAAAGTTAAGAAATATTAGCCCCGCTAGAGCCAGTCGGTCTGCCCCCCGACGCGGTCGGGGTGGGGAGGTTGCACGTGGTCGGCGGAAAAATTCCAGTCGTAGGTATCGAGCTTGCGGATGGCGGCGGACAGCAGGGCGATGCAGTCGGCGATGTCCTGCTTGCTGGCCATCTCGATGACCTGGTGCATGTTGCGCAGGGGAATGGAGATGGCCCCGGCAATGCTGCCCTTGGTGCCGTAGCGCTGTACGGCGGCCGTGTCCGTACCCCCGGCCGGGAGGAGTTCGAGCTGGGTCGTGATGTCGTCCTCCCGCGCAACGTTCTTCAGGTAATTGACCATGCGGTAGTCCGAGATGACCGAACCGTCGAGCACCTTGATGGCGGCGCCGCAGCCGAGTCCGGTCACCCGTTCCTGGGGCGTGCTGCCGGGCACGTCGTAGGCGATGGTAACGTCAAGCCCGAAGCCAAAATCGGGGTCGATGTGACTGACGCTGCCCATGGCACCGCGCAGTCCGACCTCCTCCTGTACGGTAAAGGTGGCGTACAGATCGTAGGGGATGTCCTGCCCCCGCAGCTCCCGCAGCACCTCCAGCAGAATGAAGACCGAGACGCGGTTGTCGAGGGACTTGCCGGTCACGCAATCGCCGATCTCGATGAGTTCGCGTTCGCGGGTGATGGGATCGCCGACCGCGATCAGCTTCTCGACTTCTTCCCGGGGCAGACCCACGTCGATGAAGTAGTCGGACGTCGGGACCACCTTAGTCCGTTCCTCGGGCTTCATGATGTGAATGGGTTTGCTGCCCATCACCCCGATGACGTCGCGGCGGCCGTGTACCATCACACGCTGGGCGGTCAGGGTTTTCGGATCGAAGCCGCCGAGGGGGAGAAAGCGGATGAATCCCTTCTCGTCGATGTGGTTTACGATGAAGCCGATCTCGTCCATGTGGGCGGCAACCATGACCCGCTTTCGCTCACGGCCCCTGCGCAGGGCGATCACGTTGCCCATGTTGTCGATGCTGACCTCGTCTACGAGATGTTTCACCTCGTCGAGGATGAGTTGGCGGATCCGTCTTTCGAAGCCGGACACGCCGGGGGCTTCACATACGGCCCGGAGGAGATTCAGGTTATTCATAGGTTCATTTGGCAAAAGGCGAGCAAAGCTAAGCTATTGTACGTACAAGGAATAAAGTGAGCCTACAAACCCGTTCGTACCCATATCGTTACGGCCGGGCGGACAATAATCGGATTTTAACGGTTCGCGACGGGTATTTGACCGATTCCGGTCGTCTGCCAACCACCGCAGCCGGCGGGTAGTCTATGGAAGCGGACACTTCCAACTTCCGGAGGTCGTTAAACGTATTTACCCACGAACCACCCACCAGCGAAAGAACGAATATGGACAGCATCAAAATCCTCTGGGCCGACGACGAGATCGACCTCTTCAAGCCACAACTGATTTTCCTCCGCAAGAAAGGCTACGAAGTCGTCACGGTTACCAACGGACACGATGCGCTCGAGGAGATCGAAACGGACAAGGGGATCGACATCGTCTTTCTGGACGAGAGCATGCCCGGCCTTACCGGCCTGGAAACCCTCAGCCGGATCAAGGAGGTGCAACCCTCCATCCCGGTAGTGATGATCACGAAGAACGAGGCCGAGGATGTGATGGAAGAAGCCATCGGCAGTCAGATCGCCGACTACCTGATCAAACCCGTCAATCCATCGCAGATTCTGCTGACCCTGAAGAAGATCGTCGACGAGAAGCGGCTCGTTCGCGAAAAGACCACCAGCGACTACCAGCAGGACTTCCGCCAGCTTCTCATGCAGATCAACAGCGGACTCAATAAGGAAGAATGGGTCGACATCTATAAGAAGATCATCAACTGGGAGCTCAAGCTCGACGACAGCAACAGCGACCAGATGGGCGAGATTCTGGCCGTACAGAAACGGGAGGCGAACGCCGAATTTTCCAAATACATCGAGCGCAACTACCTGGACTGGGTACAGGGGCAGGACGCGCCCATCATGTCGCACAACCTGATGCGGGAGAAAGTCTTTCCCCACATCAATAAGGAGCGCCCCACCGTTATGGTCCTGTTGGACAACATGCGCTACGACCAGTGGCGGGTCATCGAACCGATGATCACCCAGCTGTACCGCGTGGAGGAGGAGGACTATTTCTACAGCATCCTGCCCACCGCCACCCAGTACAGCCGCAACGCCATCTTCGCCGGCATGTGGCCCGCCGAGATCGAAAAGCACTACAAGGACTGGTGGCTCAACGACAGCGACGAGGGTGGCAAGAACAACCACGAGGCCGACCTGCTCGGTAAGCAGTTCGAGCGGCTCATGCGCCGGGGCGACATCAAGTGGGACTACACCAAGGTCACCCGCACCAACTTCGCCCGCCAGATGCAGGACCGCGCCCTGGACTTCCTGAACAACGACTTCAGCGTCATCGTCTACAACTTCATCGACATGCTGAGTCACGCCCGCACGGAAATGGAGGTGCTCAAGGAGCTGGCCGGTGACGAGAAAGCCTACCGCAGCCTCACCCGGAGCTGGTTCGAGAACAGCCCCCTCTGGGCCACCCTCCGCCGCCTGGCCGAACGGGACATCACCCTGATCGTCACCACCGACCACGGCACGATCCGGGTCAATACCCCCAGCCGGGTGGTCGGCGACCGCGACACCTCGACCAATCTGCGTTACAAGCTCGGCCGCAATCTCCAGTACGAGGAAAAGGACGTACTCGAAGTCCGCGAACCCAAGGAGGCCAAGCTGCCCCGCCCCAACCTGAGCAGCAGTTTCATCTTCGCCAAGGAAGATAAGTTCTTCCTCTACCCCAACAGCTACAATTACTACAACAACTACTACCGCGACACCTTCCAGCACGGGGGCATCAGCCTGGAGGAGATCGTCTGCCCGGTAGTGCGCCTCCGCACCCGCTAGTACAACGCGGCCTCCGGCCGCGCTCCATCAACACTTCCAAAGACCAGCCAAAAAACCAGATGTAGTATTTTCGTCTCCGTGTTACTTCCCCACCACACCGCTGGACGCCGCGAAGCCGGCTGCGACGAAGCCGGCCGCGGCTGCCTCGCCGGCCCCGTCTTCGCCGCAGCCGTGGTGCTGCCCCCCGGCTACGACAATCCCCGCCTCAACGACAGCAAAAAACTGGACGAAGCCGCCCGCAACGCCCTGCGCCGGGAAATCGAAGCCGACGCCCTGGCCTGGGCCGTTGCCCGCTGCACCGTGGAGGAGATCGACCGCATCAACATCTTTCGGGCGAGTTACCGCGCCATGCACCGTGCCATCGATCGTCTAGCTACGCCGCCCGACTTTCTCCTGATCGACGGAAAGTTCTTCGTACCCCATACGACCATCGACCACCTCTGCGTCATCAAGGGCGACGGTAAGTACCAGGCCATCGCCGCCGCCGGCATCCTGGCCAAGACCCACCGCGACGAGCATCTGCTAAAGCTGCACGAGACCTTTCCGCAATTCGGCTGGAACACCAACCGGGGCTACCCCACCAGGGCCCACCGCACGGCAATCGAAACCCACGGGGCAACTATCCACCACCGAAAGAGTTTTACCTTACTGCCCGGAGGAAAACAGTATGCCCTCTTTCGGTAGCCGTTATAGTCATGACGATTTCCGCTGACCATTCTGCCTCCCCACCACATTACCCCTACTATTCATGGATATCGTTGCCATCGTCGGACGTCCCAACGTCGGAAAATCTACTCTCTTTAATCGCCTCATCGGGGAACGCCAGAGCATCGTCGACGACCAGAGTGGGGTGACCCGCGACCGGCAGTACGGCCAGAGCGAATGGAACGGCAAGGAATTCGCGGTCGTCGATACCGGCGGATTCGTACGCAACAGCGACGACGTCTTCGAGGCCGCGATCCGCGATCAGGTGGTCATTGCCATTGAAGAAGCTTCCGTGATCATTTTCATGGTCGACGTCACCACCGGCATCACCGACCTCGACGCCGAGATCGCCCAGATGCTGCGGCGGGCCGAGAAGCCCGTCATCCTCGCGGTCAATAAGGTAGACAACAACCGTCGCCAGCTCGAGGCTAACGAGTTCTGGTCGCTGGGCTTCGAGGAAACCTTCTTCCTGTCTTCCGTGACCGGCAGCGGCACGGGTGAGCTCCTCGACGCCGCGGTGGAGTACGTCCGCAACCACGAGGAGGAGGAGACGGAGCTGATGCAGCTCGCCATCGTCGGGCAGCCCAACGCCGGTAAATCCAGCTTCATCAACGCCCTGCTCGGGGAGGAGCGCAACATCGTCACCGACATTGCCGGCACCACCCGCGATACCATCAACAGCCATTACAATAAGTTCGGCAAGGAATTTATCCTCATCGACACCGCCGGCATCCGCAAGAAGGCCAAGGTGCACGAAAACCTGGAGTACTACTCCGTCATGCGTGCCATCCGCGCCATCGAGAAGGCCGACGTGTGCGTCCTCATGATCGATGCCACCGACAAGGTGGAAGCCCAGGATCTGGCCATTTTCCGCCTCGCCCAGAAGAACAACAAGGGCATCGTCATCGCCATCAACAAGTGGGACCTCGTCGAGAACAAGGAAACCAACACCGCCCGCGATTACGAGGCCGAGGTGCGCCGCCGCTTCGCCCCCTTCAATGACCTTCCCATCATATTCATGAGCGTGACCGAAAAGCAGCGCATCATGAAGACCATCGAGGCTGCCGAACAGGTGTACGCCAATCGCACCCGCCGCATCCCCACCTCCCAGCTCAACGACGTCATGCTGCCGGCCATCGAACGCTTCAGTCCGCCCAGCTCCCGCGGCCGCGTGATCAGCATCAAGTTCGTCTCCCAGCTCCCCCTGGCCTATCCGGCATTCGCCTTCTTTTGCAACCACCCCCAGCACGTCAAGGACAGCTATAAAAACTACCTGGAGAATCAGCTGCGCCAGAATTTCGACTTTACCGGGGTGCCGATAACGATCTTTTTCCGGCAGAAGTAGGGGGACAAGTGGGTAGGCATTTAGGTAGTTAGGCTATTAGGTTGGTTAGGCAGTTAGGTTATTAGTTTGTTAGGCAGTTAGGCGGTGGGGGGAGCAACCCGCTACGGTTTCACTTCGGGATGCAACTAATCCAGGTTTGGCCCGGTCATCTGACGAACACCAGCTCGTTGACTTTCGTGTTACTGACGTAACTAAGAATGCCCGTTGCACTCAGGTCGGTATGATTCCGACGCGTAGAGCGCAGCCGCAGATTGCATCGTGCTTCCGCGGCCGAAGGCCGCATTTTACCAGACGAGCGCAGCGAGCATCCACGTGCGGCAGCTACATTTTAAATTTCACATGTTAAATTCCTGTTGCCTCGATCGGCCAACGACGACCACGAGCGCAGCGCGCATCCACGTGCGGCAGCTACATTTTAAAGTTCACATGTTAAATTCCTGTTGCCTCGATCGGCCGACGACGACCACGAGCGCAGCGAGCATCCTCGTGCGGCAGCTACATTATAAATTTCACATGTTAGATTCCTGTTGCCTCGATCGGCCGACGACGACCACGAGCGCAGCGAGCATCCACGTGCGGCAGCTACATTTTAAATTTCACATTTTAAATTCCTGCTGCCTCGATCGGCCGACAATGACCACAAGCGCAGCCAGCATCCCCATAAATTGTAAATGGTACTTTTGAAATTGCCAATTGTAAATTCCATTGACCCTCACCATCCACCCCTTTTCCCTACCGCTGCGCGACCCCTTCCGCATCGCCCACGAAAGTCGCACCGAGCAGCCGACCCTGATCGTCGAACTCCGGGACGGCGCGTACACTGGCCTGGGGGAAGCGCCGATGACCCGCTATTACGGATTGGACAGCCAGACCTGCACGGCTACGTTGAACAAGTTGGCTCCCGCGCTCGCGCCCTGGACGCTAGAGAATGGAAACATAGGGGCCTTGCTAAGTACCCTGCCGCCCGACCTGAGCCCCTTCCTGCGGTGCGCGATCGACGTCGCCCTCCACGACCTGTGGGGGAAAATGGCGGGCCGGCGGGTGGGGGAGCTGTGGGAACGCGAAGCCTCCCGCGCTACGCCGACGTGTTACACCATCGGTCTGGCTCCGATCGCCGAAATGGTGCGCAAACTGCAGGCCTTTCCCTGGCCCGTGTATAAGATCAAACTGGGGCGGGGCGACGACGACGTGGCCATCATCCGGGAGCTCCGCGCACACACGGACGCTCCCTTCTACGTAGATGCGAATACCGGCTGGACGGTACGCCAGACCATCGACTACTCCGGCCCCCTCGCGGAACTGGGCGTGGTATTTATCGAGCAACCGCTGAAGCCGGACGACCGGGCGGGGCAACGCGAAGTACACCGCCACTCCGCCCTCCCCGTGCTGGCCGACGAGAGCTGCCAGACCGAGGCCGACGTGGATACCTGCGCCGAACTGTTTGCGGGCATCAACATCAAGGTGGTGAAGTGTGGCGGACTGCTTCCCGCCCGCCGAATGATCGCCCGCGCCCGGACGCTGGGCATGCGCGTGATGGCCGGTTGCATGACGGAAAGCAGCGTCGGCATCAGCGGCATCGCGCAGCTGCTTCCGGAACTGGATTACGCGGACATGGACGGGGCTATGCTCCTGGCGGAGGATCCGGCGCGGGGGGTCACTTTCGATCCGGCCACGGGGCGGGCGGTGTATCCGGACCGACCGGGTACGGGGGCGTTACTGAAAGCTTAGGGCGGGGCCGCGGGAGCTAAGCAAATCTTAAGAAGCAAACTTATTGGGTAAATGTCGACTTCTAACGGAGTAACTCATCCCGCAACAACACATGTCCGTATCACTCTCCCGAACCTTAGTTCTGCTTCTACTGCCGGCCTTCGCCTTCATACTGCCGAGTTGTGCCACCAACCCCGTAACCGGTAAGAAGCAGATTTCCTTCATTTCCGAAGAACAGGAAATTGCCATGGGGCAGCAGTACGATCCCCAGGTGGTCGCCGAATTCGGGTTGTACGACGACGCCCAGTTGCAGGCCTTCCTGACGGAAAAGGGCAATGCCATGGCCGCAATCTCGGAGCGCCCGAACCTGCCCTGGACCTTCCGGTTAGTCGACTCGGAGGTAGTTAACGCCTTCGCCGT
Organism: Lewinella sp. JB7; assembly: GCF_024297185.1. Taxonomy (GTDB): domain Bacteria; phylum Bacteroidota; class Bacteroidia; order Chitinophagales; family Saprospiraceae; genus Neolewinella. The sequence goes on along the minus strand of NZ_JANCTD010000006.1, from coordinate 312,368 downwards.
TCCCGGTGGCTTCGTCTACTTCACGCGGGGGATTATGGCGCACTTCAATAACGAAGCGCAGTTTGCCGGGGTACTGGGGCACGAGATTGGCCACGTCACGGCCCGCCATACGGTTGCCCAGCAGAGTAAGCAGCAATTGGCGCAAATCGGTCTGATCGGCGGAATGATCCTTTCTCCGGAGCTCGCCAGCCAGGGACAAACGCTCATGCAGGGGATGCAACTCCTGTTTCTGAAGTTCGGTCGCGATGCGGAGAGTCAGTCCGACCAACTCGGCGTCAAGTACTCCACGGCCATCGGTTACGACGCCAACGAAATGGCCGGCTTCTTCAATACCCTCGATAAGCTCAGCGGCGGTTCGGAAAACCGTGCGCCCAGCTTTCTGAGCACGCACCCCGATCCTTTGAACCGGGAAGCCGAAGTGCTCAAACTGACCAAACAGGCCCAGGCCGCAAACCCCCGCACCGATTACGAAGTCGACCGCGATGGCTACCTGCGCCGGATCGACGGGATCCTGTACGGAGAAGACCCCAATCAGGGCTACGTGGAAAGCGGTGCCTTTTACCACCCGGCCCTGCGGTTTTACTTCCGCATTCCCACCAACTGGCAACTGATCAATTCCCCGACCATGGTGCAAATGGTGAGCCCCGACCAGAACGCGCTCATGCAGATGCGCCTGGCGGAAGGAACGGACCCCGCCGCCGCGGCCCAGCAGTTCGTGACTCAGAATAAAGTCCAGGTAACCAACAGCAGCGATCAGTCCATCAACGGACTACCGGCGACGACCATCGTCGGAGACATCGTGCAACAGGACCAGCAAAGCGGGCAGACGCAGACCCTGCGGACCATCACCAGCTTTATCGCCTACGGGGGAAACACCTACATGATGGCGGGACTATCCACGGCACAGAACTTCAATAAATTTGCCCGGGATATGGAGGGCAGCATTCGCAGCTTCGCGCAGCTGACCGACCAGAGCAAGCTTAACCGCAAGCCGGAGCGCATCAAGATCGTCACCGTCCCGCGCGCGACGAGCCTACAGCAGGCGCTACTCGATGCCGGTATTCCCCAGGCGCGCCTGAACGAATTTGCCGTCCTGAACGGTATGGAACTGAACACCCAACTGCCCGCCGGCTACCTGATCAAGGCTATGAGCGGCGGAGCCTAAACGCTAGGGCCGCTTGCCGACTCCGGCGGTAACGGTAGTGCGCGGACTGGCGGATTTGGCGTCGCGTATAATCGCCTCGTAGGCGGCCGTCTGCACGCTATTCCGGGTATCCAGTTTGCTTAGTTTGTTATTCTCCATATTCGGATACGTCCGATTGGACAGGAAGACGTAAACCAGGTCTTCCACCGGATCGGCCCACACGGCGGTGCCGGTAAAGCCCAGGTGACCGAAGGTGCGGGAGGAAACCCGTTCGGATACGTTAAGGCTGCGGTCGGAATCCAACTGTTTCATATCGAAGCCAAGTCCGCGCCGCATATCGCCGGGAAAACGGTTCGTGAACAGGTGGATGGTTTCCGCGCTCAGGTAACGCCGACCACCGTAGCTGCCCTCCTGCAGCAGCATCTGGAAAAGAGCGGCTACATCGTGGGCCGATCCGAATAGGCCGGCGTGACCGCTAACGCCACCCATCATGCCCGCCCCCATATCGTGCACGAAGCCCTGGATCGCCGACATACGGAAGTAGTTGTCGATCTCCGTAGGGGGTATCCGATCGCGGGAAATCGACCGTAGGGGGTTAAAGGTCAGGGATTCGAGACCCATGGGGCGGTAAAAATAGCGGGCGGCGAACTCGTCCACGGTAAGCCCACTGACCCGGTCGACGAGCTTGGCCATCAGGTAAAATCCGAGATCGCTGTAGCGGTAACGCCCGATATTGGGCAGGGGACTGTCGTAAATCTGCTGCCAGATCGAGTCTACGTACGACTTATTCATGTACAGCTTATCGGTGACCGGAATCACGAAGTTGCCGGTCTGCGCCGTACGGTAATATTGCGAACTGGGCTGAGCGTTGCGGCCCGGACCGAGGGTGTAGCGGTAGAAGGGAATCCAGCTGTGCAAGCCCGCGCGGTGGGCCAGAATCGGGCGGATGGTGATGTACTCCTTATTTGTCCCGGCCAGTTCGGGGAGGTAGTGACTCAGGGGCTTGTCGAGATCGATCTTTCCCTCATCGACCAATTTCATGATGCAGAGGGTAGTGGCCGCGACCTTGGTTACCGAAGCCAGATCGTACACGTCGTTGGTGGTGACCGGGCGTTCTTTTTGGTAGGTTTGGTGGCCGTAGGCTTTTTCGAAAACGATCTTCCCGTGGCGTGCCACGAGCACGACCATGCCGGGGGTTGCTCGTTGGCTGATGGCTTCGCGGGCCAGCACGTCCACCCGGGCGGCCAGTTTTTCACCATCGAGCCCCACGCTCTCCGGTGTACTGTAACCCATACGGAAGTTGGCCGTTGTTTCGAGTCCGGCATTGTAGGGGGCGGCGGGGCTGGCCGTGACGGGGAGGCGGCCCGTCATCCGGTTCGCGCCGAAGAGCGCCTGGGCGGCGGCATCCTGAGCGACCTCGTCGCGGGTATAGGCTTCCAGAATTGTGCCGAATCCATCCAGGGGTGCCAGGCTGTAGGGATTTCCGAAGACGGTAAGGACGAGTTTGGATTTCTCGTCGATCGCCCGCAGTAAACCCAGCAGCGGTGCGGAAATTGGTACTTTTTCGATAAACCGGCTGCCGTCGCTGTACAGGCTTACGATCACGACGTCGTTGGCGCGGATACGGTCGAGGATTTGCTTTTTCTCCGCCGCACTCGGATCGTTGGCCGTAGTGAGGTGGGTAATCTGCCCGTAGTCGTCCAGGCGGGTAGTAAAGGTGGTGGGCTTCGCCGCACCGATCCGTAGGGAGATGATCTTTCCCTTATCCGGGGTCTGTACCGGGACCAGGCCTTCGGCGTCGCGCACGAGCGTCATGGAGGCCTCTACGAGTTCCTGCTTCAGGGTGTAAGCGGCCGGGGTATTCAATTCAGCCCTCAAGTTTTTCAGGGGAGGGAAGGCGGGGTGGGTTAGGCCCAGTCGGTATTTGGCCAGCAGTACGCGCCGTACCTTTTCCTCGATGCCCCGTTCCGTGATCTTTCCTTCCTCCACGTAGCGCTTAATGGCGGTAAAGGAAGCGGCAATATCTTCCGGTAGGAGTAAAATGTCCGAGCCGGCCGCGATGGCTTCGGCTTCCACTTCTCCGTCGCCGTAGTGCTTCGTGACCCCCTTCATTTCGAGTCCGTCCGTAAAGATAAGGCCGGTAAAGCCGAGCTCCTTGCGCAGCAGATCGGTGACGATCGGCTTGCTCAGCGAGGAGGGCCGGTTAGGCCGCGGATCAAGCGCGGGAATCTGTAGATGGGCGGCCATCATGCTGCCGATACCGTAGCGAATGAGGGCCCGGAAGGGATACAGCTCGATGCTGTCGAGGCGTGCGCGACTATGCTTGATGACGGGCAGATCGAGGTGACTGTCGACGTCCGTGTCCCCGTGCCCGGGAAAGTGCTTGGCGCTGGCCAGGATGCCGTTATCCTGCAGGCCCTTCATGTACATGTACCCCTTGGCGGTCACGTTGTAGCGGTCTTCTCCGAAGGAGCGGGTAGCAATGACGGGGTTATCTGGATTGTTGTTGACGTCGAGGACGGGGCTGAAGCTTACGTTCACGCCGAGTCGGTGCATCTGCCGGGCGATCTCCGCCCCCATGTCGTAGAGCAGCTGATTATTGCGGATCGCACCCAGAGCCAGTTGCTTAGGATAACTGATCGTCTGGCCGGGAAGCCGCATCCCCAGTCCCCATTCGGCATCCATACTGACCATCATCGGCAGTTTGCTGAGCCCCTGGTAACGGTTGGTGAGTTCGAGTTGCTTTTCCGGCGTGCCCTGGAAAAAGCAGAGTCCGCCAACGTGGTAGTTCTTGATCTGTTTCTCTACACTGGCCACGTGATCCGGGCCCAGGTCGCTGTGCGCGCGGATCATGAAGAGCTGCCCGAGCCGCTCGTCCACCGACATGGAGGCGTATACGGAGTCGACCCAGCGACGTTCGTCAGCATTCAGGCGGGAGAGATCTCCGTTATAAATGTTTTGACCGAAGTTGTTGGTGGGTGAAAGACAAAGGACGGTAAGGAAACAGAAAACAAGAACTCGCATAAGACTGGGGTAGTAAGCTGGACAAAGTGGCCGCCAGCAAGATAGGGGGCAAGCCATCTTTATCCTAACGCGATTAATATACGCTTACTATACAGTCCCGCCATTAAAAATTCGGTAAAATCCGGATGATCAGCCGACCATTGCCCCTTCGTAGAGCGGGAAGCGGTCCATGAAGGCGTGTACCTCCTGACGTACCCGCTCTAAAAGCTGATCATCACCAGGATTGTTAATCACCTCGTCGATCCAGGCAACCGTCTGCTTACAGTCCTCCTCCCGGAAGCCCCGGGTAGTGATGGCGGCCGTGCCGATGCGGATACCGCTGGTAACCAGAGCGGATTTTTTGTCGAAGGGCACCATATTCTTGTTGAGCGTGATTTCCGCCTTGCCCAGGGCTTCCTCGGCGTCACGGCCGGTGATATCCTTGTTGCTCAGGTCGATGAGCATACTGTGGTTATCGGTACCTCCGCTGATGATGTGGTAGCCACGTTCGTTGAGGGCTTCGGCCATGGCGCGGGCGTTAGCGATCACCTGTTTGCCGTAGGTCTTCCAGTCGGCACTCAGGCACTCCCCGAAGGCTACGGCCTTACCGGCAATGACGTGCTCCAGCGGACCGCCCTGCATACCGGGGAATACGGCGCTGTTCAGGATGGTGCTCATCCGGATGGGGTTGCCCTTCTTAGTCTTCCGGCCCCAGGGGTTTTCGAAGTCTTTGCCCATCATGATGATTCCACCGCGGGGGCCGCGCAGGGTCTTGTGGGTGGTGCTCGTCACGATGTGACAGTGCGGCATGGGGTCGTTCAGCAGGCCGGCGGCGATGAGACCGGCCGGGTGAGCGATGTCGGCCAACAGCAGGGCGCCTACTTCGTCGGCGATCTCGCGGAAGCGGGCGTAGTCCCAGTCCCGGCTGTAGGCCGAGGCCCCGCAGATGATCATTTTGGGTCGTACTTCCCGGGCTTTTTCGGCCACCTTGTCCATATCTACCCGGCCGGTTTCCTCCTCCACGCCGTAGAAGTGGGCTTCGAAGTGCTTGCCGCTGAAGTTCGCCGGGTGACCGTGGCTGAGGTGTCCGCCGTGCGCCAGGCTAAATCCGAGGGTACGATCGCCGGGCTTCAGGCAGGCCAGAAAGACGGCCGCGTTGGCCTGAGCGCCGGAGTGGGGCTGTACATTGGCGTACTCCGCGCCGAAGAGCTCGCACAGGCGGTCGATGGCCAGTTGCTCGATCTCGTCCACCACCTCGCAGCCTCCGTAGTAGCGCTTACCCGGGTAACCTTCGGCGTACTTGTTGGTCAGACAGCTGCCGACGGCTTCCATGACGGCGGCGCTGGTGAAGTTCTCGGAAGCGATCAACTCGATTCCGTGGCGTTGGCGATCGAGTTCGCGCTCAATACGGTCGAATACGGCGGAGTCACGGTTCATGGGGACGGATTTTATGAGGGGGCAAAGTTACGGATTTAGCTGAGCCGGGGAACGATTGTGGTCCTTTTTCCCAAGACAAACGCCCGCCCTGACAGTATCAGGACGGGCGCTCATCATCAAGACCGTTTTATCCTAAGCCTCGGCCGCTTCGGCGTCCGCGGTTTTTCCGCGTCCGTTACGGTTAGCCCGGGCTTCTTCTTCGATGCCCATGAGCTTGGCTTTGATCTTTGCTTCGACCTCATCGGCTACTTCGGGATTGTCGCGCATGAACTGCTTGGCGGCTTCCCGTCCCTGGGCGATCTTGGCCTCATCGTAAGCGTACCAGGCACCGGACTTTTGGATGATGTCCTGGTCAACTCCGAGGTCGACGATCTCACCGTCCTTGGAAATGCCCTCGCCGTACATGATGTCGAACTCCGCGATGCGGAAGGGGGGAGCGAGTTTGTTCTTAGCGACCTTCACCTTGACGTGATTGCCGACGACGTTGCCCTCCTTGTCCTTGATGGCGGCTCCGGTACGGCGGATGTCGATGCGCATCGAAGCGTAAAACTTCAGGGCGTTACCACCGGTGGTCGTTTCGGGGTTGCCGAACATAACGCCGATCTTCTCGCGCAGCTGGTTGATGAAGATGCAGCAGCAGCCGGTCTTGCCGATGGTACCGGTCAGTTTCCGCATGGCCTGCGACATGAGGCGGGCTTGCAGGCCCATCTTGCTGTCGCCCATCTCTCCCTCGATCTCGGCGCGGGGCACCAGAGCGGCTACGGAGTCGACGACGAGAATATCGACGGCACCGGAACGGATGAGGTTCTCGGCGATCTCCAGGGCCTGCTCGCCGTTGTCGGGCTGGGAAATGAGCAGGTTGTCGGTATCGACCCCCAGGCTCTGGGCGTAAAAGCGATCGAAGGCGTGCTCCGCGTCTACGATGGCGGCAATGCCGCCGCGCTTCTGGCACTCCGCAATGGCGTGGATGGCCAGCGTCGTTTTACCGGAAGATTCGGGACCGTAGATCTCAATGATCCGTCCCTTGGGGAAGCCACCGATGCCGAGGGCGACGTCCAGGCCGAGGGACCCGGTCGGGATGGCCTCCACGTTGGCGGCCTGGCTCTCGCCGAGGCGCATGATGGTGCCCTTGCCGTAAGCCTTGTCGAGACGATCGATCGTCATCTGCAAAGCCTTCAGCTTAGCGGCGGTGTCTTTGTTACTATCTGCCATTATCCTGTTTGTTTAAAACTGCTTTTGTTTTGCGACGCTACAAATATAAACATGTTGTTCGGGTCACGCAAGCTTTTTGTGACTTATACCCGAATAAAAGTTAGCTAATTGCATACATAATCGAGTATGTAAATTATTTGCTTACTAAATTTGTTTGAATTTGCTTGTTCAGCTCCCGCGCTCCGCCGGCCCCCTTAATTTTTGGTTGTTGCGGTGGCGGTCCGCGTCGCGTCGGGTCTTCTTCGCCAAGTTTGCCCGGAGGGCATCCGTCAGATTTACGCCGGTTTGGTTAGCCAGGCAGATCAGGACGAAGAGAACGTCGGCCATCTCATCGGCCAGAAGGGCGGGGGCGTCCGCCTCCTCGTCCGGATCTTTGAAGGACTGTTCTCCGTAGATCCGGGCCATGAGTCGCGCCACCTCTCCGGTCTCTTCCGTCAGGATGGCCATGTTCGTAAGCTCGTTGTAGTACCGTACCCCGGTGGTCGTGATCCACGCATCGACGGTGTCCTGGGCTTCCTGGAGGGTCATGGGTAAGGTTTAATGAAACGGGGCACTGAAGTGACTCAGCGCCCCGCTCCGTGGATCTATTGTGGTAAACGTCAGTAGGAGTTCTTCAGCGTAAAGGAGGTTCCGTTCACCTCGACCGCGTCGCCGTTGTGCTTGCCGCGCAGGGCCAGGTAAAGCGGACTGTCGGTGGAGATGCCCCGGTACTTCTTACCGTTCACCTCGAACTCATCGCTGGCCGCGCCCACGAAAAAATTGCCGCGGTCGGTTTCGATGATGTCGCCGAGCTGAATTTCTTCCGTCGGCTCGATTTCGTCCAGGTTCGAAAGCACGTTGATATCGTGCTGCAGTGCCTCGACGACCGAAGCGCGCGCCTCGACGCGGTTGATGGACTGGTCGACCTTGCCGTCCTCGAACATGTTCTGCTCGTTCTCATTCGTGTCCTCCGCCTCGCGCAGATCGGCGCTCTGCATCGACATCATATTCTGGTAGGAATTCTCTTTAATGGTCAGTAACTGGGCGGCGACGGCTTTTTTCGTCTCGGTCTGCTCCTTGGTAAGCTGCATGTGGGTATATTTTGGTTGGTGCCCGACCGCTCCGGCCGTGGCACTCATTGCAACGGATGGAGGGGACGCATGTTTGCCCGGCAGCGGTAGGCCACCGTTGGTGCAACGAACATCTTCGGCTATTTTGCTTTCCATAGAAGGCTGCCGGTCCCCGGTTTGCCACACGGTTCATCACCGATCACCCACTCGGGAGTTTGAAGCTCCGCTGAACATACCATCCCGCGAACCGGGGTCGTAGCTCAGCGTAGCGGCGACTTCTTGCATGTCCTGTCCTTATCGCGGTTGCCGGGCCCCCTCTTCCCGGCAGATACCGCAAAATTTAAGGTCATGTCTTTTGCTGGGTTTTTGGTTAATGTTCGGGCAAGTTGGTTCGTCCAGCTTGCCTTTTTTATTTCCCCTCACCGCTGTTTGGTCACCCACGCGATGTGCTTACGGATACGTTCATCCGCCAGCAGTTTCTCCTTGGTGTTAAAGTCGCGGGCCAGCTCTTTCTCGTCCGGGATCAGTCGGTGAATGCCCCGGTGGCATGCCCGGCACACCAGGATACGTCGGTGCGTCATCTCCTCCTTCGTAAAGCGCTTCTGGAAGTAGGTTTTCCGGTGTACCGCGCGCGGGATCAGGTGGTGCTCCGTGAGGGGTTTGGTGCGGCCACACAATTCGCACTCCCCCACGGGCCCCGTCATCCGCTCCGTATAGTTCTTTCCCTTTCTCGGCATGGCAAGTCGGTTTCCCTTACTTCGGAGTAAGTCGGTTACCGACTATATCGTTCACTCTGCCCGGCTGCGGTAAATCCAGTTTAGTGCGCTTCGAGCCAGTTTTCTCCGACTCCCGTCTCCACTACGATCGGTACGTCCAGATTGGGAATGGCCTCCCGCATCAGCTCTTCGATGAGGGGGGTTACGCGCTCTACCTCCTCCTTTGGCGCGTCGAACACCAGTTCGTCGTGTACCTGCAGGATCATCCGCGTTCTGAATCCCTGCTCCCGTAGTGCCTTGTGGATGCGGATCATGGCCAGCTTGATCATATCGGCGGCCGTGCCCTGGATGGGGGTGTTCATGGCCATGCGCTCGGCATTGGCACGGGCCAGACTGCTCCGGCTGTTAATGTCGCGCAGGCTCCGCTTCCGCCCCAGCAGGGTCGTAACGTAGCCCTCTTCCTTAGCCTGTTCCACGGTACCGCTCATGAATTGCTTCAGGCCGGTGAACCGCTCGTAGTAGTTGGAGATGAGCTTGCTGGCTTCGGCCCGGCTGATTTCCAGCTCCTGCGTCAGCCGCTGGGCGCCGGCCCCGTACAGGATGGCGAAGTTGATCGTCTTGGCCTGGTAACGTTGAATGCGGGTGACCTCCTCGTAGGGAACGTCGAAGATGAGCGCGGCCGTGGCCGTATGGATGTCCTTGCCCGTCCGGAAGGCGTCGAGCATTCCCTCGTCCTGACTCAGGGCGGCAACCAGCCGCAGTTCGATCTGGGAGTAGTCGGAAGCCAGCAGGACGTGCTGCTCGTCGCGGGGGATGAAGGCCTTGCGTATCTCCGCTCCCTCCGGCGTGCGCACGGGAATGTTTTGCAGGTTGGGATTGTTGCTGCTCAGGCGACCCGTAGCGGCAATGGTCTGGTTGAAACTGGAGTGAATACGCCCGTCTACCGGATGCATCAGCTGGGGCAGGGCATCCACGTAGGTGCCCAGTAATTTGCTCAGACTACGGTGCCGCAGGATCGACTTCACGATGGGGAAGTCCACGCTCACTTCGGCCAGCGTGGCCTCGTCGGTCTTAAACTGTCCGGTTTTCGTTTTGCTGCCCTTGTACGGCACGCCCATCCGCCCAAAGAGAATCTCCCCGATCTGTTTGGGCGAGCCGATGTTGAATTCGGACCCGGCCATCTGGTACACCTCGCGCTCGATGGACTGCAGTTCCTCGGTCAGAACCTTGCTGTAGGCCTGTAGAAATTCTCCGTCGACGTTGATGCCCTCCAGCTCGATGTCCCGCAGGACCGGGATCAGGGGCGCCTCCACGGTTTCGTACAGTTCCACGAGATCTTCCTCCTCCAGTTCCGGCCACAGGGCGTGGTAGAGGCGCAGCGTGATGTCGGCATCCTCGCAGGCGTAGTCGACGACCTTTTCCACCGGCACGTCGCGCATGGTCAACTGCTTTTTTCCCTTGCCGATGAGGGATTCGATGGGTACCGGTTTGTAGTTCAGGTACTCCTCGCTGAGGAGGTCCATCTTGTGGCGCTTATCGGGGTGCAGCAGGTAGTGCATCACCATGGTATCGAGCAGTTTCCCCTTCACGGGGGCGCCGTAGCGTTCGAGTACGATCATGTCGTACTTCAGGTTCTGTCCTACCTTCTGGATGCTGTCGTCGGCGAGCACGGGAGCGAACTCGGCAACGATGGCTTCGGCCTGTGCGCGGTCGGCGGGAACGGGCACGTAGTAGGCTTCTCCGCTCTTCCAGGCAAAGGACATGCCCACCAGCTCGGCCACCGTCGGGTCGATGGCGGTCGTTTCCGTGTCGAAGGAAAACAGGGTTTGCCGGGTGAGCTGATCCAGCAGGGCGGCGCGTTCCTCCGGCGTTTCGGCCTTGTGGTAAGCCTGTTCGGTGTTGCCGATGTTTTCGTCGGCCACGGTATGGGCGGGTGGCTCTTTGTAACCTTTTTTGGGCGGGGACGCGGGTGCTGTGTCGGTGGAAGGAGCAAAGAGATCCCCCTGGGCCGATCGCGGCTTCGGTTCTTCCTCTACGCCCAGAATTTCATTGGCGATGCTGCGGAACTCCAGCTCGCGAAACACGTCGGTCAGGTAATCCCGGTCGAAATCCTCGATGATGTAGGCCTCCGGATCGAACTGGATGGGCACTTCGATATCGATCGTTGCCAGCCGCTTGCTGAGGATGGCCTGCTCACGGAACTCCCGTAGTCGCTCCTGATTCTTGCCCCGGATCTTGTCGGTGTTGTCGAGCAGGGCTTCCATGCTGCCGAACTGCTCGATGAATTTCTGGGCGGTTTTCGGCCCGATGCCGGGGACGCCGGGAATGTTATCGACCGAATCGCCCATCAGGCCCAGCATGTCGATCACCTGCAGAGGATGGGTGATGCCCCACTTTTTCTTAATGTCGTCTACGCCCAGAATCTCTACGCCGTTGCCCATCCGGCTGGGCTTGTACATCAGGATCTTCTCCTCGACCAGTTGGCCGTAGTCCTTGTCGGGGGTCACCATATACACTTCGTACCCCTGGCGGGCGGCCTGTTTGGCTAGGGTGCCGATCACGTCATCCGCCTCGAAGTTGGGCACGATAATGATCGGGATTTTGAAGGCCTGCAGGATCTGGTGCACGTAGGGAAAGGCAATGCCGATGTCCTCGGGTTGTTCCTCCCGGTTGGCTTTGTAGTCGGCCGCCAGCTCGTTGCGGAAAGTGGGCCCCTCCGGATCGAAAACGACCGCCAGGTGGGTGGGTTGCTGGTTCTTCATCAGGTCCCACAGCGTCCGGGTGAATCCGTGCATGGCCGAAGTGTTCACCCCCTTGGAATTGATCAGCGGCCGGTTGATGAAGGCAAAGTGCGCGCGGTACACCAGGGCATGGCCGTCGAGCAGGAATAGACGTTTGTCGGTAGCGGGATTGGGCATGGGGCGAAGATAGGGCAGCACAGGGTGAAACCCTATGCTGCCGAAGGACGACCCCTCCGGGGTCGATTTATGTATTCCCCCGCCGACCCCGGAGGGGTCGTCCTTCCTCAGCGAAGGGTGAAACCCTTCGCGGACAAAGCGGCTCCTATCCGGTGATCTCGTACCAAAGACGTTTCCCCACCAACCCCGGAGGGGTCGTCCTTCCTCAGCGAAGGGTAAAACCCTTCGCGGACAAAGCGGCTCCTATCCGGTGATCTCGTACCAAAGACGTTTCCCCACCGAGCCCGGAGGAGTCGTCCTCCCTCAGCGAAGGGTTTTACCCTTCGCTGACTGGTTGTTTTTAGCTCCCGCGTCCCCGCCCAATCCTACCCAAAAAGAAAGAAGACCCCGCCCTTACGGACGGAGTCTTCTTTTTAGGGGCTGTAGCTTCCTTAGTTGTTGGGCCAGCTGCCCCAGTTGCTGCAGTGACCGCCGTTGTCGGTACCGTCGATCTCGGTCTGGAGACCGGAGTAGGTTGCGTTCATGACGGCGCGGGGGGAGAAGTGCACCTTGCCGTTCTTGTTGGTGCGGAAGGCCTTGCCGAAGTGACCCTGGCTCAGACCGTGTCCGGCTTCGTGAAGGGAAACGGTTTCGATGTCGATGCCCGATCCGTCGCTCCAGTTGAAGCGGTCGTTGTAGTAGATCTCGCGCCAGGCAACGTCGCCCTTACCGTCATTGTCCTCATCCAGAATGTTGCCGTTATTGTCGATAAATACGAGCGTGAAGGTGACGCCCAGGATCGAACGGCTGCCGTTGGGGGCAATGCGATCGAAGAACTGAGCGGGCATCCAGCCGTTGTGTACCACGTCGGCGACGTAGTCCAGGCTACCACCGAAACCGAAGAGGAAGCTGTAAAAGCCGGTCGCGCGGCCGTTGTTCGGAACCCGGAACATGCTCAGATCGGAGCAGGTTACGTCATTCCAGGTGTCCATCGAGCGTACAATGGCATCGGTGCTGACCTCTACGGGTACGTCGTCGGAGGGGCGGGTCTCGTCTACGTAGTAGGAGATGGCGTCCGTACCGTCGATCGACTGACCGGGGACGAAGTCGAAGCTCAATTGCTTGTTGCCGCGATTGTTGAAGAATACGGTGTTACCCATCTCATCGCTGTCGGCGGCCGTGATGTATTCAGCCATGGCAACGGTGACCGAGCGTCCGTCGGCGCTCTTACCGAGAGTAGCGGTACCGCCCTTAGCGGCTGGAAGATCGAGGAAACGCGGAGCGGCGGTCTCGATCTCCATGACTTCCGTGGTGGTTTCCTGCTCACACGAGAACACAAGCAGGGATAGGGGCAGCAGGGCGGCTGCTCGCAAGGAGAAAACTCTCATAAATAGGATTGGTATAGTCGTTAAAAAAATGTGAGAGACGTGAGTGGCTGATACCCCAAAATTAGCTTTAGGAATACCAACCGTTCGGCTCCACCGATGATTAGGGGAGACCAAGCTAAGAAAAAACCTCCGAACACTAAAGTTCGCAAGGCAAGAAAGCGTCGCCCCGGAGGGGAATCAGATCACGCAATAGCGTGTAAGTAATCGGGGCAATAGTCCTAATCCTAACTGATCCCGTAGGGCGTTGCACTCCACCAGAACGCGGCGAAATGAATTCATATTTGGCTGTTAAGGAAATTAAGAACCTTTCTTTCTTACTGGTAACCGACGGCCACCGCCGATAGCAGGCCGAGCCAGGCCCACGCCAGGATCACTCCCGTCAGCGGCAGCACGAAGCGTAGCCAGCGATCGAAGGGTACCCGGCAAATGCCCAGCATGGCCACTAGGCCGCCCAGGGAAGGGTTGAACAGATTGGTCACCCCGTCACCAATCTGAAAGGCCAGAATGGAGATCTGCGGACTCAGCTCCAGGGCCCGACCGAGGGGGATCATGACCGGCAGGGTGGCCAACGCTTGTCCGCTGCCGCTGGGGATGAGTAGGTTAATGCCACTCTGCCCGATCGACATTCCCACGGCGGAAGCATAGGTCGGCAGACCATCGAGTAACTGCGCCAACCCGTAGCTGATCGTATCCTGAATCTGGCCCTGCTCCATAATCACCTTCACGGTGGCCGCCATCCCGATGATAAAGGTAGCCGGGGCCATCTCCGCTACCGCCCGCATGGCCGCATCCGTAAAGGCCCGGGCGGTAAGCCCACTCGTAATCGCGCAGACGACGGTGACGACCAAAAACACCGCCGATATTTCGTTGATGCCGAAACCCCAGCGGAAGACGCCGTACAGCACGATCCCGAGTCCCATCAGGAATACCCCGAGCAGCCACCAGTTGCGCTTACTGATCCGGTATTCCGCCAGCGGTTTGGAGAGCGCCAGTCCGGAACTGTCCAGGCCGATTCCGATCCCCGATTCCGGATCCGTCCGCAACCGCCGGTAGTACCGAACATTGTAGTACGCCGTGATCGCCAGCGCTCCGGCACATAGTACGCTCCGCAACCACCATCCGCTGAATAAGGGCAAACCGGCAATTTCGTGGCCGATACCAACGGTATAAGGATTGATGGGCGAAAGACCGAAGGCCACCGTCATGCCTCCGAGACTTACGCCCGCGGCCAGGACCAGGTCGCCTCCCAGCGCCAGGACGACGACCACCGCAATCGGCACGGTCGCGATGTTGTTTTCGTAGCCGACCAATACCCCTAACATTCCGTAAACCAGGGTGAGTAAGACGATTATGAGTTCCGCACGCCGGGTACCCATGCGATAGACAAGGCGTCCGACGGCATTCTCAATCGTCTGCGTGCGCTCCAGTACGGAGAACATGAGCGCGCTCGCCAAACAAATGAAAATAACGGGCGTGGCCAGACGATACCCCTCCGGGAAGGCGCGGAACAAGTCGAAAAAACCTACCGGGGTGGGGGAGACCTCCGCGTAGCTGTCCGGAACGACCCGTGCCCGCCCGTCCACCACCACCCGTTCGTACAGTCCGGCGGGCAGCAGATAGGTCATGACCGTCACGGCGACGATGATCAGGAATAGCATGACCAGGGGCGGGGGAATACTGGCGTACCAGGGGCGGGGTTGGGGCATAGGCCAAAGATATGTAGCGACGGCTTCAGCCCTTATGCCGACATTATACGTAGCTCAGGCGGCATGTCGACTGAAGCCGACGCTAGCCGGCCGCCTGCTGCTCCCACAGCATCCGAAACGTCCCGCTGGCCCCCAGCAGCTCCTCCAGCGTGCCCTCGTGGACTACCCGCCCGCCTTCGAGGTAATAGATGTAGTCGAACTCCCGCAGCAAGTGTAGACGGTGCAGGGTGGAGACGATCGTCTTATCCGGGAAAGCGGCGAAGAGCCGCTGGTACACCAGGGTTTCGGAGTGGGGGTCGAGACTGCTGGTCGGCTCATCCAACAACAGGAGGGTAGAAGTATCGGCCGCTAATAATCCCCGGGCGATGCTAAGCCGTTGCCGCTGCCCACCGCTAAGGTTGGCGCCGCCTTCGGAGAGGTGAGTATCGAGACCGTGCTCGGCCTTGGCTACCACGTCCTCCATGGCGGCCAGGTGCAGCGCCTTATCAATGGCGGCCGGCTTTCGGGGTAGACCCATGGTAAGGTTCTGCAGGATGCTATCCTCGAAGATCTCGGGGCTCTGGGGAATGAGGGTTGTCTGCTCATACAATTGGGCGGCGGAGTCGACTGGTTGCCCGTCGAAGCGTACCGTGATCGAATCCGGAGGGTAAAGACCACGCAGGTTGTAGAGTAGGGTAGTCTTGCCGCTGCCACTGGGTCCGATAAACGCGATGCGTTGCCCGCGGCCGAGGGTAATGCTCACGTCGGTGAGGCCCCGGGCGTCTTCGCTCTCCCGGTCGTACGTGAAGTGGAGGTTGTCGATACCGATGGTCTGCCAACCCTTGTTCACCTTAGCACCGGCGGGCAGTTCGGGGCGCGACCGGCTGCGGTAGGCTTCCGTGATGGGGTCGATGGCGGCCAGGTCCGCCCGCAGCCGAATGACGGTATTGTACTGCCCGGTGAGGGCGTTGAACATGTTTGTGAACTGGGTGACGTAACCGATCAGGGTCACCAGCCCGCCTACCAGAAATACCCTCCCGGGCACGTAGTTCTGGTATACGTAGCCCACCACGATGGTCACGTACATCAGTCCGATGAGCACGCCGGTAGTAAACCACTTCTGCTCGTTGAGTTGAGTATTCCGCAGAAACGGTGGCCATACCGCGGCGATGCGCTTGTCAATCCGTTTGAGCGTCTGCTTGCCGAGCCGTAGGGTGGTGACGGTGATGATGTTGCCGAGATTGTCGGTAAGGCCGGCCAGCAGGTCATTCTCCCGCTCGTTGGTTTCTTTCGTGACCGCGATGATGGGGCGGTCGAATGCCAGTACCGCCAGCACGATCAGTATCCCCGTGGCTCCCGCGACCCCGCCGAAAACGGCGCTGAAGTAGATGATGGCCACGATGGAAAAGAACATGCGCACCAGGGTCTGGAAGTACACGAACCCGTCGTCGAAGAAGGTCTTGAGCGCCTCGTAGGCCTTGCGCGTCCGGTTAATGGTATCCCCGCTGTGGTGCCGCCGGTGCCATTCCAGGGGTAGGTGCACCACGCGGTCGTAGGTTTCGGTGAGCAGGCGACGGCTGATCTCGTAGGCCATGCGCCGCTCCATCAGGCGGGCGGGCCACTGAAAGGCCCAGAATCCCAGAATGGTGGCCAGGTATGCCCCACCGTAGATCCAGGCCGCGGTGATGAGGTCGCCCCGCCCCTCCTGGAGGTAGTTGATGAAGTAGCCGAAAATGATGGGCTGCAGGGAGACGATGAGGTTCACGCAGGTGAACATGGCGTAGATCAGTACGTACCGCCCCCGCATCCCCCGGGCGTAGTGCCAGGACGTGCTCAACAGGTGCTGGTAGGGGTTGCTGGAGAAGAACTCAGCCCACTGCCGCAGGGTGCCTTTCAACTTTTCGATACTTTTAGCCCGTTAGATCCATCACAAAGCTATACCATAATGTCGCGTTACTTGCTCGCCGGGCTGTGCCTTTTGTTTCTCCTGCCGCTCTCCGGACAGGAGCATAGCCGGAAACTCCCCCTCGATACCGCCATCTTTTCCAACCATACCGTCACCATCGGCGGACAGCGCGTCCCCTACCGCGTTGAGACCGGCGTACAGCCCGTTTACGACGACAAGGACAAGGTAACCGCCGGCCTGCACTACACCTACTACCGGCGCACGGACGGCGATGACCCCAACCGTCCGCTCCTCATCAGTTTCAACGGCGGGCCGGGATCGGCCTCCGTATGGATGCATCTGGCCTACACCGGCCCCAAGGTGCTCAACATCGACGAGGAAGGCTACCCCGTACAGCCCTACGGCGTGAGCGATAACCCCTTCTCGGTTCTCGACGTCACCGACATCGTATTCGTCAACCCCGTCAATACCGGCTTCAGCCGCATGGTGGAGGGCGCGGACCGGGAACAGTTCTTCGGCGTCAATCAGGACATCGAATACCTGGCCGACTGGGTCAGCAACTGGGTCAGCCGCCACGATCGCTGGCGCTCCCCCAAATTCCTGATCGGCGAGAGCTACGGCACCACCCGCGTTTCCGGCCTCGCTCTCGAACTGCAGAACGCCCGCTGGATGTACCTCAACGGGGTGATCCTGGTATCGCCCACCGACATCGGCATCGAACGCGACGGCATCGTGAAGGCCGCCAACCGCTTGCCCTACTTCGCCGCGGCGGCCTGGTACCATAATCGCCTGCCACCCGCCCAGCAGGGACAAGAGCTGGAAGTGCTGCTGGAAGAGGTGGAAGCCTACACCCGCGACGAACTGCTCCCCGCCCTGGCCGCCGGTATGAGCCTCGATGAGGAGCGCAAACGCGAAATCGCCTATACCCTCACCCGCTACTCCGGCCTCGACCCCCAGGAATGGATCGATAACAACCTGATGATCTCGACCAGCTACTTCTGGAAGAACCTGCTCCGCGGAGAGGATGCGGGCAATTACACGGTCGGTCGCCTCGACAGCCGTTACCGGGGCATCGATGCGATGGCCGCCGGCGACTCGCCCGACTACAACAGCGAACTCACGAGCTGGCTGCACTCCTTCACCCCGGCCATCAATTACTATCTCCGCGAGGAACTGGGCTTCCGCACCGATCTGCAGTACAACATGTTCGGACCCGTCCACCCCTGGGATCGCTCCGGCGACCGCACCGGCCCCAACCTCCGCCAGGCCATGGCACAAAATCCCTACCTCAACGTGATGATCCAGTCGGGCTACTTCGACGGCGCCACCAATTACTACGACGCCAAGTATAACCTCTGGCACCTCGATCCCAGTGGGCGCATGCGGGATCGGCTGAGTTTCAAGGGTTACTTCAGCGGACATATGATGTACCTGCGTCGCGCCGACCTGGAAGCCGCGAACGACGACCTGCGCACCTTCATCCGCGACGCCTTGCCCGGAGAAAAACCCGCCCGGTACTGACCGGCGACATTCGGGGCGGGCGGGCGGTTTTACCTTTAGCACCCACAACCGCCCCGTATGCCGCTTTTTTTACTCCTGGGCCTCCTGCTGACGGGGGCAAATGTTTGGTCTCAGTCCGCCTTCACTTTCCAGCCCCTCACGTCGTCCACTCCGGTGGAGGTGCAGGGGACGTACGTGGAGACGCGTCTCGACCTGGGGCATTTCCGCCGGCAACTCCACGCCAAGAAGTTGACGGTCGAGCTTCCGCTTCCGAACGGGAAGTACGCTACCTTCCGGGCGGTAAGCGATCCCGTATTCGCGCCCGAACTGGCACGCCGGTACCCGAGCATCGGCAGCTACCGGGTAGAGGGAGAATGGGGTGCCGGACGGATCGCCGTGTCCCACCGGGGCGTGGATGCCCTCCTGCGCGGACCCCGGGGCACCTTTGCCATACAGCCGGCGGAGGCGGGTAAGGGCCTTCATCTCGTATTTTATTCCGCCGAGTACGCCGGGGCGGAAGACAGCGCCCCGCTCGCTTGTGGCTACAATCCCGCCGACCCCCTCAACTACGTAAAGCCAGATAAGCTGGGCGGGGCCGCGGGAGCCGCATTTACTCCCAAAAGCTATGCCGCCGCCCGCGAACTCCGCCAGTACGATCTGGCCCTCACCAATACCGGAGAATTCGCCCGGCGGGTGGGCGGCACGAAGGAGGACGTGCTGGCGGCCTTCAACACCGCCGTAAGCACCATCAACGCCATCTTCGAGCGGGAGGTCGGCGTGCGCATGAACCTGCTCGCCGTTTCCGAACAACTCATTTTCCTCGATCCCGCCACCGACCCCTTTACCGATTCGGACGAGGGCGGCGGCCTGCTGGAGCAGGTGATCGAAGCCTTCCGGATGAACGACATTCCCTCTACGGCCTACGATCTGGGCCACGTGCTTACCTCCAGCTGCATCGACGTGGGCGGGGTGGTGAGCGGACTGGCCTGCAGCGGCAGCAAAACCCGGGGCGTGACCTGCTTGCAGGGCACCAACGTCGCCCGCACCGCCGAACGGATCATGGCCCACGAGATCGCCCACCAGTTCGCGGTTTCCCACACCTTCAACAACTGCCCGGGCGCTCAGGAGCAACGGGCCGGCAATACCGCCTACGAACCCGGCGCCGGCACCACGATCATGTCCTACGGCGGTGCCTGCGGCAGTCAGAACATCGGCCCGGTGGATCCCTACTACCACACCGCCAGCCTGCAACAATTCCTGTATACGACGCGGCAGGGCGTCGCCAGTTCCTGCGCCACCGTGATCGAAACGGAGAACGTGACGCCCGCCGTCCGGCTGGACTACGCCGACGAATTTTACATCCCCCGCAGCACTCCCTTCCGGCTTACGGGGACGGCCACCGACGCCAACGACCCGGCGGAGCAGCTGACCTACAACTGGGAACAGTACGACCTGGGGCCCGCTTCGGACATCAATGATCCGGAGGGCACCGCCCCCCTGTTCCGTTCCGTACCGCCCACCGCGGACGGCCACACCCGGTACTTTCCCCGTGTCGACCGGGTAGCCAATAAGATCAGCTCCAACGACGAAGTACTGCCCGACTATGCCCGCGATATGACCTTTCGGCTCACGGCCCGCGACAATAACGAAGCAGCGGGCGGAGTGGACTGGGCCACGGTCAGTTTCGCCGTCGCGGCCGCGGGTCCCTTCACCGTCCGCGATCCGGAACTCACCGATGGGGAGCCGTGGCGGGTAGGGGAGTACCGGGAGGTCACCTGGGACGTCGCCGGCACCGATACCTTTCCCATTTTCGCCCGCCGTGTCAACGTTTTGCTGTCCGGAGACGGTGGACTCACCTTTACCCAGGTGCTGGCGGCGAACGTAGCCAATACCGGCAGCGCCTTCGTGACCGTCCCCGACACGCTGGGCACGGCCATGCGCCTGGTCGTGGAAGCGGCCGATAATATCTTCTACAACATGAACGGGGAAGACTTCACCATTGCCGCCGCCACGCAGCCCACATACACCCTGGATTCCGATCTGCGGTACCGGAATGTTTGCCTGCCCGCCACGGTGACGGCAACCTTCACGGCCGGTGGCGTCCTCGGTTATAACGAGCCGATCGGCCTTACCCTCGATACCGCCGGACTGGCCTCCGGACTCGTGGCTTCCCTCGAGCGTACGCAACTTCTGCCCGGCCAAACGACCACGCTTACGCTCGATCTGGAGCGGGTATCGACCACCGGGCGCCTTGTCGTCCCCCTGATCGTAAGGGCTTCCGGCACCGCGGACACCCGCCGGGAAATCGTCCTCGACGTCGTAGCTAATGACTTCTCCGATCTGCAACTGGTCGGGCCCGCCGAGGGAGAAGCGGACATCATACTGACCACCGACTTCGACTGGACGCCTTCCGGCAACGCGGTGACCTACGACCTCCAGATCGCCACCTCACCCTCCTTCGCGCCGGCCACCGTGGTCGCGTCCGCCACCGGACTGACGGAGACCGAATTTACTCCCGAGGACTTCTTCCCGGCCAATACCCTGCACTTCTGGCGCGTCCGGCCGGTCAACTCCTGCGGTCCCGGCCCGTGGACGGAGACGGCCTCCTTCCGCACGGTCAGTAGCCGCTGCGACGTGCTCAACAGCAGCGATACCCCGATCAGCCTGCCCGGATCGGGAGGGGCCTTTACGCGGGAATCTAAACTCTTCGTGGAACGACGGGGCAGCATCAACGACCTGAACCTGCCCAACGTGACGGTCAACTACCAGTTTGCTTCCCGGGTATCCCTCAGCCTGACGAGCCCCGCCGGCACGACCGTTAAGCTGTACTCCGAAAAGTGCTTCAGTACTAATTCGATCAACCTCGGATTTGACGATGACGCTCCGGCGGAAGTAGTCTGCCCCCCCGACGATAAGCGCGTGTTCCGACCCGAGGGTCAACTGGAAGATTTTAATGGAGAAGACACCTACGGCGAGTGGGTACTCACCGTCGCGGTCAGTGAAACGAATGGCGCAGCCGGTCAGATCGTCAGTTGGAGCGTAGAGTTCTGTTCCGATGCCGCCGCCGTCCCTACCCGCACACTGGTCAACACGGCCACCGAAGTGCAACCCCTCGGTCGCAACGCCGTTCTGCGCGGTGAACTCGAAGTAAGCAGTGAAGGACGGCCCGCCGCGGAGACTTACTTCATCCTCACCCGCGGCCCGGCGCTCGGTCACCTCGAACTGGCCGGACGGATGCTCGCCGTCGGCGACACGTTTACCCAGGCCGATATCAACGCCACCCGACTCGTCTACGAAAATACGGACACCACCTCCCGCAACGACGACTTCGGCTTCGTGGTCACGACGGCCGCCGGCGGGTACCTTCCCACGGAATACCACGAAATTCTTATTACCCCCGATGCCATCAGTCCCGTACGTGGGCCGAGTCCGCTCGAGGCCAGCCTGAGCGTGTTTCCCAATCCTACCGCAGGCGACTGGCAGCTACGCTGGTCGGCACCCGGCAACCGGGATATTTCGGTAGAGCTCTACGATCTCACGGGGCGCCGCTGGATGCACCAACGGCTTCCCGTTTCCCTGGGCACGACGGTGGTGCGGGCCGGCGACCTGCCCGCCGGGGTGTATCTCCTGCGCGTCGACGGAGCCGTTCGCCGCGTCGTGCGTCGGTGATCAGACCATGAGCTCCCGCGCCCGGGCGTAGATCGCGTCGACCACCTCGGCAATGAAGTCACCGTGCAGGATGGTGTACCGGTCGGGGTGGTTCACGACGTTCGCGGGAAGGGGGCGGCCGTACCGCTTTTCCAGGGCCTCGCGTTTGTGGGCGTAGAACAGGACGGGTACTTCCCGGAGTACCGGATCGAAGGCGAGCATCGCCGCGAAATCTAGGCCCCGGGTGCTTTCGCTGCCCTCGGTTTCGTCGCGAGTCACGTCGCTGATGATCAGATCGATACGGTCGTCGGGGTCGTGACTGGCCTTATTGTTACTCATCAACAGCTGGTGGGCCTCGTCGCTCGTCCGCATGGTGTAGCAGTACGTATGCAGCCGGTCCAGAATGGCCATTGGGAGGGGGTAGGTGAGGCTGTCGTCGATCCAGAGGATGTTGTAGGGCTTTTCGCGCTCCTTCAGGAAGGAGATCTTGCGCTTGATCTCTTCGTTGTCGCGGATGCCGAAGGCCTCCAGGGTGCGGTCCAGGTCCTTGACGTCACTGAGTTCCCAGAGGACGGGCTTGATGCGCTGCAGGAGGTTGGTCTTGATGTTGGACTTGTATTCGAGCCAGTTAAAGCGCCGCAGGAAGCTGGCGGCCGCCTCGGCCCCCCGGCGGAACAGCCGCATCTTGTCGGCGTCGGTGATGTTGAAATTGATCCAGCTGAAGCCTTCGACGTCGATGTACTCCACCAGGTCCTTGTACTCCGGGTTGTTGCGGATGAATTCCAGATCGCGCAGGTTCCGTACGCCTTCCTGCATGCTGCCGAGAAACTGGCCGAGCGAGGTGATCTTGCTGGCATGCTTGCGGTCGACGCCCAGTTTTACGCCGATGGTCGGGCGTTGGGGCACGGTGTCGGCTTCGTGGAACAGATCGATGGGGAAGTTCGACATCACGCCGCCGTCCACGAAGAGGATCTCTTCGGGCAATTCTCCGGTGTAGCCCGCCAACTTCCGCCACTGCCGGCGGACTTCTTCCTCCTTGCCCTCGGTCCACCGTAGCGACACCCGTTTGGGGGTAAAGAAGAAAGGGATCGACATGGATGCCCGCACGAAACAGGCCGGGTTCTGGGCCGCCGGGTGTTCGTAGTAAAGGTGGGCCATTCGCGGAAATTCCACCTTCGTTTGGGTCGTAATGTCCGCGGCTACGATGGCGATCTTGGGCTGCAGCTCCGCTACCCCGACCGGGTGCCGCTTGTTGCCGAAGTCGGAAACGTGCATCAGATCGTCGGGTAGGGTGCGTAAGTTATCGCTTAGTGCCTGCCAGTTCTGGTTGTTGAGCAAACCGGACAACCAGTCCTCGAAGTGATCGCCGGGGTTAATGCCGAAGTCGTTAAAGATCTCGGGCAGATTGCCGGACGCCAAAAGTAGGGAGGGCAGTTTGGACATTACGTCGATGCCTTCCCCGAAGCGGATGCCCGACTGGATGAGTTCGGTCAGCTTGCGCGCATCGCTCCCGCCGTCCACGAAGTCGCTGAAGCGTTTGCGGGTGATCCGGTCCAGGATATGGGCGCTCTTCTTTTCCTCCGGAGTCCCTGCGTCGGCCATCAGCAGGGTGTTGATCGAGCCCGCGCTGGTACCGCCGAGACTGAGAAACCGTATACCCATCTCCTCCAGCACATAGGTAAAACCGACCAGGGCAATGCCTAGTACCCCTCCGCCCTCCTGCACCAGATTGACGTACTGTAGGGTTTCCGGTCGGCCGTCGACCTCGGTTTCCTGAAGGATGTCGGAGAAGCGGAAGCGGTCACCGCACTTTTCCCGGTAGGCGCGCAGGTCTTCCAGAATGTCAAAAACGGCTTGTTCGTAGTCTTCGGTGTGCATAATGGATTTGTGATCGTCGGTGTTTTCCCCTAATTTATAGGTAATCACCCAATTGGGACGGCAGGACTAACCGGCGGGGACGCGGGAGCAAAAGAATACACCATGAACCAACCTATGTACATTATGCTGGTGGGCACCCTCGTGTTACTTGCGGCCTGCAACCAGCGCAACCAGCCAAGCCAACCATTTACCGCCGTTACCGAAGTGCCTACGCGCTGCGCGCCGGCTACCGATGACCGCGCGTGGTACGCGGAAGACCAAACGGCCCCCCTCTTCGATCAACTGGGCAACCTGGAATTTCCCGTTACGGTCAAGGACTCCCTGACCCAACGGTACATAAATCAGGGATTGACGCTCGCCTACGGCTTCAACCACGCCGAGGCCGCCCGGTCCTTCCACTACGCCACCCGGCTGGAGCCCGATTGTCCGATGGCCCACTGGGGGTTTGCCTACGTGCTGGGTCCCAACTACAATGCGGGCATGGGTCCGGACGAATACCCCCGCGCCTACGCGGCGGTACAGCGGGCCGCCCAGCTGGCCGAAACAACGGGGACGCCCCGGGAGAAAGCTTTGATCGCGGCACTCAGCAAACGGTACACGGCCGAAGCGCCGGAAGACCGCAGCCACCTCGATGAGGCCTACGCCGAAGCCATGCGTGGAGTATACGCCGACTATCCCGACGACCCGGACGTCGGTACGCTCTTCGTGGAATCCCTGATGGACCTCCACCCCTGGGACCTCTGGGACTCTACCGGGCAGTCGCGCCCCTGGACGCCCGAGATCCTGAGCAACCTCGACCGGGTACTGGAGCGCTACCCGGATCACTCCGGCGCCAACCACCTGTACATCCACGCCATCGAAGCTTCCCGTACTCCGGAAAAGGGCCTCGCCAGCGCGCGACGGCTGGACGGTGGCCTCGTACCGGGTTCCGGACATCTGGTCCACATGCCTTCCCACATCTATATCCGTACCGGGGACTACCACGAGGGTTCCCTGGCCAACATTGCCGCCGTGCGGGTAGACAGCAGCTACATCACCGCCTGTCGGGCACAGGGAGCGTATCCGCTCATGTACCACCCGCACAACTATCACTTTCTGGCCGCTACCGCTACCCTGGAGGGTAAAAGCGAGTGGGCCCTGGACGCCGCCCAGCGGACGGCCCGCCACGCGGATAACGATCTGATCGCGGTCCCCGCACTCGGGCTGCTGCAACATTTTTACACCATTCCCGACTACGTACGGGTCAAATTCGGGCGGTGGAACGACATCCTGCAGGCCATCGACGGGCGTCGTGATTTGCCGTACCCGAAGATCATCCGGAGCTACGCCCGGGGTATGGCATACCTCGGTAAGGAGGATCTCCCGCGTGCAAGGGAGGAGTTGCTGCAACTTCGCTCCTTTGCCGCCGATCCGGCCGTAGACTCGCTGATGATCGGGGTCAATTCCGCCCGCGCGGTATCCGGGATCGCCGAGGGAGTACTGGCCGGGGAGATTGCCGCCTCCGAGGAGCGCTACGCGGATGCGATCCGACTGCTCCGGGAGGCGGTAGCCGCCGAGGATGCACTGGCCTACATCGAGCCGCCCGATTGGTTCTTCTCGGTGCGCCACCACCTGGGGGCGGTACTGCTGGAGTCCGGACAATTTGCCGAAGCCGCGGAAGTATACCGGCAGGATCTGCTGACTTACCCCAAAAATGGGTGGGCCCTGCACGGGCTGCGTACCGCGTACCGGGAGTTGGGGGACCGGGCCAGGGAGGCCGACGTAGCCGGCCAACTGGACATAGCGTGGGCGGAAGCCGACATTGACCTGACGACATCCCGTATTAAGTAAGGGTGGTTGCCGCAGGACACGGCATTCCTGATGTACCCCAAAGGAAGAAGTACTCCTTCGGCTACACGTGAAGGTTAGGGGTCACCACCAATGTTCCGGTCAACCTGACGACGCGGCACCTGCGCCCCGCCGCCCCCGTTCAGTACGATAGGCGGTCGTGGCGAAGCCGCATTTCCCGCTCAAGGAAGTAGCGCCAACCCACCAGAATGAGGAAGTTGAAGCAGTGGAGCGGTAGGGTGATCAGCAGGGTCCAACGGATCCAGGCATGATCCCACAGCAGGAAATAGATGGCGGCAACGCACAACGTCCGGAGGACGAACAACGCATACTTCCGGTACCGGTAGGCCGGGGAAAGCATGGGGTGATCACCCGACGCCCAGGGCGCGCGGACAAAGCGTTGGCTATGATCGTGGAGGTTTGTATCTGGGTTCAAGACGAGAGAGCTAGAAAGCGTGTAAAAATGCGTGCAAAACAATAGGGTAGTAAAATCTGACCGAATATCGGGGTATTTCTGGAATAATCTTCGGTTTTTAACATTTAATGTTCGTCCACCTACATTGGTTGCCGGTAAAGTTGGGTAAATAATACTCAAGTTTACCGGTTATGCCAGGCGGGGCGGGGCGGTGGCTAAGGAACGATCGCCCTATCTTCGCCGCCGCTAAGCACCGATAATATGGCCGGCCGGAACAAGCTGCAGAAATTCGCCGAGAACCTCACTTTCCCCAACGTTTACGAAAGTTTCGAGCCCACTAAGCCGGAACTGACCGGACTAAACGGCGCCCTCGTAGACCTGCGGGGGCGGTGGGCCGACGAACACTTCCGCAACGATCACCCCATCACGCTGGAACTTGCCTGCGGCCGGGGAGAGTACACCCTGGACCTGGCCCGTCAGTACCCTGACCGTAATTTCATCGGCGTCGACGTCAAGGGCGCCCGCATCTGGAAGGGAGCTAAAACCGCCCTGGCCGAAGGATTGGGCAATGCCGCCTTCCTGCGTACCCGGATCGAAGTGATCAGTCATTTCTTCGCGCCCGGGGAGATCAGTGAGATCTGGATCACCTTTCCCGATCCTTTCCTCAAGAAGGGAAAGGAAAATCGCCGCCTGACCGCCCCCCAGTTCCTGCAACAGTACCGGCGTATTCTGTCGCCCGGCGGGCTCGTACACCTCAAGACCGACAGTCGCGAGCTCTACGACTGGACCCTGGAAACCTTTGCCGAGCAGCCGGCCGTGGAAATTCTGTACCACGATCACGACATCGATGCCCGCCCCTATCCGCTTCCGGAACTAGCTACCCGCACCTATTACGAAAAGATGCACCGAAACCTGGGCAAAACGATTACCTACACCCGCTTTCGCATCTGCGATGGGCAGATCTTCGGGGACAAGGGCATGCCGGTGAAGTAGTCCATCCGCGCTCCTAAAACTGGGCCGTGACCTGCGCCCGCCCTACGTGCACCACGTCCGCGGTGCCGGTCTGCCGGCCATCGTAGAGGAGGTTGAGTTGGAGGTATTCCCCTAGTTGCTGGGTCAGACTGGCTTTCCAGAGCAGGTTTCGGCCGGGCTGCAGGCCCTGCAGCAGCGCGAAGCCGACCGGGCTTCCCGAAATTCCGTTTTCGTAGTCGATCTCGATCCACTGGAAACCGACGTCGATCCAGTTCCGGTAATTGCCCTCGAAGCGGGCCTCGCGGCGCAGGGTAAACTCCCCGTCGGTCGCCGGCAGGGTGTTCTCTTCCCGGCCTACGACCAGGGTGGTGTTGAGGCTGAAGGCCCCGGGTTGCCAGTTTACGCTCGGCTCCAGGCGGTGGAAGACGAGTTTGTAGTCCTTTTCGTTGAAGCGCTCGGAATCCGACTCCCGCCGCCCGGTGATGCCGGCAGTTTCCAGACTTAGCTGGTCGTTGGGGCGGTAGCGGAAGCGCAGCTCCCATTCCTCCCGCCGGCTGCTCTCAAAACCGGTGGTGAGTACGCGGCGGTTGCGCTGCTCGTCGTTGCTCAGCTGAATATCGTATCGCGGGTTAGCCCGGTTGAAGAACAGCCCGTGACGGCGGCGGACGCTGAGGGCCACCAGGTTAGTATCGGCAACGGCCAACTGGAAAGGATTCCAGGGTTGAATGTCGTCGGCCTGCCGAGTCTTCCGGTCGATGTTAATGGCGGTGTTCAGCGCGATCCGGCGCAGGAACCCCCGCACGCCGGTCGTGCCGCGCCAGAGCCGGTCCGGATCCCAGTTGAAGCGCTGGTTGATGCCGGCGTTGTCGGTCCGGATAAAATTGTTGTTGAATACACTGACCCGAATGTAGTCGGCGATGTCGGGGAAGGGCGAAAGCTCGATCTCGTTGGGCTGGATGCGCCCGTCGTTGTTGTAGAGGCTGTCCTGCCAGATGTACTGCCCGAGGCCGGGGCCCACGTACAGGTACTGGAACTCGACCCGGGGCTCCTGACCGCTGCCGACCTGGTAAGTGGTCTGGCTGGTGAAGGCACGCTTCAGGGCATCGGCCCGCACGTCGAGGCGACCCAGGAAGGTGGCTCCGGGACGGTCTTCCACAAGCTCCTGCCCGGGTACGTCGAGCTCGCGGTAAGTGAAGTTGCCCCCGAACTGTAAATTTTGGGCGGCCTGATACTTGCCTTCCGCGGTGATCTCCCGGGCGGAGGTGCTGGGTTGTAATTCGCTGCCGTCGGGCAATTTATCGTCGCGCTGACTGGCGCTCAGGGAGAAGGTGTACCGCTCGGTCGCGGGGGCTTCGATCCCGATCACGTACTTGTCGTACTGAAAGGAGAGGGCGGAAAGGCTGTCGGTCGCCAGGGCACGCCGGACACTGCGCTCTCCCGCGTATGCCGCGCTGATTTTCCACCCCCCCAGCGTGCGAAAATTTTTGCTGATGGTGAGGCTGGGTCGCCGGAAGTTGCCGCGACTAAGGGTATCCTCATTATTCAATTGGCTGAAGACTCCGGTTACCCGCCAGTCCTCCGTATCCAGTTGGAGGAGCGCCTCGTGTCGCCGGCCCCGGTAATCGTCGCTGCGGGTGAACTGCTCGTAGTCGTAGTCGATACGCCCGACCCCCTGACGAAGCAGGCCGATACCGCCGCCCGCCAGCTGTTCCGTAGCCGCTTCGGGCCGGATGGTGCTGAGGCGATTACTCAGGTTCCAGTTGCGGTAGAATTCCGGGGAGCGGTAGGGGTTGATGAAGTTGAAGGTCTTCTCCACGATCTCGTAGCGTCCCCGCCCCGCCACGGCCCATCCGCTGCTGTCGATTCCGATGGGCAGTGTTCGGTCGGCATCGATGCGCAGGGCGTGACCAACGTCATCGCTGCTGTTGAGCCGGCTGAAGCGATTTAGATCGAGTTTGCTGCGACTACCCTCCACCCGGATGCTTCCCTCCCCCCCGAAGCGGTACTCCCCCCCCGCGGTGAAGAGTTGCTGCTGTTGGGGGGCGACCAGGTCGATCTCGGGGGCGAAACGGCCGAGGGGCACGCAGTTTTCGTCGTAGCCCACGAAGACGTAGATCCGTTCGTTAGCCGGTCGCTCGGGGTCGAGTCGGTAGGCCCCGCCCCCCTGCCCCCGGTCGGTGAAGGTGGCCACGTAGCGCCCCCGCACGGGATCGGTGGTGCTCAGCAGGTAGGTCTGGTCGACCGCGCAACCGGTGGTGGTATCCCGCAGTTCGTAGGTGGCCCGCAGTTCTTCCCGCCCGTCGAGGGTATCGATACTCGGTACGGCGATACCGCCGGGGGCGTCTCCCTCCAGGCTGAGAGCCTCGCGTTGGGCGGTCGTGAGTTCGAGGTCGCCGGTGGCCGTCTTACTGTCCTGCTGGGTGTAGAGATTCACGTAGGCCGTCATCCGGCCCCGTTCGTAGCGGCTGCTGCCGGCGGCGAGGGTGCGTAGGTAGCGCTGGTCGGCGTACTCGTATTCGGCTACGATGCGTACGTCACGGGTAATCAGGCGGCGGGTCGTGAAGGTGAGTTCCGCCAGGTTGTAGTCGATTACGTAGTCGGCGTCGAGCCCGCGCTGCAGCAACTCTCCGTCGAGGTAGATGCGTTCCGTGCCCGCCAGGACGATCAGGAAGCGCTGGGCACCGTCGCCCGTCAGTTTGTACGGTCCCTGGTTACCTTCTCCCGGCGTGATGTTCTGGCGGATGAACTGGCCGCGCGCCACGGCAATGCTGGCGCTGTTTTGCCAGGTTCCCGCGTCCCCGTCTGCTCCGGCAACGGTCGTGAAGGTGGCCCCTTCGAGCTTTTTGTAGTAGCGCATGAAGTAGCCCTCGGGGTTGCGCAGTTCGTAATCGCCGGCGGTGAGTTGGGATCGGTCCTTACGCAACTGAATAAAGATGCGGTCGAACTCCCGCAGTTGTTGGGTCGTGCCCTCGGGCTGTACGGGGAGGTTCTCGTCGGTGATGGCGGCGGCCACTTCGATGCCGTTGCCCAGTTCACCGTTAAGCTGCAGATTGAAGGCGGAGTTGAGCACCAGATCCTGGCGGTTGCCGAAGCTGACGGCCCGACTGAAACTGCCGCGCGTCTGCACCTTCGTGTCGTTATCGAGAAGTCCGGAGCGCACGTAGGGGTCGTAGGCGCCGATGACCAGACCGGCTTCCTCCCGCCGCAGCTGCGTCGAGTCGATGAGGCGCATGCGTTCGTCCAGGGTAAAGGGGAGGGCGCGGTAGCGCAGGAGCAGTGAGTCGGGAAGTTCGGTACTGAGCCAGCGCAGGTAGCGTCCGTTCAAGAGGTATGCGCTCTTCGGCACCCGTTGACCGTCAAGAGCGGTGATTTCCAAACTTTCCGGTACGACCGTCAACGAATCCACCAACTGACCGGCCGGATTTACCGCGATGATGCGCTGCCGCAGGGTCGATAAATTTTGCGCAGAGAGGTAGCCCGTCGCCAGAAAGCAAAGCAGTAACCAGTGCGTCTTTGGAATCACGTGGGGGTAACGTAGGAGGGGAAGGGGTTAGTCTCGCTCGCGGTGCTCGCTGTTAGTTGGTTAGTCTCGCTCGCGGGGCTCGCTGTTAGTCGGTTAGGACGCTCGTGGGGCTCGCTGTTAGTCGCCTTTGGCAGTTAGGGCGCTCACTGCGTTCGCTGTTAGTTGGTTAGGGCACTCGCGGGGCTCGCTGTTAGTCGGTTAGGACGCTCGTGGGGCTCGTTGTTAGTCGCCTTTGGCGGTTAGGGCGCTCACTGCGTTCGCTGTTAGTCGGTTAGGATGCTCGCGGTGCTCGCTGTTAGTCTCGCTCACTGCGTTCGCTGTTAGTTGGTTAGGGTGCTCGCTGTTAGTCGAATGCCGGCAAAATCAGGTGGCTTTCCAAGCTATTATCGGTCACTGATGTACTACAAACCACCTAACTGCCTAAACTACTAACTGCCTAACTGCCTAACCTACTAACTGCCTAACCTACTACCCGCCTACAACACCCCCTTCGTACTCGGCAACCGCATATTCTCTACGTCGCGGCGCTTGGCCATTTTGATGCTCTTGGCGAACGCTTTGAAGGTGGCTTCGATCTTGTGGTGCTCGTTATCTCCTTCGACCTTGACGTTGAGATTGCAGCGGGCACCGTCGGTGAAGGACTTGAAGAAGTGGTAGAACATCTCGGTGGGCATGTCGCCGATCTTTTCGCGGCGGTAGGTGCAGTCCCAAACCAGCCAGGGGCGACCGCCGAAGTCGATGCCTACCTGGGCCAGGGAATCGTCCATGGGTAAGTACCAGCCGTAGCGCTCGATGCCAAGCTTGTCGCCGAGCGCCTGGGCGAACGCCTCCCCCAGAGCGATGGCCGTGTCTTCAATGGTGTGGTGTTCGTCGATGTCGAGATCACCCTTCACCTTTACGGTCAGATCGCAGCCCGAGTGACGGCCAAGCTGATCGAGCATGTGATCGAAGAAACCGAGTCCGGTGTCAATGGTAGTCTGGCCGGTGCCGTCCAGGTCGAGCTCGATGAGGATGTCCGTTTCCTTGGTCGTGCGGCGAACGGTCGCGGTACGGTTTTTGAGTCGTAAGTGATGGTAGATGTCTTCCCAGTCGGTAGTGCGTAGGGCGATGGTGTCGTCAAGGTCGCCGAGTTCTCCGGAACTGAGCTCATCGTTGCCGAGTTCCGGGTCGGTGGCAATCCAGATTCCCCGGGCGCCGATATTCTTGGCGAGCTGCATGTCGGTCAGCCGGTCTCCGATGACGTAGCTGTTGGCTAGGTCATAATCTCCGGAGAGGTAGGTGGTAAGTAAACCGGGATTAGGCTTACGGGTGGGGGCGTTATCCCTGGCGTAGGTACGGTCGATGAGTTCTTCCGTGAACGCTATGCCCTCGGCGGCCAGAGCACGGCGCATAAGTTCGTGGGTGGGCCAGAACGTCGCCTCGGGATAGTCGTCGGTACCCAGACCATCCTGATTGGTGACCATTACAAATTTGTAATCCAGCTCGCGTGCGATACGTCCGAGCCAGCGAAATACTCCGGGATAAAAATTTAATTTATCGATGGAGTCTACCTGATAATCTTCGGGTTCGAGGATCAGGGTGCCGTCGCGGTCGAGAAACAGGATCTTTTGGGCCATGTGGCAAAGTTAAACACGGGGGTGCGGTGAAGGGAAACCGCCATACGTATTCGTGAAGAATGATACCAGTAAAGTGGAAGCTGTAAATAGTCCTGCTTTTTCCTCCCTTCAGGGGGGGCACCAGGGATTCTTCCGATAGAGCTATCCGGCGGCGCCTCCGCGGTACTACAATTCCCGGAGAGCGGCCAGTAACTGATCGTTTTCCTCCGGCAGCCCGGCCGTAATGCGCAGGCAATTCTTGGCGTTCGGCTGGTAACTTTGGTTGCGGACGACGATCCCGCGATCGAGGAGGTGGCGATATACCCTGTCCGAGTCCGAGAAGCGTACCAGCAGGAAGTTGGTCACCGAGGGGAAGATATAATCTACCAGGTCAGAGGTGAGGAGATCCCGTTCCAGCCGTTTCCGTTCGGAGACCAGGGTGTTTACCCGCTCGCGCATGACTTCCGGCTGCCGCAGGGCTGCCAGGGCGGTGGCCTGAGTTAGCACGTTGATGTTGTACGGCATCTTGATCGTCCGCAGCATCGTAACGATGAATTCGCTGGCGTAGGCCGCGCCGAGCCGCACACCGGCCATTCCCCAACCCTTCGACAACGTTTGGGTAATGATCAAATTAGGAAATTCATCCAGGCGGGGGAGGAAACTGGCCTCCGGAATAAAGTCGATGTACGCTTCATCCAGCACCACGATGCCGGGAAAACTGCGGATCAACTCTTCCACCACCGCGGCATCCATCAGGTTCCCACTCGGATTGTTGGGGCTGCAGAGCCAGAGAATCTTGGAGTTTTCGTCCCAGCTTTCCTTCAACTTACCGACGGGGATGGAGAAATCCGGCAACAAGGTCACGGCCCTAAACTCGGCGTCGTTGATGCCGGCGGCCACCTTGTACATCCCGAAGGTTGGCGGAAGGGCCACGACATTGTCCTTCCCCGGAATACAGAAGATCCGCGTCACCTGATCCACGATCTCATCCGATCCGTTGCCGATGAAAATCTTGTCGGGATCCACTCCCCGGATTTCCGCCAGCGCCATCCGGATATCGGTCGACAGCGGTTCCGGATACCGATTGTGCCCGTTGTCGAAGGGACTTTCGTTCGCGTCCAGCAGAATGTCCGCCCGCCCCTTGAACTCCGAACGTGCGCTCGAGTAGGGGGTGAGGTGGAGGATATTGGGACGAACGAGTGACTTGATGTCGGTGGTAGTGGTGGTGGTCATCGGGGGAGGGATGAGGGGTTAGGGGATGAGTGGATTAGTCCAGATCCGCGAGCCTTAGGCTGACGGCATTGCGGTGGGCCCGGAGGTGCTCGGCTTCGGCCATAACTTCGACGGTGGGGCCGAGATTGCGTAGTCCGGCGGGGGTGAGTTCCTGAAAGGTGATCTTTTTGGTGAAAGAATCCAGGCTGACACCGCTGTACTGGCGGGCGTAGCCGTAGGTGGGGAGGGTATGGTTGGTGCCGCTGGCGTAATCGCCCACGCTTTCCGGTGTGTGGTAGCCGAGGAAGATGGAGCCGGCGTTGCGGATACGATGCGCGAACTCCCGGGCATTTTCCATACTAAGGATCAGGTGCTCCGGCGCGTATAGGTTGACGTACTCGGCGGCTTCGTCCCAGTCACCGAACACCAGGCTGAGGCTGTTGGCAATACTCCGCGCGGCCAAGTCCTTGCGGGGTAGTTGGGCCAGTTGGGCTTCGACTTGCAGCCAGACGTCCTTTGCTCTCTCCTCGCTGTCGGTTACGAGAACTACCTGGCTATCGTGGCCATGCTCGGCCTGACTGAGCAGGTCGGCGGCAACGTGACTGGACCTTGCTCCCGCGTCCGCGCAAACAAGTACTTCCGAGGGGCCGGCGGGCATGTCAATGGCCAGTCCTTCGAGCTGAGCGAGCTGTTTGGCGACCGTCACGAAAGCATTGCCCGGGCCGAAGATCTTGTACACTTTTGGTACCGAGGTAGTGCCGAAGGTCATGGCGGCAATCGCCTGCGCGCCTCCGAGGCGGAAGATTTTGGTCACTCCGCAGAGGCCGGCGGCGAATAGGATGGCGGGGTGAATATTCCCCTCCCGATCCGGTGGAGAACAGAGCACGACTTCCCGGCACCCGGCAATTTGGGCGGGTACGGCCAGCATCAGGACGGTACTGAAGAGGGGTGCGGTGCCGCCGGGGATGTACAGACCTACCTTGTCGATGGCCCGGCTTTCCCGCCAGCACCGCACGCCGGGCATGGTCTCGATTTCTTCTCGCAAGCCTTGCTGGCTGCGGTGAAACGTTTCGATGTTTCGTTTGGCTACCCGGATCGCCTGCTGAAGATCCTCGGGCACCCGGGCGGCTGCCGCGGCAATGGCATCCTCGGGTACGGCAAGATCATCCAGCTCCACGTGGTCGAAGCGGGCGGTAAAGTCACGCAGCGCGGCGTCCCCTTCGTCCCGGACCCGGTGCATCACTTCCCGGACGGTCGCCTGGAGACTCTCCAGATCCTGCACGGGGCGGCGGGTGAGGGCTTCCCATTCCCCCCGGTTGGGCTCGACGAAAGTTTTCATCAGACGATCATTTTGGCAATGGGGACCACGAGGATGCCTTCCGCTCCGGTGGCGCGCAGGCGATCGATGATGTCCCAGAAGCGGTCTTCGGTGATCACGGTGTGCACGCTCGACCAGCCTTCCTCCGCTAGGGGCAGGACGGTGGGGGAGCGCATGCCGGGCAGTAAGGCGATGACCTCCCCGATGCGGTCGTTGGGCACGTTCATGAGGACGTACTTCTGGTTGCGGGCCGCCAGTACCGACTTGATGCGGAATATCAGCTGATCGAGGATTTGGCGACGCCCGGCATCGATGCGTGGGCTAGCGGCGATCACGGCCTCCGACTTCAGGATAACGTCCTGCTCCTCCAACCCGTTCTTGAAGAGGGTGCTGCCCGTACTGACCAGATCGCAGATGGCATCAGCGAGACCGATATTGGGGGCAATCTCCACCGAGCCGCTGATCTCGTGAATTTCGGCGTCGATCCCTTTTTGCCGCAGGTAGCCCCGCAGGCTGTTCGGGTAGCTGGTGGCGATGCGCTGTCCGTCGAGACTGTGGATTCCACCGTATGTCTTGCCCCGGGGGGTGGCCAGGCTGAGGCGGCACTTCGAGAAGCCCAGTTTGAGGACTACCTCCGCGTCTTTCTCCTTCTCGATGAGGGTGTTCTCGCCGATGATGCCGATGTCGGCGACGCCGTCCTGGATGTACTGGGGGATGTCGCTGTTGCGTAGGTAGAGGACCTCGGCGTTGAAATTGCGGGCGGGTGCTTTGAGCTGATCGCGGCCGTTATCGATCCGGATACCGCATTCCTTGAGGAGCTCGATGGACTCGTCGAGCAGGCGGCCTGATTTCTGGACGGCGATGCGGAGGGGGGGCGTTGTCGCTGGCATTGGGGAGATTGGCTAAAATGCAAAAAGGCCCACCGGGTATTTCCGGCGGACCTCTGAGCAATACGTTTGTGGAGCAGTTGGTTTATCGCACTAAACTATTACTCGCCGACGGGGCAAGACGCAGTAAAGTGATGATGATGTACTCCAAGAATCATGTGGTGTGGGGCGGAATCGAACCGCCGACACATGGATTTTCAGTCCATTGCTCTACCAACTGAGCTACCGCACCATTTGCCGTATTCTCGGGCGTTCCCGATTAAAGCGGACGCAAAGGTAATTATAAGCAGATAGAAATTGCAAGCTCTTAGCGGAAAAGTTTGGGTGCCTAGCCGTTGGACCGCTATAGCCGTTGGACGGTCCCCCACCGTCCAACGGCTATAGCGGTCCAACGGGGTGCCCGGGGGGGGGACTGCCCACTGCGGAACATCACCGGCTTATCACTCCACCTCCGGCCGCCGACCCGGTTTGAATTTTTCCCCGAAGCCGGAGTTATTTGGTGCGTATTCCCCCACGATGGTCGCATCCACCCCCGTCGCGGGGATATCCCCCTCCCGTCCCAGTGCCCAGTAGATACCGTTCAGGGCCAGCTTACGCATCGGCTCTTCCCGAAAATCGAAGGGGTGTCCCAAAGTCGTGAAGAATACCCGCGCGGGTACACCATTACTGCCGGTATAGGTTTTGGTCCAGGCTACGGGATTATCGAGGGGGAATTCATCCAGCCTTCCCTTTTCTTCGTGGTTGGAACGTAAACTATGGCCCATCAGGAGGGGGGCGCTGTCGCCGCTCAGTTTCCAGTCGCCGCCGTCCACGTGGTAAAGCCAGGAGTAAGCCTCAAAGGGCTGCACGCCACGCAAGACGGGGTGGTCCGCCTTTTTCGCCACCGGCGTTACGGACGTGAGTTTTCCGCTGCCGTCGTCGAAGTGACCGTGGTGGGTGATCCACTGCTGCCCGAACACCTTTGTCGGCCAGTCATCGTTCAGCGACATCAGGGCGCTGTCTTTCGGTTCCACGTACTTAAACGCGTGGGTGGAAGTGCGGAATCCGACGATGGGTCGACCGCTCTCGGCGTAGTCAGTAATTTTTCGGGCCAGGTCGGCGGGCAATTGCCGGTAGCGGGTGAATATGACCATCAGGTCTGCGTCCGCTAACTGGTCGAGTTGACTGATGTGGTACACGTTATTGGGGTCGATGTATCCGGCCGAATCCAGCGCGTAGCCCACGACGGTTTCCGCGCCCAGGTTACGCTCGAGGATGCGCGCCAGCATGGGCATGCTTTCCTCGGAGCGGTACTCCTCGTCGCCGGTAACGAACACGATTTTCGGGGCGGCGGAAGTCTTCGCGGCGGCTTCCGTGACGTCCGTTGTTTCGGGGGCGGGGCCGCAGGAGCCAAGCAGGCAGGCCAGGAGCAATGGAATCAGGTATAAACGCAGATTGTGGGTCACTTCTTCACTTTTAGGGGATGTTCTTCCAGCAACTCGTCGGCGCGGTACATAGCCTTCCGCCCGGCGGTGACGGTGCGTACGGCGTCGATTTGCTCGGGCTTAATCATGCTAGCCGTATTCCCGAAGGAATTACGCACGTAGGTCAGCACCGCTGCCATCTCCTCGTCGCTCATCAAGCCTCCGTAGGCCGTCATCGGTACCTGACCTTCGTAGTGCTTGCCGAGTACGTCAATGGGGCCGTACATGCCATGCATCACGAGTTTGATGAGTCGTTCGGGTGACCCGGTTACCCAGGGGGACCCGGCCAGGGGAGGATAACCAGTCGCCGCCAGGCCCTTACCGTTCTCCTGATGACAGGTCCCGCAGTAGCCCTCCTGACCGTAGATTTCCTCGCCGAGCGCGTAAGCCCGGGCGATGGGGCTATCGGGATTCTCGGCAATCTCCGCTACCGGCTCTACGTAGGGCTCTCCCCGCAGGTGGGCCCGGGCGCTGTTGAGTACCTGCCGACTGATCTCGTCGAGTTCCTGATCGGCAACGATGTCGAGAATATCGTCACCCTCCTCCGGATCCAACCACGAGGCGGCCACCATCGCTTCCATCCGCACCCGGGAGTTTGGGTCGGCGGCAAAGTTGGCCAGTCGTGTAGGCACGTCGTCCAGGCGGTGACCCAGGTAGCGGACTACCCGCGCGGCCACGGCCCGTAAGCGATAGTCACGAGCTTCACTGGCGGCATCCAGTATTTCCGCGTCCGGGGTTCCGGAACCCCAGCTTACGTAGAGGGCTTCGCGCAAGTACTGTTCGTAATTGGGATCCTGCTTATCCAGCGCGGCGACCCAGTCCCGGGTAGCCGCCATGACTTCCTCCGCCGGGTGACCACGCAGCACGCGTCGACTGCGGTAGCGCGCCCGGTACTCCGGCAACTTCAGGTTATCCAGCAGTTCGGGGATGGTGGCATCCGCTACGTTCGGCTCCGGCACCAGGGGGCGGCCCGGGTAGGTAATGCGGTAGATACGCCCGTGAACGTGGTCGCGCAGAGGGTCGCGGGCATTGTGCTGCATGTGCCCGACCAATACGTTGTGCCAGTCAACTATATAGAGGCTTCCGTCGGGCGCAAACTCCATATCCACCGGTCGGAAGTTGGGGTCGCTGCTGGTGACCAGGTCCTGGCGCCAGCGGGTGTCGAAACCGGTACCGTTGTCGAAGAGGCGGTGCTGCTTCGTACCGCGGAAGCCGATCGTGTTATTAATGAGCAGATCACCCTGCACTTCGGGGGGGAAGTGGCGACTGGAGACGATCTCCAAACCGGAGGTTGGACGCACCCGGTGAGCTTCCTCGATGAGGTCGTCGGCCATGGGACTGTTGACGCCGTAGACGTTGCGGATGGTCGACGGGAGCATCCACTGCACCCGGGGACCGCTCGTATGGGCGAAGATGGGCTGCCCCCAGTCGTCGAAAATAATGCCCCAGGGGTTCGGGATCGCGATCTGGGCGGTACGCTCCAGGTGACGGCGATCCGGGTCGAAACGGTAAAATCCGCCATTCGTCGCTCGTACTGGTCCGTAGGGTGTTTCCACGTTGGTGTGCAGGAACAGGCCCTCGCCCATGTAAATGCCACCCCCGGGGTCGGCCTCGTAGGCGCTGATGTTGTGGTGAGTATCGTGATCGTCAAAACCGCTCATGACGATCTCGCGGGTATCGGCTACGTCGTCCCCGTTAGTGTCCTGCAGGAAGATCAGGTTCGTGCCCTGGGAGACGTACACGCCCCCCCGCGCGAATTCGAAGCCGACGGGAAGGTGAAGGCTGTCGGCCCATATCTTGAGTACGTCCGCCCGCCCGTCGTCATCGGTATCCTCGAGGATGACCAATTTGTCGTTCGGCAGGGCATCCCCGGGGCGGTAGTGCGGGTAGCTGGGCATCAGGCTTACCCACAGGCGTCCCCGGTCATCCCAGTTCATTTGGGTGGGGTTGGCTAACTCCGGGAAGTCTTCCTCCGAGGCGAAGAGCTCGATGCGGTAGCCGGGGGCGGTGGTGAAGCTTTCCATCAATTCGTCGCCGTAGAGGTAGCGTACGTCTTCCGAATCCTGGAGGGCATAATTGGTCTTTACCGGAGGCAGGGGCAGGGTACGCTGGTCGGCGGCGGCCACGTCGAATTCCTCTCCGGCCAGATAGGCCCAGATGGCGGCGTCGCGGTTGCGCGTCATCTGCCGCACCTTCTTGATCTCGTATGGGTAATTATCGGGGCCGTAGGGATTATACCGACGGCCGTAGGCGTGCACCCCGTTAGGCATCTTGAAGTCAAGCAGCCAAAAGTAATTCTTTTCGTCTACCGCGGCCCGCAGCCGGGCGTCGGGTTCCGGTGCCGACTTGCCGAAGAGCTGGCGCGAGAGGTAGTCGCTTAGTTTTCGGTACCCCGCCTCATTGAGGCTGATCCCATCCGTCGTAAGGCGCTCATCTTCCATCCACTCCCGGGAGGGGGTGTAAAGATCGATGAAGGGAATGCCGTTGTCGGCCGCCATATCGCGCATGGCCTGAGTGTACCTTTCGATGTTGCGATTCTCCGCTTCGCCGTCCGGTAAGCCGAGCATACTGGAATTTTCGTAGGCCAGGGGAGATAGGAGGACGAGTTGGGGAGGAGTCGTCCCGTTGTAGCGCTGGTTTTGGGTGTACCGGATAAAACTGTCGATCTCCAGGGCGAAATTGGTCAGTCCCTCCGGACCGGCATAACTTTCGTTGAGGCCGAAGAAGGCCATCACGATATCGGCATCCAGGGAATCCAACCAATGGTCCTCCGTCGGAAAGTGGCCTTCGCTGCGGCTGTCGCGGTCTACGTCGGGATTGTAATCCTCCGCTCCCGGAAAGGCCCACGGTGATTTACGGCTGGCGTGGGGCCTGAATCCGGCCGTATTTCCCGGGTCGCACATATTTCGAATGGTGAGCTCAGCCGTCGGAAACTGCTGGTAAATAGCGGTTTCGAAGTATCCGAAATGCGCCATCCGGCTACAGAGATTATTGCCGATGAGAACGATGTTGTCGCCCGGCTGAACGGATAGTTGTACGGCGGAAGGTTCGGATTGGCAGGCATATAGCGCTAGCCATAAAAGGAATACTGGTGCTCTCTTCACGGTAAACAGTTAACCCTGTCAAGATAGAACGTTTAGACCAAACCGGCATTTGCGGTCTGGTCACCTGTCCTAGTCACGCTTTCGAAGATCACCGTATGGAGTTTGGGATACTTTTCTTTCTGCGTCTTATTAACGGGTGTACGGTAACGAAAGGCACTGCCGGAGCATCAATGACGGATTGGTCGAAGAAATTCAGGGGTCGGTCGGTCACAGAATCGGATAATCCTCCCGGGCCGCTACTTTATCTATAAAATTATTCCATCATGTTACCCGGAGGAGCCGCCGCGATCGTAGATCATCGCACCGATACCACTACCAAATTCCGCCGCGTCCGGAAAGTTCCGGGTCCACGGTCGGGGCGTCGTAAACGTGCGTCAGTTAAGGAATCCCGCCACACGCCCGACCGGTGGGTCGCCCAACTTCGGGAAAAGTACCAGGCGGAAGTCCGAGCCAACCGTCGGGTACGAATCATTGCCGTAGCGGTAGCATTGGGGGTGATAATTTTTCTACTGCTAGGTGTATAGGAAGTGGCAAAGGTGTTATAACTTACTTATGCCTTAGGGATATCACTAACCATCCTCACTATGAACACACTGAAGTACCTTTTGCTGATTATCGGACTTACCACCATGAGCACCCACCTCACCGCTCAGCAATACAAATCCGCCATCGGTGTCCGCCTGGGTTATCCCTTGTCCGCGAGTTTCAAAACCTTCGTTAGCGAATCGAACGCCGTCGAGGTGTACGTCGGTTACCGGGGGTACAGCGGCGCGGCCAACTGGGTCAGTATTAACGGCGCTTACCAGGTGCACCAGGACATCGATGCCGTAGACGGACTGGAATACTACTACGGCGGGGGTGTCGGGGCCCAGTTCTGGAGCTATAAATTCGGCGAATCCGGGTCCACGACCTTCAGCGTATCGGGATACCTGGGCCTGCAGTACACCTTCGAGGACACACCCGTATCGGTGTCCGCCGACTGGGTGCCGACCTTCTTCATCGGCGACTCGCGTTACGGAGCCTTTAATTCCTTTGGGGGCGGTTACGGTGCCTTGGCCGTGCGCTACGTTCTGGGCCGTCAGTAGAAGCCGTCCGCAGCCACTCCATCGGCAACCGCCAGCCCCCGGCGGCTGAGGCGATAAATTTGCCGATCCTGCTCGAGCTCAACGTTCCCGTTACCTACGTGCACCTGCATCTCCCGGACGAAGTGCCGGGCCAGATCAGCACCAAACCGTCGGTTCAGTTCCGCTACCGCTACGCCCTCCGTCCGTCGCAGGCTAGTCATCACGAACTCGTTGTACCGATCCCGTGGACGGAGCAATTCCTCCGTATAGAGTAGCGGCCCGGCGTCAACGAATGCATCCGCCGTAGCGATCTCCGGCCAGACCTTCGCGTAGCGGGCGTTGTTGCTGACGTTCCACCGGCGGCGAAACTGTCCGTCGAAACTGTGGGCACCCGGTCCGATCCCGAGGTAAGGCCGGCCAGTCCAGTATCCGCTATTGTGACGGCTGCGGTGGCCGGGGCGGGCGAAGTTGCTGATCTCGTACTGTTCGAA
Source organism: Lewinella sp. JB7 (assembly GCF_024297185.1). Lineage (GTDB taxonomy): Bacteria > Bacteroidota > Bacteroidia > Chitinophagales > Saprospiraceae > Neolewinella. The sequence goes on along the minus strand of NZ_JANCTD010000006.1, from coordinate 271,034 downwards.
GCCGGCTGCGGTAAGGTGATCGATCAACATGCCGAACTGAACCGCGAAACGGCGGTCGCTGGTATCGGGTACGGCTCCGGTCGCCACTTGGTGTCCGAGCGCCGTTTTGGGCTCGACGGTCAGGGCATAGGCTGCTACGTGGTTCACCCCCAAGTCCGTCGCGACGTGCAGGTTGCGCGACCAAGTCTCGTCGGTGGTGGTCTGAGCGCCGTATATGAGGTCGATACTCAGGTTGTCGAAACCGGCGGCCCGCACCTTACCTACCGCCGCTAAGGCCTGCCGGGCGTCGTGAGCGCGGTTCATGAAGCGTAGGTCCGCCTCGTCGAAGCTCTGAATGCCGATACTGAGCCTGTTCACGGGGCTACCGGCCAGAACAGCGATTGCCTCCTCCGAAAGGTCATCGGGATTCGCTTCCAGCGTAATCTCGGTATCCGAATCACCATTCCAGTAGCCGGCGCCCCGGATCGCGCGGAACAGCCGGACAAGTTCCGCAGCCGACAGGATGGAGGGGGTGCCACCTCCGAAGTAGATGGACGGTACCGGCCCGTCGGGTAATTCCCCCCGCCGTACGGATAGTTCCCGTACCAGGGCATCTACGACGGCGGTCCGAAGCTTCAGATTAGTGCTGAAGTGGAAGTTGCAGTAGCTGCACGCTTGCTTGCAGAAAGGGATGTGGAGGTAGAGCAGAGGGAGGGAGAAATTTAGAATGTAAAATTTGTCATTTTTAATTGGGCTGCCGCTGTTATTTGCTCGCTGCGCTCGTCGGCCGGTCGTGGCGTATTTGCTGAGTAACTTAGGGGGCGGGATTTACCATGTACAAAGTACCAAGTACCATTTTGAATTGGGCTGCCGCTGATTCTTGCTCGCTGCGCCTGTCGGCCGGTCGTGGCGTGTTTGGGGAATGGCTTAGTGAGTGGGATTTACCATGTACAAAGTACCAAGTACCATTTTGAATTGGGGCTGCCGCTGTTATTTGCTCGCTGCGCTCGTCGGCCGGTCGTGGCGTGTTCGGTGGGTAGCTCAGTGAGTAGGATTTACTATGTACCATGTACCAAGTACCATTTTGAATTGGGCTGCCGCTGATTCTTGCTCGCTGCGCTCGTTATCGGGGCTCGCCGGCTAACTCTGTATCCGCGTATAATGTGCGCTTTAATGCAAGTAATCTGCGTTGCCACTGCAGCCCACGAGCGTCAGCGAGCGGAGACGTCGAGACGAGCGCAGCGAGCAACCCCGCCAATTTGCAATGGTAAATTCTACCGAGCACAGCGAGCATCCCCGCAAATGTTAGATTGTAAATTCAGAAATGGTAAATGGTAAATTCTACCGAGCGCAGCGAGCATCCCCGCCAATTTTAAATTTTAAATTCAGCTATTGTAAATGGTAAATTCTACCGAGCATCCCCGCCAATTTGCAATGGTAAATCTAGAAATGGTAAATGGTAAATTCTACCTCCCCTTCGGCCGCCGCCGCTTGCCGCCGCGGCTCATCATTTGGTGTCCCTGCTTGCCCATCCGCTGGGCGGCTTTGACCTGACCGGACTGTTTGAGCGCGTTGTCGAGCATGTCGATCTGCTCGACGATCTGGGGCAATTTTACGTTCGTCTCCTTGGCGGCCTTGAGGTACTTCTTGGCGGCGGGAAAATTCTTACGGTTGGCCTCGATCTGGGCGAGTTGAAGCTTGAGCATCGCCTTTTCGTTCGCGGTGGGTACGTCGATGGCATCGGCCTGCTTCAAATAGCCTTCGGCGGCGTTGAGGTCCTTGCGGCTCAGGGCAATGGTACCGCGCATCATGTAGTAGAACGCCCGGTTGGCACTGTACAGCCACTCCGGCTTCAGCGTCAGATTGAGTAACTGTTCGCCCCGGTTGAAATCCTGGGCCTGCACGGCCTGGGCGGCCGGGCCGACGGTACCGAGAAAAACGTATCCGGCCAGCAGGATCAATCCCGCAAGCAAGAAGGGGAATCCGTACCAGAACCCGAAGGCGATCCAGAGGGCGGTACCCCCCAGTATTCCTGCGGCGATCAGGGCAAAACGGATGTATGGTGGTATGATGAACATGGCTGTTTACTTAAATATACGGCGCCCGCGGCCCCGCCAGTGGCTACTTCAGTGCGGCTTCGTAGTCCTTTTGCGCACTCTTGGCCACAAAGATCGATATTTCGTACAGGGTATAGAGGGGGACGGCGATCAGGATCTGGGTCACGACATCGGGCGGCGTGAGCAAAGCCGACAATACCAGAATGCCGATCAGGCTGTGGCGGCGGTACTGCCGCATCGATTCGGCGGTCACCAATCCGAATTTCGCCAAAAAATGTACCAGGACCGGCAACTCGAAAATAAGCGCCGCCGGCAGGGTAAACATGATCATGTAGCTGATGACGGAGTCCATCTTCGGTTGGTTCACGGCCCCGCCGACCTCGAAACCCATCAGGAAGTTCGTACCGAAGGGGGCCACGATGAAGAAGCCAAAGGCCACCCCGGTGAAGAACAGCAGGGAGCAGATGACGATCACCCACCGCGTAGCTTTCTGCTCGGCCGGGTAAAGACCCGGACGCACGAACGACCAGATCTCGTAGAACACGTAGGGAAAAGCCACCACGAACCCGCCCACGAAGGCCATCTTTACGGCCGTGATGAACTGTTCGCCGAATTCCGTGGCCTGCACCAGCACGTGCGGCGGGTGAAAGCACAGGGCCCCGCCGGTGCCGAGGTAGTCGGAAAGCCGACAGAACATGCGGTAGCTCAGAAAATCCTCCCGTAGGGGCCCGAAGAGCACGTAGCGGAAATAGTAGTCGTTGAAGATAAACAGCAGTATGCCGCCCACGCAGATGGCGATGAGCGCGCGCATGACGTGCCAGCGCAGCTCTTCGAGGTGATCGACGAACGACATCTCCTTGTCGGTCTCGGGCACGGGCTTGCCGTCCGCATCGTATTCCCAAGTGTCTACGTCCTGTTGGTCGAGTGGCATAAGCGCGAAGGTACCTAGTGAATTTTATAGAAGGAAATCCCGTACGGCCGACTCGCTGTATTCCCACAGCCGCCGGGCGAGTTGCTCGTTGCGGGCGGTAGGGGAGGGCTTGACGAGGCACTGCGTCGGATTAAAGTAACGGCCCGATACCTCACGCACCTCGGGGCTGCTCGCCAGGTATACGCTGGTGTCGGCGCCGGTTTCCGGGGTGCGGGCGAAGGGTTTGTACAAGGACCAAATGGTCTTGGTGAACAGCTTGCCCTTTTTGTTGGCCAGCTGGGTGCCCACCACGCCCGGGTGCAGGCAGTTGGTCGTGAGCTCGCTGCCGTGGCGGCGGTCGAGTTCTTTCGTGAACAGCACGTTGGCCAGTTTGCTCTGGGCGTAGGCCCGCGTGCCGTTGTAGTTTTTCGCTCCCCGCTCGCCCCGCAAATTGCCGAAATCAATGCCCCCCTTGCTGTGCATGGCGCTGGCTACGTTGATGACGCGCCCGCAGATCTTGGTGCACTGCATGGCGGGAATGAGGTTGAGGGTGAGCAGGAAGTGACCGAGGTGGTTGACCCCGAATTGTAGTTCGTACCCGTTGCGGGTGAGCTCGAGTTGGTCGCAGTACACTCCGGCATTGTTGATGAGCACGTCCAGCCGGGGGTGCTCGGCCAGAAACAGTTCACTGGCGGCCCGTACGCTGCTCAGGTCGGCAAGATCGAGCGGCAGCGTATCGATGCGTTCGTTGCCCGTGGCTTCCACCAGCTGATCGGCCGTTCGTTGAGCCTTGGTCTCACTCCGGCAGGCTAGTACCAGGTGGGCCCCCTTGCGCGCAAGCCGTTCGGCGGTCGCCCGGCCGATGCCGTCGTTGGCGCCCGTGATGAGTACTGTTTTATCCTGCATAGCCTCTGAGTGGGTAAACGCGCGGGGCGGGAGAGCGGTTGTGCGCAACAAGATTCGGGCGGGGACGCGGGAGCCGGCAACGACCAATTACCAAGCCGTACTTTTGGGTCGTGCTCACGACTCACAACCTCACCTATTCGTACCCCGGCACTAATCCCGTCTTTCGGTTTCCCGACCTGACGGTCGGGTCCGCCGAGGCCTGTCTTCTCCTCGGTCCGAGCGGAGCGGGCAAGTCTACCTGGCTGCATCTGCTCGCCGGACTGCTGACCCCGGCAGCGGGCAGTACCTTCCTGGACGGTACGGACTACGCGAAACTGACGGGCGGAGCACTCGATCGCTTTCGCGGCCGCAACATCGGACTGGTGCTGCAGCGAGCCTACTTTCTGGAAGCCCTCACCGTTAAGGAAAACCTCCTCATCGCTCGGCGAAGTGCCGGACTACCGGCTGACGAAGAGGGCGCCCACACCGTACTCGAGCAGCTTGGGATCGGTCCGCTCGCGGCCCGACGACCGCACCAACTGAGTATCGGAGAGCAACAACGCGCCACCATTGCCCGCGCCCTGGTCAACCATCCGAAGTTGATTCTGGCCGATGAGCCCACCAGCGCGCTCGACAACCGGAACGCCGCCCGGGTCAGCAGCTTGCTCCGCCAGCGGGCCGCGGAATTGGGGGCGGCACTCGTAGTGGTCACCCACGATCAGCGGTTGCGGGACGATTATAGTACCGTCGTTGAATTGCAGCCATCCACTCCCCAGCAAACTTATTAGCCGGTGTCCATCTTCCACCTCGCCCTGCGGAACCTGCTTCACCGCCCCTGGACGACCGCGCTCAGTCTGATCCTGGCCGCGCTGGGTACGGGACTGATCAGCCTGATCCTGCTCCTGAACTGGCAACTGGAACAACAATTCGACCGCCATCTCGCCGGCATCGATCTGGTCGTCGGAGCCAAGGGGAGCCCGTTGCAACTGATGATGTCCAGTATGTACCACATCAGCTCGCCCACCGGCAACGTTCCGGTCGCGGGCGTGAAGCCCTTCCTTAATCCCGCCCATCCGTACATCGAAATCGCCGTGCCCCTTTCCCTGGGTGACAGCTACCGGGGACGGCGCATCGTCGGTACCCGCCAAGCTTTTCTGGACCTCTACCAGGCCGAGCTGGCACAGGGAGAAATGTGGACCCAGCCCATGGAGGTCGTCGCCGGCGCCACCGCCGCCCGCGAGCTCGGACTGAAGATCGGGGATAGCTTCCGCAGCAGCCACGGCCTCATCGAGGACGACGACCTTACCCACCGGGACGCGCCGGAGTTTTGGGTTACGGGTATCCTTAAACCCAGTGGTACGGTTGCCGACCTTATCCTCCTCACGCCCGCCGAAAGTCTCTGGGCCGTACACGATACGCACAGCCACGAAGGGGAGGAGCACGGAAAGGAACATGTGTACGACGTTACGGCCCCCCTGGGCGATTATGCCGACCGGTCGATCACCTCCGTTCTGATCCGCTTCCGGGGCAACAGCATCACGGCCCTGAACATGCAGCGCAGCATCAACGAGAATACCGAAATGCAGGCCGTGACGCCCACGATTCAGCTGGCCGAACTATACGCTACCATGGGGCAGGGGGAGAAAATCCTGCGACAGCTGGGCTACGTGGTCGTGGGGGTGAGCGTGCTCAGCATCTTCATCGGACTCTACAGCTCGCTCGACCGTCGCCGGGGAGAGTTAGCCCTCCTGCGCAGCCTGGGTGCCGGCCCGCCGAAACTTTTCGGGCTGCTGGTGCTGGAGGGTACGGTGACCGCGGTCGCCGGAGCCGTGCTGGGGCTCCTGGTGAGCCACGCGGGGCTGGCGATCATCGCCCGGTACTTCGCGGAAAATTACCGCTACGACTTCCGGACGCTGGTGTTCCTGCCCGAAGAGTGGTGGCTGCTGGCGGGGGCGTTGGTGGTAGGCCTGGTCGCGGCGGCGGTGCCGGCGTACCGGGCATCGCGCACGGACGTGCATAAGACGCTGGCGGGGTAGCGGATGGGCGCGTCTGGGTTTTAGTGGAGGTGATGCGGAGGCTGGTCCGCGCTGCCGGAGGCAGCATTGTACGGCGCTGCTGGAAGCAGCCTTGTACTTTCGCTGCTGGAAGCAGCATTGTACTTTCGCTGCTGGAAGCAGCATTGTACTTCGCTGCTGGAAGCAGCATTGTACTAGAGGGTGCCGTCTTTTTTGAGGGTCTTGTCCATGTAGTCGACGGCCCGGGCGGTCATGGCCATGTACATGATGGAGGGGTTCTGGGTGCCGGAACTAACCATGAAGCTACCGTCGGTGACAAACACGTTCGGAACGGCGTGTACCTGATTCCACTTATTGAGGACGCTGGTACGGGGATCGCGACCCATGCGGGCGGTGCCCATCTCGTGGATAGCGGCTCCAACGGCGGTGGGGTTGTTGTGAACGGTGGCGTTCTTGAATCCGGCGGCTTCCATCATCTCCTGCAGGCAGTTGACACCATCCTCGCGGAGTTTCCGTTCGTTTTCCTTTAGTCCGGCATCGAAGACCAGGGCCGGGATGCCGTACTGATCGACCTTGTCCTCACTGAGGGTCATCTTGTTCTCGTGGTAGGGCAGAAGCTCACCGAAGCAGGTGGCGCGGAAGTACCAGTCGCCCGGGGTACTGATGGCTTCCTTGAAACCGGGACCGAAGGGAGCGTCGAGGTTAGTCCCCCGGCCCATGCCGCCCTGGTAGCCGAATCCCCGGATGTAGTCCGGGCGCCGGGTCGCTTCGTTTATGTTGCGGAAACGGGGGATGTAGAACCCACCGTTCGGTTTGCGCCCGCTGTAGTACTTATCCTTCATGCCGTCGAAGGACGCGCTTCCCCCCATGCCGTAGTGGTGATCCATCATATTGTGGCCGAGCTCCCCGCTGTCGTTGCCGAGACCATCGGGAAAGCGTTCCGACTTACTGTTCAATAGGATGGCGGTGGACCCGATCGTGCTGGCGTTGCAGAAGACTACGCTGCTGAAGTACTCTTTCGTTTTCTTCGTTTCGGCGTCGATGACGTTGACTCCGGTGACCCGCTGGGTGGCATCGTCGTAAATGAGGGAATGCACGATGCTGTTGGCGACCAGCGTCAGGTTGCCCGTATCGTTGGCTACCGGAATGGTGGAAGACACGCTGCTGAAGTAACCGCCGTACGGGCAACCCCGCCAGCACCGGTTGCGCGCCTGGCACTGCCCCCGCGTGCCGTGGTGCAATTCGGGAATGTACTTCGTCAGGTTGGCGGTGCGGCCGGGGGTGATGATCCGCTCCGGGAAGGCCTTCTCCACGGCCTGTTTGAAGTGATCCTCGGCACAGTTGAGGTCAAAGGGCGGCAGGAATTCACCGTCGGGCAGGTGGGCCAGTCCTTCCTTCTTGCCCTGTACGCCGACAAATTTTTCCACGTAGGTGTACCAGGGCTCGATATCGGCGTAGCGGATGGGCCAGTCGACCGCGATCCCTTCCTTCAGGTTGGCCTCGAAGTCAAGGTCGCTCCACCGGTAGCAGTGCCGGCCCCACATGATGGACCGCCCGCCGACGTGGTGACCGCGGATCCAATCGAACCGCTGCCTTTCCTCGTAATCATACTCGTCGTCCTTGACGATCCAGGGTTTATTGTCCTGGTTGACCCACCACGAGAGGCGGTGTTGCTTGTAGTAGTGGGCGGCGATCTCCTCGCGGGGCACCCGGTTTTGGTAGCCCAGGTCCCAGGTGTCCATACTGGCCGTAGGGTATTCGCCGTGCTTCACCATGCGCCCCCGTTCGAGCATGAGGACTTTGTAGCCCTTCTTACACAGTTCCATGGCGGCGTAGCCGCCGCTGATTCCGGAGCCGATGACGATGGCATCGTAGGTGATCTCGTCCTTGCCCTGGGCGTTAAAGTTCATGGGATGGTAAGTGTAAGGTGGGTAAATAGAGGGGGCGCGCCCGGACAATTTGCATGAGGTGGACGTACACCACCGGCCACCGATCCGGGCTAACGACCAGGCAGACGGGAGCCGGAGTCAACGACTCCGGCTCCGTGCCTATTCGTAAATTCCGGGATGCCTAGATGGCCCAGGCGACACCTCCGGTAAGTTCCTGCAGGTCGCCGCAGGGAATGTATTCCCCGGGGACGGGGTCGTAAGCCAGGACCTCGGTGCCGATCGGCTCGCTGTTGAACCAGGCACCAACGATCTGCGACTTAAGGTCGAAGTAGATGTTGCGGGCTCCCGCTTCCACTTCGGGGAGGGTATCCCAGTCGGTATCGGGATTTTTGTAGTGAAGGTCCTGATCCTGTAGGTAGACCAGGGCCTGATCAGTATCAAGGGAGCGGAACCCGGCATCGGTATTGTCGGCATCCATCTTGCGCATCAGTTCCTTCAGTCCGTTCCGGAATTTGTCACGCGACTCCTCGTCGTACACCTGTCCGACCATCTTGTCGACCATTTCCGGAACGCCCACGTCGAGGGCGCCGGGGGTATCGGTGGTCGGGATCATGGTATCGGCGAGCTTGCTGATGTACTCGTACTCGTCGTTGTTGAAAAAGCCGGGCTTATAGACGGCCTCTCCGGCGGCGACGGCTTCGTCGCGCTTACAACCGGACAGGAGTGCCGAAGCTACGGGGCCGCTGACGGCGACACCCGTGATGTATGCGGTGTACCGCAGTAGTTCTCTTCTTTTCATCGTCTTTAGATGTTCATTTTTTTGAGTTCGCCGACGGCGTGATCCGCTGCACGGGCGGTAAAGGCCATGTAGGTAAGGGAGGGGTTCACGCACGCCGCGGAGGTCATAAAAGCGCCATCCGTCATGTAGACGTTCGGGGCGGCCCACAGGCGGTTGTGCTTGTCCACTACGCTGTTGTTTGGGCTGCTGCCCATGCGGGCCATGCCCATTTCGTGGATGCCGAGACCGGGGTAGGAGTGGGCGTTGTAGGTGCGCACGTTCTTCATTCCGGCCGCTTCCAGCATCTCGGCGGCGTCGTTCATCATCTCGTCGACCATGGCGTACTCATTCTCTCCCCACTTGGCGTCGAAGACGATGGTGGGCAACCCGTCCTTGTCGAGGTTATCGCGGTCGATGGTCATGCGGTTGTTGGTATCGGGCAGGGTTTCGGCGAAGGCGGTCAGGCCCATCGTCCATTCTCCGGGCCGGATCAGGGCTTCCTTCAGTTCCGGACCCACCTTCACGTTCATCTCCCGCACGGTATGGCCCCAGCCGCCGCGGCCGGCACCACCCTGGTAGCCCCAGCCCCGCAGGTAATCCTTCTTGCTGGCACGATCGCCGAGGTTCTGGTAGCGGGGAATGTAGACGCCGTTGGGTTTGCGGCCCTTCTCAATGCGGTCGCCGAACTCTTCGGTGCTGCCGGAGGCGCCCACCCGGAAGTGGTGGTCCATAACGTTACCGCCCAGCTGGCCGCTGGTGTCCATGGTTACCCCTTCCTCGTGCTCCGTATTCATGACGATGTAGGAACTCGGGATGGCCGAGGCGCACAGGAAAATAACCTTGGCGTAAGCTTCGTGGTCCTCCCCGGTTTCCGAATCACGGAACCGGACCCCCTTGGCGCGCTTGTTCTCCTTGTCGTAGATCAGGCTGTACACCGAGCTGTTGGGGCGCAGGGTCATGTTGCCCGTCTCCTGGGCCACCGGAATCGTGGACGACACGCTGCTGAAGTAGCCGCCGTAAGGACAACCCCGAATGCAGCGGTTGCGGAACTGACAGGCGCCGCGGGTACCCTTATGGACGGAGGGGTCGTAGGCCGTCAGGTGAGCCACGCGACCCGCCGTTACGACGCGGCCGTTCATGTTCTCGGCTACGCCCTTGCGGAATTTATCCTCCACGCAGTTAAGCTCCATCATGGGCAGGAACTTGCCGTCGGGCAACTGCGACAGACCGAGCAGCTCGCCGCTGATGCCGGCGAAGGTTTCTACGTAGTCGTACCAGGGGGCGATGTCGGCGTAACCGATGGGCCAGGGGGTCGCGATGCCGTCCTTGGCGTTGGCCTGGAAGTCGAGGTCGCTCCAGCGGTAGCTGTGGCGTCCCCACATGATCGAGCGTCCACCGACGTGGTAGCCGCGCATCCAGTCGAAGCGTTCCTTTTCCGCGTAGGGGTGTTCGTCGTCCTTGACGAACCAGTGCTTACTCTGCGGCTTCACGGTGTAGCCGGTGCGGTTCTGCTTCTGGTAGTGCTGCTTGATTTCCTCCGCCGGAACGTTGTTGTTCAGTTCCAGATCCCAGGTATCCAGGCTGGCGGTCGGGTAGTCGCCGTGCTTTACCATGCGGCCCTTTTCCAGTACGAGTGTTTTGAGCCCCTTTTCGCAAAGTTCCTTGGCCGCCCAGCCGCCGCTGATGCCGGTTCCAACGACGATGGCGTCGTAGGTGACTTCTTCGTCACCCTGAGAGTTAAATTTCATTTGATCGATTTTATCGTTCCCCTTCGGGGCGGTAAATTAACAACAATGTTCCGGCAATGGCCGAAATCACGTCACCTTTTCACGGTCAACCAGCTTGCAAGCAAGGAAGTATGCGGTGCGGGGCGGGGCCGCGGGAGCAAGGATGGAAGGGCGAAAGCTCCTCAACGGGAGAATAGCTGCCACCACTTTTTGGCGGGTTCCCGGTGCAGGCGGATCGTCGGATCGGGGAGGGGAGCAAAGTAGGTCCGCAGGGATTTCTGAATGTGGCGGGGCGGATGCACGGCGAGCTGCGGAGCGGGCGGACCGGGCTCGCGACTCCGCGGATCGTACGGCAGGTAAGCGTCGACGTCGTAGTAACACAGCAGCTCACCGGCGGATAGCGTGTCCATTTCTCCGCGATCGCTCCACACCAGGAGCCGGTCGACGGGAAGGTCGTGGCGCCGGGCCACCTGCCGGGCCGTGGAATCACCCTCCTCCACGGTCACTTCGTAGCGGAGGTAATACCGGTCGGCGTTGAGTTCGCCCGCCGCCAGGCGCGGATTCGTCCAGGGCAGGGCGATTTCGTCTTCCCGCATCTGGGCGGGATGCAGGGTCAGGTATTCAAGCATGGCGGGTACCACCCGGCGGGGAAGCTGGAGGTAATGACCGCCCCGCAGTCCCGGCAGGTATCCGCGCAGGTACTGAGGGTTGAGTTCTACCACGACTTCCGGCCGCAGGCCCGTGACCTGGGCTACCCGGTACAGGCTTAGCCGGCGCGTGACGGGTATCCGCTCCGTGAGCTGCCCGTCCAGGGATATCTGGGTGGCCGGCAACCCGTAGTGGTGGTGGTAGCTCATAAGGAAGATGGCCGCGATAAAGTTGGGTACGTAATCGCGAGTTTCCCGGGGCAGGAACCGCCGGAGTTTCCAGTAATCGCGGCTCCCCGAACGGCGGATGGCGCGGTTGACGTTGCCGGGACCGGAGTTGTACGCGGCCAGTGCCAGCGCCCAGTCACCGTAACGTTCGTACTGAATGCGGAGATACTCCAGGCCGGCGGCGCAGCCGAGCGTAGGGTCAAGGCGCTCGTCCAGTTCGTCGTTGACGATCAGGCCCAATTCCCGCGCCGTGCCGGGCATCAGTTGCCAGAGCCCGCCGGCTCCGACCGGACTGACGGCCCACGACCGCAACGCGCTCTCTACGATACTCAGGTGCTTCAGCTCCAGCGGCAGACCGGCGGCCACCAACTGCTCTTCGAAGATGGGGTAAAAACGCGCTGAGCGGGCCAGCATCCGTCCGCTCGAAATGGGCCAGTGCAGGAGATAATTAACGACCCGGCGATAGACCGCGTCGTCGACCTGGTAGTCGATGAGGGAGTGATCGAAGGCGCGGAGTCGATCCTCCACCTCCTCCCGGCTCAACTCCATAATCTCCCGTGCCTGTCGTTCCGCCGCGGCAATGTCGGGCGTACCGGCGGTGAGCGGACGGTCGAAGAACAGGAGGAAAATAAAGAAAAGAAAGTAAGGCAAGTGACGGGTGTGTGGTAGTAGAAGGACGATGCTGCCAAAGATAGGGAATCCGACGAAAGGAGGGCTCACCGGAAAAACAACCACTCCACGGCCTTCGGAAACTCGCTGCCCCAGCGGGCTTCGTTGTGCTGTCCCAGGGGGTCTACGGCCAGTTCGATCTCCAGTCGGGTAGTGCCCGTTTGGGTCAGTAATTGCTCCTGGAAGCGTTTCATGTTGGGCACCATGGTATTGCTCTCCGCCTCCCCGCCGTAGAGGTACATCCGCCCCCGGTACTTGTGGGTTAGGTTCAACAGGTTAAAGGGAATCTCCGGAGTCACCCATAGGCTGGGACTGAACACCATCAGGCGGTCGTACACCCGGGGGTACAGAATGCCGGCGTAGATGCTGATGAGCCCCCCCAGGGAGCTGCCCCCGATGCCCGTGTATTCGGGTTCGGGGCGGGTGCGGAAGTTGGCGTCGATGTACGGCTTGAGGCTTTCGGCCAGAAAACGCACGTAGTGACGGCCGTCGCCCCGGCCCAGGCGGGTACTGAACGAGGGGGTGAATTCACTGACCCGCTCCGTGTCCCCGTGGTCGATAGAGATGACGATCAGGTCGCCCATGCCCCTTTCGGCCAGACTGGCCATCCGTTTATCGACCCCCCAGCTCCCGTAAGGAGCGTAGTCGTCGAAGAGGTTCTGACCGTCCTGGAGGTAGAGTACGGGGTAGCGTTTATCACTGTCGTGGTAATCGTGGGGCAGGAGAGCGGCCACCCGCCGGGTACGGATCAGCTCCGGGATTTCAAAGTTTTCGTGAATGACCTTGATGTGGGGCAGAAATTCCTTTCGGTACTCCAGACCGGGACTCGCCCAGTTGCTCACCCGGTCCGGTTCGTGCCAACTGGTGTCGGTAAAGCGAAGGTGGTTGGCGGCGTTCTCCCCGTGCTCGCCCAGCTCCACGCCCTCCCAACCGCCGCGGGTGTACTTATACTCGACGCGGTGCTCCGTATCGGGGAAGCGGAAGGTGCGCCGGTACCGGCCCGGCTTAGAGTCGGGCTGCATCCGGTAGGCTTCCTCCCCGACCTGCCAGTTGTTGAAGGAACCGGCCACGTACACGGGGCGGTCGTCGTCGGTGGTCGTAATCAGTTTAAGGGTACGGTGGGGCATACGAACGATCGGATTGGGCTCGCCGACCGCGGCGCGGTCGGTGTTTTCCGAACGCAAAACTACGCAGCGCGGGTTCGGCTGACCCGATGATTCGGTGCCGATCCGCACCGACCGACGACCAAACGTCTTTACCTTCGTGTACCAATGACTGCGCGCCTTCTCTGCTCCTGCGTCCCCGCCCTGCTTCTGTTGCTGTCCTGCGGCACCACCCGACCCCCACGCAAACTGCGCCTTCCCCCCGCCATCAACGAGGCTTCCGGACTGGTGATCGAAGGAGGCCGCATGATCTGGCACAACGACAGCGGCGACGGACCCTACTTGTACACGACCAGTCTGCACGGTGAATTGGTAGCGAAGGACACCCTGGACGCCCGGGCGGTCGATTACGAAGACATCTGCGCGGATGCGGCGGGTACACTTTACGTCGGCGACTTCGGCAATAATACCGGCCGCCGGAGCCACGGGGTGATCTACCGCTACGATACCCTCACGCGCCGTACGGATTCCATCGTGTTCACCTATTCCGGTCAGCGGGGCGAGGGCCGCCTCACCCCCGGCAACTACGATTGTGAGGCCATGGTGGCGGTAGACGGTTCCCTGCACTTATTTACCAAGGATATCCTCTTCGGCCGTCGCCCGTTCTACATCCAGCACTTTCGCCTGCCGGCCCGGCCGGGTACCTACGTAGCCGAATTGGTGGACAGCCTTTACCTGCCCCGGCGCGTGGTGACGGGGGCGGCCTTTGACCCCCGGACCCGCGAACTCTTTCTGGTAGCCTACAATTTTCGCCGGCTGCTGGGGTTCTGGCCGAGCAGCTCCGCTTCCCTGATCACGCTCACGGACTACCCGGACGATCGCTTCCTGCGCGGGAAACTTCGCCGCCGGACGATCGCCTGGGCCCTGCCCACCCAGCACGAAGCCCTGGCGGTGTACGACGAGCGCTACTTATACGTAGGTGCCGAAGCCACCCGTCTGCGCCGCCACGCCATCGCACGCCGACTCAGACGCCGCTAGTCGTCCCACTGCCGGCTGCCTACGCGGTAAAAGATTACGTGCCGGCTCCCCCGGTTCGCGATGCGCGGCCACAAATGGGTAGCCAGATCGATGGCCCCCGCCCGGTCGGCAATTTCCCGTCGGATAAGGTCGTCACGGTAGAGGTACAGGCCGCCGAAGTAGGTGGACCGGTCGACCCGGTAACGGAGGGGGGTGAGCGGCGTGAAACGGCTGGTGTCCGCCAGTTCGGTGAGGTCGGGCTCGTTGATCAGGTAGGCGAGCTCACCGCGGCGGTACACGGCGGCCCAGTCGTATACGGCTACGGCCAGATCGAGGGGGAGCGGGTAGGGTGGCTGACCGTCGGTGTAGTGGCGAATAGCCGTGGTGTCGACGATGGAGTTGTCGGTTTCCCACGCCCCCAGATCACCGGTGTTATAGGCCATCAACACGGCGCGGTCGACGGGTGGTACACCCTGGCGGGTCCGGTCGCGGTACTGGTGCAGTCGAACGGTGCAACTCACCGTCTTTCCGTCGAGGGCTTCCCGTAGGTCACGTAGAAAGGTGAAGTAGGCTTCCCGGCTGCCGGCCGTCCAGTCGCAGTCGATCTGCAGCTCGGTAAAGGAGTAGGGAAACACCTGCCCGAGCAGCCGCAGCAGGTCGTGGACCAGGGAAGGGGCTCCCCGCAGAAAGACTTCGTTGGTGATGAACACGACCGGTACGACCTCTACCGAAAGACTGTCGTGGGTCTGCAGAAGAGCCGAAGGCTCGGCCCTTTCGTCGGTCCAGCTGACATCGAAGGCCCGGACGTAGAGGCGGTCGGCCGCGTATGCCGCCAGCCGATCGGGGTGGGGGGCCAACCGGGTTTCCCAGTGGTAGAAGGCGTAAAGGGGGGGCGGCGGCTCCCGGCCGCAACCAAGCAGGACGCAGAGGAACAGCGCGGCCAGTCGCATCTACAGTTCTACCTCATCGCCCAGTTTCGGGATGTCCACTTCCCGGAAGCCGGCCCGGTCCAGGCCTTCGCCGAGGGCTTCCATCCGGTCGAGGGTGCCGTGCACGAGGAATACCTTTTGGCAGGTGTCCTGCTGGCCGTTGAGAAAGTGGATGAGTTCCGATCGGTCGGCGTGGGCGCTGAAGGAATCCATGACGACCACGTCCGCCCGCAGCTCGTGGTACTGACCGAAGAGCTTCATGCCCTCGACGCCGTCCCGCAGCTTACCGCCCGGCGTGCCCGGGGCGCAGTAGCCGACGATGAAGATGGTGTTTTTGGGGTCGCCCATCGTGTTGGCGAGGTGGTGCTTGCTGCGGCCCGCGTTCATCATGCCGCTGGCGCTGATGATGATGGCCGGCCCGTCGAGAAAGTTCAGGGCCTTGCTCTCCTCGACGCTCTGAGTGTAGGTCAGGTCGTTGAAGCCGAAGGGGTTATCGTCGGTCAGCATATACGTCTGCAACTCGCTGTCGTAGCACTCCGGATGGGCACCGAATACCGTGGTGGCGTTTACGGCGAGCGGACTGTCTACGAACACCGGAATGCGCGGTAATTTTCCGCTACTTTCCAGTTGATCGAGCATGTACACGATCTCCTGGGTACGTCCCACGCTGAAGGCGGGGATCAGGAGCTTCCCCTTTTTTCTGACGCAGGTATTGTGGATCACCTGCAGGAAGCGGTCCAGCTCGTTGGGCGGCGACTCATGCTCGCGGTCGCCGTAGGTAGACTCCGAAATGAGGTAGTCGCAGTCGGGCAGTTTGTGGGGGTCGCGCAGGATAGGCCGGTCGGGGCGGCCTACGTCACCGGTAAAGCCTAGGGTGGTGGTGCGGCCGTCCTGGCGTTTAACGCGCAGGGTGACGCTGGCGCTGCCGAGGATGTGACCCGCATCCCGAAACTGGATCTCCACGCCGGGACGTAGATCGGTCCACACCCCGTAGGGGAGGCCCACGAACCGGTCCATGGTCGGCTTCACGTCGGCGCGTACGTAGAGGGGCTCGCGCCGGTCGCGGTTCCGTTTGTTGTAGTATTCGGCGTCTTTCTCCTGAATGAAGGCCGAATCGAGCAGCAGGATGGCGCAGAGGCTGCGGGTGGCGTGGGTCGCGTAGATGTTACCGCGGAAGCCGTCCTTTACCAGTTTAGGCACCCGGCCGGTGTGGTCGATGTGGGCGTGGGAAAGCACGAGGGCGTCCACGCCGGCCGGATCGAAGGGGAAGTGCTGGTTGAAATTCTCCATATCCTCGTTGCGCCCCTGGTAGAGGCCGCAGTCGAGCAGGATGCGGTATCCGTCGTCGAGGGTGATGAGGTGGGCCGAGCCCGTCACTTCGCGCGCCGCGCCGCAGAACTGTATCTTCATGGGGGGAATTTACACCGGGCGGGGCCGCAGGACCAAGGAGAAACCGGAAATAGCCGACCTACTCGGTAAGGAAGCGCGATCTCCACTCGGGGCGGGGCAGCATGCAGTTCTCCCGTTTACCGAACAGGGCGTAGCGATTGTGACCGACGACATCGTAGACGATGTCCCGCAGTGAGCGGGGCACGATCCCCAAATAGCTGAGGTAGGCCCAGGGGCCGCCCATATGCTTCAGGGTACGGAGTACGCTGTCGCTGTGGGTATAGACCCTCCCGTTCTCGTAGAGGACTACGGAATTGAGCTGTTTGGGATCAACGCCGTAGCGCGGAAGGAGCTCGGCGGCGGTGTCCGACTGCAGGCTCGCGAACCGGAGTACGCCCCGGCGGTCGTGCTTCAGGATAAACTGGACGGCGCCGTTGCACAGGTTGCAGACGCCGTCGAAGAAGAGGATGGGGTGTGATGTGTCCATGCATCCCTGAACAAGCGGGAGCGGCCTCAGGTTAGCAGCGGCCACTGACGGTCGCGCTCCGCTACCCGGTAGCCGCCTTCGATTATCGGCCATTCTATGCCGAGCGCGGGGTCGTCGTAGCGCAGTCCACCCTCGGCTTCCGGGGCGTAGAAGTTGTCGCACTTGTAGAGGAAGGTGGCCCGCTCCGACGTGACCAGATAACCGTGGGCGAAGCCCCGGGGGATGTACAATTGTCGGTAATTGTCACCACTCAAATAAATACCGTACCACTGGCGGTAAGTCGGCGAGTCGGGGCGAATGTCTACGGTAACGTCAAACACCTCCCCGGAGGTGACCCGCACGAGTTTCGTCTGGGCGGCCGACTCCCGTTGAAAGTGCAGTCCCCGCAGGACCCCCCGGGCACTGACGGCTTCGTTGTCCTGCACGAATACGGTATCGATCCCCGCCCCCGCGAAGGTCCGTTGGTTGTAGGATTCGAGGAAATGACCACGATCATCCCCGAAAATGCGGGGTTCGAACACCTGAAGTCCCGGTAGGGGCGTAGTCGTAAACGGCATGATTAACGTTTCACTTTTTGTCACTGGATTCAACCGGCGGCACCCCCCTGGCCGTTAAAGCTTTGCTCCGGGCGCTGGCAAGGTAGCAGTAAATCCACTCCTCCATGACTGACTGGGAACAAGACTTCGCCTACCAGCGGGTCCGCCACCTCATCAAAGACCGCTTTAACCGAGATACCCTGCCGGATCTTAACGCCCTATTGTTTTTGATCGGCGTGCAGGAGCTCGGTCGCTGGCAGGCCGACTTTACGAAGGAAGAAAAGCGCGATCTGATGCACGTGGCCGTTTGCCGCCTGCTCGCCGACGAGGGCCACTACCGCTTCGTTGGGCGCGATGACGACGGCTGGCCCCACTACGAACTCACGGCCAAGATCCCGCCTACTGACCTAAAGGGGCAGGAGCAACTGCTCAGGCAACGGATCATTACCTACTTCGAGGAGCTGGAGACGGAGGAGGGGATGTTGGGGTAATCCCGGTCGCCTTACCTTTATCCCATGCGTATCCTCACTCTATTCCTCTTCCTTTTTACCCTTTCCGCCTGCCAATCCGGCGGTCCTACTCACGCCGTCATCCAGACCAACCGGGGCGACGTGGAAATCATGCTCTACCCGGAGACGGAACGTCACGCCGCGAATTTCGTCAAGCTGGCCGAAGAGGGCTTTTACACCGGTACGCTATTTCACCGCGTCGTACCCGGCTTCGTCATCCAGGGGGGAGACCCGACCAGTAAGGGCGCGACGATCGACCAACCCCTCGGCATGGGCGGCCCGGGGTACGAGATCGACGCCGAGATCGGTGCCCCCCACCTGTACGGAGCCGTGGCCGCCGCCCGCACCCAGAATCCGGAAAAAAAGAGCAACGGTTCCCAGTTCTACATCGTGACGGGGGAGTTGCAAACCGACGAGATGCTCGACCAGATCGAGCGCATCAAGGGCATCAAGTACAGTGAGGCGCAGCGTGCGGCCTACCGGGAGGCCGGCGGTCGCCCCGATCTGGATCAGGACTACACGGTCTTCGGAGAGGTGGTCAGCGGAATGGATGTCGTGGAGGCCATTGCCGAGATCGAGACGGGTCCGGCCAGCCGTCCCTTAGAGGACATCGTGATCGAACGGGTGTACATTAAGTAGCAGGGCAGCGGGTAAAGGCCGACTCTTCCGTGCGGGCTCGCCCTAGTATCTACAGCTCGAATATGCGCCCTCCGGGCAATCTGCGGCGCAAACGTCCACCTACCCCGGCGTGCAACGCCCCAACTGCTAATTATAGCATACCCAACGAGCAGCTGTATACGAAGGCCGGGGGCAAATTCTTCAGGGTGAAGCTCACGGAAACATCGGTGAAGTTATCCTTGAGAAGGCCGTAGTCCTGCAGGGCGTACTGGTATTGCAGGAAGCGGCCGCGGGGGCGCAAGATCCGTTGCGACTGCCGGATGATCTCTTCCTTTACCGGCTGCTCGATCATGCTTAGGGGTAGGCTGGATACGATAAAGTCCACGCTTCCCGGCGCGAAATGTTCGGCTAAGCGGTCCGCACCCACGGGGTTCACCACCAGGCGGGGATCCCGAATGGTGCGTAGTCGCCCCACGAAGGCCGGATTAATCTCGAAAACCGCCAACTCGCTCTTCGGGTGCAGGCGATCGAGCAGCGCCCGGGTGATGCAGCCCTCTCCCGGACCGAGTTCGACGATCCGCAATGGCGTGCTCGCCGGAATGGAACCGATCAGCCGCTGGACCAGCGCGGGGGAGGCGCGTGCAATGGCGCCGGTAGAGCGAAAATTTTTTATGGCTTCCCGAAAGAAGGTCCAGTTATTCATAGAAAATCGATCGTCGAGGGAAGGACAAAGAACGACATTAAATACTTAGGAAGGCAAGGTGTTCCGTACTTCACCCGGCTTCCGGGCGTACCGGCCCGCCCCGCCGCAACCATTCGGGACTACGGATTGTAACAAACAACAAATCACCCAACATGCTACGCATCCTCCTGGTCGAAGACGAAGAGAACATCCGCGAAACCGTCAAGCTCAACTTCGAAATGGAGAACTTCGAGGTCGTCACCGCCGAGGATGGCCGCCGCGCCCTCAAACACGCCGGAGAACAGCACTTTGACGTGATGATCGTGGACGTGATGCTGCCGGAAGTCAGCGGTTTTCAGGTCGTGGAGCAAATCCGCCTCACCAACCGGGATACCCCGATCATCTTCCTCACCGCCAAGGATCAGGCGCAGGACCGCATTCAGGGACTAAAGAAGGGCGCCGACGATTACCTGACCAAACCCTTCGTGTTCGAGGAGCTGCTCCTGCGCGTTAACCGCCTCATCGAACGGACCAGCAAGTCGCCGGAGGTGCAGCCCGACCTGTTCCGCTTTGGTTCCAATCAGGTCAACTTCGCCACCTACGAAGCCCGCGGCAACCAGGGGACCTTTACCCTGACCAAGAAGGAAGCCATGCTGCTCAAACTTCTTACCGAACGGCGCGGGGAGGTCGTCAGCCGTCAGCAGATTCTGCAGTCGGTCTGGGGTTACGACGTGTATCCCAGTACCCGAACGATCGACAATTTCATCCTGTCGTTTCGCAAGTACTTCGAACAGGATCCCAAAAATCCGGCACACTTCCTGAGCGTCCGCGGCGTTGGGTATAAGTTTGTCGCGTAGTACTCATCGCTCCCGCGTCCCCGCATGCAAGACATCACCTTTGAATATCCCGTCTGGTACCTCGCGCTCTGCGCGCTGGCCGGGTTCGCGGTTTCCCTCCTCCTGTACTTCCGGGCCCCGACGCCGGGTCCCCGCCCCCTGGTGTGGACCATGGCCGTCCTGCGCTTCCTTGGGTATAGCCTGGTGGCCGCGCTGCTGCTTTCCCCCCTGCTCCGCTTCGTACGCACCGACCGGGAGGAACCCGTGATCGTGATGCTGCAGGACGTAAGCGAGTCCGTCGGACTGGAAACCGATACCACGGCCTACGTCACGGAGTGGGACAGGTTGCGTAGTACGCTCGGCGAAAGCTACCGGGTAGTCGATTACACCTTTGGTGCTGCGGTGACCGATGGCGGCCCCCTCACCTTCGGCGACAAGAAGACCAATCTTGACGCCGCGCTCACCGAAGTTGGGGAACTGTACGGCACCCAAAATCTCGGAGCGGTCATCCTGGCCAGTGACGGTATATACAACGAGGGCAGTAGCCCGGCGTACCGCGACTATCCCCTGCGGGCACCGGTGTATACCGTCGGTCTGGGCGATACTACCCGTCGCCGGGATCTGATCGTCAGTCGGGTATTTCACAACCGCATCGCTTACCTCGACGACCAGTTCTCCATTCAGGTGGACCTCAACGCCCGTAATGCCGCGGCGGCCGCCACTACCCTGACGGTGAGCCGGGTAGGGGAGAACGGCACGGCGGTCCTGCACACCGAACGGATCACGATCGATGGTCCGGACTTCTTTACCACCCGCGAGATCTTGCTGGATGCCGACCGGCCGGGGGTCCAGCGCTACCGGATCGCGGTCACCACGATCGGGGAGGAGGTGAGTACCGCGAATAACCAGCGGGACATCTTCGTCGACGTACTCGATGCCCGACAGAAGATACTGCTCCTGGCCGCCGCGCCCCATCCCGACCTGTCCGCTCTGCGGCAGTCACTTGCCGCCGGTCGGAACAATGAGGTGGAGACCGCCTACGGCAACCGGTTCACGGGCAATGTGGCCGAGTACGACCTGGTCGTGCTGCACCACTTACCGACGGCCGTGACGCGCCTATCGTCCCTGCTCGCCGGCGCCGAGGAAAATACGGTGCCCACGCTCTTCATTACCGGGCCGTCTTTGCCACCGCCCATTCTCAACGCGGCTCAGGATCTGGTCAGGGTAGAGGGCGGCGGAGCGCAGGTGCAGGGTAATGAGGTTACCGCCATCCTCATTCCTACCTTCAATTCCTTTACGCTGAGCGAGGAACTGCGGCAGGCCTTGCCGACCTTTCCCCCGCTGTCCGCCCCCTTCGGTCGGTTCGCGGTATCTCCCGCCGCCCGCACGGTCATGGGACAGCGGATCGGTCGGGTGAATACCGAATTCCCCCTTCTGGTCGTGGGGGAGAATCGCGGACGGAGGTCCGGCATACTGCTGGGATCGGGATTGTGGCAGTGGCGGCTGTTCGACTACCTTGAGCACGGAAATCACGAACGCTTCGACGAACTCGTCAGTCAGCTCGCCCAGTACCTGACGGTTCAGGATGACAAGCGGCGGTTCCGGGTCAGCGTGGCGGAGAATATCTTCGACGAGAACGAGCCCGTTCAGTTCGATGCCGAACTCTACAACAGTAGCTATGAACTGGTCAATGGCCCGGAGGCGACCCTCCTCGTCACCGGACCGGAAGGGCGGGAATACAATTTTGCATTTACCCGTACCGCCAACGCCTATGCTCTCGATGCCGGCCGACTGCCGGTGGGAAACTACCGGTACCGGGGGGTAGTCAACGACGGATCGGAAGAATTGGTGAGTGAGGGTCGCTTCAGCGTACAGGCCGTGGAACTGGAGCGGTACGCCCTGGAAGCCGATCACGGTCTGCTCCGGCAACTCAGCGATCGGTACGGGGGGGCGCTGTTGTTTCCCGCGGATCTCTCCACGCTGCCCTCCCGACTGGAGGCGGACGGAACGGTGAAACCCGTACTCTTCGAGACGGTGAACACCCGTTCGGTCGTAAATCTCAAGGCCATCTTCTTTTTGCTGATGGCCCTCTTAGCCGCGGAATGGGGGATGCGCCGGTGGGCTGGTGGGTACTAAGGGATTTTCCGGTATTTGCGGGCACGTTCAAAATTTATGTTTAGTTAAAATTTTTCGGCTAGACAATAATTTTGAATTATTGGTGAATTTCAAAACCAAGTAGGCGATTTGTGTCGTAGGTTTAGTTCCCGACTGTCGGCTCGCCGATGCGGGTCGGGCTTGGACTGCACTTTTTTCACAAACTACCTACTATGAACAACCTCTACACCAAGCGATTGGTAATGACCCTGGTATTGGGTCTTTCCTCGCTATCCTTACTTTTCGCGGCGAATATTGTCGTCACAACCAGCGCCAACAGCGGACCGGGTTCGCTGCGGCAGGCCGTGATGGACGCCGCGCCGGGCGACGAGATCACCTTCGCCGTCGCTACGAACTTCAAGAATTTCAACCTGCTCTCCGAAATCAAGATCGACAAGGATCTGACGATCCGGGGCAACGGCTGGCCCCGGACCATCCTGACCGGCAACCAGACGAACCGGGTGTTCAACATCATGGGGGGAGCCCGGGTGATCATTTCCCAGTTGCGGATGGTCAACGGATTCACGAAAGAAAGCGGGGGCGCCCTGCAGAACGTGGACGGCACGGTGTACCTCCGCCAGGTATTCATCAAGAGCAGCAGAGCTCAGGGCATGATGGTCGGTCAGGGCGGCGGAGCCATCTACAATACCGGTAAAATGTATCTCCGAGAGGTGATGCTCACCCGCAACACGGCCCTCGGGGAAAAGGGCTCGGGCGGAGCCCTCCTCAACGGTTCGGGGGGAACCCTGGAAATGGTCTCCTGCCTGGTAGCCGAAAATAAGGCCAACCGCGCCGGTGGCGGTATCGAAGATGCCTCCGGAGGGGGTACGGACGTGGTCATTTCACGGTCCCACATCAACGAAAACGTCGTATTTACCGCTCCCGGCAACGGCGGCGGCATTCACGTCGGTGGAGACGGCATCCTCAACATCGACGAGAGCGAGGTGAACGGTAACATGGCCGGTGCCGAGGGCGGCGGCATCTGGATCGGGACCGGAAAGCTGCGCATCATGGCGACCGAAGTGGACAACAACGTCGCCAAGGGCGATGACCCCGACCAGGGCGGCGGCGGATTGTACAATGATGGCGGCCATATGTACGTCGGACCCGGCACGATGGTCACCAACAACCGCGCCACCGGTAAATCCGGCAGCGGCGGCGGCATCCTGAACGCGGCGGGCGGATCGCTGGCCGTCGTGGAGGCTCACGTGATGAACAACGTGGCGAACCGGGCCGGCGGCGGCATCGAGGACGCATCCGGAGCTCCCAGCCGCGCCTACGCCGTGGATGCCATGATCGACAATAATCAGGTATTCAACAGTCCCGGCAACGGGGGCGGCGTACACGTCGGTGGCGACGGCGACTTCAGCATGCTGGGCGGCTCGGTGAGCGGCAACATGGCCGGTGCCGAGGGCGGCGGCCTCTGGAACAACGTAGGTAAGATGACCGTCCGCAACGTGATGGTACACGGTAACGTGGCCATGGGTAGCGACGCCGACCAGGGTGGAGGCGGCATCTACAACAACGGCGGTACGCTGGCCATCGGCTACGAAACGAAGATCATGAACAACCGGGCCACGGGGGCGTCGGGCAGTGGAGGGGGCGTCCTGAACGCTACGGGGGGAACCCTGCGCGTAAACGACGCCGTCGTCAGTGGCAACTCCGCCAACCGCGCCGGTGCGGGCATCGAGGATGCTTCGGGGGCCGGCACCGTGTTCTACGTCACGTACTCGGTGATCGATAGCAATATCGTCGCCAATCGGCCCGGCAACGGCGGGGGGATTCACGTCGGCAGCGACGGCGACCTCAGCGTACTGGGTGGCTCGGTGAGCGGCAACTGCGCCGGCGCCGAGGGCGGTGGCCTCTGGAACAACACCGGCATCATGACCATAATCGGGACCCGGGTACACGGCAACATCGCCCAGGGCAACGATCCGGATCACGGCGGCGGGGGTATTTACAACAACGGCGGTACGCTGCTGGTGGGCCCGCTCACCCACGTAACTTATAATCGCGCGACCGGCACTTCCGGTTCCGGCGGCGGCTTACTGAGTACCGGCGGTGACGTCGGTGTTGCCGGAGCCTACTTTGCCGATAACCTCTCCAACCGGGCCGGAGGCGCCGTAGAGGTGATTGACGGTACCTACTCTTCGGCCGAAACTCACTACGTGAACAATTCGACGGGTTCCGCTCCCGGTAACGGGGGTGCCTTTCACGTGACGGGTAACGACGCTACGGTCACCTTCGTGGGCGGATCCGTCGTCGGTAACCACGCCGCGCACGAGGGCGGCGGCCTCTGGAACCAGGCCGGCACGGAAATGAACGTCGTGGGCGTCAACATCCTGGGCAACTCCGTAACCGGCTCCGACCAGGGCGTCAGCGGTGGCGGCGTTTACAACAACGGGGGTGAACTGTTCGTCAGTTTCTCCACCATCGCGGGCAACTCGGCAACGGGCGGTCCGAAAACCGTCGGCGGGGGCATCACCAACGCTACCGGCGGCGAGTTGACCCTGATCCTGTCTACTGTCTCCGGCAACTTCACCGAAGGATGGGGCGGCGGCGTCGCCAACGCCGGCGCGGCCGATCTGGACAAGGTGACCATCACCATGAACGGCGCGGCTACCGGTGGGGGATACATGCAGCCCGTAACGGGATCGAGCCTGCTCATCACCGGAACGGCGATCAGTGACAACGTAGCGGTGGTGTACCCCGACTTCGGCGCCCCCATGGGAATGGTAAACTCCAATGGCTATAACCTAATCAGTGACGATTCCGGGAACCAGTTTCCGGCGGGACCTACCGATAAGGAGGGCATGTCCGCGAACTTTGGTCCGCTGGCCGATAACGGTGGTCCGACCCTGACGCACATGCCCATGTGCCCCAGCCCGGTCATCGACATGGGCGACCCCGACGATCGTTCTCGGGACCAAGTCGGGCACCGGGTATTCGGCGATCGCCGGGACATCGGCAGCTACGAACGGCAGTCCTACTGCGGCTCCGGACCCGCTACCCGTCCCGTGGCCGGCACGGAGGTACGTGATCGGCTGGAGGTATTCCCTAATCCGGCGACCAGTGACTTCCTCGACGTGCTCATCCCCACCCGATTCGGGGCGAACGTCACCCTGCGCATCGTGAGCGGGGAAGGGCGGACGACCAGCGAAGTTCGTACGACGACGGCCAAGCACCGGCTTGACCTGGCGGGCCTCCTGCCGGGGGCATATACCCTGCAGGTGATCGGTGACGGGGCTACCGAAAGCATGCGATTCGTGGTCGCCCGGTAGAATTTCGTGGATTTGGAGACTAGACGACCGCTTCGGTACTTAAGTGCCGGAGCGGTCGTTTTTTAGAGCGAAAGACTTATCTTTGCGCACCCTTAGAACGCTACGCCTCTACTAAATCGGTTGCATTAGTGCTGATAACTGCCAATTTTAAACCCCTCAAACCCGCGAACTCCCTCCACACGGATGATTTGCATCCGGCGGAACCTCGTTGGTTTGCCGTACGGGTGGGGCACCGCAAGGAGAAGGTAGTGGCGAAGCTGCTCCAACAGGAGGGCGTAGAGTGTTTTCTGCCGCTCCGGGATCGCCCCTTTAACTACAAATCCAAGACCGGTGTTCGGCGTATTCCACTACTGGGGGGGTATCTGTTCGTGCGGATTGTAGCCCGGGAAGCGCTCATCGTGCAACGGGTCAACTTCGTTTTTGGCTTTGTCAAAATCGGTGCGGATCGCCGGCAGGTGACGCTGCAGGAAATAGATCTGCTCAAGCGGCTCTCCTCCGACGACACCCTGGAGTGGGTGGTAGAGGAAAAACTGGGAACCCTGCACCCCGGCACCCTGGTGGAAATTTGCCGCGGACCCCTCTCCGGGGTACGGGGACACTACCTGAGTGCCAAGAATAAAAAGACCTTCATCATCTCCTTCGGTGGTCTCGATGCCCGGTTAATGACCTGCGAGGTTTCCCCCGCGGACGTGATTCCCCTCGACGATCAGACCACCGCCCAGGAAGAAAAGCCGTCGCCGACGGCAAAAAAGAAGTATTGGTAGCATTGTGTACCAAGGTGGTCAACTTGCCGCGGTTGCGACTTGGACATAGTGGTCTCGACACATGAACGGCGAAGCCCTACCGAAACGGGTCCTGATTATTTCCTATTACTGGCCCCCCTCGGGTGGAATCGCGGTACTCCGCTGCCTCAAGTTCGCGAAGTACTTGCGGCGGTACGGTTGGGAACCGGTGATTTTTACGGCCCGGGATGCTCACTACCCGACGATCGACCACAGCAACGATCGCGACCTTCCCCCCGATCTGGAAGTCATCCGCCAACCCATTACTGAGCCCTACGCCTGGTACAAGAAGTTCATGGGCAAACCGGCGGATGAGAACGTCAACAACGTTTTCTACACCGACGAAAGCGCGGGGGGCTGGAAACACCAGCTCGCGGTCTGGATCCGCAGTAACTTCTTCATCCCCGACGCCCGCGCGCTGTGGATCCGAGGTTCCGTCAAACGGCTGGTCGAATATCTGGAGGAAAACCCGGTAGACGCGATTCTGTCCGACGGCCCGCCCCACAGCAATACCCGCATCGCTACCCTGGTGAGCCGGCGGACGGGCTTACCCTGGCTGGCGGATTTTCAGGATCCCTGGACGCAGGTCGATTACTACCGGATGCTCCACCTCACCTCCTGGGGACGGCGCAGACACGAGCGGATGGAACGGGAGGCCTTCAACCAGGCTGCACGTACCACCATCGCAAGTCCGAGCTGGAAGCGTGATCTCGAGGATATTGGCGCCAAAAACGTGGAGGTACTGTACTGGGGTTACGACCCGGACGACTTCGCCGGACTTACCCGGAAACCCCACGAAAAATTTACGCTGACCCACCTCGGCATTATGGGCCACGACCGCAACCCGGAAGCGTTGTTTGCGGCCATCGCCCAACTGAAGGAAGAGGTTTCGGGATTTGCGGAGGCGTTTCAGTTGCGGCTCTTCGGACAGGTGGATCACCGCGTCCGGCAACGGATCGCGGAATTCGGACTGAATGCGCAGACCTACTACGGCGGTTCGGTGAGTCGCGCCGAGGCCCTGCAAGAGACGGTCGACAGTTACGCTCTGCTGCTGCTGCTCAACCAGCAGGAAAACGCGGCCGGTCGTATTCCCGGTAAACTCTTCGAATACCTGGCCGCGGGCCGGCCGATCGTGAACTTTGGTCCGGCCGACAGCGACGTGGCGGGCATCGTCGCCGACACCGGTAGCGGTTGCTCCCTGCCGTACGACGCTGCTCCTGCGCGTGCCGCCCGCGAACTCCGTCTGCTCTACGAACGGTACCTGGCGGGCGAGCACTCCTCGCGAAGTCGCGCATCGATCGAGGAATACAGTCACCCGGTGCTGGTCCGTCGACTGGCGGGATGGCTGGACGAAATTGCGGCATGACCTCAAAGACGATTCTAGTGACGGGTGGGGCCGGATTCATCGGGTCACACGTACTGCGGCTGCTGGTAAACCGGTATGCGGACTACAGTTTCATCAACCTCGACGCGCTGACTTACGCCGGTAACCTGGCCAATGTCGCGGATCTGGAGAAACGGGACAACTACAGCTTCGTAAAGGCCGACGTTACGGACCTGGACGCTATCCGGAAGATCTTCGCGGTGTACCCGATCGACACCGTGATTCATCTGGCGGCGGAGAGTCACGTGGACCGCAGCATTGAGGACCCCCTGGTATTTGTACGGACGAACGTCGTCGGTACCGCAACGATGCTGCAGGCGGCTAGGGAAGCCTGGAAGGGAAACTTCGGTGGGAAGCTCTTCTACCACGTCTCGACGGACGAGGTATACGGTTCGCTGGGGGAGACCGGCTACTTTACGGAAGAAACCGACTATGACCCCCGGAGTCCTTATTCAGCTTCCAAGGCGGGAAGCGATCACCTGGTTCGTGCTTGGCACCATACCTACGGACTACCGGTCGTGATCAGCAACTGCTCGAATAACTACGGGCCCTATCAATTCCCCGAAAAGCTGATCCCGCTGTTCATCAACAACATACGTCACGAAAAGCCGCTACCCGTCTACGGAAAGGGGCTGAACGTGCGGGACTGGCTCTACGTCGAGGATCACGCCCGCGCCATTGACGCGATCCTGCACGGGGGCAGGGTGGGGGAGACCTACAACATCGGCGGCGGGAACGAGTGGCGCAATATCGACCTGGCGCGGGTCATTTGCCGCACGATGGACGAAAAATTAGGGCGGGAACGCGGGAGCAGTGAGGAACTGATCAGCTACGTTCCCGACCGCGCCGGTCACGATATGCGGTACGCCATTGACGCCACGAAGGTGCGGGAGGAACTGGGCTGGGCGCCAAGCCTGCAGTTCGAGGAGGGCATCGCGAAGACCGTCGACTGGTACCTCGAGAACGAGGAGTGGCTGCGCTCCGTCACCAGCGGGGCCTATCAGGACTATTACCAGACCATGTACCAAAACCGCTCGTGAAGGGGATCGTACTGGCCGGCGGCAGTGGTACGCGTCTGTATCCCATTACCAAGGGGGTATGCAAGCAGTTGATGCCGGTGTATGACAAACCCATGGTGTACTATCCCCTGAGCATTCTGATGCTGGCGGGCATTCGGGAGATACTAATCATCACTACACCGGGGGATCAATCCGCCTTCCGCAACCTGCTAGGAGACGGGAGCGAACTCGGTTGTCGGTTCGAGTTTGCGGTGCAGGAAGTGCCCAACGGACTGGCACAGGCCTTTATCATCGGGGAGGAGTTTATCGCCGGTGACGACTGCGCCCTGATTTTGGGCGATAACATTTTCCACGGAGCCGGATTATCCCAGTTGCTTCGTGAGAGTGCCTCCCTGACCCGTGGTGCCCGGGTGTTCGCCTATCCGGTGCATGACCCCGAGCGCTACGGCGTAGTGGAGTTCGATACGACCCAGCGCGCCGTATCGATAGAGGAAAAGCCGAGAGATCCTAAGAGCAAGTACGCCGTACCCGGACTGTATTTCTACGACGATCGGGTGGTGGAAGTCGCTAAGAACGTCGTGCCCAGTGCCCGCGGTGAGTACGAAATCACCGACATCAACCAGTGGTACCTCCAACGGGGCGAACTGCAGGTAGGCATCATGCAGCGGGGCACGGCCTGGCTCGATACCGGTACTTTCGAAAGCCTGCACGACGCGGCGGAATTCGTGCGGGTGATCGAGAAGCGGCAGGGGCTTAAGATTGGGTGTATCGAGGAGGTGGCATGGCGGATGGGGTGGATTGATGATGAGCGTCTGTCGTCCTTAGCGAAAGCTATGACTAAGAGCGGGTACGGAAAGTATTTAGGAGATATATTAGTGAAGAGGTGAAAAATACGGCTAAAAAATTATTGCCGAAGCAGCTGTTTCGCTACTTCTTCTTTTTCTATAGATACCTGGGGAAAAGTATACTGTATGCGCTAGCTGCCGCGATGTTCGTCGCGATACTGGACGGAGTCGGGTTGACGATGTTTATCCCGCTGCTGAAGACCACTAGTGGAGAAGCTGGCGTCAATGACTCGGGTGAAGATCTGGGTAATATGTCCGTGGTTACGGATGCGATCGAGGGGGTCGGCGTCGTCCTTACTACGGAGAGTGTATTGTTGATCATGTTGATCTTCTTTGCTTTGAAGGGGGTAGCGAAGTTTTTTGCGGATTACTACATGGTTATCCTGCGACAGCGATTTGCGAATTTGGTGCGACTGCGCAATATGGAGTTACTGGCCGGTTATGACTACCGCGCGTTCTCGATGGCTGATTCCGGACGGATTCAAAATACGTTCAGTAATGAAGTTGAGCGATTGAATTCGGCGTTCCGGAGTTACTTTTCGATGCTCCAATTCGGGGTAATGACCTTGGTGTATATAGGACTGGCGTATACGGCTAATCCACAATTTGCAATAATCGTTGCGGTTGGTGGACTTTTGTCTAACTTGGCCTTTAATAAAATCTACCAAACTACCAAAAAGGCTTCCCGACAGATTACCGCTACGACGCACACCTTTCAAGGTTATCTGATCCAAAGCGTATCCAGCTTCAAGTTTTTGAAGGCGACCAATCTCATTCAAAAATACAAGGAAAAGATTGATCAGACCATCCGTCATGTAGAAAGGGGACAGCGAAAAGTGGGTACGATGAACAGCGTTGCCACAGCGATTCGGGAGCCGATTATAATGGCTATTGTGGTCATTGCAATATTAGTTCAGCTTAAAATCTTTGGGGCGACTTTAGGCGCTCTTATCTTAAGTTTGCTGTTTTTTTACCGGGGGCTAACCTTTCTTGTAGCCGTCCAAAGTCATTATAATACCTTTTTAGGTACTTCGGGATCTATTGAAAATATGGAGGCATTCGTAGCCGATCTGGAAGTGCATCAGGAGATTACGGGGAGTTATACGATGTATCAGGTGGACAATTCAATAGAGCTTACCGGGTTGACCTATGGATACGAAGACAATGACCTCTTACAAAAGATCAACTTAACGATCCACAAAAACGAGACTATAGGGATCGTGGGGGAGAGTGGTACTGGAAAGACAACACTGGTAAATATAATCTGTGGACTGCTAAAAGTCCCACCAGGAATGTTATGGATTAATGGAATAGATAGTCCGGGGATAGACACCTATTCGTTGCGTGATCGGATAGGATACGTGACACAAGAACCGCAAGTGTTCAGCGATACGATCTATAACAACATTAGCTTCTGGGAACCACGGACCGAAGAAACCGAGGCGCGCGTATGGGAGGCGTTGCGGCTGGCGCATGCGGATCAGTTCGTGAACGCGCTATCGCAGGGGCTGGATACCCACATCGGGATCAATGGCGTTAATCTTAGCGGGGGTCAGCGACAAAGGATCTCCATTGCCCGGGAGCTCTACCGGGACATTGACATCCTGGTGCTAGACGAAGCTACTTCGGCTCTTGACTCCCAAAGTGAAAACTTGATTCAGGAGAATATCGAAAGTCTTTCGGGAAGCTATACCATGATCGTGATTGCCCACCGGCTGTCGACCATCCGTAAGGCGGATAAGATCCTCTATCTGAAACCCGGTGGCCGGTACGAAATCGGAACGTTCGAGAGCCTATGTCAGACTTCGGAAACGTTCCAGAACATGGTTGCGCTTCAGGCGATCGGGTAAAGCGCGGCCCCTGTGATTCGTAGCATAATAAAGTTAGGGGGGATCAGCTTAATACCCGCAGCATTGTATGAGCGAACGCTGCCAACTACACCGTTCAACTTAGATTGATACTTATTACCGGCACGGCGGGGTTCATCGGCTTTCATCTTGCCGAGCGTTTGGTCCAAGCTGGCGAACAGGTCTTGGGACTCGATGTAATCAATGATTACTATAGCGTACGTATGAAGTACGCTAGATTAAGGGAGGCTGGCATCAATGAAAGCGAGATTGAATACGGGGAGATAGTTCAGAGTCACAAGCATCCGAACTACCGTTTTATTCAGTTGGATATTGCGGATCGCGACCGGATGAACGCCTTGTTCGCCGCCGAAAAATTTGCCTCCGTTATTAATCTGGCGGCCCAGGCAGGAGTACGGTATAGCTTGGTCAATCCGCAACCGTACGTAAATAGTAATATAGTCGGCTTTATCAATGTGTTGGAAGCTTGTCGTCACCACGGGGTAGAGCACCTTATTTATGCATCCAGTTCCAGCGTTTACGGACTTAACCGTAAAATGCCGCTATCCACGAGTGATAACGTAGATCATCCTATAAGTCTTTACGCCGCATCGAAGAAGAGTAACGAACTGATGGCACATACCTACAGTCACCTGTTCGGTTTGGCAACTACGGGCCTGCGGTTTTTCACGGTCTACGGACCATGGGGGCGACCCGATATGGCGTTTTTTCTATTTACCGAAGCTATAATTAAGGGCGAGCCCATTAAAGTGTTTAATCACGGCAATTCTATTCGCGACTTTACATACATCGACGACATCGTGGAGGGGATCGTACGGGCGATGGGCTCACCCCCCGCAGGGGATCCGGAATGGAACAAGTCCGACCCCAATCCCAGCACTGCCCCTGGGCCTTACCGGCTCTATAATTTGGGCAACAATCAACCCGTCAAACTGTCTGACTTCATCAGAGAAATTGAGGATCAACTGAACCTTAAAGCAGTGAAAGAATACGCGGATATTCAACCGGGCGATGTTGCCGCCACTTATGCCGACGTCGGTACCACAATCAGGGAACTAGGGTACCAGCCGAAAACTTCTCTTAGGGAGGGGATTAGTCAGTTCATACATTGGTATCGAGAATATTATGGCCTTTAAACGCGGATATTTTTACTAATTCAGAAAGGTGCCCGTTGTAGTAGGTAGGTCTGGGTGATGTGGCGAAAGATTAGTCAGGCATATAAATCATCAAAAACTAATTAGAAGGCCAGTATTGGTCTACCGCTCCCAATTTTTTACCGAGAGGCTCCGGACACGGATATTAGCAAAATTACCAATTACCCAGAATGAATCAATTTACCTTGGAAGACCGACTTTCTACTTTCAGAGATAAGACCGAGGCGATCTCCGTGGTTGGCCTCGGATACGTCGGATTGCCGTTGGCTTTATTGCTGGCCGGTAAGTATCGGGTAATTGGCTTCGACATTAGTCCGGAACGGATCAAGTTGATGCAGGCGGGAATTGATCCTAGCGAGGAGTTGGAGGCTGAAGCGTTCGCTGGGAAAGATATTGAATTTACAACTGATCCTACCCGGCTGCGGGAAGCTAGTTTTCACATAGTTGCCGTGCCGACGCCCATCAGTGCCGCCCGTGAACCTAATCTCAAGCCCCTGCTTGGCGCTTCGGAAACCCTGGGTAAAATTTTGAAGGCAGGCGATATTGTCGTTTATGAATCCACGGTGTATCCGGGGTGTACAGAGGAAGACTGCGCTCCCATACTAGAGCGAGAAAGCGGACTCACATTCAATAAGGATTTTTTTGTCGGATACAGTCCCGAGCGCATTAATCCGGGAGACAAGGTGCATACCGTGGATAAGATTCTTAAGATCGTTGCGGGAAGCAATCCTCAGACGGCAGATGTTGTCGCGGCGATCTATGGTAGTGTAGTTACGGCCGGTCTGCACCGTGCACCGAGCATCAAGGTAGCCGAAGCGGCTAAAGTAATTGAAAACGCTCAACGGGATTTGAATATCAGTTTTGTCAACGAACTTAGCATCATATTTAAGAAGTTGAGTATTGATACACAAGAAGTCTTGGAGGCTGCGGGTACGAAGTGGAACTTTCTGAAGTTTCAGCCGGGACTTGTTGGTGGGCATTGTATCAGTGTCGATCCCTACTATCTATTACACAAAGCTAAGCAGGTAGGGTACGATCCTCAAGTAATCGCGAGCGGCCGTCGCGTTAATGACGGCATGCCGGCGTTCATCGCAAAGGAGCTGACGCAGTTACTGCTTCAGCGAGACATCAATCCGAATCAGGCTAAGGTACTGGTGATGGGGGCGACATTTAAGGAGGACGTAGCCGACATCCGAAATTCGAAAATTTTTGAGGTGGTGCACGAATTAATGAATTATGGCATCAACGTGCACCTGGTGGATCCTCATGCTAATCCTAACGAAGTAGCTCGGGAATACCGTATTAGTATGCAAGATGAACCCGGAAGGGATTACGACGCGGTAATGGTGGCGGTGGCTCATCGAGAATGTCGAGAGCGTGATTTGGCTTACTTCAGAGGGTTAACGAAAGAAGGCCAACAGTTAGTTCTTTTTGATTTAAAAGCTCTCTTCGACCGCACCGAAGCAAGAGAGGGCGAAGTGATTTGGCGACTGTAGACTCATTCATGGACTTTCTTTCGTTCTTTCGTACCACCAAAACACCTCCCTTCGGCTATGCCGATCTGGGGGTGGATATGCACAGTCATGTTCTTCCAGGCATTGACGACGGAGCGTCCGACGTCGAATCCGCTGTCAACCTAGTCCGTGGTTTGGTAAATCTGGGATACCGGAAACTGATTGCCACGCCTCACGTAATGGGCGATTTGCACTTCAACACTCCCGCAACTATACGGGCGTCGTTATCGGAGTTGCGTCATGGGTTAGCCGAGGCAGATGTGGATGTGGAGGTTGAGGCAGCTGCTGAGTACATGCTTGATGAGTACTTTACCAGTTTGCTCGCCGGATCTGAGGAACTATTGACTCTTGACGGTAAAACGGTACTGGTTGAGTTCCCTCAAGCCGGTCCACCGCCGAATTGGGAAGAAGTATTCTTCAAACTTCAAACGGGGGGGTACCGTATCGTGCTGGCTCACCCTGAACGTTACCGTTATTGGGCGGGTAATCTGCCCGTGTACGAAAGGATGCGCGACATGGAAGTGTCCCTTCAACTGAATATACTATCGTTATCCGGATATTACGGTAAGGGCCCAGACCGGTGGGGTCGTGAACTTCTCCATAGCAATTTAGCGGCATATCTAGGTACGGATCTCCACCACGAGCGCCACCTGCGGGCACTCAGCGCATTTCCGTGGAAAAAGATTTGGTCAAAAAACGTTTCACGCGAATGGGCGAATGTTCGGTTGCAATGAACCAAAATACAAGGATGTGATCGCAAAGTTGATTTACCTGTTCGCCCTCTTGCTCATCCTGAGCGGTTGCGTACAGCATAAGGAATTGCTGAACTTCAGTGAAGGGCAATTCCCGGATTCCGGGGCTCTGCCACCGCCCCCGATGGTGATTCAACCCGATGATCTACTATCGATCCAGGTTATAACGCCGGATCCACTCGCTTCCGCGCCATATAATCTGTTTCCGAATAGTACCAATTTGGCGTCAGCCGCAGGCAACCGTCCACTGATTGGATACTTAGTTGATGCGACTGGCAACATCGACTTTCCGGGCATCGGAACCGTTGACGTTGCGGGACTCACCGTGGAACAACTGAAGAAACGGTTACAGGAAGGGTTAAGCAATCTGCTAGTTGACCCAGCGATCATCATCCGCTTCATCAACTTTCGTATTACCGTAGATGGTGAAGTTCGGACCCCCGGATCATACGTGTTACCCAATGAACGGGTCACCGTATTGGATGCGGCAGGTCTAGCAGGGGGACTTACGGAGTACGCCAACCGAACCAATGTTCTCGTGATACGGGAGCAGAATGGGGTGAGGCTCTTCGGAAGAATCAACCTTAAGGATCGAAGCATATTTGACTCCCCGTTCTTCTATCTAAGGCAAAATGACTACATCTATATAGAACCTTTGCCGGAACGAACCGCGACGATTCGCGACCAAACGCAACGCGTCGTACAGTGGAGCAGCCTAGGGGCATCTCTTATCTCGGCCATATTCGTGATCATCAGCAGCAGTAATTAACCGATATGCAGGCCAATCAAGAGCTAAATTATACGGATAGTTCGGAGGATCAACACTTCAGTGTCAAAGCATTTCTGTGGGGGTACTTACAATACTGGTACTGGTTCCTTCTCTCATTGGCTGTTTTCATAATGATGGCCTACCTATACCTCCGCTACACCGTGCCGGAATATGAGGCCTCCGCCAAGTTACTGATCAAGGACGGTAGCAACACCCCTTCGCTTAGTGAGGAAGCGATCTTACAGGACCTAGGCCTAGTGCGCAACAACGCCGATATTCTTAACGAGATTGAGATCATCAAGTCACGCACTCTTATGTTGGAAGTCGTCGATGAACTGAACCTCCAGATCCGGTATTTTGCCAAGGGGAGAGTTAAGGATACCGAACTTTTTCGGCATGTGCCTCTCATAGTTGACACTATGAATTTGGAGGCCGAGGCACTAATCGGGCAAAGCATCGTGGTGAAGGACATCGGTGGTGGACGCTTGGGCCGCTTGAATGGAGAAGACGTTGAAAGTGAATACAGCTATGGCCAAGAGATACCCCTTGGTCAGGGCAGCATCAGAGTTATCGCCCCCGATGACCGGGAGATCGACTCATTACTGCCGATCGCGATACACTTCAGTGACCGGTTGGGTACCGCGCGTAATTATGCGAATCGAGTTTCTATCAATCAGGTCGGTGGCGCCGCCAACGTACTTGAGCTGCGCTTGACGGACTATAACGGTTACAAGGCAGAAGCCGTAATAAATACCTTGATCAATAAGTACAACCAAGCCACCCTGAACGATAAGAACCGGGTGGGAAAGAATACCTTGGATTTTATTGAGGAGCGTTTGGTATTTCTGACAGCCGAACTTGCCGTTGTTGAGGGTGAACTCGAACAGTACAAGAGCCGCAACAATATAGGACTCGAGCTCAGCACGCGTGCGGAAGCCGTCCTAGAGCGAGTGACGGAGTACGAAAATAGTATTGCAACGCTGGAAACGCAACGGGAACTTTCCGAAGCGTTGCTCGAGCAAATGAGGGGGCAACAAGGAACTGAGAACCTACTGCCGGTCGTGATCAATGCTGATCTGCCACAGCTGAATGAACAGATCGAACAATATAATGACCTGGTCATCCAAAGAGATAAACTTCGACAAAGCGCCCGTGGCGAAAATCCGTTACTCGTACAACTCGATGATCAGATCGCGGGACTCCGGGGAATGATATTGCAAAATCTACAATCTTATTTAGGTACTATTGACCGCGAGAAGGCCAAGGTCGAGCGTAAATACAATGATCTTCGGCAAACCTTGAGCAACATCCCTCGAGCGGAGCGCGAGTTGCTGGAGCGGCGGCGGCAACAAATCATCAAGGAGAATCTGTTTTTGTATTTACTTGAGAAACGTGAAGAAACGGCACTTTCCCTGGCAGTAACGACACCTAATTCGCGCTTGATTGATCCCGCACTGGCACTTAGCAGTCCCGTCAGGCCGATTCCATTGAACGTGTACGCGCTCGCGGCATTCCTGGGACTAGTATTGCCTATAGGTGGGATTCTTACGCGGCAGATACTAGATGATAAAATACGGAGCGAAAAAGACATCCGGGAGTTTTCTGACATCCCGATTGTCGGCGGAATTAACGTCCACAATAAGTTCGAGAGGATTGTTGTATCTATAGACAGCCGTAGTGGTATTGCAGAGATGTTCCGGTTGGTGAGGACCAATTTACGGTTCATGTTTAAAAGTAACAGTGATAGTTCTCCACCGGTCATATTAGTAACTTCCCTGATGGGGGGAGAAGGAAAAACTTTTATTACGGTTAATCTGGGGATTAGTATGGCCATATCTAATTTGCGGACTCTGATAGTCGGACTGGATCTTCGAAAACCGAAGCTTGGAAACTATCTGGGACAGAAGGATACGACAGTGGGAATATCAAATTTTGTAGTTGGTGAATCGATCGATCCTAAGGATATCATTCGTGCGAGCGAATACCACGAAAATCTTGACTTCGTGACCAGTGGGCCGATCCCCCCCAACCCTGCTGAGTTGATCACGACTCAACGCATGCAGGCGTTCATGGAATATGCAAAGGAGAACTACGATTGCATCCTAATAGACACACCACCAGTGGGCTTGGTCACCGACGCTTTCCTGATTAACCAGTATGTGACGAACAGTCTTTTCGTTGTGCGCGTGGGCGTTTCGCGCAAACCGGTTGCCGCCTACATCGACAAAATTTATCGCGATAAAAAGCTTGACAACATGGCTTGCGTCATTAACGGGATCCCACGGGGTAATAGCTATGGGGGCGGCTATGGTTATGGCTACGGTTACGGCTACGGCTATGGTTATGGCTACGGCTACTACGATAATGACGAAGACGACGGAAAATGGTGGAAATTTTGGTAAAGGGATAACCTAATAAATAATAAACGTTTTAAAAAAAATATCTCATGAAAGTACGGGCGATTATACAAGCCAGAATGCTCAGTCAACGACTTCGGGGAAAGACCCTCATGGCGATTGCAGAGAT
This sequence comes from Lewinella sp. JB7, assembly GCF_024297185.1. Classification (GTDB taxonomy): domain Bacteria; phylum Bacteroidota; class Bacteroidia; order Chitinophagales; family Saprospiraceae; genus Neolewinella. Next base: position 233,096 of record NZ_JANCTD010000006.1, on the reverse strand, counting down.
TCCACTGCTTTATCGGGTCGTGAATGCCGTCAAATCCTTTCCGTTCGTAGACGAAGTAATGATCGCAACAACGCGATCGGAAGCTGACGACCCGATTGCTGCCGCAGCGAACAATCTAGGGGTTTACATTTTCCGAGGAGATTCGGTGAACGTGCTCCGGCGATTCAACGACGCAGCGGCTGATCTAGACGAGGAAGATCAAGTTCTCAGATTTACAGCCGACAATCCAATTTACCATGTCGGAATAGCTCAGCAAGCCTTTGAAGCACATGTCAAAGGAAATTTCGATTACACGCACATTGACGGTTTGTCGCACATCGTGCCGGAATTTATCAAAGTTCGTGCCCTGCGCGAGACACACTCTCTAGCAACGGAAAATTTTGATAAAGAACACGTTACTCCTTTCCTTAGAAAGCACCAAAACGACTTCAAACTCCAAACGCTTCCGCGCGATTTCGGCGGCCTACGCAACGATCTGGACCGTTATCTGACTGTAGATACAAAGGAGGATCTTCATCGTTTTGAGGAACTATTGACATCGGTAACCTACGATGGCTTCAACTTTACCAAGGTTTATGACTGGTTAGATTCATATATAGCATCTACTTTGCCTTCTCGGGACCATGGCCTTGCAATTAAGTTAGGTAACGCCTGGATAGGGGACGGATATCCCACCTTCGTGATTGCCGAGATTGGCCAAAATCATAATGGAGACGTGCAAACGGCGAAGAATTTGATCGATATGGCGGTACGCTGCGGAGCTGACGCCGTAAAGTTTCAAAAAAGGGATATCCCCTCTGAACTGACCAGGGAGGCATTTGATCGGGCATACGACAGTCCTAATTCCTTTGGAAAGACCTACGGAGAACACCGAATTTTTCTTGAACTAAATGAAGAGCAGCACCTGGAATTAAAGGAATATGCCATGTCGCAAGGAGTACCATACTTCTGTACCCCCTGCGATGTACCCTCGGTGGAAATGATGGAACGGATTGGAGTTCCATTCTACAAAGTAGCTTCTCGAGACCTGACCAACCTGCCCGCCCTCGCGGCCATGGCAAAAACCGGAAAACCGGTTATCATATCTACGGGTATGGCCAGTCATGAGGATATTGAAGACGCACTGGAAGTATTAGGAAAGGATCGGCAGGACATTGTAATCCTGCAGTGTGTCTCTCAGTATCCAGCGGATATGGAAAACGTGAATTTACAAGCGATGCACACCCTTCGGGAGAGGTACCATAAGATAACCGGCTTCTCTGACCACACGGCGGGTATCATTGCTTCGGTAGCGGCTTCCGTAATGGGCGCCGCCGTCATCGAAAAGCATATAACCTTGTCGCGGGCCATGAAGGGTAGCGATCAGGCAGGCTCTCTGGAAGAACCCGGATTGAAAAAAATGATTGAATACATCCGGCTTTCTGAAAAAGCGAAGGGCGACGGGGTGAAAGTCGTTAATCCAGCTACTCTGGCTGCGAAGGAAAAACTGGCCCGAAGTGTTACTAGTAATCGTAATATACCTAAGGGGACCGTAGTAACGGAAGATATGCTGTGCCTGAAAAGTCCTGGAACCGGACTCTCGTGGAAGAACCGTAGCCAAATAGTGGGCAAAATTTCGCAAAAAGACATTGAGGCGGATACTACTCTGTCGCCAGAATTCTTTGCATAATTTGGCCTAAAGTGTAATGGAAAACATCAAGTTGTTTATAACGGATATTGACGGTGTCTGGACGGATGGTGGTATGTACTATGATCAATCGGGGAACGAACTCAAAAAATTTAATACATCCGATAGTGCAGGCGTTTTATTCCTTAAATTACTTAATATTCCTACAGCGATAATCACCGGCGAAAACACTGATATTGTAAAAAGAAGGGCGGAGAAACTGCAGATTCGACATGTCTTTCTAGGGGTCAAAGATAAGGTTGCCGTAGCGACCGATCTGTGTAACCGCCTAAACCTGGACCTAACGGAAGTTGCCTATATTGGTGACGATATCAACGATCTGCTGTTACTCGGGCGGGTTGGTCTGAGTGCATGTCCGTTCAATGCCCCATCTTACGTAAAAAAGCGGGTCGATTGGATTATTCCAGTAAGGGGTGGGGACGGGGCATTCCGCCAATTTGTCGAACGTTACCTTGAACGCAACAACCTGCTGGATGAAATAGTCCAACGATACCTGAACCAAAATAGCTCGTTCAACCAGTGAGATCGATGAATTTTTTGATTGTCGGAGGCGGCTCCATCGGAAAGAGACATCTGCGCAATCTGCAAATTCTAGGATACCAGAACATTTGGGTACTAAGACGAAAACACGATTCCGCCTTCGAACTCGAACATCAGGTAGTAATTGTAACGTCCTTTACAGAGGCCGCCAAAATCGAATTTGCGGCCGTTTTTGTCTGTACGCCCACTTCATTGCATAATGAAGGAATAGAATTTGCGGTAAATAATGGTGCTGCAATTTTCGTCGAGAAACCCTTGATTCACTCTCGGCAGGCCCTTGCTGAGACACACTCCATTCTCACCTCCGGCCCCGTTACGTTTTTCATTGGTTTCATGTTACGCTTTCATCCCTTGGTACGTAGAATTAATGAGGTGTTGCAATCCGGGTCGCTTGGAAAGGTATACTCTGCCCGGTTCTCTTTCGGAAGCTACTTGCCGTACTGGCACCCCTGGGAGGATTATCGGGACAGTTACGCTTCCCGCAGGGAACTTGGTGGTGGAGTGATCAATACCATCACCCACGAGCTTGATCTGATCCAGTACCTTTTTGGAGAACCCGTATCTGTCTACTGTGAAGTCGGCAACACCGGAATGTTAGGTATCGAGGTTGAAGAACAGTGCGAGGCAATCTTCAGCTATCCGGATAAGTTGATTACCCTGCACTTAGATTACCTGCAAAAGGATTACGACAGAAACATCATTATACTCTGTGAGGAGGGTAAGCTTACGTGGGATTGGCACGCTAACGAGATCAACCTGAAGCAACACCGGAGCGAGGACCAGGTAATTGCCACACCGGTAGACTTTGAGGTTAATCATCTTTACATAAATGAACTCCGCACATTTCTCGATCTTGTAGGCAAAGGTAGTGTTTCCCACGATCTAGATTTCGATCACGCTGTAAGGAATACCGAGTTAATGCTATTGATGCACGAATCTGGAGTGCAAGGAAAAAAACTACGAAATGAATAAGATAGATAAGCTTTTCGGGTTAAAGAATCGCACGATCATCGTTGGTGGAGGAGCGGGACAGATTGGGTTTTCATTCTGTCGAATACTGGCCGAAGCTGGGGCTACCATACTGATCGCTGACGTGGATGTCGAAATGGCTCAGCAAAAACTTTCGACGGTCGAAACTGATGCGCTGCGGAATAGAATCCACGTTTTTCCGTTAGACGTTACTAAAAAGAGAGACGTCCTAGATTTTTTCCGGCGGGCGGGGGAAACATACGGTCCGTTGTATGGATTGATAAATTGTTTTCACTTTAAAGGGAATACGCGTAAACTCGATACATCGTCTAACTTTTTCGCTCCGCTCGAAGAGTATCCGGAAGAGGCCTGGAACATGGTCCACGACGTAAACCTGAAGGGGTCCTTTTTAATGACGCAGTCGGCTATTCCGTACCTCGAACAGAACGGTGGTGGTGTTATCGTGAACATTTCATCGACGTACGGGAACGTAAGCGCAAATAAGCACGTATACGGCGACTCGGGAATTAATTCGCCTGTAGCGTATGGTACGTCCAAGGCCGCGTTAATCAACTTCACGCGGTATGTGGCCACCCATGTAGCCGATAAGAATATTCGGGCTAACTGCCTCAGCCCAGGTGGCGTGTTCAACAATCAGTCGGACGAGTTTATTGCGAATTATACCAAATTGACCCCCCTGGGAAGAATGGCTTCAGCTGACGACTATCAAGGGGCCATTCTTTTTCTGATGTCAGACGCCTCCGCTTATATGACGGGCGCCAATTTGAATGTTGATGGTGGATGGACGGCATGGTAAGTGAAAACGTAACCCATAAAAATGGCTTAGTATGAGGGATGAAACTTCGGTAATCAAAGAATTAAGTGGACAGTGGAGAAAAAGTGGAATCGAGCACGGAGATACTGTACTGGTCCATTCCTCCCTCAGGCGGTTGCTACGAAAATTGTCCCCGCGCACTGAGGTCAAAGTCACCCCAAAATTGGTCTATGACTCTTTAGTAGAGGCCGTAGGGAAGTCAGGTACATTGTTGTTACCGTTGTTCAATTTCGACTTCCCCAAAGTGCGGACATTTGATATATTGAACACTCCATCGCATATGGGGGCTCTAACTGAGGTAGGCCGCCTAGATACGGACTCCGTGAGAACGGGACACCCGATCTATTCGTTTGCCGTCCGGGGGCATCATGCAGAACATTTCAGGGGGATAGATAACGTTAGTGGATACGGGAGTGACTCACCCTTTGCAATGCTCAAGGAACTGGATGGTAAAGTTGCGGTCATTGGTCTGGATGATCAAAACAGCATGACGAGCTATCATTTCGTGGAAGAGCAAAACCAAGTCGACTACCGGTATTACAAAGACTTCAGCGGTCTGTACACGGATCATACCGGCAAGACTTCCGAACGAACGTACAAATTATACGTCAGGGATATTGAAAAGGGGGTAACTACGGATGTGAATCGTATGATGGAGCATCTGTGGGCCGCGGGTCTGTATAAAGGAGATAAATATGATGAAAGCTATGGTATGCGTACTATAAAGTTTAAAGACCTATATGACGAAACTGACCGTATCATTAGGTCGGGGAAAGCGATTGACTACCTTTATTCCATAAAAGGCGATTGAAAATGGATGTTACTTTAGGTAAGGAGGTTACCTTCGACTGTACGTTCAGTGAAGAAGAAGTTACGCTATTTGCACAAATATCGGGCGACAATAATCCAATCCATCTGGATAAGAAGTATGCTGAAGATTCGATCTTCAAGCGACGGATAGTCCATGGCTGTCTGGTAGCAAGCTCATTCTCTAAAATTTTCGGTACGCTCTATCCAGGGGAGGGGAGTATATACTTATCTCAAACCTTGAAATTTATAAAACCCGTCTACCTGGGGCAACTTATTACCGCAAAGGCTACTTTGATAGATTTTGATCCGGAGAAGCGACGGGGCCGATTCACGACCGAATGTGTGAACGAAGAATCAGCGGCAGTATTAATTGGAGAAGCCGTGGTAATATTCCCAGATGAAAAGTGATATTGAAGGTTATTTTGACCGATTGTGGCCCATTAATCGAAGCCTCACCGGCGAGGGCAATAGAAAAACTCTGGAAATACTATCCGAAATCGTAGACTTAAACATTAAGGAAGTTCCTTCTGGAACCAAATGTTTTGACTGGGAGGTTCCACCGGAGTGGAACGTCAAGGAAGCGTGGATCGAAAATTCAGCAGGCGAGAGGATTGTTGACTTCGCCGATCATAATTTACATCTTGTTGGGTACTCGGAACCCTATGTTGGAACTCTAAGCTTCGCTGAACTTGATGAGCACCTCTATACACTGCCCGAGCAACCTACAAATATACCCTATGTCACATCGTATTACAAGCGACGGTGGGGATTCTGTATGGCGCATAATAAGTATGAATCGCTTGACCGATCCGATACCTACCGGGTCTGCGTGGATACCAGTTTCAATGGTTCAGGAAGCATGACAATGGCCGAGGCAACTATAGATGGTACCTCGGACCGTGAAATCCTTTTCTCGTCGTATATATGCCATCCTTCACTGGCCAGTAACGAATTGTCCGGGCCATTGGTGGCATCATTCGTCTACCGTGAACTTGCGAATAGAGACAATTTGTATTATACCTACCGATTCGCCTTTCATCCAGAAACCATTGGGTCAATCTGCTATCTGGCACAGAATGGGCGAAGATTACAGCAAAAATTAGATGCGGGATATGTGCTCACATGCTTGGGTGACGAGGGTAGTTTTACGTATAAACAATCGCGTCGTGAAAACGCGCTTTGCGATCGCGTGACTGAAATGGTCCTTTCTCAGAGTGATTGCGCTTATAGCATAATTCCCTTTTCACCCATTGGCAGCGACGAAAGGCAGTACTGCTCACCGGGTTTTAATTTGCCGGTCGGTTCATTAATGCGTACAAAATACGAGGAGTATCCGGAGTATCATACCTCAGCGGATAATAAAGAATATGTGTCCTTCTCGTCGATGGAAGATACTGTCCGTAAGATACTGCAAATAGTCGATGTGCTAGAGATGAATCATCACTTTGTCAACCAACGCCCATACGGAGAGCCAAGGCTCGGTAAGTTAGGTTTGTACCCGAGCCTTGGAACGCCAAAGCGTAACCAGGAGGAATTTGCTGCAATGATGTGGCTACTAAATTTAGCGGATGGGTATAATGATATGCTTGCAATATCAACACGAAGCGGTATCCCACTGAGCGAGTTGATACCGGTGGCAAATAAGCTTACGGAAAAGGGACTGTTGGTGCACGGGGATTACGGTCCACGGAAGACCAACCTGAGCTGAGGATGCAATAACCGCGTTCAGCTAGATTCAAGTACATAGCCTCCAAACTTCAGTAGTTGAGCGGGTGCCGAGGAAAGGTTGATGTTGCCTTTGCTCACAGCTTACGGGCAAGGTCCTGGACACTTTGCCCAATCGTGTGTTAATATCTAACAACAACCGGAACTGACAATACATGTACTTATGGCTCTGCTTGTATCTCCGAGGAAGTGTCAGTTGGAATGTATGACCGTCTCTGACAGCTTAATCGCTTCAGTAATATTTAAATATCGAGCTGTCAATTTTCATAATTTTTAAGCCATATATTTTATATACCGCCCAAAATTATATTTTATGTTATTTCCCGATATGATTGATGTACGTCACAAAGTAATTCCATACGTATTAGATGCATGCTCTTCACTTGGTGTAAACTGGGACAAAATCAGCGCTCGATTTAGGCGAGAGGCTATACTAAGTCAGGTCGGAAGGATGTTCAAAGAAGATCTGGTAGGATTAGGCAAAGCCAACTCACCGCTTGACATAGTGTTTGTACCCTACTTAGGCTGTTTTTTGGGGAACAACATTGTACAGATTACCCTAGGAAAAATTCTTCAGGCGCGTGGTCATAACGTTAAGTACTTGGTGTGTGACATTGAGCTACCTATTTGTGAAACTACCGATATAAACAGTCACAATAATCGTTCTGAGATTTGCGCATACCAGGCGCGTCATATGAGGGCTTTCTTCCAGAAGGCAGGTTTCCAGGTTATCAACTTAACGGAGCTCGTGTCTATTGAACGGATCGAAGGGTTAAAACAACAACTTAACGATGACACGTGGGATGTTTTTGTCGAGTCAAAACTTATCAGGTACTTCAAGGTAGGCTTGCTGGACCGGTCGCACCCTATGTTCGGGGAACTGTTTGATAGAGCCCGGCACGCCGCGCTAATATCGGCCGAAATGGGGAAAGCCCTTGCGGCCCTCCGGCCCGATCGCGTCATCATGAGTCATGGAACGTACACCACCCGGGGGCCCGCCAGAATAACGCTGAATGAGGCCGGCATTAAGGTACTGACGATATCGCGCGCGAAGATGGCCGAATCGCAAAAATTTAATTGGAAGACTGCTGGGGATTGGTGGGATGTGGAGAAGGAATGGAAATCCGTCTGCGAGGTGCCTCTTAACCACCAACAGGAAGCCTTAATAGATGACTACCTGCAATCTAGGCGGAACCATAAAAGAGACATTGTGGTCTTCAATAAGACGGCGGAAGAGGACCGGGCGAAAACGTTCGCCAAGTTAGGACTCGATAATAGCAAGCGTACCTATACACTCTTCACTAACGTGCTATGGGATGCTGCAAGCGCACAGCGGGAGATAGCCTTTAAGAACCCTGTGGAATGGACTATAGAGACCGTCAAGTGGTTCCGTCACCGGCCCGATAAACAACTTGTGGTCAGAACCCATCCGGCAGAAACTATCATCGGTACTAATCAACCTTTGGCAGATTTGATCAAGAACAAGCTTGATGATAACATCCCGGAGAACGTAGTAATTTTAGATCCTGATGCCCCCATAAACAGTTGGTCACTACTCAAAATTACCGATTTAGGGTTGGTGCACACAAGTACAGTAGGCATAGAATTAGCCCTGGAAGGTATTCCATGCGTATGCGTGTCTAAAACGCACTACCGGGAAAAGGGCTTTACGCTTGACATAAATAGTAGACAGGAATATTTTGACCTCCTTGAACTGGACGAGATCTCGGACTTTGACGCTGCAACGGCAAAAATGGTGGCTAAGCGATATTCCTACCTGTTGTTTCTTCGCTACCAACTTCCCATGCCATTTTATCACCCGAGGTCACACATTGGCATCTACTCTTTTAAATCGACGGATTGGAAAGAAATATTATCATCCCACGCAATTCCGACAATTGTCAAGGGGATTGAAGAGGGTGATGAATTCATCTTGCCGGACGAAGTTGTTTACGAAATTTACAGGCATCACCTGAATAAGAAGGTAGACCACGGGCCAGACGCGGAACGGGCTATAACCACGACCCTTTAGTGCGGGCAATTGATCACATATCTGTCGATTAGTAGTGCCAGTTGCTAGAGAATTGAAAATGCTATCAATGAAGAAAGTTCTCGTGACGGGAAACGCCACTTGTGGAAACCGGGGCGACGCTGCGATCCTACGGGGGTTAGTGTACGAGTTGCGCAGGGTTTACCCGGATTTAGAGTTGCATATAACTAGCAGGAAACCGGAGGGGTCTTCCTACCTTTTTGGGGAGCCTCTCGAGTCGGATATACTGTATGACCTGAACAACCTCAGCGGAAGTGGTCTGCGTAGGCTAAAGGGGAAGGTGTTCAGAAACATTCGGTACGACTACTTGTATTATTCGGTGAGCAACAGCGTATTTCGCCATATATTTGGAATCCCACGGAGTTACCGAGCAGGGATCGAATTTCTGAAGCAATTTGACGCCGTTATCCACGTAGGCGGATCGTTTTTTATCGACCTCTACGGTAAGAATCAGTACGAGTGGTTAATGGTAGCACGTTACGTTGACGTTCCAGTCTACTTAGTCGGACATAGTCTGGGACCGTTTGAGACAAAGGGGCCCAATCGGATGGCATCATTTCTATTTCCTGGAGTCAAAAAGATTTATTTAAGAGAACTGGCATCCAAGCCGTACCTAGATACACTAAAAGGGAGATTGGATAACGTAGAAGTGGGGGCCGACACCGCATGGCTACTACCAGAAAGCACGCCATCCGGCATAGCGGATGCGGAAATGATACACATCAAAGACCCTATCATCGCCATCACGGTACGAAATCTCGCTCCGTTCGATGTTCGATTGGGAGTCAGCCAAGAGGACTATGAAGGGCTTATGGTTACATTGGTGAACGAGTACAACCACAGGGGGTATCACGTTGTTTGCCTCTCAATGTGTACGGGTTTGGATGGATACGTGAAGGACGACCGGATAGTAGGATACCGTATTCAACAAAGATTAGACGATTCGGATCGGATGACTGTGCTAATGCACGAGTACAATGATACCGAGCTTGGTTATATTTTACAGAGGTGTAAGCTATTGATCGGCACCAGGCTACACAGTGTTATTCTTTCCCTTCGGTACAGAACCCCCGCGATAGCCATATACTACGAGCACAAATCTCTTGGAGTACTGGAAAAATTGGGCTTAGGCGAGTGGTCATTCTATATTAACGACATCCAGGGTAAAGGTATTCGAGAAACCATCGATTACATATTGGCTAATGGTGATAGCGTCAGAAAAAAAGTTGACCAGGCCGTTCAGCTAGAAATTGAAGTAGGGCAGAAGATGATCCGTAACCTGTTTTCCGAGTGAGTAGGAACCTTATTCTTATCACGGGTAACTACCCGTTTTCTGGCCAGGAGACTTTCCTGGAGACCGAAATTATCGAACTCGCTAGTGTTTTCAATAGAGTCGTTATTCTGCCTTCAGACATTCGGGGACGGAAGCGGTCAGTTCCAGCCAATGTTGAAGTTGATGAGTCCTTTGCGGTAGGTTTCAATACTGCGGGTAATAAAGTTCGATCTCTTGTCTCTTATCAATTCCTCCGGGGGCTGATCCTTCACGCTAGGTACGCTGGGAGTATTCAGGCCATTCGAAGAATCAATTCATTCTGTCGGGATCTGATCCTCACGGAAAGTTGGCTGGAAAAGCACAATCCATTTAAAGAGGCCGTTATCTACACGTACTGGCTGAACGGTAAAACACATGGGGCTGCGCGGTACGCACAGGAAAGAGCCGGCATATCGGTCATCTCCCGTGCGCACCGCTACGATCTATACGACTATTGGTTTACACCGAGTTTTTGGCCGTTCCGACAAAAGACCCTGGACCTAATCGACAAGCTCTACGTAATTTCTCAAGATGGCTACGATTACTTACAAAGTCATTACCAAATTCGTGAAACTAAGGTAAGCGTTTCGCGACTCGGTGTCTATTCTACCAATAATACCACACAACGCTCTTCAGATGGGGTGTATCGTATTGTTTCAGTGTCCGGTGTAACGAAGATGAAACGGGTAGAAATGATCGCTGATTATCTGGTAAAACTTGCTACTACCAACGCAAAGCAAAAGTTTGCCTGGACGCATTTAGGTGCAGGTCCGTTGCTGGATACTGTGAAAGATTGCCTGAAGGGGTTGAACTCAAGCAATTTACGAGTCGAACTAAAGGGGCACGTAACTAATGCTGAGGTTTACGATTATTACCGACATCATCCAGTGGATGTTTTTCTCAATCTTAGCGAATCTGAGGGACTACCAGTTTCAATTATGGAGGCGCAGGCTAATGGAGTCCCCGTTATTGCACCAGACGTTGGTGGAGTTAGCGAGATAGTTAACGAAACCACCGGAGTTCTGCTTTCGGAAAAAGTCACCTACGCTGAGTTTGAGAACGCATTTTGGAAAATCTGTACTTCGGAGTCTAGTTACTCCAGTGCAAGCATTCAGGAATACTGGCGTGCTAACTTTGACGCGGCGGTGAACTATATGAAGTTCGCCCACGAAGTGCAGTCTTTTTGTCAAGATGAATAATCAACTACTGGTGGTTACTCACGCTTTCCCTCCTATGGGTGGCGGCGGTGTGCAGCGAATCGTCAAGTTTGCTGTCTATCTGAAGCAGCATGGTTGGGCAGTAACCGTCGTATGTCCTTCACCTGATTCCTACGCTTGGATCGACGAAGAGCGGTACAAGGAAGTTGTTGATATACCGGTAATCAGGATACCACTGCCGCGAATGTCAGATTCCCTGGTGGCCAAGCTTAATCGCCGGTTGGGCTTCATAGACCCTTTTACAAATTGGGCAAAGGATGCGATCAAGCACATTGACCGGCTGGACCTCTCGGGCTTTGCCGCCGTACTGACCAGTGGACCGCCGCACTCTTGTCACTTGGTTGGGATGCACCTCCGCAACCAGCTTGGACTACAATGGGTAGCGGATTTTCGGGACCATTTTACCTTAGGGCCCGAGTATTCGCCTATTTCTATTATACACAGAATTGTCAACCGCCGGTTCGAACGGTTGATCTACGTGCGCGCGGATCATATCATTACTAATACCTATACTAATCAGCTAGACATAATTAAAAAATTTCCAGAGATTAATCACAGCAATTCCCATGTGTCGACGATTTATAATGGGTTTGACGCACGCGATCTCTCGCGTAGTAAAACCGTTAATTGGGACGACAGCCTTCTACATCTCATCTACCTTGGTGGACTGAGAGGGGATCACATTGACGGGGTATTTTATACATTGGTAAGGGAGGCGGTAAATATTAAGCCGGATATCAGTAATCAAATCATGATTCACGTTCTTGGCGATATTAGTAGGAAGGGAACTTTGACGGAGGAGTTGGGAATCGATGATCTATTTGATTTTCAGACCTATGTGCCCTACAATGAGGTTGGATCATATTTGGCAAGCGCTGATGCGGGAATTACTTGGCAAAGGGATCGGGAGTCGTACCGAGGTACCGTTGCAGGGAAGGTTTTTGACTATATCGGCATGTCATTGCCGATCTTTTCTGTCGGACAGAACGATGGTGAAATTGCCAGGATACTCACCGAATTCAAGATTGGTATTTCAACTTCACCAAAGAATACGGAACAGGCAGCAGCTGATTTTATTCAATTCTGTGACAAATTACGAGCCGGCGAAATAACCTACAGTGTGGAAGCCACCAGAACCTTACACGAAAAATTTGATCGTACGAGTCAGGCCCTTCAACTGGCAACCGTACTGAATAAATTACTATAGACGATGTGTGGTATATTTGGAGTGTTCAACTTGGCCAATAGACAACCTATTAATACTAGTGCGGCCGAAGATGCGCTTGAGATAATCGCCCACCGGGGGCCTGATGCTGCCGGATTAAGGGAATGGGAGGGTCAGGTTTGTCTTGGACACCGACGTTTGTCAATAATCGATCTGCGTAGCGAAAGCAATCAGCCATTCACCTACGAACATCTACATATAACCTTTAACGGAGAAATATTTAACTATAAAGAGTTAAGGTCGCTGCTGGTTAAAGTTGGGTTCGTCTTCAGGACCGCATCGGACACGGAGGTTATCCTGGCGTCGTACCTACACTGGGGAGCTGATTGTGTGAACCATTTTAATGGTATGTGGGCCTTTGTGATCTATGACCAAAAGAATCATACCCTGTTCTGTTCCAGAGACAGGTTCGGTATTAAACCATTTAATTACTCGTTCAAAAACGGTCGGTTTTGTTTTGCTTCCGAAATTAAGGCTCTTATAGCTTTTGATCCGGGTACTTACCGAAGCACGAACTATAATGCCATATCGAGATTTTGTCGAGAAACCGTAGGTGCCCAGACAGAGGAAACCTGGTTTGATAATGTGTTGCGCCTTCCCCCAGCTCATAATCTTTTCGTGTCACTTAATGGTCATCACTTCGAAAAGTATTGGGATTATCCTACCGAAAAGAATCGGTTAAACTACCAAGATGCAAAATCCGAGTATCGAAGTCTTTTTGAATCGGCTGTCCGACTAAGACTGCGAAGCGACGTACCTATTGGTCTTACCCTTTCGGGAGGTGTAGACTCCGCTTCTATTGCCTGTCAAGTGAGTCCTCATCAGGAAAAACCATTGCAAACTTATACAGCAAGTTTTCCGGGGAAAACCTTCGATGAATACCCAGTTGCCCGTGCGTTGTCGGAGAAGCTCGGCATGAATTCGGTAGAAGTTCAGTTGGACTATTCAAATTACGTATCAACTCTCGACCGAATCATTTATCACCTGGAATCAGGCCATGGCTCACCGGCCATATTCCCCCTTTGGAATATTACGGAGAGGGCCAAGCGAAATATCACGGTGTATCTAGAAGGGCAGGGTGCGGATGAACTGTTAGCCGGGTATGCGAATTCCGTTTTCGTAGATCATTTTCTAGACCTTGTCGCTTCCGGCAACTATCAAAGGGCCCTCGGCGAACTGAATTCACACCGTAAAGTGTGGCCCATCAAAGAGACTTTGTTACTATATCTTCGTCAGCAGTTACCCGCCAGTTGGCGGACCAGGTACCGGGAGTTTACCGGGCTAGAATCCTTGTACCGGAATGAGCTTACCAACCATCGCCCCTACGAAGGGGATGTGGCAATTTTGAACGCGGACAGCAAACTGAACCGGAGGCTGCAACTTCAGCACCGAAACGGGCTGGTAAATTTATTACATTACGGAGACGCCATATCCATGGCACATTCGTTGGAGAACCGGCTGCCGTTTCTGGATTATAGACTTGTGGAATTTGTGTACGCTTTGCCCTCAGAATATAAAATCAGCGGAGCAATCGGAAAAAAGATTCACCGTGATGTTATGAATGGCTCGGTGCCGGATGCTATTCTTAAAAATGCGAACAAGTTAGGATTTGTTTCACCGCTGAAGGAGGTATTTACCGCCGGATCAGAAGCAGTGGATGTGCTACAGTCCACTGATGCCCGTCAACCAGAACTCTTTGACCGACGTGCGATTGCTAAGCTTCTCAAGGCTCATCAGAATGGATCGGTCAACCACGAAAGAATTTTGTTCAAATTACTGGGTACTAAACTTTGGCTTAATCGCTACGCGCAATGACAGAAAGGGTGTTAGTGGTGCAAACGATCCTTCCACATTATAGGAAATCATTTTTTAGTAAGATAACAAGGTGCAAGGAGCTAGAAATTTATGTATTAGCTGGTTCGTCGGGTAGAGGAATAAAGTCAATGAAGGCGGATGGTCGCCGAATAATGGATACCTTGGGCAACCAAACTTTTCGGGTTGCAGGGCATACCTTTTATCTGCAAAAGGGCTTGTTTAAAGCTATTCGGAGGCTAAAGCCTACGCACGTTGTTTTTGGCGGTCCGGATCTTCACCTAGTCACTACAATAGTGGCTTTTTTATTTCTCCGGTATCTTACCCCCACGAAGGTCCATTGGTGGACCCATGGGCTGAAAGCAGACGCGGGGAAGTTCAGAAGGTGGTTGCTATCGGCCGCCGATTCCGTACTCACCTACGAAACGCGTGGTCGGGATACTGTTATTGCGCTGCCTGGGTTCGCTAAGCCGGTCACTGTGCTTAAAAACTCAATAAGCAACGATGACTACGGATACAATAAACCACGTGTCGTGAGGTCCTCCCGCCCGCGCCAATTCAAAATACTGTTCGCGGGACGACTTACACACGCCAAGCGGTGCGATTTATTGATTAAGGCGGTGAGTGAACTTAGAAACCGGGGAATCGATTGCTCTTTGGATATAGTGGGCGACGGAGCAACCTATGATGAAAACAGGGATTTAGCGATTCGATTAAGTATTGAAGCTCACGTTCACTTCCACGGTGCTCTTTATGACGATGACCTGGTTCCGTTTTTTTCCTTAAGTGACGTATTTGTCATTCCAGGAAAAGTGGGTTTGTCCATTGTCCATGCGTTGTCGTATGGCTTGCCAATAATTACGAGCGATGCCGACATTCACAGCCCTGAAGTTGCTATTGTCAAAGCAGGCGTGAATGGAGCATTTTTCGAAAACTTGTCATTAACTTCTCTGACGGATGTATTGGCTTATTGGCACATTAAGTTGGCTAACGACAACCACGGACTTAAGCAAAGAATACAGAAGACCGTTGTAGCAGCAGGTTACACTCCTGACCAAATGGCAAAGACATTCCTAAATCATTTTAATAGGATGACGGATGTCTAAGGCAATTGAAAGACAACTTGTAGGTCTGTTCTACGGAGTAGCCGTTATCTATACAATCGTAAATCTGGGAGGAACGTTTATTGGGATCCCCGGTGTCGTGTTTCTGGCAATCTTTGGAGTCACGGTCGTATACCTGTACTGGCAAACTTTTGCCAGAACACTCAGTAAGAATATTGCGTCACTCTTAACGTTTTCTATACCGTTATTCGTTCTAAACGTGTCGTTTTCGATCGAGCCCATCAACACAGGAGTCTATTGGGTGCTTTGGCTGATGTTTCTGATTGCATTGATCAAGATAATTCAGCGCTTAAATCAAGCAGACCTGAACCGTATCCTTCGACACGTACCGTATATGCTCTTGGTCGCAAGTGTTGTTTTGTACATAGTATTATTTCCGTATCTAACTTATAGTCTGCCGACCAAAAACTCACTTGGCTTATTTGCCGGTGCAACGCTCATTTCTGCTATGAGCATTCAAAGCTTGGCACGCAAGGGGTTAGTGGGCAGTGTTGCCTTGTTTATTTTAATCGCTTCGGACTCCCGAAGTTCGCTTGTCTTCGCAATCGGTATTGTTGTAATATATCTGGTCAGCATAGCTAGAATGAAGTACGGTTTGGTGTACATGCTAGCCATTGTGCTTCTCCTCATCTTTGAACAGCCGCTTTACACCTTCTTTGAAGACAAGATGCTGAAGAAAGAATTGTACGCCACCAATCTGGATCAGGCTATTGAAAGTGCACAAAAGGAAAGAACGGATCTACTAATCGCCGGCTGGGAACTATTTAAAGAAAGGCCGATCGAGGGGTTTGGTCTCAAAACGAAGTATTACGAAGGGCGGCTGGCACTGACCCCTGGAGCGTACGTACACGTTCACAATGGGTACTTAGGCACGCTTATTGAGACGGGGCTGCTGATCAGCTTCCTCGTCGTACTTTTTATAATAAAAATTTTATTGAAAACGGTTCGCCTCATAGTGGTGGCACCTAAAAGGTACGACAAGATATGGCTGTTCTTTATACTATTCGGATTCATCCGAGCCTACGGTGAAAATTACCTATTTTTCA
Organism: Lewinella sp. JB7; assembly: GCF_024297185.1. Classification (GTDB taxonomy): domain Bacteria; phylum Bacteroidota; class Bacteroidia; order Chitinophagales; family Saprospiraceae; genus Neolewinella. The sequence goes on along the minus strand of NZ_JANCTD010000006.1, from coordinate 216,744 downwards.
ACATCGGGAACATTTTTTCGATAGTGTTCGTCTTTTTCTGCCTTGTACTTTTACTTGGAGGTAGTAGGTTGAGCTTATTGCCCCTTAGAAAATGAATGCTTTATCGCTCACGTATTAGGTATTGACGGTCTTAACATTCGGGCCGGTGGGGGACTCAAACACTTGTTGGAACTCACGAACAGCGAAGTTTCCCTGCGCTCGTATGGCTTCGCTAAGATTGTCGTGTTCACTTCCCTGGATGATCTTGATCACAGAATCAACAATCCTAACATCCAGGTGTGGGTATTGCCCAGAAACCCAAATCCCCTCTTCAATTACTTCATCCAGAGTCGACAACTTAGGGAAGCTATCATAAAAACAGGCTGCGATATAATTTTTTGTCCCGGGGGTACGGTCCCCCCCACCAACCTCCCTTATGTCTCTATGTCTCAAAACATGCTGGTGTTTGAAAAGGAGGAACGGAACCGATTTCCTTGGGGACCACAGCGGTGGCGCTATCAGCTACTTCAAGTACTGCAGTCCAGATCACTCCGAAATGCAACTGGGAACATATTTATTTCCAGATATGCCAAAGATTATATAAGTGACCGGTTACCGGAGTTGCAAGGTATACCGTCCCGTATCATACCACTAGGTGCAAGTACTAAATTTAGCAGAGGCCCGGAAAGGCAGTATACGGTTCGCGAAAAAATTGACAATGGTATATGCTTCAGGCTTACGTACGTTTCGATTGTAAATTATTACAAACATCAGTGGAACGTGATCGAAGCCGTAGCTCGGTTGAGGGAGGAAGGCTACCCCGTTCAACTCCAGCTAGTCGGTCCGGTCGTGAAGGGTCTGCGTGATCGGATATCCGCCATCGTTGAAGATTACGATAGCTTCGTCGAATATTCGGGTGTCGTCCCTTACCAGATGATTGAAGAGGTTTACCACAATACTGATATATTCATATTTGCTAGTTCCTGTGAGAATATGCCAAATGTACTGGTGGAAGCGATGTCAGCGGGCCTACCCATAGCGTCGTCGCACTACGGCCCTATGCCGGAAATTCTAAGGGATGGCGGTAGGTACTTTGACCCGCTGCAAATTTCTGAAATAGCGGACGCGGTAAAATTCTTACTCGATAACCCTTCCGAGAGATCCACCCTCGCGCAGCGGGCTCATGAATATGCCCAACAGTATACCTGGCAGGATTGCGCGGTGCAAACCCTGACCTTCTTAAGTGAAATGCTTAAGGACGGTACAAAATCAACCATCTCCAAATGAATATCCTTTCCATCGTAGGTGCCCGCCCCAATTTTATGAAAGTCGCGCCCCTGCACCGCGCCTTTACGGCCCACTCAGGCATCACCTCCAAAATTTTGCACACCGGCCAGCACTACGACGCTAAGATGTCGGATGTGTTCTTCAATCAACTCGGGATGCCCGAACCAGATTTTCACCTTGGCGTGGGTGGTGGTAGCCATACCTGGCAGACGGCCCACGTGATGCTAAAATTTGAGGAGATTCTCACAGAGGAGCGGCCGGACGTTGTTCTGGTGGTTGGGGACGTTAACGCTACGGTTGCCTGTAGCCTGGTAGCGGTCAAAATGGGCCTGCCCACGGTGCACGTCGAAGCGGGCTTGCGATCCGGAGATCGTACGATGCCAGAAGAATTGAACCGTCTGGTGACGGATGTTATCAGCGATCACCTATTCGTGACGGAACACAGTGGCCTGGTCAACTTAGCGAAAGAGGGAGTGTCGGACAACAAGGTTTCCTACGTCGGAAACGTAATGATCGATTCGCTGGTCCATTTTCGGGACCAGGCCGCGGATGAATCCATTTTGGACGATCTGGGGGTGTTGCCAAAGGAGTACATCCTAATGACGATGCACCGGCCGCATAATGTAGACGACGAAAAGGGACTGCGGGATATCATTCAAATAATCCGGGACGCGACCCGGCATAAGCAGGTGGTTTTCCCCATTCATCCCCGTACGGCAAACAACTTCAGACAATTTAGTTTGACCAAAGAGTTGAATTCAATTCCCGGGCTGATCTTAACTGATCCGCAAGGCTATTTGCAGTTTCTCAAACTGATGGATAATGCTGCGGTGATCGTGACTGACTCGGGTGGCATTCAGGAGGAGACTACCTTCCTACAAGTACCCTGTATCACATTTCGCGATACGACCGAGCGGCCGGTAACGGTTGAGCTAGGAACAAATTTTTTGATGGCCGATCTCAATCCGGTAACGGTGCGTACCCAATTAGAAGATATTCTTTCGGGTAATGCCAAAGTGGGCACTATTCCTGCCTTGTGGGATGGTCACGCCGCTGACCGGATCGCCAAGCGCCTATGGATGCTGTACGGTCAATAATAAGGCTGGCTGCAATGCGCCACGGAGCCTCATCAAGTAAGTAATTGAATATCAGGCTCCAAACAACGATATGAAGCAACTCATTCAAAATCTCAGGTCCGGTGAGACCATTCTGGAAGAGGTTCCCGTCCCTCGTGTCGGGCGGGGTCAGGTGTTGATCCGCACACGAAGGTCACTAGTGTCGTTGGGCACTGAGCGTATGCTAGTGGAATTCGGAAAGGCGGGATTGGTGGCCAAAGCGCGACAGCAGCCCGAAAAGGTGAAGATGGTACTGGATAAAATCCAGGCAGAGGGTCTGCTGCCCACGCTGGAGGCTGTGTTCAACAAATTAGGACAGCCATTACCGCTTGGGTACTGCAACGCCGGAATCGTCGAAGCCGTCGGACCCGACGTTACCAGATTTCGTGCAGGTGATCGTGTAGTTTCTAATGGACCCCATGCAGAGTTTGTAACCGTGCCCCAAAACTTAGTGGCTCGGGTGCCGGAAGGAGTGAGTGACGAGGAGGCAGCCTTTACGGTCATCAGTGCCATTGGCCTGCAGGGCATCCGATTACTGCAGCCCACGCTCGGAGAAACGGTTGTTGTTTTCGGGCTTGGATTGATCGGTCTGATAACCGCCGAGCTCTTACTGGCAAATGGTTGTCGGGTTATCGGACTGGACCTGGATGAACAAAAGCTGGAGTTTGCGCGGAACAAAGGAATAACCACGTTCAATCCTAGTACGACCGACCCAGTCGCCGCGACGAGTCACCTTACGGATGGGGTGGGTGTCGATGGAGTCATCATCACCGCGTCGGCCAAAACCGACGCTATTGTGTCCCAGGCCGCCCGGATGTGCCGCAAGCGCGGACGGATCATCCTGGTGGGGGTGGTGGGCTTGCAATTGAACCGCTCCGAATTCTACGAAAAAGAGTTAAGTTTCCAGGTATCCTGCTCCTACGGGCCGGGCCGATACGATGCGGAATACGAGGAGAAGGGTCAAGATTATCCGATCGGCTTTGTACGGTGGACGGAGCAGCGCAACTTCCAGGCCGTATTGGAAGCCATTGAGCGGGGTCGATTGGATGTTCAATCGCTCATTACCGAGAGGGTCCCGCTAGCGGAATACGGACGGATCTACGAGCACATGGGACAATCCAATTCGATTGCATCTATTTTAGAATATCCTGAAGAGGTCAGCGAAGCACGCAGTGTCGTCGTCAATCCGCCTAATAAGAAAAAAGCGACCGGATCGACGGTAGGAATAATTGGCGCAGGCAATTTCACTAAGATGACCATGCTGCCGGCCCTAGATAAAACGGGTGCGGACCTGTCCTTCATCGCGGGAGCGGGGGGCGTTAATGCCACCGCGTTAGCAAAAAAGCACGGAATTACCCGAAGTACAACCGACTACCGAGAATTGCTGGATGACCCGCAGTTGGGGTGCGTCCTGATCGCTACCCGCCACCATTTGCATGCTCCCATGATTGCGGAAGTGCTGGGCGCGGGAAAGCACGCATTCGTGGAAAAACCCCTAGCCATAGATGAGGAGGGACTGAACAAGGTCATGGAGGCATACGCGTCTTCGTCCGGAGGCCTTATGGTCGGCTTTAATCGGCGGTTTAGCCCGCACACCGAGAAAATTAAAGCCGTACTAGATCCAAAAGCCCCCAAGAATATGATCGCGACGATGAATGCCGGTGCCATTCCACCGGAGGTCTGGGTACACGATATGCAGACCGGCGGCGGCCGGTTGGTCGGAGAGGCTTGTCATTTTATTGATCTATTAGTTTTCCTCAGCGGTAGTCTGGTAACGGAAGTGTGTACTTCCGCTTTAGGACTTCACCCGGAGGATAATACGGACAATGCGAGTATTCTGTTACGCTTTGCCAATGGGGACCAGGGAGTAATCAATTACTTCGCCAATGGTGATAAATCCTATTCAAAGGAACGCCTGGAAGTCTACAGCCGGGGGGGGACCATCGTGATGGACAACTTCCGCAAAACGAAAGGCTTCGGAGTGCCGGGCCTTAAGAAATTTTCGACACGTCTCGACAAGGGACACCGGAACCAGTTCACCAGGCTTATGGAGGGTGTGAAAACTGGCGACATTGAACTCATACCCTACGCCGAGATAATAAACGTGAGCAGAGCAGCACTGGCTATAGTCGAATCACTCAAAACCAAAAGCTGGGTAAGCGTTCCCGTATGATCGAGAAGCTACAGAGTGCCGTCAATCTTGCCCGGAACATGGGGCCACGTTACGTGGGCTTTCGACTGTGGTATGAGTTGAGTCGACGTACCGGGTGGCTCCGTCGCAGGTTCCCATCCGCCCCCCCTCATCGGACATTTTGCTCCCTTTCAGAATGGCGCCGGAATACTCCGGCGTTTTTTTTTAATTCCCGGCAAGCGCTTTCGTTCCCGCGCAATCCATCAGGAGATCTCAAAGAATACACTAACCGACTGGTAAGTGGGGAATTTCAATATTTTTCGGCGGAATGGAAGAAAATAGGTACGCAACCTGACTGGTGGCTGAACCCGAATACGGGTTACCGGTATTCCGACGATCACTGGACGGAAATACCAGATTACGACCAGGATAAGGGTGACATAAAGTACGTTTGGGAACGATCACGATTCTCGCACCTGTTGCCGATGATTCGCCTGGACTATCACTCGGGCGATGATCGCAGTGAAGCTGTCGTTGAAGAAATAATTCGCTGGATTGAAGGTAACCCCATTAATCGTGGCCCGAATTGGCGGTGCAGTCAGGAGATATCCCTACGCGTACTGAACTGGACGTTCGCGCTACATTACTACCGAGATGCGACAGTCTTGACGGAGGATCGCTTCTCTCAAATAATTCATGCAATTTATTGGCAGATCCATCACGTATACGAAAACATTCATTTTTCCCGCATTGCCGTGCGCAACAACCACGCGCTGACGGAAACTTTGTTGCTTGCACTTAGTGGATGGTTGTTCCCCTTCTTTCCCGAAGTGGCTAAGTGGCAGAAAGAGGGCGCGAAATGGTTTGAGGAAGAGGTGGATTACCAAATTTACGATGACGGCACTTTCTTGCAGTTTTCCCACAATTATCACCGGGTGACGGTTCAGTTGCTCACGTGGGCAATCCGCCTAGCAAAAGTGAATGACCAGCCTTGGTCGAGAGTAGTTTACCAGAAGTCAGCGGCATCCCTTCAATACCTTTCTGCGTGCATGATCGACCAAAATGGTCATTTGCCAAACTATGGGGCAAACGATGGCGCGCTTTTTTTCCCGCTCACCGACGCGGATTACAGGGATTATCGTCCGGAACTGGGCGCGCTAGCTGCGGCGCTGATCGATGCTGGCTGGGATAACGAAGAAACACGAGGAGCATACGAACGTTGTCGCGAGGCCGCGGCGGAAGCCACATCATGGTACGGTGTAATGATCAGGAGTGCTCCCCAAAGTGCAACTTACCGTCTCCCGACGCTGGCCGAATTTACTGTCGGAGGATACTACCTGATGCGATCGTCTCCGAACGACCTTACGTTCATCAAATGCGGTAGCTACCGCGACCGACCGTCCCACGCTGACAATCTGCATATAGATATATGGTACCAGGGAGATAACATCCTGCGCGATGCAGGAACTTACCGATACAATGCCGAACCGGAATTGCTGCGGTATTTTAATGGAACCAGATCCCATAATACCATCACATTGGGAGACTATGATCAGATGAAGAAGGGCCCCAGGTTTGTCTGGTTTCACTGGTCAAAGGCGCGGGGTGCCAGTTTGTGGAAAGAAGCGGATACGCTTAAGTTCAGGGGTCAGATTGAAGCATTTGCTGAGTTGGGAACAAACATTACGCATACCCGGGAAGTCAGCTATATGCCGGCTAAGTCTTGCTGGGTCGTTCGGGATGAGGTAGATCATGCAACCCCACTGCCCATACAACAGCACTGGAATCCTTCACCTTTATTTTTCGATAATTTTCAGTTGACGGCAAGGGATGCTGAGGGTAATACGCTGGATCCGGAAATTCTACAAGGTTTGTATTCAGGGTATTACGGAAAGAAAGAGACCACCGAGGTATGGAGATTCACCACAACTAAAAAAACGATTATTACTGAAATTCGGCTCCGATGAAAATTTTATTAATCCACCAGTATTACCTGGAAGAGGACGATGGTGGCGGTTCGCGTTTTAATGAAATGACCCGGGTGTGGGCCGATCGGGGACACGAAATTCAGGTGCTCGCAGGGATGATGCACGCTAACGCCCACGAAAAAAGACCGGAGTACCGGGGTAAATACTATGTCCGTAAAGATCATGGATCGGTCTCGGTACTTCGTTGTCATGTTTCCGAAGCCTATAACCGGGGATTCATTGGGCGTCTATGGGGTTACTTTTCCTTTGTTTTTTCTTCTCTTTACGGTGGGCTGTTCAAGTTAAAAAAAGACTATGACGTTATTTTGGTGACGTCCCCCCCGCTTTTTGTTGGTATTACGGCTTTGCTATTATCACTGATCCGAAAAAAGCCTTTTGTTTTTGAAGTGCGTGATCTTTGGCCCGAATCCGCTATCGATACGGGGGTTTTGCGCAACAAGGCAATAATACGCCTCGCGTACTGGTTCGAAGCCATGATGTATCGGAAAGCCCGGTTAATCAACGTGCTTACACCTGCTTTTCGGTCCACTTTGATAAATAAGAAGAACGTCCCGGCCGATAAAGTCATTTTCATTCCGAATGCAGCGGACTTTACTTTGGCGGAAAACGTATTATTTGATTTCAACAGATCGGCATTTCGAAGAAAAATGGGGTGGGACGATCGATTCGTAATTACCTACGTTGGGGCGCACGGAGTAGCAAACCACCTAATGCAATTGGTAGAGGTGGCCCAAACTCTTACTGACGTGCCGGTACACTTTGTTCTCATTGGAGACGGTATGGAGAAACCCCACTTGCGCAAAGAGGTCAATGAACGCGGCCTCAAGAATATAGAGTTTATTGATCCGGTCCCCAAACGAGAAGTATTTCGATACATTGCGGCATCTGAATTTGGAACCTCGGTTTTAAAGCGGGTGGATACCTTCAAGACGATCTATTCTAATAAGACTTTCGACTATATGTCTTGTCGCCGGCCCATCCTTCTGTTAATCGATGGAGTCTCTCGTGAACTAGTGGAAACAGCCGGTTGCGGAGTGTATGCCGAACCGGAAAACATCCGGGACATTGCTAACAAAATTCGTAGCATTTATTCTACGACCGAGGATGAACGCAATGCTATGGGTGTGTCGGGATATACTTACGCGCGTGCGCACTTCGATCGGGAAGAATTGGCGTTGACGTACGAAACAGCGCTACGCGAAGCCATCGAGTTGCCCGCAGTAGACAAATGAAGTCAACGGTACTGGGTCGCAAACCTACCTTATTACGCATCACTACTTCCAGGACCTCCCTTAGCGTGCTACTGGATGGTCAGCTACCGTATATGAGGGATCATGGCTTCAGGGTAGTGAGCGTAGCGGGGGATGATCGTATGGCACCCGGGCAAACTTTCAGTTGGCCGCACTTTGAAGCGCCCCTTACGCGACGCATGACCCCCTGGCAGGACGTGCGCGCCATAATACAGTTAATAACGCTGATGCGTCAACTACGGCCCGATATTGTTCATACACATACTCCCAAGGCAGGCCTATTAGGAATGTTAGCGGCCCGATTTACCGGCGTGCCCATACGTATTCATACCCTGGGTGGTCTTCCGCTAGTGACTGCCCGGGGCAGTAGGCGTGTTTTACTGTGGCTGGCGGAGAAAGTGACCGGTTACGCCGCTCAACACATTTGGGCGAACGGGCCAACCTTACTCGACGATGTTCGACGAATGGGGCTTTATCCTAAAAATAAACTGGAGATGGTGGCCGATGGATCGTCTAATGGGATTGACCTAAGGTACTTCTCCTCCTTAAGCGTTAGTGACCATCGAATATCCGCCGCACGAAAGGCATTTTCTTATTCGCCGGCTGCGTCTTACTTATTGTACGTTGGGAGACTGGTACACGATAAAGGTATTGACGAGTTAGTCAGTAGTTTCGCGCAATTGGTGAAGAAGCGACCGCAACTAAAGTTGCTGCTCATCGGTCCCCTCGAAGAGGAGCGCGACGAAGAAAAATTATTGCCTACGACCCGAAGGATTATCGAAAGCAATCCGGCAATTGTACATCTGCACTGGACTGACGACGTGCCGGCTTTTATGTACGCTGCGGATTTGCTGGTCTTTCCCTCCCACCGTGAAGGTTTCCCCAACGTACTCTTACAAGCGGGGGCCATGGAGTTGCCCATTGTTTGTTCGGATGTTCCGGGAAATATCGATATTGTCGATCACCGATCAACGGGGCTTGTATTTCCGGCCAGAAATGGTCCGGCTCTACTGGATGCGATCGAAAATGCCCTCACTCACCCGGAACAGATGAAACGGATGGCGGTGAAATTGCGGCAAATAATAGAGAATAAGTTTGATCGCAATCATATACACGCGGAATTGCTACGTCGCTACCGGTCGCTGTTGTTTAAGGCGGATTCTTGCTCTACCTTGAGCTAAGAGAATTTGTGATAGAATAACATTTTCTAAAAAATAAGAAAAGCAATCGAGGCCACGACACTTATTGGATATTCCGGACACGCATTCGTCGTTGCTGATGTAATCCTAGCGACTGGGCGTTCACTGTATGGCTATTTTGAGCGGGAACAGAAAACTACGAATCCTTATAAATTAAAATATCTTGGTGAAGATTCGGCGACCCAACTGATTGCCCTACCCCCAGGCGTCGATTTGTTTGTAGCCGTAGGAAACAATCACCACCGCAAGGTCATCACGGAGCGGCTACTCACCTGTGATCGTAAGTTAGCATTTCCGGCTCTCCACCCCTCGGCAGTTGTTTCCCCCCTGGCTTGTATATCGGCTGGTGTACTGCTGGCACCTCAAGTTACTGTCAATGCTCTCGCCAAAGTTGAGGTTGGAGTCATTCTAAATACTTCAAGCATTATTGAACACGAATGTGTCATCGAGGCTTTTGCCCACATTGCACCGGGCGCGGTCCTGGCCGGCAACGTGAGAGTAGGGGAAGGAGCCTTTGTCGGTGCCAACGCAATAATCAAACAGGGCGTGAATATCGGACAATGGTCGACCATTGGTGCCGGTGCAGTCGTTCTGGAGGACGTCGCCCCCCGCACCACCGTAATTGGTAACCCGGCTAAACGAATTAGCCCACCTCTTAGCCCCAGGCCCTAACTTATCTTGCCTCTACAGTATAATCTATGATCCCACTTTCCATCCCCCACCTTGCCGGTAACGAATGGACGTACGTCAAGGAATGCCTAGACACCGGCTGGGTATCCACGGCCGGGGCTTACGTAAGTAAGTTCGAAGAATCCATTGCATCTTTCACCGGAAGCCGCCACGCTATTTCATGCATGAACGGAACCGCCGGTCTGCATACGGCGATGAATTTACTGGGGATCGGTACCGGCGACTACGTACTCGCCCCGAATCTGACCTTCGTGGCCACGCTCAATGCAATCTCCTACACCAAGGCCGAGCCGCTGTTGCTGGACATCGACCCGGAAAGCTGGCAACTCGACCTCGACTTGCTGCAGCGGTTCCTCACCTCGGATACCTACGGCAAGGCGGGTGTCCGCTATCTGAAGGCGGATGACCGCCGGATTGCCGCCATCATGCCCGTACACGTTCTGGGCAATATGTGCGACATGGACCGGCTACTCGCGATCTGTCGAGATCACGATCTTCCAATCATCGAAGACAGTACCGAAGCCCTGGGGAGCACCTGGAAGGGAAAACACGCGGGCACCTTCGGCACCTTCGGCACAAGTAGTTTCAACGGCAATAAGATCATTACTACCGGCGGGGGAGGGATGATCTTTACGCAGGATGCAGTACTAGCCGACCGGGCTAAGCACCTCACGACTACGGCGAAAACCGACCCACTCGACTACTTCCACGACGAAGTAGGGTACAATTACCGACTAGTGAACGTGCTGGCGGCCATCGGCCTGGCCCAGATGGAGCAACTGCCGGAGTTGATCCAGTACAAAAAGCGAATGGATGCATTTTATCGCGCGCAATTGAGCGGGGTAGGGGACATCCAGTTCCAGCAAATCACCGATGGAGTGGACCCCAACTGCTGGCTGTTTACTTTCCGGACCGCCCGGATGCGGGAACTGCTGACCTTTCTGAACGACCGGGGAGTGCAGTCGCGCCCCTTCTGGACGCCCATGAATCAACTCCCCATGTACGCTTCCCTACGGTACGTCACCGAACGCAATCATGCAAGCCGAGTCCACGCTACGGCCATTAGTATTCCGAGTTCTAGTGGATTGAGCGAAGCACAACTCGGAGAGGTCGTAACCACGATTAGAGAGTTTTATCACGCCTAAAGCGCCTACATAACGAATGAAACATTTTAGTCTTAATAATTTTATCAGTCAGTACGTGACCGAACGGGAAGAAAGCCTGTTTGCCGGTGATCTCGCACGCTACCGTGCCGAACTGGCGCGGGAAATCGACGGCAAGTCGGCACTCGTCATTGGCGGAGCCGGCACTATCGGTTCCTCCTTTATCCGCGCGCTACTCAAATTTCGTCCCGCCCGACTGTACGTGGTGGATACCAACGAAAATGGCCTTACGGAGTTGACACGGGACCTGCGCTCCGCCGCCGACCTGAACGTGCCGGACGATTATAAGCCATATCCCATCAACTTCGGAGATCCGGTATTCTCCAAAATCATGCGCAACGAAGGTCCGTTTGACATCGTAGCAAATTTCGCCGCCCATAAGCACGTCCGTAGCGAAAAGGATCATTATTCTATTGAGGCGATGATAGACAATAACGTGCTTAAAGCCCGGCATCTCTTGGAACTACTATTGGCCTACCCTCCTAAACACTTCTTTTGCGTCTCTACGGATAAGGCAGCTAACCCAGTGAACGTGATGGGTGCCAGCAAGAAGTTGATGGAAGAACTGATTTTGGCGTATTCGGACCGAATAAAGATCAGCACGGCCCGCTTCGCCAATGTGGCCTTTTCCAATGGCAGTTTATTGTTCGGCTTCCTGGAACGCATGATGAAGGAGCAACCGCTGAGTTCCCCCAACGACGTAAAGCGGTACTTCGTAAGCCCGGAAGAGTCCGGCCAGATCTGCCTGCTGGCCTGTATTTTAGGCCGTAGCGGAGAAATCTTTTTCCCTAACTTGAGGGAAGAGCAAATGCGCACCTTTTCCAGCATCGCCGTAGACTTTCTACGGGAATACGGCGCGTACGATCCGGATTACTGCGACACTGAGCAGGAGGCCCGGGAAAAGGCCACCCAACTCACGCAACGATCGACCCGGTACCCCGTGTATTTTTTCGGCAGCAGTACGTCGGGGGAAAAACCTTACGAGGAATTCTTCACCGAGGGGGAAGCGGTGGACCACTCACGATTCGAGCAACTCGGTGTAATTCTGAACGCGGGACGCAAGAGTACCCGGGATATCGATGTGATGTTTGCCAAATTAACGGCTCAATTTCAGGACAATCAAATTGACAAGGCCGCCATCGTACGCCTCATCGCGGATTTTATTCCCAATTTTGAGCACATGGAGACGGGGCGGTCACTCGACCAGAAAATGTAAGGATGTACCAGTATATCAAGCGATTTTTCGATTTTGTTTTTGCCCTCATTGCGCTGATTGTCCTTAGTCCCCTGCTGATTCCCATCGTGATCGGTCTGCGGCTAACGGGAGAAGGATATGTCTTCTATCTCCAGGAGCGTATCGGTTACCGTAACCGTCCGTTCAGTATTTATAAGTTCGCCACGATGCTTAAAGATAGCCCAAACATGAAGGGGGGCATCATTACCACGGCCAAGGACCCCCGCATCACCCCCATGGGCGGATTTTTGCGCAAATCAAAGATTAACGAACTTCCTCAATTACTCAACGTGCTTTTTGGGGATATGAGTTTTGTCGGTCCTCGCCCCGTCATGCGGAAAAGCTTCGATCAGTATCCGGAGGCAGTGCAGGCGGTAATCTACAACGTCAAGCCTGGGATCACCGGCATCGGTAGTATTGTGTTTCGTGACGAAGAACAGTTGATCACGGAGGTACGTGACAGCGGCGGGGATACGTGGGCTTACTACCGGAAGGTTATTTATCCCCACAAGGGAAAGATCGAGCAGTGGTACCAGGCAAACCAGTCATTCTGGGTGGATCTCAAAATTCTTTTCCTGACCGCCTGGGTCATTTTGCAACCGGAATCCGACATGGTGTACCGGGCATTTCCGGAAGTCCCCGTTTTCAGGAGAAATGCCGCGAACGAACGGTCAGCGGGTGGCTACAATGCCTAACTAAATCGAGCGTATTCGTGGAGGCGGAAAAAATTCTTTTTCTCACCAATTATTTTCCGCCACGTCCCGCCGTTGCCGGTCGTCGACTTGGCCATTTAGCTACCCGGGCGCTCCAGCAGTATGAGCAGGTTTTCGTTATCCGCGCGGACAGAAAGTTTGTTGGAGAAGATCCTCCCGGATTGATCATCACTCCGCTACCGGCACAGGATTTAAGATCACTGATGAGCGGTGACGGACCCGCGGGCACCCTTCCCCACGATAGCTTGCGCCGAAGGTTTGCCGGCCCTCTTCTTCGCCTACGACAATCCTTCCCTTTTCTTTACTTCACGGACGACGGCGGCCCTCTATATCGTCGCAGCGCTTACCGGGAGGCCGTCCGCCTGATTGAAACGGAAGGAATCGGGACGATCTTTTCCTCCTTCCGCCCCTGGTCGGATCACCTAGTGGCGAGAAAGCTGAAGAAGCGGTTTCCCCAATTACGCTGGATCGCTGATTTCCGCGATATCCATGCAGACCCCGTGCGTAAGGATGTGTGGTGGCCCGCTCTACAACGCTGGTGGGCTCGACGAATGATTGCCAGTGCCGACGAAGTATGGGGGGTTTCCGAAGGACAGGTAGGACATCTGCGGGAGATCTATCCCGCACCCATCATTCGGCGTAATCGCCTGACCGGGCTCCCCCCGGCCACTACGGCCCCCCCCAGCGAACGATTCACGATTCTCTATACGGGTAGCCTGTATGATCGCCTGCAGTCAGTCGAACCCCTGGTGTCTGCGCTGAATGAACTCGTGGCGGCCGGTCAGATCGATCCGCGAAAGGTGGAACTCATATACCGGGGCAAGGACAACGTGCTTTGGGATCTATGGCTCGCGACCCTACACAAAGAAATCCACCGCGATACCCAGACCTACGTTGCTCCCGCGATCGCGCAATCCATGCAACACGCCGCCCAAGTACTGCTATTGCTGAATTGGTCGGCGCAGAACTACTACGGTGTACTTACCGCGAAGTTGTACGAATATCTGTACGCCGGCCGGCCGATTCTGGCGCTGGTCAATGGTCCCGCTGACCCGGAACTTTCCGAACTCGTAGAACTGACCGGCGCGGGCCGGGTTTTTGCCGCCCGGGAGCCGGTGACCGAATGGCTGCTCGAGCACTATAGGAAGTGGCGTGACAACGGGGGCAAGCTAGCGTGGTCACCCAATCTATCACACCTTCGGGTATATCTGGAAGACTGGCAATTCCGGCCGGCTCCAACGCAAGACTAGAATTGCCTTCCCACGCACCGGTTACCAATTGAGTGTACCTTTGCTTGGCTTATGACACATTTAGATCTCAACGGCAAATCCCTCCTCATCACCGGCGGCACCGGCTCCCTCGGGAAGGCGCTTACGAAGCGCATTTTCTCGCAGTGGCCCGACGTGCGCCGCCTGGTCATCTTCAGCCGCGACGAGCAGAAGCAGTTCGTCATGGCGCAGGAGTATCCGAATAAGGCGTACCCGGCGATCCGCTTTTTTATTGGTGACGTACGCGACCGGGAGCGACTGGTGCGGGCCATGCAGGACATCGACTACGTCATCCACGCCGCGGCCATGAAGCACGTTCATCTGGCGGAGTATAACCCCTCGGAGTGCATCAAGACCAACGTGGGAGGTGCCGAGAACGTGATCTACGCTTGCCTGGAAACCGCCGTCGAGCGGGTCGTTGCGCTCAGCACCGATAAAGCCTGCGCGCCCATCAACCTGTACGGAGCCACGAAGCTTACCAGCGATAAGCTGTTCATCGCCGCGAACAACATCCGGGGCAGAAACCCCATCCGCTTCTCCGTCGTGCGCTACGGCAACGTGATGGGCTCCAACGGATCGGTGATCCCCTTTTTCATCAACAGGAAGGGGCAGGACTTTCTGCCGATAACGGATCCGCGCATGACGCGCTTCAACATCAGCCTGGACGGGGGCGTGGACATGGTCTTTCACGCGCTGGCCAACGCCTGGGGCGGTGAGATCTTCATTCCCAAAATTCCCAGCTACCGCATTACCGACGTAGCCACCGCCATTGCTCCGGAAATGGAACAACGGGTGGTCGGCATTCGTCCCGGCGAGAAGATTCACGAGGAGATGATCACGCCCTCGGACAGTTTTTACACCTACGACATGGGCAAGTACTACGCGATCGTCCCTTCGGTGCCGAACTGGAATCTGGAGGACTTCAAGCGGATGTTCGGGGCCCGGTTGGTGGAGACCGGCTTCAGCTACAACTCCGGCACCAATACGGAGTGGGTATCCGTAGAGGAACTCCGCGAATTCATCGTCACCCACGTCGACCCCGAATTCGCCGTATGAGCACCCGATCCATCCCCTACGGCCGGCAGAATATTACCGAAGCCGACATCGCCGCCGTCACCGAGGCGCTGAAAGCCGACTACCTCACCACCGGCCCCCGGGTCGACGAGTTCGAGGAAAAGTTTGCTGCCTACATCGGAGCTAAGTACGCCGTCGCGGTCGCCAACGGTACGGCCGCCCTCCACCTCTGTGCCCTGGCGCTGGACGTCGACGAGCACTCCCGGGTCATCACTACCCCCATCACTTTCGCCGCCAGCGCCAACTGCGTACGCTACTGCGGGGGCGAGGTTTGGTTCGCCGACATCGACCCGGAGACGCTGACGCTGGACCTGGAAAAGGTGCGGGAGCTCATCGAGTCCCATCCGAAGGGCTTTTTCACGGGCATCGTCCCCGTAGATTTCGCGGGCTACCCCGTCGATTTGGAAGCTTTCCGCGCCCTGGCCGACGCCCACGGTCTCTGGCTTATCGAGGATGCCTGCCACGCCCCGGGTGGCTGGTTCACGGACAGTAAGGGCATCCAACAGTGGTGCGGCAACGGAGCCTACGCCGACCTCGCCATCTTCAGCTTTCACCCCGTGAAGCACATCGCCAGCGGGGAGGGAGGCATGATCACCACCAACGACGCGGCCCTCTACGAACGCCTGAAAGTCCTGCGTACCCACGGCATCACCCGCGATCGCGGCAACCTGCGCTACCCCAATCACGGCGGCTGGTACATGGAAATGCAGCAACTGGGCTACAACTACCGCATTCCGGACATTCTCTGCGCGCTGGGCATCAGCCAACTTTCCCGGGCGGAGGAAGGCATGCAACGCCGTCAGGAGATCGCCCGGCGGTACGACGAAGCATTCAGCGGCGGGGACGCGGGAGCCATCCGGTTCCACGGCGTGCCGGCTACCAGTATCCGCCATGCTTTTCACCTCTACGTCATCGAAGTTCCCGACCGGCGCGGACTCTACGATCACCTGCGGGAGCACGGCATTTACGCCCAGGTCCACTACATACCCGTACACACCATGCCCTACTACCGCGATATCGGCTACGAAGACGCGGATCTGCACCGGTCGGAAGACTACTACGCCGGTGCACTAAGTCTGCCCATGTATCCCACGCTCACCGATGAGGAGCAGGATTTCGTGATCGCCCGGGTAAAGGAGTACGCGGGTGGGTAGGCTGGCCATCATTCCCGCGCGGGGCGGAAGCAAGCGCATTCCGCGCAAGAACATCCGGCCCTTTCTGGGTAAGCCGATCATCGCGTATTCCATCGCCGCGGCCCTGGAGTGCGGACTCTTCGACGAGGTCATGGTATCGACGGACGATGCGGAGATCTCCCAGGTGGCCACCTCCCTGGGAGCAGACGTTCCGTTCCTGAGGAGCGCCGAGACCAGTAACGATACCGCCACCACGCTTGATGCCATCACCGAAGTGATCGATGCGTACGGCGATCGGGGGGTGTCGTTCGCGTCGGTATGTTGCATTTATCCCGCCAGTCCGTTCGTGACCCCGGACTTACTGCGCTCCGGCTATGACCTACTGGAAAGACAGTCCTTCGACTGCGTATTTCCCGTACTACGCTACGGCTTCCCGGTGCAGCGTTCCCTGACCCTGAACGACGACAGGCGCATGCGCATGCGGTACCCCCACCACCTCACGAGCCGTTCCCAGGACCTCGAGCCGACCTACCACGACGCCGGTATGTTTTACTGGTTCCGACCGGAGCCCGTGCTGTCCGCCGGCCGGCTGTGGACCGACAATACCGGCTGCCTGGAGATCGACGAACTCGCGGCCCAGGACATCGATACTCCGGCCGACTGGAAACTGGCCGAATTCAAGTACCAATACCTCCGTCGTGGGTAAGCCGGTCGTCATTTTCCGTGCCGACGGCCACGCGGAAATGGGGCTCGGTCACTTGATTCGTTCCGCCGCGCTAGCGGAAATGCTCGCTCCGGACTTCGCCTGCTATTTCGCCTACCGGCACTGTCCTGCGGGTCTGAGTGACCAGATCGCCGTGTCCTGCTCCGGTACCCATCTGCTTGAGAGCGACGAGCCAACGGAGTTTTTGCGGTACGCTGAAGGGGTCGGTAACGGTCCCGTGATCGTGGTACTGGACGGGTACCACTTCGGTACGGCTTACCAACGATCCGTGATCGATGCCGGGCACCGACTGGTCTGCATCGATGATATTCACGCGTACCATTTCCTCGCCCACGTCGTGATCAATCACGCGGGGGGCATCCGGCCCGAAGACTATTCCGCCGAAGCGTACACCCGGTTCTGTCTGGGTCCCCGCTACGCCCTTCTGCGGAAGGCTTTCCGGGATACATCGCCGGTTAGGGCGGCCCTGCCCAATAAGTCCGGCTTCGTCTGCCTGGGCGGTGCCGACCCCCCCAACGCGACCCTTACCGTCCTGGAGGAGTGCGGGGTAGAATGTCCGGACTACACCCTGGACGTCGTGATCGGAGCCGCCTACGCTCACCGGGACGTACTGGACCAGTACTTGGCCGCATCGAACGCGCGGGTCCGCCTGCACCACGGGGTCAGCGCCGAAGAAATGGCCCGGCTAATGGCGGACTCCGACTTCGGAATCACCTCGCCCAGTACGGTGAGTTTTGAGTACCTGAGCGTGGGGGGAACCCTGTACCTGCTTCCCATCGCCGATAACCAGGCGGATATTTACGCCTACTTTGTTTCCGGCGGATTGGCCTTTTCCTTTGAGGATGACTTTCCCGTTTCGCAGGACCGCATCTTAGGGAGTCGGGAGAAGCGTGCCCTCCTGTTTGACGGAAACATTCAGCACCGGTATCGCCAACTGTTCACCGAACTTGCCATCCGATGACGATCACTCTTCTCGTTAGCGGGGCTCTGGGACAGACCTGTCTGGAGCAGATATTATCCACTCACCGGGTGAACTTCGTATTCACCGATCGGGGGTCGGCGTCCATTATCCAGACGTGCCGGGACCGTAATATTGGGTGCTTTGTCGGCAATCCCCGCGGCGGCCGGGCCCGGAGTGTACTGTCCGCGGCCGGGTGCGAGGTGTTGTTGTCAATTAACTACCTCTTCCTGGTGGACGAGGACATCATCGGGCTACCGTCTCTGTACGCCATCAACCTCCACGGGTCGTTACTTCCCCGCTACCGGGGCCGAACGCCCCACGTCTGGGCCGTCATTAACGGGGAGACGGTCGCCGGGGTCACCGCTCACCTCATGGCCCCGGAAATGGACGCCGGCGATATCGTAGCTCAGCGGGAAGTGCCCATCACCGATCAAATGACGGGCGCGGACGTGCTGAGTGAATACCAGCGCATTTATCCTATACTGCTGGGGGAACTGTTGGAGCGTATCGCGCGCGGGCAAATCCACCCGGTCGTCCAGGACGAACGACTGGCCACCTACTTTCCGAAGCGCACCCCCGCGGACGGAGCCATCAACTGGGCGTGGAGCCGCGAACGCGTGCGCAACTGGATAAGGGCCCAGGCCGCGCCGTATCCGGGAGCCTTCTTTACGTTTGCCGGAAAGCAGTGGACCGTTCACCGATCCGTTCCGGACCCACTGGGATTCCGGCACGAGAACCCGGACGGTCAGGTACTGAAGGTGGGAGAAAGTTACATCGTCGTAAAATTGACCAACGGTGCGCTGCGCATCGGCCCGTTCAACCCGGAAGAACTCCGGAGCTTTACCATCGGCGACCAATTACTATAACATGAACATAGGAAAGTTCCAGATCGGCCCCGACCACAGGCCCTTCGTGATCGCGGAGATGTCCGGTAACCATAACGGCGACATCAACCGGGCCCTGGATCTCGTCCGGGCCGCGGCGGAGGCCGGCGCCCATGCCCTGAAGCTGCAGACCTACACGCCCGATACCCTCACGATCGACGCCCGCGGCGGCCTGTTCGAAATCACCAACGAGGATTCCCTGTGGCGGGGGAAGAACCTTTACGAACTGTACGGAGAAGCCTATACGCCCTGGGAATGGCACGGAGAGATCTTTGATCTGGCCCGGTCGCTGGGCATGGTCGCCTTCTCCTCTCCCTTCGACGAAACGGCCGTCGATTTTCTGGAATCCCTGGACGTCCCGGCCTATAAGATCGCTTCTTTTGAATCCAATCATCACCCCCTGCTGCGCAAGGTAGCCGCTACCGGTAAGCCGATCATCATCAGTTCGGGTGCTTCGCGACTGGACGAAATCTACGAATCGGTCCGCGTTCTGCGGGAGGCCGGGGCGAAGGACATCTGCGTGCTGAAGTGCACCAGCACCTATCCGGCGACCCCCGAAAACACGAATTTGCGGACCATTCCGGTCTTCCAGTCGGTCTTCCCGGACTGCACGGTGGGACTTTCCGATCATACCATGGGCATCGGGGTATCCGTCGCGGCCGTTGCCCTCGGGGCCTGCGTGATCGAGAAGCACTTTACCCTGCGCCGGGCCGACGGGGGCGTCGACAGCGCCTTCAGTCTCGAACCCGAAGAGCTGCGGGCCCTGGTCACGGAAACCGAACGTGCCTGGCAGGGCCTCGGGGGCGTGCAACTGGATACCCAGAAAGCGGAGGAGAAAAGTCTGCAGTTCAAGCGGTCGATCTACGTGGTGCGGGATATTGCCGCCGGCGAGGAACTGACGCGGGAGAACCTGCGGGTGATCCGGCCGGGAGACGGCCTGGCACCGAAATACTACGACCAAGTGATCGGACGAAAAGCTACGCTGGACTTTAAACGGGGGACACCCTTCCGGTTGTAGGCTATCTTGGCCGCAATGAATATTCTCGTCAACGGATTCGCTACCCACGCCGTAGACGGCCTCGTGGCCAAACTCGCCGCAACGCCTCCCGTAGACCACGTGTACTGGATTCGGGACAACCTCGGAGAACGTCGGCTGTCTTCCGGCCCGGAAATTACCGTTATCGACCACCAGGCCGCCCTGGTTCTGGAGAGCGAGAACATGCCGTCCGTCCGGACGACGGTAGAATGGACCGACGCATTACTGGATCGGTACACCGCGATTAAGCCTACGGTACTGAAGATGCAGGACCGTCTCGAGCGTTACGGTCCCCCGGTAAGCGCTCCCACGCGGGAGGCCACCTTCCGCCGGCAGTTTCTGTACTGGCTCGGATTCCTTCGGGAATACCGCATCGAGGCTTTCGTCGCATCCAATATCCCCCACGAAATTGCGGACTACGTCATCGCGGAACTCTGCGGCGTACTGGGTATTCAGACCCTTTACTTCTACCAGTGGACGCCGGACCTCTTGCTACCCATGGCGCACTACCGGGAAATGGGGCAGCCCGCCACGCGACCGGCCGCGGTCCTGTCCGACGAGGACGCCGATATCCGTAGCGCCGTAGGCAACCGCATCAGCAGACAGCAAAGGGGCGAAGCGGAGGCACGACCCTTTTACGTGCAGGCCGGTAACATCGCGCGCCAGCGCCGCAAACGGGAGCAGCACTGGCTCACCCGGGCCGCGAACAAACTCAAGGGCGACTGGCGCAAACTGATCCGTCCGTCCGCACTCCGGTACGCCTGGTACCTCGGGATAGAAAAACGCTGGACTCAGCCGCGCCACGACGAAGCCTTCGTAAGACGGTACGCCGCCCTCGCCGACTCCACCCCCGACCTCGAGCGCCCCTACGTCTACCTCGCCCTCCACTACCAGCCGGAAGCCACTACCTCGCCGTTGGCCGAGCGGTTCGTCGATCAGTACCTGATGGTCGATGTGCTACTGGCCGCCTTTCCCCCCGAGGTGCACGTTTACGTCAAGGAGCATCCCGCGCAGCGACTGATCGGACGGGGAGCACGGTATTACGAGCTCTTTGGCAAATCCGCGCGGGTCCGCTTCATCGCGACGGAAGTGAGCAGTTCCACGCTTCAACAAAGGGCGGTGGCGGTCGCTACGGCTTCGGGAACCGTAGGTTTCGAATCCATGTGGAAGGGTATACCGGTACTGGCGTTCGGGTACACCTACTACGAGGGCGGTCCCGGGGTGTATACCGTACGATCGGTGGCGGATGCCCGCCGCGCGGCGAAACGGATTATGGAAGGTGATCACCCAGCGGCTTCGGATCCCGAAACCTTTACGCAAGAACTGGTAAAGCGGGCCCTACCCGCCAACGGTGATGGCTATTACCACGATAACTCCGTGCTTGGTCTGTCGGTCGGGCATAATGTTCGCGTGATTGGGAATGAGATCATCGCCCGACTCGCCGCTCCTGCGTCCCCGCCCTCATGACTACGCTGTTCGTATCCCTGCAGGGCATCAGCCCTATGCATCAGGCGACCGAGGAGGAGCTGTTGCAGCGGTACGCCAAACGGGGGGATCGCCTCTTCCTTCTGCATTGCGACGCCTGCCTGCTCACCTGTAGCCTCAACTCTACCCACAACCTACTGGGCTGCGCCGTATGTGATGCCCGGGCCACGCGTACCGCCGGCCGCGGTGGAGCCACCACGCTAAAACTGGACGGCTCGCTCTTTCCCGCCGGCTTTCCCGACCGGCTGCCCGCTGACCTGGAGGAATTGCTCGCGCTGGAGTACGAAGGCGTGAACATCGGAAGGGGGGTCGCGTCCTCCACCAT
Organism: Lewinella sp. JB7; assembly: GCF_024297185.1. Taxonomy (GTDB): domain Bacteria; phylum Bacteroidota; class Bacteroidia; order Chitinophagales; family Saprospiraceae; genus Neolewinella. Next base: position 195,105 of record NZ_JANCTD010000006.1, on the reverse strand, counting down.
CTCCGTACTGCGGGAGTACGCCGTAGAACCCCGGGGGAAGCACCAGGAACTGATTAGCCTGCAGCTCCGGAACGCGATCGGGGCCTTGCGCAATTACCAGCGGGTGATGGATACGGTACATCCTGATCGCGTCATCGTATTTAACGGCCGCCACTCCGAACTCTGGCCACTACTCGGCCTATGCCGGCAATGGGGTATCCCCTTCGCCACCCACGAACGCGGCGGCAGCGATCAACTGTACCAGCTCTTCGAGAACAGTCTGCCGCACAGCATCGCGACCCGCCGGCGCCTGATGCAAGAACTTTGGGAAGGAGCCGACCCCCGGGAACGGGTGGCCGCCGCGATGGACTGGTACGAGGCCAAGCGGCGGGGTCAGCACCGCGACGACCGCAATTACCTGAGCGATCAGCGGGCGGGTACCTTGCCCCAAAACTGGGACGAGCGGAAGCACAATATCGCGATCTTCGTTTCCTCGGAAGACGAGATGCAGGCCATCAAGGAATGGGTAACGCCACTTTTTCGGCAGCAGAATGAGGTCGTCTACCGGCTACTGAACGATCTGCGGGACGCGCCGGAGGTACACCTCTACATTCGCATGCATCCGAACCTGAAGCCGGTCGACAATCAGCAGACGCGCGAATTGTACGCAATGCAGCAACGGAACCTGACGGTGATCCGGCCGGAGGAAGCCTTCGACACCTACGCCGTGCTGGAAGCCGCCGACGTGGCCCTGTGCTTTGCTTCCTCGGCCGGCGTGGAGGCTACCTACTGGGGAACGGCGAGCGTACTCTACGGCCGCGCCTTCTACGAGGGCGAGGATGCCGTGTACGAACCCGCGAATTACGGGGAATTGCTCCACCTGCTTACCACGCCGGACCTTCCGCCGAAGCGCAGAGAGAACGTACTGCGGTACGGGTACTTCGTGAGCCACTTCGGCATCCCCTACACCCACACCCGGGTGGTCGATACGAAGACGGCCTACGTGCACGGAGAAAAGATTCGCCGCCTCACCCCCGCCGCCCTACGCAACCTCCTGCGCTACCTGCCCCAAATTCCCCGCTGGCTGCGCACCCACCGGATCGTGACGGGCCGAAAACTGCGGATTACGGAAATCGGAAAGTTGTACTCTCACTTACGGGAAAAGGCGTAGGTATGGGGATCATCCGTCGGCAGACCATCAAAAATAACGCGGTTTCCCTGCTGGGGGTGGCCATCGGGGCGGTGAGCCAGTTGCTCATCTACCCCCTGGATGTCGAGTTGAAGGGGCACATTGACGGCATCGTCAGTTTCGCGACCCTGCTGGTGCCTCTGTTGCTGCTCGGTACGCCGGCGGTCATGGTGCGCTACCTGCCCTACCTGCGGGGAGAGAACGAGGTAAGGAACGCCGGGCAACTACTGACCCGCAGCCTGGTGGTCTCCACGCTCGCCCTGCTGGTGATCGTGGCCCTCAATCTGCTGCTCGGCGATCGGCTCGCGGTGGGGCGGGGGGTGCTGGAGAACAGCCGCTGGACCATCATCGGCATTTCCGCTACCCTGGTGTACGCCGGAATCTTCACCTCCCACCTGATCAATTTCCAGCGGATCGCGCTACCGGTGATCTTCAACAATCTTCTGATCAAGGTAGGGGCACCGGTGCTGGTACTGGCCGCGGTCTACGGCTACCTGTCCGACCGCCAGGTAGACGGGTGGCTGGTGGTGCTGTACGGCTCGTCGGCGCTCGGACTCCTGCTGTACGCCTGGCGACTGGGCGTACTGCATCTGGGGTGGGGGAGTCTGGACCTGGACGGGGTACGCGTCAGGGAGTTGTACGGGCTCGCCGTGTACAGCGTCTTCGGGGCCATCGGGTCACGGCTGGCTGCCCAGTTGGATACGGTGAGCATCAATACCTTTCTGGGGGACGTCGACACCGGCATCTACGCGATCGCCAAGTACGTCATGAACGTGATCATCATTCCCACGGTGGCCATCAACGCCATCACCTCGCCGATCGTGGCCCGGGCCTGGCGGGAGCGGGATCTGTCACACCTCGGATTTCTGTACCGGGAGTCGGCCATGGTCCTCTACGCGGTGGGCGGACTCATCTACGTCGGGGCGGTCGTCTGCATGCCCTACGTGTACAACCTGACCGACGGACTGGAGGCCTACCGCATCGGGTACGCCTCCGTATTGCTGCTCGGCGGGGCGCAGCTGTTCGACCTCATGACCAGCATCAACGGCAACCTGATCGGTATGACGGACTACTACCGCTGGAACGTTATTCTAGTGCTTATCCTGGGCGTACTGAATGTTTTTCTCAATTATTTATTCATCGCCGTGCTGGGCTACGGCATGACCGGCGCGGCACTGTCGACCCTGGTCTCTTTACTCCTCTACAACATTCTGAAGGTGGGCTTCGTGTACTGGAAGATGCGACTGCAGCCCCTGACAATGAGCCTGTTGTACACGACGCTCGTACTCGTAGGCTGTGGACTCGCGGCCTGGTTCCTGCCCCTGAATGCCCGCTCATCGGTGCAGGTAATTGTGCGGGGAAGCCTCGTGTGCCTACTCTTTTTCGGCTATCTGCGCTTCACCAACGGGGTGCCGGCCCTGCGGCGGTTGTTGACTAATGGGGTCGGAAAGATGTTCACCTGACGCATGATCGAGCTACTGTCCACGAATCCCCTGCTCCTGCTCTTCGCCGTGATGGCCATCGGCTACGGCCTGGGGGAAGTACGGGTGCGTGGATTTAAACTGGGGGTCGCGGCGGTACTCTTCGTCGGACTGGGCTTCGGAGCCCTCGATCCCGGACTGGAAGTGCCGCAGTTTATCATCTTTCTGGGGCTGGCGATCTTCGTCTATACCGTCGGTCTGAGCTCCGCCCCGGCCTTCTTCGCCAGCTTTCGCCGCAACGGTTTCCGCGACATCTACTTCGCCACGGGCACCGTTTTGCTGTCCGCCCTGCTCGCTTACGGGGTCGGTCAGTGGTTCGCCTTCGATGCGGCAACCACCAGCGGGCTCTACGCCGGGGCCAGCACCAATACTCCCGCCCTGGCCGGTCTGCTCGACGCCATTCAGAAAAACGCGCCGGTGGACGGGCGGGACGTCATGAGCCAGCAGGCGGTAGTCGGCTACTCACTGGCCTATCCACTCGGGGTACTGGGCGTGATGCTCGGTCTGTTTGCCCTCCAACGCCTGTACCGTATCGATTACGCGGCGGAGTTCCGTACCCTCCAGAAGGAGTACCCGATGGGGGAGGAACTCGTCAGCCGGACCTTCCGCGTCGAGCATCCGGATCTGGCGGGGCACACCCTGCGGGAGTTCCGCCGTCGCCACCCGGCGGGCGTGGCCTTCGGTCGCATGATGCACGAAGGGCAGACCACCCTCACCACCTGGGACAGCCGACCCGAGTACGGCGACCTCATCGTACTAGTGGGGCCCCGCGACGCCATCGACGAAATCGCCCCCCTCGTAGGTCCGGCCGTAGAGGGGCAGCTCAATCACGACCGGTCGATCTTCGACGTGCGTCGCATCTTCGTATCCAACGATGAGATCGCGGGCAAGACCATTGCCTCCCTCAATCTGCAGGAAAAGTTCAATGTCCTCATCACGCGCGTGCAACGGGGTGACATGGACCTGCTCGCCAGCGGCGACACGGTGCTCGAACTCGGCGACCGTATCCTGCTGGTAGCCCACCGCAATGACCTGCCGGAGGTCTTCCGCGTGTTCGGCAACAGCTACGAGGCGCTCTCCCGCGTCAACCTGCTTTCCTTCGGCCTGGGCATCACCCTGGGTCTTCTCCTCGGCATGATCACCTTCGCCCTGCCCGGCGGCTATTCTTTCAGTTTGGGCTTCGCGGGCGGCCCCCTGATCGTCGCGCTCCTGCTCGGTCAGCTGCGGCGTACCGGTCCCATACTCTGGACCTTACCCTACGGTGCCAACCTTACCCTCCGGCAACTCGGCCTCATCTTCCTGCTCGCGGGCATCGGTATCCGCTCCGGCCAGACCTTCTACCAGACCCTGCAGACCGATCTCGGTCCTAAGCTGTTTCTCGCCGGTGGCGCGATTGCCCTCATCACTACCGCGGCCACGATCGTGGTCGGTTACCGTCTGTTGCGCATCCCCTTCAGCTTTCTCGGCGGCATGGTCGGCAGTCAGCCCGCCGTCCTCGAGTTCGCGGTGGAGCAGGCCGGCAACAAGTATCCCACCATCGGCTACACCCGCATGCTACCCGTCGTCCTCATCGGCAAGATCCTGGCCGTGCAGTTGCTGTATAATATGCTGAGCTAGGTCATCCCCCCCATCCACTCGTCTTCAAAAACTAATATACTCCCCCGGGTCCACCGCCCGTCCCTCGTGCCAGAGCTCGAAGTGCAGGTGGGGTCCCGTACTCTGGGTACCCGTGTTGCCGATGATGGCGATGGCCTCCCCGGCCTTGACGCGGTCGCCGACCTGTTTGAGAAGCTGTGAATTATGCTTGTAGAAGCTGATGAGGTTGTTGTCGTGCTGAATGCCGATGACGTTGCCGTGGGCGTTCGTGAACTCCGACATGAATACGATGCCGGCGCGGGTAGCCTTGATGGCCGTATTCTGGGGCGCCAGGATATCCACTCCGGTATGTTCGGAGGTGAGGTTGAAGGATGCACTCACCTCCCCGTTTACCGGCGCGACGAGGTACACCTGCGCCAGGGACACGACATCCGTCACGGGGAGTGGGGGAGGGGCCGTCGCGGTGGGCCGTAGCTGTCCGTTTCTTTCCTGCTCCAGTTCGCGGCGCAGCTGAATTTCGGCTTCCGAGGGGGGCAGGGCGGTCACCTCTTCCGGGATTCCCACCGCGTCGCTCTGGTCGATGCTGTCGGCCGTGATGGCTTCTCCCAGCACCGTGCGCTTCAGATTGTTGATGTAGAGATCCTGGGCTTCCACCAGGTCGCTCAGTTCGCCGACCATAGACTCGAGTTCCTCCAGTTCCTGTCGCTCCACCACGTTGCCGTAGCCGGGGATGTACTCGCGCAGGGGGGTGAAGGTGATGAGCAGGAACACCAGCGCGGCCACCACCAGGAGTAGGGTCGACAGAAGGAAGTAGAGGTTCAGGGGCGTCAGGTGGTAGCTGGCAATTTCCTCGTAGTTCTTGACGTCGCGCACCAGCAGTTGGTACTCCGCCCGGCTTCGGTCCTTCAGCCGCCGCCAACGGTTCGCTTTTGCCTTATTTTCCTGCATCTTATCTTTATTTTGGGCGGGCCCGCGGGTGCAAGGTAGCGTACAATAAAGCAAGCCTTTGGGGCACTTTCCCCGGAGCAGACGGCGTTTGCCCTAAGCAATTCAACGTCCGGTAGGGTAGATCCGTTATCCGGGCGTGCGCCGTGGCAGACCTAAAGAACAAACGAATTTGAAGAAGATAACGCAGCTTTTCCTGCTACTGTTGGTCCTGCAACTGGTCCTGACCGCTTGCTCGTCCACGAAGAGCCGCGAAGATCAGGGGATCGTCGCCCGGGCGTGGCACAACATGAACGCTCACTTCAACGGCTACTTCAACGCCCGCGAGATCATGGACGAAAGTCTCCTCGCCCTCAACGAGCAACACGCCGACAACTACAACCAGCGGCTGGAGATGTTCCCCTTCCTGGCCGTCGACAATCCCAGTGCCGTCGCTGCCGAGCTGGATCGCGCCATCGAGAAGGTTGCCATCGTGGTCAAAAAGCACCCCTACAGCAACTGGACCGACGACAGCTACCTGCTCGTCGGGCAGGCGCAGTTGCTGAAGCAGGATTACGAAGGCGCCGAGCGGACCCTCAACTTTACCGTCAACGAATTCCGCCCGCGCCCCGAACGTCGTAAGGGGAAGAAGGGGAGCTCCGAAGAAACGGAGGAGGACGAGTTCGAAAGCCGCCGCGAAGTAGCCACCAGTCAGACGCAGAACCGCCGCGATCGCCTGCGGGCCCGCCGCGACGCCCAGCGCGAACGCCAGCGTACCATCAAGCAACGGGAAAAGGAAGCGAAGGCCGCCCAGAAGGAACGCGAACGGGAACGAAAGGCCAAAATTCGCGCCCGGAAGAAGGGCATTCGCCTGCCGACGAAAACGCCCGTAGACACCACCCGCGCCGAAGGACTGGAAAATGAGCCGGAAGCGCTCGCCGAAGACGATACGGCGGACATGGAGGAGGGCCCCATCGGCATGATCTCCATTTTCAGCAACCGCAACGAGGCCGATGCCTCCGGCGGTGAGTACGGCAAGAAGTCTGGCAGTTACCTACTCAAACACCGCCCGGCCTTCCAGGAAAGCAGACTATGGCTCGCCTGGACGCTCATAAAGCGGGATAATTTCGACCGCGCCCAGATCATCCTCGAAGACCTGCGCAACGACCGGGGTACCTACGCCGACGTACGCCGTAAGGCCATCGCCGTGCAGGCCTACCTCTACCTCGAGCAGGAGCGGTTGGAGGAAGCTATTCCCTTTCTGGAGGCCGCCGCCGATGTCGCCGAAGAACGCAACGAGCGGGCCCGCTACTACTACATCGCCGGTCAGCTCTACCAGGAACTCAGCCAGCCGGGCTCCGCCCTCGACGCTTTCCGGCAGGTGGTGGCCAGTAAGCCCGCCTACGAATTTGAACTCGGTGCCCGCATCAACATGGCCCAGAATGCCTACCTGAGCGGTGGCGGGACCTCCGCCGACGCCCTGCGCGAACTCGAGCGGATGGTGAAGGAGGAGAAAAATCGCGACTACGAAAGCCAGATCCTGTACTCCATGGCCGGCATCGCGCTCCGGGACGGGGACGAAGCCGCCGGTTCCCGGTATCTGCGTCGGGCCCTCGACAGCCCCAGCGGCGGCGGAGCTACCCGTACCGAAGCCTACCAGCTACTGGGCGATATGGCCTACGAATCGGGGGATTACCTGGGGGCGAAACTCTACTACGACAGCACCCTCCAGGTGATGGGACCCGCGGACAGCCGTTACGTGGGCACCACCGATCGCCGGGACCGGCTCACGGGCATTGCCACCAACATCCAGGAAATTACCCTCAAGGACAGTCTCCTGCGCATCGGCACCCTCCCGGATGCCGATCGCCGCAGCTGGGCCGAGGAGGTCTTCGAACTCCGCCGGGCTACCAACTCCGCGGCTAATTACAGCACCCCCGCTACCCAGGGTAGCCTGCCGGTTGCCAACGCCGCCGCTTCGGCCTCCACCCTGTCGGGCAGCAGCTTCTGGGGCTACAACGATCAGATGATCCGCCGGGGCGGCCGCGACTTCAGCCGCCGCTGGGGCGACCGCTCCCTGGAGGATAACTGGCGACGCAGCAACCGAACCGACGCCGGACTCTTCACCGACGAGGGCGACCTCGCACCCGGCGACCCTACCCGCCGCGAAGTGCAGCTGGCCACCGAGGACGAGATCAACGCCATCCTGGCCGATATCCCTACCGACGAAGCCACCCAGACCGCCACGCGCGACGAACTCGCCGCGGCCTACTTCAATCTCGGACGGGAGTACCGGGATCGCCTGGAGGATAATCCCCGGGCCATCGACGCCTTTACCCAACTGAATACGCGCTATCCGGGCTCAACCCACGAAGCCGAAAGCTGGTATTACCTCTATCTGCTCCACAAACGGGAGGGCAACGTCGCCGACGCCCAGCGCTACGCCGGAGAACTGAACCGGAAGTACCCCGACAGCAAATTTGCCCGTCTGACCAACGATCCTTCCTACGCGGCCGAACTGGTGGGCGAGGAAGGCCGCCGCACCCGCGAGTACGAGACGGCTTATGCAGCCTTCGAGCGCAACGATTACCAGCAGTCCGAGCAGCTTATCGCCTCGGCCCTGCCCGCCCTGCCCGGAGACCACCCCCTGCGGGCCCGGTACGAACTGCTGCGTGCCATGGTGGCGGGCAAGCTCCAGGGACGTGCGGCCTACGTAACCGCCCTCCAGCAAGTAGTCGCCGATCACGACGGCAGCCCGGAACAGATCCGCGCCCGGGAGATTCTGCGGTTGCTGGGCGAGAGCGGCGCCCGTTTGCCCGGCCGTGCCGTCACCGCCGGCGAGACAAGCTTCCGGGAGAGCATGGACGAAATCCACTACGTGCTTGTCGTATTCGACAACAGCAACGCCCCCCTCAACGAGCTGAAGGTCGAACTGGAAACCTACAACCAGAAGTACAACAAGCTGGACCGCTTACGCTCGACTCCTATCTTCATCGGGCAGGACAACGAAACTCCCGTACTGGTCATGCGCCGCTTCAAGAGCGGTAGCGAAGCCATGGACTACTACGAGATCGCCCGGAAGAACACGGGCGAATTTTTGGCCGATAGCGGGCAGGCCTACCAGCTGTACCCGGTTTCCCAAACGAACTACCGCGAGATCCTCAAGGCCCGCTCCTTCGCCGGGTACGGGGAGTGGTTCGAGCAGCACTACTGAAGCATCCGGCGTGGTTAGTCGACGTCAAAGACCCAGCACCGGTGGAGGTTCTTCTTGCGAAAGTCGGGGGGTAGGGTCTGGGCGGTAATCTCCCGGGCAAGGCCGGCAAGTTCGTCGGCCAGTTTGAATTTACGGTAGTTCGTGCTGAAGTACAGACGCCCCCCCGCGGCGAGGCGGGAGAGGGATCCTTCGATCAACCGGACGTGATCCCGCTGGGTGTCGAGTACGTCGGCCATCATTTTCGAATTGGAAAAGGTGGGTGGGTCCAGCACGATGATGTCGTAGCGTTCCGTGACGGGTTGGGCCAGCCACTGGAGGGCATCGGCACGGATAAAGCCGTGATCACGGGAATCGATCCCGTTGCGTTCGAAATTACGTCGGCCCCAATCCAGATAAGTATTGCTCAGATCCAGATTGTCGACCCGGCCGGCCCCGGCCGTAGCCGCGTACACGCCGAAGGAGCAGGTGTAGGCGAACAGGTTCAGTACGCGTTTGTGCCGGGATTGATCGCCGACCATGCGCCGCGTAGCCCGGTGGTCGAGAAAGAGGCCGGTATCCAGGTAGTCGCTCAGGTTGACGAGGAATTGTCGACCGTATTCCGCGACGGCAAATTCCTCCTGACTGGCTGCGAGCTTTTCGTACTGACGGTTTCCCGATTGCCGCTGACGTACCTTGAAGTGTACCCGTTCGGCGGGTATGTCCAGTACTTCGGTCAGGTGGGTACGGTAGGTTTCCGTAAGGTCCCGTTCGCCCCGCTCGTACACCGCTACGTAGAGCCGGTCCGCGTAGCGGTCGACCGTAACGGGAAACTCATCCAGGTCGGCATCGTAGATTCGGTAGGCTTCCAGTTGCTGCCGGCGCGCCCACTTGTCGAAGTGGCGTGCCATTTTGCGCAGACGGTTACGGAAGGGGTCAAAGTCGCTCACCAGTCGATGCCTTTGCGAAGTAAGGCGAGGGTATCGGCCTCGGCGCTGCCCGGTACCGGGCGGTAGTCGTACGTCCAACCGGCTAGTGGAGGCAGGCTCATCAGGATGCTTTCGGTCCGGCCGTTCGTAGTAAGGCCGAACTTGGTTCCCCGGTCCCATACCAGGTTGAACTCCACGTAGCGGCCCCGCCGGAGTTCCTGCCAACGGCGCTGCTCCGGGGTGAAGGGTTTATCCTCATTTTGGCGCAGGAGTTCGAGATAGGTCGGGGCGAAGGTTTTCCCGACGGCGGCGGTGAAGTCGAATAACTGTCGTTTGCTTTTCTGCTCCGCAACGGGTTCGAGCCGGTCAAAAAAGATGCCTCCTACGCCGCGGGTCTCGTCGCGGTGAGGAAGGAAGAAGTACTCGTCCGCCCACTTCTTAAACCGGGTGTAGTAATGAGGATCGGCCGCGTCGCAGGTGTTTCGTAGTTGTTGGTGGAACCAGCGCGCCTGTTCCCGGTCTACGTAGTGGGGCGTCAGGTCGATGCCTCCGCCGAACCAGTAACGCCCCCCGTCCAGTTCGAAGTAGCGCACGTTCATGTGAATGATCGGTACGTGGACATTGCGGGGGTGGAGCACGATGCTTACCCCGGTAGCGTAGAAGGAGGTTTCCCCGGGATCGGTATGGAGGCTGGCCGCGGCGGCGGGCGGTAACTCTCCGTGCACCGCGCTGAAGTTGACTCCCCCCTTCTCAATGGCATCGCCCAGCAGGACCCGTGCCCTTCCGCCACCGCCTCCCGGTCGGTCCCAGCTGTCTTCCGTGAAGGTTCCGCCGTCGGCGGCCGCGAGTTGATGACAAATATCGTCCTGCAACTCCTGAAAGTACCGGGTGATCTCGTCGCGTCCGGGATCACTCATCGAGCGCGGCTTTAGTGGCGGCAACGTTTTTCTTGGCGCTTCCGATGAATATGCGGTCGCCGACGACGGTGACCGGGCGCTTCAGGAAGGTATACTCCTCCAGCAACAGACGCCGGTAAGCCGCTTCCGTGAGGGATTGATCGGCCAACCCCATACTCCGGTATTTCATGGCCCGACGACTGAACAAGGGTTCGTACCCTCCGGCAAGTTCGGCCAGGTGATCGACCTGTGCCGGAGTGAGCGGATCTTCCTTAATGTTGACGACCTCCAGCTCCGGGTATTCCCCGATCTCGGAGCGAATGCGCTGACAGGTCTTGCAGTTGCTGAGTTGGTACATAATTGCCATGGGGCAAAAGTAGGGTACTAGGCCGACTGTGACCGCCACTCGCGGGCAAAGAGGCGGAAGGCGTCCTCGGCGCCGCTCACCGCCTGCTCGATGGCTTCGTCCGTCGGTTGCAGCTCGTGTAGCAACTCTACGTAGGATCGCCACTGCTGCAGTCCCCATTCGGACTGCTCCCGGTAAAAGGGGAAGGGGGCGTGGGCACTCAGGGCGGGATTCGCGCACAGTTTGCGATAAATAATGCTACCCCCCAGACTTGCGCCCTCCAGGACGTACAGCGTGCCGATGGCCCGTTCCCCGTTCATTGCTCCTGCGCTCCGCGCCCCCGAACCCAGCGGAAAGCGTGGACGATAGCGGTAACGTGCCGTGGTAAAATCGGCGACGGTCGGTTCCAGGGTCTCGTGTACGCGCCGTTGCCAATCGATCAGGGTCAGGTACTGCTCGGAGGTGAGGGTGCCATCCATGATCTTATCCCCCCAGGTGACCCGCTCCAGCTCCGTATGCAGGGGCCGGGTCGCGGTGCGGAGACGCTCGAGTAGGGGAGACTTCATGCTGCTCGGTATGGTGATGCGATAGTGGGCTAGGCGGCACCGGAAACCCGATCCCGGCCGTCGGAATCAAAGGTGTGCTGGTTTTCGGGATCGAGGTAGAAGTTGAAGGTCACTCCGAGACCGTCGTTGGTCACCCAGACCTTACCGTTGTGGCGGCTGACGATACGTTCGACGATGGCCAGTCCGATCCCCGTACCCTCCGTCTTACTATTGGAGGAGATCCGGCTAAACATCTGGAAGATCGTATCGCGGTATTCGTCTTCAATGCCCGGGCCGGTATTGCTCACGGTATAGATGGTAGGCTCGAAACCTTCCTCCGGACGACGGTAACCGACCGCGATGCCCAGAGAACCGTCCTCATCCGCCTGCATATACTTAAGGGCGTTCGATATTAGGTTCGTATACAGTTGCCGGAGAAGCCGGCGGTCGGCGACCACGGGGGGCAGGTCCTTATCGACGCGCACGGCAAAATCTTCCTCCCTGGCGTATACGGGGCGGCTCTCGTTTACGACTTCGCTGACGAGTGGAGCGACGTCTACCGGTGACAACTTCAGGCCGCCGCTGCCGACACGGCTCAGCTCCAGGATATCGGTGATGAAGGTATTCATCTGGTCTACGCCCCGCTGAATTCCCATAATTAGGGTACGAGCGTCATCGGTAAGAACCTCCCGGAACTCTTCCTCCAGAATTTCGGCGTAACCATTGATGGCCCGCAGCGGAGCCCGCAGGTCGTGGGACACCGTATAGCTGAAGGTTTCGAGGTCCTCGTAGGCTTTTTTAAGTCTTTCGTTGATCTGTTTGACCTCAGCGTAGTGCTGGATCATACTGTTGATGATCGTGATACGCAGCGTGTAGGCCGCGTCGATCTCCGCCTGCTGCCAGGGGGCGCTACAACCCTCCATCGTCTCGACGTAGCGTTGGAAGCTGCGCCGGGGACCGAGACGCCGGGTGCCTTCCCGGGAAAGAATTTCTTCTTTTTCCGGCTTTCCTCCCCAGGTAATCTTGCGGGTGAGCCCCGGCCGGAACCAACAAATCCAGTCGGCGTGGTCGGGATTGAAGTAAATGATCATGACCCCGGCGGCGATATCGCAGTGGGGGGCGAAAGCGGGATAGTCGCGGCTAACGGAATCATTTGAGTAGATGAGGCTGTCGTGATCGACTCCGTTATTATTTACCCAGTCGATCAGTCCCAGGATATCCTCCATGGGAGGAGTTTCTCCCTTAGTTTCCTGGCGACCCTCGAAATTTATGACCGCGCCGGTGGTATCGTTGAAAATATTGAGTAGGGTGTATTTCCCCTCCAGGAGCCCGGTAAAGAGATCGCGGGTTTTGGTGATGTGCTCTCCGATCGCCAGGCGGACGAGGTTACGGGTCAGGGTTTGTTCGCGGTACCGCCCGGCGGCCTGGAGCGAAAGATGACCGCTGAAGATCTGGCCGATGAACTGTAGCAGATTGCGCAGCGCGTAGTCTACGTTCTTCGGCGAGTAATGGTGCAGCGCGAACAGGCCCCAGAGTCTGTCACCGAGCACGATGGCTACGCTCAACGAGTTGTTGACGCCCATGTAGCCCAGGTATTCCAGGTGAATGGGCGAAACGCCCCGGCTACCGGCCATCGTAAGGTCGAGGTATTCGTCCGTGACCGCCTCACTGCTGTGCACACGGGAGGGCGACTGGCTAATGTCGGAGATGAGCCGCACGCGATTTTTGAGGTACAGTTCGCGGGCTTGCTTAGGAATGTCGGTGTGGGGATAATGCAATCCGAAAAAGGGCTCGAGATCGTCGGCAAGAGCCTCGGCGATGACCTCTCCGTTGTAATCCTTGTCGAAACGGTAAACCATTACACGATCGTAGCCCGTCAGCTGCCGGATGATGGTGGCGGTTTCAGTAAATAGCCGGTCGTGGTTGCTGATGTTCTGAATACGGGCTACCGCGCGCGCCAGCAGTTGCTGATACCCGGAAGTCTGCAGATCTTCCGTGGCATTTTCAATTTCCAGCAGAATGCGTGACCCGTCCCGGTGAACGATTACGTTTTTGAGGGACTGCTGCCCGTCGATTCGAAAAAAGGTCTGAATGGGATTGAGCGACTCGAAGCCGTCTTCCCGGGAGAGTCCCAGGCCGATCTGTTCGATGAGATCGCGGGAAAAGATGCGGGACAGTGGCTGGTCAATAATGTCCTGCCAGTCAATGCCGAGGTAACGGTCGGTGTTCTCGCTGACGTACCGCACGGTTAGGGAGCCGGCATCGGCGGCGATAAGGCAAGCGAAAGCCTGCACTACCTGAATATGACGGAGGGGTTCGTGGTCACAATTCTCCAGATCGACCCTATAGGGATAGACTTCTCTGACCGAGCGTGCTACAGGGTCGTGATTGATTTGCATTCAAAAAGTTGTGTAACCGACGACGCGGCTAGTGAGGGTTTACGACGGGTCAGTCGTGAAGGGGCTTCAGCCGATTAGTCTTGATCCAAAAGGTATGGATGGAACCCACCAGATCGCGCAGGTCCTGGAACCGATTGGGTTTGACCAGATAGCCATTGGCACCGCAGTCGTAGGCCCGGGCGATGTCCTGGGGCTCGTCGCTGCTCGACATGATAATGACCGGTAAATTTTTTGTGCGCTCGTCCGATTTAATCTTCTCCAGAAGTTCCAGGCCGTTCATGCCCGGCATCTTGATGTCCAGAATGGCCAGCCGCGGCAGGGCGGACGCATCGTCCTGACCGGTGAGACCTAAATAAGCCTCCGTTCCGCTTTTGCACCATACCAATTCGGGAGGAGAATCCAGCCGGCTAAGCGCGCGCTGGAAGAACTCGGCATCCGTTGTATCATCCTCGGCAAGTAGGATCTTGTTGGCGTACATGGTAAGTTTATGAGGTTGACAGTAAAAGTAAAATAATCGCAGGAACTCATCCTCCCGTCCGGGGAAGATTCGCTGAAATAACGGAACAGTCGGCTAAATTGTTTGACCCGTAATTACCGGAGGCAGATCCGTATAGAAAAAGAAGGTGGCCCCGCTGCCCGGTTTGCTTTCAATGCGCACTTCTCCGTTATGCCGACGGATGATACGGCGCACCACTGCCAGTCCTACTCCGGAGCCGGCATAATCATCGTTCGTTACGAGACGATTGAACATGCCGAAGATCCGCTGGTGATGATCCTCATTGATGCCGATGCCGTTGTCGGCGATGTAGAATTCCCCATCTCCGAAGGTATTGCGGCGAACGAATCCGACCTCGATGGTACTGATGGCCTGTTTGGAGCTGTACTTCACCGCGTTGCTCAGCAGGTGCTTGAACACGAGCAGCAATTGGTTACGGTCTCCCCGCAGCGGAGGGAGGGGCTGTTGGAGCTTGACCTCGATGGGGTGCCCGAGCTGCTTGGTCAGATCGGCCACGGCCGAGCGGACCAGTTGCGCCACGTCGCAATCGTTCACGACCAGGTTCACCCGGCCCACCCGGCTCAGCTCCAGGATATCCGTGATGAACTGGTTCATGCGGGCGGCATTGAACTGAATCGTGCGGATGAGCTCGCGGGCATCGAGTTCCATCTTCGATCCGTATTCCTCCATGAGAATTTCGGCAAAGCCGTCGATACCCCGCAGGGGAGCCCGTAGGTCGTGGCTGACCGTGTAACTGAAGGCTTCCAGTTCGTTGTAGGCCGCCTGGAGTTGCCGGTTGATGTAGGTCAGTTCGCTGTACCGCTCGATGACTACGTTGCGGACAAAGGCGTGAAAGTCACGAATGCTGGAGAGCTGTTCGTCGGTCCACGGTAAGCTGAAGCCTTCGCGCACTTCAATGGTCTTGGTGAACCGTTCCCCGGGCTTGCCGTCGCCGTCGCGGCTGCCGTATACGACCCGGTCCACGTGCTCGGGGCGGAGCCAGAGGATCCATTCGGTACGGCGGGCGTTGAGGGGGGCCAGTAGGATGCCGGCGGCGCAGTCGCGCAGGTCCCGTGCGGGTGGATAGACGCCCTCGAGGTGGTCGGTGTAGTAAATCTCCTTTTCGCCGTGCTCCTGACGGGCCCACCGTAGGATTTCCCGCACCTCGTTTTCCCCGGGCGTGCAACCAAGGCTGAGGTAATTGTCCTCCACCAGTACGGCGATGCCGCCGGTGTGGGGAATGTAGTCGATCAGAGAGGGGTCGGGTTTGGAGAAGCCCTCCACCAGGCTGGAGGCGCGGGCGATGTTGTTGCGAATGCGGGCCCGTAGGTGGTCCGCATCAAGTATGCGCCGGTTGGCGAGATTGGCCGAGAAACTGCTCAGATCACGACTTACCTGAATGCCGAACAGGCGAGCAAAGGTGCGCAACTGGTAGTCCAGGTAGAGGGGCTCCCGGGACTGGCAGGTAAAGACGCCCCACACCTTATCCCGGATCGTGAGTGAAATGGTGACCTGCGTAGATACGTGAATCTGTTCCACGAATTCCTTCGCCGCGGTGTAGGTCGTACGGCAACCGAGGACGTAGTTGATCAGTTGCGCCGCTTCCCCCGGATCTCCGATCAGGGCGGCCGGCGGCTGGTCGGATACGGTATACTGAGACACGGGTTGCTGAACGTGTAGGCGGTAAGCCTCCTCGGGATAGTCCTCCTTCCGGAACCGAACGCCCAGCAGGGATGGCAGGAGGTCGTTCTTATGCTCGTATTTAACGATGCCGTCGCCGGTCACTTCGTCGATCTGGTACAGCATGGCGCGGTCCAGACCGAGCGTACTGGCTAGCAGCCGGCACGCATCGCCCAGCATTTCCGCTTCGGAAACGGCGCGGGCGAACAGTTCGGAGGCCTCCAGCAGGCGCAGGTCCCAGTTTTCTCCGTAGACCTTCGGTGAGCGGGGTTCGATCTCGAGCAGGATGCGATGACCGGCACTGAAAACGATGGCCTGACGGTTGCCCCACCGTACGGGTTGACCCTCGTGGAGGGGCAGGGGGGGGGGAAGGTACTGGTCGGCCATTCTGCGCATGGCTAGAATGGTGTCCGGGGAGAACAGACTGGTCAGGGTTTGGTCTACCCAGGTATCGGCTTCTTCCGTACCTACGGCTCCCGCGTTCGCGCCCACTACCTGTTGCAGGTTGTTGCTGTGGGCACAAATGTGCAGGGTCGTGGCGTCAAAAATGACGACGCAGGCGTAGGGCTGAATCTGATTGTCGGCGGGCATTTGTGCGGAAAAGAGTAACTTATCAGTTAAGCGTATTGGGCGGAGGCCATGTTTAGCAGCCAAATGTAAAAAAGGCCGGCCCGGGTAAACCACCTTGCGGTTTCCTGGATATACCATCATGACATCTGACGAGCGGATTATAGGGCACCCCGGACTGCGGCCGCTGTGGGATAGCCTGGAGCGGGAACACCGGCTTCAGCAGCTCACGGCCCTCGGGCTGGTAGTCTGCGGACTCGCCGTCAGTTTATTTACCTTATCCGGCTCGGCAGTCCTACCCTTCCTCGGTATGCTGGTGGCGACGCTGGGTGTTTTTTGGCTGGTCCGGTTGCTAGGTAAACGACCGGCGGCAAGTTGGCGAGAGCGGCTACGGGAGGAACCCGAACGCATTGTATGGGTATTCAGCCTGGTCACGGAGCGTATGCCCTTCGGTCTGAACCTCATGCGCAGCGGAATGCTCTACCTCGTGGACGCCGACGGCGAAATGCACGATTTCAGTCTGAAGGCCGACCATCTCCTGCTGGTAACCAAGACCCTGAACCGATTGCTTCCCCACGCCGAATTTGGCTATACCGAAGAGCGGGAACTGAAGTACCGCGGAAAACTGACCCGCTTTAAATAATTTCCCCATGGCCAACTTCTGGCAAAAAATAAGCGCCCTCTTCGACGCTGCGGAGCAGAGCACGCCGGCAGCCCCCGCGGTGCACGAACTCATCGAACGCGACGCGGAGGAACTGGCGCGATACGCGCGCTGGAAAAAGACGCTGGCCCGCCGCCGCCTGTTTGATTGGCTTATGGACCAGTACGCTCAGTTTCGGGTCACCGGAAGGGTCGATACGTCGGTCAGCTTTCTCGATACCCCCAGCAGCAAGGGCTTCGTCATCCACTTCCACCAAACGCAGTACGGAAAGGAGGAGATCAGCCACTTCTTCCACTACCTGCAGGAACGGATCCTGGAGCTCGATTACCGGACCCAGGTCAGCGACCGGCGGATATTCAGCCGGCCCGACTGGGTAGAGACCCAGGAACGCCACTACCTCAAACCGCGCACCCGGCAGCAACGCCAGGAAGCTGAAATCGGGCGGGGAGATCTGGATCAGAAGTTCGGCAACATCACCGTGGAACTGGAACTCCGGGACGACCTTCCCTGGAACCTGCGACTTCGGGCTACGACCTACCAGGATGCCCTGTACCGGGAAGCCGAAAGCTTCCGGGCGCTGATGGTCGCCCTGGCTGGAACATCGGAATAAATCCTTGTGTTTCAAGGATATGAAACTCCTGCTGCCCCTGCTGCCCCTGCTGTCCATGTTGTTCTTACCCCTCCTCGGTGACGCCCAGAGCCTGGAGGATTTTCGCTGGAAATCGCGGCTGGTTCTGCTCTTTACGCCGTCCGCTGACGATCCCCTGTTCGTGGAACAATACAATTTACTCCAGGCACGCGTAGAGGAGCTCAGCGAGCGCCGGTTGAAGGTGATGCTGATCACCCCGAACGGGAACCGGGAGAATACGGGTGTATTCCTGAAGGAAAGTGCCTCCGCGTACTTTTACGATCACTTCAGTGCCGCTCCATACCAACTGGAACTCGTATTGGTAGGCCTGGACGGTACCGAGAAGTACCGGGCGCGCAACACCGTCACCCCCGTATCCGTCCTCATCGAGTTGGTTGACGGCATGCCCATGCGGCAACGGGAACTACGGCAGGGATACGGTAACGAAAGCCAGATTAATACGGAGCGAAGTACGCGATCCCCCGAGCGACGGGGTGGGGGGTAAGTTTACTGGATCATGGTGCGGACCGCGTAGATCTTGGGTTTCCAGTACGAGGAAGCCAGAATGTTCTCCCGAATTACGCCCCGGCTGCTGGTAGGGTGGATGACCCAGATCTCCCCCGGCCCGCTAGCCACGACCATCGAAACGTGAAAAACGGGCTGATTAGCTCCCCGACGGTAGAACACCAGATCACCGGGTTTGGCCGCGGCTACCTCAATCTGCTTCCCCTGGCGCGCCTGATCGCGGGATACGCGGTGAATGTCCAGCCCCTGATCGTTGTAGAGATACTTTACAAATCCGGAACAATCGAATCCTTCCCGGGGATTGTTGCCGCCGTACTTGTAGCGGACGCCGAGAAAGCGCTCCGCCTCCGTGACCAGCTTACTGCGCACGGCGGCGGTCGGGCCCGTGGCTACCGTGACCGGCGGGGTAGACGATTCGGTCCGGCTGCGCGGAGGACGAGCCGTAGGCTTTTCCGCCGGGGGGCGGGTACGGACCGTTTCGGTGGGGCGGGGCAGGCGGGAGGGATTTCTGACCGACGATACCGGACGGAAGGAATTACAGCCCGTGAGCAGGGTAGCCAGAAAAAGGATGGTGACGAGCGGTAACTTCAAGCGGAGGGATTGTGGGGTAAGAACGTCATATTCCACCGAATTAGTTTAGCTTGCCAGGCATGGCTAGCCGTCGGAGTTCCATTCTTACCCATCTGCGGTGCCTCTACCTGGGCGATCGATTTTTCGTGGGGCTCGGCCTGGTGTGCGTGCTGTCGGCCATCGGTTTTTGGAAAACCCCGGCCTTCTGGCTGGCGGTACTGCTCCTGATCGTGCTGGTAGCCACAACCGTCCTGGATGCGGTTCGGCTGTACGCTTGTGCGGGTCAACTCACCGCACGCCGCCGCCCCCCGGAGGTGTTTAGCCTGGGTGATGAAATGGAGGTGCGCATCAGTTTGCACAACGGTAGCAGCGCCAGTCTATCGGTATCGATCATGGACGAACTGCCTGTCCAGTTGCAGTACAGAGACCACGAAATCTCGCTCGGACTTTCCTTTGGCGAAAAACGCGCCGTCAATTATCGGGTACGCCCCCTTACCCGCGGGCGGTACGGTTTCGGAAACCTGAACGTCTATATCCGTACCAAACTGGGATTGATGGAACGTCGCGTGATCTTCACTCAGCCCCAGGAGGTCGCCGTATACCCCAGCATTCTGCAGATGAAGCGCTTCAGCCTGGGAGGCAACATATCGGCCCCGGCCAGCGGCCGGCACCGGCCCCGGCCGGTCACCCAGAGTTATGAATTTGATCAGATCAAGGAGTACGTACGCGGTGATGACCTGCGTAGCGTGAACTGGAAAGCGACGGCCCGGCGCGGGGAAGTGATGGTCAATCAGTACCGGGATGAGCGCGCCCAGCGAATCTACTGCGTGATCGACAAGGGGCGCACGATGCTGATGCCCTTCGGCGGACTCAGCCTTCTTGACTACTCCATCAACACCTCCCTGGCGCTGTCGAATGTAGTGCTCAAGCGCGGCGACCGGGCCGGCATTCTCACCTTTTCCGATAAGCTGGGTGACGTGGTGGCGGCGGACAACAGGCCCGATCAGCTGCGCAACATCCTGGAAACGCTGTACCGCCAGCTGGAACGTCCCGGTGAGAGCGACTACGACTTGTTATACTACGCCACCCGGCGATTCACGGCCGGGCGGAGTCTGCTGATACTGTTCACCAACTTCGAAAGCAGCTATGCGCTTGACCGGGTATTGCCCGCCCTACGCCGCATCGGTCGTGATCATCGACTGATGGTGGTACTGTTCGAAAATACCGAGGTGACCGACCTGCTCGCCGATCGGGCGGTGGACGTTGAGTCGGTGTACCGCAAGCATACGGCCCGCCGCTACGTCCAGGAACGTCAACTCATGGCGGCCCGCCTGCGACAAAACGGAGTGGATGTGCTCCTGACCCGGCCCGAGGAGCTAACGGGGCGGGCCCTGCAACGGTACCTCGAACTTAAGGGGCGGGGCGCGATTTAGTGGAGCCCCGGAAAAAACACGTCTTCGTAGTGATCGAGGCGGTAGTCCTGCGACGAGGGTAAATAAATAGCGATCAGATCGAAGCGGACCTCCCAGTCGTAGCCCGTCTCCTCCATGTATTTGGAGGCCGCCCGGCTGATCCGGCCCTGCTGTTGCTTCCCGAAGAAAATACTGGGGTGACCGAAGGCCAGGGACGAACGGGTTTTGACTTCTACGAACACCAGAATGTCCTGGTGCCGGGCTACGATATCGATCTCGGTACGTCGATAGCGATAATTGGTTGCCTCGATGCGGTAGCCCTTCTCCAGCAAGTACGCGTGGGCCAACGTTTCCCCCCGCCTGCCCGTCTTCATACGGTCGGTCATAGCACCAAATTAGGAAATTCACGAACAAAGCCTGGCGACCGTACTTATCTTAGCCCGCCCCAAACTTGCCGCCAATGAAACATGTAAGTCTACTCCTTTGCCTCATGCTGGGTTTATCCGGAATACTGCCGGGTCAGACCCGGGAGGATTCCGCCCGTGACGATCTCTCCTACGGTAACCGCAGCCAGCGTAACGTCAGCGACGAGGGTGGAGGCATCTGGTACGGAGCCGGTGCCCAACTCGGGTTCCGGGGCGGGAACAACTTCAGCTTCTTCCAGATCGGCGTCTCGCCGATGGCGGGGTATAAGTTCAACAACTTTCTGAGCTTCGGCCCCCGCGTCAGTGTCACCTACAACAGTTTCCGTGACGACTTCGCCGCGATCAAGGATAAGTACTTCAGCTGGTCGGCGGGCCTGTTTGGTCGGGCCAAGATCTTCCGGGGCCTGTTTGTGCATGGAGAGTACAGTTTGATCAGCGACGTGGACTACTTCGTTGCCGGAGGACAGGAGCGGGTGACCCGGGCCATTCCCTTTCTCGGTGCCGGATTTAACCAGGGCGGTGGTCCGGGAAATCCCGGGTTCGAGATCCTGCTACTCTTCCGCCTCACGCAACGGGAACGCCTGAACGACGCTCCGTACGAACTGCGGACCGGCATCAACTACAATTTCTAAAGACGAAGCCCCGGTTCGCGTAGTGAACCGGGGCTTCGTTAAAGGTTATAAAGTTAACCGTGCTTACTTGTTGCTGCCCAGGAGGTAGCTGAAGTTGTTCCGGAAGCCGGCAACCCGGGTGGGGTTCCACTCGCCCTGCTGAATCTGGGCCACGACGTGATTAACGATTTCACTGACCGTTATGTCGGCGGGGTTTTCGCCGTTGGCCAGGCGGGCCTGGTAGATCTTACCGGTCTCGGCGGTGAGGAAGCCACTCAGTGCGGCCTGGGTAGCACCGCCGATGAGAAACTTAAGGGGAGAAAAGGCTTTGGTGATGGACGTTGCCACGCCGGTGATCAGTCGTCCCATGAGGGAGGTCACCCCGGTGGTGATGGTCATGCGGATCATCTGGTCGTCGACGTCATACTCGTAAACCCGGGCCAGTTCCTTGATCATCTTCACCTGTACGCCCGTCAGCACGGCTACGTCCAGTCCGAAGGTAGGGATCAGTCCCGTGGCGGTACCAAAGAGTGCGTAACGCTTAATGATGGCGTCCGCCTGTTCGTTTTTGTTCTGGAGGTCCGTTTTTGCGGGAAGGTTCTCTCCGTTGGTTTTTGAAGGGTTGGTTTCAGTTTTTTGCTCGGTCGATGCCATGGTAGTTGAATTGTTAGATTTGTACCCTTTACAACCCGCCCCGCCGCGGTAAATGTTCGTTCGCCGCCCGGATTAGCTTGCTCACTCTCCGTACTGGTCCAGCAACAGCGACGCCAGTTCCTCGCTGTTGATGGTGATCTTGCCGCTGGCCTCGTCAACGTGGATCTGTCCGTTGCGGAAGTGGTCCTTCGTGCAGGTGATGCTGATGCCCCCGACGCCCGCCCGTAGATAGAACTGGTTGCGCAGCGCTTTACGGTCGACCCGGAAACCCTGATCCAACGGACTGTTCTGCTCGGCCAGCATGTCCTGAAGGGGCTTGTCGTTGCCGTAGAAGTGCTGGTCGAAATCCTGCACCCGGATGGTCTGCTGCGGAGCCTTGGCGGCATACTTGACCAGGGCCTTCTCGAAGTCGCCCTCGTTCATGGCGAAGCCCGTCTCCCGGTCCTTCGGCACCGGTAACTCCTCCACCATTTCCAGGAAGGAGTGGGTAAGCTCGGAGCTGGTTTCGGCCCGGTCAATGCCCACCCAGTCTGTGAAATACTGACTGATGCTGCTCTGCGTCCGCGCGTGGCGGATCATCTGCACGTTGCGACCCGGTCCGGCCAGCAGCCGGGCGGCCATGGCCATGTGCTGGATGTCGAGGTAAGCAATGGTGTGCAGGCGCAGGGATTCGTCGGTTTCTTCCTCGGTGAAGACCATTCCCTCCGTGTTCCGGATCATGTAAATGCCCAGCATCCGTTGTTCGTCGATGCTGTAGTCGGCAAACAATAGATACCCTCCCTTGGCACCTACCACCCCCTGCAGGTTGTCCTTCAGGGCCGTGACGGCATTTCGGCTGAAGTCGACGAAGGCTTCCCGCCGCCGCCCGTCCTCGAGCCAGTTCTGGTAGTATGCCGGAAAGAGGCCCTCGTCGGGCTCGATCAGAAACCCCTGCAGCAGGTCCGATTTCCGCTCGAAGGTCTGGTCGAGACGCCCGATCAGATCGGTGGCCAGCTCGGTGATCGGCAGGGCCTGACTGCTCAACAGCAAATCGGCTTCCGCCATCTCCGGCTGCTTCTTAAGTTCGTGAACGATGAGGTGGTGAACGATGAGCTGATCCATGCCGCGAAGGTAGGCACGCCCCCCGCTTTAACCCCCTACGGGAACCGAAACTTTCGGCAGTCGCAGATGTTTGTTTATAACAATTAATGTACCTACAATAAATAATTATGAAAACCACCTTTCATCCCGCCGCTTCCCGGGGGCACGCCAATCACGGTTGGTTAAATACCCACCATACCTTCAGCTTCGCCGGATTTCACGATCCGGAACGCATGCGCTTCGGGGCGTTACGCGTACTGAACGACGATGAGGTTGCCGCCGGCCGCGGCTTCGGTTCCCATCCTCACGATAATATGGAGATCGTTTCGATCCCGCTGGTCGGCGATTTGGAACACCGGGACAATATGGGCAACACCACCGTTATCTGGGAAGGCGACATCCAGGTGATGAGCGCAGGTACCGGCGTCGTACACTCCGAGAAAAACGGCAACACCGACCGGGAAGTCAAGTTTTTGCAGATCTGGGTCTTTCCCGATCGACGCAACGTGACGCCCCGCTATCAGCAGGTAGCCATGAATCCGCAAGACGAGGTCAATGCCTGGAACCAAGTACTGGGTCCCGAACCCCGGGAAGGTGCCGTCTGGATCCACCAGGATGCCTACTTCAGCATCGGTCGCTTCGATCCCACGACTACCGCGTCGTACGTGCTGCAACGGGAGGGACACGGCGTATACTTCTTCGTTCTCGAGGGTGGGGGACACATCGGAGCACAGGCCGTCGGCCGGCGCGATGGCCTCGGCGTCGAGGCGGCCACCACGATCGAGCTCACCGCCGGCCGGGAGGGCATGCGGGTGCTGGCTATGGAAGTACCAATGAGCTGATTAGCGGGAAGGCCGGCTGATCTCCCTTCCGTCGAAACCGGTGAAATGGATCTCCTCAACTCCGGGGGGCAGCCACACGCCCCGGCCACGCTGACTGAGGTAGCCGCTGCCGTAGTACACTTCCTCTACGACCGAACGCCCCGCTAGGGTGTAGCTTACCCGTTGTACGTTGGCGGGTACCGGCACGAAATTCAGTCTGGACCGGGTAGGAGCAAAGGCCCGCGTCGTGCCCTGATTCTCGGAGGCGACGAGGAGGGGAGCTCCGCCGGCGTTCACGACCGTCAGGCTGCGCCCGTTACCTGGCACGAAGATGGCGGCTTCCCGTTCCCGCGCCGGCCGGAAATCACCCCGCTCTGGATCGAAGAGCAGGACCAGGCCGTTCAGGGCATCCAGAGTACCCATACCGGTTTCGGCGCCGTAATCGTTGCCGATCGCGACCAGGTCGGGGTATCCGTCCGCATTCACGTCCAGGGCCTGGGCACCGAACAGGGGGGCGGACTGGGCTATCCGCGGCAGATCGTGGAAGCGGAAGGTGCCATCGCCCAGGTTCTCGATCCAGGCGGAGCGCAGGTAGTCGGCTTCCAGCAGCGTGACCTCCGCATCGGGATATCCCGCCACGATCTCATCAATGGTGGCCCGCCCGAACTGCTCGTGGCGTTCGAACCGCCGCTTTACGCTGATGAGTTGCTTTTCGGTGTCGTTGCGCTGGTGGTGGGGGAATTTTTGGTACGTACCGTCCTCCGCGAGCGCCAGGTCGGCCACCAGAAGGTCGTAGCCGCCGTTGCCGTCAAAATCCGCACCGTACAGTCCGACGTATTCGCGGCCACTCTGCTGGTAGAGGTTATTCAGGCCGAAGTTCGTCGCGACGTAGTCGATGTCACCATCCTGGTCGAAGTCGGCACCCGTCAGGCCGTTCCACCATCCGGCGCGGTCACCGAGTGATGGGGGTGTACTCGATACAAGTTGTCCCTCCCGGTTCGTAAAGAGTTGAAGAGCCATACCCTGCCCGGCAATCAACAGATCGACCCATCCGTCGTTGTCGTAATCCGTCCACAGCGCGTCGCACACCAAGCCGAGGGCGGCAAATTCGGGCGGGGACGCAGGAGCAAAGCGGCCACGACCGTCGTTGATCAGCAGGTAGCTGTCGACGGGTTCCGGGAAGCGGGCCGGTTTCAGCCGACCCCCTACGAAGAGATCGAGATCACCGTCCCGATCGAAATCAGCGGCGCGTACGCAGGATCCACTGGACCGGATATCGGGCAAAGCGTTCCTGGTGGGGGTGAAATTTCCCGCTCCGTCGTTGAGGAGCAGCTGGTCCAGAAGTTCGGGCTGGTCGAGGCTGTATTCGCTGCCTCCGCTCACGAGGTACAGGTCCGCGTCCCCGTCCCCGTCCGCGTCGAAGAAGAGACTTCCGAGTTCTTCCGGTCCGGACGCGGTGTTGAGGCTCCCCCCGGCGGTGAAGGTCGGGCGACCGTCGGCCGATCTGCCCTGCAGCAATAATTCGCCGCGGTGAAAGTGGGAGCCCGAGCGGTAGAGATCGTCCAGGCCGTCTCCGTTGACGTCCGCCACCGCGAGGGCGGGGCCGTATTCCGAAAGTTTGTGGGGCAGGAGGGGTTGTACGTTAAAGTCGATAAAGAGACAGTCCCGGTGCATGGGGAACTGCCGGAGTAGGTCCGGTTGCTCCACCAGCAGGGGAGCGGCCGGGGGGCGAACGGATAGGGAGCCTGCCTCCCCCCCGCGGGGGGTGAGGGTGATTCGTTGGTCCCACGCTACGTCCTTATATATACGTTCGTTTCCGTCGGGCCAGCGCACGCTCACGGCGAGGAGGGAATCTCCGGGGCCGAAACCGAAGTGAAGCACGTCGCTGACGCTCGAAAGGAAGCCGCGGGACGGGTGGTTGAAGGCGGTCACGGTCCGGTTGCCGGCGTCCACGGTCACGCGGGCACCCAGGGCGGCGGTATTCTGCCCTTCCTGGGCCAGGCTGATCGTGAGCCAGTGAGTGGAATCCGGAACATGTCCGGGCTGAATGAGGTCGTTGCGGAAGAGAAAACAGCTGTCGTTGATGTTATTGACGACGTAGTCGAGATCCCCGTCGTTGTCTAGGTCGGCGTAGGCCGCCCCGTTGCTGAAGGACGGATACTCAAACCCCCACTCCTTTACGCGATTGGTGAAGGAGGGAATGTCCTGACCGTCGTTCTCGTAGGCGTAGTTGGCAATTTTGATGGAGGGGATCTGCGCCAGGCGGACGTCCCGGCTCACCAGGTTACTCATCTGCACGTTGTAGTCCATGAAGTCGCGGTCCGTTACGTCCCGGGGAAATCCGTTAGTGATGAGCAGGTCGCGGTCTCCGTCGTTGTCC
Source organism: Lewinella sp. JB7 (assembly GCF_024297185.1). GTDB lineage: Bacteria > Bacteroidota > Bacteroidia > Chitinophagales > Saprospiraceae > Neolewinella. Next base: position 169,121 of record NZ_JANCTD010000006.1, on the reverse strand, counting down.
AGATCGGCGGCCAGGGGGCTCCAGCTCCAGTCCGTGGCGGCTACCCCCGCCAGCATGCCTACTTCGGAAAAGACGAAAGTGGAGTCGGTGAGTTGCCGGTTTAGCTGCAGCATGTTGCGGGTAAACTGGTACTGGTAGTTGAACCGCTGGTTGTTGAGGTAGGCCGTGTAGTTGTTGGGGGGCATCATGGCTTTCCGCCGCAGGTTGCCTTCGGGAAACATATCGACGGAAACCAGATCGTCCAGGCCGTCGTTGTTGAGGTCGGCTACGTCGTTGCCCATGGCCGAATAACTCGTGTGTTTGAGGTAGGTACCGGCCCGATCGGTGAAGGTTCCGTCTTGGTTGTTGATCCAGAGCAGGTCGTTGCTGACGTAGTCGTTCGTCACGTAGAGGTCGGGCCACCCGTCCATATTCACGTCGCAGACGCTTACCCCGAGACCGTAGCCCTCCTTAAGGATGCCGGCTTCCCGGGTCACTTCGACGAAGCGGGGCAGACCGTCGGCGGCGTTGCCCTCGTTGCGGTATAGTTTATCGTTTTTCCGGCCCGTGCCGTCCGTGATCTTCGGCAGGTAACGATTCGGGAGGGCGCGGTTGTCCATTTCGTTGACCAGTACGTATAGGTCGAGATCGCCGTCGCGGTCGTAATCGAAAAAGACGGACTGGGTTGTATGGGAAGTATCGGCGATACCGCAGGTGGCCGCCACTTCGGTGAAGCGGGGTACGGCGATGCCGTCCTGTCCGACCTCGCTGCCCTGGTTGATGAAGAGCATATTGGCCCGGAGTCGCCCCGGTTGCCGGACGGTGGCGCTTACGTAAAGGTCGGGACGTCCATCCGCATTAACGTCGGTGACCGAGATCCCACTGCTCCAGCGCCCCCGCCCACTTACGCCGGCGGCTTCCGTCACGTCCAGGAACTTGAATTCACCGAGATTGAGGTAGAGTCGGTTGTCCGCCGTATTGCCGGTAAAGTAGAGGTCGGTGAGGCCGTCGCCGTTGAAATCGGCGGTGCCAACGCCGCCGCCGTTGTATACGTATTCGAAGTCGAGAATGTTAAAGGTGTCGTTTTCGGCGATGCGATTGGCAAAGGTGAGGCCGCTTTCCGCGGCATCTATACGTTGGAAGAGGGTAGGGGAGGTATTCTCCTGACAACTCGCTAGTAATAAGAGGCTAATCGACGATAAACAGAGGACAAATTTCATGGAAGCCATTAAGGTGGTGGTAAGATAATAAGGACTGGTCGCCGACCGTAACACTTCCCGGCAACGGGGGCGGCAAAAGTAATTTTTCTGACTTCCGTTGTCTATTGAATATTTGGTATGTTAGCGTCTTGTTAGAGCATAAGGGGTCACCCCGGGGATGCACCATACAAAAATCTGAACTCACTAATTTAACTTCGATCATGAAACAACTTTTGAGCCTGATGATGGCGCTGCTGTGTTCGGCGGCCGTCTATGGGCAAACAACGGTATCCGGTACCATAACCGATCCGGACGGCTTTCCCCTCGTGGGCGCGACGGTGCTGGCAAAAGGAACGACCGCCGGTACGGTAGCCGATCTGGACGGTCGCTACGAACTCACCGTCCCCGCCAACGTCACGGAACTCGTGTATTCCTACACCGGCTTCGAATCCCAGACCCTCGTCCTGAGCGGCGAGACGGTCGTGGACGTCATTCTCTCCGAGGGAGTCGCCCTGGATGAAGTCGTCGTAACGGGTTATGCCGTTACCAGCAAGCGACAGACGACGGGAGCCATCTCTACGGTCAGTACCGAAGAACTCACTGCTATTCCTTCGGGTAACGTGGAGCAGCAGCTGCAGGGACGCGCCGCCGGCGTTACGGTCATCACCAACGGACAACCCGGTACGGAATCCATCATCCGAGTCCGCGGATTCGGTTCGTTCGGTGGAAACAACCCCCTCTATGTGGTAGACGGGGTGCCCCAGACCAACATCAACTTCCTGTCCCCCGACGATATCCAGAACACCTCGATCCTGAAGGACGCGGCCTCGGCTTCGATCTACGGTGCACGTGCCGCTAACGGTGTGGTCGTCATTCAGACCAAGCGCGGTACCCGCGAGCCCTCGCCCCTGCAAATTTCCTACGACGGACTGACCGGCTTCACCGATCCGGGAATGGGTCAGCCTATTCTGACGCCCGCTCAGGATGCCATGAAGACGTGGGAGGCTATCCGCAACACGGCCGCCGCTAACGGCACCGATCCGGTCTTCAACCACCCCCAGTACGGTTCGGGCGAAACTCCCGTCCTGCCCGACTACATCCTGGTCGGTAGCATCGGCGGTGTCCGCGGAACGGTTGACCTGGAGGCTGAGCGCAGTAACTACAACATCGACCCCAGCGCCGGCCCCCTGTACCAGGTCGTTCGCGCCAACAAGGAAGGTACCGACTGGTACGACGCCATTACGCGCACCGCCATGACCAATCGTCACACCCTCGGTTTCCGGGGATCGACGGAGGATGCCCGCTACTACGTCAGCCTGGGTGCCCAGATTCAGGAGGGTATCCTGCTGAACAACAGCTACGAGCGCTACACCGCCCGTATGAACACCGAGTTTGACCTCGGCAACCGCGTCCGCTTCGGACAGAACCTACAGTTCACCCACCGCAAGGCCCTGGGGCTCACCGGTGACGGTGCCGGTGCCGGTAGCTCGGACGACGAGAACGAGATCCTTTCGGCCTTCCGCCTGAACCCCCTCATTCCCGTCTACGACGAATTCGGTGGTTACGCCGGTACGAAAGCCCCCGGTTTCGGTAACCCCCGCAACCCGGTAGCTGCCCGTGACGGTCTGGCAGACAATCAGAACTTCGACAACATTGCCTTCGGTAACCTTTACCTGGAGTTCGAACCCATTTCGGACCTGATCCTGCGCTCGAGCTTCGGCGGTAAGTACATTGGGTACAACGGTCGGTCTTACAGCCGGCAGACGTACGAGAATGCCGAGAACAACGCCAGCTTCGGTTACAGCGAATTTCAGGGCTACGGTACCGACTGGGTGTTTACCAACACGGCTAATTACAAGCGCAAGTTTGGCGGACACAGCGTAGACGCCCTCGTGGGTGTGGAAGCCCTGGAGGCCGGTAAATTCCGCTTCAGTAACGGCTCCGGTATCAACCCCTTCAGCCAGAGCCCCGACTTCGTTTCGCTCAATAACGTCAGCAGCCGCAACGTCAGTTCCGGATTCACCAACGGTAGCCGTTTCTACTCGGCCTTCACCCAGGTGAACTACAACTGGAACGATAAGTACTACCTGACCGGTGTTCTGCGCCGCGACGGTTCGAGCCGCTTCGGTGCCGAGAATCGCTACGGTACCTTCCCCGCCATCTCCGCCGCCTGGCGGGTGACCAGCGAGGGCTTCATGCAGAACCAGAACTTCATCAACGACCTGAAGATTCGGGGTGGCTGGGGCCAGATGGGTAACTCCAACAACGTGAACGGTGACAACCGCTTCAACCTGTTCGGTACCAGCCTGGGTGCTTCGAGCTACGACATTGCCGGTACTAACTCCACGGCCATTGCCGGCTTCTTCCGGAGCCGGATCGGAACGGAATCCGCCCGCTGGGAGACCTCCGTTACCTCTAACGTCGGTTTCGACGCGACCCTGGCCGGCGGCAACGTCGACCTGATCGTCGATCTCTGGCGTAAGGAGACGAACGACCTGCTCGTACAGCTTCCCACTCCCGACGTCCTCGGACCCAACGCAACCGCTCCGGTAGTCAACATCGGTAGTATGCTCAACCAGGGCCTCGACGCCCAGCTCATCTACCGGGCCAAGATCGGTACCGACTTCTCCATCGAAACCACCATCAACGGTGCGATCCTTAAGAACGAGATCACCAAGTTCACCGACGACGTCGACTTCTTCGACGTAACGGGTAGCCGGATCTCCGGTACGATCGTCCGCAACCAGGTCGGCATGCCGCTTTCCTCCTTCTTCGGTTACCGTACCCTGGGCCTGTTCCAGAGCGATCAGGAAGTAGCCAACGCCCCGACGCAGGAAGGTGCCGCTCCCGGCCGTTTCCGCTTCGAGGACAACAACAGCCGCGACGAGAACGGTGACCTCACCGGTCAGCCCGACGGACAGATCACCGAAGCCGACCGCACGTTCCTCGGAAGCGCCGTACCGGACTTCACCGGTGGTCTTAACCTGAAGCTGAGCTACAAAGGCTTTGACCTGACCTCCTTCTTCTACACCTCGCTGGGTGGGGAGATCTACAACAACTCGAAGTGGTTCACCGATTTCTACGGCACCTTCGTCGGCGCCGCGGTATCGACCCGCGTACTCGACAGCTGGACGCCGACCAACACCGATACCGACGTGCCGATCTACGAGAACGTATCGAACTTCAGTACGTCGACCCAGTCGAACAGCTACTACGTGGAGAACGGTAACTACCTCCGCCTCCAGTACCTGGCCCTCGGCTACAACCTGCCCAATACTGCCTTCGGCGGTGCGCTTAACAACGTCCGCATCACGCTGGCGGCTAACAACCTCTTCACCATTTCCGGTTACGACGGACTGGACCCCGCTGTCGGTGGAGCTGCGGATACGAAGTTCGGTGTAGACGTAGGTAACTACCCGGTCACCCGGGCTTACAACCTGAGCCTGCACGTCGACTTCTAACCCCAATACGTCCCGGAGCGCTTGGCCCGCCAAGCGCTCCGGGACCCTATAATCAAACAACAATAAACAATCATGCAGACACACAAACGTCTCACTTATATATTCGGCGCCCTCCTTTCGATGGGCGTCGTCCTCTACAGTTGTTCGGAGGACTTTCTGGAGGTGGCCCCGACGGGCTCACTTAACGAAGCCGTACTCAGTAGCCCCGCCGGTATCGACGGGCTTCTCATCGGCGCTTACTCCCAGCTGGGCGGCCGCGGCAACTGGTTCGGCGGTGCCTCCAACTGGGTGCACGGTTCCATCCAGGGCGGTGACGCTAACAAGGGCACGGAAACGGGTGACTTCACCGCCATCAACGAAGTGGTGGAGTACCAGCTGTCTCCTACCTCTCAGGTACCCGCTAACCGCTGGACGGGCATTTTCGAAGGAGTAGCTCGTTCCAATGCCGCCATCAAGGTAGCGAGCCAGTCGGAGGATCCAACCGTAACCGAGGCCCTGCGCACCCGTGCCGTAGCCGAAGGTCGCTTCCTGCGCGGTCACTACTACTTCCAGTTGGAGATCACCTTCAACCAGGCCCCGTACATTACGGAACTGATGACCTCGGAGGAGGTAGTTACTACCCCTTCGACCGATCTGTGGCCGCACATCGAGGAAGACTTCCGCTTCGCTTACGACAACCTGCCCGAAACGCAGTCCCAGGCCGGTCGTGCTAACAAGACCGCCGCCGCCGCCTACCTCGGCAAGACTTACCTCTTTCAGGGAAAGTGGGCCGAAGCGAAGCAGATGTTTGACTGGGTAGTCGCTAACGGCATGACGGCCAACGGTCAGGAGGTCGGACTTATGGAGAGCTACTCCGAGGTATTCAACGCCGAGTTCGACAACAACAAGGAATCGCTGTTTGCCATTCAGGCGGCCGCTAATACCGGTACCACCAACAACGCTAACCCCGATTTCGCGTTGAATTTCCCCCACAACACTGGTTCCAGTGGACCCGGTAACTGCTGTGGCTTCTTCCAGCCGAGCTTCGACCTGGTAAACTCCTTCCGTACGGAAGACGGACTGCCCCTCCTCGACGAGCAGTACCGTCAGGATCAGTACGAAGTGGCTAACGATTTCGGCCTCGCGTCGGCCGAACCCTTCACGCCGGACAGCGGCCCGCTGGATCCCCGCCTCGACCACTCGGTAGGACGCCGGGGTATTCCTTACCTCGATTGGGGACTCTTCCCCGGACGGGACTGGATTCGCGATCAGCCCCACGCCGGTCCCTACTCTCCGAAGAAATTCGTGTACTACCAGTCGCAGGAAAACACCTTCTCCGACGGTACGAGCTGGACCCGCGGCTACCCCGCCGTCAACTACGTAGTCATCCGGTACGCCGACGTACTGCTGATGCTCGCCGAGGCGGAGATCGAACTGAACAACCTGAGTCGTGCATTGGAACTGATCAATATGGTGCGCGAACGGGCCCAGAACTCCGAACTGACGACCGACGACGGCAGCCCCGCAGCAAACTACGAGATCGCGCTGTACGACGATCTCGGCAGCCAGGACAACGCTCGCAAGATTCTGCAGTTTGAGCGGAAGCTGGAGCTTTCCGGTGAGGGTCACCGCTTCTTCGACCTGCGTCGTTGGGGAAAGGCGGAATCCTTTCTGAACGGCTACATCAACTACGAGAAGCAGTTCCTGCCGGTACAATTCGGTGGTGCGCAGTTCACCGCCCCCCAGGATCTTTACTACCCCATCCCCCAGGGACAGATCGACCTCCAGGGCTTCGAAGTACTCGGCCAGAACCCCGGGTACAACTAAGCCTTGATCGGTTTAGGCCGAATGAGTAGCGGCCAGGATACATCCGTATCCTGGCCGCTTTCTTTTTGGTACGTCGCGCCGGTTGAGGGAGTCTTCCCCCCCCCTTATCCCAGTGAGCTACCGCAGCAGGACCAACTTCTCCAGCTCACCGTTCACCACGTTCACCCCGTCTCCGCGTAGGCGAACCTGGTAGAGGTACACGCCCCGGGCGAGTTGGTCGCCGTAGTCGTCCAGACCGTCCCACTCAATGCAGTCATCCTGACGGATGGAACCGTCACTGAAGGGGAAGGGGCGCTCGATGGTTTTGACCAGGCGGCCATTTACGGTGTATATCTGTACGATCGCTTCCACGTTCTGACCCACTAGGGTATGGTCGAACTGGAAACAGGTACGGGTAGTGAAGGGATTGGGGTAATTCAGAACGTGGGTGAGCGCGTCGCCAACGTCGGTTGCTACGATAAACTCCGCAGTGGTGACCGTACTATTGTTGGCTACGTCCCAGGCGCGAACGGTGATCGTATGCGCTCCGGGTTCCAAATCGAAGAGGGGGTAGCGTACTTTTCCACTGCGGAAGTCGTCCACGTCGGCTTCGTAGTAATCGTTGAGTACGATCGGATTGCGGGTGTCTCCGTCCAGTACGGCTTCCAGGTCGTGGCCGATGCTGTTACCGGTTACGTTGATGCCCAGATCATCGCTGAGGTGCAGGAGTAACACCGGATCTTCCGTTACCTGTCCACCGGCTACGAAGTCAGTGTCGTCGAGAAAGACGTCGACGGTAGGGCCCTGATCGTTGGCGTCGGTTCCTGTCCCGGTACCGCCGATGACGAGCCGGTCGTAGTAGCCGGCCGCATCCGTAAACCGTTCCCGGTCGGCGGCGTAGTAGCTAACCTTACCCGGACCGAAGGTATAGTCGATATCGTTGGGGACGACGAACTCGAAGGAGAATTTACCGGCGGTTACCGTAGCCCGCCCCCGAAACACGATGTTCCGCTGCACTTCCACTTCGATCAGCGGACTGCTGGGGTCCTGTTGCAGGGTAGGAATTACCTGGGCCTTGTCGTAGATAGTGGGGTAGACCTGTCCGTTGAAGTCCGGTAACAGATTACCGTTGACGTCGACGATCTCCCCGCTTATGCGCATCTTTTCCAGAGCACGTACGGTGTCGCGGCGAACGGAATCGACGGCGAGGGTGTCGATCATGGTGGTGCGGATCCCGTGACGGGGAAAGGCGATGACCGTGGCCGGGTCTCCGAGTAGGGTGAATTTGCGGGCGTTCTCCGTGTCACCGGAGAGAAATCCGCGGTCGATGGGCGTGGTTTCATTCTTGGCGATGCGGATGATGTCACCCAGGCTGCGCCAAGAACCATCCGGCCGGTCGAGCATGGCCTGAACGGTATTGTTAGTTAGCTCGTAGTTGCGGGTAGCGAATACCGGACGGGTCGTGGTCATGAGAGCAATCACCCCGCCCCGGGGCGTGAGAAAAGCTTCCTCCCCCGCGCTCACAAAGGAGGCATCGTCGTAATCGCTAAAGGTGCAGGTAGCCGTGATGAACACGGGGGGCTGTATGGGATCGACGGAATTAACGGGGCGGGTCCAGTTGCGGATCTGGGGGATGGTCAGTACCCTTTCCTGAGCCCAGCCCCTGGGGCCGCCGTGTCCGAGGTAGGTCACGGCGAGGGCACCGCGGAAGACGGCCCGGTCCAGTCCCTCCGTGATGTCGGGAAAACGATCGCCGGCCGAGAGGCTCTGCTGGGGGAACAGGTCGAAGTATAGCTTGTCGAAGTTCAGGTCGGGTTTGCGTTCCTGTACGGCGGTTGCGACCCGGTTCACGTCGCGCGTGTGCTTACCGTCATCCTCGTCGTCTCCGACGAAAACCATGCGCGTACGCCAGTCTCCGAGGGAGGAGGGGTCGGTGTCGTAACGAATCAGTTTAGCTACTACCGGGCCGGCCTCATCGGCTGACTTTACCGGGAGCCGTCCTACCGCTATGCTCAGGTCGGGGGCGAGCGGCTGACTTCCGGTGGCGGGAAGCATGATGCCGAAGAAGTCGTCGGCGGGAAAGCTTTTTACCTCGGTGAAGGCTCCCTCGTGCTCGTACACCGGGATGAAGTTGGTCCCCAGTTTGTAAATATTGCGGTGATCGAAGCTCCCATCCCCGAACAGCAGGAGATACTTCAGCGAGGGATCGCGTTCGTACACCATACGGACGAAGTTGCGGATGGCGGCCGCATCATCACGCCCACTACTGAATTCATTGTAGATCTGTTGGGTGGTAACGAGGTGGGTGGTGTACCCGTTGTGGGCACGGCGGTGTTCGGCCAGGGTCTCCGCCTGGGTAAGAAAATCGCGGTGGGTAACGATGATCATATCGGCCCGGTCGATGGCGTGCAGGTTCTGGTTCTCTACTCGTCCTACGGCCGTCGGGGTAAGTAGGCCGGCCCCGGGGCGGAAGGCAATGTATTCGAAGAGTGTCCCGCCGGCAGCGGCGCTGAAACTGTTTCCGTTAAGTGGAGCCTGACGGACGTCGGGGCCGTCTACCCGCCATACCCGTACATCGGCGGGAGGATTCAGGAGTTGGTAGGTTACGGAAGCCTCGTTCATCGTACGGGTGTCGCGGAAGGAGAACTGGTCCTGACCGGCAAAGCTCAGGCGACGGCGGGCGCGGAGCTGGATCCAGTCGAGCCACCCCTCGCTCTGTCCGTTGCCGGCCTGGTGGGGGTAACTGAGTTTGACATTGACCCGCTCCCCGCTCATGTCGGCGCTGCCCGACAGTTCGACGGGGATGACGGCGGATCGTTGCTCCTGGGCGCCGAATACGACCGGGGCGGCGTTGAAGCTGCTCAGTTCCTGGTTGTTTACTTCCAGGAAGAAGCGGCTGGTGGCTTCCGTTCGTAGTCCCATCCGCGCCCGCACGCGTAGCGGCTCACTGACTACCGCGTCCGGGAAGGTGACGAGACCCGGGTAGTTACGCTCCCGCGAAACCCGGAAGAATTCCCCGAACCAGGTCTGCCCCGATCCGTGACTGTTGCCTCCGATTTCGTGAAGTACGTTGTAACGATCCTCCTCCAGGCGAAACAGAGCGTCGTAACTACTGGCTACCGTACCGGTGGAAGTCGAGGGAAGCATACTTACGCGCCGGCCCCTTCCGGCGGTGCCGATCTGCAGGAAGTAGTGGTTCTGCTCGCTGTAGATATTTTTGGTGTAGGTGAAGCGGTCGGTGAGGGCGTCGTACGTCCGCTCGTCCGGCCCCTCTGCGTACAGCAGGATGTAGTCGTTGGCGTCGAAGCGCCCGTCACTTTCGCCCTCAATAGTTATGGCCTGTTCGGTGAGGTCGTCGGGGGGGGTAACGTTATTGAGCTCGGGCAGCATGCCGCCCCGCTGACCGTAGATCTTGATGTCGCGCGGGTCCAACTGGTCGATCCCGCTGACCTTTAGTTCATTGGCCAGAAAGGCTCGGGTAAGTTTGTACACGCCGGACTGGGGTACGGAAAAGCGGTAGATCTCTCCTTCCCGGAGAACGGAATTGCTCGCGAAGGTTGATCGTCCGCTTCCGTTGCCGGCCGGCGGGGCGGGGGTTAGCTCCAGTTCAATGGACACCAGCCGTTTAAGGGTTCCCCCCGCGCGGATAATCGCCGGGCCGCTGACCTTACCGAGCCACCCCTCGGGTTGCAAAGAAGCGCCGAACGTAAAGGTGAATGCATCCTCCGGTTCGGCGGCGAAGCCGGCGGGAGGGGTAAAGTCTTCCGTCTCGATGCCGAGGATACGGACGTCCCGGGGGGCTCCCGAGGAGGCGGTGAAGGTGTGCACGAAGGATGGCAGCTCTCCGGATTTCTCGGCTCCTGCGTCCCCGCCCAAATGGTAAGCCAGGATGACGCGACGGCTTCCTTCCCATTCGATGGTCTGGGGAGGTAACCAACTCAGTTCCTGACTCAACCTCACCTGGGCGACGGCGGTCAGTGAAAAGAGAAAACAAGAAAAACAGAGAAGAAGCTTCGGCATGGTCCGGCATTAGCGCGCAAAATTAAGATACACTAGCGGCGGGGAAACGTTGTTCGCGGTAGCCACATTGCCGGTAACTCCACCGTGGCTGTCGCAGGGACGACGGCCGCTACGTAGCGTTTGGAAAGCGGTGTTCCGGAGGTTAGCTTTAGGCATGCGTAGGTTATTGGCTATTCTGGTGCTGGGCTTGTTGAGTGGGACTGTCCTGAACGGCCAGGACGCGGTATTTTCCCAATTCTACGCTTCGCCCATGCAGCTCAATCCGGCCTTCACCGGGGTAAGTGTGGCTCCCCGTATTACGACCAACTACCGCAGTCAGCACACCAGCTATCCCAGCGCCTACCAAACGTTCGCGGCCAGTCTGGAACTGCCGGTCAACGGTAGCCCGTCCAGTTTCGGCCTGCGCATGCTGACCGATAGCCAGTTAGAAGGGCTGTACCGCAATACCCAAGTCGCGCTGGTGTATGCCCACGATATTCAACTCAACTCCGACTGGCACGCCCGGATCGGGCTGAGTGGCGGATTACTGACCAGCCGGATCGATTTCGGCGGGCTGATTTTCGGGGACGTGATCGACCCATCGGCCGGCATTGACGGCGTCACGGAAGAGCAGCTGGAGAATATTTCCAAAACTTCCGCGGATCTGGGGTCGGGGGTCTTGTTCTACGGCAAAAACGTGTACGGGGGCTTCAGCATCGAGCACCTCAACCGCCCGGACGAGGGGCTTTTGGCCCTGGATAATAATCTGTACGCCGGTCGCCCCCAACGCTTCAGTGTACATACCGGAGCACAGTTTGACGTCAAGCGGTTCAGCAACCCCCGGCGGCCGGCGTACGTAACGCCGAACCTACTGTATACGCGGCAGGCGGGTTTCCAACAACTCAATATGGGGGCCTACTTTGGTTACGGCACCTTTGCCTTGGGGGGGTGGTACCGCCACGCCTTCGGTAACCCGGATGGGTTCATCGGTACGGTTTCCTTCCGCAAGGACGTACTGAAGGTAGGCATCAGTTACGATGCGGTGATTTCGGGATTGCGCGCAGTTCCGGGCGGGTTAGGACCGACCTTCGAGATGAGCGTCGCCATCGATTTTGGCGACAGCCGGGAGGTGCAAAGAAAGCGTCATGCGGACCGCTACAACGATTGTATGGGGATGTTCCGGTAAAAGAATCCTCCATTTTGGAGGAAAAATCGATAATCCGTCCATTTTATGGGTGATATACCGATAATTTCCGGATTAAGTGCCGCTCAGTAATTAGCTTTGCAAGCATCGGATTAGCGGACAAAAAAATAGCGCCAACCGAAAAGCGGTTGGCGCTGTCGTTATAATTTCGCTAAACCGGTTAGTTGACACGAGGCTAGTTATGTCAACCACTCCTTTGATGCTATAAACCCCACATTCAAGGGTTGCGAATTATAACTAAAGAGACACTATGAACAAACACAATTTCATAAAACTCAAGATTAAATTTTGCCGCGATGGGCGGTCTTAGGTGTTTTTCCCTGTTGATGATACAAATATAGAGGGGGTAGGGACCCGAAAAAGAAGCAGCTTACACGATTTCGCAGCACCTAAAAGGGTGCTTTTTTTTTGCCTAATTTTTATAATCGGTTGATCTACTGTAATTTGAGGAGGCAAGATTTACCTAAAATCCACTGTTTTTGAAACATCCTCATGCAAGACCTTAGAGAGCTTCTGGACATAGCCTCCCCAAAAAAGGTGGCGAAGCTGTTGAAAATCAGCCACTCGAAGGGCAGAGAGTCAATGATTGCGCAGCTTCACGGCCTGTTGGTGAAGACGGATCTGGCGGAAGATGAGATCGTTGCGGAGCTTTACGGTCCCGAGTACGACTCCCGGCACCCGGCGTACCGGGCGCTCAAGGGTAGGTTGCGTGATCTGATCACGACAGCGGTGATGGACGATAACGTCTACTCCGCCAACTACAAGACTTACGACGACGCTCAGGTAAATGGATACCGGCAACTCAACCTGATCAGTCTGTTGCTGACCCGCCGTGCGTGGCACAGCGTGAAGTACCTGGCACACACGACGCTTCGCCGGGTGCAGGATTACGAGATACTGCCGATCAACAGTCGTTTGACGTCCATTCTGGCGAGTCTCTACTTAGGGGTGGGTTTCGACGAGAAGCAGTTTCTGAAGTACCAGGAGCTGGCGGATCACTACGCCGACGCGGAGAACGTACTCAACCGGATCTCGAGTGGATACCGGGACATGCGCGGTATGATCTATGCCCATAAGTTGTTGCCGAATGAGATCGGACAGCGGGTGGGTGCTTTCGTAGCCGAGCACGAGGTCGCCGTAAAGAGGTACCCCCGGGTATCGGCGATGCAGGCGATGTTCTACATTATGAAGGTGCACAGCCTGACGCTCCTGGGGAAATACGGCGATGCCATTAAGGTGGCAAACGAGGCCGAAGTCGTGCTCCGTAAGTGCAAGGGTGCCGGTCAGCAATCACTAAGCCTGATGGCCCTGACCCGGGTAGAGTGTTCGGTAAAGCTCCGGGATTTCGAAGAGGGAGTCGTGCAGGTAAAGCGAGCCGATACCATGGTGCCGAAGGAGTCGATCAACAACATCAAGCTCGCGGAATACGCCATTACGCTCGGGCTGCAGACCGGTAATCTGGAATACGCCTACGAGCAGCTGGCGGTAGTCAACCGCAGAACGCTGAACCGACTGCTTACTCCGCAGCACGTGGAATACTGGCTGATCCTGGAGGCCTACGTCAATCTGCTGGTGATGGCCGGGAAGATTGACCTGACCAAAACGAAGGGTACGTTGCCGGATTTCAAACTGTACAAGTTCGTCAACAATGTGCCCTCGTATTCGAAGGACAAACAAGGGATGAACGTGCAGATTCTCATTCTTCAGGTTATTTTCTTCATCATCAACGACCAGTACAGTAAGATCATCGATCGGACGGATGCGCTGATCCGTTACGGTAGCCGTTACCTGATGAACAACGAGAACCTGCGCAACAACTGCTTCTTTAAACTGCTGTTGACCGCGGAAAAATGCAACTTTCACCGCGCGGCAACGGTGAGAAAGTCGAGTAAGACCTACCAGAAGATGGTGAGTCCCCAGGCTAGAAAACTGGGGCGCGCCAATAGTTCCGAGATCATACCGTACGAAACGCTGTGGGAGATCGTCCTGGAAAACCTGGAACAGAACTCACCGGATGGTCGAAAGATCCGCAGCAGGGCGGCGCAGTAGACCCGCGTTCTGGACATTCGGGTAGAAGTGATCCATACAACGCTTTTTAGTAGTGAAGGAGGGGAAGTCTGGTGACTCCGTAAGCAGTATGCTGCTGTCTTAGAGGATGATATCTTCTACCATGATGACTTGAATTGTAAGGGTGATGGGAAAATGTCCGGGAAGGGTCTCCGCCATTTAAGCGCGGCAGACTTAAGCTCTTGTGATGATGTCCTCGACTACGATGCTGGAGACGTCGCCGCGGGTGATGATGTCTTCGACCACGATGTTGGAAGCCAGTTCGCTACCGCGGGTAATGATGTCCTCGACTACGATGCTGGAGACGCCGCCGCGGGTGATGATGTCTTCGACGACGATGTTGGAAGCCAGTTCGCTGCCGCGGGTAATGATGTCCTCGACTACGATGCTGGAGACGTCGCCGCGGGTAATGATGTCTTCGACGACGATGTTGGAAGCCAGTTCGCTACCGCGGGTGATGATGTCCTCGACGACGATGTTGGAGGCGCCGCTGCGGGTGATGATGTCTTCGACGACGATGTTGGAAGCCAGTTCGCTGCCGCGGGTGATGATGTCCTCAACGACGATGTTGGCGGGAACGGAGCTCAGGTAGTCGATGAAAGACTGAGCGGCCTGGAGGGTTTCGGGGGAGAGAATTTCGGTAAAGAGAGCCATGGGATACGAATGAGAGAGATGAAAATTCTTGGTGGGAAGTAGGTGATGGTTGTGAGCGACTTAGGCTACACGGGTGATGATGTCCTCTACTACGATGTTGGAGACGTCGCCGCGGGTGATGATGTCTTCGACCACGATGTTGGAAGCCAGTTCGCTGCCGCGGGTAATGATGTCCTCGACGACGATGTTGGAAGCACCGCTGCGGGTGATGATGTCTTCGACGACGATGTTGGAGGCCAGTTCGCTGCCGCGGGTAATGATGTCCTCTACTACGATGTTGGAAGCACCGCTGCGGGTGATGATGTCTTCGACGACGATGTTGGAGGCCAGTTCGCTGCCGCGGGTAATGATGTCCTCGACGACGATGTTGGAGGCACCGCCGCGGGTGATGATGTCTTCGACGACGATGTTAGAAGCCAGTTCGCTACCGCGGGTAATGATGTCTTCGACAACAATATTGGGGGATACGGTACTCAGGTAGTCGACGAAAGACTGAGCGGCCTGGAGGGTTTCTGGGGAGAGGATTTCCGAAAAGAAAGTCATGAGATGTGTGTTAAGATATGATTTGAGAGCAAGCCGGGCGGGCCCGGAGGTGGTGAATGGGCGGTTGGCCCGTTGTTAGAGAATGATGTCTTCAACCATGATGCCGAAAATTTTTTAGCCCCGTAGAGACTATGTTAAATGTTCTATGCGTTCACTTCATGAGAGAAGAATCAACCCTTGTTGTTGATTGTGATCCAAAGATGACACCGCCTTTCCCCCGAATCATCGGCACTTTTCGCCCATTTGGCAACCAAAAATTGCCAATATATCAGACAATAATTGCGTAAAACGCAGAAAGCCAGCGGTGTACACCGCTGGCTTTCTTTAGTTTCGTAATATGTAAAGGGCGCGAATTTTCTACTCGCTGTGATCGAATTCCCCGAAATCATCTCTTCTACTGCGTCCGGGAGGGCCTAAACGCTCGAAAGTGCTCTCCTGAGGCGGGCCGAATCGTCCCCGGCCTTCCGCCTCGTCGGCGGCGTCGTAGGCTTTAATGATGGACTTAACCAGCCGGTGCCGTACTACATCCTCCGCACTGAGCCGTATAACGGAGATGCCCTTGATCGGGGCCAGCAGTTTGATGGCTCGCCGCAGTCCGGAAACTTGATTCCGGGGTAGGTCCACCTGACTCAGGTCACCCGTCACGATGCACTTAGCCGAGGGGCCCAAACGGGTCAAAAACATTTTGATCTGGGAGGTCGTGGTATTCTGAGCCTCGTCCATGATCACAAAACAGTTATCCAGCGTTCGTCCACGCATGTACGCCAGGGGCGCAATCTCGATGGTGCCGTCCTCCCTAAACTTATCCAGTCGTTCGCGGGGCAGCATATCGTCAAGCGCGTCGTAGAGCGGTCGCAGGTAGGGATCAATCTTGTCCTGAAGATCACCGGGCAAGAATCCCAGACTTTCACCCGCTTCCACGGCTGGCCTGGTTAGAATGATTTTCTTGACCAATTTATTTTTCAGGGCGCGAATCGCCAGCGCGACCGCGGTATAGGTTTTACCCGTTCCTGCAGGACCTACGGCAAAAACGATGTCATTGGATTCAGCCGCCTCGACCATGGCGGCCTGATTGGGCGTCCGAGCCTTGATGGGCTTACCGCTGCGGCCGAAAACGATGGTTTTATTTTTGTCCCCGCTGCCCAATCGTGTCCGGAACGGATTCTCGCCGGCCAGCAGATCTTCTACGGTCTGACTGCTGAGTTCGCGGTTGTCCTGCAGTAGCCGCATCATCAGTTCCAGGTGGTGTTTGATTTTCTGGGCTTCCTGCTTTTCGGCTTTAATCTTCACGTTGGTACCGCGCTGAGTGACGGTAGCCTCCGGATATGCCGCTCGTAGGAGATTCAGTTTTTTATTGTTCTCCCCGAGGAGCTCAACGGGATCCACCCCATTGATGGTCATTACGATTTCGCTCAAACGTCTGCGTTTTAACCACAAAAAAAGCGTTGTGGCGTTCGGCTATTAAACCGTAAGTTCAGCCCCAAAGTTGCGCCAGTGTCCACGCTCCCGGCGGCCGCCTACTCCTTCACGCGGAAACGCAGCGCCCGCAGGCCATTCACGGATTGCAGAGGATCGAGCACCAGATTTTCGACGGCCCCGTCGATGTAATTCGCCTGATGCAGGTAGTGGAGGTAATCCTGGTACTCATCGGCATCCCGGTCCTGCATATACACGATGCTGATCATACCGGGCTGGGTTAGCCGTTCCTGCCCCTGGCGGATAGTCGCCTTGTCGATCCGCTTCTTCAGAATCTCGTAGCGTACGTTGTAATCACCGTCGACGTCGAACCGCTTCTCGTCCATTCGGAAGCGGATGTTTAGCGGCGTGGTGTAGGCGAACACGAGCTGAGCCGTGCGGAGGGGCATGGGCAGTTCCTGGCTGAGCCGACCGACCCGGCGGGTGAGTTCACACATGTCCACGAGCTGGGAGAGGCGGAGATTGCTCAGGTGAATCCGCGTAAACTCATGGCGCTTGAGCATACTCTGCCCCGCGTAGATCTCGTATTCGACCCCGTCGGTCTTGTACTTCTCGAAGTAGTGGGGGAGAATGCGCTGCGCGGCCTGATCCCGGTCGCTCAGGAAGTCACCGATCATTTGATTCAGTCGGTGTACGCTTTGTTCGTAATCCCGCCGCACGCGGTAAAACAGTCCCAGGTCTTGGTTAAGGTCGCCGCGGTACTGCTCCATCAGCTCCCGGAGTTGGGGAATCTGACCTCCCAGTTGCTCGATCAGAGGAGTGAGCCGTTGCTGAATAAACTCGCTGAAGCGGATCTCGTGGCTACTGTCGAATTCTTCCAACGTAACGGCGAGGTGGACGTCTAACGTCATCACGACCTGCTTGACGATGGGAAAATCCACCAGATCCATCGCGCGGGTGAGGAAAAAGCGGGCCGCCCGCAAGTTGTCGACCAGGTCCTGGTAGATAGCCGTATTCCTGAGGTCACTACTGCCAACGATGTCCGCCTGTCCGTATAGTGGATAGACCTTCTTAAACTTGATCTCCTCCGGTTGTTCCGGCAGGCCGTCCTCGAGCCGCTGGAGAATATTGAACGCGGCTTCGGTGAACCGCCACTCCACGGCGGGGTGCAGACTCGTGTACTGTTCCCTAAGAATAACCTCAATACGGTTGTCGATGTACTCCCGGCTACGCTCAACGGCCGTACGGAAAAGTCCGCGAATCTCCTGAAACCGGTCCTTCATGAGGGCGTTCAGCGCATTCGGCGTCGGGCAGGCAACCTCGACCAGGCCGATGACGTGCTTGTCCTGACTTAGTAAGGGAGCCAGTAGCAAGCTCCGGTACCCCAGTCCAATGAGTTTTCGCTCCAGGTCGGTGGGGGAGGGAAGCGCCCGCAGGTCCTCCACGACCAGCATTTCACCGGACGAGAACGAGCGATCGTAGACACCGCCCGCGTGGCGGCTGTTGACGAGTCGATCAACCTGATCGGCCAGCAGATTGTAACGGATCCGGTGTTCGTGGTCGATGGCCCGCTCCAGAGGAAAATCCACGGCCGTAAGCCCCAATTGCAAATTGGGTAACTGAAAGTGCAGACGCACGAGTTCGGCCAGCTCCTTCACGCGTTCCACGTCCAGTACGGCGTCGCGACTGATGAGGCGGTGTTTTAGCCGGCTAAGACTTTCTTCCTGCGTCACTTCGTGTAGCTGAGACAGGTGAAAGCCCCGGAAGGAGAAGGACTCCGGGGGAAGCTTGCGCAGCCACAGCTCGCCGTCGTGGATGTTGTTCAGTAAATGCTGAATGTCGGCCTTGCTCAGGGGGGGGAGGGGCCCCTCTACGACGACCTCGGCGTAGTCGGTACTGACCAGGGGCTTGTAGAAGCGTTGTAGGCCAGTGTTCGGGTCCGGAACCGTGAGCAGCGCGGGAGCCGCGAAATCCACTTCAACCCCGTAGCACTGATTCAGGATCCGACAACCGACCATGACGGCCAACGTTTCCCGCAATTCGGCCATGTCGCACGAAAAGGAATAGCAGACGTCCTGCTGTCCCAGTATTCGTTGCAGTGCCGGACTCACGTAGATGGGCACCATACTGAAGGGTAGGGCCACCTTAAACAATCGGGTCGCGCGGTCCAGTGGTGACATCAGCGCGGTAAACAACAAATCGAGAGTATCCTGGTGGCGTTCGATAACCTCCATGGTCAACTGCGGGCCCCGCAGCGCGGGAGCATCTTCCACGCGTCGCAGGATCTCCCGCGCGAGGAATCGCGCACCGAACTCTTCACTATCGGCAATCTCCTCTACGCGTTGCAGCAAGGTATCCAGACTGAATACCGTGGCATAAGCGGGCGAAAAGGGGGATTGCTCCGCCGTAAGATTGGCGGGAAGGCGGAACGTATGCTCGTTGCCGGTATGCTCCTCAACCCCAACCAGTTGAATATCTAGCTCCATCGTACCGCAACAACGCTCCGGTACCTGCCGTGGTTGCTTATCCCCGGATAGCCCGGATGCCGGGAAGCTCCTTTCCCTCCAGCAACTCGAGCATGGCGCCCCCGCCGGTGGACACGAAACTCACCTTGTCGGCCAGTCCGGCCTGGTTGATCGCGGATACGGAATCTCCTCCCCCGATGAGGCTGTACGCGCCGTTATTTTCCGTCGCGTCGGCCACCGCCTGGGCGATGGCGTCGGTTCCCTTGGCGAAGTTCTTCATTTCGAACACCCCCATCGGCCCGTTCCAGAGGATCGATTTACTGCGGGCGATAACGTCAGAGAATTCCTCAACGGACTTCGGACCGATGTCCAGTCCCTGCCAATCATCGCCGATCTCGCCCGCGGCGACCACCTGCGAGGGGGTTTCGTTGCTGAACTCCTTACCGACTACCGTATCCACGGGGAGGTAAATCTTGGTGCCCGTCTGCTCCGCTTTTTCCAGCAGTTGCAGCGCCAGGTCGGTTTTGTCCCGCTCCACGAGCGAATTACCCACCTTGCCGCCCTTAGCCAGGCTGAAGGTGTAAGCCATGGCACCCCCGATGATGACGTTATCGGCGAAGTTCATGAGCTTCTCCAGCAGTTGGATCTTGTCGCTCACCTTGGCACCACCGACGATGGCGGTCACCGGGTGAGCCGGATTGTTCAGCAATTTATCGGCTCCCTCCAGCTCGGCCGCCATCAGGAATCCGAAGCTTTTTTTGTCCTGGTCGAAGTACTTGGCTACCGTAGCCGTGGAGGCATGCTCCCGGTGGGCGGCACCGAAGGCGTCGTTTACGTAGATGTCCCCGAGTTCCGCCATCTGCTTCGCCAGGTCTTCGTCCCCTTTTTCTTCGCCGGCGTAGAAGCGGGTGTTCTCGAGCAGCAGGACCTGCCCGGCTTCCAGCGCACGGACGGCCTCCTGCGCTTCCTCCCCGATGGTGTCGGCTACGAATTGCACCTGGCAGCCGATGTGGTCCTCCAGGGTGGTGACGACCGGCTTCAGGGTAAATTGTTCCTTGTCGACCGTTCCGTCCTCCAGCTTTTCCTTTTGCGGACGTCCCAGGTGGGACATCAACACGACGGCCGCCCCCTTCTCCAGGAGGTGGCGAATAGTGGGCGCGGCCTTCGCGATCCGGGTGTCGTCGGTGATCGTACCGTCTTCGTCGATGGGTACGTTGAAGTCTACGCGTACGAGTACGGTTTTATCTGCAACGTCAAGATCTTGAAACTTCATAGCGGGGTAGGGTTAGAAAGCAAAAGGGGGCGCTACCGTTCCTGGCGCGCCCCCGTAAATGGTCATGTTCTTACAGGCTGGCAATGCGTTCGCACAGGTCAGCCAGGCGGGCGCTGTAGCCGGCCTCGTTGTCGTACCAGGAGACCACCTTGACGAGGGTTCCGGCAACGATAGTCTGTTCCTTGTCGTACAGGCTGCTGTACTTGCTGCCAACGATGTCGCTGCTGACGTAGGGAGCGTCGACGTAGGCCAGGATGCCCTTCATCTCTCCCTCGGCGGCTTGCTTGAAGGCGTTATCGACTTCCTCCAGCGTTACTTCCCGCTTCACGATGGCGGTCAGGTCCGTCAGCGATCCGGTGGGCACGGGCACGCGCATGGCGCCTCCGTCGAGTTTTCCGTTGAGGTGGGGGAGTACCAGCCCGACGGCCTTAGCGGCTCCGGTCGTGGTGGGTACGATGTTCAGGGCGGCGGCGCGGGCGCGGCGCAGGTCCTTGTGGGGGCCGTCCTGCAGGTTCTGGTCGGCAGTGTAGGCGTGTACAGTAGTGATGAGCCCTTTTTCTACGCCGAAGGCGTCATCGAGCACCTTCACCATCGGAGCGAGGCAGTTGGTGGTACAGCTGGCGTTGCTGTAGATCTTGGTTTCCGCGTTGATGACCTCCTCGTTCACGCCGAGTACGACGGTCGCGACGTCTCCCTTTGCGGGGGCCGAGATGAGGACTTTCTTCGCGCCGGCCTGCAGGTGAAGCCCGGCTTTCTCCTTGTCGACAAAGCGGCCGGTACATTCCAGCACGACGTCAACGTTCATATCTCCCCAGGGCAGTTTGCTCGGATCGGGCTGGCTCAGCGCGTCGATCTTCTTTCCGTCGATGTAGATGTAGTCGTCGTCGGAAGTAACCTCGCCGGAGTAGTTGCCCTGTACGCTGTCGTACTTAAAGAGGTGAGCCAGCGTGGCGTTGTCGGTAAGATCGTTGATCGCCACCACGTCCAGTCCTTTCTCGAGGAGGTTCCGCAGGGTGATGCGTCCGATACGGCCGAAGCCATTGATTGCAATTCTTGCCATAATGGGAGTTGATTTTGAAGTTTGGTCTTTTCACTCCGCCGCGCTTTCGGGGGGCGGGGCCGCAGGTGCCATGTTGTCCACGTGAGGAGCTAACATAAACGGTGGCACCCTTGAATGTTCAAAGGTAAACTACTTAGTGTAAAAAACACAATTAGTCTAGGGGAGGGGAAGGAAATTTACAATGTCCGATTCACCAGCTACCATTTTCGATCGACCGGCAGGGGAGGGTGGCGGAGTGATCGCTTGCTGCCGTGAAAACGAACTGGGAGGGGGAGTTCCCATTGCGAATTACCAGCTTCGCTTGGCGGCCGCTGGAGAAGGATCCGGAGCGACGGCCAAATGGTCAACGGAACATCCGTAAGATGTCAAATTGTCAATTTCAAATCTAGTGTAGCCCGTAGGGGAATCGAACCCCTCTTACCAGGATGAAAACCTGGCGTCCTAACCGATAGACGAACGGGCCAAGAGATTTACCATTTGCGAATTGAAATTTACAATATTCAATTGGCGGTCGTTGGAGATAGCTCCGGAGAGACGGACAAATTGAAAATGGTAAATCCTGAAATGGTAAAATTAAAACGTCAAATTGTCAATTGTCAATTTCAAATCTAGTGTAGCCCGTAGGGGAATCGAACCCCTCTTACCAGGATGAAAACCTGGCGTCCTAACCGATAGACGAACGGGCCTTGATGATTTACCATTTATTAAACTGTAATGTACAATAGTCAATTGGCGGTCGTTGGAGGAAGCTCCGGGGGGACGGACAAATTGGAAATGGTAAATTTCAACCGGCATTCCGGCTTTAGCGAGTGCAAAGATAAGTAGGTAGGGGAAAAACGCAAGAGAAACCGAAAAAAACCTTTACGATGCTTCCGTCTCCTGGTTTCCTTTCTTGCCCAGGGTCATCCGCAATTGCTCGAGTCGCTGGCGCAAGTCTTCGGTTTGGGAGGCTTTCTCGGTCGTGACGGCGTTGTTGCTGAGTTCCACGATGGTCTCCAGTTCGATGCTGTCCTGCTCGATGCTGAAGCGGGTTTCCTCTACCGCGGCCTCGTCGTCAAAATTGCTCTGTCGGAGTTCGCGCAGCTCCCGCCGCCGCGCCGCAATACTTTCCACCAGCCGGTGGCGATCCAGCAATTCCCGGAGACGTTGCGCACAATCGGCGAAAAAACTGGCCTTCGCGTGGCGGAGACTGAATTCCGTCTCCAACTCATGGATGATCTGTTCGGCCCGGCTGGTTTCTCCGGGGTCGGCCGCCGGATTGCGCGCCAGATCATCGCGTAGGGTAGCGATGCTGTGCATGATCCGTTCCCCCTCATCCCGGAAGCGCTCCTCCCGTTGCCGGCAGTCCTTCAGGCGCTCGGCCACGCGCCGCGAGAATTCATCCCGTTCCTGCCCCGTGTTCGGGGAGAACAGTTGCTTCACGGCGGCCGGGTCAATAATCTTGCTGCCCAGTAAAAAGAAGCCGACGATGCTGCCGACAAAGAACGCCATGAAGGCCACGGGAGGGTAGATCCGCAGCAGCAGCAACAGGCTTAGCACGATCAACCCACCGATCAACAACACGCGCGAGAAGTCGGGACCTTGTTCGGATTTCATGTTCAGGAAACTGTTTTAAGTCGGTGGTAGTTGCGTACTATTCGTATAATTGCCACCTAGGATGGAAGCCTCCGCCTAAGATAACTACCCCGCATCATGATCGTAGCAGTCGTCGCCTGTTTTGTCATCGGTTACATCGTAATCGTCTTCGAACACCCTCTCCGCTTAGACAAAACCGTGCCCGCCCTGCTCATGGGGGCTGTCTGCTGGGCCCTGGTGAGCATCGGCTTCAGCAACGGAAGCCTGGAGATCATCAACACCGAGGGGGAGGTCTTCAATATGTTCAACTCGATCAGCGGCGAAGCCTTGGAGGTCGGTCATGCCGGCGCCCACGAAGTAGCGGAGGAAGGCTTCGTCGGCACCCTGCTGCACCACCTCGGCAAAACGGCCGAAATCCTGATCTTCCTGATCGGGGCCATGACCATCGTCGAGATCGTCGATCTGCACCGCGGCTTCGATGTCCTTAAAGGTTGGGTCAATACCCGTTCCAAGAAGCGGCTACTCTGGATCGTGGGTGCCCTCGGGTTCATCCTATCGGCCATCATCGACAACCTGACCGCCACCATCGTCCTGGTTACCCTGCTCCGCAAGCTGGTGCCCGACCGCGACCAGCGTATCTGGTACGTAGCAATGATCATTATCGCCGCGAATGCCGGCGGCGCCTGGTCTCCGATCGGCGACGTGACCACCACGATGCTCTGGATCGGCAAGCGCGTGAGCACCGCGGGCCTGATGGAATACCTCATTGTCCCGTCCCTCGTCTGCTTCGCCGTGCCCTTCGTGATCGCCACCTTCCTGAAACCCTTCCAGGGTGAAATCTTCATGCCCGAACTTACCGATGCGGAGGAGGAGGAACAGGGGCGACTGCTGTCCAGTAAGACCATGCTCTTCCTCGGCCTGGGTATGATCGTTTTCGTACCCATTTTCAAGACCATTACTCACCTGCCGCCCTACCTGGGTATGATGCTGAGCCTCGGTGTCGTCTGGCTGGTGTCCGAGTACATTCACCCCGAAGAGGACTTCACCGAAGAGCGTAAGGCACAGTATTCCGCCCACAAGGCCCTCAGCCGGATCGAAATGTCGTCCATTCTGTTCTTCCTCGGCATCCTGCTCGCGGTGGCCTCCCTCGAGACGGTGGTCATCAACGGCGTAGGTGCCCTGCGCGCGGTGGCCGAAAGTCTTCAGTCCGTCATTCCCAATGAAGACATCGTCATTCTGGTGCTCGGCTTCCTGTCGGCCATCATCGATAACGTTCCCCTGGTAGCGGCCTCGATGGGTATGTACGACCTGGTCACTCACCCCATGGATGCCCGCCTGTGGCACTTCATCGCCTACAGCGCCGGTACGGGCGGCAGCATGCTCGTCATCGGTTCGGCCGCCGGAGTAGCCGCCATGGGTATGGAGCGCATCGATTTCATTTGGTACTTCAAGAAGATCTCCTGGCTGGCCTTCGTCGGTTTTGCCGCCGGCGCCGCCGTATTCCTCATCATTGAATCGATGTTCAACGTCGGAGTGACGCACTAAATACCATCCGCGCATTGCCGAAATACCTCCTGTTCCTACCCCTGCTTCTTCTGCTGCACTGCGAGCGGGAAGATCAATTGCTGCTCGGCGAATGGCGGGGCAGCCTGGTCACCGAAAACGGAGATAGCCTGAAGCTGGACCCCCGGGAGATCACCTTCGACTTTCGCCCCGACAACCGCTACCACTTTACCTCTACGCTGCGGTATTCGGAGGCCGGCACCTGGCGCTACGACAGTGACTACCTCTTCGCCCGGGATACGACCCAGCCGGCCAATCCCGAGCGGGTCGTGGCGATCGAGAAACTCACCGTCGATAGTCTGGTACTGCGTATGCAGGCCGATACCGCCGAACGCATCGTGGTCCTACTCCGTACCAGTCCGATTACGCCAGAGTAGACTGCTGTCTCCGTAACTCAGGAAGCGGAAGTCGTTGGCCAGCGCATAGTCGTACACCCGTCGCCAGTCGTCTCCCACCATGGCCGCTACCAGCAGGAGCAGGGTAGAGCGGGGCTGGTGGAAATTGGTGATCAGCCCGTCAACCAGCCGGGGCCGCGCGGCCGGGGTGAGCAACAGCTGCGTATAGCGGGAAAAAGCGGAGTCCCGCCGTTCTTCCATCCAGTGGATCAGGGCGGAGATCGCGGGTCCGGCGTCGGTTCGGGTAAAGCGGTCCCGGCTGGCCACCCACTGATCGAGTTCTTCCCCCGGTTCACCCTCCTCCAGGGTCGTTGCGCCAAAGTAAAACAGGCTTTCCAGACAGCGCATGCTCGTCGTACCGATGCTGACGATGGGTTTTCCCGCCCCCAGTTGCTCCCTCAGCTGATGCAACAGGGGCAGGGAAACGGAGAAGTACTCCCGGTGCATGACGTGGTCACCCAGGGTGGGTGAAGTGACTGGCTTAAAGGTCCCGGCTCCGACGTGCAGGGTCAGCGCTTCCCAGTTTACTCCGCGTTCCCGCAGTCGGTCGATGACCTCCGGCGTGAAGTGCAAGCCGGCGGTGGGTGCGGCCACGGAACCCTCCTGGCGGGCGAATACCGTCTGGTAACGATGCCGGTCCGCGGACTCCGCGGCGCGGTTGAGGTAGGGGGGGAGGGGTATCGTGCCGGCCGCATCGATCACCTCTCCGAAGCTCATCCGGCGCGGCGCGTTCCACTGAAAGGTGATCTCGAAGGCGTTGTCCCTTCTCCGTCCCCGGGTGGCGTGGAGCGTGAGTGGCTGCCCGGGAAAATCGATGCGCAGGGATATTTCACCCGACTTCCACCGGCGGTTGCCGCCCACCAGACATTTCCATACGACCGGCCCCGGACTGCTCAGGGACAGCGCGTAGTCTACCGGATCGAGGGGTTCCAGGCAGAAGATTTCGAGGGGTCTACCGTCCGGGAGGGTAAACAACAGGCGGGCGTGAATGACCCGCGTCTGGTTGCCGATGAGTAGACTGCCGGCCGGGATCAGGGCCGGTATGTCCCGAAACCGACCGTGGGTGATCTGGCCTTCCCGGTAATGAAGCAGGCGTGAACCGTCCCGCTCCGGAAGGGGATGGCGGGCAATACGTTCGTCGGGGAGATCATAGTCGTAATCCTGAATGCGAAGACCGCGGGCGTCCGAAATCATGCCGTAAAGGTAATTCGTGCCTCCCGACCGGGCACGGAAAGTCTATGATATCGTAGCGTTCATCGAAAAGCGGGTAACCTTCGCGTCCTACTTCCGTTCTTAGCGCTCCCGACCATCCTTCTTAACTTCCCCGGTATGCCCAATTTCGTCAAAATCCTGTTCGGTTCCTGCCTTGGTACGATCCTGGCGCTCGTCCTGCTCGTACTCGTGAGCATCTCCGTAATCGGAGGGCTTGCCGCTACGGGACAGGAGAAGCCTACGGTACAGGCTAATTCCATTCTCACGCTCGACATCGAAGGCCTCGCGGAACTGACCGGAAATACCGACGAGGAGGATTTTGCAACCATGCTGAGCGGACAGGAGAAACTAGGATTGCACGATGCGATCCGCGCGATCCGTAGAGCTACGCGCGACGACGACATCAAGGGAATATTCCTCAATGATCAGGTGACGGGCGTCCCGTTCACCATGCTGCGTTCCCTGCGCCAGGCCATCGCGGACTTTCGCGCGGAGGGGAAGTTCGTCGTTGCCTACTCGCCGTATTACACCCAGAGCGCATACTATCTGGGCAGCGTGGCGGACGAAATTTACGTCGGCCCCCTGGGCGTGATCGACTTCCGGGGGCTCGGTGCCGATATCCCCTTCCTCAAGAACGCTCTCGACCAGGCGGGCATCAAGTTCGAGATCTTCTATGCCGGTGACTACAAGAGCGCCACGGAACCCCTGCGCCGCACCAGCATCAGCCCGGAAAACCGGGAGCAGACCAAGGAATTTCTGGAGGATCTCTTCGGGGAGATGCTGACCGATATTTCCCTTTCCCGGAACGTCGATACCGCCAGCCTGCGGCGGGCCGCCAGCAATATGACCGGTTGGCGCGACCAGGAGGCGGTTGACGCCGGCCTGATCGACGGCATCCGCCACCGCACGGAGATCGACCGCCTGCTGCACGAGAAGGTCGGATTCAAGGACGACGAAAAGCTCCAGACGATCGAGCTCGGTCGTTACTTCGCCGCCCGCCTCGAAAAGCTGAAGGGCGGGGATGATGAGATTGCCGTGCTCATTGCCGAAGGCGGCATCGTGGACGGGGCCGGAGGTCTCGGAAGTATCGGCGACAAGAAATACGTAAACGAGATCGAAAAACTGGCGGAGGACGATGACGTCAAGGCCGTCGTGCTCCGGGTGAACAGCGGCGGTGGTAGTGCCAGCAGCTCCGAAAATATCTGGTACGCCCTCGAGCAGCTCAAGCAGACCGGCAAACCGGTCGTCGTCAGTATGGGCGATTACGCGGCGAGTGGTGGATATTACATTGCCGCGGCAGCCGACAGCATCTACGCCGAACCTACGACCATCACGGGGTCCATCGGCGTGTTCCTCACCTTCCCCATCATCCGCGAACTGATGGAAGATAAGATCGGGATCAATTTCGACACCGTCAATACTGCCGCCAACGCCACGGCCTTTAGTCCCTTCCGGGAAATGGGAAAGGACGAAAAGCAGCTGCTTACCCAGCGTACCCAATCCATCTACAATACCTTCCTGTCCCGGGTAGCCGACGGACGGAACATTCCCGTAGAGCGCGTGCGCGAAATTGCCGGCGGGCGGGTATACTCCGGTATACGGGCGAAGGAAATCGGCCTCATCGATCACTTGGGTGGACTGGGTGCCGCCATCGCCTCGGCCGCCCGTCTGGCCGGCATGACGGACGAAGACGAATACCAGGTCGCGAACTACCCTAAGCTCAAACCGGCCTGGGAGATCTTCCTGGAAGAGTTGCTCGGCGAGTCCGACGACAACGAGGTCGTGAGTAAAGTGCTCAAGAGCCAGCTCGGAGCCGAATCGTACGAACACTTTCAGCTACTGCGTGACCTCACCCGGACTCAGCAGCCACAGGCTAGACTGCCCCTCGTGGTAAAGTTCTAGACCAGAGCGATTACCGGCGATTCAATAAGCGGGCGTGGCGGGACGGGTTCCCGTCACGCCCGCTTACGTTAATACCTACGCCAGCAGCCGGGGCACCCAAAATATGGCGGGGCTGAGGAGCATGGCAACTTGTTAAGCATTTGCTTAAATAATAAATTAGCAATACCTTTGCCCGAAATAACCGTTATGAATCCGGATCTAAATTGTAAGCGCGCCAGGGCCGACCACCAACAGATTGCACGCTGCCGTAAGTCGCTGACGGCTTCCGCGAATGTTATCGGTGAGGTAAGCAAAACCCTGGCGCTGGCCGGCAACGAAGTCCGACTAAAGATCCTGTACCTCCTGCAAAAGGAGCAGGAGTTGTGTCCGTGCGATCTGGCGGATATTCTGTCCATGAGCGTCCCGGCGATATCTCAGCACCTCCGCAAAATGAAGGATGCCGCCCTGATCGACTTTAGGCGAGAGGGTCAAACGCTTTATTATTCACTATTGCCCCAACCCACCAGCGTGGTAACGGACATTTTAGAGTGTCTTCATCCCGCCGGCGCGACCGTCTGATTCGGAATGCCAAAAATTGTAATCGTATGGATTTGATTAAACGTCCTGGTAAAGCGGCCTTCGCGGGACTGCTGACGGCCGCTGCCGCGTCCATCTGCTGCATCACCCCCGTACTCGCGGTGCTGGCGGGCACGAGTGGTATGGCGGCAACCTTTGCGTGGATGGACCCCTATCGCCTTTATCTGATCGGCATCACGGTGGTGATGCTGGGGGTCGCCTGGTACCAGGCGTTGAGGCCCCGCACGGAACAGGAGATCGCCTGTGCCTGTGATGATGATCCGCAGCCGGGATTCTTCCGGTCCAGAAGCTTTCTGGGAATTACCACGGCCGTCGTCGCGCTGATGCTCAGCTTTCCGTACTACGCTAAAGCGTTTTATCCCCGGCCGGTCAGGGAAGTCGTGTACGTGCAGCAGAGTAATGTTGCGGAAACGGAGTTCACGGTGGAGGGGATGACCTGCGCGGGCTGTGAGGGCCACGTGGAAAGCGAGTTGAATAAACTGACGGGTATCCTCACCGTAAAGGCCAGCTACGATAGGGGAAATACCGTGGTGACTTACGATTCCACCCAGGTCGACGCGCAGCAAATCCTGGAGGCCATTAACCGTACGGGGTACACAGCAACGGAGAATCATGAGTGAGCAAATCAACAGGACGTACGACGTCATCGGCTCCGGAATGGCCGGTATGACCGTTGCCAATAAGTGTGCGGCTAAGGGTCTTACCGTGGGTATTACCGATGAGTTGCCCTACGGAGGAACCTGTGCGCTCAGGGGCTGTGATCCGAAAATGATCATCATTGGGGCAACGGAGGTCCGTGACTTTGCCCAACGCCTGAAGGGTAAGGGCATAACGACCGTACCCGAGATCAACTGGCAGGACATTATGGCCATACGAACCGCAATGACCACGAAAGAGCTCAGGACCATGATCTTCGCTTACCCTACCATGGCGTCCGACTTGACGTATATGCTCTAACTATGACCAATATGGAACCTACCCTCCTCTCCACCATCACCTGCCCGGTATGCCAATACGAGAAGGAAGAGACGATGCCGACCGACGCCTGCCAGTACTTTTACGAATGTGAAGGCTGTGAAACGCTGCTGAAACCGACCGCCGGCGACTGTTGCGTATTCTGTAGCTACGGTACCGTACCCTGTCCGCCCATTCAGGCTGACGGCGGAAGGTGCTGCACGACGAAGAGCTAGAACACACTCACGTAACCCAGGTGTACTTTCGGGGCCCCAAGGTCCACGGGCTGCCCGCTACGGGCGCCGAGGGCCAGACTCAACCCGAAGATGCCCGCCCGCGTCTCGAAGTTTACGCCCGCCCCGAAACCACGGGGATAGTCGATCGGTAATTCAGGGCGGGCGGAGCTGCGTCCGTTTACCCGGGCCACATCGGCAAAGGCATACAGGAAGGCGCGCTCCCCGAGCAACAGGCGGTACTCGGCGGTGAAGACCTGGTAGTCCGTGGCGAAAATCTGTTGTTCGTCAAATCCCCGCAGTAGGCGCGCGCCGCCGAGCCGGAATTGTTCGTTGGCCAGCACTTCCCGCCCGGTAAGCAGTGCCCGGGCACGTAGCCCCAGGTAAAGCACGGTGCCCACCAGCGGCTCGAGGTAGAAGTCCGCCGCCGCCGTTAACTGATACTGGGCGCTGCGCCGTCCTAGACTATCGGCCACTTCCCCCGTAAAGTCCAGGTTACGTAAGCGGCGGAAGCCGGCCGCGGCACTGACGTCGATGGCGTAGCCGTTGCGCGGACTGAACCGGCGATCGGTTCGGGTACGGCGGAGCTGCAGCCCGAATAGGGACCGACTCACGCCCAGCGTATCCGGAAGTTGCCCGTTGACCAGGCGGGCGCTGTCCAGTCCGGGGACGATCGTACTGCGCTGTTCCCAGAAGGCGGAGAGCCGGTCGTTGCCCTGCCGCAGGTAGGTCGCGGCCAGGTGCCAGCCCAGGTTCAGAAAGGAAGTGTCGCGGCGGTACAGCTCCAGTTCTCCCTCCACGCCGAAGGGAAGGCCGAACAGGAAGGGATAGTCGAGTCCGAGCTGCAGCTCCTGCGTTTGCGGTTTCAGTTGTTCGAAGCGGGCGGCAATGCGTTCCCCCTGCCCGAAGCCGTTGTAGAGCTCGCCGTTAAGCTCGCCGGTGATCAGCAGCTTCCCCGTTTGGTTACTGTTGGGAAGTACTCCGATGACGAAATCGAACCGACTGGCCGGCCGCCGCTCCAGAGGAAGATCGATGTAGGCCAGGCTGTCGCGGAAACTAACGATCGGGGACCCCTGCACCGTCAGGTACGGAAGCTGGGCCAGACGTTCACGGATCCGTCGTACGCTGCGTTGGGAGTAGGGCTCTCCCGGCGATAGTCCCAGGTACCGTTCCATGAAAAGGGTTCGTACCCGTACGCCGTCCGGTATTCGCAGTTCCCCGATCCGCACCCGGGGACCGGTACGCACGTCCACCGTGGCGGATACTTCCCCCGGCGCCACCCACCGGAGGTCGGTAAGCGCGGCCGACGCAAAGGGGTAGCCCGCCGTAGCCGCCCGCGAAACGATGCTGTCCCGTACCCTCGTCCAGTCGTTCGGAGACAACGGGCGGCCGTTCGCGAAGCGCCGGGCCCGGTAACCGGCCCGGCGGGCCCAGGCCCGTACCCGGGGGTCGTCGGGAAGGGATACGGATGCCCACCGGTAAGCGGGGCCCCGGTGCAGCACGGCGGTCATCGTCAGGCTATCGGGGGCAAAGAGCGTATCTACCGAGGCTTCCCAGTAGCCCCGATCATAGTTCCGTTGCTGCCAATCGGCGAGGTACTGCACCACGGCCTGGGAATCCGCAAAACTCGGTGGTAGCGCATCGGTCCACTGAAAATCGGTTGCTTCCGGCTGGAGGGCGTATACTCTTTGCTCCTGCGCCCCCGCCGTACGGACGTTGGCCACGAAGAGCAAGAACAGTACAAGGAAACGCATGCCGGGAGCTTAGTCTTCTTCCAACGCCCCGCTCCGCTGCCTTAGCGTACGCGCGATGTTGGAAAGCAGGCACATCGCGGCCAGGAGTAGCGCCACCCGGGCGATGATGTCGCCGAAGCGCACGTAGGGGGTGACGGCATCGTTCAAGCGCAGCGTTCCGTTGAGGTAACCCCGCTCGTCGTAGTAGGTCCGCGACTGGATATGCCCCCGCTGGTCGATGAACGCACAGGCGCCCATGTTGGCCGACCGCACGACCGCCCGCCGGGTTTCGATGGCCCGTAAACTAGAAAAGTAAAGGTGTTGCCGGTGGCCGGCGGTATTGTCCCACCATCCGTCGTTGGTCATGACGAAAACGGCCTGTGCCCCTTCGCGGATGTAGTCCGTAAAGTACTCCCCGAACACGCTCTCGTAACAGATGACAGGGGCCACCCGGGCACGTTCCCCCACCAACGGGGTGCGAGCCGACTGGCTGCCCAGGCCGGCCACCGTTCCCCCCAGACTATTCACGAGCGGTTCCAGGAAAAAAAGGACATCGCGGAAGGGAAAACTTTCCGCCCCCGGTACGAAAACCCCCTTGCGGTAAGTCTGGAACTCCCGGCTGTCAAGGTCGATTTGCACCGCGCCGTTGAGGGCTTCCAGGGCGACCTCTCCGCCGTCCCGGGAAGGGTAGTAGCGTACGGCATCGGTAACCGCTTCTCCGGGCTGGAAACGGTAGTAGCTGCTGATACCGGTGACGAGGTAGCGGACCCGTTCGGCCGGCAGCTCCTGCAGAAGGGCGCGGAGCGCGGGAGCGGTGTTTGCCACGGTCTCGTCCACGTTCGAAAAGCTGGTTTCGGGCAGGAGTAGGTAGTCCACCGGTCCGGAAGCCCCTTGCAGCGCTTCCCGGCTCAGCGATACAAAAGTGGCCAGTTGCTGCGCCTGGGTGCCCGCAAACTTCTCGTAGTGGGGCTCGAAGTTGGGCTGGATGGCACTCACGGAGATCGTCTCCCCGGGCGGGGGCGTGTAGGTTGCGTACCGGAGCAGCGAACCGGCCACCGGCAGGACGACCGCGGCCGCGAGCGACCAGGAAAAACTCGGCCGGCGGGGCAGGTAAAAACGCAGGACCAGCCAGTTTACCGCGAGGATCCAGGCGCTTCCTCCCAGTACGCCGGTCACTTCGTACCACTGGATGAGGGCGGGATACTGGGCAAAGCCGTTGCCGAGGGTGAGCCACGGCCAGTTGAGTGACCAGTTATAGTGCAGATGCTCGAAGCTCAGCCAGAAGGCGATGAGGGAAAGGTAGGACACCCGCGGCGACACCCGGCTCGTCCAGTGGAAGAGCATCCAGGGGATGCACATCAGCAGACTGTTGACCGCTACGGCAAAGAGGCCGGCGGCAAAGGCGGTATTGGTGACCCAGAAGGTCGCCAGTATATTGTAGAGCAGAAAGGCATTGAACCCGTGCAGAAAGATCGCGCGGGAGGACAGTTCCGCACGCTGGACCAGCAACAGGGGTACCCAGGCGATCAACAGCAGGAAGGGGAGGGGCAGGTAACCGGGAAAGCCGAGCCCGAGTAATACCCCGCTGGCCGTGGAAAGGTAGAAGTACCGACGATCGTCCGGCGCTTGCTTGGCGGTGAACAGCAGGGTCGCCCCGAGCCACGAAAAGAGGTACAGAGCGAGCGGTAGGTAGCCCCATAAGTCCTCCCGCTGTGTACGATCGTACATCACGTAGCCCACTACCGCGGCGAGCAGTAATAGGATTATGCCGGAGTAGTTTCGGGTCCTGGGTGACATGCCGCGAATATAGCCCGCAGACCGGCACCCGTGCCCCGCCGGCCGGTCAACTCATCACCGTGCGTAAAATGCCCAGGGAATTGATCTCCTTCATGCCCTCGATGTGGTAACGGTAATACCGCAGCAGGTCCGTGAGCAGACCGGAACGTTCCTCCCGACTGGTCTTGATGGTAGCCAGCTCCCGTCGATCGGCGTGGAGCAGTCGGTACATCAGAGCGGCACGGGCGTCGGCCAGGTACTCCGTATGCCCGGGGAAGCCGCCGATGAACTGTCCTTCCCGCAGGTCGAAGAGGGGAGTGGCGGGGCCCTGATCTCCGGACGGAAGAAAACCCAGGTGAGCCGTCAGTTCGAGCAGGAAGTGCAGGTGAAAGTTGTTGGTGGGGCCGCTCGTCGTATCCAGAAAGGCGAAGGAGTCAAAGAGGAAGGCGAACAGCGCCGGATTTTGTTCCGCTTCCCGAATGCTGTTGCGGGCCACCTCCAGCATGAAGAGCCCGATGGTGCCCCGCTCCACCTCGAAGGGAATACGGGTATAGATCAGGGCCGGCTGCACCTCCTTCAGTCGCGTCAGTTCCTTGCCGGGGCGCTCGTAGGCAATCAGGTCGACCAGATTCATGAGTTGTAACTTACTGGCCGGGGTCGAACTGCGGGCCTTGCGTACGCCGCTTACGATGTACTTGCGGATGCCCCGCTCTTCGGTATACACCTCCAGAATGAGTGATGAATCCCCGTACTTGGTACTGCGAAATATGATGCCACGCGTCTTTAAAAGCATACTGCCCTAACAACCCGGGCGCGAAAAGGTGGTTTCGTCGCCTACTTGTAAAAGATGCCGAAACGGACTAACTTTGCCCCGGCAATAGTTGTCAAAGCAATAAAATACGATCATGACCCAGTCCGCACCCAGCCCCGCTACCACCACCGACGCCTTTCCCATCAACGGAACCGACTACATGGAAATGCTGGTCGGCAACGCCCGCCAGTCCGCCCTGTTCTACCAGGCCGCCATGGGTTTCCAGCCGCTGGCCTACGCCGGGCTGTCGACCGGCGTGCGCGACCGCGAGTCGTACGTACTGGTGCAGGATAAGATTCGCCTCGTCCTGACCACCCCCCTCGTGCCCGGTACCGACATCGGAAAGCTCATCGATACCCACGGGGACACCGTGCGTACGGTAGCCCTCTGGGTGGATGACGCCACGGAAGCCTACCGGACGGCGATCGAGCGGGGCGCGGAGTCTCACTTCGAGCCGCGGGAAGAATCGGACGATCACGGTACGACGGTCCGGTCGGCGGTCAAAAGCTACGGCGACGTCGTGCACATCTTCGTCGAGCGCTCCAACTACACGGGAGTCTTTCTGCCCGGATTCGTTGCCTGGGAGCCCGACTACCGTACCGAACCCGTCGGACTGAAGTACATCGACCACATGGTCGCCAACGTCGCCGAGGGTGAGATGAATAAGTGGGTGCAGTGGTACGCCGACGTGCTCGGGTTCCGCCAGCTGGTCAGTTTTGACGACAAGGACATCAGTACCAAGTACACCGCCCTGATGAGCAAGGTGATGTCCAACGGGAACGGCCGCATCAAGTTCCCGATCAACGAACCCGCCCCGGGCCTCAAGAAATCGCAGATCGAGGAGTACCTGGAATTCCATGGCGGTCCCGGCATTCAGCACATCGCAGTAGCGACCGACGATATCGTCAAGACCGTGACCGCCCTGCGCAACCGCGGCATCGAATTCCTGCGGGTGCCCGCGACCTACTACGACGACCTGCTCGACCGCGTAGGGAAGATCGACGAGGCCATCGAACCGCTGCGGGAGCTGGGTATCCTGGTCGACCGCGACGACGAGGGCTACCTGCTCCAGATCTTCACCCGCCCCATCGGCAGCCGCCCCACGGTGTTCTACGAGATCATTCAGCGTAAGGGAGCCACCAGTTTCGGCAAGGGCAACTTCAAGGCGCTCTTCGAAGCCATCGAGCGGGAACAGGAGCTGCGGGGTACCCTGTAACCGATCAGGTAGTACGGAATAAAAAGCCCCCCCGCCGACGGCACGTCGGCGGGGGGGCTTTTTTTGTAGTCTCCGGCGCGGCACCGGTGGGCTTACTCGGGTTCGAAGCCCAGAATGATGTTGAAGGTGCTCAGCTTGTTGTTTTCGGTGAAGTCCACGTCCTTATCGAAGCCGTAGCCCCAGTCGAAGCCGAGGGTACCGAACATGGGCAGGAAGACCCGGGCTCCGAGACCAACGCTCCGCTTAAGGTCGAAGGGGTTGAAGTCGCGGGAGGTGCGCCAGGCATTGCCGCCCTGGGCAAAGGCGAGTACGAAGATGGTACTCGAAGGATTGAGCGACAGGGGGTAGCGGAGTTCCACGGTGTACTTGCTGAAGATGGGCGTGGCGATCTTACGGTTGCCGCCGGATGCCGCGTCGTAGACGAAGTTGTTCGTCAGGTCCTCGATCTCGTAACCGCGCAGACTGATGATGTCCACCCCGGCAAAGGCAAACTGCTGGTTGTTTACGCCGTCGCCTCCCAGCTGGAAGCGCTCGAAGGGGCTCACGCCCACCGCGTCGTCGTAGGCGCCGAGGTAGCCGATCTTGGCCTGGGTCTTCAGAATGAGCTTACCGGTCAGCGGGGTGTACCACTCGGCGTTCAACCGCCACTTGTGGTATTCGACGTAGCGGAAGCGTTCCTCCACGGTTTCCAGATTCTCCGGGTCGTTGCGGATGCCGAGGCTGCGGTAGGGCGGCGTGGCCTGGATAGACAGTTCGATGTTGGATCCCTGACGGGGGAAGATCGGGTCGGTAGCCGTGTTGCGCGACAGCGAGAACTGCAGGCTGAAGTTGTTGTAATTGCCCGTCGTGACCCGTTCGTTCTGGTCAGTGGTGAACAGCTCGCCCCAGTTATCCAGGGTCAGGGTCTGCAGGTTGAGGCCGGTCCGGAACACGAAGTTGTCGTCGGGCCAGCGCAGGCGGGTACCCAGACTTACCGAAGCCTGCTGAATGATGAGTTTGCGGGCCACCGTGCTAGTGCCGAAGTCGTACTTGTTGTAGAAGGCCGATACGGACAGGGAGGTGGGCCGCTTACCGCCCAGCCAGGGCTCGGTGATGCTGGCGTTGTAGCTCTGGTAGAAACGACCGTTGGTCTGTGCGCGCAGCGAGAGCCGCTGCCCGTCGCCCTGCGGCAGGGGATGCCAGGCTTCGCGGTTGAAGAGGTTGCGGAGGCTGAAGTTGTTGAAGGTAACCCCGAGGGTGCCGATCACGCCGCGCCGTCCGCCCCAGCCGGCACTCAGTTCGAGCTGATCGCTGGGTTTTTCTTCCACGGTGTAAATGATGTCGACCGTTCCGCGGTCGGGGTTCACGGGCGTTTCGATGCCCAGGGTTTCCTGGTTGAAGTAGCCCAACCCGATGATCTGCCGCTGGGAACGAATGATGTCGGAGCGGCTGAACTTCTCCCCCGGCCGGGTGAAGACCTCCCGGCGGATCACGTGCTCGTGGGTGCGGTCGTTACCGTTGATCACGACCTTATCGATGGTGGCCTGCGGGCCCTCGAAGATCCGCATTTCCAGGTCAATGGAGTCGCCCTCGATCGCCACCTCGATGGGGTCGACGTTGAAGAACAGGTAACCGTTGTCCATGTACAGGGAGGAGACGTCGGCGTTGTCCTGGCTGAAGTTCAGCCGGGTCTGTAGTTCCTCCTCGTTGTAGATGTCGCCCTTCTTGATGCCGAGGACGCGCGACAGGGTTTCGTTGTCGTAGATGGAGTTGCCCTTCCACTGGATGTTGCGGAAGTAGTACTGGTTGCCCTCGTTGACCCGGATGTCGATGACCAGATCGCCCTTATCGTTGCGGTACACGCTATCGTCCAGGATGCGGGCATCGCGGTACCCGAGGGTGTTGTAGAACGCGATGACGGCATCCTTGTCGGATTCGAATTCCTCGGGGCGGAACTTCGAGGACTTGAAGAGTTTGCTCTTCTCGTTCGTCTCCTTCATCTTCTTCTTCAGCTTGCTGTCCTTGACGGCCTCGTTGCCGATGAAGTTGATGTCGGCGATCTTTACCCGCTCGTTGCGGTCGACGTCAAAAACCAGGCGGACGGAGTTAGCCCGGCTGGTATCCTGAATCTCTTCCACGGTGACGGCGGCGTCGAGGTAACCCTTCTCCACGTAGTAGTTGCGGATGGCCTCGGCGGCGTTCACCTTCGCGTCTTCGGTTACGATACCCCCCCGCACGATGAATTTATTCACTTCCTCGTTCAGGTCGTCGTGACGGCCCTGTTTGGCGCCGGTGAAGCTGTGGCGCAGAAAACGGGGGCGTTCCTCGACCCGTACGATCAGGAAGATCACGTCGCCGATGGTCTTTTCCTCCTCGATGGATACATTGGTGAACAGCCGCAGGCGCCACAGATTCTTGATGGCCCGGGGGATGTCGGGTCCGGGGATCCGCACTTCCTGACCGACGCTCAGGCCGGTCACGCCGATGATGGCGTTTTGCTCGGCGAAGTAGGCGCCCTCGATTTTGATCCCCCCGATTTCGTAGGTCTGCGGCTCGGAGTAGTCGAACACCGGCAGTTCCAGGGAGTCCGTCTGGGCGTAAAGGGCGGGAGCACCCAACAGGCAACCGAAACAGAAAACGATAAAGCTTAATCTCATACTACTGAAGTTTGCCGGCGCGCGGGCCGGCCGTCGGGGTAAAGGATAGGTACGAATGCTCAGGGGTTGGTTGCCTGTTTGAGCTGCTCGCTGGTTTTGCCGAATCGTCGTTCCCGTTGCTGGAAGTCGACCACGGCGGCGTATAGGTCCGGCTTGCGGAAATCGGGCCAGAATACGGGGCTGAAGTAAAATTCCGCGTAGGCGGCCTGCCAGAGAAAGAAGTTGCTGAGCCGGTGCTCGCCGCTGGTGCGGATGATGAGTTCGGGGTCGGGGTAGGCATGGGTACTGAGCCGGGAACCCAGGGCCGCCTCGTCGAGGCTATCCGGATCCAGGCGGCCGGCCGCTACTTCCCGGGCCAGTTGCCGGGTGGCGCGGGCGATGTCCCATTTGCCGCTGTAGTTCAGGGCCAGGATGAGGGTCATGCCTTCGCCGCCGCTGGTCTGTTCGATGCCGAAGGCGAGGGCCTCCCGGGTGGCGGAGGGCAGTCCGTCGGTATCGCCGATGGTCGCCAGCCGGATGCCGTTGTCGAGCATCATTTTCATCTCACTGCCGATGGTGTCTACCAGTAGCTGCATGAGAGCACCCACTTCCATCTGGGGGCGGTCCCAGTTTTCGGTACTGAAGGCGTAGAGCGTGAGGTACTTAACCCCGAGCTCGGCGCAGGCCTCCACGGTAGCGCGCACGGATTCCACGGCGCTGTGGTGTCCGAAGACGCGGGGCTTGCCCTGCCCCTTGGCCCAGCGCCCGTTGCCGTCCATGATCACCCCAACGTGGAGGGGGAGGCGTTCCTTGTCGATCTGTTGTTCCAGCTCCTGCATAGATAAAGACGGGCAAAGGTAGGGAAATTGGACGTATGCTTGTAAGGGACCACCAAAGGTACGGCGGTCGGGGGAAGGGGGCGGGGACGCAGGTGCAATGTTTGCCCGTGGATGCCCGCTTTTTTGGCTTTCCGGTTTAGCGTTGGACCCGCGCTCCGCCGACCTAAAAACGGAAAAAACGGGTGCGCCAGCGAATTTTCACTAAATTGCGGCGTGGGCAGCCTGTTGCCGCCCGGAGTTCGATCGTGTAGCGAAAGTCAATCGCCCTAATACAATGAGGCTAGCAATACTTATTACCGCCGTTTGGCTGGTACTTTGCGGAAATTTGTCCGCCCAGACCGTTCTGAGCGGTTCCATTTTTGACGCTCAGACCGGCGACCCGCTCATCGGGGCCAGCGTTCTGGTCAAGGGTACCACTACGGGTACGGTCACCGAGCCCGACGGCAGCTGGACGCTCACGGTCAGTGGATTGCCCACCATCCTGCAGTTCTCGTACATCGGCTTCGCACCCACCGAAGTGGAGGTTACTTCCCAGGACCAGGATCTGAGGGTCCGGCTTGGCGACGACGCCATCACCACCGACGTGGTGGAAGTGCGCGGCCGGCGCATCAGCGAAAAGCAACAGCAGGCCGCCCTGACGGTGGAAACCCTCGACGCCATTGCCATCAAGGAGACCGCCGCGGCCAATTTTTACGACGGGCTGGGCAGCCTTAAGGACGTGGACCTTACCGCCGCCAGCCTTGGCTTCAAGATCGTCAACACCCGCGGCTTCAACAGCACGAACCCCGTGCGTTCCCTCCAGATCATCGACGGCGTGGACAACCAGAGTCCCGGCCTCAACTTTTCCCTGGGCAACTTCCTCGGCGCCTCGGAACTGGACGTGAACCGGGTGAACCTGGTGGTGGGCGCATCCTCGGCCTTCTACGGTCCTAATGCCTTTAATGGTGTGATCTCCATTGAAACCAAGGACCCCTTCCTGCAGCAGGGACTCTCGGTGCAGGTGAAGGGGGCCGAACGTAGCTTGTTCGAAGCCGGTATCCGCTGGGCACAGGCCCTACGGAACGATTCCGGGCGGGAGTGGATGGCCTATAAGGTTAATCTCTTCGGCTTTCGGGCCAACGACTGGGTCGCCGACAATTACGACCCCGTCTTCGGTACCGAGTTAGGCCGTAATAACCCCGGAGGGTACGACGCGGTAAACCGCTACGGCGATGAATTTAACCGCTCGTTCAGCTTTCCTACCGTGAACGGTTTGGGAACCATCCGCCGCCCTGGCTATAACGAGGAGGATCTGGTCGACTACGATTCCGAAAACCTGAAGGCCAGCGTGGCCGTGCACTTCCGCCTCAATCCAGAGCGCACACTGGAAAGCACCGAATTGCTGATCGGCTCCAACTACAGTACGGGTACCACGGTCTACCAGGGAGATAACCGCTTCAGTCTGAAGGACATCCGCTTTTTTCAGCACAAGGTGGAGTTGCGCAACCGCGACAACTTTTTCCTGCGGGCCTACATCACCCACGAAGATGCCGGCAACAGCTACGACCCGTACTTTACCGCCCTGCGCCTCCAGGATTTGCACAAGACCGACGGCCGCTGGCAGTCCGATTACCGCAACATCTGGATCCGCGACATTCAGCCACAGGTCAATGCGTTAGAGAATTTTCCGGACTGCACGGGATGTTCGATCCCGGAGCGGCGGCAGGCCGAACGTGATTTCTACGCCTCCGATGAGGTACAGGCGTTACTTCCCGAGCTGCACGATCAGGCCAGAGCTCTGGTGGCCATGGCGAGCAGCTTCGGCACCCAGGATCGCTTCGAGCCGGGTACGGCACGTTTTCAGGCGGCCTTCGACAGCATTACCACCACCCGCCTGGGGCAGGGGGGGACCCAGTTCTTCGATAAGAGTGCCCTGTACCACGTACACGGCGAAAAGCAATTCAGATCCGTCTGGCAACCCGCCGAAAACAGTGCGCTCGACCTGACGGTGGGGGGCAACTTCCGGCAGTATACTCCCAATAGTCAGGGAACCATTCTGCTGGACACGATGGGGCGGAACATTAATACCAGCGAGTTCGGGCTGTACGGCGGCGGCACGATGAATTTGCGGCAGGTAAAGCTGAGCGCGAGTTTGCGGGCGGACAAGAATCAGAATTTCGATCTGCTCTTCAGTCCGGCGGCTTCCGTGGTATACTCCCCCCGCCCCAATACCACCCTGCGGGCCTCCTTCAGTTCCGCCATCCGTAACCCGACCCTGAACGACCAGTATCTCTTCTACAACGTCGGCCGCGCCATTCTGCTGGGAAATATCGATGGAGTGAAAAATCTGGTCACGGTGCCAAGCTTTGTGGACGTAATCAGTATGTCGATTCCGGACGTGAGTCAGCTCGAGTACTTCGACGTCGACCCGATCCGGCCGGAGAAGGTCCGGACCTTTGAGTTGGGAGCCCGCTCTACCGTCGGCGAGCGGCTGTACGTAGACGCAACGTATTACTACAGTCGGTACACCGACTTCATCGGTTTTAACCTGGGCCTCGACGTCAATATATTTCAGGGATCTCTCTCCGACCAGCAGGCCTACCGGGTGTCCGCCAACGCCACGGACGTGGTCACGACGCAGGGCTTCAGCATCGGCTCCAACTTCTACTTCGCCGACTATTTTTCGGTTAACGGAAATTATAGTTGGAACGTCCTCAATACGCAAACCGACGACCCCATTATTCCGGCCTTCAATACCCCGGAGCATAAGTTCAATATCGGCGTATCCGGCCGCGACATTCCCTTCCGACTATTCGGGAATCCGCTCAACGGGCTGGGAGCCAATATTAACTATAAGTGGGTAGACAGCTATCTATTCGAAGGTAGTCCCCAGTTTACGGGCCCGATTGAGTCGTACGGCATGCTGGACGCTCAGGTTAATTTTACCGTACCCAGAATTAAAACTACATTTAAATTAGGGGCGAGCAACCTGCTCGACAACCAGGTCTTCCAGGTGTACGGAGGTCCGCGGATCGGCCGCCTGGCCTACGTCTCCGCCACCTATAACCTCGTTCGGCAATAACCCTTGCCCCCATTAGTGGATTAAATCAAACAATATGTATAGCAAAATTACCCTGTTGTTTACCCTGCTGCTGGTTGCCGTATCGGCAGTGCAGGCGCAGACTCGCTTCGTCGACCCTATATACGGCGTCAGCGAACCCACGGTCGCTACCTACGGATCGAATATTGACGTCTACGAAATCGCCCGCGGTCAGGCCGGTGACCCGAACGCTACGCCCCTCCGCAGCCTGAATATGGATGTGTACCAGCCCGTCGGCGATGAAGACATGGGACTCCGCCCCGTAGTGGTCGTTTTCCCCACCGGTAACTTCCTTCCCCAGTACGTGAATCAGGGGCTCTACGGTACCCGCCAGGATTCAGCCGTCGTGCACCTCGCTTCCGAGCTAACCCGCCGTGGATACGTAGGCATCGCCGCCGAATACCGCGTCGGTTGGAACCCCCGGGGCGATCAAAATACGCGCACCCGCACCCTGCTGCAGGCCGCTTACCGCGGAGGGCAGGATGCCCACATGCTGGCCCGCTACCTCCGTAAATCCGTAAAAGAAGACGAGAACCCCTACCGCATCGATACTTCCCGCATCGTCTTTTGGGGCCTCGGTACCGGCGGTTACGTCACGATGACCCACGCTTACCTGGATCGGGTGCAGGAGATACTCGACGACGAGCGCTTTTACGACGAGAACGACGTGGCGTACGTAGACATCGACGTCAACGCCGACCCTCAGGGGCTTCTACCCGCCGAATTCGCGCCCGGTTCTACCTCCAACGTGCCCAATCACGTCGGGTATAACAGTTCGGTCGCTATGTCGATCAACAGCAACGGCGCACTCGGTGATATCGACTGGATCGAGGGGAAGGACGACGAACCCCTCACGCTCGGCTTCCATAGCCCCGGCGACATCTTCGCTCCCTTCAGCTACGGTAACGTAGTGGTGCCGACCACCGAGGATATCGTGATCGGTTGCGTAGCCGGCACGGAAGAAATTCTCGAAGTAGCGAACGCTATCGGCAACAACGCCGACATCGCAGCTGCCAATTCCACCACGCTTCCGGGGATATACAGTGATCTGTCCGTTGCCGTGAACGTGC
The DNA here is from genome assembly GCF_024297185.1 of Lewinella sp. JB7. Taxonomy (GTDB): domain Bacteria; phylum Bacteroidota; class Bacteroidia; order Chitinophagales; family Saprospiraceae; genus Neolewinella. The sequence goes on along the minus strand of NZ_JANCTD010000006.1, from coordinate 126,467 downwards.
GTAATGCCGCCTACAAACAACAGAACATGACGCTCCAGAATCCTCCGGCCTGTCCGGATCAGAGTGGATTCGAGCCGACTTTCCCGCTGTCGCGCGACAACATGTACCCACTGCAGGTCGGCAACGGTCTGGGAGCCGGTTACAACTGGGTCAATGAAGCACAGGCCCGTGCCCGCATTCAGGCGTTCAACGATGCCGGCGGTAACCTCAACGCGGAAACGGCCATTCAGGGCGAAGGATTCGTGAATCCGAACGTCTTCAATCCGGAGCGAGCTAAGATGTCGATCGATACCATGATCGCCTTCTTCGTCCCCCGCGCCTACATGGGAATGGACCTCGCCGAATTGTCCACCTCCACCGAGGACTTGATCCCCAGCGCTTCCGTCGGCCTCAACGTCTTCCCCAACCCGTCCACGGCCGAGATCACCGTCCGGGTGGCCGATGCCCACCGGATCCGCCAGATCGATATGTTCGACATCAGCGGCCGGCGCGTCGCCCAGTTCCGGAACATCGATCAGTCGAGCTTCCAACTGAACCGGGGCAGCCTCCCCAACGGACAGTACGTCCTGCAGTTGCGCTTCGACGAGGGCACTACTGCCCGTACGGTTTTCCTGCGGTAGCAGCTACGCCGTACACAGAAAGGAGAGTCCCCACCGTGCACTGCCGGTGGGGACTTTTTTATTTAATCAGGTCCTTCGGGGGAGCCAGAAATACCCCCACCCGGAAGAAGGGCCGGGCGTCCACCGTCGTTCGGATGTCCAGATCGACGTCCTCCGCCGGATTGAAACGGGTATTGACCGGAATGTAGTAACCGCCCTGGGCGAAGGTCCATACCCACTTCGAGAGATTGTGCTCGTACTGCAGCATGGCGCGCACGCCGTTGTTGCGCAGGAAGAACTGCCCCAGGTCCTCGAAGCCGGGCCGGTTGTCGGTGTTCAGGGCGTAGTATTTGCTGTCGAAGGTGGCGCCCAGCAGGAAGGTGTTGATGAGGCGGGCACCGACGTTGCGGCGCAGGTAAGCCTGGCCGGGCAGGGCAGTCTGTATGCCCCAGTGCTCGTTGAAGGTGCGGTTGTACACGAAGAAGGGCAGGGCGATTCGGCGGGCCTTATTCTGGCTGTAAGTGATGCCGACGGCCCATTCGGTGTCTTCGTCCACCTTTTTTCCGTACACGGCCGCGGCACTGTAGGTGTGGTAGATGTCGTCGAAGTCGATCAGGCCCTGGTAGTCGCCGTTGAGCGACATCCGGAAGCGGCCGGAGGAGTAGAACCTATCGTCCCAGCTGTGGGTAAAGTAGGCCGAGAGTTTATTGGCCTTGAGCCGGCGCTCGTCCAGCAGTTGAAAGAGGGTTTGCTCGTTCTCGTAGCCGGTGTAGGGATCGTTGAAAAAGTACTTTTCCGTGTCCCACTCATAACCGAGCAGGATCTTGGTGCGCGCTTTATTCATCAGCGGCACCTTGAATTTGAAGGTGAATTGCTCCAGGTGGGTCACCTTCTGGTTCCCCCCCGGGATTCCCGGCCCCCCGTCCCACATAAAGGTAGGCTGGGTTTCGTAGCGAATGGCTACTCCCCGGCTCTGGCTGCGGTAACGGACGCCGGGGCGTGAAAAAACGGGGTGATCGTCCGTCAGTACCTCCAGATTGCCCTGTTCGAGTTCGATTTGCGCAGACGCGGGAGCACTGCAGAATACCAGCAGCAAAAGGATCGGGTAGAGGGCCGGGAGGTTACGCATGTATCTTGTTAGGGTTGCGGTTTGGGAGAGTGAAGTGCTAGGTATAACTGGCTTGTACGTAGTTAATGTTCGCCCCGCGGAGGGGTTGGCCCGGGCTTCGTTTGTTAAACTTGGGCTTTCTTTGTCGGCCCAAACCGTACCGTCGTGGCCGCCCCCTTACTTACTCTTACTACCGATTTCGGACGGGAGGATTTTCACCTCCCCAGACTAAAGGCACAGCTTCTTTCCAGCCAGCCCGATCTGCAGATGGTCGACATCAGTCACGATATCCCGACCTACGATATTGTACGGGCCGCCTTCGTTTTCACGAAAGTGTGGATGCACTTTCCCCGGGGTACTATTCACCTGCTCAGCGTTTACGACTATTACCAACCCCGCGGGCGGTTTTTGGCAACCTACCACGAGGGCCACTACTTCATCGGGCCGGACAACGGCATCTTCTCCCTCATTTTCGGAAGCGTTCCCGAGCAAACGTACGTTTTGGACGGCTATGAGGCCGATACGCCCCTGAGCGTCGTGTATGCCCGGGCCGTCAGCCATCTGGCCCGCCGCAAGCCCTTTCACGAAATCGGGCTGCCGGCCACCCGCTATACGGAGCGGCTGGCCTTTAAGCCGGTAATCGGACCCAACTACATCCGGGGCTCGGTGGTCTTCATCGATCGCTTCGACAACGTGACCACCAACATCACCCGCAGCCTCTTCGAGGAAGTAGGGGAGGGGCGCGGCTTCCACCTGCTCGTAAAGCGCATGACCCCCCTCGACGGGCTTAGCTTTCGCTACCACGACGTGCCCGAGGGCGAGCCCCTCTGTCGCTTCGACTCGGACGGGTTCCTGGAGATTGCGGTCAACCTCGGTCGCGCCGCCCCACTGCTCGGGATCGCCGTGGAGGATACGGTGCAGATCGAGTTCTTTTCTCTGACCTCCTAGATGAGGCTGATGTAGTGCGGGAACATATCCCGCCAGAGGGGCCAGTCGTGCTCGATGTCGCCCCGCACGTCGAGCCAGTGATCGATACCCCGGCGGCGAAGTTGGGTGCTGAACTTGAGGTTGGCGTCGAGGCATATGTCCCAGTTGCTGGTGCCCAGTACGATCTTCATGTCCCATAGGTGGGGATCGTTGGCGCCCCCGATGAAGTCGACGGGGTTGTTGAAGTAGGCGTTGTCGTCGTAGTACCCGTGCAGGAAGGGCTTGATGTCGAAGGCGCCACTCAGGCAGAACAGATGACTAACGGCTTCCGGATGGCGGAAGGCGAAGTTGGTGGCACTGAACCCCCCGAAACTGATGCCGGCACAAGCGATGCGCCCCCCCGGCGTGTTGTACCGAATTTGCGGGACAAACTCGTCGTACAGAAATTTATCGTACTGTATGTGCCGTTCCAGTCGGTGGCGGGGGTGAATGTTGGCGTACCAACTGGCGTTGTTGATGCTGTCCGGGCAGAACACCTGTATGAAGCCCCGTTCTACGAACCAGCGTACGGACTCGATCATGCCCCGGTCCTTGGCTTCGTAGTAGCTGCCCAGCGTAGTGGGAAAGACCACCACCGGATAGCCCCGGGTGCCGAAGGTGAGGACATTGACGTGGTGCCCCAGGTGGTGGCTGTAGAATTCGGTAAAAGTTTCCTGCATGAAGCGTGATGTTGCGGCCCGTCAAGGTAGTAAACCCCACATTACCGCTACCTTCACGGCGTGAATCCGGCATCTTTCTTCAAACAGCTGATCGGCAGCATGCTCTCGCGGCGCAAGCGCGTGCTCCGGCGTAGGTACACCATCGCGAGCGAACACCTGGGACGAACGGTGCAAATCGACGCATACCGGCCTACGGTTCCCCCCTGGCGACTGCTGTCATTGGTCATCGTTAATGACGGCCAGGATCTGGACCGCATGGGCTTCCGCAAAAAACTGCGCAAGCTGTACAAACAGCGCGAACTGCCCCCCGCCCTCGTTATCGGGGTTCATGCGGCCGACCGGCTGAAAGAATATGGAACCGCTTCCCAGACGGACGATCAGGGCAGGGGAGAGCAGGCGGCGGCCTACGAAAAGTTCATCGTGAAGGAGCTGGTGCCCTGGCTGGAAGATCGCTACAATATCTTCCACGGTCCCGACCGCCGCGCGATCGCCGGCTTCAGCCTGGGGGGGCTCAGCGCCTTCGATATCGCCTGGCGGCGTCCCCGCCACTTCCGCACGGCCGGTGTGTTCAGCGGGTCGCTCTGGTACCGCGGCAAACCCTTCGATCCCGCCAAACCCGACGCGAACCGCATCGTACACGACTACGTCCGCCGCTCCCGTAAGCCCATCACCAACCGCTTCTGGTTCATGGCCGGTACCGACGATGAAACCTCCGACCGTAACAACAATGGCGTGATCGATTCCATCGACGATACCCTACACCTCATGGCTCTCCTGCAGGAGAAAGGGCTAAAACCCGAACTCGATATGACTTACGTGGAGGTAGCCGGCGGTAAGCACGAACCCGAGACCTGGGGCAAGGTGATCGGCGACTTTCTGGTGTGGGCGCTACGGGGGTGAGCCCACGTGCGTACCTTTGCCGCATGGAAACGGACTACCTGCAAGTCGCCGAGGAAGTAGGCGAGATCACCCGCCGGGCCGGCGCGGCCATCATGGAAATCTACGGCACCGATGACTTCGGCGTGGAACACAAGTCGGACGACAGCCCCCTTACCAAAGCCGATAAAGCGGCTAACGACGTAATCGTCGCCGGCCTGAATGCACTCACGCTCAGGGCTCCCATCGTATCGGAAGAAGGCAAGGACATCCCCTTTGCCGAACGGCGGCAGTACACCCGCTTCTGGCTGGTCGATCCCCTCGACGGTACGAAGGAGTTCATCAAGCGCAACGGCGAGTTCACGGTCAACGTGGCCCTGATCGAGAACGGTCGCCCGGTACTCGGAGCCGTTTACGTCCCGGCCACGGACGAACTCTACTACGCCGCCCAGAATCGTGGCGCCTGGCGGGCGGACGGTGAACGCCTGCGGGCCGCTTCCTTTACCCTGCAGGATGCCGGACTGCGCGTCGTGGCCAGCCGCAGTCATCTCAATGAAGCGACACAGGCCTTCATGGACGGATTGAACGAACCCGAAATCGTAAGTCGCGGAAGCTCCCTCAAGATCCTGGAACTTGCCCGGGGCGAAGCCCACCTGTACCCCCGCCTGGCCCCCACCATGGAGTGGGATACCGCCGCGGCCCACGCCGTGTTGTTGGAGGCGGGCGGACACCTGGTCGACGACGGCACCGGCAAGGAGCTGGTGTATAATAAAGAAGTCCTGCGCAACCCCGAATTCGTTGCCTACGGTGCCGTGAGCGAGGGACAGTTGAGCTGCTGATGATCCCCCGGCCCCTCTCGATCATCTATACCACCTTCAACGAAATCGACATCATTCGCCGGTCCCTCGACAGCGTGGCCGGCTGGAGTGATGATCTGGTGGTCGTTGACAGTTTCAGTACCGACGGTACCGCGGAACTATTAGCCGCCACGCCCGGCGTACGGCTCGAACAACGCGCGTACGCCGGACCCTCCGATCAGAAAAACTGGGCCATCGCCCGGGCCCGTCACGAGTACATCCTACTCCTCGACGCCGATGAGATCGTCACCCCGGCCCTGCGCGAGGAAATTGACCGTCTGCTGACCGCGCCGGAATTGCTGGATGCCTACTGGATTGGTCGCGACAATCACTTTATGGGACGCCGCATCTACCACAGCGGGTGGGCGGGCGATAAGGTGGTGCGGTTCTTTCACCGCGACCGGGCCCGCTACAATAGTAAACAGGTACACGAAGAGATCGAGCTTGCCGGACTGCGGGTAGGTAAACTTCAGGGTCGCCTACTTCACTACACCTTCAAGGATCTCGATCACTTTCTCGATAAGACCCGGCGCTACGCCCGCTGGAGCGCCCGGGATCACGCGGACCGCACCCCCCGCGTAGGGCTATTTCATCTGCTGGTAAAGCCCGTCTACCGCTTCTGCAAGCATTACTTATTGCAGGGAGGCTTTCGCGACGGGCGGGAGGGGCTCATCATCAGCACCGTACTGGCGTACGGGGTTTTTCTGCGCTATGCCTACCTGCTGGCGAGCCGGCGGAAATCGGCGTCATAACTGGTACGCTAATCCTTTGTTTATCATCTTTGCACCGACAAAACCCCGGATTTGAACGAAGCAAAGTACCTGATCGTCGGTGGAGGCGCGGCCGGCCTGGTGGCCGCCATCACCCTGGAAGCCGCCGGCCACGCCCCCGTGATACTGGAAGCCGCCGACGCCGTCGGCGGACGACTGCGGACCGACGAGGTGGACGGCTTTTTACTCGACCGGGGGTTTCAGGTGCTACTGACGGAGTACCCCGAGGTCAAGCGCTACCTCGATCTCGACGCCCTCGGCGTGCAGGCCTTCCGGCCGGGAGGGCACGTTCACACGCGTCAGCAACACTTTCGCTTCGCCGACCCCCTGCGCGAACCGGCCCAGCTTTTCCGGTCGGCCCTGTCGCCCGTCGGCACCCTGCAGGACAAGGTTCGACTCGCGCAACTCGGCTTTCGACTGATGAGCCTGAGCCCGGAGGAATGTTTTGAGCACGTCGGCGACCAGTCGACGATCGACTACCTCTGGAATTTCGGGTTCAGCGAGCAGATCGTCGAACGCTTCTTCCGGCCCTTCTTCGGCGGCATATTTCTGGAGCAGCAATTGCGTACGCCGGCGGCAATGTTCCGCTTCATCCTGAAAATGTTCGCCCAGGGCAGCGCCGTGCTGCCGGCGCGGGGCATCGGGGCGGTAGCGCAGCAGCTTGCCGCGAAACTGGAGCGCACCGAGATCCGGACGGGCGTTCGCGTGGTATCGGTTGCCGACAACGAGGTAAAACTCGACGATGGTACTTCCCTCCCCGCCCGGGCCGTGATCGTAGCCTGCGCGCCCGACCGCCTGTTCCCCCAACTGGCCGGAGACCCCACCCGCTGGAAGTCGACGACCAATCTTTATTACTACAGCACCCGCCGGCTGAAGGAGAACCGCCTGATCAATTTGGTAGCCGACCCCACCAGCACCATCAATACCTTCTCCGTGCTCGATGAGGTAGCCCCCACCTATAAACTCCGCAAGCAGGGCGGCTCCCTGATCAGCGTGACCCTGAAGGAAAGCCGCGATGGCGACAGCCTCGCCCAGGCGGAACAGGACCTCCTACGCCACAGTAGACTGCCCAATGATGCCCTGAGTTTCCTCCGCCGTTACGACGTCAAACACGCGCTGCCCCAGCTTGACAGTGTTGCCTTTTCCTATGATCCGACGCACAGTCGACTGATCGACCGGGTATTCCTGGCCGGCGACCAACAACTCAACGGCTCCCTAGACGCCGCCATGCGCAGCGGGCGACTGGCCGCGGAGGGAGCGCTTCGTACCTGACCATGTTCCGTGACCACTTCCACCTCCCCACCGGCCCCGACGGTAAACCCCTCATTTACTTCTGTGGCAACAGCCTCGGATTACAGGCCCGGGCCGTCGACGACCAACTCCACCAGGAGTTGGGCAGCTGGCGGGAACGGGGCGTCGAAGGGTGGTGGGGCGGCCCCGACGGCGGCTGGCTCGGCTACCACCGGCGACTGCAGGACGGGCTGGCGGCCATCGTCGGAGCCCAGCCCGAAGAGGTCGTAGCCGCTAATGCCCTGACGGTCAACCTCCACTTGCTGATGATATCCTTTTTCCGGCCGGCGGGGCGGAGGACCAAGATCATCATGGAAAGCGGGGCCTTCCCCAGCGACCAGCACGCCATAGCGAGCCAACTGAAATTTCACGGCCTCGATCCGGCCGACCACCTCATCGAAGTAAAACCCCGGGTGGGGGAGACGATGATCGCAACGGACGACATCGTCGCGGCGATCGAAGCCGTCGGGGACGAACTCGCACTGGTACTCTGGACGGGCGTTCAGTACTATACCGGCCAGTTCTTCGCGCTGGCATCCATTGCCGCGGCCGGCCGGAGGGTAGGGGCCGTCGTGGGTTTCGATCTCGCCCACGCCGCCGGCAACGTTCCCCTGTCGCTGCACGAGTGGCGGGTCGACTTCGCCGTGTGGTGCAACTATAAATACCTCAACGGCGGACCCGGGGCCCCAGGAGGCATTTTCGTACACCAGGATCACGCCGACCGTCCCGATCTGCCGCGCTTTGCCGGTTGGTGGGGTCACCGGGAGAGCGATCGTTTCGCCATGAAGGCCGAGTTCATCCCCGAACGGGGCGCTGCCGGTTGGCAGGTTTCAACCGTCCCCGTACTGGGCCTAGCCCCCCTCCTGGCAACCCTGCCCCTCTTCGCCGAAGCCGGGGGCATGACCGCGATCCGGCAGCGCAGTATGGAGCTTACGGCAAGCCTGTACGAGGAGCTACAGCAACTGCCCGACCTGCGGATCCTCACCAGCGACGATCCCGCACAGCGGGGCGCACAGTTGTCGGTATACGTTCCCGGTCACCGCCCCGAACTTGAGCGGCAGTTGTCGGAAGCCGGACTGATTGTCGATTACCGTCAGGATAACTACGACGGGAGTGGGGGCGGAGTTTTGCGGTTGGCTCCCGCCCCGCTGTACAATACCCCCGAGGAGGTTCGCGCCGTACCCGAACGGCTGCGGCAGGTGCTGTAAACACAAAGCGGCGGGAAATGAGAACTTATCCGAATTTTTTGGGGTTGTACCAACAATTAGCCCAACAATCAAATGACTATTCTCATCCTTGCCATCGTGGCGCTTATTGGCGTCTACCTTTCCGGAGACATGCGGGTAAGCCAGTAACGATCCGTTACGCATTCCTTTGTCTATCGGCTTTCTTCATTGTCGCCTGTGCGTCGTCCCCCCGTATGCCGCAAGACGGCCGCTTTTCCGTTCCCCCACCCCCCGATTACACCCTTGCCGCCCACTGGGCCGCCCTGCCGACTACGGATGATTACGCCGATCGCACGCCGACGGATTCAATTCAAGACCGCCAGCATGCCGCTCCGGCCGACGTATTCTTCATCCACCCCACGATCTATACCAAGACGCGCGGAACTAACCGTCTCTGGAATGCCGACGTGCGGGACGCGGACCTCAATGGCGCCGTCGACCGATCGACTATCCTAAATCAGGCCAGCATCTTCAACGCTGCGGGCAAAGTGTACGCACCCCGCTACCGACAGGCACACCTGGAAGTGTTTTACGCAAGCGGGGCATCGGTGAAGGATCGGGCACTAGACACCGCCTATACGGACGTGCGCGCGTCCTTCGACCACTACCTGAATTACTATAATCACGGCAGACCGATCATTATTGCCGCCCACAGCCAGGGCACCCTTCACGCAGAGCGCTTACTGAAGGAACGCTTCGTCGGCAAGCCACTCCGCCGGCAACTGGTAGCGGCTTACCTCGTCGGCATGCCGATTGAAAAAACGGCATTTACGGATATTCCCGTCTGCAACGATCCCCGACGAACCGGCTGTTTCGTCAGTTGGCGCACCTTCCGCGACGACTATACCCCCGACCCCGGCCGCGATGATCCATCCGTCGCCGTGGTGAACCCGTTAACTTGGACGACTGATCCCGGACGGGCTCCGGACTCGCTCAACCTCGGTGGAGTGCTCTACAACTACGACGCCGGCCCCGTACCCGGACTGGTCGGAGCGGAAATCCGCGGAGCCTTCCTGTACACCAACAAGCCCCGGTTTTTCGGCGACATCTTCTTCCGTTCCCAAAACTTCCACGTCGCCGACTACAATTTTTTCTGGATGAACGTGCGGCGGAATGCGCGGTCGCGGGTGCAAAGTTTTCTACGGAAGCAGTAGGATTAGGTATACATCCCTTGCGCATTCACCTCACCTGCGCGTGGTCAGCTTTCCGAATCACTGGTTAAAACCGACCGCCGAACAGCGGTGCGTAAGGGTACGTTGGTACAAGAAAAAACCAATGGGAAAGACCGAAAACCTGTTCAGCCGGGAGGCCATCGAGAAGATCAAGAAAATCGCGACGGACGAGGACATCACCATGTTCTGCACCAATCTGGGCGCACGTCCCTTCAGTACCACGCCGATGTCTACCCAACAAGTGGAAGACGATGGTTCCATCTGGTTCTTCAGCGCCAAGGACAGCGACCGCAACGCCGATCTGCAGCGTGATCCCGAAGCCCAACTGATCTACAGCAGTACCAGCGACCAGGAATATCTGAGCCTTTACGGAGAGGCCAGGGTAGTGTATAACCTCGATAAAGCAAAGGAACTGTGGAGCCCCATGGTGAAAACATGGTTCCAGGAGGGGCCGTCCGATCCTAACCTGAGCCTCATTCACTTCAAACCCAAGGAAGGGTATTACTGGGATACCCAACACGGTAAGGTCGTTGCCTTCGCTAAAATGGCTGCCTCCGTGGTGTCCGGTAAAACCATGGACGACGGAGTAAGCGGAAAGATCAGTGTATAGCCGTCCGTAAACGAATATACGCGCAAGTACACGTTTAATTGGCGATTAACGTGTCGGGGGAGCCGGTGCTTTGTGGAGCAATCAAATGCTTTACGAAACCGCTATCCCATGACTACCGATGCGCTGCTTAAACTTTTACGATCCCTCCACGGCGGTTCGGATCCGCTCACCGGCACACCCGTACCCACCGATTCTTGTCTTCATGATTCGGTCATTCGCTCCGGTCTGGACGATCTAATCCGAACGGTAAGCGATCACGCCCCAACTCCCCACGCTCCGAGTGCCCGGGAAGTAGAGGAATTGTGCGATGCTTTACGGACGATGGATTACGCGCCTACCGTACAACAACTGGCCCGGATATTTACCGGAAGCCGCAGCATTGCCGATCCGCGCTTGCGGGGTCTACCGGCTTACCGACGCTACCGCGGAGTGCTAAGCCGGCGAGCGCTGGAGGAGATATTGGGTACCCACCCGCCACTCAGCACAAAGTCCGCCTCGGCAAAGACCGGAGGAGCAGGAGCGAGTGAAGGTTGGCGGGAGATCGACTTCTTCACTACCGACGCTTTCGACAAACTATCCAGTGACAAAGCAGAGGAGCTTCGCCGGGAAATTGCGGCCCTGGGAATGCGTAAGCCTACCGACCGCCTACCGGCCTACATGGCCCGTGCGCGCGCAACCGTTGCCCGGGCGTTCGAGCCCTGGACGCGGGAAGAAAAGGCCCTGCTCATCGAAGCGATGTGCTACACCAACGACAGCGAGCGATTAGCGACGATCTTCGAACGATCTCCCGCCTCCGTGCGGCGAACCGGTCAACAATTAATCTACCGTAGCCAAAAAAAGGAAGTTGCCTGACTAATCCGTTCGACCGCCCGGAGTGTTTACGGGAGTGTCTTCACTTGAACGGATCGGTTTAGGGGGTGGCTGCCACTGGTGTACGGAGGGTGTCTTCGTGTCCCTGCGCGGCGTCGTGCGGGTGGAACAGGGGTGGATCGCTTCGCGTTCACCTTACGATACGCCGTCCGAGGCGGTGATCGTCCACTTCGATCCCGGCCGCATTACCGCCGGTAAGTTGATCACGGTTCATCTGGAGACGCACGCCGCCTGGTCGGATCACGCTTTCCGCGGGAAGTATCGGTCGGCCGTTTACTACTTTCGGGCCCGCGAAGCCGACCACTACCGCCAGCTCCTGGCGGCCGTAGCCGGGCAAACGGATCGAACGCTGCGCACGATGGTGCTGCCGTTCAAAAGTTTTAAGCCCTCCCTGCCGGAGCACCGGGACTATTTTCGGAGCGATCCGGAACGCCCCTTCTGCCGCCGGTACATCGTACCCAAACTGAATCATCTGCGGGAACAATACCCGGAGCTGTTGGGTGGGTGACACGTCAGCCGGTCGCCGGCGGGGCTAAATACACATTTTCGGTCCGTCTAAGCAATAAGGCTTAGGCTGGTACTGTTAAAACCGCGTTATTCAAATCGGTGCGTACATAGTCCATTGCGCCGCTCTCCAACACACGTCTTACAAATCATTCCTCTCTTATGGCCATTACTAAATCACCCGCCTTTAAGTACGCCAAGAACTTCATCATCGGCGTCGGTGCGGCCGTTGTTATGCTGGGTGCGCTCTACAAAATCCAATCGTGGGAAATGCCGACGATCGGTGGCGTCACTTTCGATCTGCTGACGATCGGTCTGGGTGTCGAAGCCTTCCTCTTCCTTCTCATTGGTATCCTCGGCCCCGAGCCCGATTACTACTGGGACAAACTCTATCCCGGCCTCACCAAATACGACGGTGACGTCGCTCCCCTTACGACCGGTACGGTCGGCGCCGCTCCCCAGGTGGCCGCCCTCAACGGCGAAGTCGTGGAAGAGCAACTCGGCGGTATGCTGGTCGAACTGCAGACCATGTCTAAGAGCATGAGCAGCCTTAAAGCACTGCAGGAGGCCGACTTCAGCGGTACCTCCGCCCAGATCAAACAGATGGGTAACTTCTACGCTAAGCTCAACGAAGCCATGGCCGACCTGGCCGCTACCACCGACGAGACCAAGGTGTACAAGAAGAACATGCAGCAGCTCAACGGCAACCTGACCACCCTCAACAACGTGTACGGGAATATGATCAGCGCCATGCGTGCCCCCACTGCATAGCCTTTCTCCCAACAACTAACACCCCCCACGGCCGCCGCTCCCGCGCGGCGACCCAAACAACGTAAATATGTCAATTCCAAAGGAACCCCGGCAGTTGATGATCAATATCATGTACTTGGTATTGATGGCACTGCTGGCCCTCAACGTCTCCGCTGAGGTGATGGATGCCTTCCAGACCCTCGATAAGGGCAACCAAAACAGTATCGCCACCGTCGACGAGCAGATCAACGAAACCGTCACCAGCCTCAACGACCTGCTGGAAGACAAGTCGAAGGCGAAGTTTCGCGTCCTGCAGCCCGCCATCACCTCGATCCGTCAGGAGGTGCAATCTTTCAATAGCTACGTCAACGGATTGCGTGACACCTTGATCGACGTGTCCGGCAACAACGACGGAGAAGTGAACGACGGTGACTACGCCGAAAGCCACGGCGTCGTGGCCCCGAAGGGCAAAAAGAATAAGGACGTCACCACCCGTCTCCTCGTACAGGGCCCTAAGGGAGACATCGGTGAAGGCAAGGGTGAGGGCGAGCGCCTGAAACAGCGCATTATGGATACCCGCCAGCGCCTGATCGATATTTACTCCAACCTGCTCACCGAACACGGCGAAGCGCTCGACCTTAACCAACAGGAGATCCAGAGCCGTATTCAGAGCGTCGCGGTAAATATGCCCTTCAAGGTTGATGACGAAGCCTGGCGTACGTCCAACAATAAGAAAGTAAGCTGGGCCGACTACAAGTTCGGTCACATGCCCCTCGCTGCCGTACTGCCGCTGATGTCGCAGATCCAGTCCGACCTCAAGGTATCCGAAGCCAATCTCGTGAACGACATCGTGCAGATGGCCGGCGGTAAGCAGATCGTCTTCGATAAGTTCTTCCCCGTCTTCCAGGCCGACAAGAGCTACGTCATCGGTGGCGAGCGACTCAACGCCGTAGTATCCGTAGGTAGCTACTCTTCTTCGCTCCAGCCCGAGAACATCGACCTGCGGGTGAACGGACAGCGCCTCAACATTAAGCCCGACGGTACGGCCGATTTCAGCCTGACGGCCAGCGGATCGCCCGGACCTAAGACCATCCAAACCAGTGTCGCGGTCACCAACCCCCTCACCGGGGAGGTCACCCGCGAGAACGGCACCTTTACTTACGAGATCGGTACCCGCTCGGTGGCTGTCTCCGCCGACAAGATGAACGTCTTCTACATGGGCGTCGATAACCCCCTCACCGTTGCCGCGGCCGGGGTCGCCTCGAACGACGTACGCGTCAGCTTCGGCGACGCCATTACCGGTACCGGATCGGGTAACAGCTACGTGGTCAAGGGCGTGCGCCCAACCGGAAACGGTACGACCAACGTAACCGTAACGGCCAATGGCCAGACCCTCGGTACCTTCCCCTTCCGCGTGAAGCCCATCCCCGATCCCGTTCCGACTATGGGCGGACAGCAGGGGGGCGACATTGCCAACTCGACCTTCCGCGCTCAGAAGGGAGTCTTCGCCGAACTGAAGAACTTCGACTTTGACGCCCGCTGTAACATCGCCGGATTCAACATCCTCTACATTCCCGCCCGGGAGGACGCCCTGGTAGCGACCAATGCCGGTAGCGGATTCAGTGGACAGGCCGCCGCCCTCGTCGGTCGTGCCAAGCCTGGCGACAACTATACCTTCAAGAATATCAAGGCCAAGTGCCCCGGAGACGCCGCCGCGCGGGATCTGGGTACCATGTCCTTCACGATTCGCTAACCGATCGTTGGCGGCCGGCCGACCAACAATCACGGGCCTTGCGTAGTTTCCGCTACGGAAGGCCCGTTTTCGTTTCTTTACATACCACGGCGGCGGCCGACCGCGTTGTTACCCTGTTTGTATGAATCATCCCATCATCCCACTTTCCATGAAGGCAGTATATAGTCTAGTGCTCCTCTTCTCCCTGGTCGTGTCCGCCGACTTATCGGCGCAGACCACCGGAAACCCCGAAGAACAGCCCAGTACCTTCACGCTGCCCGGCGTGGCGGACGATAACCCCCTGATGCAGGACGGTGAATTCGTGCCCCCCCTCAACGACATCGTCGAGAACAGGTCCCTGCGCGAACGTCGCGTACTGGCTTACGAGCACCTTCGGGAGGCCGACATCATGTGGAAGCGGCGCATCTGGCGCATCATCGACGTAAAGGAGAAAATCAATCTGCCGTTCATCAACCCGCAGCGTCCCCTCATCTCTATTCTGCTCGAAGCGGCACAGAGTGGTGACCTCCGCGTTTTCGATCCGATCGGTGGCGACAACTTCTCCATGCTCATGGACGAAAAGACCCTGCAGAACATGGCCGGCGGCGTAGACTCCGTCCGCGTGGTCAATCCCGAAACCTACGAGGAGGAGATCGTACTGGAGGAGCGTATTTTCGACCCTACCAGCGTCCTTCGCTACCGCATTCAGGAAATGTGGTTCTTCGACAAGGAAAGCAGCACCATGAAGGTGCGCATTCTCGGCATTGCTCCCATGATCCAGGAAACCACCGAAAATGCGGGCCGCACCATCGAGCGTCCCATGTTCTGGGTCTACTACCCCGAAGCCCGTCAGCTCCTTGCTAACGAAAGTGCCTTCGCTTATGGCAACGATGCCGCTAACCGGAGTTGGGAGGATGTCTTCGAGTACCGCTTCTTCAACAGCTACATCACCAAGGCCAGCAACGTGCTCGATCAGCGTATCGATCGCCCCGAGCGTAGTGGCCGCGAGCAGCTCATCGACTCCGAGCGCATCAAGCAGGAGATCTTCAACTACGAGCAGGATCTCTGGAGCTACTAATTAGTACGATAGTACACAGTACAATGGTAGGGTAGTACACACTACAGTAGTATTATAGTACGGCAGACTTATTTGGAGGCGTGATGGTTAATCCCATTCACGCCTCCAGCATTTTGCGACCACACTACCATACTACCTACCTACCTCCTACCATACTACCTTCTTACCTACCTACCATACTACCCAATTCCCCAGAACCCTCCCCCCCTCCCCGCGGTTACTACTAAAAATCCCGCCCCCCTTTGAATCCTGCCGAGCAATTGCTGCAGCGTTACGCCGAGAGTGCGCGTGTTGCGAAGATTATCCAGTTAACCAAGTCCGGAAAGGAAGCGCCGCGCATCCAGTTGCGCGGACTCGCCGGAGCACTCGAAAGCTTCCTGATCGCGGCGAGTTACCGTAAGGCCGGCGGACATTACCTGGTCGTCGCGACCGATAAGGAGGAAGCCGCTTACATCCAGAACTCCATCGCGGCACTGTTGCCCAAAAAACAGGTGCGGCTGCTGCCCGATAGCTTCCGCCGTCCGCTCTACTTCGAAGTGCTGGATCCGACCAACGTACTGATGCGTACGGAGACGATCAACTACCTGACGCATAGCCAGTCGAAGGGGGAGATTGTCGTCACCTATCCCGAGGCCCTGTTCGAGCAAGTCGTGGCTCCGGCCGTACTGACCAAGAGCCGTATCGAAATACAGCAAGGGGAAGATATCGACGTCGATACCATCATCGAGGTCTTGGTGGAGTACGGCTTTAAGCGGGAGGAATTCGTGTACGAACCCGGGCAGTTCAGCATCCGGGGCGGCATCATCGACATCTTCAGCTACGGCAACGAGTACCCCTACCGGATCGAGCTGTTTGACGATGAAGTGGAAAGCATCCGCACCTTCGATCCGATGAATCAACTGTCGGTGGAAAAGGTGTCCTACGTAAGCATCGTCCCGAACATCAATACCAAGTTCGACCGCAACGAGAAGACCAGCATCTTCAACGTACTACCGGAGGATACCACGATCTGGTTGAAGGATTTCCAACTCTTGCTGGATCGTCTCGGGGAAGCTTACACCAAGGCCGAAGCGTTCGGCAAAAACCTGACGCTGGTCGACGACGAAGAGCTCAAGCAACTGTTTGACGACCGCGCCTTCATTCGGCCCGGCGAAGTGCTGGAGGACGTGGCCGGTAAACCGATCGTCTTTTTCAGCGACTACAAGCAGCCGGTCGGGATCGACGAGACCATCGACTGCCGCTCCAAACCCCAGCCGAGTTTCAACAAGAATTTCGAGCTGCTGATCCGCAATCTGCTGGAGAATACTTCCTCGGGGCTCACGAACTACATCTTTACCGACAACGCCAAGCAGATCGAGCGCTTTTACTCGATCTTCAACGACCTTAACGCCGAAGTACGCTTCGAGCCGGTCCCCGTCTCCATTCACGCCGGCTTTATCGACTCCGAGCTGGAGGCGGCCTGCTATACGGACCACCAGATATTCGAACGCTTTCACCGCTATAAACTGCGGCGGGGATTCACCCGCGACCAGGCCCTCAACCTGCGCCTGCTGCGCGACCTTACACCGGGCGACCTGGTGGTGCACATCGACCACGGCGTGGGGCGATTCTCCGGTCTCGAAAAGCTGGAGATCAATAAGAAGGTGCAGGAATCGGTGCGCCTGGTCTATAAGAACAACGACATTCTGTACGTCGGCATCAACTCCCTCCACAAGCTGTCGAAGTACAGCGGCAAGGACGGACAGCTCCCGCGTCTCGACAAGATCGGCGGCGACCACTGGAAGAACCTGAAGTCGCGGACCAAGAAGAAGATGAAGGACATGGCCGGCGAGCTCATCAAGCTCTACGCCAAGCGACAGGCCAGTCCCGGACACGCCTTCCCCCCCGACGGTTACCTGCAGAACGAGCTCGAAGCCAGCTTCATCTACGAGGACACCCCGGATCAGCTCAAGGCCACCAACGACGTGAAGGGCGACATGATGAAGCCCCACCCGATGGACCGCCTCATCTGCGGCGACGTCGGCTTCGGCAAAACGGAGATCGCCCTGCGGGCCGCCTTCAAGGCTGCGGCCGATAACAAACAAGTGGCCGTACTGGTGCCGACCACTATCCTGGCGCTGCAGCACTTCCGCACCTTCAAGGAACGCCTCGGGGAATTCGGCGTCACGGTCGATTACATCAATCGCTTCCGGAGCGCGAAGGAAAAGACGGCCATCTTCAAGCAGGTTAAGGAAGGCAAGCTCGACATACTCATCGGCACCCACGCCATCCTGTCAAAACGGTCGGAGTTCAAGGATCTGGGCTTGCTCATCATCGATGAGGAACAGAAATTCGGGGTCAAGGCCAAGGAAAAACTGCGGGCCATGCAGGTCAACGTCGATACCCTGACCCTGACCGCCACGCCGATCCCGCGCACCATGCAGTTCAGTCTCATGAATGCCCGCGACCTGTCCGTCATTCGTACGCCACCGCCCAACCGCCAGCCCATTCATACGGAAGTACGGCAGTTCAGTGAGGACGTAATCAAGGAGGCCATCGAACAGGAAGTATACCGGGGCGGACAGGTCTTCTTCGTCCATAACCGCGTTAAGAGCCTCACCGACATGGTAACAATGCTTCGGCGGCTCTGTCCGGACGTGCAGTTCGCCATGGCTCACGGCCAAATGGATCCCAAAGAACTGGAGGAGACGCTCATCGAGTTCATTGACCGGAAGTACGACGTGCTGGTGTGTACCAACATCATCGAAACGGGGCTGGACATCGCGAACGCGAACACGATCATTATCAACAACGCCCACCAATTCGGCCTTAGTGACCTGCACCAACTCCGGGGTCGGGTAGGGCGCTCCAACAAGAAAGCTTACTGTTATCTCATTGCTCCCGCGCTCAGCGTCCTAACCCCCGACGCACGTAAGCGATTGCGCACGCTGGAAGAGTTCAGCGATCTCGGCAGCGGCTTCAACATCGCCATGAAGGATCTCGACATTCGCGGGGCCGGTAACTTGTTGGGCGGTGAGCAGTCGGGCTTCATCGCCGACATCGGCTACGAAACGTACCAGCGTATCCTGGAAGAAGCCGTGCGGGAACTTAAGCAGGGCGAATTCCGGGACGTATTCGCCGACACCATGACGGAGGGCAGCGACTTCGTGCGCGACGTGACCATCGAGACGGACACCGAAATGCACATTCCAACCGATTACGTGGAGTCCACCCAGGAACGCCTGCGACTGTACCAGGACCTCGACAACATCGAGGACGAGGAACGGCTGGAAGCATACGCCAACGGACTGCGCGATCGCTTCGGCCCCTTACCCTCCCAGGTGGAGGAACTCTTCGACGGCCTGCGCCTGCGCTGGTTATGCCGGGAGCTGGGCTTCGATCGGGTAGTGCTGAAGAACGACAAGCTGATGTGTTTCTTCGTCGAGGATGCCCAGTCGCTGTACTACGACTCCGAGATCTTCCGCGCCCTCAGCGGCATCATCGCTACGGAGGGTAAACTGCGAGGGTTACAGCTCAAACAGACGCCCCGCCGCCTGAGCCTCATCAAGGAGCGGGTCTTCAACCTGACCGCCGCCCAGGATGTGCTCGCCGCTCTCGCCAAGCGCGTGGAGGAAGTCAAGGAAGAGCGGAAATTGGAAAAGGCCATGTAGCGACGGCCTCAGCCGTTGGCGTTTTGTGCAGCGACGGCTTCAGCTGTTGGCACGTGCAGCGATGGCTTCAGCCGTTGACGTGTAGCGATGGCTTCAGCCGTTGACCGTGCAGCGACGGCTTCGGCCGTTGACCGTGTAGCGATGGCTTTAGCCGTTGACGTGTAGCGATGGCTTCAGCCGTTGACGTGCTAACGTCGCTCCGTATCAAACAATAGCGCAATGGATAAAAGTCCATCGGCTACCGGGTGAATCAACCGTTACCCAATGCTGAGATGAATTTGCCCGGCTCCTGCGTTCCCGCCACCTCCGTAATGCGGGAAGAATCAGGAATTTAGCGGGTGTGAACGAATTTTAGTCCCTCATAGAGATAGACGGAAACGTGGCGGACCGAACCTGATTATAGTTTTGCCTTGGAGCGAATTTTCCGAATTTCCTTCGCTTCTGGTATAGAACTTAATCAAAGCAATCGGTCATGTTAAAACAAAGATTAATTACGGCCTTCGTGCTGTTGGCGACCTGCGCGTACGGCCAGCAAACCGTCAGTGGCGTGGTCGAGGACGCCGACAATTTCCCCCTGACGGGCGTGTATGTACTCGTGGCACCGGGAGGTGAGGGCACCGTTACCGACCTGGACGGTCAATTCGAGGTAACGGCCTCCCCGGGGGATACCCTGGTATTTTCTTTCCTGGGCTTCTCTACCCAGCGGATCCCCGTGGGCAATCAGACCAGCCTGGACGTCACCATGAGCGAGAACGCCCAGTTGATCGATGAGGTAGTCGTGGTAGGTTACGGCATCACGAAGAAGCGCGATCTCGTTTCCTCCGTATCCCAGGTGAAGGGCGACGTACTGGAAAACCAGCCCGTATCCCGTCTGGACCAGGCCCTGCAGGGGCGGGCGACCGGGGTGTCGGTTACTTCCAACGACGGCACGCCGGGCAGCGGGGCCACCATCCGTATCCGGGGAACGAACTCCGTGAACGGCAACAACAATCCTCTTTTCGTCATCGACGGATTCATTGCGGGGTCCGATTTCGACCTGAACACGCTCAACGTCAACGACATCGCCTCGATCGAGGTGCTGAAGGACGCTACCGCCCTGGCCATTTACGGTACGCGGGGGGCCTCCGGTGTGGTGCTCGTAACCACGAAGACCGGTGCTAACCTATCTACGGAGCGCCCGATCGTGTCCATCAACCAGTACTACACGGTGCAGAACGTCGCTAATCAGGTCGAACTGCTGACGGGCGAAGACTACGCCAACTACGTAAACGAGGCTGCTCAGTTCGTTCCGGGCCCCGACGGCTTCGGCGCGATCGATCCCAGCCTTCCCCTGATCTTTGACGATCCGGCCAGCGCCCCGAGCACCGACTGGCTCGGCCTGGTCACCCAAGCTGGGCAGATCGTGAATACCGACCTTTCCATCCGCGGAAATACCGGCCGGACGAATTACTACGTATCGATGAACCGCTTCGACCAGGAGGGGGTCATCAAAAGTTCCGGTTTCCAGCGCTACTCTTTGCGCACCAACCTGGACTTCAAGATCTCCGATAAACTGAGTACGGGCATCCGGGTCAACCTGTCGCGGACCAATCGGGAGAACAACAAAGTGAACTACTCCCAGATCGTCAGTCACCTGTTGCCGACCCGGAACGTTTACGACGAGAACGGAGAGTACACCGCCATCAACCCGGTTAGCGCCACCTTGCAGCGCAATCCGGTAGCCGACCAGGAACTCCGCGTCGACAACCGCTACGACAACGACCTGCTCGCCAATACCTACTTGCAACTGGAGCCCATCACCGGGCTGGTACTGAAGACCAGTTTCGGTGCCGAGATCAGTTCCTTTAAGCGCAACTTTTACCTGCCCGGCGCCCTCCCCGAACGCCTCGTCGACGGCACCGGTGGCTACGCGAGCATCAACACGGTGCAGAGCAACGACCTGCTCAACGAAAATACCGCGACCTACACCTTCGACGTGGGCAACCACGGCTTCAACGTCCTGGGCGGTTTCTCGCTCCAGCGCAACGAGAGTGAGGGCTTCAGTGCCAACGCCGAGCGTTTCCCGAACGACGTAGTGCAGTTCAACAACCTGTCCTTCGGCTCCGACCCGGCAACCTACCAACTCAGTTCGGGCTACTCCCGGCGCACCTTCGTATCGTACTTCGCGCGCCTCAACTACAGCTTCAACAGTAAGTACCTGATCTCCCTGACGGGACGGAGGGACGGCTCGTCGGTCTTCGAGGACGGCAATAAGTATGCTTTTTTCCCCTCCGTCGGCGTGGCGTGGAACGTGCACAGCGAACCCTTCCTGAGTGAGTCGAACGTGGTATCGCGGCTGAAGATCCGGGGCAGCTTCGGGGAAGTAGGGGAGCAGGGCGTGCCGATCTACAACTCCATCGCCCGCTTCAATAACGTGAACGCCTACTTCAACGAGACGCTGGTCAACGGCGTCCTCATCGGCAGCCTGCCCAGCCGGAACCTGACCTGGGAAACCACCCAGCAGCTCGATCTGGGCTTCGAACTCGGTCTCTGGCAGGATCGGATCTTCCTGGAAGCCGACTACTACCGTAAAACGACCGAGGACCTGCTCCTCAACCGCGACCTGCCCGGCACCGCCGGCGGCAGTCAGCTGCAGAACGTCGGCTCCATTCGCAACGAAGGGGTGGAGTTTTCGCTGCGCAGCTTCAACATTTCCAACGGTGACTTCAGTTGGGAAACCCAGTTGACGGTGTCGGCCAACCGGAACGAGGTCCTGGACTTGGGCGGTGACGAGTTCATCAACCTGCGGCAACCCACCAACCAGGGCGGGTCGGGCGTACGGCTCATTCCGGGGCAACCCGCTCCCGTCTTCGTGGGCGCCGTTTACCTGGGAACTTACAAAGACAAGGAAACCATCGTTGCCGACGGCTTCGAAGGCCGGGCCTTCATCGGCGGTCCCCGCTACCTGGACCAGGACGGCAACGGCGTGATCAACGATCTGGACTACGTAGTCATTGGTAACCCCCAGCCGGACTTCTACGGCGGCATTCGCAATACCTTCAGCTATAAGGACTTCTCCCTCGACATTTTCTTCCAGGGCTCCTACGGCAACGAAGGCTACAACGGTGTCGCCCAGACCGGTCTGTTCGGACGGGGCGAGCAGACCCTGCTTCCGGCGGTCGTGAACCGCTGGCAGGAAGGAATCAACGAAACCAGTAACATTCCGCGGGCGGGTGCTTCGACGAGCCTATTCAATCCGAACAACACCCTGGGCATCGAGGATGCTTCCTTCCTGCGCCTGAAGACGCTGAGTCTTAACTACGACCTGCCGGTTGCCGGTCTGGGCCTGGATGGCATCGTCCGCGATCTGAAGGTGTACGTGACGGGCAACAACCTGTTCCTGATCACGAACTGGTCCTTCGGTGACCCCGAGGTGAGCAACTACGGTTCCGGGCTGGAGCAGGGCGTATCCACGGGTGAGTACCCCTACTCCCGTTCGTTCACCTTTGGTCTGAACGCCTCCTTCTAACCCCCCTCAACAGCAAAGCAATGAAAAACTATAGCACTCCTTTCTTCCTGTTGCTGGCGGTTATCCTGATTCCGCTGGCCAGCTGCACCGAGTTTCTCGATGAGGAATTCCGGGACGGCATCACCACCGATAACTTCTTCAACAACGACGCCGAGGCGGAGCTTGCCGTGAACGGGGTATACCGCATACTCTACAGCGGGGACCTCTACCGGACCCGTGGGCTCGACAATTACTACGTGAACGGCGCCGACGTGGTGGGCCCGAGCCGCAACGTGAACGGACAGATCCATAACTACCTGATCGATGAGGGGGTGGCCGACGGACAGGGCACCTGGAATTCGCTCTACGAAATGGCGCGTAATACCTCACTGTTCATCAGTAGCATTGAGGGCAACGACAACCTGTCGGAAGGTGCCCGGGATCAGGCTCTGGGTGAGTTGCTCTTCCTCCGGGCGCTGGCTTACTACCACCTCACCAACCTGTGGGGTGACGTGCCCTACTTCCGGGAACTGCCCTCGACCGAGGAACTATCCGAGATTACCCGCTCGGACCGCACCATGATCCGTACGGAGATGAAGGCGGATCTGGAACGTGCCATCGGCCTGCTTCCCTCGGAATACTCGGGTGCCGATCTTGGCCGGGCGAGCAAGTGGGCGGCCACGGCGCTCAAGGCGAAGTATCACCTCTTCGACCGGGAGTGGCAGCCCGCCCTGGCAGCATCCCGGAGCATCATCGAAAACTCCCCCCACCGGCTACTGGACAACTACGCCGACGTCTTCGACCAGAGCGATCCCGCTAACCAGTACAACGACGAGTACATCTACGTGGTCGATTTCACGAAAGACCCGGTCTTCGGGGAAGGCCGTACGCAGCGCACCGACGACTACAACCCCCGGATCCGGGACGAACCCTCCAACCGCAACGACCGCCCCGACGGGCCCGGCACCCCCACCCGGGTACAGCTGTACAGCGACCTCCTGGCCTCCTACGGCGAGGGTATGACCGGATACGGTTGGGCCATTCCGCTGCCGGAAATCGCCGACTCTACGAACTGGGAGGAAGGGGACATGCGGTACACGGCCTCCATCGTCACGGAGTACCGGGGCTACGAGCTCAGCTTTCCCTACTACCGCAAGAACTGGAACCTCGATCAGGAAAATTCCCCCCGCGGCAACCACCCGGAGAATTACATCGTCTTCCGCCTCGCCGACATTTATCTGATGGCCGCCGAAGCCGAAAACGAGCTTAACGGACCCGAGGGAGCCTACGCGTACGTCAACGCCGTACGGGCCCGCGCCTTCGAACCCGACAAGCCGTGGAGCGGCATGTCGCAGGATGAATTTCGCCGGGCCATGTACGACGAGCGTAAGTGGGAACTGGCCGCCGAGGGTCACCGCCGGATGGACCTCATCCGCTGGGGCATTCTGCTGGAAACCGTCAAATCTACCGAGCACCGCCCCTGGAACAATCCCGGCAACAACATTACGCCCAAGCACGTCCTGCTGCCGATCCCCCTCGAAGAGATCCAGCTGAACCCCAACCTGCTCGAAACCGACCCGTCCAACAACGGCTACCGGTAACCCCGGAGCCGTTCGGCCGCCAGAAACCAGCATATGACCCTACTATCCAAGCTGCCGTACTGCCTGCTGCTTCTTGCGCTCTGCATGAGTTGCGGCAGGCCGGGCGCGGGAGGAAATGATTCCGTGACCTCCTCCGCCGCAGACCGGCCCAACATTATTTTCATCCTGGCCGACGATCTGGGCTACGGGGACCTGAGCGCCTACGGGCAGCAACGCTTCTCCACGCCCAATATCGACCGCCTGGCGGCCCGGGGCATACGCTTCACTCAGCACTACTCCGGCGCGACGGTATGCGCGCCCTCCCGCTCGGCCCTCCTTACCGGGCTCCATACCGGCCACACCTTCATCCGGGGGAATTACGAGATAGAGCCCGAGGGGCAGTATCCCTTGCCGGACAGCATCTACACCCTGGCGGAATCGCTGCGGGAGGCAGGCTACGTGACCGGGGCCTTCGGCAAGTGGGGGCTCGGTTTTCCCGGCTCGGAGGGTGATCCGGTTTACCAGGGGTTCGACGAGTTCGTGGGCTACAACTGCCAGCGCCTCGGGCACAACTACTATCCCCGCCACTTATGGCACAACCGCGATTCGGTCCCCTTACCGGGAAATGCCGGCGTACGGGAAGAAAGCTACGCCCCGGACCTCATCCACGACGAAACGATGGCCTTCCTGGAAGATCACGCCGATACCTCCTTCTTTCTGTACGTACCCAGCATCATTCCCCACGCGGAACTGATCGCGCCGGATTCCGTGCTGGCGAAGTGGCGGGAGGAATTCAGGGGTGACCAGCCCTACGAGGGTACCGAACCGGGTGATCTGGCATACCGCACCGGAGGCTACTCCTCCCAAAAGACGCCCCACGCCGCCTTCGTAGCCATGATGGACATTCTCGACCGGCAGGTGGGGGAGATCGTACGTAAAGTAGAGGAACTCGGCATTGCCGAAAATACCCTGATCATCTTCACGTCGGACAACGGGCCCCACCGGGAGGGGGGAGCCGACCCCGACTACTTCGACAGCAACGGGCCCCTGCGCGGCTATAAACGCGACCTCTACGAAGGGGGCGTGCGGGTACCCATGATCGCCAGCTGGCCGGGCACCATCGCGGCGGGCGGCGAAAGCGACCACGTATCGGCCTTCTGGGACTTCTTTCCCACCTTCGCCGAACTCACCGGTGCGCCCGCTCCCGCGGTCACCGACGGAATTTCCCTGGCACCCACCCTACTGGGTGAAGGCAACCAGCGCGAGCACGAGTACCTCTACTGGGAGTTCCACGAGCGTCAGGGGCGTCAGGCGGTGCGCAGCGGTAAGTGGAAAGCCGTACGCTACCGGGTAAACGAGATCGGAACGGACGGTGAGGTCGAACTTTACAATCTGGAAAATGACCCGGGAGAGACAAGGGATGTATCCGCCGATCACCCGGAGGTCGTCGCGACCATGAAACGATACCTCCGGGAAGCGCGGGAGCCGTCGACCGTATTCTCCTTCGCTCAGGAAGCCTACCGGGGGTAATGACGGACCGGCCGCCGAACGCAGCCGACAAGCTATATCGATGAACACCTGTAAGTCTCTCCTGGCAACTGCTACGTCATCCTTTACGGGCATTGCACTCCTGTGGATTTTGCTCGGGTCCTCCGGCTGTCATTCCACTTCGGGAGGGCAGGATGCGGATGGTACGGACCTCACCCACACTCCCCCGCCGAACATCGTATACATTCTGGCCGATGACCTGGGGTACGGCGATCTGAGTTGTTACGGACAGACAAATTTCAGGACGCCGACGTTGGATGCCATGGCGGCCGGTGGCATTCGGTTCACCCAGCACTACGCCGGCAGTACGGTCTGCGCACCCTCCCGGGCCTCGCTGATGACGGGGCGGCACACCGGAAACTCCTACGTGCGCGGGAATTACGAAACCGGTCCCCGGGGATTTGGTGCCGAACTGCCGTTGCGCCCCGACGATTTAACCCTCGGTGAAGTCCTGCAGGGAGCCGGGTACCGGACCGCCGCCATCGGGAAGTGGGGCATGGGCATGGACGGGACCACCGGGGAACCACTCAAAAAGGGTTTCGATTACAGCTACGGAGTGCTGAACCAGGCCTACGCCCACTATCAGTATCCGGACAGCGTGTACGTCAACGGTGCCCGGGAGGCCGTGCCCGGAAACCAGGACGGTCAACGGGGAAGCTTCAGTGGCGACCTCTACACCAATCAGGCGGTGCGGTTTATCGAATCCGTGGAACCTGACCAGCCCTTCTTCGTCTACCTCGCCTACACGACGCCCCACGCCGAAATGCTGGTTCCGGAAGACAGTATTTTTCACCGCTTCGCCGGTCAGTTTCCGGAACAAGCCTTCCGGAAGGGACGGCAGGGTGGGGGACACTCCGCCGACTACGGCCCGGGGTTCGGTGCTTACGCCAGTCAGGATCAGCCCTTTGCCGCTTACGCCGCGATGGTCGTCCGCCTCGACCGTGACACCCGGCGCATTCAGCAAAGCCTGGAACGGCTCGGGCTGGCGGAAAATACCCTCGTACTATTCAGCAGCGACAACGGGCCCCACGCGGAAGGGGGAGCGGTGCCGGAGCAGTTCGGTAGTGCCGGGGGACTGCGGGGACAGAAGCGGGACCTGTACGAGGGGGGCATCCGGGTTCCCTTCATCGCCTACTGGCCGGGTGTCATCGACCAACCCGCGGAAAGCGATCTGATCTCTTCTTTCTGGGATATCCTGCCGACGGTAGCCGAGCTGGCCGGAACCGAACTCGGTGATTACGCGACCGACGGCGTTTCCCTGGCCCCCACGCTGCGGGGAGACACCGGTAAGCAGGAGCAGCACGAATATTTGTACTGGGAGTTTCACGAGCGGGCGCACACGACCCAGGCCGTCCGTAGGGGGGACTGGAAAGCCGTACGCTTGAATCCGGCGGGGCCGCTGGAGCTATATCATTTACCAACGGACCCATCCGAGTCCAACAATGTAGCCGAAGACCACCCGGAAATCGTGGCGAGCATGCGCCAGCTTATGCAGGACGCGCGCTCGCTTCATCCGCTGTGGCCACTGAAGGTGTAGCCCCGAAAGCACGGTTCCGCGGGCTTCGGTAGTTTATTATCTTTAGCCAGCTACCAACGTATTGTTCTGCCCCTGGGTGCCCCGCGCACGAGGAGCAGACCCCGGCAAAGTCGATCTACATGCACCGTTTTTGGCAGGTACCTTGCCGATATTGCTCGTTTCTCCGTCCCGCCGGGCGGAAGATCCTCCTGAGCCTACTCGGTGGGATATTATTGGCTGCCGCCCGGGCCCAGCTTCCACAGATCACCGTCGTTCCCGGCCTGCCCCGGCAGGTCGTTACCTCCCTGCTGCAGGACCGGGACGGATACCTCTGGATCGGAACGCGGAGTGGACTGTTTCGCTACGACGGCTACGAGGCCGTACACTTCGTAGCGGACCAGACGGATAGTTCGGCCCTGCTTAACAATACCATTAGTAGTATCAACGAGGGACCCGGCGGGCACATCTGGGTCACGACCGAAAGCGGACTTTCGATTTACGATCCCGCCCGCCGGGACTTTCGGTCCTTCTTTCATCGCAACTACGTGCCGGAAGTCACCTTCGACGAAACCGGCAGAGCGTGGGCGGTGATCGGCACGCGGGGCCTGCTCCATTTCCACGGCGATCCCGTAACCGGAAATTTAGGGGACTCTTTAGCTCCCATCGACGTTAGCGTGCTCGGGCTGGGCACCGCCCGTACCGTAGACGTTGCATTCGACTCTCTCACCAACACCGTGGTACTCACGGGGCAGGGGCGGGCCGTTTTTGACCGGAATGCATTGGAGCTCCTTTCCCTGCAATCCGGCACACTTACCGCCGCCGTTCCGTCTCCGCCCGGACTAAAGGGTCCGGTGCTTGCCCGCGCCACCGACCGGCGGGGTACCGAATGGGTTTCCACTCCCGAAGGCTTATTTTTTCGTACGGAGGACCAGGCCCGCCACTCCGACTTTGTCCCCTTCCGGCCCGGGCACGAATATTTCGAGAATAATCAGATAACCTCCCTACTGACCGACCGCTCGGGATGCCTGTGGGTGGGTAGTCTGCGGGGGATCGCGCGGATCGCCGGTGGCCCACCCCGGTTTCGTCATCATATGATCGACCACGTTCACTACCAGCCGGAGTACAGCAAGATTTCGACTCTGGACTACGCCCGCCAGTCCGAGCGCCTCTGGATCACGACCGAAAACAGCGGCGTGTTTACCTTTCGTCCGGCGAGTAATACCTACGAACACGTGGACCTTCCGGCCTGGATCGACGAGCCACTGATCAACAGCCTGGAACTTACCGATTCTACTCTGTGGGTATCGTTCGATAACTCCGTACTGTCGTTCTCGCTGGCGAATGGCCGGGTGATGACCGATGCAGTGCGGGAAAGGTCACGCCAGGGATCTTTTGCCATACCGTTACTGGAGGTCGCGCCACACGAATGGTGGATCGGTACCTGGCAACACGGGCTGCACCGCAGCGTCTACCCCCCGGACCGCCCCGGGATGCCGGTATTCGATTCCGTAGCCCCCCGCCTCGGGCAGGATCCGGTCTACGCGCTGCTGAAAGACTCACGGGATCGGGTGTGGGTCGGTACCCGCGGCGGGGGCATCCAGCGGGTGCAGTTGCCCGACGGCCCGGTAGTCGTCTTCAATAAGGGAAATGATTCGGGGCTGCGCGTCAACGGAATTCTTCATCTGTATGAGGACGGTCATGGGACCGTATGGGCCGCCACCCGGGGTGGGGGAGTGGCCCGCTTCGATGAAGCCGAGCAGCGCTTTCGTTCGTTCGGTCTTGAAGAAGGTCTTCCGGACCTCACCGTCTGCTCCATCGGCGAAACCGCAACGGGCCAACTGTGGGTGAGTACCAGCAACGGTCTGGCCCGCTATCATCCGGAGGGCTTGCTTCCCTTCTGGGGCTACCACGACGAAGAACTCTTCGTCAACCAGGATTTTTCCTACCAGAGTGTTGCCCGCGACGGTCGGGGGCATCTGTATTTTGGCAGCCTGGTGGGTATGACGGAGGTAGTTCCCACCCCGGACCCCGCCCCGCCGTCGGACGCCCAGGTTCGTCTGACCGCCTTCCGCACCCTGGGGGATGCCGACGAATACGCGGATGTCCGGTCCCGTTTTCCCGACGAACTTGCTCACGACGAGAACAGCTTCACCCTGTCCGTAACTTCCCTCAATCTGACGGCACCCGATCGGGTTCGTTACGCTTACCGCC
Source organism: Lewinella sp. JB7 (assembly GCF_024297185.1). Taxonomy (GTDB): domain Bacteria; phylum Bacteroidota; class Bacteroidia; order Chitinophagales; family Saprospiraceae; genus Neolewinella. The sequence continues at coordinate 97,387 of NZ_JANCTD010000006.1, read as the reverse complement.
TTGCGGGTCTGGAGGAACGGTGGAATATCGGCCAACCGGGGGAACGCACGATCGCCTACCACGAAGTTCCGGCCGGGGAGTACACCCTCGAAATCCGCAACAGCGATGCCGATGGATACTGGAGCGAACACCCGGCCCGGTTCTCCTTCCGGGTGCTCGCTCACCCCCTTCTATCCAGGACCGCACTGATGGTGTACGGCCTGCTGCTGCTCGTCCTTCTGGTCGCCGGATGGCTGGTCCGGGCTAACTGGATGCGCCTGCGCCGAAAGGTGGCCCGTCACCGCGCAACCATTCGGCGACAGAACCGGCAAATGATCTACCTGTCGGACATCTCCCACGAAATGCGCAACCGACTGACGCTCATCCTCGGACCGTTAGAACGGGTCATGCAGGGGCAGGAGGTCGATCAGTTGGCCGTGCAGCGCATTTACCAGAACGCGCTGCGGCTCAAACAACTTTCCGACCGGGTCATGAAGCTGCGGCGTACCGAGGATGGTGGCTTTCAGTTATTCGTCCGTTCCCACGCCCTGCAACCCTTTCTGGAGTCCGTCTTCGACCGGGTCCACGACCTGGCCCTCATTCGGGGCATCGACCTGCAACGGCAATTCACGAATACCCGTGCCGACGTATACTTCGACAGCAATGTACTGGAGATCATCCTGCTGAACCTGCTCAATAATGCCATCAAGTATACGCCGGAAGGCGGTGTGGTGGAACTGAACGTATCCTTGCTGACCGACTCCGCTCCCGCACTACAGGTGGTTGTCCGGGACACCGGTATCGGGATTGCTAAGGAAGAACTGCAACAGATATTCGAGCGATTCTACCGCTCAGAAGGTACCCGCAGGGGAGAAGTCGAGGGCACGGGCATCGGCTTGGAACTGGTGGCTCGCCTCGTGAATCTGCACCACGGTACCATCCACCTCGAAAGTGAGGAGGGCCGGTTTACCGAAGTGAAACTGGTGCTTCCCGCCGGCCGAGAATTCTATGAATCGATCGGTCACCTGACCTCCGTTTCGCCGACCGAAACGCTGGTTTCCCCGCCGGTGCCCGTGGCCGGAGAGGTCAGGGGTACGGTGCTCGTGGTAGAAGACAACGCCGGTATCCGGGAACTGATCCGGGATACGCTGCAACCCGTATTTCACGTCCTGGAAGCGGCCGACGGGCAGCAGGGCCTGGAGATGGTCACCCAGAACACCCCCGACCTGATCCTGAGCGACCTGCACATGCCCGAATTAAACGGTCTGGAACTCTTACGCCACGTCCGCGCCCGTCCAGCGTCCCGCAGTACACCCTTCTTACTGCTGACGGGGCGCTACAGCGAAAGCATGAAGCTCGATGCCCTGCAGGCCGGCGTCAACGACATTATGGAAAAGCCCTTCAGCGGTGAACTGCTTACGTGGCGTATCAAAAGTCTTATCGCCGAGCGCAATCGCCTCACGCAACAGTTGGAGGATCAACCCCGGGTCTACAGGATCGAACCTTCGGATCAACCGGACGACATGCTCTCCGCCGACGAGCAGTTTCTGCAACGGCTCAATTATCTCATGGAGGAGCATTTCGCTTCCAGCGAACTGAACGTCGAGTTCCTGGCGGCGGAACTGGCCATGAGCCGGCCTACCCTATACCGCCATATGGAGCGCCTCCTACAGGAAGCCCCCGCCAATTTTATCAAGCGGTACCGCCTGAAGAAGTCCGCCCTGCTTCTGCAGCAGTGCAAATTTCAGGTGTCGGAAGTGGCCTATATGACCGGCTTCAGCAACCCGAAGTACTTTTCCAAGTGCTTCCACAAGGAATTCGGGAGCACGCCGTCCCAGTACGTGAAGGGACTGAGCGTAGCGGAGTAAGCCGCACGTCAGTAGTGGGAATCCGTGCCTTTTTCATCACTTCGAAACCGTGATATTACGGTAGGGGGGATCGCTGTACACCCGTCCGTCCGGGCCATCGAGATAGGCCCGCAGGGCGTAGGTTTTACCCGCCCGCAGTTTATCCGCGGGTATGCGTACGGTAAACTCCCCGCGTTCCGGATGTCGGGCGGTCGCGGGCACTTCGGTTTCTTCCACGTTGAGGTAGGAGACATCGCTCAGGGCAATGCCCGCCGCCGTCCGGCCCGCGATCACGACTCCTTCGACGGTCACCGAGACTACCCAGTCGCCCGTGTCGTCGCCGTGAATTTCCGTTACGGCCAGGCGCATTGCCGCGTCGCGCTCGATGACGGTCGCGACGTTGGGAAAGTAGTTCGATTCACCGGCCGCATTGTATGCCCTCACCGTATAGAAATAAAGGCGACCCGGCACGCGGGAATCGTCGACGTAGGTCGTGTCGGAGATCCCTTCGGCCAAGGCTTGGTAGCGGTAGGGTTGCTCACCCCGGTACACCCGAAAGCGGGCGCTATCGCTCTGACTGATCCAGGACAAACGCACCTTACCCTCCGCCGTTTCGGTTGCTGAAATGTTGCGGGCGGGCAGCGGCAGGTCGCGGTTGGGGGTAAGAGTCACCGGTTCGGATGCCGCGCCGTCGCCCCAGCCGTTGTAGGCGGTGACCGTGACCCGGTAGGAATGGCCGTACTGCCCCTCATCGACCCGGTAGCCGAAGGCCCGGCCGGCATCGAAGGTTTCGGATTTACCGGTCGTCAGGTCGGTCACGTCGAGTCGGTAACCGTTCGCGTCGGGCACGCTCCGCCACTGTACGGTGAGGGTGGTGTCGCGGGTCGCGGTCTGGAAAAAGGCGGGGCGCCCGGGCCGTTGCTGACGGACGGATACGGGCGGACTCGCGGGAGCCGGGCCGTACCCGTTCAGCGCAGTCACCGTGAACCGGTAGTCCTCTCCCGCCCGTAACTCCTTCAGGGTATAGGTCGTAGTCGGAGCGGCGACGTCCACGGTACGCCCGGCATCCCCGGCCACGCCGTACGTGATCCGGTAACCGGTGGCTTCTTCTACCGGTGCCCAGTCCAGGGTGACGGATTCCCGCCCGTTTTCGAGGCGGTACACCCGCGTGGGCGGGGGAGGGCTTGCCCGCTGGTTGGGCCACGACAGCAACATGACGCTATTGGGCAGTAGCTGGAGGGTGGATACGGCGACTTCATCATCGAGCAGCGGAAAATCCTCCGCCTGCTTATCGGTGGTGGTGAAGTACTGACGACGAACCGTGCCGGGCAGGGGGCGGCCGTCGATCCGGAGATCGAGGGGGCGGAGTTCGTCGGACCGGTTGGTAACCAACAGGAAATCGCGGTCCCCCATGCCGCGTAACGCGCGCGCGTAGGCACCCGTAAGGATGGTGCCCGCTTGACCCGGTACGGAGGGCACGTTGTCGAGCCGGACATCCCAAGTATGGTTGCTGCGGTTGGTGGCTTCGTGGACCAGGCGGAGCGCCTTTCCCCGGGGGTGCAGGCGCACGCCCGTACGCAGGGAGTCCGTTTCGATCTTGCGTCCGGCTTCCCAGGCGGCAAGCAGCTCGGCCTTGCGGTCGTTAATGGGTTGGGCACGGCTGCTGATCTCATGACTGCCGATGTACCACGCATTCGGGTGGCCGAGTTGCCGCAGCGTGTATTCGGCCAGGTAGATCCCCGACTGAACCTCGCTGAGTCCCCGGTTCCAGACCCCGAACTCCGTAATGAGCAGAGGAATATCGGGTTGGGTGTAATCCTCGATTTCCCGCATGGCCTCGGGGGAAGTTACCCGGAGCACGGCGGTATTTGCACGCTCGTAAGCCGCGGTGAAATCTTCGGTCTTGCCTACGTGGGGTGCGTAAGAGTGTTTCGAGAAGACGTTCCAGTAGGCACCGTGCTCCCGTTGGTAGCGGTTGATCTCCTTGGCGAAGTCCCAGATGCCGTCCCAGGTAAAGTTCAGGGCGATTTGCGCGTCCGGAAATATCTCCCGGATAGCGTCAGCGTGCGGTTTCATCTTGCGGGCGTAATCGTAGCCGTCGTTCCACCAGTACCGATCACGGGCGGGTACGTAGAAGTAGGGTTCGTTGCAGAACTGCCATCCGACCACCTCGATGTGGTGATTTTTACAGAAGCGGGCGAGCTCCCGGGTCACTTCCGGACTTTCGGTGAAGCCATTAACCGTTACCACCAATTTCGCCCCGTGCTCGCCCAGCAGGTCGTTGAGATCGGAAATTAAGTGAGGCCCCTTCATGGCCGTGAACGCATAACCCGTGAAGTACTGCTTCTGGTGATCCATCATCAGCGCGTAGTCCTTGTCGTACAGTCCCGTAGCGGCGCTGAAGGCATCTCCCATCGTGCCACTGAAGTAGCGAAGCCAACCGGGTTGGGTCTGGCGGAATGCTTCCCGGAAATCAGGATGGGTGTAGCTCCAGACCTTGTCCGCGATCCGTACGTTAAAACCGCTGCTGCCGCGCTCCAGGGGGTGGCCTTCCCGGGTCTGAATGTCGGCCGTGACTGTGCCCAGCTGACGGATGGCTTCCCGTTCGTAGTCGGCGTCGTAGTGGGGATTCGGCTGATCCGGTACGGGCGCGGCGGTGCGTGCTCTCCAGTCGCGCATTTGGGCGAGCAGCCGGCTGGTCACTTCGGGGTGCCGCTCGCTCAAATTCCGGGATTCACCCGGGTCGCTTTCCAGATCGTAAAGTTCCACGCCCCCGTCCTCAAAGTACTCGTGCAGCTTCCATTTTCCCTGCCGCAGGGTAGTACCCGGCCGGGTCCTAAAGAGGGGGTCGCGGCTCTCCGCGCCGGTTTTTTGGTACAATTCCAGGTAGATCGGAAAGTGCCAGTACAGCGGGCGCTCGGCCAACGCTTCCCCGTGCAACAGTAGGCTGCTGAGGTCGGCGCCGTCGAGTGGATGGCGGGGCGTGGGCGATCCGGTCAGGGATGCGAGGGTGGGGTAGAAGTCGAGGTTGGTTACCGGAGTGGAATCCCGGCGCGGAGCGATCTTTCCCGGCCACCGAACCAAAAGGGGTACGCGGGTGCCCCCTTCGTAGTAGGCGCCCTTCCCCGCCCGCAGGGGTGCCTGGTCGCTGATCTTGTCGACCCCCCCGTTATCGGAAGTGAACACCAGGATGGTGTTATCGGCCAGGTCGAGCCGGTCCAGTTCGGCGAGGAGGCGACCGATATTGCGGTCCATCAACTCGACCATGGCGGCGTAGGTCGCCTGCTGCTTATTCGCAATGTCGGGCCGCCGCAGGTAGCGGGCCACCGTCGTATCGGGCGCCTGGAGGGGGCTGTGGACCGTGTAGAAGGGGAGGTACAGAAAGAAGGGATCTTCATTCCCTTCCCCCATGAACGTGATGGCCTCGTCGGTGAGCCGATCGGGGAGGTATTCTCCCACGGGACCGTCCGTAATGTGGGGAATGTTGTAGGGGCTAAAGTAAGTTCCCTTCGGATTACCCGTCGCGCCTCCCCCCACATTGCGGTCGAAACCCTGGAACATAGGGTCCGCGCCGAGGTGCCACTTTCCGAAGGTGCCGGTGCGGTAACCGTTGCGCTGCAGGTAAGTCGACAGCAGTTCCAGGGAATCTGCCGGTACATCCTTGTTCACGATGGGTATGAGGCGGCGGGTCCGGACGTCGCCCCGGTCGGAGGGGCTTACCGTATGCACCCCATGGTAGGAGGCGTAGCGTCCGGTAAACATTCCCGCCCGACTCGGTGCGCAGTTGGCCGCACTGGCGTAAGCATCGGTAAACAGGATGCTCTGCGCACTCAGGCGATCGAGATTAGGGGTGTGGTAGCGGGTACTTCCCATAAATCCCGTATCCATCCATCCGAGGTCATCGGCTACAATCAGTACAATATTGGGCCGGTCGGCGTCTGGCGTGGCCGTCGGGGTAGCGGTGCGGGTGGCGCAGGTCGCGAGCAGTAACAGGACGAAGAGTAGACAGCAGGCGCGAATAACGGAAAACATAGGGGAGGGTTAAATCAGCGGAAGCGAGGATGAGCGACCAGTGCGGGACTGTAGTGAAATGCCCCGGAAGGAATAAGGGCCGGAGCACCGTCGGGGACCGTCCAGCGGAGAGCAAACACCGGCTTAGTGCCCGTAGCGGGGATGTAGCGCACCGTGATGGGGTGTAGTCCGGCCGCCAGCCACACCCGCGCGGAGTTCGGGGTCGGCCGGAGCGGCGGCTCGTTGCGCAACAGATGGATATCATGTAGCCGTACGTAGGCCGCGCCGTCGGCGGTCAGTTCGAAGGTGTACGCTCCGTCGCGGGGTATCCGGAGGAAGGCCGTCCATTCGTACCCCCTACCGGTAGGAAGACCGGTGGCTCCAGTCAGGGCCGGACCGTCGTGCTCCACCATAACCTCCGGCCCGTAGTCGGGTCGCTCCGGTATCCAGGTGCCGTTGATCTCGAAATTCCGGCGTACCACCCCCGGCCGTAATTCATTGGGTTCGGAGACCGCCGGAACCAGCAGGGTGTCGTAGGGGCGTACGGCGGAGGTATCGGCCATTCGGGCGCGGCGGCTGATCTCTCGCATGCGTCGCTCCAGGTCGGGCATACGGGAAGCGAGGTTAGTCGACTCGGACCGATCGTTCACCAAGTCGTAGATCTCGAAGGGGGCATCCCCGCGCTGGATATCAAAGCGGACGCCCTTATACCGACCGATGCGTACGGCCTGCATCTCGCCGCGCCGGCGATCCCGGGTGGGGGCGGGGAAATCGGCGTAGGGGGGCGTCTTGCCCGGATGGAAGTACTCCCAGTACAGGTACTCGCGGGACAGGGTGCTCGAGTCTCCCGTCAGGAGCGGGGCCAGTGAGACGCCGTCGGAAAAGGCCGGCACGGGAACCCGAGCCAGCTCGGCGAAGGTCGCCAGCCAGTCCCAGTTGCCTACGGGTTCGGCCGAAGCGGTTCCGGCCGCGATCCGTCCCGGCCAGCGCGCGATGGTCGGTACCCGGATGCCGCCTTCGTACATATCGCGCTTGATGCCGGTGAAGGGGCCGTAGGACCGGAACCACGTAGGATCCTGCCCGTTGACGTTGTGGGGTCCGTTGTCGGAACTGAAGACGACGATGGTATTATCGTCAATTTCCAGGTCCACCAGCAACTGCAGCAGATCGCCTACGGCCGTATCGATGCGACGCACCATACTGGCGAATACCTTCTCCGCCGGGGGCCAGTCCCGGTCGCGGTAGTCGGGGTGAACATAACTGTCGATCGTTCCCCGCGCGGTATTGACGTGGGGCGTTTCGGGATCATCCGGACCGGTGTACACCAGGCCCCCGTCCAGGCCGTAGCCTTCCGGGTAGGGGCCGGGGGGCAACTGCAACTTACTGTGGGGGGTATCGTACGCCAGATACATGAACAGGGGCTGCTCCGGCCGCGCCCGCTGCTGCTCGATGAGGTAAGCCTTCGCCCGGGCGGTGAAGAGATCGGTGGTGTAGGTTTTCTCGGTGCCCCGCAACACGGGTTCGTAGCCGTCCACTACCAGCGATTGTTTTTCCGTCGTACCGTTACGCGGGTAGTGTTCGTGGCCGTCAATGTGGTGCAGGAAGCCGTAAAAGTCCGTGAAACCGCGGCGCAGGGGATGACCGGCCAGCGCCGAGCCCCGCTTACTGGCCAGTCCGTACTTGCCCACGTGGACGGTCCGGTAACCCGCGCCCGCGAGTAGGGAGGCTACGTTCAGTCCGGCGGGAAGTTCCTTGTCGAACTGGTTGTTACGTACCGGGGAATGTCCCTGGTGCAATCCGAGCAGGAAGGAGGCGCGGGAAGGAGCGCAGACCGGTCCGCTGACGTAGTGATCCGTCAGCAGCATGCCGGAGGCGGCCATGCGATCGAGGTGGGGGGTGTCGAACCGGCGATCGCCGCCGTAGGCCACCGGGGAGTTAGAGAAGGCTCCGACGTCGCCGTACCCGAGATCGTCGGTAAGAATAAAAATGATGTTGGGCCGGCTGAGTTGTGCCAGTAGGTGACCAGCCGGAACGAGCGTCAGTAAAAGGAGGAGCCGGAAGAGGCGAAGCGTCATGGACCGTAGCGGGGATAAAGGTGAAAGGCACCGGGGTACGACTCCATCGTCGAACCTCGGTGCGTACCATCACAATCACATAGAAACAACACGGAAGTGTTGGGCCAGGAGCGTCCCACCGGGCACGCACCGTGACTGCTTCAAGTATAAGCAGGCTGACGGCCCCGCGCCAAGCCGGCGCGGCTCGTTGAACCCAGGCTATACCCTGATTGAGAGATATGCATCCGTTCGCGCTACCCGTTGGGTCCGGCTCCTCGGGAAAAAACGTTGCACCCGCGGCCCCGCCACCCCCCGGCACGCTCTACCGGACGACGAAATCGGTGAACTCCCCCTCCTCCTCCGTCGACACGTATTTGCCCATCTGGTCATCGGCATTGATCCATAACCAGCCCTTTTCGAACTCGGTGTACATTTTGGAGGGAACGCCCGACTGGGGGAAATAATAATCGCGGGTCTCCTCGGAATCGATGATCCAGACGAAGCTGTATTCGCCTTCCCGGTCGCCCCGGATGCTCTTCAGGAATATAATCTTGGAGTCGGGCAAGGCATCGGACTGGGTAGGTGCCCAGACGTCGCGGATGAACCGCTCGAATTCGTCCCTATCCACGTCGGGTTTGAGCGCGATGTGGTGAAAACCGAAGATGGTGCCGGGTTGCAGCCAGTCTTCCGTAACCTGCTTACCGGTTTCGAGGATCACGTAGTCGGCGTCCAGTTCGCTGGAATTGCCGTCATCGTCCAGCGACCGGGCGTCGGTACTGGGGGATACCGTCAGGCGCAGGTCCATATGCTCGTGACGGCCCCGTTCGCCCTCCAGGTGGTAGGTGCGGGCGTTAGCCTGCTGCATGTCTTCGGTAACCGGATCGGCGTCGCCCGGTAAGAACTGTAAACTCAGCTGGGCGCCCTCCCGCAGCAGGATTTTCGGTGCTTCGTTCTCCGTGGACCCGTCCATGTCGCCCTGCGCGAGTACCTGGGAGGATAGGGGCGTCCAGCAGAGAAGGGCAAGCAGGAATAACCAACCGAAAGATGTGCGCGTATTCATGATCGTGGGTTTAAGTACGGAAGTAGTGCCGGTGGGAAACCGGTGGCCTTCCTAATGTAAGGGGAAATCCGGTAGCGTACAAGGTGGACCCCGCGGGGCGAGTAGACATTTGCCTCCTTCGCGCGTTGACTTAGGCGTAACCTTTTCCCGATGCCTGCTACCCACCTGACCACCGACGAAGTCCAACAGTACTTTCCCCAATTCAGCGAGCCCGAATTGCAGCACGCCATTGCCGACGAAGGGAATCTTTACCGGTTCGCCGAGGGTGATATGATGATGGATTACGGGGGGTATATCCGGATGTTGCCCCTCATCATCTCCGGGACGATTAAGATCAGCCGCCTGGCCGACGACGGCAGCGAGCTATTTTTGTACTACCTCACCCGCGGGGAGAGTTGTACGATGACCTTTTCCTGCTGTATGTCCGATAAACGCAGTGAGATCCGGGCCGTGGCGGAGGAAGAAACGACCATTCTGGCCCTGCCGACCCGGAAACTCGACGAGTGGTTAATGCGGTTCAAGAGCTGGAAAAATTTTGTGATGCAATCGTACGACCGACGGATGGGCGAACTCATCACGACCATCGACCAGGTCACCTTTCACCAGCTGGATCAGCGGCTGCTCGACTACCTCGGTCGCCGGGCCGCCGTGGCGGAAGACCGCACGATCCGCACCACCCACCAGACAATCGCCGACGACCTGAACGTAAGCCGCGAGGCCGTTTCCCGGCTGCTCAAGGCCTTCGAGCGCCGGGGTACGATCCGGCTGGGCCGCAACAGCATCACGATCGATGCCGGGAAATAGGCCGAATGTGATCTACATCACCGTATAGCCGTCAGTGGATTCCGACCTTTGCCGTACAACACTCAGCCGCGCTGCACTTGCCTTGCGTGACGCCTTAGTGTTCTCTCATTCTGTATTTGATTCAGATGCCGCGTGTGGATGATTATCCGGCGCGGCGTCGCTCAATGTATACCCTATGCTTCACCTCATTTCCGGTGCCTGGCACTGGTCTATCAGCGGACTCGTGATCGCCCTGGTCATGTTCCTGTTGCTCTACGCGGGCAAGGAATTCGGCGTATCCTCCAACCTGCGGACCTTCTGTACCATCGCCGGTGCCGGAGAGCGCCACAAGTTCTTCGCCATCGACTGGCGTGCCCAACAGTGGAACATCGTCTTCGTGGCGGGCGCGGTGATCGGGGGCTTCATCGCCTACTTTCTGCTCCCGAATCCGGAGCCGGTCACCGTTTCTCCCGAGACCGTCGACTACCTACAGACCATCGGAATCGGCGCGCCCGGGAGCACGCCCGGATTTTCCTCCTACGTACCCGCCGAATTGTTCACCCTTGACGAGCTCTTCACCCTGCGCGGGTTCCTGATGGCCGTCGGCGGTGGCTTCCTGATCGGCTTCGGCAGTCGGTGGGCCGGCGGCTGTACCAGCGGACACGCCATCAGCGGCCTGGCCAACCTCCAGCTGCCCTCCCTCATCGCCGTCGTGGGATTCTTCATCGGCGGACTGCTTATGAGCTGGATCCTCCTCCCCTTCATCATTCAACTCTAAGCCATGCGCTACCTCACCTACCTCCTCATCGGCATCCTTTTCGGGATCGTCATGACCAAATCCGAGGCCGTTTCCTGGTTCCGCATACAGGAGATGTTCCGCTTCGAAAGCTTCCACATGTACGGCATCATCGGTACGGCCGTGGTCGTGGGGGCCGTGGGCGTCTTCCTGGCGAAGCGCCTGGGCTGGAAAACGGTTGACGGCGCGGAGTGGAGCTTGCAACCCAAGGCCTTCAGCGTGCCCCGTTACCTCTACGGCGGCATCATTTTCGGATTGGGTTGGGCCCTTACGGGAGCTTGCCCCGGTCCCATGTTCACCCTGCTTGGGCAGGGCATCTGGATGATCCTCGTGGTCATCATCAGCGCCACCCTGGGTACGTATACCTACGGCGTGTTGCGCGACCGCTTACCCCACTAGCATTCCATTTGGCGGGGACGCGGGAGCCAATGAATCCCGCAAGCAAGCAAACTTGCTACCGCACCTGAAATAAACTATAAATGAAGATCAAGCAATTTTTTGACGACGGATTAGCCCACGCCTCCTACCTGATCACCGCGGGGAAGGAAGCGGTCGTGATCGATCCGGCGCGGGACCCTCAGCCCTACTACGACCACCTCGAGGAAACCGGTGCCCGACTGGTAGCCATTCTCGAAACCCACCCCCACGCCGACTTCGTCTCCGCCCACCTGGAGATGCACCATACGACGGGCGCACCCATCCTGGTCTCCGGCAAGGTCGGTGCGGCCTACCCCCACCGGAGCTTCGACGGGGGAGACACCTTCTCGCTTGGCGAGCTCACCCTGACGGCCCTCGATACCCCCGGCCACTCCCCCGACAGTATTTCCATCCTGCTGACGGACGGCGACGGTAAGCAGCGGGCGGTCTTTACCGGTGATACCCTGTTCGTCGGCGACGTCGGGCGTCCCGACCTGCGGGAATCCGGTGGCGAAGCCGACAGTAAGAAGGAACGCCTCGCCCGGGCCATGTACCATAGTCTGCGCGACCGGCTGATGCCCCTCGACGATGACGTGATCGTGTACCCGGCCCACGGCGCCGGCAGTCTCTGCGGCAAGGGCATGAGCGACGAACGGAGCAGTACCATCGGTAAGGAGCGCCGGGAGAACCCGGCCCTGCAGTCGATGTCCGAAGATGCGTTCGTCGACTGGCTCCTGGCCGATCAACCCTTCATACCGAAATACTTTCCCTACGACGTGGACCTCAACAAGCGGGGAGCTCCCGCGCTGAAGTCCAGCACCGAGGGTGTCCGTCGGGAAACCTACGGCTACGAACCCGAGGATCGGGAAGCGGTCATCGTCGACACCCGTGCGGAGGCCGTGTTCAAGCTCGGACACCTGGCCGGCGCGATCAACATTCAGGAGGGCGGCAAATTCGAAACCTGGCTGGGTTCCCTGGTCGCTCCCGAGACGCCGTTCTACCTGGTGGCCAAGGACGAGGAAACCCGCGAAACGGTGATTCGGAAGGCGGCGAAAATCGGCTACGAAACCTTCATCGCTGCGGCATTTCTCCAACGGGAGACTTCGGCCGGGACGACCATGCCGGCCCTCGATATGGATCGCTTTCGCGCCAAGCCGCAGGAATTTACCATCGTCGACATCCGCAACGCCAGCGAGGTGGAGGAGGGTAAGTTTTTTTCCTCCGCCATCAACATCCCCCTGCCCGAGCTTTCCGCCCGCGCCGGCGAGATCCCAACGGACAAGCCCATCGTGGTGCACTGCGCCGGGGGGTACCGATCGGCGGCCGGGTCCAGCATCGTTGCCGCTGAGCTGGGGGAGCGGGCCGAGGTCTTTGACCTCAGTGATGCCGTGAACGATTTCAAATAGCGGAATGGCTCTTCCCCCCCCGCTAGCCGTTGGACGGTGTGACACCGTCCAACGGCTATAGCGGTCCGACGGCTATAGCCGTCCGACGGCCGGGGCAGCCCCAACCAATGCCCGTGATGCACCGATCCATGCGCTTCTTTTTGCCTTCCTGGGTAGTTGAATACCGGCGCGACTGGTTGGGCGGCGACGTATCGGCCGGGCTGACCGTAGGCGTGATGCTGATCCCCCAGGGAATGGCGTACGCCATGCTGGCCGGCCTGCCGCCGGTACATGGTCTGTACGCCGCCACCTTGCCGATCCTGGCGTACGCGCTGCTGGGTACCTCCCGACAGCTGGCGGTAGGACCGGTGGCGATGGACTCGTTGCTGACGGCAGCCACCTTAGGGGCCCTGGCCGTCGTGGGTTCCGAAAATTACCTGGCGCTGGCTGCCCTATTGGCCCTGTTGGTAGGGATCGTGCAGCTGCTCGCCGGTGTACTCCGCTTCGGATTCGTAGTCGATTTGCTGTCGCGTCCCATCATTAGCGGATTTACGTCCGCGGCGGCCATTATTATTGGTATGAGTCAGTTGAAGCACCTGCTCGGCATCGACACCGGAAACAGCGCGTACGTGCACGAACTGCTACTGGCTACCCTGCGGGAGGTGGACAACATCAACTGGCTGGCCGTCGGGGTGGGCGGACTGGGGATTGCCCTGATCATCGCCGCCAAGCGTATCGATCCGCGCATTCCCGGTCCCCTACTGGCGGTCATGGCCGGCATTCTCCTGACCTGGGGTTTAGGACTCACGGATTACGGACTCCGGATCGTGGGAGGCATCCCCGGAGGGTTGCCACCGCTTGCCCTGCCCGCGCTCGGTTGGGAGGAGGTGCGTCAATTAATTCCTGCCGCCCTCACCATCTCCCTGGTGGGCTTTATGGAAAGTATTGCCGTGGCGAAGGCGGTCCGCAACCGGCACGCGGACTACGAACTGGATGCAAACCGGGAGATGCTTGGACTGGGGGCGGCCAACGTCGCGGTCGCCGTGGTGCGCGGGTACCCGGTCACCGGAGGGTTTTCCCGGACCGCCGTCAACGATCAGAGCGGGGCGAAGAGCGGGCTGGCGGGCATCATCAGCGCGGGCGTCATCGTCCTCACCCTGCTGTTCCTTACTCCGCTCTTCTACTACCTGCCGAATGCCATCCTTGCCGCAATCATTCTGGTGGCCGTAGCCAAACTCATCAATCCCGGTGAAGCGAAGCGACTGTGGCGGGTGGACCGGGCCGACTTCTGGATGCTGGTGGTCACCTTCTTCGCTACCCTGATAGTCGGTATTCAGCTGGGGATCGGCATCGGGGTCGTTCTCTCCGTGGGCGTGCACCTGTACCGGAGCATGCGGCCCCACCTGGCGGTGCTCGGTCGCATACCCGGCACGGATAACTTTCGTAATGTAGCCCGCTTTCCTCACCTTCAGCGGGTGCCCGGTACGCTGATCGTTCGCTTCGACGGGCCGCTGTACTTCGCTAACCTAACGTATTTCCAGCAACAACTCCGTCAGCGCATCGAAGAAGAACCCGGTCTCGACGCCGTGGTCATCAACGCGGAAGGTATCGGTAGTCTGGACAGCAGCGCGCTTTACGAACTCGAGCAATTCGTCGCCGAGCAACGGGACCGGGGGGTCAAGGTCCGCTTTGCCGGAGTGATCGGTCCGGTCCGCGACCGGCTCAAGCGGGCCGGGCTTACCGAGACGATCGGGCAGGAAAATTTCTTCGTCGACGTAGCCTCCGCGGTTGCCGCTAACCGACCCACCGACTACGCGCTGCAGTCGAACGAATAAGGGGAGGTGTGTGATCGGGGTTACAAACTTCCTGCCGCCCGGACCCGACCTTTGCTTAGTGAACCACTACCTCGAACTCGCCCGGTCCGCATACGTCGAATACGCCGATTATCTCTGGCGGGACATCGCCAATCCCCGGTGGTCGTCGTACTTCTATGTGCTCATCTTCGTATCCGTGGTCTTCTTCCTGCTGGAGGTGGTTAGGCCGTGGCGCAAACAACAGGCGATCCTGCGCAAGGACTTCTTTCTCGACCTGTTCTATATGTTCTTCAATTTCTTCCTGTTCTCGCTGCTCGTCTACAACGCGGCATCCATGGTCGTGGTAGAGTCAATCAACGACGGGATACGGACCATTACCGGAGGATTCGACTTACAGGCGAGTAACCCCCTGCAGCACTGGCCGCTGTGGGCCGTACTGCTCACGGGCTTTGTTGTCCGCGACTTTATTCAGTGGTGGATTCACCGCCTCCTGCACCGGGTCGACTTCCTCTGGAAATTCCATCAGGTGCACCATTCCGTCCGGGAGATGGGGTTTGCCGCCCATTTACGGTTTCACTGGATGGAGATCGTAGTGTACCGGAGCATCGAGTACCTGCCCCTCGCCCTGTTGGGAATCGGGCTGTACGACTTCTTTATCATCCACCTGTTCGGCCTGGCCTGGGGGCACTACAATCACGCGAATTTCCGCCTGCCCCACTGGGTGAGCGGAGGTATTGTCGGGGCGCTCACCGGACTAGCCATCGGCAGCGGAAGTTTTGACATCGACCTGCTGGCCCGCACGGGGCCGTGGACGACCATTGCCGGCGGCGCGCTCGGTTTCGCCACCGGGGCCGCGGTGCTGCGCCCCCTGATGCCCTACCTGTTCAATAGTCCCGAGATGCATTTATGGCACCACGCCAGGCATCTCCCCGAAGACCGCCGCTACGGGGCCAATTTCGGGCTTACGCTTTCCGTCTGGGACTACCTATTCGGAACCGACTACGTACCGGAAAAGAGCGGAACCATCGCGCTGGGATTTCCGGGGGTGGAATCTTTTCCCAGCGGGTTCATTCAGCAGGAATTGGTCGGCTTCGCTTCGAACGACCGGAAAGGGAATGCCGGTTCCGGCGATCGTTCCGCCGCGGCTTCTATTAGTGATCGCAGCTCCCGCGTTCCCGCCACGTCGAGCGAAAATAGTTGAGTGTCATACCATATATATATCCGTTCTAAACAGATTCGGCAGACTTGAACCCCCTCCGGCGCGGTCCTAATTTGGGGGACAAATGACCGGATATGGACGTCGAGATACTCGCCAGACTACAGTTCGCCTTCACTATTGCCTTTCACTACATCTATCCGCCGCTGAGCATCGGACTCGGTCTGCTGATGGTGATCATGGAGGGCCTATACCTCAGAACGGGGCAGAAGGTGTACGAGACGATGTGCCGCTTCTGGACCCGCATCTTCGCCCTGACCTTCGGCATCGGGGTGGCAACCGGCATCGTGATGGAATTCGAGTTCGGCACCAACTGGGCTACCTACTCCCGCTACGTCGGCGACATCTTCGGCAGCGCCCTGGCTGCCGAGGGCATCTTCGCCTTCGCGCTGGAGAGCGGGTTTCTGGGCGTACTGCTCTTCGGGTGGAACCGGGTGAGTTCGCGGGTGCACTTCATCGCTACGGTAGGCGTGTTCCTGGGGTCGATGTTCTCGGCCATCTGGATCACGGTGGCCAACAGCTGGCAGCAGACGCCGGCCGGCTACCAAATCGTGGGGGAGGGAATGGACGCGCGGGCCGAGATCGTCGACTTCTGGGCCATGGTGTTCAACCCGAGCAGCGTCGACCGGCTCACCCACGTGTGGATCGGCGCCTTCCTGGCCGGTGCCTTTCTGGTGCTGAGCGTGCACGCTTACTACCTGCTGCGCGGTCGCTACGTCGAGCTTTCCCGCAAGGCCTTCAAAATCGCCCTCGTGGTGGCGACGGTCTTTAGCCTGAGTCAGCTATTCACCGGTCACCGCAGCGCGGAGTACGTGGCCGAGCACCAGCCCGCCAAACTCGCGGCCATGGAGGGGCACTTCAGCGCCTCCGCCCCCGCCGATCTGTACCTGTTGGGGTGGGTGGACAAGGAAAATCAAACCACCACCGGCATCGGGATACCCGGCGGGCTGGGCTTCCTACTGGAGCAGGACTTCGCCGCGCCGGTCACCGGTCTCAACGCCTTTGCCGAGGAAGACCGGCCGGGGCAGGTTAACGCCGTCTTCCAGTTTTACCACCTCATGGTCGCCATCGGCATGGTCCTGATCGGGCTTACCCTGCTGGCCGTCTTCTACTGGTGGCGGGGCCGGCTGTTCGAGCAACGATGGCTACTGTGGGCCTTCGTCTGGGCCGTGGTGCTGCCGCAGATGGCCAATCAGTTCGGCTGGTACACCGCGGAAATGGGGCGGCAACCCTGGGTGGTGTACGGCCTGCTGCGTACCTCTGATGCGCTGTCCAGCGTCGTCACGGCCAACCAGGTCCTCTTCTCCCTAATCGGCTTCACCATTATTTACGCCATCCTGCTGGTACTCTTCATCTACCTGCTCAACAAGAAGATCAAGCACGGGCCCTATGACGAAAGCGACATCGACGACCGGCCGCTCCAGGAAAATATCGCCAAAGTTGCCGGCGGACAGCTCTAAATCACCCCACCGATGAAGTTGCTTTACCTACTCCCGCTTGCCTTCATATTAACCGCATGCGGGGAATCCGACGCCGCCCCCGGTTATTCTTCCCTGCTGGGCATCGATTATCCCACGCTCTGGTTTCTAGTCGTTGGGGCCGTTTTTACCGGCTACGGTATTCTGGACGGCTTCGATCTGGGGGCAGGGGCCTGGCACCTGTTCTTCCGTAAGGAGGAGAGTCGCCGGATCGCGCTCAACGCCGTCGGACCGGTGTGGGACGGCAACGAAGTCTGGCTCGTGATCGGCGGCGGCACCCTGTTTGCCGGCTTTCCGGTGGTGTACGGCACACTGTTTTCGGCTATGTACGTGCCGCTGATGTTGTTCCTCTTCGCGCTGATCTTCCGGGCCATCAGCATCGAGTTTCGCGGCAAGGAACCGATGCAGTGGTGGCGAAATATGTGGGACGTATCGTACAGCGTCTCCAGCGCCCTGCTGGCCTTTCTGCTCGGGGTGGTGCTCGGCAACGTGCTGCTGGGCATGCCGCTCGACGATCGGCTGGAGTTCTCCGGCGACTGGCTGAATTTCATCAATCCCTTCGCCATCCTGGTCGGCCTGACCGCCCTGGCGCTGTTCATGATGCACGGCGCGATCTACCTGACCATGAAGACCGAGGGGCGGCTCTTTGCCAAGGTGAATAAGCTGCTGCAGAAGTCGATCATCGCCTTCGTTCTGCTCTTCGCGGTCCTGACGCTCTACGTGCTGCTCTACATCCCCCACTTGTCGGACGGGCTAAAGGAAAATCCGCTGCTCCTTGGCGTACCGATCCTGGCCATTCTCGCCATCGCCAACATCCCCCGGTTGGTGAGCAAACGCAAGTACCTGCCGGCCTTCATTTTTAGTGCGATCACGGTGGGCCTGCTGCTCATCACGGCCGCCATGGAGCTGTACCCGGTCATCATCCTCGACAGCAGCGGATCGGGTAACGACATCACCGTATACAATGGCGTAGCCTCCAACAAGTCGCTCGGCATCATGCTCACCTTCGTCGCCATCGGCGGTCCAATGGCCATCGGCTATACAGCCTTCGTATACAAAACCTTCTGGGGCAAAGTGCGCCTGGACGAGCACTCCTACTAGGGCGGCGGCGCGCAGGAGCAATCGGTTTTCAAACAGCAACGCCACCAGAAACCATTTCCTTTTTTCATGCGTTTAATGAAAAAAGGAAACGAAATGGCCATTCCGCCACCCTCCGACGACCAGATTTTCATTACACCCGCGAGTATCCGGAAGCGGTACGGAGACTTTAATCCGAATCTATTTAAGTCCTGGCAGGATAAAAACCTGGTGAGAAAGCTGCGGAATGGGCTGTATATGAACAATGCGTTCCAAATAAAATCGCGGGTTGATAAGTACGCGATCGCTAATCGGCTGTACGAACCGTCTTACGTTTCTCTGCATAGTGCGCTGGACTACTACGACCTCATTCCGGAGCACGTATTCGAAGTGATTTCGGTATCCACCAAAAAAACGAAGGAGGTGTCGATCGGTGACACCCGCTACCGATACCATACCATTAAGCCCGAGCTATATTTTGGATACGAGAACGTACCCTGGCGGGGCAGTCAGTATAGCATAGCGTACCCCGAAAAGGCGCTACTGGACCTTGCATATCTCGAGCCCCTGTTTTCCGACCGCGACTGGATCGAGGAAATGCGCTTTGATGAATGGGGAATACGGGAATTAAACTACGATCGCCTGATGCTTTTTGCCCACGTAATGGATTCCGAGGTAGTGATGCAACGTATTACTTTACTTCTAGAAGTCACGGCCGATGATTGAAATGGAACAAATTCTGCGGTATTATCCGGAATCTTTACACACCGAAAAGGAATTCCTCCTCCGCGAATACCTCCAGCACGAAATACTCGGTATTCTCTTCACCTGCAAGTACGCCCACAAGTACACCTTTCTCGGCGGCACCTGCCTGCGGCTCTGTTACGGCACCGAACGCTTTTCCGAAGACCTCGACTTCGACAACGTGGGGCTCGACCGGGGCGAGTTCGAGGAAACCGCCCGCATGATCAAGCGGCAGATGGAACTGCGCGGCTTCAAGATGGAATTGCGCTACGCCTATAAAGGGGCCTACCACTGCAGCATTAAGTTCCCGGGCCTGCTGTACGACTACAACCTCAGCGGCCACCGGGAAGCCAAATTGCTGATCAAACTCGATACCGAAAAACAGCACTTCGAGTACGAACGCAGCCTCCTGCCCCTAGACCGTTTCGGCATCAGGACCGAAGTACCGGCCGTGCCGCTCGACCTCCTGGGGAGCCAGAAGATTGCCGCCATCCTCGGCCGCAAGCGACCGAAGGGTAGGGATTTTTACGACCTGCGGTGGATCCTGCACCGCAGCGGGCTCAACTACGGCTACCTCGACCTCCGCTTCGGAGTGAGCACCCCGGAGGCCCTGCGCCAATTGGTAGCAGACCGCACCGCCCCCTTCGATTTCGATCTGCTGGCGGCGGACGTACGGCCTTTCCTGTTCCGGGAGGAGGACATCGAAGGGGTGCGGCGGTTTCCGGAGTTCTGGCAGTCCGTACCGCTCTAGCAGGAGCAGACGATCGGTAAAAGATTCGCTGCTTTTCACCCGCTCGTTGCACCCGCGACCCCGCCCGCTTGTTGTACTATCCACCAACTTTTACGACCATGCCCTACTTCCTGTTTTTATTGCTCGTGCTGACCGCCTGCTCGACTTCGGAGGAAGCCGGAGCACTTCTCAGCGATGCGGAATCCGACGACCTGCCCACGACCGTCTTCGGCTACCGGGGCGGCTGGGGTAGCGAAAACTACATTCGCTACCACGCGGGCGATCTGTACCGCAATGCCTACGCGGGCCTCCGCACCAACGAACCCGAAAACCAACTGAACCACACGGACCTGGCCACGGACGAAGGCAACTGGCAGCTGGTCGGTCCGGCCCCCAGTGACGTGGTCGATGCCGTACGTACCCTTCCCCTCACAGCGCTGGAGGAGATCGAACAAACGGAGGACTGCCCGGCCCTGGCGGCCGACGGAAGCTGCCCCTACGTCGGCGTGCTGCGCGGCGGGGAGGGCGGCACCTACCTGGACTGGTTCGGGGACTTCAGCGACCGGCCGGTAGTAGCCCGGTACATGCTGCGCGTCAGCGACCTGGTCGAAAAGTACGGTCAGTAAGCCAGCTTAGGCCCCTCGCCGAGGAGGAAGATGCTGGTCTCCACGATGCTCCGCAGGTTGTAGGCCATATTCTTGTCGGCCCCCGGTTCGGCATCCAACTGTTTGAGCTTCGCGCGAAAATCGGGAAGGAAATCGCGCATCGCCGGACCGGCATACTGCATCTGCTGGAGGGCGGAGAGGGCCCGGTAGGGTTCTTCCCCCAGCGCGTGGGTGCGGAGCAGTTCGGCCGCGGCCCCGGCATCATCGGTATGGCGAACGAGTGCGCCCGCCGCGTAAATGGCGACCGTGAAGTGCTCGTCGTTCAGGGCTGTCCGCAGCCCAGCGACGGCATTCGGAGAGGGCGGCACCCGACCCAGCACGACGGCGGCCCAGTAGCGCACGAGCTGGCGTTTGTCGCCCAGCGCCCGGATAAGTTTCCGTTGCCCCTTGGCCGTCACCGGATCGATCAGGGCAACCTCGAGGGCTTCGCTCAGGGGGTAGTTTTCACGATCCTGACGGAATGTATAGGGCATGGGAAGTTTTGCCAGGGCGACTTCCGGCAGGAAGTGTACGTCGCGCTCCGCCAGAATCTCTTCCCGCACGGCCTCGCGCATTCGTCTGGCCCGATCGGCATAAGCGGGATCATCGATCAGATTATGCCGTTCCCAGGGGTCGGACTGCAGGTCGAACAGGGTCTCGGCGGGCTGGGGGCGGAGGATGCGGGACTGGGGCTCGGAGAGTAAGCCGGCCCGGTCGTCGGCGCGGATCGCCTGTACGATATCCGATACGTCGGCGTACTTCTGGGGCTTCTGGGCCGGGTACTGCGGAAAGAAGTTGCGGGTATAGAGGTAGCGGCCGTCGGTAACTGAGCGGGCCAGATCGGGCGTCTCGTCGAGGCGATTGCGGCCCGCGAAGATGTACTCCGGAGCCGGTTCCCTTGCACCGCCGAGTGCCGCGCGGCCATCCATATATTCGGGAATATCACCGCCGGTCAGGCTGATCAGGGTCGGGCCGAGATCGAGAAAGGTCAGGAGTTCCTGACTTACGGAGCCGGATTTCCAGGGCGACAGGTGGCGGTAGACCTCCGGAAACCAGATCAGGAAGGGTACCCGATAGCCGAGTCCCGAGGCGGTCGCCTTGCCCCCCGGGACGGCCTCCCCGTGATCGGCGTAGACGAAGATGATGGTGCTGTCGGTGAGTCCGTCGGCTTCCAGGCGATCGAGCATTTCCCCGATGCGCAGGTCCATGAGGTTAATGGAGTTATAGACCCGTGCGACGTGCTCCCGCATCTCCGGGGAATCGCGGTATACGGGTAGCATCTCCAGTTCACTGGCGCGGGTACGGAGGGAATCGGGCAGGTGGGCCAGTACGTTCTTCTCGTACCACGGGCGCGGTTGGGTCATCGTGCGCGACTGGTGGCTCTCCGCGAAGTTGAACACACTGAAGAAGGGCTGTCCGGGTGCCCGGTCCCACCAGCCGGCCTTGTTGGAAGACTCATCCCAGGACTCGGCGATGATGGCATCGGCCCGACTGGTGTTGTAGTCCGTTTTAGCGTTGTTGGTGGTGTAGTACCCCCGATCGCGCAAGTAAGCCGGGTAACCCCGGATGAATTCGGGAACCGGGTACGCGCTGCGGTGGTTGCCGGTTCCCAGCTTGTCCGGGCTCATGCCCGTGATCAGAGCGTTGCGGGCGATGGCGCACACCGGTGCCGGGGCGAAGGCCCGGTCGAAGCGGATGCCCTCCGCGGCAAGCCGGTCGATGTTCGGGGTATGCACGTCCGTGTTCCCGTACGCACCGATGAACTGGGGGGAGGTGTCCTCGATGGTGAGCCAGAGCACGTTGGGCCTCTCCGAATTACCCTGCTCCCGCGCGCCGCCGCCGGCAACCTGCGTAAAGGCGGAAAACGAAAACAGCAAAAACAGGGAAGCGAGGAATGTGCGGAGCATGACGGTCGTCGGATTGATCTTTTCGGGAGGGAAAAGATACGCGTCATAATGCTGCGTGGAGGATAATCCTCCCCCAATAGCTTATTCCGGCAGGTCGTTGTACACCCGTGCGTCCGCGGGGCGGTCGAAAAAGTCATCCGCCAGGTCGGAACGGTAGGCGTAGTCGGATACCGTGATGTCGGTGACGGGCTCGCTGATCTGCCCGTCGTTCCACATGTAGGTCGTATAACCGGTGGGGAGGGTGATGCCGTCGACCTTCGTCTTGCCGGTGATCTTCATGATCTTTTCGGGGGTACTGCCGCCCTCGGGGAAGTAACCGGGGTAGCTGACGATGTAGCGCAGGGCGTCGACTTGTCCGGTTTCCGGGTTGAGGTAGAGCACATAGTAGTCGCCGGAAGCGTCGCCGGTACCCTGTTCGTAGGTGACCTTCACGAGGTCGTAGGTGGTGCCGTCCAGTTCCTCGGCGGGGAGCTCCTCGAAGTTGATGCCCTCATCGGCGAGTACGAAGGGCAGGCCGACGAAGTAGTAGGGGGTCAGCGACCAGAAGCGGGGGCTCATGCCTTCCACGCGGTCTCCGTCGGGCGACCACGCATCCTGGCCGTCAAAGCCGTAGCGAACGGTGGTATCGCTGGCCAGTTGGTGCACCGCCCGGCTGTTGACGTAGTCGTTGGTGATGTAGGTATCGCGGGGGTTGCCGTCGTCGAGGGGCCGGTAATTGAAGTGATAGTACAGTGGCCCGTTCCCGTACCAGCTTTCCAGTCCGCCGTGGGCTTCGATCGCGCGCAACACTTTTTGGGCGGGAGCGCTGGAGCCGAGACGTTCGGTGGCTGCTTCAATACGGTCGGCGTAGGGGTCGGTGGGTGCCTCGGTGCTGGAAGTTTGCGTCGGTTCGGCTTCCTGGTTCGATTCGCAGCCGAGCAGTATTAGCAGGAGGGGTAGGAGTAGATACTTCATCATCATGTGTTTCCCCCAATACACCGGAGTCCGCATTTGGTTGGACGGCCATTCCCGCCGAAGCCAGTCGGTGTCCTGTGACGACACCCGCCAACTCTTCGTGGGGAGCAAACCCGGGGAATTACATAAGCAGGTTCATCCGTACCGGCCGCCGCCCCCCCGGTCCGCCAAATTGCCGCACGGAAAATCGGAGTAATTTTCGCGCATGATTGAGTTTCAGCCCCTCCGTACCGGCGACCAATCCCGTCTGATGGATCTGATGCGGCGCATCTACCCGCCCGCCTACGCCCACTTCTGGCCGGACGGCGGAGAGTGGTACGTGGAGCAACAGTACGGCCGGCAGAATTTTCTGCGGGAACTGCGGGAAGCCCACGCCGATTACCGCTTCATTCAGTGGAACGATCAGACGGTCGGTATCCTCCGGCTGGTCCACCAACGTGCCTCCCCCGACCACCCGGGCGTAGCGGCCGCTAAACTGCACCGGCTGTACCTGGCCCGGGAGGTGCAGGGTCAGGGAATTGGTAAACGGGTCATCGCGTGGGCGATCGCGCGGACCCGGGAATCCGGCGAGCGACTCCTCTGGTTGGAGGCGATGACCGGCGCACCCGCCGCCCTGGGCTTTTACGAGCGCGTGGGGTTCACCCGCGCGGCTACGTACACCCTCGACATGCCGCTGATGTACGCCGAACTACGGGGCATGTGCCGGATGGAGCAATGGCTCACCGGTACATAATTCGTACCGCCCGCCAACATTCGCACGGACAACCCGCGTCTTACCGAAAAACCGCCCCTGCCTCATGGACAAACTGATCCTGCTTCTACTGCTTCCCCTGCTGGTCGCCTACGGCTGTGAAAAGGAGAAGGTTGAAATTGCCCCTCCCTGCGCGGTCGACCTCTTCATCGTCGGCAACGTCGGCGGCTGGGGTGGCGGCCATGCCCTGAAGCTGGAAGACGGTAGCCTCTACGTCAGCCGGGAACGGGCGGGCGTGGAACTCGATCCGGAAGCCCTCGTCGGCGGCGAATGGGATGCTTACGGCGATGCCGAGGACCTGCGGGAAATCCAAGCCCTCTACGCGGACCTGCCCGGGGGGCGCTTTCTACCGGAAAACGAGCGGTCGGTCTGCGAAGCTTCCTACGTCGACGGCACCTGTCCCTTCGTGGTATTAGTCGATGAGGACGGGCGGGCCGGCGGCTGGACCTCCGAACCGGGCATCACCGCCGCGCCGGAGGAAGATTACATGGACCGGGTAGCCCGCGTGGTGAACGAAGTCCTGTACGAATAAAAGGTTTCCGGAAGCTTAACAATCGTGGCCAACGGCCGCTGGGCGTTACAGGATACCCAGGTGCAGAATACGGCCGCCGCTGCGGTTGACGGGCATGGTGCTTTTCCCGATCACGACCCCGTCTTCGGGGGCGAGATACTGCTCCTTCAGGCTGCCGAAAACGTCGCGCTGGGTAGCGATAAGGTCACCGGCCTTCACCTCCTGCAGCAGGTTCACGTCCACGGTGAGCAGGCCGCCGGTGTGGGTGTATATCCAGTAGCTCCGTTTGCAGATGATGGGCGGGGACGCGGGAGCAACGATCTCGTCCTGGGTCATTCCCAGGTGGGAGAGTACGTTGTGCACCCCCTCGGTGCCGCTCCGGATGAGGGTGCGTTGGTAGACGCCGGGGTTGCCGACCTCCAGGGTGACCGCGGGAATGTCGAGGGAATCCGCCGCGCCGCGCAGGGTGCCGTCGCTGGGCGGGTTATGAACGATCAGTTGGGGGTTCTGCAGTATGGCCAGTTGCCGGGTCACTTCTTGCGACATGTCGGCCCGGACGTAGTAGCTGTTGATGCGGCCCCGGCTGGCGGTGTGCAGGTCGAGCAGGTAATCGAAATGCCGGATCAGACGATCCATCAGTCGGAAGGCATAGATCTCGCTGGCCCGCCCGGTCTCCTTTCCCGGCATGACGTGGTTGAGGTCGAAGCCGTCGGTGTACACGCGGGTTTGCCGCAGGAAGGCCGGTATGTTGACGACCAGCACGCCGACGATGGTGCCCCGGAGTTCGCTCACGTCGAGATCCGTAAAGAGCCGCTGGATCACCCGAATGCCGTTCAGCTCATCCCCGTGTACGGCGGCCGTAACGCCGAGGACCGGGCCTTCGTGGGGCCCCTTGGCGATGAGTAGCGGAATGCGGACCGGTTCGCCCAGGCCGTCACTGATCACGTGCAACCAGTAGCGGCGGATGGTGGCGGGAGCCTGGTCTACGTCGGTCAGACTAAAAATCGTGGGGGTGTCAGCGGGTAAGGTGGTCATGGCAGTAGGTCAGGAATTCGTCGATGGTTTGTTGCAGGATGGGACGGCCGGTCTGGGCTTCGGCCTGGGGAAAGCCGCCGATGCTAAGGGTATTGATCTCGGAAAGAACGCGGCGGCCGTCGTCGTTTGTCAGGGTGTCTACGCCGCAGAAACAAATCCCGTGCCGCAGCAGTTCCGGCGCCAGGGCATCGATCAGCTCGATTTCCTCGGGAGTAACGTCGGCACCCACGGACGTCCCCCCGCGGGCTACGTTGCACAACCACTCCCCCGGCGGGGGAATGCGTAGGGAAGCCGCGAGGATCTTGCCGTTCACCACCAAAATGCGCTTGTCCCCCTCACTGACATTCTTCAGAAACTTCATGGCCAGGTAAGGCTCGCGGAAGTCGAGGTCGGGAAGTGCGTCCGGACCGTCGACCCGCACGATGCCCTGACCGCCGTACGCCCGTAGGGGTTTGAGTACGAGGGGGAAATTGCGGGCAAACGTCCGGACTTCCCCGGCGGAGTGCACCAGCCGTACCGGGGGTGTCCACTCCGGAAAGTGCAGCAGGAACGACTTATCACCGGTACGCGCGATGCCCGCGGGATCGTTGACCACCAGGGTGCCGGGCCGCTGTAGTCGTTCGAATCGCTCCGTCTGGACAGGGTGGGGGAGCCGCAGCCATACCACGTCATAGTCCTCCGGGTGGAGGGGTGCCAATTCACCGTTGAAGCGGCCGCCGTCGGCGGCGAATTTCAGTTCTTCCCGGACCTGGAACCCCCATACTTCCTCCGAGGGCTCGGGACTGTTGCGGAAGAACGCTTCGTTGCGGGCATCCCCGCGGCTGGCGACCGCTACGCGCGCGCAGCGCGGATCCCGGGCCAGCGTAGTGACCAGAGCGTAGAGGGAGTTTTGGGTGCTGTGTCCGCGGTGATCGGTAAGTACGAGAAAGGAAAGAGGGGTCATGCCAGAATTTCGGAAAGCAGGACGGGGTCGTTATTGAGCCCCGAGAAGAGTCGCAGGCTGAATTTGCCCTTGCTGTTGAACAATTTGCGGGCCATCTGATCGATGGCGATCGTACTGAGCACGGTCTGGATGTAGGCCTCGATCAGGTCGTCCAATCCGATGCCGAGCTTATTGAAGTCGCGGCGGTCCATCAGCAGCAGCCGGTTGGTATCGCTCGACCACTGGTTGTCGCCGAGTTTTTCACTCAGGTTGGTGCCGAGCATCGACCACGATTCCGCGCCGGCCGCCAGCGTATCGGTCAGGGGGTCGGCGGCGCGCCGGCTATAGCAGGCCAGGGGGCGGAGGCCGTCTTCGGTACTGCTGACCATGAGGCGTACGTCGCTCACGAAGGTGCGTCCCTTCTTGTCGGGTATGGTGCCGACATGGAAAAACTTACCGTCTCCTCCGGTCGAGCTCCAGCCGTAGTTGCCGATCAGGCTCTGTACAATGAAGCGTTCGTAGTCGATGGGTTCGGCCATGAAGGCTTCGAGTTCGCGCTTGTTGGTGATGGTGTACACGCCCTGTCCGGCATTAGAGTAGGGGACCTTTACGACGGCCTGTCCGCCCAGTTTGGCAACCCATAGCGGAATTTCGTTGCGGCTCACGTCCCAGATGGTTTCCGGGGTGTGGATCTTGAGCCCGTATTTGCGGATTTCGCCGTTGAAAAAGTCGTAGGCCTTGGCGGCCACCATTTTATTCCGCCCACCGGCCAGGCAGGTGACGATGGGGTTGAGGATGCGGGTTTTGCAGTTGAGGGGAATCCGGGTCCAGGGCCGCTGGGTGAGGTAGCGGAAGGCGGCCCGCAGCCGGACCCATTCGCCTTCGTGGAGGGCGAACAGCCAGTCGTCCTCTACCCGCAGTTTACGCTCGGTGGCGCCGTAGTAGTCGCTGATGTACAGTACGTCCTCCTGGAACACATCGGCAATGGTGGCGGCGTAGCCGCTGGCCTCCATAGGGTTCTTATCGTAGATCACGGCCAGGCGGCCCTCCTTACCCGACTGCCGTTTTTCCACCATGGGCCGGAAGGTACGCTCCACGAGCAGCCGGTAGCTGCCCTCCTCCTGGTGATCGTCGAGGAGGGGCATGGACTTTTGTCCGGAGGGGCAGGAGTTGTTCTCGATGATGACCATGCGCCGACGACCCTGAGCGGTGGTCGCGTTGATCAGGTCGGCTCCCCCCCACAGGAAGTACTTGCACTGGTAGGCAAGGATCTCGCGGAGCCCGTCGGGGTCCACCAGGGGGTTGAGGTGGCAGTAGCGGGTGACGATCCGCCCGGGATCGAGGTTCATGAAATAACTCACCATCGGGTGGATGGTAGCGTTCAACGCTTTGGGGTACCAGTGCGCTTCGGCCTTGAACATGCCGGGAGAAATGCTGGTGATGGTGTTGGTCATTCGCTGGAGGTTGAAACGCAAAACCTATTAAGGCGGTAAAGGACGGGATGTTTGGGATAATTCGCCTTTAAAGTTGCCTGACGGGAACCGGGGCCGCGTGGCGCTATATTCCTGCTTTTATTCAATCTTGTGGTCATTAAGCCCTCCATTCTCCATGCGGTCATTCCTGCTGTTCCTGTTTTGCCATTTTCTGTTCTCCCTCCCCGCCCAGGACATCGGCCTGCACCCCCCGGAGATCAACTGGCAGCAACTGCGCGCGGACCACGTAAGGATCATCTTCCCCGCAGGCTACGGCTCCCAGGCCCGACGCGCCGCCAGCATCATCGACCGGATGGCGGCCGACCACACGGCCACGATCGGTGAGGCGCTGTACGACTTCGACCTGGTCCTCCAGACCCCCAACATGACGGTGAACGGCTACGTGGGCCTGGCCCCCTTCCGGTCCGAATTTTACGTTACGCCACCCCAGAGTCTGAGCCTGCTCAGCGCCACCAATTGGGTGGATCTGCTCACGATTCACGAATTTCGTCACGTACAACAGAACAGCAACGAGCGCCGGGGGCTGACGAAGCTCATCAGCTACCTGCAGGGGCAGCAGGGGTGGGCGGCCTTTTCGGCCATCGCCACGCCCAACTGGTTTAGCGAGGGCGACGCGGTGGTCGCCGAGACGGCCCTGAGCAGCGCCGGTCGCGGCCGCACGCCGGCCTTCAGTAAGGATCTGCGGGCGCTCCTTCGGCAGGATATCGTGTACCGGTACGCCAAAGCACGCAACGGTAGCTTTCGCGATCTCGTACCCGACCATTACCGCTACGGTTACGCCATGCTTACCTACGCCCGCGAACGCTTCGGGACCGGCGTATGGCGGCCGATCCTCCAGGAAGGTGCCGCCTACCGGGGATTGCTGTACCCCTTCAGCAAGGCCCTGAAGCGGCAAACGGGCTTCACCACCGCCGGGCTGTACCGGGCGACGATGGTCGATCTGCAGCGACTACAGGACAGCGTCCTGGCCGCCGATCCGCCGACCGTGACCGGCACGCAAATCCCCCGCACCGACCGGGACATTCGCAACTACCGCTTTCCCTTCACCGATGCGGCGGGCCGGCTGCTGGCCCTGCGGAGCAGCTACCAAACGCTGCCGGCCCTCGTGCGCGTAGTAGCGGGCCAGCCCGACGAGGTAATCACCCGTACCGGGATCCAGCGCGAACCCTGGCTCGACGGGGGCAGGCGGCTCGTCGTATGGACGGAGTACCGCCAGGACCCTCGCTACACCAACCAGAACTATTCCGACCTCGTGCTGTACGAACTCAACAGCGGTCGACAGCGCAGACTCACCGAGCGGGGTCATTACGTGGCGGGCAAACTCAGTCCCGACGAAAGCCACATCGCCGCCGTATCCTTCAATCCCCTCGCCGGTGGCCCGGAGCTCCACCTCATCGACGTCGCCTCCGGACAGGTGACCGCGCGTCGCCGCATCCCGGCCGACAACCTGGCCTGGCCCTCCTTCTCCCCCGCGGGCAGTACGGTGTACGTGCTCGCCCAGACCTCCGCGGGCATCGCGGTGCAGGCCTGGAACACCGAAAATGATGTGGTCTCCGTGATCCGGGAAGCTTCGACCGAGCCCATCGATATGCTGGCCGCTTCCCCGTCGGGCGAACTGCTGTTTACCGGCGGCCGTTCGGGAACGGATAACGTATACCGATTAGACCCCGCGACGGGAAGCACCACCCGCCTGACCGACGTTGCGATCGGGGCCTACTTCCCCCACGTAGCGGGCGATACCCTCTACTTTTCGAGTCCTACTCCGCACGGGGAACGCTTGCACCTCCTGCCCCTGGATCAGGTACTGCAGGGCGGGGGGCGCGGCACGTCGGTGCGCCCGAATTTCTTCGAACGTCCCTTAGCCTACGGGGACGATCGGCAGAACCTTCCGGCCGCCACCGAGATCCGGGATTACCCGATCACCAATTTTTCCAATACGCTGGGGGGCATAAAGCTGCACAGCTGGTCGTACAACGGCAGCTACGTGACGCCGGGTCTATCCGTGGAGTTCGCCAACGCCCTGAACACCTTCGAGCTATCCCTCGACGGGCTCTACAACATCAACGAGGACCGGTACTCCGGTGGTGCTACACTGACGTACGGTGGACTTTTCCCCATCATCGAGCTGGCGGCGCGGTACCGTGACCGCAATACGGTAGTCCAGGAGAACCGTACCGACAGTCTACGCTTCTTCGGTCAGGAATTCAGTCAGTTTACGGTGGGGCCGAGCGTAAGCTTTCCCCTCCAGTGGGTGGCCGGTAACATGGTGACCGGTCTTTCCCCCTCCGTCGGCTATCAGTACTATGCCCTCCGGGATGCCGAAACCGGGCGGTTGCCGGATAATTTCGGTAACCTGGCACTGGGCGTGAGTTTCAGCTCGCTCCAGCGCACCGCCGCCCGCCAGGTTCAGCCCCGACTGGGGGTGAGGGCCGAACTGCAGTTCGATCGCGCGCTCGGTGGGGAACAACTGGGTGAACGACTGCTGGTTCAGAGCTCCGTGTTCCTGCCCGGGGCATTCCCAACACATGGTTTGCGCATTGATCTCGACGTACAGCGCGAGCAGAGCGAAAATCTCTACCAGTATCCCGACGTATTCCGCTACGCGCGTGGTTACGACCAGCCGCTCAACGACCGCGTGTACCGGCTCGGGTTGAACTACCAGTTGCCCCTGCTGTATCCCGATCTCGGCCTGCTGGGGATCACCTACTTCAAGCGGATCCGGCTGAACGCGTTTTACGACCACAGTCGCTTCGCGATCGACTCCTTTGACGGACTGGAATTTGACGAAAACAGTATCGGCGGTCAGTTCTTCTTCGACAATACCTGGCTGAATACCGTAGACATCACCGTCGGCGTCGAGGCGGCCTACCGCCTGGAACGCGACATCTTCTCCACCGATACGAATGACCTGCAGTTGCGCTTTCTGTTCAGCGGCAGCTTCTAGACGTTGAGGTAGTTGATCAGGCTGTCGAATCGCTCGCGCAGGGTGTCCTGCAACTGCTTCTCGTTGAAGCTGGCCTTCACCAGGTAGTTGAACCGCTCGAAGGTGGCGATGGTGCCCGCGATGTTCTGGCTATTGAGTTTGAGGGTCACCTCCACCTGATTGGAGTCGGTGATGCCGCGAACGAAAGAACTGAGAATGATGGCACTGTCGCTCTCCACGATTCGGGCGATCTCGGCCAGGCTGTAGTCGTGGCGGCCCATTTCCAGGACCACGATCGACCCGGGGTCGCTGAAGGTACTGGACTGGGCGAAGAAACGCAGCAGGTCCTCGCCGGTCACCATGCCTACATAGTCGCCTTCCCGGTTGATGACGGGCACCACGGTCAGGTTGTTATCGACGAGTTGGCGCATGACGTCGTAGAGGTGGTCGTCGGGGTAGACCGAGGGGGGGAGCTGGGGCGTGCGGTAGTTCTCCACCGTCTCCAGGGGATCGGCGTCCAGGACGTCGCTCTCCGATATCACGGAAACAAGCTTGTTGTTGTCCACCACCGGCAGGTGACGGATGTAGAACTCGTTCATGATCTCCAGCGCTTCCTCTCCGGTATCGGAAGGACGCAGGGGAACGAGGGCGTCGGTAAGGAGGAAGTCAGCTGTCATCTGGATGGGGAAAGTAGGTAAAATAATTCGGGCTCAACCGAGCAAGCGCCGCTTTTGGGTCGTAAACTCTACTTCGGTCAGCAGGCCTTTTTCCCGTAGCGCGGCAAGACGTTGAAGTTGCTCGAGGAGCTCATCGTGGATCGGGGCGGCGCCCACTACCGGTTCGCCGGAGGCCACGAGGGGATCCTCCTCATTCGTAGCACGTTGGGGCTCGGGTGCCGCGAGGCGAAACTGATTATTCGCGAAGTCCGGAAACGCCCGCTGGATGCGTAAGTAGGCCAGGCTGTCGTGGGTGCGGATGCGGTGGAAATCATCAAAGCCGAGTGCTACCGCCCGGTCGAGGTGGTAAAACGCCCGGTCGGCTTCCTCCTCCAGGGAGTAGGCGCAGGCAATGTTGAAGTGAGACGCCACGTCGCGCGGGTTTTTTTCCAGCGCCCGGACGAAGGCGGCGATAGCCTCCTCGTATTCGTACTCGCGAAAGTGGCGCACGCCCGTCTCCCGGTCGGCCCGGCCCGGATCGCGGCGTACGGTTTCTCCCGTCGGCGGAGACTTGCGGGGCAAGGGTTGCTGATTGTACCGTTCCCGGTCGCGGCGCTCGCGTTCCCGCTCCTGTTCGGCCCGCTGTCGCTGCCGCTCCTGAAAGCGTTTTTCTCGGTCGGTCATGCTACCTGTTTTTTGGAATGATTGGCGGCCTGGCGGGGGAGCGGAGGCTGAAGTCGGGGCGAGCGATTCGTTGTACTTCAGGTCGAACTCCCGGGGGTCCATGGAAAGAAAAGAAATGGCGTCGATGATACCAAAGATCATCGCCAGGGAAATCAGCATGACGGTGAACGGACTGGGCCCGGCGGAGAGCGCCAGGACGAAAAAGAAGACCTGGGCCATGCCCATTCCTTTCTGACCCAAATAGAACCGCTGCAGGCCGATGATGCCTCCGAAGAAAGCCAGAATAGCCGCGATCGTCTTGTCCTTCATCTCACTATGGGGAACGGTTAGGAGGGAGTTTTCGTTCTTCCCGGACCGGACTTTTCCCCGGTCTATAGTCCGGACGTCATTCCCCGAAAATGCGACAGGTGAGGATGGTCAGATCGTCGGGGTAGGCGTTGTCCTGGCGGAATTCCTCGAGCTTGGCCAGCAGGTTTTCGTTAAACAGGCTGGCCGAGCGGTAGTGTTGCCGACGGGCGAACTGGTGGAGGATCTCCTCCTCGAAGGTCTCTCCGGCGGCGCTCTGTAGGTCGGTCAGTCCGTCGGTATAGGTCACGATCAGCGCCTGGGGGGGCAGGTCTACGGTGCCGACCTCGAGCACCGGCAGCTCGTCGATGGACCCCAGCACGGTGGTGCCCTTGTCGAGCAGCTGGAAGGTATGCTCGCTGACCAGCACCGCCGGGGGGTGACCGGCATTGACGTAGTGCAATTGGT
Organism: Lewinella sp. JB7; assembly: GCF_024297185.1. Classification (GTDB taxonomy): domain Bacteria; phylum Bacteroidota; class Bacteroidia; order Chitinophagales; family Saprospiraceae; genus Neolewinella. The sequence goes on along the minus strand of NZ_JANCTD010000006.1, from coordinate 64,763 downwards.
GGGCGCGGCGGTCGTATTCGGCAACGAAAAAGGTCACGAAGCGGTCGCCGTTCGTGATCCGGTACACGCTCTCGTTGATTTCCGTGACGAAGTCGTGGAGATTGGCGCGCTTCCGGATCAGGGTGTGGAAGTTGGCCTGGAAGTTGGCCATCAGGAGGGCCGCGCTCACGCCCTTGCCGGTAAAGTCACCGATGCAGAACACCAGTTTCCCGTCGCCGAATTCCCGGTAGTCGAAGTAGTCGCCCCCCACGCCGAGTTTGGGGCGGTAAATGGCGCTGAGTTCGTAGAAGTCGTTGGTCGGCAACTCCTTTGGGATCAGCATGCCCTGTACCTTGGCACCGAGGTCCAGGTCGGCCTCCAGGCGTTCCTGCTCAATCTGGCGGCGGAATAACCGTTTGTTCTCGATGGCCACGGCGATCACGTTACTGATCGTGGTGATGATCTGTACCCGTTCGAACATGTCCTCCTCGTCGGTGAAGCGCCCGATCAGAATGAAGGCAATGGGGCGTTCCTTGTGCAGTACCGGCACTACGTGTTCGAAGTGACAAAACAGGGGGTGGTCGGGTTCGTTGATCGTGCCCGGCCGTTTGAGCCGCTGAAGTTCGTCGGCGTAGTCCAGGTCGGTCGGCAGATTATCGACACCGATGGAGGTCGCCAGTTGCCAGCGCTCATCGCGTTCGCTTTCCCGCACGAAGAGGGCCATCTCCCGCACGCCGAGCTCGCTGCTCAGAAACGAGCGGTACATGTGGAAAAGATCACCGGCCGAGACGTTGTTGTTGATGGCCTGGGTGATTTGCAGCAACCGCCGTACCTGCAACTGCCGGAGGTGGAGTTCGCGTTCGAGCCGATTGATGCGGGTGAGGGGCTGAGCCATAGGGGTAAAGGTAGAAAGGGTTTTGAGGATGTAACCGCGGGGCGGGGACGCGGGAGCGGGCGATTATTCGAGAAGCTGTAACAGGGCGTCGATCCGCCGCTGCTGGGCGGGTTCATCGAGGGCCCGCAGGACCTGGACCTTCTCCCAATCGGTCATATGCAGGGAGACCGAGGTGCGCAGCCGGTCGTCCTCCCGGGGCTGGTAGTTGAAGCGGAACAGGTGAAAGCCGGTAGGCCCGAAGGTGCGCTGCAGACCGGCGAGCAGGGCTTCCTGGTCGAGGATCTGCAGACTCAGAATGTTTCCGGCCACTCCGAGGGGACTGAACAATCCGCTGATCACGCCCCGCTGCCCCGTCACGGGTATCTTCTGTTCCCGGAAGGCGCTTACCTGCACCAGAATGACGCCGGAGGTATTCGCCTCGATCCAGTCCCGGAAGACGTGCAGAAAGCGCGACGCCGAGGCGATACCGTAGTTGTCGCGGTAACCGGCATCCATCAGGTGCACGAGGGGCTCGGTCGGCAGGCTTACCTGGGGGAGTACGTAGGGGTAGGAGGCATTCGCCCGCAGGGCCGAACTGAAGCGAAGGCTGTCGGCGTCCTGGGCGCGGAGAAAGCGGCCGAAGTCTACCATATCCGGCACGAGGGGTACGGCCCCCGAATACGCCTCGGGGGGCACCATCATGTAACTCACACCCTGGGGGGAAATGACCATGCGGCGGCCGTCCTCCACGATGCTGGGCGTGACGAACAGTAACGGAACGGCGGCCGACGCTTCCGGCGCGCGGTAGTAGGCGAGGGGACGGTTCAGGAGGTTCTCGGTCGCCTGGTTGTAGGCCCGCTCGAAGGCGTAGCCGCGGTCACGGCGGTACTTCTCGTCGCCTACCTCGATGCGGCGGAAGGGCAGGAAAATATCGTTGCTGACGATGCTGAAGGCTACGGGATTGAGAAGGTCCCGGCTTACGCGGTCCAGCCGGCGCAGGCCGTCGGAGCGAAAGGAGGGCGACTCCAGGTAGCTTTGCCGCAGGTAGGCCATGCCCAGTAGCCCGCCGCTGGCCCCCGTCATGAGGGCGGTGGACTCCAGCAAACGTCCGTCGCTACACGCCTCGATGCTCTGCAGCAGGTGGGTCACCCAGAGGGAAGCCGTAAGCCCGCCCCCGCTGGCGCAGATGACCACCAGTTTCGGTTTTTCGTCCGGCTGTTTCCGCTTCCACCGGTCCAGGATGGCGCGGGTGGAATCCAGGTCCGTCCGTAGGTTTTTCCGTCGGTAGAGGCTGGCCAGGGTGTCGAGGGAATAGCGGGCCTCCGTACCGTAGCTGAGTCCGTAGGCCTGGTTGCCGTGATCGAAAAGCGGGGTACTGGTGAGCCAGTTCACGAGAATGGGCAGCAGGACAAGCAGCGTCAGTCGCCACTCCGAAAACCAGTAGCTCACCGCGCCGATGGTGGAGATGAACAGGCTGAACAGGATAAAGAAGCTGGCCCCGGCCGGAATCTGAAAGGTGGGTTGCTCGATCATCAGGCCCAACACGATGAGCAGGCCGATGGTGAGAAACTGCAGTACCAGCGCGTTGATGTGATTCTGCCGAAAGATGTTGCGCAACAGATCGGTCTCGTAGTGGGCCACCGACCGCACCCGCCGGGCCCGGAGCCGCGTATCGAGGTAGGACCGGACCTGGTAGGGATTGTCGTAGAGGTTCACCAGTTGCGGTCCCAGGGCGGAGGCGGCGTACGGCCGGTAACCCAGGCCGCCGCGCTGTCCGGGACCCCGGTTGGGCGGCGCCTCGCGGCCGCCGGTGTAGTAATGAATATCGCGGTTGGTGAGGTTGAAGTAGATGGAATAAAGAAACAGGCTCATCACCAGTCCCGTCGCTAAACCGGTTAACCCCTGCACCTGCGTCCCCGCCACCTCCTCCGCCGTCCAGTGAAAGCGCACCAGCATCACGCAATACGTCAGAAAGACGGCCAGCGGGAGCAGGGCGTTGTTGATGCAAAACTTCAGAAAGGGGCGCGAAAGACTGGCCAGAAAGTTGAAGTACCCCCCCAGGAGCAGGTAGGTGCTCAGGTTCCAGCTCATGGTGAAAAAACCGAAGGCCAGGCCTACGATCAGAAAGGAATAATAGCCGCTTTCGCCCAGGTACTCGGGGTCGAGGAAGAGGTACTGTAGGCCGAGCTGCTGGCCGAGAAGTCCGCTGACCATGAGCAGCACCAGCAGCCACATCCCGAGCAGGAGAAAGTTGGTTCGCAGGTGCAACAGGAGGAGCTGCACGGGGAAGGAACGGTAGATATCGTGCAGGGTAGGACGCATGTAGCGACCAAATTACCGTTATATTTGCGCGCCCAAAAGGATGGCAAACGAAATTATCCGTCGTCCCTATCGGACTCCATCGTTTTGTCTCCGGAACCCGGCCTGCCGTAACCCCACGACGGACCGCCCGGTGTCCTAACCCCCCTCAATCCAGTCATCTTGCCCCAACGCCTCGCCACCAAGCTTACCCCCCAGGGCGAGCGTATCCTCCGCAGCGGTCACCCCTGGCTCTTCGACGGAGCCGTGGAAGCGGTAAAGGGTTCCGGAGAGGCCGGCGACCTGGCCATCGTGTTCGGGCGGAAGTCGGATAAGGTCATCGGCGTGGGGCTGTACGACCCCGCCTCCCCCATTCGGATCCGGGTACTGCACCAGGGCGGCGGCATCCGCGTCGACACCGATTTCTTTGCCGAACGCATCCAGGCGGCGCGGAAACTGCGCCTGCCCCTGCTGAAGAAGAATACCGACGGTTACCGCCTCGTACACGGGGAGAACGACGGCCTGCCCGGTCTGGTCGTGGACGTATACGGGAGCGTGGCCGTGATCAAGCTGTACACCCCCAGCTGGTTCCCCTACCTCCCGGAAATACTACCGCTGGTACAGCGGGCCTCCCGGGCGGAAACCGTCGTGTTGCGACTGGCCCGCGTGGTGGACCCCCGCCCCGGCTTGGCCGACGGAACCGTGCTGGCCGGCCCCCCGCCCCCGGATGAGGTCACCTTCCGGGAACACAACGTGCGGTTCCTGGCCGACGTGGTGAAGGGACACAAGACCGGTTTCTTTCTCGATCACCGCCACAACCGCAAGCGGGTAGGGGAGTTCGCCGAAGGGCAGGACGTGCTCGACGTGTTCAGCTATGCCGGAGGATTCAGCGTGCACGCCCTGCACGGGGGCGCGTACCGGGTGGTGAGCCTAGACATCAGCGGACCCGCCCTGGAAGTCGCCCGGCGTAACGTCGCCCTGAATTTCGGTGACGACCCCCGTCACGAAACCATCGAGGGCGATGCGTTCAAGGAACTGGAACGGCTCGCGAAGCGGGGGGAGCAGTTCGGGATCGTCGTGGTCGATCCGCCCAGCTTCGCCAAACGGGAACGGGAGGTGTCCGGAGCGCTCGACGCTTACCGGCGCATCAACACTCTGGCCGTGCCGCTCGTGAAGCCCGGTGGTCTGCTGCTGGCCGCTTCGTGTTCGGCCCGGGTGGGTGCCGACGATTTTTTTGCCACCGTCGAAAAAGTCATGAAACGCAGCGGAAGGGCGTACGAGCTGATGGAAAAGACTTTCCACGACGTGGATCACCCCATCGCCTTTGCGGAGGGTGCCTACCTCAAGTCGGTGTACTACCGCCTGGCGTAGGGCGAAACCGAATCCCCTCCCTTCCCCGTACCTCTTAGTCCCTCTCGTGATCCGACTACCCCATGCGCTTGCACATCATTATTCCCGTAGTTAACGAAGTGAATAACCTTCGTGAGTTGTTGCCCTTCCTGACCGCCGAACTGGCCGGGCGGGGAGACATTACGGTGGCCGACGGCGGCAGCAACGACGGGACGGCGGAGCTCCTGCGGGCGGGGACGCGGGTGCGGCACCTGCTCTGTGAGCAACGCGGTCGGGCACGGCAGATGAACGAGGCGGCCCGGTTGGAGGCCGACCGCTACGACGTGCTCTACTTCGTCCACGCGGATACCCGTCCCCCCCGGGGATTTTACGATGATATCCGCCGGGGAGTCGAAGCCGGTGACCCCATCGGATGCTACCGTTTCCGCTTCGACACTTTTCACCCCCTGCTGGCGATCAATGCCTTCTGTACCCGTTTCAGCGGGCTGGCCTGCCGGGGCGGCGATCAGTCGCTCTACCTGACCCGGGGCGCCTGGAACGTTCTCGGCGGGTTTAACGGGGATATGGACATTATGGAGGATTACGACATCATCCAGCGGGCCTGGCAACGGTTTTCCTTCCGCGTGATCCCCCGTTCCGTGACCGTGTCGGCCCGTAAATACCGGGCCAATAACTGGTTCCGGGTGCAGATGGCCAACCTCACCGTATTCCGGATGTACAAACGCGGCGCCCCCCAGCACGCCATGGTAGAGGAATACCGACGGCGGCTCCGCCCCTGGTAACTACAAGTGGACTGCCGCAACCTGCGAGTACGGCAATGCGCCGCGTGATCAGGAGAACAGCGTACCGAGGAGTAGCCAAATCCCCGCTCCCTTCCGCATGCGGGCGTTCACCATCAGTAACAGGATAATCATACCGACGAGCAGACCGGCAATCACCTGGATGACCGCGCCCGTGAACGAACGCTGACCCGGAGAGAGGACCGTCGTGGAGTCCACCTGCGACGTCGAGGATGCTCCTCCCCGGGAGGGATCCCCGTCGTGCATGCTCACGGTCGAAGCCCGGGCAAACTGCGGCAGATCGGGCGTGGAAAAACCGGGTAATGGCGCGATGAACAGCAGCGTCAGCAACGCTAGGGAACAAAATAATCTCACGGGATGGCGTGTTTACGTTCGTTTAATGTACAGCACATTTCGCAACTCGCCGATTTGCTCCCGAAAGCCCCGCTTTTTTGCAGTTTTGCCGGCACCCGCGCACCCGCCCGAAATGCCTTTTCCGCGACTCCATTTGGCTAGGAAAAGTGGCATAATTTTTGTACTTTTGTAGCTATGACAAAGAACAACGAGCTGAGCCCGAAAGCGGGCTACGATGCCGGAAATATCACCGCACTGGAGGGGCTGGAAGCGGTAAGAAAACGTCCCGGAATGTACATCGGTGGTACCGATACCCGGGGCCTCCACCACCTGGTCTGGGAAGTCGTCGACAACTCCATTGACGAGCACCTTGCCGGCTACTGTAGCCGGATCGATATGTACATCCACGAAGATAACTCGATCACCGTCACCGATGACGGACGGGGCATACCGGTCGACCGCCACGAGAAGCTGGGCAAGTCGGCCCTGGAGGTGGTCATGACGGTACTGCACGCGGGGGGTAAGTTTGATAAAGACACCTACAAGGTCTCCGGAGGTCTGCACGGCGTCGGCGTATCCTGTGTAAACGCCCTGTCGAGCCACCTGCGTGCCACGGTCAACCGCGACGGCAAGGTGTACCAGCAGGATTACAGCGAGGGCAAGCCCCAGAACGAAGTGCACGTGGTTGGTACCTCCGAACAGACGGGTACGACCATCCTGTTCAAGCCGGACGCCACGATCTTCGAGTCGCTCGTGTACAAGTACGAGACGCTCGCCAACCGGATGCAGGAACTGGCCTTTCTGAACAGCGGTCTGCAACTCAGCATTACGGACGAGCGGCAGACCGACGAGGAAGGAAACTTCGTCCGCAAGGAGTTCTACAGCGAGGGGGGCTTGGCCGAAATGGTCAAGTACCTCGACGAGGGCAAGCAGGACCTGATCGAGGAGGCAATCTACGTAAAGTCCAAGGAGGACAACGTGGAGGTCGAGGTCGCCATGCAGTACAACACGACCTACCAGGAGAACATTTACTCCTTCGTCAATAACATCAAGACCCGTGAGGGAGGTACGCACGTCAACGGCTTCCGGCGCGCGGTCAATCGCCTGTTCACTAAGTACGGGGAAGAAAACGGCCTGTTCAAGAAGCTGAAGTTCAAGGTCAGCGGCGAAGACTTCCGGGAAGGACTCACCGCGGTGGTATCCGTCAAAGTGCCCGAACCCCAGTTCAAGGGGCAGACGAAGGGAGAGCTCGGTAACAGCGAGGTCACCGGTATCGTCAGCCGCGCAGTGGGGGAGAGCGTCGGTCACTGGCTGGAGGAAAACCCCAACCAAGCCAAGCGCATCATCGACAAGGTGATCATTGCCGCCACCGCCCGCCACGCCGCCCGTAAGGCCCGCGAGATGGTGCAGCGCAAGAACGTCCTTACCGGCACGGGACTACCCGGAAAGCTGGCCGACTGCTCCAATAAGGATCCGGAAGGCTCCGAGATCTACCTCGTCGAGGGTGACTCGGCCGGCGGTACCGCCAAGATGGGCCGTAACCGCGCTTTCCAAGCCATTCTGCCGCTCCGGGGTAAGATCCTGAACGTGGAGAAGGCCATGGAGCACAAGATCTACGAGAATGAGGAGATCAAGAACATGTTTACCGCCCTGGGCGTGAGCATCGTCGAGGGGGAACACGGCGAGCGGGTGCTGAACCTGGATAAGCTGCGGTACCACAAGATCATCATCATGTGTGACGCCGACGTTGACGGCAGCCACATCGTGACCCTGATCCTGACCTTCTTCTTCCGCTACATGCACGCCCTGGTCGATCAGGGCTACGTCTACATCGCCCAGCCGCCCCTCTACCAGGTCCGGCGCGGCAAACAGTTCCGCTACTGCTGGACGGAGGAGGAGCGCCGCGAGGCCATCGCCAACTACAGCAAGAGCGAGAACGACGGTGCCGTAAAGGTGCAGCGTTACAAGGGTCTTGGTGAGATGAACGCCACCCAACTCTGGGAGACGACCATGGACCCCGATACCCGGATGCTGCAGCGCGTGACCATTGAGGAGAGCTCGGAGGCCGATCGCGTCTTCAGCATGCTGATGGGTGATGAGGTGCCCCCGCGCCGCGCCTTCATCGAGGCCAACGCGAAGTACGCGAAGGTGGATGTGTAATTGAAAAACCCGCTGCCCGCTGCCGCTTACCCGTTGGACGGTTCCGAACCGCTACCCGTTGGACGGTTCCAAACCGTCCAACGGGTAGGCGGCAGCGGCGGAGAATCTACTGCAGTTGCCGCGTCGCTTCAAAGAGGAACCACGTACGCCGTTCGGTGGCGTTGAGGTAATCTTCGAGCAGACTGGCTCCTCCGATGTCCTCGGCCTCCTCACAGACGCCATGGGCTTCCCGAAGATTGTGGGCCATCTTCTTGTTTTCCTCCATCAGATCGAGCAGCATATCGCGGGGGGCTACCTGTGCGTTGTCGTTATCGTTGACGCTCTGTAAGCGGGCCACGTGACCGATGCTGGTGATAGTGTTGCCACCGAGTTTCCGTACGCGTTCGGCGAGGGGGTCGACGGTTGTGATCAACTCCTCACTCTGGTCGTCGAGCATAAGGTGGTAATCGCGAAAGTTACGGCCGGACATATGCCAGTGGTAGTTTTTGGTCTTTACCCAGAGCGCGATCAGGTCGGCGACGAGGGGATTGAGGGCCTTGACTACTTTTTCGACCTTTGCGGGATCGAGATCGGTAGGGGTGTTGAGTTCTTTTTTCGAAATATTATTCTCGGGTGACTTGGACATTATTGCTTGATTTGTTCCCTTTTTCAACGTGTACCCGCCGAGCCGTGTTCGTCTGACGCGCCTTATTCCCCCCTGCATATGTCTCACAAGTTCCACTCCGGCGAGCGCCTTAAATCCCGTAAGGAGATCGGTCGCTTGTTCACCTCCGGGGCGGAAAGCGCGGCGGCGTATCCCCTGCGGATGGTATTCCGGCCCGTGGAAAAGCGAAAGGGGACTTACCCTCACCGGGTGACTTTCGTCGTACCCAAGCGGCGGTTCAAGCGGGCCGTCGATCGCAATCTGCTCAAACGGCGCATGCGGGAGGCGTACCGTCAACACAAACATCTGCTGGCGGGGACGCGGGAGCCGGCTACTCCGGAAGAAGAGCCGACCCAGTGGGCCGTGCTGCTTATGTATACCGGTAAGGAAGCTATGACCTATGCGGTCATCGAGCGTAAAATGGTCAAACTGCTGCGCCGTTTAGCCGCGGGCCGATGAGGCGGCCTCCACGGCGCGCCAAACTCTGAGGACGTTGTCCGAAAGAATCTTTTTGATGTCCTCGTCGGAGTACCCCCGCTTCAGAAGCGTGTAGACGAGATTGGGATAATCGGCTACATCCTTGAGTCCCGTGGGGAGGCTGTCGCCTACGCCGTCGAAGTCGGAGCCCAGTCCTACGTGATCGATACCCGCGATTTCCACGACGTGATCGATGTGGTCGGCGACCATTTCGAGGTCCGAGTACAGTGTGGGGTTTTCCTGCTGAAAACTGTCGATCATCAGTTTTCCTTCCTCGCTATTGTTATCCAGACCGGCGTCGGCCAGTCGGTTCAGCAGCACGGTGCGGAGGCTGTCCTGCCGTTCGCGCAGGGCACCGTCGAGAAAGGTGGAACCGAAATTGATCTGTATGACGCCGCCGTTTTCGGCCAGCCGCTTGATCATGTCGTCATCCATATTGCGTTGGAAGCCGGGCGTGAATTTCCGCACCGACGAGTGGCTGGCAATGACGGGCACTTCGGTGATTTCCATAACGTCCCAGAAGGCGGAGTCGCTGATGTGACTTACGTCGACCATGATGCCGACCCGGTTCATTTCCCTTACTACTTCTTCGCCGAAGGGACTCAGGCCGCCGTGGGTGTTGAGGGTGTCGTAGCTGCTGTCGGAGATCAGGTTGTCCTTGGCGTGGGTGAGGGTGATGTAGCGGATACCCTTGTCGTAGTACTCCCGCACCCGGCCGAGTTGATCCTCGATGGGTGACCCGTTCTCCATGCCCATGGGGAGGCTCATGATCCCTTCGCGGAAGTTTCGCTCGAGATCGTCGGGACTGGTGGCGATGCGAAACTTTTCGGGATGGGCATCGGCGATCCCTTTAACCATATCGATGAGGCTGTCGGCCAGGGCGGGGCTGGCTCCCGGCTCTTCCTGCAACCGACTGGGGATGTAGATAGACATGAAGGGGGCATCCAGGCCTCCCTCTACAGCGCGGACGTAGTCGAAGTCACCCTCGCTGGTTTCTACGGGGATGCCGAGCATCTCCCGTTCGAGGCGGAAATTCTTCACCTTGAGGCGGTAGGGTAGGTCGACGTGACCGTCCGTAAGCAAATACGCGTGGGCGAGGCTGTCGGCATGGGCGCGAAGCTCGACGTCGGTCATTTCGTCGGAACCATCGGGTTGAGTACTTCCGCAGGCGGTGAGGAGGGGCAGGAAGATGGCTGCCAGTGAAATTCGGAACATAGGGGTAATGGGTACGGAGGGTATGTGGGGGGCGATCGACTCCGGCGGGGCCAGGAACGACAAAAATAGCCAGAAAAGAGGAATGGGGGCGGGTAGCGGTCCGACGGCTATAGCCGTCGGACGGTCCACCCCGGTTGGACGGCTATAGCCGTCGGACCGCTGTAGGGAAAATTGGTTACTTTTCCAACTCCATTCCCGACTACCGATGAAATTTACCCTCCCCAGTCTGCTTTTGATCCTTCTCTGCGCTCCACCGGCGCGTCATTTTGCCCAGGCTGCCGACCCGCTCATGGGCTTCACCGAGGCCGCCTCCGCGCAGCAGCGGGCGCTAGAAGCAACCCTCGACGCTACCGTCAAGCCCGCTAATCTCGACGAATGGATGAAGTACATGACCGCCCGACCCCACCACGTCGGTTCGCCCTACGATAAGAAGGTAGTGGACTTTATGGCCGAGAAGTTTCGGTCCTGGGGCTACCGGGTGGACGTGGAAAGATTTGACGTGCTCTTCCCCACGCCGAAACTGCGTAAACTCGAACTCATCGCCCCTACCCGGTACGTGGCCATGCTGCAGGAACCCCCGGTGGAGGGCGATCCCGCGACCGCGCAGACGGATGAGGCTCTGCCGCCCTACAATGCATTCTCCATCGACGGAGACGTAAGGGCGGAACTCGTATTCGTTAACTACGGGGTACCCGCTGACTACGAAGAGCTCGAGAAACGGGGCATCGACGTGCGGGGCAAGATCGTCATCGCAAAGTACCAGGGTTCCTGGCGGGGCATCAAGCCGAAAGTAGCCGCCGAAAAGGGTGCCATCGGTTGCATCCTGTACTCCGACCCAAAGGACGACGGCTATTATCAGGGAGAAACCTATCCCGAGGGCGCCTTCAAAAATGAGTACGGCGTGCAGCGCGGTGCGGTCATGGACCTCCCGTCCCAACCCGGTGATCCCCTCACCCCGGGCTACGGAGCTACGGAAGATGCCGAACGCCTCGACCGGGAGGACGCCCCGGGGCTGACCGAAATTCCCGTGCTGCCCATCTCCTACCACGATGCCCAACCCCTGCTGGAAGCCCTGGGCGGGCCCGTCGCCCCGACCGGTTGGCGCGGCGCTCTCCCGATCACCTACCGCATCGGCCCGGGGCCGGCGGAGGTGCACCTACAACTGGAGTTCAACTGGGAACTCGCCCCGGCCTACGATGTGATCGCTACCCTGGAAGGAAGCGAGTTTCCGGACGAATGGGTGATCCGGGGCAATCACCACGATGCCTGGGTACACGGTGCTAACGATCCGATCAGCGGCATGGTCGCCGTCATGGAGGAGGCCCGGGCGGTGAGTGAGCTCGTCCGGCAAGGATGGCGGCCCAAACGGACCATTAAGTACGCCGCCTGGGGCGCCGAGGAACCCGGCCTGCTGGGCTCCACGGAGTGGGTAGAGACTCACGCCGCCGAACTCACCGAAAAGGCCGTCGCTTACATCAACACCGACGCTACCGGACGCGGATTCCTAAACGCGGGCGGCTCCCACACCCTCGAGAAGTTTTTTGGAGAGATCACGACCGACGTCGTGGATCCCCAAACCGGGGTCACCGTCTTTGCCCGGGCCGCCGCCGAAAGCGAAGTGAACGACGGCAAAAGACCGAAACACTTCCAATTATCGGCCCTCGGTTCCGGATCGGATTACTCCCCCTTCTTTCAGCACCTGGGCATCGCCTCCTTCAACATGGGTTTCGGTGGTGAAAGCAACGGCGGAGAGTACCACACGATGTACGATTCCTACGATCACTATAAACGCTTCAAGGACCCCGATTTCTCCTACGGGGCGGCTTTGGTCAAGGTAGCCGGCCGAACCACCCTGCGCCTCGCGAACGCCGACGTGCTGCCCTTCGAATTTACCCGCTTCAGCACGACGATCGAAGGCTACGTCGGTGAAGTAATCAAGCTATCCGAAACACTGCGGGAACAAACCGCCCGGGAGAATCGCCTTATCCGGGAGGGCGCTTACCGCCTGGCCGCCGACCCCACCCAACCCTTCGTGGCGCCCGCGGTAAAGGAAGAGGTCCCCTATCTGAATTTCGCGCCCGTGCAGAACGGACTCCGCCGCGTGCAGGAACTGGCCGATCGCTACGATCCCGCTGCCGCTCCGACACTATCACCTTCAAGGCGTGAACAACTGAACCGCTTGTTCATCGATCTCGAACGCCAGCTGACCCGGGAGGAAGGCCTGCCCCGCCGCCCCTGGTTCGTACACCATATCTACGCACCGGGTTACTACACCGGCTACGGGGTGAAGACGCTACCCGGCGTGCGGGAGGCGATCGAGCAGCGCGATTTTACCGAAGCCCAGGAGCAGATCGATAAACTCGGGGAGGTCCTGCGGGCCTACGCCGAACAGATGGAAAGGGTCACCCAACTGGCGACCGCCCGCTAGCCAACTATCTTTGCGGACGGACCCTCCTTCCGATCACTCATCCCCGCGGTATGCGCCTGATTCTACTGCTCCTTCTTGCATTGCTCTGCTCCCGCGTCCCCGCCCAGAAAGTGCTGCTGTTCGAAAAACTTACGGATTCGAAGAGCGACCGGATGTACGAAGGCGACCCGCTGCGCTTCAAACTGAAGGGCGACAATTTCTGGCAGGAGGGGTACATCCGGGAAATGCGCCCCGACATTCAGGCACTGGTCATCAACGACCGCTTCGTGATGCTCGACGAGATCGCCGTCGTTCACCGGGGAGGCACCATCGCCACCAAGCTCGGTATCGGACTGATGACCTTCGGAGCGGGCTGGTCCGTCTTCGCGGCCCTGGGCTACTCGACCGACAAGGACCCTACGACGAGCTATTCCGTGGACGATGCGCTGGTCACTACCGTATCCGCCACCGTCGGCTACGCGCTCTACCGCATCCTGGGAACCCGAAAATTCCGGACCGGCAAGTACAAGCGGCTACGGGTGGTGGATTTGAGTTTCTGAGAACTGCATCTCAGCCGTATAGCGCCCGCGCCAGCAACTCCGGAAAGGCGTCCGGCGTGGCGGCAAAGGGTTTCAGGCCCATCTCCGTGAGCAGGGCCGCGACTTCCCGGTCGAAGGCCGGCGCCCCCTGATCGTTGAGGGCCAGGACGGGAAGGAAGGTGAGCCCCGTATGCACGAGCCGGCGGACCGATTGCATCATGCCGGCCACCGCCCCTCCTTCAAAGAGGTCGCTGAGCAGCACGAGTACCGTATCGCGGGGAGCCACGTTGAGTTGTTCGGCGTAGCGAAGGGCACGACCGATATCGGTGCCACCACCCAGTTGCAGGGCAAAAAGCAGTTCGATGGGATCGGGTAGACGGGCGGTCAGGTCCACCACGCTGGTATCGAAGGCGACGACGTGGGTCTTTACGCTCGGCAGACTGGCCATGATGCACGAGAGTACACCCGCGTAGACCACCGACGTGGCCATGGAACCGCTCTGGTCGATCAGCAAAATGACGTGCTTCAGGCCTGGCTTACTGCGCTTCTGACCGCGAAGATTCACGGGCAGTATGGTCCGAAACTCCGGTTGGTAGTGTTTCATGTTTACCCGGATCGTCTGGTCCCAGTCGATGTCGGGGTGGCGGGGCCTTCGGTTGCGTACCTGCTGTCGCCGCCGACCGCTAACGGCCTGCAGCAGGGGTTGTCGCAGCTGTCGCTCGATTTGTTCCACGACCCGCCGGACGACCACGCGGGCGGTTTCCCGGCTGCGCTCGGGCAGCACGTTCTTCAGGCTGAGGAGAGTGCCGACCAGGTGCACGTCGGGTTGGATGGTCTCCAATAATTCGGGTTCCAGCAACATTTCCTGGAGCCCCAGTCGCTCGAGCGCGTCGCGTTGCAACAGCTGTACCGTATCGGTGGGGAAGTACTTGCGGATGTCGCCGAGCCAGCGGTTGACGTTGGGGTTGGAGGGGCCGAGCCCACCCCTGCGCTCGTCGGCGTTGTACAGGGCTTCCAGCGTGGCGTCCATTCCCGTGGCCCGGGCGTCGAGCTCGGGACTGCCGGCTTCCCCCTGCGCATCCTGGCCGAGGATCAGCCGCCACTTGCGGCGGTACTCATCGTAATCACTCATCGGCCTCTAGGATGCGGCGAATGAGCCCGTCGAAGTCGGTTACCTTGTCGTCCCCGTGTCCCAGGCGGGCAATGACCAGTTGGCGGCTGGGGATTACAATCACCCGCTGGTCCTGAAAGCCGCGCATCATGTAAGCATCGGCGGGCAGGGACGGGGTGTCGGGGCCGGGGAGCCAGAGTTGGGCCCCGTATTCGCCGTTGCTGCCGGCTGCCGGTTCGCGCATGTAGTCGATCCAGCCGGGGGGAAGGAGGGTGTCGCCTTCCCAGATGCCGTCCTGGAGCATCAACTGCCCGAGGCGGGCCCAGTCGTGGGCGGTGGCCCAACCGTAGCTGCTGCCGACGGGTCGACCGCTCTGGTCGGGTTCGATGAGGAGGCTGGGGGCAACGCTGCCGAACAATTCGTCGAGGTAGGTATGCAGGGCCTCGTTACTACCAGTCTCCCGGCGCAGGTATTCCATCAGGAGGTTCGTGGTGCCGCTGGAGTAATTCCAGGTGGTCCCCGGTTCTTCGATTAACTGACTGCGCATGGCGAAGTCGGCAAAGTCGGGCCGTTCGTGCAGCATGACGGTTGCGTCCGTAATACTGCCGTAGCCCTCATTCCAGGCCAGGCCGGAATTCATGTGCAGCAAATCGGCCAGGGAGATTTCGGCGCGTTTATCCGTCCATGCTTCGGGAAACAGTCCGGTCAGGCGTTCGGGCGGGGGCGCGGGTGCGGTATCATCCGGAAGCGAGCGGGCAAGCCAGGCACCCACCGCCATCCCGGTCAGCGACTTAGTCATCGACCAGCCGAGTAGGGGCGTGGTGGCATCGTATCCCGGGGCGTAGGCCTCCCCGATCATCACTCCGTTCTTCAAAACTACGATCCCCCGGGCACGGCCGCCGGGGACGGGCTGCATGCCGAAATCGAGCGCATCTTCCAGCGCATCACGATCAAAGGGGTCATAGTCAAGTTCACTGGGTTCCCGAGCCGGGCGGAAAACGGCGTCGGCCGGCGGAAAATCTTCCGTCGGAGCGTTGATCAGCACGCAGCCCCTTCCTTCGAGGTAATGGGCTTCTCGCCGTACGAGCCCGAAAAAGTCCGCCTGCACTACCGTCCCCTTCCGTGCGAGGTCGTACCAACCCAGTACGCTGAAGTTCAGGTCGTGGGTGCTGATCTCCTCCAGCTCCCTGCCCTGGAGGAAGTGGCAGCTGCAGGCGTGTTTGGCCGCGTAGCCGCCTCCGATGCGAAGCAGGGGTTTGAGCCACAAAAAGGCGGCGAAGAGGAGAGTGGCGAAAAGGATAATGCCGACGAGCCAGCGTTTGAGGGGGGAGGTGTGCATAGCGAAGCACCAAAGATAGCGGGCCGTACCTTCACGGCATGCAAACGCGTACCTACGGTATTCGCCACCACGGTCCCGGTTCGGCCCGCCGCCTGCGTGGAGAGCTGGAGCGTTGGCAGCCCGACCTCATTTTACTGGAAGCGCCCGCCGACAGTCTGCCCGCCCTTCTGCAACTGACCGAGCCGGGTATGTTGCCGCCCCTCGCCCTCGTGCTGTACGAAGCCCGCGACATCGAACGTGCGAGCTTTTACCCCTTCGCGCGCTTCAGTCCCGAGTACCAGGCCCTCGACTGGGCCCGCGACGCCGACGTGGAGGTACGCCCCATCGATCTGCCGGCCCAGATCTACCTGGCGCAACGGGAGGAAAAACCACTTTCCCTCTTCCCCGAACCCAAAATTGACGAGCCCTCACCCATCCCCGGAAAAACCCGCGCGGAACTCCGCGCCCAACTGCGGCGCGACCCCCTCTCCGTGCTGGCCGAACTGGCCGGTTATCCCGACAGTGAAAGTTGGTGGGACGCTACGCTGGAACGCGGTGACCGCGACGGTGAGCAGACCTTCGCCGCTATCCTGGAACTGGTGTCCGACCTGCGGGCTACCTTCCCCGAAGCCTCCGACGCCGAGAATGAACAACGGGAAGCCTACATGCGGGGTGAGATTCGCAAGGCGCTTAAGCAGGGATTCGAACGCATCGCCATCGTTGTGGGGGCCTGGCACGGACCCGCGGTGCACGATACCACCATCCACAAAGCCGGCACCGACAAGGCAATTCTGCGGGGGCTGCCGAAGGTGAAGGTCAGCCAGGCGTGGGTGCCGTGGTCGTTTCCCCGCCTGAGCCGGGAAGGAGGCTACGGCGCCGGCGTGACCTCGCCGGCCTGGTACGCGACGCTCTTCGACTTTCCGGACCGCGCCGTAGACCGGTACATGGCCCAGGCCGGAATACTCCTGCGGGAGCAGGATTTCGACGGTAGCCCCGCCATGGCAACGGAAGGGGTAGCCCTGGCGACCACGCTGGCCACCCTGCGGGGCCACGAACGTCCCGGGATCGACGAACTCGAACAGGCCGTACTCAGTACCCTGGCCGCCGGAAAGCGGGAACGCCTCGATCTCATTCACCGCCGGCTGACCGTTGGCGAGGAGGTGGGCTTCGTGCTTCCGGACGTGACCACCGTCCCCCTGCTGGAAGATCTCCGGGCCGAGATCAAGAGTACCCGCATGAGCAAGCTCTGGGAGCGGGCGGGGCAGCACTACCTGAAGGCAACGAAATCCGATCCCCGGGGCGGCATCGATCTGCGGCAGTCCAGCGACCTGCGCAAGAGTCACTTGCTGCACCGCCTCAACCTGCTCGACATCCGCTGGGGCAAACTCCAACCCGGTGGCCCCGATAGCCTCAGCAGTTTTCGGGAAGTGTGGCTTATGGAGTGGCAACCGGAATTTAGCCTGCTGGTCCTCGAACGGGGGAGTTACGGAAATACGGTTGCCGCCGCCGCCGCCGCTTACGCCCGCGAACGGGCGGCTACCCTTACCGGCGTCGGGGCACTGGCCGATCTCACCCTGCAGTGTCTGCGCGCCGCCCTCCCCGAAGTGGTGCCGCGGATGATGGAACTGCTGCGTGCCCGGGCCGCCGCGACCACCGACGTGCCTTCCCTGCTGGCCGCCCTGCCCGCCCTGGTCCGGACGAGTCGCTACGGCGACAGCCGCAAAACCGATACCACCGCGCTACTAGTCGTTATTGACGAACTGGTGCCCCGCGTGGTGGCCGGATTGCCCGCCGCGGCCACTCACATCGACGCGGAAAGAGGAGAGGAATTGCTGCGGCTTCTCTCCGCGGCCAACTATCACCTGGCCCAACTGGACAACGAACCGTTGGATGATATCTGGCTGAGCGGATTGGCCCGTACCGCCGCCGCCCCGTCGGTAAATCCGGGCGTGGAGGGACACTGCCTGCGGATCCTCTATGACCGGGAGGTAATTTCCGCCGACGAGGCCGCCCGGCGGTTTTCGCGGGCACTGTCCCGGGCCCACGGAGCCGCCGCCGTCGCGGACTGGATCGGCGGATTTCTTCACGGAAGCGGTCAATTACTCCTGCACCATCCCCCCCTGTATGGGTTGATCGACGCGTGGGTGGCCGGCCTGGCCTGGGACGACTTCGAGAGCGTACTGCCGATGCTGCGCCGCACCTTCGCTACCTTTTCCGTGTACGACCGCCGTCGTCTGATGGACATGACCACCACCGATGTTGCCGCCGCCGTTCCGGCAACTGCTCCGGAGCCACCGCCGCCGCCCGATCCGCTCGTGGACCGGCTGCTGGAATGGATGGCCTAAAAAATGAAAAATAAATCGCTCACCGTGGTGACCTCCCGCCGGGTCGGCGTCTATTCGATTGTCTACAGGCTACATACACAGGCACACCCAAGAAAATGGCACCGCACTAACTCCGCGATCGCCCCAATTTCACAGAACTCACTTTATACTTTGCTACAAAATGACACGTTTTAAGCCCTCGCCGTTCCGGTGGGGGCTCTTTGTGTGTAGCCAATCCATTGGGGAATCCGGTGTACCGGATTTGCGGCCTCGTTTATCTTTGCCGTATGGCTACCCCAACGGAAGAAAACTACCTCAAGGCACTCCTTTCCCTGACCGACGAAGACGGAAAAGCCGGTATTTCGGAACTGGGAAAGGCCCTCGGAGTGAGTACGCCCTCCGTAAACAGTATGGTGCGTAAGCTCAGCGACCGGGGACTCGTGGAGTACCGGCGGTACCAACCCCTGCGCCTTACGCCCGCCGGTCGCAAGGCCGCCGCCCTCGTGGTCCGGAAGCACCGGCTCACCGAAATGTTCCTCGTGGAGGTTATGGGTTTCGGCTGGGAGGAAGTACACCACATTGCCGAGCAGATCGAGCACGTCGACAGTCCGGACTTCTTCACGCGAATGGATAAACTGATGGGGCACCCCACGGTCGACCCCCACGGTTCGCCCATTCCCACCGCCGAGGGGGAGATACAGTCGCCCGACCACCGCCGGCTCGACGAGTGCCTCGTCGGGGAAACGGTCACCATTACCGGTCTGGAGCACTCCTCCAGCGACTTCCTGCACTTTCTGAACGACCGCGACCTCAGTCTGCGCACGGAGCTGACGATCCACCGGCGGGAGGAATTCGACGGCTCCCTCACCGTTTCCTATCCGGGGCACGACCGCGAAGTACTCAGTAAGGTCGTGGCCAGCAAACTGTTGGTGGGGTAGGGCAGGGGTCAGTCGTCCACCAGCGGGCGGCGCTTGATCATGCCGCCGTGCACGTCGCTGATGCTCGACATCGTGATGAACGCACGGGCATCGATGTCCTGGACCAGCAGCGTCAGTTTGCGGATTTCGAGACGCGTAATGACGACGTAGAGAATGTCGTGGTCCTCATCCTTGCGACCCGTATACCCGAATCCACCCTGGCCGCGGTAGATGGTTACCCCGCAGCCGATCTGCTCGATGAGTGCCGTACGAATGGCGATGTTCTGCTTGCTGATGATGGTGACCCCCGTGTATTCCTCCACCCCGTCGATGATAAAGTCGAGCGCCTTGGAGGCTACGATGTAGGTCAGTAAGGAGTACAGTGCCTGCTCCACCGAGAGGATGGCCGCCGCCGCGAGAAAGATCACCACGTTGATGAGGATCACCCAGTCGCTGACCTTGGCGCCCACCTTGCGGCTAAGGAAGATGGCGAGCACCTCCGTACCGTCCAGTACGCCGCCTCCGCGCATGCTGAGGCCGATGCCCGTACCGATGAAGAAGCCCCCGAAAATAGCCACCAGTAAGCGGTCCTCGGTCAGGAAAGGAAAGTTGATGGCCCCGACGGCTATGGCCAGCAGGCCGATCGCAATGGCCGTTTTGATGGCAAACGTACGTCCGATCACCACCCGCGCGAGCATGAGGAAGGGCACGTTGATCACCACCAGCAGTACGGGAAGCGACCAACCCAGACTGTTGGCCAGCAGCAAACACACCCCGGTAACGCCACCGTCGATGAACTGGCTCGGCAACAAAAGCCCCTTGAGGCCGAAGGCGGCGCTGAGCACGCCCAGGCAAATGAAGAGGCCATCGGTGAGCTGGTCGGTGGTGTGTCGGTTCATGGGCAAGGTCGTAAAGGGGAGCTCGGCCGCGCGACCGGACGGGTTACAGGTCGTAAGCCACGCCCAGCCGGGGCACGATGCCGACCGTACTGAATCCGCTTACTTCCACGAAATCACTATCCGTGAGGTTTTGTACCTCACCGAAAACGGTCAGTCCGCGCGCGCCGCCGAAGCGGTACTCGGTGTAGACGTTCACGAGTGCGTAGGGTTCAAGGGTAGGACGCAGGGGGGCGAAATTTTCGTCGAAGATCAGATCCTGCCGCTCCCCGGTGTAGCTTCCGGTCAGGCGCAGCAGAAAGGGCGATTCCGCCCGGTAAGTAACTCCCGCAAAGGAGGTTAACCGTGGCCGGCGGGGAAAGTCCGTGGTTTCGGTGACCTGGTCGGGTGCGGTCTGCTCCCGCAGTCTCCCGCTCACGTAGGTCAGGTTGCCGCTCAGGTGGAAGCGCTGGCCGATACGCACGGCGGCTTCGAGCTCTATCCCCCGGTCGCGCAGCGCGTCCCGGTTCAGGTAGCCCTCCTGAAAATCGTAGACGATCAGCTGCTCGATGTTGCGCTGAAAGACGGCCAGGTCGATCCGAAACTTTCCGGTGGGGTCGTCCAGTCGGGCACCCACCTCGACGGAGGTCGACACCTGGGGCTGTAGCTCGGGGTTCGCGCCGAAGGGACCGCCGAGCTGATCGGGGGTCGGGCTCTGAAAGGCGCTGGCTACGGAGGCCCGGAAACCGAGTCGTTCGCTGGCCCGCGCGCCGACCGCCACCGAATAATTACTCTGCCCCCCGAAATCGCCGTGGTGGTTGTACCGGTATCCCGCTTCCACCAGCCACCGCTCGGCGGGAATCCAGTTAAACTGGAGGTAAGGGGCTAGGTTGACGGCGGTGAGATTGGGCACGTCGGGGAAGCTGCTCTCGAGTTTTTCGTGCCGCAACTGAGCCCCCGCCGTCAGGTGAAGCGAGGGTCGGGGGCGTAAAATGGCGTACGCGTCCCCCTGGTGGGCCCGCCCCCGGAAGGGTGATCTTCCGAAGGCCGCGTCGTCGAATATGCGGTCCGTGGCGGCATAGGTGTACCGCACGCCCGCGCTTGTTTTTCCCTTTACGTAGTCCGCGGCCAGGCTGGGCAGCCACAGTTCGTTGGTGTAGGTATTTTCCGCATCGGTGAAGGGACCCGCGTCGTAATCGCCGGCGAAGGTCGCGTGGCGCAGGGCGGGGCGGATGGTCCAGTGTTCGGTCGGGCGGTAGGTCAGTCCCGCGGAATAGGTATGGCGTTGCGCGCCGTCGCGGTCAAAGTCGTGTTGTCCGGAGGCGGGTTCGGCCGCTTCACTGAGTCCCCGGGTCGTGTAGTAGTCGTAACCGAGGCGGTATTCAAGTTTTTCGGTGCGACCACTGGCGGCCACGCTTCCCTCGTAGGTATTGTAGCGTTGGGCGGCGGCGCGCAGGTGCCAGCGGACGGGGGAAGAGCCATCCCCGGCCGGAGCCGTATGGGCGGGTTCCGTAATGAGATTGATGACTCCGGCCACCGCATCCGATCCGTAAAGCAGCGAACGCGCACCCCGCAGAATTTCAATTCGCTGGATTCCGCGTAGGGACAGCAGCCGCAGA
The DNA here is from genome assembly GCF_024297185.1 of Lewinella sp. JB7. Lineage (GTDB taxonomy): Bacteria > Bacteroidota > Bacteroidia > Chitinophagales > Saprospiraceae > Neolewinella. The sequence continues at coordinate 43,524 of NZ_JANCTD010000006.1, read as the reverse complement.
TCGACCGCCCCGCCCAGGGAGGACGGGTCGATGAGTGGTTGCCCGTCCACCAGGATCAGCGTGTACTGATTGCCGCCGTTGCGCAAGAAGACGCTCTTGTCCTTGCCCGGATTGCTGTACGCCCCGTTGATCACGATGCCGGCCTGCTCGTTGAGGAGTTGGCTGAGGTCGGCGGATCGCGCGATCGTTGCAGAGTCGATCACCGTCACCCGATCCGGACTCTCCACCGCCGGCCGGGCGTACCGCGCCCCGGTCACGATCACCGCATCCCCGGTAGTTGATAGGGTGGGGGCGCTCTGGGCGGAGAGTTGGCCGGAAAGGAAGATGCAGAAAAACAGGAAAGCCGTACACTGGTGCATGGTAGCGGGGTTGCCGGCGAGAGAAGGGTGGGCGAATGGCGGGTACGCGTGCTTGGGAGAAGGGAGTACCCATCCGTGCACGCTACCGGTCTACCTGCTACCAACCTGGTCCTTTCTCACCGAAAGACGAAGGAATATGACGCGATCCGGCAGGTCTTCTGGCTCGCCCCGCCGGTTCACCGCCTTCCCAGACGATCGAGTCCAGTGGCATCGTGGTGGCCGGCACGCGGGGCTTACAGCTGCGGGGACAGCTCCGGAGTTTCACCGGATTCCCTTACCTGATTGCGCCGCGAAGGTAAGCTGCCTTCACCGACAAAGCCTTAATTTACCGCATGTGTATCTGCGCTACCTTATCCTTCCGCTCTTCCTGCTCATGGAGCAGCCGCTAGAAGCCCAGTCCCGACCCCGCGACCTCGGCGTACCCTTCGGCGTCATGCCACCCGGTCCGCTCAACGCGATCACCGACGTAGAGGGGGTAAGAGTAGGGCATACTACCCTGATCCGGGGCGACAGCATCCGCACCGGCGTGACGGCCATCCTCCCCCACGCCGGTGATATGTACCGCGAAAAGGTGCCGGCCGCCATCCACCTCGGCAACGGCTACGGTAAGCTGGCCGGCTATAGTCAGGTGAAGGAACTGGGCGAGTTGGAAACGCCCGTAGTGCTTACCAATACCCTCAGTGTGGCCACCGCGACGAATGCGCTGATCACGGCCTGCCTGTCCGGCAATCCCGAAGTGGGAAGCGTCAACGCCGTCGTAGGGGAAACGAACGACGGCTACCTCAACGACATCCGGGGCCGCCACGTCACGGAGGCCGATGTCCTGGATGCCCTCGCCGCCGCCGCGGCCGGCCCGGTGGAGGAAGGGAACGTCGGGGCGGGTACCGGCACGAGTTGCTTCGGCTGGAAGGGCGGTATCGGCACCTCGAGCCGGCGGTTACCGGAAAGCCTCGGGGGCTATACGGTGGGCGTACTCGTGCAGACGAACTTCGGCGGAGTACTGCGAATCGCGGGCGCTCCCGTGGGGAAGCAACTCGGACAGTACTACTTCCGCGACCAATTGGAGGAACACGCGGACGGCTCCTGCATGATCGTAGTGGCTACCGATGCGCCCCTCGGTGCCCGGAATCTGGAGCGACTGGCGGCCCGGGCCATGCTCGGACTGGCCCGCACCGGCGGCATCGCCAGCAACGGGAGCGGCGACTACGTCATCGCCTTTTCCACCGCGACGGAGAACCGGATTACTCCCGGGGCCGATCGGATCAGGCAACTAAGTGAATTGAGTAACGGTGCCGTTTCCCCCCTCTTTCTCGCCGTGATCGAAGCGACGGAAGAGGCCATCATCAATTCCCTCTTCGCGGCGGAAGACATGACGGGGCGCGACGGCCACCAGCGCGAGGCCCTACCGGTAGAAGAAGTGCTGGAGATGTTGCGCTGAGAAGGTCGGCTTTCCGGGAGAAAGTGGGCACCCGCGTACCCGCCAAACCGGCGCTAAAGTATCTTTAGCGTTCAACCCCGATCAGATCGCCCGTGAAACCCTTGTTCCTAGTTGTATTTTGTGCTTTCGTCACCGGTTTAGGAAGCCAGTCCCTCACTTTTGATTCCCGTACCGCCAATGAACCACCCAGCGCTACGGTGGTCCGGTTCGCGAAAGGCATTACGCTGGACGGTAAGCTCGATGAACTGGAATGGCAAGCGGGGGAGCCCGCCAAGGATTTTTGGGAAACTTTTCCGGCCGATACCAGTCGTTCGGTGTACCCGACGGAAGTTTACTTCGGCTACGATGATCGCAACCTCTACGTTGCCGCCATTTGCCGCACGGTAGGTAACGACTTCATCATTCCCAGTTTGCGCCGCGACTACCGGGCCGGCGGCAACGACAACATCACCTTCGTCTTCAATCCCTTCCGCGATAAGACCAATGCCATTGTCTTCGGCATGAACCCCTACGGCGTGACCCGCGAAGCGCTGATCTCCAACGGCGGCGAGAACCGGCAAGATTTTCAGGAGAACTGGGATAACAAGTGGCGCGGTGAGAGCTTCATCGGCGAAGACTACTGGTCGTGCGAAATGGTGATCCCCTTTTCCAGCCTTCGTTTCCCCAGCGGAGCCAGCGAGTGGTTCTTCAACAGCTACCGGATGGATACCCAGAGCAACACCCGCAGCACCTGGCACCGCATCCCCCAGAACCAGATCATCATGAGCCTTGCCTATATGGGAAGCCTCCGGTTCGAGGGTGGCGCCCCCCTGGCCCAGACCAAGAACATCGCCGTCATCCCCTACGCCGGGGGAGGGCTGCGCCGCGATTACCAGAACGGTAAGTCCACCGACTTCGACGGCAACGTCGGCGGCGACGCGAAGGTCGGTATCGGCAGCGGGCTCAATCTCGACCTCACCGTGAACCCCGACTTCAGTCAGGTGGAGGTCGACGAGCAGGTCATCAATACGACCCGTTTCGAGGTCTTCTTTCCCGAACGGCGGCAATTTTTCCTCGAAAATGCCGACCTCTTCGGCTCTTTCGGCTTCGAGCGGGCCAACCCCTTCTTCAGCCGGCGCATCGGCGTGACCCGCGATACCACCACGGGCGAGGGGCTCCAGAACCCCATTTACTTCGGGGCCCGGCTGAGTGGAAAACTCAACGACGACTGGCGCATCGGACTGCTCAACATGCAGGCGGCCCGCAACCTCGATCAGGGATTGCCCAGCTTCAACTATACCGTAGCCACCACCCAGCGACGCATCGGGGCGCGGAGCAGCGTGGGCGGCATCTTCGTGAACAAGCAAAATTTTACCAGCTTTTCGGATACGACGGAGACCAATCCGGATTACAACCGCGTCGTCGGCTTCGACTACAACCTGGCCACCCGCGATAATGCCTGGAACGGGAAGACCTTCGTGCACCGCAGTTTTTCGGAGCGAGAGGGCGGCGACGATTACACCCACGGCCTGAACCTCGAGTACCGTCACCGGCACTGGAACGTAGAGTACGCTCACCTGTACGTAGGGGAGGACTTCAACGCCGAAGTAGGCTTCGTACCCCGGCGGGGCTACTTCACCAGTGGAGTGGAGGCGGCCCACATCACTTACCCCGCCAATCCGGCCGTGGTGGAAAAAGGTCCCGTCCTCGAAGCCCGGGTATTCTCCCAACCCGGCGACGGACTTACCGATCGCAACCTGATGGCCGGATACCAGTGGCGGTTTACCAATACCAGCCGGTTCAACCTCGGCGCCGGCTACGAGTACATTTTCCTGTTCAAGGACTTCGACCCCTCGCGCACCGGAGCTACCCCGCTACCCGGCGGGCGGGGCTACGGCTACTGGCGGGCCGGGGCCGAGTACGAAAGCGACTCCCGCAAGCGGCTCAGTACGGGTCTGGAAACCGAAGTGGGCGAGTTCTTCAACGGCTACGGCTACAGCCTGAGCGGCAACCTACAGTATCGGTACCAACCCTTCGGCAGCATCGATCTGCGCTTCAGTTACCAGTACGTAGACCTTCCGGAGCCTTACGCCAGCACGGCGCTGTTCCTGATCGGACCGCGCATCGACTTTACCTTCTCCAAGTCGGTCTTCATGACCACCTTCCTGCAGTACAACGACCAGATCGACAACATCAACGTGAATGCCCGCCTGCAGTGGCGTTTCGCGCCGGTGAGCGATTTTTTCCTGGTGTACACCGACAATTACGACAGCCTCGACTTTGGCGTGAAGAACCGCGCCCTCGTGGCGAAAGTCACCTACTGGCTCAATATCTGAGTGCTCGAATACCCCCCGGGGTGTAAGCTGAATTGCCGGATGCGGAAAACCTTTGGGTTCGGCATACCGTTGCGTCACCCGCCAACGTTAAGCACACCACTTCCCATTGCATGCGGCTAAATACCACCGTCTCCCTTCTACTGTTTTTTTTCCTCTGCACCGCGCCCGCCCGGGCTCAGCTACAAATGCGTGGCCTGGAACTGGGAGCGTGGGCGGGGTCGTCCTTCTACCTGGGTGATCTGAACACGGAATTTCGCTTCAACCACCCGAACCTGTCCGGCGGGGTCGCGGCCCGGTACAACTTCAACCACCGGATCGCCGTACGGGGAAGTTTCAACTACGGTCACGTGGAGGCCTACGACCGCGAGAGCGAGAATACCTTCGAGCGCCTGCGCAACCTGAGCTTTCGCTCGAGTATCCGCGACCTGACCGCTCAGTTTGAATTCAACTTCCTGCCCTATTTCCACGGGAGCCGGGAGTATTTCTTCACGCCCTATGCTTTTGCGGGAGTCTCCGTACTTCACTTCACCCCCACGGCCGTAGCCGACGGGGGGCAGGTGGTGAACCTGCGTCCACTGATGACGGAGGGGCAGGATTACGGCAGCTTCAGCACGGCCTTCGCCTACGGGGTGGGCGTGCGGTGGGACCTGACGTACGAACTGAGCATGGACGCCCACCTGAGTATGCGGAACGCCTCTACCGACTACCTGGATGACGTGAGCACGATCTACCCCGACCTCGGTCAACTGGCCGAGAGTAACGGCGACCTGGCCGCCCGGATGAGCGACCGCAGCCGTCCGCCCATCGAGGGTGGCCCCCGACTGGACCGCGAGGGCACCCAGCGCGGTGACGATTCCGTCAACGATCGCTACCTGTTCCTCGGGATCGGCATCAACTACTACTTCGGGGACGTGCTATGCCCCCAGATTGAAAAGGGGAAGGCCCGCCGCCGCTCGAAAAAGGAGAGTAAGCGGCGGCGGAAGCGGCGGTAACTAGAATTCCACGATCCCGCGCTTGATGTCCCGGACCAGTCCCGGACCGGCGTACACCATACCGCTGTACACCTGGATGAGCCGGGCACCCGCGGCCAGCTTCTCCCGGGCGGAGGCCACGCTGTCGATTCCCCCCACACCAATGATGTCGAGGGTGCGTCCGCTCTGCTCGTAGAGGTAGCGAATCACCTCCGTGGACCGTTCGCGCAGCGGCGCGCCGCTGAGGCCGCCGTTGCCCAGGGCGGCAACCGCCGCGGCGTTCGTGCGAAGTGGCGCGCGGGCTATGGTCGTATTGGTCGCGATGATGCCGGCGATACCGGTGTCGTTCACGATCTGCAGGATATCGTCGAGCTGGCCCTCCGTCAGGTCGGGGGCGATCTTGAGGAGGATAGGTTTCCGGTGCCAGAGTTCGCCGGGCCGTCCGAGTTCGGTGGTGCTCCCGCGCGCCGCCGTCCGCCCGAGGGTAAGGTTGCGTTCCTGCAATTCGGTGAGGAGAGCCGTAAGGGGCTCGCGGTCCTGCAGTTCCCGCAGGTTGGGAGTATTGGGGGAGCTGACGTTTACGACGAAGTAATCGACCAGCGAGAAGAGCCGCTCGAAACACTTAAGGTAGTCGGCGGTAGCCTCTTCGTTGGGGGTGAGCTTGTTCTTGCCGATGTTCCCACCGAGCACCACGTTCCCGGGCCGGCCGTCGCGCAGGAGCCGGCGTGCCAGTGCCTCGACGCCTTCATTGTTGAAGCCCATGCGATTGATGAGCGCCCGGTCGGCCGGCAGGCGGAAGAGGCGGGGCGAAGGGTTTCCGCCCTGCGGCAGGGGCGTGACGGTACCGAGTTCTAGAAAGCCGAAACCCAGACTCGACATGTCGCGGTAGTACTTTCCGTCCTTATCGAAGCCGGCGGCCAGTCCGACGGGATTGGGAAAGGGGATGCCGAAGCATTCGGTCCGCAGGCGGGGGTCCTCGTAGCGGTAAGTCTTGCGGAAAAGATCGCTTACGCCGGGCAGGGACAGGGTAGCGGCCAGACCCTGGACGGTGAGGGCGTGGGCGCGTTCCGGGGCCAGACGAAACAGTAAGGGTTTCAGAATGCTGTACATGACGCGAAGGTAAGCTCCGGGCGGCGACGAGGGTTACGGCTCTACGTATCCTGCAGCACCAGTAGCGGGACGGGGCAGTCGAAAACGATTTTACTGACCGTACTGTCGTTGAAGATGCGGCCGAAAAAGCCGCGGTCGTGGTAGATCATGCACAGGAGGTCCGCGCGATGCTGCTTAACGGCCTGCTGAATGCCCTCGCTGATCGAGCCTTCCTTCCCCGAACGTACCTCGAAGCGGTGGGTGATGCCGGAGAGGTATTCGGGCAGTTTCGGGTCGTAGCCCTGGCCGTCGCCGTCGCGGTCGCCGTGGTACACGATCAGTTCGGCGCCGTAGGCCCGCAGCAGTTCCACCAGGGGTTGCAGGACGTGGGGGCCGTCGATGGATTGATCGTCGATGGCCAGGACGATGCGATTAATGTCTTCGAAGGGTGCCTTGACGGGAACCGCCAGTACGGGCAGTTTGGAGTTCTTGATGACGGCGTTCGCTACGCTGCCGGTGAAGAGTTCGCGGGCGGCGGTGGATCCCTTGGTGCCCATGACGATCAGATCGTAGTCCTTGGCCTTCGCGACCCGGGTGATGGTCCGGCCCGGATCGCCATCCACCGTATGGATGTCGATGGTCGCGCCGTTGGTGAGCTGGCCACTTACTTCCTGCTTCACCTGCTCCATCGTCTCCAGGGCTTGTTCCCGGATTCGCTTTTTAATGTCGACCAGGGCACCGGCCGAGGCGCTGTACGGTTCTTCCACGGCGGAGACCAGGGAGAGGAGGCTGCCGAAGCGGTTGGCGAGGGAAACTCCGTAGTGGACGGCGCTGCCGGCGCTGTCGGAGTAGTCGGTGGCGACCATTATCTTTTTCATGCTGCAGGTGGGTTGGTGAGGTAATATACATACACCCAGGTATCCGGAGCGGTTCGGTGCGGCGTTTACCCGCCCCAAATTGCTACCTTTGCCCCCCAGACGATCATGTACTTCGACCAGCTCATCCACCAGCCTCCCGGGCTCCACCAGCTTCGCCGCATGGCTTCGGCCGACCGACTGCCCCACGCGAATCTGTTGCTGGCCCCCCCGGGTACCGGCGGGCTGCCGGCCGCCCTGGCCCTGGCTAATCTGTTGCTGTGCGAGGACCGTCAGGGAACGGACCGCGATAACACCTGCGGCCGCTGCCGGGCCTGCCGTAAAACCGCCGGGGCCGTACACCCCGACCTGCACTTCACCTTCCCGACCGTAGGCTCCAAAATGACGAGTGACCCCTTCCTGCCCCAGTGGCGTACGGCTCTCCGGGAGAGTCCCTACCTGGAAGCAAACGACTGGCTACAGCGGATCGGCGCCGAGAACAAACAGGGCAACATTACCCGCGAGTCCTGCGCCAACATGCTGCGCAAGCTCCACCTGAAAATTTTCGAGGGGCGCTACAAGGTCATGCTCATCTGGCTGCCGGAGTACCTGGGGAGTGAAGGCAACCGTCTCCTGAAAATGATCGAAGAGCCGCCGGAGCGGACGATCTTTTTTCTCGTAGCCGAGCGTCCCGACCTGATCCTCACCACGATCCTCAGTCGCTGCCAACTCACCAAACTCGCGCCGCCTACGGACGCCGAGATCAGTCTGGCCCTGGCCCGACACGAGGGCGTGACCGCCCCGGCGGACCTGCGGGAAACCGCCGCCCGGCTGGCCGGGGGCAATTACAATCTCGCGCTCTCCCTCGCGGAGTCGGAAACCGAGTCCCACGGCGCCCGCCTGCTCGACTGGATGCGGGCCTGCTTCCAGGGCAGTCCGGCCCGGCTGGTCGCCTGGACGGAGGATTTCGCCAAGCTCGGTCGCGAAACCCAGAAACACTTTATCCGGTACAGCCTCCACTACTGGCGGGAGTTTCTCCTGCTCTCCGTGACCGGCAACGATAACCCGGGCGTGCGCCTGCTTCCCGAGGAGCTGCGCAGTGCCACTAAAATGCTTCCGCTGGTCGACCACGATCAGTTGGCGGGCATCATACAACTGTTGAGCGAGTGCGCCGAACACATCGAGCGCAACGCCAACCCCAAAATCCTTTTTCTGGATGCGGGCATCCGCATTCACCAACTACTCCGCCACCGCGCTCCCGCCAGCCGGGTCGCAAGGGCGTAAACATAAATTGACATACCATGGGATGTACATCCTGCGGAACTCCCCAAGGCTGCGGAAGCAAAGGCAACTGCGGCACGGGCTCCTGCAACAAAATGAGCACCTTCGACTGGCTCAGCCACCTGGGCATCGACGACAGTTATTCCACGGATATCGTGGAGGTAAGCTTTAAGGACGGAGCCTCCAAGGGCTTTTACCACGCGCCCGCAGCCCTCGGCACCTACACCGGCGACTACGTAGCGGTCGAAACCAAGAACGGCTACAACGTCGGCTGCATCACCCTCAGCGGCGAACTCGTGCGGCTGCAACTCAAGAAAAAGAACGTCAAGCAGGCCAAGGTCACCGAAAACGTCCTGCGTAAGGCCAATGCCCGTGACCTGGAAAAGATGCACGAGGCGCGGCAACTGGAATACCCCGCGTTGGTGAAGGCCCGCGCCATCGCCCGCACCAATCACGTCAATATGAAGGTGACCGACGTGGAGTACCAGGGCGATTGCCGCAAGGCCACCATTTACTACACCAGCGACGAGCGGGTAGACTTCCGCGAGCTGGTCCGCCAGTTTTCCCACCAATTACGCGTAAAGATCGAAATGCGCCAGATCGGCCCCCGCCAGGAATCGGGCCGCCTCGGCGGTATGGGAAGTTGCGGGCGCGAACTCTGCTGCTCCACCTGGCTCAGCGATTTCCAGAGCGTCAATACCGCCGCCGCCCGCTACCAGAACATCGCCATCAACCAGAGCAAACTCTCCGGACAGTGCGGCCGCCTCAAGTGCTGCCTGAACTACGAGCTCGATACCTACATGGAAGCCCTCGAGGCTTTTCCCAAGAAGGCGGACAAACTGCGTACCGAAGCCGGCCTCGGCATTCTCATCAAGACCGACATCTTCAAGGGACTCATGTACTACACCTACCGCGAAAACCGCGGCCTGCTCTTCCCGATCCCCGTGGATAAGGTACACGAGATCCTTGCCCTCAACCGCCAGGACCAGAAGCCCGCCGATCTGCAAACCTTCCAGGTCGTCACGGAAACGAAGGACGATTTCGAGTACGAGGACGTGACCGGAGCCGTCGAACTCCCCGCGGAGAAACGCCGGCGTAAGAGTAAATCCAAGAACCGCCGCCGTAAGAAGGGCGGCGGAGAGGGCGAATCGACCCCGACCGGCGCTACCCCCCAGGGCTCCTCATCCAAGGGAGAGCGCAAGGGGAAGTCCACCAGTAAACGACGCAACAACAACCGCCGCCGTCGCAGTAAGAAGAAGCCCGGCGGCAAAGAGTGATCCCCGCTACATTTGCTCCCCCCGGGCCTAATCTTTTTGTACCTCCACCGGTTCCCTTAGCTGACCATCCCAAACCTTTCCTACATGGACTTTGACGTAACCATCATCGGTAGTGGCCCCGGAGGCTACGTAGCCGCCATTCGTGCCGCGCAACTCGGTCTGCGGACCGCCATCGTAGAGCGCTACAACAGCCTGGGCGGTACCTGTCTGAACGTCGGCTGCATCCCCTCCAAAGCGCTGCTCGACAGCTCCGAGCATTATCACAACGCCCACGAGAAGTTCGGCGAGCACGGCATCGATCTTTCCGGACTGGAGGTCAATATGCCGCAGATGATCAAGCGCAAGAACGAGGTGGTCGACCAGACCGTCAAGGGGGTGGAGTTCCTGATGAAAAAGAACAAGATCGAAGTCCTCTACGGTCACGGCACCCTCACCGGGCCCCACGAGCTGCGGGTAGCCATGAACGAGGGCGAGGACCGCACCATCACCTCCGAGCACTTCCTGATCGCTACCGGCTCGAAGCCCATCACGCCGGGCATGTTCAACTACGACAAGCAGCGCGTAATCACCAGCACGGAAGCCCTCAACATTACCGAAGTACCCAAGAGCATGGCCGTGATCGGCGGCGGGGTCATCGGACTGGAACTCGGCAGCGTCTTCGGTCGCCTGGGTACCGTGGTGGACGTTATCGAACTGGAAGACCGCATCCTGCCCACGATGGACAAGGACTGCAGTAAGGAACTCATGCGCGCGCTGAAAAAAACCGGGCTGAATTTCTTCCTCAGCCACAAGGTCACGGCGGTAGAGGGCGGGGACGCGGGAGCAACGCTGACCTTCGAAAAGCAATCCAACGGGGAATCCACGACCAAGGAGTACGACTACTGCCTGCTCGCCATGGGTCGCCGGCCCTACACCGATAACCTCGGCCTCGACCAGGCCGGCGTGACCGTGGACGACCGCGGCCGCGTGATCGTAGACGATCACCTACGGACTTCCGTACCCCACATCTACGCCATCGGCGACGTTATCCGCGGGGCCATGCTGGCCCACAAAGCCGAAGAGGAGGGTATCTACGCCGTCGAGCACATCGCCGGGCAAAAGCCCCACATCGATTACAACCTGATTCCCGGAGTCGTCTACACCTGGCCCGAGGTCGCCGCGGTCGGCCGGACCGAAGAAGAACTGAAGGCCGCGGGCGTGAAGTACAAGGCCGGGAAGTTCCCCTTCAAGGCCCTGGGACGTGCCCGCGCCAGTACCGATACCGAGGGCATGGTGAAGGTGCTCGCCGACGCCGAAACCGACGAAATTCTGGGCGTACACATGGTCGGTGCCCGCGCCGCCGATATGATCTCCGAAGCCGTAGCCCTGATGGAGTTCCGGGCCAGCGCCGAGGATGCCGCACGTATGAGTCACGCCCACCCGACCTACACGGAAGCCTTCCGCGAGGCGGCGCTGGCCGCCACGGCGGATCGTGCGCTGCACGTGTAGCCGTACTACATGGACTTGGTGGTTGGGGGTGGACTATCGTCCTTCCTGACGAAGACCGTGCCGGGGCCGACCAGTAGGTTCCATATATCCTCGTTCTCGACTACCGTATAGGTATCGTCCATCAACAGGCCGTCCGGGCCGATCTCCTGCATCACCAGCGTCGGTCGTCCCCCCCCGATCAACAGCAGGCGGTGGGGTCGGTTGTCGACCATTACCTCAACGGAATTAATGACGGATACATCTGTCACGAGGGTATCGCGCACCGCCCGTACGCGGTACGTGTCCGGTCCGTGGACCAAGTCCCGAAACTGGGTGGAGGGGGGCGTGGCGGAATCACCGCTTTGCCCGGGGGGTGAGTTGGTAACCGCGAGATAAGTCAGGAGAGCAAGCGCGAGGAAGAGGAGGAGGTTGCGGGTCATGAGTGGATAGTCTTACGATAGTTTGCGAAAGAGGGGGGGAATCAGGGATTCTGCCAGCAACTCAGTTGCTGCAACCTTACTATTCGCTCGGGGTCAATGGCCAGATAAGCCACTAGCCGCTCGGCGTCACTCGCCGACAAATGCTTGCGGGCATTCCTGAGGGCCTGACAGATTTGGCCGTTTGGTGCATTATTGATATAGAGCATATCGATGTAGTTGGCGTGGGCCTCCATCAACTCCCGGAATGTTTTCTCCTTAGCACTCCATTCCGCGACCAGTTCCGCCTGGGGAAGATCGTCCATTTGGAATAGCGCGACGGCGATGTCCCGGTAGAAAGCGTATTCATCTGGCGTTGCCGGCTTTTTAAGGAGGCTGTTCAGAGCACCAGCACTGCTGGCCTGTGTCAGCACCACGTACGAGGCATATTCTTCGGGGAAGGGCTGCGAATGCGCATCGATTTGTTTTTTGAAGTACCGCCTGCCGATGCCCTTACGCTTTCCGTTCCCCTTGTTGTACAACTGTCCCAGGCGTCGGTAGCTGTTTTTCGTGGTGGCCTTGTTTCCGGGGTAGTTGACCGCCTGTTGGTAGTTCGTACTGGCGGCCGCCGTATCGGTGGCCTCATGGTGGTAAGCCAGGGCGTAGTGAGCGTGGCCCTTTTTGCGCCCGTTCCCATCGCTGAGTATGCTGTTGTAGAGGGAGACGGCGCGGGCAATATCAGCGGTACTCCCCCCTTTTTTCAGTAACCCACGGGCGTAACCATACTTGATTTCGGAGAGGTCCGGCAGTCTTCCGTAGGCGCGGTCGAGGGTATCGATCGCAGCATCGACGCGGGCCGGGTCCCGTAGGAGCAGGTTCCCCAGTCCGAGGAAGGCTACGGCCGGACCGCCTCCCTTATTGATGGCTTGGCGGTAAGCTTGCGCCGCCCGCTGATAATTCCCCCCGGGGTCCTGAGCCACTAATACGTTGGCCCAGTTGCTCTGGGGGAGCGCCCAGTCGGGCCTGAGATACTGGGCTGCCTCGAAGGATATTCCGGCCGCGGTGTAGTTGCCCGCGAGTTCATATACGATACCCGATTCATTTACGATGTATGCCTGCGCCGGTAGCAAGCCATTGGCAGCGGTCAGGTGTTGTTCCGCCCGAACGAGCTCATCCTTCGCCCCTACGGTATCGACGTCCATCAATTGTTCGGCGGTCATGCGGGCGACTACCCCCCGGAAGTACGATTCCCAGCCGGTCATCGTATCCCGGCGTGGCCCGTCCGGCTCGGAGTCGGCAAGCGCTCGTAAGCAGTCGGCGTATTCCGTATGAACCTGAATCCGCGTATCCCCCGCACGTATGCTGAGTTCGCCCGGATCGGACCGGAGGTACCGGTTCAGGGCACCGGCGATCGCCTCGTACGAGCAGGGCGCCGCCAATCCGGTCACCGGCATCACGGGGTGCAGCGCGGTCGGCCGTGCCAGCGCCGACTCTACGCTGGCACTTCGATTCAGGCTCGTTGGCCCGATGTATAGTAGGAAAAGAGTGAGGAGTAGCGGCCACGGAAAGTACATGTTTGGGTGTTGTGTCGTTCGAGTGTGTGTCCCAAGGGGGGAATAGGAATATACGGGAATAGGTCGATTGTCCTGTTTCGGCTACGGGCTCAGTCCTCAGGGGTGGTTTCCGGCCAGTCCGGACAGTGTTTGGCGTAATAGGGTAGCAGGGATTCCTCCCGTAGCAGGGGTTCGTACAGGTCCACTTCGCGTACGTATTCGCACAGGGGGGGCAGTTCCTGGTTCTTTTTGGCTACCTGCACGGCCCTGCGCGCCGCGCGTTCCGCCGCTTTCCACTGCCCATCGACCAGCAGGATGTCGGTGAGATTTCGGTGGGCGTCCGTCAGTTGTGGATGCAACCGGGCACCCAGTTGCATGGCGATGACGGCCAGTTCGGTATTGCACTGGTACACTTCCACGGCCACCGCGGTGACGAGTTGAAAGTGTTCCGCTTCCGGCAAGTCGAGCTGGGAGAGCAGACTGGACCACTCCCGATCGGTGGTATCCAGTACGGCGGTGAAGGCGTACCCGTAGGGGGCATGGGGCGATTCGCTGATCAACCGCCTGAAAAAGTCCTTACCGCTCGCGGGTTGGTGGCGGACGTACAGCCTGGCGAGGTTGGGGTACAGATAGCCTTCCAGGCGGTGGCCGGGAACCGCCAGCGCCCTTATGTAATACGCTTCCGCCGAATCGCGGAGCTGGAGGGAATCGAAGGTGAGTCCCATGCCGAGGTAGGCTTCGGTCATGTGGGGGCGGTCGCCGATCAGGGAACGGTACACGGAAATCGCCTCTTTACGCTTCAACGGATCCCGGCGGAGAACTTCAGCCAGGTAATAGCGGGCCTCGCCGAGGGAGGGAGATACCGCAACGGCCCGGCGGAGCATTTCGGCCGCTTTATCTTGCTCGCCCATGGACTGATAGAAAATGCCGAAATTCATATAGGCCGCGCCCAGATCCGGACGCAGGGCAATGGCCCGCTGGTATCCCTGGACGATCCGGTCAAAATGAGCTTCGGGATCTACCTTTTTCAGCAGGTTGCTGAGGTTCATATGGGGGAGTGCCCAGGTGGGAGCCAGTTCCTTCGCTCGTTCGTAGGTGAGTCGTGCCAGTGAATCGCGACGCTGGAATTCCAGAATGATACCCAGCTCGTTATGCATGTAGGCCGCCTCGGGAGCCAGTGCGATGGCTTGGTGTAAATAGGTCTCCGCCTCCGACAGTAGGGAATCCGCCTCGGGGGCGAAGTTGGTCCGCAATCGGAGTACCAATCCTTCAAAGTATAGCCGCTTAGCTTCAATATTCCGGTAGCGGGGGTCCATCGTACCGAGAATCGCAGCTGCATGCTCCAAATACTTTGGGAACGCCAGGTACTTTTCGTCCAGTTGTTCCCGCTGCATAAGCTCCTCCCCGTCGGCATCCAGATAGTCCTGGATGGCTTGCTGTACCGAGTCGAGAAGGGAGACGGTGAATCGCTCATCTAGTAGTCCCCGCAGGGGCAGTAGACTCGGGTCTCCACGAAGCTTTTGGTAGTAAGACAGCGCGCAATCTTCTTCCGGTTGCATCAGTTTACCGTCTGCCAGGGCTCGCTGAAAACGGACGTAGTCGAGCTGAGCACCCCGGGAGGCCATGGCTAATTGGGCTTCCTCGAAGGTGGCTTCCACGGCTTTGCTTTTTTCTTGCAGGTATTCTTCCTGTACCTCCACTACGCCCCCGAAGAGACTCTCCCCCTTGTGGCCTCCGGCGAGCTCGGGATGTTGCTTTCGCTGGGTCTCCTCGCTCACGCGATCCTGCACGTACTGCTCGAGTTCGTACAGGTCGATTCGTCGGTCGTGGTCCGTGTCGGCCGCCCCGCTTAACCCCCGGACGAGGTAGTAGGAGAAGACGCCCCGCCCCCCGCCCCAGCGTTCCCCCTCGAAGGAGAGCTCGTAGGGCTGGCTGGAGAGCAAACGGATCTCCGTTGCCTGTGGCATCATTAGGCGGGCGGCCGTAAGCCGTCGTCCGGCCACGGCATTACCGGCCAGACTACCGGCGTGACAGGCGTCCGTAATTAAAATAGCCTGTACTCCCTTCGCGGCCAGGGCGGCCAGGTGCTCGTCCAGGAAATCGACACCGAGAGCCAGCAGGTTGTAATTGTTGTAGGGGGTGTCGTAAGCCAGCAGATAGCCGGATGACCGCAAATTGGTAGCTTCGATGTCTCCGTGGGTAGCCAGGTAAAGGTAGGCCGTGGTACCGGCCTCGGCACTGGAGAGTTGCCAGGATAAAGCGGACTCGATGGCCGCCAACGTAGCCCCAGCGTTCGTCAGGGTCTTGATCCGGTGGGAGGAGAGTTGCCCCCCCTGCTTGCTCGCTAGGAAATCAGCAAAGGCCTCGGCATCCCGGTCGGCAAAGCGTAGATCGGAGATGTTCGGATCCTCGAAGTCAGATATGCCTACGATTACCGCGCTGCCACTTCCGGCCGCTGCGGGGAGCAGGGCGGGCAGTAAGAGCAAGTATGCCCAAACGGTTACTACAACGTAACGGGGTACTGACACGGGGGCGGGTGATTAACGGGTGTGATTACCTTAATTTACCCAATAATTTACTAATCCACTGCCGGCGGTAGCGGTAGATCATACCGGGCAAGCCCTCCACGTACGGAGAAGCCTACTCTTCTGAATACAGAATCCAGTGCGTAAGTACCCCTTCCCGTAGGGAAAAAATTAACCGACTGTCCGGATAAACGAGCAGCTCGCCCCCCGCCGTGAGCTGGGAATAGGCCGGTGAGCCATACTCAGCGGTGATAGCGGACCGGTCGGCGCCCGCTGCGACTTCGAGGGCCGTCGTTCCGTCGTAACCCGGTTGGATGAAGGCGACCATCAATTCCTGCGGCTCGTCGCCGGCCGCATGCCGCAGCAAGGTCGTACGTTCGGCCGGTGGCGGGAGGACCGCTAACTGAACGGGAATTCCGCCCCGCGCCACCTGGATCCGCTGTTGGGGGGCACCCGCGCCCAGCCGGAGATCCGTCATGGTGTTGCCGGCGATTCGTTCGTCCATCACGAAGCCGGCCGCCTGCGGTCCGGAAGTTGGAGTCGGCAGCTTTCCGCTGCGTAGTACGGACAGGTTCGTCGCGGCAAGGGGGCTTTCCGCGGCGCTGGCGAAGTGACGTTCCGCGACATCCCGTTCCCCCTGCAGACCGGCCAGGATGCCGAGGATCATGCGGGCGTTGGCTGCGGTAAGGGACTGTCCCAGGCGGTTGGCCAGTCGTTCCGCTTCCCGGGCCCGGAGCGCGGCCTCCGTACGCCGGTCGCAGGCGATTTCCCGGCTCAGGCTATTCGGGCTTCCTTCCACCAAGGATGTGCTGAGCAGTGCGTGGGTGCTGGCCAGATTGAGCAGGGCGGGCGCGTAGTCGTCATCGAGCAGTCGTGCGCGCTCGAAGTGTTCGCCGGCGGTCCGGAGATAAAAGGCGCGGGTGAGGGAATCGACGGCCGGCCCGCGGGTCTGACCGGATAGCCGGGAACGCAGGTCCAGTTCCAGAGGGTATACGTAGGTAAGGCTGCTGGGCTGGAACAACGGGAGCGCCGCCCGTACGTATACCAGTCCCGCGTTGTTGTAAATCTCGCGGCTGGGGAAGATCTGTAGAAGGTAATCGAAGTACAGCGCCGCTTCCGCGTGGCGATCCAGTACGGTCAGCACGTTGGCCATATCGAAGACCGTGATCAGTTCCCGGGTCTCCCGGAAGGTGCGGTCGGCCAGTGCGATGCGTTCGCTGAGGGGGGGATAGCCGGTGAGGGTATCCGGCAGCTCGTAAATCTCGTAGAGGGACCGCAACACCCGGGGCATGACGTTTGCCGCCGGATAACCGGCCAGGTACGACAGAAACCCACCGAGGTAGTCCGCTTCGGTTTCCTGTTGGCTGGCTCCCGCGTCCCCGACCAAACCGATTGCCGTATTGTCTGCGGAATGGCCTTCGTAGTAATGAATGATCTCGTGGGCAAGCATACCGGCCAGGGCAGCCTCGGCCTCGGGGCCGAAGGAAGAGCATAAGTCGTAGGCGGCCTCCTCCAGAATTACGCGATTCCCCTCACTGCGGGCGCCGCTACGTTTGGAGGAGGTGAAGACGAAATAGGGTGCCGGTTTGCGGTTATCCCCCCGGGCAGCCACCAGCCGTTCGAATACGGCGCGGGCGGTGGCTTCCTTCTCCATGACGGTGTCCCCCGCCCCCAGGGGCAGCCAGGTGGTTATGATAACGAGAAGGAGCAGGGCGCGGCGTCTCATCGGGTACGGATTAGGTTGCGGGCCAGACTACGCTGGTTCCAGCGGCTGAGGAAGGCGGCGTAAGCGCGGCGGATAATCGGATTATTGGGTTCCTCCGCGAGCCCGTCGCGGTACGCCCGGTCGGCGGCGTAGAGATAGTCCGCTTCCTCCAGGGCCATCGCTTCGAGGAGCCGCCGCTGCGCTTCACTGGCCGTGCCCCGGTACATGGGGAGGCCGGTGACCGGCGCCAGCACTTGCGACCGGTCCCGGTCACGGTACGTAAAGTAGATGCGGGTGCCGGCCACGGCCGGGGCCTGAGCGCCGAGACGGGAGGGCCTACTGCTGGGGGCGGCGTTCGGGAACACCTCCCAGTAATACCGATGATTATCCTGCAGGTACAGGCCGGAGAGGTCCAGTAGCAGGGAAGTGTCCCGGGTGGTTGCCGTGAGCACGACCGCCTCGGTAAGGCTGTCGACCACCCGAATCCGGTAGGAGGTGGCGGCATTGTCGCCCGGCCAGGTGAAGGTGGTCGGAAGGGGAAACAGAGTACCCCCGAAGGGTAGTAGTCCGGAGAGTCCCGCGTCGCCCAGCCCGTTGATGTTTCCCTGGGCGTTGCCCTGATTTTCCTGGTACGCGCGCTCCAGGTCCTCGGCGGTACCGGATTGTTCCAGCCCCCGCCGCACGAAGTTGATGAAGCGATCGATGAATCCGGTCTCCCGGGCTTCCTCCGCGAACAAGTCGGACAGCGGGTAGCGGCCGGGCGAGGTGAGGCGTACGAACTGGTCACCGCTGATGGCCTCCAGGCTGGCATCCTCACCGAGGGAGAGCCTTCCCTGTCCGGTGAGGTAGATGCCCGTGTACACCGGGATGGACTTCCCGGACGCCCCGCCCTCGTAATCGATCTTGCCGGCGGCGTACATGACGAGGGGGACATCCTGGGGCTGACCGCACAGGAGCAGGGGCAAGAATAGCAAGATGCATACCTTATTCATGGTCGGGGGCATTGAGCAGCGGAATGCGCTTTCGGATGAAGCTTTCGTATATCATCACGATGTCGTAGGCCAGCACGAGGGCCAGAAAGCCGGTGGAGAAATCGATCTTCAGCCGAAAGTGATAAAAAAGTAAGGCCACCAGGAAGAAAAAGCAAAATAGTTCGACCAACTGCATGATCCGGGTCACTCCGTGGTAGGAATCGGGCAGCCGGTGGTAGATGGCGTGGATGACCAGTACATTGACGTACGTAAAGACGATCGCCAGCAGGGCCTCCAACCAGGGCGGCAGCTCGAAAATGTAGCGACCGTCCAGGATCATGGAGACAATGTTGGCGTGAATGACCGCTCCGTACATGTCCGGAAGGCTTCGCCCGGTGTAGGCCTCGTTTAGGGGGGTGAAGTAGCGGTCCTCGATGGGCGCGTCCGGCTGTTGGCTATCGATGAAGCCGAGGATCACGATACGGTCGCGGAAAACCGCCAGGGGCTCTTCGTCCTCGGTTTCCAGGAGCGCGCGACCGTCGACCCGGAGAAAGCGCCGGTACCCTCCCGAATAGTTGATCCGGACGGGCCGGTCGCCGTACCGCCACCGCAGCAGCCCCACCCGGTTGGGGTCGTAGGCCTCCGCCAACGCCACGCCGAAGGCCCTTTCCCGCTCCCCGGTCAGCGTCGTGATGAAGGGGTTAAATAGCCGGACCGTCCGGTCGGTCCCCGCCAGAAAGTTGGTGTAGGCACTGCGGGCCTCGCGGGTAAACAGGGAATCGGAATACACCATGCCGGGTATCCCCCTGCGTTCGTCGTCGTAGGGTGCCAGATTGGAGGCCAGAACCACCGCGGGGTTACGGGCGATCGCGGCGGCTAACAGGCTATCGCCCTCGGCGTCCTTCCGACCTGCGAAGAGGATATCTACCCCAATGACCCGGGGGGAGCGACTGCCGATGAGGTTCAGCAGCCGGGCCACCTCCGCCCGTTCGGGCCTGGCGATGTGTACGAGTACGATACGCTCCTCTCTGTCCACCCGCTCCGGATCGCGTAGCTGGGAGAAGAGAATGTCCGTTATCTCGTAGTCCCGGATCCCGTTGTTGAAGGGGTCGAAGTAGTGGATGTTGAAGGTCACCAGCCGCACCGCGCCGATGAGGGCGAATATGAGTGCCGTTATGATCAGGGCGTGTACGTGTCGGGAAGGGGCCAACGCGGGGTCCACTTAGAAGCCGTAGTCCCGGGCCAGCGACTGGTAGCCTTCACTACTCCGGAGCTCGTCGAGGTCGCCGTCTTCGGCCAGGTCCACCTCGTAATCCTCCAGCAGCCCCAGGTTCAGCGCAAATTCGAGAAATTCCAGGGCTTCCTCCCGTTCGCCCGCCAGGGCCAGGGAGCTGGCCGTCATGTAGGCGAGGTAGGCGTCGTCCGGTGCGTAGCCGAGTGCCGCGTCGAAGTGGTAGGCGGCGGCACCGGTGAAGCCTAGCTCGTAGTATACGTAGCCGAGTTCGTGGTGTACGTGGTAGGCATCCTCTTCCGTGGGCTCACTATCGAAGAAGTCGTCGATCAGCTCCTCGGCGGAAGCCCAGGCGGTATTGGCCGCGTCTTCGTCGCCGGTAGTGTAGGCCCGGTCAGCTAGTAGGCTGTACAGGGTAAACAACCCGAGGACGGATTCCCGGTCACTCAGGTCCAGATTGTCCGCCGCCGCATCCAGGTACCCGGCCGCCTCGTAGAAGGTTTCGTCGGACTGCAGGTAGTAATATCCGAGTCCGACGGCTTCGTCAAAGTTGTCGGTTTCACTCGCCGGCACCATCTCGTCGCGTTCAATTGCTTCGCGGGTGCGTTCCCGCGCCTGTTGCAGTCGTTCGTTGGCGTTGGCGTTTTCCGCCGATTTCTTACCGAAGCCCATGCCTTTGTCGCGGGTCTTGGAGCCGGATGGACTCGAACCGGTGAAGGTGCCCGAATCGCCGCTGCTACCCCCGAAGGTCGGTTGGTCGCTCTGCGCCGGCAGCAAGGTCGTACTCAACAATAGAAGGACAAGTAGATATTTCATAGTGTATGGATTGAGGGGCTTACCGGCCCAGGGTGAGTAAAAAGTCGTCCACTTCCCCTTGCCACTCGGGGTCGAGGTCGTCCAGCAGTTCCGAATAGTAGAGGAGTTCCTCGTAGAACCACTCTTCGTCCTCGGCGTAGTCGGATAGGGCGGTTTCCCAGAAGTATTCATCCGCCTGACCGTAGTGTACTTCCAGGACGTAGTCGTAAAAGGCCCGCAGCCCGGCGAGGTCCCCGTTGAAGGTAAGTTCGTCAGTGCTGCGTTCGGCCAGCGTGGCGATCAGGTAGTAGGGCAGCAGTTCCAGGGCTTCTTCCTCGTCGAGGCTCTCTTCCCAGTCCGGACTGTATTCATCTTCGTCGATGCCGGTCAGGTTTTCCGCGTCTCCCGGATAGTGGTGAGTGTCGTCGGAGTACATCGCCACCTCGTCGCGTTGGATGAGGAACTGGGCTTCCTGTTCTTTTTTCCATTCTTCCCGGACCACGCGGTCGGTACGCCGCAGAATACTCGCCCAGGAAACGGCCTGTCGGGCCTGTAGCGCTTCGGCTACCGTATTGATGAGCGCATCGATGTAGTACGATCCGATATCGTCGTTGAGGTAGGCCAGTTGCCCGGGCAGGGCGGAAGAAGCCAGGATGTGCCCTTCGTAGCGGGTAAACAGATCGAAATTCTGGTAGGCCGTTTCGTTCAGCGCGTTCAGTTCTTCTTCCCGGGACCCCAGTCGCCGCACGACCCGGTCGGCGGCGGTCGTACGGGGCTCGGCGTTACAGCTGCTGCCGATCGTAAGCGACATGCGTACCCCCTTCGCACGTAACTGTTCGTGGACTTCCTCGAGGGAATAGCCGCAGCTTTCCGGGTCGGGGGTGGTGTTGCCTCCGGCACAGTAGTACAGCAACGGCCAGCGGGGAGCCTGCACGTCTTCCAGTCCGTGGCCGGAATAAATGAAGATCACGGCATCGTCGGGCGCCACTTGAAGTCCTTCGAGGAAGGCATACACTTCTTCCGGATCGTAGTCCGGCGCGTGCATCCGTACCGTCATCCCCGTCCCGCGTTCGTGCAGCGAGCGGGCCACGAAGTCGAAGAGTTTGTGAACGTTTTCCCGGTCCTTGCGGCACCCCTGGGCGATGTCCTCTCCGGGATGCGGATTGATGGTCGTGATTACGTGCAGCGTCTGCTGCCCGGGGAGGGCACCGAGCAGTAGTATTCCCAGTAGGAGAAGGACGTATTTCATGGCGTGTTTTTCGTAGTGCATGGTTTGGGCGGGGACGCAGGAGCAAGCGGTCAATCCGACGGCAGCAATCGGGGACAGTACTCCCCGTAAATTCGTTGAAAATCGGCAATCGCGCGTACTCCGGCAAAATCAGCGTTGCTGGCAAAGCGCCGGCAGTACTCCTCCGCGCTTCCGTCGGCGACGGCGCGGCGAAGGGTTTCCCGGATGATGGTGAGGCTTTTTTTCTCCTGCCCGGTGGCCGCCAGAAAGGCGCTCAGCGTGAACCGAGCCGGCAGGTCGAACGCTCCGTTCCGCACGGCGAATCGCAGACTTTTTTCGGCTAGCCCGTAGTGTCCCTCCCAGTACAGGGAGAATCCGATCTGGGTGGCTAGTTCGTGGCTGTCCGACTCCGATAGGGGGGCACCCCGCAGTTGCCGTAGCCACTCCGTGGATTGCGTATCCGTCAGGGCCAGGTTTAAGTAGCCGTGCGGCCACTCCGGATGGCGGGAGATGAGCTGGCTGAAGTAGGTAACCGCTTCGTCCCGGCCCCGGTCGGCGGTGAGGATACGCCGCATCTGGGCGTAAGCCTCCCGGCGGTCGGGTTGCAGATCGATCGATTGCCGGGTATGGAACTCCGCGGAATCCAGTCGGCCCAGCTGCAGAAAAATGCGTCCGCACTGGAGGTGACTGTCGGCCACCAGCGCGCCGCCGTTCCGGATGATGGAAGTGAACAGTGCGCGCGCTTCTTCCCGGCCGGCGGGGCGTTCGCTGACGAGGCGCGCCAGGTTATAGCGGGCATAGGCATCGGCGGGGTTCAGCTCCATGGCCTGCCGCAGAAAGAGTTCCGCGCTGTCGAGCCGGCCGGTCTCGTAGAGGAGGTTGCCGAAATTCATGTACGCGCCGGCCAGGTCCGGTTTGAGGTCGATGGCGCGGGCGAAGTAATCGGCCGCCAGGCGGTAGTTGGCCCGGGCATCCACTTGCTTGAGGAGGATACCGAGGTTATTGTAGGGAAGGGACCAGGTAGGAGCCAGGCGGGTAGCTTCCCGGAAGCTGGCGTAGGCCGATTCCGGATCCGCTAACCGTTGGAGCAGAAGGCCGAGTTCGTTGTGGTGGTAGGCGGCCTGGGGTTCCAGGCGAACCGCCGTCAGGAGTTGTCCGTGCGCGCGGAAGTAGCTGCTGTCCGTGCCCCCCCGGCGGTCGGCTTCGAGGCGCAATACCACTCCCCGGAAGTAAGCTTCCTTGGCCCGGATGCTGGGTATGCGGGGGTCTCCCTCGCCCAGGATGGCGGCCGCGGTCGCCAGGTAGCGGGGGAAGATGCGGTACTTCTCGTCGATCCGGTCCCGGTCGGTGAGTTCCGCGGGGTCGGCATCGAGGTAGGCCACGATGGCCTGTTGCACCGAATCGAGTAGGGCGACGGTGAGCCGCTCGTCCACTAATCCCCGTATGGCGAGCAGGGCGGGTTCCGCGTAAAGCTCACGGTGGTAGGCCAGGGCGGATTGCTCTTCCGGAACGAGCAGGGCTCCCGCGCTCAGCGCCCGCCGGAAACGCAGGTAGGTCCGTTGGGCTTCCGGGGGAGCAAGGGCCAGGGTGGCCTCCTCGAAGCTGGCCTCCAGTCGTTGGGTCGACTGCCGGGCGAAATCGGGCTGGTCGGAAGCGGCTACGGTGAACAGGACCCGGTCCTTCGGCGCGCCGATCAGCTCGGGATGCTGCTGCCGCTCCGTATCCTCACTCACCCGGCTTTGTACGTAGCGTTCGAGTTCGAAAAGATCGATCTGCCGGTTGCGGTCCTCGTCGGCCGCTCCCCGGATCCCCTCCAGCAGGTGATAGGAAAACGCGCCCCGGCCGCCGCCCCAGCGTTCTCCTTCCCGCGAAAGCTCGTAGGGCTGGCACGCCAGCATACGCACCTCCTGCGCCCGGCCCTGCATGAGTTGTGCGGTGGTCAGCCGGCGGCCCGCTAAGGCATCGCCGGCCAGGGTGCCCGCATGACAGGCATCGGTGATCACTACGGGCAGGGCCTCCTTTGCGGTCAGCGCGGCCAGGTGATCGTTGAGGAAGTTGACGCTCAGGGCCAGTAGATCGTAATTGCTGCGGGGAGAGTCGTGGGCCAGTAAGTACCCACTGGTTGCCAGGTCCGCGGCCTCGACGTCGCCGTGGGTAGCCAGGTAGAGGTAGGCGGTCTGCCCGGGACCGGTCGCGCTGAGCTGCCAGCTTAGTGCCGACTGGATCGCGGCGAGCGTAGCGGAGGTATCGGTCAGTACTCTTAGCCGCTCCTGGGGCAGATTCCCGCCGGAAGCGGATTGGAGGTAAGCGGCAAACGCCCGGGCATCTTCGTCGGCAAAGCGCAGGTCGGTGATGCCGGGGTCCTGAAAATCCGCGATTCCGACAATGACGGCAGTGGCCTGCCCCCGAATAAGCAGGGGAATGAGCAGGAGGAAAGCGATGTGTAATAAGCGTACCGTCATGGTGCCGGCCGACCGGATGAGTGACTGGAAGTTACAACAATTTCCAGCAGATCAGCGGGGGGCGAGCGTGATGCGTAGGGGGCGGTGATCGGACCAGCGGGAGGGCAGACGTTCAATATCGAGGACGGCCAGGCTGGTATCCACCATGAAGTAGTCGATCCGCAGGCCGGGGAGTGGCCCGGTGAAGGTCGTGCCGAGACCTACACCCTGCTCCGACCAGGCGTCGCGCAGCCGGGGGGATAAAATATGATTGTAGGTGTACGAAGACGGAACGTCGTTGAAGTCACCGGCGAGCACCACCGGGTAGGGACTGCGTTCCACGAGCTGCCGGATCTCCTCGGCCTGGAGGGCACGGACGCGGGTGGTCCGGCCGTAGCCACGCAGCATATTGCCCAGCGTTTCGATGCGCCGGGACACTGAATTCTTGTCGCTCATGCCCGCGGTCATGCCACTGATCTGGTTGGATTCCAGGTGGGCATTGATGATGCGCAGGCGCCCCAGCTCGGAGTCTACGTCGGTGACGATGAAACCGTTGTATTCGTTCGGCGGGGTGAAGGAAGAACTGACGGGGGTGATGGCATTGCCGTAGGTAGCGATCAGGGTTCCCTCCTTCTGGTGCCGCTGGCGAAAGTTCCCCGCCTGCGTTATGGAAGGAACGTAATTCTGGGGGTACCGCATGGTGCGCACTTCCTGGAGCAACAGCACGTCGGCCCCGAATTCCCGGACGGCGTCGCGGACGCGGGTCGTATCGGCATCGGCCCCGTCAATGGAACGAAAGGCACGGGCGTTGGCGGTAACCAGCGTAAGCGTCGGAACCCCCGCGTCGACCGGTGGCGGAGTAGCGGGAAAAGCCATCAGGTGTCCGAGCAGCGGTAAGGCGGACACTGACACCGCGAAGGGGAAGAGGGCCGTGCGCCACCGAAACCTGCTTAACTGCACGATCATGAAACCGAAGGTGAGCAGCAGCAGACCCGGCAGCAGGAGGGCCACCACGGCGGGCGGCCAGAATATCTGGGGCGAGACGTAGCGGGCCATCAGACCGAAGGCGGTCACGAAGGTTACGAGGTTCCCGGTCCACAAAAAAATGGTACGCACGCGGTTCAGTTGCGGTTGCTGGCACGGAACAGAAACTCCTTTTCGTCCTTAGACAGGCTGTTGTATCCCCGCTCCTTGATCTTGTCGAGAATGGCGTCGAGCTGCTCCTGATGGGTAGCTTCCCCCTTCGTGCCGCCGTCGGTTTTGCCGGTGGTCGTGCGGGTGGCGCCCCCGGCCCGCCGCATGAAACTGGGCCGTTCCTTCGTAGCCGTCTCCTTGACCGATCGGCCGCCCCGGAAGGCGGCGCGGGGACCGCGGCGGGAATGGTCCTTACTGGGACTCAGCACGCTGTTCCAGAGGCGACCGACGCCGCCGATGACCGACTGGATCGGTTCGGTGAGGTCGGTGCCGCGTTTCAGGTACCAGGCGAACAGAAACCCCATGGTGATACCCCCGATGTGTCCGAACGCGCCCCCGGTATTGATGTCGCTGCCCAGGCTGATGACGTTCATGAGTACGACGAAAGCCACGATGTATTTGAGCCGGACGTTGCCCAGCAGAAATAGCCGGATACTGTAGTCGGGGGCGAACACGCCGGTGGACACGAGGATACACATCACCGCGGCACTGGCACCGAATGCATAGTGCTCGACACTGCCGTCACCGCCGAAGCCGGTCAGGTTAGCCGCGGCGAAGAAGAAGGCCGCCCCCGCCAGCCCGCCCAGGAAGTACAGCGGCAACACCCGCCGGTCGCCCAGCAGATCGCCGAAGATGCGGCCGAACCAGAACAGGAAGAGCATATTCCAGAGGATGTGCCAGAATCCCTCATGCAGAAACATGTGGGTGATCACCGACCAGGGATGGGTGAGCATGTGCCAACCCGAGTTCGAGATCGCCAGGAAGTTGCGAATGTCGAGGTAAAGGTTCGGGGTTTCCCACCCGTTGAATACGCGAAGAAAGACCCACGCCAGATTGATGAACAGGTAAATGGCCGCATTCACGATGATGATGCGGCTGATCATGTTGCCATAATCGAACTCCCGGCGGATGTCGTCCCAGATGGATTGTAGCATAGTTGGCGGTGGTCTACCAGTAAAACGTTTTTCGGCGGAAAAGATTTACCCCGCCCCGGACAAAGCCCTACAAACTACGAATTTAGGTCGGCTTACCGCGGTACGCCCCGGTCCCACCGCCGTGCGCCCGCCGGTGGCTCGGTCTTGTACCAGTAGAACGCCAGAATGCCGCCGGCAACGGCCCCCCCGAGGTGGGCGAAGTGCGCAATGGGGTCCCAGCTATATTCCATGATCCCGAGGAATAGATCGACGGCCAGCAGGACGGGCACGAAGTAGCGGGCCTTAATGGGAATCGGCAGGAAGATGAGCATCAACTTGAAGTCCGGGTACAGAATGGCAAAGGCCGCCACCACGCCGTAGAGGGCCCCGGAAGCACCGACCATGGGGATGCTGGCCTTGAAGTCGATGTATTCCTGCATCATACCCACGCCGTCGCGGAGGGTCTGGGCGGGATCTCCCTTGGCCAGGACGATGTCGTTCTGAATATTCGCGACGACCGTACTGACGCGGGTGCCGTCGTCCATCGAGAGACCTTTCGTGTCGATGCGCCCGAAGAAGTCGTTGAAGTTGGCCAGCGTCGGATCCTGCTGGAAGTTGAGCAGAATATCCTGTAGCCGTTCGAGCTGAAACCAGGTGTAGCCGAAGTGTAGTGCGACGGCTCCGGCGGCGGCAACCAAATACAGTATCAGGAACCGCTTACTCCCGTACCGAGCCTCGAGCAAGGGCCCGAACATGACCAGCCCGAACATATTGAAGAAAATATGGGTCAGCCCGCCATGAACGAAGAAGTGGCTCACCAATTGCACGGGGTGGAAGCGATCGCTGGTCGGGTAGTGAAGCGCCAGAAAATCGGCCAGCTCACCGGTATCGACTCCCAGGTACGGAAGCACGAAAAGTATGGCGAAGACCCCTACGTTGATGATGAGGAGATTCTTAACAATGGGGGTCAGGGGTGGCATTCGGGCGAAACTTTGTGTGAGAATGCTTTAAGCAGGCGGACGGTTCCCGCTGACTTACGACAGAAACAGCCGCTCGACGTCTTCGAGCTCGTACTTGACGTAGCATTTACGCCCGTTGGGAGATATGCGCGGTTGGTCGCAGGCGAAGAGCCGGTCAATGAGTGACCGCATTTCGGCTTCGTCCATGGCGGTGCCCCGTTTGATGGCGGCGGTGCGGGCCAGCAATCGCGCCAGTCGCTCGTGGCCCTCGCTCTGTAGGTCGACGTTCTGCTTGTACTGCTGTAGGAGTTGCTCCAGCAGTTCGAGTTCGCCGGTGTAACCGGCCAGCTCGGCGGGGATACCCCGGACGATGAAGCTCCCGCCGCCGAAAGCTTGCAGGTCGAATCCCATTTTGTTGAGGTCGGGTAGGAGGGCGGTCATCAGGCCGGCGTCGCTGTGGGCCAGGTCGATGGTCTGGGGGAAGAGCGACTGTTGGGTAACGGCCGGTTTATCCCGCAAATTGGCTACGAAGTTCTCGTACAGGATCCGCTCGTGGGCCGCCTGCTGATCGATGAGGAGCCAGCCGTTCTTGATGGCGCTCACGATATAGCGGTGGTGAAGTTGGTAGGGCGCACGCCCCTGGGTGGGCGGCGCGTCCTGGGGTTCGTCCTGCCCCATGCGACTCTGCAGGATCTCCCCGGTGTCGGTATCGACTTCCTCGCCCTCGCCCAGGCCGTCGTACAGCATCTGCCAGTTGCGCAAATTGCTTTCGTGGCGGCGGGATTCGGTCCGTGGCGTGTCGGAGTTCATCTTACTCGGCAGCGCCTCTCCGGTCTCGGACATCACCCGCGGCGGGGGCATACGGGTTCGGGAGGGAGAAAACGGATTGTCACTTTCAAAATCGATGGTAGGCATGATGCTGGCCCGGCCCAGACCGTGGCGGATGGTGGCCTTCAGGTAGTTATAGATGAGGCGCTCGTCCTCGAACTTGATCTCTTGCTTGGTGGGGTGTACGTTCACGTCAATACGGGCCGGGTCGATGTCCAGGAAGATGACGTAAAAGGGGTAGGCGTCCTTTGACAGTAGGTCGTCGTAGGCCGTCGTGACGGCGTGGTGCAGGTAGCTGCTCTTGATGAAGCGATCGTTGATGAAAAAGAACTGCCCCACCTTGGTCTTGCGGGCCGCTTCCGGTTTACCGACGAAGCCCCCGATCCTCAGCACGTCGGTAGCTTCCTCGATGGGTACCAGCAGATCGCGGTACTTCTTGCCGAATACGGCGGTGACGCGCTGCCGCAGATTGCCCGGCGTAAGGGAGAGGTCTAGGCGATCGTTGACGTGCAGGTCGAATCGTACCGATGGGTGGGCGAGGGCGATGCGGATGTATTCGTCGCGTACGTGCCGCAGTTCCACCGAATCGCTCTTCAGGAAGTTGCGACGGGCCGGTACGTTGAAGAAAAGATTGCGCACGGCGATGCTCGTTCCCGCCGGCGTCGCAACCGGCTCCTGAGCAATTACCTCGGAGGCTTCGACCACCAGCTTCGTGCCGAGCTCGTCGGGCGCGCGACGAGTCTTCATTTCCACCTGGGCGATGGCGACGATGCTGGCCAGGGCTTCTCCCCGAAAGCCCATGGTATGGAGACTGAACAGATCCTCGGCCGTGCGCAGCTTGCTGGTAGCATGCCGTTCGAGCGACATACGGGCGTCGGTTTCCGACATGCCGCATCCGTTGTCGATGACCTGGATGAGCGTCTTGCCGGCATCCTTCACGATGAGGTTGATCTCGGAGGCACCGGCGTCGACCGCGTTTT
The DNA here is from genome assembly GCF_024297185.1 of Lewinella sp. JB7. Lineage (GTDB taxonomy): Bacteria > Bacteroidota > Bacteroidia > Chitinophagales > Saprospiraceae > Neolewinella. The sequence continues at coordinate 14,733 of NZ_JANCTD010000006.1, read as the reverse complement.
CCACCAACTCCTTCACCACGCTGGCGGGGCGCTGGATGACCTCGCCGGCGGCGATCTGGTTAGCAATGGCATCGGGAAGCAGGTGGACGAGATTGTCCGTCATAAGGCGGTGCAACTATTCGGCGGCAAACTACGCAGAATTAACCGAGCAGTCGTTCGAAATCAGGGAAGTACAGCTTATAGGCGACGTAGCAGACAACGATCAGGGTGATCAGAATGATCAGTAGGCTGTAGTTCGACCGTCGAACCCGCTGACTGCGGTAACGACCGGCCGCCTCCCCCCCGGAGCCCTTGCGGAAACCGCCGCGCAGCCGCTCCTTGATCCCATCCACGCCGCCGTTCTGCAGCGCTTCGATACGCAGGCGCCGTTCTTCCGCCTCTTCCTTCTTGGGGTCCCAGTAGCGGGGCTTGTAGGAGAACTGCTGATTTTTGGGGGTCTTGAAGAGGCGCAAGAATGCCATGGTCGCGAATTATTTGAGTGAAACTAACAATTTGGGGGGAAGAAAAGATGCGGGTAGGGGGGTGGTTTGGCGGGTTTGGGAGAGCGTCCGACGGCTATAGCGGTTGGACGGTGGGACACCGTCCAACGGGTAGATGCTTTATAAGTTAATTAACGTATATTTACGTTAATTAACGTCCCATGGCAAAACTCACCCGAGCTCAGGAGGATCTGATGCGCCACGTCTGGCGTCTCGGCGAGTGCACCGTAGCCGACCTACGCCGTGCCGTGGAGTGGGAAACCGGAAAAAAGCCCGCCCACAGCACCATTTCCACGCTGATCCTGGCCCTCGACGAGCGGGGGTTCGTGACCCACAAGACCTACGGTCGCACGTTTGTCTATACCCCCCGCATCGGCCGGGAAGAGTATGGTCGTCAGCGATTGGGGCGGATCATCCACAAGTTTTTCGATGGATCGGCCGGAGCCGCGGTGAGTTACCTGGTTAAGGATAAAAACCTCAGCCTGAATGAGCTCAGCGCGCTCGTTCGCCAACTCGAAGAGGAATGAACGTTCTGATCCTCCATTCTTTGTTCGGGGGGGCACCATAGTCTGGTCGGCCCTCCTGCTATTCTACCGCGTAGCCTCCCGTCGCAATACGAACTGCCCTGGTCATTTGGGCGATCGGTGCACTCGCCGGCTAGGCGGTATCGGTCGTTGGAATGGCACGGCACCTGCGCCCCGCCGCCTCCGCTTTTGAAACGTACGCTGGATTCCCCGTCATCCGTATTCCTGTGTTTCACTCTCCCTACGCCGCCTCCGGCCGTATGTACCTGCCGGCCGTAATGCCTCCGGATCTGGAACGGACCGCGCTGCTACACGAAGTAGCTCACCTACGTCACGGACATTTTTTCGAGCGCCTTTTATAGTTTTTGGGGACCATTGATGTTCCTGACGGTTGTCTGCAACGGCAAAGCTCTGAATCCACTTCTACGCACAAACATCGGCCCCCGCTACCTTTACTCTTCGTGCCACGGAGGGTCATCCGTCGGCTCCCGAGTTACTGGACCGCCGCTATTCTACCTTCCTCGAGGGTTCCTACCGTTACGTCACCTATCCCAGTCGCTTACCAGCACAATGAAATGGCCCGGGTCCGGGTACAACTTTCGATCTCCGCCCGGTGGCAAGTGACCGCCGTGCACACCTCCACGGTACCGCTAGCGGACCGGGCGGAGGGCGTGACCCAACTGACCGTCGTAGCCCCCGCCGATCCGGATATCTCGGAGATTGTCATCCAGCTGCGGGATCCGAACGTTTTTACGGAAGAAATCGAGCGGGACGTCGGTAATTTGGGCTGCTTTTCTCCCGCAATCGAGGCCGGTCCCGCCCTGGCTTTCGTGCTCGGATTTGAAGTGCACTTCACGCTCGAAGAATAGGGCGGCGGCGCACGGGAGCGGTGCCAATCCTATTCGTCCGGCCAATTCAACACGTAACATGAACAACCAACAACATACCATGAACTTCACTCCTGCTTTCACGCGAACAATTCGCTCGCTCGTGCTCTGTTTTACCCTGATCCTGCCGGTAACGTATCTGGCCGGGCAGGCAACCGAAACGCCCATCGTGCTCCGCGGAGCGCCGGCGGACGGTAGCCCCCAGCGGCACCTCATCAAGACCGTTTACGAGCAGGTCAAGTACCCCCGGGTAGCCCGGGAAGCCCGGCGGGGTGGGGCATACGCTCTGGCCATCACGGTCGATGACGAAGGGTCGACGTGGCAGGCCATGCCACTGGCTCAGCTTCCCGCGGGAGCCGAACCCCTCAACCTGACCATCGTAGCGGCCGACGATACCCAGGGTGCCCCGGTATCCGGACAAATGAAGGTAAACGCCGACCGGGCACTCCTTGAGGAGACGGAGACGCTGGGACGGTACCTGGTCGACATCGGTTTCGACCGCGCTACCGAACAGGTAAACCCGGTGACGGATACGCTCTATCTCGTGCTGTACTTTAAGGTAGAGTAGTACCGCCGCCGTGCCGAACAACCGTCCGGCGGGCGGATCGGTTACCTTTGGGCATCCGTCAAACAGATTTGCGCTATGAACCTACTTCTCACCCTGCTGCTTTTCGCCGCTCCCCCCGTCCACGACTACCACGTCAGTAAGACTAACGTCCGCTACGTAGCCGCCAAACAACAGGTGCAGGTCGAAATGCACGTATTCGTGGATGATCTGGAAGCAGCCATGCGGGAAGCCGGTGCACCGGTGCTCCAGCTCGGTACCGACGAAGAGCTCGGCGACAGCGAACGCTACGTCACCGCCTATCTGGACAAACACTTCAAGGTCGAGTGGAACGGTAGTCTGCTCGATATTGGAATGGTCGGCTGGGAGCTGGAAGATGACATGCACGGTCTCTGGATCTACCTGGTCGGAGAATCCGCCGATCCGCCCCGGAACGTCACGGTGCAGAACAGCGTCCTGACCGAGCACTACGCCGACCAGAAGAATATCGTAAAACTCTACAATGGAGTCGAGCGCCTGGGCACCCTGCTGATGGACCGCGACCGCATCGTCGGCCAGACCAGCGCCGGCAACCAATAAGCCAGTTTCGGCGAACGACCATTCGCGGCTACCGATAAAACTCCATGGAAGAACAAGCTATACTGCGACCGCACGCCGAAACGGCCTACGCCGACGAACTGACCGTGCTCAGAGCACAGGACCGCGACGTCCGCCCCGGCGGCTGGCAACTCAGCCCGCGTAGCGTGGTCCGCTACATCATGGGGGACACCCTCGCGAACGGCACCGAGATCACCCCGAAGTATTTCGGCGACCGCCGGTTAATCGAGGTGGCGGTGGCGAGTCTGGTCACCGACCGGGCGCTCCTGCTCGTCGGCGTGCCCGGCACGGCTAAAACCTGGGTCAGCGAACACCTCGCGGCGGCCATCAGCGGGGATTCGAAACTCCTGGTGCAGGGTACCGCGGGAATGAGTGAAGACGCCCTTCGCTACGGCTGGAACTACGCGCGGCTGCTGTCCGAAGGACCGAGCGAAGCCGCGCTGGTGCCCTCTCCCGTCATGGTGGGGATGCGGGAGGGAAAGCTGGTTCGTATCGAGGAACTCACCCGGGTACCCAGCGATGTACAGGACGCCCTGATTACCGTACTGTCCGAAAAGATCCTGCCCATCCCCGAACTCAACCGGGAAACCCAGGCCCGGCGGGGCTTCAACGTGATCGCCACGGCCAACGATCGCGACCGGGGCGTCAACGAACTCTCCAGCGCCCTGCGTCGCCGCTTCAATACGGTCGTCATGCCGCTTCCCGCTACCCTGGAGGAAGAAGTGCGCATCGTAACCGATCGCAGCCGTGCCGCCGCCATACGCATGCAGTTACCCCCCGTCAAGCAGGACGCCGCGGCGGAGATCCGTCGTCTGGTCACCATCTTCCGCGAGTTGCGGAGCGGACGCACCGAAGACGGACGCACCCAGCTCAAAACCCCGAGCTCCACGTTGTCAACGGCCGAGGCCATTTCGGTCGTCAACCAGAGCCGCGCCCTGAGCCACCACTTCGGCACGGGGGATATCGAAACCCAACATCTGGCAGCGAGCCTGGCCGGAGCCATCGTTAAGGACCCCGAGCAGGACGGTGCCGTATGGCGCGAATACTTAGACGTCGTAGTCCGCGGCAGAAAGGGTTGGGAGGATTTGTTCGAAGCCCTTCGCTAGCCCGCCCGTTGCCGGGCGGTTGATTACTTTTGCATCGCTAAACCCCCGGGCGGACCACCCGCGGTGCAGTACCCGATTATATCCTATGCGTGTAACCGATCATTTTGCCCAGGCCGAGGGCCAGACACTGCTGAGCTTCGAAGTCCTTCCGCCCCTGAAGGGCGGCAGCATGCAGGCCATTTTTGACACGCTGGACCCCCTCATGGAGTTCAAACCGCCCTTCATCGACGTCACCTACCACCGGGAGGAGTACGTGTACAAGAAACGGCCCAGTGGTTACTACGAAAAGACGGCCATCCGTAAGCGTCCGGGCACGGTGGGGATTTGCGCCGCCATCATGCACCGCTACGGCGTCGATGCCGTCCCCCACCTGCTGTGCGGGGGATTCACTAAGCAGGACACCGAAAATGCCCTGATCGACCTGGCGTTCCTGGATGTACAGAACGTGCTGGCCCTGCGCGGCGACGCCCGCAAGTTTGAAGGACGGTTCGTGCCCGAGAAGGAAGGCCACCATTACGCGAGCGAGCTGGTCGAACAAATCGTAAATATGAACAACGGTCACTACCTCGACGAGCTCATCAAGGACGAACACGCCAGCAAGACCAATTTCTGCATCGGCGTGGCCGGCTATCCCGAGAAGCACTTCGAGGCGGCCAATCTGGAGCACGATCTACGCTACGTCAAGGCGAAGGTGGACGCCGGCGCCGACTACATCGTCACCCAGATGTTCTTCGACAACAAGAAGTACTTCGACTACGTCGACGCCTGCCGCAAGGTCGGGATCAACGTGCCCATCGTACCGGGGCTCAAGCCGGTGACCAAGTTGTACCAGCTCAACGCGCTGCCCCGGCTGTTCCACGTCGATCTGCCGGACGAGCTGGTCTGCAGCATCACCAAAGCCAAAAACGCGGAAGCCCGGGTGCAGGCCGGAATCGAGTGGTGCACGGCGCAGAGCAAGGAACTCAAGGAAGGAGGCGTGCCCTGCCTGCACTACTATACCATGGGGGACAGCTCCACCATTCGGGCCATCGCGGAGGCGGTGGCGTAGTTTTTCCGGTAGGCTTGGTGCAATGTCCGGAGAAGGCTTTATATTTGCGGCCGCTTACGGCAATATGGCGCGGTAGCTCAGCCGGTTAGAGCGCAGGATTCATAATCCTGAGGTCGGGTGTTCGAGTCACCCTCGCGCTACTCACGGGCTTTCTTCCAACCGGAAGGAAGCCCGTTCTGCTTCATCCACGTATCGCATAGCGGTATTATACGCCGGAAATAGCCCCTCACCGCACGAATTAACGGAAAGGCGGCGGGGACGCAGGAGCAAACACGGCCAACCAACAGCCGGCAAAACCGAGGAAGCCATGTGCCGCCCGGGGAATGTTTGTCACTAATTTTGGTAAGCATATTCCCGATTTCAACCTTTTGTGGTGGTCAACGCTTCATGGGAAATACCCGGAAGCAATGAAGTCCCTTGCCGCCCTCCTGACCCTGGTTTCGTTGGTCGCGATCGCCGTAGCCTGTACTTCTACTACCAACCGCGTCCTGAACTCCACCATTACTACCTACTGGATCAACAGCCATACGGTACCGTGCACCGGGGCGGGCCAACAGATGTGCCTGCAGATAAAGCGCGGCCCCCAGCTCAGCGCGGGCGAATGGACCTATTTTTACCAGAGCATCGCGGGCTTCGATTTTCAACCGGGCTTCGTGTATAAACTCTCCGTTCGCGAGACACCCCTCATCGACGAAGAAACTCCCGCCGACGGCAGCAGTATGGAGTACACCCTCATCCGAATACTCGAAAAAAACCCGGACCCTACGCTACGCCTCAATGACATCTGGGCCCTGGAGAGCGTCCTCGGCCAGCCATTCGACCCGACTACCACGGAGATGCAGCATCCCACCATCGAATTTCACCTCTCCGAACAACGGGTGATGGGAACCAATGGGTGCAATACCTTCAACGGCACCCTCCGGAAAGCCGACCAGGGGAAACTTGAGTTTGGTCCCCTCGCCACGACCCGGAAAGCCTGTCCCGGCAACGACCTGCCAGACCGGGTCATGGAGGCCCTGAACCGCGTGGCGGGTTACGTGGTCGGTGAAAATGAACTAACCCTGCTGGATAGGGGCGATAAGGAGCTGCTGCGCTACCGAAAGGTAGACTGATCCGACCCTGGATAAACTCACATGCCGAAAAAAGCGGGTACCCGGACGTAAAACAGACGAAGCAGACGGTCCGGGGGGTTATTTATGCATGATGCGATGCGCAGCTTCCTTCCTGGTCATCGTCGTGCTGTTCCTGGGATCGGCCGCGACTCCGGAGCCTACGGCCTCGACTCACCTCATCGTCCGGGACTATGCCCGCTTCGTGGAACACGCGCAACGGCTGTCGGAACTGGTCGAGGCATACCGACGCGGCCAGTCCGACACTACGGCGGTGCGGCAAGCCGTACACGCTACCCGGAAGGCGTATAAACGCACGGCCTGGCTGGTTGAGACGTACTATCCTACCTACACCGCTACCCACTTCAACGGCCCGCCCCTGCCCCGGCCCCGCAAACAGGAGGGCCATTCCGAAATGGTGGCCCCGGAGGGACTGCAGGTGATGGACGAGATGGCCTACACCACGGATCCGGATCCCACCCAATTATCGGTGCTGAGCCGCAAACTGCTCGCCCGGGCCCGGTTGCTGCTGCCGGAGGTGAGTCAGCGTACTTATCCCCTTACTGAAGTACTGGAGGCGATGCGGGCCGAGGTGGTACGGATACCGACCTTATACCTGACGGGCTTCGATACGCCGGGTTCCGCATCCGGACTGGCCGAATCCCGTGCCGCCCTGGCTTCCCTGGCCGACGTCCTGTCGGAACAAAGTATCCTAGCCGCTTACCCCACCCACGCGGAAGCCGTGCACCAGCTGCGGGCGGCGGCGGCGGCGCTGTCCGCCCCGGAGACGTTCGCGGAATTCGACCGACTCTCTTTCCAGCGTAACCACCTCAATGGCCTGTACCGAATACTGGGTCGGCTACAAGGACAATCGGGTCAAACACCCCGGCTGCCCTTTTCGTCTGGCCGTAACCCGGCGGGGCAGGACCTCTACGCCGATGAATTTCTCGATCCCTACGCCTACGCCGAACTGCGATCGGAAGACGACAGCCCGGCCCTGCGTGCCCTCGGGAAGCGATTGTTCTACGACGAGCGACTGAGCGGAGGGGGGCAACTGAGTTGCGGCAGCTGTCACCAACCGGAGCGCTACTTCACCGACGGTAAGCGCCGTAGCGTGCGCGACGCACCGACCCTCCTCAATGCCGTCTACGCCGATCGGTATTTCTATGACCTCCGGGCCTTTTCCCTGGAACAGCAGGCGGCGCACGTCATCTACGATCATGCGGAGTTCGCTACCGACTACGCGGGAATCATAGCCCGCCTACGGTCGGAGGGGGGCTACCGCCGGCAATTCCGGGAGGCGTTCGGAAAGGGTGGGAAGATCGACCGCCGGACCTTCGGCGCGGCACTGGCCTCCTACGTACTCTCGCTTCGCTCCTTCAACAGTCCGTTCGACCGCTACGCCCGGGGGCAGTCGGACGAGCTGGACGAAGCCGCTAAGCAGGGTTTCAACCTGTTCATGGGCCGGGCGGGCTGCGGTACCTGCCACTTCGCTCCCACCTTCGCGGGACTGCTTCCCCCGGCTTACACCGAAAGCGAAAGTGAGGTGCTGGGCGTTCCGGCGGACCCGGATGCCGCCGTTCTTACGCTCGCCCCCGACCGCGGCCGGGCGGCGGGCGGCCCGGCCTACGAGGAAATCGCGTGGTACGAACATTCTGTTAAAACACCGACCATACGTAATGTAGCAGAGACGGCGCCGTACTTTCACCATGGGATGTTTCCGGACCTGGCCGCGGTTGTCGATTTTTACGACCGGGGCGGCGGTGCCGGACTCGGCCTGACGGTTCCTAACCAAACGCTGCCGGCGACTCCGCTGAACCTTACGGCGACGGAAAAAAACGCATTGATCGCCTTTATGCGATCGCTGACCGATTCCGGACCGGAGGGCACGCGGTGACCGCGTCGGCAACCGACCGCAAACCATACCGGACGGACCATTTTATCTCACGCATGTACACTCAGGTATTCACATTATTTGTTCTCGGCGGGCTGTTATCCGCGAATACGTTGTTGGGGCAAGGCCCCGCCGCGGCAAACTGCGCCGACGGTGATCCACACCTTAGTTGTTTCACGTCCATCGACCCTACGGCCCCGACGGCAAACTTCATCTTGCCGGCGAGTCACCGCTTCCAGCAAATCCATCCCGAGGGCACGCGATATACGACCGGCGGCGGAGTAGTACCGACCAACCATGATTACACCGCTTACCTGCCCATCGCGGGCAGTAGTGAGCGCGGCTACCTGAGCATCAATCACGAAACCACGCCAGGTGGCGTTTCCAATCTCGGCCTACACTACGACTCAACCGCCCACCTGTGGGTCGTAGACAGCTCACGCGCCGTGGATTTTTCCGGCGATAACCTGGTGACCACCATGCGCAATTGCTCCGGCGGGATCACGCCCTGGGGCACGGTGATCACGACCGAGGAGACCCACATCACCGGAGACATCAACCGCGACGGTTACAACGACGTAGGCTGGTTGGTAGAGATCGACCCCGTATCCGCCCGGGTAATGGAATACGGCAACGGAAAGCCGGAAAAACTCTGGGCGGTCGGGCGCGTCAGTCACGAAAACGCCCTTATCCTGTCCGACGAGGTGACGCTCTTTACCGGAGAGGACGGAGGTTCGAGCGCGCTGTTCAAATTCGTGGCCGACCAAGCCCGCGACCTCAGCAGCGGCCGGCTGTATACGCTGAGACTCGACGCTCCCCTCGACAATTACGAACCGACCTCCACCACCGGCCGGTGGATCGAGGTACCCAACGCTACCCCCGAAGACCGCAACAATACCCGCTCACTGGCCGTCGCCCTGGGAGCGACCAACTTTAGTGGCATTGAAGACGTGGACGTGAATCCGCTGACCGGGCAGATCCACTTCGCCTCGAAGGGGGCCGGCCGAATCTACCAATTTACCGATGGTGCCGACGGGATCACCCACTTCCGGACCTTCGTAGGGGGGGCAAGCTACGATCTGCAGACCGCTACGGGGCCGGTTACCGAACCGTGGGGCATCGGCAACGACAATCTGGTCTTCGACGATCGGGGCAACCTGTGGGTGTTGCAGGATGGAGGCAATAACTACATCTGGGTAGTAAGTGCCGACCATACCCAACGGGCGCCCCGGGTGAAGATCTTCGGCAGCACGCCCCAGGGTGCCGAGCCGACCGGCCTGACCTTCACTCCGGATTATCGGTTCGGCTTCTTCAGCATCCAACATCCGAGTGATAACAATACGCCGCAGCGCGATGCCACGGGCGAACGAATAACCTTCGACGTATCGTCGTCGGTTGTCTTTTCCCGCCGCAACTTGCTGGGAGCTCAACCGCCGGTCGTCGATTTTGTCGCCGACGTGCGTACCGTTCCCCGGGGGGAACCCGTCACCTTCACCGACCGTAGCCGCAACGGCGTTCAGCACCGGACCTGGACCTTCGAGGGGGGAATACCCGAGACGTCGGTCGACTCCATCGTGGTCGTACACTACGCCCGGGCAGGATCGTACCGGGTCCGGTTGCGGGCCTCCAATGCCGAAGGAGAGGAAACTCTGGTCCGCGATAACTACGTCGAAGTGGTACAGTCCACGGCGGTAGGGGAACGTGGTATACTCGTCGGGCTGGACGTATTTCCGAACCCGACCGACGGGCAACTCTCGGTTCGGCTGGAGCGTGCGGACCACCGGGAGCTCACGCTGGATGTTTTCGACCTCAACGGTCGACATTTAATTACCCTCGAGCGCGGTCGGCAGGACGCTGCCGACGGAATCCTGACCTACGACCTTGCCCCCCTGGCCGCCGTCCACCGGGTCGTTCTTTTGAAGCTTACCCTCGATGGTGCCGTCGCTCACCGGTTGGTACACCTCGTCCGATAATGTTCGTGCGTTTGCTCGTTCTGGTGTTGCTGGCTCCCGCGCTCCGCGCCCAGTACGCGAACGATGCCTGGCCGGTGTTTACGGACGTAGCGAATGCCCGTAAGGCCGTCCATCCGCCCGCCCGCCAGCTCGATCTGCGCGACCGCGACCTATTCCGCTTGCCGCCCCGGACGGCGGAGCTGCGCAGCCTAAAGTACCTCAACCTCATGGGGAATCTGTGGGAAGTGTGGGATGATGAACTCAGTCGACTACGTCAGCTCACTCACCTCAACCTGAAGGAAAATAAACTGCGGGAACTACCTGCCTCGCTCGGTCGACTGCGCCGGTTGCGCTTTCTCGACCTTACCCATAACCGGCTCAGAACCCTGCCGGAAAGCACCGGGCACCTGCGGCGGCTAACCTACCTCCACGCCGGTCTGAACGAGCTCGACCGACTACCCGCCGGGCTTGCCCGCTGCCGCCGACTGGAATCGCTCGACCTGCAGAATAACCAACTCAGCCACCTCCCGCAAGGATTGCACCGACTCCGGCGACTAAGGCAGCTCAACCTGGGGTACAACCAACTGCGCGAAGCGACCGCGGACTGGGGCAAGCTTGCCGCCCTGACCGAACTGAACCTCGCAAGTAATCGCATCCGCACGCTTCCCCCCAACATCGGAGCGCTCGGCCGGCTACGTAGTCTCCTCCTGACGGGTAACGAACTCACGGAACTACCGCCGCAAATCGGGCAACTCAGGGAGCTGACCTTGTTGGTGGTCGCGAATAACGAACTCACTTCCCTGCCCGTCGAACTCCGTAAGCTCACTAAATTGCGGACACTGATCCTTACCGGAAATCCCCTGCCCGCCGACGAGATCGAACGGGTGAGGGCCGCCCTTCCGCACTGCCGCGTGCTGTAGGGCAGTGTCCGGGTCGGCACACCCATCGACCGTATAATCCCTCCACGATGTCCCCCTACCGATTGTTTGTCCTCGTCTTGCTGCTGTCGGTTTCCCTCGCTCCCCTCGTCGGGCAGTCCGGCGCCGTGCTTCCCCTGGACGAGCGGCTGACCGATTACGGCTACCCGTATCCCGCCCGCGTGTACGAGTTTACCTCCCAGTTACAGCAGCTGGAGATGATCTACATGGACGAGACCCCTGCGCGGCACAACGGCAAGACCGTGGTGTTGCTGCACGGCAAGAACTTTCCCAGCGCGTACTGGAAATCGACCATGAACCTCCTCCTCGAGCAGGGGTACCGGGTGATCGCGCCCGATCAGATCGGCTTCGGTAAATCGTCAAAACCGCGGCAGTACCAGTTCACGTTTCAGGACCTCGCCCACAACACCCGCTGGCTGCTGTACTCCCTACGGATCGACGAAGCCATTGTCGTAGGCCACTCCATGGGCGGAATGCTGGCTACGCGCTTCGCGCTCATGTATCCGGAAATCACCACCTCCTTAATTCTGGTGAACCCCATCGGCCTGGAAGACTGGAAACTCAAGGTACCCTACCAGACGGTCACCGAATGGTACGAGGGAGAACTCAAAAAAGACTACGCCTCCATCCGCGAGTATCAGCAGACGAATTACTACGCCGGCGAGTGGAAGGACGCCTACGATCCCTGGGTGTACGTGCAGGCGGGGTGGGCCGCCAGTGAAGACTACGCCTACGTAGCCTGGAACGCGGCCCTCACCTACGACATGATCTTCACCCAGCCCGTGGTGTACGAATTCAGCGAACTGCAAATGCCAACCGTACTCATACTAGGTACCCGCGACCGGACCGCTCTGGGCAAACCGCTCGTCAGCGAGGAAGTACGCCAGACCATGGGCCGCTACGATCAACTCGGCAGCACGATCGTGGAGCAGATCCCCCGGGGCACCCTCATTAAGCTCGACGGACTAGGCCATCTGCCCCACATCGAGAATTTCGATCGCTTCGCGCGTGCCTTCAAGCAAGCCCTGAACGCAACGCCCGACAAGCCTTAGGCGGGAACCAGGAAGGTGCGGCGGATATTGGAGACGGAGTTGGCGAATTCGGGCAGCACCTTGATGCGGTTCCAGGTATCGTCGGCGCCGAATTTCCCCCAGTTTTCGTTGCGCGCCTCCATGTCCTCGAACTGCAGGAGGTACATCAGGGCGGGCCGGTGGGGGCCGGCGATCATATCCCCGTAGAAGACGGGTTTGAGGCCGGTGTTATCGAAGATCTCGATCTCGTAGTCGTTAAACATGCGGATCTTGCGCCGCACGGCATCTTCGGAGTAACCCTCGTAGATGCGCAGTTCGAAGAGGCCGGCATTCTCGTCGGGGGCGACGGATTGGGGCATGCCCGTGAAGGCGGTCAGCAGCCAGGAGGAAAAGCGAGTGTAGATGGGCTTCTCGGGTTTGACGGCGTCGTAGTCGGCCGTGGCGGCGGTATAGTCGCCGTCGTCGCTCAGGTCCTGGGTCGCGATGTAAGTGGCGGCATCCGGATAACTGATCATGACGTACACCTTGGCGGGGTTGGGGTCGCCGTATTCCTTGAATACTACGAACTGGGTGACTCCTTTCCGCAGGAGGGCGGGCCGCAGGGCATCGTTGAGGTAGTCCATGAGCAGGCCCTGGTTGCCTCCGAAGTTCATCTCGTAGGTTCGCCACTCAATAAGCTCGGATTCCGCGTGCTGCCGGTTGGTGGATGCCAGGCTCGCATTGCTGGCGGCTAGGGCTACGGCTCCCGCGGTCCCCGCCTGAATAAACTTTCTGCGTTTCATCTACATCTAGGTTTTGTCACAAGGTAAGCCCCGCAAGCTACGTGACCGGACACCAACTACCAAGTCCCCCAAGCCATGAATCACCCCGCCTGGAGCAAATCCGCCACGGTCTACCAGATCAATACCCGTCAGTTCACTCCCGAAGGGACGTTCGCCGCGGCTACCCGCCAATTGCCCCGGCTGCACGAGCTCGGCGTAGGCATTCTCTGGCTTATGCCCGTGCATCCGATCGGAGAGAAAAACCGGAAGGGAAGTCTCGGGAGCCCCTACGCGATCCGGGACTACTATGGCGTCAATCCGGAATTCGGCACCCTCGAAGATTTGCAAAACTTCGTTGGCCGCGCGCACGCGCTGGGGATGTACGTAATCCTCGACTGGGTGGCTAACCACACCGCCTGGGATAATCCGCTGGCCACCGAACACCCCGAGTGGTACGCCCGCGACTACAAGGGCGACTTCCGGCCGACGCCCTGGTGGGACTGGACCGACATCATCGACCTCGACTACCGGCAGGCCGGTCTCCGGGAGTATATGCGTGGCGCTATGGAATACTGGGTGCGTGAATGCGACATCGACGGCTACCGCTGCGACGTTGCCGGCTACGTCCCGGTCGATTTCTGGGAAGACGTACGGCGGAGCCTCGACCGGATCAAGCCCGTCTTCATGCTCGCCGAGTGGGAGGCCCGCGACCTGCACCGGGCCGCCTTCGACGCTACCTACGCCTGGAGCTGGCACGAGGCGGTACACCGCATCTGTCACGGTAAAGCGGATGTAGCCTCCCTGTACGTCTATTACTCCTGGAACGAGCGTGCCTGGCCCGCCGACGCCATGCGCATGACCTTCACCGACAACCACGACAAAAACGCCTGGGAGGGCAGCATGTACGAATTGCTGGGTGCGGGTACCGAAACCGCCATCGCGCTCTCCTTCATCGGCGAGGGCATTCCTCTAATTCATAACGGTCAGGAAGCCGGTCTCGATCGCAGACTGGCCTTCTTCGAACGCGACCCCATTGAGTGGCGGGAGCATCCCTTCGCCGACCTCTTCCGCAAGCTGATCGCCCTCAAAAAGGAACATTCCGCGCTGGCCAACGCGCCCTGGGGCGCTACCATGATTCGCGTACCCAGCAACCACGAGTCGGACGTGCTCACCTTCGTTCGCCAGGACGAGCACAGCAAAATTCTGGCCCTTTTCAATTTTTGCGGCGGTGCGCGGGAGCTGCGTTTCGGGGAAAAGCTTTGGCACGGGGCATACACCGATGGGCTGACGGGAGCGCCGGTGAGCCTGGCGGAGGGGGATGTGCTGGAGGTGGAAGGGTGGGGGTGGAGGGTGTTGGTGGGATGGTAGGGTGGTCTAGTAGTACTTTAGTCGGGTAGTACGTTAGTCATTTAGTATGTTAGTCGGGCAGTACGTTGGTAATATGGTATAGTAGTCGTTTAGTACGTTAGCCATTTGGTACTTTAGTCGGGTAGTACGTTAGTAATATGGTATGGTAGTCGTTTAGTACGTTGGTCATTTATTACGGTAGTCGGGGTCTGGTTGAACGTATCCTTGGCATTCGGAAGCACACCAACCAACCGCCTAAACTACTAACTGCCTAAACTACTGTCTGCCTAACCGCCTAACTGCCTAACATCTTCCTTATCCAGTTAGATGGTGGCGGCTTGCGAGTTTTCCTTGAGTTCTGTGTACCACGTAAATCCGTGTTTTCTATGATGCTTGCAAGTTTGGTTGATAATTTTTTTGATATGTAGTGCCCCGCCGCACGACGGCGAAGACGCGCTCGATGATTTTGTTCTTCACCGCGTTGGCCACCACCCG
>NZ_JANCTD010000005.1 GCF_024297185.1 Lewinella sp. JB7 | reverse complement strand
CGTCGGCCAAGCGTCTGTCTACAGACCTTTAATGGGGCTTACTTCCCCGCTTTTTCTATACAGACCACGGACTCTTGGCCACTTGCCGAGTGAGCAAACACGGAATAGGCCTCGACGCCTCAAAATCCGTCACCCGCGCCCGGCAAGGGCAGGAGTTTTCCACACTTTGGGTGTGAAATCCACAAAGAAAAAAGAAGCCAAAAAGAAATTATACATAATGATGATGGTCATATATGTATGTTCCTCTTTAAGGCAAGTCTAAAGGCCTATCCGTGGTGAACTTGTCTCGGACCCGAGGCCGCTCATTAGTATGCAACCCAACCGGACCGCGGATCACTACCCCCATCACCGACTCGACTCATAAAACTGCACCACCTCCGGATCGACCAGCACGTCACGGAGAGCGAGGGGCTGCCGTAGTACGATGCCCTCCAGGGTGCGGCAGCGGCTCAGGGCGACGTAGGTTTGTCCGTGCTCGAAGGCCCCCGAGCGCCCGAGGTCCACAATGATCTTGTCAAAGGTCTTGCCCTGCGACTTATGGATCGTCACGGCCCAGGCCAGACGCACGGGTAGCTGACGGTAGGTGCCGAGCGTTTCGGTGCCGATCTTACGTACGTCGGTGGCATCGGCGGTGTAGCGGATGATATCCCACTCGTCGTATTCCACCTCTACCTCGCTCGCCTTGCCGTTCTCGACGATCTCGATCCGCACGGATTTGGCCTTGCATTCCACCACCGTCCCGATGGTACCGTTTACGAAACGACGGTCGGGGTCGTTGCGCAGCGTCATGACCTGGGCGCCCTCCTTCAGCCGGAGGAGCTGGGGCACCGGGAAGAGTTTCTCGGGAAAGTTGCCCTTCACTTCTGCGGTGTACAGGTGTTCCGGACCGGGGAGTTCGGCAAGCGCGCTGGCGTTGATCTTGGTCACCGTGGCGTTGCGGGCGGCCAGCGTCAGGTAGTTTTCGCCGGGGGGCGGCTCGAAGTCGGGCTGGTACCGTCGGTTCAGATCCTCGAGTTCCTCCCGGTCTACGGTAGCATTGCGGATACTTTCGAGCAGGCGCAGGAAGTAGCGGCTGTCCTGGCGGTATACCTTATTCAGTTCGATCGTTTCCAGGTCGATGTGGTCCATGGCATCGGCGCTGAAAAAGTAGGGACTGGCGTAGCGCAGGCTGAAGAACTCCCGCTCCGTGGCGCTGCTCACGACCGGCGGCAACTGGAACAGGTCGCCGAAGAGAATGAGCTGTACCCCCCCGAAGGGTTCCCCGTTCTCGCGGTTGAGCTTCAGGCCGTAGTCGATGGCTTCCATCACGTCGGCTCGTACCATGCTGATCTCGTCGATCACCAGCGTTTCCAGGTTCATGAAGAGGCGGCGGTTGCGGCGGTTCGGGCGGATATCGCGGGACTGCAGCAGCCGGGGAGGGAAGTTGAAGAAGGAGTGGATCGTTTGTCCGCCGACGTTCAACGCGGCAACGCCGGTGGGCGCCAGCACGACCACGTTCTTCCGCGTGCTCCGCTTGAATATTTGCAGCAGGGTGGATTTTCCCGTGCCCGCCCGTCCGGTGATGAACAGGTTGGCACCGGCCTCCATACGCTCGAGGGCGTAGTTGAATTCGTGACTTAATTGCAGGGGTTCCGGCATGGCGCGAAGGTAGTCAGCGGACGTCGATTCGGGGGGCGCACCGTACTTTTGCCGCATGCAGACTTCCCGCTTTTTGGTCCTTCTGGCCGCCGTTACCGGCTTGGCCGTACTCGGCCTGGCCGTTTGTCACTTCCTCCTCTCCATTGACTACGCCCTGGCCTTTTCGGTGGGTACGCTGCTGCTCTTCGTCTTCATTTGCGTCGGACTTTTTTTCGTCGGGCGGCGGAGCGCGGGAGCAAAGAACAAGATGTTATTCAGCAATGTCTTCATGGGCGCTACCATGGTCAAGATGTTGCTCTGCGGTATGCTGGTGGTGACCTATGCCCTGCTGGGGCAACCGCCCAGTAAGCTGTTCATCGTGCCCTTCTTCTGGCTTTACCTGGTGTACACGGGTTTCGAGGTGTACTTCCTTATGAAGATTTCGGCGGTCGTAGCTAAGGAATAATTCAGGTCGAGGCGTTGCACGCCGAGTTTGGCAAAAGGTCGAGTAGTTTCCGGTCCGAGACAGGTTCACCACAGATGGACACGGATTTTTACAGATTTCGCTACCGCACGGCGCAGGTCGAGGCGTTGTACGCCAATTTTGGTGATAGGTCGAGCGGCCTCCGGTCCGAGACGCTTCACCACAGATGGGCACGGATTTTCACCGATTCCGCTACCGCTCGGCTCGGGTCGAGGCGTTGCCCGCCGAGTAATAGCGATAGGTCAAGCGGCCTCCGGTCCGAGACGGGTTCACCACAGATGGGCACGGATTTTCACAGATTCCGCTACCGCTCGGCTCGGGTCGAGGCGTTGCACGCCGAGTTTGGCAATAGGTCGAGCGGCTTCCGGTCCGAGACAGGTTCACCACAGATGGACACGGATTTTTACAGATTTCGCTACCGCACGGCTCAGATCGAGGCGTTGTACACCAATTTTGGTGATAGGTCGAGCGGCCTCCGGTCCGAGACGCTTCACCACAGATGGGCACGGATTTTCACCGATTTCGCTACCGCACGGCTCAGATCGTGGCGTTGTACGCCAATTTTGGTGATAGGTCGAGCGGCCTCCGGTCCGAGACGCTTCACCACAGATGGGCACGGATTTTCACAGATTTCGCTGCCGCACGGCTCAGGTCGAGGCGTTGCACGCCGAGTTTGGCAAAAGGTCGAGTGGTTTCCGGTTCGAGACGGGTTCACCACAGATGGCCACGGATTTTCACAGATTCCGCTACCGCACGGCGCAGGTCCAGGCGTTGCACGCCAATTTTGGCAATAGGTCGAGCGGCCTCCGGTCCGAGACGCTTCACCACAGATGGGCACGGATTTTCACCGATCCCGCTACCGCACGGCTCAGGTCGAGGCGTTGCATGCCGAGATGAACTACTCAGGTCGAGCGGCCTCCGGTCCGAGACGGTTTCACCACAGATGGGCACGGATTTTCACAGATTTCGCTACCGTACGGCGCAGGTCGAGGCGTTGCACGCCGAGTTTGGCAATAGGTCGAGCGGCCTCCGGTCCGAGACGTATGGGACAATTTACCATATACAAGGTATAATGTACCATGTACCATTTGGCTACCGCTGTTTCTTGCGCGACTTCCAGGTCCAGCGATCTTTGCTCCGAGACCAAGACGCAACCTCCCATTCAAGACACGTATCCTCTGCCCCTACCCGGGGTCTATCCTATCTTTGCTCCAATGAGACTTACCCTTTTACTGCTAGCTTCCGTGCTTCTGAGCTGCACCAGTCCGGCGGAAAACTCCGAGGAGCCCATCGTTGCTCCCGCGCCCGCGCCCCTGCCTTACGACGTCCACGACAGCGTACCCTCCTTTCCCAGTTATACTTTCCTGACCGGGAAATTCGATCCGTCCGAACACCCTGATTTCGTGAAGGTTGCCGCCGGGTACACGGACGGAGACCCCTACGTACTACACCGGGACACCTACGCCGCCTTCGAACGCATGCACGCCGCCGCCCTCGCCGACGGCATCAAGCTGATCATCGTCTCTGCCACCCGCAACTTCGACCGCCAGCGGCAGATTTGGGAAGCAAAGTGGAACGGCCAACGATTACTGGAGGGCCGGGAGCGCGCCGACGAAGCTTACCCCGATCCCGCCGACCGGGCCCGGGCCATCCTCCGCTACTCCAGCATGCCGGGAACGAGCCGCCACCACTGGGGTACCGACGTAGACCTCAATGCGCTCAATAACGGCTACTTCGCCGAGGGCGAAGGCGAGCGGATCTACCGCTGGCTCACCGAGCACGCGGCAACTTACGGCTTCTGTCAGCCGTACACCGCCAAGGGCCCCGACCGGCCCAACGGTTACGAGGAAGAGCGGTGGCACTGGAGCTACCTACCCCTGGCCACCCAACTGACGGATTACGCCGCCGCCCGGCTAAAGGACGCGGACATCAGCGGCTTCGCGGGAGCGGAGGCGGCCCCGCGGATCGGCGTAGTGGAGAACTACGTCCTCGGGGTCAATCCCGCCTGCAAGGAATAAAACGACGGGGCGGGAATGACTAAACTTATCCCAGGGTACCTTACGTTTACCTACACACATAAGACTCGCCCATGGAATTATACGATATCAACCGATACGCCCTCATCGTCACCCCTAGTGAAGCCCTGCTGCGCTGGGCCATCCGGGAAGACGCCAGCATCGAAGAAGAGATCGACTTCGAGGACACTTCGGACCTGACCACCGTGTACCTGATGCCCGATTTTGACGAGATCGAAGAGGCCGAGGAGTGGCTGGAGAACAATTTCCTCCCCATCCTCGAAAATCTGCTGGGAGAATGGGTGGAAGACGACAGCAATTGGCCGGACAACCTGGCCTTCAATCACTTCGAAAAGTTTAGTGACTACACCATCACCAATATGGTGATCGACACCCAGGACGCCAGTTACGATCAGGACGAAGAAGATTAATGCATTACCAACGCCCCCCCGAGGCCATCGCCGATCTGGTCAACCTGAAACCCGACCCCCTCATGCTTTTCGGGCCGGACCCCGATTACATCATCATCGCCGACCGGCCGATGTACCCCGGCATCGAGGAACTCAAGGAGCCCAAGGTAAAACTGGCCGGCCGGCAGATCAATCCCGACTCCTTCACGCCCTACGGTACCCGTGGGTTCCACAACCCCCGCCTGCGTCGGTTGTCGACGGGCCAGGATCGCCAGTTCATCGGGCTGCCCGAAAACGGCTACTTCCGCTACTTTACCTGGTCGCCCGACGGCAACCGCATCGCCTTCTGCTTCGTGACCGACCATGGGCTGCAGCTCTGGACGGCCGACCGCGAATCGCTGAAGTGCTACGCCGTCGGCGACAACGACATCAATAACAGCCTCGGCGGAGCGCCTTACGACTTCATCGGCAACGACCGTTTCCTCATCAAGCGCCGCATTCCGGGGGCTAAGAAGCCCGAACCGGGAGAGTCCGCTACCGGCCCCAATGTGCAGGATTCTTCCGGCAAGGAAGGCGCCAATCGCACTTACACCAATCTGCTGCAGAACGACCACGACGTCGCTCTGTTTCGCTACTACGCCACCGGGCAACTCTACCTGCACCGCCTCGATACGGGGGAGGAACGGGAATGGGCCGAACCCGGTATAATCGCCGGTCTCGGCGATTCTCCGAACGGTAAATTTTTCGTCATCACCTACGTCGTGGAGCCGTTCAGTTTCAACGTACCCTACGACAAATTCGCCGACCGGGTTCTCCTGCTCGATCATGCCGGATTTCCCATCCGGGAACTGGCCTCCCGCCCTACCGTTGAGCACCTTCCGCCGGCCTTCGGAGCGGTCATCACCCAGCCCCGCCGCTTCAACTGGCGCAGCGATCACCCCGCTCAGTTGTACTGGACCGAGGCCATCGACGGGGGCGACCCGCGCGTCGACGTCGAGTACCGCGAACAACTCTACTACCTCGAAGCCCCCTTTACCGGAGAACCGAAGAAAAGCATTCGCTTACCCCTGCGCTTCGGAGCCCTCCGCTGGGGTCGGAGCGATTTGGCAATCGCGGTCGACTGGGAATGGGCCTCCCGCCGCCAGGTGACCCGCCGTTGGTACCCCGACGATCCCTCCCGCGAGCCCGAAGTGCTCTTCGATCATAACTGGGAGGACAACTACAACGATCCGGGGGGCGTGGTCACCGTGTCCTCGCCCAGCGACCACAGCCTCCTGCTGACCCGCGACGAGGGACAAACCCTGGTGATGGTCGGCAACGGGCACAGTCCCGACGGCCCCCAACCCTTCGTGGACGGCTTCAATCTGGTGACCCACGAGAAGACCCGGTTGTGGGAATCTACCCCACCCTACTTCGAGCGTCCCCTGTTCTTCCTGGATCAGGATCCCAACTTCTTCCTGCTGGCCCGCGAGCAGTCGGACGAGCGCCCCAATTTCTTCCTGCACCACCTGGTTACCAAGGAAGAAATCCGTGTGACGAACTTCCCCCACCCCTACCCCCAGCTCCGGCACACCAATTACGAGCTGGTAACTTACCAGCGGGCCGACGGCGTGCAGCTCAGCGGCGAACTGCATACACCGGAAGGCTTCCGGGCGGGTACCGACGCACCCCTGCCCATCCTCATGTGGGCCTACCCCCAGGAATATAAGGACGCCGACAAGGCCGGGCAGGTGACGACGAGCAAGCACCAGTTCCGCCGCATCAGTCCCCTGTCTCCCCTCCCCTTTCTGGCCGTGGGTTACGCGGTTTTCGACGACTTTGCCATGCCCATCGTCGGCGAGGGCGACGAGGAGCCCAACGAAACCTTCATCGAACAGGTCCGCATGAACGCCGAGGCCGCGGTACGCAAACTGGTCGATATGGGCGTCGCGGATCCGAAGCGCATCTTCGTGGGCGGCCACAGCTACGGAGCCTTCATGACGGCTCACTTACTGGCGCATACCGACCTCTTTGCCGGGGGTATCGCCCGTAGCGGAGCCTTCAATCGCACCCTGACGCCCTTCGGGTTTCAGGCCGAGGAGCGCACCTTCTGGCAGGTCCCGGAAACCTACGTGCGCCTGTCTCCCTTCGTGCACGCCGACAAAATTGACAGTCCCCTCCTGCTCATTCACGGGGAAGACGACAGCAACAGCGGCACCTATCCCGTGCAGTCGAAGCGCATGTTCACCGCCCTGGATAATCTAGGCAAGACCGCACGCCTGTGTCTGCTGCCCTACGAGGACCACGGTTACGCGGCCGAAGAAAGCATCCTGCACGTGCTCTGGGAAATGCACCGCTGGATGGGTATGTACGGCAGCCACCCCACCTACCCGGGCAGGGACCACCGACAGGGTGAACGGCAAACCGTAAGTTTGTCTAAATAACCACCCCCTTCCGTGCGCTTAATCAGTCTGCTGTCTCTCCTCGTCCTCCTCTGGGGGGGATGTCGTACCACCTTCACGCCCACCCACCCCGACGTCGCGAAGTGGGAAAAGATGACGCTCTCCTTTCCCGGGCCGCAAACGAGTGAGCAGGCCGCGGACAACCCCTTCGTGGATTACCGACTCGATGTCACCTTCACCAACGGAGATCGTACGATCACCGTACCGGGCTATTACGCGGCCGACGGTAATGCCGCACAGACGGGTGCCGAAGCCGGTAACCAGTGGCAGGTACGCTTCCGACCCGACCTGACGGGAGAATGGACCTACGAAGGACAGCTGGTGCGGGCCGACAGCGCTTACCTGGGCGGGGACGCAGGAGCCGGCAAGACGGTGGAACGCTATGCCGGGGCCTTCTTTGTCGGCGACCCCCGACCGGGAGAGACCGGCCGACTCATCCGCGACCACCCCCGCTACCTGCGGTGGGCGGAAAGCGGGGATTATTTCCTTAAGGGCGGGGTAGACAGTCCGGAAAACCTCCTGGCGTATGCGGACTTCGACGGCACCTACCGCCACGACGAAAATTTCCGTGCCGGAGAAAGCACCACCGAGGGTCTTCATACCTATTCCGCTCACCTGCGGGACTACGGCGGCAGCGATCCCGACTGGGGGAACGGCAAGGGTAAGGGACTGATCGGCGGCCTCAATTACCTGGCATCCACCGGCGTCAATAGCATCTACTTCCTGACGATGAACATCAACGGCGACGGACGGGACGTGTGGCCTTACGTCAGTCACGACGTGCACGATCGCTTTGACGTGAGCAAACTCGCCCAGTGGGAGATCGTCTTCGATCACGCCGACAGTCTGGGCATGATGCTCCACTTCGTACTGAACGAGACGGAGAACGAAACGCTACTCGACGGCGGGGATACCGGCCCCCTGCGCCGGCTTTACTTCCGCGAGCTGGTCGCACGCTTCGGTCACCACCGGGCCGTCACCTGGAACCTCGGCGAAGAAAATGGCCCTAACTCTTGGTCGGAATCCTTCCAGGACAACCGGCAGCAGCGCGACGTGATCGCCTGGTTTGCCGAGCACGACCCCTACCGCAACTACGTGGTCCTGCACACGCATCCGGGTGATGAGGGCATAACTGAAATCTACGAACCCCTGCTCGGCAACCAGGACTTAGGTGGTCTGTCTTTACAACTCGGCAATCCTTACTCGGCCAACGAGGTGACCCGGAAGTGGCTCAGTCTATCCGCATCGGCGGGCGCCCCCTGGATTATGACCGTCGACGAGGTCGGCCCCTGGTGGCGTGGACTGGACCCCGATGCCAACGCTCCCCTCAACAATCAGGACAGTCTACGCGCCTTCACCCTCTGGGGCAACCTCATGGCGGGTGGCGGCGGAGTGGAATGGTACTACGGTGCCCGCAATCCCCACAACGACCTCAACCTGGAAGACTGGCGCAGCCGCGACCGCGCCTACCGGTGGACCACCCACGCCCGCCGCTTTTTCGAGCGCCACCTGCCGTTCGCGGACATGGTCACCCGCAACGAACTCCTGGAGGGATCCGACCAGTTCTGCTTCGCCAAAGAGGGGGAGCTGTACGTAGTGTTTACGCCCCTCGGGCGACCGGCTACCCTCGACCTGAGCGGAACCGAGGGGGAATTTACCGTGCGGTGGTACGATCCGCGCAAGGGCGGGGACCTGATCGATCACGGCGAACTCGTGCGCGCCGATGACGGCCAGGTGAGCCTGGTGCCTCCCGGCGAGGGTGACTGGGCCTGCCTGATTGAGCGGCGGTAGCCGGTTTACCGGAACCGCAGACTCAGGACGCCGAGAACCGCTTCGCGGATAATGGACTTGTGCATCTTGCTCTTTCCGGCTACCCGGTCGGTGAAGGTGATGGGGACCTCCACGATGCGGAACCCGAGCTTACGGGCCGTATACTTCATCTCGATCTGGAAGGCGTAGCCGATGAAGCGGATCTTGCTGAAATCCATGGCCTCCAACACCGGGCGCGAGTAGCACATGAACCCGGCAGTCGGGTCCTTTACCGGCATCCAGGTGACGATGCGGGTGTAGAGACTGGCTCCGTAGGAAAGAATGATCCGGTCCATCGGCCAGTTTTCCACGCTTCCCCCGCGGACGTAGCGGCTCCCGACGGCCACGTCACCCGGACCGTCGTGGCAGGCGGCACGCAGGCGTAGAAGATCGGCCGGCGTATGGCTGAAGTCGGCGTCCATCTCGAAGAAGTACTGGTACCTTTCCGGGCGCTCCAGTCCCCACCGGAAACCGTCGAGGTAGGCCGTTCCCAGTCCTAACTTACCCGATCGTTCGAGCAGATGCAGTTCGGCGGGGTAATTTAGCTGCAATTCGCGGACGATGTCGGCGGTACCGTCCGGTGAACCATCGTCGACCACCAGCAGGTGAAAAGGCTGCGACAACCCAAAGACGGTTTCCACCATACGTCCGATGTTCTCGCGCTCGTTGTAGGTGGGAATAATGACCAGGCTGTCGCTCAAGAGGGGTTCGATTGAGGCGCCAAAGATAGGATACGGGTATGAAAAAAAAATTTACTGGTCGCCTGCCGCTCCTCGCCGGCTTCCTCTGCTGCGTTGCCGGCTTATTCGGTCAGGGTCCCATCAGTGGCTTTCCCACGCCGAAGGGGGAAATTGCCGTAGCCCCCGCGTATAGCCGGGAGACCTACACCACCTATTTCGGGCAGGACGGCACCCCCGAAGACCGGGAGGTCACCACGACCAGCTACAGCCTCTTCGTGGAAGCGGGCCTGAACGATCAGACCTCGCTGGTCGCTACCCTGCCCTATATGCGCACCAACGACCGCCCGGGCAGTCTGCAGGATGCTTCCCTCTGGATCAAGTACATGAATCTCGACTTGCGCGGTGCCTCCGGCAACCAGCGGGTGTTCACGGCCATCGGCCTGAGTTTCCCGGTCGGCAGCTACGAGACGACGGGCATTGCCGCGCTCGGTCAGCGGGCGACCGTCTTCCAGGGTAGGTTAGTGTATCAGTACCAGTTCGATAGCGGCTTCTTCCTGCACGCGCAGTCGGGCATCGACTTCCAGTTCGCTCCCGAAAGCCGGTCGAGCTGGCCCGTGCTCCTGCGTACCGGCTACGGTACTAAGTACGTCTACGTAGAGGGTTGGGTGGAGTTCATCACGGCCCTCGAAAGCGGCACGGCCGTCCAGACCGCTACGGCCGGTACCGGCAGCAGCTGGCGGAGGGTGGGCGGCACGGTGTACGTTCCCGTCGTCAAGTGGGCCGGCTTCGTTCTCGGCGGAGCCTACGTCCTCGGCGGGGAGTACATCGGGAAAAGCGGTCGGGTAAATTTGGGGATGGTGGTGAAGCTGTAGAGGGGGGGGGTTAGGGGGTTAGTACGTTAGTCGGTTAGTCTTTAGGTGGGGGGTGGTTTTTTTTAGATGTATGGTAGGGGGTAGTATGGTAGCTGGTAGTGTGGTAAGGGGGTTAGTCGATTAGTGCGTTAGGCGGTTAGTCATTTAGCGGGGGGTGGTTTTGTAGATGTTTGGTGTGATAATATGGTAGCTGGTAGGAGGGATTAGGCAATAGTACTTTAGGCAGTTAGTCATTTGGTGGGGGGGGTGGTTTTGTAGATGTTTGGTGTGGTAATATGGTAGCTGGTAGGAGGGATTAGGCAATAGTGCGTTAGGCGGTTAGTCATTTGGCGGGGTGTGGTTTTGTAGATGTTTGGTGTGGTAATATGGTAGCTGGTAGGGGGGATTAGGCAATAGTACGTTAGGCGGTTAGTCATTTGGTGGGGGGGGTAGTTGTTGTCGAGGCTGGGGATAGTAAAATACGTGTGTCTAGGTTCGTTTGTAGTTGCTTGGTTTTTGGTGTAGTGCTTTCTCAGCTGCTCCGAGAGCCAGGCTGCCTTACATTTTATAGGTTCACGCATAATGCGGTGCCGGGCTTTCACCGGGTTATCCGTGTAGATCATGCGCCGCAGCTGGGGCGGAAAGTCCAAAAACGCCATTAACTCGTCCCATTGCCCGTTCCACAGATGCACGATTAGGGCATACTTGTGCCCCCAGGTGCTGGCAATGGCATCCTGGTTGGAGCGGGCCCGTTACCGGGTCTGGGCTGCCTATACCTTGCGCAAGTCGGCGATCACGACCTTACGGTCACGCCAGAAAGTGGAATGGCTACACGAACAAAAGATCCTGAGCCAGGCCGGCTCGCTCGATATCCGCACTCCCCCCCAAAAAGGGACGCGACGCCTTAGTTACCGAAGGATAATAGTAACCGTCCAACAGCCTAACTGCCTAACCGCCTAACCGCCTAACCACCCAACCGCCTAACCGCCTAACCGCCTACCCATTCAATATCTCCGCCACATGCATCACCCGCAACGGCAACCCCTCCCGCCGGATGAGTCCCTCCAGGTGCATCAAACAAGACATGTCTCCACTAGTGATGACTTCCGTCCCGTGACGTAAATGATCGGCGATGCGGTCTCGTCCCATCTTGGTAGACAATTCCGGCTGGTTCACGCTGAAGGTGCCGCCGAAGCCGCAGCATTCGTCCACCCGGTCCAGGGGCACCAGTTCGACGCCGTCAACCATACCCAACAGGTAGCGATAGTAGCTGAAGTCCGCCCCCACCCTTTCCGAACTTTCACCGAGCCGTAGGCCGCGCAAACCGTGGCAACTGTTGTGTACGCCCACCCGCGCGGGAAAGCGGGCGTTCAGTTGCTTCACGCCGACGACGTTGACCAGAAAATCCGCCAGCTCGAAGGTGCGCTCGCGCAGTCGCCGCACGGTTTCCGTCTGCTCCAGCGTATCGTAGTGATGCGTAACGTGGTACACGCAACTCCCCGACGGACACACGACGTAATCGTAGCTCCGGAAGGTTTCCACGAAGTGCGCGTAGATCGGCCGGGCTTCCTTTTCCATCCCGCTGTTCGCCAAAGGTTGTCCGCAACACGTCTGCTCCCGGGGGTACTCCACGGTACAGCCTACCTTTTCCAGCAACTGCAGCGTCGCGATCCCCGCCCGCGGGTAAAATTGATCGATGTAGCAAGGTATGAAGAGGCCGACGGTCATAGGTAAATGGGGTGAATGCTAGGCTCAAGGTAGCCAGCCCGTCCCGCATAACCGTCCGGTGGTGTACCGTTCCCAGGATGCCCCTTAACTACGCCTCCACACCACCGTACTCGAACTGTAGTTTTTCGAGTTGGAGTTGTAGACCTTCGAGGGAATTCCGGACTTCCTCGAGGTTCGCGGACACCACGCTCGCGTAATCCACATCGACGAAGAGGTGATCCCGGACGTCTCTGAGCTCGTCCGGCCCCTGCTCCCGGATCGCCCGGAGTTGCTGGTCGATGTAATTCCGCAAACGCTCGTGACGCTGGTCCCAGAATTCTCGTAGAATACGGTGCGGCTGCTTACGGATCACCTCCCTGCGTTCGACCAGGTGCGTCTTCAACCGGAACACGGTGTCCGTCCCGTTGAAGTTGACCTCGATGGTATTTTCCCGCGGCCCCTTCCGCCCCCGGATGCGGTTGACCAGGTTGCGCTCCTCGTCGTAAAAGTTGACGCTGGTGAATTCCTGGTTACTTAGCCCGCGGAACTGCTCGATGGTGACCAGTACGCCCCGAAACTGGCTCAGGTCCTTTTCCAGCTCGTAATAGCTCTCTTGCACGGGAAGCAGCTGTTCTTCCTCCCGCACGTGCGCAATGCGCGTTTCTTCGCGCACGTCCTCTTCAAATTCCCGGACCTCGCGCTTGAGCGCCGATAGATTGACGGCCACCGAATACCCATGTTTACGCACGGCATCGACGATCATTTCCAGGATCACCTCCCGCTGTTCCGGACCGTTCCAGAGGCAGTGCTCCAGGAGAAAGCAGTCCATGAGGTCCACCTTCGTCCGGCCGTGCAGGAAGGCGGAGGTGCGCAGCAGGCGGACCGCCTTCTTCCACCGGCGGTCGTAGATGTTGATGGGATTAGGGGCGTTGTTGGGTTGGGCGTTGTACTGCTCGATCTTGTACAGCAGCAGTTGGAGGGTGTTGAGCACTTCGGCCGGTACCGCTACGGCGTCAATGGTTCCCGACCAGCGGTCGAGCTCCTCCTCGGACAGTTTGGTAGCGGTGGGAATGTTGTCTTCGTAAACGTCCTGGGTGTCGACCACCATCTTGACGAAGTTCTGGTATTGACTGATCTTACCCAGCTCGAGCCGTACGAGAAAGCGGTCCCAGATCGGGGCGAGATTAGCGCTCCGTGGGGGGAGCTCGTTACTAGCAGTAATGATTCCCCGGATGTTCACCTTCATATCTTCCTCCCCGTTGCGGTAGATCTTTTCGTTGAGGATGGTAAGCAGGGCATTCTGGATGGCGGGGCCGGCCTTCCAGATCTCGTCCAGGAACACGATGTTGGCGCCGGGCAGGTAACGATCGGTAAGCCGCTCGTACTTGTCCTCGTCGCGGAGCTTCTTGATGGATATCGGCCCGAATACCTCGTCGGGCGTCGAGAATTTGGACATCAGATACTCGAAACTCACCCCGTCGCGGAAGGCGTACTTCAGCCGGCGGGCGATGAGGCTCTTCCCGACGCCCGGGGGTCCCAACAGGAAAATGCTTTCGCCCGCCACGGCGGTGAGCAGGGCCAGCCCCATCGCGTGATTCCGTTCGTAGAGGCCGGCGGTCAGGGCGGCCAGGAGGGATTCGGTGCGGTGGCGTAGATCGGTATCGCGTTTGACGGTCATAGCGGGGTTAACGGCGGGCGGCACCAATGGGTTGTGGCAAAATACAGGAACGGCTGCCGGGGAAGTTATCCGTCGACAGCCGTTCGATGATCGGTTCCCCGGGGGAACCGCCTATGGGCGTCCTTACTGGTCGCCGTACTTCTCCAGACGGTATTCCGCCTTCAGTTTCTCTTTCCGCCGCTTTACGCTGGGCTTGGTAAACTCACGCCGGTTGCGCAGCTCACGAATGACCCGGGTGTTAATGGACTTGCGCTTGTAGCGCTTCAGGGCGCGGTCGATATTCTCTCCCTCACGTACGTTAATAATTAGCATTCAGCGTTCATCTTTTTTAATTGGAGCGCAAAGATACGGCTTGTTTTCGGAAGGACCAAGGGGGTCGCTTAATTTAGTCGCTGGTCCGGGCTATACGCCCGCCTTGATCTCCACCACGGTCTTGCCGGCTTCCGTGCGGTACTTCAGGTGCTCCACGTCTACTTTACTGAGCAACAGCCGGGGGTCGGGCAGTGTATTCGCTGCGGCGGGTCGCGGCGGGGACGCGGGAGCAACGTTTTCCGGCGTGGGGGCCCGGCGAAGTTGGTTGAGCACCTCGTGCAGACCGAGGTTGATGATGTCATCGGAAAGCGCGATTTGACCCTCCACGCGGCTGCCGCTGAGGTCGGAA
The DNA here is from genome assembly GCF_024297185.1 of Lewinella sp. JB7. Lineage (GTDB taxonomy): Bacteria > Bacteroidota > Bacteroidia > Chitinophagales > Saprospiraceae > Neolewinella. The sequence continues at coordinate 394,928 of NZ_JANCTD010000005.1, read as the reverse complement.
AAATCGGTTTCGATCAGGTGTTTAAGTACGGGATGCATGGGAATGATTCTTAGTTAGCCTTGAGGTGAAGGTGCAGTAGCAGACGGTTGGCCTCGCTACTGATCCGTAGCTGGTGAATGAGCGGTACGAGTTGCTGGTATCCCAGGTGGGTCAGCAGGGCCGGCATGTGGATGCGCACGTAGTCGCTGCTTACGTCGACTCCCCGGGGCAGGCGTGATTCGATCTGCCCCTGTACGAGATTGATCAGGGGCTTGTCGAGAAACTTGAGTCCCGACTCGATGTCAAAGCGCAGCCACGGTTGGTCGGGAAAGGTGACGGCCGCCCCCGGCACCAGCATCAACTGCCGACTCACGGTGCCGATCACCGGAGCGTCGGCCGCCAGGTGAACGCGGCAGCGGTTGTTTGCTTCCGGATCGACGTACAGCTCCCGGATCGGGGTGCCGGCCGGCCGGGCCGCCAGCACCTCGTTGAGGAGCGCACGGGTCAGGGGAAGCGTGAGCGATAGATCGGTCCCGGCCAGGGCGGCGGCGGGTTCCCGTAGGAGAGTTTGCAGCGTAGGGGATGCGGGTACGGCCATAGTGGCATAACCTCTTTCCGGCCGCCGGGTTCGCACGGAAAGCGGCGCCGCCAATCGCTCCGGACGGTGGTGGTATTCCTTACCCGCGGAACGGCTCGTACCCCGTGGAGATTCGCCGATGCGGCCCTAAAAATCGATACCTCCGCCCCTCATTCGATACTTCGGGCCGTTTACTCGACCATCCCGCCCTCCCCCTCTACCCAATTCCTGAACGGTACGTGAACCTCCACGTTGTAACAGTAGATCAGCATCCCGACCACATGAAGCCCATTTACACCGCTCTATTGATTCTTCTTTGCACCTGCGTCCGCGCCCAAACGGAAAGCGTGCCCCCCGACCTCGCCCCCAATACCGGTGCGGTGGACGGCCAACTCCGCGACGGGGGAAGTGAAGAGCCCGTGGGCTTTGCCAATATCGCGGTGTACCGCGTAGAGAACGGCGAAATGATCGGCGGTACCACCAGCGATATCGACGGCAAATTCACGATCAAGGACCTCCCCTACGGGAATTACCGACTCGAAGTGACCTTCATCGGCTACGAGGGCGAGGAGATGATGCTCGAGCTCAACGACTCCGAGCGCTTCCTACGCATCGGCGACATCACCCTGGAAGCCGGCGGAGCCACCGACCTCGATGAGGTCGTCGTGACGGCCGACCGCGCCATCATGGAACTGGGACTGGACCGCAAATCCTTCAACGTGGAGAAAAGCGTAGCGGCCAGCGGCGGCTCGGCGGAAGACCTACTGCGACAAATCCCCAGCATCACCGTCGACCTGGAGGGCAACGTGAGTCTGCGCGGCAGCGGCGGCGTGCGCTTCCTTATTAACGGCAAGCCCAGCGGACTGGTCGGCACCGACCCGGCCACTTACCTGAAGTCCCTCAGCTCCAGCAGCATCGAACGGGTGGAAGTCATTACCAATCCCGGCGCCGCCTACGATCCCGAGGGCACGGCCGGCATCATCAACATCGTCCTGAAGAAGAAGCAGGACGACGGCTTCAACGCCACGGTGAACCTGAACGCCGGAACCAATAATAAATTCGACGGTAACCTCGACCTGAACTGGCGTAAGGGTAAGTTCAACTCCTTCGCCGGTGTCAGCGGCCGCTACGACGAGCGCTTTTTCCGCGGCTTCCGCCAGCAGACGGGTACCCTGGGCGACAGCACCTTCAGCCGGGATTTCCTCTTCGACGGCGACCGCCTGCGCAAATCTCAAATGTTCAAGCTCGGCACGGAGTACAACATCAGTCCACGCGGCGTGATCGGCCTCCAGGGCAACGTGCAGTTCGAGCAGGGCAACAACAATAACCTGCGGACCACCGAATTCTTCAACAGCGAGGGTCAGCTGGAGCTCACCAGCGTCCGGACCGAAACCGAACCCGAAACCGAGAACGACTTCGAGGTGCAGGCCACCTACTTCACCACCTTCAAAAAGGAGGGGCGTCAGCTGTCTTCCAGCTTCCAGTACAGCGAGAACGACGAGGAAGAGATCGAAAACTACTCCGAAATACTTACCGATGCGCTGGGCGCCCCCTTCGGCACCGACCAGCAGCGGGCCCCCACCCTGGAAGACCGTAAACGATTCCTCGGCCAGCTCGATTACGAACAGACGATGGGCGACTTCAAATTCACCACCGGCTGGCGCAGCACCATGGAACGCACCACCCAGGACGCCGCGTTTCAGACCTTCGAGGGCGGCGGCTTCGAAAAGGTGGATAGCCTGAGCAACCTCTTCCGCTACGAGGAAAACGTCCACGCCGTATACGCCACCCTCGGCGGTAAGGTCGATAAGATCCGCTTCAACATCGGTTTACGCGCCGAACAGGCCCAGACGACCAGCATCCTACTCGAACCAAACGCGGAAATCTTCGAGAACAACTACTTCAAAGTGTACCCCAGCATCTTCGCCGGTTACGAGTTTGACGATAACACGACCCTCCAGGCCAGCTACAGCCGCCGCATCGAACGGCCCCGCGGCTACGCCCTCAACCCCTTCGTGGACCGTGGCGATCCCTTCAACCTCCGCAGCGGCAACCCCTTCCTGCTGCCCGAACTGATCAACAGCTTCGAGCTAAACATCCAGCAGCAGTACGGCAAGGGCACCTTTACCGGCGGGGTGTACTTCCGCCAGCTCAACGACATCATCAGCCGCATCACCCGGATCCTGCCCGGCGGCGTGAGCCTGAGTACCCGCGACAACCTCGACCGGGGCCGCGACTACGGAATTGAGATCATCACGACCTACCGGCCCACCGAAAAGCTTGACCTCACCTTCAGCGCCAACGGCTACCGCTCGGAGATCATCGGCAACAACCAGGACGAAAACATCGACCAAAATGGCTACCTCTTCAGCGGCAACGTGCAGGGCAGCTACGAACTACCGGGGGAGGTACAGGCGCAGTTCACCTACTTCTACCGCTCACCGGGCGTACGTCCGCAGGGGCGCATCGAAGCCATCCAGAGTCTCGACCTGGGCTTCCGCAAGGAAATTCTCGACGAGAAGGGGGCACTCACCCTCCGCGTCACCGACCTGTTCAACCAGCGTCGGTACCGCTTCACGACCGAAACCGGCGGCATCCTCACGACGAGCGAATTTCAGCGGGAAAGCCGCATCGTCTACCTCGGCTTCCAGTACAGCCTGAACCGACTTTCGCGGGAACGCGGGAGCAACGGTCGACGCGGTGACGGCGGTGGTGGCGAAGACGACTTCTAGGGGGCCGAGGTGATCCAGCCCAGCTCCCGGAGGAAGCGCTCGCTGGCCTCCATCGTCGCACGGAAGTGTTCCGCGTTCTGGACGTTGAAGAAGCCGTGGCGCCCACCCTCGTACACGTGCAACTCGCAGCGGCCACCCACACGTTCGATGGCCATGCAGTAGTACTCGGCCGTGGTCACGGGAATGAGATGATCGTCGGTGCCGAGAAAGAAGATGGTCGGCGGCGTGTCGGCGTCAATGTTGTGGAGCGGCGAAAAGCGGGGATACGCCTCCCCGATCCGCTCGTAACCGTAGCCGGCGGGACCGTTATCCACCACGGGATTAAAGAGCAGCAGGGCCGCCGGTCGGCTGCTGACGGAGAGGTCGTCGCCGGGATCGTTGTAGTCATCGATCATGGCCGTAGTGGCCGCCAGGTGACCGCCCGCCGAGCCCCCGGCCGCCGCGATCCGCGCCGTATCGATCCGCCACTGTCCGGCGTGCGCGCGTACGTACCGCAGGGCGGACTTGGCGTCCATGACCGCGGCAAAGGGGTCGGTGCCGTGGCCCTTTTTGGTCCGGTAGTCCGCTAGAAAGCAGACGAAGCCCCGCTGGTTAAAGTACTCCGCCTGGGGCCGCAGGTGCTCACGGGTACCCGTATTCCAGCCGCCCCCGAAAAAAAACACGATGGCCGGATGGGTGCCGGCGGGGTCATAATCATTCGGCAGCAGCACCTCCAGTTGCAGGGCCGTGGTATCGAGTTGCTTGTAGGTGACGAGTTCGGCGGACTGCCCGAAGAGTGTACTTCCGGCGAACAACAGGAGAAGGGGTAGCAGATATTTCATGTAGCGCGTTCAGTCGCCCAATATACGCATCGCACCGCCCCGGACGGGCCGGTCTCCCTGCTACTCTACCGTGAAGCGCCGCCGCCCCAGCAGCTGCCCGTCGCGGGAGACGAGCAAGATGTACACACCCCCGGGCAGCACCCTGGTAGGTATGACCGTGGACCGGCGTACTGCGGTAACCGTCCGCAACTTCCCACCGGTCGGGTTGATCACTTCCAGGTCGTAAGCCAGGTCATCCGGCAGCTCGACGGTGATTTGATCACCGGCCGGATTGGGGTAAAGCTGCACGTCGATCCGATGGGTAAGCGGTTCCCGGGTGGACACGGAAAGCTTCGCGGGATCGACGAAAGTGCCGCACCGACGATCGCCGGAGCTCAGATAGCGCAGGCTCGCCCACTGGGGCCCGGCCTGCCCATGAATGCTGTCTAAAGGAACTGGTACGAACTGGGTATAGACCGGCCCCGGTCCCCCGTCCACGTGGGAATCGTCCAGCCCGCAATTTTCCCCCGGCGGGAAGGTCACCGGCGTACTGGCCCGCAATTGGAGGAATCCGCACCGATGTTCGGAAAGTTCGCTCTTGGCCACCCGGCGGCGATCCGGACTGCCCGGGCTGATCAGCACTTGTCCGGGCTGCACCTCGGTGAGCGCGTCGGGCACCCGGTCGATGGTGAAGTCAAATACGGTATCCAGGCGAACGGCACGGTATCCGGCAAAACTGGGCACGTAGTCGTAGAAATCCCCCCGGGCCCGGTAGGCATAGATCCCCGTCTGAGTGGTGTCGACTTCCAGGATCGTAAAACTGGAGTTGCGGCGGGCGAAGGGAGTCCCGCTTCCGAAGGGTTCGGTGAGGTAATTGTAGGACTCTATCTGAAACGTATCCCCGACCGCGGCCAGTCCGTAAGTTTCGGGCTCCGGCAATTGCCGACCGGCTTCCGGCGCATCCATTCCGGCCAGTGCGTAGGTTGTTCTTTCGAAGAGGACTTGGTGGAACCGGATGCCGGTCACCAGTCCGTACCGCCGGCTGATCACGACTTCTCCCCCCACGGAATCCCCCCGCTCGGTAGTGAAGACGATACGCTTGATCTCGTCGGGTAGTCCCAGTACGGTGGCGGAATCCACCTCGGTTACCTCGGCCATTATTCGGTAGGGGCCGTCGACGTAGGCGAGCCACCGCTGCCCCACCCCGGCTCCCTGGTACAGGACGAATGGCTCATCCAGCTCATTGTACATGACGGTACTATCCGCCGTCTGGCACACGGAGTCGCCGAAGGCAAAGGCTACTTCACAGGTATAAATGTAGGCATATGGTAACCGCCCAGGGTAGTGTACAAGGCTTCACACGTCGTCTCCCCTACCCGGAGTCCGTAATACTGGCTGTCGAAACCGTAGGGTGCTCCGAAAAATTCGGCCTTTCGTACAAATACTGCACGTCCGGTCGGAATAGCTGATAATCGCTCTGGGCGCGGACGCAGGAGCAGAGTAGAACCAAAATAGCGAGATAAACCGGTTTCATCGTTGGTGTTCTTCCCCTAAATATGGCACTTTGCGGAATACGTGGACGTGCGGCGGACGTAAACATTCGTCGGCCGCTTACCTTAGTGCCTAACAAACCACCCATATGAAAAAGATCGGCATTCTCTACGGACGTGAGCGTTCCTTTCCGCCCGCCGTCATCCAGCGCATCAACGACAAAAATGTAGACGGCATCACCGCCGAACCGGTTAAGATCGATAAGGTCGGCCAGGGACTCAACCCCGGCTACGCCGTCATCATCGACCGCATCAGTCAGGACGTGCCCTTCTACCGGGCCATGCTCAAGAACGCCGCCGCTACCGGCACGGCCGTCATCAACAACCCCTTCTGGTGGAGTGCCGACGAGAAGTTTTTCAATAACGTACTCAGCGTAGGCCCCGCCGGCGTGCCCGTACCCAAGACCGTTCTCTTACCCAGCCACACCCACCCGGACGACACCACGGACGCCAGTTTCACCAACATGGCCTACCCCCTCGACTGGCAGAGCATTTTCAACTACATCGGCTGGCCCGCCTTCATGAAACCCCACGCCGGCGGCGGCTGGAAGAGCGTGTACAAGCTCAACGGCCCCGACGAACTCTGGAAGGCCCACGCCGAAACCGGTCAGCTCGTCATGATGCTCCAGGAAGCCATTGACTTCACCAGCTACTTCCGTTGCTACTGCATCGGCCGCAAGCACGTCAAGATCATGCACTACGAACCGCGCAACGAATTCCTCGATCGCTACAAGGTCAAGCATGACGTGAGCCAGGAACTCCTCAACACCATCCACGACTACGTCATCAAGCTCAACGAGTGGCTCGGCTACGACTTTAACACCGTTGAGTTCGCCATCCGCGACGGCATTCCCTACGCCATCGATTTCTGCAACCCCGCCCCCGATGCCGATAAGTTCAGCGTCGGCGAAGAGAACTTCGAATGGGTCATCGAGACGGCCGCCAACTACGCTATCGAACGTGCCCAACAACAACAGCCCGGTCGCGACAACCTCACCTGGGGGGAGTACATCCGCAGGGCGGTGGACGGGAGCTACGCGTTTGGGAAATAGGGGCGCTTAATTTTGGTAATTTAGTCCGCTCGCTGCGCTCGCTGGTAGTCGCGCTATCGCGCGGTTGGTCCCGTTCGCTAAAGCTCACTGATAGTATCCTGACCCTCCTGGCATCACCCACACCCGGCAATGCAACAGGTACACTATCGACTAACCGCGAGCTTGCGAGCGACCACGAGCGACCCCCGGGAGCGGGACTAAACTACCACCCGCGAGCTTGCGAGCGACTACCAGCGACCCCCGGGAGCGAGACTAAACTACCACCCGCAAGCCTGCGAGCGACTACCAGCGACCCCCGGGAGCGAAACTAAACTACTAACTGCGAGCCTGCGAGCAACTACCAGCGACCACCGGGAGCGAGACTAACCTACCACCCGCGAGCCTGCGAGCGACCACCAGCGACCAACGGGAGCGAGACCAAACTACCACCCGCGAGCTTGCGAGCGACCACCAGCGACCCCCGGGAGCGAGACTAAACTACTACCCTACTTTCTCCACAAACAGCCGATGGTCCAGCGAGTACCGGCCCGGGCCCGCGATCAGAATCGAAATGGCAGCAACGGCGTAATGCAGCGGACCGGCGATCCTCCCCCACTCATCTCCGTTGGCGGCGTGCACCAGGAAGGCGGCTACCAGCATGGTGATGATGTACGGGATGGTGGCGATGCGGGTGAAGAAGCCGATGGCAATCAGGATCCCGGCGAAGAATTCGGCGGAAGCGGCCAGCACTAAACTCGGCGCCGTGCCGATACCGATGGGGTCCGCGAACTGGAAATTCCCGTTCACTACCTTGATCACCTTCCCCAGTCCGTGGGCAAAAGCCATTTCCAGACCGAACCAGAGGCGAAGAATAAGCAGGGCGAGGTCGATGTTTCCCTTGGTCATATGGGGTTTTTTATGGAGTAGAGGCTACGAAATGAGCTTTGATGGCGGTCCAGAGGGCCCCGGCGGCGCGGTTGTCCCCGTCGTCTTTGGTTTGCTCGATGAATTCTAGACTATCGGCGATGAGGTAGGTCACGTCACCAACCGTGAGGGGGAAATAGTTGGCGACGGAAAAGTGCAGTCCGAGCCGTTGCAGGTCGTAACCGAAGAGGACGACTTTCGTCACGCCCAGGCGCCGCACCAGGCCCGCCAGATCCAGTTCGCGGTCGGCCGGCCATTCGAGTAAGTGCAGCTGACTGCCCGGCTCTGTATACCCCGCGGCTCCAAGTATGCGTCCCAGGAAGGCGCGACGTGCCAGTTCGCCGTAGTACACCACCAGCAGATCCAGATCGCGGGCGGGTCCTAGTTTTGCGACCGCCCCCTCCGTGTCCGGCTGACCGACCAAAGTAAATTCGAGCATACGCCAAAGATAAACGGCGGGCGGTAGCATTCGTAAATTGCCCGTTGGAAATCGTAAATCACAAATCGTTATTCGCAAAGTGTAAATCTTCTTCCGCCCCGCTTTACCTTTAGCCTGCGAAAACCGCCCCAGCCATGACTACCACGCAAATCCGTACCGAGCGCGTTCAACAAAGTCGCCTCGACACCGTAGACTTCAGCAATCTCCCCTTCGGCAAGATCTTCAGCGACCACATGTTCGTCAGCGATTACCGCAACGGAGAGTGGACCGACGAGCGGATCGTCCCCTTCGGTCACTTCACCATGCACCCGGCCAGCATGGTGCTGCACTACGGCCAGGCCATTTTCGAGGGAATGAAGGCAAGTAAGCACGAGGATGGCACGCCCATGCTCCTGCGCCCCGACGAGCACGCCAAGCGGCTCAACGCCAGCGCTCGCCGCCTCATGATGGCCGAGTATCCGGAAGACCGCTTCGTCGAGGCCGTCAGTCAGCTGGTGGCCCTTGATAAGGACTGGATCCCCCCCACCGAAGGCAGCGCCCTGTACCTGCGACCCTATATGTACGCGACCGATGAGTTCATCGGCGTACGGCCCAGCGAAACCTACCGCTTCTGCATCTTCACCGCTCCGGTAGGACCCTACTACGCCAAGCCCGTCCGCCTCGTGGTCGAGCAAGAGTTCGTCCGTGCGGTTCCCGGCGGCACCGGCGAGGCAAAGTCGGCGGGCAACTACGCCGGATCCCTCCTTCCCGCTCACCTAGCCCAGCAGAAAGGCTTCGACCAGGTCGTCTGGATGGGCGGCCCCAACCGCAACCAGATCCAGGAGGTCGGCACCATGAACATCTTCTTCGTCATCAACGGGGAAGTGATCACCCCCGCCACCGACGGCGCCATCCTGAAGGGCATCACCCGCAAGATGTTTATTCAGATTCTCCGGGACAAGGGCATCCCCGTCACCGAACGCGTGATCGAGATCGACGAAATCGTCGCGGCCTCCGAAGCCGGTCAGTTGGAAGAGATGTTCGGCGCCGGCACGGCCGCCGTGGTCAGCCACGTCAGCGAGCTGCAGTACAAGGATAAGCTCATGACCCTCCCCCCCGTCGAGGGCCGCAAAGTAGGTCCCATGCTGAAGCGTCACATCGACGGACTCCGCGCCGGTAAGGTCGAGGACACCCACAACTGGCTCGTCCGCGTCTAGTACGATGCTGCCTCCGGCGGCGATGTCCGCAGCAGTCTCCGACCGCGAGGGAAACCCCGTGCTACTCCCCCGCCAGCCCCGAGGTCACCACTACCTCCAGCTCCCCGTTCTCCCCCCGCACCAGAAAGTAGCCTTCCAGCTCCCGCTGTCCTTCGATCAGCTCCCGCGCGCCCGCCGCCCCCAGCACCATGCAGGCCGTCGCGAAGGCATCCGCCGTCGCGCAATCATCGGCCAGCACGCTCGCGCTCAGTAGGTCGTTGCGCTCCACCAGTCCGGTTTTCGGATTGATGGTATGGCTGTACTTTTCCCCGTCGACCTCGTAGAAGTTGAGGTAATTCCCGCTGGTGGCGATGGCCCGGCCGTTCTGCAGGGGCAGGGTACCTGCGGCGGAAACTTTGCCCGCGTCCTCGTCCGGAAGCCGGATACCAACCGTCCAGGGCTGACCGTTTTTAGTACCACCTGCACGCATTTCACCCCCAATATCAACGAGGTGATCGGGCCGGCCCAGACTATCCAGCAGGGCGGAAATCAGGTCAACCCCGTAGCCCTTGGCGCTCGCGTTGAGGTCAAGTTCGACTCCTGGTTTCGCCTTACGCAGGAAGCCGGCGTCGAAGGAGATCAGGTTAAAACCTACCCGGACCCGGGCACTGTCCAGGGCAACCGTGTCCACCTCGTTCGTCCGCCGGTGCTCCGCCCCCCCGAAGCCCCAGAACTTAACCAGGGGTGCTACGGTCGGATCGTACGCTCCCCGTGTTCGGTCGACAATGGTTGCCGCCAGCCGCAGGTTAGGAACGAAGTGCGCGGTCCCAGCCAGGGATACCCCGATATCGCTCCGGTTGAAGGCCGAAATGGTGCTCTCTTCCACCCATGGGGAAAGTTCGAGGTTATACGCTTCCAGTAGGCTGTCCACGGAGTTCTGCAGGCCGGGAACGGTCTTTCCGAGGTAGGTGACGCGGTAATAACTGCCCATGGCTTCTCCGCGGATGGCGTGGGCGGGCAGGTAGCCGTCGGGTACCGGGTCCCCGCAGGCAGCGAGCAACAGGCACAACAGTAGGGCGGGAACGCGGGAGCGGTGTAAGTAGGTCAGAGCAGTGATGGTCGTACGGTAGGCTGGTGGACCGCAAATTTAGCGCTCCCCGGCCTACCGCACGACCCCTAGCTTACCAGCCGGGCAGGAGGTTCACCCCAAAGCTCCAGCTGGCATCCTTCAGCAAAGGACGGGCGAAGTAGGGCTCCACGACGAACTGTCCGAAGACATTGACCCGGGTACTGACGCCCGCGGTAAAGATGGGCTTGACACCAGGACTGACCAGGAAGGGCTCACCGGTAACGGGATTGATAAGAACCTCCCCGTCCTTGTCCAGGGTGTAGGTGGGCCCGTTAAACTGACTGATGTCGGAAAATGCCATACCCCCGTCGACGAAGAAGTTCAGGTCGCTGAACAGGAACTTCGACTTGATGAGGGCGATCTGCTCCGGCCCGGTGAAGGGAATGCGGAGTTCGACGTTGCCGACCACCAGTTTGCTGCCGATCAGCTCCTCGATGCCGCGCCCGGCCGCGTCGAGATTGTTGACCGCGTTGCTGGCGTTTAGGCCCCGCATGTACCAGGGACTACCCACGTAAAGGGGGAAGAGCTCGTTTCCGCTGCTGCCGTAGCGGCCGTAGTGGAGTCCGCGTACGGCCAGGGCACCCTTGCCAAACCAGATGTAGCGCCGGTAGTCGGCATTCACGGCCGTGAAGTTGAATTCCCCCAGATACTGATCGACCCCCAGGCGGTAGCGGTGACCCCGGATTGGAGCAGTCATGCCAAAGCTGGAGTTATCCCCCACCAGCGCCACGCCGCCGTTGATCAGGTTGAAGCTCTCGCTCTCCAGATCGCGCCGCCGCTCGGGCTGCACGTTGGCCTGAATGGGGTAACCGGTGATGGGATTGTAGTAGCGGGCGTATTCGTCCACGCGGTTGTTGTACAGGCTGAAGCTCAGGCTACCCTCCAGACGAAGATTGGTATTGAAGGCCAGCGAGGCAAAGCCACCGACCTGATTCTGGTACAGTCGCTGGATCAGATAGGGCGCATTGATGAGCTCCGCGTAACCGTCGTCCGAAACCTGGATGGAATCCATGAAGGGTTCGAGCAGACCGAAGTTGCGGAACGGAATGCGGCTCAGACTGAACCCGTAGTTCACCTTAGTCTTACGGTTTACCCAGGCGACACTGCCCCCGAAGTCGGTGATCTCTCCGTTCAGGGACAGGCCGGTAAACAATTGATTGTTGCCGAGGATGTCGCTGAACAAGAGCTGCACGCCCCCTGCCAGTCCGGTAGTGGTCCCGAAGACCTGGTTGCTGCCGACCCCGGCACCCGCACCGCCGGAAGCGTAGTCGAGCTTGAACTTGGGCTTATAGGGCTGCCGGGTAATCTCGTTCAGGGAAATGACCGGCTCCTTGTCCATGTCCGTCAGCAGCTCGTCGACGACCAGTTCCGCACGACGATTGAGGCGTGGCAGGGTCGCGGGCGTAAGATCGACGGAGTCTTTGTCGACGGCCACGGCCGTCATTCGGTCGACGGGAGTGCCGAAGATCCGGTACCCCTTCTGATTGAAGTAGGTGTAGAGCAGACGATTGTTGCGCCGGTCGATGCTCATGGCCGGGGCGTAGGTAGTGATGCCCGAAACGCCGGTAATGAGGTCGGTCATTTGCGCTACGCTGTCCCGTGCGATGTCGTAGCGATAGATGTTCCGGAATCCGTTGCGGTTGCTGAGGAAGTACAGCATACCGTCGGCCCCCTCGACCGGGTTGAGGTTATCGGCACCGGGGAATACAGGAAGCTCCCGGCTCTCACGGCTCTCGACGTTGAGGGCGGCCAGGTTGAAGCGCAGAGCACCGTAGGGCCGCTCCTTGCGCTGTAGACCGCGGGCGTCGGTGCTGAAGTAGATCGTCTTGCCGTCGGCGGACCAACTCGGGTGAATCTCGCTGTACACGTCGTTGGTCAGCTGAGTCACCCGCCCGCTACGTACGTCGATGCTGTACAGATCGGTCTGGCCCTGCACCAGGCCGGATACGACGATGGACTTTCCGTCCGGCGACCAGGCCGGAAAGCTGAAGGCGGGGACCTCTTCCGGACGGATTTCCCGTTCGGCCTTCCCCTTCTCCACGTCGGCGATGATGAGGATGTTTTGTCCCTTACTGGTAGCGGTGTAAGCAAACTTCTTGCTATCCGGGCTCCACGTTCCGCTGTTCTCGATATAGCTCAGCGCATCGATGTGGCTGCCGATGGTGGAGGAACGAATCTTACGGACCTTCTCCCCGGAGCGGGCGTCGGCAAGGAAGAGGTCGATACTAAAGAGGTCCTGCTCGGACAGGTAGATCATGTACTTCCCGTCCGGGCTGATCTCCGGCGAGAGGTTGATGCGGCCGCCGTTGTTGTCGGGGCCTACGAGTTCATTTCCAACGAAGCGGTCGGTCTTGGCGTCTCCGATCTGGTCGCCGTAGGTCTTGCGAAGGGAATCTTCCCAGAGCTTACTGAAATCCTTGAAGTCGTAGCCGAGCACGAGCTTGGTAGCCCGCTCGATGCCCCATTTGGCCGTAGCGCGGAAGTAGGGGTTGATGACATCATCTCCCTGTAATCCGGTCACGAATGACCAAAAGGCCTGACCGTAGCGGTAAGGGAAGTACTTACCGCCGCTGAGATCCTTCAGGCTGGGAATGTCGTCGTTCAGTACCGCGTCGCGCATCCACATGGCCGTAAAGGGATCGACGGAACCGATGCTCAGGTATTCGGCCAGACCCTCCACCATCCAGAGGGGAAGCTTTTGCAGGTCGCGCAGACTGGTGCTGTCGCCCCGGATCACCATATCGTACTGGAAGGCGTGGACGAGCTCGTGACCCAGTACGTGGTGGGTCTGAGCGTTGGTCTGGGCCACGGGCAGTACTACCCGGTTCTTGAAGGCTTCGGTGACCCCGCCGGTCCCCTCGCCGATCGAGCCGCTGATGGCGTTGGTCTGCTGAAAATCCGCGTGGTTGGCATAGATGATCATGGGGTTCTTGAACGCGATGGTGTCCCGCAGTACGCGTTGGTGGTTACGGTACCACTCTTCACTGTCGTTCAGGAAGTTTTTCAGCCACTCTTCGTTATCGATGTAGGTATACAATTCGAAGTGCGGCGACTGATAGACGTCGTACTCGAATTTCTCGTAATTAGGCTTGTTCTGCCCGAAGGAATTGAAGCCCTGGGCGGGTAGTAAATAGGGAAGTGCGAGCAGCACCACCATCGTTACTCTGTATATCGCTTTCATCTGATTCTGCACTTGGTGTAGGGAGGTTCTTCCACTGATAAAACACCCCGCAGACGTCTAAACCCCTAAGCATTGCTTGCGCCGAGGCCTTAAAAAAATGTTATAATCCCCTCCACCGCTGCCGAAGTACACTGCTGTCTCCGACAGCGAAGTACAATGCTGTCTCCGACAGCGACAGCAAAATGGTGTCTCCGACAGCGCCCCCCCCACGCCCTACCTGATCCGATTCCCCGCCACTCCCTCCCGGGTCATCACCACCGGCCGGATCGTGCCATCGGCGTTGAACTCCATCCGGTCGATGCACGTCACCCGGTGATCGCGTCCTTCGTTCGGGATCGGGCGGCGGTGGTAGACGATGTACCAGTCGTCGGTGCCCGGCGTGTTGACCACCGAGTGGTGCCCCGCGCCCGTGGCGATGTCCGGATCCTGGGACAGGATCGTACCGATGCGCTCGAACGGGCCGGTCGGACTCCGTGCCATGGCGTAGGCCACTCGGTAAGAGTCGTTCGTCCAGCCTCCCTCCGACCACATGAAGTAGTAGGTGCCGTTACGCCGAAACATAAAGGGACCTTCCACGTAGCCCTCGGGGGTGACGTCGTGGAACAGCTGCCCGTCGGGCCAGGGAAGGAAGCCGGTGTAGGTGTCGTTCAGCACCCCGAGGTTGCACTTTCCCCAACCTCCGTAGAAAAAGTAATCCGTACCGTCCGTATCCCGGAAGACGAACTGGTCGATGGGCTGGGCGTCATGGTAGAAGGTGTCGATGAGGGGTTTGCCGAGGTGATCGGTGTAGGGACCGCCGGGGGCATCCGCTACCGCCACTCCGATGCCGCCGTAGTGGTTAATGTCGTTGTCGGGATCGAAGCCGTCGCGGGATGGCCGCTGCACGTCGTTGCCTCCGAAGAACAGGTAATACCGGCCATCCTTTTCGATAACCGAGGGTGCCCAGAGCGCCTGCCGGACCCAGGTGACGACGGAGGTGTCGAGGATCCGTTCGTGCTTCGTCCAGTGCACGAGGTCGGGCGAGGAGAAGGCATCCAGGTAAAGCTGATCAGTATACGCCGCCGACGTGGTGGGGAAGATCCAGTACTCCTTATCAGCTACCAGTACTTCGGGATCCGCGTACCAGCCGGGGAAGATGGGGTTTCCGGAGGTAGCCGAAGCCTGGGTGCCGGGTGGGTTGGTAGAAGTACACGCCACCAGGCCGCAGATGATGGTGGCGAAAATATGAATCGAGTATCTATGCATTGATTCGTAAGCTTTTAAGGACTGGACACCAGGCACTACAGCAAGCCGGGGAGTAGTCTTCACCCCTAAATGTAGGCTGGCGGGTGATTACCCGGGACCGTTGCTGTCTCCAAATAATAACTGCTCCCGCGGACCCGCCAAAACCAACGTATGAATTCTTCCGTTGGGACAAGCAATGAGCTCCCCTAACCCTTCCGCTGCCCCCGTGCAGGAGATCGATTCCGCCTACCCGGATCGCTACCTACCCATTGCCGAATACGGCATCATCGGCAATCTGCATACGACCGCGCTGGTCAGCGTCACGGGGAGTATTGACTTCATGTGCCTCCCCCGCTTCGATTCGCCCACCGTCTTCGGTCGTTTGCTGGACGCGGACGTCGGGGGCTTCTTCAGCTTTTCCTGCGTGGCCGAGGACACCAAACACAAACAACTGTACCTGCCCGGTACGAACATTCTCATCACGCGCTTTCTGAGTGAGGACGGCATCGCGGAACTCACGGATTTCATGCCGATCGTGCAGGGAGAACGGGATTTCGCCGTCTTCCGGCGCCTGAAGGGCGTCTACGGTCACCACCGGATCAAGCTCAATCTTCAGCCCAGGTTCGGGTACGGGAAGCGGGGATGCGTGATCGAGAAAAACCCGGAGGGGCGGGGCTACCTGATCCGTGATCCGGAGGGAGAACAGCCCACCATGTTGCTGCTCACCGACGCGCCGCTCGAAATTACGGATACCGGACTGGAGGCCGTCATCGACCTGCACCGGGGCGACGACGTCGACTTCATCCTGACCCTCAACGAAGGCATCGACTTCGATCTCGACTGGATGCACTGCTTCACCGAGTGCCGTAAATACTGGACCAACTGGTCGAAGAAGTGCCGCTACGAGGGCTTCTGGAAGGAGGCCGTATTACGCTCCGTACTCACCCTGAAGCTGCTGACCTCGGCGCGTTACGGCAGCACTATTGCCGCCGCCACTTTCGGCCTGCCCGAGCAGATGGGCGGCGTGCGCAACTGGGATTACCGCTACACCTGGATCCGCGATGCGGCATTTACAATGTACGCCTTCCTCCGACTGGGATACACCCAGGAGGCCGAGCACTTCATGGACTGGATCCGCGACAAGTGCATGGATCACCTGCAGCTGATGTACGCCGTGGACGGGGAAACAAAGCTGGAGGAACGCACCCTCGAACACCTGGAGGGCTACCACGGGAGCACACCCGTACGCATCGGCAACGGCGCCTACGACCAAAAGCAGCTCGACATTTACGGGGAGCTCATCGATACGATCTATCTCTACAACAAGGCGGGCGGAAGTATCACCAACAGTTTTTGGGCATCCATTACCAAACTGGTCGAGTTCGTTATCGAACACTGGCGGGATGAGGACCACGGCATCTGGGAGGTCCGTAGCGGCAAGCAGCGCTTCCTGCATTCGGCCGTCTGTTGCTGGGTAGCGATCGATCGGGCTATGAAGATTGCCGAAAACCGGAGTCTCCCCTACCCCATGGCGGAATGGCGGCGGGTACGCGACGAAATCTACGCCGAGATCTACGACGGTTTCTGGAACGAGGAGCTGCAGGCCTACGTCCAGTTCAAGGGCAGCGACACCCTCGACGCCAGCGCCTTGCTCATGCCCCTGCTGCGGTTCGTTTCCAGTCAGGAACCCCGCTGGCTGAGCACGTTTCGGGCTATCGAGGAAAAACTTTCCGCCGACGTCCTCATTTTCCGCTACAAGCTCGACCACGGAGCCACCGACGGCCTTGACGGCGATGAAGGGGCATTCGCCATTTGCTCGTTCTGGTACGTGGAATGTCTGGCCCGCATCGGTCAGGTCGACAAGGCTACCGTCGTCTTCGAAAAAATGCTGGGCTACGCCAACCACCTCGGCCTGATGAGCGAAGAGATCGGCCTGCACGGCGAGCAACTCGGCAACTTCCCCCAGGCCTTTTCTCACCTGAGCCTGATCTCGGCCGCCTTCCAGATCGAGAAGAAGAATAGATAGGGGGCTCCCGTTGGTCGCGAGGCTGTTGGTCTTTTAGGCAGTTAGGCTTGTAGGCTGTTGGTTCTTTAGGCGGTTAGTTTTTTAGGCGGTTAGTTTTTTAGGCTGTTAGTCTTTTAGGCTTTCACCCGCGCGGTAGTGACGGGGTTATCAACAATTCAGCAAACGAGGCTCCCCACATTACCATACTACCACACTACCAGCGAACACCGTGAGCAGACTAAACTACTACCAGCGAACACCGTGAGCAGACTAAACTACTACCAGCGAACACCGTGAGCAGACTAAACTACTACCAGCGAACACCGTGAGCGCCCTAAACCACTACCAGCGAACACCGTGAGCAGACTAAACTACTACCAGCGAACACCGTGAGCGCCCTAAACCACTACCAGCGAACACCGTGAGCAGACTAAACTACTACCAGCGAACACCGTGAGCGAGACTAAAGAACTACCAGCGAGCCCCGCGAGCGAGACTAAACTACTACCAGCGAGCCCCGCGAGCCCCCTACTTATACCCCGCCGCCTGCAAGGCAAACAACTCCGCGTAGCGGCCATCGAGCTGCAGTAATTCCTCGTGACTGCCTTCTTCCACCAGCCCCCCGTATTCCAAGAAAAGGATGTGATCGGCCATCCGGACGGTAGAGAAACGGTGACTGATCAATACGGCCGTTTTTCCCTCGATAAGTGCCGTAAAGCGCTGGAAAACTTCGTACTCGGCCCGGGCATCGAGGGCACTGGTGGGCTCGTCGAGAATAAGCAATTGGGCATCGCGCATGTAGGCACGGGCCAGGGCGATCTTTTGCCACTGTCCGCCGCTGAGGTCCACGGCGCCGGCGAAACGACGACCGAGCAGTTGATCGTAGCCGCCCTCGAGTCCGCCGACGACTTCTTCGGCGAGGGATTTTCGGGCACTGTCCTCGATCCGATCCTGATTGAGTTCCTCTTCGATCCGGCCGACGGCAATGTTTTCCCGCGCCGTCATCTGGTAGCGGAAGAAGTCCTGAAAGATCACGCCGACGTTGTCGCGCAGGGAGGAGAGCTCGTACTCCCGCAAATCGCGACCGTCCAGCAGGATGCGTCCTTCCGTCGGTTCGTATAGGCGGGCGAGCAATTTGACCAGGGTGGTCTTTCCGGCGCCGTTCTCGCCCACCAGGGCCACCTTTTGTCCGAAGGGAAGCTTGAACGACAGGTTGCGGATCGCGTACTTCTCCGTATTCGGGTAGGCGAAACTGACGTTCTCGAACTCCCAGCCCGTGCGGATGGGTTTCGGGAAGGGCAGCGCCCCCGCCTTGTCGGCGATCAGCGGCTTGATGGCGAAGAAGTCGAAAAGATCCTGGAGGTACAGGGCATTTTCCCCGATACTGGAAAAGCGCGATAGGATGGTCTGCAATCCCCCCTGCATGCGCTGGAATGCACCGGCCAGGAAGGTTAGGGAACCCACGGTAATCGCTCCGCTGATGGTCTGCAGAATAATGAGAACGTAGGCGCCGTAGTAGGTGAGTGAACTGATCGCGGAAAAGAAAGCTCCCCAGCTGGCTCGCCGTACGGCCAACTTCCGGTTAGCGTAGAAGTACTTCATCGACAGCGAGTGAAAACGATCGGTAATGAAGTTGGCCAGTCCGAAGATCTTCACTTCCTTGGCCGTGATGTCGCTGGCCCCGATGTAGCGCAGGTAATCCAGCTCCCGCCGCTCGGGCGTCCAGCTGCGCGTCAGGCTATACACCTGCTGATTGAAGTAATTCTCCTGAATGAAGCTGGGAATAACCGCCACGACCAGCAGCAGAATGAGCCAGGGATTAAAGGCCGCTACGCTAATTCCCAGCACGACCAGGGTCACGGTGCTCTGAAACTGCGCCAGCATCTGCGACATGAGCGTCGACCGGCTCGTCGTCTGCCGCCGTGCCCGCTCCATCTTATCGTAAAATTCGGAATCCTCAAAGTGGTACAGATCCAGGGTGGCCGCATGCCGCATCAGGTCCACGCTGGTCTGATTGGTGTAGAGATCACCGAGGAGGCTGTCCACCAGATTGATGCCGCGGCTCAGGAGGTCGGAGGTAAGGGCCAGCAGAAGTTCGAGGCCCACCATTTGCCAGAGAAAGGTCGTATCCCCCGTGCCGTCAATGATCAGCAGGACCTCGTCAATGATCAGCTTACCTACGTACAGAATGGCGGTCGGTAGCGCGGACTGCAACAGCCGCAACACGATGTTCGTAATCGTCAGCGGCGGTGACGTCCGGTAGATCAACCGAAAAAAAGGCGGCAAATTCCGGAGAGCAGTCAATTGGTCGCGCCAAGTCCTTTCCTCCTCCTTAGCCGTACCCGCTTTTCTACCTAATGCCATGCGCAATCAACAGCCCGTAGGCACATGAGTTCTCCGCTCCCTGACTCTACGAAATTACTCCCCCGGCCGCCTAACGTACTAACTACCCAATCGCCTAACGCTCTATCCTACTAAATTACTAACCGACTAACCTACTAACCTACCAAATTACTAACCTACTAAACTACTAAATTACTACCCTACTACCCTACCAACCCACCACCCCCTACTCCTTCTTCTTAAAATCCCCCCGCTTCCAGCCATCGAAGAACTGCTTCCAGGCTACCGGGCTGAAGATGTTCATGGGCGGCTTTTGTCCGATGTAGTACGTCTGCCGGGCTTGTTGGCGTAAGTAGTAGCTGCTGTTTTCAGCTCCCGAACGGGGCACGGTTTCTTGCAGGCGTTCGAGCTTATCGGCGGAGAGGTTTTCGGAGGCCCGCGATTGCAGCTCCGGCGTCACGTCCATCGCCAGAAATTCCAGCTTGAAATGGTCGCGACTGGGCCACGGGAACACCACCGCTTCGGGAAGGTCGATGGCGTTGTACGTCATGAGTTGCACGAGGCTGTACTTGTCGTCCTCCAGGTTACGGTCGATTACAAACTCCACGTCGTCGTAACCCAGGGCGCTGAAGAGGATCGTATCCCCCTTATGCGCCACGATGCTGAAGAAACCCTCCAGGTTGGCGTAGGTACCCCGGCCGTCGTTCTTGATGAGGACCGTTGCGTAGGGCACGGGCTGTAACTGACTCGTGGTACCGTCCAGCACCATGCCCGAAAACTGCACCAGCGGCTCCCCGTCCTGATCGACCAGCTGGGCCCGCAGGGCGGTGCCGAGGCCAAGGAATAGACAACAAAGGAAGAAGTACTTCATATTCGACGTTAACGTAATCGCAATAAGGACGCGGCAGGAGCCGGCTCGGTTGGGCTACGGCCATATTTCCGCAAGTTAGGGCTTGCTTTTAACACAGATTAACGCTCGGGCCTCAGGCAAGCGCGAGTTCGAGGACCTCGACCATGTTTTCCACGTAACTCACTTCCATGCCGACGAGGTACCGCTCCTCGATCTCCCGCACGTGACGTTCGTTGGCCCGCGCCAGGATGACCTGCTTCATTCCGGCCCGTCGGGCGGCCAGCAGTTTTTCCTTGATGCCCCCGACCGGCAGGACGCGTCCGCGCAGGGTGATTTCTCCCGACATGGCCAAATACGGCTTTACGGGTCGATCCGTGTATGCGCTCGCCATCGCGGTCAGCATCGTTATGCCCGCGCTGGGTCCGTCCTTCGGCGTGGCACCCTCGGGAACGTGCACGTGCAGATCTTTCGTTTTGAAGGCTTCCTGATCGATGCCGATCCGCTCGGCGTTGGCCCGCAGGTAGGAACGCGCCGTGGTGGCGCTCTCTTTCATCACGGCACCCAGGTTGCCCGTCTGCTGCAAACCGCCCTTGCCGGGGCTCAGACTGGCTTCCACGAACAGAATTTCACCACCCACCTGGGTCCAGGCCAGTCCGATGGCAATGCCCGACTGCCGCCCCACGCGGTAGGGTTCCCGCTCGAAGATCCGGGGACCGAGTACGTCCTCCAGGCTGTCTTTCTTGATCGTGACCCGCTCTTCTCCCTCCATGGCGATCTCCTTGGCGGCGTGACGCATGAGTCCCGCGATCTGGCGGTCCAGGGCCCGTACCCCGCTTTCCCGGGTGTAACCCTCCACGACTTCCCGCAGCGTAGTCAGGGGGATCTTAACCTGTTTGGCGAGTAGGCCGTGGGATTCGCGCTGCTTGGGCAGTAGGTGCCGGCGGGCGATCTCCAGTTTTTCCTCCGTGGAG
This sequence comes from Lewinella sp. JB7, assembly GCF_024297185.1. Classification (GTDB taxonomy): domain Bacteria; phylum Bacteroidota; class Bacteroidia; order Chitinophagales; family Saprospiraceae; genus Neolewinella. Next base: position 374,018 of record NZ_JANCTD010000005.1, on the reverse strand, counting down.
TATCCACTCAGCCGGATGATCTCCATACGATCCCGTAACGCGGGCTGGACCGTCTGCATACTATTGGCCGTAGCGATGAAGAGGACCTTGCTAAGGTCTACATCCAGATCCAGGTAGTTGTCGTGAAAAGTTCCGTTCTGTTCGGGGTCCAGCACTTCCAGCAGGGCGGAGGAAGGATCTCCACGGTGGCTCTGCCCGATCTTATCGATCTCGTCGAGAATGAACACGGGGTTCGCCGAACCGACCTTACGCAGCGACTGCACGATCCGTCCCGGCATGGCACCGATGTAGGTTTTGCGGTGTCCGCGGATCTCACTCTCGTCGTGCAGACCACCCAGACTGATGCGCACGAACTTGCGACCCAGTGCGTGGGCGATGCTCTTTCCGAGGCTGGTCTTGCCCACGCCGGGAGGGCCCAGCAGAAGCAGAATGGGCGCTTTCATGTCCCCCTTTAACTTCAGGACGGCGAGGTGCCCGAGAATGCGGTCCTTGACCTTCTCCAGGCCGTAGTGGTCGTCGTCGAGCACCCGGGAGACCGTCTTCAGGTCGAAGTTGTCTTCGGTGTACTCCTGCCAGGGCAGGTCGAGCAACATTTCGAGGTAGGAGAGCTGCACGCTGAACTCGGCCACCTGGGGGTTCATCCGCTTGAGGCGCAGCACCTCCCGGTCGAATGTCTTGCTCACTTCATCCGGCCACTGCTTCTTTTCGGCCCGGGCGATCAGTTCGTCGATCTGCTGCTCGTTGGGGTTCTCGCCGAGCTCATCCTGGATGGCCTTGATCTGCTGGTTGAGGAAGTACTGCCGCTGCTGCTGCTCGATGTCTCCACGCGTCTTGTTCTCGATCTGATCGCGCAGTTGCAGAATGTGCAGTTCGCGCTGGAGCTCCTTCAGTACCCGCTCGGCCTTGCTGCCCAGGTCATTGGTTTCGAGCAGCTCCTGGCGGGTCTTCATTTCCCCGTTTAGGTTGCTGGCGATAAAATTCAGCAACTGGCTGGGACGACTGATATTGTCCAGCATTACCCGGGCCTCGGTGGGGATATTGGGACTCAGCTCCACCGCCCGCACCGCCATGTCGCGGATGCTGTCGATCGTGGCCTCGAAGGTCATCGCTTCGGCGGGCTGGGCGTATTCCAGGGGCTCGATCGTCCCCTCCATGAAGGGCGTTTCGGCGGTGATGCCGGTACGGCGAATTCTTTGTCCTCCGCGCAGGACCGCCGTCAGACTGCCGTCGGGCATCCGCAGCATCTTCACGATTCGGGCCAGGGTGCCGACTTCGTACAGGTCGCTCACCTTCGGTTCCTCCACGTCCAGTTCGCGCTGGGCGAAGACGGCCACGAGTCGGTTCCCTTCCATTGCCCGGTTTACGGCGTTGATGGAGCGGTCACGGCCTATGTTTATGGGGGTTACGATCGTCGGAAAGAGTACGGCATTCTTCAGGGCCAGGATGGGAATCGGACTGGGCGTATCCCCGTCGACCAGCTCCTCGTCTCCATCTTCCAGACCAATGAAGGGCAGCATGTCCTGATCGTCGTCAAATCCTCGGTTATCCATCTTAATCGTAATCTTAGGTAGGCTCACTGGCGTAGTTTCGCTTAGCAGTTGCAAACATCGTACCAAGCCAGGGCGGGCGCGCAGGAGCAAAGGTAATCGGAAAGCAGCGGACGCATTGGTAGCCACCCCCGCCACCAATCGGACGCGGGATACTGCTCCCCAGCAAAAGGTAGTTATTTGGACGCAAATCGTCCGGTCTGATCCGGCGTACCGTCAGCGAGCGAATAGATCCGCCAGTTTTGCGGCTAACGATCCTCCCCCACCCAGGCCCTCCCAACCGCTTACGTCCTGTCGGAGCGCCCGGTCCAGGATCCGGCCCCACTCCGCGGGTGCCGTAGCGGACCGGGCAATCTCGGTGAGCCCCAGCCGCTGGAGGGCTTCCATCTTGCATTCCTGCTCGTCGAAGGGCCGTGGCTCGGGCTGACTGACGAAGGGTACCCGGACCGCGCCGATCTCCATCATGGTGTTGGTCCCCCCGCTCCCTACGACCACGTCAGCCGCCCGGAGATAGGGAAAGGTGTCATCTACCAGGCCGACGACGCGTAAGTTTGGCAGTTCGGTGCCGGTCGGGACGACCTTGCCGACCAGCAGGAAGTACCAGTCATGGTTAGCTCGCGCAGCACGTTCCCAGTACGCCGGCTCCCGCGCTCCGCCGCCCAAACCATTGATGACGGTGACCACTTTCCGGTCTTCGTCGAGGTGCAGAAGTCGGCGACACGCTTCCCGCGTTTCCCGTCGCTCGTCAAACCGACTGAAGGTGCCCAGGTAGGTCGTCTTGGCCCGGACCCAGGCGGGGGTGTGCGCGTCTTCCAGCTCGGGGGGGAAGGGGGCCAGCAGCCGGTCCGCCAGTCGAAAGGCCGCCAGGTGGGCCGGATCCTCGCGGTGCCCGTGTAAACGCACGAGGGCTACGCGCACGCCGCACAAGCGTATGAACAGCGCGATTTCCACGGAGAGGTCCACGATGAACCAGGCGGGGCGCTCGCGGGTGATCCAGCCGGCCAGTTTCGCCATCCGCTCCTGGAGGCAGGGAAGATCGAGGGGGGCGTAATGCAGCACCTGATCGACCAGGAGGTCCGCCGCCGGGTCCCGGTCCGGATCGACGTCGGGCGGTAGGGGGTGAACGATGCCCCGGTCCCAGCCGATAAAACGATCCGGGGAAGACGTGAAGGCGTGTACGGGCGTAGTGGTCGGCAGATGATCCGCGAGCAATCGGGTACGGTTGGCGTGCCCTCCCCCGTGGTGGTGGACGTAAAAGGCGATCGGTCTAGGCAACAACGCTCACGCTTGCGGGTCCGACCAGGGGGCCGGCGGTGACCGTGGTGACCTTCTTTCCCTGGGGCACCAGCTTGCGGTAAATTCTTTCGTAGTCAGAGATCATGCGGTCGATCGGGAAGTGGCGCTCGGCACGGCGGCGGCAATTCTGGCGACGCAGGCGGGCGGCTACGGGCATGGCGGCGGCCATCGCGGCAACATCGCGTTTCGCTACGATAATCCCGCAGCTATCGTCGATGATTTCGGCGGCCGCTCCGCTGTCGAAGGACACGATGGGCGTTCCGCAGGCAAGCATTTCGGGAAGTACGAGGCCGAAGGGTTCGTCCCAGGTGGAGGTGAATAAGCCTACGGCGGCGCGACCCGCTTCGGCGCAGATGGCCGCGTGGTCGAGGTGACCGATGTACTGGATGTCGTCGTCGAGGAGGGGCTCGACTTCCCGACGGAAGTATTCCTGGTCGTAGATCGACCCCGCCAGGCGCAGTTTGAAGCCCGCCCGTTTGGCGGCCCGGATGGCGTACTCGGGCCCTTTTTCCGGGCAGAAGCGACCGAACCAGAAGGCGGTATTGGGCTCCGCCCGGTCGGTAGGCGACCAGCGGTCGACCTGTATGCCGTTATGGACGACGCGGCAGTGGGTGATACTATCCTCCCACTGTCGGGCGATGCTCTCGCTGACGGCAACGAACTGGTTTCCCAGGTAGGGACGGGCCAGGAGCACTCCGCTGCGGAAGGAGGCGAAGGGCGGGCAGTGCAGGGTGGTGACCATCGGGCAGCCGAGGGTGTGTGCGAGGGAAAGGGGGAGAAAGTGCAGGCTGTTGTTGTGCACGATATCAAAATCACCCCGCTGGATGGTCGTGATCATTTCCATGTATGCATGGAACTTGTTCACGAAGTCGCGGCCGAAGCCGGGCTCCTCCTCGAAGAGATCGATGCCCTCCATCCGATCGATGGCATTGAGGGTGGGCTCGATCACCCGGAATGCCGGATCGGATTCCCGACGGGCGAACAGGGTCACTTCGTGACCCCGGCGCATCAGCTCCTGGGTGAGGCAGTGGGTATGCATCTCAAGTCCCCCGTGGAAGGGCTCTGAAATGGGAAACTTGAGGTGGGCAATGATGGCTATTCTCATCGGATGCTGACTGTATATCGGAAGATTCTGCTCATTGCAACTAAGATTTTTACCGGGAGGTTCCGAGAATTATCGGAATTGGGGGGAATTCGCCGTCGGACCGGGCGGGGCATTGGTCGAATTTGCGCGCTGGCCGGTAATCATTTGCCGGGGGCGGGGAGTTTAGCTAAGAAAACTCCCTATGATTTCGGTCTTTCCCCTTTCCCAGGACAATATGCTCGGTTTTACCCTCGACGGAGAAGTCGACGAAGAAGGTATGCGCCGCCTGCTCATGGCCGTGGAGGCGAAGGTGGTCACCCACGGACGCCTGCGGCTGCTCGGCAACATCAAGAACGTCGGCGGTTTCGCTAGCTACCAGTCTTTCTGGGACACCATTAAGGCCAAAAAGGATCTACTGCATAAGATCGAGAAGTACGCCATTCTGACCGACCACGGCTGGCTGACCACGCTCTCCGGCGGTATTGACTGGTTCACGCCCCGTATGGAGGTGAAGACCTTCCGCCTCGATGAGGGAGAAGTAGCGCACCAGTGGCTGAAGACGGATACGGAACCCCTGGTATCGGAGGGAGTCAAAACGGTGGATCTAGGTGACGACCGCCTCCTCGGCCTGGCGATCGTGGGGAAACTCAACATCGCCGACTACGACCGGATCAACACGCTGGTGGAAGAAAAAGTACGACACCACGGCAAGGCCCGCATCCTGCTGGAAATCGTGAGTACCGAGGGCATCAATGCCCGGACGCTGTGGGAAGATCTCAAGACCAGCCTCAAACTGTACAAGGACCTGGAGCGGGTAGCCATCGTCGGCGACCAGTCGTGGCTCAAGACCAGCGTGAAACTCAGCGATCTGCTCACGCCCGGACTGGATCTGGCCGCCTTTTCCACCATCGACCGCAAGCGGGCTATTTCCTGGCTCGACTGATCAGGACCGCGCCTTGGCCGGCCGGATGATCAGACGCAGGCTCTGGTTGTAGTTGATGTAGTTGTACACCCAGTTGAGGAAGACGAATATCTTGTTGCGGGTACCCAGGATGGCGAAGAGGTGGACGACCAACCAGACCAGCCAGGCCAGTACGCCACCGAAGTGAAACTCGGGTTTCGGGATATCGACCACCGCCCGCCCGCGTCCGATCGTGGCCATGCTGCCCTTATCGTGGTAGTGAAAGGGCTCCCAGGCTTCTCCCCTGAGGTGACGGTAGCGTAGGTTCTTGGCCAGGTGCTCGCCCATCTGAATGGCCACCTGAGCTACTTGCGGATGCCCCTGGGGAAAATCCGGTTCCTCCATGTAGGCCACGTCGCCGATGGCGTACACGCAGTCCGTCCCCTTTACGCGGCTGTGGCGGTCGACGGCCAGCCGGTTGCCGTAAGTGATGGCCTCCTCGGGCAGGCCCGCTATGGGTTGTCCGCGGATCCCGGCCGCCCAGATCACCTTCTGAGTGGCGATCGTCCGCTCGTCGTCAAGGGTCACGGTGCGCCCGTCGAAGCCGGTGACCCGGCTGTTGAGAAGGACCTTGACCCCCAGATTTTCCAGGTAGCGAAGTGCCTTTTCACTGCTGTGCTCGCTCATTCCCTTCAGCAGGGCATCTCCGGACTGTATGAGGTAGATGTCGAATTCCTCCTGCACGTGCAATTCGGGATAATCCTTAGGGAGCACGTGGGTCTTCATCTCGGCCAGGGAACCGGCCAGCTCCACCCCCGTGGCGCCGCCGCCGACGATAACGATGTCGACCAGTTCCTGCCGGTCGGCGTAACCGGGGGTGGTGAGGGCATCCTCGTAGTCGTCGAGGATGGAATTGCGGAGATACAGGGCTTCGGAGACGGACTTCATGGGCAGTGTCCGGCGTTCGAGCTCCTCATTGCCGTAGTAGTTGGTGTCGGCTCCCGTGGCCACGATCAGGTGGTCGTAGTTGCAGTGCCCGAGGGGCGTCTGGAGTTGTTTGGCCCGAACGTCTACGTGGGTGACCTCCGCCATACGGATGTACAGGTCCTTACGGCCCTGGAACAACTTGCGGAAGGGAAATACGATGCTGCTCGGTTCCAGTCCCGACATCGCGACCTGGTAGAAGAGGGGCTGGAACTGGTGGTAGTTGTTCTTGTCGATGAGGACGACCTGGAAGTTAGCCCGGTTGAGCTTACGCGCCAGCTGCAATCCGCCAAATCCACCGCCGACGATGACGACGCGCTCCAGCTCACTTTCGGGAATGTTGATCTTGGTAGTGGGATCCATGCCTGCTCTAATCGGCTAGCTACGAATAAGGTTCGCGAACGGACACTTCGCGGGAGGGGTGGCCCGGGTTAATGGCGCGGTTGCTTATCTTGACCGCACAATCACCAACCTCGATTATGCCTAAACAATCTATCTCTACCCGTCGGAGATTTCTACGTACCGCCGCCACCGCCGCGGCCGCCTTCACCATCGTCCCGCGCCACGTGCTGGGGGGCAAGGGGTATAAAGCACCCAGTGACACGCTCAACATCGCCGCCATCGGTGCCGGCGGTAAGGCCACCGGCACCCTCCGTGCCCTGATGAGTGAAAACGTGATGGCGCTCTGTGACGTCGACGACTCCCGGGCCGCCGAAACCCGCGAACGCTTTCCGAAAGCAAGCTACGACCGCGACTTCCGCGTCATGCTCGATAAGTACGGAAAGGACATTGATGCCGTGGTCGTAACCACCCCGGATCACATGCACGCGACCGCAGGTCTGGCCGCGATGAGCCTGGACAAGCACCTCTACATCGAAAAACCCCTGGCCCGCACCATCGCCGAAGTACGCATGCTGACCGAAATGGCCAAGTCTAAACCCCAGCTCGTCACCCAGATGGGCAACCAGGGCGCCAGCGGCGAAGGCATTCGCAAAACCCAGGAACTTTACGAATCCGGTGCCATTGGCGACGTGCATACTATCTATGCCTGGACGAACCGCCCGATCTGGCCCCAGGGAGGTAAGGTGCCTACGACCACCGATCCCATTCCGCCCGACTTCGACTGGAACCTGTGGCTTGGCATCGCCGAAATGCGCCCCCACAACAAGGCCTACCACCCCTTCAGCTGGAGAGGCTACTGGGACTTCGGTACCGGCGCACTGGGCGATATGGGCTGTCACATCATCGATACGCCCTTCTACATTCTCGAACTCGGCTATCCAGAAAGCGCGGAAGCCAGCGTAGTCCAGGTGTACAGCCAGGACTGGGTTGCCGACTACAACCCCGGCACCGCGCCCCCGGCCTCCAAGATCCACGTGAAATTCCCGGCCCGCGGAGAGAAGCCCCCCGTCGAACTGATCTGGACCGACGGTGGCATCCTGCCCGGTCGCCCCGAAGAACTCGGCGTCGACGAGCCGATGGGCGACGGCGGCAGCGGCATCATTATGGTCGGCGACAAGGGTAAACTCATGGCCAATACCTACGGTCAGAACCCCCGCCTGCTCCCCACCTCCCGCATGGAGGAGAGCAATGTACCGGAAACCCTCCCCCGGGTCGAGACGTCCCACGAAATGGACTGGGTCAACGGCATCAAGGAAGGCTACCAGCCCAGCAGCCACCTGGGCAAGGCCGGGCCGCTTACCGAAACCATCCTCATGGGTAATCTCGCCGTTCGCGGGTACGATTACCGCTTCCCGAAAGCCGACGGCAAGGAAGACGAGTACGAAGTTCGGGGCCGCACGAAGCTGCTCTGGGACGGCAAAAACATGAAGGTCACCAACGTGGACGAAATGAATGAGTTCGTCGCGCCGACCAGCATGCGCGAGTTCTAGAACACCACGCTCATACGAGTATCAGGGGCACGGAGGAAACCACCTTCGTGCCCTTTTTAATTTAGTCGAGCAGCCGCCAACTCGCGCCTAGGCGGAGGGCGGCGTCCGGATAGGGATGCTCCGCGGTGAGGTAGAAAAGGCGATCCGACAGCAACGTCTGCGCCTGAACGAACTTCACGAAGAAGCGAAAGCGGGTGACCCGCAGGCTGAAGAAGGGATCCACCTGCCAGGAGAAGTCGGTGGCCTGCTCGTCCTGCAACTGAAATTGCTGGATGACGGGGTTGTAGTAGTAGGGACTGAACCCACTCACGTAGCGGAGATCGACTCCGAGATTAACGTTTAGCACCCCGAACCACTTGCCGGCGTAGTAAATACTGTGCTCACCCAGCAGACGGGGAAGTCTAAAGACGGTCTGATCCGCTTCCTGCAGCAGAATGCGGTTATCGATCCGGTAATCGCCGAAGCTGAAGTCACGCTCCGCCGTGAGCTGCAGGATGCTGACCGGACTGCTTTCCTGCACGGGCATCCCCTCCGCGTCGAAGTAGATGTAGTTCGTCAGCAGGCTATACCCTACCCCCGCCCGAATGCCGATGAAGGGCAGCGTGTAGGCACCCTCGAGTCGCAACTCCAGGGTCTTGGCGAAGTCGCGGTCGTACCATTCGCTACCGTTGAGCAGGTAGGTCCGCTGTACCAGATCGGGGGAGTACAGCTGATTTACGGCGGCCAGTTCGAGCTTACCGCCTACCCCGAGATCGAGTGCCCCCTCGGCGGCCAGCCGGTAATCACCGATCTGGCCGACGATGTTGAGCTGTCCGTCCACCAGGAGTTGCAGCCGGTCGCTCGGCCGGAGCCCGACACGGGCCTGCGCCATCACCACGTTGGCGGTACTGTCGCCCGTTTCGCGGGAGACCCGGTGCAACTGGTGGAGCAGGCCGACCTCCAGCAGATCTCGCTGGACGGTTTCCCGCCCGCCCGAGCGCGACCGCCGGTAGGTGGAGATTCCAAGTTCGTTACTGATGACGTCGTGGGTGAGGCGACTGCGGAGTCCCCGGTCGTCCAGGTCCAGGGCGGGGAAGCGATTATAGAAGCTGCTGTCCTGTTCGGATCGCAGACTGCTCATCCGGTAGGCCGCTCCCCGGATCCGTAACTGATGCTTCACCGTGAAGGCCCGCCGCTCCCGGCCCGACAGCGTATCCGTGCTCGCCCCGAACTGCAGGTACTGGGTTGCCGTTGCCTCGCGGTAGGCGTGGCGGAGATACGTTTCCTCCAGGAACGGAATTTGGTTGTCCAGGCTGTTGATCTCCCCTCCGGTATCGGACCGCGTATCGGCGATTCCTCCGTTTTGCTGGTTCTCGAAGGTGTTGGCCACGTAACTGAAGTAGCCGCTGTAGCGACTGCCCGGTGGCCTGACCGCCAGTCCGGTAGCGACCGAGGTATTGCGGATTGCCGTGGAGGGATACTGGTCCTGGGTACCCAGCTGATAGATGCGGTCGTAGTCGAGCAACAAATTGACGCCGTCGGCGAAATTCCGGCTGAAGCGGGCCGTCAGGCGACCGTCGTTCTGCTCGCTGCCCCGCAGGTACCGCAGGTAGGTGAAGGGGCGCTCCAGGCGGTAGAAGTCCAGTTGCTGCCCGTCCGTCCGGTACAGATCAAACTGCCGGAACCCTACTTCCAGTCCCCTGCGGTGTACCGGCGTGTACCGGAGTCCGTAGGCGGCGGAACCGAGGATGCCGAGCGTGCCGTAGTCAAAATCGGCCGCGCGGTCGGGTTCGTAGCGCTGAAAGCCGTTGAGGAGGCTGTCGCGGAAGGTCTCTTCCCGATTCGGATTATCCACCCGGTAGATGAAGATGCCGAAGGTATCGGGGAGCGTTTCCCGCTGATCCTGGGGCCCGCCCCGGCGACTGGACGCCTCGTCGTATTCCGGGTCGCCGAGGTCCGGTCGCCCGGTGTCGCTGGGATCGAGGATCTGAGCGTGGACCCCGTGGCCGAAGGCGAACAGCAGTAACGGCACGCAGAGCAGCGAGCGAATCCGATGCATCCAGCTTATCCGCCAAAGTTGTTGTACAGCCATGTCCATTGCTCGCGCCTCGGGGGGTTCCGTTTGTTCAGGGAGTACTCCCCGTAACCCTTTCGTTGTCTACCGCGCTATCCGATCAGTTTCGGATTCATGCCCATATTCGAAAAGCCGCCGTCGTGGTAGAGGTTCTGCATGGTCACGTAGCGGGTATGGTCGCTAAACAGCGAAGCGCAGTACTCTCCGCAGGCTCGGGCGGGGGCGTTGCCGAGGGGCGACATCTTGTCCGCGTAGCCGAAGAACTCATCGAAGCCCTTGACACCCTTGCCGGCGGTGGTCATGGTAGGGGACTGGCTGATGGTATTGACCCTGACTTTATTCTTTTCGGCGAAGTGGTAGCCGAAGCTCCGGGCGAAGCTTTCGAGCAGGGCCTTGGATTCGGCCATTTCGCTGTAGTCGGGGAAGGTGCGCTGGGCCGCGATGTAGCTCAGCCCGAGGATGCTGCCCCACTCAGCCATGTGATCGCCCTGGTAAAGCACCTGGCACATCTTATGAAAGCTGATGGCACTGATGTCGAAGGTTTTCAGCATCCAGTCGTGCTTCAGGTCGGTGTACTCCTTCCCCTTGCGTACGTTGAGCGACATACCGATCGCGTGCAGGACGAAGTCGAGTTTGCCTCCCAGCACCTCTTCGGACCGCTGGAACAACTTTTCCAGATCCTCGATGCTGGTAGCGTCGGCGGGGATGATCTCGGCGTTCAGTTTTTCCCCCAGTTCGTTGAGGCTGCCGAAGCGCAGGGCCACGGGAGCGTTCGTGAGGGTGAATTTGGCGCCCATTTCGGCGCAGACTTCGGCGACCTGCCAGGCGATGCTCTGGTCGTCAAGGGCTCCGAAAATGACGCCGCGTTTTCCGGCAAGTAGTTGGGTGCTCATGGAGATTACGTTTGCTGTGGCGGGCAAAGGTAGTCGATTGACGACGCTTTTCGGTTTGCGGGGTGGGTACTAACTTGAGCGGGAGTCGACCACTAAAGATCATGCGATGGCCAAAGTCAGAAAAAAGCGTAAACGCAATGCCGAATCCGCCCGGCAGACCAAACGGTTCTTCATCATCACCGCGGCCATCGTAGGCGCGATCCTGCTGCTGATGTACATCGTATTTTCAAGCGTTTGACCCGGCGGCGTGTAACCGTTCCCGGATAAGCCGCACGATGGGCTGTACCGACTCGGATTCCAGCAGGCGGTTATGCACGACTACCGGCGTAGTGAAACGGGGCACCCCTTCCCGACTCTGCAGCTGTACCCGCATATCGTAGAGGTTGGCCGTCCGGACCACGTCGTAGCGGTAGCACTGCTTCTCGTTGTCGTACGTAAGCACGAAATAAAAATCCAGGGGAAGGGGCCGCCCGACGACCAGGAGAAGGGGGGCGTCGAGCATGAGATTGTCGCCGTCACGGGTGGGACGGAAGCGCCCCGTAAAGGAGGGATATTCCCGGAACTCCGCCCGGATACTGGCGGTGCCGAGAATACGCAGCGCCTCGTTGAGCTTGTTGCGATTGACGGTCAACGGGTCGGCGGGGCGCTCCTCCGCGGCCGTGGGATGAAGCAGCCACTTACCCGCGGAAATATCCCGGTATTCCATCTGTCCCAGCGTAAGCTTGTAGTCAAAGGCCGCGAAGGAGGGGGAATAGTAGCCGGGATAATAGTAGTCGTAGTTCCACCGCTGGGCGAGCTCGACCTCCAGAAGCATAGTATAGATTCCCAAACTGTCGGCGGCGTAGGCCGGATCGTAAATACCCGCCTTGGTGTAAATGACGCGCTGACCGACGTCGATGTAGCTAAAGGCGACCAGGCGCTCGCCGTCGTAGACCCGCACGACCTGCGTATTCAGTACCCGTTGACCCTCATCGGTGATGACGTTGTACTCCAGATCCGCGCGCGTTTTCTCGGGATGGTGCGCCATGTACAGCCTGTTCACCCGGAGCAATTCGCCGTCGGGAAACTTGGCGCGCTCGTAGACCGTGCGGAAGCGCCTCTGGTTGCGGCGCATCAGTTTCCGGTGGCGTTTCTTGAAGGTGAACCCGTTGAGCGGCAGCCGGATCTGCAGACAGCCGTGGAGTTCGTCGTCGTCCGTACGCAGGTAGTCGGAAGTATAGATCGACTGACCGGTGGGTCGCCACCCGCGATCTAAGTACCCGTCCAGTTCGCCGGGCGCTATCTGCTTAGTGGGATGAATGATGTGCGTAGCCAAGGGGCGGGGGGGTTACTAAACTACTGGGGCTTACTGAAGAACCGTGGTGGGTGTCCTAATTGTTTGTTAATGTACCTCTAATGTAAGTTGTATCGTCAAAAAGACGTCTTTCTGCGCTCCGCAGGTCCAGCAACGGTAGTCCGGTGGGAGTTCCGAAAAGGGGGTGCCGGGAAGAATATCGGCGTCGGGTTCCCCCAGTTCGGGGTCGTATACGCTCTGGCAGTGCCCACACTGATGCACGCTCCTACTCGGCGGCGGAGCTTCGTTGCGGGGCTTGCTTTCGATAACCTGTTCGAGTCGTTCGTTGAGTTGTTCGAAGTAGAGCTGACTGATTTCGACCATCAGTTCCGCCAGTTCGGACCGGTCTACGCGGCGGGCGTATTCGGCATATTCGCGGGTGTTGGGGTCGAAGTGGCGCGCACACTTCAGGGTGTAAAGCGGCCGTACCGCGAAGCCGTCTACGTAACCCGCGCTGGGCATTTCCCGTTCGATCACGATGCTGGTGAAGGGCACGTCCCGGCCGCGGCTGATGCCGAAGGTGAGCCCGTAGGTGCTGATGTCGCGCCGGTCGAATTCCCGCACCAGGTAACGCTTCAGCTCCAGGGCATCCCCGTCGGCCACGGGCAGGTGCCAGTTGAGTTCCAGACTGCTGTGACGCGCGTTGATCCCGAAGCGTCCCAGCAGTTTTTCCCAGCTGAGGCGTTCGCTCTCGGGGATGCCGCTGACAATGAAGCTCTTCCAGGGCGTGATGTTCAGTTTACCGATCCGGTGCTCAAGACACAATTCGCAGGCGGCGGCCATGAAGTCGAGACCATACCAGTTGTTGCGCCAGTACAGGCCGAGCCAGTAGTGGTCGCCGTCGAGGCGGTTCATTCCCTCGTAGTAGGGGAAGGGACGGAAGGTGATGGCCAGGTCACGCTGCAAATCGCGCAGGTTAAGGTTCTCGTTAGCGTGAATCAGGGTCATGACTTCCTCCAGGTCCTCGGCGGTACCCGCCGCGGAAATACTCCCCGCGATCCGGCCCAGATCCCAGCTGTGCACGAGGGCGGGCAGGGTGCGCATTTCCGGCCAGCCGGGCAGTTTGAGGTAGAGGTACCAGAAGTCCTCCTCGTCGGAGGCGACGAAATTGAGGTGGCCGGTGAAGAGGGGTACCAGCCGCTGCCGGGGATCGGTCAGGTTGATCTCCAGGGGAGTGGGAAAGGAAAATTGCTCGAGGATGTAGAGGTAGGTGGAACTCGTCAGCCAGGAGGTGGAGGGGAAAATATCGGCCGCCACGTAACTGCTCATGATGTTGGCGTGGTGACCCTCGGCCGGTGATTCCACCCGCAAGCGGGGGTAGCGACCCACGATCTCCGCCTGGTCGGGGCGTACGGGAAAGAGTATGTCCTGCCGGGAGCCGAAGTGGAAGCCGTCCAGCCCGAGTTCCCGGGCCAGTTCGATCACGGTGAGCAGCTCGCTCGGGGCCAGGATGCCCCCCCGGACGGATACGCGGTGCAGATCGGTGGTCATGGCGTCTGTAGTTGGTGGTCGAGAATGTTCCTTACTTCCGGCTTGCAGCTGCCACAGCCGAGACCGGCACCGCTGCGGGCGACCAGCTCGTTGAAGTCCCGGCACCCGCCCGCGATCGCATCCGCCAGGTTCCCCTCACCGACGTTGTTGCAACTGCAAACCACCCGCCCCCGCAGGGGTTCGCGCGCGCTTCCGGAGCGGAGAAGTTCCTCCCGCCGTTCACCCAGTTCCAGCCGGTCTTCAATGAGCGCCCGGTATTCGGCGAATTCATTTTTGTCGCCGATCAGGACGGCCCCCACCAGACGATCGCGGTGAACCACGCACTTTTTGTAGTAGCGGCGGCTCAGGTCACGGAAGATCACCTCCTCGTAGTCCGGATCGTCGGGCGGCGGGCTCACCTCCCCCAGACTGCACAGGTCCAGATCCCGGAACTTGAGGATATTCATCGGAACCGACCCGGCGTAGGCGGCCGTCAGGTCGCCGGCCAGGTAGGCCGCCAGGACCTGGGCCTGTTGCTCGGCCGCCGCCGTGATCCCGAAGCGCTTTCCGCGCCACTCCGCTACCTCTCCGATAGCGTGCACGTAGGGATCGCTCGTCGTCAGCCGGTCGTCGACCTGAATGCCCCCGCCGCACTTCAGTCCGGCGGTCCTGCCGACTTCCAGATTGGGCCGCGTGCCGATCGCGTACACCACCGCGTTGCACACCAGGGAAATACCGCTTTTGAACGTCACCCGCATGGCACCCGCGCCCGCGCCCGACTCCGCCGGCAGCGGAAAAATGGTGTCTACTTCGTTGCGGAAATAGGTCTGGATGCCCCGCTCCCCCACATCCTCCGCGAGAATCTGACTGGCCGTCGCGTCGAGTTGCCGCTCCATGAGGCGGTTACTGCGCTGCACCAGGGTGATGCGCACGCCGATCTCCTGCAGGGCGGCCGCCAGTTCGAGCCCGAGCAGTCCCCCACCGACGATCAGTACGTGGGCCTCCCGCGCCTGTTGCCCGAGCCGCAGGTAGTCGCTCAGTCCGTCGGCATCCTCCCGCCGACGCATCGTAAAGACTCCCGGCAGGTAGAGGGGCACGTCGCGGGGAACAAAGGGTCGGCTACCCGTAGCTATGATCAGGCGATCGTAAGTGTGGGCTTCGCCGGTGGCGGTGTAGACGGTACGGTTTGCCCGGTCGATACGCTCCACCGAGGTTTCCGGGTGCAGGGCGAAATCGAGCCGTAATCGCTCCTGCTCGCGCAGTTTCTCGAGTTGCTCCCAGCTCAGGTGATCGGTGACGTACTCCGGCAGCAGGATGCGGTTGTAGAACGCGTGCGTCTCCCGGGAAAAGACCGTGATCCGGTCGCGGGTGTTGAGCTCGCGGTAGTGGGATACGAAGCGGAAGGCGGCGGCCCCCGCACCAATGACGAGGAGGTGTTCCGTCGGTTTTACGTAGGCCCGCACGCCCACGTGACAGAACTTGAAGTTGGGCTGTTTGCTGTAGGGGTCGACGGCGTCGTCGGTGAGGTTATTGGCGCGCGTGAGGTCGGATCCCAGGGTTTTCCCCCAGTGCATGGGCAGGAACACCACGCCCCGCCGCAGGTCGCGGCTGTAGCGGATTTTGACCCGGACCTCGCCGCGCGCGGAGTGCACCACCGCCAGCTGGTCGTTCTCCAGCTTCTCGCCGGCGGCATCGAGGGGGTGAATGTCCAGGTAAGGCAGAGCGACGTGCCGGCGCAGGCGGGCCACCTTGCCCGTCCGGGTCATGGTATGCCACTGGTCGCGGATGCGGCCGGTAGTCAGGATGAGCGGCCGGTCGGCGGGCGCGGCGGGCGGCCGGTCCGCGTGAGAAACGGTGGACATGAAGCGGGCCCGGCCCGTAGGCGTGTAGAAGCGGTGATCGGTAAACAGGCGGGGCGTCCCCGGGTGATCGGGAGAGGGAACCGGCCACTGAAAAGTCCCTTCCCGGCGGAGCCGGTCGTGGCTCAGGCCGCTGACGTCGATGCGGGTGCCGGCGGTGAGGCGGGCGTACTCGTCGTAGACTTCGCTCACGTCGCGGTAATCGAAGCCGGCGAAGCCCATTCGCCGGGCGAAGTCGATGATGATGTCCGCGTCCGGTCGGGCTTCGCCGGGGGGCGGCACCAGGGGCTGGAGCAGACTTACGCGACGATCGGAGTTGGTCATGGTACCGGTCTTCTCCAGCCACCCGGCGGCGGGGAGCAGCAAATCGGCGTAGGCGGTCGTATCGCTGCGGTGACTGATGTCCTGGACGACCACGAACCTGGCTTTGCGCAGGGCTCCGTCGGCGTGGAGGGCGTTGGGGAGGCTGACCGAGGGGTTCGTGCATACGATCCACACCGCTTTCACCTTCCCGGCGTGCAGGGCACTGACGAGTTCGGTGGCCGTGTATCCCGGCCGGGCGGGCAGACTGGGCACCCCCCAGAAGCGGGCGACCTCCTCCCGGTGATCCGGGTTCGACAGGACGCGGTGAGCGGCGAGCAGACTGGCCATACCCCCCACTTCCCGGCCACCCATGGCATTGGGTTGGCCGGTCAGGGAGAAGGGGCCGGCACCGGGCTTACCTATCTGGCCGGTGAGGAGGTGCAGATTGATGAGGGCCCCGTTTTTTTCCACTCCTACCCTGCTCTGGTTCAGGCCCATGGCCCACATCGACAGAAAGGCGCGGGCGTCGCCGATGTAGTCGGCGGCGAGCTTAATGTCTTCCAGGCTCACGCCACAGGTTTTCGCGGCGGAGCGCAGGTGCAGCGATTTCAGGATGCGCACGTAATTCTCCCCCGCTTCGGTGTGCTGCCGGATGAACTCCATGTCCATACGGTCCGTGTCGTACAGCCGGCGCGCAATGGCGTGGTACAGCAGTACGTCCGTACCGGGCACGATCTGCAGGTGCAGATCGGCCAGGGCGCAGGTATCGGTGCGCCGGGGGTCCACTACGATGATTTTCAGGTGGGGGTGGGCGGCTTTACGGGCTTCCACCCGCCGCCAGAGTATCGGGTGGCACCAGGCGGGGTTGGCCCCCGCGACCAGTAAGCAATCGGCGTGGTCGATATCCGCGTAACTGACGGGCACGGCATCCTCACCGAGCATTTTGGTGTAGGCCACTACGGCCGAGCTCATACAGAGCCGGGAATTGGTGTCGATATTGTTCGTGCCGAAGTACCCCTTGGTGAGCTTATTGATCAAATAGTACTCCTCGGTGAGGCACTGGCCGGATACGTAGAAGGCGACACTGTCCGGACCGTGCTCCGCGATGACGGAACGGAAGACCGCCGCCGCCCGGTCCATGGCCCGCTCCCAACTCACCCGCTGGAGAGGATGGGCGCGGTGGTAGCGAAGTTGGGGGTAAAGCAGTCGGTCGGACTGGTCCTGCACTACGTAGTTAAGGGTGCGGCCCTTGGAACAGAGCTGCCCGAGGTTGGCCGGGTGGTCCGGATCCCCCTCCACGCTGAGTCGGCCACGGACGTCCTGCCGGGCGATGATCCCACAGCCCACGCCGCAGTAGGAGCAGGTGGTCTTTACTTCGGTGGCGGTCATAGAGGAGGATTAAAATACGTAGGAATAAACGCATCTGACGGTCCCAAAGATACACTTTACCAGTATGGATAAAAATTATACTTAGTTTTTTACGTATTTAATTACGTATTTTAAGTTTTAAGTACGTAGATTTGTAACATCGGACCCACGGGAAGGTCCTACGCCTGATCACTCGTACGTTTCCTCCCATGCGACTCATTGCCTCCGCTCTTCTGCTTTCACTCCTTAGTTCTCCCCTCTCCGGCCAGTTTAAGTTAAGTGCCGAGGTGCGGCCGCGCACGGAGTTCCGCAACGGATTTAAAACGCCGCGTTCCGCCGGCAGCGACCCGGCCTTCTTTACCGAGCAGCGCAGTCGGGTCTACGTGGATTACGCCGAGGAGAAATACACCTTCCGACTCGCCCTGCAGGACGTGCGCCTCTGGGGCGAGGTGCCGCAAATTTTTAAGAACGAGAACGGCAACACCTTCCTTAGTGAAGCCTGGGGACAGTACGCGGTCAACCCCCGCTTCTCCGTCAGGGCCGGCCGTCAGATCATCAGTTACGACAACGAACGCATCCTCGGCGGGCTCGAGTGGGCCCAGCAGGGACGCCGCCACGACGCCCTGTTACTGCAGTTCGAAAACAAGAAAAAGATCGATCGCCTGCACGTCGGATTGGCCTACAACTCCGACGACGACGTTCCCGAACCGGCGTACCTTCAGGCACCCGCCGCCAATTATTACTCCGTGAGCGGCAACTACAAGAGCCTTCAGTACGCCTGGTACAATCACGCCTTTACCGAAGACAAGGGGTCGGTATCCCTGCTGGCGCTCAACGCCACGCTGCAGAATGCGGACTCCACGGTTTCCCACAAGCAGACGCTGGGCACCTACGTCAGCTACCGTGCCGGCAAGCTTACGTTCATTGGCGATCTTTACGCCCAGACCGGCCGCCAGAACGGGCGGCCCGTCGGGGCTCTGCTGGCGGGACTGAGCGCCACCTACCCGACGAAGGTCACGCCCATCACCCTGGGGGCCGAATTCATCTCCGGACAGGATGCTACGACCGAGAGCAACCGGATCACGGCCTTTCAGCCCGATTACGGTACCAACCACGCCTTCAACGGACTGATGGACTACTTCTACGTAGGGCCGGCCAACGGCACCGTGGGCGTCACGGACCTCTACCTGAAAACGAAGTGGAAACTGGGCGGGGCCGCGCTCCTGGCCCACGGTCACCAGTTCTTCACCGGCTCCGCGCAGGTGGATGCCGACGGTGAGCGGTTGCCGTCGGCCATGGGTACGGAAGTGGACCTGGTGTACGTCCGCCCCCTCGCCGCCGGCGTCACCCTCCATGTCGGGTATTCCCACCTGCTGGGCACCGAAAACGCTGACCCGCCTCCGCCCCGGCAACCTGCGGTCCAACAACTGGGCCTGGACCATGATCACCTTCCGCCCCACCCTCTTCGAGAGCGAAGACAAGCAGAAGAAATAACCACCGGTCATCATCTCCCCCATACCGACCTACCGAAAACTCGACAACCATGAAGCATTTATTGATCCTGTTGTTGCCCCTGGCCTTCCTCCTGCACGCCTGCGGCTCCAGTAATGCCGGCACTCCGGCCGAAACCGCCGGCTCCCGCGACCCCGCCAAACTGGCGGCCATCGAGAAACCCCAACTCACTTTCGGCTTCATCAAGCTCACCGACATGGCTCCCCTGGCCATCGCGAAGGAACTGGGCTACTTCCGCGACGAGGGCCTGTTCGTCACCGTCGAGGCCCAGTCCAACTGGAAAAATATCCTGGACCGGGTGATCGACGGACAGCTCGACGGCGCCCATATGCTCGCCGGGCAGCCCGTAGCCGCCGGAGCCGGCTTCGGTCGTCAGGCGCAACTCATTACGCCCCTCTCCCTGGATCTCAACGGCAACGGGATCACGGTCAGCAACGAAGTGTGGGACCGGATGAAAGCCCACGTCCCCCAGGACGAGAACGGCCAGCCCATCCACCCGATCTCCGCCGCCGCGCTCGCGCCCGTGGTGGAAGAATACCGCAACGGCGGAAAACCCTTCAAAATGGGCATGGTCTTTCCGGTGTCGACGCACAACTACGAACTCCGCTACTGGCTGGCCGCCGCCGGCCTGCACCCGGGCTTCTACACCGCCGACAACATTCAAGGCCAGGTGGACGCCGACGTGCTCCTCTCCGTGACGCCGCCGCCTCAAATGCCGGCCACCCTCGAGGCGGGTACCATCTACGGCTATTGCGTGGGCGAACCCTGGAACCAACAGGCGGTCTTTAAGGGCATCGGCGTTCCCGTAGTCACCAACAACGACATCTGGAAGAATAACCCGGAGAAGGTCTTCGCGCTGCGGGCCGACTTTGCCGCCAAGTACCCGAACACCACCCGCGCCATCACCAAGGCGCTCATCCGGGCCTGCCGCTGGCTGGACGATCCGGCCCACCGCGCCGAGGCCATCGGCATTCTTTCCCGTCCGGATTACGTCGGGGCCGACTCCATCGTCTTGGCCAGCTCCATGACCGGCACCTTCGAGTACGAAAAGGGTGACAAGCGGGAGCAGCCCGACTTCAACGTCTTCTACAAATACCACGCGACCTATCCCTTCTACTCCGACGGCATCTGGTTCCTCACCCAGATGCGCCGCTGGGGCCAGATCCCGGAAGCCAAGCCCGCCGACTGGTACCACGAGACCATCCGGGAGATCTACCGCCCGGAAATATGGCGGGCGGCCGCGGAAGAACTCGTAGCCGAGGGGCTCCTTCCCGCCACCGAGTTGCCGGACACCGACGGTTACAAGCCCGTCACCGCCGATTTCATCGACGGCATCTCCTACGACGGCAGAGACCCCATCGGTTACCTCCAACGCTTCAGCATCGGTCACAAGGATCCGCTGGAGAGCGAGTAACATTCCTTCACCCCCCCTCATCCCCTCTCCCATGGGCCACCCCACCACTACCACCGTCGCCGCCGCCCCCCGGGCCGCCCTCGCCTCGCTTTCCCGCCGCCTCCCCCGGCGGGTGAATATGCGCCGCAATCTCCCCGCCCTGGGGCGTAAACTCGCGATCTCCTTAACCTCCATGGCGATATTTTTGCTTCTCTGGCAGCTGAGCGCGGGCTACCTCTACGGGGTGGAAGCCACGGCCCGCATCGAGCGAACGACGCAGGAACAGGGCGCGGACGCGGGAGCCGCGATGGCCGCCTGTATTGCTTCCGGTGACGTCAGTTGCAAACCCAACACCCTGCCGTTCCCCCGTGAGGTGGTGCGGGCTGCGGGGCTGTTACTGGCCGATCACCGGGCCATCCGGACCAAGCAAGCGGAATTCGCCGCGGAAACCGCCGAGCTGAACGCCGCCCGGGCCGCCCGTGGCCTCGCGGCGATCACTTACACCGGGCGGCCGTCCTTCGTGGATCAGATCGGCACCAGCCTGAAAACGGTCGTCGTGGGCTTCCTGATCTCCCTGCTGATTGCCGTTCCCCTGGGGATCGTGATCGGGCTGAACGAAAACTTACGGATCGCCTTCAACTGGATGATCCAGGTTTTTAAACCGGTCTCGCCGGTGGTCTGGCTGCTGCTGGTCTTCATGATCGTAAAGACCCTTACTCTGGGCTCCGATACCGATACTTCCTTCCTCATCTCCTCCATCAGCGTGGGCCTGTGCGCCATGTGGGCTACCCTCGTGAACACCAGCGTCGGGGTTTCCTCGGTGAACCAGGACTACCTCAACGTCGCCCGCGTCCTCCAGCTGGGAATCGGAAAGAAGATCTTCCGGGTAATTCTGCCCTCGGCCATTCCCCTCATCTTCACCGGGATGCGCATTACCGTCAGCGTGGCCTGGATGGTACTCATCGCCATCGAACTGCTGGCGCAGAGCCCCGGTCTCGGCTCCTTCGTGTGGGAGGAATTTCAGAACGGCGGATCGGATTCCAACGCCAAGATCATCGTGGCGATGTTCGTCATCGGCCTGGTGGGTTTCCTGCTCGACCGCCTCATGTTCATGGTACAGGGCCGCGTGTCCTTCGAGAAGGCCATCGGATAACCCCCGCAAAATCAGTGCATATGTCCATTCCCGTAATTGAATTTCGCAACGTCAGCCAGTGGTACGGCGAGGGGGAATCCCGCACCGAAGTACTGTCCGACATCAACCTGAGCATCGCGGAGGGGGAGTTTCTGGCGATCGTCGGGTTCACCGGCTCCGGCAAGACCACGCTGGTGAACCTGATGACCGGCCTGCTCCGGCCCAGCTCCGGCCAGGTGCTCTACCGCGGCCAACCCATCAAGGGTCCGGCCCCGGAACGCGGCATCATCTTTCAGAATTACTCCCTCCTGCCCTGGTACACCGTCTACCAGAACGTCGCCCTGGCGGTCGATCAGGTGTATCCCGACTGGTCGAAGGACCGCCGGGAAGGACATATCCGGACTTTCGTGGAGATGGTCGGGCTTTCCCACGCCATCGATAAATTTCCCAGCGAACTCAGCGGAGGAATGCGCCAGCGCGTATCCATCGCCCGGGTTCTGGCGACCGACCCCGACCTCCTGCTGATGGACGAACCCCTCGGCGCGCTCGATGCCCTGACCCGCGGGAACCTCCAGGATGAGATTCTCCGGATCTGGAGTGCTAACCGGCGGACCGCCGTACTCATCACCAACGACGTGGACGAGGGCATCTTCATGGCCGATCGCATCCTTCCGCTCGATCCGGGGCCCGCCGCCGGGCTGGGGCCGGAGTTCCGCATCGACCTCGCGCGTCCGCGCGACAAGACCGACCTCAATCACGACCCGAACTTCAAACGGGTGCGCACCGAAATCCTGAATTACCTCGTCGCCCTGGGCGAATCTAACCGGCCACGGGCGGACAATTCCCTGCCGCTGCCCGACGTCCAACCCATCATGCCCGGTACCCGCAGCTTCGTCGCGGCGTGGCACCGGGACTAAATCCCCTCCCCATGACCACCATGCCCCCTGCCGCCCCCATTTCCCTGCGCGACGTCGTACTGGACTTCCGCGATCTCACGAAGACCTACCCCACCCCGACGGGGGAATACGTCGTGCTGGAGAAGCTACAGCTTCAGATCAAGAAGCAGGAGTTCGTCTCCATCATCGGCCACTCCGGCTGCGGCAAAACGACCCTCCTGACCATGATTGCGGGACTGAACGACATCTCCGGCGGAGAGATCCTGCTGAATGAATTTCCCATTACGGGGCCCGGGCCGGATCGGGGGGTCATCTTTCAGTCGCCGAGTCTGCTGCCGTGGATGACGGCCCTGGAGAATGTGCAGCTGGGGGTGGAACAGGTATTCCCCCATGCGACCCGCCGGCAGCGGCAGGACATCAGTCGGTATTACCTTGATAAGGTGGGGCTCGGCTCCCTACTTCACCGGAGGGCCTCCCAGCTCAGTCAGGGCATGCAACAGCGGGTGGGGATCGCCCGGGCCTTCGCTCTGAAACCCAAGATCCTGCTGCTCGACGAGCCCTTCGGGATGCTCGATTCCCTCACCCGTGCCGAACTGCAAGACGTGCTGCTCGAGGTGTGGGACAAAGAGAAGATCACGGCGATCCAAATCACGCATGACGTGGACGAGGCCATCTTCCTGGCCGACCGGGTAATCATGATGACTTCCGGTCCACGCGCGCAAATCGGAGACATCCTGCCCATCGATTTCGCCCGCCCCCGCCGGCGCAAGGACATCCTTAACCATCCCGATTACTACGGCTACCGCGAGCATCTCATCGGCTTCCTAGAGCACTAGGCCAGCCCAAGTTCCCGTACACGGCGGTTCAATTCGCTGCTGTTGCTCACCCCCAGCTTCTTCATCATGTTGAACCGGTGCGTCTCCACGGTCCGGCGGCTGAGGTCGAGCTGATCGGCGATTTCCTGATTGGTGGCACCCTGAAGGATGATGGGCAGGATCTGCCGCTCCCGGCGGGTCAGTTCGACCGCTTCCCGGGCGGCGGGAGCCGGTGCGCTCACCCCTCCTTCCGTACGCGTCAGTTGCCGGATCAGAATATTGGAAAGGTCGCCGCTGAAGTAGCGATCGCCCCCGACGATGGTGTGGACCGCCCGCAGGAACTCATCGCGGCTGGCATCCTTGAGCAAGTAACCGAAGGCTCCGGCGTCGATGGACTGGAGTACGTATTCTTCGCTGTCGTGCATGGAAAGCATCAGGCAGGGGGTCGGACTTCCTTCGCGTCGCAGGTGGCGCACCGCTTCTATCCCGTTCATTTTCGGCATCCGGATGTCCACGATGGCCAGGTCCGGCTTCAGTTCGCGGACCAGGGCGACCAATTCCTCCCCGTCGTTCGCCTCACCGACTACCTGCAGGTCGGATTGATCTTCGAGGAGGCGGCGGATACCGTCGCGGACCAGGGCGTGATCGTCGGCGAGTAAGATAGTAGTGGACATGATCGGTAGGGTGAATGGGGCGAGGCGACAAAATACAGGATTCGCCGATTAGCCCCCGCCGAGGGGCACGTTAATCGTGATGCGGGTACCCGTCTCCGGGGAGCTACGGATGAATAAGCGCCCGCGGAGTTGGGCGATGCGGTCCTCCATGGAGGCCAGACCGAGGCCGGACCCGTCGGTCCGCGATTTTACCGTTTCGGGGTCGAAGCCCTGGCCGTCATCGTCGACGGTCACGCTGAGGATGTCCTTGCCGGCCGACAGGGTGATGAGGATGTAGTTCGCGCCGGCGTACTTAATGGCATTGTTTACGGCTTCCTGGGTGATGCGGTAAAGGTTGAGCTCAGCGGCCGGGTCCAGGGTCGCCGTACACTGATCGTTTTCGAAAACTACCCGTTCGCCGGTCAGCCGGCTGAGTTCGCGGGCCATGCGTTCCAGGGTAGCGGCCAGGCCGTAGTCGCTCAGTTCGGGCGGGCGCAGATTGAAGGTTGCCATGCGGACGCCCCGGATGATATCGCCCGCCAGTTCCTTGAGCCGCTCGAGGTCGGCCTGGCTCCGCTCCGAACCGTCGAGCTTCAGGCTTTCCAGGCTAAACTTCAGGGCGGTGAGATTCTGCCCTACCCCGTCGTGGAGATCGCGGGCCACCCGCAGACGTTCCTTTTCCTGAGCCTCCGTGGTCTGGCGGGCCCGTCGGTGGGCGCGTTCCTTCTCTTCCGTAATTTGCCGTTCGGTCAGGGCATTCAGGGCGTCGCGGGCCATGCGGTTCTCGGTCACGTCGGTAGCCAGGACGAAGAGGTCCACGTCGGCCCCGGCCCGGCGCGCGGGCAGTACGCTCAGCTCGAGAAAGCGGGTGGCATCATCGCGGTCGGTAAGCTCCCACTCACCGCGCCAGGGCGTTACGGTGACGTTGCGCAGGATCTCGGCCATGCGAATCTGCCGCCCCTCGCCGCGGTTCAGCACCTGAGCGAAGGGGCGACCGACGACCGGAGCGTCCGCGCCCAGGAGTTCCCGGAACTTTTTGCTGAGGTGAATCAGGGTACCGTCGCTCCGCAGGGAGGCAAACAGCGCTGCTTCGTCGATGGCGGTGTTGAGCGCGTAGAGTTGGCCGAGGGTGGCGTTCTTCTCGGCTACCGCCTCCTCCGCCGCCCGCCGTGCTTTTTCCTGGGCGGCGCGCTCGGCATCGATTCGCTCGAACTGCCTGCGCACGAAGCGGCTCACGGGACGAAAGATGAAGAGTAATTCGAGCAGCAGGATCGTCAGCGTCAGGGCGGTAAGCCACCGGTTGACCTGCTGCAACCGATCGACTTTATTCGTCGCGGTGGCCGACAATTCGCCTACGATGGCATCCATGGCGGTAAGAAAGCTTTCGGAGAGCCTGTTGACGGTCGCCACCCGCCCGAGCGTATCGGAGAGCGCCGTACGGGCCAGGCTAAGCATCAGTGGGTCGAGCGCCCGCAGGCTATCCAGGACGGGCTGGCCCGTCAGCTCCCGCTTTAGCCAGGCGTGACGACTTTGCCAGTGCTCCACGTAGGTAGCGACGGATTCTCCCGCGCCGAGAGCCACTTCCTTGGCGATGCGCTGGCTCAGCATGCGCTGGCGGCCGGCAACGTTGATGATGTCGCCGTCCTTTTTTTGGTCGATCAGAAAACCGTCGACCAGCAGCAACTCACCGACCAGCGACAGCGCGATGAGGAACAGTGCCAGGAGATACGCGCGGCGGAGGCGGGAGAAGATGCGGTTCTCTCCCACGGCTTACCCGATTGTCGCGGCCTCCACTACCAGTCCCCGGACAACGGGGGGAAGGTCGGCGGCCAGGGCGGCTTCTTTCCCCCGATCCGACATCTTACGCAGAGTTTTTTGCAGAATATCGAGGATCTTCTCGCGGGTATGCTCGGCGGCAAACTCGGCGGCGTAAAATTTAAGGAATACGATACAGACCACGTCTTCCAGGGTCTGGGTGTCTTCGTCCCGTTTGAGCCGCTTCTTCTGGAGCAGAAAGGCTACGCGGTCGAGAATGTCGTCGTCGTAGCCGACCCCGGACAGGATCTCCCGCGCCCGCTCCGCGTGAAATTTCTTGAGGTCCGCGCGCCACCGCAGGTAGCCCTCACGGTCCATGGGGTAATCTTCCCGCGGGATCCGCCACCGTTCCAGGTGCTGAGCGCGGGCGGCCAGGCGCAGGGCGTCGGGCGCGGCAGGAGCGAAGCGATTCAACTCCTCCGTCATGCGGCGGGCGTAGAGTACTTCGTAGGGAACCTCGCCGCCATTGTTCGCTACGTGACGGGGGTCAGCGGCGTTGGCGGCATCGAGGGCTTCGAAGGCGGCGGTAAGTCGGGTCTTGGCATCCTGCTCTGGCATGGGCAAAAGGTACGGGCTAATCCGCAAATCCGATGTACACGTCCTCTCCCTCGACCCGTACGGGGTAGACGGCTACGGGCGGACAGTCGCCGTTCAGGTTTTCCCCGGTTTCCAGGCTGAAGGTACGTTTGTGCAGGGGGCAGGCCACCTTAGGAATGCCGTCTTGCTCGCCGATGAGTCCGCGGCCGAGTACGTTCTCCAGCTTGTGGGGGCAGAGGTTCTGGCAGGCGTACCACCGACGGTTGCGGTGAAAGTAGAAGACGGCGATCTGGCGGTTACCGTACTTGACGGTGGCGCCCGCGCCGGCGGGAAACTGGTGGGTGTGGCCGGCACGGAACCAGGTCGTGACCTGTTCGGGAAGGATGGTTTGGTAGGCGGTCATGGATAAGCATTGGAGGACCCCGGGGGGGGTCTGGGTTACCAGGGTTTGGGCATCTGTTGGTCGCGGAGGGGAACAAACTCGAGCTCTTCCGTGTCGTCGGTATTGACGAAGGGGCGGAAGCGGGCGCGCATCTCCGGATCCTCGATTACCTCCTTCCACTCACAGCGGTAGCCATTGACCAATCCCTGCATTTCGGTTTCCAGTTCCGCGGCGATGCCGAGCACGTCGTCCATTACCACGGATCTGAGGTAATCGATTCCCCCTTCCATCGTTTCCAGCCACTTCGCGGTACGGACCAGCGGCCCCGCCGTTCGGAGGTAGAACATGAGAAATCGGTCGAGGTAGCGAACGGCGGTCCGGCGGTCGATGGGTCCGGCGAGCAGTACGGCGTGTTTGGGCCGCGCGCCGCCGTTGCCGCAGACGTAGAGGTTGTAGCCTTCCTCTACCGCGATCAGCCCGAAGTCCTTGCCCCGGGCCTCGGCGCATTCGCGAATACATCCGCTGACGCCGCCCTTCAGCTTGTGGGGCGAACGTAAACCCTTGTACCGCTCCTCGATTTCGATGGCGAAGGATACGGACTCGTCCATCCCGTACCGGCACCAGGTACTGCCGACGCAGCTCTTCACGGTGCGCAGCGATTTGCCGTAGGCGTGCCCGCTCTCGAATCCGGCGGCAATGAGTTCCTCCCAGATGGGCGGCAACTGATCGAGACGTGCGCCGAAGAGGTCGATCCGCTGTCCCCCGGTAATCTTGGTGTACAGGCCGAACTTCTTGGCTACGGCCCCGATGGCGATCAGCTTATCGGGGGTGATCTCGCCGGCCGGTACGCGGGGAACGACGGAGTAAGTGCCGTTGCGCTGGATGTTGGCGAGAAAACGGTCGTTGGTATCCTGGATGACCGCCTGGGGGTTGGCCGTTTCGGCGTACACCGTAGCGAAGATGCCCGCGAGGGCCGGCCGGCATACCTCGCAGCCGTGGCCCCGTCCAAGCTCGTCCAGCGCCTCGTCGTAAGTCCGCAGTTGCCGCAGTACGATCAGGTCGCGCAGTTCCTGACGGGTGTGGGGAAAGTGCTCGCACAGCAGGTGGCGAACTACCTTCCCCCGGGCCTTCAGGTGTTGCTCCACCAGGTCGGAAAGAATAGGCTTACAGCCCCCGCACCCCGTCCCGGCCCCCGTACAGGCGATCAAGTCCTTTACCGAATGGGCTTGCTCCGCTTCGAGGTGGCCACAAAGCTGACCCTTGGTAATGTTTTCGCAGGAACAGATAACCGCTGCTTCCGGGAGTTCCGATATGCCGGCTCCCGCGTCCCCGCCCCCACTACCCCGACTTCCAAGGATCAGGTCCTGGGGCTGGGGAGGCAGGGCCAGCTGGTTCCGGTAGATCTGGTGGAGGCGGTTGTAGTCGGCCGCGTCGCCCACCAGGATACCGCCCAGTAACCGCCGACCGTCCGGGGAAACGTTAATGCGCTTGTACACCCCGCCGGCCTCGTCCCGGTACACGATGGAACGCGCCGTGCCCGGCTGCGGAAGGCAGTCGCCGAAACTGGCCACGTCGGTACCGATCAGTTTCAGCTTGGTGGACAGATCGATCGATTCCGGCATACACGCCGGGTCCGCATCCCGCATGAGGGTTGACAGGGCTACGCGTGCCATTTCGTACCCGGGGGCGACTAGTCCGTAGATCATATCGCGATACAGGGCGGCCTCGCCGATAACGAACACGTCGGGGGCGCTGGTCCGCATGTGCCGATCGGCCACGATGCCGCCCCGGGGCCCGACGGCGATACCGGACTTACGGGCGAGTTCATCGCGCGGTCGGATGCCCGCCGAAATGATGAGCAGGTCGGTTTCGAGTTGGGTACCGTCGGCAAAATCGAGATGGGTGATGCATCCGTTGCCGCCGATGGCGGTGGTGGACCGGGAGAGGTGAATCTTCAGTCCCAGCCCCTCCAGGGTTGTACGGAGGGATGCCGCTCCCCCCTCATCGAGTTGCCGGGGCATAAGGCGCGGCGCGAATTCGACGACGTCGGTGGCGAGCCCCATATCAAGGGTGGCCCTGGCGGCTTCCAGTCCGAGCAATCCTCCGCCCATCACCGTCGCCCGGGCGCCGGGTAGCTGCCGGAGGCGGGCGGCGTAATCCAGGATCGCGTCCAGGTCCTCGATCGTCCGGTAGACGAAGACCCCCGATTTGTCCTTACCCGGGACGGGGGGCACGAAGGGTACGGAGCCCGTGGCCAGGACCAGGTAGTCGTAGGTCATTTCGTGCCCGAGGTGGGTGCGCAGTATTCGGCGTTCGGGGTCGAGTTCCGTGACCAACTCACCAGTGCGCAGCTCAATGTCGCGGTCGGCGTACCACGCGCGGGTGGCGAGCGCCAGTTTGTCCGCGTCCCGGTCGGCGAAGTACGCGCTCAGGTGCACGCGGTCGTAGGCGGGGCGCCGTTCCTCCCCGAAGACGGTGAGCCTAAAGTCCCCGCGGCGGGGGTGGCGGGCGAAGAGATCGCAGAATTTGTGCCCGACCATTCCATTTCCGATGACGACGATCCGTTGCATACTGGCGCAGTTTTTGAATTACGTAGTTGACTACGTAAGCAAATCTACGTATACTTTACGTATATACGCAAATATTTCGGCTGATTTCGGGACACCGTCCGACGGCTATAGCCGTCGGACCGGTACCCGGCGGGTCGCTATCCGGCACTACGTACTACGCAGCTTCCCTTTCGTGGTACCTTTGGCTTCGTCCAGCAACTCCCGCACCCGTTGCCGTTCTTCCGGGGTATTGGCGTTCGTGAGGGGGCGCAAGTCGTCGAGATTGACAATGGTGGTGTCGCTGTTGATGAGCAGCTTACGGGGGCAGGAATAGCCCAGCGCCAGGAACTGCAGCAGGCGGGGGTACGCCCGGGGCTCGTAGATCGCTACGAGGGGCTCGGGCCACTCCCGGCCGGGTCCGCGGACGGCGGTGGCGACGCGGTCGCTACGACGGGCATCGATAAGAAGTTTCAGGGTCGGTGCTTCCAGGAGCGGAAGGTCGCAGGCCAGCACCAGCCAGGCGGCGTCGGGATCGGTGAGGAAGGCCGAACAGATGGCCCCCCCCGGTCCGAGCCCCAGGAAGCGGTCGGGAATGACGGGAGCGGGCAGATCCTCCCGGCCGCCATCGCGTACGGAAATGCTCACCGGTAACTGCAGGGACGCGCACAACTGTGTAAGCCGCTCGACTTCCGTGCGCCCCTCCCGGTACACCAGCCGACTCTTATCCTCCCCCATCCGCTCACTGCGGCCACCGGCGAGGATGAGCGCGCGCAGGGGAGCTTCCGCGGCCCGGACCTCCCGTTCGATCTCCGGAAGCAACTCCCCCACCCGATCTATTGGATATACGGGTACCGGCGGCAACCACCCGGGCAGCTCGCCAGTGACGTGCACCACCGCCCGTACGTCGGTCAGTTGGGACCGTCGTCGCTCCAGCGTCCCCGCCTTGGCCGTATCCACGAAGACGATCTGCCGGGCGGCGGGATAGTGATTGCCGTTCACCAGCGCCACGGCGTAAGCACGCCCCAGTAACCGGTCGTCGTACTCATTCCAGGAAGTGGTGAGGGTGGAGAAGCGCTTGCGCCCGAAACGTTGGGAAGCGGCCAGGTCGGCATCCTCATGGTCGCCGGTGACCAGCAGGCAGGGGTGACGCGGGGATAGTGCCTCGGCCCATTCCCACATAATCGCCTCCATCCGCGCACAGGTGGAGCCCACGAAGGCAAATTCCGTACGGGCGTAGTGCCCCAGCGCGGGGCGGGTCAGTTTAGGATGCTTCTGGTGCATGAGGGTAGCGTTTAGTGGAGGCGCAGCGGTAAATAAGGAAATTGCTCACCGGCCCCAAAGTTGGTCTGCCCGGCGGGGAGCACCGCGAATCCGTCGGTATCCAGCAGACTGACCAGATCGCCGCTGCCGCTGCCCCGCACCGGGCGGGCCCGGAGGGTAGCCGAGGAAGCATCGACGGCGACCGACAGGAATAAGGTAAGCGCGGGAGAAAATTCGGTGTCCTCCGTCAGCTGCACCCGCAAGTCGGGGCGCTCGACCTGCAGTTGCTTGCTCAGCCACGGCCCGACGTAGGCTACCGCGCCGACGAGACTGGAGACGGGATTTCCCGGCAGGGCGAACACCATCGTATCCCTGTTCCGGCCCACCCAGAGGGGTTTTCCGGGGCGTTGAGCGACCCGGTGGAAGAGTTGCTCGATCCCGGCGCGCGCGAGCCAGTCGGGTACGTGATCCAGTTTCCCCTTGGAGACGCCTCCGCTGAGCAACAGCAGGTCGTGGTCGGCAATCAGTTTTCGGAGGGTACTTTCTCCGGCTCCGGCTTCGTCCGGTAGGTGGCTCAGCGTGGGTTCGATGCCGACGGCCCGGAACAGGCCCGCCAGTTGGTGTACGTTGGAGCTGCGAATCTGGTGATCGAGGGGAACCTGATGCACGGGTACCACCTCGTCGCCGGTGGAGGCAATGGCCACCCGGGGCAGTTTGCTCACTTCCACCTCCCCCACCCCGTAGGTGGCCAGCACCGCCAACTGGGCCGGACCGATCGTACGCCCGGCCTCCATCATCAGATCGCCGGAGGTGCCGTCGCTTCCGCGGTGGTGAATGCTGCGGTCGTCCTCTACGCCGTCCGGAACCACGAAGTCCCCCTCCACCCGCTCCAGGTCCTCGTAGCGGATCACGGTCGTCGTTCCCGGGGGCAGAGGCGCACCCGTCATGACCTCCACACAGTAGGTCGGGTCGCGCAGGGGCTGGGGGGCGGTGCCCGCAGGAGCCAGGTGAGATACGGAAAAGCGACGCTGCCCGGTGGCGTAGACGGCGTGATCCAGAGCGATTCCATCCATAGCCACCCGGTCGAAGGGGGGCTGATCGCGGTCGGCGTAGACGCGCTGACACAGGACGCGGCCCGTAGCCCGGTCTAGGGGAAGAGTTTCGGTGCCCCAGTCGAAGCGTTGCTGCAACACCAGTTCCAGGGCGGTGGTATGCTCGATCATGGACGCAAGTTAAGGGGGCTTACCCCAGGTAGCGATCGACAATCTTTGCCGCCCGCGCCTCCACGGCGGGATCCACGACCAGACCGGGGGCGTGCCACGGCTTCACCCGCGCATCGATCACGACCGCCCCCCGGCAGCCCCAGTGTTTGTGCTCGGTAAAGGCATCGATGCCGTGGACGTCATGACTCGGATTGCTGCGCGTAAAGGTGGCCCAGACGAAGTTGGAAAAGTCGGCGGCGAGAAAGGCGCTGTCGTCGCATAAGACGAGGAGGGGATGGCTGGATAAGGGGATGAGTTGAGAAGTGGATGCCAGCCGGTTCACGTCTTCGTAGCTGGATTTGTCCGTAAACGGGGGCGCTTCGATGGCCAGGATGCCCGGGGCGACCATGCGGGGATTCGCGAAGCCCACCGGCAGTTGGACTTTATCGGGAATATCCGTTCCCAGCTCCCGGCGCTTCCCCCCCCGGCACGCCCAGATGAGTTTGGAGCCCGCGTTCCAGCCGGAGCCGGAGTAGTCGAGGGTGTCGATGGTGGTGCGGGTCTGGAAGTGAAGATCGCGGGTGGGGTCGAAGCGCTCGAGCAGGTGGCGGAAGAAGGCCGGTTGGTCGTTGGCATCTAGTTCGGGGTCATCTTCTTCGGCGACAATGAGGCAGTACTTGGCCAGGCTGGTTTGTCCGGACCCCAGGATGCGGTTGGCCTGGGTGATGATCTCCTCCGGCACCCGCTCGCGGAAGGGCATGTAGCGTTCCGATCCGACGGCCAGCAGGAGAGGATGGACGCCCGCTTCGTCGACGGCATTGATCTGCTTGATGCCCGGAAATTCTCCGGGGGTCAGGTCCTTCACGATCTTATGGATCAGGTACCCGAAACTGGAATCCTCCGCCGGCGGCCGCCCGACCACCGTGAAGTGCCAGAGCGGATCCTTGCGGTGCCAGACGGTCTCAACGTCCATCACCGGAAAGTCGTGCTGCAGGCTGTAGTAACCGAGGTGGTCGCCGAAGGGGCCCTCCGGCTTCTTTTCGTCCTTGCGGATGGTACCGGTGATCACGAAGTCGGCGTCGGCGGAGAGCAGGTGATCGCCGTCCCAGGCGTAGCCGAAGCGCCGGCCGGCGAGCATGCCGGCGAAGGTCATTTCACTCAGGCCCTCCGGCAGCGGCATGATGGCGCAGAAGGCATGGCTGGGCGGTCCACCCACGAAGATCGAGCAGCGGAAGGGTGCGTCGGACTTATTGTACTCCGTGTGGTGGATCCCGATGCCGCGGTGCAGCTGATAGTGGAGTCCGACCTCCTCGTTGAGGCGGTAATCGTTGCCGGTGAGCTGGATGCGGTACATGCCGATGTTGCTCTCCATGGGCTTACGGCTTCCCGGGGGCAGGGTACAGACCTGCGGGAGGGTCACGAAGGCTCCCCCGTCCATGGGCCAGGATTTGATGAGCGGCAGCTGGTCGATCGTCGTGCGGGCGTAGCGGACGGCGGGGCGCAGGTGCCGGCGGGGCAGGGCGGAGAGCGCGGTGAACGGGCTACCGGCGTAGCGCAACGGGTTTTTGGCGAAGTTGGCGGGGTCGGCCTTCAGTTCCACGACCCGTTTGACGCGCGGGAGGGTTTGGCGAAAAAGAAAATCGGTGCGTTCCTGGGTGCCGTAAAGATTGGAGATGGCCTGGAAGGGACTCCCCTTTACCCGTTCGTAGAGGATGGCCGGTCCGCCGCGGTCGAACACCTGGCGGTGAATTTCGGCCATTTCGAGATCGGGATCCACTTCTTCGGGAATGCGGAGCAGTTGTCCCGTTCGTTCGAGGTCATCGGCGGCGGCGCGGAGGGATGCGTACATGCCTCCAAGAATGAAGGGGAGGCGGATTTGGTTGCGGCCGCCACCACTATACCCTCTTCAGGGTTTGCCTATAAAAGCAAACCCCCGACCGAAACGGCCGGGGGTATAAGATTTGAGAGACACTTTGAACAACACAAAACC
Organism: Lewinella sp. JB7; assembly: GCF_024297185.1. Classification (GTDB taxonomy): domain Bacteria; phylum Bacteroidota; class Bacteroidia; order Chitinophagales; family Saprospiraceae; genus Neolewinella. The sequence continues at coordinate 340,899 of NZ_JANCTD010000005.1, read as the reverse complement.
AATCTAAAATTCTATAGGCTGTCATAAAACTACTGTACTTACCCAAAAAAGCAAGCCCCCGGATTCACCGTACCCCCAAAAAATGCTCTTTTTTTCGGGGGTGCGGCCGCTTTCCCGACCGTTTACCCGCCGACACCTACCTTTTCGGGGCCAACGGACACCGCTTACAGTATTTCCCTTTTTTCAGATATTTTTCGCAGCACTTCTTTTTTTTGCCGCTTTTCTCCTTCTTCTTCTTTGCCATGCATTCCATAACCCGCCAGCGCATCAACCTGTGGTCATCGCCGCGTAATATTAGTACGGCCCTGCTGTACGCCTTCGCTCAGCGTTCCGATACCCGGGTAGTTGACGAGCCCCTCTACGCCCACTACCTGTGCCGCCAGCCCACCGAGGCCGACCATCCGGGGCGGCAGGCGGTGCTGGATAGCCAGGAGCACGACGGGCAAAAAGTGGTGGACCGCATGCTGCACCACGACTACGGCGCCCCGGTCGTGGTGTTCAAACAAATGACGCACCACCTGGTCGACCTCGACCGGTCCTTCCTGACCCGCATGACGAACGTCCTGCTGATCCGCGACCCCCGGGAAATACTGGCTTCCTTCTCCCGGGTGGTCGATCGGGTGACGGACGAGGACATCGGGCTACCCCAGCAGGGTCGGCTCTTCACGGAATTGCACGGCACCCGCGCCCCCGCCGCCGTCCTCGACAGCCGCCGCCTACTGGAAGACCCGCCCGGCGTACTCATGCGCCTCTGCGACCACCTTGACCTCCCCTACGAGCCCGCCATGCTCTCCTGGCCCGCCGGGCCGAAACCCTACGACGGCAGCTGGGCCGAATACTGGTACGCGGGCGTCCACGAAAGCACGGGCTTTCACCCCTACCGGCCTAAATCCGCGGAGCTTCCCCCCGCACTGAACGATATTGCGGAACGGTGCCGACCGATCTACGAAAAACTGCTCACCCACGCGCTTTAGACCACTCCCCATGCTTCAAGGATTCAACCCCGCCAACCAGGACATTCAGGTGTACATCGACGGCCAACTGCTGCACCGCGACGCGGCCAAGGTTAGCGTATTCGACAGCAGCGTCCAGGGGGGTGATGCGGTGTGGGAAGGATTGCGGGTTTACGACGGTCGCGTGTTCTCCCTGGAGGCCCACCTCGACCGCCTCTTCGACTCCGCCCACGCCCTCTGGTTTCAGAACGTGCCGAGCCGGGAAATCGTGGTCGATGCCATCCGGCAAACCCTGGAAGCCAACGCCATGCGCGACGACGTCCACATCCGGCTTACGCTGACCCGCGGGGTTAAGGTGACGTCTGGGATGGACCCTCGCCTCAACCAGCAGGGCTGCACCCTGATCGTGCTTGCCGAACACAAACCGCCAGTGTATCCGGAATCCATCACCCTGGCCACCAGTTCGGTACGGCGTAACAGTCCGATGAGCATCGACAGCAAGATTCACCACAACAACCTGATCAACAACATTATGGCCAAGATCGAGGCCAATCAGGCGGGGGCCGACGCCGGTCTGATGCTCGATAAGGACGGATTCGTCTCCGAAGCTAATGGAGTGAACGTATTCCTCATCCGCCGGGGCAAGGTGCGGACGCCGTGGGCCGACTACTGCCTGCCCGGCATCACCCGAGCTACCGTACTCGATATTTGCCGGGCCCACGGGATTCCCTGCGCGGAGGCCCGCATTTCTCCGAGTGAGTTCTACGTAGCCGACGAGGTGTTCACCACCGGGACGATGGGTGAACTGACGCGGGTGAGCGCCATCGACGGACGCGCGATCGTGAATAAGTACGGGGAGTCGGTGCTGGAGCGGGTGCGGTCGCACTTTCGGGAACTGACGCGGTCGGCGGGGACGAGGTTGGTGTGATGTAAAGAATAGGTCGAGCGGCCTCCGGCCCGAGACATCATAGGTCGAGGCGTTGCACGCCGAGATTAGGCAAAAGGTCGAGCGGCCTCTGGTCCGAGACACGTTCACCACGGATTTGAGGTTTCAGGTCGAGCGGCCTCCGGTCCGAGACACGTTCACCACGGTTTTGAGGTTTCAGGTCGAGCGGCCTCCGGTCCGAGACACGTTCACCACGGATGGGCACGGATTTCCACGGATTTTGCTGCCGCACGGCTCAGGTCGAGGCGTTGCACGCCGAGTCTAGCAAAAGGTCGAGCGGCCTCCGGTCCGAGACACGTTCACCACGGATGGGCACGGATTGAACACGGATTTTGCTGCCGCACGGCTTGGGTCGAGGCGTTGCACGCCGAGTTTAGCAAAAGGTCGAGCGGCCTCCGGTCCGAGACACGTTCACCACGGATTTGAGGTTTCAGGTCGAGTGGCCTCCGGCCCGAGACACGTTCACCACGGATGGGCACGGATTTCCACGGATTTTGCTGCCGCACGGTTCGGGTCGAGGCGTTGCACGCCGAGCCGTGCACGACGGATTCGAGGTTTCAGGTCGAGCGGCCTCCGGCCCGAGACACGTTCACCACGGATGGGCACGTATTTCCACGAATTTCCCCACCCGTCTGCCCAGGGGTGGCCCCTCGCCGAGAATAGCTTAGTAGTCTGCGAAACTTTGTATACTTGGTAGCCAAAGTCGAATCCGCACCATGCCCCCACACCCACGGAAGTCGAACGCGCTCCTGCCCCTGTTCGCCGTAGCGGTGTCTTTGCTGTGTATGGCCGGCTGCGGTAGCGGACCCACGGAAGACTGGATGGCCACGGTACCGGATCAGCCGGACTTCACCTTCGACGTCAAGCCCATCCTGTCCGATCGCTGCTTCGCCTGCCACGGTCCGGACCCCACCAAACAGAAAGCCGGCCTGGCGCTGCACACCGCCGAGGGTGCGTTTCGGGAACTCCGGGAAAAGCCCGGCCATTTCGCCATCGTACCCGGGGACCCCGCCGCCAGCGAAGTATATCGCCGCCTGGTCAGCGAGCGGCCCGACGTCGTCATGCCCCCGCCGGAGAGCCACCTGACCACCACCCCCTACGAGCGGGAAGTGATCCGCCGGTGGATCGAGCAGGGAGCCATCTACCAACCGCACTGGGCTTTCACCCCCCCGCGGCCGGTCGCGGTACCGGAGGTAGATGACCCCGCCGCCTGGGCCGAAAGCGCGATCGACACCTTCGTACTGGCCATGCTGACAAAGAAGGGGATGCAGCCGAGTCCCGCGGCCGATAAGGCCACGCTGCTGCGCCGGGTGACCTTCGACCTTACCGGTCTGCCCCCGACCCCGGAGGAGCTGGCGGCTTTCGTGGAGGATGATGCTCCCGTCGCCTACGAGAAAGTGGTCGACCGGCTGCTCGCTTCCCCCCACTACGGCGAGCGCATGGCCTCCATCTGGCTCGACCTGAGTCGCTACGCCGACAGCCACGGCTACCAGGACGACCGCCCCCGCACGATGTGGCCCTGGCGCGACTGGGTCGTCAGCGCCTACAACGATAACCTGAACTACCGCGACTTCGTCACCTGGCAGCTGGCCGGCGACCTCCTGCCCGACCCCACCTACGCGCAACGACTGGCCACCGGCTTCAACCGCAACCACCCGATCACCCAGGAGGGCGGCATTATCCCGGAAGAATACCTGGCGGAATACGCCTCCGACCGCACCCACGTCTTCGGCACCGCCTTTCTCGGCCTCACCGTCGAGTGCGCCAAGTGCCACACCCACAAGTACGACCCGATCCTGCACACGGACTACTACCAGCTCACCGCCTTCTTCAACAACATCAACGAACGGGGCGCCGCCAACGGCTACTATGACGAAGCCCCCGTACCCAACATGACAATCGAAGACCCCGCCCTGATCGAGCGGATCGAGGGGGTGAAGGCGTACATTGCCCGACTGGAAAGTACCCAGCGGGAACTGGAGCGTTCCCGCGGACTACCGATTGTACACGCACCGGAAGCATCCGCGGCGGAGCGCCTGGACCGGGGGCTCGTCGCTCACTACCGCTTCGACGAGAATCCGGGCAAACGAACCCGGGCGACGGTACCGGAGGGAGAAAACGGGTGGATGAACTACAACCTGCCGCCGACCTTTGCGAACGTCGAGGTAACCACGGGTAATAGCGGCGATGCCCTCACCTTCGATGGGGAAAACTACGTCTCCCTGGGCCTCATCGGCGATTTCGAGCATCATCAGCCCTTCTCCGCCACGGTCTGGATCCGGCACGACGGGCGGGGCAATACCCGCGCGATCTTCGGCAAGCGCATGGACGAACTGCGGCACAACGGCTACGACCTGGTGCTCACGACGGGGAATAAGCTTGCCTTCCGCCTGTCCGGATTCTGGTGGCAGCCGGACCGGTACCCGGACGATCTGGAGGCCGTGGAGGTGCGTAGCGTGGCATCAGTACCCGCCGGCGCCTGGCAGTCGGCGGCGGTGACCTACGACGGTTCCGGGCGGGCGGACGGCATACAACTTTACCTGGGCGGACGCGCGCAGGAGCAACGAACCCTGGTAGACAACCTACGCGGTAAAACGATTCTGAACGGCAACCACTTCGCGCTGGGCAACTGGAACCAGCGGGGGAAAATTAAGGGGGAGCTGGGTGGCTTCGCCGGCGGCGCGATCGACGAACTGCGGGTGTACGACCGCGAGCTCAGTCCGGTGGAGATTGCCCTGCTTTCCCGGGCGGTCACTCCGGAGGATCTCCCGGAAGCATCGCTTGCCCTGGACCGCTTTGCTCCCGCGTCCGCGCATAAGCATATGCTGCTGCACTATTCGGACACCTACCGCCGCAACGTGGAGTTGCTGGACAGTCTGCGGGCGGTGGATCAATCCGTACCCTCCGTTATGATCATGGAGGAGCGCGATACGGTAGCCCCGACCTACCTGCGGCTGCGCGGGGAATATGACCAACTCGGCGAACGGGTCGAGCGGAAGGCACCCAGCGCCCTCCCTCCCCTCCCGGAAGGCGCGCCGAAGGACCGACTCGGCCTGGCGCAATGGCTGTTCTCCGACGATCACCCCCTCACCGCCCGCGTAGCCGTGAACCGCCTGTGGCAGCAGATTTTCGGGCGGGGGCTCGTCAAGACCGCCGACGACTTCGGCAACCAGGGGGAACTGCCCACCCACCCGGAACTACTGGACTACCTGGCCCTGGCCTACCGCGATAGTGGCTGGGACACCAAGGCCATGCTGCGCACGATGGTGCTCTCCAAGACTTACCGCCAGGACGGCAGGCTACGGCCCGGAGATCACGAACGGGACGGTGAAAACAAGTGGCTGGCCCGGGGACCGGCCGGGAAGCTTACCGCCGAGATGCTGCGCGACCAGGCCCTCGCGGCCAGCGGACTCCTCAACGACGAGATCGGGGGGAAATGGGTGAAACCCTACCAACCAAAGGGGCTGTGGAACGAAATGGCCTCCGAGATCGGGGAACCCGTCTACCGCCCGAGCCGGGGCGCCGACCTTTTCCGTCGCAGCCTCTACACCTACTTCAAGCGGACCATCCCGCCCCCGGATATGCTGACGATGGACGCCGCCGAACGCACCGTCTGCACCGTGAAGCGACAGGAAACGAGTACCCCCCTGCAGGCGCTGCTGGTGCTCAACGCACCGCTGTACCACGAGGCCTCCCATCACTTGGCGCGGACGTTGCTGGCCCGGAATCTGTCGGGAACCGCGCTGATCGAACGGGCCTTCGAGCGCATCGTCTCCCGCCCGCCCAACCCGGAGGAGCGGGACATCCTGATTGAAATGCTGGAGGAGAACCGGACACACTATTCCTCCGAGCCGACCGCCGAGCCGACCGCCGCCAGCCTGGTGGTGAGCGCCATCTTTAACCTCGACGAAGCCCAGCGAAAATGAGGCATCTCCCCAAACACCCCACTATGTTGCTCGACCCCACCGACGAGGCCAGATTACGGATGAACCGCCGCCACTTTTTCGGCCGGGCTAGCCTAGGATTGGGGTCGCTGGCGATGGGTACCCTGCTGGGCTGTAGCAAAGAGAAGCCCGCCCTCATCCAGTCCCCGGATCCGACTTCCCGCCTCCACCTGCCACGCATTGCCAAGCGGGTGATCTACCTCTTTCAGTCGGGCGGGCCCAGCCAGTACGAACTCTTCGACCATAAGCCCGTGCTGCAAGAGCGTCAGGGCGAGGAACTGCCCGAGAGCGTTCGCGGCGATCAGCGGCTCACCGGCATGACCTCCGGCCAGGGCAGCAAACCGATGGCCGGCTCCCTCTTCGACTTCCAGCAACATGGCGAAAGCCGGGCCTGGGTAAGCGAACTGATGCCCCATACGGCGGCCATTGCCGACGACCTCTGCTTCATCAAGACGATGCACACCGAGGCGATTAACCACGATCCGGCCATCACCTTTTTCCAGACCGGCAGTCAGCAGGCGGGACGACCGAGCATCGGGTCCTGGATGAGTTACGGACTGGGCAGCGACAACGAAAACATGCCCGCCTTCACGGTACTGCTGAGCCGCGGCGCCCAGCGGCCCCAGCCGATCTACTCCCGTCTCTGGGGCAACGGCTTCCTACCCTCCCTCCACCAGGGCGTGCAGTTCCGCGGCGGTAAGGATCCCGTCCTCTACCTCCGCGACCCCGCGGGCGTGGACCGCAACACTCGCCGCCGCTTCCTCGACGGGCTGGCCAAACTGAACGAACTGCGCCTCCGGGACTTCGGTGACCCCGAGATCGACAGCCGCATCAGCCAGTACGAAATGGCCTACCGAATGCAAACCTCCGTGCCGGAAGTGATGGACCTCTCCGACGAGCCGGACGAAGTATTCGAACTGTACGGAGAGGACGCCCGCAAACCGGGCACCTACGCCGCCAACTGCCTCCTCGCCCGCCGGATGGCCGAGCGGGACGTGAAGTTCATCCAGCTCTACCACCTCGGGTGGGACCAGCACGCCGACCTGCCCCGCGAGATCGCCTCACAGGCCCGCGACACCGACCGGGCCTCCGCCGCCCTCGTGACCGACCTCAAGCGCCGCGGACTCCTGGAGGATACTCTGGTAATTTGGGGCGGTGAATTTGGCCGCACCAACTTCAGTCAGGGCAGCCTCACCGCCACCAACTACGGCCGCGACCACCACCCGCGCTGCTTCACCATTTGGATGGCCGGCGCCGGCGTCAAACCCGGCATCAGCTACGGCCGGACCGACGAGCTCGGCTACAACATCGTGGAACACCCAGTGCACGTCCACGACTTTCAGGCTACCCTACTCCACCTCGCCGGCGTGGACCACGAACGCCTCACCTTCAAGCACCAGGGCCGCCGCTACCGGCTCACGGACGTGCACGGGGAAGTGGTGCGGGATGTGCTGGCGTGAGGGGGTACTTTCTCTAGTCAAGTCGGGCGACGAACTGTAGGGGACGACGAGTGAGTTGTGAAAAATCCGTAAACCAAATCAGTGGCTGTCCGTGGTGAGGAGCTACCACATTCGGCGTGCAACGCCTCGACCTGATGATGCTCAAATCCGTGAGAATCGGTGGCCATCCGTGGTGAAGACTCGGACCAGAGGCCACTCGACCTGATGATGCTCGAATCCGTGCAAATCGGTGGCCATCCGTGGTGAGGAGCTACCCCCTCGGCGTGCAACGCCTCGACCTTAATCCGTGAGAATCGGTGGCTATCCGTGGTGAAGTCTCGGACCAGAGGCCACTCGACCTGATGATGCTCAAATCCGCAAACAAATCCGTGAGAATCGGTGGTCATCCGTGGTGAGGAGCTACCCCCTCGGCGTGCAACGCCTCGACCTTAATCCGTGAGAATCGGTGGCCATCCGTGGTGAGGAGCAACTGCCCCCCTCGGCGTGCAACGCCTCGACCTTAAATCCGTGAGGATCGGTGGCTATCCGTGGTGAGGAGCTACTGCCCCTCGGCGTGCAACGCCTCGACCTTAATCCGTGAGAATCGGTGGTCATCCGTGGTGAAGAGCCACCCCTCGGCGTGCAACGTCTCGACCTCAATCCGTGGTGAGAAAAAGTCTCGGACCAAAGGCCACTCGACCTAAAGCTAAATTTCCCCCACCTACTTCAGCGTCAGCGAATACACGTCCGTTCGCCGGTCCCGCAGGTTGTGCACGCTGCCGTGTTCGTGGAGTTCCTTCAGCAGATCGAGGTCAACGTCGGCCACCAGGATCATTTCCGTGTTCGGGGTAGCTTCGGCCTTGACGCCGTTGCTGGGGAAGGCGAAGTCGCAAGGCGTAAAGACCATCGACTGGGCGTACTGGATGTCCATATTGTGCACCTTCGGCAGGTTGCCCACCGAGCCGGCGATGGCCACGTAGCACTCGTTCTCGATGGCGCGGGCCTGAGCGCAGTGACGTACCCGGCTATAGCCGTTCTGGGTGTCGGTGAGGAAGGGAACGAAGAGGATGTCCACGTCCTGCTCGGCCAGTAAGCGGGGCAGTTCGGGGAACTCAACGTCGTAGCAGATCAGGATGCCGATCTTGCCGCAGTCGGTATCGAAGGCGCGTAGCTGTGTACCGCCCACCATGCCCCAGACCTTGGCCTCGTCGGGGGTTACGTGCAGCTTGTAGAACTTCTCTACCGAGCCGTCGCGCTTGCAGAGGTAGCCGACGTTGTAGAGCTTGCCGTCCTCCACCGAGGGCATGGAGCCGGTGATGATGTTGATGTTGTAGGAGATGCTGAACTCCGAGAACTTCTTCACGAGGGGCTCGGTGAACTCCGCCAGTTTGCGGATAGCTTCCGGCTCGGGGAGGTCGTTATAGTCGGCCATCAGCGGCGCGTTGAAGAACTCCGGGAACAGGGCGAAATCCGAGCGGTAGGCCGCTACGGCATCCACGAAGTACTCCGCGTGCTCCAGCAATTCCTCGATGCTCCGGTAGGGCCGCATCTGCCACTGGACGAGTCCGAGGCGCACGACGCTCTTGTCGGTGCCCACCTTGCGGGTCGGGGCGGTGTAGAGCACGTTGTTCCACATCAGTAGTGCGGCGTACTCCTTACTCTCCAGGTCGCCCTCGAGGTAGTTCTTCATGATCTTCTTGACCACGAAATCGTTGGCGAACTGAAAATTCAGGACGGGGTCGTGGATGTCCTTCGACTTCACCCGGTCGATGTACTGCTTGGGCGTCAGCTTGTCGGCATACTCGTAGTACTTCGGCAGGCGGCCGCCGAACATGATGCCCTCCAGGTTCCACTCCTCGCACAGCTCCTTACGGTAGTCGTACATGCGCCGGCCGAGGCGCAGGCCACGAAACTGGGGGGCTACGAAGACGTCTACCCCGTAGAGGATATTCCCCTCCGGGTCGTGGGTATCGAAGGTGTACTTGCCGGTAATCTCCTCATAGGTGTGGTTGTCGTTAAACTTGGAGTAGTCCACGATGATCGACAGGGCGCAGCCGGCGAGTTGTCCGTTGATGTGGATGGCGACCTGCCCCTCCGGGAAGCGTTCGATCAGTTGCTGGATCTCGCCGCGCGACCAGGCCGCGTCGGGCAGCATGGCGTAGGCTTTCTCCATGATGGCCCGCAGCTGCTTGTACTCCCGGATCGTGAGATACTTCAACTCCACCTTTTCGATTTCGGGGTGGACGAGGGGGGACGCTACTTCCGGGGTATTGGGACTGGCCATAGGGGTTGGTATTCGATTGGGGTAAAGGGAGAGAACGCGGAGGACGGGCACCGGGTTTGCTAGCGATGGCTCCCGCTGCCCAAAGGCCTCATTTCACCGGCGCCATTACCCCCGCCGCTACGGCGACCCGCAGGCGATTCTCCGCGGGGGGTACCGGACAGGCGTACCCATCCGTATACGCGCAGTAGGGATTGTAAGCCTTGTTGAAGTCGAGCACCACGGTATCCCCGGCCGGTACGGGGACGTCCATATACCTGCCGCCGCCGTAGCTGCTTGTTCCCGAGGTTGCGTCCTGGAACGGAACGAACAGGGTCGTCACCTCGTCATTGGTGCTTTGGTATAAGGTGAGCTCCTGCGCTTCGCCGCCCACTTTGAAGTGCGCTTTGCCGTACACCCTATAGGTCACGGAATCCGCACTACTGGTGGCCATGGTAAGTTGGGCAAAGGTGGTGTCGGGCGTGAAGCGGGCGGTGATGCGGAGACTTTCGTCGGGGGGATAAAAACCGTGGCCCTCCCCCGCCGCGAAGGCCTCCCGGTCGGCTGCGGGCAGGGGCGACGTGCCGGGGCTCAGGTACTGCTCGTTGAGGGCCCAGCGGAAGGTTTTGAGTTCTTGTTCGTAGGAGGTGTAGCCGGTTTTGATCAGGTGGTCCTTACCGTAGGAGCCGTCGGGATTCATCCAGATGTACCTGAATTCATTGCCCTCTATCTCGTAGATGTTGACCACCAGGGGCGGGCCCAGGGTGACGGGATTGCTTTTTCGGTCGCTGATGGAATACTTGCTGTTCGACAGCCATTCGATATCGAAGCGGAAGATCGCCTCCCCGACCTGCTCGGTCTGTAGGTTTCCTTCCCGCCGTACGGTGTTCGCCGCGCCGGGCAGGGGGCTGTCCAGGTATTCGCCGTCCATGATCTGGCGGAGGTCCTGACTGAATTCCCGCATATAGAGCAGGCTATCGCGGGTCACCAGCGCGGCCAGTCCGTCGTCTACGATGGTGGTGACGTAGTCCGCGAGCCGTTGGTGGAGCGTGAGCTGATCGGCCAGCAGTAGACGAATCAGGGGAGGTCCGGCGGGCGAGTCCAGGGCCGTGATCATGGCCTCGATCTCCTCCGGGGTGAAATCTTCCAGCATCGTACGGACCGCGGTAGCGTAGGTGAACAGCGCGCTTTCCCGGGCGCGGGCCGATAGCCGGTCGATGAATACCCGTTCGCCGGCGTTGGCCGTGAATGCGGGGTTTGCCTCCAACGCCTGACTGAAGCGGGCCTGAAAGCCTTCGACGCTGTACAGCCGGTCGATGAGTTCGCCGGTACGGTCCGGGGGAGCATCGGTATCCGGCATTTGCGCGTGGAGCGGTATGGGACGGAAGGCTAGCAAAAAAACAAAGCCGAGTAGGGGTAAAAGCTTATTCATAGGGGTAGGTGAATTCGCGGCAAGGTAATTGTTGGAGTGAACTGGGCGGCGGTGCGCGGGAGCCGACCAAGTACGATGCGGCCTCCGGCCGCGTAGTTCGATGCGGCTTCCGGCCGCGCTGATAAGTCTTCGTCCACCAAACTTCCATTACTCCCCGTTCTCCCCTATCCGATCCGCCCCCGTAAGCAGCACGTACACATTATACACCGGCACAAGCAACACCCACAGCGACCGACCCGCCGCCCGCATCCGGTTGACGCACACGGTAATCACCAGGTATACATACGCCAAATAAAACCACGGATACAGGTAGGGAGCAAACATAATCGGCGGTTGCCCGAACAGCAATCCATCGCCGTGTCGCCTGGGGTTCGCCAGGATAGCGAGCAGCGTAGGCACCCCGAAGAATATGAGTGCGGGAGTAACCAACAACAAGAGGGCAAAAGCGGGGAAATATTCGCGGCTGATGCGCCGGCGCGGATTGTAGAGATCTTCAAGGTAGATACCCGGGGACGGGCGGGGAGGTGTGGGCATGGGGGTGGGGTGTAGTCATAGTAAACGACCGGCGGCAGTATAGATTTTGCAGTAGAATACGGTAAAGGAAATCACCAGGATATATTGGCTTACCGAACCGGATATCATTCGCACAGGAGGCTGCCCTATCCCCAAACTCGTGTTCCTATATGCTGAGAGGCGTTCGGACAAGCGGATTGTCTTCCTTTCTGAAAAATTTAACACCACTCCACAAATAGTGGAGTGGCAAGGTGGATTATTGCACTATCAATCACCGGGAACCATCACCAACCTTCCTTTGAAGCGTGGTCAGTATGGGATCCTATTTAATAACGACTAAATAACAGTCTATGCAACCCTTATCTTTTGAAGAAACCACCACCATCGAAGGAGGAATTCCCTGGCTTGTCGTGTTAGGCGTCGGCATCATTGTCGCCGGATTCATCGACGGCTGCAACAATTCCCGCTATGAAACCACGGCGAAAGAAGAAGAACCGATTACTCCGGTAATTCCAGAGTGTTAACAATAAATTCAAAACCATGAAAAACTTACAACAACACGAAATTCTCACTGTAACGGGGGGCGAACAGCCCTCCGCCGGAAGCTGGACCCCCTGGGGCCTGCTTTACGAGATTGGGCAAGACCTCGGCCACCACTTCGGACACTGGTGGTATGGCAACGAAGAGGATCATGTAATCGATTAACTATATTGCACGTCCTCCTTCGAGGACGTGCATTTTTTAAAAGCAAGTGAAAGGAAAAATGAATTTGAACTCACCTAAAGATATCGCGAAGATTATCCTATTCATCTTATTGATCGGAGTAGTCGGTAATCTGCTATACCACTACAGTGGGGTGATCGGACACGAATTTGGGCACTGGTTTTACGGGAATGAGGGAGATCATTAGTCCAATTATACTTCACGCGGCCACTAGCTGTGAAAAGCTTGGGTCTGGTTTGAGGGTTTGGAATTTGGGTGCCAGCGATTTAGATAGTTCTTTATGGCATATAATACGAGTTGGGTTGCCGCCAGTTCTTCGATCGATTAATTACCACCCGGTAGACGGCGGTAGCGACGGCATTTTAAGCCTAGCACTTGTTTAAGGTTGCGACGCACTTGGGTCAGTCCGCGCTTGAGTCCGGTGAGCTGCTCGATACGCTCCCGCGCATGGGACAAATTACGGGGAGGTTGATTAGTATACTCGGCACTGACTCTATGCATATGATCCAGTAGCTCACTGTACAGTCGGTAGTGCTGGTGGGTGAGCAGTTCGCTAATGCCTTGGGTGATGTAGAGCTTACTCCACAGCGTTGCCGTGTTCCGGTGAATGTTGAGGATCTTTGCGCTCTCCCCGGGGACGTGGCCCTGAGTGCGCAAACACAAAAAGTGCATCCGCTGGCGGATTAAGGGGTCGTGGGAGTGAAGATGGTGGTATCTTGCTCGTTCAAGGTCAGCTGGACTGACCACGGGGAAGTACATGGGTTGGGAGGCTCGACACCCCCAAGATCGGTGCTTCCCCACTTTTCATATGCAGTGACCGCGCCAAGTATAAGTGACGCGACGTATTATTTATTTTTTGTTTTGATTTACCTTACACGGACCATTTTTAAAAAAAATAGGCTGTTTCACCGCTATTCAGGCCTCAGCCCCTACCCGTCCATCGCACCCCAAATTGATGAACCAATCCCCCGAGCAACTCGCCCGCGACCGCATCGACCGTCACCTGCGGCAGGCCGGTTGGACCGTACAGGACAAGAACAATGTCGACCTCTACGCCAATGACGGCGTGGCCGTGCGGGAGTTCCAAACCAATGAAGGACCGGCCGATTACGTGCTATTCGTAAAGCAACACCCGGTGGGCGTCATCGAGGCCAAGCGGGAGGAGGCCGGTATGAACATCACCGTGGTGGAGGAACAGAGCCTGCGCTATCTCACGGCCGGCATGAAGTTCGTCAGCACCGACAAGCTCTGCTTTGCGTACGAAAGCACGGGGGAGATCACCCGCTTCACGGATCTCCGCGACCCCCTACCCCGCAGCCGGGAAGTGTTCAGCTTTCACCGCCCGGAAACCCTGCTTTCCTGGGCCTCCACGGGACCCGCGCTCCGCCGCCGCCTGAAGGAAAATATGCCGCCCCTGCCCGAGCAGGGACTACGCCCCGCCCAGATCGAGGCAATCAATAACTTGGAACGCTCCTTCGCCGACAACCGACCGCGCGCCCTTATCCAAATGGCTACCGGTGCCGGCAAGACCTTTACCGCCTGTACTTTCGTGTACCGGCTCCTGAAGCACGCGAAGGCCAACCGCGTCCTCTTCCTGGTCGATACCCGCAACCTCGGCGAACAGGCCGAGCAGGCCTTCCTCAGCTACCAGCCCCGCGACGACAACCGCAAGTTCAGCGAGCTCTATAACTTGCAACGACTGAGCAGCAGCCACGTGGCCGGCGATAGCCAGGTCGTGATCTCCACCATCCAGCGGCTCTACGCTACCCTGAAGGGCGAGGAACTGGACGCCACCGCCGAGGAGGAAGACCCCAACGAATCCACCTGGCAAAAGAAGGAACCCCTACCCGTGGTGTACAACGAACGCCACCCCATCGAAGAGTTCGACTTCGTGGTGATCGACGAGTGCCACCGCAGCATCTATAACCTGTGGCGACAGGTACTGGACTACTACGACGCCTTCCTGATCGGCCTCACGGCTACGCCCGATAGCCGCACCTACGGCTTCTTCAACAAGAACGTGGTGAGCGAGTATACCTACGAGCAGTCGGTAGCCGATGGCGTCAACGTACCATATGACGTCTACTCCATCGAGACCCGCATTACGAAGGCGGGCAGCCTCATCCCTAAGTCGGAGCAACGCATCGAGCAACGGGAAAAGCTGAGCCGTCGCAGACGTTGGGAGGAGATCGACGAGGACGTGGAGTACGAAGGGCGCCAGCTCGACCGCGACGTGGTGAGTCCCGACCAGATCCGCACCATCATCCGGGAATTTAAGCGCGTACTGCCGGGCCTCTTCCCCGACCGCTACCACGCCGACGGGACCTTCGAGGTGCCCAAGACACTGGTGTTCGCGAAGAGCGACAGCCACGCCGACGACATCATCCAGTGCATCCGGGAGGAATTCGGGCAGGGCAACGACTTTTGTAAGAAGGTCACCTACAAATCCGAAGAAGACCCGAAGAGCGTTCTCAACCAGTTCCGCAATTCCTGGAACCCGCGCTTCGCCGTGACCGTGGACATGATCGCCACCGGCACCGACGTAAAGCCGCTGGAGGTCCTGCTTTTCCTGCGCGACGTAAAGAGCAGCAACTATTTCGAGCAGATGAAGGGCCGCGGCACCCGCACCATCGACTTCGACGCCCTGCGGGAGGTGAGCGGCACCGCCAAACACGCCAAGACCCACTTCGTGATCGTCGACGCCGTAGGGGCCACCGAGAGCAAAAAGACCGTCAGCCGTCCCCTGGAACGCAAGCCCGGCGTACCCCTGAAGGACCTGCTGGGTGCCGTCAAAATGGGCGTGCGCGACGAGGAATTGTTCAGCAGCCTCGCTAACCGCCTCATAAGACTGGAAAAACAGATCACCCCCGACGAGCGGGCGCAGTTCGAGCAGCTGGCGGGCGGGCGTACGATCAAACAGGCCGTTAAGCAGCTACTGGATGCCTACGATCCGGACGTACGGGAGGCGGCGGGGGCGCAGGTGCGAGGTGAATTACAAGGAGCCGCGCCTAATGACATCGAACGGGCAACCGAGCAGGCCCTGGAGGACCTTACCCGTAACGCAGCGCGCATCTTCAACGGGGCGCTCTGCGAATACGTGGAGAACGTGCGCAAGGTGCACAGCCAGACGATCGACCACGTAAGCGTGGACGAGGTACTGCGCAGTGAAGCGGCCGGCTTCAGTCGGGAGCGGAGCAAGGAAGTCGTTAAGGACTTCGAAAGCTGGCTACACGACCACGCTGATAAAATCGCGGCCCTGGACATTTACTTCCGCCATCCCTACCGGCGGCGGGAGGTCACCTTCGCCATGGTGAAGAGCCTGCTCGCCACCCTCAAGGCCGACCGGCCCAACCTGGCCCCGCCCTACGTGTGGGAGGCCTACGCCAAGCTGGAGAAAGTGAAGGGCGGCAAGCCCGAAAGCGAACTGGTGGCCCTGGTGAGCCTGCTGCGGCGGGTGGCCGGTCCGGACGAACGGCTGACCGACTATCCCGGACAGGTGGACCGCAACTACAAGCGGTGGATCTTCGCCCGCAACAACGACACCGGCGTCACCAAATTCACGGAGGAGCAACTGGACTGGCTGCGCATGATCCGCGACCACGTCAAGCAAAGCTTCCACCTCGAAGCCGACGACCTGGATTACGCCCCCTTCGACCAACGCGGCGGGCGGGGCGGCATGCACCGGGCCTTCGGTAAGGAAATGAATGCCGTTATTGCGGAAATGAACGAAATATTGGTGGCGTGATGAGGGAAGGGTGGAAAGATTTGAAACTTAAAGATGTCGGTAAAATTGTGAGTGGTGGCACTCCTAAAACTAAAATCCCTGAATATTGGAATGGGAATATATCCTGGATAACTCCAGCAGATTTGTCAGGCTATAGCGAGATATACATAAAAAGGGGCAAAAAGAGCATCACGAAAACTGGCCTAGATGCATCATCCGCCAAACTGATGCCTAAAGGTTCCGTTCTTTTCTCTTCTAGGGCTCCTATTGGCTATGTTGTAGTTGCCAGTGAGGAAGTTGCAACTAATCAAGGATTTAAAAGTGTAGTTCCAGATCAAAACTTAGTATCTGAATACTTATACTACTACTTAAAATCAATTAAGCCGTTGGCTGAAAGTAGAGCTAGCGGAACTACCTTCAAGGAAATATCAAAAAAAGTCTTTGCTGAGTTACCAATCCCCATCCCCCCCCTCCCCGAGCAACGCGCCATCGTAGCCAAGCTGGAGCGGCTCTTTGCGGAGCTGGACCGCTCGGTGGCGGAGCTGGAGACGGCGCGGGAGAAGCTGAAGGTGTATCGGCAGAGTGTGTTGAAGGAGGCGTTTAGCTCGTATCAAGATGGCGTGCCTATTGATAGTATCGCCGATGTGAAGGGTGGATTCGCGTTCAAAAGCAAGACTTTCTTAAAAGATCATGGGGAATATCAAGTTATAAAAATTGGAAATATAAAGCCTGGTAGACTTGAACTTCTCAAATCCCCTGCTTATCTCAATCGCGTTTCAAACCAATTAATCAGGAAGGCTGGCTTGCTTCAAGGTGATGTGCTGGTTACTCTAACAGGTACAAAAGGGCAACGTGATTATGGATGGACAGCAATTGTAAACAAAGACAATTTATTACTCAACCAGAGAGTAGCTGCTCTTCGATTTAACAAATCAGAATATGACCCTAAATTCTTTCTGTACTACTCCTGGACTCGACACTTTCGAGATCGTTTTTTTGAAACTGAAACAGGAAATACGGGACAAGGAAATGTAGGAATGAAATCAGTTCGAAAAACGCTGATTCCGCTACCTTCAATCAAAGAACAAATTGACGTAGTCCAAGAAATAGAATCCCGTTTCTCCGTAGCCGACCGCCTCGAGCGGGACATTACGGAGAGCCTGGAACGGGCGAAGGGGTTGCGGCAGGGGTTGTTGAAGCGGGCGTTTGCGGGGGAGTTGGTTTAGAACCGTTTGTTCGTCAACATACAAAACCTCCTGATACACTTGTGTCAAGCGTACCAGGAGGTTAACCGTTAAGGAGCTCTCTAAGTAGGATCTAGGCGGCGGCAGTTCCGAACCCATCTGTAGTCTTCACGACACCAGCAATTTCGACAGCAATATCTTCGATAGATGCGTCTGAAGTCGATCGTGCTAACTTGTCCGCAAGGGATGGACTAAAGGAAAGGACCTCCTCTTGGCCGATATTGTGCCAGATAGGTAGCATCTTCTGCTTTCCACTTATCGAGTTAGATACGATGCCATCTAGTTCATAGTTAGTCCACGGCTTCGCAATGAAAGCTGGAGAAATTATTACAACTCCAAAACGGCTCCGAGACAGACCTGCATCAATTGAGCGACGTAGGCTGTCTCCAATCTGCATTACCAGTTCGTCATACCATACTGACAGCCCTTGAGCTTGTAGAGCTAAGACGAGCGCACGTACTACATCGTTTTTATCTTCCGATGCATGGGAAACAAAGACATCGTACTCGGGACTGGAAGAACCAATCCCTGAGAACTCATCTTTGTCCCGCACCAGGGATGAAAGGGGACTGTCAGTTTGCCGAAGTGTCGGAAGTGCTACGGGCAACATTCGCACACTCGATCGGACCGTGCCTCGCATCCCTTCCAAATCTACCGTCACATACCATTGACCTGTGCTAGGAATTACGAGTTTAACCGGGGACCGCTTAGCAAGCCCGCCCGTATAGCGGTGTGCTTTGCCCTGCTTAAACATACTGAGATTATGAGAATCCATGAGTCTCACATTAGCGGCAGACCCCTGAAGCGTAATCTCAACGATAGCCCCTCTGGATTGCTGCCCCAATTTATACTGCTGGAATTTCATTTGTCTGAGTTGTTTTCTTTGCGGACGCCCTTGTAAGGGGTGCCATCGCCTTTTACAGACATAAACTGACCCGAGTCAACATCCCGTTTCATAAACTTCTGTGTTTTGGGATTAAAGGTTTGGGAGCGCTTGCGGACCGCCCCGTGACGCCGGCCATCGCCGGATTTTCCATTCGTTGCCATCTGACATGAATTTGAAGGGTGAAAAAGTACGAGACTTACCAAGATCACCACCACATCAGAGTTTGCAAATTTTAGGCGGAAGCCTTACTTTTGCGAGTGAAGTACTCGGGGTCGTAGCAGTGATGTTGCGGCCTCGTTTTGTTTTACAAATATACGGCAGCACTAAATTGGTTTCATCTATAGTTATCCACACCATGTGGATAATTATAGTTAATTCGTTGACTATAAGCTGATTAAGTTATTTTTCAAACTTATTCACCATGTGGATAACCTGTAATCAAACAAATAGATGCGTGTAATTATGTGGAAAACACACCTCCGTAACTATTTAGATTACACTTCATCTCTATGAAAACCCCAAGTCTACCTAGTCCGCGCGGGTCGTCACGGCGAACGTGAAGCAGCCGCAATCGAAGGCGGAATCGCCACTATTGGATTAACGACATAGGTGACCTACGCGACTTTAGCTCTCGCGATGAGGTAAAAGCCCACTTTACTGAGTTCTACCCAGACAAGAGCGCGGGTGCGGTTGGGGGACGTGCCGGGCAAGTCTGGAGGATCAGTCACGGTATTCCGGAAGGGGCTACGATCATTTTGCCTAGCAAAATGCAGTCGACGGTACACGTAGGTATAGTCACTGGCCCCTATTACTATTCCTCCGATCCACAAAGCCCACACTGCCTTCCGGTGAAGTGGAAGGCTGAAGTATCCCGAGCATCCTTCGATAAGGACCTCCTTTATTCCTTCGGTAGTTTGCTCACCGTTTCTTCAGTTAATCGGGAAGCGGCGGCCGAGCGTATCTGGAATATGGTTAACGGAAAGAAGACACCGGACACCCTTACACCATCGCGTACGTCGGTGGAAACCGTTGAAGAATCCGCGGAGGATAGTGAAATCGATCTGGCCCGTCGCGCAGAAGATGATATCGTTAGCTACATGAACCGGACGCTTGACGGGCACGACTTTGCGGACTTGATCACGCAGTTGCTGGAAGTGCAGGGATACGTCAGTCAGTCCAGCTCCCCCGGAGCAGATGGTGGCGTAGACATTCTGGCGGGTTCCGGACCGCTTGGTTTTCAGGAGCCTCGGGTGTGCGTCCAGGTGAAGTTTCCTGGCGGCACGGTCGATGTGAAGATTCTCCGCGAGCTGCAGGGGGTGATGCGTCGTACTAAGGCAGAGCACGGTCTGCTGGTGTCTTGGGGCGGATTTAGGCAGTCCGTGCTTAAAGAAGCCCGTGACGATCATTTCTACATCCGCCTTTGGTCAGAACAGGACGTGCTTGAGCAATTCTACCGGCACTACGACAAGCTGAGTGAGGAGTGGCGCGTTCGGATACCGCTGCGGCGGATATGGGCACTGGTTTCTGAGGGGGAGGGGTAGTAGGTTATACTTAAGAGCTGAGAGAAGATAGCGGTTGTTGAGAATCATTACATAAATTGACTACCTTTTCGACTACGTTGGAGATTAACCTAGCTCGAAGGGCTGGATCAAAAAGTTTCGTCATTTCTTCTGGGTTGCCAAAATTGAACAGATTGTCTTTGCATACCCACCATTCGTTGGTCGATCTGTTCTGCTTAAAGAATGGTACTTCCGCCAAACGATCTTCCAATATGTTCCGGCTGATTTGATTTCTGTTGCCAATGATGCCGTACACCGTTTGATCAGCGACACTTGTGGATTGGCCTTGCACTTCAACTTTCACCTCGGGCGGCCACGCGCGGTGAGCCATCGCGAGCGAGGTCCACTTTTTGGAAGCCATATCTGCATTACCGTGGCCGTATACATTCATGGTCCACATGTTTCCCAATTTTTCAGTCAGGGCGGCACTTAGGTCCTCAAAGAAGTCCGCCACCGCTTTTACCCTCACAGTGGCAATCTGCTTACTGACCAGATCAGCCACTACAAAGTTGTTCCGGATAGCGGCATTCAGTTCTTCAATCATTTCATCGTTGGTTAGCTTTCCAGTCAATTTTTTGACCAGGAAAATGTATTGCTTCAAGGTTTCGCGGAGGGGTGGGTGATCAACGGCCTTTTCCTGGCAACGGAGTAACCACCGGAGCAAGTGTTCACGATAGGAGATCTGATGATACCACGGTGTTTGGTCTGTCGGTGCTCCCGCCTCGCTAACATCGGTGGATTCCCGTCCATCCAGGGTCAGGTAGATTAGCACACTGCCTTCAGGATCCCGCGCGTGCAGGTAGTCGCGGTTTCTTCCTAGTTGATTCTCCTGGTCCGCGGCGTAAATCTTGTTCTCGATAATACATTCACGTTGACCGGATTGCAGGTAAATATCCGCCCGGCACTGCGGCAAAATTTTTTCCGCTTCGACACTTGTCTGATCGCTTACGGGAAACTGGATTTGAATCACTTCAAAAAACAAGCTGGCAAATACCGAGCCCATTTCATGGGTGCCGCGAGGATTCAGCAGATCCTTGATGAAAGCGGAGTGGAGGTAAACTTCATCATGGTCCTTCCGTAGCAGCGAGAAGATGTTGAAGTTTTCCTTTTTCAGTTTGGTGATGCGGTCGTTGGCTGCCTTGATTCTTGTAACTTGACTGAGGAGATGGTTTACGCTGTTCCTGTCAAATGTTAAGTTGGTGGTCATTTATGGATGATCGTTGTTTATCTGTGCTGTCATATGCGGTGGTAGCCAAGCTACTCATTAAAGCTTGAATACAGCGTATATGCGACGACGCGAGTATGGGCTATTAATCTACCGCCTGCTGGAGAAAAGCTCGAGGTAATCCCTGAACTCGAACAGCTTCTCCCGGCCGGAAGTGGGTCTTTCCTGTAGAATATCAACTGCTTGCAGGGCCTGGAGGAGACGACTGGAAGTGTTTTCCGACTTTCCCATCAGTTCCGCCGCTTCCGTGATCGTGATAACCGGACGCAGGTACAGAGCATCCATGACGATACGTGCATCCTCGGCCTTTCTTCCCAGAGTCAGCAGTGTTGCGTCAACCGACTTTGATAATTTCAGAATTCCGTCAAACGTCCGGATTCCATCACGGGCGGTTTCCGCCACGCCGACGAGGAAGAAGCGGAGCCATTGTTTGAGGTCGTTTTTCGCGTGTACGCCGGAAAGGTTATCGTAGTAAAGTCGGCGGTTGCGCTCAAAGAAATCGGATAGGTAAAGCACGGGGCTACGTAGGGTGCCGGTGCTGATCAGATACAGCGTGATCAGCAATCTTCCCACCCGCCCGTTGGCGTCCAGAAACGGGTGGATCGTCTCAAACTGATAGTGCAGGATGGCGGCGCGCAGCAGGTCGGGCAACGGGTGTTCTTGGTCGTTCGCGAAGTGCTCTAGGTCAGAGAGTAATCTTCCTAGTTCACCAGCGGGTGGGGGCACAAAAACCGCATCGGAGATGCTCGCGCCGCCGATCCAGTTCTGGCTGTTCCTGAACTCTCCGGGCATCTTGTGCTGCCCCCGTACCCCTGCCAGCAGCATGCCGTGGGCTTCCCGAATAAGACGGGAAGAGATGGGCAGATCCGTCAGTCGGTTGATGGAGTGCTTCATGGCCGCGATGTAGTTGGTGACCTCTTCCCAGTCTTGCCGGCGGTCCTGCGGCAATTCCTCCCGGTGCATGAAGGCTTCGGCGAATTCGGTCCTGGTTCCTTCGATGCGATTGGACTCCACCGCTTCCTTCGTCAGGTGCATGCTGATGAAGAGGTCGATATTGACGTAGCCCGAGAATGCATCCAGTCGCCCCAGCTCAATGTTGGCCTTGCTTAGCAGGTGGATAATTTCTGGATCGCTGATCTCCCACTTGCGGTTAACGGGGTTGGGTATAAAGGCGCGATAGTAGCCTTGGTTTACCCAATTTCCAGCTTCAAACTTCAGCATAGCTGCTTTTTTGAAGCAAAATAGACTATTGTCTTCAAAATATGGCAGTTTGTGAAGATGAAGATGGAGTTACCTTCATTTCCCGCGCAGTCGGAGACCGCATCGTGCTTGCGCGGCCAGAGGCCGCTTTGTACTACCTTGCACCTGCGCCCCGCCGCCCTAAGCTTACTTAATTAGTCGTTTATGTCCCAATCCGCCATCGTATCCAAGGTCTGGTCTTTTGCTAACGTCCTTCGGGACGACGGAGTAGGTTACGGCGATTATCTGGAGCAAATAACCTATCTGCTGTTCCTGAAAATGGCGGATGAGCTGACCAAGCCTCCCTACGGCAAAGTCATTAACTTCCCTCGGTTGAAGGACGTAGAAGGAAACGAGATTTCGGATGGTGACGTCTGCAACTGGGAAACCCTGAGCAGTAAAAGAGGGGCCGAACTGGAAGCTTTCTACGGGCAGATGCTAAGGACGTTAGCTACGGAGCCGGGTATGCTGGGACAGATATTCGTGAAGAGCCAGAACAAGATCCAGGACCCGTCCAAGTTGCTTAAGGTCATCAACATGATCGACGAACAGGAATGGAGCCTCCTGGACGCCGATGTGAAGGGGGACATCTACGAAGGCCTACTGGAGAAGAATGCGGAGGATACTAAAAGCGGGGCCGGGCAGTACTTCACGCCCCGTCCTCTGATTCGGGCAATGGTGGCCTGCCTGCGTCCGGAGCCGATGAAAACCATCATTGATCCGGCGTGCGGGACCGGTGGTTTTTTCCTTTCGGCCTACGACTTTATCGTACGTGAGCACCAGTTGGATCGGGAGGAAAAGAAGTTCCTTAAGAACGACACCTTTCACGGCAACGAGATCGTGGCCAATACCCGTCGGCTGTGCCTGATGAATATGTTCCTCCACAACATCGGCGAGATCGACGGGGAGCCGAGCATCAGTCCAAACGATGCCCTGATCAGTGACGACGGCAGTCGCTACGACTACGTGCTGGCCAATCCGCCATTCGGCAAGAAAAGCAGCATGACCAGTACCAACGAACTGGGAGAGCAGGTCAAGCAAGAACTCACGTACAACCGCCAGGATTTTTGGGCTTCGACGAGTAACAAACAGCTGAACTTCCTGCAACACATCCGCACCCTGCTCAAGACCAACGGTAAGGCGGCGGTGGTGCTGCCCGACAACGTGCTCTTCGAGGGAGGTGCGGGGGAAACCGTACGCAAACAACTGCTCCAGAGTACGGACCTGCACACCATCCTGCGGCTGCCCACCGGCATATTTTACGCGCACGGCGTTAAGGCCAACGTCCTGTTTTTCGACAACAAGCCCGCCGCCCGGGATCCCTGGACGAAGGAGGTATGGATCTACGATTACCGTACCAACATTCACCACACCCTCAAAAAGCGTCCGCTAAAACTGGAGGACCTGCAGCGCTTCATCGACTGCTACGCTCCCACCAACCGCGCCGCCCGCAAGGAGGAGCCCGAAGGCCGCTGGAAAAAATTCACCTACGAGGACATCGTCGCCCGCGACAAGACCAACCTCGATATTTTCTGGCTCCGCGACGAGAGCCTGACCGACCTGGAAAACCTCCCGGAGCCGGACGTGCTGGCGGAGGAGATCATCGAGAGCCTGGAGGCTGCGCTGGAGGGGTTCCGGTCGGTGGTGGGGGAATTGGAAGAGTAGCGCGCTTCGGAAAAAGCTGGGTGCCCACCCCTTGCCTTATAAAGGGATCTTCCTAGTCTTTGCAAATAAATTATCTACATAGTTTTCGTGTTGACCCGGCCCACCCCCTACCTAGCCCAATCCATTAGCGCAAAAGCCACGCCGGTAAGTCTGCTGCCAGTTACCTTGGCTATTCCACCCGAACATTGCACCCGCGCTCCGCCGCCCCGGGGTGGCGAAGCCTTATCCATACTAATCATTCAGACCTATGAGCAACCCCCAAGTATACGTAGTCCGCGCCGGCCGCCACGGTGAGCGGGAAGCCGCCGCCCTTACCGCCGGAATAGCCACCGTCGGCTGGGACGAAGTCGGCGACCTACGCAATTTCTCCTCCCGCGAAGCCCTGAAGGATCGCTTAGTAGAACTGTATCCCGATAAGAGTTCCGCCGGAATCGGTAACTGGGCCGGACAGCTCTGGCGCTTCAGCCGCCATATCCAGGAGGGGGCCACGGTCGTGTTGCCGAGCAAGCAGCAGGCCACCGTGCACGTCGGACGGGTAACGGGGCCCTACTACTACGCTGAAGAGGGGGCCATGCACCACTGCCTTCCGGTGGCCTGGCGGGCGGAGGTGTCGCGCACGGCCTTCGACCAGGATCTGCTCTACTCCTTGGGTAGCCTGCTGACCGTCTCCTCCGTCAACCGGGAAACGGCGGCGGAACGCATCTGGGCCGCGGCGGAAGGTACTTCCCAGACCAGCCCGTCCCCTACCCCGGAAACCGGCGACGATTCCACCGTGGACAGTCCGGTCGATCTCGTGCGGCGGGCGGGGGACGACATCGTGCGCCATATGCTCCGTACGCTAGACGGCCACGACTTCGCCGACCTCATAACCCAACTCCTGGAAGTTCAGGGCTACGTGAGCCAGTCCACCAATCCGGGGGCCGACGGCGGCGTGGACATTCTGGCGGGCTCCGGTCCCCTGGGCTTCGGCGAGCCGCGGGTTTGCGTACAGGTAAAGTTCACCACCGGTCCGGTGGACGTCAAGGTGCTCCGGGAGCTCCAGGGCGTGATGCGCCGTACCAAGGCCGAACACGGTCTCCTGGTTTCCTGGGGCGGGTTCCGGCAGTCGGTGCGCAAGGAGGCCCGCGACGACCACTTCTACATCCGCCTCTGGTCCGAGCGGGAGGTGCTGGAGCAGATATACCGCCACTACGACCGTCTCAGTGAGGAATGGCGAGCCCGGGTCCCCCTGCGACGTATCTGGGCGCTGGTGCCGGATACGGACGAATAGACGCTTGCGGGACTCAACACCTCAAGGTCGATTGCTGGCGATGGGGCCGTAGCGATTGCGGACGTGAAGGATGGGGTTCTTCCTGAATGCACCAGCGGTATTCTATGTCCTGTGGGAGGCAGTTAGGTAGTTCAGAATGGAGATTAGTCGGAATGGCGTGCAGCTCCCTCCGGCACGGCGGAAGGTGTTAATTTCACTGATCCTAGATACGTTTGGAGCGAAGACGTAGCGTAGTGATATGTCTTGGACCAAAGGTTGTCAGACGTCAATAACCTTGAATGTCTCGGACCGGAGGCCACTCGACCTGGCTACCCGGCATCTCCGTCGCAGAATGACCGATTTGTCGACGGCCGTAGTACACTGATTGAGAGAAAATACTCCAACACCCCCTAAAACCGCAGCCCCAGCCCCACCGCGCCCGCATCGCCCCTATACGAGGCGCTCAGGCCCAGGGAAGTGCGGTGCTTCTCCTGCCAGCGCTTGTGGATGTGGGGGGTGAGTACGCCCACGGCCGCGCCGATGCCGAAGCCGACGACGGTGTCGGTGGGGAAGTGACGCAGGGCGCGTACCCGCTGCACGGCGACATAGAGGGGTGGTATACTGGCCGCGCCGTAGAGGAGGGCGCGCTGTCCGCCGGTCCAGTCGGGGTGGTAGTCGGACAGGACCTTGGCTACGAAGAATGTGCCCGTAGCGGTGGTGCTGACGTGGCCGCTAAAGAAGGCATTGAGGTCTTTGCCGGGAGCGTTGCCGTCCTCGAAGGCTTCCGGATAGTAGGCCGAGGGACGGGCGCGGTCGATTACGCTGGGCCCGAGGGGGGTGGCGGCGTAGAGCAGTCCATTAAGGGCCTGAGCCTGGACGTACATCGTCATGACGTTCAGGTAGTCCTGGCGCACTCCGGGGTCCAGGAAGAGGGCGAAGGGCAGGCCGATGCCGGTGTAGAAGCCGATGTCGCTGGCGCCGCTGGCCGCCGATACGCGGTTGGTGTTGTCCGGGAAAATCCAGCGGTCGTAGCCCGGTACGTCGTTGCGGTCCAGGGCCGTGGCGTCGAAGTCGTCCTTCCCGTTAATCTTCTGGAAGGCGTAGATGGTCACCCCCAGTCCGAGGGCGGCGGCGCCCAGCTCGGGGAGGGGCTTCACGCGGTAGACTTTCTCGGTCGTATCGTCGCTTCGGTAGGTGGGTTGGGCGAAGGCGAAGAGTTGGGTAAACAGGAAGACGAGCAGGATAAGGTAGCGTAGCATGCGGTGAGGGTTTTCCTGGTCTACTACCCCGGAAATTTTGATATGTTTATTCGGCAGCCGGGCGCGGCCCCGTAGGTCTATACCAGCATCTCCGCGGGGGAACCGTGCATCGATAAGTAAACGGCCGTGGCGGCCACCGCCCCCAGCAGGGGAAGAAAGAGTACGGCGGCAGGGTTTGGCCGTCCGGCCATTCGCTCGCGGTGATCTTCGGTGCAATGTGCGGCCGGCGTAGGGCCGTCCCGCCGGCGACTGGCGTGACGTTCGGGTGTCCGCAGGATGTCTCCCTCCAGTACCGCTTCCAGTTTAGCGAGGGTCTTCAGGGTAAAGTTGTGGCCGGGGGTGAGCCATTAACTGACCTCCGATTCTTTCTACCCTAATGCTTCCGCCAGTTCCCGCTGCGTCCACCTCCCACCGGTCCCGGAGGGACCGTCCTAACGTAGCGAGGTTGTGGAGGGAATGTCTCCGACATTTCCCGAAACTCCTCGCTACAAAGGACGACGTCTCCCAAAAACACAAGGGTCTCAAATGACCACTCCCCGAAACTCCTCGCTACAAAGAACGACGTCTTCCAAAAACACAACGGTCTCAAATAATTACTTCCCGAAACTCCTCGCTACGAGGGAAAACGGTTTTCAAAAAATCCTTCTTATGAGGGATTGCGCTTCCCAAAACTCCTAGCTACAAAGTCATCGGCCACCAAAAAACTTAACGGATTCAGTAAGACGCTTTCCGAAAGTACCCCCCACCAAGTTGACGGCTACCGAATCCACTTCAGTGAAAAATCCTCCACCCAATGTATGGTTGAGGCTTTCCAAGCCGACCCTGTAATGCCTGTATTACCAGGTCGCCCCGAACGGGCTTATCCTCACACACGTGCAAGATTCCTAACACACCGTACTTTGCTGTTATGCCGCGAAGTGTAAATACGCCCAACCTATTCGGCCGTCTCGGCTTAGTCCTCCTCACCACCCTGCTGCTTTCGTCCGGGGCCGGTGCCCAGAAAGGCTATAACGTCCTATTCATCATCGCCGACGATCTGACGGCCACCGCGGTTTCCAGTTACGGAAGCGAGGTGTGCCGGACCCCGAATATCGACCGGCTAGCCGCCGAGGGCATAAAGTACACCCGCGCCTACTGCCAGTATCCGGTTTGCGGACCCTCGCGCGCCTCCCTGCTCGGTGGCTACTATCCGACGGCGACGGAAACCTACGGCTACGTCAGCGGTCGGGAGCAAATCGGTGAAGCGCGGCACACCTGGCCGCAAGCCTTCCGGGAGGCGGGTTACCGTACCGCCCGGGTCAGCAAGATCTTCCACATGGGCGTCCCGATCCACATCGAGGAAGGGAGCGACGGGGCCGACGATCCGGCGTCCTGGGACGAAACGTACAACAGTCAGGCCGCGGAGTGGCGGACGCCGGGAACGGCCGAGCTGGTCCAGGGCAATCCGGACGGCACCATCGAGCGAAAGGGCGGTAACGTGATGACCATCGTCCGGGCCGAAGGCGACGACCTGGTCCACGCCGACGGATTGACCGCCGAACGAGCCAGTGAGCTACTGCGGACACGGCGGGACAAACCCTTTTTCCTCGCGGTCGGCATGGTGCGTCCCCACGTCCCCTTCGTCGCGCCGTCCGCTTACTTCGACCCCTACCCTTACGCGGAGATCGACCTGCCCGAGAAGGTACCCGGCGACTGGGACGATATCCCCGCACCCGGCATCAACTACGTGACCAGCCGGAACGGACAAATGAGTCCGGAGCAGCAGCAAAAGGCCGTGGCCGCCTACTACGCCTCGGTCACCTTCATGGATGCCCAGGTGGGCAAGGTGCTCCAAACGCTGGAAGAAGAGGGCCTGGCCGACAGCACCATCGTGATCTTCACCTCCGATCACGGGTTTCACCTCGGAGAGCACGACTTCTGGATGAAGGTCTCCCTCCACGAGGAATCGGTGCGGGTGCCGCTCATCATCCGAATGCCGGGCAGGGATCCCGCCGTCTGCCACTCCTTCGTCGAACTCCTCGATCTGTACCCCACGGTAGCCGAACTGGCGGGTGTGCCCTACTCCGCCCACCTACAGGGTAAAAGCCTGGTCGGGACCCTGGACGATCCCACTCACGCGGTGAGGGACATGGCCTTCTCGGTTTCCCTGGGCGGAAATGCCCTGCTCGTCAGGACCGACGGCTGGGCCTACATCCAGTACGGTGAAGGGGAGGATGCGGAGATGGAACTCTACGATATGGAGCGGGATTCCCGGCAGTTCACCAACCTGGCGTACGACCCCGCCTACGCCGATACCCTCGCGAACATGCAGCGGCGTCTACGGAATAAGCTGCGGGAGGTGCGGACGAATGACCTGAACATCGACTACCACTAATGCCGGCGTACACCGGCCGCTCGTTATTTTACCGGAGCACCACCAAATCCACTGCACCATGAGACCTCACCTGATTTGCCTGCTGCTGTTGCCGTTCACCCTGGTGGCCCAGACGACCGTCACGGAGAACGTTATTCTGATCACCATGGACGGCCTGCGCTGGCAGGAGCTGTTCGGCGGGGCGGTAGACTCCATGATCGCCAACGAGGCTCTCACCCACGATCGCGACCGCATGGAGGAAAGCTACCTCGATGAGACCGCGGAGGCACGTCGCCGGCGCCTGATGCCCTTTTTCTGGGACACGCTGGCCCCCCAGGGCATGGTGTTCGGAAACCGGTGGAAGGACAATAGGGTCAATTGCCGCAACCCCTACTGGTTCTCCTACCCCGGCTATAACGAGATTCTGACGGGCCGCGCCGACCCCGCCATCAACAGCAACGACAAGGAATGGAACCCCAACGTCACGGTACTGGAGTGGCTCAATCAGCAAGAAGAGCTGTCCGGCCGGGTGGCCGCCTTCGGCAGCTGGGACGTATTCGACTACATCGTCAACGAACGGCGGAGCGGCATCCCCGTCAACAGCGGCTTCGACCTGGCCGCAGGCAACGACCTCACGGAGCGCGAGCACTTCCTGAACAAACTGCAGGAGCAGGCGCCCCGGCTCTGGGGCAGCGTGCGCCCTGACATGTTCACCCACAACTTCCTGCTGGAAACCCTGCGCAAGGACCATCCCCGGGTCGCCTTCATCAGCTACGGGGAGACGGACGACTTCGCCCACGACGGCAGTTACAACCGCTACCTCGACGCCGCCCACGCCACCGATGCCATGTGGCGCGACCTCTGGACCTTCCTGCAGGCTGATCCCAAGTACGCCGGAAAAACCACCCTGGTCATCACCACCGACCACGGCCGGGGCGATAGTCCCATGGAAAAGTGGAAAGGACACGGCGACACCGTCCCTGGCTCGGACGCCATCTGGCTGGCCGTGATCGGTCCCGATACGCCAAATCACGGCGAAGTGACCACCGACCAACAACTCCACCAGGACCAAATAGCCCGCACCCTCGCCCGCCTGCTGGGTTATGACTACCCCGGAACAAATAGTACCGAAGTCGGAGAAGTCATACCCGACGTGATAGAGACGGATCGCCGTTAAGGCCATACAATACCTTATACTCCAACGGGTTACCGCCCCCGGTCCCGGAGGGACCGTCCTAACGTAGCGAGGCTGTGAAGGGAATGTCTCCGACATTTCCCGAAACTCCTCGCTACAAGGAATATCGTCTCCCAATACCATCACGGTCTCCGAAACTCCTCGCTACAAGGAATATCGTCTCTCAACACCATAACGATCTCCCGAAACTCCTCGCTACAAGGAATATCGTCTCCCATTACCATAACGGCCTCCAAAAACTCCTCGCTACAAAGAATATCGTCTCCCAATACCATGACGGCCTCCCAAAACTCCTCGCCACACTAAATCCCCCCACCCACCAACCGCTCCAGGACCTCCCGAAACTCCGCCGTATCGTAATCCGCCATCCCGCGGTGGCTGAGCAGTACCTCACCCGTCGGCCCCAGTACGTAAGTGGTCGGTAGCGTAGAGGAAGCCAGTTCCGCAGGCAGCGGTCCCCGCAGTTGGTAGACGGGAAAGTCAAAACCCCGGGCCTCCACCAACGCCCTCCCCTTCGTAAAATCACGCTCCACGTTCAGCAGCACGAAGGCCACCCGCTCGTCGTCGGCAAAGTCGCGATATAAGCGGTCGATACCCGGCATTTCGGCCAGACAGGGCGGGCACCACACGGCCCAGAGGTTCAGAAAAATCACCTTGCCCGCCAGACTTTCAGCGCTCACCCCCTCGCCTGCGGCATCGACCATCCGGAAGTCCAGATTTTCCATTCGGGCGGCACGCGCGGGTGCCGTATCGGCCGGTGAAGAGCGGACTAATTCGGTATCCGGCCGGATCAGACCGGTCGCCAGAATGCCCTGCTGCACGTACGCGATGGCCTGGGTATGCAGTCCGGTGACGTACAACAGCAGGGCGATCATTCCAGCGACGCCGTAAAAAATCAGGTCTTTTTTAGTTCCCGGACTCACAATCCCAGCGAGTAATAGCCGGCCTTCTGCAGGGTAAAGTCGTACTGGATGCCGTTATCGACAATCTCGATCTGTTCCGGGACGTCAACGGGGTCTACCCCGAGTTTCTTCAGCGAGAAGCCACAGGCCACGATCGTCACGCCCAATCGCTTCGCATCGGTGAGGAAAGGAGCCATTTGCTCGTGATCGGTAATGCCCGTAATGTCCTGACCGCAGATGATGACGCGGAAGTCCCCGAAGGTATCGCCGTCCTCGGCACGGAAGTGCTCGGCGGTGAGGAGGATAGGCTTAAGCTGGGGGATCTTCTTGGTCAGTACCACGTAGTTGTTCATTTCCTGCTGGTGCGGCGTGAGTCGGGTCGTGTCCTGAGCGGCCAGGGGGCTGCCGAGGCAGATGGTCAGACTAAAGAGCAGGAGTACGAGAATGGATCGTTTCATTGGTTTGGGTTGTGAAATCGTTGAGAATAAAGAAGAGAAGTCCCCCGGCAATGGCCACGTTTTTGAAGAGCGGACCGAGGGTGGTCATCTGCCCCACCTGCACCGTGATGGTGATCGGGATCAGGACGAGCAACAGCACCAACGCCGCCCAGCGGGTGAAGAAGCCGGCGAGCAGACTCAGTCCCGCCGCCAACATCACCACCCCCGACAGAATAACCAGCCAGTCCGGCTCCCCGAAGTACAGGGCGAAGTTCTTCAGACTAGCCTGCTGCATCCGGGCGACCGTCTGGTCTACGTGGAGCAGATGATTAGCGCCGGCCACCAGGAAGATGCCGCTCAGAAAAATGCGGAGGATACGGACGGAAGTATTACTGACGGTAAGTTGGTGCATGAGTAGTTGCTTGTTGCGATGCCACAAACGTAGCCGACACCCCACCCCGCCCCGCGTGACCTCGATCACATACGCCGCTTCTTTGAATATCCTTAACAAGCACGGAAAAAAAAGCGCCCGCCGGCAACAAGCCGGGCGGACGCGGGAACAGAACACACAATTTAACTCAGCTAGCGCAGCAACACTAGTCGCCTGGTCATCACCCGAGTCCCTACCCGGATCCGCGCGACGTACACGCCAGCGGGCAGCGATGAGGGACCATCGGCTCTCCAGTGAAAGCGGTGCGCTCCGGCCGGATAATCGCCGGCACCCAGTTCCGCCACCTCCCGGCCGCGGGCATCCAGGATGGATAGCGTGAGGGGGCCCGTCCGGGTCAGTTCGACGGTAAGGGTCGTCGCGCCCCGAAACGGGTTGGGGAAGGTTGTAAACGTCACCCCATCAATACCGTCGGGATTACCCACCGCCGTGGTTTGTCGGACCAGCACCGGCTGTAGGGCGTGAAAGGTGCCGGCGGCGGTCAGGTCGCTCAGGACTACCCCGGGCTCCGGCGCCCCTTCCATGTCCGCGTCGCGGGGCAGCAGCCGGATGTTGCCCAGATGGACTAGCCCGTCCGATCCGGGGGCGTAAGCGTGTGCCAGGCGCAGTCTACCCGAAGCGGTTTCCCGCAGATTGACGGTAGGTCGGGCGAATCCGGGCGTCGAACCGTCCTGCAGTCCGTCAAACTGCCACCGGGCGGGGTCCCAGGTCACCTCGAGTTGGTAGCTGCCGAGCCGCTCGCCGCTGCCGCGCATGTCGATGCGGAGGGGCAGAGAGTAGCCGATACCGTCACGCTCCGGGGCGACTTCCACGGGTACGGTCGGACCGGTTTCGACCGGCTTACCCTCGCTTACGCGGTCGGCGTCGGTACAGACGGTGGCCGTCCCCAGTGGGTAAGCGACGGGCAGGCCCACGTCGTAGGAAATGATCAGCAGAGCATCGGCGGCGGTGACCGTTCCGCTCGTATCCACGTCGGCAATACCGGAGGCTATCCGGGCCCGGGCACCGGCCGGAATCGGGTTACCTACGCTGTACGCCAGGATGAGGGCGGCGTCGGTGGAGTTGATCCGTCCGTCCCCGTTTACGTCGCCGAGAAGCTGGTTTTCGGAGATAGTGAAGGTGCAGTTGTGTACGGTGGCGGTCGGCAGCAGATCCCGGAAGGTGGTCGCCGCGGCCAGGGTTCGGAGGGTCAGGTCCGGGTCGACGGTAACGCCCGCCGGAGCCAGCGCGCGAAAACGGGCGGTGAATATGGGTACGAGGTCTTCGTGGCCCGTGGCGTCGGCACCATTAAAGACGATGACGCCGGGGGTGGTGGTATTAATCCGGCCCGTGTATCCGGACAGAATTTCCGCGTCGCCGACGTACTCAATCTCCGTCGGATCGTAGTACAGGGCCGCCGTGAAGTTGCCCAGGAATTGATCGGGAACGGGTACGTTGCTCATATCGACGCTTACGGTCAGGGGGAACTCACAGAATTGCGCCACCGTTTGCGGGCAATCCAGAAGTACGGGAGGGCTATTATCCCCGCCGGAGCCGCCCCCGTCGCCGGGTAAGCGGACTCCCCGCGCCGCGGTCCGGAAGCGGAACTGATTCCCCCCGATCGGTGCGCCGGTTTCCGCATCTTCCTGCGTCATATTCAGGGCATACACCGCGTTGACCGGGTTCGCGTCCGGGACAAAGCGGACCCGGACCCCAAACAACTCCCCGGATTCCAGGGGGAGTAGATCGATGGACGATTCCGGACCGAGCAATTCGACGATTCCCGGTTCGGGGATGAGCACGTTCGTACCCCGGGCATCGTTGTCGCGCCAGATTTCGTACAGGTCACCCAGCTCCACGATCACCCGACCGTGGTCGAACAGGGAGCGAACTTCCCGCCCCGGCAGATCGAAGCGAAGGTTTACTCGCTGGAACCCCGGGGAGAAATTGCCCACGATCACCTGACTGGCAAAGCCGCCCCCGTCCGCGTCCTCGGAACCGATGCTGATGTTTTTCCAGACGATGTTGTTATTGTTCTGGACGTTCTGGTAGAGATTAGCGGTTTCGGGAAAGGTCATCCCCCCCGGTTCGTCGATGCGGGACAGCAGACAGAAGTGCGCCTCGTCCCCCGGAATGGCGGCGTAGTCGTCGGGGTTCGGCACGGTCCACGCGAACTCCAGAATCTCGAATTCTCCGCCGGCTACGGTGACCGACTGGCTGCCGATCGGGTCGCCCATCAGGGCGGGGGCCACGATACTACCGTCCCAGGGCGTGGGCCAGCTCAGTCCGGACCCCGCCTTCGCCCAGTAGAGGTTGGTGGTGCCGGTCTGGCTGTCTCCGCACCCCCGGTTGCGCACGCGGACGTAAACGTAGTTGGGTTCGCCGGAGGAGCGGTATACGGGATTCTGGTGTTCTTGGTTGAGGAAGCCATCGTTCGTGCGGCGTACCCAGATATCCGCGCTATGGTACATGGCCTCTCCGGAAGCGTTAGGCTCGTTGCCCACGTCGTCGTGGGTATCGGCGGACCACAGATCAGGATCGGCCGGACTGGCGGGCGGCGGAGCGAGGGCGTCGGAGCCGATGATGGAGGCCCGTACCCCGAAGAGCGTAGCGGCCGCGCGCACGTGTTGCCCCACGGTAAACATCGTGCGGCAGGCGTCGTCGGTGTAGTCCATCTGGTTCATGAACATGTCGCCGTCCGGGCCATTATCACACGACACGCTAGGGAATGCCGGACAACCGGTGTTGTTGACGCCCTGGTTCGGCGTATCGTCCACCAGGTCGGAAAAGGCGCAATTATCCGGTTCCAGCTGGTCGTCGCCCCAGATGTGGCGGAGGTTCAGCCAGTGGCCGATCTCGTGACCGCAGACGTACCCCTGATCGAAGGGACTGCCGGCCGTGCCTACGGTACCGAAGGCGGTATAATCCATGACGACGCCGTCTTCGGCCGGTCGGCTAGCCAGATCCGCCGGCCAGGAGGAGTACCCCAGTAGTCCGCTGGCGACGTCGCATACCCAGATATTCAGGTATTCATCCGCCGGCCATCCGGCCCGGCCACCCGTAGCCGCGAACTTCACCGGATTCCGGACCAGGGGGTCGGTACTGGTCGAGCTGGTAGTAAAGAAGGGCGTGGTAGTGGACGTTCGAGTGATGCCGTTCGTGGGTTCGCACTCCGGATCCCGGCTGGCCAGCGCGAACTGCAGTTGCATGTCGGCCACCTGAGGGGAGAAGGCGGAGGGCACCGCGGCAATCCCCGGGTTCGTTGCCCGGAAGAGTTCGTTGAGGGCGTCGATCTGACTCTGGATCTGAGCGTCCGTGATGTTCTCGGTGGCGTTCTTGTACACGACGTGCACGACGACCGGAATGGTGATTACCTCCCCACCGAAGCCGAGCCCGCCGCCCTCCCGCAGGGTACGAATGTATTCCTGGGTAAGCCGTTCGATGCGGTCGTAGTTCTGGCGAAAAACGGCGTCGGTTTCCAGGCGCTCGAGGAGCTCGTCCCCGGTCCCGCAGTTCATTTCGACCTGGTCGCCCCCCCGGGCCGGGGTGTAGCTGATGTCATCGAGGAAAAAGGCCCGGAAGGAGCTGCTGCCCGAGAGGTCGATGATGTAGCCCTTCGCGCCGGGCACCCGTACGGTCTGGTAATCCGTCGTAGCCGGCACGCTGCGCAATAGGCTCACCGCGCCCGCCTCGTCGTATCCGTAGATCAGAAACTGATCCGTGGGGTTGAACCCCTGAATCCGAAAAGACAAGCTCGCGGTCGGCTCGGCAAACTCCATCAGGACGGCATTGGAGGGAAACTCGCAGCTTATTCCTCCGCTACAGTTGGCCGCAACCTGCTGGCCGGAGGGCGCATCGCGGCGGGTAAATACGGTGACCCCACGGGGAGGGCTGAGATTGAGCGGCGGCAGGTCCTGGAGACTAACGCTCGGCGTGCCGAAGGAAATTCCGAAAGGGTCGAGTTCGGGGCCGTCGGTCAGGGTGCCCTGAAGGCCTTCAAAATCGATGACGACCGGCGGCGACTGCGCCGCGATGGTGGCCGACCATCCGATCAGGAGGCACGGCATGAGGAGGTAACGGAGCAGCCGGAGCCCCCCCGCAAGCAGGTAAATGAGTAACATGACGTTGGAATTAATGGATGATCGAAATAGAGGCCGCATCCCCCTTTTCGGGTGACAGGCTCCGATAAACGAGCTACATCCTTCTATCCCCGCACACTCCACCGCGTTACGGCCCGGGAAATATTTAACGTCGGCCCGACCGATGCTCCCCCGTGAACTTAAGGCATCCCGCTTCCCCCCGGACCGGATACGTTACCGCAAAAACCGGACCTCGGTGATTAGTCCCTCCTCTACCAGGTAGATGGCAATGACTTCCGTGGGGTTTCCCCCCTTGCGGAAGACGACGCTTTCGTGGTCCAGGATCCGGTTGCCCATGACCGTCCGGCTGACCAGGCGGCAGTGCAGTTCGGGCATCTCCCGGAACATCCGGCCGTATCGTTCGCGCATGTTGTCCTTGCCTTCACCGACGAGCTCATCCGGAAAGGTGTAGATTTTGACGTCGTCGGCGTAGGCGCTCAGAAATCCCTCCAGGTCACCCGTGTTGTACGCGTCAAGCTGCGTCTGCACCGGCGTGACGGCCGCGTAAGGGTCGGCGGATGACTGGGCTACGGCAAAAAAGGGCAACAGGGCGAAAATCAGGACTACGGGTAACTGCACGGGATATCGTTTGGGTACCAAGATACACCGCTGTTGTGGTAGGCTATGGTTCCCGCGCGCCGCCGCCCGGCGTACTATCTGCTCAGCAGTATGCATATCTGGCCGCCGAGCAGGGCTCAATCCGTGAAAATAGGTGGCCATCCGTGGTGCTCTACCGTGTCCGCTCAGGCGGCGGGTGATTATGTAAACACTCGGGCCGCTCGGCGTGCAACGCCTCGACCTGTATCTGCGGTGCCCCGTCTCGGACCGGAGGCCACTCGACCTCAAAATTCTCGGCCCCTCGGCGTGCAATGCCTCGACCTATGATGTCTCGGACCAGAGGCCACTCGACCTGAACTCGTCGGTCTGCATCCGAAATAATTTGCTCCCGCGCGCCGCCGCTAGGCTTACGATCTGGTCAGCCGTGCACTTTGTTTTGCCGCCGGGTAAGGCTCAATCCGTGAATAATCGGTGGTCATCCGTGGTGCTCTACCGTGTCCGCTCAGCCGGCGGGTGACTACGTAAACACTCGGGCTGCTCGGCGTGCAACGCCTCGACCTGAATGTGCGGCGACCCATCTCGGACCAGAGGCCGCTCGACCTAAACTCGTCGGTCTGCATCCGAAATACTTTGCTCCCGCGCGCCGCCGCAAGGCTTACGATCTGGTCAGCCGTGCACTTTGTTTTGCCGCCGGGTAAGGCTCAATCCGTGAATAATCGGTGGCCATCCGTGGTGCCCCTTGTGTCCGTTCAGACGGCGGGTATGTAAAGACTCGAGCTGCACGGCGTGCAACGCCTCGACCTATGTCTGCGGTACCCCGTCTCGGACCGGAGGCCGCTCGACCTGCACTCTTCGAAATACTTCCCTCCCGCGCGCCGCCGCTAGGCTTACGACCTGGTCAGCCGTGCACTTTGTTTTGCCGCCGGGTAAGGCTCAATCCGTGAATAATCGGTGGCCATCCGTGGTGCCTCCTGTGTCCTATCAAGACGGCGGGTGATAATGCAAAGACTGTAGATGCTCGGCGTGCAACGCCTCGACCTGTATCTGCGGTGCCCCGTCTCGGACCGGAGGCCACTCGACCTTAAAATTATCGGCTGCTCGGCGTGCAACGCCTCGACCTGAATCTGCGGTGCCCCGTCTCGAACCAGAGGCCGCTCGACCTTGGAATTCCCGGCCCCTCGGCGTGCAACGCCTCGACCTGTGGTGTCTCGGACCGGAGCCGCTCGACCCACCGGAGCCATCCGCAGGTAGCGCAGTGGTAGGAACGCCTACTGCTCGCGACCGAACGACTGCGCGCCCGTAAATCCCCCGCACATTGTTGCGGTGCCGGCCCGGGGGTTTTCTATATTGGCGCCCCGTACACAACACCAAGCGAACTATGTATAACTCCATCACCGTGGCCGTCGCCGGCGCCGGATTCATCGGACCCGTTCACGTCGAAGGCCTCCGCCGCCTCGGCATTCACGTCAAGGGACTGCTCGGGAAGGACCTGGAAGAGTCTACCAGTGCCTGCAAGCAGCTGAACCTGGCCCACCCCTACGCCAACTTCGAAGAACTGCTGGCCGACGAGGAGATCGACGCCGTCCACCTGGCCGTCCCCAACGTGCTGCACTACCCGATGGTGAAGCAGGCCCTGGCCGCCGGCAAACACGTGATGTGCGAAAAGCCCCTGGCCATGACCTCGGAGCAGGGCGCCGAACTCGTCGAACTCGCCCGCAAGAGCAACCTGAAGACCGGGGTCAATTACAACCTACGCTTCTACCCCATCAACCTGGAGGTCCGCGACCGCCTGCGCGATTCCAACGACCGCATCTTTTCCGTCACGGGCAGCTACCAGCAGGACTGGCTCCTCTACGATACCGACTACAACTGGCGCGTACTCGCCGACCAGGGCGGAGCGCTGCGGGCGGTATCCGACATCGGCACCCACTGGCTCGACCTCGTCCACTTCCTCACCGGGCTGGAGGCCGAGGCGGTGCTGGCCGACCTGACTACGGTGCACCCCCAGCGTAAACGGCCGCTCGGAGAGGTGTCGAGCTTCACGAAGGATTCCGAAAAGGCACAGGCCACCGAATCCATCGACGTCACTACCGACGACTGCGCGAGCATCCTCTTCAAGTTTAAGGGCGGGGCCCGCGGGCAACTGTTCGTATCCCAGGTAAGCGCCGGCCACAAGAACCAACTCAAGTACGACATCGCCACCCAGGGGGCGGCCTACGAATGGAACAGTGAACGACCCAACGAACTCGCCATCGGTCGGCGCGGCGAGCTCAATCAGGTACTCATGAAGGATCCCGGTCTGATGACCGGCACGGCGGGCCGCTTCATTAACTACCCCGGCGGACACAACGAAGGCTTCCCCGACACCTTCAAGCAGTGCTTCCGCTCCTTCTACGACGCCGTGCTCGGCGATACGGCGGCTGGCGAAGAACTATACGCCACCTTCACCGACGGCCACCAGGAGCTCGTGCTCTGCGACGCCATTCTGAAGAGCAACGAGGAGCAGGGCTGGGTTTACCTCTAGCCGATGGCCCGTTACGCGATCTCCGACATTCACGGCTGCCCGCGCACCTTCAGCCGGTTGCTGGAACGCATCGGTCTGCGGACGTCCGACCAGTTGTTCCTACTCGGCGACTACATCGATCGGGGTCCCGATAGTTTCGGCGTGCTGCGCATGATCTGGAAGATGGTACACGACGGCTTCCCGGTCGTCTGTTTGCGCGGCAACCACGAACAGATGCTGCTGGATGCATTAGGCTCCGCCAATACGCCCTGGGACTACCGGCCCCACCGCCGCAATCGCGACGACGTGGAACGGTGGATCGATGCCCTCCCCTACTACTACGAGACGCCGGGCTACCTGCTGGTGCACGCCGGACTGAACTTCGGAGTCGACGACCCCCTCGGCGATACCGACAGCATGCTGTGGGCCCGCCACTGGGAAGACGAGATCGACCGCAACTGGCTTAGCGATCGGATCGTGCTGTACGGCCACACCCCGGCCACGCGCACGACCGTCGCCGAGAACGTGGTCCACATGCGGCGTACCGGGCGGGCGTGCATCGACTCGGGTTGCGCCATGTCGGTAGCGGGGATGGGCTACCTCACGGCCGTTAACCTCGACTCAGGGGAGGCGGTGTTCGAGAAACGCCGGGATTGAGTACCCGCCTAGATCGCCTGCAGAATGTCGTACTGAGCAATGAGGTGCTTGCGGCCGCTGCGGTCCGTGGCGACTACCGCGGGGTTCTCCTTAGTGATGTGCCTGCCCAGTTCGGACAGCGTCAGGTCGGTGCTCACCTCCGGAAAGGGTTTGCGCATGATCTCGCGCACGGGCCGTTCGGCGTGGTCGAGAGGATTGGCGAGCAGGTAATTGAGCACGTCGGTTTCGATGATGGAGCCGACGACTTCTTCGCCATTCATTACGGGCATCTGGCTGAATTCGTGCTCCTTCATGATCCGGAGGGCTTCGCGGACGCTGTCGTCGCGGTTCACGCCGGTGAGGGCGCCGTTTCCTTTCTGGCTGATGAGGTCGCGCACCCGGAGCTCACTGTCGAGGAAACCGCGGTCGCGCATCCAGTCGTCGTTGTAGATCTTGCCGATGTAGCGGCTGCCGTGGTCGTGGATAACCACCACGACCAGGTCGTCGGGTTTGAGTTCATCCCTTAGCTGGACCAGGCCGGCTACCGCACTGCCGGCGGAGTAGCCCAGCAGAAGCCCCTCCTCGCGGGCCAGGCGGCGGGCCATGACGGCTCCGTCCTTATCCGTCACCTTTTCGAAGCGGTCGATGACGTCGAAGTCGACGTTCTTCGGCAGGATGTCCTCCCCGATGCCCTCGGTGATGTAGGGGTAAATCTCCTTCTCGTCGAACTCCCCGGTTTCCTTATATTTCTTGAAGACCGAGCCGTAGGTGTCGATGCCCCACATTTGCACGTCGGGGTTCTGCTCCTTGAGGTACCTGCCCACGCCGCTGATGGTACCGCCGGTGCCGACGCCGATGACAACGTGGGTGACCCGGCCGTCGGTCTGCCGCCAGATCTCCGGACCGGTGCTTTCGTAGTGCGCCAGGCGATTGCTGAGGTTGTCGTACTGGTTGAACCAGAAGCTGTTAGGGATCTCCTGGCTGAGGCGCTCGGCCACCGAATAGTAACTGCGGGGATCGTCGGCCGCTACGTTAGTCGGGCATACGATCACTTCGGCGCCCATGGCCCGCAGGATGTCAAGCTTCTCCTTACTCTGTTTGTCGCTGGTGGTGAAGATGCAGCGGTACCCTTTCACGCAGGCGGCCAGGGCGAGTCCCATGCCGGTGTTGCCGCTGGTACATTCGATGATGGTGCCCCCGGGCCGCAGGCGACCGTCGGCTTCGGCGTCCTCGACCATCTTGAGGGCCATGCGGTCCTTGATGGAATGCCCGGGGTTGAAGGTTTCGACCTTCATGAGCACGCGGCAGGGTACTTCCCGGACGACCTTGTGGAGTTCGACCATGGGAGTATTGCCGATGGTTTCGAGGATGTTGTTTTTTATTTCCATAGCTTTTCATTACAGCGGTCCAACGGGGTGCCCCCGTCCAACCGGCACCCCCCGTCCAACGGGCTCGGCACCAACTTACCGTATTTCCAGAATTTCCACCTCCAAGCCCGATTCCCGGATAAAGGTGCGCGCCAGGAAATTGGCCGCCCCCTCGTCCGTCGTCGGGGCATCGATGTACAGCAGGTAGTCCGTCGCGGAAGCTTCCACGCAGTTGCCCGCCGCAACGGTAACCGTCGACCGGTACAGCCGGTTGAGCTCCAGTGCCCACTCCCGCGCCCGGACAAAGGTTTCGTAGCGCCCGAACACTAGCAAGAAGACCGGTTGGGTAAGCTGGTCCAGCGGTACGCAGTCGTAGTCGACGGTCACCACGCCGGTGGAATCGATGCGGTAGCGTTGCACGCGCCCGATGTCGGTTACTTCCGCGGCGCTGACGAGGGCCTCCTCCGGTACGTTTACGGTAGCCGCGGTGGGGGCGTCCGTGGTATCGGTGGTGCGGCGGTATTCCCCCTCCTCGACCTCGAGCGGCGGCGCGGGATCGGCGGCGGACTCCAGAAAGCCCAGGTCAGGTTCCGCATACTTTTTGCCCTCCTGCGCCAGGGGAGAATAGGTCGACTGGCGGTACAGGCCCGCCGTCAGGAACAGCAACGACGGTACGCCCACGAAGAACACCCATCCCCCCAGTCGGTAGTACCCCGGCCGCCGCCGAAGCCCGCCGGGAAAAAGGTTGCGGTACGTCCGGCGTAAACGTGCCCGCAGCAGTATCCCCCGCTTCCGCAGTTGGCGGCTGATTGCCGGACGGCCCGGGCGGGCGGGGAGTACGGCCGTGAGGGGTTCGTCGGGCGCGAGCGGGTCCATTACTTCGGGGGGCAGAGTGCGGGCTTCCTCCGCCCGGGCCAACCACTTCGGCAGGCGCAGACGGTTGCCGGAAAACTGATCGACCTGGCTGGGCGTAATGACGGTGCGGACTACCC
The DNA here is from genome assembly GCF_024297185.1 of Lewinella sp. JB7. Lineage (GTDB taxonomy): Bacteria > Bacteroidota > Bacteroidia > Chitinophagales > Saprospiraceae > Neolewinella. The sequence goes on along the minus strand of NZ_JANCTD010000005.1, from coordinate 299,130 downwards.
GGTCGGCCTCCACGGCCAGCAGTCCGAATCCGTACTTAATGCACTGCCGCTCCAGCTCCCGGTAGCGTCGACGAGTACGGAAGGTGTCCGCGGCAAAGATCTCCACGTCGTAAGCGACCCACTGGGCGTCGGCGTAAAAGTGCTTGAACTGATCCACCGCGTAGATGTAGCGGTAGGTTCGGCGACGACGCAACAGCAGCCAGCAAGTCGCGAAAACGGCCGCCAGGATCGCCAGGATCACGAGGTACACCCGCGGCGAACCGTAGCGTTCCCAGAGGTTGTAGCCCGGTATCAGCGCGCCCGCCCACGCCAGCAGGGCACTCACGAGCAGTGTAAGGGTGAGGCTGTGGGCACCGATGCGCCAGTAATTCGTTTGGTACAGCACCTCTTCCCGGCGGTCTACGCTCGTGGCCTCCACCGTGGCGGTGAAGTAGCTTCGGTCCGGCTTTTGGTAGGCGAGGCGGGCGTCGATGAGTACGCCCTGGTAGTAGTGCGGCCTGTCCACGATGCGCGTGCCGCCGCCGGCGTACCGGGGCCGCAATTTGTAGTGGAAGCGCAGAAAATTGATGGCCAGGCCGCGGATCTGCTGTTCGGTATAGGGCATCGGTTAGCAAAAGTCGCACATATTGCGGTAATTCGCGCATAACTTGCTCTCACTTTGTCCTTCCAGCCCTTCTCCCTCAATTGCAACGGTCGCCTGCTTACGGTTGAGCGCCCGCTGGTTATGGGGATCCTGAACGCCACGTCCGACAGTTTTCACGAGCAAAGTCGGACCGACGTTCAACGCGTGGGCGGGGACGCAGGAGCTATGTGGGAAGCGGGAGCAAAAATCATTGACATCGGCGGCATGTCCTCCCGACCGGGCGCCGAGCTCATCGGGGCCGCGGAAGAGATGGACCGGGTCATTCCCGTCATCGAAGCAGCTCGCGAGGCCGCCCCCGACGCGGTGATCAGCTGCGATACGGTGTACGCCGCTACCGCTCGCGCGGCGGTTGCCGCCGGCGCCGGCATCATTAACGACATTAGTGCCGGACGTTTTGATCCGGAACTGCTGCCGGCCGTTGCCGATCTGCGGGTACCCTACGTGCTCACGCACATGCCCGTCGGTGCCACCCCCGCTACCATGCAGGACAAGACCAAGGACTACGGCGATCGGGTGGTCACCCACGTGTGGGATTTTTTGGCGGAACGGGTCATCGCCATCCGTCGCGGTGGCGTTCACGACATTCTCATCGATCCCGGCTTCGGCTTCGGGAAGTCCCTGAAACAGAATTACGAGTTGCTGCGTAACCTGCACGCCTTTCGCCACGTCGGCGCACCCGTTGTCGCCGGGATAAGTCGCAAGGGCATGATCTACAAACCCCTGAAGATCACCCCCCAGGACAGCCTGCCTGCCACGACCGCCCTTCACCTGTATGCTCTGCAGCAGGGAGCCTCCGTGTTACGCGCACACGACGTGCGGGAGGCCGTGGAGGCCGTCAAGCTCTGGCGACTGCTCGACGAGGCCCGCCTGGTGGGGGAATAGCGGCCTCCGGTCCGGATATAGGTCGAGGCGTTGCACGCCGAGCAGAAACAATAGGTCGAGTGGCCTCCGGTCCGAGCCATCACAGGTCGAGGCGTTATACGCCGAGCAGGCAATAGGTCGCGTGGCCTCCGGTCCGAGACAAGTTCACCACGGATGGGCACGGATCAAACACGGATTTTGCTACCGCACGACTCAGGTCGAGGCGTTGCACGCCGAGCAGAATCAACAGGTCGAGTGGCCTCCGGTCCGAGACAAATTCACCACGAATGGGCACGGATCAAACACGGATTTTGCTACCGCACGACTCAGGTCGAGGCGTTGCACGCCGAGCAGGAATAATAGGTCGAGCGGCCTCCGGTCCGAGCCGCATAGATTCCCTCCCGAAAATCGGCTTTCAGTCCGCGGCATTTACTCCGCCTCCGGATCACGGCACCTACCGCACGGTACCCCCTCACCAACTTTGGGTCACGCACCCGTGTTTCCTCCACACCCGTCAGTTATTCCCCCCCTTATGTCCCAAGCCAACTACCCGGAAAAAAAAGGAATCGGCACCGCGCAGATCATCATTGTCGTTGCCATTCTCGGGATCTTGGGTGTCCTTGGATACAAAGCGTTACGGAATACTCCCGGCAGCTTTCTGGCCGGACCGGCGGAATACGAACTGCAGTACCGTCCGGCGGATTTCAATTTCAATATCGACACCGAGACCGCGCTGGCCGTACTACAGAACCCGCGACGGTACCGGCGTGAATTCGACCAGCTGGTCTACGACATCAACACGGATATACTGGCGCACGTGAGTAATCGCCTCGGACTCAACGACAGCCTCCGCCAGGAGGTCATCCAGGAATACGAGCGCCAGCACCCCCAGCTTACCGAACTCTACTACCAGGATTTTATGCGCTTGCGGGATACCAGTGCCGCCCTGTACGAAACCTGGTATGATGAGGGCGGACAAAAGGTCACCGAAATTTTTGAGGAGGTCGCCAGCAATTACACCTGTTTCATGCTGAACAAGGTACTGGCCGCCGTGATCCGCACCCGCAACGGCAACATACTGGCGAAGGGAGCCGATGTACAAAATCCTTGCTCCATCGCGATGGGGGAAGCCCTCCGCCCCCTGGTGGCCCGCATGCGCGAGCGGGCGGCGATCGAGGACTTCAGCCGTAGTAAGGGATTGTTCCAGGAAAAGGTCGAAAACGTGATCGGTGAGCTCGCCACCATCGAGATTCGGGACAAGAAGGGCATCAACAAAAATCTTCAGACCACAATCTGGGGGATGAACGTCTCCGAGACCGATGTCGAAATCACCGCCCTCTCCATTCTGAAAGTAGGCTTTCGGCTTACCGACTACTTCGATCTGCGGCTTGATGAACAGAATAAGTCTGTCCACATCACCCTCCCCGAACCCGTCATCCTCAGCCATGAGGTGTTACCGAAAGTGGAGAAGCTTGACATCGGATGGCTCCGGGAAGTCAAGGGCGCCAACATCAACGAGGGAGTGAACGCCCTCCGCGAAAGCTTCCGCCAGGACGCCCTGGAAAGCGACGTCATGTCCCGCGCCAAGACCCAGGCGACCGACCTGATGGATACGATGTTCGGCCCCCTCATCAGCAACATCGGACCTCAGTATAAACTCGTAGTCACCTTTCGCGAATCGCCTACGCGGACGACGCAGGGAACGCTGGGGTAGGCAAATTTTAAATTGGAAATTTCTAATTGCAAATTTAGCTGCCGCAGTTAATTGCTCGCTGCGCTCGTGGGGTGGACGGTGTCGCGGTGAGATCACAGAGGAGGATCTGTGTCGTAGGTGGATTTACCATGTACCGTTTACGATGTACCATGTACCATTTGGCTGCCGCAGTTAATTGCTCGCTGCGCTCGCGGGGTGGACGGTGTCGCGGTAAGATCACAAAGGAGCATCTGTGTCGTAGGTGGATTTACCATGTACCGTTTACGATGTACCATGTACCATTTGGCTGCCGCAGGTGACTTCTCGCTGCGCTCGTGGGCGAGAACCGAGGCTTAAAGTACTCCGTGGTTGAATATATGGAGGCGGACCGTTTTACCACGTACCGTTTAGCTGCCACTACTGCTTGTTCGCTGTGCTCGTGGCGTGTGGGTTGAGGATGACCATGAGCTATTTGCGTTGGTCGGTGTGCACTGCATCAGACACTAGGAGGCTGCCGCGTTTGTCTATTCACCGTGCTCATTCTCCGGAGCCCAGCTTCCTGACGGTGCACCATAGTCGGAAGCGGATGGGCACCCGTACCACACTACCTACTACCATACTACCCTGTACCATACTACCTACCTACCATACTACCCCGTACCACACTACCTACTACCACACTACCCCGTACCACACTACCACCCACCCCTCCACCAAATTCCACCACCATATCCAACCTTTCCCGTATCTTCACAGTTGCACAGACAACCATTGCCCTAACAAACTGCACCAGCCATGTCAGCCACCACGTCCGAGGCTTCCGTTCAGAAGTACGATGCTTATACCTCCACCGATTACCGCATCTGGCGATTGCTCACCCAACGGCAAATGGAGGCTCTCAAGCCCCGCGCCTGCAGCGAGTATTTACACTGTTTACGCGAGCTGTTTCCCATTCTTTCCCCCGATCATCCGCCCCGTTTCACCGATCTGAACCGGGCTTTGCGCAATGCTCACGGCTGGTCCATTGAAGTCGTGAAGGGATTTTTGCCGGTAGACGAGTTTTTCGGCTTGCTGTCCCGTCGTCGCTTCTGCTCCAGCACCTGGCTGCGTCGGGAGGATCAACTGGACTACCTGGAAGAACCCGATATGTTTCACGACATCTTCGGCCACATTCCGCTGTACCTAAACCAGGATTACGCGGACTTTGCCCAAAAACTCGGTGCACTAGGGGTGAAGTACGCCGGCGACGAGGAAAAGATTACCCAGCTCCAGCGTCTGTACTGGTTCACGATCGAGTTCGGTGTGATCCGCCAGCACGGTGAACTGAAGGTCTACGGTGCCGGCATCTGTAGCAGTCCCCAGGAAACCAAGCACGTCTACGAAAATAACGCGGTCGTGGTAAAGGATTTCGACCTGGACGAAGTCATGCAGCAGACCTTCGTAATCGACAAGGTGCAAATGCTGTACTTCGCCATCAACGATTTCGCCCAACTGTACACCGCGGTCGATACCCTGGAGGAGAGATGGGGAGCGTGAATAGGGTGTTAGTAATTTAGTCTGTTAGTAATTTAGGCTGTTAGTACTTTAGTCGGGTAGCTAATAGGGTGTTAGTCTATTAGGCTTTTAGTACGGTACTCGAATGGATCGTGATCAATACATTCCGAAATACTAACAGCCTACCGTACTAACTGACTAATGGCCTAAACTACTAACCACCTAAAAGACCAACTGCCTAACCGCTCCCCCACACCCTAGTGCCCCGTAAAGGATTCGAACCTTTGACCTGAAATTTAGAAGATTCCTGCTCTATCCAACTGAGCTAACGGAGCTTAACGGCGCGAAATTAGGGTAATCCGGTGAGATCACCAAGGAAGGGATTGGCAGACCCGAAATCATAAAATATCCTTAAAGACGCTCCTTTCCCAATATTATACCGGCGAACGACCTCTCCGGGGCAACCGAAGCGCGTAAATTTACGTATTCTAAGTACACCCCGCCCCTAAAATGCTGCTGAGAAAAAAGAGATCGTATCTGCTGTTTGCCGTCCTGTTGTTCCTCGCTTACGCGACCTACCGCCTGGAGCCCTACGTGACGATTCAGATGGACGACGATCAGCTCAGTGCCACCATGAAGAGCGCCCGGCTCGACGCGGAAATCGGCTACCAGGAAGGCACCACCCGCCGGCTCCGGTATCTGCAGATCGGCCAGGATACCTCTAAACCTCTCCTCGTATTTATTCACGGTGCGCCATCTTCCAGCGCTTGGTGGCTCAGCATGATGCGCGACAGTTCGCTGCGCAGTGAGGCTAATCTGCTGGCCATTGATCGACCGGGATACGGGGGCAGCGGACTCGGGGCGCCAATGACGTCGGTGCAGGAGCAGGCAGAGAACGTAGCCGCGGTGATCAGTTCCCGCCGCCACCCCGGGCAGAAGATCGTGGTTCACGGAAGCAGCTACGGCGGCACAGTGAGCGCCCGGCTCGCTATGGACTTTCCGAACCTCGTCGACGGGCTACTGCTGCAATCCGCCAGTATGGCCCCGAAGGAAGAGTATACCTACTGGATCACTTACCCCACCAGCCACCGGTTCCTGTCCTGGCTCCTCCCCAGCGGCATTCACTCCGCCAATCACGAAAAACTAGCCCACGAAGCCGAACTGCGCGATATGGCCAACGAATGGGCTAACATCGACGCCAATACCGTCATCCTGCACGGCACCGACGACTGGCTCATCTACCCACGCAACGCTTACTACGCTTGCGATCGGCTGACCAACGCTCCTACCCTCGTCCACCACATGGTCAAAGGCAAGCAACACGATCTGCTGTACACCGCCCCAAAATTGCTCAAGCAATACCTTCACTATCTACTCGCCGAAGCCTAGCGGTCATACGTATCGCCCCACAGTCGCTTCATCCGTTCGGCGATGCCCTTTTCGGTCGGACTGTTATCCTGCGGCCTGAAGAAAGCGGTACCGCGTAGTTCTTCAGGCAGGTATTCCTGCCGTGCGAAATTGCCGGGATTGTCGTGACTGTAGTTGTAGTTCTTACCGTAGTCGAGCTGCTTCATCAACTTCGTAGGTGCGTTGCGCAGGTGCAAGGGTACGGGGAGTGTTCCGGTGTTTCTTACTGCCTGCTGCGCCGCACCGATGGCCTGGTAACTGCTGTTCGATTTCGGACTGGTGGCCAGATAAATGGTCGCCTGGCTCAGAATGATGCGCGCTTCCGGGTAGCCCACCATCTGTGCGGCCTGGGCGGCGGTGGTCGCCATAAGAAGAGCATTGGGGTTCGCCAGGCCGATGTCCTCGCTGGCCGCGATCACTAGCCGGCGGGCGATGAACTTCAGGTCTTCCCCGCCCTCGATCATGCGGGCGAGCCAGTATACCGCGCCGTTGGGATCGCTGCCCCGGATGCTTTTGATCAGTGCCGAAGCAATGTCGTAGTGCTGTTCGCCGGTTTTGTCGTACCGACTCAGATTCTCCTGCACTCTTGCCGTAATGTACTCCCGGTCAAGTACGACGGCCCGCCCGTCGGCCGCCTCGTGGGTGACCAGCTCCAGGACATTGTAGAGCCGGCGACCGTCTCCGCCCGAGTAGCGGATCAGGGTGTCGTAATCCGCGACCGTCACGTCCATTTTGCTCAGATACTCGTCTTCGGCAAGGGCCCGATCCACCATACCGGTGAGCTCCTCACGGCCCAGGGGTTCGAGGACGTACACCTGGCAGCGGGACAGAAGGGCCGGAATAACTTCGAAGCTGGGATTTTCGGTCGTGGCGCCAATCAACGTAACGGTACCCGCCTCGACGGCTCCGAGCAGACTGTCCTGCTGCGATTTGCTGAAACGGTGAATCTCATCGATGAAGAGGATCGGCGAAGCGGAGGCGAAGAACTTACCCCGTTTGGCCTTGTCGATCGTCTCCCGTACATCCTTCACCCCGCTGTTGATTGCCGACAGCATGTAAAAGGGTACCTCCAATTGGCCGGCTACGATTCGTGCCAGGGTGGTCTTCCCTACCCCCGGCGGACCCCACAGAATGAAGCTCGGCAGACGACCGGTTTCGATCGCCCGGCGGAGTACGGCCCCCTTACCTACTAAATGGGCTTGCCCGACGTAGTTATCGAGGGAGGTGGGGCGCATTCGTTCGGCAAGGGGCTGCATAAATGGTACTTCAGGGTTCGGTCCGCAAAGTTACTTCAACGCCGCTCGTCCACTCCGGCTTCCCCCGAGGCAGCTTACATTAGAGGCTCCATCCCACCGTGCCAAATTTACCCTTCCCCATGCGTCGCCGTGTTTTGTTGTGCTGGCTAATCCTCCTCAGCGTCGGTCTCGTGGGCCAATCCGGTGACAACCGGCCCGCCGAACTTCCTCCGGGATCGGTAACTATGGAAGACGGTTACGCGGACAACGCCGATAACCGCCTGCTGACGGCCGTCTACCGGACCATCAATTACCCCCGGGAAGCCAGGGACTACGGGGTTACCGGTACGGTCCTGGCTATAGCCACCATCGATAGCCTGGGGCAATTAACGGTAACCGATACGCAGTTTCGGACTCCGAAGCAGATGGACGATCAACCCATTCGCGTACGCGAGACCGACCTGATCAGGGTAGTGGGCTACTCGACCGGGGGAAACTCCCTGATCGTGGGAAAAATTCACCCGAAACGCGTGGCCAGAGGGGGAGCCGCTTTATGCAAGGAGGTTGCCCGAACCCTCTCTTCGCTTCCCACGTTTACGCCCGCCCTCCGGGAGGGTTCGGCGGTACCGGAGCGGATCGTCAAAGTGATTGTTTTCAGTTTGGAGTAAGCTCCACGGTTCGGATCATGGCCCGGTGCGGAATCCCGTCTTCATCGTAGATATCGCCGACGCCTACGTAGCCCAGGCTAGCGTAGAATTTCTGTAAGTGAGCCTGGGCACTGATCTTGATGCTCTGCGGTCCGAAAGCATGGTAAAGGACCTCCCGGGAGTACTCCATCAACGGGCGCCCGAGTCCCGCTCCCCGGGCGAAGGAGGCCGTCAGCACCCGTCCGATACTGGCGTAATCCGCGTAGGAAACGCCCCGGTCCAGGACCCGCGTGTAGGCCGCCAACCTGCCGTCAATGGTACCGACTACGTGCAGCGCCGCCTGGTCCTTACCGTCCGCGTCCAGATAATAACAGGTTTGCTCCACCACGAACACTTCCTGACGGACGGCCAGAATTTCGTACAGGAGATGGACGTCAAGTTGATCGAATGTATAGGCATTCCAGGCTACGGACACGGCGGTGAATTTCCTGCGAAGTAACGACGCCCCCACCAAACCCGGCTCCGCTATATTTGCGTGCACGCCGCTCCCGCGGCCCCGCCCCCTGACTGCCTGACCACTTAACCCCGCTTGCCTTGCGCTACTACCTTATTGCCGGCGAAGCCTCCGGAGACCTTCACGGCGCGAAATTGGTCGAGGCCCTTTTGGAACGTGACCCCGCGGCGGAAATCCGGGCCTGGGGCGGCGATCTGATGCGCGCGGCCGGCGCCGACGTGGTCAAGCACTACCGCGAACTCGCGTTCATGGGGTTCGTGGAAGTCGTGATGAATTTGCGGACCATCCTCGGGAATCTGAAGCAATGCCAACAAGACATCGAGGACTTTGCTCCCGATCGGTTAGTGCTGGTCGACTATCCCGGATTTAATCTCCGCATCGCCAAGTGGGCCAAACCCCGGGGCATCGACGTGACCTACTACATCAGCCCCCAGATCTGGGCCTGGCACACCAGCCGCGTCTACCAGGTGAAGGCCAACGTAGACCGCATGCTGGTGATCTTACCCTTCGAGCGGGACTTTTACGCGAAGTACGGCGTAGAGGCCACCTTCGTGGGCCACCCTCTGCTCGATGTGGTGCAGGAAGCCGGGCCCACTAAGGAGGGTACGCACGTAGCCATTCTCCCCGGTTCACGCCGACAGGAAATCTCGCGGAGTCTGCCCGTTATGCTTGCCGCGGCCGCCCGCCTGCCGGAGCACGAATACGTGATCGCCGGTGCCCCGGGCCAGGACCCGGTCGTGTACGAGGAGCTGATCGCCGCGAGCACCCGCCCGCCCCGGCTTAAAGTCGTAAGCGGAGCAACTTACGAGGTGCTGCGCGGAGCCCGGGCGGCCATGGTGACGAGTGGAACCGCCACGCTGGAAACGGCGCTGTTCGGCGTCCCCCAGGTCGTGTGTTACCGGGGTAACCCGCTGAATTACTGGCTGGCCCGGAGGTTAGTCGCCAAACGGATCAAGTATATATCCCTGGTCAACCTGGTCATGGATGCGCCCGTAGTGCCGGAGTTGATCCAGGACGATTTCAACGAAGAAACCCTGGCCGGTGCCCTGAAAAATACAATTGCCGGCCCCGAACGGGACCGGCAACTGAAGGATTTAGCAACTCTGCGCCGCAAACTGGGCGCGGGGGGCGCGGCCCGTCGGGCCGCCGCCGAGATCGTCAGTGACTAGGCGTTGCCGAAAATGACGAGCAGCGCGTAGATCAGACCGGGCAGGTAGAACAAGAGGGTCAGGAGCAGCGCGATCCAGAATTTGGAAGTCAGTTCGCCTTCGTACAGCAATACGCCCAGGGGGGGAAGCAGGATGGTCACGAGTACCAACAGCAGGGTGTTGGTGTCGGCGTCGCGGTAGTCTTCGATCGCCTTTTTGACGGCCTTACGTTGCTCGCGCTTAAGTTCGCGACGTTCCTTGCCGGACATTTCCTTGAGCGACTCGCGGTATTCGCGGGCGGCTTCGAGAGCGGCGGCTTCGGTGGTAGCGGTTTCGGAAGCGGGGGTTACTGATGCGGGAACGACGATGGCGGCGTGGGTGCTGCCAAAGACGAGAAAGACCAGTATAAACGACAGGGTAAAAGTACGTGTGCTCATGCGGGAGGAGTGTTGTAGATCGGCAATATTGCCACCTGACCTAACCGCATTTCGCCCCCGAGGTTTGTTGATCGTACCGAAGGTTTTTCCCGTACCTAAAAGGAGTAACAGCCGCTGCCGCCATTTCCCCACCCACCCAGCCGGATGCCCAGCGTCAGGTTGATCAGGAAGTAGAAGTCGTCCGAGGCTCCCCCACGGACATAACTAAAATCGGCGGGGGCCTCCGCCGGATCGAGGGCGGGATTCGAAAAGAATGCTCCCCGGGTGGTGGTATTCTGCAGTACATCCTGGTACACGAGCCGCCGACCGGTGACGTCGTCGAGGTAGTCGGTGTTGGTAATGCGGCCGCTGACTTCGCCGCCGATGACGAAGCGCTCGCCGAGCTTGGCGCGCACACCGCCCCCCAGGTGGTAAGTGGTGATGGACAGTTCGTAGGGCGCCGGATCGTACTGTCCGGTAAGGATACCCTGTCCCTCCGTTTTCAGGGGCTGCAATTCGTAGTACACGCCATCGACCTCCCCCTCCGGATTAAAGGTGGTACGTCCGATACCGGCCATCACGTAGGGAGCCACGAAACGATCGTCCGGATCGCCGAGATAGAAAAGGTCGAACTCGGCGGCCAGGCTATACTCCCGGATCTTGGAGCGGAAGTTTCGGGAAATGTCTACCCGTTGTCCGTTACCGCTGTCCACGCTGGTGGTCCGTTCGGCCGCGATGTTACCGAATACGCCGTTCAGGCGCAGGCCGATGCGGTTGACCGGTCGGTACCGTAGATAAACACCCCCGAAGGTGTTCCAGTCGTTAAGAAATTTGATGCCGGGGTCGCTGAGGTCGCCGTTGTACGGCATATCGCCCGCCATGGCTCCCAACTCGAAGTAGCTCTGGCCGGTAGCCACCGGAGAGAACAGAACGGCGAAGGCCAGGATAAAACAGGATAGAGTCGGTCCTTTCATCACATTTGGTTGGTACACGATGGGTAAAAAGCGGCACACGACTTAAACTGAAATTAGCGGGTAAAATTGTTGGCTCGGGGGTTCTCAAAATCGTTCCGGTGTACACACGTTTGCCAAAAGACAATTCTGGAGAAACCGGCCTGGGGTGAATCGCCTACGTCGCTGCCGGAAATTCAGTGTTATTACCTCCTTTGATCACAGTAAGTTCAAAAAAGGTCCGCGATATGATCTTTTGCGGCCTAAAGCGTTTCCTTTGTCAGTCATGGCAGTAAGTACACCTCATCCGGCGGAAGATAAGCCCCGCATTACCGGCGACCGCCTGCGGCGTTCGATGCGCATCTTCGACTACGTATGGCGCTACCGCTGGTTGTTTTTGCTGAGCTTCGTCATCCTCAGCATCAGCTCGCTGGTCTTTCTGGTCGTGTTGCAATTGCCGGGGGAGGCCCTCAACGTGTATAACGGCGACGGTAAGTACGGCCTCACCGTCAACCAGGTATTTTTACTGCTGGCGGTGCTGCTCGTCCTGCAGGCGCCCCTCAGTTTCTGGCGCGTTCGCATTCAGGCCGTGGTGAGCGAGCGGGCCATGGCGGCTCTGCGCAAGGATCTGTTCGCCAAGATCCTCCACCTCAACATTCCTTTTTTCGAGCGCAGCCGGGTCGGTGAGCTCACGAGCCGCATCACGAACGACATTACCCAGATTCAGGGGGTCTTCAGCCTCACGCTTACGGAATTCGCCCGGCAGATCATCATCCTGCTCGGCGCCACGATCTTCATTCTGTTCACGATGTTCCGGCTGGCGCTGGTCAGCCTTATCGTCTTTCCCGTGGTGGTGATCGCGGCCATGTTCTTCGGCCGCTACGTGCGCAAGATGACGAAGGCACGCCAGGAAAAACTCGCGGAATCCAACGTCATCGTGGAGGAAACCCTGCAGAGTATCTCGACCGTCAAGGCCTACACCAACGAGGCGTTCGAACTGGACCGCTACGCCCGCAGCATCGACGAGTCGGTCGACATCAGCATCCGTACCGCCAATGCGCGGGGACTATTCTCGGCCTTCATGGTCAGCGTGATGTTCGGCGCCTTGTTCTTCATCATCTACCGGGCCATCCTACTCGTACAGGCCGGTGACCTGCCGGTAGGTGATCTGTTCTCCTTCATTGTATTTACCGCCATTATCGGCGGCTCGGTGGCGAGCCTCGGCACTTTTTACAGTGAGATCGTCGCCGCCCTCGGCGCTTCGGACCGGGTGGTCGATATTTTGGAAAGCGAGGAATACGAGGGGGCGGGAACGCAGGAGCCAACCGAATCGGCGAAAAAAGCCATCCTGCCGGGCATCTTTGCCGGTGCCATCAGCTACAACGACGTCACCTTTTCCTACCCCACCCGGCCGGACGTGACCGTGCTGAAGGGCATCGACCTGCACGTCGCTCCCGGGGAAAAAGTGGCCCTGGTCGGAGCCAGCGGCAGCGGTAAATCCACGATCGTGAAACTACTGCTGCGGTTTTATCCGGTCACGCGGGGTACCATTGCCATCGACGGACAGTCCATCGACGCCTTCGAGCTGGAGGCCTACCGCGACCAACTGGCCCTCGTCCCCCAGGAAGTGTTACTCTTCGGCGGCACGATCCGGGAAAATATCACCTACGGAAAGCTGGACGCCAGCGAGGAACAGGTACGGGAGGCCGCCCGCCAGGCCAATGCCCTGGAATTCATCGACGGCTTCCCCGAGGGAATGGAAACCGTAGTCGGCGACCGGGGCATTCAGCTCAGTGGCGGGCAGCGGCAGCGGATCGCGATCGCCCGCGCCATCCTCAAGGACCCGAAGGTGCTGCTGCTCGACGAAGCCACCAGCAGCCTGGACGCGGAAAGCGAACGGGTGGTGCAGGAGGCGCTGGACAACCTGATGCACGGCCGCACCAGCATCATCATTGCCCACCGGCTGGCAACCATTCGCGACGTCGACCGCATTTACGTGATCGAGAACGGCAGCATTGTAGAGTCGGGAACCCACGCCGAACTCAGCACCCGCCCCCACGGCGCGTACTCCGCCCTGGCCCGGCTGCAATTTGACCTGGCCCAATGATCCGGGAACACGTTCGCCTCGATCGCTTCAATACCTTCGGGCTGCCGGCCGTCGCCGAGCGCTACCTGCCCCTACGCCACCCGGAGCAGCTATCCGGTTCCGCATTCGAGCGCGCGCCCGACCTCGTGCTCGGTGGTGGTAGCAATCTGCTGCTGATGGAGGAGATCCCGGGGCTCACCGTGCACGTGCTGCTCAGCGGCATCGAATGGACCGACGGGCGGGGTCGCTTCCGGGTTGCGGCCGGCACCGACTGGAACCAGTTCGTGCGCTACACCCTCGAAGCCGGATTCCCGGGGATGGAAAACCTGATCCTCATTCCCGGCACCGTCGGAGCTTCGCCGGTGCAGAACATCGGAGCCTACGGGGCCGAAGTCAGCGAATTCATCACGGCCGTCCACGCCTGGGAGTACGGCCGGGGCCCGGTGACGCTCTCCCCCGCCGACTGCAATTTCGGTTACCGCGACAGCCGCTTCAAACACGAACCGGGTCGTTACCTCATTACCTCGGTCGAGTTCGATCTCAGCGAACGCCGGCCCCTCAAGCTCGCGTACGGTGCCATCGGCAGCGAACTGGAACGACGGGGCATATCCGACCCTACCCCCGCCGACGTTGCCAACGCCGTCACCCACATCCGCCGCAGCAAGCTGCCCGACTGGTTCTTCCTAGGCAATAGCGGGAGCTTTTTCAAGAACCCGGTGGTCGATCGGGCGGACTACGAAAGACTGGCGGCGGACCATCCCGATATGCCGAGCTATCCCATCGACGATGAATCGGTGAAGCTGCCCGCCGGTTGGCTGATCGACCGGGCGGGCCTGCGGGGAACCGGCACCGAACGGGTCGGATCCTACGATAAACAGGCGCTGGTGCTCGTCAATCGGGGTCAGGCCCGCGGCACCGACGTACTGGCGTTTAGCGAAGACGTCCGGCAGATCGTGCACCGAAAATTTGGCGTCTGCCTGGAACCGGAGGTCCGCCAGGTACCCGCTCCGACCGGACAAGTCGGATAGCGCGACCCACAATTTTCGTGGGTCCGGTAAACATTCATCGGTTTTTCCCGGATTTGAGCAGTACAAGTCACCCACTTTCGTGCTCAGCCCCGCCTACCCCGTCGTCCCTCCCCTGCGGCTTCCCCCCCGCGACCCCGCCTGTCGGCTCACGATCACCGTGCCCGCCAAGGACGAGGCGGAGTACATCCGCGATACGCTCCGGGCTCTGTGCACCCAGGTCGATGATGATGACCGCCCACTCGATCCCGCCCTCTACGAAGTGGTGCTGTTGGCGAACAACTGCGTGGACGCTACGGCCGCGGTGGCACGGGAAGTTGCCCGTCAGTACCCCAACACGCGCCTGCACGTTCGCGAGCGGCGATTTTCGCCGGAGATCGCATGCGTCGGGACTGCCCGGAGGCTGATGATGGAAGCCGCCGCCGATCGCCTGCCCCCCCACGGCATCATCGCGACCACCGACGCGGATACCCTGGTCGATCGCCACTGGGTGTACGCCACGTTGCGGGCCTTTGACCGGGGCGCCCGGGCGGTTGGCGGGCGGATTACCACGCCCCGCTGCCACCGCGACGGATACCGGAAAATCTACCTCCAGGACGTCACTTACCGGCTGCTGCAATCGCGCCTCGAGCACATGATCGACCCGCGGCCCGACGATCCCGCTCCCCGACACTTTCAACAGTACGGCCCCAGCATGGCGGTACGGGTGGACGCGTACCGGGCCTGCGGGGGAATGCCCGCCCTGAAGGCTATTGAGGACGTAGCCTTGGGCTGGGCGCTGGAACGTATCGACGTCAGCTTCGTCCACGACCCCGCCGTGCGCGTGACCACCTCCGACCGGGCCAGTCACCGGGTAGACGGCGTCGCCTTCAGTCACGCGTTAGACGAATGGACACGGATGGCAACCGAGAGCCGCAAACCCGTCGTGCCCGGACTGACGAACTGCCTGCGGCTCTACAAGTGGAAAGTAGCCCTACGGGAAGCCTTCTACGCACGGCGCGTCGGAAATGCCCCCGCTCTGCTGGACCTGGCCGCTTACCTGGAATGTTCGCCGGAGGAACTGGAACGGAGGATCGTCACCGCAACTACGTTCGGCGGTTTGTACCAGGATGTACGGCAACAACTGGAGCGGACGCACGCCTTTTCGGATACCACCTTCGACGTGGCCATCCGTGACCTGCGACGGTTCACGCGGTCGGCGTGCCTTTCCCCTGCTTCCACACGTCGATGCGGTACCGTTCGGCCCGGGACGCATGTACCCGGTAGAATCCATCCAGGCGTTGTATGAAGGCCTCGTGGACCTCGTCGCCGGTAAGGGGGTAGTCGGGGACGTAGGGGGTATAGTGCACGAGAATGAGCGTACCGCCGCGGACGACGGCCGTCCGGATCTTTTCGATGGCACGGTGCAGGTCTTCGTATCCCCAGTAATACCCCACTTCCGAGAGCACCACCAGATCGAAGGTACCGGCGGGAAAATCCTCCGGTACTACCATCTGCCGAAAACTTACGTGGGACGAACCGGCTAGTCGTTCCCGGGCGCTTTGCAGCGGAGCTTCGCTGGTGTCCACGGCCAGCAGACGATCACAGCGCTCGGCCAGTTGCTCGGTGAGCACCCCGATGGAACAGCCGATTTCAAACCCGCTTTGGTAGCGGTCCTGGGGTAATGCGGCCAGGGTAGCGGCGTACTTCTCCCGCTCGTAGGCACTGGTCTCGAAATTCCAGGGATCGTCGCGGTCCCGGTAGACCCGGTCGAAGTAGGCTCCGCTCAGGCTGGAGTGGCGTTTGGTGGCCGGCTCGAAGTAGATCTCGTAGGCTCCCCGGAAGTGATCGAGCACGTGGTCCGCGAGCACGAAACCGGTCGGATCGTCGTGGATGACCCGCCCGAGCTGGGAGGCGTGGGCGTCGATGGCCGCTTCTTTCCGCTCCCGGCAGGCCGAAACGTCCAGCCGCCAGACGATCATCTCTTCGTCGCGCGGTAGATCCACGATGCTGTCGGCTTCCCACATCCAGATGGGATACTCGATCCACCGTAGTGTTTGGGGATGCCGATCGGCCGCCGCGCGACAGATGTCCCAGGTCGCCCGGTGATCGGGATGAAGATCCCGCCGCCAGGGCACTACGATGGTATCCGGTTGCCACTTTTCCAGCAAGTCGACCATCGTCTCGACGGGAGCACCGAAATTGGCGGCGTACTCTCGGGGTACCTCGCCGTCCGGCAGATCGAAGAATACTATCCGGTCACTACCGACGCCCAGCTCCGCGCAGGCGGCCGTGGCTTCCTCCCGGCGTACGGCGGCCCGGCGTTCCCGGGGAAACTCCTCTGAGTTGGGGTGAGACATGGACCCGTCACTGACAAAAATTATCCGGACGTCCTGCCCCCGCCCGGTAAGCGTGGCGATGAGCCCCCCGCAGCCCAGGGACTCGTCGTCGGGGTGGGGAGCGACGATCACCGTGAATGACCATGCCTGCAGGTCGCCGATGGGGTGTACGGGAGATTCGTTCCGGAGCGCCGATTTTTTGCGGGCGACGAGGGTGGGATTATTCGGTAGCGTGGTCATGGAGCAGGTGTTGACCTACGGCTTCCAGCACCGCGTCGGGGGCGGGTTGCCGCAGGTACATCCCGAGGTCGGCCCGCAGGCGGGCGAAGGGATGCGGGTGCAGGAAGCCGGCGGCGCCCAGGCTCTTTTCCGCGAGTTGCAGGATGGTCGAGCACTGATCGGCAACGGCCGTGCGGGTCATGTTAGCGGTGTGGATGATGAGGGAGGGATCGGCGGCGGGATCGTCCGTGATCTGTCCGGCGTGCCGCAGCCACAGCTCGCCACTCCGCAAGGCGATGGCCATTTGTCCCACACGGGTCCGTTGGTGGGCGTTATCCGTCCGTCCGGTCTTCTGCAGGTGATCGCGGGTCGCCTGAAGTATGGCGGCGGCTCCCCCGAGCTGTACGGCGGCAAATCGGATGGCGCCCCCGCTGAAGGACGGTTGGCGGGAATAGTCGCCGGGGCCCCCGAGCAGATCGTCGTCGGACAGTTGAATACCGGTAAAATCCAACTTGAAGCTTACGCTGTTGCGCATGCCGGCGGTGTCCCAGAAGGATTCGTCGACCGCCGGCCGGTGTTTGTCCAGGGGGACCACCGCCATTTGCCAGCCCCGGTCGTTTCCGTCGGCGTCGTAGCGTACACCCGTGATCAACGGCCGGGTGACGTGTACGGAGCCGCTGCAAAAACTCTTACTCCCATTGAGGGTGACGGTTTGCGGTGCGGTCATCCGCATGCTTACGCCATCGTGCATTTGGGTGTTCCAGACGCCGAATAAATGGCCGTCGCGTGCGTCCGCGAACCAACGTTCCTGTTGCCGGGGAGTGGCGTACTGGCTGATGAGGTGGAGGGCGTTGACGTGGCCCTCGTAGATGCGACCTACGGACAAATTACCCTCACCAATACGCTGTAGGAGGTGCAACAGAGCTGGGGTATGGCGGGCGCGCAGGTCCAGTGGTTGTCCGGGAAGCGTTACCGCCAGCAGACCGGCCTTACGGAGTGCGCTCATTTCTCGCTGGGGGAATCCGCCGGTGGAAAATGTATCGGCGGCCCACTCGGCGAAGCGGGCGGTTAGACGGTCGATCCGCCCCAGGTCGAACGGTACATTATGGACGGCGGCGGTGCGGGTCATACCCCTTAGAAAGCCCGATTTCGGACCGGGTGTTTGCCCCGGTCGATAAATTAACCGGCAACTCCCCCTACAGGCAACTGCGTACGCCCTGGATCACGGCCAGCACGGCCAAGAGGCCTCCGAGGACGAAGTTGATGTTGCGGGTCAGGAAGCGGGCTCTCCGGTACATCCAGTCGGCCATGCGGGCGTAAGCCCCGAAAGTAAACAAAGCACCCGCGCCCGCGCCCGTGGTAAAACCTATACGCGCCGCGGCGGTTCCGGCCAGGTATCCATCGGTAAGTAACCACCCACTCAGCGCGAAGAAGTAGGGGACGGTCAGGAAGTTCATGACGGCCAGAATGGCTCCCCGCACGAACGGACTGCCCCGGTACGGCCGGGCTTCGGCGACCTTGGCCCGGTATCCCTTGAAGAGGAAAAAGACGGCCAGGACGAGAAAGACCAGCGCGGCCCACTGCTTCATGAGGCGCAGAATGTCGGGGTGGGCGGTGAAGTAATTGGCGAAGAACACGGCCAGCCCCGCCTGCAGGGTAAACGCTACCGCCATACCGGCCGCGAACTGATAACCGGCCCGCCGACCCGCCCGGAGACTTACGTTAACGCTCGTCATATTGAGCATGCCGGGAAATAGGGTTGCTCCACCCGCGGCGGCGAGCCCCAGGAGAACGGCGGTGAGGTAGTTCACGCCGCAAAGGTAGGATTCACGGCCGCTTTCGCGCACAAATCCCCCCACCCATTACTTGGATACAAGGTAAATTTGCCACCTTCGTGCGTAACCCATTAAAACAATCACCCCCATGGACCCCATCAAGATCAAATTCGGCACCGACGGCTGGCGCGCCATCATCGCCCAGGAATACACCGTCGACAACGTCAAACGCGTGGCCGAAGGCACCGCGCTGTGGCTCAAACAACAGGGAGGGTCGCGCGTCGTGATCGGCTACGATTGCCGCTTCGCCGGTGAGCTGTTTACCGAAACGACGGCGCGGGTCCTGGGCAAGCACGGCATCACTAGCCTCCTGGCTCCGGCCTTCATCTCCACGCCGATGGTAAGCCTTGGGGTCGTGAAGACGGGAGCCGACCTCGGCGTGGTCATCACCGCCAGCCACAACCCCCCGTCCTACAACGGCTTCAAACTGAAGTCGAAACTCGGCGGACCGAGCGTGCCCGACGATGTATCCGCCGTGGAAGCCCTGATTCCCGATGCAGTGCCCACCGACCTGCCGACCATGGAGGAATTGCGCGAGAAAGGACTGATCGAAGAACACGACTTCGAGCAGATCTACCTCGATCACGTCAACGCCAACTTCGACATGGACCTGATCCGCAACGCCGGCTTCGGGATCGCCTACGATGCCATGTACGGTGCCGGACAGTCCGCCATGATCCGCTTGCTCCCCGACGCCCGTCACCTCCACTGCGAGTACAACCCGAGCTTTATGGGACAGGCCCCCGAGCCCATCGGCCGCAACCTGACCCAGCTGAGCGACGTCATTAAGAAAGACCCCAAACTCTCCCTCGGCATCGCCAACGACGGGGACGCCGACCGCATCGGACTCTACGACGAGAACGGGGACTTCGTCGACAGCCACCATATCCTGCTGCTGTTGCTGATGTACCAGTACGACTACAAGGGGATCAAGGACGGGGAGGTCATCCTGACCTTCTCCGTAACCGATAAGCTCAAGCAACTGGCCGAGCAGTACGGGCTGAAGTACGAAGTCACCAAGATCGGCTTCAAGTACATCGCCGAGATCATGGCCGAACGCGAGGTGATCGTCGGTGGCGAGGAATCCGGCGGACTGGCCGTCAGCGGGCACATCCCCGAGCGCGACGGCATCTGGATCGGCCTGATGATCGCCGAGTACATGGCTAAGACCGGCAAGTCCCTCAACGAGCTGATCCAGGACGTGTACGACAAGGTCGGCAGCTTCAACTGCGACCGCGACGACGTACACGTCGAGAACGACCGCAAGTGGGAAATCGTGAAGCAGGCCGAAGAAGATCCCTTCAAGAAGATCGGTCCCTACACCGTTACCGACGTGAAGCACGTGGACGGCACCAAGTTCTACCTCGACGGCGAGGATCGCTGGCTGATGGTCCGCCCCAGCGGCACGGAACCCGTACTGCGGGTATACGCCCAGGGAGCGGACGCGGCCGAAACCCGCAAGATCCTGGACGCGGGCCGGGCGGAAATGGGTATCTAAACGGTGACCGAACTGCTCCAGCGCGCCTACGACCCGGAAGCATTCCGAGGGGCGGGTCATGCCCTCATCGACCGCTTGGCGGATTATCTGATCAACGTCGGGGAATACCCCGCGAATCCGCCCGAGACCCCCGAGGAAAGCCTGGAAACCTTTCGGGCCCTGCTCGACCGGCGGGCCGGAGCGGAGGAGATCTTCACGGCCGTCATCGATCACAGCGTCCACCTGCACCACCCCGGCTACATGGGTCACCAGGTGGTGCCCCCCGCCCCCCTCGCCGCGGTGAGCGACGCGGCGGCCAGCCTCCTCAATACCGGTATGGCCATCTTCGAGATGGGGCGGGCCGGCGTGGCCACCGAACGGATCGTGATCGAGGAGTTCGCCCGCATGCTGCGGCTGGCCCCCTCCGCGGGAGGGTTCCTCACCAGTGGCGGTACGCTGGCCAACCTCACGGCGCTACTCGCCGCCCGCTCGCGTCAGTGGCCGGAGGGGGACGTCTGGCAGCGGGGCAGCCACAACGTGCGCCCCTGTCTGCTGGTCAACGAGCAAGCTCACTACTGCATCGATCGCGCCGTGCGGATCATGGGCTGGGGGGCCGAGGGTATCATCCACGTTCCCACGGACGACGAGCTGCGGATGCGGACCGACCTCATCGACGGGCTGATCGCCGACGCGCGGGACAGGGGGCTGACCCCAATCGCCATCGTCGGCAGTGCGTGTACCACCAGCACGGGCACCTACGATCGCATCGATGCCCTGGCCGACGCGGCCGATCGCCACGGCCTCTGGTTACACATTGACGGGGCCCACGGGGTGGCCGTTCGCCTCGATCCCGGTCGGGAGGCCCTCACCAGGGGGCTGGAACGCGCCCATAGTGTTGCCGTGGATTTCCACAAGATGCTGATGGCCCCCGCCATCACTACCGGGCTCTTCTTCCGGGAGGGGACGGATGCTTACCGCACCTTTCAGCAACGGGCCGAGTACCTCCTGGCCGCGGAAGACGGCCACGAAGACTGGTCCAACATCGCCCGCCGGAGCTTCGAGTGCACCAAGCGGATGCTCGGACTGCGGGTGTTCACGCTACTGAGCGAATACGGCCCGGAGCTCTTCCGGGACTACGTCGTCCGGGTAGGTGATCTCGGCCGGGAACTCGGTCGGCAGGTTCGGGAGCACCCCGATCTGGAACTCTTCGTAGAGCCGGACATCAACATCGTGTGCTTTCGCTTCTCCCACCCTACCCTCTCCCCCTCCGACCGGGACGGACTGAACCAGCTCATCCGTACTACGCTCACCGAAGACGGCACCTTTTACATCGTACAGACCCGGATCAACGGACACGTTTACCTGCGGTGCACGCTGACCAACGCGTTTACCACCCCGGCGGACCTCGCCCAAATGTTGGCGCTGGTGGCGGCTACCGGTCATGACCTTCTTCGGTTACGTACCGACGTTCCCGGCTAAATCGGTCGCCCCCCGCTTCCGGCAAGAACGAATCGCACGTACCGCACGTTATCGCTCTACGTTCGCAGTCCTTGACCGATCTTTACCGCATAAAACTACCCCCGTCTTGCGCAAACCCATGAAGATACATCCGGAAGGTCGCCGGATATTGGCAGTGTTGTTCGTTGGTCTCGGCCTCGTCGTTGCCCTGGTGTACTGGAAGGCGCCGGCCCAGATTCCGGTAGTGTCGGTGGCCGCGGGCTTGTTTTTTCTGACCATTCTGCAGTTCTTCCGTAACCCTACCCGTATGGTTCCCGAAGAAGCCGATCACCTGGTGTACGCACCGGCCGACGGCAAGGTCGTGGTCATTGAGGAAGCCTACGAACCGGAATACTTCAAGGCCAAGCGCCTGCAGGTGAGTATATTCATGTCGCCGGTCAACGTGCACGTCAACCGCAACCCCGTCAGCGGGCTGGTGAAGTACAACAAGTACCACCCGGGTAAGTACCTCGTAGCGTGGCACCCGAAGAGCAGTACCGAAAATGAACGGACCACGGTGGTGATCGATACCGGAGAAACGGAAATTCTGCTGCGACAAATCGCCGGCGCCCTCGCCAAGCGCATCAAAAACTACCTGGAGGTAGGCCAACAAGTGGTGCAGGGGGAAGACTTCGGCTTCATCAAGTTCGGCAGCCGGGTCGACGTATTCCTACCCCTCGGCACCAAGATCAACGTCGAGATCGGGCAAAAAGTGAAGGGAAACAAGACCGTGATCGCCATACTCGAATAAGCACGCCCCCATGAGCCGCCGCAAACGCCGTAAGTACAATCAGAAGACCCTCAGCGAGAAAAAACTCGACTTCCGGCGCCACTTACGCACTTACCTGGTCATGTGCGGCTTTTTCGTTCTGCTCAACCTCATCACCTACGTCGGCGTATTCTGGGCCGTGTGGCCCATTCTTGGCTGGGGGATCGGTCTGGTCATGCAGGCCCTTAGCCTGTACGGTCCGCTGGCCGATCCGGAAGACGTGCATCCCCGGGAACACGAAAGCGGTACCCCCCTACCCGACCTCGAGGACCGCATGGATTTGCGGGAACTCGAAAGCCGCCGCCCCTACCGGGACGAGGACCTCGTGTAAATAGCCCGGAAGGCGCTATCAATCGGCACCACCCCCGCCCCGCTTTCGCGCAGTCGCCGGGCACGCAGCAGACTCTCCCGGCGGTGTGGGGCGTAATCCGGATCATCCTCCATCAGGGAGTTTTCGGTGATGTAATCGTTGTCGGCCCCCGCGTGTAGAAAACGCCCGTCCTCCAGGTAAAATCCCACGTGGGTAACCCGTTCACTCCCGTCGGGTCGGTGGTTGCCGAAGAAGAGCAGATCACCCCGTAGCAGTTGCGAATAGGCGGAATCCAGGGGGATTTCCGTTCCGGCGTGCACTTGCTGGCTGGCGTCGCGCGGAATGACGTAGCCGTTGAGGTAATAGGCCGTTTTAGTAAAGCCGCTGCAGTCCATGGCCTTCGGGCTGGTACCACCCCACAAGTAAGGCTTACCCACCTGTGCGAAGGCCGTGGCGATTATGTCCGGCACCCGAACTTCCGTCGGCGTGGCGAGGGTGCGGTAGGGTTGTAAGTCGTTGGTGGGAACCCATCCCATCCGTCCGTCGGGCAAGGTCACTTCGTCGTACTCAGCCTGACGACGGCCACTCGTTTGCATCAGGTTACCGGCCACGAGTTCCGAGACGACCCGGCCGCCCCCGGGTTCGCTGAGTACCGTACTCTGGGCGGGGACGCAGGAGCGAAGATCGTCGTTGAACCAGCCAACCACGGTCGCGCGATCCATCCGGGTAAACGCGCCGCCCTCCAGCCAGGCGAGGTAACGATCCGGAGTGCGAATCAGGTACCAGCCGTTTTGCTCGTCGAGGACCTGGAGGGGAGTGCCCATCAGCGCCTGCGACGTCAACTCCCGGGAGTGGCCGGGTTCGGTGCGGATGTTGGCGACCGATACCCGGACGAGGCCGTAGTCTTCGCCGGTGTCACCGGGGATCAGTAGGCGGGTACTATCGACGACCAGCGGATTATCCTGCGCCCACGCGCGGAACTGCTCCCGGGCGGCGGGTACGGTGGTGTATCCCCGCAGAATCAGGGAATCCGCGCGTTCGACCGCTTCCACTTCCACCCGATCGGTGCGCCGGTCGGGTGCGTGGGTAGCCCGCAGTTGCGTCAGTTGATCATTTATTTCACCAAACATGCCCCCGTCCGGTGCATCAGCTCCACAAGAAAAGTTAGCCAAACAGAGAAAAGCGTAAAATTTTAGGTATTGCATTGGTTTAGGGGCTATTTTTGCTTTGGTCCGCAACATAAGGGGACCGCGTTGTTGTTAATAACGTAGTTTTTCACGGTTCTGGAGTTGGCTACCGTTTTCAAGATGGGACTTACATTCTAGCCTTTAGCCTTGCCTTCAACATTACCATTTGTTTTAATCATTTTCTCTTTCATTATGAATTTATTTGTTGCCCGGCTCAGCTGGGATACCGACGAAGACACCCTTCGTAACACCTTCAGCGCCTACGGCGAAGTTGAGTCGGTAAAAATCATCCTTGACCGGGAGACCGGTCGTTCCCGTGGCTTTGGTTTCGTAGAAATGCCAAGCGACGATGAAGCGCAGGCTGCCATAGAAGCGCTTGACCAAACAGACCTCGACGGTCGCACTATCGTTGTCAAAGAAAACGACCGCAAAGGCGGTGGTGGAGGCGGCGGTGGCGGCTACGGCGGCGGCGGTGGCGGTGGCTACCGCGGCGGCGGTGGCGGCGGCGGCGGTTACCGTGGCGGCGGCGGTGGCGGCGGCTACCGTGGCGGCGGCGGCGGAGGCGGCGGCTATGACCGTGGCGGACGCGGCGGCGGAGGCGGCGGTTACGACCGTGGCGGACGTGGCGGCGGAGGCGGCGGTTACGACCGTGGCGGACGCGGCGGCGGAGGCGGCGGTTACGACCGTGGCGGCTACAGCGGTGGCGGCGGAGGCGGCTACGAGCGTGGCGGCTACGACCGCAGCAGCGACGGCGGATCGCGCTACGACCGGGGCAACCGGGGCGGTGGCTACGATCGCGGTGGCGACAAAGACTACGAAAGCTACAGCCGGCACGAGGATCGCGGAGGTTACCCACGCAACCGCTCGCGCCACAGCGATAACTACAACGACTAAGGGTACGCGAACGCACCTTGGTCTCTGACCCAACAAAGCCCCCCGATCGGATGATCGGGGGGCTTTTCTTATTCTATCTTCGGCCGACCAAATTTCGACCATGCACAGACTTTTACTTAGCCTAAGCCTCCTCTTCACCGCTCTTCTTCCGGCACAACTGGTCACCACCGACCCTGCCGTCCCCGTAGCCGACCGCCCACTCACGATCACGTTCGACGCCAGCCAGGGCACCGGCGGACTGAAGGACTGCAGCTGCGATGTGTATCTGCATACGGGCGTAATCACCGCCGCAAGCACTTCACCCAGCGACTGGAAAAACGTGCAGACCGAATGGGGAAAGGCCGATCCCGCCTGGAAGTTAACGCCCGTGGACGGGCAGCCGAACAAGTACACCTACACTTTTTCCCCCTCCGTCCGCGCGTACTACGGCGTCGCGGAGGACACCGAGATCCTGCAGATCGCTCTGGTCTTCCGGGACGCTACGGGCGACCGGGAAGGAAAGGCGAGCGGAGGTAAGGACATTTTTCTGGATGTCAAGTCCGGGGACGCGCTGACCCTGAACTTGCTCGGCGATCCGATTGACGATTTCTATGCTCTGGGTAAAGTGTTGCCGGTCTCGGTCGGCACGACCACCGACGCTACGATTAACCTATTCGACAACGATAGCTTGGTCGCCACGATAAACGGGCGGGAACTCTCTCACGATCTGCGACTCCTCGATCCGGGGGCCCACACTATTCGCGCGGAGGCCACCGGCGGCGGGGAAGTCGTGCAGGATTCCTTTCGGGTGACCGGCCGCCTGGAGCTCGATCTCACGAGTCCCTCCAGCTCCGTGATAAGCGCTACGGTCGGCGACCGGGTGATGCTCGGCGCAACGTCCTACGTCTCGTCAACGCTGGAGATCACTACCGACGGTCAATTGGTTGCCACGGCTACCGCGGAGGATATCGCCGCAAGCGTCACCTTACCGGACGCGGCGGTCACTACCTACACCATTTCGGCCCGGTACCGGGGAGAAACGGCCCGTGCAACGGTTACCTACATCACGGGGGAGCCGGCCGTCGCCGCTATCCCCGAGGGACTCCGCCCCGGCGCGACGCTCAACGAGAGCGGAAGCGTAAGCCTTCTGCTGCGCGCGCCCGGCAAGGAAGATGTGTTCGTAGTAGGAAACTTTAACGACTGGTCGCCGACCGCCGGCAGCCGCATGAACCGCAGCCCCGACGGTAACTCGTTCTGGATCGAAATTTCCGCGGCCGATCTATCGTGCGCTACCGCTCCGTCCTGTGAGGACTTGCTGTACCAGTACGCCATAGACGGCGCGGGGCGTTTCGCCGATCCCTACAGTACACTCGTTCTGGATCCCCAGAACGATCCCTTCATTACCGACGTGACCTTCTCCGGCATCCCCTCCTACCCCAGCGGGGCATCCGGGGGGATCGTAAGCTGGTTCCGCCTGACCCCGCCGGACTACACCTGGCAGACTACGGACTTCGAAAAACCCGACCCGAAGAAGATGGTCGTTTATGAGTTGCTCCTGCGTGACTTTTTAGCGGCTCACGATTATAGGACGCTCACGGATACACTCGACTACCTCGACCGCCTCGGCGTCAATACCATCGAACTGATGCCCGTCAGTGAGTTCGAGGGCAACATCAGCTGGGGTTACAATCCGAGCTTTCACATGGCCCTGGATAAGTACTACGGATCACCGGAAGATTTCAAGGCATTCGTTGACGCCGCCCACGCCCGGGGCATGGCCGTGGTGCTCGACGTGGTCTACAATCATGCCTTCGGGGAGAGTCCGCTGATCCGGATGTGGCCGGGCAATCAGCCCTACGAACCCGGTGCGGATAACCCCTACGCCAACGTCACCGCCCGCCACCCCTTCAACGTAGGCTACGACCTCAACCACGAAAGCGAGCTGACGCGGGAGTACGTGAAGACCACCCTTCAGTACTGGCTGGAAGAGTACCGCGTCGACGGCTTCCGCTTCGATCTAAGCAAAGGGTTTACCCAGAATTTCAGCAACGACGTAGCTTCCTGGAACCGCTACGATGCATCGCGGATCGAGATTTTACAGGATTACGCCGATCGCGTCTGGTCGGTAGACAGCGAGGCCTACGTCATCATGGAGCACCTGGGGGAGAGCCGGGAAGAGAACGAACTCGCACAGTACGGGGAGGGCATGTACTTCTGGTCCGGTTTCCAGCCCCACGACGCTTACCTGGAAGCATCCATGGGCTACCACGACGGATCGAAGTCGAACTTCGGTGGTGTACTGGCCCAGAACCGCGGCTTCGACCAGCGCAGCCTCGTGGCGTACATAGAGAGCCACGACGAAGAGCGTATGATGTACAAGAATCTGCAGTTCGGCAACGGCAGCGGCGCCTATAGCGTTAAGGATCTCCGCACCGCGCTGAACCGGGTGGAGTTGGCCAGTGCCTTCTTCTATACCCTGCCCGGACCGAAGATGCTGTGGCAATTCGGCGAACTGGGATACGACTACCCCATTAACTACTGCCCCGACGGCCGGGTAGATAACGGCTGCCGTACCGATCCTAAACCGATCGTATGGTCGTACCGCAACAATGCCGACCGCCAGGAGGTGTACCATACCATCGCCGACCTGCTCTACGTCCGCAACAACTTCGATTTCTTCCACGGGGAAGTGACGGCATCCGACCTTAGCGGGAAGGTCAAGTACGTATTTCTCGACAGTGAGGACGGTCCGGCGGCCATCGTCGGTAACTTCGGGGTGACTCCCGCCACCGTCACGACGGCCGTCCCCTCCACCGGCACCTGGTACGACTACTTCAACCGGACGGACGTGCGCTTCGACGCCGGAAACACCAGCATCGACCTCGGCCCCGGGGAGTACCGGGTCTTTTTGTCGCAATCCGTGGAACGTGGGGGCGGCCGCCTGACGTCCACAAACGACGCGGCCGTAGCCCGTCTGGATTTCACCGTGTACCCCAACCCGACTGATGGAGTCGTGTACACCAACTTTACGCTGGAGACTCCCTCCCGGGTCCGGGTGGCCATACTCGACCTGCTGGGCCGCCCCGTGCGCGAGCTTTACGACGGACATTTACCCGCAGGTCCGCACCGGTTCGATACCCGGCTTGGGCTTCCTGCGGGAACCTACTTGCTGCGAGTCACCGCCGGCACCACTTCGGCCGTTCGCCCCGTGATCGTCCGGTAAACAAGAATGCCCCGGCTTCCTAGCGGAAGTCGGGGCATCTTAAAGAATCGTGGAGGCGGCGAGAGTCGAACTCGCGTCCAGCGAAAGCGCAAGGCAGCTTTCTACATGCTTATTTACCAAT
Source organism: Lewinella sp. JB7 (assembly GCF_024297185.1). Classification (GTDB taxonomy): domain Bacteria; phylum Bacteroidota; class Bacteroidia; order Chitinophagales; family Saprospiraceae; genus Neolewinella. The sequence continues at coordinate 271,182 of NZ_JANCTD010000005.1, read as the reverse complement.
CGAATTTTCGAGCACCGGGTAAGTTTGGTAACCCACTCATTCGGCGCCTTAGATCCTTAATCTCGCTCGTGACTCAGATCAGGGTCACGGGCCAGCCCGAGGGGGTGATGATATGCGGCGCGGTGTGTATCAGGCGTCAACCACACGGCACATTTAGACAGCTAAACTGAGTTTAGGCTGCCATAGCATAGCTGGGAGTGCCAACTAAAGAGTCAATCGTTATTTTTTACGGAGTAACCAATCATGCTCCGGCATGCTTACTACAAAGCTTACTTCCCTGTCGATTCCGGTACGCCCCCGTTGGGACTCGGCACTCCTCGGAGTACCGACCTTCGGAGAGTAAACACACGGCCATAGGCTTAGTTCCTCCCGCTGATCAATTTTTTTCCGACGAATTATTCCCTACTTAACCCGCGTGCGCAACAACTCCCGTTTGCCTTCCTTCGTCCAGAGGTGGCCCACCAGTTCGTCATCAACGGCCAGCGCGCCTACGCCCTCCGGAGTACCGGTGAAGAGCAGATCGCCCTTCTGCAGCCGGAAGTACTGGCTGACGTAGCAGATGAGTTCCGTCAGCGAAAAGATCATATTCCGGCTGTGCCCGTGTTGCACTTCCTCGCCATTCTTTTCCAGGCTGAATTCCACGTCGTTCAGGTCGGGCAGGTCAGCGGGAGCCACGAATTCGGCGGAAAGCGGCGCGGAGTGGTCGAAGGCCTTGGCGATCTCCCAGGGATGGCCTTTCTCCTTGCACTGTTGCTGCAGGTCGCGGGCCGTCAGGTCGAGCCCGAGACCGATGGACTCCACGTAGTCCAGGGCGAAGGGGGGCTGTACGTGACGACCATTCTTGCCGATCTTTACGACAACCTCCAGTTCGTAGTGAATGTCCTGGCTGAAATCGGGGTAATAAAAGGGCTTGTTGTTGGCGAGTACGGCGGAACCGGGTTTCATGAACACGATGGGCTGTTCCGGGCGGGCGTTGCCGAGTTCGGCGGCGTGAGCAGCGTAATTGCGGCCGATGCAAATGAGTTTCATGGGCGGGATGAGAGAGGTGGTAAGATTGGGTGGGTTATTCCGCCACTTTCCAGGCGGTTCGGCGCAGGTTATCGGCGATCCGTCGAGGGATGTCGGTGGTATCGGCGGGTTCGAAGGTTTTACCGGTGATGTGCTCGTAGAGCTCGGTGTAGCGTAGGGTGACGCTTTCGACGAAATCATCGGGCATATCGGGCATGATCTGTCCGTCCAGTCCGCGGAAACCGTGGGCCATAAGCCACTCCCTTACGAACTCCTTGCTCAGTTGCTTCTGGTGTTCTCCCGCGCGCTGCCGCTCGGCGTATCCCTCGGCGTAAAAGTAGCGGCTGCTGTCGGGGGTATGAATCTCGTCGATCAGGTACACTTCACCGTCGAGCAGACCGAACTCGTACTTGGTGTCTACGAGGATAAGCCCCCGCTCGGCGGCCATGGCGGTGCCCCGCGCGAAGAGGCGACGGGTGTAGTCCTCCAGCCGGGCGTACACTTCCGGCGCGACGATGCCCCGTGCGAGGATATCGTCGCGGCTGATGTCTTCGTCGTGCCCCTCCTCGGCCTTCGTGGCGGGGGTGATGATGGGCTCGGGGAAGGCGTCGGCTTCCCGCATGCCCTCGGGCATGGCTACGCCACAGAGGGAGCGGCGACCGGCCGAATACTCCCGCCATCCGTGCCCGACGAGGTAACCCCTGATCACCATCTCCACCGGAATGGGCGTACAGGCCTTTCCGACGGCCACGTTGGGGTCGGGATTGCTCTCCAGCCAGTTCGGACAGATGTCGCGGGTGGCGTGGAGAAAGTGGGCCGCGATCTGATTCAGGATCTGTCCCTTATGCTGAATGGCACGCGGGAGCACGTGGTCGAAGGAGGAGATGCGGTCGCTCGCGACCATCAGCAGTTCATTGCCGCGGCGGTACACGTCGCGGACCTTGCCGCGGTAGCATTCCGCCGGGGGGTCGAAGGTGAAGTTTGTTTCGCGGAGAGCGTCGGACATGTGAACCGGGTTTGCGGCAATATTACAGGTTTTGCGGCAGTGCTTGCTCCCGCGTTCCCGCCAAAAACGCGGAAGGCCCCGCCGCGTACGCCGGGACCTTCCGCAGGATGCTCCAGTGTCGAGCTATGTTAGTGAGAAGTGATCTTCTCCTTGTGCTTCTTGATTTGCCGGCGCAGGGCTTCGGTGACTTCCGCCGTGGCGCGCTCGATGCTCTCGTCGGTGTGGGTAGCGAACAGATCATTGCCGGGGATGGCCAGGCGAATTTCGACGGTGTGGCCGTTGGTGGTGCTGCCGTCGTCCTCCTTCACGAATACCTCGGCCCGCTCGATGCGGTCGTAGTAGGTTTCGAGCTTATTTACCTTCTCGTTGATGACGTTCTTGGTCGTATCGGTGAGCTCGGAGGATTTATTGATGATAACCTGCATGTGTGCTTGGTTTTGGTGATGAAAATAAAGGTACGTCAGCATTGACCTACCTTGCGGCCGCTTATTAAAGGCCCGCCGTGCAGAACTAACCGCCCGGCCGGCAATTTCGTTCGCCAGATGGCCATGTCAGCACCAAGCCTTTCTTTCACGACCCACGCTCGCCACCGCATTGCCAGCCTCGCCTATCGCAATCCCGGGGCCGACCGTCTCCCCGTCGTCTGGATTCACGGACTCACGGCCAGCCTGCATTTCTGGGAGCCGGCCATGTACGCCGAGATCCGCCGGCAGCGGGAATGGTTCTCGATCAGTCTGCCCCTCCACCACCCCAGTACTTACGCCGGAGAATTTACGGCCGACAGCCTGAACGAGGAAATTTTCGCCGAGCTGGTGGCCCGACCGATCGACAGTCTCATCCCTCACGGCAAATTTCACCTGGTCGGCTACTCCCTGGGCGGATTTGCCTGCCTCAACTACGCGGCGAAGTACCCCGAGCGGGTTGCCTCGATCATCAGCATCGGCGGTTTTATGACCGGCCGGGCCCGCGGATTGGAGGGCGTATTGCAGTTTTTTGCCCGCGGCCACGTACTCCGCAAGGCCGTTTTCCACGGCAGTTGGTGGCTGATGCAGCGGCACGTCGTTTTCCTCAAACTGGCCACCCTCTTTTACGCCCGCCGGTGGCGGCAGCTGTTGCGGTACCCCTACCTCGACCCTACCCTGCGTATGATCTTCCCGGACGTACGCCACCATCCGGTGGCCGGCCAGCGGGCGCTGTTCCGCTACCTGCTCGAGATGAATCTGATGGACGAGATCGACGACATTCACCTGCCGGTCCTGGTGATCGCCGGGGACCGGGATCCGATCATTCCCTACGATCACCAACGCGCCTACGCGGAGAGACTGGGCAACGGTACTTTTCTTTCCCTGCCGGGCGTCGGCCACGTCGCCTTTGCCGAAGCACCCGACGCCTTCCGGGAAGCGGTGCTCAGTTGGCTAGCTCGATACGACTAAACCCGTCGCCCACGGGTTCGAGGCGGATCTGGCAGTGCACCCGCTCCCGCAGTTGCTGCACGTGGCTGATGATGCCGATCGATTTCCCCTGCGCCTGCAACTGCTCCAGGGTCACCATCGCCTGGTCGAGCGTCTTGCCGTCGAGGGTGCCGAAGCCTTCGTCGATGAACAGCGACTGGATCAGGCGTTTACCGCTGGCCAGGTCGGACAGCCCCAGGGCCAGCGCCAGGCTGACGAGAAAGGTCTCTCCGCCACTGAGGGTAGACATGGTGCGCCGGTTATCGTTCATATAGGTATCCACGATCTCGATCTCCAGTTCCTCCTTCCCCCCCGGGGGCGGCGGCGCGTACTGCATGCGGTAGCGGGGGTTGATCGTCTCCAGATGATGATTGCCGATCTCGACGAGCCGCTGCAGCGTGATCCCCTGGGCGAAGCTGCGAAATTTCTTTCCGTCGGCCGATCCGATCAGTTCGTTCATCCGGCCCCAACGATCGCGCTCCCGCTCCAGGACAGCCAGCTCGGCGGTGAGCGTTGCCGACTCCCGGATCAGGGCATCGTCCTGCCGGATGAGTACCCCAACGGCGCCCATTTGCCGTTGCGTTTCCCCTAGTTGGCGATCCGCGGCCTGCAGGCTTTCTTCCACCTCCGCCCGGGGCGGCACTTCCAGCAATGCCTGGGTGGCCTGAGCGTGCTCCTCGGTAACCCGTTGGAGCATGGCATCCGCGGCCTGCCGTTTGCGGTCGGCCTCCCGAAGCTGCTGTCGCAGGTGAGTCACGCGGGCAGGATCCAGCAAGACGGCACGGGCGGTCGTGGTGGTGTGATCCGAGTCCGCCAGGCTCTGCTCCAGCCGCTGCTTGACTTTCGTGATTTCACGGTCCAGATTCGACCGTCGCTCCCGGAGTACGGTTACCCGTTCGTTGACGGATGCGGCGGCGGTGGTGCACCGCTGCTCCTCCGCCTGCAGTCGTGTCACTTCCTTTTGCAAACGCTCCGACCGCTCAGCTACGTACCGGCGGTATTCCCGCACCGATCGTTCCCCGATGAGCTGTCTGAGCGCCGTCGTTTGCTCCCGGAGCTGCCGGTCGGTGTGCGCGACCTGCGCTTCCAGAGTGGTTATGGCGGCATCCACTTCCGTGCGTTTCTTATCCGTCTCCGCGCGCTGCACTTCCTTGCCGCGCAGTTCGGGGAGACGGGTCCGTATCTTCCGTAGTCGGGTCAGTTCGGCCCGTCCGCGTTCGAGTTCAGCCCGGATCACGGATTCATCGGCCAGGAGTCCCTCCAGCGAATCGTTGGGCTCTTCCTCCCCTAGCTGGCTACTGAGTTCGGCGAGCAGAGTAGCAACCCTATCGTGTTGTCGTTCGGCGGCCCGCTCCTCCTGCAGGCTTACCCCGAGGGCGTTGTCGTGGCGGGTGAGCTCATTTTGGAGTCGGGTCAGCTGGTTGGTCGCCTCCGTGAGCTCATTTTCCGGGGCCGGGGTATGCTGCTCCCGGTAGGGATGGTGGCAGGATCCACAGAGGGGGCAGGGTTGATCCGCCCGCAGTGCATGGCGGTGATCGGCCACCTGGGCACGCAGACTGGCATTTTCTACCCGCAGCTTTTGCATTTCTACCAGTTGGGTGGCCGCGTCCACCCGTTCCCGGTGTTCGGCCAAACGCTGACGGACGGCCGTCAATTCTTCCTGAATCGTGGTAGCTCTGGTCCGCTCGGCGGCAATACGCGCTTCGAGTTGGCGGTACCGTATCGCGGCTTCGACGGCCGCAAGTTCACGTTCGTGGCGGGGAATCGTTTCTTCCAGTCGCCGCAGGTTCTCTTCGATGTCGGCGGGCCGGGCGCCGTCGAGTTCACGCGCCAAGTCTTGGAGTTCGAGGTCGATGGCCCGCAGCTGCGCGAGAAGTTTTTCGCGGGTACGCAGGTGCGATGAAAGTTCGGCGGCAAGGCGCTGACCCTCCTGGTGGAGGCCGGCCAGCGATTGCTCCACCGCTTCGGCGCGTTGGATGATCTGGTCCTCTTCGGCCTGGCCCTCCTCGTTGGCTCGCTGTCTCTCCCGGGCTTCCCGCCTAGCCTGGGCGGACCGTTCCAGGGCCCGCTGATGTTCTTCCGCCATCCGCTCCGCGGTGACCAGCGATTCACCTACTTCCCGACTTTCTTCGGCGAGTTTTTGTTCCAGGAACAGATCGGCCCGGCAGGGTTCTAAGCGGTCGTTTTCCGCTAAGCGGCGACGGTCGTCGGCAAGGTCCCGCCAGCTTGCTTCCAGCGATCGACCATCTTCCCGGACTTGCCGCAATTGGTGGGTTAACTTATCGACGGTCAGGTAACGCTCCCGGAGTCCGGTCCAGCGGGCAACCTCGTTCGTCCACGCGATGATGTGCTTACTTCCTTCCTCCAGTTCGGCTTCCAGGGCCGCGCGGGCTCCCGCCTCCAGGGGCATTCGTTGGCTGATCGACTCCTTTACCCGCTCGTAGGCTTCGCGGGCCAGTTTGTGACGGCGAAAGGCCGCTTCGCTGAGTTCCTTGTACACGTCGGTCCCCGTGATCTGCTCGAGTATCTCGGCCTTTTCCCCGCTGGTGGATTTCAGAAAACGATCAAAGGCGCCCTGGGTCAGCATCACCGACCGCACGAACCGTTCGAAGTTGAGGCCCACGATCTCCTCCGTTAACCGGTCCACTTCCCGCTTTTTGGTGGCCAGAATATCAAAACTGCCACTCTGGGGATTGAACCGGCTGATTTCCCGTTCGCTGGGCTGCAGGTCTCTGCCCACCTTCTTGTGCGCCCGGCGCCGGCGCCACACGCTGCGGTAGCGACCGTCCGTGGTTTCGAATTCGACCTCGGCTCTGCAGTGGGCGGTACCGTGCGTCATGACCGTACTCACTTCCCGATTGGCTTCGGTCGTTGCCTTGTTGCGTTCCGTCTGTCCGTACAGGGCAAGCGTTATGGCGTCCAGGATGGTGGTTTTGCCCGCTCCGGTCGGCCCCACGATGGCGTACAGGGGGTTATCCGCCAGGGGGGATTCGGTAAAGTCAAGCTCGTGCTTGCCCCGGAGCGAATTCAGGTTGTGAATGCCGATGCGCAGAATCCTCATGTCGCGCGGCCCTCTTCACTTACCCAGCTGCGCAGCTCGCGGAAGTCGGCCAGGAAGGACTGGACGGTTGCATCGTCCTGCCCCCGGGAAGTGCACAGTTGCCGGAACACCTGATCGGGCTCGAGTTCGTCCAGTTGTTTCACCGACTCCCGCACGGACGTCGGCGGTGCGGTGAGCCGTTCCCGACTAATGCGCAGCAGTTCAATGACGGGCTTTGCCCGGGGGTCCTGCTGTCCGTCCTGGATGGCCTGCATCAATTTATCCCGCAAGTTGGGAATGACTTTATCGGTGCGGACCCGCACCTCGGCCCAGGGAGTCAGATCGTCCTCCGGGGGCGTGGCGGCGGCGGCGGCGCGTAGTTTATCGAGCACGTCCGGCAGTTCCCCGTGAAGGCGCAGCAGGGTCCGGCTCCCGGGCAGATTGATCTTGCGACTGGTCACCGGTTGTCCGGCTTTGCCGAGATCTACGATGCGTACGCTACGGGCGGCCTGCCCCTCTACGAAGGTGAGGGGAACCAGGCTACCGGCATAGCGGATGTGCTGGTGATCCCCGACGTGTTGGGCCCGGTGAACGTGACCGAGGGCGACGTAGTCGAAGCATTCCGGGAACTGCCCGGCATCGATGTTGCTCGTATCGGCCTGGTAGATATAGGACTTCTTCTCCTCGTCGTCGCTGGCGCCCGCGACGAATAGGTGGCCGGTAGCAATAATGGGGATATCCTTGTTTCCCCGGTAAGCGCAGGCGGCCCGGGCAATCGACTGGAAATGCAGATCTATACCGTTGCGCAGTCCCCGTAACCGGTCTTCGTGACTTTCCCCGAACGTAGACGTGCGCAAGTCCCGCTCCCGGAGGTAGGGCACGGCGGCCACCAGCAGTTCCTCCTCCCCGCAGCGAATGGGGATGACGCGTGCCGATGCCTCGGTCGTCGCCGCACCTATGACGTGCAGCTGCAGATGGCGCAGCAACTCCCGGGGTGCATCGAGTTGGGAAGCGGAATCGTGATTGCCGCCAACGATTACGGCCGAGGTGCAGGACGTCCGGATCAGGCGAGCGAGGAACTCGTAGTAGAGTTCCCTGGCCTGATTCGAGGGGTTGGTGACGTCGAATACGTCGCCCGCCACCACGAGTAGGTCGATGCGTTCTTCGTCGATGGTCCGGAGCAGCCACTCCAGGGCGGCCCGGTGTTCCGGGGTCCGGTCACGGTTGTACAGGCGGTGGCCCAGGTGCCAGTCTGCGGTGTGCAGGATACGCATCAGTCGTTGCCGGTAAATTTTCGGTGGGCGGAATTCTGCCGGTAGAATGGGGGGTAGTCTCCGTTAGGAATCACCGGCTTATCCCGGTGCGGCTGCTGGTACTCGTAAGTGTGCGCCCGAAAGTGGCCGCCGCCCGCTACCTGAGCATCAACGGTAACCCGGTGGTAATCTTCCGAAGACAGCCCCGATACACCTTCGTAGGCATCCAGCAGCTCCCAGGTTTCTCCGGCCCGATCGGGACTGATCCTGTACAGCTCACCCTTCGTCGAGCCGCCGCCCCGGATGAAGCCAGGATAATCGCCGAGGTCGATGAGGTGACCGGAAACGGTAGCCTTTCCGATCAGCGCGGCCCGCCGGCGCAGGAATTTGCTCATGCTCGACGGGATATCGCTGCGCAGGGTACCATATACGAAGAGGTATTCAGGGTGATCGCTCATGACGCAGTGATTAGGGGATGGCGGGTGCGGTAAGCCTCAACGAGATCCAGGTGGTGATACTTAACGATTCCGTCCTGGTGATGCTCGGCAATGTACGCCAGGATGGCCTTTCTGCCCTGATCGTCAGGCAGAGCTCGCACCGCCTCGTCCACCCAGTCGATGGTCTGGCCGGGAATGAGGTCTTCGATCTCCAGATCGTGCCCCTCCCGGTAGGCTCTGGCCAGATGGCCGTAGGTAGTCGTGACCTGGAGCCCGCGATCCCGCGCGATGTCCCGGACGGACTCCCCCTTCAAGTAGCGCCGGTAGGTGAGCAGGTGAGTGGGCGTGTCGTCCGGTTCCCCACTCGCGGCCGTCGCCGTCGCGGAGACGGACTCATCGCTGAAGTTCCGAATGGCCTGTATAAAGTGGGCGCCGAAGCGGGCCAGTTTCACCTCCCCCACCCCACTGATGCGGGCCATGGCGAGTTCGGTGGTCGGGGCGGCGGCGGCCATCTCCTCGAGGGTCTTGTCGGAAAAGATGAGGTAGGGAGGGATGGCCGCTTCGCGGGCAAGCTCCCGGCGGACTTCCCGGAGCGTTTCGAAGAGAGAGCCGCGGCTGCGGGGCGCGGCGGCGCGCTTGGCCGTCTTGCTCTGCTCCTGCTGCTTGCGGTCGCGGATGGTCTGGAATTTCACCAGTTCCACCTTTTCCCCGTCGTACAGGACCCGGCGGGCGGCCGGGGCCAGCCGGAGCTTGTTGTAGTCTTCGTGTGCTACGTAGAGGTAGCCCAGACTGATGAGTTGACCGAAGTACTGCGTCCAGTCGTAGGAAGACATATCGCGGCCGGCGCCGTAGGTCTTCACCCGATCGTAGCCGTTCTTCAGAATGTCCTGCTTGGACGAGCCCCGCAGCACGTCGATGGCGGTCGTGATGCCCACCGACTGCCGCAGACGGGCCACGGCGCTGAGGGCCTTCTGGGCGAGCACCGTTCCGTCGAAACGCTGGGGGGGATTAGCGCACACGTCGCAATTGCCGCAGTCGTCGCTGTGATCTTCGCTGAAGTAATTGAGTAGGATACGCCGACGGCAAGCCAGACTTTCGGCGTACTCCTTCATCCGGTCCAGTTTCGCCAGCTGAATATCGGCATTACCCCCGCCCGAGATCATGTCCTTCAGGGTGGTGTAATCGTTGTAGGAATAAAAGAGCAGGGTATCCGATTTGCTGCCGTCGCGGCCCGCCCGCCCGATTTCCTGGTAGTAGTTCTCCAGGTTCTTGGGCATGGTGTAGTGGATGACCCAGCGTACGTTGCTCTTGTCGATGCCCATACCGAAAGCGATCGTAGCGCATACGATCAGGGTCTTGTCGTTGATGAAATCCGACTGCACCTTGCCCCGACGGTCCGGACTGAGCCCGGCGTGGTAGGCCTCCGCGTTGTAGCCGGATTCGCGGAGTTTATCGGCCAGCTGTTCGGTCTGTTTACGACTGAGGCAGTACACGATGCCGGCCTGCCCGGGCCGTTCGCGGATAAAGCGGACGATCTGTTCCCGCCGCTTTTGTCCGGGGCGGACCTCCAGGCTGAGGTTAGGCCGATTGAAGGAAGCGACGAACTGGCGGGCGTCGGGTATACCCAACTGCTCGGCCATATCCTTGCGGGTGAGTCGGTCGGCCGTGGCGGTCAGCGCGAGTACGGGGACCGCGGGAAAGGCTGACTTGAGTTGACGCAGCATGGTGTATTCCGGCCGAAAGTCGTGGCCCCAGGCCGAAATGCAGTGCGCCTCGTCGATGGCGAAAAGGCAAACGCGCCGTCGCTTCAAAAAAGTGAAGAACCCGGGAGACAGCAGCTTTTCGGGACTCACGTACAGCAGGTGAAGTTCGCCGTTTTCGTAGGCCTGCTCCACGCCGTGGCTTTCTTCTCCCCGCTGGCTGCTGTTGAGGTAGGCCGCCCGGATACCTACGGCGCGCAGTCCGTCCACCTGATCCTTCATCAACGAGATGAGGGGGCTGACCACCACGGCCGTACCCGGCATGGTTACCGCCGGAATCTGGAAGCACATCGACTTCCCGCCGCCCGTGGGCATGAGCACGATGCCGTCGTTCCCGGCGAATACGTGCTCGACGATGTCCAGCTGCTGGGGCCGGAAATCATCGTAGCCAAAGAATTTCTTTAGGGCCGAACGAGCCAGTTCTGCGGTCATTTTCTCTAATTAAGTGGTGGGGCAGCCGCAAATATTACAATTTGTTTTATGATTTCCAAGTATGTTTGATATTTACCGGTTAGTGGATCGTGGTGATGAACGGGCGAGTCCGGACGGTGTACGACAAATTTCTCGCAATCCTTTGCGGCCCGGTCTGCGGGCTATATTTTTAGGGCTGACATGGCCAACCGCTTCTGGAACCGACAAATCAACCGCCTGGAACGCGCGGGTAACGACGACTTTCTCCTGATCCTTACCGGAGGAGCGGCCGCGTATGCCACCCACGAACTGCACCATCTGCTGCGCCGCCTGCGCATCGAATCCATGCGACTACGGGAGCTGCGCCGCACCATTTTCCGGCTGGGGGTGTGCATTCCGGCCATGCTCTTCGCGGCCTGCGCGGCCGGCCTGCTGGGGTGGCATCCACTGGTTTACGGCACGCTGGCCGCCCTGGCATTCCTGGCCGTCGTGCTCATCAGTGCCACCGTTTACGTGCGGGGCCGGTTCAGCTGCCACGATCGGAGCAAACGGCTACGGTGCATCATTCAGCAGGAGCTGGAACGCCGCCGTAAGGACGTGGGCGCCCTGTAGAAATGCGCTAAATAAGCCCGGTTCGCAAACGATGCTAGATGTTTTCCGTTTACCGGAAAAAATCATCTGCTTATGCACTCCCCGAAACGGCGGTTACTGTTGCCGCTCCTGCTCCTCGGACTGTCGGTCGCGGCCGTGGCTCAGTCACCCTCCATTGAATTCGAGAAGTACACCCTCGACAACGGCCTGAAGGTCATTCTGCACCAGGATAATACGACTCCGATCGTGGCCGTATCGATCATGTACGAGGTGGGGGGCAAGGACAGCTTCGAGGGCCGTACGGGATTCGCCCACTTCTTCGAGCACCTGTTGTTCGAGGGTAGCGAAAACCTGAAGCGGGGCGAGATCGACGACTACGTACAGTCTGCCGGCGGAGCCCTCAACGCTAATACCAGCAACGACCGCACCTACTACTACGAGATCCTGCCGAGCAACCAACTGGCCCTCGGCCTGTGGATCGAAAGCGAACGCTTGCTCCACGCCCGGGTCGAAACGGTCGGGGTCGAAACCCAACGCGAAGTCGTCAAGGAGGAACGGCGACAACGCTACGACAACCAACCCTACGGCACCATCACCCTGGAACTCTACCAGCGCGCCTTCAAGGAGCATCCCTACAAGGACCCGAATATCGGCTACATGGAGGATCTCAATAACGCCGAAGAAGCCGACTTTCAACGCTTCTACCAGACGTACTACGTACCCAATAATGCCATTCTGAGCATCGCCGGAGACATCGACGTAGAGGAAACCAAGGCGCTGATCGAAAAATACTTTGCCGACATCCCCCGGGGCCCCGAGCCCCCCCGGATCGAGATCGAGGAGAAGCCCCTCGGCGGGGAAGTCCGGGATACCGTGTACGACAACGTGCCCCTGGCCGCCCTCATCATCGGCTACCGCACCGTGGCCCGCTCCCACCCCGATTACTATGCCATCAGTATGATGAACCAGGTTTTGAGCCAGGGGCAAAGCAGCCGTCTGAATAAGGTACTCGTCGACGAAAAAGAGCTTGCTGTACAGGCGGGAAGCTTCCCGGCCTCCAGTCAGGATCCCGGGCTTGCCATCGCTTACGCCTTCACCCGCCCCGGGACCACCGACCTGCGTCCCGTCGAGCAGGCCTTCGACACGGAAGTAGGTAAGCTGCAGACCGAACTGATCAGCGACCGGGAGTTTCAGAAACTCCGCAACCAGATCGAGGCCGATGCCATCTCCGGCTACGGCAGCGTAGCCGGAATCGCCGAAAGTCTGGCCAACTACGAGATGTTCCTCGGAGATGCCGATCTGATCAACACCGAAGTGCAACGCTACACGGACGTAACCAAGGAAGACATCCGTCGCGTAGCCCAGGAATACTACACCCCCGAAAACCGCATCGTCCTGTACTGGCTCCCCCAGCCGGATAGCAAGTAGATCTCCCAAAAAATATACCATGCAACGCATATACCTTACCCTCACTACGCTGCTGTTCGTTCTGTGCTTCACGGGTAGCGGCCAGACCCTCATGGCTGCTTCCGGATATCAGGCTCCCGCGGCCCCGCCCCCCGCTTCCGATACCATTAAGCCGCGGAATGATTTCCGCGCTACGGCGCCCGAACCGGGTCCCGCCCCGGAGATCAGCCTGGGGGACTTCGAGGATTTCACCCTCGACAACGGGCTCGAAGTCGTAGTCATCGAGAACCACAAACTTCCGCGGGTGAGTTACCAGCTTTACGTTGACGTGCCTCCCCATCTGGAGCGCGAGTATGCCGGCGCCCAGCAACTTCTCGGGAGTATGCTGCGCCGGGCCACCGCCGACCGGTCGAAGGAAGAGATCGACGAGGCGATCGACTTCATCGGTGCCACCCTCAGCACCAGTGGTTCCGGGGCCTACGCCTCCACAATCAGTAAGTACAAGGAGGACGTCATCGCACTGATGGCCGACGTGGTGCTGAATGCTCGCTTCCCCGAGACCGAGTTCAGCAAAGTCAAGGAAGACACCAAGGCCGCGCTGGCCCAGCAACTCACCACTCCCGATGCCATCGCCAGCCGGGTCAGCCAGGCCGTAACCTACGGTATAAACCATCCCTACGGCGAACTGATGACCGAGGAATCCCTGGCCAACATCGATCTCGGAGTGGTCAAATCGGTATACGACACCTACTTCGTCCCCAACCGCAGCTACCTGGTCATGGTGGGCGATATCACTCCCGACGAGGCGCGGCGGTTCGCCAACACGCATTTCTCCGCATGGCAGCGCAGGGAGGTAGCCGTACCGGAGTTTCCCACCCCCCAGCGCCCGGAGGGGGTGAGGGTGACCTTCGTACCCCGCCCCGGCGCCGTACAGTCCAACGTCATCGTCTCCCAGCCCATCAAACTGAAGCCGGGAACGAAGGAGTCCATCCGGGCTAACCTGCTGAATATCGTACTGGGCAGCGGTTTCAACGGACGGCTTTTCGCCAATCTGCGGGAAGACAAGGGCTATACCTACGGAGCGTATTCCAGCACCAGCGACGATCCCCTGGTCGGAAATTTCCGGGCCTACGCCAACGTGCGGAACGAGGTGACGGATTCCGCCGTAACCCAGTTCATGCTGGAACTCGACCGGATCGCCTCCACGCCAATTACCGAGAAAGAACTGGCGGACGCCAAAATGCAAATTGCCGGCTCCTTCGGTCGCGCCCTGGAGAGCCCCCAGCGTATCGCCTCCTATGCCCTCAATACCGCCCGCTACGGTCTCGACCGTGATTTCTACCCCGACTACCTCAAGGTCGTGGAGAATTCCAGCGTGAACGACATCAGCGAAGTGGCCCGTGACATCGTCGACCCGAAAAACACCAACATCATCGTCGTAGGTGACAAGGCAGTCGCCGAGAAGCTGGCCCGGTTCGCGACCAGCGGGGAGGTCGATTACTACGACGTCAACGGTATGCCGGTCGATATGGCCAGCCTTTCCGCCCCCACCGATCTTACGCCGGAAGATCTTCTCAACGGGTACTTCGAAGCCATCGGGGGAAAGGAAGCAGCCATGGCGCTGCGGAGCGTAACCATCAAAATGGAGGGCGACGTACAGGGTCAGACGATCAGTCAGCAGGTCGTCACCACCAACGACGGCCGTATGAGCAGCCAGATGAATATGATGGGCATGACCATGGCCGATCAACGGTACAACAAGGGCAAGGCCATGATGATTCAGCAGGGACAAAAAGTACCCCTACCGGACGAAGCCGTCACCGCCATGGGCCAGCAGGCCGTGATCTTTCAGGAAGCCGGTTACCTCGAAACGCCCGATAAGCTGAGCATCGAGGGCAGTGAGATGGTGGACGGTAAGCGGGCCCTCGTGCTCGTCGCGGAAACCCCCGCCGGCACCGTCCGCGAGTACTACGACGCCGACTCCAAACTGAAACTGCAGACCATCCGCCAGCAGGGACCCCAGACGATCACGCAGAAGTACGGCGATTACCAGGTCACGGAGGGCATCAAATTCCCCCGTACGTTCACCCTCGAAGGCATGGCTCCCTTCCCGATTGAGCTGAAAGTCACCGAACTGAGCGTCAACGGCGACCTCGATGAGGCGCTGTTCGAAATCGAGGAGTAGAAGGTAGGAGGATTGGATGTCGTCCCCTAGTCCAATCCTCCTCCCCTCCACTCATCCTACCCCGTACTTGACGATGCAGTAGATAGCCCGTACGCCGTCGCGCCAACCGATCTTTTTGCCTTCCTCGTAGGTGCGTCCGTAGTAACTGATGCCTACTTCGTAGATGCGCACCTTAGGGATGCGGCTGATCTTGGCCGTGACCTCCGGTTCGAAGCCGAAGCGTTGTTCTTGTAGGGAAAGAGACTGTACCATGTCGGTGCGGAAGAGCTTGTAGCAGGTTTCCATGTCCGTCAGGTTAAGATTGTTGAAGGCGTTGCTCAGGGTGGTGAGGAACTTATTTCCGATCGTATGCCAGAAGAATAGAATACGGTGGGGCTTACTGCCCTGGAACCGGCTTCCGTACACGACATCGGCGAAGCCGTCCAGTACGGGCTGGAGCAGTTCGTTGTATTCGCGGGGGTCGTACTCCAGATCCGCGTCCTGAATGATCAGGTACTCTCCGGTAGCCCGGGCGATGCCGGTGTGGAGGGCGGCTCCCTTACCGCGGTTGACCGGATGCCGGTGGTACTGAATATTGAAGGTGGGGTGGCCCCGTTGGTAGTTCTGGATGGATGCTTCCGTATCGTCGGTCGAACAATCGTTGACGATGATGATTTCCTTGCGGATGCCGGCGGGCAGCTCTACCTGGCGTACCCGATCGAGGATCAGATGAATGGTCCGTGCCTCATTGTAGGCGGGAATTACAATGGACAGGGTAGACAGGCGGGTCATCAAGAGGGGTTTACCGCCGGCTAAGGTAATGGGTCACCGGGAAAACCGGACTTACGAATACAGGAGGGCGATCAGGAGAAGGATAACGAACAGCCTGCCGCAGATTTGGTCGAATTTCATAGCATATAGGTGTAGTAAGTGTAAACGCTTCCGGGAGGACGCAAAATTAACGCGTGCGGGGTCGAGACTGGTGTTGGGGCACGCATTTTTCACATTAAATGATCGTGAACCATAGGCGTACACACCATTTGGCGGTTGCGGGGCCGCGGGAGCCGGGTCCGCCACAAATCCCGTCCGACCGTTCCCGACTTCCGAAACAGATCGGCCCTCCGCGTGTTCGCTTGTCGTTTGGCCTCCGCAAGCTCCCGACTAAACTATGCTCATCCTCTTCGCCAAGGCTCTCCACGTGGTGGGCTTCATCAGCTGGTTTGCCGGCTTGTTCTTTCTGGGCAGACTGCTCGTCAATCACGCCGAGACGGACCGGGTAGCCGCTTCCGGGCTTCCCGACGGCGCCCTGAGGGCCCGTATCCTGCGGGAAGAGTACGTCGGTATGGAAGATCGGGTGTACCGCATCATCACCATTCCGGCCATGATGATTACCTGGGCCGGGGGCCTGCTGATGGTCGCGCTCAATCCGGCGTATTTCGTTACCGGCACACCCGGGTGGTTGGCGCTGAAGGTATTCCTCGTGGTGGGTATGGTCGTTTATCAGTTGTACACTAAATACCGGATCATGCACCCCATGCAGCGGGGGGAACGGCCACTATCTCCGTGGAAGCTACGGCTGTGGAATGAAGTGCCCACATTCTTTCTGGTGAGTATCGTATTCACCGTAATCTTCGGTAAGGTGGGCCAACTGAGTTATCTTTACCTTGGTCTCGGCGTCCTGTTGTTCTGCCTGATCGTGTACCGTGGAGCAGTGGCCTACCGTAAGCGTCGAGCGGGCGAGGATTCTCCTGAAAAATAAGCGATATGATAAACCTGGGAATTATTGAAGACGAGCCGATCATGTTGGCCAGCATCGAGGAGTGCTTTGAAGCGAACCGCGACGTGACCGTGATCCACGCGGCCACGAGCGTCGAGGACTTCCTGAGCCGGGTACCCACCAATAGTCGCCTCAATACCCTACTGCTCGACATCATGCTTCCGGGTATGAACGGCATCGCGGGTATCCCCCGTCTCCTGGAACGGTGGCCGGAAATGGACATCATCATGCTCACGAACAGTGACGAGAGCGACAACATCTTCCGCGCGCTACAGGCCGGAGCGGTGGGCTACATTTCCAAGCGACGGGTCAACCCGACCATCATCCGCGACGCCGTGCATACCGTCAACCGGGGCGGTAGTTACATGAGTCCCAGCATCGCCCGCCAGGTAGTGGCCTTTCACAATCAGCAACGGAAAAAAAGCAGCGTTTCGGCCGCCGATCAACTCACCAGCCGCCAGCTCGACATCGTGCAGGGCCTCGTCGACAACCTCAGCTACCGCGAGATCGGCGAACGCCTCGACATCAGCATCGAAACCGTGCGCGACCACATCAAGAACATCTACCGCAAGCTGCAGGTAAATTCCAAGATGGAGGTCGTCCACAAAAAACTGAAGGGCGAGATCTAACCGCCGCCCCGCACACGCCTTGCGCGAATGTGCCCGTGAACGCGGTGAGCGTCTAATACACTAACTTGCCGCCATGAAAGCCATCATCCCCGTTGCCGGGGCGGGCATGCGTCTGCGACCCCTGACCTACACTCAGCCAAAGCCACTGATTCCGGTGGCCGGAAAACCCATCATCAGCTTCATCGTCGATCAGTTGATCGCGTTGGGCGTGACTGATTTCGTATTCATCATCGGCTACCTCGGGGAGAAGATTCGGGAGTACATCGAGCGGGTGTATCCGCAGTTGAATACCGTCTTCGTCAATCAGGAGGAGCGCATGGGCTCGGCTCACGCGATCTGGCTGGCCCGCGATCACTACGCGGATGCCGGGGAAATCATCATCTTCTTCGGTGATGCCATCATCGATGCGGACCTCAGCGAATTCGTGAAATCGGAGGTGACCTGCCTGGGCGTGAAGACCGTCGAAGATCCGCGGCAGTTCGGCGTGGTGGAGCAGGACCGGGAGGGCAATATTCGCGCACTCGTGGAGAAGCCCATCATTCCCAAATCGAATCTCGCCATGGTGGGGTGCTACAAGATCCGGGAAGTACAACTCTTCATCGAGGCCTGTGCCCACAACCTGGAACACAAGATCCGCAGCATCGGCGAGTATCCCCTTACCGACGCCCTGGCCCGGATGCTGGAGTGGGGCGTGGAACTGCGGGCCATCCGGGTCGACAACTGGTTCGACTGCGGCCGCCGCGAAGTGCTGCTGCAGACCAACGCCATTTTTCTGGACCGCCCCGGATTCGCCACCGACGACCCGCCGCCCTACGACAACGCCATCATCATTCACCCCGTCCACATCGGCGATGATTGCGACATCAGCAACTCCATCGTGGGGCCGCACGTTACGGTAGGTGCCAACACTAAAATGGTCAACGCCATCGTCTCGGATTCCATCATCGGGGATTACGCCCGCATCTACGACATCGTGCTCCGCAAGTCGGTGGTCGGCAACGACGCCAGCATCGGGGGCATGCGCCATAGCCTCAACATCGGCGACAACACGGAGATCGACTTCGGTGGAGAACCGTAAATTCAACCCATGAGCCTGGCGATTGCCATCATTAGCTGCCTGCTGCTTTCCGCCCTGTTCAGTGGTTCGGAAATCGCCTACGTTTCGGCCAACAAGCTGCGCGTCGAACTTAAGAAGAAGCGCAACAATACCCGCAGCCGCATCCTTACGCGCTGGTTCGAGCGCCCGGCCCAGTTCCTGAGCACCATGCTCGTCGGCAACAATATCGCTTTGGTGGCCTTCACCTCGCTCATGACCGTGCCCCTCACGATCGTCGTGAACACCTACCTGGGCATCGAAACGGAGATCGTCGTGCTCCTCGTCAACACCCTGCTCATCACCATTATCGTCCTGATCTTCGGGGAGTACGTACCCAAGACGGTATTCCGGATGTATTCCGACAACGCGCTGTACTTCTGGGCCCTCCCCCTGCGGTTCCTCCAGGCACTGCTGTGGATCCCGAGCATCATCATGACCACGACGAGCGACTGGCTGCTGCGCCTGTTCTTCAAACGGCCCAGCGAGGAACTCGACACCGTCCTCACGCGCCTCGACCTGGAGAACTTCATCAACCGCAGCCAGACCTCCGAAGAGCAGGAAGCGGCCATCGACACCAAACTGTTCGGCAACGCCCTGAACCTGGGGGACGTCCGGATTCGCGATTGCATGGTGCCGCGTACGGAAATCGAGAGCATCGACGTATCCGCTACGGTCGAGGAACTGGAACAAAAATTTATCGACACCCACCTGAGCCGTCTCATCATCGTAGACGGTGATATGGACAACGTGCTGGGCTACGTACACCACCAGCAACTGCTGGAGTTCCCCCAGACGATCCGCGACTGCATCCTCGAACTCACCTTTATCCCCGAGGTTGCCCGGGTGGCCGACATCCTGGACATGGCCGTCAAGGAACAGCTCAGCATAGCCTGCGTAGTCGATGAGTTCGGCGGGATCGCGGGAGTCGTCACGATGGAAGACCTGCTGGAGGAGATCTTCGGGGAGATCGAGGACGAGTACGACGAAGACGACTACGTAGAGATCGACGAGGGCAACGGATACTACCGCTTCAGCGGCCGCCTTGAGATCAGCTACCTCAACGAGAAGTACGGTCTCGGCCTCCCGGAAGGGGACTACCAGACCCTGTCCGGCTTCATCGTCACCACCGCCGAACGGGTACCCGAACAGGACGAAAGCCTGGAGCTGGAGGGTTTCAACTTCCGGATGCTCGAGGTGAGCAATACCCGCATCGAGGTCGTCCACCTGCACGTTCTGCCGCCGCCGGACACGGAGTAAGCGAACCCGCTGCGGCCCCACCCGTTACCCGTTCTTTGACTTAGTCCCCCAAACTTTATGGAAGAACTAACCGAACTGGTAGCCAATACCCCGACATACCTTCAGATGGCCATCTTCGCCGGCGTTGCCCTGCTGATCGCCACCCTGGTCACCCTGACCCTCTTCGCCGTGGTCGGTGGCTGGGCCCGGCGCACGGATAGCTACACCCTCGACGCCATCCGGAAAAATTCCCGTAACGCCTTCTTCTGGTTCCTTTCCTTCATCCTGATCGTCCTGTTCTGGAACAGCCTGCTGGTGTACGACGCGGACGGTAACCTGGATAATCCCTGGTACGTACAACCCCTGGTGCTGATCGCCCGGACAATCCTTTACATCGCCGGTGCCCTCCTGCTCATCCGCATCGTCAACGTAGCCGCCGATACGGTGCGGCACCGCTACAGCATCGACGAGCAGAACAACCTGCAGGAACGCAAGATCCTCACCCAGCTGCAGTACATCCAGCGCATCGTCGGCATCGTCATCTTCACCGTTACGGTGGCCTTCATCCTGCTGCAGTTCGACGCCGTACGGAGCATCGGCACGGGACTGCTCACCTCGGCGGGGGTCGGCGGCATCATCATCGGCTTCGCGGCCCAGAAGTCGATCGCCAACCTCCTGGCCGGCTTCCAGATCGCCTTCACCCAGCCGATCCGCATCGACGACGCCCTGATCGTCGACGGGGAATTCGGGCGCGTGGAGGAGATCACCCTCACCTACGTGACCCTCAAGATCTGGGACCAGCGCCGCCTCATCGTCCCCCTCAATAAATTTATCGACGATTCCTTCCAGAACTGGACGCGCAGTACCACCCAACTCATCGGCAGCGTCTTCATGTACGTCGACTACACCTTCCCGGTTGCCAAACTCCGGGAGGAGGCCCAGCGCTTCGTCGAAACCCAGGAACTCTGGGACAAGCAGGTCTTCGGCGTCGCCGTCACCGACAACAACGCCGACGTGATCACCGTGCGGATCATTGCCAGCGCCGGGGATTCCGGACAGACCTTCAACCTGCGGTGCGCCATCCGCGAACACCTCATCGGCTGGATTCAGGAAAACTACCCCGAGCACCTGCCCAAGACGCGCCTGGAGATGAGCCCCTCGGAAACGTCCCACGAACCCACGCCCGCCGCCCGGGAGTTGCCCGTGGAAGAGGGCGATCGCGACTAGGGCAGCCTCCCGCGCACGAAATCGAGCGTCAGCAGCGTCGCCGGCACCACCATATTTCCGTGGTCGAAGCCCTCCAGTTCGTAGAGCCACGTCCGCTCCTGTCCCGACAGCCGCAGCATGCGCCAGAAGTAGGCATTCTCCTCATACCGCCCGAAGAGTTCCCGCTCCCGGTCGCCGGTGATAAGCAGCAGCGGCGGCGCCCCGGGCCGCAGGTGCTGGATAGGGGCGTAGCGATCCACGACGATATCATTCCATTGCAAGCCCCGCTCCTGCCGCGGCGTAAAGTGCGTAATGGTGTGTCCGCTAAAGGGAATGAGCCCGGCCAGGCTGTCGGGGTGCAGGCCGAATTCCCCCAGGTACGTCGTGTCCAGGCCGACCATACTGGTCAGGTAGCCGCCCGCCGAATGACCGCTCACGTAGATCCGCCGGGGGTCGCCCCCGTAGTCCGCGATGTTCCGCAGGGTCCAGGCGACCGCCGCCACCGCGTCACGGGTGCAGGTCGGGCGCGGACGCAGGAGCAAAGCACCACGAAAAAGCAAAGAAGTAGGGTACGCATCCCGTGGAGATAAGCCGGGTTACCACCATTGGCGTTTGCTTTTTCCACCCTCGGCCGGCTCCCGCGCACCCGCCGCACACGGAATATCACGGGCTTGTAAAGCCGTCAAATGAAGCGTGGAATACCGCAACCATCCCCACCCCTCCCGGTTAGTTTACCAGGAACCAACACGACGAAAATGGGTAAGCGAGCGGCAATTGTATGGTTTAGACGAGACCTGCGGCTCCACGACAACGAGGCACTCACCGACGCCATGAAACACGGCGACGAAGTGCTGCCGGTCTACATTTTCGATCCCCGCGAATGGCGGGGCACCCTCCCCCTGACCGGCCTGCCGAAGATCGGCCCCCACCGCGCCCGCTTCATCCTGGAGAGCGTGGCCGACCTGCGCGATAACCTACGCCGCCGGGGGGGAGACCTGATCATTCGTACCGGCCACCCCGAGGATATTCTGCCCGAACTGTCGAAGCAGTGTCAGGGCAGCTGGGTATTCTGTAACCGCGAGCGGACGTCCGAGGAGCTCCGCGTGCAGAATGCCGTCGAGCAAAATCTCTGGGCCATCGGCCGGGAGGTGTATTATTCGCGGGGCAAATTGCTCTATTACACCTCCGACCTTCCCTTCCCCATTACGCAGACTCCCGACGGCTTCACCCAGTTTCGCAAGGAAACCGAACGGCTCACCCCGGTGCGCGATCCCCTGCCCGCCCCCGGTTCCCTCCCCATGGTCGAGGGCGCGGGCATCGATCCCGGAGAGCTTCCGCAACTGGCTGACTTCGGCGTGCTCCCCCCGCCCGCCGACGAGCGCTCGGCCATCGACTGGCACGGGGGCGAAACGAGCGGTTTCGACCGACTGGCCTATTACTTATTCGACAGCCACGCCATCGCCACCTACAAGGAAACCCGCAACGGGTTGATCGGCGGCGACTACAGCACGAAGTTCTCCGCCTGGCTTGCCCAGGGTTGCCTTAGCCCCAAGAGGATCTACGCGGAAGTGCGGGCCTACGAAGCCAAGAACGGAGCCAACGACAGTACCTACTGGGTCATCTACGAACTCCTCTGGCGCGACTTCTTCCGCCTCATGGGTAAGAAACACGGCGACCGCATCTTTCAGAAGTACGGCTTTTCGGAGTCGACCGACCACCCGGACTGGAAAAAGAACCCCGACTTGCTGCAGCGGTGGATCGACGGACAGACCGGCACTCCCTTCATCGACGCCAATATGCGGGAGATCGCCCGTACCGGTTTTATGAGCAACCGCGGACGACAGAACGTCGCCAGCTACCTCGTGAAGGATCTGGAACTGGACTGGCGCCTCGGGGCCGAGTACTTCGAACACATGCTCATCGACTACGACGTTACAAGCAACTGGTGCAACTGGAACTACGTCGCCGGCGTCGGGTCCGACCCCCGCGACAACCGCTACTTCAATATCCTCAACCAGGCCGAGCGCTACGACCCCGAAGGGGCTTACGTCAAGCTGTGGTGTCCGGAGTTGCGGGAGCTGCCCGTGGAGTACGTGCACCAGCCCGACACCCTGGACGAGGCGGATCGTTCAGCTCACGGGCTGCGGCTCGGGGCGAACTACCCTACTCCCCTCGTTCCCAGTAAACGGTGGAAGGATCAATCCGCACCGAGCGGTCGTCGCCGTGGCAGGGGACGCGCCAGTCGTTCGGCCGTCTAGAAAGACTGGATCAGAAGTTCGATCCGGTTAATGCCGGGTTCCAAACGGATGCTCCCGAAGCCCGGATTTACGGACCGGCCGTTGAGCGTGACGGCAAAATCATCTTGTTGTTCCATTTCAAAGCGAGCGACCATACTGGCCGGAATGGTGATTTCGTACGACTGTCGGCGCGCTCCGTGCCGGACGAAGGTGGCCCGGATCGGTCCGCGCAGCGTCGGCACCGTGATCTCGCTCCGGTCCAGGCTGCCTAACTGCGGACGTATACGGGCCACCCCGTACCCCGCGACGGCAGGTTGAATACCCCAAAGGTGACGCGGAATGATGTTGGCCGGCACGGCACCCCAGGCGTGGTTGAGGTCAAGATTCGGTTTGTACTTCAGGTCCCAGGCCTCCATGGTCATGGTGGAGCCACTCCGGATCATATTGTACCAACTGCGGTCGCTCGTGGAGGTCATCATTTCCAGGGCATAGTCGGCCATTCCCGCCCGGTAGAGGGCCTCGAGCAGGTACTGAGCCCCGTACACACTGGCGGCCATGCCTCTACTGCGGATGTGCTCCCCTACGGAGCGTACGTATTCGTCCGGCACCAATCCGAACGCGAGCGGGAACATGTTGGCGTGGACGGAGGCGTGGTCCGTGCCCTCCCCGTCGACGTATACTCCGCGTTCCCGGTCGAACAGCTTTTCGTTTATGGCCCGCCGGGCCTGCAGCGCACGGAGCTCGAACTCCGCCTGTTCTTCCGGTCGCCCGAGCACCCCCGCGAATTCCGCCATGATCTCCATATTGCGGAAGAAGAGGGCATTGATGACGGTGTTGTTGGGCCGGAAGACGAAGCCGTCGCGTTCACCCTCCGCGGTGGCCAGTTTCCAGCCGGTGTCCTTCTGGGCGGGGGGCCAGTCGACGATGTCGCGGAGGCTCTCGTCGGGGTTCGCAAACCCGAGAAGTTTCATGTATCCGGGCGTGACGCGGGCGGAACTGACGAGGTGGTCCTCCCCGATCAATCCGACCAGGGTCTTGTACTTCAGCCGGTCGTAGTAGCGCTCGATCAGTTCGGTATTGCCCGTGTACATATAGTCGGCGTGGAACATCAGCGCGACGTGCAACTGCCACTCGGTGGGCCAGGTCGGGTGCTCCATGAAGTATTCGATCGTGCTGCGGGCGATGGCGTATTCCCGATCGGTGGTGTAGTGGCTCAACTGGTTGAGGTAGGCGTCGGCCTCGTACGGAATGCGCTCGCGGTCACCGTCGACGTAGAGACCGGCAAAGGTCGTAGCCTTAATCGTGTACTTACAGAGGTCCCAAACCCGGTCGAGGATGGAGTCGCTGC
Organism: Lewinella sp. JB7; assembly: GCF_024297185.1. GTDB lineage: Bacteria > Bacteroidota > Bacteroidia > Chitinophagales > Saprospiraceae > Neolewinella. Next base: position 247,125 of record NZ_JANCTD010000005.1, on the reverse strand, counting down.
TCGCGAAGGTGCTGCGGGCATCTTCCCAGTATCCCCGGTAGGCCAGCTGGGTGACGCTCACCAATCCGCCATCCTCGACCCCGTCGATCTCCGCGTAGCGGAAGGGCAGCAGTACGGGAAAGGAATCGGGCAACTGGACGGCGACGTCTTTCGTATTCCGCGCGTCGGGCGGCAGGGAAAGAGCGTAGGTGTGGGTGCCCGCCCGTACCGGCAACTCCACTTCCCGGTACCGGATGGTCCCTCCCGGCGCGGGGTCGACCCTACCCTCCTTTAGCATTTCCCCCAGGCGCACCGTCAGCGTACGGGGACGGCGGGCGGTGTAGGTGAGTTCGAGATTGGCGAAGGCATCCCGGCCGAAGTCAGCGAAGTATCCGTCTTTCGTCGTCCGCACTTCGACGGGGGCGATGCGGTCTACCGCGAAGTGATTGGGCGTCGTGAGTGGCAGCGTATCCCGGGCCGGGCCGCTGAAGGACTGGGGTTGGGAGTAGCGGGTCAGGCGGTTCAGGTGGTCCCAGATGCGTACTTTCCAGTGATAGGTTTGTCCGGCAACCAACGGGGTGCCCCCGTACTCGACATTGATGGATGCGGCGCTCCGTACGGGGCCGCTGTCCCACACGTCACCCCGGTTGTTCGCCAGTTCAGCGGCGGAGGAGGCGACCAGCACCTGGTATCCCCGCTGCCGCACGGCACTGTCGGGTACCACCCAAGCGAATTCCGGTGTCGGATCGTGCAGCTTCAGGCCCGCCGGTTGGCGGAGGTACTCGACCGACAGGTCGTAGGGGCCCCGGGAAGCTTCGTCGGAATACCGGTCGATGAGTTCGTTGCAGGACCGGCGCAGTGCCCGTAATTGTCCGGCGTAGGCGGGATCATTGGCCAGATTCCGCTCCTCCCGGGGGTCGTCCGCCAGGTGGTAGAGCTCCTCGATCGACCGGTCGTTCACGTAGCGGAAGTACTTCCAGTCCCGGGTGCGCACGCCCTCACTGGGAGGGATGGACACGAAGTCCCACAGGTGTTCGATCAGCACCGTATCCCGTCCTAGCGTCGGGGTCTTGCCCGCGATGATCGGCAGTAGGCTTCGCCCCTGGTAACCGGCGGGTGGGGACACGTTGGCCAGTTCGAGGATGGTGGCGGGCACGTCGACGTTCAGGGCCAGTTCTTCACTGTCGTGGTGTTCGGGGGTGCGGGGATCGTACACGATGAGGGGTACCCGGATGGAGTTATCGTACATCAGCCACTTGCCGGCGAGTTGGCGTTCCCCGAGGAAGTAGCCGTTGTCGCCCATGACGATGATTACGGTGTTTTTGTCCAGGCCCCGCTCGGCCAGTTTTTGCCGCAGCTTGCCGATCTCCCGGTCGATGTCGGCGATCATGCGGTAGTATCCCTTTACGCTGTGCTGGTACTTTGCGGGGGTGTCATAACGCCAAGTCCACCGGAGGCGGTTAAAGCCCTCCCGGACGGCCGGGGGCAGGGCGGCAAAGTACTCCGGGGCGGCGAGCGCGGGAGCGGGCACGGTGACCGATTGCAGGAGAGTGTCCGATTCGGCCTGCCAGAAGTACTGATCTTCGGCGGGGTCGTGGGCGTGGGGGGCGCTGAAGCTGAGCGATAGGCAAAACGGCCGATCGTCGTCGGCGTGGCGTTCCACGAAGTCCAGGGCCTGCTGCCCGGTGTAGCGGGTGAGGTGTACGGTGTCGTCTTCAACTGTTTTGAAGTAGTAGCCCCGGCGATCGGGATAAGCGTTGTCGCGGTCGTACAGCTCGTACTCGTCAAAGAGACGATCGGCGCCGGCGTAGCGGATGCCGTACTTACCGTAGAAACCGGTGCGGTAGCCGGCGCGCCGTAGGACAGCCGGGTAAGCGTGATCCATATACGTGACGGGCACGTCGCCGGTCTGAAAATTGAAGCGGTGGGTGCGTTCGTGCAGACCGGTCAGGATACTGGCCCGACTGGCCGCGCAGATCGGAGTAGTAACGAGTGCGTTGCGGAAGTATGTTCCGTGGTCTGCCAACCGATCCATTTCCGGGGTTACGGCCAGTGGGTTTCCGGCATACCCCAGCGCATCGAACCGCTGATCGTCGGTGAGGATGAAGATGATGTTGGGTCGGTCGGGTGCCTGAGCGACGAGCTCACATACGGCAAGGCAGCTCAGCAGTAGGGGAAGAATACGTAGCATGGTGCATAAACTTACCGCTTTGCCGCTAGGGCAGTGTCCTGCGCTGTAGGGTTTAGCGGGTCCGGGCGCACCCACCCGGCCGCCGCCGATATCACCAAAATCTCTAACCCATATAGATCGGCCACTCCGGACGTCATTGGATTACGCCGGTGGCATGCCGCATCCTTTACATTGATATTTTCCTAATTTAATTTGAACCCGGGCGAGCGGATGCGGTATCTTTGAAGAGCGTGCTGGAGTCCGCACGTTGACTTGCACCCCGAAACCGCACCTGATGAAGAAGATTGAGGCCAAACAGCCATTCGAACTGACCGAAGGGGGTGAACTTCGCAACTGGCAAGGTAGAAAAGAGTGGTTCTTCAATCGCGACGATACGGACCAGTACGAACAGTATTACGAAGGCCCCTACAAGCGGCAGGAGGTCTGGCAGAAGCGCACGCTGGAGCAACTCATCACACAGGATACGCGGGTAAAGAACCTGCTGGAATTTGGCTGCGGCACTACCCGGTTTACGCGCTGGTGGCACGAGATCGGTATCGAGGCTACCGGTGGTGACATCTCCCCCTTTATGCTGGCACAGGGGCGTCAGTTGTTTGCCGGCGATCTGGTGATGGCGGACTCACATTTCATGCCCTTCAAGGACCACACTTTTGACGCGCTCGCCTTCGTCACCACCTTTGAATATTACAGAGATCCGGTACAGGTAATTCGGGAGGCGGTGCGCGTGGGCAAGTACGGGATCATCTTCGGAATGATGAACCGCAACACCCCCAAACTCATCCGGCGCAAGGTTCAGCAGGCCGTCGGCAGAAACAACTACTACGTCACCGCCACTTTCTACACGCCCAAGACACTGCAGGCCCTGATCAAGGAGGCGCTGCCCGACCGGGATTATTCCATCCGTTGGAACGCTACCGGGCTCCCCAAATGGTTTCCGACCCAGCAGTGGAAGGTGCCTTACGGTGATTTTTTCGGATTGCACGTGCAACTCAACGACGTCTGATGGGGGCTTTTGAAGACCGAAGCGGGAAGGTCAGTGCGCGGGTGTTCAAGGAAGACTTGCTGCCTCGCTGCGGCGCGGTAAGACCGGAAGTCATCCAGGGAGCTTCCTTCGGCGTGGATACCAGCGTGATCAACCTGTCAGACGGCCTGGCGCTGGCCATATCCAGCGACCCCCTTTCGCTGATTCTGTCACTGGGCCCGGAAGTTTCCGCCTGGTTGTCGGTGCATCTGTTGGCGAACGATATGAGCACCACCGGCTTCCCGCCACAGTACGCCCAGTTCGTTCTGAACTTACCCCCGAGCCTGAGCAGGGCAGATTTTAACGCGTACTGGGATCACATCGATCGACTTTGCAAAACCCACAACATCGCCATTACCGGCGGGCATACCGGGCAGGTCAGCGGTCAGAATTCCACTATCGCCGGGGGCGGCACGATGTTTCTTACTGCCCCGCGGGCCCGCATCCTGACCAGTAACGGGGCCAGGGCCGGCGATACCATAGTGGTCACCAAATCGGCCGCCCTATCTTCTACGGCCCTACTGGCCCTGGCATTTCCGGAGACGGTGAGCAACAAGGCGGGAGTGGAGGTGCAACGGAAAGCCGCGGAAAACTTCTGGGCGATGTCCGTGCTACAAGAGAGCCACGTCGCCGTGGCCACGCTGACGGCCAATGTGGACCTCCACGCCATGCACGACGTCACCGAGGGGGGCGTACTGGGGGCCCTGGACGAAATGGCCGAGGCATCGGGACTGGGATTTTCGGTTACCCCGGACCTGATTCCGGTGGAGCCCGAGGTGCAGGCCGTGGCGGAAGTGTTTCAGATCGATCCCCTGTTGTCCGTCGGGGCGGGCTCCATGATCGTAGCCGTCGCCCCCGAAGCGGAAAGCAAATTACTGAACGCGCTACGATCGGCAGGGATCCAAGCCGCCTCCGTCGGACACTTCACCGATTCGGTGGATAAGACGGTCGTCGTAGCCGGTCGCCGGCAAGTTTTCTCTTTTGACGGTACGGACCCGTACTGGGGAGCGTTCAACAAAGCGTTCGCGGAGGGATGGAGATAAAGCGACTCGGTGGGGTTTACCTGGTTTTGGATCCCAAAAGAAATCGGCCGCGACTGCTGCAACAATTGGAGCAAGCCTTACGGGGTGGATTGGGGCTCGTCCAGGTTTGGAACCACTGGACGGAGGGAGTGCCCCGGATGGAAAAGTTGAATTTTCTCGGGGAGGTGAAGGCGATCTGCACCAGCTTCGGGGTACCCGTACTTATGCACGAAGACTGGGAATTGGCCCACGAAGCCGACTTGCAAGGAGTGCACTTTGACGTGATCCCCGGAGATTTTGTTCACATCCGTGAGGTCCTTAGCGGTAGCATCATTGGCGTAACGGTCAGCAATGACCGGGAAACAATCAAAAAGGCGGAGGAATTGGGTGTAGACTACTTCAGCTTCTGCGCGATATTCCCGTCACCATCCGCCGTAAATTGCGAGATTGTACAACCCGCTAATATCCGGGCCGCCCGGGCCATTACGGATATGAGCATATTCCTATCGGGTGGCATCCACCCCGATAACCTCTTCCGTTTGTCCGGTCTAGACTTTGACGGTGTTGCGGTGATTTCGGGTATTTTGGACGTAGCGGACCCGGCCGAGGCGGTAAAAGCCTACCGTGCGGCATTGCACAAATTGAAACCTTAGCACCCATGCAGACGAAACTCCTGGAAAAGCTTTGCTGCCCATTTGACAAGGGCGACCTGAACGCCCACATCTTCCGGGAAAGTGAAAGTGGGGAAATTCTGGAAGGACTGCTGACTTGTCCGGCCTGTAACCGATACTACCCCATTATTTACAGCATCCCAATCATGTCGCCGGACGAGTACCGGGAACGACAACTGGAACTGCCGATCCTGGAGCGCTGGGGACTGAAGGTAGACGCACGGAGCAACTCCTTCGTGCTGGAAGCGGAGAACAAGCAAAAACTGCCCGGGTCGGGAGTCTGAGCCCGTCCTCAGCCGGCCGGGGGCAGTTCACCAACCGCCGCCGCCCGGGCCGCATCGTCGGCGCTCTGCTGGCTGCCCCGGGTGAGCGCGAGTTTGCCCTTAGCGTTGATCTCGACCGTGTACAGGGCTACCTTACCGTCGGTTCCCCAGATAGCCTTTTCCAGGGGCTTGATGTCCGGGGTGGTGGTCAGCCGCAGGGTTCCTCCGCGATCGACAACTACGTGGGTACCCGCCGGCAAACGGTATTCCCGGTCGTTGATGCGGACCGTGATCTCCGGGGCCCCGTCCGCGGCGGGGTGGTGTAAGATGATCCGGTCGGTATAGTCATTCTTGTAGTCCTGCACTATGCGGACGGGTTCCAGCCCGCCGGTGGTCAGGTCAAGACGATAGAGTTCGGGGACGTTGCGCGCGGCGCCGGCGCCGGCGATCGCGCCGCCCAGCGCGCCGAACATCAACTGACCGACGACGATTCGCTGGGTGACCTTCTCCGGATCCGGGATGCCGCCGGGAATGAAAACGTATGCCTGCCCGTCGGCTCCGGTCCGGAGGGTATGAAAGCGCTGCTGGATGCAGAGGTAGGTGACGCCCCCGTGGTAGTAGCCCCACACTTCCCGGACCGCGCGACGGGTAAGGTCATCCGGGCGGTTGAAGAAAGCTTCCTCGTAGGCAATGTCCTCCAGAACGCGGGTAGTGTTGCGTGCGGCTAGGTGGAGACGTAGAGTGGTATCTATCCGTCCGGCGCGGTAATCGGCTACGGAGAAAAAGGCACCGTCCGGCATATTTCCGGGCGAAAACTCACGAGCCGTTTCCGTATTTCCGTCGCGCAGGTCGGCGTCCAGCTCGTGTAGCAGTACCGCTAAGGCTTCGGCCACCGCCGCGGCGTGGCCAGAGGTTACGTCCAGCCCCCCCTCGACCACAGTTTGCTGTCGGGGACCGTAGGTCTGTATCCGGCCCTCCTCATTCGTCGTGCGGAGGGCGGCCTCGAACTGAAGGCGGCGGCGTTCGCTCGCGGCCTGGATTTCTTCATCCAGACGGAAGAAGCGGACCACGAGGGTGGCGGGGGGCAGGTCGCGTTCGGTGGCACTACGCACGATTGCCGCGTGCAGATCCATTGCCAGGGTGGGCTCGAAGGTCACGTCGCGCGCGTTGTTCATCAGGCCGGTGTATACCGTACCGTAGCGCCCGTTGGTGATGCCGGTTTCGTCGACAACCTCCGTGACTTGAAAGGAAAGTCCGGTGAGGTCCACCGGCTGGTCGGCGATCTGCAGGGGGTACGGTTTGTTGTCCTGGGCGTGGAGCAGGCAGGGCAGCAGCAGGCAGATAAAGGTCGGGAAGCGCATGCGTGATCGAAGAGTGAATTGGTACGGACTATAATACTACGGAAGCCGCTGGTAATACGGAGCACAATTTTTTGCCGGCCCCGAAATATCGGGACGAAGCTCCCGGCCGGTCACATAAGTTATCCGCCGTCCCGTTCGTTCCCCTCATTTATCGTAATTTCGCCGCCCGGCGCCAAAGCCTGACTTACTGCATGGCCAAGACGAAAAAAAAGAGCGGACAACTGGGTCTTCGCATGGGACTCAACGACGAGCGCATTCCGAAACTGTTCGGTTTGCTGCTGATCTTCATTGCCGTTTACCTCACCGTCGCCTTCGTTTCCTACCTCTTCACCTGGAAGATCGATCAGGACCGCGTCCTGCGTTTTAGCTGGAAACTGCTGAGTGAAGACGCCGCTTCGGTGGATAACTGGCTGGGTCGCCTCGGGGCGTTCCTGTCCAACTTCTTCATCTACTTCTGTTTCGGCCTGCCGAGCTTCATCCTCGTGTACTTTCTCGGAAGGCTGGGACTCAACCGGCTGCGTCGGGCGCCCCTGCGCCCCATGGCCAACCTTTTTGTGAAGGTGATGCTGTCGACGATCGGCGCCGCGGTACTGCTGAGCTTCGCCTTCGGCGGCCTGACCGACTTTCCCCTCGGCGGCGGGGTCGGTGACTACCTCGTCTCCCACCTGAGCGGCGTACTGGGCGGATTCGGGGTGATCCTGTTGTTGCTCCTCTTACTGGGTTTGTACCTCATCTTCGAGGCCCGCATCGACTTCAACGGGTCGCCCCTGCAGATCAGAAACGACGTGGTGGACCACTTCTCGGAGTTGTTTCGCTTCCGGGGTAAACCACGTCCGTCCGCTTCCTCCGCCACCCGCACCGCTCCCGCGGCCCCGCCCGGTGGATCCCTGTCCGTTGCCCCCTCCCGGTCCGAAAGTAACGGCCCCTCCCGCGTACTGGCTCCCGGCGATCGGGGCGACTTTGAGATCGAGGGTCCACGCACGCTTTCCGAGCAGGGCGTAGAGCAGATGAAGGGCGACCAGATGGAGATGCCCCTCGAATCGGTGGGTGATCTGACCCTGGTCAGCCACGACCCCCTGGCGGTGGGCAACGATAACCTGATCGTGGCCGACGGCGACGAGGGGATCGATACCAGTCTGGCGGTGACCGAGGAGAATACGGATCATACCGAACCCTACGACCCGACGCTCGATCTGCCGAGTTACGAAAGTCCTCACCTGCAGCTGCTGGAAGAGTTCGACGGAACGAAGCAGGAAGTCGACCGCGCGGAACTGGAGGCCAATAAGGACCAGATCATCGAGACGCTCCTCAACTATAAGATTGAGATCACGAAGATCCGGGCGACCATCGGCCCTACCGTCACCCTATACGAGATCGTACCCGCCCCCGGCGTGCGCATTTCGAAGATCAAGAACCTGGAGGACGATATCGCCCTCTCCCTGGCCGCCCTCGGTATCCGCATCATCGCCCCCATCCCGGGGCGGGGAACCATCGGTATCGAGGTGCCCAACAAGAACCCGCAGATGGTAAGTATGCGGGAGGTGATCGAGAGCGAGAAGTTCCGCAACGCCAAGATGGACCTCCCCCTGGCCCTCGGCAAGACCATCAAGAACGAAGTGCTGATCGCCGACCTGGCCAAGATGCCCCACCTTTTGGTGGCCGGTGCCACGGGACAGGGTAAGTCGGTGGGTATCAACTCGATTATCATGTCGATCCTCTACAAGAAGCACCCCTCCCAGGTGAAGCTCGTGATGATCGATCCCAAGAAGGTGGAACTCTTCCCCTACGCCAAACTCGAGAGCCACTTCCTGGCCTTCCTGCCCGGACAGACCGAGCCCATCACGACGGAGACCACCAAGGTGATCCACATCCTGAACTCGCTCTGTATCGAGATGGATCAGCGCTACGACCTGCTCAAGAAGGCGGCCGCGCGCAACATCAAGGAGTACAACGAGAAGTTCGTGGCGCGGCGCCTGAACCCGGAGAAGGGTCATAAATTCCTGCCCTTCATCGTGCTGATCATCGACGAGTTCGCCGATCTGATCATGACGGCCGGTAAGGAAGTGGAGATGCCCATCGCGCGCCTGGCTCAGTTGTCGCGGGCGGTAGGCATCCACCTGGTCATCGCCACCCAGCGCCCCTCGGTCAACATCATTACCGGGGTGATCAAGGCCAACTTTCCCGCGCGGATCGCCTACAAGGTGACGGCTAAGGTAGACTCCCGTACCATCCTCGACGCCGGCGGCGCCGATCAGCTCATCGGGCGGGGGGATATGCTGCTCAGCAACGGTGGTGACGTGGTGCGCCTACAGGGAGCCTTCGTCGATACACCGGAAGTGGAGGAGGTGATCAACTTCATCGGCAACCAGCGCGGGTACGTCGAACCCTACCTCCTGCCCGAGTACAACACCGACGAGGAGATGGCCGGTTCCGGCGCGCTCAGTTACGCCGACCTGGACGACATGTTCGAGGACGCCGCCCGCCTCATCATCCAGCAGCAGCACGGCTCCACCAGTATGGTGCAGCGCCGGCTCAAGCTCGGCTATAACCGCGCCGGACGGATCATGGATCAAATGGAACAACTCGGCATCGTGGGCCCCGCCCAGGGATCCAAGCCCCGGGAGGTCCTGGTGTACGACGAGATGGAGCTCACGCGCTTCATCGACGATCTGCGGAACCGCGGATAGTAGCCTACTTATACTCCGAAGGCAGTTTGCCGTAACATTTCTGATAGGCCCGACTAAAGGATCGGGGATCGCGGTAGCCCACGGCGCCGGCTACCTCGCCGACGGAAGAGAATTCGCCGCTCTCCAGAATTTTACGGGCCCTACTCAGGCGGACGTCGCGGATGTATTGCTGAGGACTGAGTCCGGCCAACCGCTTTACCTGCCGGAGGAGGGTCGATTCACTCAGGTTAAAGGTTTCCGCAACTTGGGGGATGCTCAGGCTGGTTTCGGAAAGCATTTCCTCGATATAAGCCTCGAATTCCTGGAGCCATACCTGATCTTCTTCCGAAATCACCACTCCGTTTTCCGCCGATGCAGTAGACTCTTTAGCCCTTACTTCGGTCCGCGTAGACTGCTGCCGGAGTAATTTTTTGATGGTGACCAGCAGCTCCTGCTCCTTGAAGGGCTTAGTAAGGTAGCCATCCACGCCAATGCGCAGGGCCCGGAGTTCATCGCGGGGCTCGCTGCGCGCGGTAAGCATCACGACGGGAAGGTGACGCGTGGAATCCCGGGACTTCAGCTCTTCCAGCAATTGGTACCCATCCATGACGGGCATCATGATATCGGAGAGGATGAGCCGGCAATCGGGCATTTTTTCCAGTTGCTCCAGCGCGTGTTTACCGTGGTCGGCGGTCCGTACCCGGTAGTGGCCCGACAGAATATACTCCAGGTATTTCCGCACGTCGGCGTTGTCTTCGACCACCAGTACGGAGGGTTTCGCGGCTTCGCCGTCCGGACCCTTCTGCCGGGGGGCGGTGACGGCCGGGGGGCTTCCGTCAACTTCCGGGGGAGAAGTAGGCATTGCGAGTTCCGCCGGCAGGTCCGGCACTACGCGTTCAATGGGTAACTCGACCGTGAAGGTGACTCCCTCCCCCTCCGTACTGTCCACGTCAATCCGCCCCCCGAAAAGTTCCACGTATTCCTTGCACAATGACAGCCCGATGCCCGTACCCCCTTCCGCGGTCCGGTTGGTGCGGTTGGTCTGATAGAAGCGATTGAATACGTGGGGAATATCTTCCGCGGAGATACCTACGCCGTCATCCTCGACAACGATGGTGAGCGTAGTATCGGTAGCGGAAACCCGCAGGCAGACCGACCCGCCGGCGGGGGTGAATTTGAAGGCATTCGCGAGCAGATTATAGAGAATTACGCGGCATTTTTCCCGGTCGATCAGCGCGGTGAAATCATCGGCGAGAGAAAAGTCGCACGCCAGATCGATCTGTTTTTGGTCAGCAAGGGTCATGAAGAGCGCGCAGCAGTTGTCGAAAAACTCCGCAAGTGGGGTAAGGACGGCGTACACCTGGGCCTTCCCCGCCTCCAATTTGCGGAGTTCGAGAATTTGGTCGACGAGGTCCTTTAATTGCCGGCTGCTACTCCCGGCCAGTTTAAGCAGGCGGCGTTGGCGATCGGAAAGTTGGCCCTCGGTCATGAGGGTGTCGATGGGTCCCTGAATCAGCGTAAGGGGGGTACGTAGCTCGTGGCTAACGTTGGCGAAGAAGCGGTTTTTGGCGACGTCCAGACTACGCAGTTGCTCGGACTTCTCCAAATTTTCCCGGTTCGCCCTGCCCAGGCGGACGGCGTAATAAATAACGACTGCCGCCGCTACCACGGTAAGAAATACGATACCCAACAGCAGATTGATGACCCGGGCTTCACTCTGGAGTTCGCGTTCCTGGCGGGCGATGCGCTCCGCCTTGAGGCGGTCGTTGTAGCGGGCCTCGACCTCGACGGCTTTCTGGTACTCTTGCTGCTTAATGTAATCGATCTCGAGGTCGTGTCCTTCGTGAACGTAGGTAACGGCGGAATCCATTACCCCCAATTCGTGAAATATCTCGCCCCTGGCCTGGTAGGCCAGCGCCTGGGCGTAGCCGTTTTCCCCCTGCTTCTCCATGGCCAGGCGGGCGGCCATCAGACTGGAATCGTTGGAAACGAGCGCTTGTTCGGGACGGTTGAGCTTCCGGTGCCGCTTGGACATCTCGATGTGAATGGTACTTTCCCCGGCGTAGTTCCCCAGACGGCGATATAGCCGAATGGCCTCCTGGTAATACTTCATTGAAAGCACGGGGACGTGGTCGGTGAGTCGCCCCATCAGTTCGTAACCCATGGCCAGCGTCACGGTGTCGCCGTAGGCGGGGGCCGTGCGGAGCACCTCGCGGGCATAGTAGAGCGCCGAATCCTTGGTCGGCGAAAAATTGCGGTGCCACGATGATAATTGCATGGCGTAGATCGGGTATACCGCATCCAAGGGCTGAGCATCGAGGGTAGCACGAACTTCCCGAAGTACCTCCCGGGCGCTGGTCGCCCGGCGCATGTGCTCAAAGCGATCGGCCAGGGCGATCAGCGTGTGGGCGTATACCTCCCACAGCTCCTGCCGCCGGCTCTCCTCCCGGACGTGTAGCAAAAGGGTCATGGCCAGGGAATCCCGCTGTTCGTATTCCAGTGCCGTTGCCTTCGTCAGTTGTACGCGAAGACCTACCGGGGAATCGAGTATGTCCTCCTGTTGTAGTACCCTCAGCAGCGAGTCCGCCACCAGCAGGGCACTATCGTTCTTATTTACACGCACGAATGCCCGGGCGCGGGTAGCGGCTCGATCCAGGAGATTGATCGACGAACTTTGTCCGGATAAACACAGCGACCCCACTCCCAATCCCAGAAGCAACCAAAGGGCGACATACGGGCGAAAGCGCAAAAACGGAGGAATACGGATGGCAGTCACAAAAGGCGTTTATATATCAAGATTAGGAGAGTAGGCTGCCGGATAAGGGACAACACGGGGAAGAACTCCCCGGGCAAAGTGGGGTATTACCGCGAAAATATACGCCGGAATCCCGCCCCGGTACTGATTGTCGTGCCGGTATATATATCAGTGAGGGGAAAAACAGTACCCGGTATTTTACCGGGGTAGAAAATTATTTGACTTTTTTTGCCGAGTCTTTGGTTGTTCGTACATGCTTGTTGTATATTTGTGGGGCTAGTTAATATCATTGCTTTTGCGATGATCCGTTTTTATTTCACAGACACGACAGATGAACAAGTACATTACCGCCACTATTGTGGCTAGCGTCGCCCATCGGCGATCGCCCCTCCCCCACCCCTTATGTGATCCGCTCCGTAACCGTCCGCTCCCCGGCTGACCCCTTACGTTCGCGACGCATCGCTCCGGTCTCCTATAGTCCGGTCCCTTCCCCTTTTTAATTCGCGCTTCCGCGCTCCGTAGACACTATACTGCTTTTAAACAGTTGCCCGTCACGCTTTTGCGTGCGGTCAAGTACACAAACACATCATGAACAAGTATTCCTTCCCTGCCCTATCGGGTACGGCCCGCCCCTGCGTGGCCCTCATCCTCCTTTGCTCCCTTCTTTCCCTCCCCCTCACCGCCACCACGTCGACCTGCGATCCGGTCACTTATGTACAGGACAATAGTACCGGCGACGGACTCGTCGTACTGGAAGCGGAACGAACCACTTCCCGCAGCTGGTCGACGGTAGGCACTCAAAACGTGGCGGAGGTCAGCTGGAAAGAATTTACCAGTAACACTGCCAGTAATGGCGCATACATCAAGGTACCCGCGGGAGGTCAGACGGCCAACGGAACTCCACCCAAGGGAGCACGCCTGGACTTCGAAATCGAATTTGTCAAGACCGGCATCCACTACCTGAATCTGCGCTACCTGGCCCCGAATACCAGTTCGAATTCCGTGTACGTAGCCTTTGATGGTGTAGTATTTCAGAACACCTGGAATATGGCGGCCGGAAGCGCGGACTGGGCCTGGCTCCGCGCCCCGTCGAGCTTTCACGTACCGAGCACCGGTACCCACACCATTACCATCTACCACCGGGAAGCCGGACTACTCCTCGATAAGGCCGTAGTCACCTCCGTCAGCGATATGGAACTCACGGACTTCGGCCCCGACGTGACCGAGGCCGGTACCACGACCGCTAAGTCCGCCGACGAACGCATCGGTTACCGCCAGGACAACCGCTCGGAACAGGGCCTGATCATTCTGGAGGTCGAAATGCCTACCCACGCCGTAGCCGGTACCGACAACTTCGCCTGCCGCGAGTGGGAAGAAATTGCCGACCCTACGGCCAGCGGAGGTAGCTACATGAATACCACCAATGCCAACCAGCGGAGCACAACCAGCAATATGTGGACAGCGCCCCGCCTCGACTTCGAGATCGAAGTGACCGAGATCGATACCCACTACATCCACATTCGTCACCGGGGTACGACCAACAACAATTCGGTATGGGTGTCGGTGAACCACTACTTCGTCGAGGATTGGCACATTTCTCAGCAGACGACGGACTGGACCTGGGAAAGCCCCAACTACGGTTACCTCACCAGCACTACGGGCACCTACCTCCTGAGTATCATCATGCGGGAAGACGGCACGCCGATCGATAAGATCATCATCACGACCGACAAGAACTATCAGCCCAGCGAGACCAAGGAGTTGACGACCGAAGTAAGCCCCCCCGACCGGGTGTATACCCAGACCGGCACCTACGGCGTGGTCGAGCTTCCGGTGGAAAAACCCTCGCGCAATTTGGCCGGCATCGGGCAGTACGATACGCTGCGCTGGCAAAACCAGACCGACGTCAGCGCCCTGGGCGGCAGCTACGCCATCGTTCCGAACGTAAGCACGGGAGGTGTCCTGGCCAACAACGAAAAATCCGCCGACGCCCCCCTCCTGGAATACGTGATCGATTTCGCCCAGACCGGTACCCACTACCTGTCCATGCGGCACCGTGCACCCACCGGCTCGGATAATTCGTACACCATCTATTTGGATGGGGTGAAGCTGGAGGAGAAGCACATTAATCCCCTTAGCCCCGACGACTGGGTATACCAGGACGACCTGCCCACCTTCGACATCACCACTACCGGGCTTCACACGCTCACCATTGCCATGCGGGAAGACGGCACCCCGCTCGACAACATGGTCATCAGCAGCAGCCCCGCCTTTAATGCCCGGACCATGCCCATCGACCTGATTTCCTTTACTGCCTGGGCGGAATCGGATCATAATCGCCTGGAGTGGTCGAGCAGTTACGAAGACAACACCTTCGCCCACCTGGTACAGCGCAGCGAATCCGGTCACGACGGCTGGACCACCATCGGTCGGGTAGCGGCGGCGGGAAGCAGCCGCGAGCGGGTTGATTACTACTTCGAGGACCGGCAGGCACCGGCACTAGCCTACTACCGCATCGTGACGGTCGACCTGGACGACTCCGAATCCATTAGCAGCCTGATCTCCGTAGTGCGAGAGTTTACGCGGGTAGTAACCGCTTCCTTCTCCGTCTACCCCAACCCCGCCAGCGATTACGCTACTCTACGCTATGACCACCCGACCGGAGGAACCGTGGACCTGCGGATTACGTCCCTGAGCGGGCAAACCGTCGCCACCAAACGGATCACCGCCCTGGCCGGCACGAACGAGGAACACATTCCGCTCGATCGCCTGCCCGCCGGCACCTACGTCCTGACCGGGTCGCTGGGCAGTAGCGGTACGATCGTCGAGCGCATCGTGGTGAACCACTAAAAGCATCTGTCTACACTTTCCTTATCGCGAAGCCCGCCGGATCACGTATCCGAGCGGGCTTTTGCTGTGACGTAGGAGCGGGCGGGGACGCGGGAGCCATGCGTTCAGGCAAATGCTAAAATTCCGGGCGGCAAACGGACTGTCATACTAGCGTAAGGGTTCTACCGTTAGCTAAGCGTGTTCCTTGTGTCTTGTAGTCTCGTGAAAAATGTTCCTTACCGATTTCATCATGCACCGCCGCGGTAGCCGCTGGCTGGCGCCCGTGTGGCTTGTCATTCTCGGCTGCACTCAACTGACGGCACAAGCCGATCCCGCGAACGTGTATACGCAAGACCCGGGAGCCGACAAATTGGTATCCATACCCCTGGAGCACCCCACCCGGAATATCGCTACCCTCATCGAAGGAATTTTTTACCGGTGGGTCGAAGACACCGACATTACGGCCCAGGATAGCGCCTACACCCGGGTCCCGAACAACGACTTGCCCGTACTGCCGGCTATTCTGGGGGGCTCGCCGACCGTAGAGTTCGATGTGAACTTCGTCAGTACGGGCACCCATTACATTTACTTCCGGCACCGATCACCGAACCAGAACGATAACTCCCTCCACGTTTTCTTTGACGATGGGTTCGTGGACACCCACGAGTTCACCGTCAACACCGACAGCATCTGGGAAACCGAACAGATTGCCGGCACCCTCAACGTCACCACCACCGGCCAGCACACCATCCAGATCCTCATGCGGGAAGACGGCACTTCGGTAGATCACCTCACCATCAGTGACAACCCAAACCTGCTCAGTTCTTCCCTGCCCTTCAAACTGCTCTCCCTGGAGGGGGAAGCACGCGGCGACTTCAATCGGATCCACTGGACCACCACGAACGAGATAGCTACCGACCGCTTCCTCGTGCAACGTTTCACGCAGCGCGACTGGATAACCGTTGGGGAACGGACCGCCAAGAATATCCGGGAGGGCACGCACGAATACGAATGGACGGATCCGGCGGACGGATCCACCGCTACCGTGCTCTACCGCTTACTGGCGTATGACCTGGACGGTAGCCATACGGTCAGTCGGACGGTTTCCGTCCGGTCCGCCCCGGTACCGGACGACCTCCGTTTCTTTCCGAATCCGGCCAGGGACCGTCTGCACGTTCTGTTGGATAAGCCGGCGGTACGCCAACTTACCCTCACCGTGGTGGACGCGATGGGTCGGCGCGTACTGGAGCGACAGTGCGACCGGGTGGCCGGCAGTACCTATACCGACCTGCCGCTGGAAACCCTTCCGGACGGAATTTATCGGGTGAGCGGTACGGCGGATGGTCGCGTATTACGTCCCCAACCCCTGGTGATCCGGAGGTAGCCCGGGGTACTCGGGAACTGTTGGCGGGTCGACTATATTTGTGAAGACCACTTGCATTCTCCCCCCCTACCCCGAAACTATGCCTTACCGTTGGCTCTGCTCCTGCGTTCCCGCCCTGCTGTTGACGCTGGCTTCCTGCTCTACCTCCTCCGACGAATCACCACCTGGCTCCCCCGCCCCCGCGCGGCCCAACGTACTCTGGATCGTATGCGAGGACATAAGTCCGCTGCTGGCCGCCTTCGGCGACTCGACCATTCAAACTCCCCATCTCAGCCGGCTGGCCGCCCGGGGAGTCCGCTTTCCCAACACCTTCAGCGTGGCCGGCGTTTGCGCGCCCAGCCGCTTCGCCATCGCGACCGGCGTGTACCCGATCAGCGGAGGGGGGCACCACATGCGTACGCAGTATAGCGTAGACCGCCTGCGGGAACTGGGCCTTCCGGGAGAATACGGAGCCCCCGTGGATACCAGCGTAAAGATGATGTCCCAGGTGCTCCGGGAACACGGCTACTTCTGCACGAACAACGCGAAGACGGACTACCAATTCGAAGCTCCGAAAACGGCCTGGGACGAACAGGGTTGGCAGGCACACTGGCGTCACCGTCCGGCGGGGCAGCCCTTCTTTTCCGTCTTTAATCTGGAAATTACCCACGAAAGCCAGATCTGGCAGACCAACCGCGGCAATCTCCGCTTCCGGGAAGGATTCGAAACGGACACGTTTCCCATAGATGATTACCGGGGGGTCTTGACCGGGGAAGATCGTCCAGAAATTAAATTGCCGGAAGACCTGCATGTCTCCCTGCCCCCGTACCTGGCGGATACCGAAATCACGCGCAGGGACGCACGCCGCGTCTACGACAACATTCGGATTATGGACCAGCAGGTCGGTTTTCTGCTCGATCAGCTGGAGCGGGACGGGCTGACGGACTCGACCATCATCTTTTTCTACAGCGATCACGGCGGGCCGCTACCCCGGCAAAAGCGCTTACTGTACGATAGTGGACTGCGGGTCCCTATGATCGTCGCCTGGCCCGATGACCGGGGCGCGGGGACCGTCGACTCCTCACTGTTCAGCTTCGTCGATTTCGCGCCTTCGGTGATGCGTATGGTGGGCATCAGTCCGCCAGATTACCTCCAGGGGCAAGCCAACTTCGGTCCGGAAAAGGCCCCCGAGCGTCGTTACGTCTTCGCCGCCAGCGACCGGCTAGACGAGCACTACGACCGCATAAGGGCGGCCCGTGACCATCGGTTCAAGTACTTACGCAATTACTATCCGGAGCGCGGCTACTATCTCCCGCTCCCCTACCGCGAGCAGATGCCCGCCATGCAGGAACTCCTGCGCTTGCGCGACGAGGGACGGCTGACCGACGCCCAGGCGCAGTGGTTCAGAAAAAGTAAGCCCGCGGAAGAACTCTTCGATACCCGCAACGATCCCCACGAACTGGTTAACCTGGCCGGACAGTCCGGCTACGCCGATAAACTTGCCGAACTCCGTACCGCTACGGATGACTGGCTAGCCCGGGTCGGTGACCGGGGAGAAGTGCCGGAGGTGGAGATGGTCCAGCACTTCTGGAACGGGACAGCGGAAATGCCCGTGACGGGGCGGCCGCAACTACGCCGCGACAGTCTCGGTCGATTCATCCTGGAGAGCAAAACGCCGGGTGCGCAGATCGCCTACCGCATACTACCTGTCGACCAAGACCGGGAAGGCTGGCGCGTCTACACGGGACCCTTCCCCTTTAATACCGACGGGGGCGATACCCTGCGGGCGGTGGCGCAACGGATCGGCTACCGGGAAAGCGGGATGAGCGAGGGGTGGTAGAGGGGGGGGGTAGTACTTTAGGGGGGGAGTACTTTAGTTCGTTAGTCGGGAGTGGTAGTGGGGTAGTATGGTAGTGGGGTAGTATGGTAGTGGGGTAGTATGGTAATGGGGTAGTATGGTAGTGGGGTAGTATGGTAGTGGGGTAGTATGGTAGTGGGGTAGTATGGTAGTATGGTAGTGGGGTAATATGGTGATTGGGCAGGTGGTAACTGGGTAGTATGGTAGGTGGTGATTGGGTAGGTGGTAGTTGGGTAGTATGGTAGTGGGGGGGGCTAAAGGATGGCACCTCCGACGATGACTTCATAGTCCTGTTCGGGGCGCAGGTAGCGCTGGGCAAGGTCGCGGACTTCTTCGGCGGAGATGTTGCGGATGGTCTCATCGAGCCGGCGGAGGTGTTCGGTGGCGTCGTAGCCCTTGATGATGGCGGAGCGATAGCGGCTGCTTACGGCGAGGGGGCCGTCGAGATCCATGACTAAGCCGCCGATGAGGTAAGCGCGCACCATGTCGAGTTCGTCAGCTGGGACCAGGTCCTGGCGGAGTTTGTCCATTTCGGTGAGGATCTCCCGGCGCACCTCGGCAACGTTTTCGTTGGCCACGTCGGCCGAGATGCCGAAGGTGCCGTCGAAGCGGTAGATGTCCAGATCGGTATCGATGCCGTAAGTGTAGCCCTTTTCCTCCCGGATGTTCCTCATGAGTCGGCTGCCGTAGTAGCCCCCCAGTATCGTTTCCAAGACGCAGAGGCCGGGATAATCGGGGTCGGTGATCCGAAAGCCCCGACGGCCCCGACGAATCATCGTCTGCTGGGCCCGTGGCCGGTGGTGTTGCAGTAGTCGCGGGGCAGCCTCCGGTATCCGGTAGTGGGGCGCGGGGGCCGGTTGGCCGGCGGGGAGCTGGCCGAAGGTTGTTTCGAGCAAGTTTTCCACCTCGCTGTTCAGTTTACCGACCACGCGCAGGGTAGCGTTGGCGGCACCGTAGTACTTCCGGTAATGATCCCGCACTTGTTCGAGCGTGAGGGCATCGTAGTCTTCCCGATCGCCGCCGTAGCCGTAGGGGTTATCCGGTCCGAAGGCCGCCTCGGACAGCAGGCGGTAGGCGAAAGTGTCGGGATCCTGCAGATCTTCCCGCAATTGCTGGCGACTGCGTTTGAGGTAACGTTTGAATTCGCGGGGCGCGAAGGAAGGCTGGGCGATAACCTCGGTCATTACCGGTAGGAGGCGGGGGGCGTGTCGGAGGATGGTGTGGACCGATAGGTTAGCCGTGTCCATATCCTCGGGCGTCTGCAGGGCGGTGCCGTACTGCTCGAAGTACCGTTCCAGTTCCGCGGCCCGGTAATTTTTACTGCCTTCCGTGAGCAGAGCATTGGTCGTACCGGCAACGAGACGCTGTGCCTCGTACGGGCGCCCCGCGCGCCAGATCATTTCCACCGCTAAGATGGGTGCCTGTTCTACCTCCACGGCAACGACGCGCAGGCCGTTGGAGAGGGTCCACTCCCGTGCGGGCGGCAGGGCCGGCACCCGTGGGGTGTGGATGAGGGGGGCGGCGCGGTTGGTGATGGTATGTCGGGTCATGGGCTACAGCTGAAAACTACTACCACCCCCGGTAGTTTAAACGCACGGCGGATCGGGCCGGTGCTAGTTGCTCAGCATCACCGGCATGACCAGCATCATAATGTCCACGCCTCCGGCCTGTTCGGTGGGAACCAGGATGCCCGCCCGGGTCGCGGTAGACATTTCCAGGCGGACTTCCTCGCCCTCCAGCACGCCGAGCATTTCGACCAGGAACTTGGCGTTGAAGCCGATTTGCAGGGGGGTACCGTCGTAAGAACAGCTGAGCTGCTCCGTTGCTTCGTTACTGAAGTCCAGATCCTGCGCGCTCACCGTCAGGCTACCGTCGGCAATGTTCAGGATAACCTGGTTGGTGGTCTTATTGGCGTAAATAACGATCCGCTTCAGGCTGTTCTGAAAGTCGGCACGATTGACCAGGAGTACATTGGGATTATCGACGGGGATGACGGCATTGTAGTCCGGATAGCGCGCGTCGATGAGGCGGCAGGCCATCTTGGTATCGCCGTATTCGAAAAAGGCGTTGGCTTTATCGAAACTGATGCTGACGGCTACGTCGGAGTGCGGCAGGGCACCCTTGAGCAGATTCAGTGCTTTTTTAGGAATGATGAAACTGCTGGTGATCTCGCCGTTCAGGTCACTCAGGCTGTACTTGACGAGCTTGTGGGCGTCGGTAGCCACCATGGTCAGTTTCGAGAAATCGACCTGGAAGAACACGCCGGTCATGGCGGGACGCAGTTCATCGGTGGAGGTGGCGAAGAGGGTCTTATTGATGCCTTCCACCAAACTCATGGCCGTCACGCTGATTTCGTCGGCGTCGCTCGGAGTGGGGATGTTGGGGTAATCGCCCCCGGGTTCACCGGCCAGCTTGTACTTTCCGTACGCGCTGGTGATGGAAATTCCGTAGTTGTCCTCGTTTACGTCGAAGGTGATGGGTTGCTGCGGTAGTGCCTTCAGGGTATCGATGAGGATGCGCGCGGGCACGGCTACCTGCCCGTCGCCGTCGGCGTTCACTTCGAGGCTGGTTACGACGCTGGTTTCCAGATCGGTAGCCGCGATGTGCAGCGTCTTTCCTTCAATGGTGAACAAAAAATCTTCCAGGATCGGCAGTACCGGATTCGAGGCGATCGCCCCCCCGGCGAGTTGTAATTTCTTCTGCAGATCGGAACTGGAAACGGAAAATTTCATAGAGGTCGTGGCTTTGGGCAAACTTACCCAGAAGAATTTACAATTTACGGTTTACGATCTAGCATTTGCAATTTGACCGTGCGGCGGTGCTTTCGGCCGTCCGGCCGCCCCGGCTACCCAACGTCATCGCCTGGGCGACGTGACCGTTTACCTGCCCGGTCGCCACCGCAGCCCCGCCACGCCCCAGACTCCGTACTGGGTCTTCGCGAGCAGCAGGGAGTCGTCCTGGTCGGGCTTACCGACGTACCGCTCGGCGCGGTGGTCGGTGACGTTGTTCAGTCGGAGGTAGGCCGAGATTCCCCGGAACAGTTCGTAGTCCGCGGCCAGGTCGAGACTGATGATGGCGTTGATCCACACGGGTTGCCCATCTTGCAGCAGGTCAAGCGTCGAACTGCGGTAGTTGCCGGCAATCACGAGGTTGAGCCGTTGTTTGGGGTTGCTGTACACGACGCTGAGGTTGGCCGACCGTCGGGGGGCCTGGGCCAGGGTAGCGCCCTCGATGGAATCGTCCTTCAACCGGTAGTTGTTGATGTTCAGGTTGCCGTTGAGGTTCAGGTAGCGCCACGTCGGGTTCAGGAAGGCCAGGTTCTGGTAGAAGCCGACCTCCAGGCCGTACAGGCGCGCGTCGGCCGTATTCATCAGGGAATAGCCCAGTGAGGGTTGCATATCGACGAGGGCGAACTCCGCCGTCCGGATCGTCGGGTCGGTCAGGAATTTCGCGTAGGCGCTTACGCTGATCAGGCCGTCGTTGCGTCCGTAGCGTTCGTACGTAAGGTCGAGGTTTCGGCTGTAGGTGGGGTTTACGTCGACGTTACCGATGGAGTATACGTCGAGGCGCGTCTGCCGCCGCTCGGAGAAAGCCTCCGTCGGTACGACGGTGGAATACGGCACGCGCGCGATGGCTTCGTAGTAGGCGAAGCGAAGTTGTCGATCGCGCCGTACGCGGTAGGTCACGTTCAGGCTCGGGAAGAGATCGTTGTAGGAGGTACTGTCGGCGCTCCCGTCCCGCAGCAGGGTGTAATCGAGATCCGTGTATTCGTAGCGGAGCCCCACGGAGGTCGACAATTTTGCCGTCCAGTTGGCCACGTACATCAGGTAACCGGCGGCGATCTTTTCGGAGGCGTAGTAGTTAGGGCCGGCATCCAGATCGGGGCGCTCCACGAGCGGCCCCTCCGCGTCGAGATCGGCAAACTCCCCCGGAGCAACCGCCTGTCCGGGGCGACCGCCGACCCGGGTAAAGAACTCCCGGTAGGTCCGTTCCTTGATGCGGTAGCGCGCGCCGGCCCGGAGGAAGCTCGTGCGTCCGTCGTCGATGTACTGGGTGAAGTTGATCCCTCCGATGGCAATGTCCTCCTCCAGATCAAGATTTTGCTGCTCGGTCGACGTACGGGGGAAGTCCGTGGAAAAGCGGCTGTCCGTGGGAACCAGTGCTACGAATTCGGCGTCGGTCAGGGGTTGGGGATCGCCGAAGGTCAGTCCGTTGAAGGTCCGTTGCCGATCGACCAATCTTTCGGAAGTACTGGCGAAGCTGAGGGCGTAATCGACCTGAAGCTTCTTAAAATTATTTTCGACCTCCAGGGCGACCATGTTCAGTCGTCGTTCCTCGCGCCACTTGCTGGTGATGCGGTTTTCCAGCGGCGTGCCCTCCCGGAAAAAATTGGCCTCCCGGGCCATCACGTCGTCGTCGTTAGCCGAATAGTTATAGCTGAGCCGCATCCGGTTGTAGATGCTGGGCCGCAACTCCACCGCCCCGACGATGCCTCGCTTGGTCGACACGCGGTCGGTATCGATTGGCCGAACCCGGGAAATGGTGGTACCCGTTACGCCGTCATCCCCGTAATCGAAGCGAAGGGTGCGGTTCCCGCGGGCGTGACGGAAGTAGCTGCCGGCCAGCAGTCCGTAGACCGTTTCATCGCTGAGTTCGGAGTTTAACACGGCGGCCGCCTGACTGATGCCCGATTGCTGCCCCGGAATCTGGTCGAAGCCGAAGTTGCTGCCTAATCCCCCCTGCAGGAGGACCTCGAAGCGTTCCTCCGGCTGTCGGATGCGGAAATCGACCGTACCACCGATGGCGTCCGCGTCGAGGTCGGCACTGCGGGCCTTGATGACCCGTACTTCATCCACGAGGTTCGACTGAATGATGTCCAGGCTGCCCGCCCGGTCGGCCTCGGGCTGGACGGCCGGGAGGCGCTGCCCGTTGAGGGAAATAGCGGTGTACTGCTCGGGCAGGCCCCGTACCTGCACCAGATCGCCTTCGCCGCGGTTGCGGGTAATGGTCACGCCGGGCATTCGTTGCACGGTTTCGGCAAGGGTGACGTCCGGATACTTATTGAAAAGCTCGGAGTGGATGATTGTCTGGGCCGCGATGGCCGACTGTTGCACCCGCAGAGCCTGCGCCTGGCCGGACGCCCGACGCCCGTACACGATCACCTCGCCGGTACTCACGAAGTTCTCGCTCATCACGATGTCCAGTTCGAGCTCGCGGTCGGTGACCGATACCCGGAGGGTAGTGTCGAAATTCTCGTACCCGATATACGAGGCGACGATGCGAATGCGGCCGGGGGGCACGGAGAGCCGGTAGTGGCCGGATTCATCGCTTACGTCGCCGATCACGGAGCCCACCACCTGAACGGAACAGCCGACCAGGGTGTCGCCTTGTTCACTCACCACCACGCCGACGATCTCGGCTTCCTGGGCGAAGAGCGGATGAGCAAACAGCGAAACGAAGATGATAAGGACCAGAGGTTGATAACGCATATCGACTATAGCGACCCGGAGGATTGGTTTGTTTACGGCCGACTTTTATAATTTACCGGGCACAAAGCCCCGTATATGTCAGACGCCCCAAAAATAGTATTTCTCGATGCCGCTTCGGTGGATCAACTCCCCGACTTCCGCAAGTTCGAAACGCTGGGGCACTTCACCTCCTACTCCCACACCACGCCGGAGCAGTTTATGGAGCGGGCCGCCGGCGCTCAGGTACTGATCACCAACAAGATCGAGATCACGGCCGAGCGCATCGAACGCTTACCCGATCTCCGGCTGATCTGCGTGGCGGCCACCGGCACCAACAACGTCGATGAGGAGGCCGCCCGCGCCCGCGACATCCCCGTGCGCAACGTCTCGGGCTACAGCACCGATTCCGTGGCTCAACTCACCATGACGGCCCTCTTCGCCGTAGCCATGGACCTGATCTACCTCAACCAGGCGGTCTACGGAGGCGAGTACGGCAGAGCTAAGGACTTCACCTTCTGGCGCCATCCCTTCTACGAACTCGGCGGGGCCCGCTTCGGCATCATCGGTATGGGTACCATCGGCCGGCGGGTAGCGGAACTGGCGACCGCCTACGGCGCCGAAGTCGTCTACTACAGCAGCCGCGGCCACGACCACGACGTCCCCTACCCCCGCGTGGAACTGGACGAACTGCTCTCCACCTGCGAGGTCATCAGCATCCACTGCGCGCTGTCCGACTCGACGCGAAATCTTATCGGCTATCCGCAACTCCAGCGAATGCGTACCTCGGCCTACCTAATCAACATGGCACGCGGAGGTATCGTCGTGGAGGCTGATCTGGTACGGGCCCTCGACGAAGGCGAAATTGCCGGCGCGGCGATCGACGTGTACACCCAGGAACCCCTGCCGGAGGATCACGTGTACCTCACCGTGCGCGACCGGCACAAATTACTGCTCACCCCCCACGTAGCCTGGGCCAGCGTAGAGGCCCGTACCCGGCTCATCGAGGGTGTCATGGACAACATCCGGGAGGGGTGGGAATAAATTTTGCCAGCTAAATTTTCAAGTTTTCGTGCGGCAGCTAGCTTCACCCGATTTTTTATTGCTCCTGCGCGCCGCCGCCCTTCTGCTCGTTACCTGCGGGAGCCTCTACGGCCAGGTCGAAACCGAACAACTGATCGAAGACGTGGTCGCTCAGGAGGCGGAGGACGGAGGGGAATTCACCTTCAACGCGGCGTTTGCCGTCCTTGAAGGCTACCGGGAGCGCCCCCTCGATCTCAATCTGGCCACCGCCGAGGAACTCGCCGCCACTTACCTGCTTTCCCCGGTGCAAATTGACCGCTTTCTCGCCTACCGCGAACTGATGGGCGGCCTCATCAGCATTTACGAACTGCAGAGTATTCCGGGAATCGACCTGGAAACCATCCGCCGGGTACTGCCCTTCATGACGGTGAATAAGGGTCTGGACGACGTCAACGTCAGTCTAGCACGTATGCTCGCGGAATCCGATCGGGAGCTTTACCTCCGGGCCTCCCGGAGACTGGAAACGGCTCGTGGGTACGAAACGCCTGACCCGGCCTACGCGGGCAATCCCTGGCGTACCTACGTCAAGTACCGCCAGCGCTACGGCAACCAACTGAGCATGGGCCTGGTAGCGGAGAAGGACCCCGGCGAGTCTCCCCGCTAC
Source organism: Lewinella sp. JB7 (assembly GCF_024297185.1). Taxonomy (GTDB): domain Bacteria; phylum Bacteroidota; class Bacteroidia; order Chitinophagales; family Saprospiraceae; genus Neolewinella. The sequence goes on along the minus strand of NZ_JANCTD010000005.1, from coordinate 221,994 downwards.
GGCTTCGACTACTACGGGGCGCACCTTTTCCTGCGGAATCTCGGTCGGCGGGTGCGGGCCGTGGCTCTGGGAGATTTTGCGGTCAGCTTCGGGCAGGGCCTGATCCTGTACACGGGCTTCGGCTTCGGCAAGAGCAGCCTCACCACTTCCGTCGCGCGGAACGCCCCTACCCTGCAGCCCTACGCCAGCGTCAACGAATTCAGCTTTATGCGCGGCGCGGGCGTGACCCTGAACCTATCCGATCAGATCGAAGCCACGGTTTTCGGGAGCCGGAGGCGCCGGACGGCCAATCTCACCGCCGATTCAGCCAGCATCACCTCCCTCGGACTCAGCGGCTACCACCGCACGGTGAACGAGCGGGCGGACCGCAATGCTATCGTACAAACCAGCTACGGCGGGAGCATCGCCTGGCGCCCCCTTCCCCGGCTCCGTATCGGCATAAATTTCCTCGGCGAGCACCTGAACAAACCCCTGCAGCCCCGGCCCCAGCCCTACAATTTGTACTACTTCCGGGGTACGGACCTGCACAACCTGAGCCTAGACTACCGCTACCGCTACCACAACTTTTCGTTTTTCGGCGAGGTCGCGGGTGCAATGGGGGCGGGAAAAGCCATGCTTCACGGCATCAACCTCGGGCTCGACCGGCGGGCCGACGTGGCGCTCGTGTACCGCAGATACGACCGGGATTATCAGGCGCTCAGCGCCCAACCCTTCGGGGAAACCGGGGGCGGCCGCAACGAGGAGGGCGTGTACCTGGGACTGGAACTGCGCCCCGCGGACCGGTGGCGGGTGAACGCCTACTACGACCTCTGGCGACACGGCTGGCTGCGCTTCAACATCGACGGGCCGAGTGCCGGACGGGAATACCGCATGCGCCTGACCTACGCCGTCAAACGCAAACTCGACGCCTACCTCGAAGTACGGGGCGAAACGAAGGGGACCGGCGGTGATGGCTCCCACCTGGATCCGGTGGTCGACCGTACGCGTTTTCAGGCCCGCCTCCACGCCGGCTACCGCTTCGCCGCCGGCTGGGAGTGGCGCAGTCGGCTGGACTTCGGCTACACCGACCGGGAAACGGAGAAACGCCAGCGGGGTATTATGCTCTACCAGGACATCCACTACCGGCCGCTTGGCCCCTTTAGCTTCTCGGCGCGGGTCGCCATCTTCGATACGGACGGCTACGACGTCCGTTTCTACCAGTACGAGAACGGCCTGACCTACAATGCCTTCGTCACGCCTTACTACCATGCGGGTGCCCGCAGTTATCTGTTGTTGCGCTACAAGGGTATCCGCAAGCTCACCCTGGAGGCCCGCGTCGCCCAGACCCGGAATTTCGACGGACGCACCTTCGGCAGCGGGTGGGAGGCTACCGGCAAGACCTCCCGTACGGAGGTGGGCACTCAGGTCATTTGGCGGTGGTAACCGGTGGAGAAATGTATGGCAACGCATGACGTCAGGGGGCGAACGAGCGCGTAACCGTCCGGCGATCCACGGTCGGCTCCTCGGAAGATGTGGCCTCAGCGGGGCGGCGGCGCGCGGGAGCCAACTAAACCGGCCAACCGCACACAACCCGTAACCGCTGCCCGATGAGCGCGGCCCGGACCGGTCCGGTACCCAGCCACTCGCCGTCCGCTTCCAGTCCGGTAGGGCCGGTGACCATGATCTCCCGCGCGTGGGTGGTCGTGACACCGGCCGTACTGCCGATGGTGGGCGTAAAGAGTCGCCAGCTGTTGCGGATGATGCGATGCACGGGCGTATTTACCGCATAGGTGAGCGCAAGGGTATCGGCCGTCGGGTCGGCCTGGGGTACGGGTTGCATTCCGCCGCCATTATACCGGCCGATGCCCAGGTTGATGGTGTGAAAACGCCCCTCGACGCTTGTCCCGTCGTACGTCAGTCGCAGTTCCGGTGGCCGGTATGCCGGCAGGTAGGCCGCCGTGAAGAGGGGGTACAGCAGTCCGTGCTTCCACCTGGTCCGGCTGCAGCGGCGCACGACTTCGGCATCGTAGGCCAGGCCGGCTACGTTGATAAAATATTGCACCCGCGACCCCGCCCCGTAGCTTAGTCCGCCAATGCGGTGTTGGATCGTTCTCTCTTCCCGGTACGTCTGCAGCCAGCGGACCAGATGCCGGGGTACGTTCAGCGTGCGGCACCAGTCGTTGCCCGACCCCAGGGGAAGGGGAACGTAAGTAAGTCGGTCAGTCAGTCGCCGATCTACGAGTGCATTGACGATGGCGTGGTGGGTTCCGTCACCCCCGACGCCGACCAGTCGATCGTGCCCGCATTCCACCGCACTTTCGATGATCTCCGGCAGGGCGGCACGCTCCCGTACCACTGCATGATCGAGAGGCCCCAGCCGCCGCTGCAGCACGGGAAGCGCGTGACGCCACCAACGGAGGGCCCGTCCGCCGGCGGCCGCGGGGTTGACGATGAAGTACGGATCGGTAGGCATTATGCAATGATACGTCTATCGGCTCCTCCCGTTCGTCCGTATCTTTAAGCTATCCCCGGCTTTTTCCTAATCTTAGCGGCCGACACCTACTCCAGCATATATGACTTTATCCGCCTCCCCTACCTCTACCGCAGCACCTTCGGCTCCGGTCATCGAGGTACGCAACGTCAGTAAAAGCTACGGTGAGAAGGTGGCCGTTGACGACGTATCCTTTGCCATGCCGCCCGACGCCATCCTCGGCCTGCTCGGTCCTAACGGTGCCGGCAAGACCAGCCTGATCCGGATGATCACGACGATTACGGCTCCCGACGGCGGCCAGATTCTGTTTCGTGGTGCCCCCCTCAACGGCTACCACCCCACCCAAATCGGCTACCTGCCCGAGGAACGCGGACTGTACAAGCAGATGTACGTCGGCGAACAGCTCATCTATCTGGCCCAACTGAAGGGCCTAACGGCCGCCGAAGCCGAGCGCCGTGCCCGGGAATGGCTCGCCACATTCGAACTGGAGGGTCAGTGGAAAAAGAAGATAGACGAACTCAGCAAGGGGATGCAACAGCAGGTGCAGTTCATCGCCACGGTCATCCATGACCCCAAATTGCTCATCCTGGACGAACCCTTCAGCGGTCTCGACCCCGTAAATGCTAACCGGATGCGCGCCGAAATCTTACGGTTACATGCTTCCGGAACGGCCGTCATCTTCAGTACCCACCGTATGGAACAGGTCGAGGAACTTTGTGAATACATCGTGCTGATTAACCACGGCCGCAACATCCTGCAGGGCAAGGTGAGTGATATCCGTCGGCAGTTCGTGGAAAACCGTTACCGCCTTACCTACCACGGCGAATCGCTTCCGGACGCCCTGGGACAACGGTACGAGCTTCTCAACCCCACCGTATCCACCGTCGACATCCAGCTCCAAGCGGGGGAAGAAGGTAATGACCTCCTGCGTACGCTCCTGGATCTCGGCATCCAAATTCAGGGATTCCAGGAACTCTTGCCCAGCCTCAACGAGATATTCATCAAGCGCGTGAGTGTAGTCGGTTAGTAGTTTAGGCAGTTAGGCTTTTAGGCAGTTAGGCTTTTAGGCTTTTAGGCTTTTAGGCTTTTAGGCTTTTACCGTCAACAGTTGACGACCAAACTAAAGTGCTACCCTACTACCCACCAACGTACTAATAGACTAACCGACTAACGTACTAAAGACTAACTGACTACCCCCTAACCGACTAACGAACTAAAAGAACTAAAGAACCAATTCCCCATGTCCAACCTCTGGCTCGTCGTCCGCCGTGAATACATAACCCGCGTACGGCGGCGCTCCTTCATTCTGGCCACGCTGCTGACGCCGATCGGGCTGGCGCTTTTCGTCGTCATTGCCAACGCCGTGTTCACATACAGCAACGATGACGTCCAGCGTATTGCGGTGATTGATGACGCCGATCTGTTCCGGGGAACCATTCCGGACGAAAACGGCCTGTACTTTAAGTTCGTCAACGAGCCGCTGGAGAACCTGCGGGAGGATACCGGGGAAGACCGGGGCTATGCCGGCATTCTGGTGATCCCGGAGATCGTCAATCCGCGTAGCCGCAACTTCCGGGTGCAGTTGCTGAGCGACGAAACCCTCAGCATCGACGCGCAGGCCCGCATCCGCGGCCGGGTGGAAGATGCGCTGCGGGAGTACAAGATCAAGGCGCTTGACATCGATCAGGCGACGCTCGCGAGCCTTGATACCGACGTGACCGTCACGGTACGCAGCCTGACCACGACGGAGGACGGGGAGAGCGACGATCGCAGTATGGCCTCCGCCATCGGGGCGGGCATCGGTTCGGTGATGGGTTTTTTGATGTACATCTCCGTTTTCGTTTACGGCATGATGGTCATGCGCTCGGTCATGGAGGAAAAAACCAACCGGATCGTGGAGGTCGTGATCTCTTCCGTTCGTCCCTTCACCCTCCTGCTCGGAAAGATTATCGGCGTGGGCGCGGTCGGCCTCACGCAGGTGCTCGCCTGGATGGTCATGATCCCGGGTATGCTGTTCCTCGTCGGGCTATTCTTCGGCCTAGATGCCGATCCCGGACAGATGCCTAATTCCCCCGATATGGATCCGGAAGAAATGCAGTCCATGGTCGAGAAGCTGACCGCCGGACTGGGTGATCTCAACTGGTGGATCATTCTACCCTGTTTCATCCTGTATTTCCTGGGGGGGTACTTCATGTACGCGGCCCTCTTCGCGGCGGTCGGCTCGGCGATGGGCGACGATATGGGGGAGAGTCAGTCGCTGACCATCCCCATTACGATTCCCGTCATTCTGGCCTTTTACATCATGATGGCCGCCATTCAGAATCCGAATTCGAGCCTGGCCGTGTGGTCGTCGATCTTTCCGTTGTTCGCCCCCATCGTGATGCCGGCCCGACTCGCCTTCGACCCACCCCTCTGGCAGGTACTGAGTAGTCTGCTGGCGGTATTCCTCTTCGCCGCCGCCATGGTCTGGATGGCTTCGCGCATCTACCGGATCGGCATCCTGAACTACGGCAAAAAGTCGAGCCTCAAGGATATGGGCCGCTGGATCACCGCCAAGTATTAGCGGGCACGACGTCCACGTTCAGGATCTTAAGCACGAAGGAACACTTGGTAGGATCGGCCAGGGTAGGTTCCATCGCCGCGGTGATGGCGGCCATGACTTCGGCGTATTCCCCGCGCACCTGCGTGCTCAGGTTGTTGGTGCCGACATCGAGCTTTTCGTGGGTTTGCAGGCGGTCGATGAAGGCAATGATGGGGGTTTCGTAGTCGGCGGATAGGGGGTACAGGGAGATGTCTACGGATACGGTCATGGGCGGGTGCGCGGGAGCAATCAATTATGGTAAGAACGTAAATTTATACGCGAGCGAGAGAATCGGCGCGCCGAAGACAGACAGCCGGTAGGCCGCGAACGGACTTCCCTGGAATATACCGAGGGCGGGGGTGTTCGGGGTCCTCGGCTGAAAAAATATGTTGTACGCGTTGTCCCGGCCGTACACGTTGTACACGGTAAAGACCCAGCTGCCCGTCCACCTGCGTTGTTCGCGCCGGAAGTTGCGAATCGTCCAACTGAAGTCCAGTCGGTGGTAGGTAGGTAAGCGATCGTTGTTCCGTTCGAGAAATAGGGGCACCGGTGTACCGCGAATGGAAACGAAGCCGTTGGGCACCGTGTAGGGCCGATTACTCTGTACGACGAAGTTGAAGCCCAGTTCGTGGGTTCTACCCTGATCCAGTACGAGGCTCGCGGTAAGGGTATGCGGCTGGTCGAAGTAGCCGGGATACCATTGTCCCCGGTTGATCCGGGTATCGGGGGCGGTGCCCGCCACTCTGTTTTCCACCCGGGCGTAGGCGTAATTCACTTCACCGGTGAAACGGCCGGTGAGCCGCCGGGCGGTAAGTTCGACGCCGTATCCCCGGCCCTTTCCGCGTACCAGGTCCGTCTCGACGGCCGGATTCAGAAAGAAATCGGCCCCGGGCCGGTACTCCAGTAAATCGTGAAGCTCCCGGAAGTAGGTTTCCAGTTGAAAAAGGTAGTGCTCATCGGTGGTGCGGTGAGTGAGCCCCACGGCATACAGGTCGGCGGTCTGCGGCACCACGTTGTTGTCACTAACCTTCCAGCGGCTGGTGGGTACCGGAGTGGTAGAATTATAGATGTTCTGCAGGTACTGCCGCGAGCGGGCGTAAGAAGTCTTTAGGCTCGTCCGGGGCCCAACGCGATAGTTCAGACCTAGCCGCGGCTCCCACCCAGCGTAGCGAGCGAGGTTTTTCCCCTTTCCGAATGTCTCACTGTCTGTGAGCGTGGCGGCCCGGACGACTTCCCCCGCCCGGTAGTAGCGTACCTGGCCGGGACCTTGCCTTCCGTACATGGTATACCGTAGACCGGCGCTGAGGCTAAGTTTGGGGCTGATCGACCAATCGTCCTGCAGGTACAGGGATGCTTCCCGCCCGGTTTCCTGCTCGAGCTGCGCCGGCAGGATACCTACGACCCCTCCGGGATCCAGGGTGCCGGGAGAGAGCACGTACCGGTCTACCTGCAAACCGAAGGCAGCCTCATGGTCCGAAAGGGTCAGCCCCCCTTCCGCCCGCCCGATCGTGTAGTCGATGCCCGACAAGAAGTTGACCTTGCCGCCGTCCGTCTGCGGAAAGCGCAGTTCCGACGTATAGTCCGCCCGGTGCACGCTGACCGTAAGATTCAGTGCGTCGTTGAAAAGATGTAGCCACTCAAGGCCACCGTTCAGGGTCAGGTAGGCATACTGATTGGAGGTTGCCGGTACGCCCCCCAGATTGCTGAGTAAATCCACCTGGTAGAAGTCCTGACTGTAGAAGCCACTCGCCGTGACAAAGTCCCGTTCCCCCGCCCGGTAACGGAGCCGTAAGGTTGCATCGCCGAAGCGGCTGCGGGTATCCTTCAGCCGCTCGACGAGCGGAAAGACGAAGTCGTTGAACCCGCCCCGGGCCGTGATCAGCAATCCCAGTCGCTTCCGTCTATCCAGGGGAGTTTCGATTCCCAGGTGACTGGATACGAGTCCGATGCCGCCCCGTACCTCGGTCCGCTCCGTGTCCGGCACCTTAGAGCGTACGTCCAGCACCGAAGCAACTCGCCCCCCGAAACGGGAGGGGATATTACCCCGGTACAGGTCTACCCCGCTCACCGCATCCGGGGTGAATACGGTAAACAAGCCAAAGAGATGGGTGGGAGCAAAAACGGGAGCCCCGTCTAGTAGCAACAGGTTCTGATCAACGGTGCCACCCCGTACGCTGATGCCGTTGCTGGCCTCCCCGGCGGAGGATACGCCGGCCAGCAGTTGCAGAGATTTGAGCACGTCCCGCTCCCCCAGCACGGTGGGAATGCTGGCCAGGGCCTCGGCGGTCAACCTTTCCACTCCCATACGGGGTCGCGTGAGCGCCAGTTGATCGGCCCGGTCGGTTACCGTTACCGTTTGCAGCTGCTCGGTAGTCGGCTCCAGGCGTAAATTGGCTTCCAGGTGATCCCGCAGCAAAATTTCTTGTTCGAAAGCGGCGTACCCGGTGTAAGTCGCATGAAGGTCGTAACTGCCGCGCGGCGCCTGCAGAATGATGATGCCCTCCTCATCCGTCAGTCCTCCCACCCCACCCGGGGTCAGGTACACACTCACGTACGGGAGTGGTTCTTCCGTCACGTGGTCGAGCACGCTGAGCTTCAACCGGTAGGACTGACCAGCCAGGAACATCGGCAAAAGAAGACAGATGAGGGTGCGCATACCGGTGAGACAATGAGGAAAAGTTAGGGCCAACCGGCGGGCTTTCCCGGAGAACGACCCTCTCCCCGGCAGGGTGCGCGGGGGGGGACGAACAAACCAACCGGGGGCTCGTAATTGATCACCGTCGGGTTCGGGGAGGGGGTGCCGGTGGCCACGTCGCGCAGTAGGTACCGCCGCTGCGTGGCCACCGATACCGCCCGAACGAAGCCCAGTACCTGCCGATCTTCGTTGTCCGGATCGCGCATGTTCCCGATCAGGGCGGCGGGAATGGTTGCATTAAGTCCGCTATTACCCTCCACGATATCGGCGACTACGCGGCCGTAGTTGTATGCCTCGGCGGTGAGGCTGTAAAGGATTCCCTCCACCAGGAGACCGCCATAAGTGGTGAATTCTATCGTCCCGATCTCCTGCCCCCTGACCGAACTACCGTTGAACGCCCGGTCGGATCCATACTTAAATTGGTGACCCCGAGTCTGCTGAAAACAGGTCTCCTCTCCCGCACAGGCGTAATCGTAGCGACTGTCCTGTCCGGAACCGACGGGCCGTGCGATACAGCTGCCCCCCCGGTACACGCCCCCAATGCAGGTGGCGCACACGAACTCCTCCTCCCAGTAGCGAAAGTCCCACTGGTAAGAGTTGGCCGTACCGGCCGGATCCGTATAGTCGAGTAAAATGCGAAAGAGCGGAACGAATATCCGTCGGGCCCGGTCGTATTCGCCTTCCTGGTCGAAGACTACGCGTAAGCCCTCAACGTCAACCGGATCCGGAAGCCGTTCGGGCAGGGAGACTACCCGCGAGCCATCCGGGAAGGAAACCGTTGCCGACCAGACCTCGCCGCTCTGCGCGACAAACCCGGGGGGTGGAATGTACGTGCCGGGTCGCTCGGGGTCGTGGCTCCATATAACCACTTCCCCCGATAAGGCTTCGGTAGTGGTAACTGCTGCGTCGGTGACCTGCTCCAGCGTGAGTTGGACATTACTGAACCGCGACCGGCTGATCCGAATCTCACTAAAGTCAGGCTGATCCGCGATATCTCCTTCCACCAGATAAAAGGGTTCTTCCAACTGGAAGCGCGGCTCGGTCGGCTCGGTGCACCCGAACACGATTAGACACAGCATCACGAATAGGCGGACGGGCATTCGTGTAAAGTAAGACTACTGGGTGATTCCTACCACCGAAAGGAATTCGGTGGTCCGTCCTAGCCCATTCGCAATCGTGGCACTGTCGGACGTGAGGTCAATCGTCCCGAGCAAGGCGTGTAGGTCGGCGTACATGTCGAGTCGAATATCCGCTCCACGGACGCGGACGATCCCACCGCCGAAATCAATTTCGAAGGGTGTGCTGCCGAACGAGCTGACCGACAGCGTATCCGCCTGGGTCGGCAGCGTGTACTCCAGCCGCGCCTGTACGTACCCCCGGCCGTCCCGGAAATTGAGTCGGCCCGCCTGCGTCCGTAGCGCATCGCCGGATGGCGCACTGGCGGGAATGACGTTCCGGTAGCGATCGGGCAGGCCGTAGCTCCCGCTGAGGGAGGTAAGCGGATTGACGCCAGTATTCACCGTCCCTACCCCGGTGGTCGTGACCGAGGCAGTGGTGGCGAGCAGATAGTTCCCGTTCACGGTCACCTGGCTGGTGTCTCCGTCCAGTACTTCCAGTAGGGTTACGGAGCGGCTGGGGTCGGGGAGATCGGCGGCCGCTGATTCCAGGCGCAAATCCCCGAGGTAGTAGCGGAAGCGAATAAGCTGGAAGTCGTGGCCCGCCCCGTCGCGGTACGTCTGGCCGGCTACTACCGCCGTATCCTGCCAGACCACGGTGGATCGTACCGAAAGCGTGGGGTAAGTGCAACAGTCGGTGCAGCCCTCGTCAGCCAGCAGATCATAATTATCGGCATCCGGATCCAGGCAACCCGTAGACGCCTCGTAGCAGGAAGTTAGGCACACCGCCAGGTAGCAGCAGATCAGGATTGGACGCATGGACGCGGGGATCAAATGACCATACCGGCCGCCACCGTTTCGTTGGTCTGCTCATCCACCAGAATGACGGAGCCGGTGATCCGGTTCTTGCGGTAGGGATCGGTAAGCAGGGGAGCCGTGGTGCGGAGCAGCACCCGGCAGATGTCGTTCATCCGGACTTCCTTGTTCTCCTCGTCGCGGTGGAGGGTGTTGATGTCCAGCCGGTAGCGAACATCCTTGATGATGCACCGCGCCTCCTGGGTGGTGTGCATGATCGCGTACTTGCCGCGGGGCTGGAGCGGACGCTCGTTGAACCAGCACAGCATCACCTCGATGTCCTGGCTTACGTCGGGTTGGTTGTTCTCGCGTACGATCATATCGCCCCGGCTGATGTCGATCTCGTCTTCCAGGAGCAGGGTGACGGACATGGGGGGGAAGGCTTCCTCAAGTTCGCCGTCGTAGGTATCGATCTTGGCGATGGTGCTCGTAAAACCGCTCGGCAGGACCGTAATCTTATCGCCCTTCTTGAATACGCCGCCGGCGATCCGGCCGGCATAACCCCGGTAATCGTGGTAGGCATCGCTGTAGGGACGAATGACGGTTTGCACGGGCAGCCGGCAGTCAATAAAGTTGTTATCGCTACCGATGTGCACGTTCTCCAGGGCATACAGTAGGGTACTACCGCCGTACCAGTCCATATTGGAACTCCGGTCCACGACATTGTCGCCGAGCAGGGCCGACATGGGAATGAACTCGACGTCTTTCACGTCAAGCCGGTGACTGAACCCACTGAAGTCATCCTTGATCTTGTTGTAGGCCTCTTCGCTGAAATCCACCAGGTCCATCTTGTTGATGCAAACGATGAGGTGGGGGATTTGCAGCAGGGAGGCAATGAACGCGTGCCGCCGGGTCTGTTCGACGACTCCCTTACGGGCATCGATGAGAATGAGGGCAACGTTGGCCGTGGAAGCGCCGGTCACCATGTTGCGCGTATACTGAATGTGGCCGGGCGTATCGGCAATGATAAACTTCCGCTTCGGGGTCGCGAAGTAGCGGTAGGCTACGTCGATCGTAATACCCTGTTCCCGTTCCGCCTTCAGGCCGTCGGTAAGCAGGGCCAGATTGACGCCTTCCTCCCCCCGCTTAGCACTGGTTTGGGAGATGGCCTCGTACTGATCCTCGAAAATGGACTTGGAGTCGTACAGCAGCCGTCCGATGAGCGTTGACTTACCGTCGTCGACCGAGCCGGCGGTCGTGAAACGAAGAAGCTCCGTGTGCGCTAGGGAATTTACCATGTACAATTTGGTGTTTGAAAATTGATGAAATGCACGTCTGCTGCGCGTCCTTAGAAATAACCCTGCTTCTTGCGGTCCTCCATGGCGGTTTCACTACGCTTGTCGTCGGCGCGTCCTCCGCGCTCGGTCTGCCGGGCCATGCTCACTTCGGCAATGATATCCTCGAGGGTGGCGGCCGACGATTCCCATACGCCGGTGCAGGTAATGTCGCCGATGGTGCGGCAGCGAACGGTCATGCGCTCCAGTTTTTCCTCGGGCCGGCGGGGCAGGTGCTCTGACTCGGCCAGCAACATTCCGTCGCGGCGGAACACCTTCCGCTCGTGGGCGAAGTACAGATTCGGGAGTTCCACTTCCTCTACCGCGAGGTACTGCCATACGTCCAGTTCCGTCCAGTTGGAGATGGGGAATACGCGGAAATGCTCCCCGTACTGTTTGCGTCCGTTGAACAGGTTCCAGAGCTCGGGTCGCTGATTTTTGGGGTCCCACTGGCCGAATTCGTCGCGGTGACTGAAGAAGCGTTCCTTGGCACGGGCCTTCTCCTCATCGCGGCGGCCTCCCCCCAAGGCGGCATCATACTTCCCCTTTTCGAGGGAGTCGAGCAGCACGGCGGTCTGCAGGTAGTTGCGCGTAGCGTTGTAGCCGGTCTCTTCCCGAACCATGCCGCTGTCGATAGCTTCCTGTACGGATCCGACGATCAGTTTGGCCCCGATACGCTCAACCAGCTGGTCGCGGTAGTCGATCGTCTCCTGGAAATTATGGCCGGTGTCGACGTGCAACAGAGTGAACGGAATCTTGGCCGGATAGAAGGCCTTAACGGCCAGGTGTACCATCAGGATCGAGTCCTTCCCCCCACTGAACAACAGGACGGGATTTTCGAACTGAGCGGCGACCTCGCGCAGTACGAAGATGCTTTCGGACTCCAGTTCGCGCAGGTGATTAAGCTGATAGTTAGCGGTCATAGGGGTAGAGATTCAATGAGTTGCTCCGCAGCCTGGTCGACGGTCAGTTCGGCGGTCTTCAGGTCGAGAAAGGGTTGTACGGGGGCTTCGTAGGGACTGTCGATTCCGGTAAAGTTCTTCAGTTCGCCGGCACGGGCCTTGGCGTACAGACCCTTTACGTCGCGCTGTTCGCACACCGCCAGCGGGGTATTGACGTACACTTCGAAGTAATCGTCGGATCCGACGATCTCGGCCACTTCGGCGCGCATTTGCCGGGTAGGACTGACGAAGGAGCAAAGGACGATGGCCCCGGCGTGGGCGAAGAGCTTGGCCACCTCCGCTACCCGGCGGGTATTTTCCTTCCGGTCCTCCAGGCTGAAACCCAGATTTCCGTTCAGGCCGTTACGAACGTTGTCTCCGTCGAGTACCTGAGCAAACACGCCCCGCTCGAATAACTTACGTTCGACCGCCGCGGCAATCGTACTCTTGCCGCTACCGGAAAGCCCGGTCAGCCACACCACCCCACCCCGGTGCCCGTTCGCGGCTTCGCGTTCCTTGCGCTGCACGAGACGGTCGTAGATGGGGTGAATATTATCGGCCATGGGGTCAATTAAGCCGCAAAGATACGTCAGCCCCCTGCTAGCCCCCTAGCAAAACCTGACTTTTAAGCATGACCGATCCTTCATGCTTTTCCTATACGTAAGCCACCGGATTGGCGTCGATGGCCTTCAACTGACGGATGACTTCCGCCGGATCGTCGGCCCCGAAGACCGCGCTGCCGGCCACGAGCACCCGCGCGCCGGCCTCCAGCACCTTCTGGGCGTTCTGTAGACCGATCCCGCCGTCTACCTCGATAACGGCGCGCGCGTTGCGCACGGTGATCAGGTCACGAGTCTGGCGTAGCTTCGGGATGCTCTGGTAGATAAACTGCTGACCGCCGAAGCCGGGGTTGACCGTCATGATCAGCACCGTATCCAGGTCTTCGATGACGTTCTCCAACTGGCTGACGGGCGTATGGGGGTTCAGCGCTACCCCGGCCTTGAGGCCGCACTCCCGGATCTGCTGCACTACCCGGTGCAGGTGAGTACAGGCCTCGGCGTGGACGGTGATCCCGCTGGCTCCCGCGCGGGCGAAGCTCTCCACGTAGCGCCCCGGATCCTCGATCATCAGGTGCACGTCGACGTACTTCTCGGCATCCCGGGCGATCTGCTCGATGATGAACTGTCCGAAGGAGATGTTGGGGACGAAGCGACCGTCCATAACGTCGAGGTGAAACCAGTCGGCTTCGCTGGTATTCACCAGTTCTACGGCACGGTCGAGGCGGCGGAAATCCGCGGCAAGGAGGGAAGGGGCAACGAGGTGGGAACGCATAGGTAGCGGGTAAGAGTAGGGGTTGGGGTGGCGGGAGGTACGCTAAATTAACGCGTAACGGCGTTAACGGCTTAACCCCAAATGTATGCATCTAACTCTACGCACGCTGCTATTTACGGTTTTGCTCGCTCCCGCGTTTACCGCCCTTTATACCCAAACGGACGCTAAACTCCGGTACGATTATACCCGCCTCGACCCCCTGGAAGACGTAGCCGGTGAGGGTTGGCTGAAGCCGGCGGAATCCTTTAACCGGACGCGCTTCTACACCTCCGCGGGCATCGGCGCGGGGGCTTACCTGGGCTTCGGGGTGGGCCTCTATTCTATTTGGTACAAGGGGTACGAGCTGGAGGGCTTTCACACCTTCAACGACTGGCCGGAATGGGAACAAATGGACAAGGTCGGTCACGTATTCACCGCCTATTTCTTCAACCGCAGCGCTTTCGCGGGCCTGCGCTGGGCGGGGGTGAAGCGACCGGCCGCCCGCTACACGGCACTGGGAGTGGCCAATCTATTGCAGGCAACGATCGAAACCATGGACGGCTTCAGTTCCAACTGGGGTTTTAGCCTCAGCGATATGGGTGCTAACCTGGCCGGCAGTCTCGTATTCACCGTACAGGACATCCTCTGGCGCGAGCAGCGCATCCTGATCAAAGTCTCGAATGACTTCAGGCCCGTACCCGACGTGCCGGTCGTACGCAACGACGGTACTACCGGCAACCTGGGCTACGTCGTGCGTGAACGCTTCGGGGGTAACCCCTTCGAGCGATTCCTCAAGGACTACAATACTCAGACCATCTGGCTGTCCGTCAACCCTGCGGCATTTATACCAAAGAGTCCCCTGCCCCAGTGGCTCAACATCGCGGTGGGCTACGGGGTGGAGGATGTGTACGGAGCGTACGGCAATGTGTGGAAGGAGGACGGAGTAGGCTTCAGCTACCGCCCCGACGATCGCCGCCGGCAGTGGTTTCTGAGTCCCGATCTGTACCTGAGCCGTATACCGACCAAAAAGCGGTGGGTCCGGTTGGCTCTGGGTATTCTGGACTTCATTAAGGTACCGGCCCCCACCCTCGAATACAGCCGGGGTACGTTCCGCGGGCGGTGGTTCGGCTAGGGCTTATTTTGATATTCTAAATATTACCTGGACCTTACGGGCTATGGCCAAATTGCGGAGAAACCACGCCCGGCGGGGCGGTGCGGCGGCTGGCGGCACGATCGTGAAAGTGGGTGTCTTCGCCGCCATTCTGGGGGGACTGGTGTGGGGGTTTCGCACGTGGAGCGAGGGGGCGGGAACGCAGGAGCCGGCCCCGGTGGAATACAGCGGAGAAAACTACTACCTGCCCCGGGGTACCCGGGGAGAGGTGATCGATCACGGCGGTTTCGTACTGTCCTACAACGAAGACTGGGAGCAAGCCGAATGGGTAGCTTACGTACTTACCCGGGACCACCTGCAACGGGAGTGGACCGAACGCCGCGATAACTTTCGCGAAGACCCCGCCGTGGGGACCGGCTCGGCTACCGACGCCGACTACCGGGGCAGCGGGTACGACCGGGGGCACCTAGCACCATTTGCCGACTTCGCCTGGGACCCGGAGCTGGCCGACCGCACCTTCTACCTCAGCAACGTAAGCCCCCAGGCCCGTCAGTTCAATCAAGGCATCTGGCGGGAACTGGAAGAACTGACCCGCGACTGGGCCAATCGCTTCGAACGACTTTACGTCATCACCGGCCCCGTAACCACGGAGCCCCCGAAGTACCACATCGGCCGCGACAACCGCGTCGCCGTACCCCGGGCGTACTTTAAGGTACTGCTGGACCTCGACCAACCCGAACAAAAGGGCATTGGCTTCATCATTCCCAACGAGATCAGCTTCGACCCCCTACCGGAGTTCGCGGTCAGCATCGACGAAGTGGAAACGCGTACCGGCATCGACTTTTTTCCGGATCTGATGCCGGAAGATCTGGAGGCCGAGCTGGAGAGCGTGGGGAACCCCGATTTCTGGCCCTTTAGTAAGAAGAAATACGACCGTCGCGTCGAAACGTGGAACCAAAAAAAGAACAACGATGACTGAGGCATTCCGTAGCGAAATTGAGCAGGGTTACACCTTCGAGGGTCCCTCCATTGTACTCGGGGGGGCCATGCTGGGCGAGGAAACCCTGCATAAGGCCCTGGTCCGTATCCCCCTGGGTACCCTCAATCGTCACGGACTCATCGCCGGAGCTACCGGCACGGGCAAGACAAAAACCCTGCAAATAATCGCCGAACAGCTGAGCCGGGAGGGGGTGCCCAGTCTGCTCATGGACATCAAGGGCGACCTGAGCGGCATCGCGGTGGCCAGCGACGGCCATCCGAAGATCGACGAACGCCACGCGGCCATCGGCATCCCCTTCACCGCCGGGGCCAGTCCCGTGGAGCTGCTGAGTCTGAGCGAAGAGCCGGGCGCGCGCCTGCGGGCTACGGTGCTGGAGTTCGGCCCCGTGCTCTTCTCCAAGATGCTCGGGCTGAACGATACCCAGTCGGGCATCATCGCCGTCACCTTCAAGTACGCCGAAGACCACGATCTGCCGTTGCTCGACCTGAAGGATCTGCGCAAGGTGCTGCAGTACCTGATCAACGAGGGAAAGGACGAAGCGGAGAAGGAGTACGGCCGCATTTCCACCGCTTCGGTCGGAGCGATCATGCGCCGGGTCGTCGAACTGGAGGGGCAGGGAGCCGAAAAATTCTTCGGGGAACGCAGCTTTGACGTTGAGGACCTCACCCGGATCGACGAACTTGGGCGGGGCATCGTTTCCATCGTGCGCCTCACCGACGTGCAGGATCGCCCGAAACTCTTCTCTACCTTCATGTTGCAACTCCTCGCGGAGATCTACGCCACCTTCCCGGAAGAAGGGGACCTGGATCGCCCGAAACTGGTCGTCTTCATCGATGAGGCACACCTCATCTTCGAGGAAGCCACCGACGCCCTGCTTGACCAGCTCGAAGCCATCATCAAACTCATCCGCTCTAAGGGTGTCGGCCTGATCTTCGTCACTCAGAACCCCGCCGACATACCCGCCGACATTCTGGGGCAGCTCGGCCTGAAAGTTCAGCACGCCCTGCGCGCCTTTACGGCCCGGGATCGCAAGGCCATCAAACTGGCCAGTGAAAACTACCCGTTAAGCAAGTACTACGATATCGATCAGACGCTTACCGAGCTGGGGACAGGCGAGGCCTTCGTGACCGCCCTCGACCGGAAAGGGCGCCCTACCCCACTGGCGCGCACCCTCCTGCGGGCTCCCGAAAGCCGCATGGACATTCTGAGCGACCGCGAGATCGACCGCCTGGTCGCCAACTCCCCCCTCGTACGCAAGTACAACGAAGCGATCGATCGCAAGAGCGCCTACGAAATCCTGGAAGCCAAACTGGCCCGGGCCCGGGAGGCCGAACACCAGGAAACGATCGAGGAGCAACGGGAGAAGGCCGAACGAACGACGACCTCCCGCCGGCGCGGTGCCGACAAATCCATGTTCGAACGCATCATGTCCAACACCACCACCCGCCAGATCGGCCGGACGGTAGCCCGGGAACTCACCCGCGGACTACTCGGTGCGCTGGGGATACGGTCCACCCGCCGGCGCAGACGGTAAGACTTGCGGAGCCGGCAGGCACCCACCGATCCGCCCCTTCGCGAGTTCTTAAAAATCCTTCACATACAATTTATGGGAATGTGTAAACGATTCAATGCTTTCTAAAGTCTGTGACGACTTGTAATCAACTCATGAAAATGACCAAGTTTTATTTTTTTGCCCTCGCCCTGTTGGCGGCGGCAACTGTTTCGGGGCAGTATGCAACGGCCGGCCAGTCCCCCTTCTCCGCTTCCGGTAGCGACGTACTCTTCACCTCCTCCATCGGCGGTACGCAGCGTGGCGTGATCACCGTAACCAACTCCGGCCAGAAAACCTTCCGCCTCGTTACCCGCAATGCTTCCGGCACCCGCATTGAGGTTGGCCCCTCCGGGTGTTCCGGCAACCTCGACATCGGCACCCTCGATGGATCCGTCATTAATGGTGTGCAGCCCTGCACCACGGGATCTTTTCGGACCAACGGCAGCCAACGAACGTATGTATTCAAAACTCCCCAGGCCAACCAGTCGGGACAGTTCATTTTCTGGAGACTGACGGATGCGGTCCGGGAAATTAACAACGTGACTTCAACCGTGTCAGACGGAGTTTCTCCACCTAATACGTCAGTATCGATAACAGCAACTTTAGGAGCAGGTCAAACTATCAAAAACCGTCAGAATATGTACATCCGTTATTCGGACGACGGATTTGCTTCTTCTTTTATAGTAGCGATGACTGACAATGATGATGGTACCTTTACTGGTAATATTCCTGGTGAGGGGTTAACTGAAGGTGAAACAGTGAGTTACTACTTGCTGTCATCAGCTACATCTAATGCAAACCCAATCACAAGTGCCGTCACGGCCGCCAACGCCGACCTGCGCACCATCACCTTCAACAACAATGGGGGCGCCAACTACAGCTTCGCCGTGACCTCCAGCGCGCCGGTCACCTACGCTTCCTTCAACGGTAAGCGTACATCCGGAGGCGTGCGCCTCGACTGGTCGACCGCCAGCGAAGTGGACGCGGCTTTTTTCGCCGTGGAGCGGAGTTCGACGCGGGAACCGGCCTGGGAGACGGTAGGCCGGGTTACGGCACTGAACGAGGTAGACGGGGCGGACTACACCTTTTTGGACACCGACGCACCGCCGGAACAACTGCGCTACCGGCTGCGGCAGGTCGACTTCGACGGAGCCGTTCACTACTCTACGATCCTGACGGTCCGGGAGGGGCAAATACAGCCACCCCTGGAGATCTGGCCCCAACCGGCGACCGCCGGCGCTGTCCGGATCCGGGCCGCCGGCCGGGAAGGCGAAGTCGGAAGCCTATATTCTAATACAGGTCAACTCATTACGACCTTCCGCATCAGTGGCCGGACCCAGTACTTACCGACCGTCTCGCTGGCCGCCGGCCTGTACCTGCTGCACATCGGAGGGGAGCAGCCCGTTACCCGGCGGCTTCTGATCGACTAGTGAATTACTGTCCGCGGTACTTCTTGACGGCCTCCGTCAGGCGCGGAAGCACTTCGAACAGGTCGCCCACCACTCCGTAGTCGGCAGCCTTAAAGAAGGGGGCATCGGCATCCGAATTGATGACGACGATCGTTTTTGAGTTATTCACGCCGGCCAGGTGCTGGATGGCACCGCTGATGCCGGCCGCGATGTAGAGGTTCGGGCGAATCGCTACTCCCGTCTGACCTACGTGCTCATGGTGGGGACGCCAGTCCGAATCGGCCACCGGACGGCTGCAGGCGGTCGTAGCTCCCAGCGCCTCCGCCAGATCTTCGATCACGCCCCAGTTTTCGGGACCCTTGAGGCCCCGGCCGCCACTCACGACGAGTTCGGCTTCGGGCAGCGGGACCCGTCCGGTCGCCACCTGGTGTTTGACGACCTTCGTCCGGGGCTCCGGCAGGCTTATTTCCAGCGTTTCGACGCTAGCTTCCGCGCCCGATTCCTTCACCGGAATGGAGTTGCCGGCTACGCTGATGATTTTTACGTCCGTAAGCAGCTGCACGTCGGCGAAGGCCTTTCCCGAGAATACGGGCTTGCGTACCGTGAAGTAACCGTCGCGCATTTCGGGAACGGTATTAGCTCCCGGTACCGAACCGGCCTCGAGGCGCGCGGCGAGTCGTCCCGTAATGTTCTTGCCCGTGCTGTTGTGCGACAGGATGATGACCGTGGCGCCCAGTTGCTTCGCGGCATCGGCGATGGCCGCGGTATAGACGGCCGCGTCGAAGGCCGCCAGTGAAGCACCGCTGACCCGGTACACCTTGCCGGCTCCGTACTTTCCGAGGGCCTCGGCTCCCGGGGTGTCTCCCAGGACCAGGGCGTGACACTCGGTACCGAGTATGTCGGCCGTCTTTTTGCCGTAGGTGATTACTTCGTGGGCCGCCTTCTTGAATTGACCGTTGGTGGCCTCTGCGTATACTAATACCATGATGGTATGCTTTTTTTGGTTTGGGAAAAGAATGAAGTCGGGAGCGGGTGATCAGATCACCTTAGCTTCCTCGTGCAGGAGGCGCACCAGCTCGTCCATATTATCGGGATCGATGAGCTTTACGCTGCCCTTCTCTTCCGGCTTTTCGTAGGTAACGATGCGGGTGGTATCGGGGTAATCGACGGCGGCGACCACTTCGAGCGGCTTTCGCTTGGCCATCATGATGCCCCGCATATTCGGTATCCGTTGTTCGGCCATGCCCTTAGCGGCGCTGACGGCCACGGGGGTGTCTACCTCGATCACCTCTTCGCCCCCCTCGATATCCCGGGTAATGGTGGCCTTGCCGCCGTCTACCTCGAGGTGGCTCGCCTCTCCGACGTAGGGCAGATCGAGAAATTCGGCTACCATGGCCCCGACTTCGGAACCGTTGTAACTAATGGTCTCCTTGCCGAAAAAGATAATGTCGTAGGCCTGCGACTTCGCGTACTCCGCAATCTGCCGGGCGGTGTACAGACTGTCCTTTTCCTCACTTACGTCGATGCGAACCGCGTCGTCCGCTCCGATGGCCAGCCCCTTGCGGATGACCGAATCGTTGTCGGCCGGTCCGACGTTCAGAATAGTTACGGAGCCGCCCGCCGACTCCTTCAGTTCCAGCGCGCGTACGAGGGCGTACCACTCATCGTAGGGGTTCATGATGTACTGTACACCGGCGGTATCGATTTCCTTACCATCGGCGGTCAACTGAATTTTAGTGGTGGTCTCGGGCGTCTTACTGACGCAAACAAGCAACTTCATAAGGGACGTTTAATCGCGAATATAACAGCGAATTTTCGCTAGGGGAACGAACGGGTAGCACGGATGGTTCGGCGGTCGGCCGGATCCGTGTGTCCGCAAAGCTGCAAAAATCCGCCGACTCCCTGCCTAGTCTTCCTCGCTTCTGTGCCAACGAACCACGGCTCCCGCGATCCCGCCGCCCAGGAGCACCCCCGCCGTTACGTCCGTAATCCAGTGTTTGCCGGCCTTGACCCGTAGGTAGGCCGTGCCCCCGGCAACGAGCGTGGCCAGGACCCGGGCATGCCAGCTGAAACGATTATCGTAGGCCGAAAGAAGGGAAGCGAAGAGTACCGCTCCCGCCGTGGCGTTCGCGGCGTGTCCGGAAATAAAGGCCGCCCGGTCCTTGCGGGTAAGCTTGCGTTCCAGTTCCCAGTCCTCGTTGTAGATGTACGGACGCGGCCGGCTTACGGTGTTTTTGATCAGACTGGAAAGGGAAAAGGTCAGCAGCATTGTCTGAAGCCACAGGAGGAGAACCGTCGGATAATGGTAGCGGGCGCGCGGGTCCAGCGATAGCAGGAGGGGCAATGTGGGTCCACCGTAGAGTCCGGCATCGGCCAGCCGTCCGGCCCGTTCGTCGCGGGTCGTATAACCCAGGCGATCCAGGGGATTTATTTCGTCTCCGGTGTACCCATCCTGGTAGGGCGAGAATACGGGTTCCGTGTCGCGCCGATCCACGCAAACGGCCGCTATGAGTAAAGCGATACCGGTCAGGACCAGGGAGATCTCCCGCGGTTTGTGCAGCTGAAAGGGCATGGGTTCGGTGACTGTGATTGGGCTACCCGCATTCCTTCCGCTTTGTTCTGTGCTCACCCGACTTTTAGGCGATCGGCTCCGGCAATGCTTCTAACCGGTAAGGATCATCCGGAGATTCTTCCGGCACCGGTCGCTACCGATCCCGGGCACAAGGACCCGGCCGACCAGGATGACCTGAACGTAGGCGATTAGCGTTGCTACGGCAATGGTGAGTGGGTATTCAACGACGAAGGGCAGATCTACCTGCTGGGACAGCTTGACCAGGGGAATGTGCCAGAGATAGATCCAGATGCTGTTCCGGGAGGTGAACAGGACGTACGTCCGTACGCGCCCGGGCAGTATGTCCCAGAGTTGCTGCCCCTTCAGCCAGAGGCCCAGCGACACCATCAGGGCGTACGACAGGTAGTAATAGGTCACGGGATATTTATAGTCCTGAGTAGGCACGAAGTCACCCTCCCCCACCCACAGCACAACGGCCAGCCCGATAAAACTCAGCAGGAAACCGGCAAAGAGCGCCCGCAGGTGGCGCGGCGACAGTTGCGCTAGTCGGATACCGAGCGCGTAGACCAGGGCGTAGGGAATGAGGTAGTACAATACGGATTCGACCACCACCTTCCCCGGGGTGCCGAGCCACTGCTCTACGGACAAGAAATTGAACCCCTGGTAGAGGAACAGCCCGCACAAAAACAGCAGGACGAAGCGCGTATCGGAATCAACACTTTGGTGTATGCGGTAAAGCAGCGGGGCCACCAGGGCCATCAGCAGAAACACCCGGATGATCCACACGTAGCCGATGCCCTCGAACAACATAAAACTTTCGGCGATCATCTGCGCCCGCAGATTGTCGTTGCCGGGGGCCAGCACCGCAAGGGCCGCGAAGTAGAAAATCAGGAACAGCCAGACGGGGAACAC
This sequence comes from Lewinella sp. JB7, assembly GCF_024297185.1. Taxonomy (GTDB): domain Bacteria; phylum Bacteroidota; class Bacteroidia; order Chitinophagales; family Saprospiraceae; genus Neolewinella. Next base: position 200,196 of record NZ_JANCTD010000005.1, on the reverse strand, counting down.
CAGCCGCTTGAAGCGCTTCCAGACGTAGCGGGGGTAGTCGATCCCGGGCCGGTACGCAAGGCGATAGGATGCGCCGGATACCAGTACCATGAGGGGTACATCAAAATTTCGCAGTTGAAAAAGGAGGGCGGGGGGCGTCAGATGAGCGGCCACGATCATGACCAGTCCCACGTACCGCAGCAAATCTAACTTATGGTCCCGTCTCTTTTCATTGGGCACACGCAACCGGGTTTGGGGGGATAGCCAGGCCGCAAAAATAGGGGATTAACTGCTAGCGTACTTCCCAACCGGCGCCGAAGCCTTCCGGCGCCGCCACGAAGGTCAGCTCCCCGCTCCCGTTCTCGGCCATCAAAATCATGGCCTCGCTCAGTACACCGGCCATCTTGCGGGGAGCCAGGTTGGTAACGACCACTACCGGCCGTCCGGGCAGCCCCGCCGGATCGAAGTGCTTGGCGATTCCGCTGACCACGCTGCGGGTTTCGCCACCGCCCAGGTCGATGGTCAGATGCAGCAGTTTGTTGGACTTTTTGATCGGTTCCGCGGTCAGGATCTTTGCGGTCCGCAGGTCGAGTTTCGTAAAGTCCTCGAAAGTAATTTCGGGCTTCGTCGCCGCGGATTCTTCCGTTGCGGGAGGGCCGGGCTCAGTAGTCGGTGATGCCGCCGGAACCCGCAGTTTATCCCGCTGTCCCTGAATGATCTTCTGGAGGGTATCGTCCTTGCGGTCCACGATTTTGGGAAATAAGACACCGGCCTCGCCGATGGTCCGACCGGCCTCGAGCAGAGGCTTGCGTGCTTCGAGCAGGTCGCGGGCCACCGCCCAGTCGCCGTTTTCCACCACTTCCTGCCGCAGCACCGTGCGCAGTTTGGCACTTACCAGGGGTACGAAGGGGTGGGCCATCAGGGCCAGCGCGGCGGCGATCTGAATACTGTTGTACATGATCTCCGCGATGCGGGGGTCCTGGTCGTCGGCCTTCGCCAGGGACCAAGGGGCGGATTCCTGGAGGTATGTATTTCCGTAGGAGGCCAGCTCCACGAGCGTCGTTGCAGCATCCTTGAAGCGAAAGGCTTCGATGTGGGTGGCCATGGTCTGCATTGCTCCTTGGATCTCGCTCCGCACCTGCGACCCCGCCCACTGCCCCGCGGGGGGGACGAGCCCGCCGAAGTACTTATGGGTAAGTACGGTGACGCGGTTGAAGAAATTACCGAGCTTGTCGGCCAGGTCCTTGTCGTAGTATTCCGTAAAGCCGTCCCAGGTGAAATCCGCGTCGCTCTGTTCGGGCAGGTTACGGATGAGGGCCCAGCGTAGGGCATCTTCACCGTTGGGAAAATCTTTAAACTCCTCGACGTATTCGTGCAGTTCGATGCCCCAGCCGCGCGACTTACTGAACTTGTCGCCCTCGAAGTTGAGGAACTGATTGGCCGGCACGTTCTTCGGCAGTACGTAATCGCCGTGTGCCCGCAGCATGGCCGGAAAAATGAGGCAGTGGAAGACGATGTTGTCCTTCCCGATGAAGTGGACCAGTTCGGTATCGGGGTTCTGCCAGTAGTCCTTCCAGTCCCGCCCGTTCTCGAGGCACCACTGTTTCGTACTGGAAATGTAGCCGATGGGCGCGTCGAACCAGACGTAGAGCACTTTGCCCGCGGCATCCTCCCGGGGTACGCTGATGCCCCAGTCGAGGTCGCGGGTGATGGCCCGGGGCTGCAGCCCTTCGTTCAGCCAGCTCATGCACTGACCGATCACGTGTTTCTTCCACTTGCCGGGATCGTGAACCTGCTTACCATCGATCGTCCCTTCCTGAATCCAGGTGCGGAGGAAGTCCTCGTACTTGGCCAGATCGAAGTACCAGTGCTTGGTTTCGCGGAGTTCGGGAGTGGCGCCGCTGAGCACGGATACCGGCTCGATCAGTTCGGTAGGCGATAGGTCGCTGCCGCAGTTCTCGCACTGATCGCCGTAAGCTTCCGCGAAACCGCAGCGGGGGCAGGTACCCTTTATGTACCGGTCCGCCAGAAACTGCCCGAAGGTCGGATCGTAGTACTGTTCGGTGTTGCGGACGATGAACTCCCCGCCCTTTTCGTCGAGCGTGCGGAAGAAGTCCTGACTGGTTTCGTGGTGCAGGGGCGTGCTCGTGCGGTGATAATAATCGAAGCTGATGCCGAGGGCCGCGAAACTGGCCTTATTCAGGGCGTGGTACTTATCGATGATGTCCTGCGGCTGAATGCCTTCCTTCTTAGCCCGTAGGGTGATAGCTGCCCCGTGCTCGTCGCTGCCGCAGACCCAGAGAACGTCCTTGCCCGTCAGTCGGAGGAAGCGGGCGTATATATCGGCGGGCAAGTAAGCCCCGGCGAGGTGGCCGAGGTGAAGGGGTCCGTTAGCGTAAGGAAGGGCGGAGGTCAGTAAGTGGGGCATAGGTGCAAAGAAAGCGGTCGTGTCGCATACGCCGGGCGCGGGAATATTTTTTCCCGGGCAGGTTTACCGGAAAATTGTCGTCCGTTAACGTGGGCGGGAAAACGTTAACAAATTTTATTCCACTCCCATCGCTGTTTCGGCATAAAATGGGGCTCAAATGGCTCCATGGCCCTTATTTTGCTGAATTATCATCATTCTGAAAATATTGCGCGTACACACATACAAGTCGCAATACACATACGATCCGCCCGTTTTATAGATGTCCGGAGCCAGGAAACCGCTAAAAATTTAAGAGGTTGGATTTGGTGACCGATCTCCGGACGCGCGTCTTAGGTGTAAGGGCGGTTGCTTTAGCTTCCATGTGGTCGCGACCAGCAATGACCGTTCAGAACACCAAACCGGCCGTTCAGAACAAGGGCGGGTTAAGGCGAAATCAGGTTGCCGTTTCAGCCTTTATGTAGGCAAGAACAGTGACCGACTTAGTTTTTTAAGACGGAAGGGTTTTTGCCTTTCCAGACACTGTTTAAAGCGAATTTTGGATGTCCGGGATATCCCGGGATCCGACACTAAACACCTTTTCATGAGATTCATTTTTACTCTCGCCCTTACGGGGCTGAGCCTGTTTATGGCTGCTCAGACCTGCACCATTAACAATGCCTCCGCCGATTTCTGCACTACCTGCTCCAGCGGCACCAACCCCGCCCTCGTTAATGGCGTGTTTACCGGTACTCTCCGTATCAATACCACTTATACGATCTCGGCTTCCTGCCTGGCTACCGTAACGTTTGCCAACAACGTTGCTATCGACATCGACAAGCGGAACGACCTGTACTTCGCCGCCGATCCTTATGTACAGGAAGGCACCACCACAACGGTTACCGGTCACCACGTACACGGTGGACTGATAAATGCATTCGGAACGAACTTTACCTATAGCGGACCGAACACTTACGACGATCTGGCGGCCATCATGTCCCCCCCCGCCGGCAGCGGCGGCGTAGGCGGCGTAGGCGGCGGCGGCAGCAGCCAACTCCCGGTTACCCTACTGAGCTGGGATGCCATCCCCACCCCAGCGGGCATCGCCCTCAGCTGGAGCACCGCCAGCGAAACCGATAATGACTACTACACGGTCGAGCACAGCATCGACGGACTTACGTTTAGCAAGCTCGCCATCGTGCCAGGAAGTACCAACACCAGTAGTGTGCAGGACTATACTTACCACCACCTCAGTCCCACAGCAGGATTTAATTACTACCGGCTTTGCCAGCACGATATCGACGGCACCATTAACCGTTTCGGCGTGATCAGTGCGGTAGCGGCCTCTACCGAATCCCGGCAGACCCTTTCCCCCAACCCCGCCCACCCCGGACAGGAGATCGTAGTCCGCGGCCTGGACGTACAGGAACGCAGTCCGGTAACCCTGCACCACATTGATGGTCGCATCATCGGATCTTACCCCACCGCCCCCGACCAGTCTACGCGTATTCAACTACCCGCTAGCGTTGCGAACGGTGTTTACGTGATCCGTCACGGTCGCAGCAGTCAACTGCTGGTCGTTCGCTAGGCGATTGGTGGTCACTCCCGTGTTCGATCGGCCGTCCGGCAGGTAGCCCCCGCCGGACGGCCCCTGACACTCCGTAGTTAACGCACCGCTCACTTAAACTCGACCATCCCACTTGTTCCGGCCGTTTGACTTTGCCCGACGTAACAAATAAACTCCCAGAGACTGATTAAGTATCCGCCGGGATCCGGAATGCACCGGGCCGGCCAACGGGGGAACTCACCCAAATGTTTTCGTGAGGCAGCTAGGCCTCACGACCCTATAGTTTTCGCATACTGATATTTCGACACTGAGACATTTACTCAATCGTCCGCGATTGCGGAGGTTGGCAACAGACACATTATGTTAAGAGTTTTCTTCTTTTTGATGGGGGCTACGGCCCTCATCCCTCCCGTCCGTGCCCAGGTGCCTACCTGTACGATCGCCAGCAATACGGAAGATATTTGCGTCAAGTGCGCGCAGGGGGACAACCCGGCCGTAATCGACGGCGTCTTCCGCGGTGAGCTCATCATCAACGAGTGGGTGGTCACCACCCTCAAAACGGACTGTAACCCCGGCATCATCCTCGCGGACGACGTTACGATAACCGTCGGTAAGCACGGTAACCTGACCATCCCGACCGATATCTGGATCTCCGAAGGCACGACTATCCGTCTGGTCGGCCTGCACAACAAGTCCGCCATTCAGAACGGGGGCACGACGTACGAAAAGTTCTCATTTCCCGACCTGGAAGCCCAACTGAACAACTGCGGCGCCAGTGCCAGTTGTCAGTCCATGCCGGCCAGCCAACTTCCGGTAACCCTCACCTCCTGGAATGCCGTAACGGTACAAGCCCGGAGCGTCCGACTGGAATGGATGGTGGCCGTAGAGGAGTCCAATGACTACTTTACCATCGAACATAGCACCAACGGCACCGACTTTCAGGAAATCGCACGCATCGACAGTCGGGGAAATACCAAGGAGAGTGAACTGTACGGTTACCTCCATACCGATCCCGTTGCCGGAGCTAACTATTACCGGCTGTCGCAGACGGACCTCGACGGCCAGTACGAGCGCTTCGGAGTGATTCGTACGGTGGTTGGTTTGCCCGAAACCACTAGCCCCGCTCTCTGGCCGAATCCGGCCCGTACGGGACAAGAAGTCACCCTGCGTACGGCCGCCGACCGGGTGCCGGCAAACCTCACGCTGTACGACGTTACCGGGCGGGCCATACGGTCCTGGCCCATTCCCGCGGACGGAGAGGTAAATTTTCGAATTCCGGATGCGCTTCCGGGTGGAGTCTACGTACTCCGGTACGGCAGCTTGAGCAATATGTTGATCGTTAAATAAAGCCCGGAGGGGCAATAGCGGGCGGTAAAGATGAGTTTGGATTAATGCCTTGCGGTAACTGTGACCGGAAGGCGTTGATGCTATAGTTTAACCCTACTCATGAAAAAAGCCTTTACTCTCCTACTCCTGCTGTACTTCAGCGGGGAAATTGCCGCGCAGCCTTCCCTTACGATCACTCTCCTTCAGAGTGAGTTCCTGGAGATGTCACGACCTCCCCAGGCCCGCCGGGAGATCGGGCGCGTCCCCCCCCTCCTCCCAGTTTTCGCACAAACTCGGATCCTTCCCTCCGGTAGCGGTGATTACACCATCGTTCTGCCCCGTATCGATGTCTTCGGTCAACATCCCGCCGCCCGGGGTAGCTTTAGTGGACAGGCGTCCATGTTCACCTCGCCGAACCACAGTTCGCAGGTATTCACCGTACGGTTCGGACGTTATACGCAGTCGCTGATTCAGTAGGATGTCGGCGACTATCCGCGCTTACTACTTTCGCTGTTTGACGGCGGCGGCCGGCCTGTTTCTTACCACGGCTGCTAGTCCCTTCCTTCAGTGAGGGGTCAACATCCATCTCCCGCGATTTGCCGGCGTATCCGCACGACTACCGGGATGATCGGTGGCCCCGTTATACCTTTTTCCAATCTACGGGGAAGGGAAAATTTTCTGTTTTTGCTCCTGCGTGCACCCGCGAAAATATTTGTGACAACACGCGAAAATCTTGGGAGGATTGCCCGTAACTTCAGTGATGGTACTAACCACATCATCCATGAAAGCACTCCTCGTTTTCCTGTCGGTCGGCATCCTCTCGATCGCTTCGTGCGGCCCCAAGATTTACGAAGCTCCGAACATGGCCGACGCGACCCGGCAACACCAGATCATCGCCATCGTGCCGCCGACGGTGGCCATCAAGGGCCGCCCCAAAGACGATCCGGAACAACTGGCCGCGGCCGCCCGTGAGGATACTTACACCTTCCAACGGGAGATTTACAGCTGGATGCTGCGCCGGAAATCTCAGGGCAAGATCCGCGGCCTGGAAATCATGGATCCCGAAACCACCAATGCTAAACTGGCCCGGGCCGGCTATCACCTCGATGACCGTTCAATGACTCCGGGAGAAATTGCCCGGGCGCTGGGCGTGGATGCCGTGATCACCACTCGCTTCAATACCAGCAAACCCATGAGCCAGGGAGCCGCCATCGCCCTGGGTGTTCTGGCCGGTATATCCGGTCCCACGAACGCCACAACGGTGAATATGGACATCCACGACGCCGAGGCCGGAATGATCTGGAACTACGACTGGGAAGCCAGCGGCGGCGTGTTCAACAAACCCGAGGATCTCATCGAAGACCTTATGCGTAACGCCAGTAAACGCATGCCCTACGCCATTAACTGACCGCAGTCGGTTACCGGGGAGGGCGTACCTTCGCCGTCCACCCAAGCCCCCGGTCCCGTGCACTACCGACTGTTCCTCCTATTCCTGCTCTGCGGTACGATCGTCGGAGCCCAGGATCGCGTGATCATCACCGGCCTGCTGGACGGTACCGCCCCCGGCGCCAAGCCCCGGGTCATTGAGCTTTACGTCAGCGGTACCGTTGACCTGAGCGACTACGTCATCGGACGGTACGCTAACGCGGGCACTACCCCCACCAACATTGCCCTGAGCGGCACCTATACCGATGCCTTCGTGTATGTGGTCAACGGCACCGACGAATTTGCCGCCGCCTTCGGTACGACCGGCGATTTTACCAACATTATCGCCTCCGGAACGGTATCCGGTAACGGCAATGACGCTTTCGCGCTATTCCGTAGTGGCAGTATCGTCGACCAGGTCGGCGGGGATATAGGTGACGAGACGGACATATACGCAGACAGTTACCTCTACCGCAGGGACGGTACCGGACCCGACGGCGGCTGGGTGGCTGCCAACTGGACCATTCCCGGGAACGATGTGCTGGACGGAAAAACCCTCCCCGAAATTGGCGCCCTGGTTCCCTTCGGCACCTACCGGGCGGGGACGGCCGGACCCTCCGTCGACCTCACCGCTTTCAGCAATCTGGCCGAACCGGGCACCGACGGTGGATTTACAATTACGCTTTCCCAACCGGCGACATCAGCGGTCACGGTAACGTACACCCTGGGGGGAAGCGCGGTAGCGGGTACGGACTATACGGATGCGGCAGCCGGGTGGGTGACGGTAGCCAGCGGGTCCCCATCGGCAACGGTCGAATTGGTAGTGATCGACGACGAACTGCTCGAAGGCACCGAAAGTATCGAAATTACCGTAACGGGGGTTTCTAATCCCGACTACGCCAGCGGAGCAACGGCCAGCCTGTCGGTGTTTGATGACGATTTAGGTGCCGCCACGGTCGGCATCCACCGCATTCAGGGCAACGGCGACGTGAGTCCGCTGGTGGGTAACACCGTAACCGTACAGGGTATTGTAACGGGTGACTTTCAGGAGGGACTCGGCGGGTTTTACGTGCAGGAGGAGGACGCGGATGCGGACGACGACTCCCTCACTTCGGAGGGCATCTTTGTTTTTGCCAGTCGTCCGGACGTGAATCCGGGTGACCTCGTTACGGTCACCGCCACGGTGGAAGAGTACTTCGGACAGACGCAATTAAGGGGCGGGGACGCAGGAGCCAGCATTGTCATTGAAGCGACGGCCCAGGGTATGCCCACTTCCGCTACGCTTTCCCTCCCCCGGACCCCGAGCGCTCTGGAAGCCCTGGAAGGCATGCGGGTATCGCCCACCAATGTGGTGATCACCAGCGTAAACGGTCTGGAACGCTTCGGAGAAATTGAAGTTACCTCCGGAGAACGTCTCGTGCAGTTTACCGAGTGCAACGCTCCCGATGCGGAAGGCCTGGCCACCTACCTGGCCGAGCAGCAGGACGACGTGCTTGTCATCGACGACGGGCGCGGAGGGACTAACCTGCGCCCGATCCGGCTCCCGACCGGAGATACCCTCACGGCGACGGCGGGCATCCGGGCCGGACAGACCATCAGTGGCCTGACCGGCGTACTCGGCTACGGATTCGACCGGTTCCGGATTCAACCCACCGAAACGGCGGGCGTCGTACTGAGCGGCAACGAACGGCCCGACGGGGCGCCGAACGTGGGGGGAGACCTGCGCGTCGTAAGTGCCAACGTCCTGAATTACTTCACTACCCTGAATAGCCGGGGAGCGGATACGGAGGAGGAATTTCTGCGGCAGGAGGCCAAGATCGTGGCTGCCCTCTGTGCGCTGAACGCCGACATCATCGGGCTCATCGAGATCGAAAACAATGATAACGTGACCCTGGGCCGCTTGGTGACCGCGCTCACCGCGGCGTGTGGCCATCCGTACGACTTTGTGGTCTCCCCTAACCCGGGAGGCGATCAGATCATGGTCGCCCTGGTCTACCGGAGCGACCGGGTGGAGGAATCGGGGACGGCCGCCGCTCTGGATACGCCGGCATCCGTCTTCGTAGGTCCCCGCACGAACCGGGTCCCCCTGGCGCAGACCTTTCGCATGACGGACGAAAACAGTCCCGGTTACGGGGAGGAAGTAACCGTCTGCGTCAACCACCTGAAGAGCAAGGGCGGCGGTTGCGGCGAGGGTGACGACGATACCGGCGGCGCCGGCAACTGCAACGGTACGAGGGCCGCCGCCGCCCGGGCCATCGGCGCGTGGCTCGCAACCGACCCTACGGGCGTAACGGACCCCGACGTGCTCGTTATCGGCGACCTGAACAGTTACCGGACGGAGGAACCTATGGAAGTTTTCCGTGCGGCGGGGTACGTCAACACCAAGACGTTGTTTGACGACAGGTTCCCCTGTGGGGGTGGCCCTCCCTCGTACGTCTTCCGGGGGCAGTGGGGCAGTCTCGACTACGCCCTGGCCAGCCCCACCCTGGCGCAACAAATTACCGGAGCTACTGCCTGGACCGTCAATGCCCCCGAACCGGAGATCGTCGATTACAATACCGAGGACGGCGGCGACCTGCTCTACGCCGCTGACTATTACCGCTTCAGCGATCACGATCCTATAGTGGTAGGTCTGGCCCTGGGCCGGCTCGTCAGTACCCTAGATAATCATTCGGACATCCCCACCCCCGTGCAGTTGCGGCGCAGCAGCGAAAGCTCCTATACATTCGTGAACCTCGAGCGGCGGGGTGAGTACCTGATCACCAATCCGGGGGGCCAAATACTGTACCGCGGCGTGGTAACCCCGCTTGCCGGCACCATCAGTACCGTGGGGCTGCCCGCCGGGGTGTACTTCCTCGTGCTGCGGGAGCCGGGCACCGACTTAGTGACCTTCAAGATCGTTAAATAGTGTGGCGACGAATTTAGTCGTCCGGCTGTATGCACGTGTAGCGACGACTTTAGTCGTCCCGCTGTATGGCCTGCGCGCAGCGGGAGTGTGTAGATATCGCTTCAATGAGCTTACTATATGAAGCCTGACGATGGAGCTGTTGTAACGGTGCAGCATGACGGCTCAAGCCGTCGCTACACGGTGAGCCGTCGCTACAAACTAATTATCGACCGATTGCAGCATGACGGCTCAAGCCGTCGCTACACTGGCGCACGTGTAGCGACGACTTTAGTCGTCCGGCTGTATGATATGCGCGCAGCGGGTGTGCGAGGTACTACTTCGATCAGTGACTATGCGGAGCTTGACAGATGAGCGTCCACAACAGCGCAGCATGACGGCTCAAGCCGTCGCTACACTAGTGCACGTGTAGCGACGACTTTAGTCGTCCCGCTGTATGACTTGCGCGCAGCGGGAGTGCGAGGTACTATTTCGATCATTTAACCATGAGGAGCTTGATGAGTGGTCGTTCACCACGGCGCAGCACGATGGCTTGAGCCGTCGCTACACGGTCAGCATGACGGCTCAAGCCGTCGCTACATGGAAGCCGTCGCTACAAACTAATTATCCACCGAACTGCCCAAACGAGCATCCAGGGAAGCGCGCCGATCGCCCCGCACGATGTTGAGTTTCACGACCTGGCCCGGCTGATACTTTTCGAGTTCGAGGTAAAGGTCGGAATTGCTCCTGATGGGATTGCCGTTGATGCCCACTAGTACATCACCGAGGATAAGGCTTCCCCGGGCATCACGGCTGAGTCCACGCAGGCCGGCTCCCGCGGCCCCGCCCCCTTCGTCGACGGTCACGACGATGAGGCCTTCCATACGCGCGACCTGCCGCAGATCCGCTCCCAGCACCGGCCGGCGTACTTCCCCGTAGCGAATCACGTCATTGACCACGTAGCGAACCACGTCGACCGGAATGGAAAAGCCGATACCCGCCGAGGCGCCCGAAGGACTGTAAATGGAAGTATTCACGCCGATCAGCTGACCATTACTGTCGAGCAGCGGCCCACCGGAATTACCCGGGTTGATGGCCGCATCCGTCTGGATGGCCCCCTTGATCGGTACGCCGGCCTGGCTCCGGATCTCCCGGTCGAGCGCGGAAACAACCCCGGTCGTGAGGGTCTGATCCAGGCCGAAGGGGTTGCCGATGGCGTAGACCGACTGGCCCACCCGGATATTCTGACTGCTGCCCACGTCGATGGGTTGCAATTCCCGGGCGGGAGCGTCGATCTTCAGTACGGCCAGGTCCTTCTCCTTCTCGAAGCCGACGACCCGGGCGTTGTAGGTCTTTCCGTTGCTCAGGGTTACGGCAATGGAACTGGTGTTCGCGCCATTGATGACGTGGAAATTGGTGATGATATGCCCCTCCCGGTCCCACGTAAAGCCCGATCCGGATCCGCTTTCCACCTCCCCGTAACTCCAAAACGAGCGGCGCATCGCCTTCGTGGTGATGAAGCACACGGAGGGGGAAGCCCGTTCGAAGAGCCGGATGGTGCGCTCTTCTTCGGGCGTATAGCTGGTTTCAGATGACGTGACCAGACTTTTCTCCGCATCATTAGCCCGGTTGGGGGCCGGGGAACGGGAGACTACATCGATCATCGTCGGGGTGACTTCCTCTGCGGGAAACAGGTAGCGCCCCGCGGCGAAGGCGGCCACTACGATGAGGAAGGAAAGCAAAAAGTTTTTCACGTGTCGTCCGGTTTAATCCCCTTTACAACGCGAAAATGCAAAAAGGTATGCTTAATAAACCGTTAGAATAGCCGCAAAAGCGCCCCTCCCCGACCGGGAAGGGGCGCTCCACGAAGACGATCGCCCGATCAGTTACCGAGTCCCTTAGCCCTCAGGTCGTATAGCCAGTCGGTGTAGGTGCTCAGCAATGCCGTGTAGTGCGCCTGAGCCTGATCGGCGTAGGCGGGATCGAGTAGCATTCGTTCTACAACCGGATACTTTGACATGTCCAGATCGGCCTGTTCCTCCAGCGCGTTCACCACCAGCTGACCGAGTTCCTCGCGACTGTTGTACTGCTTGTCCTGAAAGTACCCGACGACCTGCTCCCGGCTGGTCGGGGAAACGGTGTAAGGCTTGGCCTGGACGGGCTGGGTACCGTTTGTCCGGAAGGCGTACACGTCATAGTCGGGGTCCAGTCGGGCCAGAGATTCCTGCATGGTGTTCATCACGTTCTGCATTTGTTCGATCATGGCTGCCATGTCGTTTTGATTGATGCCGACGGCACAGGTGATCATCTGGTAGGCTTCCCGGCGCTTGGTGGGATCCGAGGCCTGCCAGGCTACCCCGATGATGCGGATGTAGTCCATGGCCATCATACTGCTACGTCCCACGGCGATGGCCAGGCCGTCGCCCTTGCCGGAAGGCAGGAGGTAATCTCCTACTTCCACCATACCCTGCACCCTGACGGGGACCTGACCGATAAAGGCGATCTTCTCGTACAGGGCTTCCTCCTCCGCGGTGGGTGGCATAGCCCCGACAACGGCAGGCGCGGCGGAAACCACCATGAACTTATCCGCCTGGGTGAAGGATTTCGAGATGTTGCCCCCGATCATGCCGACCACCTCGCCGTACTGCATGTGCTCCTCGCTGTCGTACTTCTTGAGCCATTCGGCGTAATCCCCACTCCCCGACTGGTAGGCTACCCCGACATTAGTGATGGTGAACCCCAGGAAAACGCCCAGGTCCACGGCGGCCATCACCCCATCCAGTGCCGCCTCGAAGATGTCAACCGGGTCGAAGGGTATGCTGGCAATGCTGGTAGCTATCTTAATGACAGAGATGATGAACTTCAGGGAAATGATGACTAGGTCGACCACTTCCTTGGTATTAACCTGGGAGCCGAGGTTTTTCTGTGTTTCCGGTACATCATTTTCACCCGCTTCCCGGGCGGCCTGGGAGCGGTCGTAGGTCAGTGTATCTCCCGTGGCCCCGACATCCTCGCTCCCGGAGGCCTCGTCGGGGTTGTAATCCAGCAGATCCTTCGAGGTATCCTTGAATTCCTGCACGATAAAGCCCGTATTCCCCTCTATCCGCCCCCGCATCTGGTTGCCGGCAAAGAAGGCCATAAAATTGTTGATCGGCGCCCAGTTGTTTACCTGGATCGCCATTCCCTGACTGGCTCCGGAAAGCTGCATGGGGTAGTTGGAAAAGCTGCCCTCCAGACCATTCACGATATCGGGACAGAAGCGGAACCGAGCTTCCCCGGGGCTACCCGAGCTGATGCAGTCTGCTACGTTAAGCGTGTTACCGATGAGGCTGGGGCCACTGACGGTGAGGGGGCCGGACAGCAGGGAGGCGCTGCCGTTGTTGACGTTGAAGGTGCTGCCGAGCTGGGTTACGCCGGTTACGTTCAGCGCTCCGGAGAGGTTAGTCGTGCTGGCATTAGTGACGTTCAGCACGTTGTTCAGATTCGTGGTGCCGTCCACGTTGAGCGGACCCGACAGATTCGTCACGCTGCCGTTGTTGACGTTCAGTACGTTCTCGAGGTTCGTAGGACCGTCCACGTTAAGCGGACCCGACAGATTGGTCGTGCTGCCCTGATTGACGTTTACCGTATTGTTGAGGTTCGTGACGCCGTCCACGTTGAGCGGACCGGTCAAGTTGGTCGTGCTACCGTTGATTACCGACAGGTCACCGTGTACCGTCGTTTGCCCGCCGGAAATATTGAATTCCGCATTGTTCTGGACGGTCAGGTCGTTGCCGACGTCGAGGTCGGAGTCTATTTTCACCTCTCCGGTACAGAGGATTCGGATACGTTCCTGATCGTCGGTAACGATCACGAGATCCCCGCAGTCGGTCGTCCCCAGTTTGTCGATGCCGGGGTCGGAAGCGCGGTTACCGAACAGCGACCAGACCTGGGCCGGCACCCCGTTCTTTGCTTTCGCGCTGAGGCGATCCCGGCCGACCAGGTCGCCGGCCGTAGCGGCGTGAAAGGCATAGGGCACCGACAGCATCTTACTGTTGCTTACGGTAACGAAATCGCCGCCCTGCTCCCGGATCTTGATCTCCATCCAGACCTCCCGGCTCGCCCACGGCACTTCAGCAAAGGTTCCCCGGGTGGATTCTCCTTCTCCGATGGTGAGGGTGAATAGCCCGAGGGTGTTGGTTCGTACGAGGTGGCGCTCCGCGTATACCACCTGGTCGGACTGGCCGTTGGCGAGTAGATTGACCTGAAGTTCGATGTCGGTATCGGGCATTACCCGGGTCGCCAGATCACGGGCAACGGCCTGATACTGCATACCCGACGGTACGCCCTGGGCCATCAGGAGGGTGAAGGTCAGGAGAAAGAGGGAAATGGTAGAAAGTAACCTGTTCATGGCTATCTGATTTTCGTAACGGTGAAGGTTTGTGGTAATTCGCCGCTGGCTCGGGCCACGCGCAGCGTGTAGGTACTCGCCGGCAGGTGGGCGAAGTCCAGTTTCAGCCCGTCGAGCAGATGGACGTGCCGGCGCTCCAGCACCATTCGGCCCCTCACATCGAGCAACTGCAGGACGGTATACTCCTCCGCGGCAAAGCCGGACGCGCGAACGTTCAGTTCCGCGGACACGGGGTTCGGAAAAACGCTGACGCGGGGTCCTGCCTCCAATGCGGAAGGATTCGCTTCCACGATCAGCAAGTCGGGTTGGTGAAAGCCCTGGGTCAGGATTCCCGCGGGAAGATCGACGGTGTGGGTGACCAGTTGTCCGAGGGTCCAGTCCAGAATAAGTCCGGACGTTCGGCCGGTACCGCCGCCCGTGGCGAGCACCTGAGGGGTGAGGTCCTGTGCCGCCAGGGCACAACTCATCCCGGCCGCCAGGGGCAGCAAAAGAAATATGCGCATTGCTTACGGTAATTTGCACACTTCCCCCCTACCCTGACGGGCACCGGACCGGCCGGCTCCCGCTGGAGGGTGAAGCATCGGAGAAAGAAATGGATGTCGTGGGGGTGTACGGCCACTAGCGGTCGCCGGTCACTACTAGATACACGTTATAACCGGCATAATGTAAGGGTATCCCTTCACATTAAGGAAAATTTCTTTGCTCCCCGGAAAATTACCGTTGTTGCCTACAGATCCACGCCCAGACTCAGCATGAAATTCCGCCCCGCCTGGGGATACATGCCCCGTAGCGTCGTCGGTGCCCCGTCGAAGCGGTAGCGGTAGCTCCAGCCGTTGCTGCTGTAGAGCTGATCGGTCAGATTGCGGAGCAGGAAGGTCAGGCGGTAGCGCTGGTCGAGCCGGTAGGAAAGGCGCAGATCGGTATAGTAGTAGCCGTCGAGCTTGCTTTCCTCGGCCCCGCTGTTGTCGACGTAGCGGTCGCCGACATACTTGGTTTGGAGCGACGCCCCGAACCCGTGACGGCGTACCGTGCGGTCGTAGGCGATTTCCAGGGCACCGGTGACGTCGGGACTGAAACTAAGGGGGGCATCCTCCCGGGTAATCTGGGTCTGGCCGAGGTACTCGAAGTTGCCGTCGTAATCGTCGAGGATCTCGGTGTACTCACCGATGCGATTGCGGCTGAGGGTGAGGTTGCCGCCCAGGGTGAGGTGATCGGTCAGTTTCGTGCCTGCCTGGAGTTCGAGACCGAGCCGGTAGCTGTTAGGTACGTTGGTGCGCACGTATTCGCCGACGTCGTTGAGGCTACCGGTGAGTACGAGCTGATCGCGGTACAGCATGTGGTAAACATTGACGCCGTAGTTGGCGCGGGCGGCGGTGCGGGAAAAGCCGACCTCGGTATTGTAGAGCTTTTCGGGCGTAGGTCGGGTCGATACCGGATTGTCCACGAAGTCGTTGCGGTTAGGCTCGCGCTGGGCGACGCCGAAGCTGGCGTAGGCACGAGTGCCGCGGGCGGGCTGGTAGACCAGTCCGGCCTTAGGATTGAAGAAGGTGTGGCTGGCGTCCTGGTTCAGCAGGGCGGTGTTCTCGTCCAGGCCGACGAATTCGTAATTCACCCGCCGCAACTGGGCATCGGCGTACAGGCTGACGCGGTCGGTTACGGCGTAGTTGGCGCGCAGGTAATTATTGAAGTCCCACTTGCTTGCGTCGTTCTGGTAGTAGCGGTCGCGGATCTCGGAATCGCCGGCATAGCGGGCCCAGATCACCTCCCCGTAATGGTCGCCCAGGTATTCGTTGGCGGCACCGCCGAAGGTGACGTCCCACTTATCCTGGCGAAACCGCAGGCTGTAGACCGTCCCGTAGAAGTGGTTATCGAGCCAGCGGCGGCGGATCAGGTCGCTCTCGGCTACCGTAGCGTTAATGCCGTATTCGCCGAGGTCTTCGTCGGCCTTGTACTGCTCGAAGTAGCCGAGCCCGCGGGTGTAGTGGCCGCTGACGGATAGGTCAAGCCGGTTATTGAGGGCCTGGTTGTAGTGCAGTTGGTAGTGGTTCTGGCGGTAATTATCGACCTCGTTATCGTAGGGTTCACCCTCCTTATCGGTGCCGACGGAGTTGTAGGTACGACCGAAGGCATCGATCTCCTCCTGGGTCACGCCGTTCCAGCTCTGGTAGGTGATTTCGTGACCGCCGAAGGCGACGAAGCTGAAGATGGCGTCCTTCACCGTCTTGGACACGGCGGCGTAGTAACCGTCGAGGTCCGCCGAGGCGCGGTCGACGTAACCGTCGCTGTGAATTTTGGAGTACCGCGCTTCCACGCCAAAGCCCCCGTCGGTCTTCCCGCGGTAGCTGACCACGCCCCGCCGGGTTCCGAAGCTGCCGACGCCGCCGTCGAGGCTCAGTCCGGGCTTACCGTTGCCGCGACCGGTGGTGAAGTTGATGCTTGCCCCGAAGGCCCCGGCCCCGTTGGTACTGGTCCCGACGCCGCGTTGGATCTGGATCAGGTCGGCGGAACTGCTGAAATCGGGCAGGTTGACCCAGTACACCCCCTGACTTTCGGAGTCGTTGTAGGGGATACCGTTGATGGTGATGTTGGTGCGGGTGGGGTCGCTTCCCCGGATCCAGATGCCGGTGTACCCCACCCCGGTTCCGGCGTCGGAGTTGACCACTACGGAGGGGGTCCACTTAAGTAGGTAGGGCGCATCCTGACCGACGTTGCGCAAGGCGATGTCCTTTTTGGTCAGGTCGACGTAGGTCACCGGCGTTTCCTGACGGGCGGAGGTAGCGGTGACCATGATGGGCAGGTCGATCTCGTAAACGGTATCGACGACTTGCGCGGAAAGAAAGTGGAGGAGGAGCACCAACGACGTGCTCAGCGTAAGACGCTTCATGCGAACTTGTTTTTCCCTTCCCGGCATTACCCGGGCAGGTTCCTTGAATGAATCAAAGGGTTTGATCTCAGCCGCCCCGGATCGGGACAGCACCCCTGGTTGTCGCCGCGAAGGTACGGAAAAGGGGATTCCGCGGAGCGGTCGGGGTTTCTTTATTTTTCATGAGTGTACGGGCCCCGGCGTAGCGCGGCGGCGACGGAGGATTTCGGAGGCGGAGCGGGAACCCGTCCGGCCAGTATCTATATTCACCTCCGAACGACTACATTTGTTTTCTCAGAATTTTTCGCATGCGCACCCTGGTCACCCTGCTTTTTCTCTGCATTCTTTGCTCCTGCGGCCCCGCCGATGCTCCACCCCAGCCCGCCCGGGTACCGGCCCTGTCCCAGCTGCCCCTCATTCCGTTGCCCGCCGAAATTACCGACGGGGACGACGTCAGCTATTACAAGACGTTCAAGGGGGAAATCACCCCCAGCAATAATCCCGTCATCGGAGACGCGCAGCGCTACCTGAGTGAGCGCATGCCAAAATTGATCCTGCCCCTGCAGTATTCCACCCGTACCGATATGGATGCTGACGCCTACCGCATTGATTTCGAGAACGGCGAGATCGAGATACAGGCCGGCGGCCGCGACGGGATGCTCAACGCCGTAAAAACGCTGGAACAAGTGCTGCATTTTTCGGGCGCGGACGCAGGAGCGGTGTATATCTCCGAAGGCAGCATCGAGGACCAGCCCCGATTCGCCTACCGGGGCTACATGCTCGACGTGGCCCGCCATTTTTTTGAAGTGGATGAGGTGAAGGCCGTCATCGATCGCATCGCCGCCTACAAGATCAATCACCTGCACCTGCACCTGAGCGACGACCAGGGCTGGCGCATCGAAATCAAGTCGTGGCCCAAGCTCGCCGAAATCGGCGGCAAATCCGAAGTGGACGGCACGCCGGGCGGCTATTACACCCAGGAGCAGTACAGGGACATCGTGCAGTACGCCACCCAGCGGGGCATCACCATCGTGCCCGAAATCGATATGCCCGGCCACACGAATGCCGCGCTGTCCGCCTATCCTATCCTGAACGCCGACGGGAAAGCCACCGAACCCTACACGGGTACCAAGGTCGGATTCAGCACGCTGGACACCGACCAGGATTCGGTATATATTATGATCGACGACGTCGTGCGGGAGATCGGTGCCCTTACCCCCGGGCCCTACTTCCACCTCGGCGGCGACGAAAGTGACGCCACCGACCACGAGGATTACGTCAAGTTCGTCAACGAAGTACAGCGGATCATCAAGCAAAACGGTAAAACCCCCATGGGCTGGGACGAGGTCGCCACCTCCAGCCTGAGCGAAAATACCGTCGTGCAACTCTGGGCCCACCCCGAGTATGCGGTGAAGGCCAAGGAAGCCGGTAACCCCGTCCTGATGAGTCCCGCGACCCGTACATACCTGGATATGCAGTACGACTCCACCTCCCGCATCGGCCTGCACTGGGCGGCGTTCATCGAGGTCGATTCGGCCTACCTCTGGGACCCCGCCACCCTGGCCCCGGGACTAACGGACGGTGACATCATGGGCATCGAGGCCCCGCTGTGGGGAGAGACCATTCGCAGCCTGGAGGATATCGACTACCTCACCTTTCCCCGCCTGCTGGCCCTGGCGGAAGTCGGGTGGACGCCCCAGGAACGGCGGGAGTGGGAGGACTTCAAACGGCGGCTCGCCGCCCACCAGGAGTGGTTAAAGGAGCAAGGCATAGCCACCTACGACACGCGGGTACTCGAGAATTAGTCCGCGCACGCTACTTTAGGGGTATGTACTCCCCCCTCCTGTGGTTTAGTTTATTAGCTACCTACCTGAATGCCCAATCGCCCGTCGACGGCGTCTGGTACGCGGTACTCCGGGCCGGCGACCAGGAGATTCCACTCAACGTAGAACTGATCGCGGCCGATGAAGGCTGGGCGGGTGGCTTGCTGAGTCCTACGCAGTCGCCGAACAGGATTCCGTTTACCACCGTCGCCGTCACTGAGGACAGCCTGAGTTTTTCGATCGCACCACTACAGATCACCTTCACCGGGAAGCTTACGGAGGCGCGTATAGATGGACGATTTCAACAGGGAGGGTTCGGCACGGAGCTGGTGTTTACCCGCGACCGACCGGCGGGCTACCCCACCGTAACGGGAGAGGCCTCCGGCGCCCGTCCGCAGGAACCGACGGATTTTCCCTACGCCAACCATGAGGTGACCTTTCCGGGTGGGGCTTCCGGGGTGGAGATTGCCGGCACCCTGACCCTGCCCGCCGCCGGCCCGCCCCGCGCCCTGCTGCTTTTGGTCGCGGGTTCGGGTCCGCAGGACCGCAATGAAGATCTGGGGCCACCCATCAACCACCGCCCCTTTCTGGTGCTCAGCGACTACCTGACCCGCCGCGGGTACGGAGTGCTCCGGTACGACAAACGTGGAGTAGCGGAAAGTACGGGCGATTATGCCCGGTCTACCACGCGGGATTTCGCCGACGACGCGGCGGCGGCCCTGGCATTTCTCCGCGGTATGCCGGACATCGGCAAGCTTCCCACCGGCATCCTGGGCCACAGCGAAGGCGGAATCGTCGGCCCCATGATAGCGGCGGAATCGGCGGACGTGGATTTTCTGATCCTGCTCGCGGCCCCGGGACTTGCCATCGACAGCCTGATGCTGGAGCAGCGGCGGGCCATCACGGGGACGGTGCTGCCCGACGAGCCCGTGTTGAGCCTGGCCTACACCTTCACTAAGGAAAACGGACAGCTGGACTCCGCGGCCTTCGCCGAGGGGCTGCGCAGAGCCGTGGTGAACGCCCTACCCGAGCTGCCGGAAAGCCTCCGTCGGAGCATCACGGACCCGGAAACCTTCGCCAAGGCCTACGTCGATGCGCTGTCTCCTCCCTGGATGCGCTACTTCTTCACCATCAACCCCGCAAGTTATCTTCGGCAGGTAACCGTACCCGTGCTTGCCGTCAACGGTACGCTCGACCGGCAGGTGGACCCGGCCAACCTTGCCGCGATCGCGGCGGCCCTGCGGGGGGCGGGCAACCGGGACGTGGCCGTCCAGCTCTTGCCGGGACTCAATCACCTGCTCCAGCCCGCCACCACCGGTTTGCCTGCCGAGTACGGAAGTATTGAAACGACGATCGCCCCGGAGGCGCTGGACTTGATCGGTCAGTGGCTGGACGAACGCTTCGGCCGGTAAGCCCGGCAATCGCTTCGTACTGGTTTTGTATTTTGTCCCTGGGCGATTAAAGTTGCCGCACCCGCTATGAAAAGACGCACCTTCCTCCACACCTCACCCGCCCTTTTTGCTTTACCCTTCTCCCCGCTCCCGCGCGCCGCCGCCGCCCCCCGGAAGGTCGCGTTGATCGGCTGCGGCTGGTACGGGAAAAGCGATCTCATGCGCCTGATTCAGGTGGCTGACGTGGAGGTGGTCGGCCTGTGTGACGTGGACGAACACATGCTCGCCGGCACCGAACGGCTGCTGCGGGAACGCCAGCCTACCGCCCGGCCGAAGCTCTACGGGGATTACCAAAAACTGCTGCGCGAACAGCGTCCGGAGATCGTGCTCATCGGCACGCCGGATCACTGGCACGCCCTGCCGGCCATTGACGCCCTGGCGGCCGGGGCCCACGTGTATTTACAGAAGCCCGTGGGGGTCGACATCCGGGAGTGCGAAGCGGTACTGGACGCCGCCCGCAAGCACGGCCGGGTCGTGCAGATCGGTCTGCAGCGGCGCAGCACCCCCCACCTGATCGAGGCGAAACGAGACGTCGTGGAGGCGGGCCGGCTAGGTAAGATTGCCCACGTGGAGATGTGCTGTTACTACCACATGCGGGATACGGCGGTGCGGGAACGGGAGCCGGTACCGGAGTTTTTCGATTACGACCGGTGGACCGGCCCGGCCCCCCTCCTTCCCTACAGGGGGCTGCCCCACCGGCGCTGGCGGGCCTTCCAGGAATACGGGAATGGCATAGTCGGCGATATGTGCGTACATATGCTCGACATGACGCGCTGGATGCTCGGCCTCGGCTGGCCGCAGGAAGTGTACAGCACCGGGGGCATCTACGTACAGCGGGAGGCCGATGCAACCATCACCGATACCCAGCACGTAGTCTTCGCCTACGACGGTCTTGACTGCGTGTGGCAGCACCGCAGTTGGGGCGAGGCGGCCGACCCCGAATTTCCGTGGGCGATGACGATCTACGGAGATCGCGGCACCCTGAAGGCCGACCCCCACAAGTATGCCTTTACCCCCCTGCGGGGAGAGACGGTGCGCGTGGACGCGGTGTACGAGCGGGAGGAATTCCCGGAGGACGTGACCGAGAAAAACATCGAGCTGCATACCGCCCCGGCCACCCGGGCGCACATGCTCGACTTTTTGCGGGCAATCGATCACGGGGGCCGGCCCGTAGCCGATATAGAGGAAGGGGTGATCTCTACCGCTTCCTGCATCCTGGGGAACCTGGCGCTCGTGGCCGGGGGCCCGCTGCGGTACGATCCGGTAAGCCGGCAGATCACGGAGGGCTACGAAGAGCTTCTG
The DNA here is from genome assembly GCF_024297185.1 of Lewinella sp. JB7. Classification (GTDB taxonomy): domain Bacteria; phylum Bacteroidota; class Bacteroidia; order Chitinophagales; family Saprospiraceae; genus Neolewinella. Next base: position 178,782 of record NZ_JANCTD010000005.1, on the reverse strand, counting down.
AGCCGGACGTACCGGCCGCCGTACATACATCCCTAAGCCGGGGCTATCTTCGCGCCCATGTCGCAATCGCTCCTTAATGCGCTCAAGTTTCTGGTCTTCGTCGGCCTCGGCTTCGGCATTCTTTACCTCGTTTACCGCAACCAGCAGGCGGCGTACGCGGCGGACTGCGCGCTGCGGGGCATCGCGGGCGAGGAATGCAGTCTGCTCGATAAGGTATTGCGCGATTTTCGGGGGGCCAACTTCTGGTGGCTGGGAATGACCCTCGTGGCTTTCTGCATCAGTAACGTGAGTCGCGCCATCCGCTGGAACATGCTGTTGCGGACGCTGGGTAAATCGCCCCGCTTCATCAATGCCTTCCTCACCATCAACCTGGGCTACCTGGCCAACCTCGGCTTTCCGCGCTTCGGGGAGATCGTGCGGCCCGCCGCCATGGCCCGCTACGAGGGCATCAAACTAGAGCGGGTGGTCGGAACGGTGGTCGTAGACCGGATGGTGGACGTAATCTGCCTGCTCACCCTCACCGGACTGACGCTCCTGATGGCCGGCGACCGCATCTGGGCCTGGGTGGACGAGAACGCTTCCGTCAGCGATCGCCTGGCGGGACTGGAGTGGCTGCTGACGAGCGCGGTAATTCTTACCGTTGGTGGGTTGGCGCTGGCCTGGTTCCAACGCCGGCGCATCATGGCCACCCGGCTGGGGGGAAAATTGGTGACCATCGTGCGGGGCTTCGGGGAGGGAATCCGCACGATCGCTACCGTCGAGCGGCCGGGACGGTTCATCCTGCATAGCCTCAACATCTGGCTGATGTACTTCCTCATGACGTACTTCGTGTTCCTGTCCTTCGGTCCTACGGCGGGGCTGGGTCCGGAAGCGGCCCTGACGACCTTCGTGTCGGGGGGGTGGGGCATCGTGGTGCCGAGTCCGGGGGGTATGGGCAGTTATCATTACATGGCGCAGAGTGCCCTGGGACTGTACGGCGTACCCGGTGAGGACGGCTTTAGTTGGGCGAATATCTCGTTCTTTTCCATCAATATTGGTTGTAACGTGTTGATTGGATTACTGGCGCTGTTACTGTTGCCGCGCATCAACCGTTCGTACACACCCACTTAAACTACTCCGTTTGTTCCGTTCCTGGCGTATTGGCCGCATTTTCGGCGTTCCTACGGAACTGCACTGGTCTTTTCTCCTGGTCCCGGCAGCCATTTTAGGGTATTCGTACGAAGCTGGATTTGGTTTGCGGTGGTCGCAGGTCCAGTGGTGGTCGGGGATTACGCTCTTGCTGTTCCTCTTCGTATTGGTCCACGAACTCGGGCATGCGCTCACGGCCCGGAGCCGGGGGGTAAAAGCGGAGAAGATCATTCTTTTTCCCCTGGGGGGCGGAGCGCTGATTCCGGAGGAGCCGCAACGAATCCGGGATGAGGTCCTGATTTATTTCGCGGGGCCGCTGGCCAATATCTTACTGGCATTGCTTGCCCTTCCGCTCCTGCTCTTGCAACCCGGGGGGGCTTACCTGATCCAGTTCTACCTGAATCCCTTCGGCAACCTCATCGTGGTTCCCTCCCCGCTGGAACAGATCCTGGGGATCACCCTGGCGGTCAATGCCGTACTGGCCCTCGGCAATCTCCTGCCGGCCTATCCGCTGGACGGAGGCCGTATCCTCCGGGCGGTACTCAAGCGTCCCATTGGTGAACGCGCCGCTACGGTAATTACCACGCTGTTGGGAATCGTGATCGGCGGCGGGTTGGTCGCCCTGTCCGTGAGCCTGGGAGACCCGGTGCTGGGACTTAGCTCCCTATTCATCATTTCGTTTTCCGCCCTCGAGCTCAACCGGGGATGGCAGCGCCGTCGCCTGGCCCGTACGGTGATGAAGGAGGTGCTGCGCAGTCCGCTTTCCGACCGAATCTACGCTACGGACCGGGTAGCGCGGGCCCGGGCGGTATTCGCGAAAACCGACGCCAAAGTACTGCCGGTGTACAGCAACTGGAACGAACTGAGCGGCTTCGTCGAGCGGGAGGTGCTCCTGCGGGAAGCCCACCGCGATCAAAGGGTACAACCGTTTTACGAAGCGGAGTTCATCGCGGCCCGGCCCACCGATAGCCTGTTGCTGCTCACCGAGCGTATCGTGGAGGCCAACGTGTACGGAGCGGCGATCTACGAAGGGGGGACGGTCGTCGGCTTCGTCTTTACGGAGGACGTGATCCAGCATCTGGACCGGTCGCCCCGCAGGTTTTATAAGCGGTTTACATCCCCAACTTAGCCTTCACCAACGCCATCAGATCGTCGCTGTCCTGGGCGAACAGGACGGTATTGAACTGTGAGGTGTCGAAGACCAGCAGATAGCCGTTCTCGCGGGCTACCGCATCGATGGCGTCACGCGCTTGCTGGATGAGGGGACCCAGCAGTTCCCTGCGTTTTGTCTCCAGATCCACCGCCATCTGCTGCTCGTACTGTCCGATCTTTTCCCGCTCACCGTTGAGTTCGACGCGTAATTCTTCTACCCGCACTGGTGGAAGATCCTCTATCTGGGATTCCACTTCCCGTACCCGGGCGCGTAGGTCTTCCACCATCTGTTCGCCCCGCTCCACGAGCTGCTGGTTGTAGGCCGCCAACTCCGCCTCCGCCGCCTCCGTGCCGGGCATCTGGGACAGTAGGTTGGCAAAGTTGAGGTGGCCGTACTGCTGGGCGGATAGTCCCGTCAGGCTCCCGATTGAAATCAGCAAGAAACAAAGGAGGCGTGGCATGGGCATTGCGTTGATCGTCGTGGTCCGGCAAAGATAGCCGGAGCGAAGGGCTGCGGCCCATAAAGAAGCGTTAAAGACGGGTGAAACTCCGTCCGCCCCCCGTATTTACCGGAAAGAGCAACGGTCGCGGTTCCAGTACTCCGATAGTAGCAAGCACCTTACCCCAATAACACTTTTTGTTTTATAATATTTGTACACCCAACATTTGCCCGTATCTTGTGCCCACAAGCGAGCAAAATGAAAGTTAACCTTCCCATTCCGCGCAGTTGGCGGCTTTACGTCGAGGACCTCTACCGACGCATTTACCGGCAGGTGACTAGTCCCTGGACGAAGGTTTCGGTGCTGATCCTACTGGCCATCCTGGTTACCCGCAAGGAGCTAAGCTTTACCATCAGCATCAACGGAGATGGCCTACTGGGTTTGTCGACTGCTTCGGTATTCGGCGGTGGGGACCGGGCGGACGGAAAAGCTACCTTAGTCAGTTTCCGCCCCGAGAACCGGGAGTGGAGCGCCCGGGAACTCAAGCAGCTGGAGTACGTCAGTAATTATCGAAAGATCGCCATCGCTCAGATGAAAGCGCACGGCATCCCCGCCAGCATCACCCTCGCCCAGGGGCTGCTCGAAAGCGGCACCGGCCAGAGCACCCTGGCCACCCGCAACAACAATCACTTCGGACTGAAGTGCTTCAGCAAGAGTTGCCGTAAGGGTCACTGCAGCAACCACAGCGACGATCATCACAAGGACTTCTTCCGCATCTTCAAAACCCCCGAGGAAAGCTACCTGGCCCACAGCAATCTGTTGCGCAAGGACCGCTACCGCAAGCTGTTCTCCCTCGATCCTACCGACTACCGCGGCTGGGCACGCGGGCTCAGCAAGGCCGGTTACGCCACCGACCCCAAGTACGCGGACAAACTGATCCGCATGATCGAAACCCTGGAGCTCCACCGACTCGATGCCTGAATCGGTCGGGGCGCCCCCCGAAAATCCAAAGGTTTGACGTTTTGAGTGTATACCTCGCCCGCCCCCGTTTCGGGGACGGGCTTTTTACGTTACAGCCCGAGATAAGCGGAAAGCTTCTCCACCACCTCCCGCTCCTCCGTGGGCGTGATCAGCCCGAGATCGCGGGGCAGAAAGGCGGCCTTGTTGATGGACTGGATGGCATCGATCGCGACATACATCCGGGATAAGATTCCGGCGGTTCCCCCCTGCCGTCGTGGGTTGATGGGTACGCGGTGGGGGCTGTTGTCCGCCCGGGGGCCCGCGACGACCATCGGGGCAAAGGTGACGGAAGTAACTCCATAACGGTGGGCATCCTGGGTGGTAGATAGAGCCAGGACAAACTGAAACGACAGGGGAACGTCCTGCCTTAACTCATAGATACGGTAGCGCTCAAAGATCAAGGTGGTATGCGGGATTTGCCGCATAGAACGCCTGGAATTCGTTGCAAAGTTGCAGGGTCTCCTCCTGATTCAACCGAAAATTTTCTTCTTCCTCCTCCGTATACCGGGGTGGGGCTTTTACGATCGGGCGCTCCGGCCGTAAGGGGCCAGGCGAAGTCGACGAAGCGCAGCGTTGGTGATCACCGGAGGGGTGATCGGGAAGGATACGGGAATTATTCAATTTGCAACCTTTAACGTCTATTCAGTAATCATGAGAGTTTCCGAAGGTAGGGGTTTCTACATAAACCCGTGTACTCCAACACTTCGGAAGCGATTTAGATGCACGGGGGCAACTACTTCCCAATGCAGAAATTGGAGAAAATGTTGCCCAGCAGATCGTCGGTGGTGATCTCTCCGGTGATCTCGCCCAGATCGCGCAGGCTCTGGCGGATATCCATGGCGATGAAGTCCTGGGAGAGTCCGCTGGACAATCCCTCCCCCACGCGCTCCAGCGCCTTATCCGCCCGTTGCAGCGCATCGTAGTGGCGGGCGTTGCTGAGGATCACCTCTTGAGCATCGATACCCCCGCGGCCCTCGGTCACGACTTGTAGGAGGGTTTCCTGGAGGTACCCGAGATTACTCTTATCCCGGGCGATCATGGGGACGAAGCGTTCGCGGGGCACCGTCCAGCGTCCGGTGTAGGCGTCGCCGAAGTAGTGTTCGTACTTGGTGTAGGGGTTGAGGTCCATCTTATTGGCGACCACCACCAGTTCCAGACCTTCGCGGTAGAGGCGGTCGAGGTCCGCGGCGAGCGTGGCCGGGTCGGTTTCCACCACGTCGAATACGTATACCAGTAGGTGACTGGACGCCACGCGTTGCAGGGTGCGTTCCACGCCCATGGCCTCGATGGTGTCCGAAGCGTCGCGAATGCCGGCGGTGTCGATCAACCGAAAACCGATGCCCCCGACGTTGACGATTTCTTCGATAGTGTCGCGGGTAGTGCCGGGAATGTCCGACACGATCGCCCGGTCCTCGTTCAGCAGGGCGTTCAGCAGGGTTGACTTTCCGGCGTTCGGCCGGCCGGCAATAACGGTAGCTACGCCCTCCTTGATCGCGTTGCCGAGCCGGAAGGAGGTGGTCAGGGCGGTGATGCGTTTCCGGATATGGGAGACCAGGTCACCGAGCTGACCGCGATCGGCAAACTCCACGTCCTCCTCCCCGAAATCGAGTTCGAGTTCGATCAAGCTGGCGAAGTCGACGAGTTGGGTGCGGAGTTCGCTGATTTCGTTGCCGACCCCACCCCGCAGTTGCTGCAGGGCGATGCGGTGAGCGGCGGCGGAGCGGGAAGCGATGAGATCCGCCACGGCCTCGGCCTGGCTGAGGTCGAGCTTACCGTTCAGGAAGGCCCGCTGGCTGAATTCGCCCGGTTGGGCAAGCCTGGCTCCCGCGTCCCCGCCCAACTGAAGTATCTGTCGTAAAATGTAGGGGCTGCCGTGACAACTTATTTCCACGGAATCCTCTCCGGTGTAGGAAGCCGGTGCCCGGTAGGTGGTGATGAGTACCTCGTCGATGGCCTCGCCCGCCGCGTCGTACAGTATGCCGAAGTGGGCATAGCGGGCGGGCGCCTTCCGCAGATCACGGCCGGAGAAATAGGGCTGCAGCAGTTCGACGCAGCCCGCCCCGCTCAGGCGGACGATGCCGATGGCGCCTTCGCCGGTGGGCGTTGCAATGGCAATGATGGGTTCCTGGCTCATACGGACTTAGCTTGCACGGGGGAGGGTGATGCGAAAAGTAGTTCCCTTGCCTACTTCGGAGTGGGCGACCACGATGCGCCCACGGTGATATTCCTCCACGATGCGCTTGACGAGACTGAGCCCCAGCCCCCACCCCCGCTTCTTGGTGGTGAATCCCGGATCGAATACCCGGCGGAGGTTGCGGGTTGAAATGCCCTTGCCCGTGTCCGAGATGTCGATGATGACCTTACCGTCCTTTTCGGTGACCTGGCTGCTGATCTCGCCCTTCCCGTCCATGGCGTCGAGGGCATTGCGTACGAGGTTTTCGATCACCCAGTCGAAGAGCAGGGGGTTGATGGCCACCTGAATATTCCCGGCGTCCGGCGGGGGAAAGGTGAAGCGGACGCGACGGGGTGCCCGTTTTTCCATGTAGGCCCGGCACTTATCGAGTTCGGTGTAGATATTGACCGGGTCCAGTTCGGGGGTGGCGCCGATCTTACTGAAGCGGTTGGCGACCATTTCGAGGCGTTCCACGTCTTTCTGCAGCTCGGTAGATACTTCCATGATCTCCCCGTTCTCGGCGTACATCAGGTTGAGGTGCTCGATCCAGCCCATGATGGCGCTTATCGGGGTTCCGAGCTGGTGGGCGGTTTCCTTCGCCAGTCCGACCCACACGCGGTTTTGCTCGGCGCGGCGGGCCTGATTGATTCCGAAAACGCCGATGACGACGAAGGTGCCGATGAGGGCCAGCTGGATGTAGGGAAAGAGCCGCAGTTTGGTGATGAGCGTACTGGTGCCGAAGTACATCAGTCCGCCGTAGGGCATCTCCACCGGGGGTTTGCCGTTGGCCTTCAGGTAGTCCAGCTGCTCGAGAATGTAGGCGGTATCGGCCTCCCGCCCGCCCCAGTTAATGGCTTCCTGGTAGCCCCCGCCCTGGAGCGCCCAAATGGCGGGGATGGTGGTGTTGTTGCCGATGATCTCCTGTTGGGTGGACACGTCTTCGGCGACGTCCGAGCCGTCGAAATTGGTTATGTCCCGCATGGAGGCCTCGTAAAAGCGCACGTAATTTTCCTCGATGACCGACAGCTGGTTAGCCAGACGATTAGTGTACCACACCGAAGCCACCACGATCACCAACCCGATCAGGGCGAGGTACTGGGGCCAACGGGAGGTGGTGAGAGTCATGGGAAAGAGGTAGGCGCCGGAGGTTATCAACCCCGGTGGCCGGGCGGATTGCCGGACCACGGGGGCCAGCTGATGAGGAGTTGGCGGACGGTTTGAATGCGGGTAAGATCAGATAACTCACCGAATAAACGCAACCGGATGCCCCGAGCTTATCGGGAAGTCGCTTATTGTAGCCGGCCAGGGATGCCGCTACCCCGCTTCCATGTTCAACCCCAGATCCTTGAGGGCGCGCCGACTGGCCTGCTGTTCCGCGCTTTTCTTGTTGTAGTCCTCCCCGACCGCCATGCGCCGGCCGTTGATCATGACGGCTACCCGGAACCGATCGCGTTTATCCTGTTTGAAGCGCTTCAGGATCTCGTAATCTACCCGCTGGCCGTTCTTCTGACAGTGCTCTAGCAGCTGACTCTTGTAGTTGTCGTCGTAGGTCTCCAGGGTCTCGATATCGACATAATCCCGCAGCATGCGCTGGACGACGAAGTGGGTGGTCCCGACGTAGCCCTGCTCGACGTACACCGCTCCGACCAGGGCCTCCACGGCGTTGCCGAGCATGGAACGGGCGATCCGGGTGTTGTTGTAGGTGCTCAGCAGCTCGTCCATCCCCATGTCGTAGCCGATGGCGTTGAGCGACTTTCGCTTGACGATCTTGGACCGCATCTTGGTCAGGAAGCCCTCGTCGGCGGTGGGATACTTCTTGTAGAGGTATTCCGCCACGATGGTCCCCAGCACGGCGTCGCCCAGAAATTCGAGGCGTTCGTTGTTTTGCCCTCCGTAGGGTTGCTTGCGGGTATTGTCGTTGCTGCTCTTGTGGGCGAAGGCGAGCTTGAAAACGTTGAGGTAGGCGGGGGTAAAACCGAGCAGCCGGCGCAATCGCCGGACGAAATCCTTCTCCGGAGAGAAGTAGCGATTATAGATCCGTCTTACTGCTTTAATCACTTTGGTGGGCTCTATGGGGTAAAGCGCCTAAAGATAGTAGCGGAATTGTGCCCGCCAAACCCAAAGGTGTTGCTGAGGGCGACGTCGACCGGACGTTCTACCGCTTCGTTAAAGGTCAGTTGCAGTTTGGGATCGATTTCCGGATCGTCGGTAAAGTGATTGATGGTCGGTGGCACGAAATTGTGCTGAATGGCCAGAATGCACGCAATGGATTCGATGGCGGCGGCGGCCCCGAGCAGGTGGCCGGTCATGGACTTCGTGGAGCTGATGTGGAGCTGGTAGGCATCTTCACCGAAGGCTAGTTGGATGGCCTTCAACTCAGCCGTGTCGCCGAGGGGTGTCGAGGTGCCGTGGGTATTGATGTAGTCCACGTCGGCCGGCGCGACGCCGGCGTATTTCATGGCATTCAGCATGGCCATTTTGGCTCCGGCTCCGTCGGGGTGAGGGGCGGAGATGTGGTAGGCGTCGGAGCTGGCGGCGTAGCCGGCGATCTCGGCAATAATGGTGGCTCCACGGGCCTGAGCGTGTTCGAGGCTTTCGAGCACGATGGCGCCGCCGCCTTCGCCCAGGACGAATCCGTCGCGGTCGGCGTCGTAGGGGCGGGAGGCCGTGGCCGGATCGTCGTTCCGGGTACTGAGCGCCTTCATGGAGTTGAAGCCGCCGATGGCCGTTTTCGTGATCACGCCCTCGGAACCACCGGTGATCATGACGTCGGCCCGGCCCAACCGGATGTCGTCGGCGGCGGAAGCCAGGGCGTGGCCGGCCGAAGCGCAGGCGCTCACCGTAGCGTAGCTGGGGCCGCGCAGATTATAGCGCATGCTGATGTGCCCGGCGCCCATGTTGGCGATCATGCGGGGGATCATGAAGGGATTGTAGCGAGGCGTACCGTTGCCGCCCTCGAAGATCTCGATCTGCTCTTCCAGGGAGCGGAGGCCGCCGATGCCGCTGGCCCAGATGCAGCCGGCCCGGTCAGGATCGACGGCCCCGGAGAGAACGTTACCCTCCTCGTCAACCAGACCGGCCATTCGCATGGCTTCGTCGGCGGTGTAGAGGGCCATGAGGGTGTAGCGATCCTGGCGGCGGGCTTCGCGCTTATCGACCCGGGTGGTGGGGTCCCAGTCCTTTACTTCGCAGGCGAACTGCGTCTTGAACTGTTCGGCGTCGAACTGGGTGATGGGGCCGGCCCCGCTGCGCCCCCGGCGGAGGCCTTCGAGGTATTCGGGTACCGAGTTTCCAATGGCGGTCAGGGCGCCGATGCCGGTGATTACTACTCTATTCATCATTGTCGTGCTCCAAGGTAAAAAAAGAACCGCCGCTCGCTACCTTTAGGGGGCAATCGGGCGGCGGCGAGAAAACGGAAAGTAAGGAGTTACTTATCTACGCTGCTTTCGAGGTAGGTAACGGCCTGACCAACGGTCTGGATGTTTTCCGCTTGCTCGTCGGGGATGCTGATGTCGAATTCCTTTTCGAACTCCATGATGAGCTCGACGGTGTCCAGGGAGTCAGCCCCCAGATCGTTCTGGAAGCTGGCATCGGCGGTCACCTCGGATTCGTCAACGCCGAGTTTGTCGACGATGATCTGCTTAACTTTTTCTTCAATGCTTGCCATATTCTATGGAGGCTTTAGTGATTAAATGCGGCCGCAAAGAAAGCCCGAAAGGTTTACTTGCGCAAGTTCGGGGCCAAATGAGCCCGGCCGGGGCCGGTCATGTCCGAAACTGTTCGCCTGACGGCAAGGTAACACCACCACCGCCGAAATTGTGAACAATTGCACGGGCTTAAACTCAGAATCTACCCCCCGCGGTCACGACGAAAGTGGTCCCCGCGCCCCCGACCGGCCCGCTGCGGCCCACGTCGATCAGGTACTGCCCCCCCAGCGTCACCGTCCCCAGGTACAGGGTCAGGCCCCCGCGTGCCCCCCAGTGCAGGCCGTGGTCGAGCGTCTGTCCGGAGGCGGAGTCGTCGCCCCACGATATGCCGGGCAGCGCGGCGGCGTGCAGCACGACGTTGATGTCGAAATCGGCGGCCAGTAAGCGGTACGCGAAGCCTAGGGGCAGGGTCAACCGATCGTAGCGAAAATCTTCTCCCCCGCTTTCCTCGTAGGTAGTCGGACGGTACGCCAGTCCCGCCACGGGTACGAGTTGCCCCGCACCGAACAGCAGGTCGAATCCGGCCAGCAGACGGTCCCCGGCGTAGCGATCGAAATTGTCGGTGGGGCGGACGAGTTCTACCGACTGGTCGCCCGTGGCCAGCCCGATGTAGGGAGAAAACTCAATTTGCGCGGACGCGGGAGCGGCGAACAACAGGATGATAGCGGGCAACATTTGGCGGACGGAGCGAAGCATCGTAGGGTCGGATTGAGGGGTGGTTGGCTAACTGAACGTACTTTTGCACCTCCGACGTTGGGTGGGGCGGACGATTTCTAAAATTTCACAAAAAATAAGGGAGCGGCACAATACGTTCCCTAGCCTGAATCACTTCCCGACATCCTCGAGCTCCGGGGCTACCCCCGTCAGACCGGAATCTTAATCAACCTATGCAACAACTACTCGTAAAACTCCTCGCCGCAGTCCTTCTGTGCGGATTCGGACAGCAGCTCACCGCACAGGGGAGCGCCTGCGTCATCGGGCCCGACGGCAGCAACGTGCAACCCGGCACCGGCGGTCCTTGCGTGAATACCGTGGTTTCCGCCGTCCCCTTTCTGCGCATCAACCCCGACGCCCGCGGCGGCGCGATGGGCGACGCCGGTGTAGCCCTCAGCCCCGACGCCAACGCCCTGCACTACAATGCCAGCCGACTGGCCTTTTCGGAAGAAGATCTGGCGCTGGGCGCCACCTACACGCCCTGGCTCCAGGCACTCGGCCTCAACGACGTGTACCTGGCCTACCTCGGCGGCTTCAAAAAGCTCGGTGATAACCAGGCCGTAGCCGCCAGCCTGCGCTACTTCAGCCTGGGTGACATTCAGTATACCGACGAGAATAATACTCAGCTCGGCACCGGCAAGCCCAACGAGTTTGAGGTCGCCCTGGCCTATACCCGCCTGCTGTCGCAGAATTTCGGTCTCTCCATTACCGGAAAGTACATCAACTCCAACCTCGCCTCCGGCCAGCAATCGGGCGGACAGATCATCGAGGTCGGTCAGGCGTTCGCCGCGGACATCGGAGCCAACTTCCGGAGTGAACCGATCGGCCCGAGTGGAAACATCCTCTCCATCGGTGCCGCCATCACCAACATCGGCAATAAGATCACCTACACCCAGGATACGATCCGCGACTTCCTGCCCGCCAACCTCGGCATCGGTGCCGCCTACACTTTCAATCTGGATCAGTACAACCAGATCACGGTTACGGCGGAAACCAACAAGTTGCTCGTGCCCACCCCCTGCGACGGCAGCCCGAAGTGTAAGCAGACGCAATCCGAGATCAACGACCAGTCGCCCATCAGCGGCATCTTCAACAGCTTTAGCGACGCCCCCGACGGCTTCAATGAGGAGCTGCGGGAGTTCAACTTCAGCGTAGGCGCCGAATACTGGTACGCCGAGCAGTTCGCCGTACGGGCCGGTTACTTCCACGAGGACCAGACCAAGGGCGGCCGCCGCTACCTCACCGCGGGACTGGGACTGAAGTACAACATCTTCGGCATCAACCTGAGCTACCTCGTCCCCACCGGCAACCAGCGCAACCCCCTCGACAACACCCTGCGGTTCAGCGTGCTGTTCGACTTCGGCGCAACGGAGGAGTAAATTATTCACATAAGTCCCTAAATCATGGGGTCTGAGCCCCAAATCATGGGGTTGTAACGTTAAAATTTTTAGCAGTACGCAATTTTTTCGGGCGGACACCCGTATATTGCAGCAAGACGATCGACCAGGCGTCATCGTCACCAAGAATTTTTATAACTGGGGTTTAGTTCAGGAAAGGTGTGGCACGTGTGCCGCGCCTTTCTCTTTTATATCTTTGGGCAATCCCGCGTGGTATGGCCCAACTTTTTCCCTTTCCCGAGTACTACCGACCCCCGGGTACCTCCGTGCAGTCCCTGCCCGTCACCCGCAACGGCATTCGGTCGCTCCACCCCTTCCCCTTTCAGTGCCACCGGGGCCCGTGCTTCCCGTTTCTGCAGATCACCGATTCGACCACCGGCAGTACGGCCCGGGGGATCGCCGGTTTGCTACCCGCCACTTACTTCGGCAACGGCACGGTGCGCCCCCACGAAAACACCCTCCTCGGACGGTTGGAGCGGCAGCGGCGCCTGATTCGCCAGGATGAGGGGGCGCTCGGTAAACCCGTCTTGCTCACGATCCCTTCGCTCAGGGATTGGTGGGGCGATCACCCGGAGGATCCCGCGACGCCCGTGCTGCACTACCACAATAATCGCTACCGCTACGCCCTGTCCGGAGGCTACCGGGGCACCGCCCTGGACCTGCGCGAACTCGGCCCCATGGTCATCGCCGACGGCCACCACCGCGCCTACACCCACGCCGCGCTGGCGGTGGAGGGCCTCGCCAGCTGCACCCACATCCCCGTCGTCCTGGTGGGGGCCGACGAACTTCGCATTGGCACGTTCATGCGGGTGATCGAGGAAGACCGCGCGCCCGCCGAACTGCTGCAACGCCTGAATTCTTACTTCACCATTTCTCCCCTGCCCGTGCCCCGCCCCGCCACCGAAGAAGGAACCTGGCTGCTAAGCTACCGGGGGGCGGCGTATTTGCTGCGCCGCAGAGCGGATAATGTCGCCGAAACGGATTCCGCCTGGCTCAACCAGACTATACTCACCAATGTCTTCGGCATCACCGACGTGCGCGCCGATCAACGGCTCACTTACGTGGAATCTCCCCCCCTGGCAGAAGGGGCCCTGCGAATGCCGCCCGAACTCCACGATAAGGTCAAGCTGCTCGGACGCCCCATACCGCGCGATCGCTTCTTCAGCGAAGTCGCCGCCGGCCGGACGCTTCCGCCTAAGAGTACCCGCTTCGAACCCCGTGTCCCGAGTGGTCTCCTGGTCTGGATTCCCTAATCCACCCATCCCCCCAATCCATCCATTCACTCCCCCACTTAACCACCCCTCCCCTACTTAAACCGAATAGCCTTCACCGGATCGATCTTAGTGACGAGGTAGGAGGGTAAGATCAGGAACAGCAGGATGACGACGAAGGTGCCTACGTTGAGTCCCAGGATGGTGAGCCACTCCAGCCGAATGGGGGCTACGGCCAGGTAGTAACTCTCCTCGTCCAGCTCCACGATGCCGAACGTCTTTTGCAGCCAGGCCAGGCCGAGTCCGATCAGGTTGCCGAGCAGCAGTCCTACGATGACGATGAAGCCGGCGTAGTACAGGAAGATCTTGCGGATGTTCCAGTTGTCCTGTCCCAGAGCCTTCAACGTGCCGATCATGTTGGTACGTTCGAGAATGAGGATCAGCAGGGCGGTCATCATGTTGATCACGGCGACCAGGACGACCAGGATCAGGATGATGATCCCGTTGTAGTCCTGAATGTCGAGCCAGTTGAAGAGTTCGCGCAGTTTGTTGCGGATGCTGTCGGCGTACAGGTCCTGCGGCAGTACGTCGTAGTGGATGTAGTTGGAGAAGGCGTCCAGATCGTCGATGTCGTCCAGCACTACCTCGAAGCCGCCCACCTCGTCGTCGCGCCAGTTGAGCAGGCGGCGGAGTTGCTTAATGTCGACGATGGCGAACTTGCTGTCGTACTCCTCCAGGCCGGTCTTGTAGACGCCCCCGACGGTGAAGGCCCGCGTCTTTTCCTCCCGCAGGCCGCTGAAGTAGACGAAGTCGACCCGGTCACCGATGCCGATCTTGAGCCGGCGGGCGGTACTGTTCGAGATCAGGATGGTCCGGGAAGTGGAATCCGGCGTGACCTCCAGCCGCTCTCCTTCGATGAGGTACTGATCGAAGTCGGACCAGGCGAAGTCCTCGGCGATGCCCTTCAGCACCAGGGGTTCGGTGTCGGCCAGCCGTTCTCCCTCGTGGAAGACCGAAACGATGCCGGGCAGGAGGATGAACTGTTGGAGGTGGCGAATGCCCCCGCGGGTGGTCTTTTCCTCTACCTGATTGCCGCCGAAGGGGTCGTGAAACTCCCGGTAGGTGATCGGGCCGGTGTTCTCCAGGTCGGGATAGAAATCCTGCTGGGTACTGATGGGGTAATCGGAGGTGAGCATGATGTCGTTGGCCGCTCGCTCCTCGGTGATGTGAATGTGCCCCCAGAAGCCGAAGATCTTGACGGAGATTTCCGTTTTGAACCCGGAGATCAGGGCGCTGGCCAGGACCATCGTGGCCATGGAAATGGCGACGGCGGCCACCGCGATCCCGATGATCGTGCGGCTGATGGAGCGGCCTCCGCCCTTGGCAACGCCCCGGGCCAGGTACAGGGGTAAATTCATAAGGCGCTAAGATAAAGCCAAACCCCGCAGCTTTCCCGGATCCACCTTGCACCCGCGGCCCCGCCCTTGCTATATTTGCCGCCCATTACACCCCGACCCCCGCAACTTCCCCCCATGGATTTTATCGCCGAACTCGAATGGCGTGGCATGCTCCACCAACTGACCCCCGGTATCCGGGAACACCTGGCCGAAGGCCCGCGGAAGGCCTACATCGGATTCGACCCGACCGCCCCCTCGCTCACCATCGGCAACTACGTACAGCTCATGCTGCTGACGCACTGGATGCGGGCCGGCCACCACGCGGTCGTGCTTTTCGGTGGAGCCACCGGAAGGATCGGGGACCCCAGCGGGCGCGACAAGGAACGGGAAATGAAGCCCTACGAGGAGCTGGACGAGAATCTCCGGCACCAGCAGGTACAAATGGAAAAACTGCTGGGCGGGAACGCGGGAGCCATGTCGGTGGTCAACAACCTGGACTTCTACCGCGACATGAACGTGCTTCACTTCCTGCGGGACGTCGGACAGACGCTCACCGTGAGCTACATGCTGAGCAAGGACAGCGTGCAGAAGCGGCTGGACACCGGAATGACCTTCACGGAGCTCAGCTACCAACTGTTGCAGGGATACGATTTTCAGCTTCTCTACGCCGACCACGGCGTAACGGTGCAAATGGGCGGTTCCGACCAGTGGGGGAACATCACCAGCGGAACCGAATTCGTGCGCCGCAACC
This sequence comes from Lewinella sp. JB7, assembly GCF_024297185.1. Lineage (GTDB taxonomy): Bacteria > Bacteroidota > Bacteroidia > Chitinophagales > Saprospiraceae > Neolewinella. Next base: position 163,692 of record NZ_JANCTD010000005.1, on the reverse strand, counting down.
TCGAGGGAAAGGCCTTCGCCGTCACCACGCCCCTACTCACTAAGGCCGACGGTTCGAAGTTCGGGAAGAGCGCCGCGGGCAACATCTGGCTGGACGCCGAATTGACCAGCCCCTACGACTTCTACCAATTCTGGCTGCGCAGCGACGATGCCGACGTACCGACCTACCTGAAGTACTTCTCCCTGCGCGGTAAGGAAGAGATCCTGGCCGACTGCGCCACCGTGGAAGCACACCTCGCGGGCGAGGACCGCTACCGCGAGATCACGGCCATCCGGACCGCCCTGGCCGCCGAACTGACCCGGCGCATCCACGGAGAGGAGGGATTGACCACGGCCGAGCGCGTCACCAACCTGCTGTACGGCCGGGGCGCCACCGCCGAAGACCTGCGCGCCCTCGACGCCCGGGCTTTGCGGTCGCTTAGCGGCAATATTCCGACCTACGAGATCGACCGGTCCCGGCTCCCGGGCGGCATCATGGATTTACTGGCGGAGCACACCGATATCGTGAGCAGCAAGAGCGAGGCAAAACGGGCCGTACAGGGCAACGCGATCAGCGTCAATAAGGAGAAGGTTACGGATGCGGACGCGGTGGTATCCGAGGGAGACTTGCTCCACGATCGCTTCCTGTTGCTGGAGAACGGAAAGAAGAAGCGGTATCTGTTAATATTAGCGTGATCGACGAACATGTTTACCTTTACGCCTATATTTGGGTAGGAAACAGGGTGCGATAATACCGCGCGGCCGTTCCACCTTTACTTACCTTATTACACCGATCCTTTATTCAGGATCCATACATACGCTGATTTTTCCGGTCTCCCCCTTTAGCTAGTTCGGGGCGACCGCATCCCGAAGTTTTCCCTGTTGATTTTCGCCTAATACCCTCGTAAGAAATCCATCCGGCTAATCCGCTACGGCCCCCCGTGTGCGGCAAATGGTCGGGTACACGGATAGCTTACGACACCCTTTACGCTCCCGCCCCCCGGCGACCGCCTTATCATATTTAAATGTCTGGCCTGTTGGTCAGACCGACACTTGAACAACACTCATGAGAATTTTTTACGCAGCATGTGCCATGCTGATGACGTTCATCTTCACGTCATCACCCCAACCCCTGACGGCCCAATCCTTTCCCTCCACCCGCTTCTCCGGCACCGAACTGAGTGTACTCGCCGGCGGACTTCCCGTACTCGGCGATCACTACATCGACCGGGCGACGCGTGAACTGTTCGCGACCCGTATGCAGGCCAACGTGCCCTATTACTACGGGACGACGTTCCGGGTAGACGGCGTGAGTTCGAGTTGGACAAATCGTATTCTGTCCGGCCTACGCGTTGACGCTTACTATCCGAGCCAGCAGTGGGTATACCCCGAACTGGTGCGGGACGGCAACCGGGTGAACGTAAGGGTGCGCGCCTCTAACCAGTCCGCGACCGGTGGCGTATCGCCGGTAACCTTCGGCAAGGAGGAGCAAGTCGTGATCAGGGCCGTTTGGAACGGGAGTTTCACCGTTTCCTACAGCTGGACCTTCGCTCCGGCCGCTACGGCGAACGCCAATACCTGGACGCCCTGCGGCAGTGCTTTCGTACTGGGCACCCCGGAATTGGCCTCCCTGTACCGCAGCGACGGTGGGGATAGCAACTACCGGGGTAGTCTGGGGGACGTAGTCGTAGATACGGACTACACCAAGGTAGTGAGCGCACCGGCACCTCCCCCCAATGCCGCACCCGTGCTGGCTTCCGTCGGCAACCTGAGTGCCACGGAGGGGCGGACGACCACCGTCACCCTGCGCGCCACCGACGCCAACGCGAACGACCAACTCACCTTCTCGGCGAGCGGCAACCTCCCTTCCTTTGCCACGCTGACGAACAACAACGATCGGACGGCCACGCTGCGACTGAGTCCCGCCGTAGGTAATGCGGGTACCTACAGCGCGATAACGCTCACCGTGTCCGACGGCCGCCTGACGAGTGAGGAAACCATCACTATCGTCGTGAACCCCGCCCCCGCCCTGCAATTTTCCGCTGCGTCCATCGATGTGGTATCCCCGGAGGGAGTAACGGTCGCGGAACAACGGGTGACGTTGTCGACCAACGACGGCAGCCAGCCCGCAGTGACGCTTTCCGACGACCCCGACGCCTCGGAGTGGTTGGTCATTCCGACCAATCCGACCGTCGGAGAACTTCGCTTCGGCATCCGGAGCGGACTGGCTCCCGGCTTCTACAGCTCGAGCATCTACGCCCAGGCCGGTGGCTACACGACCGCCGAGCTCCGGGTGAACGTCACCATTACGCCGACGGTACCGGACCCCGATCCCGACGAGGCGCCCCGGGTGACCGGCGTCATCCCCCGCGACGGGGCCCTGAACGTGGCGACGAATACATCGGTATCCGCCAACGAGCTCTACCTGCCGAACGGACAAAACGGCATATTCGGCGTAGACAATGCTACCATCACCAACCAGACGGTACAACTCTATAAGCTACCCGCCCAAACGCTCGTACCCACGACGGCGAACGGTACCGGGGGCGGCGATGCCATCAACCTTACGCCCCTCCTGCCGCTGGAACCCAATGTCACCTACCAATTCGTCGTAGACGGTGTACGGGATCTCACCGGCGTGGCCTTCGAGCGATTCACCTCCACCTTCACTACCGCCACGGGAAGCACCGGCGGCGGCGGCAACCTCGATGCCGTATCCTTCACGAATGCCGGCAACGTAGCCACCGGCGGTCGCTATACCTCGCTGACCATCGGACCGGACGGCCGCTTCTACGGTCTTTCCATTCAGGGTACCATCGACCGGTGGACCATCGCCGCCGACGGCACCCTCACGGATAAGGAGACGATCACGACCCTGAACGACACCTACGGGGAGCGCGCGGCCGTAGGCTTCGTATTCGCTCCGACGGCCACGGCGGACAACCTGGTGGCCTTCGTCAGCCACAGCAGCAACAACCTGACGACCGCCCCCGCCTGGGATAATAAGATCAGCGAACTGAGCGGACCGAACCTGGGTTCCGAAACCCTCGTGGTCACGAATCTGCCCCGCTCGCGCCGCGATCACCTCACGAATAGTCTCGCATTCCGGCCCGGCGAGCCACAGGTCATGTACTTCAACCAGGGCAGTAACACCGCCGGAGGCGCCCCCGACAACAGCTGGGGTAACCGCAAGGAGCGGCTGTTGTCCGCGGCAACCCTACGCCTCGATCTCACCAAGCTCCCGCGCAGCGCCTGGCCCCTCAACGCCAAGACGACCATGAACGCGACGGCCATCAACAACGTCGACGTCAACTCCCCCACCCTCGGCAGCGGTACCGGCAGCTACGTCGAGGCCAATCAGACCTTCCCCGACAACGGAACGTATAATCCCTACTACGTAAACGCCCCGCTGACGCTGTACGCGACCGGGATCCGGAATGCCTACGACCTGGTGTGGCACACCAACGGCCAACTTTACATTCCCACCAACGGAACCGCGGGGGGAAGCAATGCCCCGGCCTCCCTCCACGGCACCCGCCGCCCGGACGGCACGTACTACAACTACGACGACCCCTCGGGGAATTATCCCCAGGTACCGGCGGCAAATAATAACAACACCCAGCGCGACTGGCTCTTCCGCATCAATCCCGCTACGGGGATCGGTTACTACGGACACCCGAACCCCCTACGGGGAGAGTTCGTGCTGAACCGAGGTCCCATCGACGTGGAAAATTACCCCGGTTCGGTCGTGACGGACGTCAACTTCCGCGGGGCGGCCTTTGACTTCGAGTTCAATAAGTCGCCCAACGGGGTAATCGAATACCGGAGCAACGCCGAGAACGGGAACCTCCGGGGTGCCCTGCTGGTGTGCCGCTACAGCGGCGGCAGCGACATCATCGCCCTGGTACCCGGGGGAACGAACGGGGACATCGTCACCGCGAAGACGGGAATTCCGGGCTTCACCGGATTTACCGATCCGCTGGACATCGTCGAGGACCCCGCCACGGGCAACCTCTACGTATCCGATTTCGGTACCCAGTCCATCATCTTGCTGCAACCCAGCAACCAGGCCGTACCCCGACCCTTCGTGACGCTCAACCCCGAAGAGGTGACCGTCGACGAAGTAGTCGGATCGGCTACGGGCAAGTCCACCACGGTCTTCGTGGCCAATACGGGCAACGCCGCCCTGCAGGGTGCGACCGCCACGCTGACGGGCCCCCACGCCGATCAGTTCGTCCTGAACGCCTCCTCCCTACCGGCGGAACTGGGCGTCAGCAGTACCGCTTCGGTGACCGTAACCTTCCGTCCGACCAGCGCGGGCGCGAAAGCCGCGACCCTCACCGTAAGCGGGTCGAACGCCGAATCGACCTCCATCCAGCTTCGCGGCCTCGGTAAGGCGAACGGCGGCGAACCCTCCCTGCAGCAGATCTTCGACACCTACGGGCTGGCCGTGACCGTGGGCGATCAGAATCCCGCTACCGCCCCGATCGATCTGCGCGTCGACCAGAATTATAATCAGCGACTGGGAGACGAAGTCGACGTTCCGCTCTTCCAGCGGGCTACCGACGGTCCCGTAAGCGTGGAAGTACTGTCGGTGTTCGGACCGGAATCCGCCAACCCCATCCTCAATTTCGGATGGTACGAAAGCGGTAGCACCAGTTCCCGCCATCAGGTATTCAGCGTAGCGAATACCACCGCGGGCAATGGCCAGACCCTGAATCCGGCAATCACGGGAGCGACTACCTTCAATCCCGGGCAACTCGCCTTCGGCTTCTACAGCCAGTGGCCGTTCTTTAACAACCGGATCGTCTTCTCCGAGGACGGACAGAACACCTTCTCCGGCGCCGTGCCCCACCAGGTCCGGGTGTACGAAGTGCCCGGCGAAGACAATGCATACATCCTGGCCACCGAGGAGACGGGCACGGGATACGATTACCAGGACGTGGTCGTGATCGTGCGCAACGTGGCCCCCGCCGGTGCCCCGCTGGTGTCGGTGAACCCGGAAGAGCTCATCTTCGAAACCACCGTAAACACCCAGGGTGCGCAGTCGCAGACCAAGAACGTGACCATCACGAATACGGGGCGTACCGAGTTGGTCATCAACGCGGTTCGGCTTACGGGTCCGTTTGCCGATCAGTTTTCCTTCACCGGCCCATCGTCGTTCACGCTGGCTCCCGCGTCCGCGCAGCAGTATGCCGTGACGTTCGCTCCGGACCTCGACCAGACCAACCTGGGTTACCAGTCGGCGGACTTACTATTCGAGGGTACCGGTTCGGCGGAAAGTAATTTCACCGTCGGCCTGCACGGACTGAAGAAGCCGGGACTCGAGGGCAACAACGAGCCCCCCCTGCAGGACGTAGTAGACGCGCTCGGGATCGGCATCGACGTTGGCTGGACAACGCTGTCCAATACGACCAGCGTCACGCCCCAGGGGGAGGAAATTATCGCTCCCCTCTTCGTGGCGGCCACCGCCGGCAACGTGGGCATCACCTCGGTGGCCCGTTATTCCCCGGCGGAGATCCTTCCCTTCGGCTGGTACACCAATACCGGCGGCAGCGTAGTTCCGTACCAGGTAGGCGTTCAGGCCAGCGGTCTGGCGAACGCGCAGACACTTTATCCCAGCCTGGCTTCCGGCACCACGAGCTTCAATCCGCAGGGAGCGACCTTCGGGTTCTTCGTGGAATCCAAAGCGTTCAACCGCTTCAACTACACCCAGGACGAACTGAACACCGGCGGCGTAGCTCACCGTACCCGCGTCTACCCCGTGCGGGACCGCGACGGCAAGCTCGTGGAGAATAGCTACCTGGTCTGTTTCGAGGATGCAACCAACGGAGATTACCAGGACTACGTGTTCCTCGTAACCAACGCCAAACCTGCGGGGGCGGGCGCGCAGGTGCTGAGTTTCGCACCCAACAGCATCGACCTTCAGGCCGCCCGGGGAAAGATTTCCACCACCGCCGGGGCCATACTCAACAGCAGCACGGCACTCAACGGGCAGCAGGTAACCCTGACCAGCAGCCAATCCTGGGTCGTGCTGCCGCAGAGCGTCACCGTAGGGAGCCCGCTCCATTTCGCGGTGAATGCATTCGGGCTGGACAACGGCACGTACACCGCTACCGTCACGGCTACCGCGCCCGGCTTCGCTCCGGCAACCCTGCGCATCAACGCGACGGTTACGGAATCCGTGCAGTTTGCCGCCAAGATCAACTTCCAGGACAACACCTTCACGCCGCCTACGGGCTACGTGGCGGATGTAGGAGCCGCCTACGGCATTCAGGCCGGCGGTCGTTCGTTCGGGTGGATCGACCCCGCTACTGGAGCGCCCGCGGATAACTTCATCAGCGCCCGCGGTGCCGGACGCGGGATCACCCAGAGCAGCTCCGACGAGGACAAACTGCTGCGGTCGTTCGCCATGTTCGATCAGGTGGATCTGAATCCACGTGCTCCCCGGGATTGGGAAATTGCCGTTCCGAACGGCAGCTACCGGGTGGAGATTGCCGCCGGTGATCCCCAGTACTTCGACAGCCGCCATACCATCCGGGCGGAAGGCGTTACGCTGATTCAGGATTTCGCTCCTTCCTCCAGCGAGATTCGCCGGGTAGGATCGGGCATCGTGAAGGTGCTGGACGGTAAGCTGACGCTGGACGACGTGGGTGCCACGGCCACCGGCAACTCCAAGATCGTGTACGTAAGCCTGACGAAGATCGACGGCGATCTTGCCCTGCCTACCATCGTAGCCGAACTGGACGGATATCAGCAGGGAGACGGCAGTTACCGCGGCAGCGCCCGGGTGACCCTGAGTGCTCAGGATAATTCGAACAGCGGCGGCATCGCCGCCCTGCGGTACAGCGTCAACGGCGGAGCGTTCGTTACCTATACCGGTCCGCTCACCCTGAGTCTGCCCGCCGGCCTCACTACCTACGACTACCGCCTCGCGGTGGAGGCCGTGGACCGGCGCGGCAATCTGGCGGAGGAGACGGTAAACTTTACCGTAGTCCGTTCGAGTGGTGCCGTTGCCCGCATCGAGAATATGACCAAGGTGCCGGGAACGAATCGTGCTTTTCCCGCCGATGACTTCTTTTCCTTCCACTACAACAACGTGGTCAAGCTCTTCAACGGCTCCCGGCCGAACGTTCACGACCGCAATACGGTGCGTATCCACAACGACGGTACCGCGCCGCTCGTCATCAGTGAGCTGACGACTTCCGATACGGCGGTCTTCAAGATCACTAACGTGGATCTATCGACGGGTGCTCTGACCATAGCTCCGGGAAGCTACTTCGACGCGACCGTAGAGTTCGTTGTGCGGGACCTTCCCGACCGGACAAAGCTGCTTACCGAGGAACTCGTGATGACCTCCAACGCGGACAACGCGGCGAGTACGTCGGCGACCTTCCGCGGATCGTATATGCTCTTCATCGAAGGGAACAACGAGATGACGAACCAGCAAATCTTCGAAGTCCTGGGCTTCAGGACGGAAATGGGCCGGGAAGGCGGCCGGTACGTTACCAGCCCCAGCTCCGACTATCCTACCGACGAGCGGGTCAACTCGGGTGCCGAGGGAAGTCTGATCCTGTCGAGATACTTCCAGCAGGCCGACCCCACGCAGCCCGTACGGATGATGCATCTAGCCGCGTTCCACGGTCCCGGAGGCGCCAGGGGCCAGTTGCGCAACAGCTCCAATCAGATCGTCGGCGGTATGAACTACGACCACGGGACACTGAACTTCCAGACGATCCTGCCCAAGGCAACGGACGTGTCCACGGTGATCGCCGGAGACGCGGCCAACACGATCTCGGGGCCCTTCCAGATTGTGATCGCCAACTACCGCTCCTCGGGCGGCAATACCTCCGGGAACCTGGCGAACGAGATTCTGGGCATCCGCGTGTACAAGGCCATCGACCGCCTGGGCAAGGTGATCCCGAATGAATACATCGTGATCCAGGACTACATCGGCAACGGCTGCGCCGCCGGGTCCGGCAACTGTGACTGGCAGGACAACGTAGCCTACCTCATCAATGCACGCCCCTTCAATCAGCCCACGGCCGCGGCCATCGCTAACCTGACGGTGGACCCCGCCGTAGCCAGAAACTATAACGTAGCGGCCTCCTTCGATAAGGGGTATCCGGGCAACCGCCTGACCTACACCGCCGCCCTGACCGACGGTTCGCCCCTCCCCTACTGGATCGAACTGAACGACCTGACGGGGGAGTTCACCATCAACGCTCCCTACACGGCGGCCGACGATGATTTCCGTATCCGCATGACGGCCACCGACTATAACGAAGTAAGGGTGAGCTCGGATTTTACCCTATTCGTATCCGGAAGCGATGCCGACTGTACCGTAAACGCGAATGCTGACGGGCGGCCCAAAGTGCTGCTCTGCGAAGGGGGGAACGTTATGCTGAGCGGCTATGCCGCCACGGGCATCTACAAGTGGACCGGCCCGAACGGATTCACGTCCACTGCCCGGAACCCCGTGGTGACGCAGGCCGGTACGTATACCCTCTCCTCCGAGGTGCTGCTGTACGGCGCCTGCCCCAACGTCAGTTCCGTGACCGTTACGGAGGACTTCGGCAACGCGCCGGGCCTGCGCATCAGCGCCGCTTCGACGACCCTTACCTGTACGGTGGGCGAACTCGAACTGACGGCCGTTTCCGAAGCCAGCTCGCCGAGTTTCGCCTGGTACAGCGGATCGCGTCTTCTCGGTACGGGACGTACGCTCACGGTTGCTACGCCGGGGACTTACGTGCTCACGGCTACCGGCAGTGACGGATGCAAAGCCACGACCAGTGCCACCGTTACGGAGGACCTGGCGCCGGCCAGTGCCGGTAACGGCGGAACGATCACGGCCTGCCGGCTCGATGGAACCATCGATCTGTTCACCCGCTTAGCCGCCTTCGGCGGCAACCCCCAGGCGGGGGGAACGTGGTCGCTGTTCGGCAATCCGGTCAGCTCCGTCCTGAATACCGCCACCGCCCTATCGGGCGTGTACACCTATACCGTCGGTGGCAACTCCGGCTGCGCCGAGGCTAGCTCGGAGTTGACCGTACTGATCACGGCCAGCAATGCTTATTACCGGGACGCGGACGGCGACGGCTTCGGTGATCCGACCGTATCGATCCAGGCCTGTGGCCCCCTCACGGGTTACGTAAGTAACGATAAGGACTGTGACGATGCCAACTCCGGCAACCATCCGGGTGCCGCGGAACTCTGCGACGGCAAGGACAACAACTGCGACGGCGTGGTCGACGACGGCCCGGCCTGTGAACCGGGCGCGGTGGCTATCCGCATCAACGCCGGTGGTCCGAGTGCTCAGTACCAGGGCAACACCTTCGCCGCCGATCAGTACTTCCTCGACGGCTCCACGTACTCCAATACCAGCCTCAACCTACCGACGATCTACCAGTCGGAACGTACGGCCGGAAACCCCTATCTGCTGCGGTATAGTCTGCCCCTGGAGAACGGAGATTACCTCGTAAGACTCCACTTCGCCGAGATCTACTGGACCACCGCCGGCAAACGCATCTTCGACGTGACGCTGGAGGGCAACCGGGTCATCGACAACTTCGACATTGCCGCCGAGGTAGGTGCCGCAAGCCCGGTGGTGAAGGAGTACTGGATTTCCAATACCAACGGTCAGTTTGACCTCAGCATGAGTGCGGCCAGTTCCGTCGGTGGAGTTGACCAGCCGAAGATTTCCGCCCTAGAGATCATCGGTCAGGGGACCACCGGACCCAATTCACCCCCGGTCGCGGTGGCCGTGGCCAATCCGGCTTCCGGTTCCGCCCCCCTCTCGGTCAATCTGGACGGCACGTCTTCCTACGATTCGGACGGCAGCATTTCCAACTATGCCTGGACCTGGAACGGCGGCTCCGCCTCCGGCCCGAGCGCCCGGATGTCCTTTGCCGAAGGCACCTACGCCGTCACCCTGACGGTGACCGACAATAAGGGCGCTACCGACAATACCGTCGTCCAAGTTAACGTCGGGGCTACGGTCATCGACAACGACAACGATGGCGTGGAAGACAGCGTCGATAATTGCCCGACCGTCTACAACCCCGACCAGTCGTTGGGAACCTTCTACGCCGATACGGACGGTGACGGATACGGTGACCCGGCCACCGCGGTAACGGCTTGTGCTCCGCCGGCGGGATACGTGGACAATATGCTTGATAATTGTCCGGCCTTCGCAACCGACGACCTGACCGATACGGACGGCGATGGCATCGGAGATGCCTGCGACAACGACGACGACGGCGATTCGGTAGCCGATACGGACGACTGTGATCCGCTCGATCCGCTGGTCGGTGCCCCTCAGCTGTACTACGGCGATGCCGACGGTGACGGGTACGGTGATCTGACGCAGGTCGTGCTGTCCTGTACCCGGCCCCAGGGTTACGTGACGAATGGCACGGACAACTGTCCGACCACCTACAATCCGGATCAGCTCGACTCGAACAACGACGGCCTGGGCGATGCCTGTGCCGGCGATGTGACGACCAAGTCGGCCTTCTGGCTGGAAGCGGAGTGTGCCCAGGTCGGATCGGTCTGGACCGTGCAGAGCGACCCCCTGGCCTCCGGCGGTCAGTACGTGGATGCGTTGGGCAACAAGGACCTGGTCAACGTACCGGCCGATGTCCCCGCCAACCGCGTTCGCTTTGCCTTCGACCGGGCGCAGGCCGGGAACTACTCCCTATTCGCCCGTATTTCCGCCAGGGATGCCGACAGCGACTCTTACTGGGTAAGGGTTAACGGCGGAAGCTGGTACAAATGGTCGGGCGGTATCACCGTCAACAACCTGTTCAACTGGAACAAGATGCCCGTAACGGTACCATTACTGTCCGGCGTGAACAGCATCGACTTCGCATGGCGCGAAGGAGCGGCGAAACTGGATAAACTGCACCTGAACCTGACCGGTACCCAACCGACCGGACTGGGCGACGCGGGTACCAACTGCGGCTCGAGTGCTAACCGCCTGCCGGTAGCCCTGGCCGCGGTATCCGCTACGGAAGGTCCCGCCCCCTTCGGCGTAACGCTGGACGGAACGGCCTCCTTCGACACGGACGGCTCGATCCTCACCTATGCCTGGAAATGGAACGGCGGGTCGGCAACCGGACCGAGCCCCCGGGCGGTATTCCCGGTCGGTCTCCACACGATCACCCTGACGGTCATCGACAATCAGGGCGGAGCCGGCACGGATACCGTCAGTATCCGCGGACTTGATGCGGAGACGGATACCGATCAGGACGGGGTGCCCGATGCCGTGGATACTTGCCCGACGGTCCCCAATCCGGATCAGACGGTACCGGTCTTCTACGCCGACGACGACGGAGATGGATTCGGGGACCCGGCCCGGAGCATTCGCAGCTGCGAGCAGCCGGCGGGCTACGTTCTCGACAACACCGACAACTGTTCCTTCGAACCCAACGCCGACCAGGCGGATAGTGACGGAAACGGTATCGGTGACGCGTGCGAAGGGGTAGTGTACACCCGGAACTCCTTCTGGCTGGAAGCGGAATGCGGACAGGTGGGAAGCAGCTGGGTAGTGACCAATGACGCCCTCGCCGCGAACGGCCAGTACGCATCCGCCCCCGGTGCCCGCTCGATGAACGTTCCCCCGGCCGACGAGGCCAGCAACCGAATCCGGTTCGTTTTCGACGATGCCGAGGCGGGCGCTTACGACCTCTACGCACGGATCGCCGCTCCCAATCCCGACAACGACTCCTACTGGGTCAGGGTCAACAACGGCGACTGGTACAAGTGGTCCGGAGGAATCAAAAACGACAATACCCTCCAGTGGAATAAAATGCCCGTTCGGGCAACGCTGACCGAAGGCATCAACGTCGTGGACTTCGCCTACCGGGAAGGGGGTGCTAAGCTCGACAAGCTATTCCTCACCCTGGACGGCAGCGTCCCGACCGGTGCCGGCGACCAGGCTACCAATTGCGGAGTATCCGTGAACGTACCACCCGTCGCGCGCGCTTCGGCTTCCGCCACCAGTGGCGAGGCACCGTTAACCGTGCAATTGGACGGAAGTGGGTCTACCGACACCGACGGAAGTATCTCCAGCTACGTGTGGAAATGGAGTGGCGGACAGGTAACCGGCATGACCGCCCAGGCGATCTTCCCCGCCGGCAACTACACCATCACGCTGACCGTGACGGACAACGAGGGAGCGAAGGGTACCGCTACCCTACCCCTGGAGGTGTTCGATCCGGCGCTCGATACCGATGGTGACGGGGTCCCGGACGCGACCGATAACTGCCCGACGGTTCCTAACCCCACCCAGCAACTGTTCACCTACTACGCCGACCTGGATGGAGACGGCCTGGGTGATCCGGGTGACTCGGTGGAGGCCTGTGAGCAACCGGCCGACTACGTAACCAATGCCGATGACAACTGTCCTTCCGTCTACTCGCTGGACACCACCGACAGCGATGGTGACGGCATCGGCGACGCCTGCGACAACTTCGATGGTGTAAGCGTAGATTATTCCTTCGAGGCCGAATGTACCGAGATGGGAAGTGGCTGGCGCGTGGAACAGTCCACCGAAGCTTCCCAGGGAGAATACGCGAACTATGTAGGAAGTCCTCAGTACGCCGCACCAACAACCGTTGATCCGGCCCAGCGCATGAACTTCACCTTCGAAGTAGCGGAGGCGGCCACGTATTTCCTTTACCTACGGGTCAACGCACCGGATGCGGCGCACAACTCCCTGTGGGTGCAGGTCGACGGCGGCCCCTGGATCAAGTTTTGGAAAGAACTCGACGGTAAGCAACTGCTCACGACCGGATTCGAGTGGAGAAAGGTGAACGACGACGCGGTACCCGTTTCCTTCGATTTCACTCCCGGCAGCCATACCGTGACGGTAGCGAACCGTGAACCCGGCACGACGCTGGACAAGGTCTTCCTGTCAACCGCCGATGTTCTTCCGGTAGGGATCGGAACACCGGCCACGAACTGTGCCGCCGGGCTGGTGGATACCGAAGGTGCGGTAACCGGGCTTGCTTCGCCAACCGCCCTCCCGGACGGCGGTGACCAGCGGGTTGAACTATTCCCTAATCCCACCCGCGGAACGGTAAATCTCCGGATTCACGGTACGTACGTCGGCAAGGTGAATATTTTAGTCCACGATCAGACCGGTCGCCAGTTGCGGACGATCGAGCTGGATAAACCGTCGGTGGATCCCCTCCCGACCCGCCTCGATGTTTCCATGCTGCCCAGTGGCTCGTATCGCCTGCGCGTGATCACAGGCGACCGACAGTCGGTCAAACCCTTCATTAAACTGTAGGGTCACGATTTCCCCGATTACCGTGGGGCCGCTCCGTCCGGGGTGGCCCCATTTTTTTGCGGGGACGCAGGAGCGATGTACCAAACAAAATCCGATCTTCTAGTGGACGGACGTGTCCTACTTGTTAGGAAAAAGCTAACTTGACGCCCACTTTCTAGCTAATCCCCACAAATACACGCTTTTATGTACAGAACCTTTACGTTTGCCAACCGGTGGACGGGCGTTTCCTTGCACGGGATGCTCGGTTTACTGGTCATCATGCTCTACGGAGCCATCCTCCCCGCCGCCACTTCGCCGCCACCGGCGGCGAGCGGCGCCCTCGCCCGCATCGAAAACATGACAAAGGTGCCCGGCAGCAACCGGGGCTTCCCGGCGGAAGATTACTTCACCTTTCACCGGTCCGACGTGACGAAAAACTCGAAGGGCCAAACCATGAAGTACGCCAATACCGCGAAGATGCGTATCCACAACGACGGTACCGGAACGCTCGTCATCACCAAACTAACCACCACGAATACCGCTAATTTCCGCATCACCGGGGTCAGCATTCCCTCCGGTGGATTACAGATTGCGCCTAAGGCATACCGGGACGTACAGGTGGAGTTCCTGACCACCGGTGGAGAGACCCGCCGGCTGATCACCGAATCACTGGTCATGAGCAGCAACGCCGACAACGCCTCCAGCGTAAAGGCCACCTTCCGGGGCGCTTACATGGCGCGGGTAGAAGGCGGTAGCGAGATCAACGTTCAGCAGGTTTTTGAGGCCTTCGGCTTCGGTACCCGGATGGGCGTAGACAACAACGGCAACCTCCAGGTGCGCCCGGGTTCCAATTACCCCAGCGCCTCTTCGGTCAATTCGGGTAAGGAGGGCGACCTCATCCTTTCCGGCATGTTTACTCAGGCTAATCCAAACAAGCCCGTACAGACGATCCAGATGTCGGCCTTTCACGGACCCGGCGGGGCACCCACCGAGCTGCGCGACGAAGCCAGTGCGCGGATCGTCGCCGAAATGAAGTACAATCACGGCGAGCAGTACCACCAGACCCTGCTGCCAAAACTCACCAACACGAGCACCCAGCAGGCGGGCGACTTTACCGCCAAGACCGGCCAACCCTTCCAGATCCTGGTTGCCGGTCACCGGACCACGGGTGGCACGTACGAAAACACCCGTAAGGACGAGTTGCTGGCCGTACGCGTCTACAAAGCAAAAGATCGCAGCGGCCGCGTCATTCCCAACGAGTACATCATCATCCAGGATTATATCGGTCAGGGTTGTGGTGCCGGAACCAACAACTGCGACTGGAACGACAATGTGTCGTACATCATTAACGCCCGTCCGCTCGCCGTACCTACGTCCAAATCCATCTCCTCGCTCACGGTAGCTCCCGGAGAAACCAAGGTTTATCCCTTAGCCGATTTCTTCGATCGGGGATATCCCGGAAACAAACTGACGTACGGCGCCCGTCTACAGGGCGGGGGCGCGCTCCCCTCCTGGATCTCCATCGACCGGTCCACGGGTACCATCACGGTAAAGGCCCCGGAATCGGCCGCCGGTCAGGGATACCGTATCGACGTAACGGCTACGGACTACAACAACCTGCGGACGACCTCCACCCTGTCGCTTACCATCAACGGCACCCCGGTCCCGCCCCCGCCGCCCCCTACTACGGAGACTGACTCCTACTGGTTGGAAGCGGAGTGCGCGCAGGTAGGATCGCGCTGGACCAAAGAATCATCCGGTTCCGCCTCCAACGGAAGCTACGTGGTCGTAAAGAGTGGAAACTCCTTCAGTACCCCTCCGGCCGACGAGGCCGCTAATCGGGTGCGGTTCGTGATTACGGATGCCCGGGCGGGCAGCTACCGCTTGTTCGCCCGCATCGACGCGCGCACCGGCAACGACGACTCCTTCTGGGTAAGGCTCAACAACGGTGCCTGGTACAAGTGGTTCGGCGGCATGGAGCAGGGCGTCGGCTTCGTCTGGAACAAGCTGCCCGGCAATGCGCTCTCCCTGAAGGAAGGTACCAACACGATCGACTTCGCCTTCCGGGAGGACGGTACTCGTTTGGACAAGGTATACCTAACCAGCGGCAGCGATACCCCGACGGGCATGGGCTCCGCCGCTGCCAATTGCGGTGCGGTAGACGATGCAACCACCTTCTGGCTCGAAGCGGAGTGCGGCAGCCTGGGGAGCGGATGGCAGTCGGTATCGTCCAGTTCGGCCTCGAGGAGCAACTACGTCGTCTTTGGGGGAGACCGCCGGATCGACAAACCCACCTCGAACGAGCCCAGCCAACAGGTGACCTATACCGTGAATCTCAGCCAGAGTGGCACGTACCACCTATTTACCCGAATCAACGCTCCCGACCCGGGCAGAAACTCCCTCTGGGTGCGAATTGATAACGGGAACTGGGTCAAGTTCTGGGAAGAGATCGGCGGAGCTCAGCTGCTGACCTCCGGGTTCGAATGGCGCAAGGTGAACGACGACGGCAACGACATCTCCTTTAATCTCTCCGCTGGCACTCACGTGATTCGCGTAGCCAATCGCGAACCGGGAACCCGCCTTGATAAACTCTACCTCTCGCGTAGCAGGGAACTGCCCACCGGTATGGGAAATGCGGCCTCGAACTGTACCTCAGCGTTAAGCGGGCAATCCGTAGCGTCCGCCCGTCCGGTCGGTCACAGCACTCTGACGGTACCTACGGAGGTAAGTTTGTTCCCTAACCCCGCGGTCGACCGGGTTACCTTGCAACTCACCGGCACCTATACGGGCCGCGTACTGGTCATCCTGACGGACATGACCGGTCGTCGGATCAGCGAGTTGACGTACGAGAAACAGGACGATCGCTGGAGTACGGAACTGGATGTAAGCGATCTTGCCGTCGGACTCTACCACATCCGTGCCCTAGCCGGAGACGAACAGCTGGTGCGGCCCTTCGTGAAGCGCTAAACGGTTCATCCACGTCAATTGACTTCCGGTATCGGGGCGGCGCCGTTGGCGCTGCCCCGATTTTTTTGCATTTAAACGCCTGCCTCGGGTAACATCCGCGATCTGTTTGGTATTAAATGCCGTATTGGTATATATTGCTATTAGACCTGCCCCGGGTATCAATAGTTAGTTATGGGCATTTTTGTTGACCGCAGGTCGAAGTGTCGTCTAACTAACTATTATACCAGTTTTACAGCCCCATTCCGTGATTAATATTCACTATGTTACGGTAAGTTTGGCCCCGGCTACCCCACCGCGTTAGTTTTCGTCCGGGACCCCGCGTTGATTTTCGGTCTTTTTAAGAGGTAAAAGCCTATTTCATTCTATTTCCTCCCTGTGTTGCCTAGCAATGCCCGGACTTCGAATGTCTTCAGGACGCCTCAGGATGGGCCTGCCCCTTCGGGCGCTTTGTACACAAGACACTATAACAACACAGATGAACAATTTTCTACGCGCAGCCATCGTGCTTCTGGGCACGTTGCTACTTACCACCACTTCGGTGCTTGCTGACAGCTACCATCAGGCTCCCGGCGACACCATTCACATCAATTTCTCCGATGATCTGACGGTAGCTCCGGTGCCGTATCTCCGCGACTTCGGGGAGCCGTTCGGCAGTCGCGGGGTGCACGAATACGGCTGGGTCGTACCCGGCACGGCCACCCCGCTCAGCCTTGTAGGCAACGGACGAAATCGTGCGCCAACGCCCGACGTCGACATTCTCAGCGAAACCCTGATGCACATGCAATACGGGGATACCGGCGGTAACCGCGGACCCACCGATGAGGGGGCCTGGGAAATCACCCTGCCCAACGGTTCGTACCGTGTAACGGTAGTAGCGGGCGATAGCGAAGGAGAGTCCCGCCCGGGCACCACCCATGTAGTAAACGTGGAGGGCTTTAACATCGTCTACCAACCTACGGTGTACGGCGCGATCAATCAATTTACCCGTAGTGGCGTCGTGGATGTAACCGACGGCCGGCTTACGCTGGACGCCATCGGTGGGTATAACGCAAAGATTTCCAGCGTAGTAATCGCTCCGGCCGCTCCGGAGCCCGTAGCCTTCTTCTCCGACGTAGTGCCCGCTAACGGAGCCACGGAGGTTTCTACTAATGCCTTCCAGATCACGGTAGCCGTGAACACTCCGCCGGGGTATGAACTCGACAAGAACAGCATCTCCGGTCGAGTGCGCCTGTTCGAGCAGACGGATATCGGCCTGGTGGAAGTCGCCTCTAATTCCAACGACACGGGGGGTGGTGACGCCATCACCCTCACGGCTTCCTCCGCCCTCAAACGTGCCACAACTTACGTCTTTCACCTGGAGGGGGTAATGGCTAACCGTACGGGTAACGTCAACGACCGCATCAACTTCCGCACCTTTACTTCTCAGTTCACGACGACCGCGGGAGAGGATACCAATCCTCCGGCAAACCTGGATGGGGTAAGCTTTACCCAAATAAGTGGAACGCAACTCGGTGCCGGTACCGCGGGTCGTTTCACCAGCCTCGTCATCGGTCCGGACGGCAAACTGTACGCCTCCACCCTCGGGGAATCCATCAAACGGTGGACTATCCTACCCGACGGAACCCTGACCGGTATGGAAGAGCTGAGGATAGACCTACGGGGTAGCAATCACCCGGTCACCGGCACTCCGGCTTCCGATGATCGCTTCATTATCGGACTGGCCTTCGCGCCGGAATCTACCGCCAGCAACCTGATCGCTTACGTGACCCATAGCGCGATGACGCTTACCGACGGGCCGGAATGGGACGGAAAGCTTACGAAGCTGAGCGGACCGCAACTACAAAATGTGCAAGATGTACTCATTCATCTGCCCCGCTCCCGCAAGGATCACCTCACGAACAGCGTGGTCTTCGGTCCCGCAGGCGATTTGTATTTCCTCCAGGGGAGTAACTCCGCGGGTGGCGAGCCCGATCCCGCCTGGGGTATGCGAAAGGAAAGTCTCCTGTCCGCCGCCGTACTCCGGCTGCGCCGGAATAAGCTTCCGGCCACGCTTCCTCTGAGCGTATTTACTACCTCGGACATATCGGTCATCAACGCCGCCCCGCCCTCCGGGATGGTTATGAGCGACGGAACGTACAACCCGTACTCCAACAACGCGCCCCTTACCATTTACGCCACCGGTGTCCGCAATGCCTACGATATGGTATTCCACAGTAACGGGTGGACGTACATCCCCACCAACGGAACGGCGGGGAACAATACGTCCTCGCCCAACGCTCCGGCGTCCGGCGCCTACGTACTACAGGACACCAGCGGCTTAGGCGTGCGTCGCCCGAACGGCACCTACTTCACCGATGCCACGGTACCCGCCATACAGGGGGGCGAAACACAGAAGGACTGGCTGTTCAAAACCCGCGGGGGCAGTTACCACGGCCATCCGAATCCGTACCGCGGTGAGTTCGTGCTCAACCACGGGGGCCTGGAGTACAGCGGTCTGCCCGGTCAGCTGGAGAGCACCTACCGGGATGTCACCAAATATCCGACCACCCTGGGCCCGGACCTCAACTATCTGGAGGTCGCTTACGATTTTTCGAAAAACAAATCGCCCAACGGCGCTATCGAGTACAAGTCCAATGCCTTTGGGGGCAAACTACGCGGCATGCTGCTGGTGGCTCGCTTCAGCGGACAGGACGACATCATCGTACTACAACCCGGCAACAACAGCGGCGACGTACTGCAGGCCTTCGAGGACATTCCGGGTTTACAGAGTCTCGACGATCCGCTGGACCTGGTGGAGGATCCGAAGACCGGCAATCTTTACGTTGCTCAGTACGACCGGGACGGGGGTGGCAAACAGAAGATCCTGCTCATGCGGGTCGCCGATCCGTCCATTCCGGTGCCGGTCATTGCGGCGACCCCCGAAGAACTGATTCTGGAAGCCGCCGTATTCTCGGCCAGTTCGCGCAGCGATAGCAAAACGATCGACATCACGAATACGGGGGAAACGGATCTGCACATTACCAGCCGCTCGATCTCGGGACCCTATGCCAGTCAGTTTGGCATCATCGGACCTTCCAATATAACGTTGGCTCCCGCGTCCGCGCAGGAATACACGATCACGTACATGCCCACCCGCGACCAGAATGCCCTGGGGTACCAACCGGCGGAACTCGTCTTTCAGAGCGACGGGAATCAGGGGGCGCCCTTCCGCGTCGGCTTACACGCATTGAAAGCCACCGGAAGCGGCGGTACCAGCGAGCCTCCCCTACAGACGATCGCCAACGTGCTGGGCATTGACGTCAACGTAGGCTGGAGTAGTCTGTCCGGAACCACGGATCCCAATCTACGGGGTGATGAAGTGAACGTCAAACTCTTCGAGGCCAACGGGAACGGGCCGGTCACGCTTACGCCGGTAGCCCGCTACTCCCCCGCCGAGGCGCTGCCCTTCGGCTATTACGTACGCAGCGGAGGCACCGTGACGACCCACCAATCGGGAGTACTCTCCGGTACCGGAGACGAGGCCCAGACTCTGTACCCGAAATTGGCTAGTGGCAGCCTCACCCTGGCCACCGGCGCACAGGGATTTGGCGTGTATCTGCACTCGGCTTACTTCGGTCGCAGCAGCTACACCCAGGATGATCTCAACGCGGGTCAGGTCCACCGCAGCCGGGTCTATCCCCTGCGCGATCGCCAGGGCCGTTCCGTGGACGGCAGTTACCTCATCTGCTTTGAAGACGATACGAACGGGGATTATCAGGACTACGTTTTCGTACTGAGCAACGTAGCCCCCCACAAACCGACCGCCAACCAGGCGGACTTCTCCGCGCGCATCAATTTTCAGGATGCCTCCTTTACTCCCCCCAGCGGCTACCGGGCCGATACCGGCGCCCCCTACGGCGCCCGGGGGGGTGGACTGACGTACGGGTGGATCGACCCCTTCAGCAAGTTGCCGACCGACAATACGGCCGGGGCGCGGGGGGCCAGTCGGGGCGTCACCGAGGGCAGTGGTACTGATGACAAACTGCGGTGGTCGTTCAACCATTTCGACCGCCTTAAGGGACATACGACCGTGACCCGCGACTGGGAAATAGCCGTCCCCAATGGTATCTACCGCGTAGAGATCGCGGCGGGCGATAAGGACTCCCTGAATAGTCGGCACACGATACGCGCCGAACGCGTGACCGTGATCGAAGACTTTGCTCCGTACTCCCTATCCAGCTACCGGCGGCACGGCACCGCTACGGTTGAGGTGCTGGACGGAAAACTTACGATCGACGACAACGGTGCGCAGGGCATCGGCAACTCGAAGATCCTCTTCATCCACATCGATCGCCTGCCCGATGCGACCCCGACCGGTGCGAAAATTCGATTTGAGAATATGACAAAGGCTCCGGGTACCAACCAGGGATTCCCGGCCGATGACTACTTCACCTTTTACCGTAGCCAGATCACGAAGAACGGTAAGGGGCAGGACCTGCTCGTGCACGACAAGAACGTAGTACGCATCCACAACTCGGGAACCGCACCGCTGGTCATCAACCAGCTGACGACTACCAGCACCAAGCACTTCGTGATATCCGGGCTTTCTATTCCCCCGGGCGGCCTAACGGTCAATCCGGGCCAGTTCGTGGACGCAACGGTCACTTTCATCCGCAACGACGGGCAGGCGAAGGTACTAGTGACGGAAAAACTGGTGATCAACTCCAACGCGGACAATGGTGCCACGGCGAACGTGACCTTGCGAGGGGGCTACGTGTACATCCCGGAGGGAAGCGGGGAGATCAGCGCCCAGCAGGTCTTCAATGCCTTCGGCTTCACGACACTTATGGGTCGGGACGCAACCGGCGAAGTAGTCGACCGGCCGAGCTCCGAGTATCCGTCGGATGCCGCCGTGAACAGCGGGCTCGAGGGCGACATGATTCTGAGCAAGTTTTTCGTCCAGGCGGATCCGAATAAACCTATCCGTATGATCCAGCTGTCGGCACTCCACGGTCCCGGCGGCGCGCCTACGGAACTGCGGGATGCCAGTTTCCACGTCGTCGGTGAGATGAAGTACAACCACGGGGATAAGTATCACCAGACCCTGCTGCCTAAAGCCACCGACGTATCAAACGTGATTGCCGGTAAGCAGGTCGCGGCCATCAACGTACCCTTTCAGATCATGATTGCCGGCTACAGTACGCTCGGGGGGACCACCACCGGCGCGCGCCGCGATGAGATTCTCGGCCTGCGGGTGTACCGTGCCCTGGACCGTGACGGAAAGACGATCCCGAATGCTTACATCCTGAACCAGGATTACGTAGGGGATGGTTGCGGAGTGGGTACGGCCAACTGTGACTGGCAGGACAACACTTCCTACATCATCAACGTGCGGCCCGTAGGCGTTCCGTCGGCTACCCCGATCGCGGATCATTCCGCTCCGGCCAACCAGACTACATCCTACAACGTGACGGCCTCCTTCAAGCGGGGGTACGCGGGAAACGTACTGAACTACACCGCCGCCCTATCCGGCGGGGCTGCCCTTCCGGCCTGGATGCAACTGGGACTGCGTTCGGGTACCTTTAGTTTCAACCCGCCGTCAACCGCCGTCGGAAACGTATACACCATTCAGGTGAAAGTGACGGACGGGAACGGACTTACCGCCAACTCCAGCTTTAAACTGACTGTCACCTCGGGCGGAGGGGGCGTGCCCACCAATGAGCCTCCCATCGCGGTCGCTACGGCATCGCCCACGTCCGGTACCGCTCCTCTATCGGTCACCCTCGACGGCTCCGCGTCGACCGACTTTGACGGCGGGATCGTGCAGTACGCCTGGACGTGGAGCGGCGGTTCGGCGTCCGGTCCCAAACCGACGGTCGTATTCGCGGCCGGCAGCTACTCCGTCACGCTGACGGTCACCGATACTAAGGGGGCCACCGATACCGATATCGTCAATATACAGGCGGGGTCGGCGCCACCGCCCCCGCCCCCACCCCCGCCGGGTAACTATCCCAACACGTTCTGGCTGGAAGCGGAGTGTGCTACGGTCGGCGCCAACTGGACTACGGTGAACGACGCCGCCGCCTCGGGGGGTAAGTACGTCGTGTTCCCGAGCGGCAATTCGACCTCGAGCCCACCCGGTGACGTACCCGCCAACCGTATCCGGTTCAGCATAGAAGCCGAGGCGGGCACTTACCATCTTTTCGCCCGGGTGGATGCACCGAGCGGCTACGACGATTCTTTCTGGGTCAGGGTCAACAACGGCAGCTGGTACCAGTGGAACAGTGGCTTCCAGCAGGGCGTGGGATTTGCCTGGAACAAAATGACCGGCAGCCTGCCGACCCTGGTAGCGGGCCCGAATACCGTCGACTTCGCTTACCGTGAGGACGGTACGAAATTTGACAAACTGTACCTCTCCAAGAGCAGTTCTTCCCCATCGGGAATGGGCAATACCGCCACGAACTGTAGTGACTCGCCGCCCCCGCCCCCACCTCCGCCGCCACCACCGCCGGGTGACGTAGCATCCACCTTCTGGCTGGAAGCGGAGTGCGCCACCGTGGGCAGCAACTGGCTCGTAGCTACCAGCACCGCCGCCTCGGGAGGTAAGTACGTCGTGTTCCCGAACGGAAATTCGACCGGACTTCCCCCCTCCGACGTACCCGCTAACCGCATTCGCTTTACCGTTCAGGCCGAAGCCGGTGATTACCACCTCTTCGCCCGGGTAGACGCGGCCAACGGGGGCGACGACTCCTTCTGGGTACGCGTCAATAGCGGCAGCTGGTATAAGTGGAACAGCGGCTTCCAGCAAGGTGTAGGCTTCGCCTGGAATAAGATGACGGGTAGTTTGCCCACGCTCCTCGCCGGCGCTAATACCATCGACTTTGCCTACCGCGAAGACGGCACCAAGTTCGACAAGCTGTACCTGTCAAAGAGCGGCACCGCACCAACGGGACTGGGGGCTACGGCTACCAACTGTGGCAGTACGCCGCCGCCGCCACCACCACCGCCGCCACCGGGTGACCTGGCCACTACCTTCTGGCTGGAGGCAGAATGCGCGATCGTCGGCAGCAACTGGGTAACGACCAACGATGCGGCCGCCTCGAACGGCAAGTTTGTGGTATTCCCGAACGGAAATTCGACGAATACGCCGCCGAACGATGCCGCCGAGAACCGCATTCGTTTCACCGTCCAGGCCGAAGCGGGTAGCTATCACCTGTTCGCGCGGGTCAACGCCGCTGACGGCTACGATGATTCCTTCTGGGTACGGATCAACAACGGTGGTTGGTACAAGTGGAACAGTGGTTTCCAGCAGGGCGTAGGGTTCGCCTGGAACAAAATGACGGGAAGCCTACCTACCCTGATTGCGGGGACCAACACCATCGACTTTGCCTACCGCGAGGACGGCACGAAGTTGGATAAGTTGTACCTCTCGAAGAACGGAACCGCGCCGACGGGTATGGGTGCTACGGCCAGCAACTGCAGCAGTTCCGCCGGTGCCTTTACCGCCGCCGCCACCGTGACGCCAAGCCCGCAGGTAAGTCTGTTCCCGAATCCCGCTACGGACGAACTGACGCTGTCGCTGGAAAGCGAGTACCGGGGCCGGGTAACGGTGTGGGTCACCGACGTTCACGGACGACGGCTGAGTGAACAATACCTCAGCAAGGATGACCGCTCTTTACAATCGGAGATCCGTATCGTCGATCTCCCGTCCGGCATCTACCGATTGTTGCTGCTGGAGGGCGAGCGACGAACAATTTTACCCTTCATCAAACTTTAACGTATTTATTTCGGGGCCGCTCCATCAGGATGCGGCCCCGCTTTTTTGCGTGCCCCTCCCCGCCCCATTTGAAGAGGCCAAATGCCGGTAGATACAAGGATTTACTGAACATTTATTGCCCTCCCGCCGCCGCCGCCGCCCACCTTTGTCGGGTAGAAAAATCACAACGTGCACACCGTGCACCACCTGCCCTTACTGAACACTGCTTCCCGTAAATTTTGATTTTTCCGAATCTTTCCTAATTTTGTGCATTCCTAGCGTCCGCGTACTCTCACGCCGACCCGGCTTTCCAAACACATTTTACGACACGAGACAATTGCTTTTGCCCTTCGGGGCGGGGCCGCAGGTTCATCGTATCCAGCCAACAGCCAATTCCGTTGGATACGCCCCGTGGTCATTTTTACTCACCTTGTCTAACGAGCCGTAATAATATGACGTGTAAAACCTCCCAAGAAAGCCCCCGCAGCAGACGCCGCATTACGGACCGTTCCGTCCGTCTTTCCCCGCCGACGAGCATTCGTTGCACCACTCTTACTCCGGAATCCGCCCCCCAGGGTGGTCTTCCGTGCGTCGGAGTCGAAGATGCGAATCGGTAGGATTATGTGGAATCTCAGCCAAACTTTCACTACATCGATTGACCGCCCCGCCGGCGATATTCTCGGTACGGTCGTTGCCGAGCTACGTCGCGGACTCCGGTCAGTCAACACATGGGTTGGACGACCGCCTGCCGGCCTTCCCGCCCTTGCACCCATCAACTCAATATCTCAGAAAACCGTCAAACCAACCAACGGACGGTGATCTGAACCATGTAGCACGAATGTTTTCGTGACGCTTTTTTACTACTGGAAAAACCAACAAAGGAATTTAGAGGATGATATTTAGCAATACGCTCACAGACGTACGGGTCAGACCTATACGCTCGACCGGAATTTTATTCCTTTTGCTCGCGCTCGCCGGTTTTCCGGGCCTGGAATTGCACGCCACGCCACGGTTTTCCACGACCTCCGAAGCATTCGCACCCACGGCCAGAGCCATTCAGGCCTACACGACCCAGGCTAACGCCACGGAAGTTTACGTCGTCAATGGCGCCTTCGAAGGCACTGGGCTCACCTACACCGCCACCCTCAGCAATGGATCGAGCCTTCCCGGCTGGATCGATTTTGACGGCAGTACCGCGACGTTCACTCTCGCGGCACCCTCTTCGGCAGTAGGACGGACCTACCAGATAAAGGTGACGGCCCGCGATAACCAAAACTCCGCCAGCAGTTCAAGCTTTTATCTGGCCGTCGACGACAGCGGATTCAGCTGTACCGTGGACGCTAATACCGACCGGCTGGCTAAGCTCCTCGGTTGTGGCAACGGAACCGTGCGTTTGCGCGGTTACACCTCGACCGACACTTATCAGTGGAGCGGACCCGGGGGATTCACTTCCACCGAAGCCGAGCCCCTGGTATCCCGGGCCGGCCTGTACGAGCTTACTACGGATGACGGCGGTTGCACGCGTCGCAGCATCGTAGAGGTACTACCCGCTATTCCCGGTTGTAGCGTCAGCAGCAGAAACAACGTCATCCCCGTCGGTCGGATATCCGCCGATCGCACGAGCGGCAGCGCTCCCCTCACCGTCAGTCTTGACGGAAAGTCGTCCTCCGACACCGACGGTAGCATTATCGATTACACCTGGAACTGGGACGGCGGAGCAGCCTCCGGCGCCCGCCCCGTCGTGGATTTCCCCCAGGGCACCCACCAGGTTACCCTGACCGTCACGGACGATACCGGAGCGAAATCTACCGATTACGTGAAGATCAGCGTGAACGCCTTCGCGGCGTCCAAGTCTTACTGGTTGGAAGCGGAGTGCGCGGAATACGGCAAGCAGTGGTCGCTCGAGCGCAACGGTAACGCGTCGGGAGGTGCGTACCTCGCCCCCAAGAAATCTTCTACATCCGGTGCCCCGGCCGACGCGGCCGAGAACCGCGTCCGTTTCGTCCTGAGTAATGTCGAAGCCGGTGCCTACCACGTATTCGCTCGCGTGGATGCGCCCAATAACACCAGCGATTCCTACTGGGTACGGGCAAACGGAGGATCCTGGTACCAGTGGAACAGCGGCATCCAGATCGACGCCGGCTATAAGTGGAACAAGATGCAACAGGTCCTGAACCTGCGTGATGGAAACAACACCATCGACTTCGCCTTCCGGGAAACCGATGCCCGCCTCGACAAGATTAAGATTACTACCTCCTCCTCCCAACCAAGCGGAACGGGTGACGCGGCTACGAACTGTACGACCAACGAAGCTCCCACCGCCCTGGCCAAAGCTACCCCCGACTTTGGAGTAGGCACCCAAACCGTAACGTTAGACGGTAGCGGTTCGAGCGACGCCGACGGCAGCATTACGTCGTACGCCTGGAAGTGGAACGGCGGTACGGCCAGCGGCAGTCGCCCCCAGGTGACGCTCGTTCCCGGAAACTACAGCGTTTCCCTTACGGTGACCGATAACGACGGAGCCACCGATACCGACGTGATCGCCGTGCAGCTCAGCGCCGAAACCACGACGCCAAACGGCAACGAATTCTGGCTCGAAGCGGAGTGCGCGCAGGTGGGTAAGAAATGGAGTGTACAATCGTCTACGTCCGCAACCAACGGCAGCTACGTCGTAGTGCGCAGCGGAAATGCCTATACTTCCGCCCCTTCCGACGTGGCCGACAACCGCGTCCGCTTCGAAGTGAACGCAAGTGCCGCGGGTAGTTACAAATTGTTCGCCCGTATCGATGCCCCCTCTAACCTGGACGATTCCTACTGGGTTCGTGTCAACGGCGGCTCCTGGTACCGTTGGAGCAGCGGCATGACTCAGGGTAAGGGCTTCCAGTGGAACAAAATGCCCCAGAGCCTGCAACTCCGCTCCGGCAACAACACCATCGACTTCGCGTACCGGGAAGACGGCACCCGTCTGGACAAGCTGTTCATCACCTCCGGCAGCCGGACACCCAGTGGCAACGGCGATGCCGCCACCAACTGTGGTACGAGCAATACGCCTACCGAATCTACCACCGCCTCCGACTTCTGGATGGAAGCGGAGTGTGGCGCGCTCGGTGGTAAGTGGAATACCTTCGGCGATTCGGATGCCTCCGCAGGTACCTACGCCTCCTTCACCGGCGCGGATCACTATTCCGAACCCGATCCTAACGTTCGCGAGGAACTGATCCACTACAACGTAGAGATCAAGGAGGAAGGAACCTACTACCTCTTCCTCCGCATGGATGCCGCGAACGACAGCCAAAATTCCTTCTGGGTCCGCATGGACACCCACGGCAAGTGGCTGAAGTTTTGGAAGGAAAGTAACGGCTCCAGCCTGCGGACCAATGGTCTGGAGTGGCGCCGGGTGAATGACGACACCCAGCAGGTGTCCTTTAAGCTCAACCCCGGCACTCATACCATCACGGTGGCCAACCGCGAAGCGGGTACCGTACTCGATAAGCTGCTGCTGTCTCAGTCTTCTAATCTGCCCTCCGGTAAGGGAAGCAGTGCCACCAACTGCAGCGCGAATTCTTCTTCGACCATCATGTTCTCGACCATGAGCACCACGCCGGCTTCGGCTCCCGTGGAGGAAACGACCGCCGTGGAGGAAACTACGCTGAGCCTCTACCCCAACCCCGCCGTCAACGACCTCACCGTCGAGTTGACCAGCGGCTACGAGGGCCGGGTGGATCTCATCGTCATCGATGCCGCCGGTCGCCAGATCCGCGCCTTCAACCTCGACAAAGCGGGAGATCAACTACGCACGAACATCAACGTGAGCGATCTGCCCAGCGGCATGTACCGACTGCGCGTGCTCGAGGGCAATCAACAGACGATCCAACCCTTCGTCCGTATGTAATCGGTCATCAATAATTCCGATCCGAACGGGCCGGCATCCTCTGGGTGTCGGCCCGTTTTTAGTTGCGGGGCGGTGTCGACGGGCCACCGTAGCTTTGCGCGATTATGCCCCACCAAAGAATCCGGGCGGCTATCGCCGTCAAGCAACGCATCCTGGAAGACACCGCACTGCTCGAACGCTTACAGCGAGCGACCGATGCCTGCGTACATACCTTCCGGTCCGGAGGAAAGGTGTTGTTCTGCGGAAACGGTGGTTCCGCCGCCGACGCTCAGCACCTGGCCGCCGAGCTCAGCGGCCGCTTTTATCTCGACCGTCCCCCGCTTTTCGCGGAGGCCATGCACGTCAATACCAGTTTTCTGACGGCGGTGGCCAACGATTACGGGTACGACCACGCCTTTTCCCGGCTCACGACCGCTATGGGCCGTTCCGGTGACGTCCTCTTTCTGCTGAGTACCAGTGGCAACAGTCGCAACATCCTCGCCGCGGCCGTGGCGGGTAAGAAAGCCGGTTGTACGCTGATCGCCCTCACCGGTGCCGCCGGGGGGGAGTTGGGGCCGCTCGTCGACATTCTCCTTAACATACCGAGTGAGGATACTCCCCGCATCCAGGAAGGCCACATGCTCCTGGGCCACATCCTGTGCGAAGACGTGGAACGCCAATTGTTCGGCAACAACAACTAAACATGCTACTGCCCCCCGATCTCTCCCTCATTCTGGCCAGTAAATCGCCCCGTCGCAGTTACCTACTCGAGCAGGCCGGCATTCCATTCACGATCCGTACGGTGGAAGTGGACGAAGTATACCCCCCCGAAACTCCGGTACTGGAAGTTGCCCCTTATCTAGCCCGCCTCAAAGCCCGGGCGGCCGCTCACCTGCTGACGGGCGATCGGGAAGTGCTCCTGACTGCCGACAGCGTCGTCATCCTGGACGAGGAGATTTTCGGAAAGCCCCGCGACCGGGATCACGCCCTGTCCACCATCGCCCGTCTTTCGGGTCGCCGACATACGGTCGTGACCGGTTGCTGCCTCAAGTCAAACCGGCACGAGGACGTTTTTGCATCCACGGCCTATGTGTACATGAACGACATTAGTCCGGCGGAAGCGGAGGCGTACGTGGATCGCTACCGGCCCTACGATAAGGCGGGAGCCTACGCCATTCAGGAATGGATCGGGCTGGCCAAGATTCGACGGATCGAAGGAACCTACCCGACGATCATGGGACTGCCGGTGGATCTCGTGTACGAGCGCCTGCTCTCCTTCACTACAGCGTCAGCTTCCTTCCCCGGCCGCACTTCCGTAGGATAGGGGGTATCGGCATCGCTGAAAATTGTAGTATCTTCGCGGCCCTTCCGCAAGCGGACGGAACAAACTTAGAAGTTACTGTATGGCACTGATTGGTAAGATTAGAAGCAACCCGATTCTCGTGCTCCTCTTCATCGGAGGGGGCATTCTGTTATTTGTCCTTTCGGACATCATGAACAGCGGCAACAGCGGCCCCATCGGCCCGGCTGAAGCCGTTATGGCCCGGGTCGGGGAAGTAGAGATCGAGCGCAACGACTTCGAGCGTACGCTGGGCGTAGCCGGCACGAGCGCCGATGCTTACCAGAGCCGGGACAACCTCTGGAACTTTTACCTCAGTGAGGGGCTCATCCGCAACGAAACCGACCGTCTCGGACTCACCGTTACCAAGCCCGAACTGGACGAACTTACCTACGGGCCCCGTTACAGTCCGGTCATTCGTCAGACGTACGGCGATCGCCAGACCGGCCAGGTCGACGCTCAACTCCTCAACCGCGTGCGGGCACGAATCGACGAGAATTCCATCGAGGAAGGCATCGCGGCCCGCGAACTCCCCCCCAATTTTGTCGATATCTGGAAGTACCAGAACCGCCAGGTAAGTACCCAACGCCTGCAGGAAAAGCTCAGCGCGCTCGTCTCTAAAGCCATGTACGCTCCCAGCTGGATGGCCCAGGAATACGCCGACCAGCAATCCGGAAACCGCCGCGTGGCCGTCGTGCGCATCCCCTTCGACGAACTGGACAACGATGAGGTCGAAGTGACCGACGCCGACCTCCAGGCTTACGTAGAAGAGTACCGCAGCAACTTCGACAACCTGGAGGAAACGCGGCAACTTTCCTATGTCTCCTTCGCCGTCGACGCGACCCGGGAAGATTCTACGGCAATCCGCACCCTCATGCAGGACATTGCCGACGAGTGGAAGCAAACCGCGACCCGCGACGACAGCCTGTTTGCCCTCGCCGCTAACGGATCGTATACCGGCACCTACGCCACCGAGGATCAACTGGCGCCTTCCATCGCCGCGGCATTGATGAACGATGTAGCCGTCGGAGACGTGTACGGACCATTCGTCGAAGGCCAGCTCATGGCCGTAGCTAAGGTGATCGACCGCCGCGAAATGGCGGACAGCGTAACCCTGCGCAGAATCGTCAGGAACGCCACTATCCCCGCTCAATTCACCGAAGCTAACCGTCTGATCGACAGCCTGCAGAACGTGGTGGAGACCGCCCCCGACAAGTTTGCCGATCTGGCCACCGAATTCAATCGCGATCCCCGCACCATCGCCACGAACGGTGTGCTGGAGAACGTGCAACCCGGCCAACTGGCACAATCCGTGGACCGCGTCGCCTTCATCAGCGGGGAGACGGGGCGTTGGTACAAAGTAACCACCCCGACCGGAGTCCAACTACTACAGATCGTACGGCGTAGCCGGGGTACCACCCCCCGGGTGAAGGTGGCGTACGCTACCGAGCCGATGATCCCCAGCAACGAAACCGAATTGGCCGCCCGGGCCAGAGCCGAAGAGTTCCTGACTGGTCTGAAGAGTCTGGATGAGATGCGCGCCGCCGCCGAAGCGCAGGGTATGCGCCTGGAAACCACGAGTCCGCTCGACATCGGTACCTACTTCATTCCCAACCTGGGAAGCGGTCAGGACGTACGGGACATGATCTGCTGGGCGTTCGGTGCCGATAAGGGAGACGTCAGTGGATTCGTGTACACCTTTACCGACGAAAATTACTTCTACGAAAACAAGTACGTGGTGGTCGGATTGGCGAACATTCTACCGAAGGGTATGGCTCCCGTGGCCGCCGTCCGTGAAACCATCGAGGGTACGGTCCGCGATCGCCTGAAGGGCCGCAAGCTGGCCGAGGCCATGGCCGGTCTGGATCTCAGCGCGGTTGCGACCCGGTACGATGCCGTCATCGATACCCTGAACGCCGTTAACTTCACGCTCAGCAGTCTGCCCCAGGGCATCGGTGCCGAACCTAAGGTGATTGCCGCCGCCAGCACGCTGGCCACTAACCAGGTCAGTCAACCCATCGTCGGCAACGGCGGAGTTTTTCTGATAAAGCCCCTCTCCGATGCTCCCGCCGGCAACAGCGGAAATCTGCCCGGAGCACGTATGGCGATCAACGCCACCAGCCGTAGCCGCGTATCCCAGCAGTTGCTCAACGGAATGCGCGCCGACGTAGACGTAGAGGATCAGCGGATCAGCACCGAATGCAACAACCGCCGTTAATCAACCCCCGCCCACCGTTAGCGGAAAAATGAATTAAGATGTCTGAAATCAAGCAAGCTGGCATTAAGGGTTATGTACTTATGGGCAGCTTTATCGCCTTTCTCCTGTTCGTGATCCTGGTCGTCTACCTGTACAAAGCCAACCAGGCCTTCGTACCCGAAACGCCGGAGCTGTACGGATATCTTCACGCAATACCCGCCACCCTGAACGCATGATGCGTTTCCGGGTAGCGGTAGCTTTCCTATTCCTATTCGTCCTGGGTTGCGTGAACGACCCGGCCGATGTGGCGCGCCTCGAAGAAGTCCTGGACGACCAGGTCGAAGTGGCCCGCGGTGTACGGATCCTGTACAGCGATTCCGCCCGTATCCGCCTGATCCTGGAGGCGCCCACGATGTATAACTACCTTTCGCCCGCCGATCCCCGCCAGGAATTCCCCGACGGCGTTATTGCTTTCTTTTTAGACGAGTATCAGGACACCACCAGCACCCTGGTTGCACACGAGGGCGTCTACCGTCGCCGCAACAACCTCATCACCGTGCGGGACAGCGTGGTCTGGGAGTCGGCCGACCAGCAACGACTGGAGACCGAGGAGCTGAACTGGGACGAGCAACGCGAAATGATCTACACCAACAAATTCGTGGTCCTCACCCAACCGGATTACATCATTACCGGCTACGGCCTGGAGAGTGACGCCGGCTTTTCCAGTGCCCGGGTCCTTCAGGTAGACGGTCGCATTCCGGTTACCAAACCCGCACAGTAGGCGTTCGTCAGCAGCGTTTTAGAGGTTAAATTCAATTTGGGCAGACCAAACGCTCTCCGAATCGCATTTCGTAGTTTTGGACAATCTTAAACTACAACCGAATTATATGCTGCTGAACGCCGTGATCATTGAGGACGAACGCAAGGGCCTGATCAACCTGAAGCAGATGCTCAACCTCCACTGCGGGGACGTGGAAGTGATCGGGGAGGCGGACGGCGTGGAATCGGGCTGCCGGCTCTTCGAACGGGATGACATCAATCCCGACCTCGCCTTTCTGGACATCAACCTGGGCGATGGGAAGGTCTTTCAGCTCCTGGAACGGCTGCGTCCCATTAACTTCGACATCATATTCGTTACGGCCTACGATCAGTTCGCCATGAAGGCGTGTAACTACTCGAGCATCGGTTACATCCTGAAACCCATCGATCCGGACTGCCTCATCGAGGCCGTCAGCCGCGTAAAACCCCGGCAGCTGGCCCGTACGGACGAGCGGCTGGAGATCATGCGTCAGTACCAGAACCACCCCAATGCCTTCGACAAATTGAGCATCGGTGGGGTCGACGGCATCCACTTCGTTAAGATTCGGGATATCATCCGCTTCGAGGCCGAGGATAATTATACCCACATCTATCTGTCCGGCGCTCAGCGCATCACCGCCTCCAAGACCATTAAACTCTACGAGGATATGCTGGCCCCCTTCAATTTCTACCGAGTTCATAAAAGACACGTCATCAATATGAACTACATGAAGAAGTTCGTTAAGGGGGAAGGTGGGTACCTGGTGATGGACGACGACATGCGCATCGAAGTCAGTCGCCGGCGCCGTCCCGCCTTTATGACGCAGCTGCGGATGCTGCAGGATGTTTTATAAACGAATAGGATATATTCACTATTTTTGGTCGGTAGCTTACTGAGGGCCAGCCCCTATATTTGGGCGGCATCTTTTAGGAAATACTGAATACCAAATAATCACCACCGTCTCATGGCGCAAAATGGCAAGAAAACGATCGAAGAACTCAAACGAGATCAGAAGATCAATGTACTGGATCGGGACACCATGGATCAGGTAACCGGCGGCAAACGTCGCGGCTACTGGTTCCGGCGGGTCTGTGGCGGCATCATGCCCCAGTAAGACCGTCCGTTCCACGACTCCGGATCCAGCTATGTTCGACCGCGACGCGCCACCGTCGGGACCGGATGCGCTTGGGGCCACCCCCGACGGTGTGCCCGCAGGGCCCGATCGGATCGACCTGATTGATTCCCTGCTCCGTCAGTACGTCTACACCCGCCCCCGCCGGGCGAGGGAGCTTCTGACCGAACAACTACGACTACTCGGGGAATTCGCCGCCGAACTTCCGCCCCTGGAAAATTCTACCGGCCGCGACTATCGCTTCAATTACTACCTCGCCCTGGCGAATCTCGAAAGCCAGGAATACCGCTACGAGCAGGCCGATGCACCCTACCGTTCGGCGCTGGCCATCGCCGAGGAGCGGGGAGATATCGCCGATCGCCTCGAGATATACCTCGCCTATACCGGTCACCTCAGCAATCAGGGAGAAACGGAAGCGGCCGGCAACTACCTCGACCGCTGCTACCGCCTGCTGGAATCCTACCCCAGCGATCGGCTACGGGCCCAGGCCGCCTGCCGCCACGGTTATCTTTACTTGCTGTACTTCAGCTACCCGAAAGCCACCATCAAGTTCCTGGAGGCGGAGAACCTACTCACCGGTGGTACCTTCGAACTGACCCCCAAGGATCACTATTTCTACTCCCTCACGCAGTCGGGCATCGGTTCGGTCTACCAGAACAGCGGCGAAACGGAGCTTGCCGTCGCGGCCTTCGAAAAGGCCATCCAACGCTGCGAGCGGATCGGACTACGCGCCCGTCTACCCTGGCACCAACTCAACCTCGGAAAGGAATTGGTCTCCGCGGGGGAGTATGCGGAAGCCCTCGCCTACTTCCAGTCCATCGTAGACAGTCAGGCCAACGGTTCGACCAGCGCGCTGGCGGCGGCCTACGCCAACCTGGGGGGCTGTTACCATCACCTGGGCCAGGCGGATCAGGCCTCCCGCTACCTCGACCGGGCCGAAGAACTGTACCGCGCCGAGCGGCTTCCCGAACGCGTCGAATTGGCCAGCATCGGCTTCATGCGCGCTACCCTGCTCATGAACAACGACGAGTGGATTCCGGCCATCGAGCAGCTCCACCGAACGCTGCCCGTCGCGGGGGTGGACGACACGACCAGCGATCCCCGTCTTCTAAGTATGGTAGCTGACGCCTACCTCTACCTCTCAATCGCTTACGCGAACACGAAGGATTTCGAAGCGGCTTACCGTCACCATTGCACTTACGATCAGTACAATCTGCGCTTCCACAAGCAGATCGACATTATGCGGCAGCAGCAGTTCGCCGCCCAGTTCCGGGCCGAGGAGCGGGAGCAGGAGAATAAGCAGTTAAAACTGCGCGCCAGCCAGCTGAAACTGCGTGCCCTGCGCGCGCAGATGAACCCCCACTTCCTCTACAACGCCCTTAACAGCATCCAGTCGTTCATCTCGACCAACAATGCCGCGACCGCCAGTAAGTACCTGGCTAAGTTTGCCATGCTGATGCGCCAGAGCCTGGAGTACACCAATCGCGAGTACATCAGCCTGGAAGAAGAACGAAAATTTCTCACCGACTACCTGGAGATCAACCGTCACCTACGGTTCGAGGGGCAACTGACGTACGAGGTCTACCTGAGCGGAGAACTGGAAGAGGACATCATCGGTATCCCGACCATGATCCTGCAGCCCTACGTCGAGAACGCCATCGAACACGGACTGCGGGGGCAACCCAGCGGTCACATCGACGTCCGCTTTATGCCCGACGGCGACGATCACCTTTTGGCTACCGTGACCGACGACGGCATCGGACGGGTAAAGGTACGGGAGGCCCAGGCCCGCGACGAAACCCGGATCCACCACCAGTCGCGCGGAACCGAGATCACCGAATCGCGCCTACAGTTGCTCTCGGATGAGCAGACCAACTGGGTAGAGATTATCGACCTGTACCACCCGGACGGGGAGGCGGCGGGGACGCAGGTGCGGGTGCGCATACCGTTTAGCGACGTTCTTCCCCGGCGAAGCGCGGGATGAGGCGACCTAATTGCTTACCTTGACCCACCATCCTTCCCTCCTTTATGCCCAACCGCAGGTTACGCGACCGCATTCACGAGATCATATTCGAAGCCGACACCCGCACGGGGAGGTATTTCGATATCGTGCTGATGATTTTCATTGGTATATCGATCGTAGCGGTCATGCTGGAGAGTTCCGAAGACTGGAATCAGCGGTACGGTAAGCTTTTCTTCTACACGGAGTGGTTTCTGACCATCGTGTTTACCATCGAATACGGCCTGCGGCTCTGGGTCACGGTGCGCCCCATGAAGTACGCCCTGAGTTTCTACGGGATCGTCGACATTATGGCCATTCTACCGTCCTACCTGAGCTTACTGATCCCCAACAGCCAGTATTTTTTGATTATCCGCATTCTGCGACTCATGCGCATTTTCCGGGTTTTCAAACTCGGCCACTACCTGAGTGAAGGCGATCAACTACGACGTTCGCTCAAGGATAGTCGGAATAAAATTGCCGTATTCCTATTCGCCGTCACTTTACTGGTCATCATCATCGGCGCCATCATGTACCTCATCGAGGGGGGCTCCAACGACGGCTTTTCCTCCATTCCCCGGGCGGTGTACTGGGCAATCGTAACCATCACCACCGTCGGCTACGGTGACATTACCCCCCAGACTCAGGTCGGGCAATTCCTCTCCGCC
The DNA here is from genome assembly GCF_024297185.1 of Lewinella sp. JB7. GTDB lineage: Bacteria > Bacteroidota > Bacteroidia > Chitinophagales > Saprospiraceae > Neolewinella. The sequence goes on along the minus strand of NZ_JANCTD010000005.1, from coordinate 127,734 downwards.
GTCGTGATGATCATCGGCTACGCGATCATCGCCGTACCGACCGGCATCGTCACCAGCGAAATGATGAAGGAAAAGCGTACCCGCTACCGGACCAATACCCAGGTCTGCCGCTTCTGTGCCAAGGAGGGCCACGACGACGACGCCGTATACTGCAAGTACTGCGGGGGAAGGCTGAACGCGGAGGAATAAACGCGGAATCGGCCGCCACCGCCGGTCATTCCCGCATCTCCCGGGAAAGCAAATCTTTCACTATGCATGACCGCACGCCGCGCCGGGAGTCCCCCGCCGTGAATGCCGGCTCCATGGCCGACATCGCCTTTTTGTTGCTCATCTTCTTCCTGGTCACTACCACGATCGCTAACGAGAGCGGCGTACTCGTGAAATTGCCGCCCTGGGATCCGGCCCGGCCGCCGCAGGCTACACCCCACGTCCTCTCGGTCGTGGTCAACGCACGAGACGAGCTCCTTATCGGACAAGACCGGGCACGGGTCAGCGAATTGTCCGATCGTCTCCGAGCGTTCGTACATACGCCCGGCCGCAATCCGCGGCAGGCCGTCGTGAGCCTGGTGCACGACCGCAGCACCTCCTATACCCGCTATATCACGGTGTACGATGCGCTATTAGCGGCGTACCGTGACCTGTGGGACGAAGAATCTCACCGACGCTACGCGAAGGCATACGAATTCCTTAGCGATGCGCAGAAACAACGGGTACGCCGGGAGATCCCCCTCGTACTCAGTGAAGCCGAACCCAATGACGTGGAGGGTAGCCGGCGTTAGTAGCAGGCACTGACGATACTCCGGGCAAGCATCCGGTATCCCTGCGCGGTGAAGTGAATACCGTCGTCGGAATGTACCAACACGGCATCGCCGGGCTTTTGCTGCAGGTCTGCGACGCAGTAGCCCTCCCCGACGGCAATCTCGCGCAGGAAATCACTCAGGGTGGCGGTACACGCCTTCACCCCCCGAAATTCGGTGCTCACGCGGTCGTCCGCCCCCGCCGGCGGGGGCGTTACGAGCACGATCCGGGGCACTTCCTGTCCGCGCTCCGCGAAGAAGGCCCGCGTGCGTTGAAGCAGTGTTTGCAGGTGCCGGCCGATCTCTTCCCGCCGGTCGGCAAACTTTTCCTTACAGTCGTTAGTGCCCAGTGCGATAATGATCTCATCGATGGCACCCATTTCGGCGTACCCCCGCCGCAGGTAGGGGGTCAGGTTTTCCAGGGTATTACGCTCCACCCCGTCGTCCGGGAAGCCGAAGGTGTTGCCGGAGACGGAGGTATTCACCAGCGGCCCCCCGCCCCGGATCTGTTGCAGCTGGGCCACCCAACCCTGGGCGGCGGCCCCGTTGCTGTCGCCGATGACGAGGAGGCTCCGTTTTTTAAAGGGTACCGCGCACCCGGCCAGCAGCAGGGTTAAAATAGCAAGGGGAAGTATTCTGGGAAACATGGCTTTTCAACTGGATTTACACCGCTCCTGCGGCCCCGCCCGTAAATGTACGACGGAGCCATTTCCGTTCCATCAGGCCGAGCGCGGCCACCAGCGCCAGGAGCAGCAGTACCCGCCACCACAGGGCCGTGGACTGTTCTCCCAGCAGGCAGGCGCCCACGGCCAGGACCGCGTAAACAAGCAGGCGGCCGAAGGGATAGTCCACCCGAAAGTAGCGTCGGGAAACCAGGTTGGCGAGGATGCACATGACCAGAAAACAGAGCAGCATGCCCACCGCCGGCGCGTAGATGCCGTAGCGTGCGGTAAAGAACAGGGGGCCGCCGACCGCGAAGACGGTGCCGATCGCGGCGATTACCCCCCCGAGAAAGGTCTGGTCGGTCAGCTTATAGGCAATGCTCAGGTTGCTGTAGATGCCGAAGAGGAAGTTGGCGGCCAGCAGTATGGGCAACACCACCAGTCCGGGCCGCACGTCGGGCCCGATGAAGTACTGCAACCACGGAAGCCCCAGAATGATGCCCGCGCTGCCCAGCGTTCCCACCAGGCCGTACGCCCGCATGGCATCCGCGTAGATACCCCGGTCGGCGGTCGCCAGATCAGCACCCGACTGCCGGAAGAAAAAGGGCTCGGCGGCGTACTGGTAAGCCGTGACGAAGAGATTCAGGAAGACGGCCATCCGCAGGGCCGCGGTGAAGTACCCGGCCAGGGCATCGTCGTAGTCGATCAGAATACTCGGCCCGGCGAGGGCGTTGGCGATGCCGGCCACGGAAACGACCGTGAGGGGAAGGCTGTAACGCAGCAGCCGGCGCAGGGTCGGGGCCCGAACGGTGGTGCTGAGATCGTCCAGCAGGTCTCCGCGGGCGGCCGAGCGGGGTTGTCGGAACCCGTCCAGCAACAAAACCAGGTAGCGCAGTCCGGCGGCCGCCGCAATCGAGATCAGGTAGTAACCGACCCGGAAAGACGGTTCGAAGTAGTCGGGTGCGTACGACGGCAGGTAGTACAGGAGGAAGTAGATCAGCAGGATATTCACGACCACGTTGCCCAGATTTACGGCAACGAAGAACCACGAGCGCTGCTGTAGTCGCAGCCGTGCCAGGGGCACCGCGCTCAGGGCGTCGAAGGCGATCGTGATCAGCACCAGTTGTACGTAGGTGGCGGCCCGGGGAGCCTCCAGCAACTCGGCAATGGGATCGGAAAAGGCGAGCAGCGGACCGATGACGGCGCACGTTAGGACGATGACCAGCCGCTGGGCACGCCGGAACACGTCGCGCGGATCGTACTCTCCCCGACTGGCGAAGCGAAACACGGCGGTGTCCATCCGGAAGACCAGCAGAGCGATCAGGAGGGCCGTCCAGAACATCAGGTTGCCAACCTCGCCAACCTCGCCCTCCGTCATTACCCGGGTGATGAAGGGGGTAACCAGGGCGAAATTGAGCAAGCGACCCAGAATGCTGCTGAGACCGTAGACCAGGGTTTCGCCCGAGAGCTTCTTCAGTGACACGCCGCAAGGTAGGGAGACCGCAATAAGCACCCGGTGAAAATGGTTACTTTTGCGGCCCCCACGGGCCTTTTTATTTGCGACGGCATTAACAGACACCAATGATCAAATACTTCTTCGGGCTCGCAGCTTCCTTACTATTCACCTACCCCCTGCTCGCGCAGCGGGACAGTGACGTACTCTTTTCCGTGAACGGAGATCCCGTCACGGTCGGGGAGTTTCGCTACATCTACAGCAAGACCAACGGGGAGGAGGCCACCTTTAGTCGGGAAAGCGTTATGGAGTATCTCGACCTCTACGAGCGCTTCAAACTAAAGGTGGCACGGGCGCGCGACATGGGCCTCGACACCATCACGGCCCTGCAAAACGAACTGGAAGGTTATCGCAAGCAGCTGGCCGACAACTACCTCATCGACCGGGAGGTGACCGACCGGCTTACGGAAGAACTGTACGGTCACCAGCAAGAGGACGTGGACTTCAGTCACCTACTCCTCAAGATCTCCTCTGACGATCCGGCGGACACGCTAGCCGTGTTCCGGCGGGCAACCGAAATTCGGGAGCGGCTCACCCCCGACAACTTTGCCGAGCTGGCCGCCTCCCTGAGCGAAGATACCTACAGCAAGCCCCGGGGGGGGCGGATCGGCTTCGTCAGCGCCCCGCTGCCCAACGGAATGTACCCCCTGGAGAAAGCGCTGTATGCCGCCCCCACCGACCGGGTACTCGGGCCCGTACGGACGGCGGCCGGCTACCACCTGTTCGTCAAGCACGCCACCCGCCCCGCCTACGGTGAGGTCGAAATTGCCCACATCATCGTGCGTAAAGGCGGGGACGCGGGAGCGGAGGAAGCCCGGGAAAAAGCCGAGGAGGCCCGGCAGGCCATCCTGAACGGGCAGCCCTTCGAGGCCGTCGCGGCGGAATACAGCGAGGATGACAAGACCAAGAATCAGGGCGGCTACATCGGTTTCTTCGGAATCAATCGGTACAGCAAGGTCTTCGAGGAAGCCGCCTTCGCGCTGACCGAGGACGGACAGGTAAGTGACGTAGTCGAGAGCCCCGTCGGCTTTCACATTCTGCGCCGGATCTCCCGCCGGGGCATACAACCCCTGGACCAGCAACGCCCTCTTTTGGAGGCGGCCGTGAAACGGGATGCCCGCTACACCGACGCGCAGCGCGCCATGCTGGAACGCCTGAAGCAAGAATACGGAACCGAAAGAATGGAAGAAGGGTTGGCAACATACGCGGCGGGGCAGGACTCCAGTTTCTTCGATGCCCAGAAGGAGCTCTCCTTCTCCGGCACCGCCGACCCCACCCTACTCCGGATCGCCGAGCGCGATTTTCGGGTAAGCGATTTCGAGGATTTTCTCAACCGCAACGCCCGCCTACGGGCCAGTCTCCAACGCCGCTTCGACGTATCCGGCGCCACTGCGGAACTCTACGACCGCTGGGTGAATGAAGCGGTTCAGGCACACGCCGAGCAGCAACTGGAGGAAAAGTTTCCGGAATTCCGGGCGCTCATGCGCGAATACCGGGAGGGTATCCTTCTTTTCGAAGCCACCAAGCTGGAAGTTTGGGACCGGGCGGGGGAGGACACCACCGGTCTACAGGCCTTTTTCGACGCACACCGCGACGATTACCGGTACGGCCCCCGCGCACGGGTGCTGAACGTAGCGGTGAGGGCCGACGACAGCCTCCAGATTGACGAGGTCGTGGCCCACCTGCGTGAGCATACCGCCGAAGAAACCATGCAGGCCTTCGGGCGTCAGGCGGTAAGCGTGGAAGAAAACCTTTACGAAGAAGACCGGCTGCCGGAAGGACTGCGCGCCGAAGCCGGTGCCCGCACCGAAGCCCGGATCGATCCCGCAACGGGACTTACCACGCTCCAACTCGTGCGGGAAATGCTGCCCGCCCGCCGTAAGGAACTTGCCGAAGCCCGGGGCTACGTCATTGCCGACTATCAGGATCAACTGGAGCGGGAATGGGTGGAAGAACTGCGGAAGCGGTACGAGGTGAAGGTGAATAAAAGCGTCCTGAATAAACTGATCCGTTCTTGAAGCCAAACCGCTGGATGGCAACGGTCATCCTCACGTATTTACTGATATCGTGTACGGAGGCACCCATCGTGGACACCTCCGATCCCGTCCTGGCGCGCGTGCACCAGCGAGAATTACGCCTGTCGGAGATGGACGGAATGTTCCCGGAGCGGGCCACGACGGCCGATAGCGCCATGATCATCGAAGCATTCGTCAACCGCTGGGCGCGGGATGCCGTACTGCTCTGGGAAAGCGAACAGAACGCTCCCGGCGACCTTAATCTGGATCGCCTCGTACGCGACTACCGGGCCAGCCTGGTGCGCAGCAGCTACGAGGAGCACCTGGTGAGCACCAAACTCGACAGCACCATCGCGCAGACCGAACTCGAGGCGTTTTACGAAGCAAATAAGGAGCAATACCAACTGGAGAAGCCCATCGTGCGTTGTTTCTTCATTCGGGTACCCTACCCCACCCCGGAAGAAGAGGCGCTGCAGGACCTCTGGAACAACGGCAATCCCCAGGATACGGCCGCGCTGGCCGAATACAGTCGCCGGTACGCCGAAGTCGCTCTTCTGCGTGATTCCACCTGGTACAGCCTGGAAGACGTGGCCGCCCAGCTCCCCGAGGGCACCCTCACGGCCGACAATGTGAACTCCAAACGGGAGTTCAGTCAGCTGGACGGGACCAATCGGTACTACTTTCGCCTCTTCGAACTGAAGCCGCGGATGGAAATCGCGCCCCTCAGCTACGTGATCGATCAGGCGCGTCGCGCGATTCTGCACGGTAGAAAGCGGGAAGTACTGGAACGGGCACGGGAAGAGATCTTCGAACGAGAGCTCGACCGCAATAACATTGAATTTTTTACCAACCGTTAACCGGAATGAATAACGTACTAACCCTCCTGCTGTGTCTTTGCTGCTACGGCCTCTCCGCCCAGAAAGGTGCCGTCATCGATGAGGTGATCGCCCGCGTCGGCAGCGAATATATTCTGCTGTCCGATCTCGAGGAGCAGTACGCACTCGCCCAGTCCCAGACCAACGAACCGCTACCCCCGGAAGCCCGCTGCGCTATTCTTGACCAGAGCCTGGTGGCGAAGTTGCTGTTCAACCAGTCCAAGCTCGACAGCATCGAAGTCAATGACGCCGAGGTGGAGCAGCAGCTAAACGCCCGCATTGACCGAATCCTGAGTTACATGGGCGGCGACGTCAATCAGTTCGAGGACTATTACGGGCAGAGCATTACCGCGACCAAGGAACAGTTCCGTGAAGATCTGCGCGAACAACTGGCCATCGACCGGATGCGTGCCTCCGTGGTGCGGGAGGTAAAGGTCACTCCGGCGGAGGTCAAGAATTTCTTCGCCGAAATTCCCCGCGATAGCCTTCCCTACTTCAACTCGGAGGTGGAAGTCGGCGAACTCGTCGTCAAGCCCGAAGCTAACGACAGCACCAAGCAGGCCGTGATTGCCCGCCTGCAGACGCTGCGGCAACAGATTCTCGATAGCCTCATTACCTTTGAGGAAGCCGCCCGGAAGAACAGTGCGGACGGCAGTGCCCGCGGTGGGGGCGACCTGGGCTGGACGAAGCGCGGGAAGTTCGTAGCCGAATTCGAAGCCGCCGCCTACAACCTTGATTTGGGGGAGATCAGCGACGTCGTAGAAAGTGAGTTCGGCTACCACCTCATCCGCCTGGACGGACGCCGGGGAAATTCGATCCGCGTCAGCCACATTCTGCTGCAACCCGAAATTACCGAGGGGGACATGGAAAAATCCCGGCGGTACCTGGACAGCATCGCCCACCTCATTCGGGTCGATACATTCACCTTCAGCTACGCCGTTAAGCGCTTCGGGTACGATAAAGTCCAGAGTTACAACAACGACGGCCGGATGAGCAACCCGAACTCCGGAAACACCTTCTTTGAGATCGGAGACCTGGATCCGGACGTGTACTTCGCCATTGACGAGTTGGAGATCGATTCCCTGAGCGAGGTGCTGGAATTTCGGGGACCGGCCGGTGACCCCATGCTCCGGGTCGTACAGTTGCAATCGCGCACTTCTCCGCACCGGGCTACGCTGAGCCAGGACTACGCTAAGATTCAGGATGCTACCAAGAACGCCAAGCAGCAACAGTACCTGAGCGATTGGATCCAGAAACGGGTCAGCTCTACCTTCATCAAGATCGATGAACGGTACCAGGCGTGCCCGCAAATCAAGGTCTGGATCGAGGACAGCCGCAAAATTACCGTAGGAGGAGCCGACGGTAAGATCGTGACGGGCCGCTAGGTTATGGGGATAAAGTTGAGGGAATAAGGAATAAAAGTCATTAACTCAACACCATGCCCACCCCATGGCTCGTTATGATACAAACTAAGCGATGAAAATTTTGCTTTTACTTGTATCCTCGTGCCTTTCTTTCGTTGCTTTCGGGCAATTGGAGAGTCCCGTAGGCCGGTGGAAAACCATCGATGAGGATACCGGGCAGCCTAAAAGCATCGTTGAAATTTATCCCGAAGGGGACCGGTACAGCGGTAAGATCGCTGAAATCCTTACGGACAATCGAACGGCCGTCTGTACGGAATGTAGCGGAAGCAAGCATAACCGTCCCATTTTGGGCATGGTTATCATTGAGGACCTGGAGCCCGCGGATGATAATGAGCCCACCTGGGAGGGTGGCACCATTCTCGACCCGCAGAAGGGTTCGACCTATAAACTCACCGTCTGGTACGCAGACGATAAACCCGATGAACTCTACGTTCGGGGTAAACATTGGACGGGGCTTTATCGCACCCAAAAATGGTTTAGGGAATAATACTGTATATTTCTAGCGATGCGGGCAACGTTTCGTCCCGCATTCCGATCTTTCATTTGACACTTTGATTCAACAACACTATTTCTCATGAAGCAAACTTTTACCCAAGCAGACCTAGTCGCCTACGTTTACGGCGAGGCCGACAAGGACCAGATTGAAGCCACCGAGGCCGCTATTGCCGCCGACCCCGCTCTCGTAACCGAGCTCGTACGCATGGTCGAGGCCCAGGCCTCCCTCCCCCGCATCAAGTTCAGCCCCCGCCGCCGCATCGTCGACGCGATTCTCCGCTACGCACGCGGAGAGCCCGCTCCCCAACTTTGCTGCTAGTTAGCGCATTAAAGAAGCACTATCGTTCCCGGTAGTGCTTCTTTGTTTTACTCACGATCAAAACGAACAGCCATGCTAGATTCCATCATCGACGCCATAGAGGGCCAGGTCGTTTCCACCCTCACCGAACGCACCGGTGTTAACGCCGACCAGGCCGAAGCGTCCGTCCCCCTCGCTAAGGAGTCCATTACCGAAGGCATCACCTCCGCGATTTCCGGGGGCAACTTCAGCAGTATCCTGAACATGGTCGAACGCGCCTCCGGTAAGGGGAGCACGGGCGGCAGTTTAACGAGTAATGTAGTCTACCAAAACATCGCCGGCAACTTCGTGCAGAAGCTTACCGCTCGACTTGGCCTCCCCGAAGGGATTGCCCAGCAGGTCAGTTCGGTGGCCCTTCCCTTCATCATGAGTAAGATCGCCGGCAAAACGCGTGAGGCCGGTTCTACCGACGAAGTAGATCAGGGCAGCCTGATGTCCGTACTCGGTCTCGATACCGGCAACTTGCTCGGGAAAGCCGCGGGCGGCCTGTTCGGAAAGAAAGACGACAAGAACGGTGGCGGTATCGGTGGTGCACTCGGGGGCTTCCTGAAATAGAGCCGCGGTAACTATTAGGTCGAGCGGCCTCTGGTCCGAGACTTTTCACCACGGAGGGCCACGGATTCACCCACGGATGAGCCAGGTCGAGCGGCCTCCGGTCCGAGACTTTTCACCACGGAGGGCTACGGATTCACGCACGGATGGGCCAGGCCGAGCAGCCTCCGGTCCGAGACGAACGGTAGGATTTACCATTTACGAGGTAAAATTTACCATGTACCATTTGGCTGCCGCAGTTTCGTGTACGGGCTTTCGGGTCGAGGCGTTACACGCCGGGGTTGACACACTCAGGTCGAGCGGCCTCTGGTCCGAGACTTTTCACCACGGAGGGCCACGGATTCACGCACGGATGGGTCAGGTCGAGCGGCCTCTGGTCCGAGACGCACGGTAGGATTTACCATTTACAAGGTAGAATTTACAATATACCATTTGGCTGCCGCTGTTTCGGTACGGGCTTCCAGGTCGAGGCGTTGCACGCCGAGGTTGGCCCACTCAGGTCGAGCGGCCTCTGGTCCGAGACTTTTCACCACGGAGGGCAGCATAATAATAGGTCGAGCGGCCTCTGGCCCGAGCCCCCCTTGCTGCAATGGCAACAATGAGGCAAACTTCACCTTGGATCACTTTTCGATAGACCAAACTGACGCCGTCGTGGAGAACATCCAGAGGCTCCACTCAGCTGCATCATCGTCGACCCCAAACGCAAAAGAGCCGCCTCCTTGCGAAAGCGACTCTTTGTGCGGTCTGGACGGGACTCGAACCCGCGACCTCCGCCGTGACAGGGCGGCATTCTAACCAACTGAACTACCAAACCAGTAGTGCAAAGCAGCAGCGAACTGCTCGATTGCGACGGCAAATATACAGTCAATCTCCGAACGGATGCAAGCAAATCACTGAAATTTTTACCGCACGCTTCGGTGAAAATCCGTACTTCCTTGGCAGTCAGAACCTAACACGGTCAATTCGTCAACGTAAATTTTATGGGAAGCGTAAAGGCTACCCGTACGCGTTGGCCGGCCTGAATGCCGGGGGAAAAACGTTCCCCCACCCGATTGATTTCCGCCACCGCCCGAATCGCCGCCTGCGTACAGCCCCCACCGACTCCCCGCAAGGACTCGATGGAAGAAACCGTCCCGTCCCGCTCTACGACGAAGCGCACGACCACCGTGCCTTCAATCCCGTTCCCCCGGGCCAGTGGCGGATAGCTCACCTGCTGCTGGACGAAAGCGAGCAGCGCCCGATCCGAACAGCTTTTACGTTCATCCCCGGTCAACTTCCGGCAAGCCTCCCCAAATACCGGCATCCGCTCGGCAAAGATTACCGCGGCAGTATCTGCTGGCGGCGGCGGGGGCGGCGGCGCTGCAGTAGTGGAGCGTCGCACGGGCGCCGCGGGTGCTGCGACGACATCCTCGAGGGTAACCGCCCGCGTACTCAGGTCCACCGTCGGAACCTCTTCCAGTACGGGTTCGATCACCAGCGGCGGGGGCGGCGGGGGTGGCGGCGTCTGCTTCGGTCGGTCGGTCATACGCGGTACTACCTCAATGATTTCGTCGACCATTACGGGTCCGGACTCGTAAGTCGGCAGTTCGGCCCCGTCCGTCCAGTTGATCGCGAGGAATACGGTAAAAACGGAGGCGCACAGGGAGAGCCGGTGGATGGTCGGCGTATAGCCGAAGATGTTGGCGGCAGCAGCGGATTCTCCGGTGTGCCCGAGATGACGGCGAAACAGGTAAACGGCAAGCGTCAGGAGGAGACACAAACCTCCTAGTCCCAGCAGCACCTCCGTGCCGCTGAACGTGTAGCGTAACATGGTAGAAAATTAAAAGGGTGAAGCGCATGCCGGCCACGCGAGATGACCGTCAGATGCACTTCACCCTCCGATTGACGGGTACAGCAACAAAGATTATTCCGCCGCTACGCTACTCCCCGCGAATACCTCAACCATCTTCTTGCAGAAGGCCGGTACATCGTCGGGGTTACGGCTACTGACCAATCTTCCGTCCACGACCACTTCTTCGTCCTTTACCAATGCCCCGGCGTTGGCCAGGTCGGGGCGCACGGCCACGTAGCCCGTCATGGTGCGCCCCTCTACTAAGCCAGCGGAGATCAGGGTCTGCCCCCCGTGACAAATGACCGCGACGGGCTTATCCGACGCGAAGAAGTGCCGCACGAAGGACAGCGCTGACTCGTTAATTCTTAGGCTATCGGGACTCAGCACTCCGCCGGGAAGTAACAGGGCATCGTATGCGGAAGCCACGGCCTGGTTGAGTTCGACATCGACCGGGCACTCGCTCCCCCAATCGTCGCCGTCCCATGCCCTGACGGAACCGGCCTGCGGACTCACGAGGTGTACGGTGGCTCCGGCGTCCCGTAGAGCATTACGGGGTTCGGTAAATTCGACTTCCTCGAATCCGTTGGCCACGAGGGCGGCAACCTGGAGATTACGGAGTTGCATACGCTAACTGTTTTAGGGTTCGGGAGTTATTACGGAGGCCGGTCGGACGATGTTCGTCTCCCCCCGGCCCCGGTTTGCCCAGCTCGATTTCTTCGTTATGACCCTCTCTACTCCCGCTATTCTTCGCACTTCCGCCTACATTAATGGTGAATGGACCGACGCCGACGGCGGGCGCACTTTCACCGTGCGTGACCCCTTTTCCGACGAGGTAATTACTACCGTTGCGGACCTCGGAAGTACGGAAACCCAGCGTGCCGTCGACGCCGCTTACGCCGCATTTCCGGAGTGGAGCAGTAGAACCGCCGCCGACCGCTCAGTCATCCTCCGCCGCTGGTTCGATCTGCTCACGGCACACCGGGAAGATCTGGCCACGTTAATGACCCACGAACAGGGCAAACCCCTGGCGGAATCCCGGGGCGAAGTGACCTACGGCGCTTCCTTCATCGAGTGGTTCGCCGAGGAGGGTAAACGGGTTTACGGGGACGTCATTCCCAGTCACCGGACCGACGCCCGCATCCTCGCCATCAAGCAGCCGGTAGGCGTGGTCGCTGCCATCACGCCCTGGAATTTTCCGATTGCCATGATCACGCGCAAGGTGGCTCCGGCCCTGGCGGTGGGCTGCACCGTCGTCGTCAAACCGGCGGAGGATACTCCCCTCTGCGCACTCGCGCTAGCCTACCTGGCCCAGGAAGCAGGAATGCCGGTGGGGGTATTCAACGTGGTACCGACGAGCCGGCCGGCGGAGGTAGGGAGCGTGCTGACCGGCGACGCACGCGTACGTAAGCTTAGCTTCACGGGCAGCACGGCTACGGGTAAAAAACTGATGGAACAGAGTGCGGGCACGCTGAAGAAGCTTTCCCTCGAACTTGGTGGCAACGCCCCCTTCATCGTTTTTGACGACGCGGACATTTCGGGCGCGGTCGCGGGTGCTGTGGCATCCAAGTACCGCAATGGGGGACAGACTTGCGTTAGCGCCAACCGGATCTTCGTGCAGTCCGGCATCTATGATGCGTTTATCGAAGAGCTGAGTAGATCGGTAGGTGACCTACAGGTTGGCCGGGGCACGGAGGCCGGCACGGATATCGGTCCGCTCATTAACGACGCCGCCCTTACTAAGGTAGAGCGGTTGGTGGCCGACGCGGTGGATAAGGGTGCCCGGATAGTCCGGGGCGGCGGAGTAGCGGACGCCGGCCCGCGCTGTTACCGCCCTACCCTATTACTCGATGCCCGGCCCGACATGGCCATTAGCCGGGAGGAGGTTTTCGGTCCGGTCGCGCCCGTATACCGCTTCGATACGGAAGCGGAGGTCATTGAGCTCGCCAACGACACGCCGTACGGATTGGCGGCTTACTTCTACGGAAACGACCACGCCCGCATTTGGCGGGTAGCCGGGGCCCTTGATTACGGCATGGTGGGTATCAATACCGGGATGATTTCCACCGCTCAGGCTCCCTTCGGCGGCGTGAAGGAAAGCGGCTTCGGGCGGGAGGGTTCTAAATACGGACTGGAGGACTATCTCGTGATCAAGTACCTCTGCTGGGGCGGCCTTACCCCAAAGCAGACAGGGCGCTGACCGATGGTCAGCGCCCTGTGTTTACGCGAAGCGGCGGGATAAATTAGCCCTGCTCGGGCGAGAAGTGATTACAGCCGAAGCTGGCCTCGGTCAGGAATTCCATGCCGGAATTCGCGGACTGATTCTGGAGAACGGGAAGTACGTACTTCATGCCGCTTTCGCTGAGCACTTCACACTCGCCAAAATTCTCGCGATTCTGTACGGCGGGGGCGTCGTGCTCCCAGTGATTGCAGTTCTTACAGGTGGGTTCCATGATGGTAGAGTTTTATCGTGATAGATTACATGGATAAAATCCCGACCAACCCATTAAAGTTCGGGCAACACCCGCATTTACAGTAGTTTATAAACAGACTAAATAAGCAAGTCCCTACTCGATACCCATGATCTTGTGGGTCTGCAGGCTTACCCGCCACTGCGGGTGCTGCATGCAGTAAGCTACGGTAGCCGCGGTGTGGTTGCGGCCGGTTTCGTCCTTGGGCTGTAGGAAGAAATGGCTGAAGGAGAGGCCCGTGAATCGTTCGGGCTGGGCGGCGGCTTCGGTCTGCGGATACACGAGCTTGAGCTCGTCACCGTGAGTCGCCAGCAATTCGGCATTTGCCTTAGGACTGACGCAAACCCAGTCGAGCTGCGGGGGGACCGGGATCGTACCGTTGGTTTCTACCGCTACTTCGAAACCGACGGACTGCAGAGCTTCGATGAGGGGCACGTCCAGCTGTAGCAGGGGTTCTCCCCCGGTACAAACGACGTACGGACGCCCGCCCCCCGGCCAGAGACGTTGGACCAGTTGAACACATTGCTCCTGCGTGTACCGCCCCCCGTTGGTCCCGTCCGTACCGATAAAGTCGGTATCGCAGAAGGTACAAACGGCCGAGTGACGATCTTCCTCGCGCCCGCTCCAGAGATTGCAGCCGGTGAAGCGCAGGAATACCGCGGCCCGCCCGGCCTGTGCGCCCTCTCCCTGGAGAGTATAAAAGCATTCCTTGATCTTGTAGCTGCGCGCCATAGCAAGGGAAGACAAATTTGCCGGTCGTTTGGTTGGGGTGCCACCCTGGATACCTGCTTACCTTGCGGCATGGATCAGTACGTGGTTCCCGCCGGCCCCGCGGAGGGAGAATACCGGGACCGGGGCAGTAAATTCGTCGCGGCCCTACGGCCGGTGCTAACGGAGGCGGAGGCCCTGGAAGCGGTGGACACGCAGCGGCTCGCTCACCCCAAGTGCAACCACCATTGCTACGCTTATCGCTTGGGTGAGGGCACCGACCGTTGGCGCGCGAACGACGACGGCGAACCGAGCGGAACGGCCGGCAAGCCCATCCTCGGACAGATCGACCGGGCCGGACTATCGGACGTCGTTATCGTCGTATCCCGCTATTACGGTGGCACCAAGCTCGGCACTTCCGGACTCATCAATGCTTACCGGGAGGCGGCCCGTCTCGCCATCGGGGCGGGTTCAACTACGATCCGTACGGTTACTACGCGGATTGAACTACGCTTCGGTTATGACTTAATGGGGCCGGTCATGAGCGCACTCGATCAGCTGAACCTGGAAATGGCGGAGCAGGAGTTCGTCGAAACCGCAAGGGTAAGTCTGGACCTACCAAAGTCTACCGTGCCGGCCACCCTGCGGGAACTGAAGGCCACGATCGCGGGGGTGTACGTGGAGGAGGTCGATGAGGATTATACCGTTTCGGGGCTCGAGATCAAATCAGGTTGAGGCGCTCGGTGCCGCCCCTGAACTGCCCGTCTAGCAGGGTCGCCCGGGGAGGGCTCAACTTTAGTGGGAAGAACCCCCTCAAGTGTCTCGAAACGGAGGCCGCTCGACCTGGCCCATCTGTGCGTGAATCCGTGGCCCTCCGTGGTGAATATTCTCGGACCGGAGGCCGCTCGACCTGACCCATCCGTGCGTGAATCCGTGGCCCTCCGTGGTGAATATTCTCGGACCAGAGGCCGCTCGACCTGACCTATCCGTGCGTGAATCCGTGGCCCTCCGTGGTGAAAAGTCTCGGACCGGAGGCCGCTCGACCTAAGTGTGACCTGCTCGGCGTACAACGCCTCGACCTATCCGGTCAGGCCGTGAGGTTAGCGAAAGAGTTGCGCAGCGTCTGCACCGGCTCGGGGGCCAGGTCGCGTTCGAGAAAGTAGTGTTCGGCGCCGCCGGCCTCGGCAGCCTCCAGAATGGCCGGAATATCGTACACCCCGTCCCCCGGATCGGCCATGAGGGGGAAACCGGCGAACCACTGATCGGGCGTCTGTCCGTCGCCGGAAAAGCGGAAGGGTGCGGAGGCATCCTTCAGGTGAAGCAGTTTGAAGCGACCGGGAAACTTCCGCAAATAACTCACCGGGTCGGCACCCGCCGCGGTCATCCAGAATACGTCGAGTTCGAACTGCACGTAGGCCGGGTCCGTGTGTTCGATGAGGTAGTCCAGGGGGGTGACACCGTCCATCATCAGGTGCTCGTAGCCGTGGTTATGGTAGGCGAATTTCATGCCGTTTTCCCGCATCCGCCGGCCAAACGCGTTGAATTCCTCCGCGAGGCGCTTGTAGGCGTCGAGATTGTCGCGGCCTTCGCTGATGGCGGGTACAATTAAGTAGCGGGGCTGTAAGGGGGCAACACCGGAGATGAGCGCGTCCAGGTTCTCCCGCATGGAGATCAGGTCGGCGTGCATGGAGGGAGCCGTCAGCCCATTGTCGGCCAGCATCCGGGCCACTTCCCCGATCGCGTGCCCGTAGAAAGCGTTGTCCGATAGCCCGACCATCGATTTGATCTGCTCCCAGCTCCGCTTAGTCGCCTCCGCACTAAAGGGATAGGGACCGAAGAATTCCACTTCCCGGTAACCGATCTCCGCGATGAGGGCGAGGGTGCCCGGCAGGTCCGCTTCCACCAATTTAGGAATGGTAAAGAGCTGGACCCCGTAGGCGCGTTCGGCGGCGGTAGCATTGGGGCGGCTCATAGCGTAAGCGGGTAGACAGGTGAGGCCGGCCAGCGTAGCGGCGGTGTTCTTCAGTACGGTTCTCCTTTGCATAGTCCGAATATATCGATTATCGACGAACGAATCAGAACCGCTCGTTGAGGTACGCCAGCATATAATCGAGGGCGGGCACGGCGTCGTCGGTGAAGTTCGTCCCCAGAAATGCGTTGCTGCCCGAATCGAGAAAGGCGTGGGGGCGTCCTTCGTGTTCCCAGTAGATCAGATCGGTGTGCCCATTGTCCGTGAGTTTATCCCGGTAGGCCCGGATGGATACGGGCGTAGTCAGATTATCTTCGGTGCCCACCGTCAGCAACAGGGGCGGATACTTCCGCTCGCTTCCCGGTACGACATTGTACAGCGGAGATACGGCCCGGTAAAATTCCGGTTGGTCGGTTACGCTGACGTCGGGGCCGAAGAAACCGCGGGCTTCCGCGCCCCCCATCTGCCAAAAACCGTTGCCGGGGGTTTCGAAGCCGCTAAGGGCGGTGGCGTACATATCGAAGGTGCCGTAGCTCAGGATAGCGGCTGACACTTCGATCCCCCCTGCGGGGAGGCCGGACGCCGGGATGTAGCTGGGACGAAAATCGAAGGCGGGGGCGGAGAAGGTATCCGTAGTGAGTCGGTGGCCCTGGGTAGCCACCATGGCCGCCAGGTGACCGCCGGCGCTATCCCCCGTTACGATGAGCCGCGCGGGATCGCCGCCGTAGTCGCCAATGTGTTCCCGTACCCACAGCATGGCCCCGAATGCATCGCCGATGATCTCGTCCATCGTGACGGTATTGTTCAGATCACCGAGCAGCCGGTAATTGACATTGCAGACCACGTACTCCCCGTGCCCGGCGAGGTAGGCCGCGGGCTGATCCATGATGGCGTTGGAGTTAATGAGCCAGCCGCCGCCGTGAAACATGACGATGACCGGATAAGACTCCCGCCCCGACTCGGGGGTATAAATGTCCATGGTCAGGTCGAAGCCCCGGGGGCTGGCCCATACCACGTCGGTCGCCAGGGCGGCCGCGTGCGCCGCATCAGCGGAGGTGGACTGCGCGGTCAAGCGCGTCGGCGAGAAGGGAAGAAATAGCACTAAAGACAGAAAGCCGAGGAGCCGTTGCATCGATTGGAATTGACGTGATTGCGCCTGCCTATTGCCCGGCGGGATGGGCAGTTCAGCGCCGGTGCCCCCCGGGTGACGGGCACCCGGGGGAAGACACGGCCATAAATGCTAGGACGCCGGTTCGGTGACCAGGGTGACGGAGAGTTCGAACTCGTCGTAGATGGTCTTGTCGCCCAGATTGTCGATAAAGGATCCCGATCCGTAGCGGACGTCGAAGTCGGTGCGGTCGAGCGTGAGGTCGGCCTTCGCGACGTAGAGACCGTCCTTCTGGGTGACTTTCGCGTTGAAACGAATCGACTTGGTGTGCCCCTTGATGGTTACGTCACCGGTGATCCGGTAGTCGCCGGGCAGGCCGCGGCTGTTGACGTTAGTGATAACGAAGGTGGCTTCCGGGTGGCTCTCCACGCCGAAGAAGTCGTCGCTCTTGAGGTGGCCCTCCAGCTTAGCCTTACCGTTGCCTTCCAGGTCCGTAACCGTAATGGAGGGCATGGCGATGGTGAAAGAACCGCCCGTAAGCAGGGTGTCGGTGAATTCCAGCCGGCCTGCGGAGATATCAATGGTACCGGTATGGTTACCGGTGACCTTGTAGGCCTTCCAGCTGATCTCACTGGCGGCGGGGTCGACGGCAACGCTTACCGTCGTGGCGGCGGCGGTGACGAGGGCGAAGGTCGAAAGGAAAAGGATGGATTTAAGCATGATTGGGATGGATGGGGGATGATGGAATGGGGGGATGCGGAGGTAAGGGCTCAGTCCTTCGTTTCTTCGGCTTCTTCGGTCTTTTTATCCGACTTTTTCTTCTTCTTGTCTTCTTTCTCGTCGGCCTTGGCGGCCTTCTTTACCTGGCGGCGCGACTGGGGAGCGGGAGCCGCGTTGCCGCCGCCGCCACCGGTATCGTCGCCGCCACCCATAAGGTCGTTGTTGTTGACGGAGCGGGTCTTGGACCGGGCCTTGCTGGCATCGAGCTGACCGAATTTGTAGCCAAATGTAAGTTTGATGTTCCGGTTGAGCAGCAGATCCTCGCGGACCTGAGTGAAGGTGGCGGTTTCGAGTTCGCTGCGCAGCGTCCAGCCGCGGGTGGCGAAGTTCTCGGCGGAAAGGCCGATGCTGCCGCGCCCTTCGTTGAACTCCTTGCTGACGCCGAGGGCGTACATCCCGAAGCCGCCCCGGGAACCCTGCAACTGGACGCGACGGCCCCGCATGAAGGTGAAAGCCTGGGCGCTCCAACCGTCGCCGAACTTGAGCTGGCTCATGAGGCGGCCACCGTAGTTGAAACCGGAGTTGGTGGCGGTTACGGAAGTGCCATCGAGGCCCGTGACCTGCCCCTCCAGATTAGCGTAATCGACGTCGATGCCGCCGTTGATGGTCCAGTCGCGGGTGAGATAGACGTTCACGAAGGCATTCACGCCGAAGGCCCGTTCCCGGCCGATGTTTTCGTAGGTGGTCAGCAGGGTACCGTCGAGACTGTCGATGGGCGTGCGCACCTCGTTGATGGCGTTGTTGCTGTTGCGGCCGAAGAAGGAGAGGTTCAGGTAGGTTTTACCGACCATGCTGCTGTAGCCGACCTCCAGGTTATCGGTGAGTTCGGGTTGCAGTAGAGGGTTGCCAACGGTGATGCTCTGGCTGTTCTCCACGTTCACGTTGGGGTTCAACTGACGGAGCCAGGGGCGCTGGATCCGGCGGTTATAGCCCAGTTTCACGGTGGTGGACTCGCCTACCTTTTTCGACAGGTTGATGCTCGGCACCAGGTTGTCGTAGTCGGGAATCTCGATGGTCTCATTATTCTGGATCGCGTCGATCAGCGTTTTTTCGTAGCGGAGGCCGGCCTTCAGGGTCATGTCGCCCGGCAGAGCGAGGGTGTAGGCGGTGTAAGCCGCGACGATGTCCTGTCCGTAGTCAAGCTGGCCGGAGGGCTGGAGCAGGTCTTCGGTGAAGACATCGGTACCGTCGGCGCTGAGGTAACGGTAATCGCTGTTGACTTGCCGCAGGATACCCTTACCCCCGAATTCGAAGATCTGCTTATCTCCGACGGGGTGGATGTAGTCGGCCTGCAGGGTGATTTCCTCGTTGGTATTGTTGTCGAGGTTACGCAGGCGACTGAGGATGGTTTCCTCGTCATCCAGGTTCGAGGAGGTGAAATTGCTGTTTTCGACCGTGGTGCTGTAGAGGGTGGAAATGCTCAGTTCGCGGCCGGGCTTGATAACGTAGAGGTAATCGAGATTCACGTCGATGTTGTCCGACGTCCGTTTACTGTCGATGTCGCGCAGGAAGGTGGAAGCCAGGACTTCCTCGGCGTACACGGTGGTAGACTGCAACTGATCGCGGTTGAAGTTGCGTACCCCGTAGCGGACACCGGCGCTGAGGAACTGGCGGTCGGTAAGGTCGTAATCGAAGCCCAGGTTGTAGCGGCCGAAGAGACCGTTATCGGCGGCCTCCCCGAACTGTTCGCTGCGGCTGTTGGTGAAGGTCTGGAGGAGGGAGGTTTCGGCGTCGTTGTAGAAGGCCCGTCCGAAGCCCCCCAGCGTGACGCCGAACTTGCCGCTGCGGTAGCTGCCGTTGAGGCCGAGGTTGGAGCCGCGCAGTCCGAGTCCGGTATCGACGTTCAGGAAGTAGCCCGCCAGGTCGTTCTTCTTAGTGATGATGTTGATGATTCCGCCGGCACCCTCCGCGTCGTACTTGGCCGAGGGGCTGGTGATGACTTCCACCGATTTGATCTGATCGGCCGGGATCATCTTCATGGCGTCCGCCACGCTGCCCGCGATGATGGTGGAGGGCTTGTTGTTGATCAGGACGCGGATGTTGGAGTTGCCGCGTAGGCTTACGTTGCCCTCCAGGTCGACCTGCAGCAGCGGCACCTTGCGGAGTACGTCAGCCGCGTCGCCTCCCCGGCTCAGCTGATCCTGTTCGGCGTTGTATACCAGTCGGTCAACCTTCTCTTCAATAAGCGCCCGCTGCCCGGTCACCGTCACTTCTTCCAGCAGCTCGGCCGACACGCCCAGCCGTACCGAACCGATGTCGGTAGCCTTGCCCCCGCCCACTTCGACGTTCGGCACCGAGATGCTTTCGTAGCCCAGGAAGGTGATCTCGACCCGGTAGCTCCCGTTCTTTACGTTGTCGATCGAAAAGCGGCCGGCCTCGTCGGTGAGGGTACCGTTAACGAGCGCGTCGTCTTCCGACTGATGGAGGCTGACCGTGGCGTAGGCGACCGGGGCACCGTCGGCGGCGTCCGTCACGGTGCCGGTAATGCTACCCTTCAGATCGGCGGGTACGGTAGCGGCAAACAGACTCGACAGTACGAGACTAAAACAAAGGAAGAGAACGGGGACTTTCATCGGACATTAATTTTGATGACCCAAAAGTCGTCCGTCATCGCAGGCCGTATGAAATCATTCTACCGTTCGCCTTTTTCGTTCGACGGCTCGGCCGGGCGGGGGCGGACCCGGATCGTAGAGGAAAACGGGGGGATGGTAGATCAACGGCCCCGAGCCCCGTTGCTTGCCTACCTTTGCAAATCATGTCCTCCTTCCTGACCAATAACAAGAAGCTTTTGCTGCACGTCGCCTTCTGGTTGATGTACGCTTCCTTCTTCTACTACATGATCGCGTTCGGCAGGAAGGAGGAACCCGACTGGACGCGGGTACTCCCTGACTTCTCGTTCAACATCCTGGGGCTCCTGACCATCAGCTACCTCAACTACTTCGTATTTCTGCCCCGCCTGCTGGAGCATAAGGATCTGGGGCGCTACCTGCTCCGCTTCCTCCCGGTTTTTGCCGTGCTCAGCTACCTGTTCCTTCTCGGCAAACGGGCGATCCTGCTGCCGTTCACGGGTCGCGATTCGTGGGTGTACTCGACCCGCTTCGGGGTCAGCGTGATCATCACCGCGCTGTTCATCGTGGTCTTCGTAGGGCTATTGCGCTTCGTGGAACACTACTTCCTGCTGGAGGCGGAGCGCAAGGAACTGGAGAACCGGCAACTGACCTCCGAGCTGCGCTTCCTGCGCGCCCAGGTCAATCCCCACTTCCTGTTTAACACCCTCAACAACGTGTACTTTCTGGCGGTCAACCAATCGCCCCAGACGCCCGAGGTGATCGCCAAGCTGTCCGGCATGATGCGCTACATGCTACACGAGAGCAACCACGCGACCGTACCCCTCGACAAGGAGGTCGCCTACATGGAGAACTACATCGACCTGGAGAAGATGCGCCTTAACGACGAAGTGCCCATCGCTTTTGAAGTACGGGGCGGGGGCGCAGGAGCCAGAATCGTACCCCTAATCCTAATCACCTTCCTGGAAAACGCCTTCAAGCACGGCATCAGCAATGCGGGTGGGCACAGTTGGATTACCGTAAGCCTCGTCCTGGAGGGGAATAAGCTTCGCTACGACGTCCGCAATAGCCGGGTGGCGGAGCACGAGAAAACGGTTTCCGAGCAGTCGGGCATCGGCCTGGTCAACGTTAAACGACGGCTCAAACTCAGCTATCCGGGCAAGCACCGGCTTACGGTGAACGAAACCGAGGAGGAATACGCCGTGCACCTAGAACTAACGCTATCGTGATCCGCTGCGTCATTGTCGAAGACGAGCCCATGGCCCGCAAACTGCTGGAACAGTACGTCAGCAAAACACCGGCGCTGGAACTGATGGCCGCCCTGTCCAATCCGCTCAAGGCCCTCGACTACCTGCAGCAGAACCAGCCCGACGTCCTCTTTCTGGACGTGCAGATGCCCGAGATCACCGGAATCGGGCTGCTGAAAATCATGAAGCGAAAGCCCCTCGTCGTACTTACCACCGCTTACTCGGAGTACGCCATCGAAGGGTACGAGCTCGACGTGGCGGATTACCTGCTCAAGCCGATCACCTTCGAACGCTTCCTGCAATCGGTGGAGCGCATTTCTTTGCGCCTGGGGGGGCGGGAGGTGCCGGGAAGCGTCGCTCCCTCCGAAGTTACTGCTCCCGCGGCCCCGCCCGCCTACCTGTTCGTCAAGGACGGTACGCGGTCGGTCCGGGTAAATTTCGCGGACATTCAGTACATCGAGGGCATGAAAGATTACGTCCGTATCCACCTGCCCGACCGTAAGGTGACCACCCTACAGAGCCTCAAGCACCTGGTGGAAGTGTTGCCCGCTACCGACTTCATCCGCGTTCATCACTCCTACATCGTGGGCGTCCGCTGGATCGAGGAAGTGCAGCGCGACGAGGTGAACGTCGCCGGAAAACTTCTGCCCGTGAGCGACACTTACCGCGGCGGTCTCCGGGAGTTCGTAGAGGATCGGGAATTGAAGTAGCCTCCCCCCGAATCCCGTACCTTGGTGAACCGATCCGATCACCAAACCCCAGCGCACGTGGACCGCAGAAAGATCATTAAGGGCATTGCCGCCGGCACCATCGGGCTCCCCGTAGCCCTGCGGTTGTTTGGGGGGAAGGGACGGGCGCAGTCCCGGGAAACGACCGTGAGCGGCGAGCGCTTCGACTGGAAGATGGTCACTACCTGGCCACCGGGTTTTCCGATCCTCGGGGAGGGCTGTCAGTTGTTGGCCGACATGTGCCGCCGGATGTCCGGGGGGCGGCTCAATATTCAGGTCTACGGCGGTGGGGAACTGGTCCCTCCCCTCGAAGCTTTCGATGCCGTGCGTCAGGGTGCGGCGGAAGTGGGCAGCGGGGCGGCCTACTACTGGGCCGGAAAACTGCCCGCCGCCCAGTTCTTTGCCGGCTTCCCCTTCGGCCTCAATGCTCAGCAGATGAACGCCTGGCTCCTGGCCGGCGGGGGTATGGAGCTGTGGCGGGAGCTCTACGCGACCGTCGGACTGATCCCCTTCGCCGGCGGCAACACGGGTGTACAGATGGGGGGTTGGTTCAACCGGCGCATCGAATCGGTAGCCGACTTCCGGGGGCTGAAGATGCGCATGCCCGGTCTCGGCGGACGGGTACTGGAACGGCTCGGAGCCACGCCGGTGCTGGTACCGGGCGGTGAGATCTATACCGGCCTCGAGCGCGGCATCCTCGATGCTACCGAGTGGGTGGGGCCCTACCACGACTACGTAATGGGCTTCCACGAGATCGCCAAATACTATTACTATCCGGGCTGGCACGAGCCCGGCACGAATTTTGAGTTCTTCGTCAACCGGGAAAAGTACGCCGAGCTCCCCCCCGACCTGCAGGAGATATTCGCCGTGGCCACTCACCACATCAATCTTCACACCCTTTCCGCCTTCGAGGCCAAGAATGCCGAATACCTGGAGAAACTGAAGCAGGTGCCCGGTTTGTCCATCCTCCCCTACCCCGACGCGCTGGTCGAAAATGCCCGGCGGGCGGCCGACGAAGTGATGCGCGAGTACGCCGATTCGGACGAAACCACCCGCCGGGTGTACGCCTCTATTCAGCAGTTCCGTAAAATCTCCAAGCCCTGGAGCGGCATCACCGAACGGCGCTTTTACGAGGAGCTTTCCTAGGCCCCCGGTTTACAGTTGGTGATCTTCGGGCACTTGGCTCGGTGCCGCGATCTTGGTAGGGTCGTCCGGATGTTCTGTGGGCGTTTTCCGCATTAGCGACACGATCACGCCGGCGGCCAGAGTGACGAAGATGACGACCAGGCTGATCCATTCCTCGGGGTGCCAGACTTCGTGCAGCATCAGTTTAACCCCGACGAAGGTCAGGATGAGGGCCAGGCTGTACTTCAGGTAGCCGAACTTATCGATCATGGACGACAGTACGAAATAGAGCGCCCGTAGCCCGAGGACCGCCAGTATATTCGAGGAAAACACCAGGAAGGAATCCGTCGTAATGCCCAGAATGGCAGGAATAGAGTCGATAGCGAAGATGATGTCGGTGGTTTCGACCATCACGAGCGCTACGAAGAGGGGTGTAGCGGCCAGGATGTGGCGGCGACGAACCCAGAAATCGTGACCGTGGTACTCGTTCGTTACGGGTACGATGCGCTTGACCAACTTGATCACGGGGTTGTCCGATGGGTGAATCTCTTCCGCTTTACCTACCATTTTATAGGCGGAGTACAGCAGGAGCAAGCCGAAAACGTAGAACATCCAGTCGAACTTCTCCAGCAAATAAACCCCGGCCAGGATCATGCCCAGACGGAAGAAGACGGCTCCGAGGATACCCCAGAAAAGCACCCGGTGCTGGTACTTCGCGGGGACCTGGAAGTAGCCGAAGATGACCGCGATCACGAAGACGTTGTCCATACTCAGCGACAACTCTACCAGATAGCCGGTGAGATAGTTGATCATAGCGGTGTGGGCGGGCAGGGGAGAATCTACCCATCCGTTGTCGTAGGCCAGGTACACGAAACCGCTGAACCCGAGTCCGATGGACATCCACAGCGCGGTCTGCCCCAGCGCCTCCCGCGTACGCGGAACGTGGTCGTGCTTATTCAGTACGAACAAGTCGAGAAAAAGCAACAGCAGCACGAAGACGGAGAAACCGATCCAGAGGAGAGACATCGGGGGAAGTTATGTGCCCTATAACGGATAGGAAATGAGTATGTTCCGCTACCGGAGTCGTGGCGTACGGCCGACGATAACTAGGCCAGGCCGGAGCCCTATCGGGCGGGGAGGTCACGTATATTTACCTCTAAATATCCGTGATTTGGCCCTACGCTGTATTCTCGTCCTCGGTTTTCTGTACTCGCTGACCCTCTCCGCACAAACGCCGGCACACTCCGTAGCCCGTCAGTGGAACGAGGTATACCTGACGGCCATCCAGAACGACTTTGCCCGCCCCGTGGTGCACGCCCGTAATCTGTACCACAGTTCGGCGGCCATGTACGATGCCTGGGCCATGGTCAACCGCCAGGGAGGCACCGCGGTAGTGCAAGGGGTCGACGGACTTCCGGACTACCCCGACCGTCGGGCCGCCGCCGAGACGGCCGTGAGCTACTCCGCCTACCGGATCTTGATGCACCGTTACCGCAACGCCCCGGGCTTCGAGCGTATCCGGTACGCTGCTACGACCCTATTACGGGAACAAGGCCACGACCCGGCCTTTACCCTGGCCGATCCCTACGACGAAGATCCGGCCGCCCTGGGCAATTACATCGCCGCCCGGGTGATCGAATACGGACGTACCGATGGGTCCAACGAAGCGCTCGACTACGCCAACGACGGCTACCCCGACCCCATCAATCCCCCGCTTCACCTGAACCGTCCGTTTAGCATTCTCGGCCTTCAGGACCCCAATCGTTGGCAACAATTGGCCTTTCCCGGAACGGTGATCGACCAGTCCGGCAACGTTATCGGCAACGTACCCACCTTTCTCGGGGCCAGTTGGGGACGAGTCACGCCCTTCGCCATTCCAGATGAGGTGCGGACCGTCCCAACTCCAACAGACAGCATTCACGGCAATAGCCCGGTATACCACGATCCGGGCCCGCCTCCTTATTACACTCTGGAAGACACCGCCCAGCTGAATCTGTACCGCTGGAACTTCGAAACGGTCCTGAAGTGGTCGTCTCACCTGGACCCGACCGACGGAGTGATGTGGAATATCTCCCCCGGCGCCCGCGGTAACCTCACGACCGATCTGCCGACCACCCCGGAGGAGTACCGGGCTTTTTACGACCAGCACGAAGGGGGGCAGCCGGGCGAGGGGCGGGCGGTCAACCCCGTCACCGGACAGCCCTACCCGGACAATATCGTCCCCCGGGGGGATTACACCCGCGTGCTGGCGGAGTTCTGGGCGGACGGCCCCCTGTCCGAAACACCGCCCGGGCACTGGTTCTCGATCTTCAACACGGTCATGGATCATCCTCTTTTCCGCCGCAACTTGTGGGGTGAGGGGGACGAGCTGGATCCACTCGAGTACGACGTAAAGGCGTACCTCACCCTCGGCGGGGCCATGCACGACGCGGCCATTACGGCCTGGAGCATCAAGGGGAAGTACGACTACATCCGGCCCATCTCGGCGGTTCGCTACCTTGCCGCCCGGGGGCAGGCCACGGTTCCCGCTCACCGCTTCTACGACCCTGGCGGCATTCGTCTCGATCCCGGCTTCATCGAATTGGTTGAGGACGACAGCGAAGTGGTGAACGGCACCTTCCTCATGACGGTGAAGGCCCGTGCCTGGATCGGTAATACATTCATTGAGGACGCGGAAATCGAACAGGCGGGGGTGGACTGGATCAACCCCTCCGTCTGGGAGCCCTACCAACGACCCAACTTCGTTACACCCAACTTTGCCGGTTACATTTCCGGGCATTCGACCTTCAGCGCCGCCGCCGCTACCGTGCTGGAACGACTGACGGGCACTCCCTACTTTCCCGGGGGCGTGGGCGAGTTCGTGGCGAAGAAGAATGAGTTCCTCGTGTTCGAGGAAGGCCCGAGTGTGGACGTGGTGCTCCAGTGGGCTACCTACCACGATGCCGCCGCGGAGACCAGTCTGAGCCGCATCTGGGGCGGAATTCATCCACCGGCGGATGATATTCCGGGCCGCCGCATCGGTAAGATCGTCGGCCGGGACGCCTACGAAAAGGCCGATAAGATCTTCCGGGGAGAAATTACCCCCATCAGGGAGCCGTCACGAGCCGATCACCTTCTCGTCGTGTATCCCAACCCCGTGCACCCGGGCACTCCCCTGCGGGTGGAGACTGCCCATCTCGGCCAAACAATAAATGTCCTCGAACTCCACAACGCGCTGGGCCAGCCGGTACGGCAGGTTTTCCTCACCGGTGGTCGGGCCGAGGTGGGTACCGCGGACCTTCGTCCGGGGATATACTACCTCCGCGACCGGTCGGGACGGCTATCCATCAAGGTTCTGGTGATCTAGGGAAGCGCGGTGGCTACTTCCCCTGCCCTCACACCATCAGGCGGATGGGCTCCTCGAGCGTGGCCTTCACGTCGTTGAGGAACTGAGCGGCGCTGGCTCCGTCGACGACGCGGTGGTCGCTGCTCAGCGTCAGGCGCATGACCTTGCCGGGAACGACGGCGCCGTCGCGGACAACGGGTTTGTCGTTAATGCCACCAACCGCGAGGATCGATGCATCGGGCGGATTGATGATGGCCGTAAAGTCTTCGATGCCGAACATTCCCAGGTTGGAGATCGTGAAGGTGTTGCCGGTCATTTCGTCCTGGCTGAGCTTCTTATTCTTGGCCCGGCCGGCGAGCTCCTTCACTTCGCCGTTGATCTGGCTGAGGGACTTCATGTCGGCGTAACGCACTACGGGTACGAGCAGACCGTCGGGAATGGCTACCGCCACGCCAATGTTGACGTCGCGGTTTACGCGGATCTTATCGCCTAACCAGCTGGAGTTGATGGCGGGGTGCTTGCGCAAGTTGACGGCACACGCTTTGACGACCAGGTCGTTGAAGCTGATCTTGACGGGGGCCACTTCGTTGAGGCGCTTGCGCATCTCCCAGACCTTCGACATATCGACCTCGACGGTAACGTAGAAGTGGGGCGCGCTGAACTTGGATTCTCCGAGCCGGCGGGCGATCACCTTGCGCATCTGGCTGACGGGTACGTCCTCGTAGTTTGCTTCGCCACCGCCGCCGAAGGAGAAGGCGGGAACCTTGGTTTCGGGCTTCTCGACGTCCACGTTGGGGCTGGGTTGCTTGGCGGGTACCGGTTGGGCGGTAGCGGGTTGCGGTTGCTGGGGAGCGGCCTTTTGCCCGGCCGGAGCGGCGGACTGGGCTTCCTCTATGTCGCGCTTCACGATACGGCCGCCCTCTCCGGATCCGATGATGGTGGCCAGATCGAGGCCGGCATCCTTGGCCATGGCCCGGGCAAGGGGGCTTACCTTCAGGCGGTCGCCCTCGGAGCTTTCGGAGGTGTTGTTCTCCTCGGACGTGCCGGACTCATTCGCGGCGTCGGATTTCGCGGCGGGTGATTCCGCGACGGGTTCCGCGCTGCTCCCACCTCCGGAGGCTCCGTCGATGGCGGCCTGCCAGTCTTCACCTTCCTCGCCGATCACCGCGATGACGCCGTCGATGGGCACGGCACCTTCCTTTACGGCGATGTGCAGCAGGGTGCCCTCGAAGAAGGAGTCTAACTCCATGGTGGCCTTATCGGTTTCCACTTCTGCCAGCGTCTGGCCGGGTTCTACGGTCTCGCCTTCCTCTACGAGCCAGGATACAATATTGCCTTCTTCCATCGTATCGCTCATACGGGGCATGCGAATCACCTCAGCCATAATATCTTTCGTTTTGGGTTGTTGTCGGGGGACGCGCAAATTTGCGGCCTATTCCCGGGATAAACAAACTGATTCAGGATAGACTTGTTTTCTTTGCTCAACCCTTCCTACCGGTAGCCACCGGACCTACCGGATCCTTCCGGCTCCCGCGGCCCCGCCCCTTAGCTTCCCCGATACATGCAATTTTCCTCCCGACTGATCGAAGACGCCGTCAATGCCTTTGCCGGCCTACCGGGCATTGGCAAAAAGACGGCCCTGCGGCTGGTCCTCAGCCTCGTGCAGCGCCCTACGGAAGACAGCGTGCAACTGGCCCGCGCCATTGCCCGGATGCGGGAAAATATCCAGCATTGCATCACCTGCGGAAACCTGAGCGACCAGAACGTATGCAGCATCTGCCGCGATCAGCGCCGCGATAAATCAACCATCTGCGTGGTAGAAAGCATCCGCGACGTCATGGCCATCGAGGAGACGCAGCAGTACCGCGGCGTGTATCACGTACTGGGCGGCGTGATCAGTCCGATCGAGGGCATCGGTCCGGCGGACCTCAACATCGACACCCTGGTGCAGCGGGCCGCTGCCCAGGAGGTGCAGGAAGTGATCATGGCGATCAGTCCGACCATCGAGGGGGACACTACGATCTTCTACATCAATAAGCAACTGACGGAGGCGGACGTGCAAGTTAGCAGCATTGCCCGGGGCGTAAGCTTCGGAGGGGAACTGGAGTACGCCGACGAAGTGACGCTAGGCCGGAGTATCGTGGCGCGCCGGAAGTTGTAAGCCTTCCGGTAGAAAGGGGCGAGCGTTACCCCCTCCCTTAATGATCTCCCGCACGATGGTGGAGCTGATGTGGCTGTAGGCCGGTTGGCTGATGAGGAAAATGGTTTCCAGTCCGTCGCCCACGATCTCGTTGAGTTGGGAGATAGTCTTTTCGTAATCGAAATCGCTGGCGTTGCGCAGTCCCCTCAGAAGGTAGCGGGCCTGGATCCGGCGGCAGTAGTGGGCGGTGAGCCCTTCGAAGCTGTCTACGCTCACCTTGGGCTCGTCGGCGAACACCTCCCGTAGCCATTCCATGCGTTGTTCCAGATCGAAGAGGTACTGCTTCTGGGCGTTCACGCCGACGGCAACCACGATGCGGTCGAAGAGGGGCACGGCCCGCTTCACCAATTCCACGTGGCCACGGGTGATGGGATCGAAGGATCCGGGGAAGACGGCGGTTCTCATAAAGTTAATTTACACGCTTTTTGTAGATGGTAAAGAGGCCGAATTGGCGGTCCCGCTCGAAGTACTCGGCCACGTCGATGCCGAAAAATTCCGTTTCCTCGTGCTCGAGTACCAAATAGTCCAGTTCATGATGCTGGATCATTTCGTACAGATGGTGGTAGTCGTATACGCCCCGCCGGTACGTGAGCCGGTGAATATCTTCCTGGAACAAAATGATCTCCCCGGGGAAGGAAAGTGCCACCATGTTGTCGGCGACATAAACGTGATCAAAGGGACGCTGGTCGACAAGGTAGTGAACGAGCCGCCGGCGATCCACGTCGATACTCAGCGGCGCTCCGTGGACCAAACTTAGCGTATGGGCCGCAATCCGGGGGCCGTACCGATAGCCGGCAAACGCCAGCATCTGCACCCCTAACAGGAGCAGGATCCACTGGAAAGTCCGGCGAAGATTCCGTTCGATCAGGGATAGCAGGTATCCCAGGCCAACCAACAAGATCACGACGAATTCATTCAGGTAGTTAATCGCCGAGCCGTGTTTGAGCCCGGTGATAAGGCTGAAAATCAGCGTTCCAACCATCAAAAAAATTAGCTTGCGCCCCCTCGATCCAAGTCGATCGCTCCCCAGGCGGATGCCCAGCAGCACCGTAATACCGATAAGGGGCCCGTGGTAAGCGACCACTGCGAAGTAGATCCTTTCGACCGTCGATTTGACGTCAATGCCGTTATCCACGCCGTCCACTACGTTTTCCCATAGGAAGGTCATTGAATAGCCGCATCCCCACGCCACCCCCAAGAAAAGCAGGGTTGCCGTTATACCCGTCGCCACGTAAAGGGCCATCTGCCGGTAGGCAGCCCGACGAATAAAGTACAGGCCGGCCAGGCACCCGAAGACAACGAAGTTTTGCTTACTCAGACAACCGGCGCAGACCACTAGTGCAAGCAGTGCGCTGCTTCGCCCCGTCGTCAGGGTCTCCCGCAAAAAGACGCGCAGGAAAAGCAGCAGAAAAACGAATACCAGTACGTCCGGCCTGGCCATAAAGTACCACGGGTAGGTGTACACCACCACGAGACCGCACAGTAGTCCGGCCGTTTTCCGGGAGCAGCCGAGGTCGTGCCTCAGTAATCTTCGGAACTGATCCAGGCCGAATACAAACATTCCGCTACTAAGCACCCGCATCACTACCAAAAGTCCGTACACCGACGACGGATCGAATCCCAGCAGTGACAGGAGTACGTCACCGGTGATGTAGTAAAGGGGGCCATACTGAGTAATACTAAAGGGCGGGCGTTCGGGATCCAGGTATAGGTTACCATTGTCGACCAGCAGGCGCTGGAGGGTATGGATCACGTTAGTATCTACCCCGCGAAGGTCATCCGGATACAGTACCGCCAGTATACTCAGGACGATCACCACAATGCCCGCGCCTGCACTCACCCACCTAAACGTCCGGTCCCCTATACTTTTTCCCATACCCCGATTAGTGATTTACCGACAAACCGACCCAGGATCGGGTCGGAGCAGGCAGATATCCACACCAGGAAGTTATCCCAGAACGCGATCTGGCGGGGGGTAGGAAGCGACTGTTTGAGGAAAAGCCGATTTGCTACCGATGCTCCCCACCCCGCGCTATCGAGATAGAATAAAGCCTTTTCTTTCACTCCAGGACAGACCACCGATCGGAGTCGGGACTTATCGTAGCGGCGAAAGTGGCCTATGCGACGATCGAATTCCGTATAGAGGTAGTCGAAAGCGGGAACCAATACGATGAGGTGCCCCCCCGGACGCAGCCGCCGCCCGGCGTCCGTGAGCTCCGCCCGATCTTCCCGTATGTGCTCCAGTACGTCTATATACATGATGGTATCAAACGAAACTGCCGGCGACAGATCCGCCAGTGTCCCCGTCCTTACCTGTGCGGGAACGGACAGACCGGCAATCTCATCCTTCGCCCGCCGGGCCAATTCCGGATCGGGCTCTAACAATGTCAGCCCGGTCATCGCACTTCCCGCCGCCTGGGTGAGGGCGGCGGCGTTTGCCCCCATTCCCGCGCCCACCTCAAGTACCGACCCGCGCACGAAGGGTGCTACTTTGCCCGCCCAGTATCGCTTCCAGCACACGGCCCCCCGGAACAGTTCCAGTTCGTCTCCTTCGTATGGTCTACTGGTCATACTCAGCGCCTAGGTGATCCACGGAGTAGATCAGTTGTTTGTAGAACCCTACCGGAGGATGAGGCTTCTGACTGCGGCGGTTGAGCTGCTGGAGCAGCACCAGGAAGGCAAAACCGGCGGTAGTGACCACCACGTTGAATACAGCGGCGAATAGCAACGAAGCCCAACCGGGAATGGCCAGGTCGGTGAACGTTCGGACGTAAATTATAGTCAGAAGTACCACGACCATGGACAGGACGACTATGGCCAGGAAGCGGAACAACTTGACGACGATGCGATCCACGAACAGGGACAATGCGCTCATCCCGTGCAGGATCAGGGCATCCGCGTTCATGTGGGACCGCCCCGCGTACCGTCGTCCGCGATCCGTCTGTACTACCGTATACTGAACATTCGATTTGATCATGGCTGCGGAGTAATGATTCCAGAAATTAGGGTCGTTTGTAATTCGCAGCAGTAGATCGACCGGCAGGCAACTGAAGTTTCCGAACCGGATGCGCTTGCCGGAAAATAACCGGAACATGGACCGGTAAACAAGGTAGCCGAGCCGGAAGGTTACATCCTCCGAACGGCGCCGCCGGCCCGCGAAAACGACCCGGTTGCCAGTCGCCTCGCTCGCGGTGAGTAGCCGGGGCACGTCGGCCGGTCGGTCTTCCCCGTCGCAATCCATGACGATGATCCGCCTGGCGGAATGCCGGAGCCCGGCCACGTAACAAAGTCCGATGAGAATGGCACGTTGGTGACCCTGATTGGTGGTAAGATTCACGACGTGCACCGCGGTCCGGTCCGGAACTACTCCCCAATCCGGAGTGATCGGCGACCCGTCGTTGACGGCTACGACGTGGAGAAAGGCACAGGCAGAGCCGAGTTCGTGATCGAGATCGACGAGCAGCCGGGCCAGACTTTCCCAGTCGTTGTAGACGGGAGTAACTATGATGAGTTCCATACGTGAGTGCGCCGGTTGCAAGCACAAAAGTAGCTTT
Source organism: Lewinella sp. JB7 (assembly GCF_024297185.1). Lineage (GTDB taxonomy): Bacteria > Bacteroidota > Bacteroidia > Chitinophagales > Saprospiraceae > Neolewinella. The sequence continues at coordinate 95,433 of NZ_JANCTD010000005.1, read as the reverse complement.
CTTTACCCGATGACGGTCAGCATCATCATCCCGACCTTTAATGCCGAGCGGTACATCCGAAGATCGCTGTTAAGTGCGCTGGCGGCGGGCGCGCGGGTGCCGGGCAGGTGGGAGATCGTAGCCGTGGATAACGGCTCCACCGACCGCACGGTCGCATTCCTGGAGCAGGCGGTCCGGGAACATCCCGCACAGCTCCGACTTATTCACTGCACGCAACGGGGGGCGCCGGCGGCGCGCAACTACGGTGCCCGGCATAGCTCCGGCGAATGGCTGCAGTTCCTGGATGCTGACGATACTATCGCTCCGGAAAAAATCTGCCGGCAACTGCTACTGGCCGGGACTGCCGACTGGGTGATCGGTGCATACCGTCACCTGTACGCGGACGGCAGTACCGAAGACTCTCTACCCCACCCCGACCCGTGGCGGGGACTCTTTCATAACTACCGTACGGGACATACCATTTCCAACTTAGTCCGTCGTCCGGCCTTTGACCGTATCGGTGGATGGGACGAGTCATTGCGCAGCAACCAGGACCCCGACTTACACTTTCGCCTGCTCCGCGCCGGGGTGCCCTTCGTCCTCGATTCGGTCGTCGGGAGTTTCTACTACCATCACCACGGTCCGCGCATCGTCGGGAGCGATCCGGGGGGAGCCATGCAGCGGCGCATTCAGATGCTCGCGGCGGCCAACGCTTTCCTGATCGATACCCGTCCGGAATACTGGCACGAACACGCTCCCTTTTTCCTCGGCGCACTACTCCGCGCGGTGCGCATGCTGGCCACTTACGATCTTCCCTCCGCCATCGAGGCCTACGGGGCATACTTCGGGCACCCGAACGATTGGGCCATCAATCGGCCTTACCAACTCGTACCCCGCTACACCCGCCTCTACCCCTACCTCGGCTTCCGCACCCTCGAACGGCTCCGGCTCAGCTTGGCCGGCGTAATACCGGACCCACTTAAGCGGATGCTGAAGTCCTGAACGATTACTTTTGCCGCTTCTCCAGCAACTTACCTATGTCAGGCAGTACCCACGGCACCCTCTTTCGCGTCACTACTTTCGGGGAAAGCCACGGCGTAGGCCTTGGCGTAACGATCGACGGCTGCCCGGCCGGTCTGCTACTGGACGTGGAGGCGATCGAGCGGGAGATGGAGCGGCGACGGCCGGGACAGAGCCGCATCGTCACCCAGCGGAAGGAAGCCGACGGGATCCAACTCCTGTCGGGAACCTTCGAGGGAAAAACGACCGGTACGCCCATCGGCATGGTGATCTTTAACCAGGATCAGCGGAGTAAGGATTACGGTCACATTTTCGATAAGTACCGGCCGAGTCACGCGGACTATACCTTCACCGCGAAGTACGGTCACCGCGACTACCGCGGCGGCGGTCGCTCCTCCGCCCGGGAAACCGCCGCCCGGGTGGCGGCCGGGGCGGTCGCCCGGCAATTGCTCGCCCACTTCGGGGTATCGATACACAGCTACGTCGACCAGGTCGGCGACATTGCCACGGGAAAGAACCACGACGAACTGGATCTCAGCCTGATCGATTCCAACGACGTGCGCTGTCCCGACCCGGAGATTGCCGCCCGCATGGAGGCGGAGATTATGGCCGTCAAGAAGGCCGGTGACACCATCGGCGGGGTGGTGAAGTGCGTCGTGAAGGGGGTCCCCGCCGGCTGGGGCGAGCCGGTCTTCGATAAGCTACACGCCGATCTGGGAAAGGCCATTCTGAGTATTAACGCCTGCAAGGGCTTCGAGTACGGTAGCGGATTCGACGGGGTGACGCTACGCGGCAGCGCCCACAACGATGCCTTCTACACCGACGATACCGGCCGCACCCGGACCCGGACGAACCGCAGTGGCGGCATCCAGGGAGGAATATCAAACGGGGAGGACATCTACTTCCGCGCCGCCTTCAAGCCGGTGGCAACCATCATTGCCGACCAGGAAAGCGTCAACGAGGCCGGAGAGGCCGTCACGGTCGTGGGTAAGGGACGCCACGACCCCTGCGTACTGCCCCGGGCCGTGCCCATCGTCGACGCGATGGTAGCCCTGGTGCTGGCGGATCACTGCCTGCGGGCAAGGGGGGACCGGCTGTAGCGCCAATTGTAGCGCCGGCTTGAGCCGGCGAGCTGGACCGATTGTAGCGCCGGCTTGAGCCGGCGAGCTGGACAAAAAAACTGTGGCGGCATGACGGCTCAAGCCGTCGCTATACGGCAACCCGGCCAAAGTCATCGCAGCACGACAGCGTGACGGCTCAAGCCGTCGCTACACGGCAACCCGGCCGAAGTCATCGCAGTACGACAGCGTGACGGCTCAAGCCGTCGCTACACGTAGAACTGCATGGATTGAGAGCAGCGTGACGGCTCAAGCCGTCGCTACAGGGGCCAGCCGTAGCCCAGCCAGTCTTCCAGGTGATCGACGTCGGAGAGTGCCGCTAGCTGTTTCACGGTAAGGCCCCGCTCCCGCGTCCGTGCCAGCGTTTGTTCGAGTACTTCGGCCGTGCTCCACTCCATGCCGGCGAACAGTTCCGGATGCGGATGGCGCATGCCCAGCAGATAATATCCACCGTCGAGCGCCGGTCCGATGACCACCTCATGATCCGCGAGGGCGGCAAAGGCATTGTTGAGAAGCTCCGTCGTCACGCCCGGGCAGTCACTGCCGATGATCACGACCCGGTCATGGTCGCGCGCGAAGGCCCGATCGAAGGCGGCGGCCATCCGTTCTCCGAGGCCAGGTCCCATCTGTACGAGTTTAATGAAGTCATCGTTCGGCCAATCGTCCGCCACATCTACGCGCTCGGAGTAGTGCAGGTAGCGGGTCACCCCCTTTAGCCCGGCGGCCTGATCGCGCGTATGCCGCATAAGTACGCGGTACATTTCCAGGGCTTTCTCGTGTCCTACGTCCTGGGCGAGGCGCGTTTTGGTCCGTCCGGCGACGGGATTCTTAACCATAATCAGGAGGGCGGGCTGTTGCATGGCCGCCAAGATAGGTACGCCCGGCGCCAAACACTCACCGGAGCCCCTCCCCTTCCGCGCTACGCTCCGCCGCCCCGTTACCGGGTCGAACACATTCGGGGGCAGCCGGCGTTCTGACAGGGTAATTCGAAAAGAGAGAAACACCTCCGAGACGTGATCCAGGCCGCCCCCATACAAACGAAAATTCTTCGGCACTACGCGGAAGTCAGGGAACAATCCCTTTATCTCTGCGCACCCCTGCAGCCGGAGGACTACACCGTCCAGCCCGTCGACGACGTGAGCCCCCCGAAGTGGCACCTGGGGCATTCCACCTGGTTCTTCGAAAACTTCATTCTTGTTCCCTACGCCTCCGACTACACTCTCTTTGACGAACGCCTGAACTGGTTTTTCAACAGCTACTACGAAAGCCAGGGGCCCCGCATCCTACGCAGCAACCGGGGCAATATGACCCGCCCGGAACTGTCCGTGATCCTGGACTACCGCCGCCACGTCGACCGGGCGATGGAGTTACTGCTCGAAGAGGATGATCCGCAGATTGCGGCCCTTACGGAACTAGGTCTGAACCACGAGCAGCAGCACCAGGAACTACTCCTGACGGACATCAAGTACATTCTAGGCACGAACCCCCTGTACCCTACCTACCGCCGGACGGACGAGCCCTCCCCGACGGCCGTCCCGGAACTTCGGTTTCATTCCATTGCCGGTGGGCAATACGGAATCGGACACACCGGCCCCGGATTTCGGTGGGACAATGAGCTTAGCCGTCACGACGTCCTACTGCAGGACTTCGGGATCGCCTCCCGCCTCGTCACCAACGGCGAGTTTCTCGAATTCATGGCGGACGGCGGCTACGAACGCTTCGAACTCTGGCAAATGGAAGGAATCGCCTGGGCCAGAGCGTTGGAAACCAAGGCACCGCTGTACTGGCATTCCACCGATCAGGGCTGGCAACAGTACACCCTCGACCGGGGGCTGACCGCCCTGGACCCCGCCCTGCCCGTCACCCACGTCAGTTGGTACGAAGCCGACGCTTACGCGCGGTGGGCCGGTGCCCGGCTACCGACGGAATTCGAGTGGGAAGTAGCGGCCGGTCAACTGTCCCCCGGTATCCCGGAGGACGGCAACTGGGTGGAACGCCGCGATTATCACCCTACCGCCGCGGCGGACGCTACCGATCACCAATTGCTCGGACATGCATGGGAATGGACGAATTCCTCCTACCTTCCCTACCCCCGCTATCCCCGACCCGAGGGAGCCCTCGGCGAATACAACGGAAAATTTATGGTCAATCAAATGGTATTGCGCGGCGGCAGTTGTGCCACCCCCCGGAGCCACATTAGACCCACGTATCGTAACTTCTTCCAAACCGATAAACGATGGCAGTTTACGGGCATCCGCCTGGCCAAAGACTTATAACCCATGACGATTTCTCAGCATTCTACGCTTAGTGCCTTCGCCCAGGACGTGGTGGACGGCTTATCACAAAGCCCCCGTCAGCTCAGTAGTAAATGGTTTTACGACGATCGCGGCAGTGAACTGTTCAAGCGCATCATGGCCAGCCCGGAATACTACCTTACGAATGCCGAAGCCGAAATATACCGGAACGCCGCCGCCTCCCTGCTCGCCCATACCGGCGGACAGCCGTTCGATCTCATCGAACTGGGAGCCGGGGACGGCACCAAAACTCAGCTGCTCATCGAGCGCTTCCTGGCCGCCGGTGCCCGCTTCGCCTACCGTCCGATTGACCTGAGCGGGCGGGCGCTCAGCGATCTCGGTAAACTCATCAAACTCCGGTGGCCGAAACTGGATTTTAATCCCATCCAGGCCGATTACTTTCAGGCCCTCGATCGACTCGGGGCTTCCACCGGGTCGCGACTACGGCTGGTGCTTTTTCCGGGTGCCAATATTGGCAATTTCTCTCCCGCCGAAGGGGTGGCCATGCTGCAGAGTGTTCGGAAATTTTTGCGCCCCGGGGATCTATTACTTACGGGTTTCGACCTGAAAAAGGACCCGGCCGTCGTCCTGGCCGCCTACAACGATGCCGCCGGGCTCACCGCCGCCTTCAACCTGAATTTGCTGGCCCGCATCAACGGGGAGCTGGGTGGCGATTTCGTCCTCGACTGCTGGCGGCACTGGGAATCCTATAATCCCGTCAGCGGCGCGGCGCGTAGTTTTCTGTTGCCGATCAAACCCCAGACCGTTACGCTGTCGAAGCCAGGACAAACCTTTCGCTTCCGGGCGTGGGAACCCATCGAGGTCGAAATCAGTCAGAAGTACAGCCTACGGGAAATTGAGGGGATGGCCGACGCCGCCGGCTACGCATTCGTACACAACTACTGCGATGCGCGGGAGTGGTTCACGGATAGCTTATGGCGAGTGCCCAACCCGTAATCCACCACTTCAGTTTCAGCGCGTCGAGGATGCGCAGATTATTCGTACGCAACAAGTATTTGGTCAACATCCGTTCGGGAAGCAATTCCGACAACTGAGCCAATTTGGGGTAGCGATCCGCGAACTTGGTCAGGCGGGTGGATAAGGTAGGGTGCTCGCGCCGGAGGGTTTTGAGGGAATCCACGGCCTGCCGCTGCTTACGGACGAATACGTCGGCCGGCTCCAGTCCCAGATGCTCCACCGGGTTGTCTAGGTACTCGATGGCCGTGCTGGTCGGGGCCAGCAATTGTCCCCACAGCGTATCCTCGTGGCCGTAGCCCTTTACATCCGGGAAGGGATGGGCCAAAAAAAACGCGCGGTCTACCCGGAAGTTATTGCTCTGGAAGTGGAGATAAGGCGTGGGGCGGCGGCGCGCGGGAGCCAGGGCTTCCCGGTGACGACCGTAGTGCCAGTGCAGGCGCAGCAAAGGATCATCGGGCATCCGTTCGGCGTAGGTGGTGCCACCGACAACTACCGGCGATTCCGGATGAAGCAAATAATTTTTTAGCCAGTGCGGATTAGGCCGGCTGTCCGCGTCGAGCATGATGAGCGTAGGATAGCGGGCTTCGGAGGCCATCTGATTGCGGATCCGGGCCCGCCCCACGTTCTCCGGAAGTTCGCGGTAGCGCACTACGTCGATCTGCTCCGTTTGCCGATTGGCCTGACGGTACTCCTCGGTACTCCCGTCGTCGTAGATCAGTATCTCGACGGGGACGGAGAGCGATCCCGCCTGACGCACCACTTCTTCCACCAGCGGACGGACATCATAATTAAATACGGGAATGCAGATCGACAGCATGCGTAGTGGTATTCCCCGGTAAAGCTACCTTTCGTGGCCCACATCCCGGTACTCGGCCGGATTCCGGTATGGTCGGGGAAGCGCGAAGTCCCTTAATTCCTCCAGGTACGGATAATAGTAATGAAGTACTTTGGCCGTACGTCCCCGTACCCACTGCGCCGGGTATCCATTGGCCAGCCGAAAGGCATCCTCTACGAGATCGGCCATTTGCTCGTAATTAAAGTCTTCGAGTCGTTCGGCCCCCGCGAGAGCATTCAGCCCTCCGTAGTTGTACCGCATGGCCGATCGCTGGGCGGCCAGCGCGCGGGGAATGTAGATCGCCCCCCGGTGCACGTACTGCCACACGTGGACGGCTTCGTGCACCAGCGTGGGCGTGCTCACCGGTCCCCAGCTGTTGACGGTATGAAAACTGACGTACAGGAAGCGGTACTGCCGGGGACCGAGGTGTGCGCGCTCGTCGACGCGCATCAACTCGTAAGGAATGCTGTTGCCGAAGACCGTGCGCAGGGTGTAGATCTCCCCCCCGGTGAGGGGACGGATCGAGGGGCTGCATAGAGACGTGCATGCTTCGTAGAAGTCGAAGACAAGACAAAGATCAAGCCACTGAAAGAACCGGTCCCACCGGCGCGTACGTACGGTTGAGGGGGGAAGCGGAAGCCGCAACCTTCGCCACCGCAGCCCGCGGAGTTGCCATCCCAGGCGGAGACGGGCGATGAGTGAATGGAGGCGGGCGGGCATGCCCAAAATTAAGAAGTACGATCCGGCCGTAGCCAAACCGTACTTCCCAAAAATTAAACCGAAATAAACCTATAGCTGTAGGGGCAGGAGTCGAACCTGCACGGGGCGGTTAGCCACCATCCATGGCTCCGAAGAGCCGCGCTCACGCGGAGCACTGAACGGGGTTTGTACCGGCCTCCCCACCCGCGAGACAAGCGGGCATGGCTGCCAATTTCATCACCCTACAAAATAATTTAAAATTGAAAATTCGAGATTTAAAATTTTAAATATTAGGCTGTAAGGGCAGGAGTCGAACCTGCACGGGGCGGTTAGCCGTCATTCATGGCTCCGAAGAGCCGCACTCACGCGGAGCACTGAACTGGGTTTGTACCGACCTCCCCACCCGCGAGACAAGCGGGCATGGCTGCCAATTTCATCACCTTACAAAGTGTCGGACGCTGCCGTTGCTTCGTCCTTGCATTAGCAAAGATGCAATCAATCGACCATACTACGCAAGTTCATTCAATTTATTAATTGAATTTATAGCATCCATCTAATACAGATGCCTAATCATTTGAAATATTATAAATTCTTGACCCGATAACTGGTGGGGATTAGACATTTTTCACTGCCCGTCGACCGGCTCGAACCACAGCCCCTCGCGTTCGTCTCCCGCCATGTAATTGATGAGCAATTCTTCACCGCCCCGGATGTCCCGCAGGGCCGTAAAACGGATCTGCTCGAATCCGTAGTCCATCTCGTAGTCTAGGTTGGGCGCCGAATCATGATTGTACAGTGAGCCGTAGCCCAGCGCCAATGCCGCCCCGGAATCTTCCCAGACGAAGTAGTAATCGTGCAGACTCGTGCGGTGAATGAGTTGCCTGTCCTCCCCCGTCAGCACGATCACCGGTGCCAATTCCACGACGGTATCCTTAGCGATCGGCTCGGCGGTAAACACGCCCCGGCCGCCGCGCTCACTCGGCCTGAGGTACAGAAAGGGAAGGTGGGTCATGCTTTAGAACAACCCTTCGATCACCGCCTCCTCCGTGATTCCCTCCGCTTCGGCCTTGTAGTTGCGTACGATGCGGTGGCGGAGGACGTACTTGGCAATGGCCTGCACGTCCTCGATGTCGGGACTGTACTTACCGTTGATGGCGGCGTGACACTTCGCGCCGAGCACCAAATACTGGCTGGCGCGCGGGCCGGCTCCCCAACTGATGTACTCATTGACGTTACTCCCCGCCCGTTCCGTATTCGGCCGGGTCTTGCCGGTGAGCTTGACGGCGTACTCGAGGACGTTATCACTGACGGGGATCTTCCGGACCAGTTGCTGGAAGAACAGGATCTCCTGTCCGCTCAGGACGTGGTTGACGCTGTTCAGGTCTACCCCGGTCGTGCCCCGTACCACGGCCAGCTCCTCTTCGTAGCTAGGGTAATCAAGGGGAATGTTGAACATGAAGCGGTCGAGCTGCGCCTCGGGGAGGGGGTATGTACCCTCCTGTTCGATGGGGTTCTGAGTGGCCAGCACGAAGAAGGGGGCCGGCAATTTATGCCGTACGCCGCTGACGGTTACGGAACGCTCCTGCATGGCTTCCAGCAGGGCCGCCTGGGTTTTGGGCGGGGTACGGTTGATCTCGTCGGCCAGCACGATATTCGCGAACAGCGGACCGCGCATAAATTCGAAGTGCCGCTCGTCGTTGAGGATTTCCGAGCCGGTAATATCGGTCGGCATAAGGTCGGGGGTAAACTGAATGCGCTTGAAGTCCAAGTCGAGCACCTCGGAGATCGTCGAAACCAACAGGGTCTTGGCTAGTCCGGGCACGCCCACCAGTAGGGAGTGGCCGTTGGAGAACAGGGAGATCAGGACGGTCTTTACCACCTCCTGTTGGCCGACGATCACCTTGCCGATCTCGGCCCGTAAATCCTGGTATGCTTGAGCGAGCGCGTCAACGGCTTCGACGTCGGAGGAAAAAGTGGGTTTTGCCATGGGGGAAGTAAATGTTTACAAGGATACGGCCCCGGCGGGGAACCCCGTTCGAAGCGTGAGTAAAAAGAACGACAACCGTCAAATGTTGTCCGCCCCGAAGCTTTTGATGACCAACCGACTCAGTCCTACCGCCCCGACCAGGAACAACAGCATGGCCGGAAATCCGCCGAGCGTGGAGATCAACCGGATACCGTCCAGGCCGGCAAAGGAAACCAGCACCCACGAAGTCCCCCCGATCACCACGCCCCACAGTAGCTTGATCCCGCCGGAAGCCTCCGCGGAGTCCGGACCGATGCCCCGCATACACAGCGCACTCATCGCCGATACGTTCGAGTCGGCCGCCGTTACGTAGGAAAGGAACACCAGGAGCAAAAACACCGCCGCCGTGACGCGCAGACCGGGCAGTTGCTCCAACAGGGTGTAGGCGACCGCTTCCGGTCCCCGGGCCGCCAGCGCCGCCGACAGGAGCTCCCCGGACGATCCGTCGATTACCAGGGCCGTACCGCCGAAGGCCACCATCCAGCAGGCACCGAAGAGTGAGGTAGCCAACAAATTGACCTCGATGAATCGCCGTACGCTATATCCCCGGGCCAGGCGCCCCAGGAACAGCGCCGTGACCGGCGCCCAGGCGTACCAGTTAGCCCAGTAAAAGGACGTCCAGGCGTGCGACCAATCCTTCGGGATGCCCGGATCGAGTCCGAGATTTCGCGGCACGAAGGTGATGAGGTAATCCAGAACCGCCCGCCCCGCCAGGCTGACCGTCTCCCGGAGGGGTCCGGCAACGAATACGAAGACCGCCAGCAGGAGGAAGCCGATGATGTTGTAATTCGATAGCACGCGTATGCCCCGCTGCAGACCACTCACGGCGGAAATACTGAAGGCTACGACAATGCTTCCAATGATCATGGCTAATTGGGTCGGCGTTGCACCCGCGTCCCCGCCCGCGTATCCCGTAATGCCTCCGTGTAGCGCCAGACTGCCGGCTCCCAGGGCCGCCGCCATTCCGGCGATGAGCGCAAAGAGGCAGAGGGCATCGATGGCCGCGCCCCCGTAAGCGTGTACCCGCTCGCCCAGCACGGGTGCCAACAGGGTGCTGAGCGAAAAGGGTTGCCCGTGGTTATAGAATCCGAGGGCGAAGAGGAGACCGCCGACGGTATAGATCGCGTAGGGCGTCAGGGTCCAGTGCAGGAAAAGGGTTGAGAGCGCGAAGACGGCCGGTGCACCCTCCCCCGCCGACGGGGGTGCGCTGAGGTGATACACGGGTTCGGCGATTCCCCAGAAAAGGATGCCGGTAGCGATCGTCGTACACGCCGTAATGGCAAACCACCGCCACGGGGGGAGCAGCCGCCGGGTCTTATCGCCGCCGATGATCACCCGCCCCAGGGGAGAAAAGTACACGCATCCGAGAAGCAGGAGGAAGGCCGCGCACGACCACGAAAAGAGCCAGTCGAAATGGTCGAGGATCCAGTCGCTCGCCCCCCGTGCCAGGCCAATCAGGGCTAGGGGATCCCGGAGGGCAAAGAGGGCACAGCCCAGCAGCGGTACCAGGGGCGGCAACAGCACCGAATACCGGATCCTCGATTGTACCACGGGCGGGTCGTTTAGGGGCACGGCCACACCCAGTCGCTGAGCGGGAACCGGGGTCCGGTGAAGTTGAAGTGCCACCACTCGGTGCGGATGGTGGCGAATCCGTGGCGGCGCAGGACGTCCTGCAGGGTACGACGATTGCGGAGCACTCGGTCCGGCAGGTCGGTGGTGGTCGTGTAGGCCTCCTCCCCGAAGAAATCGTAGGGTGTGCCCAGGTCGAGCTCCTCCCCGGTCTCCAACTCGACCAGGGTCAGATCGGCCGCGGCACCCCGACTGTGCACGCTGCCGCGCGACGGGTGGGCCACGTAGCGGGCGTCCGGCATTACATCCCACAGCCGTTGTTGGTACGGGCCGGGGCGGTAGCAATCGAACATCTTCAGCCCCAGTCCCTGCTGCCGCAGTTCTTTTTGGGCCGCTGCCAGGGCACGGGCTACCGTCGGGCGGTAAAAGCAACGCCCGCAGTCATAGATCCGTTGCTCCATGAAATTACTGTCGGTAGCGTAGCGGACGTCGAGGATGAAAGTGGGATCCAGGCGGATCAGCTCCGTCCACTGGGCGGTATCGAAGTCCGGCTGCGTGACCACCTCGACGGGGGCGGCGGGCGGGGGCACTTCCGTTGGAAAGCCGTCGTTTACGGTAGCGGCTTCGGGGGCGGGCTCGCAGGAGCAGAGCAAGAGCAGGAACAGCGAAGGGATCAGGTAGCGCATCATCGGTGGGTGGGAAGATACGTAACCACTTGCGGGGCGGGCGCACATCGCCGGGTGGGCTGTATTTTGCCCCGGCATGCGATCTACCCCCGGCATTTTCCTCCCCCTGCTCTTTCTCGGTATCCTGCTCGGAGGCGCCGCTATGTACCTCTACATCTTTACGGAAGGGGGGGTGCACTGGCCGGCCTTCGCCAGCATGTCGGCGTTTTACGCCGTGATCTACTACATCGGTGCCCGGGCCGCCGGCAAGCGGCGGGGCGGAGACGACGACGCGGACAGTATGATGCTGGCCGGCCGCGAGCTGCCGCTCTACGTAGCCATCTTCACCATGAGCGCGACGTGGGTGGGGGGTGGCTTCATTAACGGGACGGCGGAGTACATCGCTACCCAGGGGCTCATCTGGGTACAGGCGCCCTGGGGGTATGCGCTGTCGCTGGTCATCGGCGGGCTCTTCTTCGCCCGCACCATGCGACGCCGCAGGTACCGGACCATGCTCGATCCGCTCACCGAGCGCTACGGGAAAAAGCTCACGGCCGTTCTCTTCCTGCCCGCCCTCACCGGCGAGCTCTTCTGGACGGCCGCTATCCTCACCGCGCTGGGCGCCACCTTCGGCACGGTGCTCGGCATCGACCTCACGACCGCCATCCTGTTGTCGGCCGCCATCGCCGTGGCGTATACCGCCCTCGGAGGACTGTGGGCCGTAGCGCTGACCGATGTCGTACAGTTGATCATTCTATTCGTCGGCCTGGCCCTGATCGTGCCCTTCGCGCTGGAATTTACAGGCGGGCTGGAAGCTACCTGGACCGCTTACAAGTCCAAGTTCGGCAGTGCCGCTACCCTGCTCCCCTCCCGTGCGGCACTGGAGGGTAGCTACTGGACGTGGTGGGACTACGCCCTGCTGCTCGTCTTCGGCGGGATCCCCTGGCAGGTGTATTTTCAGCGGGTGCTCGCGGCGCGGGATGAGGGTACGGCCGTGCGCCTCAGTCTCGTCGCGGGGGTCATCTGTCTGCTGGCCGCCGTAGCGCCGGTACTGATCGGTATGGTTTCGGCTACGGTGGATTGGTCGGTGCTGCCCGCCGGCGCGCCGCCCGACGCGAGCGCTACCCTGCCGTGGGTCGTACGCTACCTCACTACCCCCACCGTGGCGGTGATCGGTCTGGGAGCCGTGGCGGCGGCCGTGATGTCCAGCGTAGACAGCAGCGTACTCAGCGCCAGTAGCATGGGGGTCTGGAACGTTTACCGTCCGCTCATTCGTCCGTCGCTGCCCTCCGACCGGGTAGCGGTGCTCATCCAGCGTTGCATCTGGATCGTCGGAACGGCCGCGACCCTGATTGCGTTTCGGGTGCAGAGCGTGTACGCGCTCTGGTTTCTGTGCTCGGACTTCGTGTACTGTCTCTTATTTCCGGCACTGACGTGCGCGCTCTTTGACCCCCGGGCTAACGCGCGCGGCGCCCTGGCGGGATTCGTGCTGGCGGCTTTCCTGCGGTTCGGGGGCGGTGATGAAACTCTGGGACTCCCGGCCTACCTCCCCTACCCCGCGGACTTCCCGTTCCGTACCCTCGCCATGGTCAGCGGGCTCGCGGCCATTGCCGGGGTGTCCCGCATGTTTCCACTAACCACCGAGCAAGATGACTGACTGGACCGCCTACCAGACCCACTTTCGGCGCACGCTGGCGACCGCCGAACCGGACATTCGCCGGGAGATGGAACGTCTCGGTATGGCTCCCTTCGCTTCCGATCCGGATACCACCCTGCGTCCGGCGGACCTTATGGTGGTCAGTATGAAGCCCTTTGGCGTCCCAGACCGCGCCTATCCTTGCGGATGGGAAGAACGGAAGCAACGACCGGGGCTGCACCGGTGGTACGACGGTCCCCAGGCCCAGGGGAACTTCGTACGGGAGGCGGATCAACTTGTGAATTTACTGACCGAACGGATGGCGCTGGACCTGCGGCCCCGCCAGATCTTTAATACGTATGCCTACTTCTACCGCGCGCGGGATGCCGCTCAACTCAAACGGTTCGGACTGGACCGTATCGACTGTTCCGAATTTCACCGCTCGTTCCTGGAGACGGTGAGCCCGCGGGTGGTCTGCTGCATCGGCAATGGCCCCGCCCCCTCCGCCTTTCACCTGTACCGGGAGCTGTTCGGTTCACCCGAGACCGTTCAGTTGGCCTGCGCACCCCGAACCTATATCAAGTACGCGCGTCCGGCGGGGGGGCCGCTCGTGATCGGACTCCCTCACCTGAGTTACGCGCGTACGGCATCGTTCGCGGATCAGCTTGCGGATCTGATCACCCACCCTTAATTGCTCATAACTTGCACATTAGAGGCCAAATAATGAGCATAATCAACGCAAGATGCCGGCTCTTCGCCTCCAGCGAGTAGCGGTCACAAAATGAGCCTGTTTTTGCGGACAGTTTGTCTCCTGGAAATTAGGATTTACCAGCGGAAAGGCGCTTATTTGTTCAAACACTATTTGGACCAACACTCACCTTGTCCGCTTATTACTCTGCTTAGGTCCTTCGGCCTGAGATATATCCTGTCGGTCTCCCGTCGGATGGCTTCCTTATTCGTTACCGTACGCATTGAGTGTGTCCGCCGGGTCCCCCAGTACCCGTAATACACAAACCACACCTATGACAACGCTTTCTTCTCCTTACTTACTCGCCGTATTTTCCATCTTTTTCTCCGTCGTTACCCTTATCCGGGGGGACTACGACCCGCCGCCGGGATCCGTACTCTACGTGGACGCCAATACGGCCCGTGGTGGTACCGGAGCCAGCTGGGAGACGCCCATCACTAATCTACAGGATGCTCTCCTGCGTGCCGAACACGACCGGCGCGTACGCGAAATTCGCCTGGCCACCGGCACTTACGCTCCCGGGCGCCGGAACGACAACCAGTCAGCCAACACCTTCGAGATCACCGTGCCCAACCTCACCATTAGCGGAGGCTACCGGGGCGGGGGGCAAGGGGGTAACGAGCGCGATCCGATCCGCTTCCCCACGCGCTTAACCCAACGAATGGCCGGGGCTCCCATCTTGTCGGTGCGGTACAATGCCGGTCATACCCGGCTGGATGGCCTGATCATCGGCAATCTGCCGGATTCACCCACCCGTACGGACATAGGACTGGATGTTTACCACAGCCGCATCAGCGTCATCGACTGCCTCTTCGAGGGCATCCGGGGGCGGTCGGACCGGTACTTCGCCGGAGTGCGGCTGGAGGGTAGCCAACCCGCGTCCTTCACGGACTGCCGCTTCGTCAACAACTCCGGCTCCAAGGGAGGTGGAGTCCTCGCCATCGCGGGCGCGGCGGATTTCAATAACTGTTTGTTCGCCGATAACAGCGCCGATCGCACCGGCGGGGGAACGCAACTCCTTTACCACGGGGTGTACACCTTCAACTATTGCACCTTCATCAACAACCGCAGCCGGGGCAGCGGTGGCGCCATTGCCCAAACCCCGCACGCTACGACCCGGGTGAGTCTGAACCACTGCTTGCTACAGGATAATTCGGACGCGGCCGGCTTTTCGGTGCACAGCGGCCGCACCAACGTCTCGCTGCAATCCACGCTCTTCGATCCCAACCCCGTCGAAGCGCAACGACTGAAGATTATTAATGGAGTGAGCGCGCATACGGAAGCAGCCGCACGATACATAAGCAAGGAATCGGACCTTGCGGACGACCGCCAGCCACGGTATGGTTTACGCTAACGAGTCGACGGCACGGGAATTACTGAATGTGCTCACCGATCAGCCAGCCGCCCGTCCAGGCCGCCTGAAAGTTGAAGCCCCCCGTAATGGCGTCGATATCGAGCACCTCCCCCGCCAGATACAGCGTGGGATGTACCTTCGACTGGAAGCTGCGAAAATCCACTTCCCGCAGATCGACGCCACCGGCCGTGGTAAACTCGTCCTTGTTCGTGGCCTTTCCCTTTACCCGGAAGCGACCGGCGGTAAGCTCCGTGATCAGTGCGGCACGCTGGTCGCTGGTCACGTGGGCCCACTGCTGGTCCGCGGCTATACCCGCCGCAATAACCAGGGTGTACCAGAGGCGGGCCGGCAGTCCCAATTGCGAATTCTTTGCTACCTGCTTACGGGCCAAATTCGTACCGGCCAACGCCGTTTCCACATCTGCGGGGCGCCGGGCCACCCAGTTCACGAACAACTCAAAATCGTACCCCAGCGGATGCAGCTCGCGGGCGCCCCAGGCACTCAGGCGCAAGACGGCCGGGCCGCTCAGCCCCCGGTGGGTAATGAGCAACGGACCATCGGCCTGCAATCTACCGGCCCGCAGCTGTACCCACGGCAGGCTGATGCCGGACAAGCCCGCCAACCGGGTATCCTTGATGTTAAGCGCAAACAGGGAAGGCACCGGATCGATCAGCTGGTGACCGATCCCCCGCAACAGTTTCCAAACGGCGGGGTTGCTTCCGGTCGTTACCACGAGCCGGTCCGCGTAGTAGGTACTCCCGCCAACGGTTACGGCCCAGGGTTCGGGCGGGGACGCGGGAGCGGTAAACGACTCCACCCGGGCGCCCGTGACGATCCGGATCCCCAGGCGCTTCGCCTCCGCCCATAAGCAGTCGATGATGGTCTGCGAGCTATCGGATTCGGGGAAAACCCGACCATCCTCCTCGATCTTCAGGGCCACGCCGCGGTCACCGAACCACGCCATGGTGTCCCCACAGGCGAACTTATGGAATGGCCCCAGCAGCTCTTTCTCTCCCCGGGGATAATAGCGTACCAGTTCGGCGGGGTCCCAGCAGGCGTGCGTCACGTTGCACCGCCCGCCTCCACTGATGCGCACCTTTTCCAGCACGGACCTGCCCCGCTCCAGAATGGAAACTTCCCAGTCCGGGTGACGTGCCGCGATACGGATAGCGGCAAAAAATCCGGCGGCCCCGCCGCCTAGTACAACCGTTCGTAATGCCATAAGGAAAGGCGAAGGTACTCCGTGACCCGAAAGCGAACCGGAGACCGGAAAAAGCCCCGTAATTGACCATATGCCGCGCCACCGGCGGCCCTTATTTTGCTAACACACCACACACCCTAGTATGATTGGCGACTCCCCACAAAAACCCCATTCGGACCCTCCTTTTTTAAGAGCAATTCAGCTGGAAACGCAGAAACGGGGCTTTACCATGCCCGCCGACATGCAGGTGGGGTCGTTACTGCGTACCCTGGTGGCGTCCCGTCCGGGGGGAAGGTTCCTGGAACTCGGAACGGGCCTGGGGCTTTCCCTATCCTGGATAGTCGCGGGCATGGATAAGGGGGCTTCGGTAATTTCCGTCGAAAACGAACGGATCTACTCGGCATTCACTGCTGAATTGTTTGCCCGGGATGATCGCGTCACGATCGTAAACACCGACGGAGAGCACTGGCTCAGATCATACCGGGGACCGCCCTTCGATCTGATTTTCGCGGATACCTGGCCCGGCAAGTACAATCATCTGGACGAAGCACTCGAACTGGTCAAAGCGGGAGGTATGTACGTTGTCGACGATATGATCCCCCAGGACAACTGGCCGGCGGGCCACCTGGAACGCGCTACGGCCTTACTGGAAGACCTGCACGCTCGGGAGGAGTTTTACCTGACGAGTCTGGCGTGGTCAACGGGGGTGGTGATCATGGTCCGACGATCCGACGACGTCAGATGACCTTGGTTTTCCAGTGCCCCCGCCGGAACAGCACGAGAGCAATGATGGCCAGTACCAGTTCAGCTACGACTACGGCCCAGATGACGCCCCGCACCTCCAGTCCCAGCCCTACGGCCAGGTAGTAGCTGAGTGGGATCTCCAGCAGCCAGAAGCATACGAAGTTGAGTAGTGTCGGGGTCAGGGTATCCCCGGCACCGTTGAAGGCCTGAACGGGAATAAGACCCAGTCCGAAAAACACGTAGCCAATGGCAAATACTTGGAGAGCATCACGTCCGTACCCCAGTGCCATGGGATCTTCCGTGAATGCTTGCACCAGCGGACCCGCCCAAATGTAGTACCCGAAGGAGAGCACGAGCAGGTAAACACTGGTAATTCCCAAGGTCCACCAAACGCCCCGCTCGGCACGTCCCGGTTGTTGGGCACCCAGATTTTGTCCGACGAATGTGGCGGCGGCGTTGGAAAGCCCCCACGCCGGGAGCAGGGTAAATAAAATAAGTCGAATAGCTACGGTGTACCCGGCCACCGCGGAATCTCCGAAGCTGGCCACTACCCGGGCCAGAAAGATCCAACTCGCCGATCCGATCAGGTACTGGAAGGCACCGTTGGCCGCAATGCGTACTATACGCAACTGCATGGACGCGTCTATCCGCCACCGGGTACCGGCGATCCGTACGATGGACCTGCCGGAGAACAGTATGTACAGTTGATAGGCTACTCCCAGGCCCCGTCCGATGGTCGTAGCGATGGCTGCCCCTTCCACCCCGAAGCCCGGTATGGGACCGAGGCCGAATATGAAGATCGGATCGAGCACGATGTTGATCCCGTTAGCGATCCAGAGCACCCGCATGGCGGTGGCAGCCTCTCCCGCGCCGCGAAAAATGCCGTTAAGCAGAAACAACAGCATGATGATACCGTTGCCGGCAAACATGATCCGGGTATAGCCGATGCCGGCGTCCACGACCTCCTCACTCGCCCCCATCAGCCGCAGCAGATCGGCCGCATAGAGATAGGCGGGCACGGCGATGAGCGCGCTAAGCAGGAGCGTCAGCACGATGGATTGCCCGGCGGCCCGACTCGCCTGGGCGGTATTCTTTTCCCCGACGAACCGCGCAATGAGTGCCATGGGAGCCAGACTCAGTCCGATGCCCACCGAATAGATCAGCGTCATCATCACTTCGGTAAGACCGATCGTGGTCAGTGCATACACCCCTATACGCCCTACAAAGAAGGTATCGACCAGCGCGAATACGCTTTCCATTGCCATTTCGAGCATCATGGGAATGGCCAGCAGAACGATTCCCTGGCGAATGCTACCCCGGGTGTAATCGTGCATTTCGCCCGTAATTGCCCGGCGGAGGGTGGTCCAGATCTTTCCTTGCATAGCGTAGGTAACTAACGAAAGGGGAACAACCGAAAGTTGCGGTGCCTCCCAAAAACGCCGGCCCCCGTCCGTGAGGAGCGGGGGCCGGCATCAGCTGGTCATTCGGTCGGCGAGGCCTACCGCACGATCAGTTTTCCGGAAGCCAGGCGGCGGCCATCGGTAACCGATACCGAGTAGGCACCGGGAACGAGGTTCTGCTCTAACTGGATGCGATCGATAACACTCTGGTAAGTGCGCGACAGAACCAGACGACCCTGCAGGTCAACCACTCGCAGTTGCACGTCCGTGCCGGGGGCAAATACGTCGTGGTCGAGACTCACCGTGACCGCTTCTCCGGTGCGAACGGGATTAGCAGACAGACTCAGGGCGGAAGCTGCGAGCACTTCCCGTGTACCACTTAGATCAAGGCCGGCCAGCAGGGCGACTTCGGTTTCGGTGATTACGCGATTGTAGAAACGCAGGTCGTCCATCAGACCGTCGAAGGTCTGGGTTTCCGTTTCGTCGGCCTTATGGTGACCCACGATGTACTCCCCGCAGGAAGGCTCTACCTGCTTGCCGCCGGTGAGGGAATCCTGGTTGGTCAGTCTACCGTTGACGTAGAAATTGAACAGGCGGGTCTCGGGATCGATGGTGAGTGCGAGGTGAATCCACTCATCGGCGGCGACGCCGACGGGGGAGTATTCGCTGCTGGTCCGGTCGTTGCCGACGAAGGACACGATGGTATCGGCCTTGACTCCGTCACCCGGCGTCTGCAGGTAAAGCGTAACCCGGCCGGTGGCACCACAGCCATCTTCCTGGGCCAGGTAATTCTGGCGCTTAGCCCCCAGGGATGCGCCCCGGTGCTTAACCCACATCGCGAAACTGGCCGGCGTACCGCCGTCAATCTCACGACCGGGGATCAGTGCTTCCGCGGGAGTCTTGAAGTAGCTGTCCGTAGTGAAAAACCGGATTGACTGGCTGCCGGTCTTGCTGTCGTCGTCGGCAAAGGTTAGGTTACCGTTGCTCGGGGCGGCGGTCCCGGAAATGGAATCCACCAGATCGCCTTCGAAGTTGTAGTAGACGACCAGGCCCGAGTCAAGATTCTGCCCCATGACGGGGATGGCGATGCCGAGACAGAGCGCGAGGGATAGAAGGGTAGAAATTCGTTTCATAGGATATGGGTTAGTGAGAGAATGCCTCCCCAACAAATGACCCTGGCAGGGCGGTTAGGGCGCACGTGATTTTGCAAATATCGCAAAAAAAGAGCGGATATCCCGGTGAAGGATATCCGCTCGTGTTCAAAAAACAGATTTTGGAGGCTAAAAATCGGCACCTATCTGCTGCATACGGCTTCCGGTGCCCCGGCCCTGTAGACGGCCCTCCTTCGAGAGGCCGTCGTACTTACGCATGAGAAGGTAAGTATCGATTTGCTGGAGCGTATCGAGGACCACTCCGACCATGATGATCAGGGAGGTACCACCGAAAAAGATCGCAAACTGCTGGTTAACGCCCAAGCCGGCTACGAAAGCGGGCAGAATGGCAATGAGACCGAGCAGGATCGACCCCGGCAGGGTAATGCGGCTGGTGATAGAGTCAATGTATTCTTCCGTCTCGGTCCCGCCCCGCACGCCGGGGATGAAGGCGTTCTGACGCTTCAGGTACTCGGTGTACTGACTGGGGTTGACGACCAGAGCGGTGTAGACGTAGGTGAAGGCTACGACCAGGACGAAGTAGACGATGTTGTAGAGGGGCGACGTAAAGTCGTTAAACTGCAGGGCCAGCCAGCTCGTCTCGGCATCTCCTCCGGCAAAACCCGCGAGGCTCGCGGGCACGAACATCAGAGCCTGCGCAAAGATGATCGGCATAACGCCGGAAGCGTTGACCTTCAGGGGGATGTAGTCGCGTGCCGTGGCGGAGGGCGCTGCCCCCTGTCCGCGACCAACCATACGCTTAGCGAACTGGATCGGAATCTTACGTACACCGGTTACGATCATGACCGTAGCCATGGTGACCAGGAAGAAGCCGAGCATCTCGAGTACGAAAATCAGGAGCGCTCCGGCCTGCAGGCGCGACTGGAGCTCGAAACCCAGGGCGGACGGGAGACCGACAATGATACCCACCGTGATCAGCAGGGATACACCGTTGCCGATGCCGCGATCCGTGATGCGCTCTCCCAACCACATGGCGAAGATGGTGCCGGTCGAGAGAATGATGATGCCCGAGATCCAGAATACGGATGGGCTGACGGCGGGGCTTAATCCACCCTGCGTTTTGATGTAGGTAAGGTAACCCGCTCCCTGGACCAGCGTGATGGCCACGGTGAGCGCCCGGGTGATCTGGGTAAGCTTTTTACGTCCCGATTCGCCCTCCGTCTTTTGCAGTTTCTGGAAGTAAGGGACCGCAAAACCCAGCAACTGTACGATGATACTGGCCGTAATGTAGGGCATGATGCCCAGGGCCATGATGGAGGCGTTGTTGAAGGCGCCTCCCGTAAACAGGTTGATGAGTCCGAGGAGATCGTTGGGATCACCCTGGCTGGCCAGGCTGGCCTTCAGCGCGGCCACGTCGGCACCCGGGAGAACAATGAAGGATCCGAGCCGGTAAACTGCCATGAGGGCGAGCGTGAAGAGGATGCGATTGCGCAGCTCCTCGATCGACCAGATGTTCTTTATATTCTCGAAAAACTTCATGGCAAGTTCTTTTATTGATTCGCCGGTAAGATCAGGCGGTTAAGGTGAAGACTAAAACAGAATACGGGATACCATTGGTACCTCCGTATTCTCGTTTAAATCTTTATCCACTCCTGCGTAGGGGCTAAATTAGGCAATGGTGAGGCTACCACCGGCCTTCTCAATGGCTTCCTTCGCGGAAGCACTCGCGGCGTGAGCGGTAATCGAAAGACCCGAAGTCAGCTCACCGTTCCCGAGAACCTTGATCCGATCGTTCTTCTTTACGATACCGGCATCATAGAGGGCGGTGGGGGTAATCTCGGTCAAGTTGTGCTTTTCGCTGATCGCCTGCAAATGCTCCAGGTTCAAAGCTACGTATTCTACACGATTCGGGCTGTTAAATCCACGCTTGGGCAACCGCATCTGCAGGGGCATCTGTCCGCCCTCGAAGTTACGCTTGCTCTTGTAACCGCTGCGCGACTTGGCGCCCTTGTGGCCACGGGTGGAGGTACCACCGCGTCCGGATCCCTGTCCGCGGGCAATCCGCTTACCCGACTTGGTAGAGCCGGCGGCGGGCTTGAGATTATTGAGTTCCATTATATTTTATTTTGATCACCGTGTCCAGTATCGGCCGATTAAATGGCCGCAGCCATCCGGCGGATTCCGTAGCCGGAGATTCCGCACCGCCGGGTTTCCCGGGCGAACCGATTTACTCGACTACGACGAGGTGACTTACCTTATTAACCATACCGCGGATTACGGGGGTGTCTTCCCGCTCGACGGTCTGGTTCATTTTCTTAATGCCAAGCGCCTTGATGGTATCCTTCTGGCTCTTTGGCCGGTCGATCACACTCTTGACTTGGGTAATTTTAATCTTTGCCATGATACATGGTTTGCGCCCGGAGGCGGGTGGACGTGAATTAGCCTTCGAAGAGTTTCTCCATGGAAATTCCGCGCTGCTTGGCGATGGTCTGCGGGCTGCGCAGCTTCTGCAGGGCGTCGATCGTGGCCTTGATTACGTTGTGGGGGTTGGACGAGCCCTGCGACTTGGCCAGTACGTTGTGTACTCCGGCGATGTCGAGAACGGCGCGCATGGCACCACCGGCAATTACACCGGTACCCTCGCTAGCGGGCTTGAGCAGGACCTTACCGGCACCGTACTTACCCAACTGCTCGTGGGGGATGGTTCCTTTGTACAGGGGCACCTTGATCATGCTCTTACGGGCGATATCGGTAGCCTTCTGAATAGCCTCGGAAATGTCACGGGCCTTGCCCATGCCGTGCCCGACCTTTCCGTTACCGTCACCAACCACGACGATGGCAGCGAAGGTGAAGGTGCGACCACCCTTGGTTACTTTGGAAACCCGGTTAAGGGCTACCATCTTTTCCTTCAGATCGGATTCGTGCTGGTCACCGCGGTTGTTCCGGCCCCGGTTATCACGGGAGTCACGACGATTGCTGTTGCGGTTGTTACCACCGCCGCCGCTGTTGTTTCTATTATCAGCCATTGGAGCTTATTTTAAAGGTTCAGGCCACCCTCGCGGGCACCTTCAGCGAGTGACTTCACCCGACCGTGATACAAATAACCACCGCGGTCAAACACGGCTCGTTCGATGCCGGCGGCCTTGGCGCGCTCGGCGATGAGCTTTCCGACTTCCTTCGACTGGTCGGACTTATTACCCTCGTTGGCAACGTTCGCCTCGAAGCTGGAAGCGCTGGCCAGGGTGTTCCCGGTAACGTCATCGATCAGCTGAGCGTAGATGTACCGATTGGAGCGGAAGATATTGAGGCGCGGACGATCGGCCGTACCCTGAATTTTTTTGCGGACGCGGGAGTGAATACGCTTGCGCCGCTTGAGTTTCGTTAGTTGCATTGCTTTTACTTTTGGCCTACTACTTCTTAGCGGCGGTCTTACCAGCTTTACGGCGGATGGTTTCTCCTTCGAAGCGGATACCCTTTCCTTTGTAGGGCTCCGGCTTGCGGAGGCTGCGGATCTTGGCGGCTACCTGTCCGATAAGCTGCTTGTCCATGCTCTTCAGCGTGATGATGGGGTTCTTACCCTTCGCACTGACGGTCTCCACGCTTACTTCCGACGGGACGACGAAGTAGATGGGGTGAGAGTACCCCAGGGTGAGGATGAGCAGATTGCCCTTGTTCTCCGCCCGGTAACCGACGCCGATGACCTCCAGCGACAGCGTGTAGCCGTTGGTAACGCCCTCGACCATGTTGGCGAGCAGCGAACGGTACAGACCGTGAAAACTGCGGTGACGCTTGCTGTCGGTCGGCCGGGTTACCTGGATCTCGGATTCTTTCACCTCGATGCCCATGTCGGGGTCAACTTGTTGGGTGAGCTGGCCCTTGGGGCCTTTGACCGTAACGAGGTTTCCCTTGCTTACGGTAACGGTGACGCCCGAAGGGAGGCCAACCGGATTTTTGCCAATTCTAGACATAATGATTGATTGATCTTACGGACGGCCAAGAGCTATCCTGCAGAGTGATTCTATGGTTAGTATACGTAAGCCAGTACTTCACCGCCGACCTTCTGTTCGGTGGCTTGCCGACCGGTCATGACACCCTTACTGGTCGACACGATGGCAATGCCCAGTCCGTTGATCACGCGTGGCATGGCGTCGGACTTCGCGTACTGGCGCAGACCGGGCTTGGATACACGAATGAGCTTCCGGATGACCGGGCGCTTGGTTTCCCGTTCGTACTTGAGTGCAATGGAAATCTCTCCCTGCTTGCCCTTACCGGCTTCATCGTCAAACTTGTACTTCAGGATAAAGCCCTGATCGTAGAGAATTTCGGTGATGCGCTTCTTGGTACGGGAGGCGGGAATGGTCACTACCCGGTGTCCGGCGATCTGCGCGTTGCGGATGCGGGTCAGGTAGTCGGCAATGGGATCGGTAACTGCCATGGGATAAAACGATTGCGCCCCGTGGTTTTCCGTATGTAGGAACTTCCGGGGCTGTTAATAGTATATTGGTTTACCAGGATGCTTTACGCACGCCGGGGATCTTGCCGTCGAGTGCCATCTCACGGAACTTGACGCGGCACAGGCCGAACTTACGCATGTAGCCCTTCGGGCGACCGGTAAGACCGCAGCGGTTGTGCAGGCGGATGGGGTTGGAATTACGGGGAAGCTTATCGAGCTCCTCCCATTCTCCGGCAGCCTTCAGCGCGGCACGCTTCTCGGCGTACTTGGCGACCATGCGCTCCCGCTTGCGTTCGCGGGCAATCAGTGATTTACGAGCCATTAGTCGTTGGTATTATTTTGGTTCTTGAACGGAAGTCCGAGGGCCTTCAGCAGCGCGAGGGCCTCAGCGTCGGTTTTGGCGCTGGTCACGAAGGTGATGTCGAATCCGGTAATGTTAGCCACATCGTCGAGGCTGATCTCCGGGAAGATGATCTGCTCGGTTACGCCCATGGTGTAGTTACCACGACCGTCGAAGCTCTTGTCGTTGATGCCGCGGAAGTCGCGCACCCGGGGAAGGGCGGTAGAGATGAGACGGTCCAGGAAGTCGTACATCTTTTCCCGACGCAGGGTAACCTTGGCTCCGATGGCCATTCCGTCGCGGAGTTTGAAGTTCGACACCGACTTCTTTGCCTTGGTGGTGACGGCCTGCTGACCGGCGACCAGGGTCATTTCCTTGACGGCGTTCTCGACCAGTTTACGGTCCTGGGTACCCTTACCGACGCCCTGGTTGATGGCGATCTTGAGCAGGCGAGGTACTTCCATGGGGGATTTGTAGCCGAACTGCTCCTGCAGCTTGGCCCGTACCTCATCGTCGTACTTCTTCTTGATTCTTGGAGTGTAGCTCATTATGCTATGATGTTATCGTTACGCTTACCGTACCGCTGTAGCTTACCGTTCTCGTCGGCTTTACGGCCGACACGGGTGGGGGTTACTTCATCTACGGACGGGTCGACGAGCATGAGGTTACTAATGTGGATGGGAGCAGCCTTATCGACGATGCCGC
Source organism: Lewinella sp. JB7 (assembly GCF_024297185.1). Taxonomy (GTDB): domain Bacteria; phylum Bacteroidota; class Bacteroidia; order Chitinophagales; family Saprospiraceae; genus Neolewinella. The sequence continues at coordinate 70,557 of NZ_JANCTD010000005.1, read as the reverse complement.
CGGCGGCCTCCTCGGTGGGCTTCTGGTGCTTCTTCCGGATGTTCACACCGTCTACCAGGGCGCGGTTCTCGTGGGGGAATACCTCGAGTACTTCGCGGGCCGTGGTTCGGTCGCGGTAGGCACCGCTGATCACTACCACCCGGTCGCCCTTCTTAATCTTAAGCTTGGGCGTGTGCCGCTTCTGCTTGTCTTTATAGGTCTTGTTAGCCATTGCTAATTAATTTATAGCCTCTTTACAGAGGGTTACAGCACCTCGGGGGCCAGTGATACGATTTTCATGTAGTCGCGGTCGCGCAGTTCGCGAGCCACGGGACCGAAAATACGGGTGCCCCGGGGCTCTTCGGCTGCGTTGAGCAGTACGACGGCGTTGTCGTCGAAGCGAATGTAAGAGCCGTCCTTACGGCGGACTTCCTTCTTGGTGCGTACGACTACGGCACGGGAAACCGAACCTTTCTTGACGTTTCCTCCGGGGGAGGCTTCCTTTACGCTGACAACGATCTGGTCGCCGATGGAGGCGTAGCGCCGCTTCGAGCCACCCAGTACCCGAATACAGAGTACTTCCTTGGCTCCGCTGTTATCGGCTACGCGCAAACGTGATTCCTGTTGGATCATGACAAATTATTTTTGATGCCGTTTACGATTGGGTTTACTTGGCCTGCTCCAGTACGGAGATCAGGCGCCAGCGCTTGCGGCGGCTCAGCGGCCGACACTCCATGATGCGTACGAGGTCGCCGATCTGGCACTCGTTCTGCTCATCGTGGGCGATCAGCTTCTTGGTTTTCTTTACGTACTTACCGTAGATGGGGTGCTGCAGACGACGCTCGATCGCCACGCTGATGGTCTTATCCATCTTATTGCTCACCACTACGCCGTCACGAGTCTTGCGCTCGTTACGTCCGGAGTCCGCTTTAGCGGATGCAGCCTGGGGCGCGGACGCGGGAGCTTTGGCTTTCTCTTTGGCCGATCCCTCCTGCTGGCCTCCGCCGGTTACGGATTCGACCGCACTGGCGGCGGTATCGATCGCGTCATCCACGGCGTGGGTGATCTTATTGAGAAGGCCACCCTGATCTTCCTGGGTCTGCTCCTTTTCCGGGGTATTCTTTTCCTCGTTGCTCATCTTGAATTACTTTTTGCGGCGGCGGCGGCGAATGTCATCACGTTTCCCGAGGTCCTCCTGGGAGAGCTGAGCCAGCTCACGACGGCGGACTTCCGTTTTGATCCGGGCAATGTCCCGGCGCACGGAGCGCAGTTGCAGGGGGTTCTCGATCCCGTTAACGGTGTGATCGAACTTCATTTTTTCGAAGCTTGCGGTGGTCTCGTTGAGCTGATCTTGCAGATCGGCATCGGAGACGTCCCGTAGTTCTAAGGTTTTATTACTCGCCATCAGAATCTGATTGTACCGCGTCCCGAATGTGATCGGGAGCAGATTTAGCTTTTATGGTTAATTACGTGATTACCCCTGATAGTCTACCCGGGTGATCGTTTTGGTGAGTACCGGAAGCTTCTGGGCGGCAAGGCGCAGGGCTTCTTCGGCAACTTCCCGGGTTACGCCATCCAGTTCGAACAGGACACGGCCGGGCTGTACCTGAGCGACCCAGTGGTCGAGGGCACCCTTACCCTTACCCATCCGCACTTCAAGCGGCTTGCTGGTGATCGGCTTATCGGGAAAAATGCGGATCCATACCTTACCCTCCCGTTTCATATGACGGGTCATGGCAATACGCGCGGCTTCGATCTGCCGGTTGGTGATCCGTCCGGCGTCCAGGCTCTTCAGGCCAAAACTTCCAAAGGAAACCAAGTTACCACGACCAGCCAGCCCGGTATTCCGACCTTTCTGTTGCTTGCGGTATTTCGTTCTTTTCGGCTGTAACATGATGCAAAGTTTAAGAGGGCTCCCGTAGAGCGGGGCAAAGGTACGCTTTTGCCCCGATATGGGAAAGGATAACGCTCCTTTTATTCGGAGCAAAGGAAAGCAAGGTAGCAATGGCGGAATCCGCGCGGTGCTACCCTGCTTTTCGGGATGGGAAGCCAGCGCAAAAGGCTGTTTTGATGGCTTCCGTTTCGGTTGTTCTCGCCAGGAGGCGGTTAAGTCGATCGGTGTCCGTTGCCCCGGGGGCCTTCGTCGATCACCGACAGTAATCTGCGGGAGTGGTTAGCGGCGTCCGCCTCCCCGGCGGTTGCCACCACCGCGACCTCCCCGGTCGCCACCACGGCTTCCCCGGTCATCGCGGTCGCCCTTCGTAGCGAGTCCGGCATTGGGGTTCAGGTCACGCTTACCGAGAACCTCACCCTTACAGAGCCACACTTTGATGCCGATACGGCCGTAGACCGTGTGGGCTTCCTTGTGGGCGTAGTCGATGTCGGCACGGAAAGTATGCAGGGGGGTACGGCCCTCCTTGTACTCCTCCGTCCGGCTCATGTCCGATCCGTTAAGACGGCCAGAGATGCGCACCTTGATGCCCTCAGCGCCCGCCCGCATCGTGGAGGCGATGCTGGTCTTGATGGCGCGGCGGTAGTTGATGCGAGCTTCGATCTGGTTGGCTACGGATTCGGCGACGATGTTAGCGTCGAGCTCCGGCTTACGGATCTCGATGATGTTGATCTGTACATCCTTATCCGTCAGGCGGCGCAGCTCTTCGCGGATCTGATCGATCTCCTTACCTCCCTTACCGATGATGATGCCGGGACGGGACGTGTGGATCGTCAGCGTAACCCGCTTGAGGGTACGCTCAATGATGATGCGCGCGATGCCACCCTTATTGATACGGGTTTGCAGGTAGGTACGCAGCTTCTCGTCTTCGATGACGTTGGAGGCGTAGTCTTTATCGGCGAACCAGTTACTGTCCCAGCCGCGAATGTAACCGAGTCGGTTACCAATTGGATTAGTCTTTTGACCCATGGTTAGTTATGCTTGGACGGTTTCGGATTCGGTTTTGGCAACGCCCTCGCTCGGCAGAGCGATCTTGTTGCTAACCTTGATGGTGACGTGGCAGCTGTGCTTCCGGATCCGGTGCGCACGACCGTGGGGGGCCGGACGGAACCGCTTGATCTGGGCACCGGCGTCGGCGAAGGCTTCGCTGACGTAGAGATCGTACTCGTCGGCGCTTTCCAGTCCGTCGTTCTTGTACTCCCAGTTGGCGACCGCTGAAAGAAGGTTTTTCTTGAGCCAGATCGCAGCTTCCTGCTTGCTGTACTCCAGGATGCCGAGCGCCTCCCCCACCCGCTTGCCGCGGATCAGGTCGACGACGAGCCGCATCTTGCGGACCGACATCGGAATGCTATTTAAACTTGCTGTTGCTTCCATTACTTGGATAAAAATTATGAGGGAACGGGTTAGTAAGCCGGGCCGCAGGGGCGAGGACCTACTCTTCCTTCACTCTGTTATTGTACAATAGTCCGGGAATTCCCCTGGTCTACTTCTTCTTGCCACCGTGACCACGGAAGGAACGGGTAGGTGCAAACTCACCGAGCTTGTGACCGACCATGTTCTCCGTAACGTAAACGGGTACGTGAGTCTTACCGTTGTGGACGGCAATCGTGAGACCTACCATGTCGGGAACGATCATGGAGGCGCGGGACCAGGTTTTGATCATGCCCTTGCGACCGCCTTCCTGCGACTTTACAATCTTGTCGTACAGCTTGTGGAAAACGTAGGGGCCTTTCTTGAGCGAACGTGCCATAGTTTATTTCTTGTTCTTGGTCTTGCGACGGCTGATGATCATTTTGTTGCTGGCCTTATTCACGTTGCGGGTCTTCTGGCCCTTAGCCATAATACCGGTACGTGAACGGGGGTGTCCGCCGGAAGCGCGACCCTCACCACCACCCATGGGGTGATCGACGGGGTTCATGGCTACACCGCGAACGCGGGGACGGCGACCGAGCCAGCGGTTACGGCCGGCCTTTCCGGCAACCGTAAGGGCGTGGTCGGGGTTGGAGGTAGCTCCGATGACGGCCCGGCACGTCTTTAAGATACGGCGAACCTCGCCACTGGGCAACTTCACGGATACGAAGCGGCCTTCCTTACCCATCAGGACACCATTGGTGCCGGCGGAACGGGCAAGAGCGGCTCCCTTACCGGGCTGCAGCTCGATGGCGTGAATCTGGGCACCGAGGGGTACGTCTCCCAGGAGCATGCAGTTTCCTACGTCCGGCGTTGCATCGGCACCACTGACGATGGTGTCGCCTACGGTGAGTCCCTGGGGAGCGATGATGTAACGCTTCTCGCCGTCGGTGTACTCCACGAGCGCGATGAAGGCGGTGCGGTTGGGATCGTACTCGATGGTCTTCACCTCGGCACGAATACCGTCTTTCTCCCGCCGGAAGTCGACGATACGGTAGCGGCGCTTGTGACCACCACCACGCTGGCGGACGGTCATCTTGCCGGTCTTGTTACGACCACCCGTACGCTTGACGGGGGCCAGCAGGCTCTTCTCGGGCTTGTCGCCCGTCAGTTCGGTAAACTTGTTACCGACGTGAAAGCGAGATCCGGCGGATACCGGCTTAAACTTCTTAATTGGCATTATTGCACTGATTGTCCGGTGAATCTCGGAGCATGAAGACGGAAGCCCAGATCGACCCTGGCCCGCTGCTCCCCACCCACCGGGGTTCCTTAAATTTCGTTATACAGGTCGAGAGTGTCTCCTTCGATCAGCGTCACGATGGCTTTCTTAAAGCCCGCTACGCGACCGCGAATCACGCCCGACTTGGTCGATCTGTTTTTGCTCTTGCCCGGCATGTTCATCGTGTTCACGCTGTCGACGGTGACGCCGTAACGGGATTCGATGGCATTGCGGACTTCGATCTTGTTCGCAGATCCGTTCACCACGAAGGTGTACTGGGTCTGGTTTTCACTGAGTAGCTCGGCCTTTTCCGAAACTACCGACTTGATGAGGATTGTCTTAGCCATTGGTCGTTGTGGTTTCGTGGGCAGCGAACTGCTCCTTAAGTTTATCAATTGCTCCTTCGGCAAGCAGTACGGTACCGGCGCGCATAATGTCGTAGGTACTCACCGCTCCGGCGCTGATGACCGCGCTGTTGGGGAGGTTACGGCCGCTACGGAAGACGTTGGTGTCGTGCTCCGCGGTGATCAGCAGGACCTTTCCTTCCGTCGCCTTCACGGCGCCGAGGAAGTTGACGAAGTCCTTGGTCTTGGGGGTATCGAACTTGAGATCCTCCACGAGGGTGATCTTCCCGGCCGAAGCCTTGGCCGACAGGGCGGAAGCCCGTGCGGCCAGTTTGACCTTCTTGTTCAGCTTGATGCCGTAGGTGCGGGGGCGGGGGCCGAAGATCCGTCCACCACTGCGGAAGAGCGGGTTCTTGATGTCGCCCTTACGCGATCCACCGGTACCCTTCTGCTTGTGCAATTTCTTGGTAGAACCGGCAATCTCGCCGCGTTCCTTAGCCTTGTGGGTACCCTGACGCTGGGCGGCGAGGTAAGCCTTGACGGCGAGGTAAACGGCGTGCTCATTGGGGGCTACGCCGAAGATGTTCTCGGGCAGCTCTACTTCGCGGCCGGTTTCGGCACCCGTTGCGCTATGAACTTGTAGTTTCATTTCTATTTATTTTAGAGGCGGGGCGCCTTACTTGTGAAGAATTACGGTTCCACCCTTGGGGCCGGGAACGGCACCCTTTACCAGGATCAGGTTGCGCTCGGGGAATACGCGCAGTACCCGGAGGTTCTTTACGGTTACCCGTCCGCCACCATCGCGACCGGCCATCCGCATACCCTTGAATACGCGGGCGGGGTAGCTGGCGGCACCGATCGAACCGGGGGCACGCTGGCGGTTATGCTGACCGTGGGTAGCATCGTTGACCCCCTTGAAGTTGTGGCGCTTTACAACACCCTGGAAGCCCTTACCCTTGCTGGTTCCGACGGCGGCGCACAGGTCGCCCTCGATGAAGACTTCATCCACGGTAACCGTATCGCCGAGGGCCTTGGCCAGATTCATGTCACGAAATTCGATGACATCGGTCTTAGGACCGGTACCGGCGGCCTTGAAGTGGCCTACCAGTTGTTGGCTGCTGCTTTTTTCTTTCTTGTCGCCGTAAGCGAGCTGCAGCGCGTTATATTGATCCGTATCGTCGGTTTTCACCTGAGTGACCACACAGGGACCGGCCTCGATGACCGTACAGGCCACGTTGCGACCTGCGTCGTCGAAGATGGAGGTCATCCCGACTTTTTTACCAATTATACCGTTCATGGGTCTAAATTTTTCCGCCTTCCCCTTTTTTGGAGAGCGGGCGGTATGCCCCGATCCGCGAAGGAAGGGAGCCGTTAATCAATGGAGTGTTAACCTATCGGTCGCGTAAGGACCGGGCCGATCAAAGGATGGCGGTTTAGGTTAGCTTCACCTGAATATCTACCCCACTGGGAAGCTCCAGCTTCGCCAGGGCGTCAACCGTCTTCTGGTTGGGGGTATAAATTTCGATGAGGCGCTTGTGGGTGCGCAACTGGAACTGCTCCCGGGATTTCTTATTTACGTGCGGCGAGCGCAGAACGGTGTAAATATCTTTCTCGGTGGGCAGCGGAATCGGACCGGTTACGATGGCCCCACTGTTTTTTACGGTCTTGACGATCTTCTCGGTAGACTTATCCACCAGGTTGTGATCGTAAGAACGCAGCTTAATGCGAATTTTCTGATTCATGCCAGATTTGTTTGTCAAGGATGGAGGAGGGAAGGTCCGACGCGTGGGTCATCCCTTCCCTCCCGTAAAACCGAAGAGCATCCTCCCCGGGAGTTAACTGGGTTCTATGCTTCGCCGCGGGCTTTAGCGATGATTTCCTTCGCTACGCCGGAGGGAGCCTCGGTGTAGTGGCTGAAGGTCATGCTCGAGCTGGCCCGACCGGAAGTGATCGTACGCAGGTCGGTCACGTAACCGAACATTTCGCTCAGGGGCACGTCGGCCGTGATCTTGACGGCTCCGCCCGCGACCGGGTTCTGTCCTTTCGGCAGACCGCGGCGACGGTTGAGGTCACCGATCACGTTACCCGTGTACTCCTCCGGAGTGGTGATCACGACGTTCATGATGGGTTCGAGCAGCTTGGGCTGCGCCTGGTTAGCGGCCGCCTTGAAGCCTTCCTTCGCACAAAGTTCGAAGGCGATGGGCTTGGAGTCGACCGAGTGCATGGCACCGTCGAACACCCGCACCTTCATGCTGTCGATGTTGTAGCCGGCCAGTACGCCGTTCTTCATCATCGACTTGAATCCGTCGCGAATCGGCTTCTGGTAGTTCTTGTCGATCGATCCACCGACGATGTCCCACACGAACTGGAGATTCTCCTTTCCGCTCTTGAAGTCCTCGCTTTCCAGGAATTCCTCGTCAGCGGGGCCGAGGTCGAAGCTCATGTCGGCGAACAGACCGGAACCACCCGACTGCTTCTTGAGCCGCTCGCGGTGAGTAACGGTGTTGAAGAGGGCTTCCTTGTAGTTCACCTGGGGCGCGCCTACGTTGGCTTCTACCTTGAACTCCCGCTTCAGACGGTCGACGATGATCTCGAGGTGCAACTCACCCATACCGCTGATGACGGTCTGGTTGGTGTCCTCATCGTACTTCACCTGGAAGGTCGGATCCTCTTCGGCAAGCTTACCGAGGGCCATACCGAGTTTGTCGATGTCCTTCTGCGTCTTGGGCTCCACGGCAACTCCGATCACGGGGTCGGGGAAAACCATTGATTCCAGTACGATCGGGTTGTTCTCGTCACACAGGGTATCACCGGTACGGATGTCCTTGAAACCAACGGCGGCGGCGATGTCACCGGCCTCTACCTTGGTGATGCTCTCCTGCTTATTGGCGTGCATCTGGTACAGACGGGAAATGCGCTCCTTGTTACCGCTGCGGGTATTCTTCACGTAAGAGCCGGCGTCTAGACGACCGGAGTAAACGCGCATGAAGGCGAGGCGGCCGACGAAGGGGTCGGTAGCGATCTTGAAGGCCAGCGCGGCGAAGGGCTCGTCGACCGAAGCCTTACGCTCCAGGATCTTCTCCTCGTTGTCGGGATCGGTTCCCTTGATGGCGGGAACGTCCAGCGGGCTGGGCAGGTAAGCGCAAACCGCGTCGAGCACGGCCTGTACGCCTTTGTTCTTGAAGGCGGAACCACACATCATGGGCACGAAAGCGGCGTCCATAACGGCGTCACGGACGGCCTTGCGTACTTCCTCGACGCTGATGCTCTCGGGATCCTCGAAGTACTTCTCCAGAAGGCTTTCGTCGTATTCGGCGACGGCCTCGAGCAGCTTCTCGCGCCATTCGTTGACGGTTTCGACGAGATCTTCGGGGGTATCGATAACCTCGAAGGTCATACCCTGGTCCTCCTCGTTCCATACGATGGCCTGCATGGTGATCAGGTCGACGACGCCCTTAAAGCGTTCCTCGGCACCGATGGGGACCTGCAGGGGAATGGATTTGGAACCCAGCTTCTCCTCTACGTCCTTCACGACGCTGAAGAAATCGGCACCCGAACGGTCCATCTTATTGACGAAACCGATCCGGGGTACTTTATAGTTATTGGCCAGACGCCAGTTAGTTTCGGACTGAGGCTCTACGCCGGATACGGCGCAGAACAGGAACACCAGACCATCGAGTACGCGGAGCGAACGGTTCACCTCTACGGTGAAGTCCACGTGACCCGGGGTGTCGATGATGTTGAAGATGTAGGACTGGTCCTTCCACTTCCAGTTGGTGTGGGTGGCGGCGGAGGTAATGGTGATACCCCGCTCCTGCTCCTGCTCCATCCAGTCCATGGTGGCCGCTCCGTCGTGCACTTCGCCGATCTTATGGGAGATGCCGGTGTAGTAAAGGATACGCTCGGTGGTCGTCGTCTTGCCCGCGTCGATGTGGGCGGCGATGCCGATGTTCCTGGTATATTTAAGATCCGTAGCCATGGCTTGGAATATTTATAATTTGAAATGGGAAATTGAAACGTTCAATTTCTACCGCCCGTAGTGAGCGAAAGCACGGTTGGACTCGGCCATCTTGTGGGTCTCTTCCTTCCGCTTGACGGCCAGGCCTTCGTTGCGGCTGGCGGCCAACAGTTCGGCGGCGAGCTTCTCGGCGAAACCCTTACCGCTGCGCTGACGGGCAAAACGGACCAGCCACTTCATCCCGATGGACATCTTGCGCTTACCGCGGATCTCGGTGGGGATCTGGAAGGTCGCACCCCCGATGCGGCGGCTGCGTACCTCTACCTGGGGCATGGCGTTGTTGATGGCGCGCTTCCACACTTCGTACTCGTCGATTTCTTCGTTAGCGACACGATCCTTGATGATGTCCATGGCATCGTAGAAGACGGCAAAGGCCGTGCTCTTCTTCCCGGAGTACATCAGGTTGTTCACGAACTGGGTCACGAGGGTATCGCCGAAGCGGGGGTCCGGAGTGACGATCCGGAGTTTTGGTTTTCTTTTACGCATTGTTCAGCGGTTTCTTTGGTGAAACGTAAATCGGATTATTTCTTGGGGCGCTTGGCACCGTACTTCGAGCGGGCCTGCTTACGGTTGGCAACGCCGGCCGTGTCGAGGGCTCCCCGTACGATGGTGTAGCGAACACCGGGAAGATCCTTTACACGACCCCCGCGGATCAGCACGATGCTGTGCTCCTGCAGGTTGTGTCCTTCACCGGGGATGTAAGCGATCACCTCGATACCGTTGGTAAGACGCACTTTAGCCACCTTCCGCAGGGCGGAGTTCGGCTTCTTCGGCGTAGTGGTGTACACGCGGGTACACACGCCACGCTTTTGCGGACAGGCATCCAGCGCGCGAGACTTGCTCGACTCCACGATCTGCTTGCGGCCCTTCCGCACTAATTGATTAATTGTAGGCATACGTTTTCTTTGCTTTACGAACGCTTTTTATAATACCAGAGGCCTACCTCCTGAAAAAGCGAGCACAAAGGTACTCATTTATTTTTGGATTTCCTAAGAGAATCCGTAGCAGCGTACATTTTTCTGGCGCGCGCGCGGGAGCCGGCAAATTTCGGGGAAGAGCCATGCCTTCGCGTTACCGGTTCACACCCGACACACTACCCAGCTAGCCGGCTTTTACCGAAAGGACATTGCACCCGCGGCCCCGCCCCCCGGTTCTACGGGCGGAAGCCTAAAATTCCTCGCCGAAGAGGCTGTCGACGAAGGCGCGCTTGTTGAAGATCTGCAGGTGATCGACCCCCTCGCCCACGCCGATATAGCGGATGGGTACCCGAAACTGGTCGGTGATGCCGATGGCCACGCCCCCCTTTGCCGTACCGTCGAGCTTGGTGAGGGCCAGCGCGTTGACCTCGGTCGCTTCGGTAAATGCCTTGGCCTGCTCGATGGCGTTCTGCCCGGTAGTGGCGTCGAGCACGAGCAGCACCTGGTGGGGGGCGCCGGGCAGGGCCTTCGTGACGGAACGCTTGATCTTGGAGAGCTCCTTCATCAGGTTGAACTTGGTGTGGAGGCGGCCCGCGGTGTCAATAATGGCTACGTCGCACTTATTGGCCTGGGCGAACTTCACGGTCTCGTAAGCCACGGCGGCGGGGTCGGTATTCATGCCCTTGGAGTAGAACTCGCAGCCCACCCGCTTGGCCCAGATGCCCAACTGGTCCACGGCGGCGGCGCGGAAGGTATCGGCGGCTCCGAGCACCACCTTATGACCCTGCCGCTGGTACTGGTTGGCCAGCTTACCGATGGTGGTGGTCTTCCCTACCCCGTTGACGCCGACGACCAGAATGACCGCAGGACGCTCGGTGGTGGGTAAGCTGTAGTCGTCGACATCTTCCTGGTTCTGCTCCGCCAGCAGATTGACGATCTCGTCCCGGAGGATCTCGTTGAGTTCGCTGGTGTTGAGGTAGCGATCTTCCGCTACCCGGGCCTCGATGCGCTCGATGATCTTAATGGTAGTGTCGAGCCCCACGTCGCTCGAGATCAGGACGGTTTCCAGTTCGTCCAGTACTTCCTCGTCCACCCGGTCCTTACCGGCGACGGCCCGGCCGATCTTATTGAAGAACCCCTGCTTGGTCTTTTCCAGTCCCTTGTCGAGATCTTCCTTCTTTTCGGGCGTAAAAAACTTCTTGAAAAAACTCATGCGTCGACGATTAAGCCGCGAAGGTAAGACTTACCCCCGTGACAGCGGACGGGGAAGCTGCAGGCGGGGCATCACCCGCCGCACCCCCGTTGCGGGTCGGGGTTCCGCGGGCAGTTCCGGCTGTGGCAGGTGTTGCAGCACGAAGTTGGGCAGCTGCAGGAGGGAATCCAGCATGGCGTGGTGAGGAGCGACGGCCAGTTCGTTGTAGGACGATCTCCCGTTGCAGATAGCCAGATTGAAGTGTACCCAGGCCTGGTTTGCGAGGTGAAGGAGCCGGGGCGTGTCCACCGCGGCGAAACTCAGACGGGGGTTTCCGATACCGGCGTTCTGCTGGGCCAGGACGATGGGGTTCTCGTGCTTCTGCTGGCGGGTGATCACCTCCTGTACGGTACCCTCCTCGTCGACGGTCCAGCCCAGGCGGTCCAGGATGATCATGGTATCCCGGCGGCCGTAGTCGCTGAGTAGACAGGTGCGTACGCCGCGCTTGCCCAACCAGGCGAAAAGGGCCTCGGCGCCGGGCATCTTTTCCAGGGAAGCGGTGTGGAGGAAGCGGTCCATGCCGTCCTGCACCCCGACGCACATGTCGTTGAGCCGCAATACGGCGAGCTGGAGGTGTGGCTGGATCATGCGAAAGTCGGGATGGTAGGACAGGATCGATTCGGTAGCAGTCAGTTGGAGAACTAACCTGGTGGCGGGCAGGTAATTACAACTACGAAGCTAAACCATCGATTGCGCATAATCCAGTCCCCGGCAGCGATTTAATCTAGTCTTAATATGCCGGCTCCTTTTTGCGCCGTATGCTTACAAACCCTTAATGCTAAACGTACGTTGTAGTCCCATGCACCAGGATCCGCCGGCATCAGGCATTCTTCACCATACCATATACCGTCAGGACGACACCTTCGAGTGGATGGTATTCATCCACGGTGCCGGGGGCAGTTCGATCACCTGGAAGCACCAGGTGCGTGCCTTCAAACCCTTCTTCAACCTGCTGCTGATCGACATGCGCGATCACGGGTACAGCAAGGACCTGGAACCCGAATACAGCACGTACGATTTTGACATCGTGACGGACGATGTCCTGCGCACCATCGACCACGTCGGTATCCGGCGCGCGCACTTCCTGTCCCTTTCCCTGGGCAGCCTCGTGCTCCAGCGGCTCTACGACCGGCGGCCGGAACTGATCGAATCGATGATCATGGCCGGCGGAGTATTCAAGGCCGACTGGAAGATCCGCCTCTTTGCCCACAGCGGCAAGTTCCTGAGTTACTTCGTTCCCTTCCGCTGGATTTACGACACCTTCATTATGATCGTACTGCCGCGGGAGAATCACGCCCCCAGCCGCCGGCTGTACCGCCTGCAATCCAAGAAGCTGACTCCGGTGGAGTTCCTGAAGTGGTTGGGGCTGTACCGCGACTTTTTCTCGATCGTCAAGCGATTTTACCAGCGGCAGTTGCGCACCTCAAGCCTGATCGTCATGGGAGGGCAGGATCACGTATTCCTGGAGGCGGCGCAGCGATTCGCGAAAAAGCAGGCGCACCATGCCGAGCTGGTCGTGCTGGAGGGCTGCGGTCACCTCTGTAATCTGGAGGAAGTGCAGCGCTTTAATGAAGCCGTACTGAAGTTTCTGAAAAAGCCGGTTGCGCCGGTCGCCTAGCGCATATTGCGGGCGCCCTGGACGAGCAGGTTGACCTCGTTGTTGAGGACTTCCACGAATCCGCGGTCGATGGAGAACGTAAGGCTCCGGCTGGGCGTGCTCTCCTTCTTCATACCGCTGGTGTCTTCGTTGTAGTAGCTGTACTCACCGCTTCCGGTTACGACGGTCACCCGTCCGGCGGTCAGGCTGGAGACGAGGGGCGCGTGGTTATCGAGCAACTGAAAACTTCCATCGGTACCGGGCAGGGATACCTTGGTCACGTTGCCGGTGAAAATGGTGCGATCGGGCGTGAGGACGGAGATCTTCATTGGTGGTAGTGTGGTAGTCGGTTAGTCAATTAGGCTGTCAGTTGTTTAGCTCTTTAGTGCTTCGGTTGGTGCTGATGCACTAAAGAACTAAACGACCAGATAACTAAATCGCCTATACCTGGGCGAGTTGCTTTTCTCCCTTCGCGATGGCGTCCTCGATGGTACCGACCAGGTTGAAGGCATCTTCGGGGTACTTGTCCACTTCGCCGTCGATGATCATATTGAAGCCCTTGATGGTGTCCTTGATGTCGACAAATACGCCCTTGAGGCCGGTGAATTGCTCAGCAACGTGGAAGGGCTGGCTGAGGAAGCGCTGAACCCGACGTGCGCGGCTGACGACCAGCTTATCCTCTTCGCTGAGTTCGTCCAGGCCGAGGATGGCGATGATGTCCAGCAGTTCGTTGTAGCGGGCCAGAATGTTGATCACGCGCTGGGCGGTGTTGTAGTGCTCGTCGCCGATGATGGCGGGATCGAGGATCCGGCTGGTGCTGTCGAGGGGGTCCACGGCGGGGTAGATGCCCTGGGAGGCGATCTTACGGTTGAGTACCGTAGTGGCGTCAAGGTGAGCGAAGGTCGTGGCGGGGGCGGGGTCCGTAAGGTCATCCGCGGGGACGTACACGGCCTGTACCGAGGTGATCGATCCACGCTTGGTGGAGGTGATCCGCTCCTGCATCAGACCCATCTCGGTGGCGAGGGTGGGCTGGTAACCTACGGCGGAGGGCATCCGGCCCAGCAGGGCGGATACTTCCGATCCGGCCTGGGTAAAGCGGAAGATGTTGTCGACGAAGAAGAGGATATCACGGCCGCCGGTGGGGTCGCTCAGGTCGCCGTCGCGGTAGTACTCCGCGATGGTGAGTCCCGAGAGGGCTACACGGGCACGGGCTCCGGGAGGCTCGTTCATCTGGCCGAATACGAAGGTGGCTTTCGACTGCTCGAGTTCCTTCATGTCCACTTTGCTGAGGTCCCAGCCGCCTTCCTCCATGTCGTGCATGAAGTCCTTGCCGTAGCGGATGATGCCGGCTTCGAGCATTTCGCGGAGCAGGTCATTGCCCTCCCGGGTACGCTCTCCTACCCCGGCGAATACGGATATACCGTCGTAGCCCTTGGCGATGTTGTTGATCAGTTCCTGGATGAGTACGGTTTTGCCTACTCCGGCACCCCCGAAGAGGCCGATCTTGCCACCCTTGGTGTAGGGCTCGATCAGGTCGATGACCTTGATTCCGGTGAAGAGGGGTTCGCGGTCCGTGGCCAGATTCTCGAACATCGGCGCCTCGGCGTGGATGGGCCGTGCGTTCGCTCCCTTAGGAACGGCGGGCATACCGTCGATCGGCTCGCCTACTACGTTAAAGAGTCGTCCCTTGATCGCCTCGCCAACGGGCATGGCGATGGGAATGCCGGTGTCCACTACGTCGAGGCCGCGCTGAAGTCCGTCGGTCGCATCCATGGCGATGGTGCGTACGGAATCTTCTCCAAGGTGCTGTTGCACTTCGAGGACCAGCGTCTCACCGTTGGACCGTTGGATCTCGAGCGCGTTAAGGATGGCGGGCAGCGAACTGCCTTCGGCGGCGAAGGAGACGTCTACTACGGGTCCGATTACCTGCTTGACTTTACCGATGTTGGCCATTTATCTGAGCTTCTTAGTAGTGGAAGGGGGTTACAATTGAGGCGCAAAAGTACGAAAGGTTTTTTAATGGCACAGCTATTCCGTACGGATTCAATCGAAGGGCAAGCAGCTTAGTGAACTTTCGGAGGGATATTTACCTACATTGGAACCCCCAACCCCTCCCCCATGGGCCACCGCAGGACCATTCTCTACCGTGCCGGACGCTTCGTGACCCAACTGCTCATCCAACAGCTGCCCCCCGATCGCGTCTTCCATAATCTCCACCACACCATCAACGTGATGCAGGGCGCCCTCAAGATCGGCCGGGCCGAGGGACTCAGCGAGGAGGAGCTCGAAATCGTTATGCTCGCCGCCTGGTTCCACGACACCGGCCACGTCAAGACTTACACCGGTCACGAACGGGTGAGCATGGACATCGCCCGCGAGTGGCTGAGCGCCGAACACTATCCGGAAGAACGGATCGACGCCGTGCTGCGGTGCATCGAAGTCACCACCATGCCCCAGCGCCCCACGAATACCATCGAAGCCGTCATGTGCGACGCCGATCTGTACCACTTGTCCTTCAATACCTACGACCACTACCAGGAAATGCTCCGGGAAGAGTGGCGCCTGGAACTGGGCATCGAGGTCTCCGACGAGGACTGGAATCGCCAGAATGACGCCTTCCTTAAGAGCCATAGCTACTTTACCAAGTACGGACAGGACGTACTCGAATGCCGCAAAAGCATCTGAGCTTGCACATTAATAGCAATATTGCTATATTTGCATAAACTTCAAGCTATGCTCCTCTCCGAATTACTGGACGTCCTTGATCGGACCGACCAAATAACCATCGCCCTTCCCGACGGCGAGCTCGTGCCCCGCCACTTCCACGTGACCGAGGTCGGGGAAGTGACCCGCCGCTTCATCGACTGCGGAGGCACCCTGCGGCAGGATCGGGTCATTAATCTTCAGCTCTGGAGCGCGAACGATTACGATCACCGCCTGGCTCCCGACAAACTGGTCCACATCCTCCGCCTCGCGCAGCGGCAGCTGGGACTCGGCGACCTGGAAATCGAGGTCGAATACCAGGGGGCGGACACCATTCAGAAATTCGGCCTGACGGGCGCGGACGGTCGGCTCGTACTCACCAATACCGCCACCGACTGCCTGGCGAAAGACAACTGCGGCATTCCCGCGGCCGTTCCCGTATCCCTGAAAAATTTCGTAGCCAAGTCGGGTGCCGGCTCCTGCGCCCCCGGCTCGGGCTGCTGCTAAATTTCATCCCGTGGGCATCACCAAAACCGAGATCCATACGCCGGCGCAGAATGATCTGGCCACGCGCTTTAAGGTCCTCGGCCATCCGGCGCGCATCGCCATTCTGGAGAAATTGCTTGAGACCGATTGCTGCATCTGCCGTGACCTATCCGCCGAAATCGACCTCGCGCAGCCAACCGTTTCCCGTCACCTCGCCGAACTCCGGGAAGCCGGACTGATCGTCGGCACTACCGAGGGAACCAGCGTGAAATACTGCATCAACCGGACCGGCTGGCTGGAAACCCGGGCACTAATCGATGCTTTTTTTGCCCGCTTACCGCAGTGCGATACCGACGGTTGTTGAACCACGGACACATTACGAACGTATACACAGACGTTACCCACTCGTAGTGATCCATATTCTCCCGCTCTTCCTGGCTCTTCTGATGCTCGTCGGCTCCGTCGGCGTGACGGTCAATCGTCATTTCTGCATGGGAGAACTCCAGTCGGTGGCCCTCTTTTCGGCCGCGGATGCGTGTCACGAGGAAGCTACTCCCAGTTGTCCCCTGCACGCTCAGCCGACGAAAAACAACTGCTGCAACGACGAGCACGAGCTGGTTACCTGGGACAATGACCGCCAACTGGTCGACGCGCCGGCACTGCCCGCACTGAACTGGGCCGTTCCCCTTCCCCCGCCGTCCGCTCTTCCCGCGTTTGCGCTGCACCTGCGCACCCGCCCCAACACGACCTTCCAGCACTACCGGCCGCCTCCGATACTCATCGACGCGCCGCGCCAGTTCCAGGTGTTCCGCATATAAACATCGCCGCTTTGTCCGACTTGCCTTCCGCCCCCGCGGAGGGCTCCTCTCGTTGTGATAATGTTCTGGCATGTTACCCTCTATTATTCGTTTTTTTCTGGAAAATAAGCTGGTCGTCTGGCTGCTCCTGTTGGCCTTCGTGGGCTGGGGACTGGCTACCGCACCCTTCAACTTCCATCTCGATTTTCTGCCGCGCGACCCCGTTGCCGTAGACGCCATTCCCGACATCGGGGAGAACCAGCAGATCGTCTTTACCCGCTGGCCGGGGCAGTCGCCCCAGGACGTGGAAAACCAGGTCACCTACCCCCTCACCTCCGCCCTGCTCGGCATCCCGGGGGTGCGCAGCGTGCGCTCCAACTCCATGTTCGGCATTTCGAGCATCTACCTGATCTTCGAGGAGGAAGTTGAATTTTACTGGTCACGTAGCCGTATCCTGGAAAAGCTCAACAGCCTCCCCGCCGGCGTGTTGCCCGACAACGTCGTGCCTACCCTGGGGCCCGACGCTACCGCCCTCGGTCAGGTATACTGGTACACGCTGGAGGGCCGCGATCCGGCAACCAGCGAACCGGTGGGCGGCTGGGACCTCGACGAGCTGCGGTCCGTCCAGGACTTTTACGTCCGCTACGGCCTCAGCGCGGCCGGGGGCGTGAGTGAGGTAGCCAGCATCGGTGGTTTCGTAAAGGAATACCAGGTGGACGTCGACCCGGAACGGATGCGGGTATACGGCATCACCCTCGACCAGGTTATGCAGTCCGTGCGCGGCAGCAACCTCGACGTCGGCGCGGCCACTCTGGAGATCAACCTGGCGGAATATTTCGTGCGCGGCCTGGGCTACCTGCAGAATCTGGAGGACCTCGAAAGTAGTGTCGTCGCCGAGGTGAATAACGTTCCAATCCGCCTGAGCGACATCGCCCGGGTGAACGTCGGGCCGGCCGAACGGCGCGGACTACTCGATAAGTCGGGTGCCGAAGCCGTCGGTGGCGTCGTCGTTGCCCGCTACGGAGCCAACCCCCTCGAAGTCATCGACAACGTCAAGAGCAAGATCGCGGAACTGGCGCCCGGGCTGCCCCGGCGGGAGCTGGAGGACGGGACCGTCAGCCAGGTCACCATCGTTCCCTTTTACGACCGCAGCGGACTGATCCGGGAAACCATCGGCACGCTCGAAGAGGCCCTGACGCTGGAAATTCTCATCACGGCCATCGTGGTGATCCTACTGCTCTTCAACCTGAAATCCTCCCTCCTCGTGGCCGGCACCCTGCCCGTCGCCGTGCTGATGTGCTTCATTGCCATGCGCTACTTCGGGGTGGACGCCAACATCGTGGCCCTGTCCGGCATCGCCATCGCCATCGGCACCATGGTGGATATGGGCATCGTACTGACCGAAAGCATGGTGTACCGCCTCAACAACGCCCCGCCCGGCGAAAGTCGCCTGGAGAGCATTTACGAGGCCACGGTCGAGGTCGCCTCGGCGGTCATCACGGCGGTGGCGACAACCATCATCAGCTTCCTGCCCGTCTTCACGATGGAGGCGGCCGAAGGAAAACTCTTTCGCCCGCTGGCCTTCACGAAGACCTTCGCCCTGATCGCGGCGATCTTCGTCTCCATTGCCTTTATTCCGGCGCTGGCGGACCTTATTTTCGGGCTGGATCGCCACGGAAAACGCCGGAAGCTGCTGTCCAATACCCTGCTCATCCTTGCCGGCGTCGCCGCTTGGATATTTGTGGCGTGGTGGCTGGGCGTTATCGCTATTCTGGCGGGACTACTCGGCATCGTGACCGCCGTCCTCGAACCGGGGGGCGGGGACGCGGGAGCCACGCTAGACCGGAGGAAGCCATGGATTCCGGCCATCGTCAACGTCCTGATCGCCCTGACACTGGCCTGGCTACTGGCCGGCTACTGGTTGCCCCTCGGCGTGGAGCGATCGCAGGCGTACAACTTCCTGTTCGTCGTGGTCGTAGCCGGGGGCCTGCTCGGCTTTTTCTGGTTGGTGATCTACTCCTACGCTTCCATTTTACGCTTCCTGCTACGGGTCAAGCTTCTGTTCCTGATCCTGGTCGGCCTGATCGTCGTGGCCGGCATCGGCGTGTACCGCGACATCGGCCAGGAATTCATGCCCGCCCTGGGCGAGGGCGCTTTCCTGCTGATGCCGACCGCCATGCCCCACGCCGGCGTCGCGGAGAACCTTAAAAATTTGCAGACGCTCGACATGGCCGTGACGACCATCCCCGAAGTGGAATCGGTGGTCGGTAAGGCCGGGCGGGTCAACAGCCCCCTCGATCCGGCGCCGCTGAGCATGTATGAGAACATGATCCAGTACAAAAGCGAGTACGCCACCGACGAGAACGGGCGGCGGCTGCGCTTCCGGGTCGACGACGAGGGCAACTGGGTGAGACGCGACGGCGAGCTGATCCCCGACCCGAACGGACAGTACTTCCGGCAGTGGCGCGACCACATCCGCAGTCCGGACGATATATGGAACGAGATCATCGCCGCCGTCAACCTACCCGGCGTAACCTCCGCTCCGAAGTTGCAGCCCATCGAAACCCGCCTGGTCATGCTGCAGACCGGTATGCGGGCCCCCATGGGGATCAAGGTTCGCGGGACCGACTTGCGGCAGATTGAGGCTTTCGGCCTGGAACTGGAACGCGAACTGCGGGAAGTGGAGGGTGTAAAGGACGCGGCCGTATATGCCGACCGGATCGTGGGTAAGCCCTACCTCCTGCTCGACATTAAGCGTGATGCCATTGCCCGTTACGGCCTATCGGTGACCGACGTGCAACGGCAGATCCAGGCAACGGTGGGCGGGATGATGATGACGACGACGGTGGAGGGACGGGAACGCTACGCCGTCCGCCTGCGCTACCCCCGGGAGCTGCGGGATAATCCCGAGTCGATCGCCCGCATCCTGGTCCCGGCCGGGAACGGCCGTCAGATCCCCCTCGGCGATCTCATCGACATCCGCTACGAACAGGGACCCCAGATGATCAAGAGCGAGGACGGCTTTCTGGTCGGCTACGTCCTCTTCGACAAACTGGAAGGCTACTCCGAGGTGGAGGTGGTTGAAAACGCCACGGCCTACCTGAACGGACTTACGGAGGCGGGCCGACTCGACATTCCTGCCGGTATCAGTTATCGTTTCGCCGGCAACTACGAGCAGCAGCTCCGGGCCGACGCCCGCCTGAAATTGGTGCTGCCGATCGCGCTCGCCCTCATTTTCCTGATCCTGTACTTCCAGTTCCGCTCGGTGCTCGTGGCGCTGATGGTCTTCAGCGGAGTATTCGTGGCCTTCTCCGGTGGTTTCCTGCTGCTCGGGGGCTACGCGAACCCTGATTTCCTTGACGTCAGTTTCTTCGGCACCAATTTGCGCGACCTCTTTCAGATGCGCACCATCAACCTGAGCGTAGCGGTCTGGGTAGGCTTCCTGGCCCTCTTCGGCATCGCGACCGACGACGGGGTGCTCGTCGCCACCTTCCTCCGCGACAGCTTCGAACGCAATGAACCCACCACCGTGAAGGAAGTGCGGGATGCCGTAGTCGAGGGCGGCCTGCGCCGGGTGCGCCCGGCCATGATGACTACCGCCACGACCATCCTGGCCCTGCTGCCCGTGCTGACGGCGACCGGTCGCGGGGCCGATATTATGCTCCCCATGGCCATCCCCAGTTTCGGGGGTATGCTCTTCCAAGTAGTTACCATGTTCACCGTGCCCGTGCTGTGGTCGATGCGTGCGGAGTGGCGGGTGAAACGAAAATTAAAGCGGTCGTGAAGGAGTACAATTTAAAATTCGAAATGGGTAATCTACAATCTACGGCTCTGCTCGCTGCGCTCGTCCAGTACATTACGGCCTCCGGCCGCGCCGGCACGATGCGGCCTCCGGCCGCGCTGGTCCGGAGCCTTACGCTCATTCTAATAGTAGTGGGTAGTGCGGTTTCGGCCCAGTCGCTCGACAGCCTCCGCGCCCTCCTCCGGGAGACCAATCCCGAACTGATCGCGCTGGGCTACGACTACCGCGCGGCACTGCAAGCGAGTCCGCAACTTCGCCAGCTTCCCGACCTCGAGATCGGGGGCGGGGTATCCATTCTGCCGGTCGAAACGCGGCTCGGACCCCAGCGCGCCCGGGTGATGGTGACCCAAATGCTCCCCTGGCCGGGAACGCTGGCGGCGATGGCCGAACTGGCCGATGCCCGTGCCCGCCCCGTACTCGAACAGGCCGCGGCCATGCAGTTGGACCTTCTGTACCGCCTGGAGAGCACCTACTACGGGATCGTGGCCGCCGAACGCAAGATCATCGCGCTGGATACCAGTTTGCAACTGTACGACGGACTGCGCACGATCGCCCTCAGCCGGGTGGAGAACGCCCGGGCTAGCTCGGTAGACGTCTACCGCGTTCAGCTACGCACCAACATGACCCAACGCCAGATCGAACAGCTGCGGGCCGAACAAGCCCTGCTGTGGTCGGACATCGAAGAGCTGGTGAATCAGGAACTGCCGCGAATCGTAGTGTTCCCGACCGACTCCCCCGATCGGATCATTCCCCCGGAACCCCGGTTCGACGATCACCCGCTCGTACGCATCTTCGCCCAGCAGGAATTCATATCCCGGCGTACGATTGCCCTGAGCTACATGGAGGCCCGCCCCGACCTGGCCGTAGGCGTCGATTACATCGCCACCGGCCGCCGCACCGATATGGATCTTGAAGGGAACGGCCGCGACGCAATCCTCCCCCGCATTATGCTGCGCATCCCGTTGTCCGGCGGAAAGTACCGGGCGCAGCGGGAACAGGAAAATCTGCGCATCCAGGCCATCGGTGCCCGCCGCGCATCTACCCTCACCCGACTTACTACGGAAGTGGAGAAGGTAGCCATAACCCGACAGGATGCCGCCGATCGCCTGCGGTACCTGAACCAACAGCGGGAAACCCTTTCCGCCGCCCTGACCATCGCGCGGGTGGAGTACGCTAATTCCCGCCGCTCCTTCGACGAACTGCTGCAGCTGCAAAACGAATACGTCGACCTCCTGCTGGAGTCCTTCGAAGCCCAGCGCACCCTCTTCACCCAGGCCGCCCTGATCGACCGCTACCTGCCCCGGCGTTAAACCTTCCATCATGAAATTACCCACGCTCCTTTCCATTTCCTTCGCGCTGCTGGTCGGACTGCTGGCCGGATACCTGCTCTTCGGCGGCGCTGAATCCGTAGTTACCGAGCCCCACGATCACGCCATGGACGACGGTATATCCGCCGGCGACGGCACCATCTGGACCTGCTCCATGCACCCCCAGATCCAGCGCGACGAGCCCGGGGACTGCCCCATCTGCGGTATGGACCTTATTCCCCTTGAAGCCGGCACCGGTACCGATCCCACCGTGCTTACCATGACAGAAGCCGCCGTGGCTATGGCCCGGGTGCGCACCGTCGTCGTGGACGGTGATGAGATGGCCACCGATGATACCGCCGCTCCCCGGCCCACCCGCCAACTTACGGGCCGACTTGCCCTGGACGAGCAGTCTACCCAAGTACAGGCCATCAATTATCCCGGTCGGTTGGAGCAGTTGCGCATTACCTATCCCGGCGAACGGGTGAGCGCCGGTCAGCGTATCGGCACTATTTATTCCCCCGAATTGGTCGTCGCCCAGGAAGAGCTGCTGGAGGCGCGCCGCCTGGAATCACTCTCTCCCGAGCTCCTCATAGCCGCCCGCAACAAACTGCGCAACCTCAAGATTTCCGACGAGCAGATCGCGCAGATCGAAAGCTCCGGGGAGGTGATCACCAACTTTCCCGTCTACGCCGAACGCAGCGGCACGGTGCTTGACATCCGGGCACGGGTGGGCGACTACGTGTCCGCCGGTGCAACCCTGTACACCCTCACCGATCTCGGTCAGCTCTGGGCCCTCTTCGACGCCTACGAGCGAGACTTGGCGGCTATCAGGGTCGGCGACCGCGTCAACTTTACCGTAGCCTCCCTGCCCGATCAGGAATTTTCGGCGCGGGTCACCTTCGTCGATCCGCTTATCGATCCCTCGACCCGCACGGCTTCCATCCGGGCCGAGGTCAACAACCGCCGGGGGCAACTCAAACCCGAGATGTTCATCACCGGCAGCTTCCGGACCGCCGCTCCGACCAGTAAGGGAGAAGACGTGCCGCTGTACGTGCCCCGCACCGCCGTGCTGTGGACGGGCGACCGCTCCGTCGTATACCTGGAACTCCCCGATACTGAAGTGCCAACCTACCAGTTCCGGGAGGTCCAACTGGGTCAGGCGTCCGGTTCGGGGTACCGCGTGCTGTCGGGTCTGACGGCCGGCGACCGGGTGGTCACTCAGGGTGCCTTCCAGATCGACGCCTCCGCCCAGCTCAATAATCAGGCGAGCATGATGAACCGCGATGTCGTCATCGCCGGGCGGGAACCGGAGAACGTAACCGCCGTAGCCCTGCCGGACTACCGGGAAGACACGCCCGCGGCGTTCCGGGATCAGCTAACTAACGTAGTGGCCGCTTACCTCCCCCTCAAGGATCGCATGGTGGCTAGCGAACCGGCCGACGATGAACTGCTACAGCCGCTGCGCGCGGCCCTGACCGGCGTCGACATGACCCTGGTCAAGGATGACGCCCATCTGTACTGGATGGAACAACTCAAAGCGCTGAACGCCCACGCGGGCGGGCTCGCGGGAGCAACCGACATCGGGGAACAGCGCAAGCAATTTGGCTTCCTCTCCCAGGCACTGATCAATACCCTCACGGCATTCGGGGCGGCCGATACCCTCTACGTGCAACACTGCCCCATGGCCTTCGATAATGCCGGTGCCAACTGGCTGAGCGAGGACGTCGCCATTCGTAATCCCTTTTTCGGTGACGCCATGCTTACCTGCGGCTCCACCACCGATACCCTGAGCAACCTCTAAAGCGACCCACCATGCAAATCAAGCAAACCCTGTACATCGACAATATGGTCTGTAACCGCTGTAAGACCGCGGTACACCGGATCGTGGAAAATCTGGGCTGGAGGGTCGAGCGGATCGAGCTGGGACGCTTCACGGGTTGGCCACCGGAATCGCGGGACGACGTTTTGCCCGTACTGGCACAACAACTGGAAACGATCGGCTTTCGCCTGCGCGACGATGCCGGCGGGGTCATCAGCCGTATTAAGGGCCTGATCATCGACTACGTCTATAACGATGTAGCCAGTTCAGCCGCTCCCCTGTCCGAACGCATCTCCAACGATATCGGTCAGAGTTACAGCCACCTGAGCCGACTCTTTTCCAAGGAGGAGGGACGCACCATCGCCGATTTCTACCGCATTCAACGGATGGAGCGGGGCAAACAACTGCTGGTCAGTACCGACGAGCAGATATCCCTGATTGCGTACCGCCTCCACTACGGCTCCCTGGGCCGCTTTACATCCGCCTTCAAGGAATCCACGGGAATGTCCCCCTCCGCCTTCCGGGAAAGAGGGGTGCACATGCCGGTCCCCCTCGACGAACTATAGTGCATAATCCGGTAAGGATTAGCAAAATATGAGTAAGCAAGCTCCCAAATATTCCTGTTATAAAATTAAAGTAAGCAAGTGATGACGTACAATTTCAGCAAATTTCTTCCCCTGGTACTAGCCCTTTTCGTAGCCTGCAGCGGTGACACCCAGACCGAAAACGCCACCCAGACCGGCATCAGTACCCCCGAGGAAGTGAAGGAAGAGCAGGCTAGCGCGCCCGCCATCGCCGACACCGAATTCGCCGATCCGATTACCGATAAGGTATTCCAGAACTACCTCCACCTACGCACCGCCCTGGTCAACAGCGACGCCGCCGAGGCAAGCAAGGTAGCGGACGCCATGACGACCTCCCTGGTCGACGAGCGTCCCGAACTAAAGGCCATCGCCCAGCGGATCGCGGATTCCGACGATCTGGCGGAACAGCGTATCGCCTTCGCGGAACTGACCACCGCGGCCGAGGACTTCTTCGTGGATGGAATGAAATCGGGCACCTTTTACAAAATGCACTGCCCCATGGCCATGGACGGTGCCGGAGCCGATTGGTTCAGCGAGGTCAACGAAGTGCGCAACCCCTTTTACGGGGATACAATGCTGAAGTGCGGAAGCGTGACGGCGGAAATTACGCAGTAATCACGCGGTCGGAAACCGCATTTCATTTATACCCCCGACGGCTATCCCGGGGAGACTGAATCCTACTAGTTGCTATGAATCATTATCTCAAATTCGGCCTGATGATGGCCACCTCCTTCGTCATCATGTACGCGATTATGTTCCTGAACGTCGATGTTTTCGATGACGTGATGTTGAGTCCCACCCGGACGTACATGACTTTCCTCATGATCACTACGATGGCCATCGTCATGCTGATCTTTATGTGGGGAATGTACAAGAACAAGATGATGAACTACGCCATCCTCGGCGTATCGGCCCTCGTCTTCGTCCTCTGCTACGCCGGGCTACGACAGCAGACTTTCGTCAGCGACGTACAGTGGATGAAGGCCATGATTCCCCACCACTCGTCGGCCATCATGGTCAGCGAAAAAGCCCACCTCCGGGATCCGGAAGCCATTAAGTTGGCCGAAGAGATCATCGAGGCCCAGGAAAAAGAAATCGCCGAGATGCGGAAAATGATCTACCGCCTCGAGCAGCAAGAATAACCAAACCCGTTTTACGTATGAGTGCATCAATTAAATCCGAGTACCAGAGCTGTCTGCAATCCTGCCTCGACTGCCTGATCGACTGCAAGGTCTGTCTGGCGAAAATGGCCGGTAAGGAAAGCATGAACG
The DNA here is from genome assembly GCF_024297185.1 of Lewinella sp. JB7. GTDB lineage: Bacteria > Bacteroidota > Bacteroidia > Chitinophagales > Saprospiraceae > Neolewinella. The sequence goes on along the minus strand of NZ_JANCTD010000005.1, from coordinate 45,098 downwards.
ACTGCCCTCTCTGCTGCATCCAGTGCATCGAAGTACTGGAAGCAAGCATCGGCCTGATGACCGCCGACAGCAAATTCAGCAAGGAGCAGTGCGCCCTGTGCGCCAAGGTATGCGATTACTGCGCCGAACAGTGCGACGCTCACGACCACGAGCACTGCAAGCGCTGCGCCGAAAGCTGCCGCAAGTGCGCCGAGGAGTGCCGCAAGATGGCCGCCTAATCCTCCCCCCCCCAACGGGAGCCGGAAACTTCCGGCTCCCGTTTTTCTTCTTTCCCCCCCAAGTTATTTAGCCATGAAGTGGACCCGTGCTTACTTCCTCCTGTTGTGCGTTTCACTCACCCTCTCGCTATTCGGGCAACAACCGAACGACGGAAAGGAGAGCACCTACGAAATGATTCCCGGTCAGTCGCTCAAGACCCGAACCGGCAGGGTGGTCACCTACCACCTCACCGTCGCCGACACGACGGTCAACTTCACCGGCAACCCGACCCCCGCCCTGGCGACCAACGGCTCCATCCCGGCACCTACGCTGGCCTTTACCGAGGGCGATTCGGCGCGTATCTACGTGACTAATCTCACGGGAGGTACCGTATCCTTCCACTGGCACGGCCTGTTGTTACCCAATGAATTCGACGGCGTGCCGCTGCTCAACACCGAACTCATCCAACCCGGTGCTACTTACGTCGCCGCCTTTCCCATCATCCAGCACGGCACCTACTGGTACCACTCCCACACCGAGTTTCAGGAACAGAAGGGCATGTACGGTCCCATCGTCATCCAGCCGAAAGCGGGCCCCTCGACGAAGGAGAAGGTGGTGGTTCTCTCCGACTTCACCGAACAGCGCCCCCACGAAGTGTTGCGGCAGATCAAACGGCACACCGACTGGTACGCCATCAAACGAAACGCCGTCCAGAGCTACGGCGGCGCCCTCGCTTCCGGTAATCTCGGAAAACAGTTATGGCTCGAGTGGACCCGGATGCCGAGCATGGACCTGGCCGACGTCTACTACCATGCTTTTCTCGCCAACGGTAAGGTTGCCGACCGTATGCCGAACCTCGGACCCGGCGAAAAAGTACGCCTGCGCATCATCAACGGATCGGCCTCTTCCCACTTCTGGCTGCAGTTCGCGGGCGGTAAGATGACGGTCGTTTCCGCCGACGGCCAGGAGGTCGTCCCCGTAGCCGTCGATAAACTACTCATCGCTACGGCGGAAACCTACGACATCGAAGTCACCCTCCCCGCCGACGGCAGCTACGAGTTCCGCGCCACATCGTGGGACCGCTATAAACACACGTCTCTCTGGCTCGGTCAGGGTACCGAGCACCCCGCCCCCACCCTGCCGCCGGTCGACTACTACGCCCTCACCAAGGAGATGAAAGACATGATGGCCGCCATGCCCGATATGCAGATGGGCAAGGCTCCCGCCGACATCCCCGAACCCAAAGTGTACCCCGCCGGACAAGCCCCGAGCAACGAGGACATCCAGATGGAATCCATGATGCAAATGGGGATGAAGATGGATATGGGGATGGACCACAGCAGTATGCAGGATAATAATATGCCCCCTATGGATCACGGCAAAACGGGACACGGTATGCCCGGCACGAAGCAGGATACCATGCCGAGGGAAAAAATGAACCCCGACATGCCCAGTATGGACCATAGCAAAATGGACCATTCCAAGATGGATCACGGCAACATGCGGCACGACACCACCCCCCCGCCCCCTATGGACCATAGCAAAATGGACCACTCCAAAATGGATCACGGCAACATGCGGCGCGATACCACCCCCCCGCCCGCTATGGACCATAGCAAAATGGACCACGGCACGCCCGGAACGCAGGAGCGCAGCGAGTCCCCCGGCAAAACCATTGCCGCTAGAGACGTCGATGGAAAGACGATGGACATGGGTATGCAAATGGGCGCCGACGCACCCATGGGCGTAATGATGACGGGCTACTACGAACTAAAGGAGGCCAACCCGGAGGAAACGATCTTCGATTACAATATGCTCCGGTCGGAACGGCCCACCGAACTGCACGACGATCGGCCGGTCCGTGTCGTACACCTCTACCTGGGCGGCAATATGCTTCGCTACGTCTGGATGATCAACAACCAGCCGCTTTCCCGGGCGGACAAGATCATGATCGAGCGGGGGGAGAACGTCCGCTTCGTTTTCCACAACACGACCATGATGAGCCACCCGATGCACCTGCACGGCCACTTCTTCCGCGTCGTCAATAATCAGGGTGCCCACGCCCCGCTGAAGCATACCGTAAACGTGGCACCCATGGAAACCACCATCATCGAGTTCGCGGCCACCGAGGACAAGGACTGGTTCTTTCACTGTCACCTGCTGTATCACATGATGTCGGGAATGGCCCGCATCATCGGCTACGAAGGCTCTTCGGATCTCCTGATCGCCGACCGCGTGGATTACGACAACTTTGCCATGGATGACCGGCAGTACTTCGGCATGGCCTCCGTCAGCGCGCTCAGCAACGGCGTCTGGGCCGACCTGGCCTACTTTAACCTCGATAAGGAGTTTAGCCTGGAAGGCGAAACCGACTACAACGGCAACTTCGAGGTGGAAGGGAAGGCCATGCGCTACCTCGATCCCCGGCAGTTCTTTTCCGCTTACGTCGGTGCGGAAATCGACGGCGGTAAGGAGCTGGACCCGGAAACCAATCAACTTCGCAATAAGACGGAAGGATTCGCGCTTGCCGGTATCCGCTACTTCCTGCCCATGATGATCTGGTCGGACCTCCGGGTGGATCATACGGGCGGCATCGAATTTCAGCTGGAACGGGAAGATATTCCCCTGACCACCCGCTGGCGCGCCTCGGCTATGGGACGCTACAAATTCATGGACGAAGAGCTTGAATACACCTTCGGCACCAGTTATCAGATCGGTCAGTACTGGGGCATCATGGCAAACTACGACAGCGACTACGGCCCCGGCGCCGGCATCAAACTTATCTGGTAATTACGGCATAATCATGCTCAGAACACTCACCGTCACCCTCGCTCTCTTTTTCACCCCCCTGCTCCTGCTAGCTCAGCAGCTGCAGGAATCTACGGTAGTGCACGCCGCCTTTTCGGACTTCGCCAATCTTCACCCCATTGTCGTTCACCTGCCCGTGGTACTGCTGCCGCTGGCCCTCCTTACTCAGGTAGCATCCTTCTTCGGGTGGTCCAAACCCCTCGGCTGGGTGACATTGGCGGCACTGGCGGGCGGGGTCGCGGGAGCAATCCTAGCGGTAACGCTCACCCACCCCCATACCCAAAACCTGAATCCCGCCACCCAGCAGGTGCTCGGACTCCACGATACCTACGCCGACTGGACGCTGTGGCTGAGCGTAGCGGCCCTGGTGGCCAAAGCCCTTAGTCTCTGGCTCCTTCCCGACCGCCGCTGGCTGGAGTGGATCGTCGTACTACTCCTGGCGGGCACGGCGTACGCGGTCACGATGACGGGTCACTACGGCGGCACTCTCGTGTATATCCACGGCGTAGGCGTTCAGGGCAACTTCGTCGAAGGGGATGCCGAAACCAACCACTAATCATACCATGAAAGACTGCTGCAAAACCGACGCCCCCCGGGGAAAAATCAAAAAGATCATCAACGGCGTGACGACCACGGTTATCGTTGGCCTAATTCTCGCCGCTATCTTCCTCACCCTCACCCGCTATCTCAGCTAATAATTACTCACCCCACCCCCCACCCCGTCCGACGGCTATAGCCGTCGGACCGCTGTAGTAAAATCCTCACACATATGCAAGTTTCTCACCTTACACTGCTCCTTTCTATCTTCCTCTGCTCCTGCGGCCCCGCCCAAAATGACGACACGGCAACCACCGAAGACAGTGCCCACCAACACGAAATGTCCGCCGCCGCCGAAGGACCGCAACCCAAGTCGAAGAGTCCCCACACCACAACCATGGGCAACATCGGAAATGCCCACGTGCACATCGAATATTCTTCCCCCAGCGTCCGCGGTCGTACGATTTGGGGCGGACTGGTGGCCTACGATCAGGTTTGGTCGACCGGCGCCCACAACGCCACGGCCGTTAACTTCAGTGAACCCGTTCGCGTCGGCAATATCGAACTGGAAGCCGGCACCTACGCCTTCTTCACCATCCCGGGGAGGGAAAACTGGACGGTCATCCTCAACGAGAATTACGACCAGCACCTGGCCGATGACTACGATGAATCTCTCGACCGGGTACGCGTAAACGTTACCCCCGAACGGCTCGACCAGCCCGTAGAGTCGCTCACCTACGCCGTGGAACCCGGCGCCGACGGCCACGGGGCCATCACCGTCGCCTGGGATTCCCTGAAGATCGCTCTGCACATCGCAACGATAAAATAAACAAGCCGATCATGACCCACCGCTACCCCATTACAGGTTTAGACGACAACTCCGCCGAAGAGATCCGCGCGGCCCTGGAACGCCTCGACGGTGTGCAGCGGGTACGGATCACCGGTAACCTGGCCGAGGTGACCATGTCGCGCCACATTCCTGACGAGGTGATTAAAACGGCCATCCGGTCAGCGGGCGACTACCGGCTCGAAAGACAGGCCGACGCCACCGCCGATCACCTGGCCGAACTGACCGAGCACGGGAACGAAGCCGCCATCAGCCGCGACCACCACGGGGGGATGGCGGGTATGGATCACAGTAAGATGGGTCACGCCGGTACGGCAGGATCCGGTGACGGACACGCGGGTCACCACGATCATCACCGAATGATGATCGAAGACTTCAAGCGGCGGTTCTGGGTATCGCTGGCCCTTACCCTTCCCATCCTGCTCCTGGCTCCGATGATCCAGGGGTGGCTGGGCATTTCGTGGAATTTCCCCGGTCAGCTGTATGTACTGTTCGCCCTGTCCAGCATCGTCTACTTCTTCGGCGGATGGCCCTTTCTGAAGGGACTGCTCGAGGAGCTGGGCAAGGGCGCGGCCGGCATGATGACCCTCATCGCGGTGGCGATCTCGGCCGCCTACCTGTACAGCTCCGCGGTCGTCTTTGGACTGGAGGGAAAAACCTTTTTCTGGGAGCTCGCGACCCTCATCGACGTAATGCTGCTCGGCCACTGGATCGAAATGCGGTCGGTCCTCGGAGCAAGTCGTGCGCTCGAAGCGCTGGCCGAACTGATGCCGGCGGAGGCCAATCTCGTCCACGGCGACCACATCATGAAGGTGAACGTCAGTGAACTGAAGCCTGGTAGCATCATCCTCATCAAACCCGGCGAAAAGGTGCCGGCCGATGGGGTGATCACCGAAGGCACCACCGACCTCAACGAGAGCATGCTTACCGGTGAGAGCAAACCCGTCACCAAGTCCACGGGAGCGGAGGTCATCGGCGGATCGATCAACGGCAGCGGCTCGATCCGGGTCGAAGTGAAGGGGACCGGTGAAGACACTTACCTGTCGCGGGTGGTGAACCTGGTACGCGAAGCGCAGGGACAAAAATCGCAGACCCAAAAACTGGCCGACCGGGCGGCGAAGTGGCTCACCGTCGTTGCCCTGGTCGGCGGCTTCGGCACACTGGCCGTATGGCTACTCCTGGGCAGCGAACTCGCCTTCGCCCTCGAACGGATGGTCACCGTCATGGTCATCTGTTGCCCGCACGCGCTGGGACTGGCGATCCCCCTGGTCGCCGCTATATCGACCAGTGAATCCGCCAAGCACGGCCTGCTGATCCGCAACCGGACCGCCTTCGAGAATTCCCGCAAGATCACCACCATCGTCTTCGATAAGACCGGTACCCTCACCGAGGGCTCCCACGAGGTGACGAGCATAGTGCCCCTGGATTCGGCTTACGACGAGACGGAGTTGTTGCGTTACGCCACGGCCGTGGAGAGCAGTTCTGAGCACCACATATCCAAGGGATTGCAGCGGCGCGCGCAGGAGGACGGGCTTACCATCCCCTCCAGCAGCGAATTCTCGTACGAAGCCGGGGTCGGCGTGCGGGGGGTTGTCAATGGCAAACCGGTACGGGCCGGCGGCTACCCCATGCTGGAACGGATCGGCCTCACCCCTCCCGCCGCCGAAGACGAGACGGTGGAAACGAAGATATTTATCGTGATCGACGGTACGCTGGCCGGCTATGTCACCTTCGCCGACCGCGTGCGCAAAAGTTCCGCCGGCGCCATCAAAACCCTGCAGGAGAATGGCATCAAAACGTCCCTCCTGACCGGCGACAATGAGCGCGTGGCCGCCGCCGTCGCCCGGGAACTCGGCATGGACGACTACCTGGCCGCAGTGCTGCCCGACGAGAAACAGGCGAAGATCCGGGAGCTGCAGTCGCGGGGAGAATTCGTAGCCATGACCGGTGACGGCGTCAACGATGCCCCCGCCCTCGCCCAGGCCGACGTGGGCATCGCCATCGGCTCGGGAACCGACGTAGCCGCCGAGACCGCCGACGTGGTGCTGGTCGACAGTGACCCCACCGACATCGCCAACCTCATTCTCTTCGGCAAGGCCACCCACCGCAAGATGGTCCAGAACCTCTGGTGGGCCACCGGCTACAACATTGTCGCCCTACCCCTGGCTACGGGTTTCGTGCCGGGGCTGGTGATCAGTCCGGCGATCGGTGCCGCCCTCATGAGCGCGAGTACGGTCGTGTGCGCCGTCAATGCCCAGCTTCTGAAGAACAAACTGCGTAGCTAAACGCATTTTATAGTGGGTCACAGCACAAAACAGCCACTAAAAGCAAAAAGTGGCAAGGCCGCTTTCGCCCCCGGTTGTTAATTGAGTATGAGCACGTTAACGCAAACCCGCCCCGCTACTTTCCCCGTTACCGGCATGAGCTGCGCCGGTTGTGCCTCCAGTGTCCAAAGCATCCTGAGCAAGGTGCCCGGAGTCCGGAACGCCAACGTCAATTACGCCAACGCAACGGCACTGGTCGACTTCGACCCCGACCAGATCTCCGCGCGGGAACTGCGCCAGGCCCTGCAGGCGGTCGGATACGATCTGCTTATCGACGCCGACGATCCCGAAGCCGAGCAGGAAGAAGCACAGGAAGCCTACTACCGCACGATCAAACGCCGGACCCTGTGGGCGTTCGTTTTTACGCTCCCCGTCTTCATCATCGGCATGTTCTTTATGGAATGGCAGGCTGGAAGGTGGATCTCCCTGCCGCTGGCCGCCGTCGTGCTCTTTTGGTTCGGGCGGCACTTCTACCTCGGTGCGTACCGGCAGGCGCGGCACGGTTCCGCAAATATGGATACCCTGGTCGCCCTCAGCACCGGCATCGCCTTCCTCTTCAGCGTATTCAACACGATCTACCCGGAATTCTGGCTCGCGCGTGGTCTGGCGCCCCATGTTTATTACGAAGCGGCCACCGTCATCATCGTGTTTATTTCCCTCGGTAAGCTGCTGGAGGAACGTGCCAAATCAAATACCTCCTCGGCCATTAAGAAGCTCATCGGGCTACAACCCAAAACCGTACGGGCACTCGTCGACGGAGAGGAGGTGGAGTTGCCCGTCGCCGAGGTGCAGGTCGGACAAACCCTCATCGTTCGCCCCGGCGAGAAGATACCGGTCGACGGAAGGGTCACCGAGGGCGACAGTTTTGTCGACGAGAGCATGATCACCGGAGAGCCCGTCCCCGTGCGGAAAACGGATGGCGAGGCGGTCTTCGCCGGCACCGTCAACCAACGGGGAAGTTTCCGCTTTACAGCCGAAAAGGTCGGTGGCACCACCTTGCTGGCCTCCATCATCCGTCAGGTGCGGGAGGCACAGGGCAGTCGGGCTCCGGTCCAGAAACTGGTGGACAAGATCGCCGGCATTTTCGTGCCGGTCGTGATCGGTATTGCCATCGTGACCTTCATTGCCTGGATGATCCTGGGCGGGGACGACGCATTTTCCCACGCCCTGCTGGCCTCCGTAGCCGTACTCGTTATCGCCTGCCCCTGCGCCCTGGGCCTGGCTACGCCCACCGCCATCATGGTCGGCATCGGTAAGGGGGCGGAAAATAACATCCTCATCAAGGACGCCGAGAGCCTCGAACTGGGCCACCGGGTTACTGCCGTCGTACTCGACAAGACCGGCACCATCACCCGGGGTAAACCCAGCGTTACGGCGGAATTCTGGGAGACGGGCGGGGACGCGGGAGCCATCGAATCCCTGAAAGCAGCGCTGCTCGCCGGCGAATCCCAGTCCGAGCATCCCCTGGCCAGCGCCCTCGTCGACTGGCTGCGGGAGAAAGGGATACATCCCGGGAAAGCGACTGACTTCGAGAGTTTGACCGGCCGCGGCATCCGCTTCACCTACGAGTCCGCGACTTTTTTCGCCGGCAACGAACGGCTTATGCATGAGCGAAACATCATCCTCGGCGCCAATTTGCAACAACAGGCAAACGAGCTTCGCCAACGGGCCAACACCGTCATTTTCGTGGCGCGCGACGAGCGGGCGATGGGACTGGTGGCCATCTCCGACCCCGTTAAGGACTCCTCCGCCCGCGCCATCCGGGAACTGCAGGATCGCGGCATCGACGTCTACATGCTTACCGGCGATAACGAACAAACGGCCGCCGCCGTCGCCCGCCAGGTTGGACTTACCGAGTACCGCGCCGAGGTATTGCCCGCTGACAAGGCTGCATTCGTCCGGGAACTACAAGAGGCAGATAAAGTCGTGGCCATGGTCGGAGATGGCATCAACGATTCTCACGCCCTCGCCACCGCTGACGTCAGTATCGCTATGGGCCACGGCTCCGATATCGCGATGGACGTCGCGAAGATGACCCTCATCACCTCGGATTTACGGGCCATCCCCCGCGCCCTGGAACTCTCCAGGCAGACCGTCCGCGGGATCCGCCAGAACCTCTTCTGGGCGTTTATTTACAACCTCATCGGCATCCCCATTGCCGCCGGCCTCCTCTACCCCATCAACGGCTTCCTCCTGGATCCCATGATCGCCGGAGCCGCCATGGCCTTCAGTTCCGTGTCCGTGGTTGCCAATAGCCTGAGACTAAAGTCCAAGAAGCTCTAACCCCCTCATTTAACCCTCCAATCCCCTCCCCATGAAAACCCTCCAATTCAAAACCAACATCAACTGCGGCGGCTGCGTCCGCGGCGTAACCCCCTCCCTCGACGGCCACGACTCCATCAAGAGCTGGAAGGTCGACCTGCAAAGCGACGATCGCATCCTGACCGTCGAGGTTGAAGATTCCGTTACCCCCGCCGAGGTCAGCCGTACGGTGAGCGAGGCCGGCTTTAGTGCCCAACCCCTGGAACGCGCCTGACATTCCGGGGTTAGCACCGACAGAACCTATTCCGCTCCCTTGCTCTTCTAATCTCCGAACAGCATGTAAACTACCTACCCATGAAGAGCGAAATAACTTCCGTCGACGAACTCCTCGAATCCATCACCCCGCCCGGTGCCCGCCAGGCCGATCCCGGTCGTATCCGCAAAGCCATCGTGACCGGCGGCGACACCGGCATCGGCCGCTACACCGCCCTGGCGCTGGCGAAGGATGGCTGCGACGTGGCCTTTACCTACGCCCATCACCGGGAGGACGCGGACGTAACCGCGGAAGCCATTCGTCGGCTTGGCCGTAAAGCGTACGTCCACCACATGGACCTCAGCATGCCCGAAAACGCCCTGCCGGCCGTGGATGCCATGGTAAAGGACCTCGGCGGCATCGATATTTTCGTCAACAACGCCGGGGCTATGACCATGAAACGCTTTCCGGAACTGGAGCTTTCCGATCTCGACCACCTGTTCCGCATCAATACTTTCGGTGCCGTACTGGCCATTCAGCGCGCCACCCGGTACATGCTCGGGATGGATCCGGACGGCAATACCTCTACCTTCGACGACATCGCGCACATGGCCCGCAAGGTGGTGACCGGTGAAATCAGCAGTCCCCGCAAGACGCCGGGCCGCATCGTGGTCATTTCCAGCGTACACGAGCACGCGGCCAGCCCCCTGGATACCGTCTACACCATGACGAAGCACGCCCTCGGTGGCTTCATCAAGTGTGCCGCTTTCGCTCTGGCCGGCACCAACATCACCATCAACGGCGTACGCCCCGGAGAGATCGCCACGCCCATGAACGACGAACACCCGGAAAAAGCTACGGATACCGACCGCAAGTTCCTGCCCGCCCGCCGCGTCGGCCACCCCTCCGAAATTGCCAGCATGGTCCGCTACCTCGCCAGCGACGAAGCCGAATACTGCAACGGCCTCAGCTACGACGTCGACGGTGGCTTCAGCATCGGCGAGCCCATGGTCATGGAGGGATACCAGAAGGCGGTGTAGTCACTCATTCCCGGTAGCCCAGCAGCCGCAGCGCGTTACCCACCACGATCAGCGTCGACCCCTCGTGGGCGATGACCGCCGGCCCGATCTCCGCGATGCCCAGTAGCGTCAACGGTATAAGAATGGCTACCATACCCAGGCTCATAATCAGGTTCTGCTTAATGATCGATTTGGCCTTGCGGCTCAGACCGATGGCAAAGGGCAGATTATCCAGGCGGTCGGCCATCAGGGCTACGTCGGCGGTTTCCAGGGCGACGTCGGAGCCGGCGGCACCCATGGCAATGCCCACCGTGGATTTCGCCATAGCCGGGGCATCGTTTACCCCGTCCCCGATCATGGCGACCATACCTTCTTCGGCCCGCAGTCGCTCGATGGCGGCCACTTTGTCTTCCGGCAACAGGCTCCCCAGTGGATCGGTGATGCCGATCTCCGCGGCCACCGCGTCGGCCACCTTCTGATGGTCGCCGGTGAGCATAACCATCTTTCGGATGCCCACCTCCTTCAGCGCCGCCAGGGTAGCCTTAGCTTCCGGTCGGGCCACGTCCATGACGGCAATGACGCCGAGGTACTTTTCGGCCCGGTACACGATCATAGCGGTATTACCCCTGGTTTCCAGATCGGCCATGTGCCCGTCGATCTCCGTCGGCACACTCGTCCCGGTCAGTTCTTCGAAGAGCCGGCGATTGCCGATGTGTACCTGCTGCCCCTCCACGACGGCTTTGATTCCGCGGGCGGTCAGTGCTTCGAGCTGATCCGCTTCCGGGACGGCAGCGCCCTGCAGTCGTTCCTTACCTCCCTCCACGATGGCGGAGGCGAGCGGATGGTCGCTGAGTTCCTCCACGGCCACGGCGGTGGTGAGCAGTTCGGTTTCGGAGACGCCCGCCGCGGGAATCACCTCGGTCAGCCGGGGTCGGCCCTCGGTCAGGGTACCCGTCTTGTCGAAGGCCAGGGCGGTGATGCCGCCCAGGTCTTCCAGGGGCCGTCCACCCTTGATCAAGACGCCCTGACGGGCGGCACGCGCCACGCCGGCCAGTACGGCGGAGGGAGTCGAGATGGCCAGAGCGCACGGCGAAGCGGCGACCAAAACGGCCATGGCGCGGTAGAAGCTGGCCGAGAACGGCTCGTCGAGCACCAAAAAGGCGAATAGCAAGAGGAAGACCAACCCAATCACGGCCGGCACGAAGTAGCGTTCGAATTTATCCGTCAGCTGCTGCGTGGGCGACTGCTGGGTTTCGGCCTCCTTCACCAGGGTGACCAGCCGGCTCAGCGTACTGTCGCCGGCAAGTTTCATCACCCGGATCTCCAGCGGCGAACTACCGTTTATGGTACCCGCAAAGGCGCGGTGCTCGGCGGGAAGGGTGTCCAGGTTGTATTCCTTATCGGGCTCATCCACCGGCCGCTTATCCACCGGCACGCTCTCCCCGGTGATCGGCGCCTGATCGACGGCGGAAATACCGTCGACAATAACCCCGTCAGCCGCGATCTTGGAATTCGGACGGACGACGATGACGTCACCCACCACGAGCTCCTCCACCCCCACCTCGCGGGTGGCTCCGTCGCGTTTGACCAGTGCCGTGGGCGGTGCCAGGTCGGATAGGGCGGCGATAGACTTACGCGCCCGTCCCATGGCGTAATTTTCCAGCGCGTGGCCGATGCTGAACAGGAAAAGCAGCAGCGCCGCTTCCTGAAATTCGCCCAGGGCGCACGCTCCGGCGGCGGCTACGAGCATCAGGAAGTCGATTTCAAATTTCCCCTGCCGGACGGTCTGGATAGCCTCAATCAGAATGAAGTACCCCCCCAGTAGGATAGCGATCACGAAGAGGACGATGGGTATGGTTTCCCCTACCCCACCGACGAAGCTTAGAACCAAGCCCGTCAGCCAGAATACTCCGCTCAGAATGGCAAAATACAGTTCCGTGTTCTCGCCGAAGATGCCGCCGTGGTCGTGAGCGTGCCCGCCGCCGCCGCCGTGCTCCCCGGGCCCGTGGTCGTGACCGGCGTGATCGTCGGCCGGGGCGGTGATCATAAGATCGGTCTCGGCAATAGCTTCCCGGACGGCCGCTTCGTCGATGGCCTCGCTATCGTACTCCACCCTCACGACGCCCGCTCCGGAAACGGATGCCTCCACGATGCCGGTCGCCTTTCCGATCCGCTCCCCGAGCTGACGAGCGTGGCGTTGGTGGCGGATGCCCGTGACGTCGAGTAGTAAGTGGCGGTATCGTCGGGTAATCCGGGCACCGGCCCGTTTGGCCAGGGCTTCTACCTTCTCCAGGGCAAGCTGGTCGGCGTCGTAGTGAATACAGACCTGAGGGGGTTCGCCGTTTTTGAGGTGAGCCTCTTCGACGGCGGGTTCCGCTTGGAGGGCGGCGATCAGTCGCTCGACGCAACGATCGCGTTCGTCGGGGATTTCGGGAAGGAGGACGGGGAGGTCCAGGGTAAGTTTGCGCATAGCTTAGTTGTTCAGCCGGCCCGGTCGAGGTACCACTGTTCGGCGAGGGGAATGGCCCGTTGGATGGCGACCCGGGGTGGTAGGTCTGCCTCTCGGGAAAGAATTTCGTTGGCAATCTCCACGGCCTTCTCGCGGACGGGCTCAACCAGCTCGCGCAGCTCGGCGGTGAAGTGTTGGGCTTTGATGGGTGAATGGGACATTGCTCTTCGTCTAATGCTCGTGCTCCAGCGACCCCGCCTGCGCCTGTGCGTACACGTAGTATGCTCCCTCCGTTACGATCCGCATGCCGGGAGGCAGGGGGTCGATCGGGCGGACCGCGGTGAAGCCGTTGTCCGTAGTACCCGGATTGACCAGCAGGCGTTCGAAAGTTACTTCCTCACCCGCCGGATTCACCGGGGAGATAAAAACGTAGGCGGTTTCTCCGTCGCGCAGCACCGCCGCTTCCGGCAGGGCCTGTACCGTTTGGTCGTTCAGCCAGATCCGGGCCTCCGCGAAGCGTCCCTCCACGAACGGAGGCTGCTCCCCCTGTAGGTGGGCGTGTACGCGTACGGTCTTGTTTTCCGCATTAAATTCCTTACCGATCACGTGAATTTCCGCTTCGTAGGTGGTGCTACCCAAGGCAGGGATGCGGTAAGTAACCCGCTGGCCCCGCTCCACCCGGGCGATGTCGCGCTCGAACACCTCCAGTTCGAGGTGGAGGTGATCCTCGTCGATGAGTTCGATGAGTTCGGTGCTGGGCTCCACGTAGAGGCCGTCGTGCATAGAGATCGTGGTGATGTAGCCCGCCCGCGGCGCGAACAGCGTAATGCGGTCAATGATGTGGTCGGCGGTAATACGGTCCGTGCGGATACCCAGATACTCCAGCCGCTGGGTAATGCCGGCAAGGGTCGCGGTCTTGGCGGCTACTTCGGAACGGAGCCGCTGCACGGTTTTCAGGATGCCGGCGTCGGCGGCCAGCAAGGTTTCCTGTCGCTCCAGTTCCTGACGGAGGTAGGCGAGTTCGGCCGTCACCTCCAGAAAGCGTTGCTGGTGGTCGATGAATTCCGGGTTTTCGAGGTAGCCCAGCACGGCCCCCTTGCGCACGAAGTCACCCTCGACGTAATTCGGCACGTTGTGGACGAAGCCGCTGGCCCGGGCATTGACGGCAATGTAGGCATTGGGGGGCAGGCCCAGGACGCCGGTGGCACTGAGGTAGTCGTTGACCTTGAGCTCGCTGAATTCGCCGAACTTAATGTCCATATTCTCCACCTGAGCGGCCGTGAGGTGAACGCTTCCCCCCTCGTCCTCGTGATCGTCGTCGTGGTCGTCCCCGGCGACGCTTTCGGGTTGGGAAGATTCCTCCGCCGGAGCTTCCGTGCGGGCGGGGCCGCAGGAGCAAAGCAGGAGGGCAAAAAGCAGTGATGTATATCCGATTTGCATTTTTAGTGATTTTTCCCTACAGCGGTCGGACGGCTATAGCCGTCCGACCGCTGTAGGCATTGGCGGGTTAGGGGGTGCGGAGGTACTGGAGGCGGGCGACGGCCAGGTTGTGATCGAGGACGCTGGTGAGGTAACTGACGCTGTTGTCGCCCAGGAGCTGGAGGGCATTGAGTACCTCGAGATAGCCGATCTCTCCGGCCCGGTAGTTAAGGCGGGACACCCGTACGATCTCGGGGTTCACCACGGCCAGCTGGTCGCGGTAGAAGGCGACAGCTGCGGCTAGGGTAGCGATGCGGGCCACGGCGTCCAGCTGCTGTTGTTCGTAGCGGAGTCGCTCGGCTTCCAGCCGGGTTTCGGCTACGGTGACGCCCACCCGTTGGGATTCGATGCGGCGGCGGGTCGGTTGATTGAACAGCGGCAGCGTAACGCCGGCCTCCAGTCCGCTCAGGTAGCCCCCCTCGTCAAACTGCTGGGCGGAGTAGCCCAGGCGAAAACCCGGCTTCAACTCCGCCCGTGTACGCTCGATGCCGAGGCGGGTGGTGGCGACGTCGCGTTCGGCCAGTTGTACCGTCAAGGGTGTCGTTAGGCTATCCGCGAGCAGGGGCGTGGGGACGGGGGTCAGGGAATCCGCCGCCCCGACCGTCGCCGGGGAACCGATCAGGAGGCCGAGTTGGCGGGCGTAGCGGGCCTGATTCAGCCGGGCCTGTTCCGCCCGCAGTTCCTGCTCCCGTAGCCGGGCGCCGAGGTTAAGGGTTTCGAGGGGATTAGCCTCCCCGGCCGCTACCCGTACGTTGGCGATGCGGAAGTATTCGGCGTAGGTGTCCGTCAGCTCTTCGTAGAGGCGCAGACTGGCATCCGCTTCCTGGAGCCGGTAGTAGGTTTGACGCACGGCCAGGGTGAGTTCGGCTTCCGTCAGTCGCTGGGCCACGAGATTGCCCGCCACCACCGCATCCTGCACCGCGTTGGCGGAGCGCACCACGGCCGGGTGATCGAAGCGTTGCAATAGTGAAAGCTGGCTGACCCGCTGTCCGTTCGGTCGGAAGAGCCCGTCGCCCCTATAGCTCAGGTCGGTGGTGCCGGGTACGTAGGGTAGATCCTGTAACGCCTGGCTCTGCCGCGTCACTTGCCCGGCGGCCCGAACATCGGGATGTTCCGCTACGGCCCGGTTGATGGCTTCGTCCAGGCTGATGCGCTGCTCCTGCGCCCCCGCCTGGTTGGGAATACAAAACAGCAAAGGCAACAACAGCAAGAGATTGCGTCGGGTCAGGCGACGGTCCTGCCAGTTTTCGAGCCAGCTGTACAGGATGGGCAGAATGATGAGGGTGAGGAAGGTCGCGGAGATGAGTCCACCGATGACGACGGTGGCCAGTGGTCGTTGCACTTCCGCCCCGCCGGAGTTCGAAATGGCCATGGGAAGAAAGCCCAGGGAGGCCACCGAGGCCGTCATGATGACCGGCCGCAGACGAACGCGGGTCCCCTCCAGGATGCGATCGCGCACGTTGGTCCACCCAGCGGCCTTCAACTCGTTCAGGTAACCGATGAGCACAATGCCGTTGAGCACCGCCACCCCGAAGAGGGCGATGAAGCCGATACCCGCCGAGATGCTGAAGGGCATATCGCGCAGCTCCAGGGCCCACACGCCCCCAATGGCGGAGAGCGGAATGGCGACGAAGATCAAGGCCGCCTGACTGAAGCTGCCGAAGGTGAAAAACAGCAGGATGAAGATCATGGCCAGCGCCACCGGCACCGCAATGGCCAGGCGGTCGCTCGCCGCCTGCAGGTTTTCGAACTGGCCGCCGTAGGTGAAGTAGTAGCCGGCCGGCAGATCCACGTTCTCGTTCAGGGCCTGCCGGATGTCCGTCACGAGGGTTTCCACGTCGGTATCCCCCACGTTGACGCCGATGACGATGCGTCGGTTGGTGTTTTCGCGGCTGATCTGCATAGGCGCGTCCGTCAGCTGCACCCGGGCCACGGAGCGCAGGGGCACCTGGCTACCGGTGGGGAGGGGGATGTAGAGATCGGCGACGTCGTCGATCCCCGCCCGCGATCCCTTCTCCAGGCGCACCGTGAGATCATAGCGTCGTTCGCCCTCATAGACCGTGCCGGCACTGGCGCCCGCGAAGGCGGCCCGCACCACCCGGTTGACGTCGCGGACCTGTAGTCCGTACTGCGCCATGCGGGCGTAGTCGAAGTCGATGACGATCTGGGGCATTCCGACGGTCTGCTCCACGGTCACCGTACCGGTACCGGGTATGCCGCGAATGATGGCCTCCGCTTCCTTCGCCTTGGTGTAAGCGACGTCCAGGTCGGCCCCGTACAGCTTGATGGCAATATCGGCCTTGGTGCCGGTCATGAGTTCGTTAAAGCGCAGCTGGATGGGCTGGGAAAACTCGAGTCCCATACCCGGAAAAACCTCCAGCGCTTCCTCGATGGCCGCGAACATACCCGCCCGGTCGGGGGCGGTGGTCCACTCCTCCTTCGGTTTCATGACCATGGTGTAGTCACCCGTTTCGACGGGCATAGGGTCCGTTGGGATCTCCGCCGAACCGATGGCCGTTACGACTTCCAGCATTTCGGGAAACTCGTCCAGCAGGGTTCGCTGCACCCGCTTGGTCATCTCCACACTCTGCGCCAGCGAGGTGCCGGGGGGCAGGATCTGCTGCATCGCCAGGTCACCCTCTTCCAGGGTAGGGATGAACTCGCCGCCCATGCGGGCAAATACCCACAGGCTCACGGCGAAGAGGGCCACGGTAGCGAGTACGAAGGCGGTCTTGAAGCGAAGCGCGGCCCGCAGCAGCGGCGTGTACCCTCTTTGGAAAAAGCCGATAATGCGGTCGGCGATCGTGCGCTTGTTGGTAACCCGCTTACTGAGAAACAGGGCCGACATGGCCGGTACGTAGGTCAGCGACAGGATGAGCGCGCCGGCGATGGCCAGCATGACGGTCTGGGCCATCGGCCGGAACATCTTCCCTTCAATACCCACCAGGGCCAGGATGGGGATGTACACCATCAGGATGATGATCTCCCCGAAGGCCGCCGAGCTGCGAATCTTGATGGAGGCCGTGGCGACCTGTTCGTCCATTTCCAACTGAGTGAGTTTACGGCCCGCGTAGCCTACCTGCAGGCGGTGCACGATAGCCTCCACGATGATCACCGCCCCGTCCACGATCAGCCCGAAGTCAATGGCCCCCAGGCTCATCAGGTTCGCCGAGATCCCCAGCAAATTCATCATCGATATGGCGAAGAGCATGGCCAGGGGGATGACGGAGGCCACGATCAGTCCGGCCCGCCAGTTGCCCAGCAGGAGGATCAGCACGAATACCACGATCAGCCCCCCTTCGATCAGGTTTTTTTCCACCGTACCAATGGCGGTGCTGACGAGCTTATCACGCACCAGGTAGGGTTCGATGACCACTCCCTCCGGCAGGGAGAGCTGGATCTGCTCCACCCGCTCCTTCACCCGGTCGGTAACGGCGGAGGAGTTGGCGCCCTTCAGCATCATGACCCGGCCGCCGACGGCCTCCTCCCCGTTACGGACCAGGGCCCCGTAGCGCGGCGCCTCCCCGAATTGCACGGTAGCGACGTCCTCGATCAGGATCGGCCGTCCGGCCCGTACGTCAACGACGATTTTCCGGATGTCCGCCAGGTCCCGGACGATGCCGTTCGTACGGATGTAGTAGGTCCGGGGGTTCTTCTCGATGTAAGCGCCGCCGGTGTTTTCGTTGCTGTTCTCGAGGGCCGAGAATACATCGGCGATGGTGATGCCAACCGACTTCAGCAAGTCCGGATCGATGGCTACCTCATACTGTTTAAGGTAGCCCCCCATGGTATTCACCTCCACGACTCCCTCGATGCCGGAAAGTTGCCGGCTCACGATCCAGTCCTGAATGCTGCGCAGCTCGGTAGCGGAGTACCGGTCTTCGTAGCCCGGCTCCGGCCGCACCACGTACTGGTAAATTTCGCCCAGCCCGGTGGAGATGGGCGCCATCACCGGGGTACCGAGTCCGTCGGGGATATTCTCCGCCGCTTCCTTCAGGTGTTCGCTGACGAGTTGGCGGCCGAGATAGATGTCGGTGCTCTCCTCGAACACCACCGTGATGACCGATAGGCCGAAACGGGAGATGGACCGGATCTCGACGAGGTCCTGCAGGTTCTGTAGGGCGAGTTCCGTGGGGGTCGTAATGAATTGCTCCACCTCTTGGGTGGCGAGCGTAGGGGAGGTCGTGATAACCTGCACCTGGTTGTTGGTGATGTCGGGAACGGCGTCGATGGGGATCTCCCGCAGGGAGAATATTCCCCAGAAGATGAGCGCCAGGACGAACAGCCCGACCACCAGCTTATTCCGAATGGAATAAGCGATAATCTGATCAAACATGTACTACTTGCTTAGGTAAAACCGGAGGGTGCCGACGGGAGAGACTACTCCCGTAAAAACGGTTGACCTAAGCTCGGGGGGGTTGACCATCTCCGTCGGTAACGGCGGCCTCCTTCCACGTCCGGTTAAACTCGGGCTGGGTGATGCCGTTGGGAGGCAGGGGCAGGAGGGCTGCGGCCAGTAAACCGGGTGGGGCATCCACCGTAGCCCCGCAACAAACGCAGGTACAGAAGGGGGTGCAGTGATCATCGTGGCCGGGTTCCGGACAGTTCGGATGATCGAGCACGGCCCCGGCGCGAAACTCCGCATCTCCTTGTACAACTACCGGAGCACCGTCCGCGCAGGGAAGAACCGCGAGGAAGGCCAGGTAAAGTGCGAAGAGAAGTACGAGCGGGCGCATGTGAGTTGGATTAACGCCACGAATCAGGGCATGGTTGGCGGTCAGGCCGATTGTCGTTGCCGTTTTACCAATTTCGTTACCAGGGTCACGCCCAGTCCCGTAATGAAGATCGCGGCCAGACCGAGCACCAACAGCGTGGTATGGTCCCGGATGAAGGGTACGTTCCCCAGAAAATATCCCAGGGCGACGAGCGAGAAGACCCAGATGCAGGCGCTCAGCACGTTGTAGCGGGCGAAACGGCCACGCTCCATTTCCGCCACGCCGGCCACGAAGGGCACCAGGGCCTTAACGATGGGGAGGAAGCGGGAAGTGATGAGGGCCGTGGCGCCGAACTTCCGGTAAAATGCGTGGGAGCGGACGTAAGCGCGCCGGTCGAGCCATGCGAAGCGCTTGAACATAGCAGGCCCGAAACTTCGCCCCAGTCGGTAGCCCGTCCAGGCGCCCAGGGCGGCCCCCACGGCGAGCAGTAGGGAGATCAGCACCGGGTGCAGCAACCCACCCGCGGCGAGTACCCCCACGGCAAAGAGCAGTCCGTCGCCCGGAAAAAAGGGAGCCAACGGAAAGAAGGCCGTCTCGGTGTAAATGACGGTAAACAGCAATCCGTAGGTTGCGACCGGATAGAGCAGCGCGGCTTCCCGGAGGCTGTCGTCGAGGTGAAACAGAAAATCAGTAATGCCCATGTACTGCTAGAACCCCGGCGGGCCGGGCAATTGTTTCGCGGCTAGACGAAGAGTAGGATCAGGGTGAGTACGATCCCGGCTCCGGTGAAGATCAGCCCCTTCTTCATGACCCGGCTACAGGGCATAAACATCCAGAAGGCCGAGATCACGAAGAACAGCAGGGAGGCCCCGAAAAAGAGGTTAAAGAAATAGAGAGGGTCCTTCGTATTGGCCTTGTGCAGGTGCGTCATCTGGTCGAGGACGTACGGCAACTCCTTCTTAGTTTGTACCGTCTCCCCGGTAGCCGCGTTGTAGCTGCCGCCGGGAAAGTAAAGCACGTCGCCCTCCGTGCGCTCCACGGCAA
This sequence comes from Lewinella sp. JB7, assembly GCF_024297185.1. Classification (GTDB taxonomy): domain Bacteria; phylum Bacteroidota; class Bacteroidia; order Chitinophagales; family Saprospiraceae; genus Neolewinella. The sequence continues at coordinate 25,163 of NZ_JANCTD010000005.1, read as the reverse complement.
ATCCCCGCATTCCGAGTGCCTTGCCCACTTCTTCCTCCGCCATCCCCGCCTGCATTACGCGTTCGCTCACCACCTCCCGCTTCAGGAAATCGGTATTCCGAAAAATGAGCACCATACCGCTGATGGCGTAGACGGCCATGATGCCGGCCAGAAAGAAGCCGAGGTAACGGTGAATGATCCGCATCTTGGCGGAGAGGGGAAGCTGAGCGGCCATGCGTTATATTAGATTGATTCTAAAGAACGCAAATGTACTACGGGCGCTCCACTTCTGGCCCCCCCGGTTTCCGAACCTTGAAATTTTCGTTCGGTTAAGCTGGGTATGGACCTGAAGATCAATAATCGTAAAGCCCTCATCACCGGTGCCGCCGGCGGAATGGGGGAAGCCACCGCCCGCCTACTGCTCGACGAAGGGGTTCGCCTCGTGCTTACCGACATCGATGCCGACGGGCTGCAAGAAACCGCCCGGCGACTCGGGGGCGGGGATCGACTGACCACCGTCGTGGCCGACCTCACCCGGGAAAGCGGCGTGCAATCCGTAGCCGACGCCGCCGGAGATATCGACATTCTCGTGCACACGACCGGCGTAACGGGAGCCAAGGGTGACCCGCTGGAAGACGTGAACATCGACGATTACCGGGAAGCCTTCGAGATCGATTTTCTTACCGGCGTCCAGATGGCGCGCAGCTTCGTGCCCGGTATGCGCAAGCGCGGTTGGGGCCGGGTGGTGTTCGTCACCTCCGAAAACGTGGCTCAACCCTACCCCGACGAGGCCGTGTACAACGCCGCCAAGGCCGCCCTGCTCACCTTCGTCAAGGGTACCGCCCAGCTCTACGCCATCGACGGCGTTTGCATCAACTCGGTCGCCCCGGCCTTCATCGAGACCGGCATGACCGACGGCATGATGGACAAGCGAGCGGAAAAACTCGGGATGACCAAGGACGAAGCCATCAACACCTTCCTCAACGAGTCGCGCCCCCACCTGGTCCTCCACCGCCGCGGAAAGGCCGAGGAGGTTGCGGCCGTCATCGCCTTCCTCTGTTCCGAACTGGCCAGCTTCGTCATCGGCTCCAATTACCGCGTCGACGGCGGCTCCGTGCAATCCATCGAACTGTAGGCGGGCGGCGGCGCGCGGGCGCTACGTCATTCCCCTAAAGCAAACCCTCCCGGTAAAACACCCCCATGCAGGCATATACCCTTACTACTCCCTCCGGACCGGAAGGCCTGTCGCTCACCGAACTTCCCTCCCCCACCCCCGGGGCCGGGGAGGTGGCGATCCGCGTTCGTGCCATCAGCCTCAACCCCGTCGACTTTAAGACCGCCCGGGGTAAGGCGCTCTATGGATCCTTACGGGAGCAGGCCCCGGTCGTTCTCGGTTGGGACGTATCCGGCGAGGTCACCGCCGTCGGCGATGGCGTGGAAGACTTTCGGGTCGACGACGCGGTGTTCGGTATGGTCAACTTTCCCGGTCATGGTCAGGCGTACGCCGAAGTGGTGATTGCCCCGGCCGTTCACCTGGCCCGGAAGCCTTCAAACGTCTCCCATATCGACGCCGCCGCCGCTACCCTGGCCGCCCTTACCGCCTGGCAGAACTTGGTGGACCTGGCCCGAATAGAGAAGGGCCAGCGGGTGCTCATACACGCGGCCGGGGGCGGCGTCGGGCACTTCGCGGTACAGCTGGCGAAGGAGCGGGGGGCCTACGTCATCGGCACCTCCTCGGCCGGTAAGCGCGACTTCATCCTGGAGCTCGGGGCCGACGAGCACGTCGACTACCACGAACACCAATTCGAGGACGTCCTGGAGCCGGTCGACGTCGTCCTGGAATCCCTGGGACCCGAGCACCTGGAACGCTCCCTCCAACTCGTCAAGCCGGGGGGCAAACTGCTCACCATCGCCGCCGGTCTGAGTGATCACCTGCAGGAACGGGCGGAGTGGAAGTCGGTGGAACTACACCACCACCTGGTGTATTCCGACGGGGAGCAGCAGACCGCCATCGCCGAACGCCTGGCCGACGGTCGCCTGCGGGCGCACGTTTCCCGGACATACCCCTTCGCCGAGTTGCCCGCGGCACTGCGCGAACTGGAAAAAGGCCGCACCCAGGCCAAGATTATTGTCACCGTCCCCTAAGCGGCGAGGGGGAGAGCTTCGGAGGTCACTACCCGAGCCGCCTGCTTTAATGAGATTCACGGGACCCGCGCACCCGCCCAAACCATTGGCCGTGCCCTGCGTTTGCACCGCAAACCTTTCGATCAATGTACCTGCCCTTCCGCCGTTCCGTACTTCTTTTCTGCGCGCTATTTCTGTTCGTCACTGCCTGCGAGCGCCGTACGGAACCCGAGGTCATTACCACCTCCTCCGCTAATAATCAGGCGGAACTGACGGTGGAGCCTAACGTTCCCGACTGGCACAAGGATGCCGTGATCTACGAGGTCAATACCCGTATCTATACGCCGGAGGGCACCTTCGATGCATTCCGGGAGCACCTGCCCCGTCTGGCAGAAATGGGAGTAGACATCCTCTGGTTCATGCCCATCCACCCCGTAAGCGAGAAGAACCGCAAGGGTACCCTGGGCAGTCCCTACGCGGTGGCCGACTACCGCGGCGTGAATCCGGACTTCGGAACCAAGGCCGACTTCAAAGAATTGATGGAAGCCATCCACGCGGCCGGCATGCACGCCATCATCGACTGGGTACCCAACCACACCGGCTGGGACAACCCCTGGATCACCGCGCATCCCGATTTTTACACGAAAAAGGACGGTGAGATCACCGACCCCATCAATCCCGACACCGGCGAAAGCTGGGGCTGGACCGACGTGGCCGACCTTAACTACGACAACGCCGAGATGCGCGACAGCATGATCGACGCCATGGCGTACTGGGTGAAGGAGATGGACGTGGACGGCTTCCGGGTAGACGTAGCCCACGGCGTACCGGTCGATTTTTGGGAGCAAGCCAGCAGCGCGCTCTACGCCATCGAGCCCCTGTTCTTACTGTCCGAAGGGGCCGTGCCCGCCATCGTCAATAACGGTGCATTTATCATGGACTACGGCTGGGAGATGCACCACACCCTGAATGAAGTCGCCAAGGCCCGCGGTGCCAACCGGCAGGCCAATACCGACATGAGCAACATCGCCCGATCGGAAGGAGAAAAGATGAGCGGCGTCACCGCCCTGGCCATCGACGAAACCCTGGCCAAGCAACGCAGGGAATACCACCGGGGCTACAAGATGCAGTTCACCTCCAACCACGACGAGAACGCCTGGGCGGGCACTGAATTCCAGCGGATGGGCGACGGGCACCAGGCCTTCGCCGTACTGACCGCCACCTTCGACGGGATGCCGCTGATCTACTCCGGCCAGGAGTCCGCCGTAGACCGCCAGTACGAGTTCTTCGAGAAGGACCAGATCGAGTGGGGTGACTATACCTACGCCGACTTTTACCGGACCCTCTTCGACCTTAAGGAGCGCAACCAGGCCCTGTGGAACGGCGAGGCCGGTGGTCCCCTGGAAAAGATTGAAACCAGCAACGACGAGATGGTTTACGCCTTCACCCGCGCCAAGAACGGCGACAAAGTGGCCGTGCTGATCAATCTCTCCGCCGAGCCGCAGCGGGTCACCCTCGACGGCGGCGCGTTTGCCGGCACGTACACCGATGTGTTCAGCAACAGTACCATGGAACTTACCGAGGGGATGACCGTGGAACTGGAACCCTGGGGCTACCGGGTACTTTCCAACAAGTAGCGACGGCTTCAGCCGTTAAGCTGCTTACATTATCTGCACACAAACAGCGTGGCGACGGAAGTCGTCGCGACAGTACTTCAACGTGACCTGGATCTACACCCTGGACGTACTCGGCACCCTCGTATTCGCCATCTCAGGGGTACTGACCGCGATCGATAAAAAATTCGACCTGGTGGGATCGCTCATCATCGGCTTCGTGACGGCGGTGGGCGGAGGCACGATCCGTGACGTGCTGATTGGTCGCTTTCCGGTGAGCTGGTTGCTGAACCGTCACTACTTTGTGGTGATCAGTCTGGGTCTACTGCTCGCGTACCTCTTTCGCGGCACGATCCTGAAGTTGCGGCGCAGCATGTTTCTCTTCGACACCATGGGCATTGCCGTCTTCACGGTACTGGGGGTGCAGACCACTTTGGCGGCCGGGCTGAATTGGGAAGTCTGCCTCATCATGGGAGTGATATCGGCCGTCTTCGGCGGGATCCTGCGCGACGTGCTGACGAATGAGGTGCCGCTCATCTTCCGGCGGGAGATCTACGCTACGGCCTGCCTCCTCGGGGGTGTCGTTTATCTCTCCCTGGAATCGCTGCTCGGCCTCCGGGCTCTCAGTACCGTAACCGCCATCCTGACGGTGCTGGTGATCCGCTACGTATCGGTGCGGCGGGGGTGGTCCTTGCAGATCAACGCGTAGCGACGGCTTGAGCCGTCAAGCTTTACGTGCAACTAATACTCCCACACAACGTGTAGCGACGGCTTGAGCCGTCAAGCTTTACGTGCAACTAAGACTCCCACACTTACGTGCAACAACGGCTTGAGCCGTCAAGCTTTACGCGTAACTAAGTCTCCCACACTAACGTGTAGCGACGGCTTGAGCCGTCAAGCTTTACGTATAACTAAGTCCCACACACTTACGTGTAGCAACGGCTTGAGCCGTCAAGCTTTACGTACAATTAAGACTCCCACACTTACGTGTAACAACGGCTTGAGCCGTCAAGCTTTACGTGCAACTAAGACTCCCACACAGCGTGTAGCGACGGCTTGAGCCGTCAAGCTTTACGGTAGCATAGCCTGCCACTCCGTTCACGGCCGCAACGCGCTCAACACGACTCTCCGGGCCCACCGGGAGTCGGTGGAGTACCTACCAGAGCACGAGGCCGAGAAATGGGAGGGGACGTTGCGCAGCTGCTGCGTTGACAGGTTTGCCGGCCCCTTACCTTTCCGGTGCCAGGGAATAAAGGTCATGCGTCAACAGCCTCACGGGGGTATCCCCGATGTTCACTGCCGCATCACCGAGTGCGGGTTGAATCAGGGCCAGACCCGTCGGAAGTTCGAGCACCTGCCTTTCCATTCCCTCGAAGTACACCGCAAGCGTACCTCCTTGCAGTACGTAAACGGTATGAACCGGGTGCTCGTGCCAGCCTACGGAATCTCCGGGCTCCATGACCGCCTCATACATGACAATACCCAAGGTATCCTGAATCATCGTTAGCATCTCCGGAGCAAGCCTATGAAGCCCTTCGCTCGGATCGTAGGTCGGCTCCTCTACCGGATCGGCCTCTACCGCGACGGGGTCGTCTATCTCTTCGGGTGGGGGTGTCTGTTGGTCGCAGCTAATCAGCGTGGCCACTAACAAACCGGTGGATAGGGCGACTAGGAAATTGGGAGTCCTCATGATCGGGTGATTTTAGAAAGTGAAAAAGGGTGGGTGTTTGCTCGGATCACTCCGGGCATGCGATGGATGCAACAATGAATTTACTGGAAGCTTATCCCTACCTCTAATCCTATAATCTACACGGCGACTATTCCTAATATAGGGGCTTCCCGGCACTATAGCAAGCTCCGTCCTGTCCCGAGCCAGCGTGAACTTGCTCACCCGCACCTAGCCGCTAGACAGTGTACATCTCCGTATTTCAACGGGATTAATACCCAGACCCCGTGTCCAGAACCACCTCCACCAGCACCTCCGCCGTATGCCACGCCCTTACCCCCAACTCGTCCTTCACCGTATGCCGGCAGCTCGTCCCCGCCGCTACGATCAAAGGCCCCCTGCCCCCCTCTGGGGGCCGGGGGGCAGGGGGCCGGAAGTCCCACCCCCGCAACTTAGAAATCAAAGACTGCTCCGCAATCTTCCGACTGATCTCGTAGTGCTCCGCCTCGTACCCAAACGAGCCCGCCATGCCGCAGCATCCGCTATCCAGTAGGGTGACGTTGAAGTTCAGCGGCAGGGAAAGCACGGCGGCACACTTGCTCGCCTCCCCCAGCGCCTTTTCGTGACAGTGGACGTGCAGGACAATGTCGCGTTGCTCGTCCCCAAAATCATCGGGACCAACGCGGCCGGCGGTGTACTCGCCAAAGAGCCACTCGTCGAAAGTTATGGCGTGATTGGCCAGCTCCCGCGCCCGCGCCTGCAGCTCTCCCCGGAAGAGCTTCGGGTACTCGTCCCGGAACCCCAGGATAGCCGAAGGTTCGATACCCACCAGGGGGGCGCCCTGCCCCACCCGCCCGGCGAAGCAGTCGATGTTCCGCGCCGCCAGTCGTCGGGCCTCCCGCAGCAGTCCCTTACTCAGTTGGGCCCGTCCGCTGCCCGCGTGCCGGAGCCAAGTCACCGCGTAGCCCAGCTTCCACCACAGTCTTAAGGCAGCCTTGCCCGCCTCCACGTCCTGATAATTGACGAACTCATCGCCAAAGAGATACAGTTGCCCCCGGGTACCCGCCACCGCCGGACGCTCCCGGTCGTAAAAGCGTCGCAGCGACTCGTCGGGGAAGCGGGGCAGGGAACGATCCGTCGCGATGCCGGCTAGCTTCTTAACCAGTGGGCCGGTCACGTTCAGCACCGCGTTGGACAATCCCGGCACCATGCCCCCGATGCGGTACAGGCTCTCATTGGCGGCCACCAGACGGGTGCGCCACGGGATGCCGTATCTGTCGTGGTGCTGCTGCAGGTACTCCGCCTTCAGGTTGGCCATATTGACCGTGCTCGGGCACTCACTGGTGCACGCCTTGCAACTCAGGCACAGGTCCATGGCTTCCGCCAGCGCCGGGTGGGTGAAGGGATCGTCGTGCTGGTTCTGGGTGAGGACTTCGCGCAGGACGTTGGCGCGACCGCGGGTAGTATCCCTTTCCTTTAGGGTGGCCCGGTAGCTGGGGCACATCGCCCCGCCACTTATCTTACGGCAGTCGCCCGATCCGTTACACTTTTCGGCGGCGCGCAGCAGACCGCCGTCGTCATCGAAGTCGAGCACCGTGTCGTATTCCGCCACCCCCTCGTCGGCTTCGTAGCGTAAGCTTTCATTCATTGCGGGGGCCTCGACGATCTTGCCGGGATTAAAGATTCCCCGGGGGTCCCACGTCATTTTTAGCTCTACCAGCAGGGCGTACACTTCGGGGCCGAGCATGTCGGGCAGGAATTGTCCGCGTACCCGTCCGTCACCATGTTCCCCGCTCAGACTTCCGCGGTACTTCTTCACGAGTGCCGCCACGTCGCGGGTGATCTCGTAGAAGCGTTGGCGGTCCTCGGTGATCTTGAGGTTCAGGATCGGCCGTAGGTGGAGCTCTCCGGCGCCGGCGTGGGCGTAGTAGACCGGATTCTGCTGGTACAGCCGCATCAGTTCCTCGAATTCGGCGATATAATCGGCCAGGTCCGGCAGGGCAACGGCGGTATCCTCAATGCAGGCCACGGCCTTCGCGTCGCCGACCATATTGCCCAGGATGCCGAGGCCGGCGGCGCGGAGTGCCCACACTTTATCGGTTTGTACTTGGGCGGCGAGCGCGGGAGCGGCGTAAGCGGGATGAGCCGTGTGTTCCGGCGAACATAGCCGTGCGCCCAGGGCATTCGCCATTTCCAGTGCCAGACCATCCGTTTCCGCGCGGTATTCGACCAGGAGCAGGGCGCGGGGATTGCCCTCCACGAAGGCGGCGTTTTTGCGTTGGTCGTGGTTTTGGAGGGCGAGGTTGAGGATGGTATCGTCCATGAGCTCGCACATAAAGGGACTGGTTTCCATGGCCAGTTGAGTAGCCCGCATACAGGCGTCGATGCTCCGGAAGTGCAAAGCCACCACCGCCGATCCGCGCGGGGGCAGGGGAAGAATGTTGACTTTAAGCCGGGTGGTGAAGGCTAATGTACCCTCCGAGCCGGCCAGGAGAGCACAGAGATTCAGCGGTGGACCGTCCGGATCGTAGGGTGACCGGTGAGCCAGCAAATCGAGGGCGTAGCCGTTGTTCCGGCGGGTCACGCCGGGTTTCGGATAGGCTTCAGCGATCCGGGCACGGGTCTCCGGGTCGGAGAGGGTACGGTCGAGGAAGCCGTAAACGTTCGCTAAAACGGGGTTATCCGGCTCCCGCGCGCCGCCGCCCAGAGTCACTACGCTGCCGTCGGAGAGTACCACCCGCGCCTCCCGCACGTGTTCACGCGTACTCCCCACCGTAATGCTCGTACTGCCGCAGCTGTTGTTGCCGAACATGCCGCCCAGGGTGCAGCGGTTGGCCGTGCTGGTATTGGGGCCGAACCAGTATCCGTGCTGTTTTAGCGCATCGTTGAGTTGATCACGGATGACGCCCGGCTCCACGATGGCGTAGCCTTCCGCCGGATTGATTTCCACGATCCCGCGCAGGTGCCGGCTTACGTCGATGACCAGGCCACTACCGACGGCCTGTCCGGCCAGGCTCGTCCCCCCCGCCCGCGGCGTAATGGGTACTCCGTAGCGACCGGCGAAGCGCACACAGGCTACCACGTCCGCCTCGGAGCGCGGAAAAGCGACTGCCTGCGGCATCTCCCGGTACACGCTGGCGTCGGTGGCGAAAAGAATGCGGTGGAGGTCGTCGGTTTCGAGTTCACCGGTGAGCTGGCCGGCCAGTTCGGCCCAGGGCGGGACGGGGGTCGTGGACATGTAGGGAATTAACTTAGCAACAAGATCAACACCATCTCGGTAAGTAAGATCAGAAAGCTGATGATGAAGTACCGGATGGATGAGCTGACGTTGCGAAACTTGGCCGCGGCGATACGCGCGTTGATGTAAATCTGTCCGGCCAGGTCGTCATCGAGGCCCAGCGGGGAATCAAGCACCCGGTGGCTATGCTCCCGGAATTCCTGAATACTTTTGCTCTGTTCCAGAATGGACCCGAAAAAAATGATCGAACTGTTGCTCAGATTCACCAGCCGGGGACTGATGCTGCGAAACCCGAAGTAGATGGCGATGAGCGAGCATACGCCGGAGGCGGTCGTCAGGCCGATCAGTATCCACGATCCGCTGATCACCTCCAGGATGTCGATCATCTTGGTGAAGGCTACCGTGATGATGACCCCGTAGATGGTGAGAATTCCGGTGGCCTTGGCGTCGGAGTAGCGGATCCATTCGAGGTTGGCTTCCAGAATACGCCAGTAATTTTCGGTTTTTTCGTCCACGTCGCTTGCCTTTGTGCGGGTGCGGCCTGTCGGCCCGCCAACCGACTTCGCCGCGAAGGTCCTTACGGTTCGACCGTATGGCCCCCGCGACTGTTGGGTAGGCACCGAACGACCCCATCCGGCGGTTTACCGGTAATAATACGTAATACCGGGCATCCCGCTGCGGCGGTTTACCTTGGCGCCTCTGACTATTCGCAGTATGTACATCATCGGTTCCATCCTCGTCTCGGACGATATCGTTCAGGAGCAGTTCGCCTGCAACATCGCGGCCTGCAAGGGGGCTTGTTGCTGGGAAGGCGACTACGGTGCCCCCCTGGAAAACGACGAACTTCCCATCCTCGACGCCCTCTATCCCGCCGTGGCCCCTTACCTCACCGATGCGGGCCGGGCCGCTATTGCCGAACAGGGTACGGCCGTCCGCAATGGTGACGGTCACGATACGCCCCTCGTTGACGGCGGCGCCTGCGCTTACATGACCCTCGACGGCACCGGCACCGCCCAGTGCGGCATCGAGCAGGCCTACAACGCCGGCGACGTGGACTGGAAGAAGCCCATCAGCTGTCATCTCTACCCCATCCGGGTGAAGCGAAATCCCCAGACCGGCTTCGAGGCCCTTAATTACGACGTCTGGGATATTTGTTCCGCCGCCTGCACCCGGGGGGAACGGGAACGCATCCGCATCTACGAGTTCGCGAAACCCGCCCTGATCAGGAAGTACGGTGAGGAATGGTATGCGGAGCTGGTGGCGGCGGTGGAATATTCGGAGGAATAGGGCACTCTTCCGGATGTGGTTTTTTCCATAGAGGACTACGGATCGCCGGCACCCATAGGTTGAGCGGCCTCCGGTCCGAGGCGCATATGGGCTAAGTCGCTTATGCAATAGAGGGATGCGTACTTGAGGATATTCACCACGGAAAAACACGGATTCAACACGGATCGCCGGCACCCCAAGGTCGAGCGGCCTCCCGTCCGAGACGCCTCACCACGGATGGGCACGGATTGAACACGGATTTCGCTGCCGCACGGCTCAGGTCGAGGCGTTGCACGCCGAGCAGAGGCAATAGGTCGAGCGGCCTCCGGTCCGAGACGCATATGGGCTAAGTCGCTTAAGCAATAGAGGGATGCGTACTTGAGGATATTCACCACGGAAAAACACGGATTCAACACGGATCGCCGGCACCCCAAGGTCGAGTGGCCTCCGGTCCGAGACGCTTCACCACGGATGGGCACGGATTGAACACGGATTTCGCTGCCGCACGGCTCAGGTCGAGGCGTTGTACGCCGAGCAGAGGCAATAGGTCGAGTGGCCTCTGGTCCGAAACACTTGTAGGGCTAGAGTGAGCAATAGAGGAAGGCGGGCTTCTCGGCATTCACCACGGAAAAACATGGATTCAACACGGATCACCGGCACCCATAGGTCGAGTGGCCTCCGGTCCGAGACACTTATAGGGCTAAGTCATATGGGCAATGCGTGTTTGAGGACATTCACCACGGAAAAACATGGATTCAACACGGATCACCGGCACCCATAGGTCGAGCGGCCTCCGGTCCGAGACGCTTCTACCCCTAATTCGCGTGATCGACGCTTAGTCCCACCAGAAAACGCTCCGTATCTATCCGCACGTCATCCACCGAGATGCCCCGGCCCAGGGCTTGCCACTCGGCGGTAGCGATCAGGCGGACGGGCTCGGCCTTCAGGTAAGCCCCGACGGGCATGCTGAGTTCCGCCACGTCAGCCCGTAGCCGAAATTCTACTCCATCGCCTCTCTGCCGAAGCTCGAGTACGGGGATGTCCGGGTGACGAAGGTACTGGGCGAAGAAGGGGCGCAGGTCACGGTCGGCGTAGCGGCTGAAGTAGTCGATTACCTCCTGGGTGCTGACGATGCTTCGCTCATGATCCTGATAGAAGCTGCGGAGCATACCGAAGAAAAGCGGGTCGTCATTGATCACGCCGCGCAGGGTGTGCAGCACCCAAGCGCCTTTGTAATAATGATCGGAGGACGAAAAGTCGGTGAAGTTCACGTCCGGCGGGCCCAGCATGGGCTCCTCGTTGCGAATGAAGCGGAGTTGGGAAACCAGGTACCGTCGGGCATCCGCCGCCCCGTGGTGATACTCGACGTAGAGAGCTTCCATATAGGTCGTGAAGCTTTCGTGCACCCACATCTCGGCGTGATCGGCTACACTGATGGAATTGCCGAAGTATTCGTGGCCGGCCTCGTGCACGATGATGTAGTCCCAGTCCATATCGTCGGGGATCAATCCCCCCAGGTAGCCGCGCATGTAGCGGTTGCCGTAGGCGATGCCGCTCTGGTGTTCCATGCCCAGGTATGGCGTTTCGATGAGCGCGAAGCCGTCGTCCCAGAAGGGGTACTTCCCGAAGTAGTGCTCGTAGGCTTCCAGCATGGGCGTCACCTCCCGAAATTGCTTGCGGGCCTTGGCCAGGTTGTAGTCCATGACGTAATAGTCAAGGGCCAGTTCCTCCCCGTCGAAACTGCGGTAGGTATCCGCGAAGTGTTCGTAGTGCCCGATGTTGATCGACACGTTGTAGTTGTTGATCGGGTAGCTGACGAACCAGTCGTAGCGCTTCTTCCACCCTTCCTCCACCTCCGCGCGCAGGTTGCCGTTGCTGGCCACGTACAGGCGTTTGGGCACGGTGACGCTGATGAGCATGGAGTCCGGCTCGTCGCTCAGGTGATCCTTGTTGGGCCACCACAGGCTCGCCCCGTCGCCTTCGCAGGCCACGCCGACCCAGTAGCGATTTTTCTGGTCCAGGGCCCACACGAAGCCGCCGTCCCAGGGGGCATTCTGCGCTTCCGTGGGTTGACCGCCGTAGCGGATGATCATGCGGTGACGGCTGCCAATGTCCACCGGATGGGGGAGCTCCACGAAGACGGCGTGCGCGCGCCGGGTGAACCGGAGTTCTTTCCCATCCTGTTCGATGCCGTCGATTTGCAGATTGTCGTACAGGTCGAGCTGTAGCAGGGGAAGCTGGCCGGTAATGGTATAGTCCATCTCTACCCGCCCCTCGATGGCTTGCTCCACGGGATCCACGTCGAGGTGAAGCTCGTAGTAAGTCACGTCGTAGTTGGACCGGGCCGGCACGAGAGTCCCCCGCAGGGTATCCGCCTCCGTAAAGACGTAGTCGCCAAAGTAGTTTTGGGCGGGGACGCGGGAGCAAAGGGCCAAAGCGAGAAGCAGAGTTATCTGGTAGCGAAGCATACGCAAATAACGGCCTTATTCCAGCGGGGATGAAATGTCGGGACGGCTTTAATCTTTCGTTAGCGCGAATCGGCGTGATACCACGGTGTCGAGTCATGGTTTCATGTTTCGGAACAAACTTTTCCTACATAGCTATTTGCCCTATCCTGTTTGGAATTACCGGACAATATCCTAATTTAAGCACTCTAGAGTCATTCGTATGTCCGCCGGAGCTATCCTTGCTCCCGCGTTCCCGCCCAAACCCTGATCATGCATAGAATATTTACCACCCTGGCGTGCAGTTGCCTGCTCCTCTCCGCTTGTGAACGCGAAAAGGTAGAACCCTTCACTTCCGCACCGACCGAGTACACCCGTGCCGAACTCAATACTATCGTCGAAAATCACCTGCTATCCACCGACAAGGTCTTCGACTGGAATGAGGCGAGCGACGCGGTGGTGTGGTCGGCCCTGCAACTCTCCGAACACGAGGCGGTACTGGGGTACGAACCGGCGGGCTTCGCCGATACCGAAGCTCAACTCCACCAGATCGACGTGATGGCCGGTGAGTGGCTACGCACCCGCAACGAACTCGTCAGCGATCTGCTTGCCGCCACCGCCCGGCACACCGGAGTCCCCATTACTGAGGAAGAGCTATTCGTGGCCCCCGAGGATGACGTACTGCCCATTCTGGACGTGAAGATTGTGCACCCCGCGGTCCTGGCTGAATTCCGCCGTCGACCCGGCGTCCGCTACCTGGAACCCAGCAACTACACCGCCTCCGAGGTGCAGCTTCGCTCCGGATCGGGTTGTAGTGAAGCTCCGGCGGATGCCATCGCCGCGGGGGACTTCACGACCGTCTCCCCCGGCGCAAAGGTGCCCTGGAACTACGATCACATGAATATTCAGGAGGCGTGGACCCGTAGTCAGGGCGATAACATTGGTATCTGCATCATCGACTCCGGCACCTACCCCGAGCAATCGGAGCTGAACGGCGGCTTCGGTAGCGGGCGCGATCTTGCCCGCCTTGGCGTGTACCAGCCTAGTTGGTGGAGCAGCCGGACTGACGGACCCGACGACCAGTGCGGTCACGGAACCCAGATGGCGGGCCTGGTCGCCGCGCCGCGCACGGGCAGCGGCAGTACCGTCGGGGTTGCCTATATGAGTGACCTGACGGCTATTCGGGCTACGAGCGACGTCATCATAAACGCCAGCAAGGAAAAGCGGGGCGTCCGGGATGCGCTCGTCATCGCCGGCCGGGACGCGGGCACCCGCATCGTGAGTATGTCGATCGGCGACGTATTCAGCAGCGGGACGGTCAGGGACGGTATCTACTACGCCCACAACCGCGGGAAGATGATCCTGTGCGCTGCCGGGACCAGCCTCAGTTGGACGAGTTGGTACGGCGTAGTTTTTCCCGCGAATATGTCCGAAACCCTCGCCGTAACCGGTATCCGGGAGGGCAGCCCTCTGGAGCGTTGCAATACCTGCCACGACGGTAGCGAAGTCGATTTCGTAGCGGTGATGCAGCGTCGCTACGATACCGACCGCACCAGCCTTACCCTGAGCCGTAGCGGGGCGCAGCCGGGGTACGTAGGCGGTTCGAGTGCCGCTACCGCCACTACGGCGGGCATTGCCGCACTGGTGTGGGCTACCGATCCGGGACAGAACCGGGAGCAGGTCCTGCAGCGCATGAAGGAGGCCGCGAGCATTTACCCCCGTCGCGACGGCAATTTTGGCTGGGGTATGGTCGATGCCGCCGCGGCTACCCGGTAGCACGAACCGGTCAACCCGCGCATACAGGAATCGGCAGCCCTTGTGCGGCTAGGTTAATTCCCATAACTTGTTTTAACACATTTACGAGAATCACCTACCGTGCATAACCTGTTTTATACGGGGTTGGTACTGCTGTGCCTGACCCTCGGCTGCGCGACCACCCGTTCTACGGCCCCGCCGCCGCGAACAACGACGTCAACGTCAGCCGAAAGCGTTTACGTACCGCCCCCCGAGCCCGAGCCTACCTTTACCCCCACCGCACCCGCGGCCCCACCGGCCACCGCCGCCGAATCGGTGGGCAACAGCGTCGCGAACTATCTGCCGCCGACCGTCTTTCAACTGAATGACTTCATTGCCGAAGTCTCCCCCGGCGGGAATTCCTCGCTGGCTACGACGGCTTCGGTATTCGGTCAACCCGGCGTCACGGTGACGGCCACTTTCCGGGACGATCTCACGACATCCCGTCTGCAGTTCGACTTCCCGGCGGCCGCCAAGGTTTCGCTCTCCAGCTTTGACAAGTTGCTGGGGGGTACCCCGCTGAGTAAGTACCTGCCCCCGGGCTTTCCCGCTCAGGCACCCGTGGAATTACGCACGATGTCCATCGACTTTGCGGCGAACGGATACGTCATCGACCGCCTGGCCGCCGAACTCGGTACGGAGGACTACCGGATGCCCGCTCCCCTACCCCTGACCGTTACCGGTGCCCAGCTCGATCTGGAGGCCGTCCACCCCACCCAGACGGGGCGTACCATCGGGGGGACGATCAGCGGCACAGCAAATCTGGGTAATACAAACCTCCAGGTGGCGGCCACGCTCAACTCCGACCCCAACGCGATCGAATTCACCGGCAGCCTCAACGAGCTTTCCGTTTCCACGCTGGTCGGTGCCCTGGCGACGGATCCCCGGACGCGCCGGCTTGCCTCCCTGCTTCCCCCGCCGCTGAAGGAGTTGACCCTGACGACCCTGGCGGTGTCCGCCCGACCCTTCGCCCGAGTCCTGGCCGTGCTCGGCAGCACCAGCATGGGCGACGCGGAACTGCAACTGGACGGCGGCGGGTCCCGCGCCAACCTGATCTTCGGACTGGCCCCACCGGCTACCTTTGATTACGGTGGCATTCATGCCTTACTGACGCCCCTGAATGAGCTCGATTTGGCGGGCACCTCCTTCGTGATTTCCGCCCTGCCCGACAAGTCGGTCGACCTCTCCCTGCCCAGCCTCGCCGCCATGAACGACCTGGCCGTAGCCGAAGGGGTCAACGTTATCGCGGATCTCAAATTCGGCGATGCCCTGCAGGATTTGGGGAATATGCTCAGCCTCGACGGAGCCCGCCTCACCGGCACCCTCTCCCGCAACCTGGATCACGCGAGCTTTTCCGCCGACCTGGGACAAACGCTTAAGCTGAACGACAGCGGAACGGTCGAACTGGGGGATATTAACCTGTTCACCCGCATCGGCGCGCAAACGGGCCTCGAACTCGGGCTTGGAGGGTTACTCCGCGCTCGGATCGACAAGGACCTTTTGGGCTTCAACGCGAACTTTAAGGTCAATGCAATGGATCAAAGCCTGGCGGGCGAATTCTTTCTGGAAGCCCTCGACCCCGGCAACGACGCCCGCCGCGCGATGCTGTTTAGCGATCGCAACGACGATGCCTCACCGGAATGGACCGCGCCCTTCGGAATCCCCGGCGTAGGCATTCGCAAGCTGGGGGGTAGTGCCGGGATCAGTCCGCGCAGTCCCATATTGCTGAGCTCCCTCGGCTTCACCGGTGCGGCCCGTTTGGGTACGGTGGGCAACCGGACGAAGCACCTCACCGGCGGCCTGACCGTGGCCCTCAACGTGGCGAACCCGGCCAAGAGTCTGCTCTCCATTGAAGTCAATAAAATTACGCCCCTCGGAATGATCGACGCCTTCGTGGAAGATCACGGCATTACCGGATCGTTACGGGACGTACTGGGCAGTGGCCTGGAGGACGGTAAGGTACTCATCGTACCCGCCAACAATCTGACGGTGTTCGGAGTGACCTACCAACGGGGCATCGCCTTCGGGGCCGCCATGAACCTGTTGGGGGTGAAGGGGCGGATGGATTTCAGCCTGAACGACGCGGGCGTGAGCGGACGGGGTTCCCTGGACCCCATCAGCCTGGCGGGTGGCCTGATTGCCCTGCGGGGCATCCACAGCCCGGGACCCCGGGTGGTCTTCGACGTTTCCACCGGCAAGCTTCCCACCTTCGAGGTGGACGGTGAAGCCACTCTACTTGGCTTTACGGCCGGCACCCGGATGCTCGTGGACGGTCAGGGCTTCGAGATGCTGATGCGCGGCTCCTTCCTGAACGACCTGGAGGGGCTTATCGAGGTGAGGGGGAAGCTCAACTCCCACCAGGGCACGGGCATCGCGCTACGCGTAGCTATGCGCAACGACTTCCTGGCTCGCATCACCCGCGAAGCGACCGCCGCCCTGGACGAGGCTTCCAGGGACGCGCGGGAGACGCTGATGGCCAATCGCCGGAAACTGAAGCAACAGAGAAATGCCCTCCAGGACGTGGACCGCCGCATCCGGGTCCGGTTAGCCGAAGTGACAGCAAAACAGGAAGCCGATTTAAGAGCCATGCGCGACCAGGCGGATGCCGCTTACCGTAAGCAGGCCGCCGTGATCAGGGGTCTTAACGCGGAAATCAGTCGGCTGCGGAAGAAAGGGAATAAGCTGGGTAACTGGCCCTGGGAACTCACCGAACGGGGTGTACTGGAAGCGCGCATTCTTACCCTACAGGCCGCCCGTGAAAGTGCTAAACTCGTGCTGGCCGGATACGCGGAGACCGTCCGCGGACTGGCCGACATCGGGCACGAGTTCCCTAAGGATATCCAACTTACCGACCTTTATCTCGAACGAGAAGCCATCGACAAGGGCCTGGCGATTGCCATCGCCGGCGTAGACATCGCCCACGGCGTATCCCAGGGCACCCTGGAGGCTGCCAAATTTATGGTCAACAATACCATCGGAGCGTTCGATCTGAGGACCATGGAATTCGCTACTTCCCTGGGCTTCAACAATGCGTTCACGACGAGCGTGGATATGAATCTCGTGTTCGCCGGGAATCCCTACCACCTGCGGATGGATTTCGATTTCAGAGACGTTCCCGGCAGCGTCGCCAAACTCGTCGGCAACCTCACTACGGGAAGTGCCCTGAAACCCGGTTTCGGCAAAACTTTCGGACAAAACCTGGAGTCGACCCTGGCTGCCCGGTCCGTGGCCCGGTAAGGCGCGATCCTAGGCGGGCGAGGGCTGGCGGGCGGCGACCCGTTCCAGAAAGTTGCCCATGATCCGGTTGAACTCCCGGGGCCGTTCCATCATGGGGGCATGAGCGCAACGGTCGATGAAGTGCAACTCGGAGTCTTTGATCAGCTCGTGGAACTGCTCCCCGACGAAGGGCGGCGTGATCTCGTCCTGTTTCCCCCACACCAGCAGGGTGGGTGCCTCGATGTTGTGGAGTTTATGGGCCAGATTATGGCGCACGGCCGACTTGGCGGTCATCACGATGCGGATGCCCCGGCTGCGGTCGTTGACGGTGTTGTAGACCTCGTCTACCAACTCCTTGGAGGAAGTAGCCGGATCGTAAAAGGTGCTCTCCACCTTTTTCTTGATGAATTCGTAGTTGCCCCGCGGAGGAAAGCTGTTGCCCATGGCGCTCTCGAAGAGACCGCTGCTGCCGGTAAGGGTGATGGAAGCGATGCGGTCGGGATGATCGATGGCATAGAGGATCGCTACGTGTCCACCGAGGCTGTTGCCCATGA
The DNA here is from genome assembly GCF_024297185.1 of Lewinella sp. JB7. Classification (GTDB taxonomy): domain Bacteria; phylum Bacteroidota; class Bacteroidia; order Chitinophagales; family Saprospiraceae; genus Neolewinella. The sequence goes on along the minus strand of NZ_JANCTD010000005.1, from coordinate 7,269 downwards.
GATGGATGTTATGCAGCTGCTTATGGACGACGAATTCGGCGAGGTGGTCGACCAGTCCGGCGAGAGAGACCTTGCGCAGGGGCAGGGTCATCATGGGCAGGGTGGGTACGATGACGTTGAAGCGACCGCTGAACTCCTCGATCTGTGCGCCGAAATTGCTGAGACCGCCGAAGAGACCGTGTAGTAAGAGAAGGGGCTCGCCCGAACCCCCGGTTTCCAGGAATTCGAACTTACCGTCTTTCTTCATCTTCAAATTCATGAGGCGGAAATTACAATTTAGGCGCAACTATAAGCATACTTTCTTTGAACGGTTGCCGTGTGAGCATAGTTTGTTAGTCCAAATCCTTTGGTCATCACCACCCTCACCCTCCTGCGCTATTCCGGTTTCCAAAATCGTCTCTGGGCGCTGTCACAAATGGGCCTGGCTCCGCCAAAGCTAGCAACCGTAGCCGGACTAAAATTCTACCGGCTGATGGGAAGCGGCGGCGGCAACGGCTTCGCGGTATCCCCGAATTGGGGAGTGTATGCCCTCCTGGGTCACTGGGACGGCGGCAGCGCCGCAGCGGATTTTTTCGCGAGCCACCCCTGGTTCGGCGAAGTAAAGACGCGCACCAGCGAGCGGATCACCTTTCACCTGGAGGCGACCATGTCCCACGGCGAATGGGGCGGCGACAACCCCTTCACTCCGCGCCCCGACCGGTACCGGGCGGAGGACCCCGTGGCGGTCATCACCCGGGCCACCATCCGGCCCCACAAGCTCCTGGACTTCTGGCGTTACGTGCCCCGCACCAGCGCGTCGGTGTACGAGCATCCAGCCCGCCGACTGAGCGTGGGCATCGGGGAGTATCCGATTTTTATGCAGGCTACCTTCAGCATATGGGAGAGCGGAGCGGCAATGACGCGGTTTGCGTACCACAGCACCCATCACCGGGAAGTCGTAAAGTTCACCCGGGAGCGTGGCTGGTACCGGGAGGAACTCTTTACGCGCTTCCGGATTCTCGGCGCCTACGGAAGCTGGCAAGGCCTTGATCTTCCGGCAATTGAGCAGGATCCGGGGCAGGTGGAAGGGAATGTTAAAGTTGGTACGGATTGAAATCTTCTTGGTACCTTATTTCTCGAATCATCGCCCCCGCTCCTCTTCATGCCGCAGCACACCTGGAATATTACCGGCCACCAGGGTCACCACTACACACTGGGCCTCTTTCACGGGGACAAGACCCAGCACGTAGTGCTGCACTGCAACGACCGCGTCGTGCAGATTGACTTCGAAGTGCGGGAGTCCCGGACCTACTCCGTTTTTCTCGACCAGGAACTGTGTGAGGTCAGTATCGACCACACCGGCGGCAATCATTACGACTACACCTGCCGCATCAACCACGAGGCGGAAACCCCACTCAATAAGTTTCGCAAATCGCATCGCGACAGCCAGAACCGAGTGGAAAAGATCCGGATCATTGCCGCGGGCTGCGTGGCGCTGCTTATCGTATTCTTCCTGCTCGGTAGTGCCTTCACCTAGCTTCCGTGTAGCGACGGCTTGAGCCGTCCCGCTTTCGTGTAGCGACGGCTTGAGCCGTCACGCTGGTAGCCACGCGGAAACAATGCGTACAGCTCGCCGGCTCAAGCCGGCGCTACACGGCGCTACACGGGGACAACCCGCACGATCCCCGTACCCTCAATACTCGCGTAGATGTAGCCGTCCGGTCCCATCCGGACATCGCGGACACGACCGATATTCTTGATCAGGTCCTGCTCGCCGGTAACGTTCTTACCGTCAAGGTGCACAAGCTTGAGGTAGCTGAACTTGAGGCTGCCCACCAGTAGATCGCCCTCCCAGCCGGGGTAACGGTCGCCGGTAACGAAGGCCATGCCGCTAGGTGCGATGCTCGGCACCCAGTAGTGCAGGGGCTGTTCCATTCCCGATTTGGCTACCTCCTGGGTGATCTGGCTACCGTCGTAGTTGATTCCGTAGGTGATCACGGGCCAGCCGTAGTTTTTGCCGGCTTCGATCACGTTGACCTCGTCTCCGCCCCGGGGACCGTGCTCGTTTTCCCAAATCTCGCCGGTTTCCGGATGCACGGCCATGCCCTGCAGGTTGCGGTGACCGTAGGAGTAGATGGCTTCCTTAGCGTTGGGCGTACCGACGAAGGGGTTATCGTCCGGAATATTGCCGTCGGCCGTGATCCGGTACACCTTACCGCCGTCGCGGGTGGTGTCCTGGGGGTTTTCGTCGCGGTTCCCCCGGTCGCCGATGGTGAAGTAGAGATGGCCGTCGTTCGGTCCCCAGACCATCCGGCTGCCGTAGTGTTGTCCCTTATCGGTGGCCGGACCGCCGTCGTAGAGGGAGGTGAAGTCCTCCAGGGTGGTGCCGTCGTCGCTGAGGCGGCCGCGACCGACGGAGGTGAAGCCTTTTTCGCCCCCGTCCTCGCTACGGCTGTACGAGAGGTAGACCAGTCGGTTGTTCGCGAAGTCCTGGTCGAGCAGCACGTCGAGCAGGCCGCCCTGGCCTACCGCGCGCACTTCCGGAACGCCACCGATCAGCGTGGAAGAATCCCCCTCGATGAGGAGCAGTTTGCCCCCCTTTTCGGTGGCGATCATGCGGCCGTCGGGCAGGAAGGTGAAGCCCCACAGGATATCCTCGTAGTTGAATACCGTCTCCGCTTCCACCCCGGCGGCGGTAAGCATCATAGTGGGTTCGGTATTCGCGGCACGGTCGGGAGCCGCCGTGGCGTTGGATTCCGTGGTTTCCGCCCCGTTACAGGCAGTGAGACCGAGAAGCATAAGGAAGTAGAAGTAGCGCATAAGGGGGGGTAGCTGATATAAGAAGGGCGGGGCCACGGGGGCAACGTTCATTGCTCCTGCGGCCCCGCCCAAAGTAACGCCTGTTCGGAAAAGAGGTTACGGTTTCTTGACGGATTCCGCTTTCGCGAAGTCACCCGCGCGTAGGATGACCATCTTATCGACGTCGATGTACCGCTTGATCGCGGCGTTAATCTGCTCCGGGGTAAGGGCCATCATCTTCTCCTCCAGGGCCTTATCCCACTGCATATCGCGGTCGAGGTAGGCGTTGTTCCCCAGTTCACCGGCCATGCTGCGGTCCTGGGCGCGGCTGACGGCGGCATTCTGTTTCCAGCCACTCTTGGCAGCAGCGATCTCCTCGGCCGTAAAGCCTTCGCTGCGGGCCTTATCGATTTCCTCGCGGAACGCTTTCTCCAACGCCTCCCGGTTCTCGGGATTGTAAATGGCGTAGGACATGAAGGTCGCCCGTTCGTCGAGTGAGCTCGCGTTGAACTGGCTGCCAACGCCGTAGCTGAGGCCGTCCTGCTGGCGGATGCGGGTGGCCAGACGGCTGTTCAGAAATCCGCCTCCGAGCATGTAGTTGCCCATGACGAGGGCCGGGTAGTCGGGGTGCTCGTCGTTGAGGGGCAGCGTTTGGACGGCCACGAACCAGGCATTGGCCTTATCGGGGGTTTCCATTTTGACCATTTCGGGCTTGACGGCCTGGTAGGTGCGGGGCACGCGCTTAAATTCGGTGGGACTCGTCCAGTCGCCGAAGTTGCGCTCCAGAGCTTCCTTCACGGCGTCCACGTCCATGTCCCCGCTGGCGGAAAAGGTAATATTGCCGCCGCCGTACACGTCGTTGTAGTACTGCTTGACGTCCTCCAGTTTCAGCTTCTTCAGGGCATCCACCTCCTCGTCAAAGGTCATGACGTAGAAGGGGTGATCCTGCGGAAAGTCGCTGGCCCGCCGTTGCATTTCGGTAAAGACGATGGCCTGGGGGTCGCTGCGGCGCTCCTCGATGGCAGCCAGTTCCTCCTTGATCATCTTGTTGAACTCTGTCTCCGGGAAGGTGGGCTTACGCAGTATCTCACCGATCAGGTCGATGACCGCGGGCAACCGTTCGTTCTCGGTTTCGATGTAGGCGTAGGCACCGTCGGCATCGCCGCCGATATTCACCCGGGCCTTCAGTTCGTCAAGTTTATCCTGGATTTGCTGACGGGTGTACTTTTCGGAACCCATCATCAGCATACTGCCCGCCTTGTCGCCGGCCATGGCCTTCCCCTTCATGACGTCGAGGTTGCCGAAGCGGAGTTGCAGTTGGGCGTTGACGCTGTTGCCGCGGGTTTCCTTGGGCAGCAGGGCGTATTCGATGTTGTCGTTGGTACCAAGGGTACCGCTTACCGTACGTTGGTCGATGTTGTCGTAGGCGGGATCGAATTCTTCGCCCTCCGCGATAGCTTCGCGGCCTTCGTAGCCCTCCGTCATAGCCGACAGGTCACCCACTTCGGGAATTTCGGCCCGGTCGGGCTTCTCCACCGGGAAGAAGCGGCCGATGGTACGGTTCTGGGGTTTGAAGTACTTCTCGGCTACGCGGACCACGTCGTCGACGGTCACCTGTTCGACCCGATCGCGAAAGATGAATCCGAGACGCCAGTCGCCCTGGGCAATGTAGCTGCTCAGGGTGAGGCCTACCCGGTTAGCGTCGCGCTGGTTGATTTCGAAGTTCTTGAGGATGCCGTCCCGGGCACGCTTGACCTCCTCCTCCGTAGGCGGATTCTGCGCGAGGCTGTCGAGAGTGTTCTTGAGGGTCGTTTCCACTTCCATCAGGTCGTTTTCCTTCAGCACGTTGGCGTTGAAGAAGGCGAAGGTGGGTTCGGCGAGCGCGGGAGCAAAGCCCCAGATCGAGCTGGCGTTTCCTTCTTCGACGAGGGCGGTGTACAGGCGGCCGCCGGGCTCGTCGGTGAGTACGTCCATCAGTACGGCAATGGCCGGAAAGTCAGGGTGGGGTCCCGCCGGAAGGTGGTAGGCGGCCTGGACAACCTGGACATCCCCTACCCGCTTCAGTTCCACGAAGCGCTCGCCGTCCTGGATAGGCTCGCGGGTGTAGGTGGGGTAGAGTTCGCGCTCGGGCCGGGGGATGCTACCGAACTTCTCCTGGATCAGATCCAGGGTGGTTTCCGGGTTAAACTTTCCGGCGACGACCAGCACCGCGTTGTCGGGCTGGTAGTACTTGCGGTAAAATCCCTGGAGCCGCTCGATGGGCACGTTTTCGAGGTCGGCTTTGGAGCCGATGGTCGATTTACCGTAGTTGTGCCAGAGGTATGCGGTGCTGAGCACCCGTTCCATGAGCACGCCGCCGGGGTCGTTCTCCCCGCTTTCGAACTCGTTGCGGACCACGGTCATCTCACTGTCGAGGTCCTTCTTAGCGATGAAAGAATTGACCATGCGGTCGGCTTCCATGTCGAGGGCCCAGTCGAGGTTCTCGGGGGTCGCGGAGAAGGTCTCGAAGTAGTTCGTGCGGTCGTACCAGGTGGTTCCGTTCGGCCGCGCGCCGTGCTCGGTGAGTTCCTGGGGAATATTTGGGTGATCGGGCGTGCCCTTAAAGACGAGGTGCTCGAGCAAGTGGGCCATGCCGGTTTCCCCGTAAGCTTCGTGCCGTGAGCCTACTTTGTAGGTAACGTTGACGGTGATGGTCGGTACGGACTGGTCGGGAAAGAGCAGGACCGTGAGTCCGTTGTCTAGGCGGTATTCGGTAATGCCCTCCACGGAGGTGATCATTTCCGGTTCACCGGTGGCTTCCTGGGCGTGTACCGCTCCGGTCAGGGGGAGAAGCAGGCCGCAGCAAAGCGTCAGGATAGAAAGGTTCAAACGCTGCATAGTGTCGATTTGGTTGGGAAATCAGGCTTTAAAATACCTCATCAGTACCCTATCGCTTGTCGGATTTTAGACCAACGTCCGTGGTACGTCTACAAATCTTGTCCGGCGTCCCCGCGCAGGGGCTCATCGGTCGTTTATGCTCCGTTCGTCGATTTACGCCCCGCCGCCGCCCGCCCGCACCCTATTTTTAGCGTCGAAACACCCATTCCCGCTCCACTTGCTAAGCTAACCGTATGCTTTCCGCCCGAGTCCGCCGCAACTGGTACCGCATTCTTCCCTTCGGAATCATCTGGTTGCTCACGGCCGCCACCTCCCTCCTGATTGAGTGGGTCGCCTACGGGGGTACCTTCCCTTCCACCGAGACGGCCATCTCTCCGAATGCGAGCATCCTCGCCTTTGCGCTCCTGTCGATGCTGTGCCTGGGTCTGCTGGTGGGTTACGTGGAACTGAACCACTTAAATAAGCTCTTCACCCGGCAGTCCTTCTTCCGCAAGTCGGTGTATAAATTTTTGATCTACTTCGTCTTCATTCACCTCGTCGTACTGGTGACCTACCCGATCGCGGCGAGTATGGAAATGAATACGGGCCTACTCGATCCCCGCGTCTGGACCAGGCTCTGGCAGTACCTGAATAGCCTCGTTCATCTGAGTACCGCGCTGCAACTGGGCGTCGCCATCACCCTGACGATCGTTTACGCCCAGGTAAGCGAAGTCATCGGCCACGTAACGTTGCTGAACTCACTGGCGGGCACCTACCACCGGCCGCGGGTGGAAAATCGCATCTTTCTCTTCTCCGATATGCGGTCATCGACGGCCATTGCGGAGGCGCTTGGTCACCAGCGGTTCTTCCACCTCCTCAAGGCGTACTACGCGGATCTGGCCGACGCCGTCGTCCGCCACGGGGGAGAAGTTTACCTCTACGTAGGCGACGAAATGATCGTCTCCTGGAAACTCGCCGACGGCCTCAACGCCAACAATTGCCTGCGTTGCTTCTTCGCCATGCGGGAAGATTTACGGGAGCGGGCTGATTGGTATAAAGCGACCTTCGGCGTCGTTCCCAAATTCAAGGCGGGACTCCACTACGGCAGCGTTACCACCGGTGAAATCGGCGTCGTCAAAAAGCATATCATGTTTACCGGCGACGTGCTCAACGTAACGTCCCGTATGCAGTCGCTGTGTAACTCCGTCGGCGTGGATCTGCTGGTTTCGGGTCCGCTGGTCGAAAAACTGCCCCTCGGATCCTCATACGTAACCCGCTCCGTCGGGTGCCCCGAACTCCGCGGCCGGCGGGAGGAGGTGGAGTTGTTTACGGTGGAGGATAGGGGGTAGGTTGGTAGGTTGGTAGGTTGGTAATATGGTAGATCAGTAATATGGTAGATCAGTAATATGGTAGGCTTTTAGGCTTTTAGAGAGAACCGATGGGTGGGGGGATTTAGGTATACGTATATGATATTTAATTGGCCCAAACGCTGCTCGGCAATCAGAGTTACTGTGAAGGTGCTCAAAATATTAGACAGCAGCTTCGCTGAAAGCCTGATTAGTTGAGGTGTTTCGTTTTTAACGCGTAGGCCTGCCGGACCGTTAGGCCCTTTAGCGTAGTATGGATGCGGTTCGT
>NZ_JANCTD010000004.1 GCF_024297185.1 Lewinella sp. JB7 | reverse complement strand
CGTCGGCCAAGCGTCTGTCTACAGACCTTTAATGGGGCTTACTTCCCCGCTTTTTCTATACAGACCACGGACTCTTGGCCACTTGCCGAGTGAGCAAACACGGAATAGGCCTCGACGCCTCAACATCCGTCACCCGCGCCCGGCAAGGGCAGGAGTTTTCCACACTTTGGGTGTGAAATCCACAAAGAAAAAAGAAGCCAAAAAGAAATTACACATAATGATGATGGTCATATATGTATGTTTCTCTTTAAGGCAAGTCTAAAGGCCCATCCGTGGTGAAGCGTCCCGGACCGGTGGCCGCTCGACCTATTGCCTCTCCTCAGCGTGCAACACCTCATCCCGGCCTAAACCATTAGCTTTAACTTTGCACTCGGCCTACAAGGCCTCGACCTTTTTTAAGTGGTACAATCGACCGTTGCCAAATTGCTGCTCGCGCCCCTGTCGCTGCTCTACGGAGCGGGGGTAGGCTTTCGGAACTGGGCGTACCGGCGCGGGATTATGCGGGGCATATCGTTTTCGGTGCCGGTAATCAGCGTCGGCAACCTGTCGGTAGGGGGAGCGGGTAAAACGCCGCACATCGAATACCTGATCCGCCTTCTCGATCCCTACCTGAACATCGCGACGCTGAGCCGGGGGTACCGCCGTAAGACCCGCGGGTTTCTGGAAGTCCGCCCGGAGATGACGGTGGAAGAAGTAGGCGACGAGCCCCTGCAGTACGCCCGAAAATTTCCGGACGTTATGGTAACGGTCGCCGAGGAACGGGCCTTCGCCATTCCCGAGATCGTCGGTCGCCGACCGGATACCCAGCTCGTGCTGCTCGACGATGCGTTTCAGCACCGTGCCGTCAAACCGGGGCTCAACATCCTCCTCACTGAGTACGAACGCCCCTTCACCCGCGATTACCTTCTGCCCAGCGGCCGCCTCCGCGAATGGCGCAGTGGATACGAGCGAGCCGATGTGATCATCGTCAGCAAATGCCCCGCCGCCCTAGACCGGTCCACAGCCGACAAGCTCATAGGGGAAATTGACCCCCTGCCCCACCAGCGGGTGTTTTTCAGTTACTACGGCTACGCTACCCCGTACTATTTGCTCGACCATCGCTACCGGCTGAGGATGGAGGAAGGGATCGACGTGCTCCTGATCTCGGCGATCGCCAACACCGAATACCTATTGTCGCACCTGCGCACCGCCGCAAAGAACGTCCGCAGCCTCGACTACGCCGACCACCACTACTTCAGTGCCAACGACCTGGCGAACCTGAAGCGGCGCTTCGGAGAGATGCCGGGACGTCACCGGGCCATCGTCACCACGGAAAAGGACGCTACTCGCCTGGAAATGCACCGGGATTTCATCGCGGAGGAGAAGCTGCCCGTATTCGTACTGCCCGTGGAGGTGAAGTTCCATTTCGGCGAGGGGGAGAACTTCGATCAACTGGTGCGCGACTACCTGATCGGCTTCGAGTCATGACGGGCTTCCGCATTATGCCTACTTTGCAGCCCCTTTACTGACCGCCTATGTCTAAGCCCTTTTTCTGGGTCCTGCACTTCATGAGTCGCTGGATGCTGCGCATCTTTTACCCCTCGATGGAGACCGAGGGCGTACACCACGCCAATCACCCGGGGCCGACGCTGCTGTGCGGCAATCATCCCAACACCCTCGCCGACCCCCTGATGGCCGGGATCCACCTCGATCACCAAACCTACTTCCTGGCCAACGCCGGCTTGTGGATGAATCCGGTGACGGCCTTCATCATCGATCCGTTCTGCGTGCCGGTGGCCCGACCGAAGGACAAGGAAGCCGGGGCCGATAAGGGGAGCAAGGAGGAAGTGTTTAACCGCACCTTTCACGCCCTGGAAACCGGGAAGATCATGTACATCGCTCCGGAAGCCTACTCCGAACTGGAGCGGCGATTACGGAAAATAAAGGCCGGGGCGGCCAGTCTGGCCCTGGAAGGTGAGTCGCGGAACGACTGGAAACTGGGACTCACGCTACAGCCGGTGGGCATCAATTACGAAAGTCCGACGACCTGCTTCAGCCGCGCCTTCGTCCGCTACGGCGAACCCATCGTGGCGGCCGAATGGCGAGAGCAGTACGAAAAGAGCCCCATGCGGGCGGTTAGGGGACTGACGAACCTGCTGAGTGAGCGCATGGAGGGGCTGCTCATTCAGACGAAGAATAAGACCGAGGAACGGTGTCTGCGCCGTATCGACCGCAGCCTGCAGAACGACCGCCCGCAGACCGTCTCCGCTCACCACTTCCGCACCCAGCGCATACTTGCCTGGTTGAGGTCCCTCAACGACGAACGGCGCGAGGCTCTCTGCGCCACCGCCGGGGAGTACGACGACTTGCTCCGGACCGAGGGACTGGATGATCTGGCATATAGCAATCACCCACGGCGCAAGTATTCCGCCGGGCTATTTCTGGCCTTGCCCATATTTCTGTACGGCCTGATCAATCACCTGCCCTGGCTACTGGCGATCAACACGATCTGGAAGGCTCTCGGCATCGACCGGGGCTACAAAGCGACGGTGCAGACGCTGGGTTCGTGGATCGTGCTGCCCGTTATGTACCTGCTGCAGACCCTGCTGTTTAACTGGGTCTATCCGGCGGGAATGGGGTGGGTGTACTTGCTTAGTCTGCCGGTGTCCGGATTATTTGCCCTGCGCTACTGGATCACCTACCGCCCGTTCTGGGTCGGTCGTTTTCGCGGGAAGTCCAGTCAGCATGACAGACTGACTTCCCTGAGAGCCCGGTTGATGGCCGAACTGCCGAATTTTGAGGACTACGTACCGGCCGGCACTGCCGCTACATCCCGCACGTCCTGACCATGGAACTATACCTTCAGATTGGCATTTTCGTCGTCGCCATCGCGGCGTTGCTGTGGTCGAGCGATCGATTCGTGGAGTCCGCCGAGCGCATCGGATTGTCGCTGGGCATCAGTCCGTTCATCATCGGAGTTACGATCGTGGCCTTCGGGACTTCGCTGCCGGAATTAGCGACCAGCATCGTATCGGTGCTGGAGGGGACCAGTCAGATTGTCGTGGGCAATGTCGTGGGGTCCAACATCACCAACATCGCCCTGGTACTCGGACTTACCGCCGTGGTGGTCAAGAACATCGATCTGGATTATAACCTCTGGCACATCGATATTCCCTTCCTGTGGGGCAGTGCTTTTCTGCTGTACTTCGCGGTGATGGACGGTACGCTTTCCTTCTTCGAATGCTTCCTGTTTCTGGGGGGGATCATCATCTTTCTGGCGTACAGTTTTAAGGATCAGGATCGCCCGGACAAGGAGGATCGACCCGGGGCGGGGGCGCGTGATTATTTGTTGCTCCTACTCGGCGGGGCGGGCGTGAGCATCTCGGCTTCGTACGTCATCGATGCAATCACGGGGATCAGTCAGATCCTGAATATCGCTCCGAGTGTCATCGCTCTTTCGGCGGTGGCCGTAGGGACGAGCTTGCCGGAGGTGGCCGTGAGCCTGGCGGCGGCCCGTAAGGGAAAGGCCTCAATTGCCGTGGGAAACGCGATCGGGTCCAATATTTTCAACACCTTCATCGTGATGGCCATTCCGCGCTTCTTCGGCCCGCTGGTCATTCCGGCGGAGATCATTTCCGTGTACCTGCCGCTGATGATCGTGATGACCATTTTGCTCGGCGTCATGAGTAACAACCGCAAGATCACCCGGTGGGAAGGTTACGTGTTGTTGTTGTTTTATGCCTGGTACTTCTCGGCGATCGTGGAAGAGGGGAGTAGGGTAGTGGGGTAGGGGGTAGGGGGTAGGGGGTAGGGGGTAGGCTGTTAGTAGTTTAGGCTGTTAGGGTGGTAGAGTGGTAGAGTGGTAGGATGGTGGGATGGTGGGGTGGTAGGAATGGTAGGGTGGTGGGATGGTTAAGCTTTGCCTTACTCCTATTTCTACCCCATTATGACAGAATCCCTGCGCCCTTAAATTATCTTTGTGGCCGTTCCGACCCCATTTATGCTGCAGCACTTTCACATTCTCACGCTTACTCACCGCAATGCCAAACTGAAAGAGGTTGGTGAGTTGGTCACCGCGTTCGAGGGGGGGGATGGTCTGCGCGACCGCCTGACTCAACTACGGGAGCGGGGACTGGTGGACGAAGTCTTTTACTCTTCCACGTGTAACCGCATTCTGCTCCTCTTTACGACGGATCAGCAGGTAGACGACATGTTCAAGCGTGCGCTCTTGCCGGTACCCGCCGCGGGGCTGAGCCGCCTGAAGCACCTGTCGGGATTGCACGCGATACGGCACCTGTACGAGGTGGCCGGGTCGATCGATTCCCTGGTTGTCGGGGAGCGGCAGATCTTGGGGCAACTTCGGGAAAGCCAGGAACGCTGCTGGGAATGGGGGCTTATCGGTGATGACCTGCGCATCATCTGCAACCAGGCCGTACTCGCCGCGAAAGACATCTACGCGAATACCCGGATCGGCGAAAAGTCCGTTTCCGTCGTTTCCCTGTCCATGCAGCAACTGCAACGGTACGCTCCGAGTCGTAAGGCGCGTATTCTGCTGGTTGGCGCCGGGCAAACGAACCTGCTCGTCACCAAGTTTCTGCGCAAACAAGGCTACACGAACGTCACCATCGCGAACCGGACCGTGCAACGCGCGGAGCAACTGGTGAGCGGATTTGCCAACGGTCGTGCGATCGGCCTCGACGATCTCCCCACTTACCGTGAGGGTTTTGACGTACTGTTCGTTTGCACGGCATCCGCTCAGGCCACCATTACGCCCGAGATCTTTTCCGGTTTACTGGCCGGAGAGTCCTCCGCGGACAAGATCGTAGTCGACCTCGGTGTTCCCGCCGACGTGGCCGACGCTACCCTGGCCAACTTTACGTTCACCTACATCGCCATCGAGCACCTGCGGGCGCTGGCGGAGGAGAATATGGATTTTCGTCGTCGCGAAGTCGACCTCGCCCACGAGATCATCGACCGTCACCTGGAGGAAACCGAAACGCTCTACCAGACCCGGCTCATCGAGCGGGCCATGCAGGAGGTGCCGGGACAGATCAAGGCGATCCGCCACAACGCCGTCAATAAGGTGTTCCGTAAGGAGCTCGAAGACCTGGATCCCCAGGCACGCGAGCTGATGGACCGGATGATGATGTACATGGAGAAGCGTTGCATCGGTATCCCCATGCAGGCCGCGCGGGAGGCGGTACTGACGCGCCGGCCGCCGGCTCCGGCGGATTTATCCCCCCGGCGAGCCACCTCCGAAGCGGTCAGCTAAAGATTGCTTACTTAAGCGATCTGCCGGTTCTCCTCGAACTGCCGCCGGATCACTTCCTGTACCGATACGCCCTCGATCTTCGATTCCAGCCAACTGGGAATGTCAAGATAGGTGAAGGGCCGTGACTCGTAGGGGATCTTGGCGACCTCGTCCAGTCGCTTTTTGAGCTTGATGAATTCGTCGCGGAGGTCCTCCTCGCGGATCCGCGGGATGCGGCGCAGGAAGCGGAAGATGATCTGCTGGGTCTGTTGCAGGTGCTCTACCTTGGAAAGGAAGCGGTAAACGGACTTGACCTGGTACTCCACTAACTGTACGTTGCCCATTTCGAAGTGACAGATGAGGCTCAGAATGCGGGCGTAAGCCTGAATGTCCGAGCGGTAATTCGGGCTTCGCTGGTTGATGATCAGGTTGAGGTAGTCGATGGCGGTGTCGTTGTCGCCGCTTCCGAAGTACAGGCAAGCTATACGGTAGTAGAACACCATATGGCGGTGATGATCCCAGTTGTAGCGGTTGTCTTCGATTACCTCCATGATCTGGGGCACGAGACCCAGGCCTTCGGAGAAAGTCCCCTCCATGTAGTGCCGCCGGATCTGGTGATCAAACTGGTAGAGGTGATAGAGTCCGGCTACGTTGACGTTGTTCGTCAGGTCGAACTGGTGGGGGAACAAATCCAGGTGGTGGAGCTCGCCGATAAATTTATCGTACTGCCACATGTTAAAGAGGTTGGCCAGGTGGTTGTGCAGTCCCTTCAGGTAGAGGGGGGCGTTGGCCTCGATCATGCGCGGGTTCTCGCGGAACAGCTCGACCCACCGCTGGGTATAGCGGTAGCAGAGGGGGAATTCCTGCCGCATCAGGTGCATCCAGGTATAGCTCTGGCAGTAGTAGACCTTTCCCCAGAAGTCGAGCCGGTCGAAATCGCCGGTGGGCAGGTTGTCGCGAAAGAAGGCCAGCACCTCTTCCGATTCTTCGTGGCTGCTCACCATACCGTTCTTGAGGTACAGCCCGTAAAGGCGAAGGGAGAGATTGGAGAAGGCGTTGGAATCGCTGATCATCTGGGTGAGCAGATCACACTCCTTGCTGAGTTCTTCGGCCCGCCCCTCGATGCTGCGGGTGATGTACTGCCCTTCGATCAGTTTTTCGAACTGGGCGGTCTCCAGGGCGATGGTGTGGGAATCCACTTCGATGGACCGCTTTTTTACCTTGTCCAGAATGTCGAGCGACTGGCGGTAGAGGCCCTTATTGTAGAGAATGCGGGCGTAGTCCAGGTTCTCCCGCAGGGTGATTTCCTCATCCTTGTTGCGATTCAGTAGTCGGAGACTCGTCAGCAGCTGTTTGTAGAGATGAGCCTTCAGGTTGCTCAGCTGAGACTTTTTTATACCTTCGATCCGCTTAAGGAGATACGCCTCGTCGTACTCGCCGGTGCGCTCCAGTATGTCGAAGAGTTGGAGAAAGAGGATGTCCGCATCCGCCTGCTGGTTGCGTTTGACGAACAAGCGGAAGTGACGCTTTTCGGCGCGATTGAGGGAAGCCACCAGTTTGAGTAAGTCGTCGGTCTTCTGCTTGGGCATTGTATAAACTGTTTCAGTACAAGGTTGAATGTCAAAAGGTTACAGAACAATTCCTTTGACACCCACGTAGCAATACGGTAGATAATATGGGGGTATCCCACTCCGCATTCCCCGGGGAAGCGGTATTTTTATGTGATCGACTACGTTCTGTCCCGAATTAAGCCCTAAAGATATAAGAAGCCCGGTAACCGGCCCGCAACAAGTATGAATACTAACCAAGTCCAAATTTTTGACACCACCCTCCGCGACGGCGAGCAAGTGCCCGGCTGTAAGCTCGATACCCGCCAGAAGGTGGTCATCGCGCGCCAGCTCGAACTCCTCGGCGTGGACGTTATCGAGGCCGGCTTTCCCGTCTCCAGCCCCGGCGACTTCAAGTCCGTGGTCGAGATCGGGCAGACCGTCAAGGACGTAGTCGTCTGTGGTCTTACCCGCGCCGTGATGAACGACATCGACGTCGCCGCGGAAGCCCTTAAGGTAGCCCGGCACCCCCGCATCCACACGGGCATCGGCGTCAGTGAAAGCCACATTCAGTACAAATTACGTACTACCCCCGACAAAATCATCGAGCGGGCCGTCGCCGCCGTAAAGCACGCCAAATCGTACGTGGAAGACGTGGAGTTCTACGCCGAAGATGCCGGCCGCGCCGACAACGAATTCCTGGCCCGCGTTATTCAGGCGGTCGTGGACGCGGGAGCCACCGTGCTCAACATTCCCGACACCACGGGCTACTGCCTTCCCCAGGAGTACGGGGCGAAAATCGCCTACCTGCGCGATAACGTCAACGGCATCCACAAGTGTACCCTAAGTACCCACTGTCACAATGATCTCGGGCTGGCAACCGCCAACTCCATCGCCGGAGCGCAAAACGGTGCCCGCCAGATCGAGTGTACCATCAACGGTATCGGAGAGCGGGCCGGCAACACCTCCCTGGAGGAAGTGGTCATGATCATGCGCCAGCACCCCCAGCTCAACCTGTACACCAACGTTAATTCCAAACTGCTGCTGGAAACCAGTCACCTGGTCAGTGAGAGCATGGGTATGATGGTGCAGCCTAACAAAGCGATCGTAGGCGACAATGCCTTTGCCCACTCCAGTGGCATTCACCAGGACGGTGTCATCAAACGCCGCGACACCTACGAGATCATCGATCCCGCGGAGGTCGGCGTTGACCAGTCCAAGATCGTCCTGACCGCCCGCAGCGGCCGCGCCGCCCTGGCCTACCGCTTCAAGAACCTGGGGTATAACCTTACCAAGGTTCAACTCGACAACATCTACCAGGAATTCCTCAGCATTGCCGACCAGAAGAAGGAAGTGGAAGATGCCGACCTGGAACGGATGATGGAGGGGATGGCCGCCTAAGGCGGTTTACCTTTCCGCCAGCAGGGTACGGATATCCCGCGTCAATTGGTCCACGGAAGCCAGGCTTAGCCCGTTATAGATACCGCGAATGTGACGGTCCCGGTCGACGAGGACGAAGTTCTCCGTATGTAGAAAATCGTCCTGCTCGCGCTCGAGGCCCAGATCCTCCTCCGCGAAGTAATCCTGGCGCCCGAGTCGGTAGATCTGGTCGCGGTCGCCGGTGAGCAGGTGCCAGGTACCGGCATCCACGCCGTTGGATTCGGCGTAATTCCGGAGTACGGCCACCGAATCGTAGTTCGGGGTCACGGAATGCGAGAGCAGTTTGACGTCCGGCACCTCCCGGAAGGCATCCTGTAACACGGTCATGTTATTGGTCATTTTCGGACAGATGCCGGGGCAGGCCGTGAAGAAGAAATTGGCGACGTAGATTTTATCCGCCAGCATAGCCTCGGTGACCGTATCGCCCAGTTGGTCTACCAGACGGAAAGGACTGATCTGGTGAAAGTCCGCGAGGGAATCGCTATCCGCCGTGAACCAGTGGGGGGTGAAGGTCGCCTCCCGGTAGTAGGGTAGGGACGCCGCTTCGGAGCGGTCTGCTTCCCCGCAGGAAAGCATCAGGAGCAGGCCGAGGGCGGTCAGGAACGATTTACTTGGCATAGCGTACTTCTTCATCTTCGAGGGTGTAGCAGAGGTTGGCGCGCCGGAGTCCGAACGTCCGGCCGTCGCGCGCTTCGTAATTGTTGTAAAGTTGGCCGTTCTCCCGCCAAGCTTGCTGGAGGCCTTCTTCCCGGCCGTCGACCAAACGCAGGGTTTTGAAGGGCGCGCCCGAATCGTACCATTGCTCCTGCACGCCGCTGGCCACGCCATCCACGAAGCGGGATACGGAACGCAGGTTACCGTTACTCCACCAGCTGCGGGTTTCCCCGTCCTGGCGTCCGCTCACGTAGTGGCTCGCGAAGCTCAGTCGCCCGTCCGGAAAATACTTGCGGTGCAGGCCGTGGCGACGCCCATTGAGGTAGTCGGTGCGTACCGCGATCGTACCATCCGGGTAATTTTCTACCGCAGTGCCCGTGAAGGGGACGCCCGCGAACCGGGTGATTGGAGTGTTGAGGTCCGTGGTGAGCCGGTCGGCCGGTACGGTGATGGCCGGTACCGACTGGTCCGTGACCGCGGAATCAACCGTAGGGGTACAGTTACTCCACAGCACGGCCAGCAGGATCGGGCTCAGGGAAGAAATATAGTGAAATAGACGCTTCACTTTACTGAATGGCGTTAGGACTTCCCTGGTAGTTGCCGGGGAATAGGATGTAGTAGGTACCCAGGTACAATTCGTTCTGGATGTGGTAGTGGTATTCCTCCTCCAGCGTATGCTGGGTGATGGAGGTATGCCCGCCGGATTCGTCCAGGTCGGTGGGGTAGGTACCGGTGGCATTGCACTTGCGGCCATAGATGAAAAAGCCGTCGGAAATGATGCCGACCAGTTTATCGTCGTCGTCCGAAAAGGCCTTCGGCTCCAGGTGGTAGTGATAACTCTGCGGGCCGGTGTGCGCGGCCGAGTAGTCGAAAGAGGAAATCGCGTTATCGAGGGGAACGTTGGGCCCTTCCTGATCGTCGTAGATCATGGCACCGCTGACCGCCATGCCGATGGGACCGAGGCCCGTGGCGGAACTGGAGTTCGCCTTCACCGGGCTCGCGGGTACCGTGAGGGTGTACGAGCCGTTGAAGTCGTCGATGTTGCCCGGCGCCATCTTTTCGAAGGTGGTGGCCGTGGGCTCCACGAAGAGGGGATGATCGGACGCGGCGGCCGGCGTGACCAGCGTGTTTCCCATCGGATCGATGGCCGTACGTTCGGTAGTGTTGGACCAGTAGGGCGAGGTGTGATTGGGTAGTCCGTTGGACTCGATCACCACCTCATTGCCGTCGAGCATGATACTGAAGGCATCGGGATTGAATTCGGCGAAGGCGGCGTGCAGCTCACCCGACTCCGTGATAGGGGTCGTAAGGTCGCTATCTTCCTGACAGGCTCCGCAGCAGAGTAAACCGGCGAGGGAAAAGGCGAGGGGGAAGTAATTCATTAGGATACTTTTTCCCCTTTGACCACACCCGGTTAGGAATCCTTCGGGGGCGGGGGATTTTTTTCCTGCTGAAGAAGAATTCTCTGCAGAATATCTTCGATGAAGACGGGGTAGGCCGTCATTTGCTCCGCGGTCAGCAACTGTTTAATGTCGTTGAGGTGGCGATACGTGAGCCGGACCTTCTCTGTTTCCACGCTGCAGACCTCCCCGGGTACGGGCGGGACGTCGGAAACGGTAGCCAGCTGTTCCAGATACGTGCGGAGCAGCTGCGTTTGCCGGTCATTCAGCGCTTGCATGTTCTGGCGGTGAGTCCCGGCCAGCCTCAGAAATTCCGCGTGCTGGTCATCATCGAGCCCCAGGATTTCCCGGGCACTGGCGTGGGGGCCGCCGCGGGGGGCGGGGCCGAAGAAGACTACGGCGAGCAGTACAAGATTGACGATCAGCAGTCCGGCGGTCGCCCACCGGTAGGCTTGTAGTTTGTTCATTCCTCGTAGAGTTGGTAGCTCGTGATTAAAGCCAGTTCAGTATCCGCGACCGACGATTGCTGGAGGTGATAATAAACCGCCGAGGCGTTCAGCCCGAGGAAGAGGACGGCGGCGGCGGCAATCCGGCGCCAGTCGACGAGCTGAATGACGGGGGTGTCGCGTAAACCGGCTTCGATCCGGGACAGCAGCGCATCCGGCGGACTAGCCCGCGGGAGCTGTTCCAGGTGGCGAAGGGCTTCGGCAAGGCGATCGGGATGTTCGGGGGTCATTTTCGGGTAGTTTTGGCTTGCCCGCGGTCGGGGTAAGCGTGCTCGAGATTAATGCGCAGTCCTTTCTTACCCCGCATGAGCAGGCTCTCGACCGCTTTGAGGGAAAGTTTCATGATCTCGGCTACCTGGTTGCGGGGCAGCTCTTCCACGTAGCTCAGGATGAAGGCGGTCTTTTGTCGGTCGGGTAGGCGGTAGATGGCGGCAAACAGCGCGCGGTTCGTCTCCCGCTCCTCCAGGCGGGCGGCGGGGTGATGAAAATCCGGGGGGTCGTGCGCTTGAAGCATGCCGAAGATATTGCGGCGCTTGCGCCGGTCGAGGGCGGTCAGCGCGGTATTGGTCGTAATGCGGTAGATCCAGGTAGCTACCTGACTTTCCGCCCGGAAGCCAGCCGCCTTTCTCCACACTTTGGTGAATACATCCTGGGTAACCTCCTCCGCGTCCGCCGCTATCTGCAGGTAACTCAGCGCGGTGTTGTAGACCCGATCGCCGTAGCGGGCATAGAGCGACCGCAGGGCGAGGGTGTCGCCCCGGGCTACCCCGGCCATCAGCTCGGTATCGGTAGGTTCGGCCATGTACGCAAGGTATTCCCCCTTTGGACCGTAGAAAGAATCAAATCCTTCGCGCCCGGAGGACTATTCGCGATTTTTTCGCAACGCTTTGCCGCCTTAGCCACCGGACATTGCTTTTACCCTAAGTTCGCCGCACCCGCGCACCGCCGCCCGACTGATTATCTTTGCCCCCCTAATCCGTATTATCGACATGCCAACCCTTTTCGACAAAGTCTGGGACGCTCACGTGGTCACCTCCGTCCCCGGCGGCGCCCAGGTCCTGTACATCGATCGTCACCTGATCCACGAGGTTACCAGTCCGCAGGCCTTTAACGGACTGCGGCAGCGCGGTATCCCCCTGCTGCGCCGCGACCGCATCGTTGCGACCGCCGACCACAACGTACCCACCAAGGACCAGGATAAGCCCATTGCCGAACCCCTGAGTCGGAAGCAGGTGAATATGCTCACCGAAAACTGCGCGGAATTCGGCGTCGAATTGTACGGCCTCGGCCACCCCTACCAGGGCATCGTGCACGTGATCGGCCCCGAACTCGGCATCACCCGCCCGGGCATCACCATGGTGTGCGGCGACAGCCATACGAGTACCCACGGGGCCTTCGGTGCCATCGCCTTCGGTATCGGGACCAGTCAGGTAGAACAGGTAATGGCTACCCAGTGCGTCCTCATGGAGAAGCCCCGCAAGATGCGGATCAACATCGAGGGAGAACTGCAGGCCGGCGTGACCGCCAAGGACCTCATTCTTTACGTCATCGCTCAGTTGGGTACCGGGGGCGGCACGGGCCACTTCGTCGAGTACGCCGGTTCCGCGATCCGCAATCTGAGCATGGAGGGCCGGATGACCGTCTGCAACATGAGCATAGAAATGGGGGCCCGGGGTGGGCTCATCGCGCCCGATCAGACGACCTTCGACTACCTCGAGGGACGGGAGTTCAGTCCGCGGGGAGCCGATTGGGACGAGGCCGTCGCCCACTGGCGCACCCTGCCCACCGACGCGGACGCGACCTTTGATACCGAATATACCTACCGGGCCGAGGACATTCCTCCCATGATCACCTACGGAACCAATCCGGGCATGGGTATGGGGGTCACGGACACCATTCCCGAAGCCAGCGCGCTCCACGGAGCGGCCAGTATGGAGAAGGCTATGAACTACATGGATCTGGAGATCGGGCAACACATGGAGGGCATGCCCATCGACTACGTCTTCATCGGCTCGTGCACGAACAGCCGCATCGAGGATCTTCGTCTGGCGGGGTCGCTGGTGCAGGGTAAGCGGGTAGCAGCCAACGTTACGGGCATCGTGGTCCCGGGCTCCCAGCAAGTCGCCAAGCAGGCCATTGCCGAGGGGCTGGACCGGGTGTTCGAAGCCGCCGGATTCGAGTTCCGCGGTGCCGGATGTAGTGCCTGCCTCGGTATGAACGAAGATAAGGTGCCGGCCGGCCGCTACTGCGTTTCCACCTCCAACCGCAACTTTGAGGGTCGTCAGGGCCCCGGAGCGCGTACCATTCTGGCCAGTCCGCTGACGGCGGCGGCGGCGGCGGTGGCGGGGAAGATAGTGGACGTCAGAGATATTTAAAATTTAAAATTGGGTATTTAAAATTTGTACTACTATTTGTTGTTTGTTAGTTTGGCAGTGATTTTTGGTTTTACCCATCTACCACTAGAGAAATGACTGCTGATCAACTGGAGGCCCGTCTCATAATGTTTGGAGTGAATTGCACCCTTCTGACCCGCCGCCTCCCAATTGAGCAATATTATGATGCTAAGAACGCCGCGCATCAACTCGTTCGATCCGCTAGCTCCCCGGGTTTTCATTACGGAGAAACGCGGGCCGCGGAGTCTTCCCGCGATTTTCTGCACAAGTTGAAGCTTGGACTGAAGGAACTACGGGAGTCCCGCAATACCCTTCGGTACATCTACTACCTTAAATACCTTCCTGAGGAAGACGTCCTGACTCTTATTCGTGAATCAACTGAATTGATCGCTATTTTCACCTCCAGTGCTAAGAAGGTCCAAATGAAGTTGGCTTCCTGAACTGCCTGCGGGTGTCTCCCACATTTCGCTAATGGTTATTCAAAACAACCGTGCTACCCGAGGTGCCAAGTAAATTTCAAATTGAAAATTTTCAATTTTAAATCTGAGATCTAAAATTTCAACTTTTGACCCCCTTCAAACAACTCACTTCCACCGCCGTCCCCCTGCCCATCGAGGACGTCGATACCGATCAGATCATTCCGGCACGCTTCCTGAAGGCGACGACCCGCGAAGGGTTTGGGGAGAATCTCTTCCGCGACTGGCGCTACGATAAGCTCAATCAGCCGAAGCCCGATTTCGTGCTGAACAATCCGGCCTACGCCGGGGACATCCTCATTGCCGGGGCCAATTTCGGTTGCGGATCCAGTCGGGAACACGCCGCCTGGGCCATCCAGGATTACGGTTTCCGGGTGGTAGTGTCGAGCTACTTCGCCGATATCTTCAAGGGGAATGCCCTGAACAACGGATTGCTGCCGGTGACGGTAAGTCCGGCCGTGCTCGACGAAGCCCTGCGTACCATCGAGCAAGACTCGGGGGCCCGGTTCACGGTGAACCTCGAAGCCCAGACCTTCACCAATGAAGTTACCGGGACGGTTACCGAATTCGAAATCGATGAGTACAAAAAAACCTGTCTGCTGAACGGCTACGACGACATCGACTTCCTGCTGAGTCAGCGGGAGAAGATCGAATCTTTCGAACGTCAACGCCTCGACTTTAGCCTGTAATACCCTTACCGCCCCACTATATGCCTACCTATAATATTGCCGTACTGGACGGCGACGGGATCGGACCCGAAGTGATCGCCGAAGCGATCAAGGTGCTCGACGTCGTTGCCGAAAAATTCGGACACACCTTTCAATACACCTACGCTCCCGTCGGAGCGGTGGCAATCGACAAGACGGGGGAGCCCCTCCCGGAAGAAACGCTGTCGCTGTGCAGACGGTCGGATGCTTTACTGTTCGGGGCCATCGGTCACCCCCGCTTCGACAATGATCCTACCGCGAAGGTCCGTCCCGAACAGGGCTTACTGAAGCTGCGTAAGGAGCTCGGCCTGTTTGCCAACCTGCGCCCGGTGGCGAGCTACGACGAACTGGCTGACCTGAGTCCCCTGCGCCCCGAACGCATGAAGGGCGTGGATATGTTGATCGTCCGAGAGCTCACCGGCGGCATCTACTTTGGGGAAAAGGGTAGAAAGGACGACGGCAATACCGCCTACGATACCTGTACCTATACCCGTATGGAGATCGACCGCATCGTGCGGATGGGCTTCGCCGAGGCCCGTGCCCGCCGTGGCAGACTCACCCTGGTCGACAAGGCCAACGTGATGGAAAGCAGCCGACTGTGGCGGGAGGTCACCCGGGAGCTCGCCGCGGAAAACGACGACGTGGAACTGAACTTCATGTTCGTGGACAACGCCGCCATGCAGTTGATCCTCAACCCCGCCCAGTTCGACGTAATCGTGACCAGCAACATGTTCGGCGACATTCTCTCCGACGCATCGAGCGTACTGGCCGGATCACTCGGATTGTTGCCGTCCAGCAGCGTGGGCTCTACCGTCGGCATGTTTGAACCCATTCACGGCTCCTGGCCGGAAGGAGCGGGACAGGACCGTGCCAATCCGGTTGCCGCCGTCCTGTCGGCCGCCATGATGCTCGATCACCTGGAACTGCGTGAGGAGGGTGCGGCGATTAGAAGCGCGGTCAACGCCGTCCTGGGGCAGGGCGTAGGTACGGAGGATCTCCGGCCGGCCACGCGGGTCGGTACCCGGGAATTCGGCGACCGTATCGCCGCCGCGCTCTAGCCCGAAGCGTAGTAAAAGGGAACCGAAATAATCGCCCTGATCGAATCTTCCGGTCTGCGGGGGGAGGGGAGCTGTCGCTGGTGGACATTCAGGTAGTGCAGCCCCGGAGTAAGGGTGTCCAGGGGAATGAATTTGATCAGATCCGGGCGTAGGCTGTGATCCTGGCGGGTCAGAAATACATCGTGCAGACTGAGTCTGTTACTGTCGAGGTAGAGTGATAGCGAACTGCCGAGACACTCCAGAATATGGGGGGTCAGCGTAGCGGAATTTGCCGCATCCGGTTCGGAACCAAACAAGCGCGACAGTATCACGGAGTGAATGACGCTCTGGTGGGGGGGTAACAGTTCGGGGCACTGCCGTGCAATCACCGCTTCGTAGGAACTATACAGTGGAATGCGCACCCGCAGGGGTGAGGCTCTGATGATCTGAGAAGGCAGTTCCACCATGGCTTCCGTGACCCGGTCATCGTTTTCGTCCGCGTAGTATCCGGCGCGGAGCAGGTGTTTGCCGTTGGTGTCGTTATCGAAGTAATCGTTCGATACATAACGGAAAGGAGTAGCCTGCAGCGAAAGAAGGGTGACGGCCAGAAACAAGTAGGGGACGAGTACGAGGGCAAACCAATAGCTATGCTTACGGGAAAGTAGGTTGTAGTACAGCGGTCGGTACAGACGGGCCAGGGTAATCCAACCCAGCAGCCGGTAGAAAGGAAAGTAAAGGTGGGAGAAGAAGCGAAAGCGCTTGAGGTAGCCGGCGGTGAGAAAGTCCACGAAATAAACGAGAACGAAAAACAGGTAAGCGAACAGGATGATTCCCAGCAGGACCGTCCAAAAGGTTCCTCCGTCGGATACCGTATTGATCAGCAGCACCAACCCCGCCAGCGATCCGGTGATCGTGAAGATGCTGACGGCGACTACGATCAGCAGAAACGTAAAGGCGAAGATCAGACTGGCCGCGTCGTCGACGTGTTGGATGTAGCGGTCAAAATTTCCGGTTCGGCGCTGAAGGAAGGAGCGGAACTTCGGGGCCAGTCTTCTCCGTATCAGTACGGTATCCCCCATAACGGACCGCGAACCGATCGCACCGATCCACAGGCACCGCAGTACCACGTGCACGAACAGATTAGCCAGCGTGATGATGTAGGCAAACGACAGACACACGATCAGACCACCGACGAAACTTGAGACAAGGTCCTTGCCACTGAGCGCGTCGAGCCACTTTTTGGTCCACTCACCAAAGGCATCGAAGCCCGACAGCATTCCCGCCAGCGCGAATCCGGTGACCAGCAGCTCCAACTGCCAACTGTTAATTTGTAAAAGATCAAGATTCGTACCCTCGGCGGTGTGTTTGCGCATTGTAGCAATATACACTGCATACAAAAAGCGCCCGCTCCTCCCGGGGGAGGAACGGGCGCCTTTAGCGTACTAGGGAATCACGGTTTAGTTATCCCGGTGCAGATACAGCGAGCTCAGCCCGGGGAAGGGCAGGGAGGTCATGGGGGCCACGTCTCCGCTAGCAGTGCCTTCGAAGATCAGCAGTGTACCGCCGTTGGTAGCGCGATCGGCTACGTAAATACGATCGGTATCCTGGTCGTAGGCTACGTCAACCGGGTTACCGAGGGTAGTGGTCGCTCCACCAATACGGGTGTAGCTCTCGGCACCGACGGAGGTCAGGTTGCCCAGGGTAGAGAAGTTGCGCAGGATGACCAGTCCGCCGTCGGTATCGGAGGCGGCGTCACCGATGTCGGTCAGGATCATGATGTCGTCTTCGGCATTGTACTCCAGTCCGTGGGTACGGGTGATGCCGTCTACCTTGATGTAGCGATCGGGGGTGACCATGGTTCCGGGAGCGTTGTTGAGCAATCCGGTAAATACGGCGACGGAATCGCTCTTATCGACTACGGCGTAGAGGTCACTGCCGACGAACTGAATACCCCAGAGGGCAATGTCGGTATCGAAGGCATAGCCGGTCTGGATGTCGTCACCCGTCAGGATGTTATACACCACCAGGCGATTGGCGTTGTCGTTCTCATCGCTCCCTTGTTGGGCGACAACGAACTGCTTGTTGCGGTAAGCCAACCCGCGACCGTTCGTGAAGTCGGAAGTACTGCGCGATTCCACGTCGACGCCGTTGGGGTCATCAAGATCATCAATGACGTCGTTGTACTCGACCAGGACGTTGTTGGTGCGGTCTACCTGATACAGATTACCCTCGTCGGTATCGTAGTAAAGTCCGTCGGCATCGGTGCCGGAGGCCGTAAAGGTTTCGATGTCCGGGGCGCCGTCTTCCAGATTGACTACGCCGACCATACCACTGGTGTTGGAGGAGAGGAAGAGCGTTCCGTCGTCGTCGAAGTCGATGCCGAGAATGGTATCGTCATCGTCGTTGCAGGAAGTGAGGGAAAGTGCCATAACGGCAATAAGGAGCAGGCCGAGCCGGCTCAGTGATAAATTGGAAAGCATAAAATTGTTGGTTTGATGGGGAAAAAGTGGGTGTGTAATACTCAATAGGTGTGTATCCCCCAAACCCGATCCGTACGATGGGTGTTCGTCAGATTCGCGTAAAGACCTGCAAATAAGCTGCTAATAAAGTATTGTTTTGCAAATTCAATCAATTTAAGAATTTAGTAGCATTGTTTATGTAGTTCACAAGTTGGTCTTCGGTAAATGCAATTTTATCGCGTCAATTGTTCTCCAGGATTAATCGCAGGTGCCCTAAATGATGATCCCCGTGCCAGGCGTAGTGTGCCGCCAGGGTGTCCAGGTGGTAGGTAATACCGCTGCCGGGATGGTAAGCCGTGCGGCGCCACTGCTCATCCGTACACTGGGCCAGTAAGACGGCCAGCCGGAGGTGTATTCCCCGCAGAATGTCCAGACTGGCCTGCACCGGCACCGCGGCTACGTCGGGCAATTCCGCCCAAGCTTCCTGATTATAGGGGACCAGGGTAGGGTGATCTTCCACGAGGGTGACCTTGTGTCTGCGGTAGGCGTGCAGGTGACTATCGGCGAGGTGGTGAATGACCTGCTGGGCCGACCAGCCACCCGGTCGGTAAGCTACGTCGAGCAGATTCCGCCGTCGAATGTCGTCCGCCAGGGCTTCCAGTCGATCCGGAAAACTACCGATGCGTTTGATGGAGTCGATGCGGGCGGCTTCGTCCCCGGGCTGGGGCAATTGGCTTGGGCCGATGGGATACCGTAGAAGGTCAGTGGCGGACATGGAAGGCAAAGTTTAGGCGGGTACGCGGGAGCGGTGTGGGACGAATATCGTTAGTTGACTTCGGCGGTACGAATAACCTGAACGACCTCGGCCATCAGATCGCGCTTGCGGCGTCCGGGAGCGTAGACGAAGCCGTCGACCAGGACCAGTTCCTTATCGGCCTCGTCGTTCAGCAGGTAGGAGACAAAGGGCCCCGCCAGGAAGTCGTTCTCGATCTCCCAGATGCCCCGGCCTTCGATGGCGTAGGCCCCGTTGAGTTCGGTAGCTTCCGTAAAGAGGGGTAAGTCGGTGTCGTTGATCCGCATGTAGGTGTTGGCGGTAGTGGAACTGACGTATTCCTTACCGATCCGATCGCGAATTTCCTTGAGTCCTTCGCGGGAGAGCTGGGACTGATCCTGGTAGGGAACTTTCGTAACCATGATATTGAGACTGGCCCCTTGCACTTCCTTGCGCAGCCAGACCACGTCCTCCGCGTCGAGCGGTACCCGAACGTAGCCGCCGGGAATTTCCAGGGAGGCGCCGGCCATCTGGCGGACGGTATCCCCCAGCCGGCGGTTCACGCCCTCGAAGTAGGTGGTGACCCGCATGCGCTCATCTTCTCCTTGCTGCAGGCGCTTGACGACGCCGGGGTACACGGTACTGAGACCCGTAAGCAACTCATCGTGATTTTTACCCAGAATGTAGACCAGTTGCTGGCCGGTAGCCCACTTGTTCTTGGCTACGGCCGTTCCGAAACCCTCGGTCCTTACCTGCTGGATCTTGTCATCGGAGAGATCGTTGAGGACCATCTGGGTGGTGGGGCTATCGCTATCGCTAAGGTCGGCCAGAACGATGTAATTGCGCAACTGGCCCCAGGTAGGTTCGGCCGATACCTGCTCGGGCGTAATGTAGCGCACGTCGAAAATAGGCTCGGGCTGGGGCAGGATGATGTAGGGAGCTTCGAAGAAGTACGCTACGGAATCCCCCACTCCGGCCTTCCAGGTGCTGCTGTCGGCGATGACGACCAGGCTGTTGATCTGCCCGAAGGCCGAGGGGGTCGGCTGGAGGGTGCGTTGCAGTTCCTCATTCCCGCAGGAAGAGAGGCCGGCGAACAGGCTCAGGCAGAGGATGAAGAGTAGGGGACGGTATGCGGACATTGATGAAAGCGTTCTAATCAGGGGAACAGATGATTACCGGACGGGTTTTGACGGGCGGTCGCCGGGTCAAATGTCGGCTAAAGCTCCAACTCGTTGATGGCTTCCCACACCATACCGGATTCGTAGCCCCGCTTCACCATATAGTCCGCCAACTTACGGCGGCGCAAGTACGGGTGCTGCCCGGCCTTTTCGATCCCGTTGCGCCGTTCGAGTTCACTACACAGCGTACCGTAATATTCGGAGGGGTCGATCTCCTTCATGGCCTGTTTGATGCAGTACGCACTGATGTGGCGGTGCTTCAGTTCCGCCCGGATCTTATACCGGCCCCACCGCTTAATCTTGAACTTACCGCGGGCGAAGGAGCGAGCGAAGCGTTCCTCGTCGAGGTATTTCTCCCGGATGAGCTCCGCGATGACTTCCTCGGCCGGATCGCCGTAGTAGCCGAGCTCGTGCAGCTTTTCGCGAGCCTCCTTATGGCAGCGATCCTGGTAGGCGCAGTAATGCTGCAGCGCTTCTAGAGCCTGCTCGGCGGTGTACACGACTTTCTTGGGGGGCTGAAACACGGAAGTTTTTAAAAGGATTTGTTGCAAAAGTACGAAATTATCGGCTACTCCGGACTTAGAGGCCAAGCCCCAACCGTCCGTATCTTGCCGCGAATTCAACCCCGACCCCAATGATAGACTTCGCGCAGCTCTGGAGCGACTACGAACCCATTTTACTCGCCATTGGCCTGAAGATCGTCCTCGGCGTATTTCTACTGGTCGCCGGCTTCTGGCTCATCAACTGGCTGACCGAGAAGCTGCGCCACCTCTTCCAGAAGCGCAACATGGACATCAGCGTTTCCGGTTTCCTGACCAGTTTTTTCAGCATCGGACTGAAGGTGCTGCTCATTCTTTCCATTGCCGGCATGTTCGGCGTGGAAACGACCTCCTTCATTGCCATCCTTTCGGCCCTATCCCTGGCCGTCGGACTGGCCCTACAGGGCAACCTCGGTCATTTCGCCAGCGGTATTCTCCTGCTCACCTTCCGCCCCTTCAAGGTGGGCGATCTGGTCACAACGGGCGGGTATACGGGTACGGTAAAGGACATTCAGGTATTTAACACCATCCTGACCTCCGTCGACAACCGGCTGATCATCATTCCGAACGGAAAAGTGATGGGCAATGCCATCGAGAACATGACCGCCCTGGGAGTGCGCCGGCTCGACATGACCTTCGGCATCGGTTACGGCGACGATATCGATCACGCGCGGGCTACCCTGCAGTCCGTGGTCGAGGCAACCCCGAACATTCTGATAGACCGCGGCGTCGACATTTTCGTCCGCACCCTCAACGACAGCAGCGTGGATATGGCCCTGCGGGTGTGGACCGAGAACGCCAATTACTGGCCGACCCTGATCTATCTGAACGAGCACGTGAAAAAGGCCTTCGATGCGGCGGATATTAATATTCCCTATCCGCAGATGGATGTGCACGTCAGGAGTTAGGATTGCTCACTGCGTTCGCGGGTGGTCGCTCGCGGGGCTCGCGGGTGGTAATTTGGGATCGCTCCCGGCGGTCGCTGGTAGTCGCTCGCGGGGCTCGCGGGTGGTAATGTGGTCACGCTCACTGCGTTCGCTGGTGGTCGCTCGCGGGGCTCGCGGGTGGTAATTTAGGATCGCTCCCGGTGGTCGCTGGTAGTCGCTCGCGGGGCTCGCGGGTGGTAATTTAGGATCGCTCCCGGTGGTCGCTGGTAGTCGCTCGCGAGGCTCGCGGGTGGTAATTTGGGATCGCTCACTGCGTTCGCTGGTGGTCGCTCGCGGGCTTGCGGGTGGTGATTTAGTCACGCTCACTGCGTTCGCTGGTGGTCGCTCGCGGGGCTCGCGGGTGGTAATTTGGGATCGCTCCCGGTGGTCGCTGGTAGTCGCTCGTGGTTAGCTGAAGTACTTTAGTCGGCGGATTTCTTCTTCGGAGAGGTAGCGGTAGAACCCGCGGGGGAGGTTCTTTTTGGTGAGGCCGGCCAGGTAGGTGCGATCGAGTTTTTCGACGGTGTATCCGAAGTGCTCGAAGGCGCGGCGGACGATGCGGTTGCGACCGTTGTGGATCTGGAGGGTGACCTTACGGGGGTCGTCTTCGTTCGTGTAGCGGGCCCAGTCGGGGAGGAAGGGGCCGTCGTCGAGGTCGTAGCCGGCCTTCATTTGGGCGAGGTCGGCGGGACTGAAGGGTTTATCCAGGGTGGCTTCGTAAATCTTGGAGGTTTCGAAGCGGGGATGGGTGAGCCGGGTAGTGACGTCACCGTCGTTGGTGATGAGAAGCAGACCGGTGGTGTCGCGGTCGAGGCGGCCGACGGGAAAGAGGCGGAGGCCACGGAGGCCGGGCTCGTCCAGCAGGTCCATGACGGTGGTGCGGTCGTGCTCGTCGTTGGTGGTGGTGATGACGTTGCGGGGTTTATTCAGCAGAATATAGACAAACCGTTCGGAGGGGGCTACCACCTTTCCGTCGTACTCGACCACGTCTCCTTCCTGGATCTGGTAGGCGGGGTTGTCGAGCACGCTGCCGTTGACCTTGACCTTGCCGGCCTTTACCATATCGCCCGCCGTGCGGCGACTCGCTACGCCGGAGTGAGCGATGTACTTGTTCAGGCGCATGCCGATCAGTTCGGCGGGTTCGCGGTCCAGTCCGGGCGGGTTACTGGAGTTGCGGGCCTGGGAGCGTTGGAAGCGGCGCGGTTGTTTCATGGCGGGGCGATTGAGCAGGGTAGGACGGGCAAAGGTAAGGCCCCCGCAAGCTGTAGACTCCCGCGAACCCCGCCCCCCTGCCGACGTTGTGAAGGCATGTTCCATACCATGAATACTTCCCAGGATCTCGACGCCGCGCTGCAGGCTTCGCAGGAAAAGCCCATCGTGATCTTCAAGCACAGCAACAGTTGCCCCTTCAGCGCCCGCGCCCAGGTGCAGATCGCGAACGCCAAGCACGATATCGACATCTACGGAATCGTGATCCAGTACGCGAAGGACCTGTCGGAGGAAATCGCCGAACGACTGGACGTGAAGCACGCCAGCCCCCAGGCGATCGTCGTGCACCGCGGAGAGGCCGTCGATCACTACTGGCGCTCCGATATACAGGAGGACAGCCTGAAGGAACAAGTCCGCAAGCTCGGCGAACAGGCGTGATCGCGGAATCGGAACTCATCCTGCGGCCCGACGGCTCCCTGTATCACCTGCACCTGCTGCCGGGACAAGTAGCGGAAACCATCATCACCGTCGGCGACCCCGAACGGGTGCAGCAAGTTAGCCGGCGGTTCGATCGGGTGGAGCTCCGGGTGGAAGCC
This sequence comes from Lewinella sp. JB7, assembly GCF_024297185.1. Taxonomy (GTDB): domain Bacteria; phylum Bacteroidota; class Bacteroidia; order Chitinophagales; family Saprospiraceae; genus Neolewinella. The sequence continues at coordinate 437,137 of NZ_JANCTD010000004.1, read as the reverse complement.
CGGGAGTTCGTCACCCACACCGGCGAGTTGAACGGTAAGCGCCTGACGGTCATCTCGACCGGCATCGGTACCGATAACGTCGACATCGTCATCAACGAACTCGATGCCCTCTTCAACATCGATCTGCATCGGCGGGAGATCAAGGAGGAACTTATCTCCCTCGACTTTCTGCGGCTCGGCACCAGTGGGGCCTTTCAACACGATTTGCCCCTCGACAGCTTCGTACTGTCGCGGGCCGCGCTTGCTGCGGACGGACTATTACCCTTTTACCTGAGCACCGGGGAGCCCGACCCCCTGGCCATCACGCTGATTGATCACCTGGACGAACAGCGGGTGCGCCTGCCGGTAGCCCCACTCATCGTGCGCCCCGAACTACCCGACTTCCTGTCACAACCGGCCGCCCGCTCGCTGACCGGGGGCATTACCCTGACGGCCGCCGGATTTTATGCTCCCCAGGGACGCAGTCTGCGCCTACCCGCGGGCATGAATCCGGCCATTCTCGATGCGTTGCGGCAGTTCCACGCGGATGATCTGCGCATCACCAATATCGAAATGGAAACGTCCGGAATTTACGGCCTGACGCACTTGCTGGGGCACCGGGCGGCTTCCCTGTCCGCACTACTCGCCAACCGGGCTCTGGGGACTTTCAGCCGGCAGCCGGGCAATACCGTGGAGGCACTGATCGATCTCGGCCTGGAACTCGCAACCGCTCCTGCGGGGTAGGGGGCGGGGACGCGGGAGCCGGCAAAATTCGGTTCAAGCAAGCTAAAAAACGGGGGAAACTTTGTAACTATCCAAAGTTTCCCCCGTTCTTTGCGGCGTGATAGAAGAAATCAACCACAACCGGCAGGTTCTCGACAAGGCGGGTGCCATGTTTCGGAGCATCGGCATACGCAGCGTGAGTATGGATGATATCGCCCGTGAGATGGGCATCTCCAAGAAAACGCTCTACCAGATGGTGGACAATAAGGAGGACCTGATCCAGCTGGTTCTCGAGGAGGATACCCGCCGGGACATTCAGGTGCTGCGCCGGCACACCGACGAAGCGGCCGATGCCATCGACGAACTGCTGCGGAACAGCCGCTACTTCATCCGGCAGATGCGGAAGGTGTCGCCGACCACCCTCCACGACCTGCGCAAGTACTACCCCGAACTGTTTCATTCGATGATTATGGCCCACCAACGCGAGTTCCTGCGGAGCGTGGCGACTAATCTCGAGCGGGGCATGGAAGAAGGGCTCTACCGGGCCGACATCGACGCCGAGGTGATCGCCAACCTCTACGTGGGCATGACCATGATGGTGGTGGACCGCGGAGTATTTCCGGCGCAGGAGCGTCCGCTCTCGGACATCATCCGTCAGCACAGCAGCTACCACTTCAACGGCATCGTCAATCAGTTCGGGCGCGACCGGCTGGACCAATACCTGAAGCAAGAAGATCTCCCCTAAGGCCAGGCATATGAAATTCTTCCCCCCCACCGTATTTCTGCTGTTCGTTAGTCTGGGACTGTCCGCCCAGGAGGAAGTCCCGCAAACGCAGGTCTATACCCTCCAGAACGCGGTCGACTACGCCTTCCTCAATTCCAATACCATCCGCAATGCCCGGGTGGATATCCTGGATGCGGAACAGAACGTGCGTGAGCGACTGAGCACGGGGCTTCCGCAAATCAATGGTTCGCTGGACTTTCTACACTACCTCAAGGTACCGGTGCTTCCCCTGCCCGAAGCCTTCGCCCAGGGCGATCCGAACGCCCCCACCTCCATCGCCTTCCAGCTCAAGAACAGTTTCACCAGCGGCATCAGCATCGGGAGCATGCTCTTCGACGGCTCGTACTTTGTCGGACTGCGGGCCGCCCGCGCCAGCCGCGACTACTTCAACCTCCAGTTGGAGGATGCCCAACGACAGGTCCGTACCCAGGTTACCCGCAGCTACCTACCCGTACTGCTCCTGTCGACCAACCTGGAGATCGTGGACCGCAACATCGACAATCTCGAAAAGCTGCTGCGGGAAACCCAGGCCCAGTACGACGCCGGCTTCGTGGAGCAACTCGACGTGGATCGCCTGCGCCTGAGCCTTAACAACCTGCGGAGCAGCCGCAACGACGTGGAGCAGCAGCGGGAAAATGCCCTGCGCTCGCTGAAATTCCTCCTGAACTTTCCCGAGGAGGAAGAATTGCGGGTGGCCGATGACCTGGAACAGCTGGAGCTCGAGGTCGATGCCGCCGCGCTCACCGCCGACGTTCCCTACCAGCAACGGAGCGAAATCCGTTTGTTAGACCAGACCATCGCTCTTCAAGACCTTAATATAGAGTTGCAGAAGGCGGCCTTTCTGCCCCGGCTGGATGCCTCGGCGGCCGCCCAGTACCAGTACCAGGGTAATAATCTTTCGGACGGCTTCTGGGCGCCTACGGTCGTGGTGGGCGTGTCGGCGGTGATCCCCATTTACGACTTCGGCGGGCGCAGCGCCCGCCTGCAGCGCGCGCGCCTCGACAAAGAGAAGGTGGTCAACCAGCGCGACGACGTAGCCCGGGGCATCGCCCTGGAGGTACGCAATGCCCGCGGCACCTTCAACACGGCCCGTCAACGCATGCAGGTGACCAAGGAAAACCTGGAACTGGCGCAGTCAATCTACGAAACCACCCAGATCAAGTACCGGGAGGGGGTCGGCAGCAGTGTCGAAACCGTCCAGGCCGAGCAACAACTCTACGAGGCACAGGCCAACTACCTGAATGCCCTCTACGATACCCTCGTCGCTAAGGAAGATCTCTATCTCGCCCTCGGGCGGTAGGACGACGCACCCGGTGCCGTCCACCCCACAAGCCTTTCAATGATCGTCATGAGAAATCTATTTGCCGCATTGCTCCTTGCCGTAACCCTTGGCTCCTGCGGCCCCGCCCCCGAAGAAAAGGAGCCGGAAACCGCCGCGGAGATCCAGGAAGCCCTGCGCACGCGCCGCGCCGAACTGCGGGAACTCACGAAGGAAGTGGAGAACCTGGAGCAGCGGCTGGCGGAGGTCGATCCCTCCTTTGCCCCCAACGCCACGCTGGTCGCCTACGAAACGGTGGCCCCGAGCAGCTTTACCAACTTCGCCGAAGTGCAGGCGACGGTGCGGGCCTCCGAAAGTGCCGTGGCCAGTCCGGAGATCCCCGGGCGGATCCTGCGCATGAACTTCGAGGAGGGCGACCCCATCCGCAAGGGACAGCTCGTCGCCACCCTGGACGTGGAGGGCACCGAAACCCAGCGCGCCGAGCTCGAAACCGCCGCCAGCCTGGCAAAGACCATCTACGAACGGCAACAGAAACTGTGGGAGCAGAATATCGGCTCCGAAATTCAGTACCTGCAGGCAAAGAATAACTACGAGCGGCTGCAACAGCAACTGAAGAGCATCGACGTACAGGCCAGCAAACGCAACGTCTACGCCCCCCTCAGCGGCACCGTGGACCAGGTGATGATGCGGACCGGAGAAAGTGCCATGCCCGGCGCGCCGATCCTCTCGATCATCAGCACCAATGATCTGGACGTCGTGGCCGACGCCCCCGAGGATCTGCTGACGAAAGTGCGGTTGCGGCAGCAGGTGCGCGTGCGGGTGCCGGCCCTGGACCTGGAGTTCGAAGCTCCGGTGAGCCGCATCGGCCGCACCGTGGACCCCGCTAACCGGACCTTCGAGATCGAAGTGGACGTGCCGCGACAGTACGTCAATCAGCTGAAGGCGAATCTGCTGGCCGAGGTGGAGGTGCTCGACTTCGCCGCCGAGGATCTGATCGTCGTGAGCCAGGACCAGATCCAGCAGGACGTCGACGGACAGCGCTACGTCTTTACGGCCGAAGAGGTCGACGGAGAAACGGTGGCCCGTAAGACCTACGTACGTACCGGCCGCAGCTACAACAACCGGGCCGTCGTCGAAAGCGGGCTCACCGCCGGCGCCCGCATCATCACGAGCGGTAGTCGCGGACTCACCGACGGCCAGCCGATCTCCCTGAGCCAGTCGCCGGTGCAGACCGGCACCACCGCCAATCCGACCACCAATGGCTAATCAGCAGAAACGGACCTTCGGGCTCACCAACCTTGCCGTCGACAACGGCACCAGCGTATTCCTGCTGGCCATTATGATCCTGATCTTCGGTCTGTACGCCTACGACCAGGTGCCCAAGGAGCAATTTCCGGAAGTTGAGCTCCCGCAGGTGTACATCAATACACCCTACTTCGGTAACTCGGCGGCGGACATCGAAAGTCTCGTGACCCGCCCCCTGGAGAAGGAACTGCAGGGCGTCGACGGGGTGAAGGTGATCCGGTCGACCAGCATCCAGGACTTCAGCGTGATCACCGTAGAGTTCAATTCCGACGAGGACTTCGACGATGCCCTCCGGCGGGTGAAGGATGCCGTGGACATTGCCAAGGCCGAACTGCCTACCGACCTCGATACGGATCCCACGGTGCTGGAGATCAACCTGTCGAAGTTCCCCATCGTAACCATCAATATGAGCGGCGATTTTCCGCCGGAGGAGCTGCGACGCTACGCTGAGCTTATGGAGGACGAGCTGGAGAACGTCGACGGCGTAAGTGCCGTGAACCTGAAGGGTATCCAGGAGCGGGAGATCGAGATTGCCGTGGACGTCCGCAAGATGGAGAGCCTGCAGATCAGCTTTCAGGACATCGAGAACGCCATCTCGGCCGAGAACCTGACGCTCTCCGGCGGGGAGATCGTCAACAACGGCGTGCGCCGGGCCATCCGGGTAGTGGGGGAGTTCGGGGATGCCGAGGAACTGGCTGGTACGATCGTCAAGAACGAGAACCAGCGCCTGGTGTACCTGCGCGACATCGCCGACGTGACCTTCGGCTACGAGGATCCCAAGAGCATCGCCCGGGCCGACGGCCTGCCGGTGATCAGCCTGGACGTCATCAAGCGCTCCGGGGAAAACCTCCTGAGTACCTCCGACGGAGTGAACGCGACGGTGGCCGCGGTCCAGCAACGGCTGCCGGACGATCTGAGCATCACTTACTTCAACGATCAGTCGGACAACACCCGCAGCGAGGTAGACAACCTGGAGAACAGCATCATCTCCGGGGTCATCCTGGTCGTGGTTGTACTCCTGTTCTTCCTGGGGCTGCGGAACGCGCTCTTCGTGGGCATCGCGATTCCGCTATCGATGCTCATGGGCATCCTGTGGATCTGGCTGACGGGCGTGACGCTCAACATCGTCGTGCTGTTCGCCCTCATTCTCGCCCTGGGCCTGCTGGTCGATAACGGCATCGTGATCGTGGAGAACGTGTACCGCTACATGCAGCTGGGGGAGGTATCCGACCGGGCGGCGAAGTTCGGGGCGGGGGAAGTGGCCTGGCCCATCATCGCCTCCACGGCAACCACCCTGGCCGCCTTCATGCCCCTGGCCATCTGGCCGGGGATCGTGGGGGAGTTCATGAAGTATTTTCCGATTACGCTGATCCTGGTCTTGTTGTCGTCGCTGATCGTGGCGCTGATCATCAATCCGGTGCTGGCGAGCCGCTTCATGCAAGTGGATAAACGTGCCGTGACTCCCGCCGGCCGCCGGCGCAAGGTGAGGACCACCCTCCTGACGGCCGCCGTCATGGTGGTCATTGGGCTGATCGGGCTATTGGTGGGAGCCAACTGGCTTTTCAACCTCATGCTCGTCGCGACGGTGGTCACGCTGGTTTACTTTTTCCTGTTACGGCCGGCGTCGTTCGTGTTTCAGGACCGTTTCCTGCCCTGGCTCGAACGGAAGTACGACCGCTTCATCGGCTTCGCCCTGCGCTTCAGCAAGTCGATGATCTTCGGGACCGTCGGCCTGCTGGTGCTGTCCCTCTTTCTCACCGCCCTCTTCCCGCCGCAGATCGAATTCTTCCCCTCGGCCGATCCACTTTACGTGAACGCCTTCGTGGAACTGCCCCTGGGCTCCGATATTGGCGCCACCGACGAGGTCACCCGGGTCGTGGAAACGCGCATCCTCGACCTGTTGGAACCCTACGACGACATCGTGGAGGCGGTACTGACGCAAATCGGCGAGAACACCTCCGACCCGAACACCCCGCCCGAGCCCGGCTTTACGCCGAACAAGGCCCGCATCACCGTCAGCTTCGTCCCCTACCGGGAGCGGGGCGGAGTGAGCACGCGGGACATCATGGAGGAGATCCGACTAGCCGTACGCGGACTGCCCGGCGTGAAGGTAAGCGTGGATCAGAACGCGAACGGTCCGGCTACCGGCAAGCCCATCAATCTGGAGATCAGCGGGGAGGACATCGACCGCCTCGTCACGCTGGGCGACGACGTGATCAACTACATCAATCAGCAGGGCATCCCCGGCATCGAGCAGCTTAGCGCCGACATCAAACTCGGCAAGCCGGAACTCCTCGTAAAGGTGAACCGGGAGGCGGCGCGGCGCTACGGCCTGTCCACTTTCCAGATCGCCTCGGCCCTGCGCACCTCCGTTTACGGAAAGGAAATCAGCAAGTACAAGCTCGGGGAAGACGAGTACCCGATCTTCATCCGCCTGCAGGAGCGGGACCGCAACCGGGTGGAGAACCTACTCAGTCAGCGCATCACCTTCCGCGATCCCGCTACCGGGCGCATCACCCAGGTCCCCATCAGTACGGTGGCCTCCGTGGATTACTCCTCGACCTACAGCTCCATTAAGCGGAAAGATCTGGACCGCGTAGTCACCATCAGCTCCAACCTGCTGGAGGGTTACGTAGCCAACGACATCATTCCCGAGATCGACGCCGCGCTGCAGGCCTACGACCTCCCGCAGGGATTCAGTTACGAGTTTACCGGCGAGCAGCAGCAGCAACAGGAGGACGTGGGCTTCCTCCTCGGAGCGTTCGTCTTCGCGCTCTTCCTGATCTTCATCATCATCGTGGCGCAGTTCAACAGCATCAGCTCTCCGTTCATCATCCTCACTTCGGTGATCCTGTCGACCATCGGGGTCTTACTGGGCTACTTTTTCTTCGGCGGCACCTTCTCAGTGGTCTTCACCGGGGTAGGCATCATCTCCCTGGCCGGGGTGGTAGTCAACAACGCCATCGTACTGATCGACTACACCACGCTGCTGATGAAGGAGAAGGTCGATGAGCAGGGGCTGGATAAGATCTCGGAACTGGAGTTGAGCGACATCCGGGCCGCCATCATCGAGGGCGGAGCCACGCGTCTGCGGCCGGTACTTCTGACGGCCATTACGACCGTACTGGGACTGATTCCGCTGGCCGTAGGCTTCAACTTCGACTTTTTCAGCTTCATCGCCAACTGGGATGGCCGGCTTTTCATCGGAGGAGATAATACGGCTATCTGGGGCCCGATGGCCTGGACGGTCATCTATGGTCTGGTCTTCGCGACCTTCCTGACCCTGGTGGTCGTGCCGGTGATGATCTGGTTAATGTACAAATCGCGGCGGGGTATCCGACGGTTCGCCGGTCGGTTCCGCCACGAGGAGGCCGATGCCGAAGTGCTCGAAGTGGAAACTACTTAACTTGCCACCGTGCGTATCCTGGCCATCGACTACGGAATCAAGAAGTGCGGCGTAGCCGCCACCGACCCCCTGCAGCTCATTGCGAGCGGGCTGGAAACCGTACCGACCGGTAAGCTGTTGGACTGGCTGGATGAATATCTGCAACGGGAAGAAGTCAGCGATCTGGTGATCGGGGAGTCCCGCGCGCTGGACGGCGTGGCCAATCCCATTCAGACCGAGATCGTCGGCTTCGAACGCAAATTTCGTCGCCGGTATCCCGGCATCACGCTTCACCGCCAGGATGAGTTCTATACCAGCCGGCGCGCCCGGGAAAGTATGCTCGCCATGGGGATGAAGAAGAAACGCCGCCGCGACAAAACGGAAGTCGACCGGATTGCCGCCGCGCTTATTTTACAGGACTTTTTGGAAGAAAGAAGGTAAACTTGCGGTTTTCCGCCCGTGAACCTGGGGTAAATTAGACTACATGATCCTACCGATCTACGCGTACGGCCAGCCCGTACTGAAGAAAGTGGCCCAGCCCATCACTCCGGACTATCCGGAACTGGCCCAGCTCATTTCCGACATGTGGGAAACCATGGAGGAGGCGAACGGCGTCGGCCTGGCGGCCCCCCAAATCGGCCGCAGCATCCGACTGTTCGTGATCGACAGCCGGCCCATGCAGGAGGAGGGGAAGGAAGATCTGGGCATCCGGCAGGTATTCATCAACGCCGAGATCCTGGAGGAAGCGGGAGAAGACTGGAGCTACGGCGAAGGTTGCCTCAGCATTCCCGACATCACCGGCGACGTCGACCGGCCCGAGGAGGTCACCATCCGTTTTCAGGACGAGAACTTCGTTACCCATACCCGCACCTTCAACGGCATGAACGCCCGGGTCGTCCAGCACGAATACGATCACATCGAGGGCATCCTGTTTACCGAGATGCTCAAGCCCCTGAAGAAACGACTCGTCAAGCGGAAGCTCGAAAAGATCAAGAAGGGGGATATCGATCTGAAGTACCGGATGAAGTTCGTGAGAGGGTAGGGTGGTATCGCTCGCGGGCTCGCTGGTGGTCGCCCTTGGCGGATGGTCGTATTTGCTGGTGATGTGGTGGGACGATTACTTCCGCCCGAAATCCGCCGGAATCTCGCCCCATACTTCGGTCTTCCACTTATAGATGGGGTTGGTGATCTTATTATCGCGCAGCCACTGTTCTCCCCGGTCGATGAGGTCGTAGAGCTCCGCGGTTTTGGCGTTGCGCGGGAGCGTGGTCTTGCACTTTCCCTTCCTGACCCAGCCCATGGCGATCTTGGAGTCTGTGTAGATCGGTAGGTCGGGTTGCTGTTGTTTCTGGAGGAATGCCAGCGCGTGCACGAGGGCCAGGAACTCGCCGATGTTATTGGTGCCGAGGGGGAAGGCGCGGTGAAAGATCTGTCGTTTGCCGGAGGTGGTCACGCCCTGGTATTCCATGCGGCCGGGGTTGCCGGAGCAGGCCGCATCCACGCTGATGCTCTTACCGATGATGGTATCCGTGGTCGGGAAGTTGCCGGGGCGGGGCCGCGGGCGCGATGTTTTTCCGGAAGGAGCCACGAGGGCCTGGTTGAGGTAGCTGGCGAATCCCTTCCTGAAGGCCGCTTCGGCCTGTCCGCGGTCGGGAAAGGATTTATACTTTGCACCTTTGTAGCCGTCGATCTGTTGCTTGGCCGTCGGCCAGTCGGTATACACCCCCGGCACATGTCCCATCCAGACGACGTAAAATTTCTGCTTAGCCATAGCCGCGAAGGTAATTCCCAGTAGCCAGCCCCGAATGTTCATCGACACCCACGCCCATCTCTACAGCGATAAGTTTACCGCGGATCGCCCCGCCATGATGCAGCGCGCCCGCGACGCAGGCGTGGAAAGGGTCCTGCTGCCGGCCATCGACCGGAGTACCCACGAACAAATGCTGAGCCTGGAGCGGGACTATCCGGACTACTGCCACGCGATGATCGGTCTGCACCCGGTGAGCGTAGGCGCCGACGTGGAGGAAGAACTGGCCGAGGTGGAGGCCCGTCTGTCACAAAGGAAGTGGGTGGCCATCGGCGAGATCGGCATGGACCTGTACTGGGATAAAACTTACCGTCGGCAGCAGGAGGAGGCCTTCGTACGTCAGTGCGGCTGGGCGATCGATTATGACCTGCCCATCAGCATTCACGCCCGGGAGTCGATAGACGAGCTCCTGGAGCTGATCGGTGAAATCGGTGACCAACGGCTACGCGGCGTATTTCACTGCTTCACCGGCGGTGAGGAACAGGCCGCCCGGGCGCTGGACTACGGTTTTTACCTGGGTATCGGGGGGGTAGCGACCTTTAAGAACGGGGGGCTGGAGCCGGTTATTCGGGCGGCACCGAAAGATCGAATCGTTTTAGAAACCGACGCGCCATATCTTGCACCCACTCCGTACCGGGGTAAACGGAACGAATCGGCCTTTCTACCGCACGTTGCGAAAAAAATTTCCGCCCTGTGGGAATTGCCGGTCGGGGAAGTGGGAAGGATCACCTCCGCGAACGCGCGGCAACTGTTTGAACTTGACCGCTTTGCGGAAAATGCCTTAGCTTGAGGTGATCAAGATGACGTCGAAGGGCTACTGCTTATTTTATGGGGGGCCGATAAAAATTTTGTTTTGTTGAACGTTTTTACAATTTTTGCGTCTATGCCCGCGCCCCTGGCCACCCGGTCGGCGCTGCCCGCTTCTTGATGAAGAAGCGGTATATTGACAAGAATATTTTGGAGAAGTGCTCGAGTGGCTTCAGCGGTACGCCTGGAACTCTGAGGAGGAACGACGATCAGCCGTAGGCTAACGCGTCTATATGGTAACCCCCCCACACACACTGCACTTCTTTCGGCTTTCACCAACGGGTGACGGCCATTATTGACAAGAATTTCATTTTGGAGAAGTGCTCGAGTGGTTGAAGAGGTACGCCTGGAAAGCGTATATACGGTAACCCCGTATCGAGGGTTCGAATCCCTTCTTCTCCGCAGTACCTTACACCATAATGCGTAGGGTCATCATCTTATTATCACGCAAACAATTTCGTCAACCTCAAATACGGCTATGCGACATCTATTTAAACCACTGGCGGTTCTTTCGCTGGTAGCCTTTTCCGCAGCGGACCTGGCAGCTCAAGAATCCGAAGGTTTTCAGGTTCTGAAGAAGAACTTCATCGACGGTGACTGGCGGTTCATGGCGATCGTACTGATCTGTCTGATCCTCGGTCTGGCGTTCTGTATCGAGCGGATCATCACCCTCAACCTGGCCTCCACCAACACCGACAAGCTTCTCTCCCGCATCGGCGAGCGCCTCGAAGCGGGTGACGTAGAGGGTGCCAAAGAAGTCGCGAAGTCTACCCCCGGCCCCACCGCCAGCGTCCTTTACGAGGGTCTACGCCACAGCGCCGAAGGTCCTGACGCCGTCGAGAAAGCCATCGTGAGCTACGGATCGGTACAGATGGGCCTGCTCGAGCGCGGTCTGGTCTGGATCTCGCTCTTCATCGCCATTGCTCCGATGCTTGGCTTCATGGGTACGGTAATCGGTATGATCCAGGCCTTTAACCGGATCGAGACGGTCGGTGACCTGAGCCCCGCGGTTGTAGCCGGTGGTATTAAGGTGGCCCTGTTGACCACGGTATTCGGTCTGGTCGTCGCCATTATTCTGCAGATCCTGTACAACTACATCGTCAACAAGATCGACGGTATCGTTAACAAAATGGAGGATGCATCTATCGCGCTGGTAGACATCATGGCCACCAACAATACCTTCACCCGTCCCCGGCTCTAATCGGTCGCTCGCAAAATCCAATCAATTATGTATTCATTTTTGAACAAGTACGGCCAGGCCCTGGCCTTCGGGATTGGAGTGCTGATCACCGTTATCTTCCTGGCCGCGATCTTCTCGGCCGACGCCAACACCCGGGAACTGCTGCTGCAGAACGACAAAACCCCCGAAACGTACGAAACCGGCATCTTTAACTTCGGTATCTACATTTCCCTCCTACTGACCGGATTGGCTTTCGTGGTCGCGCTGATCTTCGGCGTGGCCCAGATGGCCAGCAACCCCAAAGGCTCGCTGAAGGGGATCGCCGGTCTGATCGGACTCGCCCTCATCCTTTTCATCGGCTACTCGATGGCCAGTGGTGAGGCTACCGATCCCGAGATCGTAAACGCCATCAACAAATTCGAAACTTCGCAGGAAGCCACCATTACGTCCGGCAACCTGAAGTTCATCAGTGGGGCCATCCTCACCGCGCTCATCATGCTCGGCCTGGCCTTCCTGACGCTCGTTGTTTTCGGCATTCGCGGTATCTTCAAGTAACCTTTACAAAACGATACGACCATGGCTAAGACCAAAACGAGAGACCGGATGAACAATGAGATCAATGCAGGATCCATGGCGGACATCGCCTTCCTGCTGCTGATCTTCTTCCTGGTCACGACCACTATCGCCGAAGACAAGGGTATCCTCGTGAAGTTGCCACCCTGGTCCGACGAAGAGCCTGACATTACCCGACTGAAGGAACGGAACGTATTCTCCGTACTTGTTAATGCGCAAAACCAGCTGCTCGTCCGCGAGGAGCCGGCCCGGATTGGCGAACTGCGTGAGCGGGCCAAGGAATTCATCATGAATCCCACCAAGCGTCCCGACCTGGCCGAAGGGCCCCGCAACGCCATCATCTCGCTCAAGAACGACCGCGGTACCGACTACGATACCTACCTGGCCGTATACAACGAGTTGAAGGGTGCCTACGATGATCTCTGGGACGAGCTGTCACAACGCCGTTACGGGCAGCCCTACTCCGAAGAGATGCCCTTTGCCCAGCGTAAGGCGATCCGCGACGAAATCCCCATGGTACTTTCGGAAGCGGAACCCACCAACTTCGGTGAGGAGCAGTAAGGAAAAGACGAAGGGGCCGGATCAGCGTACAACTGTCCGGCCCTCTCTTTCCTGACCCGCTGCCCACCAATTTTTCCTCCGGGGTCATCTGACCTTCAGCCACGAATTCAAAATTTATAGCTCCTATGTCCAAGTTTAGCAAGAAGCGCGGCAAAGCATCCCCCGCCATCTCGACCGCCTCGCTGCCGGATATCATCTTCATGTTGCTCTTCTTCTTCATGATGGTGACCGTACTTCGGGACTCCGACCTCAAACTGCAGGTCAATACCCCCGAAGCCACCCAGCTCACGAAACTCGACGAGAAGTCCCTCGTTAACTACATCTACATCGGCCGGCCTACCCAGCAGTACCAGTCGGTCTACGGCACCTCCCCCCGCATCCAGCTGGGCGACAAGATCTCCACGGTCGACGACATCCCCCTGTTCCTCGAACAGCACAAGGTGAAGCTCCCCGAAGCCAAGCGCTCCCGGATCACCTCCTCCCTGCGCGTCGACGGCGAAGTCACCATGGGCATCGTTCAGGACGTCAAGACCAAGCTCCGCAAGAGCAACCAGCTCAAGATCAACTACTCCGCCGGTAAGCGGACGGGTAATCTCGATTAGGTCAACCCAGCTATACTCCCATGAGTAGTTGAAAAGCCGCTTCCCCGGATGGGGGAGCGGCTTTTTTGTGTTGGGTAATCATCGTTACCGCTATAATGGCAAGGAGCTGAACGAGTAGCTGGGCTTGTACGATTACGGGGCAAGGTGGTATGATCCGGCCATAGCGAGGTGGAATGTAGTTGACCCGAATGCTGAGAAGTATACTTGGATCAATCCATATAATTACGTCTACAACAATCCGGTTAATGGATTCGACCCTGATGGAAGAGATGGCATCCTCATTGTCTTCCCGAACTACAGGGTGGATACGTAATCTCGACTAGGACGACAACCTCTTGGGCATGCTGGAGTACTTTTGATTGACAATGAGACAGGAGGAACTCGTTATTACGAGTATGGTGGGTACGCTACAAGTGATAGCACAAAAGGGAGAGTTAGAAACTACAGTATTCCTGATGTCAAGCTCGGTAAGGACGGCAAACCCACTCAACGATCTCTTAATGGGGTCATGAGAGCTATATCTAAGCGGTCAGGACAGGGAGGTGATATCGAAGGAGCGTACATTGAGAACGATAATTATCAGGCCATGCTAGATTATGCTGAATCCAAGTTGGGCGAAAGCAATCCCGGTCCCAACTATGACCAAGGTCGAGAATCATACGATTTATTTTCTAATAACTGTGCTACATTCGGTTGCGATGTGCTGAATGCTGACCCGGAGGTAAATGATGCCTCTCCATTTACAATCAATATTGCACCTAATGCGGTAAAGAACCGCTATCAAGATTACTTTGATCGGGTTACCTACGATTCTGAGACTGGGCCCACTTCATACCATGTTAGAAAAAGCGAAATACAAAAATTTCTGGATCTCTTTCGCGACAAAGATGATGGTGATGAACAGTAAAACTTCATTTTGGGTAAAAGTTGTAATAACCTGCGTGGCTATCTCTTGTGCTTTCATATGGTTGTTAACTCCTGTTCCATGCGAACCATTCAAGCGTCCGAGTGGAGTGCCCATATCAGCATATTGGTCGGGTGGATGTGATGGGGGCAACTGGGTCGAATACGTATCATCTAATCCAGGCAGATATCATAGATTTAGGGTATATCGAGATTACGATGGACATCTTGAATTAGACGCAAATTTTAGTTCAAAGAATTGCCCGCAGATGATGCCCTTTGAGGAAGTATTATATATAAATGGAGATATAATTGTAATAGACGAAACTGGGAGCCAATGTATCCTGAAGTATTTCAGATCAATGTTGATCGCTGAGTGAGGAGTACAGTTAGTACTCTCGCCCAATGAGTAGCGCCACGCCGTGGCGACGCTTTTTGCGGCGGTATGGACGTGGCGCGAGTGTTGGGCGGTTGACACCTTTACAGTGAATAGTGAAAGGGTGAGCAAAAGGAGCCAGATCATCAGTTATCCAAGGCTGAGGCGCTCCGCGCCGACCCCGCACCGCTCGCCCCCAGATCGGCCCGAAGAGGCCTCATCCTTAATCAAAAAATGCCCATCCCGGAAGCACCGGAATGGGCATTTGCATGGCTCCCGCGGACCCGCCGCTAAAGCCCGTTCGAACTAGCGGGCGGATCCGGGCGTCGACATCGCGTCCGGGTTGAGGACGGCCTCGTCGGCGCGGACCTGCGGACGGTTGCGCATGTAGAAGTACAGGCCCCCGAAGAGCACGATGAGAATGATCGGAAACCACATCATGGTGGACAGGGTAGCCTGACCCGCAATGATGTCGGCCTCGGCACCGGTAGCTCCCGCCACTTCGGCGGTCGCCTTGGCGTCGTCGAGCCAGCCGCCGATGATGGGGTTCCAGATGACGAGGGCGAACATACCGGCACCGCCGACGAGCGACATGCCGAGCGCGCCCGTCTGGGGAATGTATTCGCCCACGAAGCCGATCATGGTGGGCCAGAAGTAGCAGATACCCAGGGCGAAAACGATCGCTCCGAAGTACACCGCCCCGCCGGTGAGCGTACTGAGCAGGTAAATACCGATGGTCGACAGCACGGCACTGATGAGCAGTACGCCGGTCGGGTTGAGGTTGTGCACGATGGGACCGGCGAAGAACCGTCCGACGGCCATCAGACCCGTGACGAGCGCCAGTACGATCATGGGACTGGCACCGCTGGCCCCCAGGATCTTCTCTACCCACTGCGTCGTGCTGAATTCGGTGGTAGCGGTCAGCGTCATGCAGACCACGATGAACAGGAAGAGGGGCGTAGCGAGGCTGCGGATGTTCTCCCGGGTGTCGTTGCTAATTGAATTGGCCTTCGGAAACTCCTGGCCGTAGATCAGGACGGCGTAGATGATCGTGGGGATGAACATGGTCGCGATGAGTCCCTGCCACCCGAGCGCGTCGCCGAAGAAGCGGGCAACGAGGGAGCCGATGACGATACCGCCGGGAAACCACACGTGGAAGCGGTTGAGCATCTGTGTTTTCTTCTCGGGGTACATATCCGCCACCATGGGGTTACAGGCAGCCTCTACGGCGCCGTTGGCGAAGCCGATGAAGAAAGTCGAAATGATCAGTCCCCAGAATCCGCTCAGCGGCCCGATGTCGCCGGCGTAGATGGTGAGGACGAGCCCCAGTAAGTGACAGACGAAGGCCGTCCAGAGCATCTTGCGGGGGCCGATCTCGTTGTACAGCAGTCCGCCGATGATCATGGCGATGGGGAAGCCCAGGAAAGCCATACTGTTCACCCAACCGAGTTGGGGGCCGGTGAGCGCGAAGGTGTTGCCGAGTTCGGTGAGGATGCCGGCGCGGATGGCGAAGGTCATGGACGTGACCACGAGGGAAACGCAGGCGGCAAGGAATAAACGGTCGCGGTTCGCGGGGATACCGGCGGCAGTCCCGGCGGTCGGTGAATCAACAAGCATGATCTAAACTATTTGGTGCAGTGATGTAAAGTTATTTCGAGCTGAGCTCGCGGATGCGGATGTTGCGGAACCAGACGGGGTCTCCGTGGTCCTGCAAACTGATCTTGCCCGAGGTGGACGAACCGAAGGTGGGGTAGTCCTTGAATTTCGAGTCGGCGATCATGGCCTTCCAGGGCTCGCCCTTACCGGTGTAGGTCACGATCCGTTCGCCGTTCTGCCAGTGCTCGACGTAGCCATCCTTCACCACGAGGCGGATGGAGTTCCATTCGCCAGCCGGCTTCACGTTTTCGGGCTCGCCGGTGATCATATCGTAGAGGTCGCCGGCCCGGTGGGTGACGATCTTGGCATCGGGGTGGCAGGAGTTGTCCAGGATCTGCATTTCCGGACCGCTGAGCCAGGGATAGGGCAGGGTGTCGTGCTCGATCACGTTGTAGATGAGGCCGCTGTTGCCGCACTCGCCGATTTTCCAGTCAAGTTCCAGTTCGTAGTTGGCGTAGCTTTCGTTGGTGACAAGGTCGCCACCGCCTACAACGCCGTGCTCGCCCTTATTGCTGGTATCGAGGTAGAGCGCGCCCTCGTCGTCCACCTTCCAGGCGGCGCCCGGGGCATCCTCGCCGTAGGTGTGCCAGTTGTCGGCGATGTCGCCCTCCATGAGGTCGGTCCACTCGCCGTTGCCCTCGATCATCGGTTCTCCGGCGGAGGTCATGACTTCTTCCGGGGTGGGCATATCTTCGGCCCGGGTCGCCTCGTTACCTCCGCAGGAATAGAGCAGGAAGGGGAGGGCGACGACGGTCAAATAACTGTACTGCATGGGTGGTAATTTTACTGTGGTAAGGTAAGGCGTGCCCGGCAATATGTGAAACCCCGGTTGCCGCTACCCCCGCATGACCCGCCGGTAGGCGGCGTCGAGCTCGCGGGCCGACTGCTCCGCCCGGTAGTGTTCGGTGATGTAGGCGCGGCCGGCCGGCCCCAGTCTTTCCCGCAGTTCCCGATCCTCCGCCAGCCGGGTGATGGCTCCGACCAGGGCGTCCTCATCGCGGGCCGATACGATCAGGGCCGTTTCCCCGTCGATGCCCAGTCCCCGGTTGCCCCCAATGTCGGTCATGATGGTGGGCCGGGCCAGGAACATACTTTCCAGCAAGACCTTGCTCAGGCCTTCCCCCTTCACGCTGGGCAGCAGGCTGATGTCGGCCCCGGCCAGTATGGACAGGGCATCTTCCCGGAACCCGGTAAAGGTGTAGTCCTCCTCGTCGTGGTACGGACTATCGGCCAGGTCGACCCGCAGTTCGGTCGTCTCCAGCCCCCGGCCGACGAAGAGGAAGTGGATCGGCAGTTCGGCCGGCATACGCCGGATGGCGGTACCGAGGTAGTCCATGCCCTTCATCCGGCGGGCATTGGCCAGAATGATGATCACGAGTTTATCCGCCGGGATGCCGAAGGCCTGGTGCAGGTCCATGGGTTCCACGGCGGCGTACCAGGCCGGGTCGTGCCCCTTGCCCACCACTACGGTCTTGCGGGCGTCGAAAAACAACTGCTCGTCGAAGCTGTCCTTGACCGCCTGGCTCACGCAGGTGATCATGTCCACCCGCGGGTGCAGATGCTGGAAGTAGGCCCCCGGGTCCCACCAGTGGATGTTCCCGGTATACCCCCGGTAAGTGACCACCTTCCCCGGCCACCCCTTCGCGGCGGCCACCCCGGCGGCAATGGCCTTGTTGTTAAAGAGGTGGAGGATATTGTACTCGCCCCGCCGCAGTTCTTCCCGGATCCGGTCGCGGTCGGCGCGCCCGAACTTCGATTCCGGATGCCAGTCGATGATCCTCACGCCGGCGGCTTCCAGTTCGTCGAGGTAGCTGGACCCCTCGCGGCGGGTCATGAGGGTGATGCGATACCCGTAGTGGCGAGAGAGTTCGACGAACCAGCGCCCTTCCGGACGAACGGCGTTCAGGCTGTCGCGGTAATCGGAAATGAGGAGAAGCGAATAGGACATGGCCGCTAAGGTATTACGGACTCAGTCGATCAGGCTCTCCCCGTTCGCATCCGTCGTGAGCACCTCGCTGAAGTAATCGAAAAAGGGCCGCAGCGCCAGCAGCGTGTGGGTGGCTTCGTCAAGAAAGCCGGGCGACAGTACCTCCGCTTCGTTAAAGTGGCGGGCGGCGTAAAACTGCTTGTAGCGCAGCAGGTCGATGTTCGGGTGGTCCCGGGGGAAGCCCTGGGGAGCCGTCTTCAGTTGCTCGCCCCGCAGGGTGCCGAAGGTGGTGCCGAAGTCCTTGGCTTCCACGATCTCCCGCATCGGACCCGCGTCCCCGCCCAGCTCCTGCCGGATGCGTTGCAGATCGTCGCGCTCGATGCCGTAAAAGCCGCCACCGACCATGCTTTCTCCGGGGGAGAAGGAAAAGTAGTACCCGCCCCGCCGCTGCCGCCCGTCGCGGGTGTAGCTGCCGGCGATGTTGGTCTTAAAGGGCCGCTTGTCCTTACTAAAGCGTACGTCGCGGTAGATCCGGAAGAGTGATTTCTTCCCGTTTTCCGTACTGATCACGTCGGTCTCCCGCAAGCGCTCCAGTAAGGCGTCCGAAAACTCGGCTACGTTTGCCCGCGCCGCCTCGTACTCCCCCCGGTGTTCGGCGAACCAGTCGCGGTCGTTGTTCTCCGCCAGCTGCCGCAAAAACTCAAACGTCGAGGATTTAATCTGAATCATTCGCCAAAGGTACCCCCTTCACTCCTTCCCCCCTTCACTCCCTCACTCCCCCCGTATCTTCGCCCCATGCAATCCTTCCGCCGACTTCTCGGCTACCTGGGCAACTACCGCGGCCTCGTGGCGCTGGCCATCGCGTGTAATATTCTGACGGCCGTATTCACCGTCGTGTCCATCCCCATCTTTCAGCCGTTCTTCAATCTGCTGTTCGAGCAGACGGAGCCCGTCACCACCGCGCCGGCCTCCATCGACTCCCTGGCCGATCTCGAGCAGTACGGCGGGTACCTGGTCACCGAGTGGATCACCGAGCGGGGACGCGAACAGGCCCTGCTGTACGTGTGCGCGCTGATCTTGCTGTCCTTCCTGCTCAAGAACCTGTTCCGCTACCTCGCCCTCTTCTTCATGTCGCCGGTCCGCAACGGCGTGATCCGCGACCTGCGCAATGAGCTGTACACTCACCTGCTCCATCTGCCGCTGGGTTACTTCACCGAGGAGCGCAAGGGCAGTTTGCTCAGCCGCATCACCGCCGACGTGCAGGAGGTCGAGAGCAGTATTCTCAATGTACTGGAGGCCATCTTCCGGGAGCCCTTCATCATCATCGGCTCGCTCGCCTTCATGATCATCGTGAGTCCTTCGCTGACGCTCTTCGTTTTCGGGCTCATGATCTTCACCGGTGTCGTGATCGGCGGCATCGGCAAGCGACTGAAGCGGAGCAGCGGCGAGGTGCAGGAAACGCTCGGGGAGATCGTAAGCCGTACCGAGGAGAGTCTCGGCGGACTGCGCATCATCAAGAGTTTCGGGGCGGAAGACCACCAGGCCCGGCGCTTCGCCGAACTTAACGACCGCTACCGCCACCGGCTCATCCGCCTGCTCTGGCGACGGGATCTGTCGAGCCCCCTCACCGAATTCCTGGGCATCGCTACGGTGGCCCTGTTGCTGCTCTACGGTTCGCGGGAGGTATTCGCGGGCACCATGGAGGCGGGCACCTTCATCGCCTTCATCTTCGCTTTTTACATGGTGATCGACCCGGCTAAGAACTTTTCCAAGGCCTGGTACAACGTACAAAAGGGCCTCGGCGCCCTGGAGCGGGTGGAAGCCGTGCTCGACGTACAGAACCCGCTTCTTACGCCGGTTGCGGGCGGGGCCGCGGGTGCCGTGCATTCCCGGGAAAAGCCAACATCGGGCATTAAATTTCACGACGTCGGATTCTCCTACACCCCCGACGGAACGCCCGTGCTGCAGCACCTCGATCTGGAGATCCCGACGGGGAAGGTCCTGGCGCTGGCCGGGGCCAGCGGCGGCGGCAAGAGTACGATCGCCGACCTGCTGCCGCGCTTCTACGACCCTACGTCGGGGTACATCACCCTGGACGGCCGCGACCTGCGCGATTTCCCCCTGGAGGAACTGCGAAGCCGCTTTGGCATCGTCAGCCAGGAGGCCATCCTCTTCAATGACACCATCTACGACAATATCGTCTTCGGCATGCGGGACGTCACTCCCGCACAGGTGGAGGAAGCCGCCCGGGTTGCCAATGCCCACGACTTCATCGTCGCTACGCCGGAGGGTTACCGGACCAACATCGGCGATCGGGGCAACAAACTCAGCGGCGGCCAGCGGCAACGACTCACCATCGCCCGGGCCGTCTTGCGCGATCCGGATATCCTGATCCTCGACGAGGCCACCTCCGCCCTCGACAGCGAGTCCGAACGGTTGGTGCAGGAAGCCCTGCAGCGACTAATGCAGGGGCGTACGGCCCTGGTCATCGCCCACCGCCTCTCCACCATTCAGAACGCCGACGAGATCGTCGTACTGGACCGCGGACGCGTCATCGAGCGGGGAACCCACGGGGAGCTGCTGGAACGCGGCGGTGCCTACCGAAAATTGGTGGAGCTGCAGGAAGTATAAAAAAGGCAGGCCGCCCGAAGACAGCCTGCCGGTATAAAAATAGGGATGACTTCCTTCTTTAGCGGTGGATCACGATCTGGTGGTTGACGTCGCGATCACCGTCGGTGAGTCGGAGCAGGTACATTCCGTCGGTCAGATTAAGGGCCTGCAGGTCGAGACGCAGGGAGCCGGCTTCCGCATCCGCGATACGGTCGAGGACGATGCGGCCGGTTTGGTCCACCAGTACAACCCGGGTATCGCCCGTGAAGCCTTCCCAGTCCACCTTGATCTCACTGGAGGCCGGATTGGGGTAGACGATGGACTCGGCAAGCTCCTTGTCCGCCAGGCGGGAATTCACGGGAAGGGTGCCCGGAGGATCCATCACGATCGGCTCACTGTCTTCGTCGTCCGCGGTGCGGATCGATACCCGACCGAAGACCAGAACGGGGGCATCGTGACTGGAGAAGTCGATGCCGCGGAGGTTGTCGTACACGACGTCGTCGTTGGAATTATCGATGATGATGATCCGCAGTTTATCGAAGGGGAAGCCGCTGCTGTTCTTCTCACCGTCTTCTCCACTGACGATGAACCGGTAGTCACCCGTGCCCTTCACCTGGCCGGAGCCCGTGAAGCGGAATCGGTGACCGTCGACGCTCAGCGTTTCAAAGCGGGTGGCGGAGAAGTAGAACTCGTAGGGGTTCAGGAAAAAGTCGAAGTGCCCCGTCGGCTTATACTTTCCATCCTCATACTCCACCTTGAACCCGAAATTGGCGATGCCGGGCATGGGATCGTAGAGGTAAGCCTTCCCGGGCGACAGCAACCAGCCACCGCCCACTACGGCGCCGGCGTTCGGATCGTACACCACGATATCCCGGCCGGACTGCTCCGTAACGGAGTTGCCGCAGCCATCCGTAACCGTGATGTGAACGGTATAGGTACCCACCTGGAAGTAGCGGTGCTGGGCATCGCCCTTATTCAGCAGCTGCTTTACGCTCATCTTTTCGGTGACCCCGTCCCCCCAGTCAATGGTGGCGGTGTGGTCGTCGTGATCGTCGGCGTCGGTATACGTGACGAAGCCCTTGAGGATCTGTCCGATATACTGCGCCCGATCCGGCACGGTAATGTCTACGATCACCGGAGGAGCGCTCGCGCTCATGGGGACCTCGACGTTCATCAGGGTATCCGTACAGCCACCGGTATCATCATCACTGACCGACACCGTGTACATGCCGCCGGGTAGTCCGGTAAACGTGCCCGTCGTGTTCATATCGGCCAGCGGACCGTCGATGCTGTAGGTATAATTGGTGCCTGAGCCCGACGCGTAGGCCGTCAGGGTGCCGTCGTCCGCACCGGGACAGGTAACTCCGGTCGTTGCTACCGAGTCCAGGGTGATGGTGCAGACACCGCCGCCGCCGCCGCCGACCGCGATCGTAAAGGTCTGCTGCGGGATGCCGCCCACGTTCTGGTGGTGGTAGATGTCGTGGGCTTCCAGTTCGATCTGTACGGACCCCGCGTCTCCCGGTCCCGGTACGCCACTCAGTAGTGCCGTACCGTCGCCGTTATCGGTCAGGGTGAGCCAGGCGGGCAGGTTAATGCCGACGATCTCCAGGGCATCTCCGTAGGGGAGGTCGGCGTCGGTTGCCATGACGAGGTAAGAGTACAGCGCACCGACCGTCGCGGTAGTATCGGGCATGCTGGTGAACATCGGATTCGTATTCACCAAAATCGGGACTTCGTGGGGCGTGGATTCCCCGCTGCTGTCGACGGCGGTGAATACAATTACGGACAGTCCCCAGTCGGCCGCGCCGGGTGCCCAGGAGGCCACGGTGGAGGTCGGGTTGGCGGCCGGGGTCGGTAGGGCGGGGGAAAGCATACCGCCGAGGGCGGTAAAGTCCGTACCGGTGGATTTCTTTTTTGCCGCCGTGATGCTCACCAGGTCGGTGCTGTCGGCATCCGAGGCCTGGACGGTGAAGGAAAGGCTGTCACCCGGCGCGACGACGTTGAACACGCTCGACGGCGGGGTAGGCGGAACGTCGAAGATGGGGCGTTGGGAGACGACGATCGAGATGGCGGTGGCGGTCTGGTTACCCAGATCGTCCGTGGCGGTGACGTTGATGACGTTCGCTCCCTGATTGGCGGAGCCGGGCGTCCAGTTGAAGGTGCTCTGCACGGGGTTGCCGGAAGTCGGTAGTTGTGGCGTGAAGCTCGCGCCCGGTGGTACGCCGACCGCGTTCAGGGTGACCGTACTTCCCGGATCCGTATCGGAGGCCCGCACGGTGAAACTTACGGCCTCGCCGGGGCGTACGTTGAGCACGGTGTTATCGGCCGGCGTCACCGTATAGTCGAAGCCCGGAGGATTGGAGGGCTGCACCACGCGCACGAAAAAGTCGACGGCGGCGGCGGACTTCACGGCTCCGCTCGCGTCCAGATCTTCGACGATCACGGGAACGGAGTACAGGGCGTTTACTCCGGCACCGCTAATGTCTACGGTTACCTGCCCGGTCGCGGACACGGAGAGGGGGCTCAGGTCGATGCCGGAGGTTTCCCCGGAGCCGGCCAGGCGGTAGCGAATGGCGTCACCGTCCGGGTCCGTCGCCGGCAAATTGAAGGTGGCGGTAGCGCCCTGGGGCACGTTCACGATGGGATTGATGGAGGTTACCGGAGAATCGTTCCCGAGAAGGCCGGGCGACAGATCGACCAGACTGGTGACGTACCAGCCTCCGCTTGCGTTGACGATACCACCAATGCGACAACAGGAGGAATAGTAGGGACTATAGGCAGCCTGGGTTGGATAGGTGTGCGTAAGGGTGACTCGTCCGAAGAACCACCCGTCAACCTCGTCTACGGCAGTTACCGTCAGGTTGATAGGATCGGAGGTGCCATCACCGTAGATTAGGGCGTCCACGGTCACGACGGTGCCGATGGCCGGCGTCCCGCTGAAAAAGAAGCCCGTCCGCCAGGCTTGCTCGATCTGGAATTCCACCGTGGTGCCGGTCAGGTGCCGCCAACTCAGGGAGCCGTAGCGGAAATGCGTCGCCTGTAGGGAGAGGCTCGTGAGCAGGAGCGACAGGACCAACATGAGCGGTGCCCAGCGGGGGGTGAATCTCCGACCTTCGACTTGGGAAAATAGATTCGGGTAACGTGTACTATTCATTATTAGGGTATTATGGGTGAAAAAATAGAATGGGCATAGCTGACCCATTACCGCGACAGCGGCGTTAAGGTCATTGCGTGGAATTGCAGGTGGCACGCTCGGTAGACGCGCCCGTTGTCCGGCAAGCCGGGGTATGATTTACAGTATGTATATAGCGGACGTGCCCGGGTATCGGCTCAGCTTCGTGAGCCGGTCCTGGTCTGAATATGAAATACGTTGGCCGGGTCTACTGGGTACTTTATATACCACCTCGGGTAATCGCGGCCGGTATGGGGTAATGCGACGGCCTACGCCACTCTAGGGAACCTGAATAATATTAATCGGGGTATGGTATGGGGTATCCGCCAATGGGGTGTTTCAAAGCCCTACGAAGCTAACTTCCGTAAGCATTGTATGCACTCCCTAATATTGGGGAATTTAGGTATGTACCAGATCAGCCATCCCTTTCGAACACGGATTTCCAATCGTGCCCGGCCTGCCGCAGCAGCGCGCCGAACGACCGGCTCTCTTCGGAGTGGGCCGTATCGCCAATGAGCGGGCCGAGAAGTTCTCCCCGCCACTCCCGACGTATGTTTACCAGGGTATCGTCGTCCGTGCGTCGCAGCCGTGCCGGAACGCGCGCTAGTTCCAGGAAACGATCGATACAGCGCTCTACCCGGCGGGTGTGCGTCAGTACTCCGGGGTCATCCGCGTACCGTATCCTGAGCGCGAGCAGACACTCGTACAGGGAGGATAGTTGGACGATTGCCGACCAGGGCCGCTTATCGGAATGAAAATAATGGACGATCGGATAGCAAAGGTGATCGTTGATGTGCTGATTGAGTTGGGTCACGAGATCATCGATCCTTTCCGTAAAAAAGCTGCCGTCCGGTTCGGTCGTGAAGTACGCGTATAGGTCCGTCGGATTATCCCCCATACTGGAAATGAAGGTCGCCAGGTTTTTCTTTTTCGTAGCCGCTCCGGTTACCGAAAGGATGTAGGTAATGGCCGTCGTCAGGACGCCGAAGCCCAGTACCGAGTAGACCGCCGTGACGTGGCGACTGAGGGAGCTGCCGGGCACGTAGTCGCCAATGCCCAGGGTAGAGAACACGAAGGCGGTATAGTAGGCCCTTTCCCCGGCGTTCGCCGCCAGTTTAGTGGTGGAATTGATCACCATATCGGGGTGAGAAGAAAATACCAGCCACCCACCGAGCACGAGGAGCACGACCCACACCAGCAGGGTTCCCGTCAGGTGGATGACGCCTGACCAGTCCCGCACGATCTTGAACCGTGGCAACAGCAACAGGTCCAGTACGCGATTCGTGGTCGTTGAGATGAAGCCGGAGCCGTTACACGAGAGGGTGGTGAACAGAAAGTCCACGAGGGTAATCAGGATCAGCGCGGAACCGCTAATGACAAGTAAAGCGTCCATAGCATCAAATAGCGTTCACCGGGTGTACATGTTCGTTCTCGTAGCGGGGGCGTGCCGCTACGTCGTCAGTCAACCTGCTTCCGCCGTATCAGTCACAAGTGCCCGTCGCGCCGATCACGTCGCCGTGACCTAAATGCGCACGCAGTGCACTTACGCTGATGCACTTTTCCTTCGCCTTGGTCAGGTCGCCGGACGGTATGTGTAGTACGGTGATCTTTTCCTGCTTGGGTTTGCCGCACTTCCAGTCGTCGATGTAATCGTCGTAGGCGAGTACCTGGGTACAGTCGGGAATACCGTCCCGGTTGTGGTCCACCCGGTCGTCGATGCCCGGACATACGTCGCAGTCGTCGCCTACGGAGTCGCAGTCGCTGTCAGCCTGGGCGGGGTTGGCGGTATCGGGGCAATTGTCCGCTCCGTTGCGGACTCCGTCCCCGTCACGGTCGTAGGTGGGAAAGTCGTCCGTGTCCTGCTCGTCCTCATCGTCATCATCATCCTGCTCGTCGTCGTCGTCATCATCGTCGTCGTCACCGTTTCCGTTGCCTTCATCTTCATCGCCGTTGTCATCGTCGTCATCCTCACCGTTGCCTTCTTCATCGTCATCGCTGTCATCATCTTCATCACTTGGCGGATTCAGAGAGAACTTCATGACCGTAGCTCCGCGTCGATTATCCGGATCCGTGAATGCCAGTTGGGCAAGGTCGTGGCTGATCGTGAGGCTCTGGGCGTATGCGGGCCGCCCGGTCAGGTTGGGTCCCGCTCCGACGTACTCCCAGCCACTGCCGCGAAACCGCATGACCGAGGCGCCGTCCAGGGCGTTCAGGTCCTGAAAGGCCAGGTAAGCGTCGTCGCCGTCAAATGCTAGGTCGGTCCAGAACCCCTTTGCGAAGTTGACGCCGCCTACCCGCTCCCAGCGCCCCCCTACGAACCGCATGGTATTTATTCCGAGGGTTGCCTTGTCGGTAAAGGCTACGTACGGCGTTCCCGACGTGCTCAGTTCCAGGTTGAGCCAGAGTACGGCATCCGCGGATGGGGAAGTGAAACCGGGGTCGCCGAGGTAAACCCACTCCGTTCCGTTGAAGGTCATGACCGAGCCCCGGTAATCGTGCTCGGAATCGGGAAAAGCTACGCAGGGCTGTCCGTTGCGGAAGGTGAATCCCGCCGGATACGAGAATGCGGGTCCGAAGCCGGCCTCACCCACGTAGCTCCAGCCTCCGGCGGAATACCGCATCACCGATAGTCCCCAGCCGTTCGTGCTGGGTTCCATAAAGGCGATGTATACGAAGCCGTTGGCGAATCCGATCTTTGGATCGATACCCGTACCCCGGTCTACCGGCGGGGATACGTCCGTCCACTTTCCGTTCGTAAGCGTATAGACCTCCAATGCGTACTCACCACTATCGTCTTCGTCCGTAGTGACGATCACGAAGGGCTGACCGTCCGCCGTGAAGGCTACGTCGCTGCGCTGTACCGCCGCGGCACTGGAGAACCCGGCGGGGCCCGCGGGAATCCAGGTATTCCCCTGCAGCCGGTACAGGGATGCCCGGCCCCCGTGACGACCGTCGCTGAACACCAGGTGCGCCACGCCCGCCGGGTCGGTAGCGAGCAGGGGATACTCGGCGGTGGCTCCCGTCAGGTTCGGCGTGCCGCAGGCTTCCCACGATTGGGCGTGGAGAATTGCCGATGCCAGTAACATTACCATAAATAAGCAGCGTGGCAAAAAGGAAGTATGCATGTGTTCTCGTTCTCGGTGGATAAGGTAAGGGGCTACGGCGCCCGTGAAGGGCACGCGTTCTAAATAAAGGCTATTTTTTAGGATACTTAGGTGTGGTTGGGTGGCTAAGGGTTAGGAGTCAACCTATTCCACCCGGCGGTCTGCTTACGCAATCTTGCTAATGGTACGCATTACTAATGGACTGGGCGCCACTCGCCTGCGCAGACCGGAAGTTACCCTAGCAACGAAGTTTATAGCCCGGTGTTTACCGCCCGGGCGGCGGAGATCACCTTGCGAAGTACTCACGAGCCCCAAAGCAGAAAAGCAGGCCGCCCGAAGGTGACCTGCTTTTCCTGGGAATCAAAGCGGCCCGGTTCGGAAAACCGGGCCCATCCGTAACTACCGCTTGACGACCAAACGGGTACTCATTTGCTGGTGGCTATCCGATATGCTGACGGTATACACGCCATCGGGCAGCGCATGCTCGGCGAGGTCCAGCTGATCGATCAGACGAAGTTCGGCACCGTTTTCCCAACCGGCTACGCGCACCGCAATGTGGTCGAAAGCGCGGGCCGATTTGTTCGCTTATCAGACTGGTGTGTCGGTAAAAAGGAAGGCCACCCCGGGGGGGTGACCTTCCTTATCTACGGCATGCCCTGGGTCGTTTATCGTTGGATGACTAGCCGCTGGCTGATTTGCTGGTCGCCATCGGACACGCTTAGCGTGTAGATGCCGCTCTGCAAGTTATGCTCGCTCAACGGAAGGCGAATCGTGGAGGTTGGGACGTCTACTTGTTGTGTTATAATCCGACGTCCCAATTGATCAAACAGTACCACTTCGAGGGGGGCGTTCCAATCCTGAAGCTCCACCGTAAGATCGTGATTAGCAGGATTAGGATAGAAGGCGAAATTGGCCGGCTCTCCCTTGTCGGTGGTAGGTTGGGTCATACTTTTCGCTGCTGTTTTCCCTCCGCTATTAGCGTAGTGAATCTGGATCGTACCTCCACCCAGTTCGGTAGAAGCATATTCGGTATCACTGGAACCCATCTGGTTGTCGTAAACGACACCTCCACCATTAAGGCTCCAGATCTTGATGCGGAACTTATCGGCTTCTCCTGCCTTGTTCATGTCGCCGTCAATGCCCGTGATCATGAATGCATAACCAGCTTCTCCGTTCACCTCGCCGATGCCTTTAAACTTAGCTCGGTTGCCGGAAACGACCAGCCAGTCGTACGCCGTGCTTTTGAAGCGAAAATCCGCCGCATTAAGGTGGAAGTTGGTGTTGCCGTCGGGAGTAGACTGACCTTTTTTGTACTTGGCTACGAAGCCAAAATTGGCCTTACCCTCCAGGTTGGGATCGGGTGTGTAGGCTCCGGCAGGAGAGTGAATCCAGCCGCCGCCGGTCACAAATCCTTCGCCAGGATTGAACACCACGGCGTAAGTGGCAGCTACTTCGGTATCGGTATCGCTGCATGCGTCGGTGACGGTAACCATGATGCTGTACACACCCGTAGCGGAATAAGCGTGGTTGGCCGACGCAGCGTTAGCAAGCTGGTCGATTGCCAGATCAGAAGTTGTTCCGTCCCCCCAGTCCACGATTGCAGTGTGCCCGTCCTGGTCGTTGGCATCGGTGTATTCGACGTGTACCTGGATTGGGGAACCCAGCGCGGTAGGCTCGGCCGTTACGTTGATTGCGCTGATCTCGGGAGCAAAATTCTCGTCGATTACTCCGTCGCAGTTATTATCAATACCGTCGCAGATTTCCGCGGCCAGTGGGTTGATCGCACTATTCAGTGGATTACAATCGTCGTCGTCGTTGAATCCGTCATTGTCGTCGTCGTCATCGCAGGTATCACCGATGCCGTCCCCATCATTATCGGCCTGATTGCTATTGGCGGTGAGGTGGCAATTGTCGACAATATCCAATATGCCGTCGTTGTCGTCGTCCTCGTCGACGCAGTCAGGAGAGCTATCGCCGTCGTTGTCAGGTGACAGGCTGGCGAGGTCGAGGGGGTCGGAGCCACAGGCTACTTCGTCGGCATCCGTCTGCCCGTCACCGTCATCGTCGGTGTCTGCATTGTTGCCGATACCGTCTCCGTCGGTATCTACCGATTCAGCTGGATCGGAGGGAAAGGCATCGTCAACGTCGAGCACGCCGTCGTTATCATCGTCATCGTCACAGGCGTCACCCAGGGTATCCCCATCATTATCGGCTTGCTCCGCATTCGCGATGGTAGGGCAGTTGTCTTCTTCGTCCGGAATGCCATCCTCGTCCGTGTCTGCAATGGGGTCGATACCCTCGTTGTACGTAGCAGCCACCTCTTCCGGCGACAGAGCTCCTTGATAAATCCGAGCTTCTTCAATTCTGCCGTCAAGAAATTGATTGAGCCCGCCGCCAGGGTATATGTGACGAGTTCCGAAAACCACCTGAATGTCGTTGCCGGCGTCGAAAGTGACCAGATTATTGTTGGTAACGTAACTTCCTAAGAGTTCACCGTTCCGGTATGCAGCTATTTTCGAGCCGGTTGCGAGCTGCTCATAGGTGATTACCATCTGGATAAGAATTCCGGCTTCGGTTTCTGCGTGCGCCGTCTGTAAACGCTGAGTGCGCCTGTACCCCGAGCTGCCCACCGTCCACTGATACGGGTTGAGTTCTGCGTAGACGATGCCGTCAAATTGGTCGATGTTCGTGTGGTCGATGGTCAGGACTGAACCATATCTGACGTTCAAATCATCTATGCGGCACCACGATACCAGGGTTTTGCTGGTGAGTGGCGGACCGGTATAGGTTTCGAGTTTGGCGTACTGATTTCTTTTAAGGTTAAGGGTTCCGTCAGATATGGTCGAATTGACCAACGTCATAGTGCCGAAGTTCCCCTGTTTATCGAGGAGTTCTTCCCCTTGCTCAAAAGTCCATTGACCAACGAGCACCGGCGCTTGGGTTGCGTCGGTAGTCTGTGCTACCAAATCGCTTATCGTAACCATAGCGAGGAGCAGTATGAGTATAATATGTCGCATAAATAGAATATAAAATGAGGGAACACCGTCTTGGTAGGTGGGATCCTCGGGTGATTAAAATGGGTTGCATAGCGGTGGCCTATTCCCTTCAGTAGGGAAGTAGATAATGCCGGGATGAAATATGGATGTGGAAAGAAGAAACCGACTTGGAATAACCATGGGTCCTTCTGCGATGTCAGGCACGGTCGTGCCTAAGGGTTAATTCATACTCAGGAAGAATGGTGCAAGTCGCATATCCCTAGTCACGGATAGCATACTGCAGGGTGTTAGATAGTGTGGTAATAGTGGTGGAACTCCGTTAATAATCAACATGGCTTACCCAAAGCATGCTAAGACATACCAATTCAGATAATTAACGGGCTAATCGGGTCAAGCATAGCTTGACTGTCCTCAAAAGAAATATGTTTGTAAGTTTAGCGTATTGAACAGAGCAGCCCCGTAACGGATGTATTAGGACTCATAGTTTTCAGGACCGTCCGTTTCCGGCCGGCAATCAATCTATTAAGGCTGCTGGGACGTCGTAGTGTATACGAGGCATTAATCAAACTCTAAGCAGGTTGCGGAGCAGTACTCCGTTCTGGACACACGCTAAATATGGTCTACGAACGTATATCGAATATAGGGCTATAAAAACATATATTTACCTTAACACAAAATATGGTTGTGTAAAGTAAAATATGGGGGTCTGAACGGCATCCATCAGTGATGCATTTTTCTCGTAATTGAGATTTTTTGTTGAAGGGAAACTCGGAGGTGCAGTGCACACCTTGTTACGGTAAATATTTCGCGCCTCACAGCCCCGAAAGAACCTTTCGCCGGCTTAATCATATGAATAAATAGACGTGCAAACTTGGATTTTCTAATCCAGGAGTAGGGGGCGGGCCATATGCAGTTCCCCTTAGGAAGCCCTCTTCGCTCAGGCCAACATCCGGTCAAATACCTAGTTAACGGAAAGCTAGGATCAACAGCGCTTCTGATTAGCGGGCTTCGAGCTTGTCCAGCGCAGCTTTCGCCCGCCCAAAGTCAAAGCCCGTCATCACCATCTGCAGTTTCTCGCTGATCCGCCCATTGCCCAAATTCCCCAGGCTGCCGAGGTGGGTGTGCTTCAGTCCGGTAGGGGGAACGAAGGTCCCCGCTTCGATGTCCTTACCCACGCTTACGTAGGCATCGCGGAAGGGCAGGCCCTCCAGCACGAGTTGATTGACGGCCTCCACGCTGTAGAGGTAGGTGTAGCGCGGATCGGTCGGCAGGCTTTGGGCGCGGACGCGGGTGCGGGGCAAAGCATAAAGAGCAATGGCCAGTCCATCCTCCAGCTGATCCAGGGCCGGGAAGATGGCTTCCTTGAGCAGCTGGAAGTCGCGGTGGTAGCCACTGGGCAGGTTGCCGGTGAGCTGCGCCATCTGGGCGGGCAGGGTTTGCAGCAGATTGCAGCGTCCGCGGAGAAGCTCGAATACGTCCGGATTCTTCTTGTGGGGCATGATGCTGGAACCGGTAGTGAGGTCGTCGGGCAACTGCAGAAAGCCGAAGTTCTGGCTGCTGTAGAGGCACACGTCCATAGCCATTTTCCCCACCGTCTGGGCCAGGCCGGCAATGGCGAAGGCTACCGTAAGTTCGGTTTTTCCCCGACCCATCTGCGCGGCCACTACGTTGACCACCGGCTCGCGGAAGCCGAGCAGTTCCGTCGTGCGATCGCGGTCGAGCGGAAAGCTGGAGCCGTAGCCCGCCGCGGAGCCGAGGGGGTTCTGGTCGACGGTATCGTAGGCCGCCTTCCACAACCGCAGGTCGTCGACGAGGGCTTCGCCGTAGGCACCGAACCACAATCCGAAGCTGCTCACCATGGCGATCTGGAGGTGGGTGTAGCCGGGAATAAGCTTATCCTGGTGTTCCTCGCTGAGTTCCGTTAGGGTGCGGCTGAGTTCCGCCGTTTGCTCCACGATGCCCCGAATGCGGTGGCGGAAGTACAGGCGCAGATCCACCAGCACCTGGTCGTTGCGACTGCGGCCGGAGTGGATCTTCTTCCCGTCGTCTCCCAGCGCGCGAGTGAGCAGGAGTTCGACCTGACTGTGCACGTCCTCCACCCCGTCTTCGATGACAAACTCGCCGTTACGGGCCAGGGGATACAGCTCTCTAAGTTTTTCCTTGCACCTGCGCGCCGCCGCCCCGTCGATCAGTCCGACCTCCTCCAGCATCGTTACGTGGGCGATGCTGCCGAGTATGTCGAAGGGGGCCAGTTCGAGGTCGAGTTCGCGGTCGCGGCCCACGGTGAAGTCGGCGATGCGTTGGTCGAGGGGGTAGTCTTTCTGCCAGAGTTTCGTAGCCATGGGGCAAAGATGGGCAAAAGGGCGGGGAAGCTCCCTCAGCGGTTGCTGTAATCGTAGCCCTTCCGCAGGAGATCGATGGCCTCCGTGGAGAGTTCCCCCGGACCGCCCAGGCGGATGGAGTGGCGGTATTTCGACTGCCCCATCGTGTCCGGGGCCGAGCGGTGCAGCACGGGACTGTGGATGACTTCGCCGGTAAAAAAGCTTATTTCCAGCACCTTAGTCATGGGGCGCACGACCAGCCAGGCCCGCTTGTTGGTAAACATAATGGCGCGGCGGGCGGGGGTGATGAGGTTGGGCTCCCAGTCGGCGGTGGCGAGGAGTACGTCGTCGAAGGCCATGATCACGTTGTCCGGCTTACCGGCGAAAATCTCGTCGATGGTCTTCTCGCTACAGATGTGTTGTTGCTGGGGCCGGCGGAAGGGGCGCTGGCATTTAGGGCATGTCCACATACCGTAGGGCTAAGCGAGCAAGTTGAGATCGAAGGTGAATCCGGGCAGTACGTCCTCCCCCGTGATGGTACGGTCGAGGGGGCTTACCAGTTCGACGGAGTGGTCGGCGCGGTAGATCCACAGCCGTTGGTTGTCTACGTCCGCGAGCCAGGCTAGGCGGACGCCATTGGCGATCCAGGTGTCGCGCATTTTGGTTTCCGCTTCCCGTAAACCGTCGGAAACAGATAGTACTTCGATGATAAAGACCGGTCCGGCTGGAATAAACTTTTCAAACTGCTCGGGAGAAAGTTGGCTGAGCTGAGCGTCCGACAAATAAGCAGCGTCGGGGGACCGGATCGAACCATCGGGTAAACGAAACCCTGTACTGGCACTGAACGCCTTGCCGCCCTGCGCTCGCGCGTAAAGCGTTAAATCTGCATTAAACTCGTTTTCGCGATTGCCACTTAGACCCCCTACCGGACTCATAATTTTTAATCTCCCGTCTACTTCAAGTTCCGCATGCATATCTGGGTGTTCTTCGCATAGGGCCGCAAATTCATCGGCGGTAACCCGCTTGGAAGAATAAACCGGCAGCAGCGCATCGGGCAGGGGGGGCATATACATGGCAAAAGATTGCGTCAGCTAATATAACGGATAAGTCAGTACCAGGTTAGCACCTCGTCCAGCGGTTTCCGCTCGATGGCCGGCACCTGGGCATCCGCCGCCGGCAGTCCCACGGGGAGCAGGAGGTAGGCCCGCTCGTTTTCCGGCCGACCGAGCACCTTCTGCAGGAAATTCATCGGACTGGGCGTATGGGTTACCGTCACCAGCCCGGCCCGATGGATGGCCGCGATCAGGAAGCCGCAGGCGATGCCGACCGATTCGTTGACGTAGTAGTTCTTGTGCCGTTTGCCGTCTTCCCCCACATCATATGCCTTCTTGAACACCACGATCAGGTAGGGGGCGGTGGTGAGGAATGGCTTGTGCCAGTCGGTCCCGAACACGGCCAGGTCCTCCAGCCACTCCTCCGACATGCGGCCGTGGTAATTGTCGTACTCCTCCTTCTCGGCGGCCTCCCGAATCTGCCGTTTGATCTCCGGGTCGCTGACCACGCAGAAGTGCCACGGCTGTTTATGGGCACCCGAGGGAGCGGTAGCCGCGGTGCGCACGATGTCCTCGATCACGGTGCGCGGAACCGCCGCAGCGGAGAAATCGCGGACGGTACGGCGGCGACTTAGTTCGCGGTAATCAGCCGCCGCGGTGGCGGCCATGTCGTCGGGCGAGCGAGCCTGGTGGTCGAGGGGAAGGTAGTCGGGCATGGCCAAAAATAAGGATAGCATTCCGTCGCCGCCCAAGTCCGGACCCGTCGGACCAGTAGGGGGGCGAAGGTGGTAGATTATTCCGCTCCGTTCGTCGAACAGCGGATCGGGGCGGCAATAGGGGGGTAGGGCGGAACGTAATTTTGCCGTCTACCCCCCGATCGCCCAGTTATGAAAGCAGCCCTACTTTTTCTTTGCCTCTGCACGACTTCCCTCTTCGCTCAGTACCCCGGAGCCGGTGGCCCACCCGCCATCAAGGGTACGATCAGGGGGATGGTTACCGACGCCGAAACCGGAGACCCCGTCGAATACGCCACCATCGTGCTGCTGGCCGCCGACGGGCAGACCCAGATCAACGGTACGCTGACCGAACCCGACGGCAGCTTTAAGCTCACGGATATCCCGGTAGGGGAGTACCAGATCAAAGCCTCCTTCATCGGCTACACGGAGCAGACCGTCGCCGAGGTAAAGACCACGAAAAAAAGCCCCGACCTCGAGCTACCCCCGATTGCTTTGGCCACCGACGCCGTCATGCTGGACGGCGTAGAAGTTACGGGTGAAGCCAGCCTGGTGGAGAACCGCATCGACAAACTCGTTTACAACGCCGAGAAGGATGCCACCAACCAGGGCGGTGATGCCAGCGACGTACTACGCAAGGTGCCCCTGCTGAGCGTCGACCTGGAGGGCAACGTAAGTCTGCGCGGCTCCTCCAATCTCCGCATCCTCATCAACGGACGGCCATCGACCATCTTCGCCACCAGCGTCGCCGACGCCCTGAAGAGCATCCCCTCCGACCAGATCAAATCGGTGGAAGTGATCACCACCCCCTCGGCCCGCTACGACGGCGAAGGCTCCGGCGGCATCATCAACATCATCACCAAGAAGAAGGACGCCCAGGGCTTCACCGGCACCGTCAACTCCAGCATCGGCACCCGGCAGAACAACTTCGGGCTCAACGTCAATGCTCTCGTGGGGCGCTTCGGCATCAACGGCGGCGTGAACGGCTTCTGGAGCTGGAAACGTGACGCCCAAATCGATTTCCTGCGCACCGACTTCGGCCCTAACGGCCCCGTCCGCCAACTCAGCCAGCACGGGGTGAACGCCTCCGGTTTCTTCGGAGCCAACGGCAACCTCGGCGCCTTCTACGACTTCAACGCCTACAACAGCCTCAACCTGAGCGGGCGGTATAATCGATTCGCCCGCAACGTGGAGGGTACGACCGATGGCTTCATCAACGCCTATGCTGAGGGCAATAACGTCAGTTTTTCCCGCTTCAACGACAGCGAAAACGCCAACGCTGGTTTCGACGGTACCCTAGACTACCGCCGCACCTTTCCCGACCAACCGGACCGGGAACTCATCGTCGCCTTCCAGGTCAGCGGACAGGACAGCCGCACCGATAACATCGTCGACCAAACCGGCGACCTGGATATCTACCAGCGCGACCTGATCAACACCAACGACGGCCTGAACCTGGAGTACACCGGTCAGTTGGACTACGTCCACCCCGCCGGCGACCGCCTGAAGGTGGAAACCGGCCTGAAGACCGTGCTGCGCCGTATCGACAGTGACTACCGTACTCAGGTGAAACCCAACGACGCCGGCACTTTCACCGATTCCCCCCGGCTTACCGACCTGTTTCTTTATGACCAGGACGTATACGCCGCCTACCTAAGTGCTAACTGGACCATTAGCGATAACTGGGGACTCGTGGCCGGCGCCCGGTACGAGACAACGGAGATCGGCGGGGAATTCCGGAGCGAGAATCCGAGCTTCGGGAACAGCTACCAAAACTTCTTGCCGAGCATCATCCTGAGCCGTAAACTCAGTCAGTTCAGCAACCTGAAGGGCAGTTACAACCAGCGCATACAACGGCCGAGCCTGTACTACATTAACCCCTTTACGGCCATCTCGGACCCCAACTCCCTGCAGATCGGTAATCCCGACCTAAAACCCGAGGTCGTCGACCAGTACGAACTGGCTTACAACACCTACATCAAGGGCGTCGTCCTGAACGCCTCCGTGTACTACCGGGAGACTAAGGACCTCATCGAAAGCTTCCTGCGCATCGACGACGACGGCGTAGCCAGTACCACCACCTTTCTCAACATCGGCAGCAGCGATACCTACGGCGCCAACTTCTTCACCTCCTTCACGCTCTGGCAGAAACTGCAGTTACGGGCCAGCATTAACTACGGCCGCTATAACGGTACCGGTATCGTAGGGGGCGAACAACTGGAGCGCTCGGCCGACATCATCAGCGGCAACGGCGGCGGCAGCTACAAATTCAGCGACAAGCTGCGGGCTGACTTCTTCGTCTTCGGTCGCGGACCCCAGCAGACCCTCCAGGGCAGCAACCCGAGTTTCAGCATCTACGGCGTGGGCCTGAACTACGACCTCAGCGAACGCACCTCCCTGGGCTTACGGGTTATTACGCCCTTCAGCGACGATAAGGTATTCGCCTCCAGCCTACGCGGAGAAACCTTCGAGCAGGAAAGTTCCTTCACCATTCCCTTCCGCAGCTTCGGCATCAACTTCAGCCACAAGTTCGGCGCCATCGACTTCAAGGCGCAGAATCGCCGCAGTCGCGTGCGCAACGACGACCAGAAGGAGGGTGAGGGGAACCAGCAGTTTTAAATTTCCAATTGAAAATTTGACATTTAAAATTTGACATTGGCAATTTAAAATTTCGCCGATCCCCGCTTCTCGAAGGCCGGTCGCTCCGGCTGCGGCGTCGGGTTTTCGCGCAGTTGCCGCATCACCTCTTCGATCGCCCGTTCCAGTTGGGGGTCGCGGCCGGCCATGACTTCCTGCGGGTACTGCTCGACTACGATGTCCGGCGCGA
The DNA here is from genome assembly GCF_024297185.1 of Lewinella sp. JB7. GTDB lineage: Bacteria > Bacteroidota > Bacteroidia > Chitinophagales > Saprospiraceae > Neolewinella. The sequence goes on along the minus strand of NZ_JANCTD010000004.1, from coordinate 400,474 downwards.
CGCCTTCGTTCTCGACCCGGTAGCCGTCCTTATCCCAGAAGGCTACGTTCGGGGCGGTCACCGATCCACCATCGATGAATTCGGGGAAACCTAAGACGCCGACCAGTCCGCCCCAGGTGCGCTTACCGATCATGGGCCCGAGCTCATTCTGCCGCCAGAGGTAGGGGAAGAGGTCTCCGCCCGAGCCGGCCGTTTCGTCGACGAGGAGAACCTTCGGCCCCTGAATAGAGGCGACGGGCGCGTGCTGGTCCTGGCCGTAGCGGTAGGTCCAGCTGTTCTGGTAGGGGCGCATGAGGAGTTCGATGTAGTAGTCCGCGATCTGCCCGCCGCCGTTGAACCGTTCGTCAACGATGATGGCCTGCTTATCGACCTGCGGGAAAAAGTAGCGCTTGAAGTACTCGAACCCACCGCCCCCGGTATTCGGCACGTATACGTAAGCTACCTTCCCGCCGGTGGCCGCATTCACCTTCCTGAGGTTACCCTCCACCCAGTCTCGATTACGCAGATCGTATTCGTCCTCGATGGGGGTGACCTTTACCTTCCGGGAGTTACTGCCGTCGGCACTGGGCCCGACCGTAAGCGTTACCGTGCGGCCCGCCGTCCGTTCGAAGAGGCGGTATAGGTTGTCACCGGCCACCAGCGGTTGACCGTCGACCGCCAGCAGGTAGTCGCCCTCCCGCACGTCGACCCCCGGCTCGGTAAGGGGGGAAGCCAGGTCGCGGTTCCAGTTGAGTCCCCCGTAGATTTTGGCGAAGCGGTAGCGATCGTTCGCGATGGCGTAGTCAGCGCCGAGTAGTCCACCCTTTACTTCCTCGGCTTCCCGCAGCGGTTCGCCCCGGCTTCCGAAGCGGTGGTGACCGACCCCGAGTTCGCTGCCCATCCACTCCATGACGCGGTACAGGTCGGCACTGGTACGTACGTCGGCCAGGAAGGGCTCGTACTTCGCCTTCATGGCGGCCCAGTCCACGCCGTGCATATTGGGGTCATAGAAATAATCCCGATTGACGCGCCACATTTCGTGGAAGATATTGCGCCATTCGGCTACGGGATCGATCCTTACGCTGAGTCCGTAGGCTTCCGGTTCCTTGAGGTCCTCCAGACTGGGTTGTTGTTGGTCGGTAACCCCCCAGCGGCCGTAGCTGCTGACGAAGAGCTTCTGGCCATCGGCCGTGGGGATGAACCAGTCGGCGGGAATGAGTTCCTCCATTTCCCGGGTTTCGAGGGAGTAGCGTTGCAGCACGGACTCCTCCTCCCCGTAATTGATGAACAGTAGTTCCCCCGCCACGGGTGCCGCCAGATTCGCGTAATTGCCGTTCGGGAGGGGTACGTGGACGATCCGCTTTTCCAGCCCGTCGAAGTCGATGCGCACCGGCCCCGGTACGGTATCGGCGGGCGGGGTAGCGGATTCTTCCATTGCCGGTTTTCCGGCCGAGCGCTCCTTCTCCAGGGCGGCTTCAAAACGCTCGTCGGCGTCCGTCCCTTCGCGGTCGTTGCGGTGGAAGAAGGGAGAGACCACTTCCTTCTGTAGGGTGATCAGGTAGATTCCGTTGGTGGCCCGCATGTCGTTGCTCGACTGCTGGAACCAGTTTACGACGGGTCCCGCGTCGGTGGAGGCGGTCAGGTAAAGGTACTTCCCCGTCGGGTCGAATACCGGCTCGGTGACATTGACGAGCGGATCGGTTACCGCCCGGGACGCTCCGTTGTCGACGTTATAGACGTACGCCCGTTCGAAGTTCGTCGGCGTAATCTTGGAGTAGGCCAGCCACTTGCTGTCGGGAGACCACGAACCGAAGAGGTCGCGGTACTCACCGGGGTAGTACAGTTGATCCTGGTCCACCTTAGTGACGCGTCCGCTGGCTACGTCGAGCACGTATAAGTTGCGACCATTATCCACGAAGGCCAGTCGGTTGGCGTCGGGCGACCAGTGGAGATGGGCGTAGAAACCGGTGCCGGGAAGTTCGATCTCGCGCACCTTGTCGCCCGGCCCCTCACGATCCAGGCGGGACAGGTGCAGGGCATATTCTCCGGAAGCATCGCTGAAGTACGCGACCGTCTTTCCGTCCGGCGACCAGGCGGGGTAGGTTTCGTGGGCGCCGGGGGAATGGCTCAGGTTCTCCACGTCACCCTGGTCGGCGGGCGCGGTGAGGATTTCGCCCCGGTAGTCGAACACCAGGCGCTTCCCGCTGGGAGATACGTCGGAGGAGCGTACGTGGTCGCCGGTCACGTAGCGGGGCCGGATATCGAGTACGTCTGCACTGAAATTGATGTCGAGTTGATTCACCTCGCCGGTGGTCGGATCGTAGGTGTGTAAATAGCCCGCTTGTTCGAAGATGACGGCTCCCGCGCCCGCGCGCAGGGCAATGACCGGAAAGTCCCGGAAGTCGGTCAGGCGATCGACGGATTGGGTGGCGGGATCGAAGGCATGGAGGTTGTATTCTCCGTCGCGGTCGCTGCGGAAATACACCTTGCCGTCGAGCCACTGGGGGGCATTGTCGTTACTGCCCGTCTCCGGTTTAGGGATTTCGACGACGGAGCTGTCCGCCCGGGTGAATACCCAGATCCGGGACACGGTACCACCCCGGTAGTTCTTCCACATGGAACTGCGGTCGCCCAGTGGGGTGTAGGCCAAACGGCTGCCGTCGGCGGAATAATCGGCCTGAAAGGCGGTCGGGATATTCAGGGGGGTCACGCGGCCGCCCTCCAGACCTACCGTAAATAGTTGGTTATACCGATTGGTGAATACGTCGCGCTTGGAGGTGAACAGAATTTGCTTGCCGTCCGGGGAGAAGGCCTGCACCTCGTCGGGGTAGGGATGCCAGGTCAGCCGCCGCGGAATCCCGCCGGTCACGGGGACGGTGTACACATCCAGGTTGCCGTCGTAAGCGCCGGTAAAGGCCAGGGTCTGGCCGTCAGGACTAAACACGGGGTGCGTTTCCTGCCCCTCCCCGATCGTAAGCCGCCGTACGTTACTGCCGTCCCGATCGGCAACCCATAGGTCGCCCGCGTAGGTGAAGGCGACGTGGTTGGCGCTGATGGCGGGATCCGCGAGGAGCCGTGTCTGGGCGGGAAGGGAGCCGGCAAGTAGTAAAAACAGCCCGGTGAGTAGTCGGTAAGTCATGGCAGGGATTTCGATTCGTAGGGAAAGTATATATATCCGGCGACATCCGTAGGTATCTTGCTCCGATGAAAGTCTCTACCGTACTCATTGCCAGTCTTATCACCTGTTCCCTCTTCGGTCAGCGGCCCGGCCCGGACCAGATCGGCGAATTAGCCAGGCACTACGCCGATGCCACCTTCCCGGAACTGATCGAGTTACTCAGCCTGCCGAATGATGCCCACTATCCGGAGGACATCGAGCGCAACGTCCGGTGGTGCGAATCGGCCTTTGCCCGTCGGGACTTCGTCCTGCAACGCATCGAAACACCCACCGTACCCTTATTACTGGCGCGGCGTGAGGTTGCGGGAGCGGAGAAGACGGTCCTGGTGTACTTACAGGTGGATGGTCAGCCAACGGATACCAGTCGTTGGAAAACCGATCCGTTTCGACCGGCCATCCGGCGGAGCGGCGGCGATACGGAAGGCGGGCAATGGCTAACCACTTTTTTACCCGAAGAACTGCGGGACGACGACCGCGTCTACGCCCGTTCCGCCTCGGATGCCAAGGGCCCCATCGGTATGTTACTGGCCGCCCTGGACGCCGTGTCCGATCAGGGGCTGGCCCCGAACTATAATCTAAAGATCATTATGGACTTCGAGGAGGAACTGGGTTCGCCCCGCCTTCCGGCCGCCGTCGACCGCCACCAGCAGCTCCTGGCGGCCGATATGCTCATCATCTTCGACGGTCCGCTCCACCCGAGCAACCGGCCGACGCTGAAGTTCGGAGCCCGGGGGATCGCCGACGTGACCCTGACGACCTACGGTCCGGTAGCCCCCCAGCACAGCGGTCACTACGGCAATTACGCGCCAAACCCCGCGCTGGCCCTGGCCCAGTTACTGGCCTCCATGAAGGATGCGGACGGAAGAGTACTGATCCCCGGCTACTACGAGGGCGTGAATCTTGACGCGGACACCCGCCAAATACTCGCTGCCGTGCCGGACGATGAGGTCGCGATCCGTGACCAACTCCAGATCGGGCGAGTAGACAGCGTCGGCCTCAGCTACCAGGAGTCGATCCAGTACCCTTCCCTCAATATCCGGGGCATGCGGAGCGGCTGGATCGACGAAGAGGCGCGCACCATCATCCCCGCCTGGGCCCGGGCGGAGCTGGACCTCCGACTGGTCCTGGAATCCGATCCGAACCGGCTCATACGTCTGGTAACGGAGCACATCGAACGCCAGGGATACCACGTACTCGATCGTGAACCAAGCAAGGAAGAACGCCTGGCTTACCCCCGGATCGCGACCCTTACCGCTCAGGTCTTCTACCAGTCGTTCCGGACGGACTTCGACACGGAGGTAGGGCAGTGGCTGCACCGGGCGCTGACCTACGTACACGGTCGCGAGCCGGTAATGATCCGGATGACGGGAGGCTCCATTCCGATTGCTCCCTTCGTCGTTACGCTGGGGATTCCTGCCGTTACGGTACCTACCGTCAATATGGACAACAACCAACACAGCCCCAACGAAAATTTGCGCATCGGAAACTACCGGGAGGGCGTGAAAACGATGATCGGTATCTTAACGGAGGAACTCTGACCTTCCCCATACACGGCTCCCGCGTCCGCGCCCCGTTGGTGAACTGCTGGTGCGTACAGCCGTTTGATCTTCATCCCGCGGACGGTCGCCGACCGATCGGGGGAGACGACCGGAAAACCCAATCCACCATGACCATTGACGACCACGCCATCGTGACCATGACCTACGAAGTCCGCGACGGCGGCCCGTCCGGCACCCTGCTGGAACGCATGGACGTTAATTACCCCTTCAAGTTTATGTTCGGTACCGGACGTATGCTGCCCGCCTGGGAGCGTCGCATCTTCGGTCTCAAAAGCGGAATGGGATTCAGCTTTCTGCTGGCCCCCGAGGATGCCTACGGGCAGACCAGCCCCGATCACATCCTCGAAGCACCTATTTCGATCTTCCGGAACGAGCGGGAACAGATCGAACCCGGCCTCCTGGAGCGCGGACAGTACCTTACGCTCACCGACTCCAACGGAAAGGCCGTCAACGCCAAGGTGATCGACTGGGACGATAAGTTCGTTACCCTCGATGCCAACCACGCGCTGGCCGGCAAGACTTTATTCTTCTCCGGAGCCATCCTCAGCGTCCGACCGCCCACCGTAGACGAGCTGGTGCGGAAGCAGTACATCGAGGAAGGAGGGGTAAGGAGCTAGAAATTTCAAAGTTTAAATATCAAATTTTAAATTTAAAATTTTCTAGCTGCGTAGGCCGCGAAGAACTCCGGTACCGTCTCAATGCCCTTGTAGAAATTCCAGAGGCCGAAGTGCTCGTTCGGACTGTGGAGGCCGTCGGTGTCAAAGCCGAAGCCCATCAGGATGGTCTCGATTTGGAGCACCTCCTTGAACTGGGCGACGATGGGGATGGAGCCGCCTTCGTACATAGGTACCGGCGTGTTCCCGAAGGTCTTTTCCATGGCCGCCTCGGCTGCTTTGTACTCGGGGGTGTCGGTGGGGGTGACGTAGGGGTTGCCGCCGTGGTGGGGAATGACATCCACCTTTACCGTCGGGGGTGCGATGCTTTTGAAGTGGTCGGAGAATAGTTTGGTGATCTTCTCGTGGTCCTGCCGCGACACCAGGCGCATGCTGATCTTGGCGTTGGCTACGGCCGGGATAACGGTCTTCGAGCCCTCACCCGTAAATCCGCCCCAGATACCGTTGACGTCGAGGGTGGGCAGGATGCCCGTACGTTCGTAAGTAGTGAATCCTTTTTCTCCCTCCAGGCCGAAAACGCCAGGCGAGTCCATGTACTCCTGCTCGTTGAAGGGAGCTTCCCGCATCAGGGTGCGGTCGCGCTCGCTGGGGAAGTGTACATCGTCGTAGAAGCCGGGGATGGTGATGTGCTTGTCCTCGTCCTTGAGACTGGCGATCATGTCGCAGAGTACGTTAATGGGATTGGCGACCGCGCCGCCGAAGAGCCCGGAGTGCATATCGGCGCGGGCCGAACGCACCTTCACGTCGAGGTAGGTCAGCCCCCGCAAGCCTACCGTGATGCTCGGATGACTCTTGCTCAGCAGACTCGTATCGGAAACCAGGATGACGTCGGCCTTCAGCTTGTCTTTGTGTTCCTTAATGAAGGGGACCAGGTTGGGGCTGCCGATCTCCTCCTCGCCCTCGATCATGAACTTGACGTTGCAGGGCAGGCTGTCCGTCTGGATCATCGCCTCTACGGCCTTGACGTGAATGAACATCTGCCCCTTGTCGTCGGTGGCGCCCCGGGCGAATACGGCGCCGTCGGGATGCTGGGCCGTTTTCTTTACGGTCGGCTCGAAGGGCGGCGTTTCCCACTCGTCGAGCGGATCGGCGGGCTGCACGTCGTAGTGGCCGTAGATCAGTACCGTAGGAGCCTTTTCGTCGACGATCTTTTCCGCGTACACGATCGGGTGGCCGTCCGTAGGGTAAAGTTCCGCCCGCTCCAGGCCGGCCCGGACGAGGTATTCCTGGACCTGCACGGCGCAGTGGTGAGTGTCTTTGTCGTGCTCGCGGGCGGTACTGATGCTGGGAATGCGGATCAGCGTTTTCAGTTCTTCAAGAAAGCGCTCACGGTGCTGGTCGATGTATTGCTGGGTGGTCATTCGGTTAAGTTAAGTACAACGCGGTCTCCGACCGCGACGGTAAAACGCTGCCTCCGGCGGCGAAGTAAGATGCTGCCTCCGGCAGCGGCAGTAAAATGCGGTCTCTGACCGCGACGGTAAAATGCGGTCTCTGACCGCGAAAGTAAGCTGCGGTCTCCGACTGCGGTAGCCGTCGGGGCGATCTCCAGTCACAACGAACACTACAACCCACCGACGAGGTTGTATAACAAATTCAGCAAACCATGAATATCCGTCGAATCCTACCCGTCCTTCCTTTTATCGTTCTGCTCACCGCCTGCGGCGAGAACGTCAGCGCCGGAGAGGCCATGGCCGGTGGTATGGGCATCATGGCCATCGGTGGCATCCTGGCCCTCATCATCATCGTGCTGGCCGTGCTCGACCTCATCAAAAAGCCTTATCCCATGGAGAAGAAGCTGATCTGGGGAGCGATCATTTTCTTTATTCCCTTTCTGGGGGCGCTGCTGTACTTCATCCTTGGCCGCAACAAGCAGTCGGTTTTTTAGAGGTACATATCCAGCAACTCCGTCAGTCGCTCTTCCGAGATTCCGCGTTCCAGGATGCCCCCGTAGGCAAAGGAAATTTTGCCGGTTTCCTCCGAGACGATGAAGCATGCGACGTCGATCTTCTCGGTGACTCCGACGGCCGCCCGGTGGCGCAGACCTACCGCCGCCGGCAGGTCGCTGTTCTCCGATACGGGCAAGATGGCGCTGGCCTTTACGATCCGACGGTTGGAGATCAGCACGGCCCCGTCGTGCAGTGGGCTTTCCTTATTGAAAATGCTGACCAGCAGTCCGTAGCTGATGTCCGCGTTCAGTTCCGTACCGCCGGTGATGACGGTGCTGGGATCGGCTTCCTGGGTACAGACGATGAGCGCGCCGGTCCGCTGCCGGGCCATGCGCAGGAAGGCGCGGCGTACGACGGCCGTTTGGGGGGCTTTGTCGCGCTCGAACTCCTCCCGGCCCAGTAGGCGGTTCCAGAAACTATCGCGCTGCTTCATGGTGCCGCTCCCGAGGAGCAGGAGAAAGCGGCGTACCTCGGGCTGAAAGATGATGATGAGGCTGATGAATCCGACCTGAATAAACTGATTGAGAATATTGCTCAGCAGATCCATCCCCAGGGCGGTAAAGGCCTGGTAGCTGAAGAACAGGGCGACGATGCCCACGAAGATGTTCAGCGCGATGCTTCCCCGCAGCAGGCGGTACAGCCAGTAGATCAGGTAGCCGACGACGAGCACGTCGAAGACGTCCCAGATGTCTACGGGAAGAAAACCGATCTTGAAGAGCAGGGGAAATCGCATGCCTCAGCTTACTGAACGCTGTCCTGGGCCACGTTTAGTCTTTCCAGGACGAGCGGCGTAATGTCGTAGCGGTCGTTGGTGATGAGCACGGCCGAGTTTTGTCCCTGGTTCAGGATATAGTCGTAGTTATTCTCGGCCTGCAGTTCTTCCAACACGGCCTTCACCCGCTCCGAAAACTCCTGCTGAATCCGCAGCTGATCTTCCTGGATGCTGCCCAGTGCGATGTCCCGCTGCTGCATGATCTCCTGTTCCTTTTTGGCCATGCGTTGCTGCTCGGCCTGGATCTTATTGGGTGCCAGGAGGCCCTGCTGTACTTGGTTCTGCACCCGCTGGACTTCCTTCTGGAAGGCAGCCACCCGCGCGTTGTGGTTCTGCTCGGCCTTGTTGAAGTTTTCCTCCAGGCGGCTCAGCTCGTCGGCCACCCGGGTATACCCGGCCTGAAGACTATCGACCTTGACGAATACGATGCTCAGGCCGGCTCCGGGCGCGCCGTCGGGCTCCGTGGTGGTTGGCGCGGCGGCGGTGGCCGTTTCTTCCGCGGCCGGACGGTCGCAGCTAAAAAAGCCCACGCAGAGCAGAACTAAAGCGGCGCTGGAAAGTATTCTTGCGAAGTCGGTCATCACTCTATCTTGATTTCCCGCAAAAGTACGCCGAGTTATGGGACGTGACCGCTTGCTCATCCTCCTTGCTTTCTTCACTACCTATTTTGTCTGGGGAGCCACCTACCTGGCCAATTACTGGGCGATTGATTCCATCCCCGTATTCGGCATGGGGGCCACCCGCTTTACCGTCGCCGGACTACTGCTCTACGGCTACACCGTACTTCGGGGGGATCGCACGCTGCCGCGACCGCGCTACCTGATCAATTCCGGCATCATCGGTGTCCTTTTGCTGAGTGTCGGGACGGGGGCCGTCGTCTGGGCGCAGCAGTACATTCCTACCAGCACCACTTCCCTCATCATTTCCTTCGAGCCCCTGGTGGTCATGCTGATGATGTGGGTGGTACTGGATAGTCGCCCCTCGGTAAAGGCATTCGTGGGGGCCTTCATCAGCATTTGCGGGATGGCGCTGCTGATCGCCCAACCCATTGCCGTGGGTGGGCCGGAAGCCACCAAGGGCTTCATCGGCATCGTTTCCGGTATGCTCTGTTGGGGAGCGGGTATGCTCCTGCGGCAGCGCCTCGATCTGGGGCCGAACCGGGTGCGGGCGACGGCCATGCAGATGATCGTAGCGGGGCTTTTCCTGGGCCTGTTCAGCCTGTCCCTTGACGAATGGGACGGGTGGAGCGTAGCTCAGCTCACCGCCCGCTCGGCTTATTCCTGGCTGTTTCTGGTTGTTTTCGGTTCCATTGCCGCCTTCACGGCCTTCAACTTCCTGCTGGGTAAAGTGAGTGCCGATAAGGTTTCCACGAACACCTACGTCAATCCGGTGGTAGCCGTGCTGCTCGGCGGACTCTTCAACGGCGAAGTGATCACGGGGCAGTCGCTGCTCGCCGGCGCGTTGCTGCTCGCGGGGGTCTACTTTATCAATTCCGCCAAATAAGGCGGCCGCCCGTCAGCCCATGCGCGCTTCGTAGTCGGCGTAGCCGAAACTGCGGTGCTGTACGACATCCCCCTCCGCGTCCACTACGACGATGTCCGGGTGGGGCACCCCGTTAAACATCGTCGACTTTACCGTGGTGTAGTGCGCCATATCCTCGAAAATGAGGGTATCGCCCACCCGCGCCGGCTGGCGGAAGTAGTAGGTGTCGAGATAGTCCCCGGCCAGGCAACTCATGCCCCCGAGGCGGTAGGGATAGGCGTACCCTTCTTTCTCTTCCGCGCTCGCGGCCCGTACGACCGGACGGTAGGGCATCTCCAGCGTATCGGGCATGTGGCAGGTAAAGCTGACGTCGAGCATCAGGGTTGCCGAACCGTAGTTGTTCACGATGTCGAGCACGGTGCACTGCAGGTAGCCCGTCTGCCATACGTGGGCACTGCCGGGCTCGAGGGTGACCTTCAGGTGGGGGTAACGCTTCCGTAGGTCGGTAAGGACTCCGATCAGTCGTGACGTGTCGTAGCCCTCCCGCGTCATCAGGTGGCCGCCCCCGAGGTTGAGCCATTCGATTTGCTCCAGATAGTGGCCGAACTGGGCGCGCGTACGCTCGATCAGGGTAGCCGTAGCGGCCGCATCGCTCTCGCACAGGGTATGCACGTGTAGGCCCCGCAGTCCACGTGGAGGACGGGTCGGCAGGTTGGGCAGGGTTTCGCCCAGGCGCCCGTGCTTGTTGGAGGGATTGTACAGGTCGGTTTCTACCGGGCTGTATTCCGGGTTTACCCGCAGGCCTACGCTGGTGCCGAGCTCCTCCCATTCCGCGCGGTACCGTTCCAGTTCGGTAAGCGTATTGAAGGTCAGATGGTGGGCCATCGCGGCGATTTGCCGGAATTCCGCGGGTCGGTAGACGGGGGCGTAGACGTGGGGCTGACGACCAAAGTGTTTTTCGATCAGCAGGGCCTCGTTCAGGCTGCTGGCGGTTGCTCCCGGCAGGTATTCCGCGATGATCGGAAAGGCGGGCCAGTACGCGAAGGCCTTCAGCGCCAGGATAATGTCGACACCGGCCGCCCGCGCTACGTCGGCCACCCGTTCCAGGTTACGGCGCATTTTGTCTTCTTCGATCACGAAAGCGGGAGAGGGGAGCGGCATGGAAAAATGTTAGGGAGTTTGCAAAATGTGGACTGGGGCGGCGGCGCGCGGGTCCAACAGGTCTATCGCTTGCAGGCCTTCACCCGAGCCTAGAACGCTTCGGGTCGCCGGGCGATGTTCCAGCGGATTCCCAGGTTGAGCAAGCTTGTTTCCAGGTCGCGGGCGGCCTGCTCGGAATCCTTACTCCGGGTAAAGTACTCACCCTCCAGCCAGAGGTTGGGACGGAGTTCGTACCCGGCCCGCAGCTGCAGAATGGTATTGGTGTAGTGGATTCCCTGGCCGATCTCGTTACCAAAGGTTTCGTTGCGCAGGTCGCTGGATTGGAAAGGATTCTCCCCCTCCACCACTCCCGGGCTACCCTCTCCCTGCTCGATCAGGTACGCCCGGCCGTACAGGTTCAGGCGGGGCAGGGGACGGTAGTCGAAACCAACCAGGTTTTCGGTAAAGTTGGCCCCCAGGGGGTGGGCCAGCGGCATGGCGAAGTGGGTATAGCTGCTCGGTCCGTCGTGGGAGTACATGTAGGGGCGGGCCACGTTGCGTTCCGCGACCAGGTCGAGCTGGTCGATCCCGAAGGCGTCGACGTGGCGGGCACCGATCTGGTAGGCCCACTTGTTGGCCCACCACCCACGTTTTTTTACGAACAACTCATCGTACTTGAATTCATCCAGGATAAACTGCCCGTACACCTCGGTACGGAAGGGCAGGCGGTACGCGGCCGTCAGGCCGATCACGACGTTGTCCGGGGAGCCCACGCTGCCCTCCACCGTGCGGTAGAGAATAACGGGATTGAGGTAGGCCAACTCAAATCCACTTTCCCGGTTAAGTACGACGGCTTCGAACAGTCCGACGGAGAGGCGCTTGCCGATGTCGATGGACAAGTGGTGAGCGACGAGAAACTTCTTCGGCAGCAGGGTGTCCGGCCCCGGCAGGTCCTGTGGACTGCCCGTCAGCTCCGCGAAAAGATTCCGGTAGTGGAACTTCCAGATGCGCCAGTTGATTTCCAGGAAGGGGTAGTTGTTGCTGAAATCGCTCAGGAACAGGCTGCGTTCGCCCTGACCGATGAAGTGCTGCCCGTAGCCGAGGCGGACCCCGACGTGACGCGTTACATCCGCCGACAGGTACCCGGCGCCGTTGAGAAAGTCATAGCCCCGCTCGATGTCAGCGAATCCGATGGTCAGGTCGTCCTTCGTCAGTCCGGCTCCCGGAAGCGATACGACCCGGTTGAAGTAGTCGCGAATGTAGTTCGGCGCGCCGAACTGCGTCTCCAGGATCTCGAAGTGCAGAAATATGCGATCGTCAATACCGGCGCGTAACCGCAATCCCCGCCGGTTGTACAGATAGGCCTGCTCGTCATCCTTTAGCTGACCGTAGCGGGCATCGATCACGGGATTTAGGCGGAGGTAGAAGTCTTTTTGGTTGTGCTCCAGGAAGAAGGAGGGCGTACGGTACAGGCTGCCGAGGAGCGGAGCCCGCTGGGAGGTGCGGTAGAGGGGGGAGCGGACCGATTCCAGGGCGAAGTCATCACCGATCCAGAAGGGCGCCCGGTCCGCATCCTCCGCGTCGGCCAGTGAGGGCAGGGCGAGCCACTCGTTGTTGTCGTCGAAAAAGCCCTGGAGCCGGTAGCGGTCTACGGCCGACAGGTCGCTTCCGTACAATTCGTAGTATGTCTTCGCGAGCCTGACGAGGTCACCGCGGCTGGCGGGCCGCAGGTTAAGGTCGGCCGCCGGAGCGGTAAAACCGGTATAACCGTACCGGAGCTGAAGCCGACGAATCAGGTCGTACCCTTCCTCGTTGACCGGTAAGGGGGCTCCCTGCGACAGGAGGAGACGGGTGGCCAGGACCAGTAGGGAGAAAAAGGACAGACGCAGCACGGGAAGGATTTACACGGAGGCGGGGGCAAGTTCGCCCGCATCCATTAACGGTAGTTCGCGGGTTTACGCGTGCAGGATCTTTTGCCGTTGGGCAAGGACTTCCTCCGCCTCTTCCCGTTCGGGGTCGGGTACGCAGCAGTCGACGGGGCATACGGCCGCGCACTGGGGCTCCTCGTGAAAACCCACGCACTCGGTACACTTGTCGGGAACGATGTAGTAGAACTCGTCGCTGACGGGTTCCTGATCTTCGTCGGGGGCAATCGTTTCTCCCGTCTCAATGGTATAGGGCGCACTGATGGTCGTGCCGTCGGAGATCGTCCACTCCACGCCGCCTTCGTAAATAGCATTGTTCGGGCATTCCGGTTCGCAGGCTCCGCAGTTGATGCAGTCGTCGGTAATCATAATGGCCATGGGGAGATCGTTTTAGGGGGGACAAAAGTACGGTGCGGGGTACACACCGTCTGCCGGAATGTGACCCTATTCGAGTGGTAACGTCAGTAAAGGGGCATCAGATTTGCATTAAACGCAAAAAAACATAACATTGAACGCCGGCCGGGCGTATTATGGCCTCAGTATTTAGCTTGGAAGAAGCCACCGGCTTCGACCTGACTACCCTACAGTTCAGTCTACGACATGGAAAGATACAGCGACGAAGAACTCGAAGAGTTCAAGGTTATCATAAAGGACAATTATCAGCAAGCCAAGAAGGAGTTGCAGATGCTCCGCGATCAGGTAAGTGAGTTCTCGGAGAACATTACCGAAGGCTTTGGTGCCGATTATACCCAGGACAGCAGCTCGGTGAGCCAGTTGGAACTATTGAATGAGCAGGTACTGCGCAAACGCGATCAGGTCCAGGACCTGCAAAACGCCATGCTGCGCATCAAGAACAAGGTGTACGGCGTCTGCTCCGTGACCGGTAAACTCATCGACCGCAAACGCCTGGAAGCCGTTCCCACAACCACCAAAAGCCTGGAAGGGATGCGCCTGCAGGCCAGCGGGGCGATGGACGTTACGGCGCAGGATCTGGCCCGTATGGCCAGTGAGCGCCGCGAGGGCCCCAACAAGGTGATCTCCAAGATCAAAAAACCACCCCCGCCCAAGGCCAAACCGGTAGTCAAAAAGCGCAGCCGCCGGCGCAAGGCCCAGGAGGAAGAAGAGGACGATCTCATCTGACCCATGGCCCTGATCATTCCCGTCCGCGGACACACCCCGCAGATCGGTACGGACTGCTTCCTTGCCCAAAACGCGACCCTCGTGGGGGAAGTCGTCATGGGCGATCACTGCAGCGTCTGGTTCACCGCCGTCATCCGGGGTGACGTAAACCGCATCGTAATGGGCGACCGCGTCAACGTACAGGACGGTGCCTGCATTCACTGTACCTACCAGCGAGCGGCCACGACCATCGGCAACGACGTCAGCATCGGTCACCGGGCCATCGTGCACGGGTGTACGGTGCACGACAGCGTCCTCATCGGCATGGGCGCGATCGTGATGGACGACGCGGTCATCGAAAGCAACGTGATCATCGGGGCCGGCGCGGTCGTGCCGGCCGGCATGCGGTGTGAACGCGATTCGGTGTACGCCGGCATCCCCGCCCGGAAGATCAAAACGCTTGCGCCCGACCAGCGGGAGGATACCATCGAACGCATCGCGGCCGCTTACCTCACCTACGCCGGGTGGTTTAAGGATTGATCTCGACCGCCGCCACGATGACGAAGGTCGGATAACACCGAAATTCCAGGTGAAAGTGCATGGTCACCGTCTCCGTACGTAAGTAGGCATCCGCGGTGCTGATCTCCGGTCCGTAATCCGCCAGGTTCACGTGCAGGTGTTCCCTAAAATCGAGTTGACGCTTTCCGTATGCCTTGTACATCGCCTCCTTGGCGGCCCAGATGAGGTGCAGCTGGGTCAGTTCGTATTCCTGTTGCAGATGTACGCTTTCCTCGACGTTGACGAACTTCCGGGCAAGGCGACGAATACGCGGCACGATGCGCTGTACGTCTACCCCACAGGGGCGGGGGTGGGCAATGGCGGCGGAATAGCCTACCGTATGACTGATACTTACGAAGAATAAGGAGTCATCCAGGTGCGGCTTGCCGTCGGTGTCCTTGATCAGTTCCGCCCGGACGCTGCGACCGCTCATGTGATGCAATAATAGCCGGGCGGCCAAAAACTCACGGCGGCGCTCGGCTCCCCGGATACGTTCGATCTGTTCGATCTCGCGGTGAAAGAGGGAGACGTGACCGCGGAGATCGGATTCCGATTCATCGATCCGCCACAGCCCCCATTCGCCGGGTGGCAGGACGGAGTCATGAAAAAGTAGAGGCAAGGAAGGGTAGTTCTATAGCCGAACCGCATTGATCCGGGTGTCAATGTAATAGCAGACGCAAGCTACTACAATACAGATGACTGCAATAGCAGCGGCAAGTTGCAAGGTGGCGGTGAACTGGGGAATTATAAAACCCACCGCCCAGCAGAGAAGAACTAGAAATATATATTTCATCTGGTGGGGTGGCGACGAACGCCAAAGGCTGGTGTGCCTTTAAAACCCTGACCCCTAACAACTTGTTCGCGTCGCTAATGCTAGTACGTCAACAACAGCGTTCGGGGCACCGCGCCGCGATCTACGATCTTCAACCCGCCGCCGACGGCTTTTACTCCGCCGCCGCCGACGGCTTTCTGGTGCACTGGCACCGCGCTGACGTGGACTTCGGACGCGTAGTCGCCACCGTGGAAGGCGGCAAGTTTCTGACGCTGACGACCACCGACGAAGGACTGGTAGCGGGGACCCTGGACGGCGGCGTCCACTGGCTTTATCCGGATATCCCCGAAAAGAACCGCCACGTCGCCCACCATCGTCGCGGCACCTTCAGCGTTCTCCGCGCAAACAATGAACTCTTCAGTGCCGGCGGCGACGGCGTACTCACCCGCTGGTCCGTAGCCGAAGCCCGCAGCCTCGAGAGCCTGCCACTGTCGCGTAACTCCCTGCGCCGGCTGGCCTACGATCCGGTGTACGACCGCCTGGCCGTAGGTGCCAGCGACGGAAAAATTTATTTGGTGGATCGGTCCGGTTTTTCCCTGATGGACGTTGCTCCCGCGCACCCGCCCTCCGTTTTCGCGCTGGCCTTTAGTCCCGACGGAGAGTACCTTTTTTCCGGTGGGCGCGATGCCCAGATGAGCCGCTGGCACGTACTCGGTGGCAAGCTGCGCCTCCAGCAATCCGTTACGGCTCACCTGATGACCGTCAATGCCATGGCCGTACACCCCTCCGGAGACTACCTCGCGACCGCCAGCCGCGATAAGACCGTCAAGCTGTGGCGTACCCACGACCTCGAACTGCTCAAAGTCTGCGAAGTCGTGCGCGACCGGGGCCACGTCAACTCCGTCAATACCCTGTGCTGGCTCGACCGGCACACCCTGATCACCGCGGGAGACGATCGGCGGGTGCTGGAGTGGAGCTTCGGGGAGTAGCGGGGAGGGTTTTACTCCTTCACGTATTCCTCGATCGGCGGACACGTACAGACGAAGTTCCGGTCCCCGTAGCCGTCGTCCACCCGCGCCACGCTGGGCCAGAACTTGAAACCCTGGCGAAGGTAGGGAAGCGGATAGGCCGCCTGACTGCGGGAATAGGGGTGGCTCCATTCGTCGGCCGTGACTTCGGCGATGGTATGGGGCGCGTTCTGTAGTACGTTGTCCGCGGCATCGACGTCGCCCCGCGCAATGGCATCGGCTTCGCGGCGGATGGAGAGGAGGGCGTCGCAGAAGCGGTCGAGCTCGTCCTTGCTCTCGCTCTCGGTGGGTTCGATCATGACGGTGCCGGCGACGGGCCACGAGAGGGTGGGGGCGTGGAAGCCGTAGTCGATCAGGCGCTTGGCCAGGTCTCCCGCGCTCATTACCGACTTGAAGGGGCGCAGATCGATGATCAGTTCGTGGGCGGCGCGGCCGTTTTCACCGGTAAAGAGCACGTCGTAGCTGTCGGCGATGCGGGCCTTGATGTAGTTGGCGTTGAGGATCGCGTACTCACTGGCTTCGCGCAATCCGCGCGCACCGAGCATCTTGATGTAGGCGTAGCTGATGAGCAGGATGCTGGCGCTGCCCCAGGGGGCGGAGGCCACCGCGGTGGTGCGTTTTTGTCCGCCGGTTTCCTGCAACGGGTGCCCGGGGAGGAAGGGGGCCAGTTTTTCGTTGCAGCAGATGGGCCCCATTCCGGGGCCGCCGCCGCCGTGGGGGATGGCGAAGGTCTTGTGCAGGTTGAGGTGGCATACGTCGGCACCGATGCGGCCGGGACTGGTGAGGCCGACCTGGGCGTTCATGTTGGCGCCGTCCATGTACACCAGCCCGCCGTGGGCGTGGATCAGTTCGCACATTTCCACGACGCCGGTTTCGAAGACGCCGTAGGTACTCGGGTAGGTGATCATCAGGGCGGCGAGTTTGTCGCTGTGCTTCTGGACCTTGTTGCGGAGATCCTCGATGTCCACGTTACCGGCCGCGTCGCTCTTTACGACCACGACCTGCATTCCGGCCATGACGGCGCTGGCGGGATTGGTACCGTGGGCCGACTCGGGAATGATGGCCACGTCACGGTGCCCTTCCTCACGGTGGAGGTGGTAGGCCCGGATTACCATCAGTCCGGCGTATTCTCCGCTGGCACCGCTGTTGGGCTGAAGACTGCAGGCGGTGAATCCGGTGATCTCGGCGAGGTCGTGCTCCAGCTCGCGGAAGAGTTCCTTGTACCCCTGGGCCTGTTCGATGGGCGCGAAGGGATGGATCTCGGCGAATTCGGGCCAGCTGACGGGGATCAGTTCCGTAGCCGCGTTCAGTTTCATAGTACACGAACCGAGCGGAATCATGCTGTGCGTCAGGCTGAGGTCCTTGTTTTCCAGCCGTTTGAGGTAGCGCATCATCTCCGTTTCCGTGCGGTAGTCGCGGAAATTGGGGTGCGTCAGGTACTCACTCTGGCGGCGGAGCGCGGGAGCAATGACGGACTCGATACCGGAGATCCCCCCCGCCGGGGTAAGTTCGGCGCCGGTGTACTTCAGATCTGCCCGGAAGATGCGGCAGAGCGCCTGCAGGTCCGTCGTAGCTACCGTCTCATCGAGGCTGATGCGGATACCGCCTTCGGCGGGGTAGAAAAAGTTGTAGCCCTCCGTTTCGGCGGCCTTACGGATACCGGCGATCTTTTCGGGGGCGGCTTCGACGTGGATGGTGTCGAAGAACTGATCACCGGCCAGGGTGAAGCCCGCGTCGCGCAACGCGTCGGCCAGAATGACCGTGAAGTGGTGAGTACGCAGGGCGATCGCCTTCAGTCCTTCCGCACCGTGGTAGCAGGCGTACATGGCGGCCATATTCGCCAGCAGGGCCTGGGCGGTACAGATATTGGACGTGGCCTTTTCGCGCCGGATGTGCTGTTCGCGCGTTTGGAGGGCCATGCGGAGCGCGAAGTTGCCGTGGCGGTCCTGGCTAACGCCGATGATGCGGCCGGGAATCAGGCGCTTGTAGGTATCCTGTACGGCGAAGTAAGCGGCGTGGGGTCCGCCGAAGCCCATGGGAACGCCGAACCGTTGGGTATTGCCGACTACGGCATCGGCGCCCCACTCGCCGGGAGGGACGAGCAGGGTAAGGGCCAGCAGATCGGCGGCCACGGTGACGGTGATATTCGCCGCTTTAGCGCGTTGGGTGACTTCCCGGTAATCCTCGACCCGACCGTTAGCGCCGGGGTACTGGAGTAGGATGCCGAATACCCGGTCTTCGTCAAGATCGAAGTCCGCTACGGGGCCTACCTCGATGGTGATGTTCAGGGGTTCGGCCCGGGTCTGCAGGACGGCCAGCGTCTGGGGCAGTACCAGGTCGGACACCAGGAATACACTGGCGGGGTCGGACTTTGCCCGTTTGTTCTTGTGGCCGTAGAACATGGTCATCGCTTCGGCGGCGGCGGTGCCCTCGTCGAGCAGACTGGCGTTGGCGACCGGCATGGCGGTGAGGTCGCTGACCATGGTCTGGAAATTCAGGAGGCTCTCGAGGCGCCCCTGGGCGATCTCCGCCTGGTAGGGCGTATACTGAGTATACCAACCGGGATTGCAAAACAGGTTGCGCAGAATGACGCTCGGCGTAATGGTGCCGTGGTAGCCCATACCGATGAAACTGCGAAATACCTTATTGCGGCTCGCGAGTCCCTTCAGGTGCTGGAGGTAGTAGTATTCGCTGATGGCGGAATCCACCTGCAGGGGGTCACGCAGGCGGATATTTTCCGGGACGGTCTGATCGATCAGGGTCTCCAGCGATTCAACGCCGATGGTGGCCAGCATCTCCCGGGTTTCCTCGGTGGAAGGGCCGATGTGGCGGTGGCGGAATTGGTCGTGGCGGGGGGTAAGGGCGGGCATGCGGAAGCATTGGTTTGAGGGGGCCGCAAAGGTAATGATTGGGGGTGAGCTAGTCGCCCGGAAGTGCGCGGGTTTCCGGACGCCCGGGCGTCCGTATCCTTGTTCCGCCGTATGCCAGTCTGCACGGCAACGCAAACGGTCGTCCAGTTGTCGCTCCCCCGGCTTTTCGCTGCGGGGCGGCGTATTCGCCCGGGGCACACGGCTGCTTACGGGGACTGCGACAATACTGCAAGATTCTGCAACAATAGTACAAGGGGCCGAAGCCCGGGACGGCTAACTTAGACAGCACACATTTTGATCACCCGTTAATCACTACTACCATGCAAACGCTGCTACGCGGTCTGTCGACCTGCTGTTTTTGTTTACTTCTATTTGCCTGCGAGCAAGAGACCGTCGAAGTGCGGGAGGTACCGTCTTCATCCGCCGTATCCTACGATATGTCCGGCACGTACGCCAACGCCGGCGCTACCCAAATCGATGGAATAGGATTCTTTGCCGATATCGCCGACTGCGACTACACCGCCGAGGGGGCGGACTATTCCATCCAACTTACGGGAGACCTGGAAGGCTGTCTGTACGTCTTCGTGAGCGACTACGCCTGTTCGCCCAGTGGGACCTACCGCGAGGAGGGAAGAGAATACTTCGTGGGTACCTACCTGGGGGATGCCGGTACCTTCTGGACCGACTATAAATTCGAGGGCAAGTACGAAGGGTGTTCGCCCGACGGATTCTTTCTGGGAGCGGAGATATTCGGACGGTGCCAGCACCCGATCGCCCGGGGCAGCGGGACCGGCATATTTACGGATGTCCGCGGACGGCTCGACTTCAAGGACGACGTCGAAGCCGGTAATTTCCCCTTCCGGGGACACCTGCGGTACTGAGCGGATCATTCAGGAACCGGTACCGCCTGGCTCCCGCGCCCCGCCGCCCCGCCTTGTGCTGGTTTTATCTTGAGTGCAGCACGACCGTTTCCCCGCTGCGGGCGCTACGTACCGCCGCGTCGAGAATTTCCATGACCGTCACGTTATTTTCCAGGGCCGAGAGGTCCGTGGGCCTAACCGTGACGGTACCCTCGATGACGGCCGCGAGGTAGGCGAAAGGATCGTCGTAGGGCGCCGTCCGTTCGGGCAGGGTAAGGGCTTCTTCCGTAAAGCCGTCGTAGCCCACCGGTTGCCGTATCCGCAAATCATGACGATTGTCGGCGTACACGACCCCCGTAAGGCCGTAAATCTCCATGTCCTTGCGACCGATCGGCCAGTTCCACGATGCCTGGATGAGGGCCACGGTCGAGGGATAGGTGAGAATGATGAGCGCCTCGTCGTCGACCAGCGGGTTATTTTCCGGCTGTTGTTGTTGGGTGACGGCCGTAACCGTAAGGGGTCGCTGACCGTCCATCAGCCAGGTCATGAGGTTGGCGCCGTAGCAGCCGAAGTCGGTGATCGCGCCGCCGCCGTTTAGGTTCGGATCCGTCAGCCACTCGAGGAATTCGGGGTCGACACCGATCTTTTTCGGTCCGCGGTGACCATCGCGAACGACGACCTTGCGCAATGCTCCCACCAGGCTGTCCTCCTTTACCAGGGCGTAGGCCCGGTGGTTGGTGGGGTACCAGGTAGTTTCGTAGTTGGTCAGTAGGTGAATGTCGTGTTCCCGGGCCAGCGCCTCCATTCGGTGGGCGTGATCGAGACTTACCGCCAGGGGCTTCTCGACCATTACGTGGATGCCACGGGGCGCGCACGTTTCCACGATCGCCAGGTGGTCGTAGATGGTGCCGAAGGCCGTCACCGCCGTTGGGGACTGAGCGTCCAGCATTTCCTCCAGGGTGGAGTACACGATATCTAGTCCGAACCCGTACTGCCCGGCGTAGCGCTCCGCCAACGTATCGTTGGGTTCCACGATACCGACGATCTCAATATCCCCGCGGCCCTCACTGTTGAAGATACCGTGGACGTGGGTGTGGGTAAGCCCCACGACGCCCACGCGTAGGGGGCCGGACTGGCCGGTAGCGTGAGTGACGGACATGAGGAGTATTGCAAGCAGCGTAAGGGTGCGGACCATGATCGATCGGAAGTTGGTGACCGTTAAGATCGACATAATAGCGGCATTCCGCAGCCGGAGAGACGGTTTGTAATCTGTGGACGACCGGCTAGAATTCCCGGTAGTTCCCCTCCAGGTACTGATTAGCTTCGTTTTCGGCAAAGCGCGCGGTTTCCGCGTTCCAGTGCAGCGTCAGTCCGGGGAAGCGACCCGCCACCACGCCTAGCAAGATTACCTCCGTTAGGCGGGCTGCGTAGCTGAAGGGGGCGCTGGTCTGACCCTTACCCAGGCAGGCATCGACAAACTGGTGGTAGTGTTTGGGGCTTTCTGATTCGTAGTTGCGGATGGGCGCGCCCAGATTTAGGGCACTGGCGGCGCTGGCGATCTCGGTGCCGATGTTCTGGTAGGCGCCGTCCACGATCAGGCGGGGCTCCTGCATGAAGTGGGGGAGGAGCAGTCGGCCCTTTTCGCCGATGAATACCGCGCCCTGGTCGGGTAGTTCGTCCCCGTTCGGGAGCTGCAGGTCTTCGTGGTCGGCCGGGGCACCGGGACCGTCGTACCACACCCACTTGAGGCGGTCGGCGGTGTGGCGGGTGCCGGGGAATTCGTAGGTCACCACGTTATTTTCCGGGAAGCCGTAGCCGGTCGGTGGTCGGCACTCGTTGACGATGGTCAGGGGTACGTCGAGTTCGAGCGCGTTGTAGGGGGTGTCGAAGATGTGGACGCCCATATCCCCGAGGGTGCCGCAGCCATAGTCCAGGATTTGTCGCCAGTTGCTGGGGTGGTAGCGGCCCTCCACGTAATCCCGTTGGGGAGCGGTGCCCTGCCAGAGGTTCCAGTCCAGGTAAGCCGGCACCGGGTCGCTCGTGGTGGGTTCGGGGCCGTCGTAGCCCCAGTTCTTGGGCGACCAGGCGCGCACGGTGTGCACCTTGCCGATGATGCCCGACTGGATCAGCTGGGTGGCCATGCGGTAGTCGTAAAAGCTGTGCACCTGGATCCCCATCTGGGTGACGAGGCGGCGCTCCCGGGCTACGCGGTCCATTTCCCGGGCTTCCGATACGTGGTGGGTAAGGGGCTTCTGGCAGTAGACCGCCTTATCCATACCCATAGCCAGCAGGGAGGCCGGAGCGTGAATGTGATCGGGTGTCGACACTACGACGGCATCGATGTCGTCGCCCATTTCCCGCATCATTACGCGGTAGTCGGCAAATGCCCGGGCGTTGGGGTGCAGTTCCTCGGCGGCACGCAACTTGGTGCTGTCTACGTCGCAGAGGGCCACGACGTCCACGTTGGCGTGGGAGGCAATGGCGCGCATATCTTCCATACCCTGGTAACCCAGTCCGATGTGGGCGGTACGGAGGCGATCTTTAGCACCGGCTCTTTGGGCGGCGCAGCCGGGGAGGAGGACGGTCGCGGCCAGGGCCGTGCTGCTCTGAATGAATGTTCTTCTTTTCATGTTGTTGTTCTGCCGGGCCTAAAGCTCCCGAATTTTGATGTTGCGAAACCAGAGTGGACTGCCGTGGTCCTGTAGGGCAATATACCCGCTGCGGAATTTACCGTAGTCGGGGGCACCCTTCCACTTGCCGGAGTTCCGCTTTTCCTTCCAGTCGTCGGAGTAGGGGACGAAAGAAAGGACCAGTTCACCGTTCAGCCAGTGTTCCACCCGCTCGGGGGTGTAGACGATGCGGGTAGTATTCCACTCCCCGGCCGGGTTCAGTTTCTTCTTGGCGGGATCGGGGGTGTACATGGCGTAGTCCGCGGCGGTGCTCTGCCAGTCCTGGAGTTGCTCGGGGTGCTCGGCGCCGAACTGACTGTTGTAGCCCGTCAGGTCGTGGATGTCCGCGTAACCTTCGTCGTCGATGAGTTGGTACTCGGGCGCGACCTCGGAGGGGGCGCCGTAGCCTTCCTTCACGTGGTAGAATACGCCGCTGTTGCCTCCGGGGGGGATTTTCCAGTCCAGGGATAATTCGAAGTTATCAAATTCCCGCTCTCCGTAGATGATGTCGCGACCGCCGGTGTAATCCTGCTCCAGTTCGACTTCGGTATCGAAGTACAGTACGCCGTCCTGGGCTACCCAGCCGGGGGGCATTTCCTGGGCGTTGTAGCCGCGCCATCCTTCCGTAGTCTCTCCGTCGAAGAGGCTGATCCATCCGTCGTCCGTGGTTTGGTTGCGGGGTGCGCAGGAGCAAAGGAGGAGGAGAAAGAGCAAAGAGCCCAGGGGGTGTTTCATGGATGATCGTTTGTGCGGTGGTGGAGATGTACTCCGGAGGGAAAGGTAATAAAACGGATGATAAGGGAGAATGTAAGGTCGAGCGGCCTCTGGTCCGAGACGTCAAAGGTCGAGGCGTTGCACGCCGAGTGGTTTTCGGTGGGGGGAGTTCGCTGCGGATTGCGCAGATATCAGGTCGAGCGGCCTCTGGTTCGAGACGTCTCACCACGGATGGCCACGGAATGGTCACGGATTTTTTGAGGGCCTCAGGCGTTACTTGGCGGTCAGCGGTGGCGGGGCACTTCAAGGTCGAGCGGCCTCTGGTCTGAGATACTAAAGGTCGAGGCGTTGCACGCCGAGTGGTTTCCGGTGAGAAGTTCACTGCGGATTGCGCAGATATCAGGTCGAGCGGCCTCCGGTCCGAAATGTCTCACCACGGATGGTCACGGATTGGCCACGGATTTTTTGAGGGCCTCAGGCGTTACTTGGTGGGCCGCAGTGGCGAGGCACTTCAGGTCGAGCGGCCTCTGGTCCGAGACGTCTCACCACGGATGGCCACGGATTGGCCACGGATTTTTTGAGGGCCTCAGGCGTTACTTGGCGGGCAGCAGTGGCGGGGCACTTCAAGGTTGAGCGGCCTCTGGTCCGAGACGTATCACCACGGATGGCCACGGATTGGCCACGGATTTTATGAGGGCCTTAGGCGTTACTTGGCGGGCAGCAGTGGCGGGGCACTTCAAGGTCGAGCGGCCTCCGGTCCGAAATGTCTCACCACGGATGGCCACGGATTGGCCACGGATTTTATGAGGGCCTTAGGCGTTACTTGGCGGGCAGCAGTGGCGGGGCACTTCAAGGTTGAGCGGCCTCTGGTCCGAGACGTCTCACCACGGATGGCCACGGATTGGCCACGGATTTTTTGACGGCCTCAGGCGTCACTTGGTGGGCCGCAGTGGCGGGGCACTTCAAGGTCGAGCGGCCTCCGGTCCGAGACGTCTCACCACGGATGGTCACGGATTGGCCACGGATTTTTGAGGGCCTTAGGCGTCACTTGGCGGGCAGCGGTGGCGGGGCACTTCAAGGTCGAGCGGCCTCTGGTCCGAGACGTCTCACCACGGATGGCTCATGAACTTCACGTAGCGCTCAGGCGGTACTTTGCGATCGACTTAGCGTTGGTTGGTAGCCTGGGCGGCTACGGGGGTGAATGCCAGGGAAGGTAGCTATTCATTCCATAGGCCGGCTCCCGCGTCCCCGCCGCCGGAACTGCTGGTAAAAAGTAAGTTTCGGCATATTACCTTAACGGCAGCATAAACCAACGATCATGACCCACAGCCGCCGCGCCTTCGTGCGCAACGCCGCCCTGCTTCCCGCCGCCCTAGCCGGTAGCGCCGCCCTGCGTTCCTCGCCCGCTCCGAAACTAGCCCACGTACCGGAGCAACTCACGGTTCTCTTCCAGGGCGACTCGATCACCGACGCCGGTCGCGACCGCGAACGCACCCAGGCCAACGACTTCGGACACACCGGTACGGGCTACGTCCTGCTCGCCTCCGCCGCTCTACTCGGCACCTACCCCGAAACGGAACTGACGAGCTACAACCGGGGCGTGAGCGGCAACAAGGTGTACCAGCTGGCCGAACGCTGGCAGGAGGAAGCCCTGGACCTGCAGCCCGACGTCATCAGCATCCTGATCGGCGTCAATGACTTCTGGCACATGCTGAACGGTAAGTACGACGGCACGGTCGATGTGTACCGCACCGACCTTAAGAACCTGCTCCAGCGCACGAAAGATGAATTGCCTGACGTGAAGTTCATGCTCGGCGAACCCTTCATCATCCGGGGTGGTAAGGCCGTAGAAGATGCTCGCTGGGCCAACGAATTTCCCGCCTACCAGGAAGCCGCCCGGGAGGTGGCCGATGAATTCGATACTGGATGGGTGCCCTACCAGCGAGTGTTCGACGACGCGCTGGAGGAAGCCCCCGCCGCCTACTGGGGAGCCGACGGCGTCCATCCCAGCCTGGCCGGAAGTTACCGGATGGCGCAGGCGTGGATGGAGACCTTCGATAAGCTGTGGTAGGCTAGGCGCTAACCGGTGAAGTAACCGTAGGCAATCAGGATCAGCACGACCACCAGTACCGACACGGCAATGTCGGCGGTGCGGACGCTGGCGCGGGTTTCGGCCTGCTGCTCGGCGGATACCGTGGCCATGGTCAGGCCGCGAATCTTCTCCAGCAGGGGTGCTTCGGTGGCGTAGCTGACCACGACCATCGTAAGGGCCGAGATCAGGAAGATCAGCAGGCTATAGTACTGGAAGAAGGTGTTGTTGATGATCCAGAAAAAAGAGCCTTCCGCGTACGCGAATCCTTCGTTAAGCATCACCGGGGTGTCGATCATGAGCCGGAACAGTCCCAGCGTAAAGCCCACGAGCATGGCTGCCAGGGCCCCCTTGGCGTTCAGTCGTTTGTTGAATACCCCGAAGAAAAAGACCACGAAGATTGGCGGCGCCAGGTAGCCCTGTACGCTCTGCAGGTAGTCGTAAAGGCCCCGACTGCCCTGGATCACCGGGATCCACAGCAGGCCGATGACCACCATTGCCGCGGTAGCGATACGGCCGACGCGCACCAGTTGTTGTTCACTCACGTTGGGCCGGAACTTGGAGTAGAGGTCCATCGTGAAGAGGGTCGAGGAAGCGTTGAATACGCCGGCCAGGGAGGACATGAGGGCGGCGAGCAGACCGGCCACGACGAGTCCGCGGATGCCGGCGGGCAGCACCTTGGCGACGAGCAGGGGAAAGACCTGCTGGGCGTTGGCGTTGATGATGTTGCCATCCGCGTCGAGGAGGGTTTCGGCCAGTTCGGGCATCTTGCCACTTGCGGCCAGGGCGAAGGTGATGATGCCGGGAATGATGAAGATGAATACGGGCAGCAGCTTAAACAAGGCCGCGGCGATCGTACCGCGGCGCGCCTCGGTCAGGTTGGCGGCCCCCAGCATGCGCTGCACGATGTACTGGTCGGTACACCAGTACCACAGGCCGATGATGGGTGCGCAAAAGAGCATTCCGATCCAGGGGTAATTGCTGTTGAAGTACCAGGCCATGCGTGTTTCGGTCAGCACCGGTTCCCAGGTGCCCTCCACGCCCTCAGGTACGAGAGGCTTCCAAAGGTTGAACATTTCGGAGCCCGCGATGCGCTTCAGTTCGCTCCAGCCACCGAGAGCGTCGAGGCCGTACACGGTGACGGTGACGGCCCCGAAGATCAGGATCACCGTCTGGATGGCCTCGGTGTAAGCCACGGCTTTGAGTCCGCCCAAAATAGTGTAAGCACCCGTCAGCAGAATCATGAGGATCGAGCCGACCCAGAAGCTGTCGAGCCCCATAAAGCTCACTTCCGGCAACAGGACGCCAAACACGATGCCCCCGGCGAAGATGCCGACGGCCACCTTGGTGAGTACGTAGGCGATCAGGGAGATGATCGACAGCACGTAGCGGGAGGCGGCGCTGAACCGTTTCTCCAGGAACTCCGGCATGGTGTAGATTTTGGAGCGCATGTAGAAGGGGGCGAGCACCCACCCCAGCACCAGGAGGCACCAGGCGTGGAGTTCGTAGTGGGCCATCGCTACGCCGTCGGTCGCCCCGGAGCCGGCCAGCCCGACGATGTGTTCGGAGCCGATGTTGGAAGCGAAGATGGATGAGCCGATGACGAACCAGCCGAGGTTGCGCCCCGCCAGGAAGTAGTCGTCGGAGGTGTCGTTCTTTTGCCGGATCACCCACCAGGCGATACCGAGAATGATGACGAAGTACAGGGCAATGATCACCCAGTCGAGGGTAGCGAGTACGGACATTGCAGGCGGGAATTACTTAGTAGAGAACTTGTAGGTCGTAGTGGTCGCGTACGTCTCTCCGGGCCGCAGTACGACGGAGGGGAATGCTGACTGGTTGGGCGAGTCGGGGTAGTGCTGGGTTTCCAGGCAGAGTCCGGAGCGCCGGCCGTAGGTGCCGCCGCCCGGCGCGGACAGGGTGCCGTCGAGGAAGTTGCCGGTGTAGAACTGAATGGCGGGCTCGTCGGTGAATACTTCCATATACCGACCGGTGGCGGGGTGATGCACGGTTGCCACGGGCGATGATCCGGAGGGGCTGTTCAGCACCCAGCAGTGATCGAATCCTTGGCCCTTCGTGAGCTGGTCGTCGGACTGCCCGATGTCGCGGCCGACGGGTTTGGGCTCGGTGAAGTCGAAGGGAGTGCCGGCAACCGGTTGCAATTCGCCGGTGGGGATCAGGGTGGCGTCGACGGGGAGGAACCGGTCGGCGTCGATCTCCACCACGTGGTCGAGGATGTCGCGGGAGAAATCGCCCGAGAGGTTAAAGTAGGCGTGCTGCGTCAGGTTGACGACGGTCGGTTGGTCGGTGGTGGCTTCGTAGCTCACTTCCAGGCTATTGTCGTCCCGGAGGGTGTACACGACCGTGGTGCTGAGGTTGCCCGGGTAGCCGCCCTCGCCGTCGGGACTCAGGTAAGTAAGGCGCAGACCGGGCTCGGTGTCCGAGGGTACTTCGCTGGCTTCCCAGATTACCTTGTCGAAGCCGGTGACCCCGCCGTGGAGGTGGTTGGGTCCATTGTTGGCTTCCAGGGTATACTCCTTGCCGTCGAGGGTGAATTTGGCGCCGGCAATGCGGTTGCCGTAGCGACCGATGAGGGCACCGAAGTAGGGATTATTGGTCCGGTATCCTTCCAGGTCGTCAAAACCCAGAGTGACGTTGGCGTAGTTCCCGGCCGAGTCGAGAGCAGTGAGGGAGGTGATGATGCCGCCGTAGGTGATCACCTCCACTTCCATGCCCCGGGCATTGCGGAGGGTGTACTTATCGACCGCCCCTCCGGCGCTCGTGGTGCCGTAAGCGGCCTTGGTGATTGTAGCGGTGGCGGTGACCGGTGTGGAGTCTGCCTCCCCGGTCGGTGGGGTTTCATTGCCGGCGCAGTGCGCGAAGAAGAGGGATGTGACCAGAAGGCAGAGGAAGGGTAGGCCCGTAACTGATGGGTAGCGCATGATGGTGTATTTGTCAGCTTAGTAGCCGTGTTGGAAAAGATGGTAGTAGGCCTCATTGGCGTTGAGGGCGTCCTTGAAGTCGCGTACCCGGGTGCGTTCGTCGATCACGAGGAGCTCGATACCGGCAATATCGGCCAGATCCTCCAGGTATTCCGTCGTCAGCGATTGGGTATAGACGGTGTGGTGAGCACCCCCCGCCAGGATCCAGGAGGTGGCGGCCACGTCTAGGTTGGGCTGGGGGTCCCAGAGTACCCGGGCAACGGGCAATTTGGGGAGGGCTTGCTGGGGCGCGATGCTTTCGACTTCATTGACCAGCAGGCGGAAACGGTTGCCCATATCGATGAGGGAGGCGTTGAGGGCACTGCCGGGCTTGCCGTCGAAGACCAGGCGAACCGGGTCGCTCTTTCCCCCGATGCCGAGCGGGTGAATCTCGCACGAGGGACGTCCGCTTGCGATGGACGGGCAGATCTCCAGCATGTGGGAGCCGAGGACGTACGACCTTTCGGGCGTGAAGTGGTATGTGTAATCCTCCATGAAGGAGGTACCGCCCTCCAACCCTTCACCCATCACCTTCATACAGCGGAGTAGGGCGCCGGTTTTCCAGTCGCCCTCGCCGCCGAAGCCGTAACCCTGCTGCATGAGGCGCTGGACGGCGATACCGGGTAGTTGTTTGAATGCACCGAGGTTTTCAAAGGTGTCGGTGAAGGCCCCGAAGTTGTTCTCTTCCAGGAAAGACTTGAGGGTCAGTTCGATACGGGCCGCTTCGAGCAACGACTCCCGCTGCGCGCCGCCGGCCACCAGGGCCGGGGTGAGGACGTAGGCGCTTTCGTATTCCTGTACTAGTTGGGTCGTGGCGGTGTCGGAGGCGGCTTCCCGGTGGGCCATGACGTCCTCGACGGAGTAGCCGTTCACCCCGAAGCCGAAGCGCATTTCGGCCGAAACCTTATTGCCCTCCGTCACGGCCACCTGCCGCATGTTGTCGCCGATGCGGGCAACCTGGAGGTTCTGGAATTCCGACCACCCGAGGGCGACGCGCGACCACACGTTGAGCTTGCGCTGTACGGCAGGGCTTTGCCAGTGACCGACGATGACCTTCCGTTTCTTCCGCATTCGCGACATCAAGAAGCCGAACTCCCGGTCGCCGTGGGCCGACTGGTTAAGGTTCATGAAGTCCATGTCGATGCTCTCCCAGGGGATCTCGGCGTTAAACTGGGTATGGAGGTGGCAGAGCGGTTTGCTAAGACAGGTGAGTCCGCGGATCCACATCTTCGCCGGGGAAAAGGTGTGCATCCAGACCACCACGCCGATGCAATTGCGGTCAGCGTTGGCTTCCAGACAGACCTGCAGGATCTCCTCCGAGGTAGTGACTACCGGCTTCTGCCGGAGGGCAACCGGCAGTTTGGCCTGGTCATTTATTCCATTTACTACCGTGGTGGTGTGGTTGGCCACCTGCTCCAGGGCGGCGGCCCCGTAGAGGTGTTGACTTCCGGTGATGAACCAGAGTTCTTTATTCTTCATCATCATGTGCTGGGTTACTGGCCGTAGTAAGCATTTTGGCCGTGCTTTCTTTCGTAATGTTTGCGGATGAGGGCATCCTTGAGGCGGGGGGCGGCCGGATTTATCTGGCGGGCGAGGTAGGCCATACGGGCTACTTCCTCCAGGACCCGGCTGTGGTACACCGCCTCAGCGGCATCCTCTCCCCAGGTGAAGGGACCGTGGTTGCCTAAAAGCACCATGGGCACTTCCCGGTAGTCGAGTCCCCGCTCCCGGAAGCAGTCGGTGATCTGGATTCCCGTATTGTGCTCGTAGTTGCCCGCGATCAGCTCGTCGCTCATGGGTGGTGCACATGGCACGTCTTCGGTAAGGTGATCGGCATGGGTGGTGCCCATGATGGGTATGTCCATTTGGGCCTGGGCCCAGGCTACGGAGTAGGTGGCGTGGGTGTGAGCGATCCCGCCGATGACCTCCCAACTCTTGTACAGCCAGGCGTGGGTCTTGGTGTCCGAGGAGGGGCGCAGCTTGCCTTCCACGATTTGGTTTTCGAAGTCGACAATGACGATGTCCTCCGGCGCGAGTTGCCCGTAGGCTACCCCGCTGGGCTTAATGGCGAAGGTGCCGGTGGAGCGGTCGACGGCGCTGACGTTACCGAAGGTGTAGATAACCAAGCCGAGAGCGTTGAGCTCCATGTTGGCCTCGTAGCACGCTCGTTTCAGTTCTTTATAGGAGGGCATAGGTGGGGGATTGTGCTTCAACGAAGGTGCCGAGTGCCACGTAGCGTTCGAAAAGCGGGCGGAACTGCCGCACCTGTTCCGGGTCGGGACGGTATTCGGCTTCGTAGTCACTCGCGAGTTGAGCGCTGGCGGTTAGGATATCGGGATAGAGTCCGGCGGCGACGGCGGCGTAGATGGCCGCGCCGAGGGCGGGAGCGTAGTCGGAGGTCGCGACGACGATCGGGCGGTCGAGCACGTTGGCCAGCGTCTGCATGATGTAGCCGGATTTGCGGGCCACTCCCCCGATGCCGATCACCTTGTCGATGCGGATGCCCTCGTCCTCGAAGCGCTCCACGATCTTGCGGGAGCCGAAGCAGATGGCGTGCACCAGGGCCTTAAACAGTTCGGGTGCGCCGGTGCCCAGAGAAATGTTGGTGATGGCGCTCTTCAGCGACTGGTCCGCATCGGGGGTGCGGCGACCGTTGATCCAGTCCAGGGCCGTGGGCAACTGGTCGGAGAGGGGAAGTGCTTCGGCGCGCTCGGTCAGGAGGCGGAGCAGGTTACGGTCCATTTCCTCGCTGAGTGCCTCCTTTTGTTCGTCGGTGAGGAGGGCGCTATCGGAGAGCAGCTCGCGGGTGGGGCCCATGATGACCCCCTTGAACCAGGCCAGTACGTCCCCGAAGGCCGACTGACCGGCTTCGAGGCCCACCATGCCCGGCAGGATGGAGCCGTCGACCTGTCCGCAGATGCCCCGGACGGCGTGGTCCTCAATCACCTCCCGCGAGGCGACCATCATATCGCAGGTGGAGGTGCCCATCACCCGCACCAGGCAGTGCTCGGTGATTCCCGCACCGATAGCTCCCGCGTGGGCGTCGAAGGTGCCGACGGACACTACGGTTGTGGTGGTCAGTCCGAGTTTTTTCGCCCATTCCTCGCTGAGGTTGCCGGCCACCGCGTCGGAGGTGTAGGTATCCTGGTATAGTCTAGCGCGGAGCTCAGCCAGGTAGGGGTGAAGCTGGGAGAGAAATTCGGTGGGCGGTAGACCGTCCCATTCCTCGTGCCACATGGCCTTGTGGCCGGCGGCACAGCGACTCCGCTTCAACTGGTCGATGTGCTTGCCGCCCGTGAGCAGGTGGGTCATCAGGTCGCAGTGCTCGACCCAGGAATAGGCCTGCTCCCGCACGGCGCTGTCCTCCCGGATCACGTGCAGAATTTTGGCCCAGAACCATTCGGAGGAGTAGATGCCGCCCGCGTACTTGGTATAGTCGGGGCCGCCCCAGTTGCGGGCCAGCTCGTTGATTTCCTCCGCTTCGGCGATGGCCGTGTGGTCCTTCCAGAGCACCATCATGGCGTTGGGGTTCTCCTCCAGGCCGGGGGAGAAGCACAGCGGCATCCCCGCCGCATCGACGGGTACGGGAGAGCTGCCAGTGGTATCTACGCAAATCCCTCTGACGCTTTGGGGAGCGACGCCGGATGTGGCGACCACGCTCCGGATCGTGCGTTCTAGTCCTTCGAGGTGATCGAGGGGATGCTGGCGAAACTGGTTGCGGGCCGGGTCGCAGTACTTGCCGGCCTTCCAGCGGGGGTACCAGTAGACCTCGGAGGCCATCTCCCGGCCGATTGCGGCGTCGATAAGCACCGCCCGCACGGAGTCGGAGCCGTAGTCGAGGCCGATGACGTAGTTGTTCGTGTCGGTCATATTCGGAGGGCTATAATTGGACGGTGTACACCACGAAGGCGTGGGCGGGAATCGCGACCCGGAGTTCGTTTTTCTGCAGGTTGATGCTGCTTTCGACCGGGCTGAGCTTCGTCGGCTCCGCGAAGGAGTTGACGGCCTCGAGATCGTCGGAGGCCATGGTCAGGACGGTGGCCGTAGCGGACGGTTTTGCTCCGGCGATGAGGATGTTCAGCGACTGCGGCTCGGCGCCGGTGTTGGCGACTTTGATGTACAGCTCATTGGTGGTAGCGTCCCTGGCGGCCGTAGCATAGAGTGCTTGCTGACCGGTTAGCGGCTCACCGTCCTCGGTGATGCGGAGCAAATCGGTACCGGCGTGGGTGGCGTAGAGTTTTTGGATGTAATAGTTGGCGGTGCCGTAGGCTTGCAGGTTGTTGAACCAGATCATGTCGGGCGTCCACTGCCAGCCCTCTTCGTGGGCCATGAGAGGAGCGTAGGAGGTCATGACGACCACGTCGGCGTTGCGTTCTATGCCGGTCATGTAGGCGGCTTCGGAGAGGGCGCAGTTCCAGTTGTTTTTATTCTCGGGACTGGCGATGGCTACGCTCTGGGCGGCGTATTCTCCGGCGAAAATCTTGGGTCCGTTGCGGTCGTAGCTGTCGTACCTGTTGGCGTTTTCGCGGAACCATTCGGGGGAGCGGTAGTAATGCTCGTCCACGAGTTCGGCCCCGAGGTCCGCCAATTGCTGCATACCGTAATCGAAGAACTCCCCGTCCGGGAAGGGCCCGCTGCCGGAAACGATGACGATGTCGGGGTACTTCGCCTGGATCGCCTTGCTGAATACTTCGTACCGTTCGATGTACTCCGGCCCCCACTGTTCGTTGCCGACGCCGATGTACTTGAGGTTGAAGGGTGCGGGGTGTCCCATATCGCGACGCACCTTGCCCCAGGCGGTGGTGACGTCACCGTTGGCGAATTCGATCAGGTCCAGGGCATCCTGCACGTAGGGGTCGAGCTCGTCCATCGGCACGAGTTCGCCGGTATTAAACTGGCAGGCCATGCCGCAGCTGAGAATGGGAAGGGGTTCAGCGCCCATGTCCTCCGACAGCTGGAAGTATTCGAAAAAGCCGAGGCCGAAACTCTGATAGTAATCGGGGGCCGGGCGGTGGTCGAATTCGGTGTTCCAGCGGTTGATGAGGTACTCCCGTTCCGCGATGGGGCCCACCGTTTTCTTCCACTGGTAACGCTGCGCCAGGGTACGCCCCTCCACGATGCAGCCGCCCGGGAAGCGGAGGAAACCGGGGTTCATGTCGTCGAG
Organism: Lewinella sp. JB7; assembly: GCF_024297185.1. Taxonomy (GTDB): domain Bacteria; phylum Bacteroidota; class Bacteroidia; order Chitinophagales; family Saprospiraceae; genus Neolewinella. The sequence goes on along the minus strand of NZ_JANCTD010000004.1, from coordinate 366,995 downwards.
CAACTGCACGAGGTCCTTGCGCAGGCCCTTTTTGCGTCCCTTCCAGGTGTCCTGGGGGAAGAGGGAGATCATGTCGAGGTCTACCGTACCCCGGCCCTCGAAGGTGAGCTTCAGCTGCGCCTTGTCCACGGTCCGCTCGGCCGTAAGGGTGGCGGCGTAGTTCTTCCAGTCGCTTCCGCTCGGGTCGATGCTCGCTTCGCCGAGGGCGGCACCGTCCGGGTCGATCAGCTGCAGGTGGATGCGGCTGATGTTGCCTTCGCCGACTGCCGCATCGAGGGTAAGGTCGTAGCGGTCGCCTTCCTTTACGCCTATGCCACGGAATCCTTCGTTGATCAGGACGTAGTCGGGGCCCATCACCGTCACGCGCAGGTAGTTGGAATTTGCCTGGTCCTCGCCGATCTTGATCACGTCGCTTTTGCCGGAGCTTTCGTTGAGCGAGAATTTGTCGGTGCCGGGTTCCAGCCACCCGGTCTTGGGTAGGGTGAATTCGAAGCTGCGGTTCTTGACCAGCTCGGCGTAGAGCCCCCCGTCGGCGGCAAAGTTGATGTCCTCGAAGAAGAGGCCGTACATGGTGGGCTGAATGGTCGCTACGCTCGTGCCTGCGTCCAGGTTCAGGGTCCGGGTGCCGTCGGCGGTAGACTGTGCCGTAAGGACTTTCGGGCTACACCCGCTCAGCAGGAGCAAAGCCAGGCAGGCGGTAAGGATCGGTTTCATAATCTGTTGCTTTAAATCTGTTCTGCAATTACTGACTTTCCGTGGCACGGGGTAGCCATACTTTCATTTTTCCCACGCCCCGGTTCGACCAGGCGTAGTAGGGAATGGCGGTCAGGTTTTTGTTGGTCACCACCCGGATTCCGTCCAGTAAGTCGGGCCGATCCTCGACGACGAATTCATCCGTCATACCGAGGCGAATGTCGCCGAAAGCCCGCGGATTATCTACCTCCTCCACGGCGTAGACCAGGGGACCCCGCTCCAGGGCCAGTTTGCCCCGATCGTCCGCGACCCGCTCGTCGGCCCCGACCTTGCGCACGGGCATCGGAAATTCCAGGTCGATACGGTCGCCGGCCCGCCACGCACGGTCGATGGTGAAGTAGCCGTCAGCCGGGGCTAGGTCCAGGAGCTCCCCGTTCAGGCGGATGGTCGGGGCGTCGTTCAGCTGCTGGGCATACTGGTACAGTCCGCCGGGCATGACTTCGTTGCGCGCCCAGGAGGGTACCCGCAGTTTAAGAGTGGCCCGGGTGGGCTTAGCGGGATCGACGTTCAGGGTTATCCGCCCTTCCCAGGGGTAGGCCGTCTGCTGGCGCACAGTAAAGTTGACGCCGTTCAGGTCGATGTCCGCCGTACTGCCGGCGTAGAGATTGGTGTAGATGGTCTGGCCGCTCTTCGAGTACAGCAGGCCGGGAATGGCGGGGATGAACCGAATCAGGTTGGTCGGACAGCAGGAGCAGTCAAACCAGCTTTGGCGGGTACACGCGCCCCGGTTGAACTCATAGACGCCGTCTGACTCCAGGGCATTGGGGTAAAAAAACTTCGTCCCGTCCAGCGAGAGGCCGGAGATCAGGCCATTATACAGTGTACGCTCCAGTACGTCGAGGTACTTTACCTCGCCACTCTGGCGGTGCAGCCGGTGGTTCCAGTACACGCTGCCGATGGCGGCGCAGGTTTCGTTGTAGGCCGTCAGGTTGGGGAGTTCGTAATTATCCCCGAAGGCTTCCCCCTCGTGGCGGGCGCCGATGCCTCCCGTGAGGTAGGTTTTTTTCTCCACCATGTTGTCCCACAGGGCGTGCACCGCGCGGTCGTAAGCAGCGTCCTGCATCAGCACGGCGATGTCGGTCATGGTGGCATACATGTACACGGCGCGTACGGCGTGGCCGACCACCTCCTCCTGTTGGGTGACCGGCACGTGATCCTGGGAGTAGGGTCCGTAGAGGGGATGATTGTCGGGATTGCCGCGGTTGTCGAGGAAGTAGCGGGCCAGGTCCAGGTAGTCCCTCCGGGCCGTGAGTTCATACAGCTTGAGCAGGCCGGTTTCGACGATCTGGTGGCCGGGCACGTTGTGGATCTTTCCCGGACCGTCGCCGAAGGTGGCCACCACGAGGTCCGCGTTTTTCAGGGCGATGTCGAGGAAGTTGCGCTTGCCCGTCGCCAGGTGGTGGGTGTAGGCGGCTTCGTAGAGGTGACCGGCGTTATAGAGTTCGTGGCTGGCACCGAGAGATTCCCAGCGTACGCCTTCCTTCACTTCTACCCAGGGAGCCGGGGGCGCGGCCGGGTCGATGGTGCGCCAGGTAGTGAGGTAGCCGTCCGCTTCCTGGCCGACCGCGATGATGTCGATCAGGGTGTCCAGCAGGCGACTCAGCTGTGGATTAGGGGCACTGATGAGGGAGTTGGAGGCGCCCTCGATGATCTTGTACACGTCCGTATCGTCGAAGGGGAAGTCCCCCCTCACCTTACCCTCCAGTTGCTTGCCGGCGATGAGGAAGTTGTCCATGCGCCCCTCCTCCTCGCACTTTTGAATGGCGTACTCGATGGTCTTTTCCTGCACCCGCCGGATGATGGGCAGCCAGAATTCGTCCTCCATTTTGACGTGGCGGATGTCTACCGGCGTAATCGGGTAACCCATGGCTGCCGCCGTAGCTTTTTCGGGCGGGGACGCGGGAGCCGTACCGGAACAGGAAAAGAGCCATGCGCTCAGGCACAGCAGGCAGGCGGTTATCGGGCGATTCATGTGCGTCAGTTTAGGGGTTCTACCTGGGGCCAACCGTCGGTGGTCCAAGTGATTGGACTCGTGCCCAGTTTAGGTCGGGCATTGTCCGACGCGTCGTAGGCGTGGAAAAACATGTAGTCCGTCCCGTCGAATGTGTAGACGCTACAGTGACCGGCACCGTACCAGTTTTCGTTGCCCTGCAGAACGAGGGTGCCGCCTCCGTAGAATAGATTCTTTCCCTCCCGGTCGAAGTAGGGGCCCTCCACGCGGCTGGAACGGCCTACGACGACTTTGTAGGTGCTGTTCTCGCCGCGGCAGCAGAGGTCCCAGGACAGGAATTGATAGTACCAATCTCCCTTCTTGAAGATGAATGGGGCTTCCAGGGCGGCATCGCCGGGATTGTAGTCGCCGAGCTCGAAACTGCGTTCCCGGCGCGCGATGGTGTGCCACTCCTGGTCGTCGGACAGGCGGGTGAGGGAGGTGTCCAGCCTGGTTAGTTTCAGGCCGTTCCAGAAGGAGCCGAACGACATCCAGGGGGTGCCCGCCTCGTCGAAGATGATATTCGGGTCGATGGCGTTCCAGAGGTCGCGGTTGGGGTAGGAGCGGATAACGATGCCGTGGTCCGTCCACCCATAGTCGGCCGCGTCGGGATCGAGCGTTTTGCCGGTTGCCACCCCGATGGCCGAGGTGTTCTTGGCGAAGGCGGAAACGGAATAGTAGAGGTAGTACAGCCCGTTGTGTAGCAGCACGTCGGGGGCCCAGATGTGGTTGCCGAAGTCCGGGACGACGGTATCGGTCCACGTCGGCTTTTCCGGGAAGACGGGTGCGGCTTCGGTCCAGTGCTCCAGGTCGGGGGAGGTAAAGTGGGCTATTCCCCGACCGGTGCAGAACAGGTGGTAGGTATTGCCTTCCCGGATGACGACCGGGTCATGCACGCGGATATCGGCGATGTTCTGCGCTCCTGCGTTCCCGCCCCAGAGAAGTGCGAGTAGCAGGCAGCAGCCGAAGAGGGTATGCAGTTTTGTACGCACGTCAGGGTTGTTTTTGGATGCCTTCCGAGGTCATGATGACTCGCTGCAGGGTGCCGTCGGGATTGTAGTGCAGGCGATCGATGCTGACGGAGCGCCGGAAGCTGCCGCCGTGGGGAGAGATGCCTCCGGTGTGGTAGATGAAGTAGGGGACGCCCCGGTATTCGATGATCGACTGGTGGTTGGTGTTGGAGTTGCCGGCCAATTCGTTGAGGATGCCGCCGTACTGCCAGGGGCCGTGAATGGAACGGGACATGGCGTAGGCCGTCTTTTCCGGAAAGTGCTGGGCGTAGGAGAGGTAGTACCAGTCGCCCCGCCGGTGGATCCAGGGCGCTTCGGTGAAGTGGGGCAGTCCTTCCACGACCTTGATTTCTCCGGCGAGTTCGATCATATTGTCTTTGAGGGGGGCGTAGTAGCAGACGGTGTTGCCCCAGAAGAGGTAGGCCTGCCCGTCGTCGTCAGTGAAGACGGTGGGGTCGATGTCGTCCCAGCTGATGTCGGTGGCCGTAGTCATGTCGTTGGTCACGAGGGCCTTGCCGAGGGCATCGCGGAAGGGTCCGGTGGGCCGGTCGGCGACGGCTACTCCGATGGCCTTGCCGGGTACCGTGGCGTGCTCGACCGTGACGTAGAAGTAAAACTTGCCGTCGCGTTCGGTCGTCTGCGCCGCCCAGGCGTCGGCCTTTGCCCAGCTGAAGTCGCTGACCCGCAGCGGGACGGGGTATTCCTCCCAGTGGACCATATCGGTAGAGGAAAAGACCAGCCACTCGTTCATCTTGTAGAAGTGGAAATCGAGCGGGGCCTCGTCGTGGCCGGTGTAGAGAAACACCATGTCATTATAGACCAGGGCGGCCGGGTCGGCGGTGTACTTGTCCTGAATGATGGGGTTATTAAAGGTGGGGGGCACCACGTCCTGACCCTGAACCATGGGGCACAGCAACAACAAGCCGAGGGAGAAAAGAAGTCCTTCCTTCATCACTCGCCGGCTTTGAGTACGACCAGGGTGAAGGGGGCTAGTTCGAGGGAGATCTTGCCATTCCGTAAGGTGGCTCCGGTGAAGGGGGCGGTCTTGACGTGATCGGGGCGTTCGAAGGTGTTATGGTCCTGGAGGGCAGCGGAAGTCAGGATCTCCCCCGTTAGGCTGCCCAGATTGAGGGCGGCAACGTCGAGCTCGATGGTGTGGGCTTTGCCCGCGTCGATGTTTACCAGGGAGATGTGCACGTTCCCCGAAGAATCACGGGAGGCCGAGGCGGAGATGGCCGGCAGGGATTCGCCGTCGTGGGTATAGGTGGGGGATTCGAATTCCAGCGGGATGAGGGTTGCATCGTGGTGGACAGCGTACATCTTCATCACGTGGTAGGTGGGCGTGAGCAACATTTTCTCCCCTTCGGTCAGGATCACGGCCTGGAGGACGTTCACGGCCTGGGCCAGATTGGCCATCTTGACGCGGTCGGCGTGATTGTTGAAAATGTTGAGGGTAGTGCCGGCGATCATGGCGTCGCGCATGGTATTTTGTTGGTACAGGAAGCCTTCATTCGTGCCGGGTTCCACGTCGTACCAGCCACCCCACTCGTCGACGAAGAGGTCAACCTTCTTTTCCGGGTCGTGCTCATCCATGATGGCGACGTGCTTGGCTACAAATTCCTCCATTTTTAGCGCCTCGGCCATGGTGGCGAAGTATTGTTCTTCGGTGAATTCCTTGGCCGAACCCTTGTTGCCCCAGTCGATCACCGAATAATGGTGCAGCGCGATGGCGTCGATCAGGTTTTTGGGGATGTTCTCCATGAGCACTTTGGTCCAGTTGTAGTCGCCGCCGCTGGCGCCCGAAGCGATTTTGTAGATGCCGTCGGTGTTGTTCCAGTCGCTGGCGTAGGTGGCGAAGCGCCGGTAGAGGTCGGCATAGTACTCGGGGCGCATGTTGCCGCCGCAGCCCCAGGCCTCGTTGCCGATGCCCCAGTACTTGACCTTCCAGGGTTCTTCCCGGCCGTACTCCGCGCGCAGACTGGGCATCGGGCTGGTGCCGGCGGGGTGATTGGTGTACTTGATCCAGTCGGCAAACTCCTGGGGCGTGCCGCTACCCACGTTGGCGGAGAGGTAGGGCTCGGTGTCGAGGAGCTCGCACATGTTCAGGAATTCGTTGGTACCGAAGCTGTTGTCTTCCTTCACGTTGCCCCACCAGACGTTGAGAATCGACGGCCGGTCTTCCTTCGGGCCGATGCCGTCCTTCCAGTGGTAGGTGTCGGCGAAGCAGCCGCCCGGCCAGCGTAGGTTGGGAATTTTGAGGTCGCGCAGGGCCGCTACTACATCAAGTCGTACGCCCTCCCGGTTAGGGATATTGCTGGTATCGCCGACGTAGAAACCGCCGTAGATGCAGCGTCCGAGGTGTTCGGCGAAGTGGCCGTAGATGTGGCGGCTGATGGTCGGCGCATCGTCCTGGGGAGCGGCACGCATGGTGACCGTCTGAGCGAAGGAAGTCCCGCCGAGCAGCAAGATTAGGAGAGTGGGGTAAAAGATTTTGTGCATTGCAGGGATCGATTTACGGTTTAGATTTTTTACCCCAGAGGGTGGTGTGATTATCATTAAGGCCGGTGAAGAGGAGGGTTTCGGCTACCTCGTTTTCCCAGTCGCGGCCGCGTTCGACCCGGAGTCGGGCGCGGTGGTTCTCATATTCGAGGGTGAGCCACGGCGCGGCGTAGCTCCAGGTGCCGGTCAGGGTGCCCGAGAGGATTCCGCCGGCTTCCAGGTTGACGGCTTGCGCAGTGCTGAAATCCGGGGCCGTCTGTTCGTCGGCGTATCCGGGCACGACGCGGTAATCGAACACGATCGCTTCCCAGGGGCCGGTGAGTTCATCGGCAGCCACCGGACTTTCCGTTTCCGCGGCGAAGCGTTCGGGGCTGACCAGCGGCCATCCGTCCTCCGTCCAGAAGAGCTGGCGTACGTGCATGACCATAAAGAACGAATTTACTCCGGGGCGGCCCTGGTGGCCGATGTAGAAGGTATCGCCTTTTTTGAATACGCCGGGATGGGATACGCCCTGCCACCCGCCGTGGCCGTCGAAGCGGTAGGGGGCCAGGATCATCGGCAGGTCGTCGGCTTCCTCGTTCATGTTTCTCCCGGTGATGTCGAAGAAGGGGCCTTCGGCGTGGTCCGATCTTCCGACCCTTACGTTGTACTTGGTCTGTAGCCAGTCGTAAGAGAGGAAGAGGTAGTACTGATCAAACTCGGGATTATAGATGATCTCGGGACCTTCGATGTTTCCGTTTACCCGGTTGCCGGTGAAGCCGCGCTGGGCCACGCGGACGCCCTTGTCGTTGGCCCGTTTGGCGAGCCCGGTCGCGGGATCGAGTTCGAGGCGGTAGATGCCGTCCCAGGCCGAACCGTAGTACATATAGTGGGCGCCGTCCGGTGCTACGATCACCGTCGGGTCGATAGCGTTGGTCTGCACCGTAGCGTCGTCGAGGGAGGTGACCGCCAGGCCCTGCTCCACGAAGGGTCCGCGGGGGGAATTTGCGGTGGCCAGGCCGATCACGCTGAGCCGTGGGGTGGAGGAGGAAAGGGAGTAATAAAGCCGGTACTCCTCGCCCACTTTCAGGATATAGGGAGCCCACAGGGAGTTGAAGGGTTCGCCGCCGTTGCGCCGGATGAAGTTAGCCCCCTGAGTGGGCAGGCCGGGGAAGGCCCAGCCGACGAATTCCCATTCGACCAAATTGATACTCCGGCGAATCTGGATGCCCGGCCGGATTTCGTGACCGAAGGCTACGTCGGTGTTGTAGCAGTAGGTGAACTCCCCGTCCACCAGGTAGCTGGGATCGTGTACGTTGTAGTGGGCCCACTGTCCGGTTTGGTCGGCGGAGGCGAGCTGACCGTAAGTATCCGTCAGGACAGTAAAATCGATCGGGCCATTGCCCAGCGTGGTCGTGTCTACGGGGGTAGGCACGGGTGGGGTAGTGAGCACTACGGGCTCTTCCTTGGCACAACCGGAGAGGAGCCCCACTGCGACTGAGCAGGAGAAGAGAAATCGGCGGGTGGTCGGCGTGTATCTCATGTTTATCGGCTCACTTGGTGGGGGGATAAATTGATGGTCCGAACGGTTCGTCCGACGGCGTCGTAGAAAGTGACGGACCGGGCACCCACAGGAATACGGATGGTTCCGGAAGTTTGGCTCAGGTAGCCGCCGCCGAGGGAGTGCTCCACTTTTCTTGTCCGCCCGTCCGCAAGCTCCAGGGTGGTAGAAATTTCTCCCGGCCGAAAGGCTTCCTGGGGTACTGCCGGAGAGGTGCCGATGGTGTAGCACTCTGGCGCCGCCTGGTTGTTGGGGAGGACGATCATGTCCTCCCGGCTGCCCCTGGACAGGCGCACGGCCCCTCGGTTATTGCCGGTAGTATGCAGCCCCGTGACAGAGGACGGGACGACGCGAAAGTTCAGCCCGCCGGTATTCTCGAGCACGGTTCCCGTGGAAGCATCCAGGCTGCCGCTGATGACTTCGCGTTCGCGGTCGTTGCCGACGAGCAGGAGGTCGAGGTCGCCGTCTTTGTCCAGGTCCTCAGCGATCACGCCCAGCACGGGGCCGGCCTGTGCGCCGAACGGAAGCGGATGGATGCTGAATTTTTCCCCACCGACATTTTCCAGCAGGACGGAAGATTGCACCGCGCAGGAGAGGGTTTGCATTCCGGCCGTATCGAGCAGGGCGAGGATGTCGCTGGTCGTTGCCCTGGCATATTCGTGGTAGTAGAGAATGTCCTTTTTGATGCGCGGGAGCTGTTCCGCCAGGAGATCGAAGGGCGCGGCGGGATAATACTTTCCTTCCTCAAACTGCGAGAAAATCGGATCGGTGGTACCGTTTCGGTCGAAGTCGGCGTAGTGGAGCTGCAGGGGGTGATCGGGAAATGCGTCGAAAGGGGTATTGCGTCCGATGTTCCCAACGACGTAATCGGTGTCCCCGTCGTGGTCGAAATCGCCGGCGGTGAGGCTGTTCCACATGCCGGAAGATTGGGACAGCCCAAACTGGTCGGTCACCTCCGTCAGCCGGGCACCATCATTGCGAAATACCCGGATGCGCATAAATTCCCCCACCACGATCAGATCCGGTAGGTGGTCGTTGTTGTAGTCCGTCCAGAGGGCGGAGGTGACCATGCCGGGAAATTGTAGGCCCGGGCACACCCGGGCGGTCACGTCCTCAAAGCCCGCACCGGTATTGCGGAGCAAGTAGCTACGGGGTGTCGTGGGGTACTGACCGGGAACCACCCGTCCGCCGACGAACAGATCCGTCCGGCCGTCCCGGTCGAAGTCTCCCCCCGTGACGGTAGCGGTGCTGGCGAGTAGGGTAGGGAGTTGCCCTTCCGTTAGCGTGAAATTACCGGTGCCGTCGTTGCGGTAGATTCGATCCTGGTAGTTGGGGTGGTCGGCGTAGCGTTCCGTGCCGCCGCTGGTGACGTAGAGGTCCAGATCGCCGTCGGTGTCCACATCCAAGAACAGGGCACCGAGATCTTCGTAGTCTTCGGTGGGGAGTAATCTTTCCTCGAAAGTTCCTTCTGAAGTTTGCAGCAATAATCCGGCCGGGCTACCGTACGCTCCTCCGAGGAAGAGGTCGTCGAGTCCGTCACCGTTGACGTCGCCGACGGCTACGCCCGGACCCTGGGTGGTCAGGCCGTGCTGGAGAAGGGGTTGGTTGCTGAAGTCGCTCGGGGCGATCACTTCCTGGTGTTCGAACGCCAGCGGTGGCAGGGATTGCAGCAGCGTTGGATGCAGCTTCGCTTCGATCTGGGGCGGGGATGCGGTGGCGTAGTCTACGGTGACCAGACGGTCGGCCGGAATGTTATAGAGCACGTTTTCCCGCTCGTCCGGCCAGACGACGCGGAGGCTGTCCATAATCGAATCCCTCCCCAAGCCAAAATGTAGCCGGGTGGACCCCGAACTTTGGTAGCCACTGGCCGGCTGCTGGTAGCGGTGCTGCTGGGTGGCTCCGACGTGTACGGTGACCTGTGCTCCGAAACCGCCGGCGTTCGCCGGCGTGCCGCTTAGTTCCACCTGTACGTAGTGTCCGTTTTCACCCGACTGTTCCCGCAGGGTATTGCGGTAGACGAACGCCCCCGCGTTGAGGTTGTTGGTTACAATTTCGAGATCTCCGTCCAGATCCAGGTCGACGTATACCGCCCCGTTGGAAATGGAAGGTTGGTTGAAGCCCCATGCATTAGTGGCATTGTCGAAGGTGGCGTTTCCCGTATTGCGGTAGGCGTAGTTGGGTAGAACGATCGCCGGTAGTTGTTCCAGGCTGCGCAGCAGCAGCTTCCGGATGTCTTCCGGGCTGGAGAACGGGTCGACGGCATCCTGGCGAAACTTGACGAAATCCAGGTCGGTGATGTTCTTGCCGTAGCCGTTGGTGATGTAGAGATCCTGGAGGCCATCGTTATCAAAGTCCGCGAGCAGCGGTGCCCAACTCCAGTCCGTGCGATCTATACCGGCCAGCTGCCCGACTTCCCGGAAGCGGCCCGTGGGTTCGCCCAGTTGCAGCATGTTGCGCATGTACTGGTGGCCGTATCCGTAATCGAGAGCCCGCCGGAACCGGGCGTGCTGGTTGGGACCGAACATGGTCATGCGGCGGAAGTGATCCTCCGGCAACATGTCCAGGGTAACGAGGTCGAAATTGCCGTCGTTATCGACATCCCCGACGCAGTTGCCCATGGAGAAAAAACTAGTGTGGGCGAAGTAGCGGTCGGCCGCTTCGCTAAAGGTGCCGTCCTGATTGTTGAGGTAGAGCAGGTCACGGGAGAGGTAATCGTTCGAGACGTACACGTCCGGCCACCGATCGTGATTGGCATCGATGATGCCGACCCCCAGGCCGAAGCCCTCGAAGGTTATCCCCGCCCGGCGGGATACGTCCGTAAATACCGGATGGCCGAGCGAATCACTGTAGGTGTTCTCGTAGAGTACATCGGTGTTGCGGGCGGTACCGTCGGTCAGCATCGGTTTGATGGTGACCGCCGACCGCTCGAAACCGCCGCCGTTGAGGAGGTACATATCCAGGTCGCCGTCGCGGTCGTAGTCGAAGAATACCGCATGGTTGGATTCACCGGGGTTGTCCAGACCGTATTCCCCGGCGGCTTCGCGGAAGGTAGCGTCTCCCTGATTGACGTACAGTAGATTGGGGTAAATGCTTTGCCGGGCCGGTCCGCCTACGCTGACGTAAATGTCGTCGAATCCGTCGCTATTGATGTCTACTACGGTTACGCCGGTGCACCAGGTACCGGCAGTACTGATCCCGGATTCTTTGGTGACGTCCGTGAACCGTAAGTCCCCCCCGTTAAGGTACAAGTTGCTGCCGGTGACGTTACCCGTGAAGAACAGGTCGGGCCGGCCGTCGCGATTGAAGTCGCCCACGCCCACGCCGCCCCCGTTGTACAGGTATTCAAAGGTCAGGAGGTTCATGCTGTCGTCGGCGATCACGGTATTTTGAAAGTTGATGCCGGTATGGGTGGCATCCATTAATTGGAAGAGGGGTAGCGAGGAATCCCGTGAGCCACAGGATACCCAGCACGTCATGGCCACGCCGAGTCCGCAAAGCAGCACGAGGGGTGGAAATTGATCGGGCCGGGGGAGGTGACTCACGGGAGGTAAGCTCAATTAGCGGCGTTGCCCACCAGATTGGGATTGCGGTCGATCTCGGTTTGCGGAATGGGCAGGTACTCGTCTTCACCGGGCGTGAAGGTGTTGAACTCGAAATCGTGGGATTTAAGCTCCTCGAGTTTTGCGCCCTGGAGGTAGTCCCACCGCTTCAGGTCGTACCACCGTTTGCCCTCGATGGCCAGTTCCATGATCCGCTCGTGTTCGAGCTGGTCCATAAACTGCTCGGGGCTGTAGGCGGCGAACTCAGCCTCCCGGTCCGGGAGATTAGCGCGGTCTCTGACCTGCTGTACGTAAGCGGCCGCCGTGGCGATGTCCCCGGTTTTGGCCAGGCTTTCGGCGTACATCAGCAGCACGTCGGCGTAACGGATGATGTGGTAATCAAAGCCCGCCGAGAAGGCGTCCGATCCGGTAGCGGCGTTAGTGTACTTTTTGATGAAGTAGTCGTTCTCTCCGTAGCCGCGTTCGAACCAGTCCTGTCCGTAGGCGGTCGTGTAGCCTTCGTCGGGCTCGTACGACAGCAGGGTGGCGTGGTAGCGGGGATCGAGCTTACCGTCGACGGTCCGCTCCTTGCGCATTTCGGTGTACAGGAAGTTGGTGGGGAAAAAATCGAAGAAGTCGCCTACGGAGTAGGTGGGGGTCAGGGCCAGAAACTGCCGCCAATTGACGTTGGGGTCGCCGCCCCAGTTGAATTCGGAGCTCGTACTGGTCGTAAAATCAGCCCAGAAAATCTTGCCCGGGTTGGCATTTTCCACGCCGGGGTCCTGGGAAAACAGGTCCGCGTAGTTCGCGGCCAGGGCGTATTCGCCGGAGTTGATCACGGCGGCGAATAGGGGCAAGGCTTCGGCGTAGTTTCCCTCGTAGAGGTACACCTGACCGAGCAGCGCCTGGGCGGCGCCCTTGGTGGCACGGCCTTCCTGGCCCTGGTCGGTGCCGCTTACGTTGTCGTAGTTGACCGGCAGGCGGGAGATGGCGCCTTCCAGGTCGGATTTGACCTGAGCGTAGACCATCTCGTGGGTAACGGTTTCGTTGCTGGGGTAAAAGGACTCGACCCCGTCGGGCGTTTCGAGCACCAGAGGTACGTTATCGAGGGCATTGGTCAGGTTGAAGTAGGCCAGCGCGCGGAGGAAGTGGGCCTGCCCCAGCAGGCGCTCCCGCAATTCGGCGTCCACATCGTCAATTTTCGGAATATTTTCCAGAGCCTGGTTGGCCCGGGAAACCATGATGTAGTGGCCCGCCCAGTAGATTTCCAGCGCGCCGTCCGTGCCCGGAACGACGAATGAACTGAGGCCGGTCAGGAACGGCCAGGGGCTCCGGCTCGATATCTCGTCGCCCCGGCCGTCGGCGTAGATGGGCGTCATCCGTTGGTACATGCCGTCAATGATGAGGGCGTTGTAGATGGCATCCACCGCCGCAACCGCCTGGGTTTCGTTCTGGTAGTACTGGCCGGTAGATAAGCGGTTGGGGTCGACGACATCCAACTGGTCGGTGCAGGCGGTGATCCCGAGGAGCATGGCCGCCAGGGTGCCGAGGGTGATATTCTTGATTTGCATGACTTAGAATTTGAGTTGAACACCGAGCATGGTGGTTTTGGGCCGGGGGAAGGTGCCGAAGTCGAAGCCCGGATTCAGGATGCCCGCCTGGAAGTCCGGATTATAGCCCTTATAGGCGGCGAAGGTGTGCACGTTCTGTAGCGTGACGTAGATCCGCGCACTCTGCATATTGGCCCTGCGCAGGAGATCGCCCGCGAAGGTGTACCCCAGGGAGACGGTGTTGATGCGGAAGTAGTCGCCGCTCTGGAGCCAGCCGGGCCGGTTGGAATCGCGCTGGTTGTTGTTGGGATCGTTGATGACCACCCGGGGGATGTCGGTATTGGTGTTGGTCGGCGTCCAGCGATTCAGGATGTCCTCGTGCCAGTTGGTATAACCGGAGGTGGGCATCAGGCCGCGGTACAGGTTACTGTTGATGAGGTTGCCGCCGCTGCCCTGACCGAAGACGGTGAAGTCGAAACTCCGGTATTCCGCTACGAGGTTCAGGCCGTAGTAGTAGGTAGGCATCCCGGAGCCGAGGTACTGCCGGTCCTCGTCGTTGACGACGCCGTCGCCGGTCAGGTCGGCAAAGCGGATATCACCCGGGGCCGTGTTGGCATTCTGGAAGGGCGCCTCGGCGATCTCCTGGGCACTCTGGAAGATGCCTTCATACACCCAGCCGTAGTGCTGCCCGATGGGCTCACCGACCTCCGTTCTGGAACCGGCGCCCGAGATCAGATCGAGGGTGCCGATCTCCAGCACCTTGTTCTTGACGGTATAGAAGTTGGGAGCGATGCTCAGGCGAACGTTACCAATGGTTGGGCGCCAGTTGCCCGAAAGCTCGATGCCGGAGTTCTCGATGGAGCCGGCGTTGGTGGTCAGACCGGCCAGGGAGCCGTTGGAGAGGGGGATCGGTAGGTCGATGAGAACGTCCTTGGAGGTGTTGGAGTAGTACTCGGCCGTGAACTCTACCTGTCCGTCCAGTAGTTCCAGGTCCAGCCCGACGCTGCGGGTTACCCGCGTTTCCCAGGTGATGGCCGGGTCGACCAGAATGGTGGTGGCGGCTCCGAAGACCCGTCCCGTGGAATACTCGTAGGGAATGGCCCGGTTGATGGTTGCCTGGTAGCGGAAGTTGCCGATCTCCTGGTTGCCGAGCTCTCCGTATCCACCGCGCAGTTTTAGGCTCGTGATGGTTTCCGGTAGGGCAAAGGTCTTATGAAGCTTCCAACCAAGACCGATGGAGGGAAAGATGGCAAAACGGTCTTCCTCCCGGAAGCGGGAGGAGCCGTCCCTGCGAATGTTGAAGGTAAGCAGGTAGGTATCGTCGTAGGCGTAGGCTACGCGACCGAGAAAGGAGGCCAGGGTAGCCGGCTGCTGGTTGTCAGTCACGCTGAAGGTGGAAGCGTTGGAGAGGCTGCGGATGTAGGGCTTCTCCAGTCCCGAACCGATGGCGGTGAACTGGCGGAAGTTGAACTCCTGGAAGCTCTGGCCGGCCAGGACGGTGAGGTCGTGCTTGCCGATGACGTTCTTGTAGGTCAGCGTATTCTCCACGAGGAAGGAGTTGCTCGAGCGGTCGCCGACCTGGAGCTCGGCCAGGGGCCGGGGGAAGAAGTAGCCGAGATCGTACTGGGGCGCGAAGAGCTCGTCGGAAATGTCGGTGTTGTCGTACTGCAGGCTGGTCTTGAAGGTGAGCGATTTCGCGAGGTCCAGTTCGCCGTAAACGTTGGCCAGTAGGCGATTAACTTTACTTGAATTGGTTACCAGGGTGTTGAAGCCCGGCACGTTGAGGGTGATGGACTGGTGGATCACCGCGTCGGCCCCACCGAAGCCGCCCTCGCGGGAAGGATCCTCGACGGGGATCGTCGGGATGGCCTGCAGGAGGTCGTTGACCAGGGTAGGGCGACCACCGGGAATGAAGAGGGTGAACGCACCGTTGTAGAAAAGTGGGTTCTCATCGGAGCGCATGGCGTAGATGTTCTCGCCGATCCGGACCTTGCCGAGGTTGATCTCCGAGTTGACGCGGGCGGAGTACCGTTTGTAGTCCGGTCCGGAGCCCACCAGGGTGCCGCGGTTGTCGAGGTAGTCGAGGGAGACGAAGTAGTTTAGCAGTTCGGTCCCCCCGGTTAGGCCGAGGTTGTAGTTCTGGATCGAGCCATCCTTATAGCCCGCGTCCTGCCAGTCGGTATCGATGTTGTCGATGAAACTAGGGGAGGCGGGGTCGTTGCCGGGCACGGCTGCTTGTCCGCCATTCGTCAGGAGTTCGTTGCTGATGGTTTGGTAGCCCACCCGGTCAAGCACGGGTAGTCGCTGGGGCACGGTCTGCCGGCCGGCGTAGGCGGAGAAGTCGACATTGAAGCCCGTTTTTCTCTTGCCGGATTTTGTGGTAATGATGACGACCCCATTGGCGGCGCGGTTGCCGTAGATGGCCCCCGAGGTGGCATCCTTCAGGATTTGGATTGACTCGATGTCGTTGGGGTTGATGTCACGGATGCCGCCCGCCAACGGAAAGCCGTCGACGACGTACAGCGGTTCGGCGCCCGCACCGAGGCCGAAGGTGCTCACGCCGCGAATTCTTACGTTCGGCGCCGCACCCGGCTGACCGTCGCTGGTGATCGATACGCCGGCCACCCGACCCTGGAGCATCTGGGTGACGTCGTTGGAGGCCTGCTTGGTCAGCTCTTCGGCATTTACCACGCTCACGGCCCCGGTCAGGTCCTCCTTGCGCTGGGTGCCGTAGCCGACCACTACTACTTCGTCGAGTAGCGCTACGTCGGTTTCCATGGTCACGTCAATCTGACTGCGGTTGTTGACGGCTACTTCCACCCGGCGGTATCCGGTGTAGGAAAAGACAAGCGTCTCGTCAGGAGGCACGGAGAGCCGGTAGCTGCCGTCGAGATCCGTGACGGTACCGCCGGTTTGGCCTGGTACCGTGATACTCACTCCGATCAGCGGTTCGCCCTCCGCTGAAGTTACCGTTCCGGTTACCGCTTGTGCCTCAGCTTCCGAGGCGAACAGCAGCAGGCAAATAGTAATTGTTGGTACCAGCCATTGCGGGTATAGAACCCCCGGAGGTTTGGTCGCTCCGAATAGTTTGCATATCGACATATGAGACAGATTGTAATTATAAGTGTGTAATATACACTTACAAATGTATGTCCCGCAGACCGCTAATGCAAATGTTAATTTTGTTAAAGTTTGTATATCTGATAAATAGTCTGCCGAATTAGCATATTCCAAAGAAGATTTTTTGTGTTTATGTTACACTTATTTACCTTCCTGATCCCCGCGAAAATCTCTAGGTTTGCGGATATTAACCCTCCGGCAACAATATTCAGGTAGCATGTACGACGATTCGGATAAGGAAAGGCTACTACTAGCGGTAGACTGCATCGTCTTCGGCTTTGATGGAGAAAAGCTCAAAATTCTCCTGATCAAGCGGGGATTCGAGCCCGAACGGGGGAAGTGGTCCCTCATCGGCGGGTTCTTGCGTAAGAGCGAGGTCCTCCAGGACGCCGCAACCCGCATCCTGTCGGTGTATACGGGGCTCGACGACATATACATGGAGCAGGTAGGTACCTTCAGCGACGTCGATCGCGATCCCGAGGAGCGTACCGTCTCCACGGCCTACTACGCCCTGATCAATATCGCCGAGCATAGCCAAAAACTGAGTCACCGGTACTCGGCGCAGTGGTTCAGCGTGGAGGATGCGCCGCCGCTGATTTTCGACCACGATCGCATGGTGCGTCACGCACTTGAACGCCTGAAGATCAAGGCGGAGACGGAGCCCATCGGCTTCGAACTGCTGCCCGATAAATTCACGATGCTCCGGCTGCAGAAGCTCTACGAGGCCATTTACAACGTGTCGCTCGATAAGCGTAATTTTATCAATAAGGTCAGGTCCCTCGACATTCTGGAAAAGCTCGACGAGAAGGACAAAACCTCCTCCCGCAAGGGTTCCTTCCTTTACCGCTTCGATGCCGAGAAGTACCACCGGGCCGAACGCAGTCGCTCTCTCCTCAACCTTTAGGCGGATTACCGCCAATTATTCGACGGTGCATAAAGCCCAAAATGCCTAATTTACGGAGGGCAGGGCGCTTCCCGTCCATCCACGCCCCCTAAAATTAGCCGCCATGCATCGCCTCTTTTTCCTTCTCTGCCTGACCGTCGGCCTGGCCAACTGCGAGACCGCGGAGCAAGTGGAGTCCTCAACGGAAGCGACGGATTCCGTCGCGGAAACCGGGGTCGAAACTCCGGAAACCAATCATAACTGGCAGGCCATCGATTCCGAGGAGGCACTCGTCGCTACCGCCCTGCTGGCGGCCCCGGAAGCCAGTCGGGAGGGAGCGAAAGTGATTGGCTACAACACGGCCGGTGAGTTCGTCACCCTCCGCGAGGGCACCAATGAGTTCATCTGTCTGGCCGATGACCCCAACACCGAAGGGTTCAACGCGGCCTGCTACCATAAGGACCTGGAACCCTTCATGGCCCGCGGCCGGGAGCTCAGGGCGGCGGGAAGGAACAACCAGGAGATCTTTGATATCCGGGAGGAAGAAGCGAAATCCGGGAAGCTTACCATGGGTGAAATGGGGACGACCCTGCACATTTATTCCGGCCCGGAAGCCCGTTACGATCCCGCTACCGGCAGGGTCGACCAGGCGAAGTACCGCTACGTCGTCTACCTCCCCTTCGCTACCGCCGCCTCTACCGGACTGCCGGAGTCGCCCGTCGCCCCCAACCACCCGTGGATCATGGACCCCGGCACCCACCGGGCCCACATCATGATCTCTCCGATCAACGGGGAAGAGTAGCGCGGCCGTGCAGAAACCTACCGTAATCATCACCGGCGCGGGACAGGGCATCGGCCGGGCCACCGCCGGCTACCTGGCCGAACGAAACTACCGCGTGGCTCTTTTGGAACGCGACGCGGAAGCGGGCCGGGAAGCCCTCGCCGAGGTCGAAAAACTGGGTGAGGCCATGTTCGTGGAGACCGACGTAGCCCGGGAAGAGCAAGTGCGGGCGGCCGTCACCAGAGTAGCCGACCGGTGGGGTGGTGTCAACTACCTGGTCAACAACGCGGGCTTCGCGATCAATAAGCCGGTAGAAGAACTCTCGCTCGCCGAGTGGAATGCGGTCATCGGGACCAACCTGACCGGAGCTTTTCTCTGCTCCAAGTATTGCGCTTCGCTCCTGCGTTCCCGCCGGGGAGCTATCGTAAATTTATCCTCCGTGCGCCGTATGATGGCCGAACCCCACATCGAAGCCTACGCGGCGGCCAAGGGCGGCGTGCATTCCCTCACCCAGGCCCTGGCCATCAGCCTCGGTCCGGAGGTGCGGGTGAATAGCATCAGCCCCGGTTGGGTCGACGTCACCCCCTGGCAGAAGGCAAGCGCCCGCCAACCCGCCGACCTCCGCCCCGCCGACCACGCCCAACACCCCGTCGGCCGGGTCGGCGTACCCCACGATATTGCCGCCATGATCCACTACCTGCTATCCGATAACGGCGGCTTCATCACCGGCCAGGACTTCGTGGTCGATGGCGGTATGCTGCGCAAAATGATCTATGTCTGATAACTCCGGTTCCGTGCCCCCGAAACTGCTTCTCGCCGTGCTGTTCCTTACTTTCGGTTACCTGCACGCGCAGCTTCCGACGTACACCAATTTTAAGCAGTCCGACGTCTTCGACGAGCCCGTCACGCCCAGTTGTCATGCCTCCACGATCGTGGAACTCGGACCGGATCACCTCCTCGTCGCCTGGTTCGGAGGCAGCCGGGAAGGGGCGAAGGACGTAGCGATCTACGCCGGCGAACGGGTCGGAGGGGAGTGGTCACGGCCCCGGCAACTGGTGGCGCCCCTGGTGCGGGAAGGGGACACGCTGCCCTGCTGGAATCCGGTATTGTTCCGCAGCGCCCGCGGACGGCTGTATCTCTTCTACAAGGTGGGCAAGAACCCCCGCGAATGGTTCGGTGCCATGCTGACCTCCGACGACGACGGGCGGCACTGGAGTGACCCCCGCTACCTGCCGGACGGATTCCTCGGCCCCATCCGCAATAAACCAATCGAAATCGAGGCGGGCACCCTGCTTTGCGGGAGCAGTACGGAAAGCCCCCTGACCGACGAATGGCGCGTCCACCTCGAACGCTACCACGAGGCCGACGACCGCTGGGAAAAGGTGGAGGTGCCCAACCCACGGGAGTTCGAGATCATCCAGCCCACCTTCCTGCGGCACGGCGGGGACACCTTGCAGATCCTCTGTCGGAGCAAGCACGACCGGCTCGTATCCAGCTGGTCCTACGACCGGGGGCGTAGCTGGACGGAGGCCGACACCGTAGCCGTGCCCAACTCCAACTCCGGGGTCGATGCGGTTACACTCGCGTCCGGCCATTTTCTGCTGGTCAATAATCCCCTGCCGCGGGGTGAAAACTGGTGGAACGGGCGGAGCGTCCTGGACGTGGAGTGGTCCCCCGACGGCGTGCACTGGCAGCCGCTCCTAGATCTCGAGCGCCATGCGGAGGGGGAGTATAGTTATCCGGCCATCATACAGGCGGCGGACGGAACCGTTCACGTCGTGTATACCCACGATCGCCGGTCCATTCGCCACGCAAGTTTCCGGCTCGGGTCGGACTAGTCCGTCACCTTCAGTTCCCGGCGCAGTTCGCGCAGTTCCGTTTGTAAGCGTTCTTTTTCCGCCACCAGCGCGGGATCGTCGATCCGGTTTTCCATTTCCTGGGGATCCTCCTGTAGGTCGAAGAGTTCGTAGCCCTCGAAGCCGGGCTCGGTAAAGTGGATCAGTTTGTAGCGTTCGCCACGCACCCCCTCGTGACGGGCAACGCGGTGAAAGCTGTTCATTTCCTGGTAGTAACGGTAGTAGATGTGATCGCGCCAGTCGTCGGGCGCCGTACCACCGAAGAGGGGGACCAGGCTCTCTCCCTGAAGCTCATCGGGCGCGGGGACGCCGGCGAGTTCCAGGAGGGTGGGGGCCAGGTCGATGTTCATCACCAGTGCGTCCGAGGTGGTACCGCCAGCGATGCGTGCGGGGTACTTGACCATGAGGGGGGTGCGGTGACTTTCCTCGTACATGAAGCGCTTGTCGTACCAGCCGTGCTCGCCCAGGTAAAAGCCCTGGTCGCTGGTGTAAATCACGATGGTGTTCTCGGCCAGGCCGCTTTCCTCTAGGTAGTCGAGCACGCGACCGACGTTGTCGTCGACACTCTTCACGCTGGCGAGGTAATCCTGCATATAGCGCTGGTAGCGCCAGCCGAGTTCTTCATCCGTACCCTTCACCGACTGCCATTCCTCCCCGACCCGCTTGAGGAAGGGTGCGTAGGCGGCCCGCTGGGCGGGAGTGAGGCGGTCGATCTCCCGGTAGAAGTACTCGGCCATATATTTCGTGCCGTCCGGCCAGAAGGTCGCGCCCCCGGTACCCGGATCGTTGGGTTCATACTCCCTGATCACCTTGAGGTCCTGGCTGACGAACATGTCGGCAATGCGCATGTCGGCATTGGCGGCGGCGGGCCGGCCGGCGTAATCGTCGCGCAGGTTAGCGGGTTCGGGATAGCGTTTGTCGAGTAGGCCGGGCAGGTCGCCGGTATCCGGCATCCAATTGCGGTGGGGAGCCTTGTGCCAGTACAGCATCATGAAGGGCTGGTCGCCTTCCGCGTTGCGTTTGAGTTCCTCGAGGGCGTAGTCGGTGATCAGGCTGGTGGTGTATCCTTCTTCCGGAGCCAGGGTGTCGCCGTTGTGAATGAAGGTGGGGTTGTAGTAATCGCCCTGCCCGATGAGGGCCCGGTACTCGTCAAGACCGTGGGGAACGTAGGTAAGGTGGTGCTTGCCGAAGAGGGACGTGCGGTACCCGGCATCGTGGAGGGCTTCGGGAAAGGTCCACTGATTGGGGTCGAAGGGACTCAGGTTGTCAATCTTTCCGTTGAGGTGGCTGTACTTGCTGGTCAGGATCGCGGCGCGGCTGGGGGCGCAGATGGAGTTGGTCACGAAGCTGTTACGGAAGAGCATGCCGCCGTCGGCGATCCGGTCCAGGTTGGGCGTTTGCGTCAGCTCATCGGTGTAGGCTGAAATGGCCCGCTGGGCGTGGTCGTCCGACATAATAAAGATGATGTTCGGCCGGGTGGCTGGTGTACTTCCCGCTACGTCTCCTTCGGGGGCGGGGCCGCAGGAGCAGAGTAAAAACAAAAACAGCAAAGAGGGTAGGGTGCGAAAAGTGAGCATGAAATAGCGTTTGACACTAAGGCGGTTTGAAGTAAGCATGTGGTATGCACGGGGGGGCTACCCTTCGTCCAGGTCGATGAGCTGATCCTTGCCCTTGACGAGCTTGCTCTGGTGGTCGGCGACAACGGACCGAATGCGCTCGAGAATTTCGGGGTGGGCCTCCGCGATGTCGTGACGCTCGGACGGGTCCATGCTCAAGTTGTAGAGTAGGGGGGTATCGTGGACCGTACGTTCTTCCCCGCCGTAGGCCCCCTGTGTGATGAAGTGGGCTTTGTAGTCACCTACCCGAATGGCGTAGAGCTCGTCCCCCCGGTAGTAGTAGACCGTATTACGCGGACTGGTGCCATCGCCGAAGAGGACGGGGGCTAGGTCCACCCCGTCCATGGGTCGGTCGTCCGGTTCCGCGACCCCGACCAGGGCGCTGAAGGTAGTGAACAGATCCATCGTCGTTCCCAGATCGGTGACCACCCCGGGCCGGATCCGGCCGGGACCCCAGAAGATGCAGGGCTCCCGCATGCCGCCCTCCCAGGTGGTGCCCTTGCCGTTGCGCAGGAGTCCGGCACTGCCGCCCTGAATACCGAAGGGCAACCAGGGGCCGTTGTCGGAGGTAAAGACGATCACCGTATTCTCGGCGAGCCCCTCTTCCTCCAGAAGTGCCCGGATTCGGCCGATCCCGGCGTCGATCTCTTCTACCACGTCGCCGTAAAGTCCCCGCTCACTGGTGCCCGTGAACTCCTCGGAGGCAAACAGCGGGATGTGGGGTAGGTTATGCGCCAGGTAGATGAAGAAGGGTTCGTCGTCGTCCCGTTCGCGGATGAAGTCCATCGCCTCCTCGGTGTACCTCCGGGTGATGGTGTGCTGGTCGGCGGGGCGCTCCACGATCTCGGTGTTGCGCATGAGCGGCACGTTGTAGCTCTTCGTGTCCGCGCCGTCGCGGGAGGTGAAGAAGTTCCAGTACCCCCCGGCCGCTTCCAGGTCGGCGACGATGTCCATGTCGTTGGAGTACGGAATGCCGAAGTAGTAATCAAAGCCGTTATTGGTGGGCAGGTAGGGCTCCTTGTGCCCCAGGTGCCACTTCCCGATGCAGGCGGTAGCGTAGCCGGCGGATTTGAGTTGGTCGGCGATCGTGACCTCCGCTTCGGGCAGACCGTACCTGGAGTTCGGGTAGAGCACCCGACGCCGCGGGCTCACCATGCCGCTTCGCACCGGCAGGCGACCGGTCATCAGGGCGGCCCTGCTCGGGGTGCACACGCTGGCCCCCACGTAGAAATTGGTCCACTTCTGTCCCTCCGTAGCCATGCGATCGAGGTGGGGCGTGCGGATGGTCGGATGGCCGTACACGCCCAAATCCCCGTAGCCCAGGTCGTCGGCGAAGATGACGATGATATTGGGCGGCCGCTGATCGGGTTCCCCGGCCTGGCCGTGCAGACTCAGGGAGAGCAGCAGAAGGGTGGCGAACAGGCCGGTGGGGAGGGGAGAGAAGAGGAGGTGCTGCATTTAATAGCCGGTATTTTGGGTAAGTAAATTGTTGGCGTCCATTTCCACCTGGGGAAGGGGGAACAGGACCCGGAAATCCTCCGCGATGTGCCCCCGTGCGCGGGCGCCGGAGATGAAGCGGTCGTGGCGGAGCTGATCCTCCCGCTGCTTCGATTCGAACCAGAATTCCCATTCCCGCTCGCGGAGAATGGCGTCGCGGAAGGAGGACTGATCGTAATCGGCCAACTGGAGCGGGTCGGCACCGGCCCGCTCGCGGACCATATTCACGAGATCGACGGCTTCCTGGCTG
Organism: Lewinella sp. JB7; assembly: GCF_024297185.1. Classification (GTDB taxonomy): domain Bacteria; phylum Bacteroidota; class Bacteroidia; order Chitinophagales; family Saprospiraceae; genus Neolewinella. The sequence continues at coordinate 344,111 of NZ_JANCTD010000004.1, read as the reverse complement.
GGGCCGTTGAGCTCGTTCAGGGCCTCGGCGCGGCTGATGAGGATGTCCGCGTAGCGTACCACGGGCAGGTCGTTTCCGGCGTTGAAACCTACGGAATTCGGATCGAATTCGTACTTGTAGGGAAAGGATTTGTCGGCACCGAGCCCGGGCACTACTTGTCCGGAGGCCGTGCTGGTGTATTCGGTGACGATAAGATCCTGGCGGGTATCGTTGTCGGCGAAGGAGTTGACGAAGTCATCGTAGAGGTAAGTCCGCGCGGCGAAGACCCCGTTATTGGGGTAGGGGCGGGGGTAGTCGGGGGGGAAGAGTAGGGCGTTCACGCCCTGGCTGGTACTGCTGGATACGGCGGATTTAGGAAGGGCCCAGACCATCTCCTCGTTGCCTTCGTTCGCGACGGCGAACACGTTGGCGTAATCGTCCACGAGGCCGTAGTCGCCCGTATCCATCACGCGCTTGGCCATATCGGCGGCCTGCTGCCACTGCCGGGTGTTGAGGTAGAACTTGGTCAGTACGCCCATGGCTGCTCCGCGGGTGGCTTTTCCGTAGGCCAGGGGTTCTGCGGGCAGACCGTCGATCGCCTGCAGGAGTTCCGCTTCGATAAAGCTGCGCATCTCGGCGTCGCTGGCGCGGGCCTGCAACGGGTCGTCGGTGGAGGAGGTGTAGAGGGGGACGGGGCCGAACAGATTATACAGTTCGCCGTAGTTCCACCCCCGGAGGAAGTGGACTTCGGCCGCGGTGCGCCGGCGGAAGTCGGCGCTGAAGGCTTCGTTGTCGAGGTTGTCCAGGACGAGGTTAGCGTCGCGGATACCGTTGTAGTAGACCGTCCACATCGCCAGGATATGGTCGTGGTTGGCATCCCAGGTAAAGTTGATAAGGCTGGTCCAGAGGGACTCGATCGACCCGCCCTGTCCGTAGATCTCTCCGGCGGTCATGCCCTGCAGGTAGAAGGGCGCCCAGGATTCCTGGAAACCGGAGCGGTGACTGTAGGCGTAGGCCGAGTTCAGCACCGCTTCGATCCCGCTTTCGGAGGTGAAGAGGGTGGAAGGCGCCAGCTCGCTGAAAATCTCTTCCTCGAGGGGTCCCTCGCAGGAAACGAAACCGAGCAGGCATACGGCAAGGAGGTAGTGGTTGATGGCTTTCATGATATGTTATTTTGATTCCGGTTTCAGAAGCTTGCGTTCAGTCCTACGATGTACGTACGTGCCAGGGGGTAGCTGCTGTAGTCTACCCGCACGTTGCTGCGACCGAAGGAGTTCGCTTCGGGGTCGAAGCCGATGTAGTCGGTGATGGTGAAAAGGTTCTGCCCGGTGGCGTATAGCCGCAGGCTGCTGAGGAAGCCCTGTCCGCTCAGGGGGACCGTATAGCTCAGTTGTACGTTCTTCAGGCGGAAGTAGGAGGCATCCTGCAGTACCAGGCTATTCACCTTACCCGCGCCGTAGGCGTTGGGGTCCACGCCGGAGGGCCAGCGGGCGTCGGTGTTCTGGGGCGTCCAGCGATCGAGGGACTGCTCGGCCAGGCGGTTGCGGCGGAAGTTGGCGGGGTAAAGGCTCTCGATGACGTTGATGTTGAGCAAGTCGGCTCCCTGCTGCCCCTGGAAGAAAATGTCGAGTTGCCAGTTGCGGAAGGAGAAGGAGTTAGAAACCCCGTAGGTGAAATCCGGGAACGGACTGCCGATGATGGTCTGGTCGGCCGGCGTGATGGCCCCGTCGTTGTTCCGGTCCTCGAAGATGGGAAAGCCGGGCTGGGCGTTCGGCTGGGCCGATTCGGCGATGTTGTCACCTTCCTGGAAGATCCCCTGTACGACGTAGCCGTAGTAGGACGCCAGGGGCTCACCGACCTGAATGACGGCGGTATTGCCCACCGCCTGGATGCTGCCGGTGACGATGGAGGAGGCCCGGCCCAGGTCCAGGACCTTGTTCCGAATGGCCGAGAAATTGACCGAGGACTTCCATTTGAATCCCGGCGTCGACACGTTGACGGAGTTGGCCAAAAACTCGAAGCCCTGGTTGCGGACTTCCCCGACGTTGGTCAGTACCGACCGGAAGCCGGACGACCGCGGCAGGGGCAGGTTGAAGAGCAGGTCCTTGGTGTTCTTCAGGAAGTAGTCGACCGAGCCGTAGATGCGACCGTTCAGGATGCTGGCGTCGATCCCTACGTTGAACTGCTCGGTGGTTTCCCAGCGCAGGTCGGGGTTCGCGATCCGTTGCGGGGTCACGCTGCCCTGGACGTTGCCGTTAAAGACGACGCCCGGACCGGTACCGAACGTAAGCTGGGAGGCGTAGTTGCCGATCTCCTGGTTGCCGGTCTGTCCCCAGCTCGCCCGGAGCTTGAGTTCCTCAAATACGGCGGGCACGAAGGGTTCGCCCGACAGTTTATAGCCGAAGGCGAAGGAGGGAAAATAGCCGTACTTCTGGTTCGCCCCGAAGCGGGAGGAGCCGTCCGCCCGGATGGAAGCCGTGAAGAGGAACTTGTCGAACAGATTGTAATTCGCCCGGGCCAGGTAGGAAAGAAGGGTGTTTTCTTCCCGGCCACTCACCAGAGCATCGGTATTCGTATCGCCGAGACTCAGGTTGCCGGTGCCGATCTCGTCGGTCGGGAAACCGCTGATGCTGCCGCCGAAGAGCTTATTCTGGAACCACTGGTAAGTCACTCCTCCCAGCAGCGTGAAGACGTGGTTTTCGTTGAGGGAAGTATTGTAATTCATCGTGTACTCCAGCAGGGTACTGGATCGCTCCAGCATGGAAATGTTGGCGATGCCTCCCGACGGGCCGCCGTAGAAGGTGGCGCGGGTATTGTAGATGTCGCGGCGCGTCGACTGTCGGTCGGTTCCGAAGTTCAGCTTGGCGATCAGGTTGGGCAGGGCTTCCACGGACACGAATGCATTGCCCAGCGTGCGGTTGGTCTGTCCTCCGCTGTTCACGCCGCGAATCAGGGCGACGGGGTTGTTGACGGTCAGGTTAGTCGACTGGTTGTAGCTTCCGTCGGCGGCGAAAATGGGCTCGGTGGGGTCGTACAGCAGGGAGGAGTAAATGGGGCCGGCGTTTTCGTTGGTTTGGATGCCGTCGATGTTATTATTGTCCTCGACCAGGCTGGTGTTGATGTTGATGCCGACGTTCACCCGGTCGCTGAGTTCGGATTCGACGTTGATGCGGCCGATGTACTTCTCGATGCCGGAGTTTTCGACCACCCCCTGCTGGTTGAAGTAGTTGACGGAGGCGTATATCGACGTGCTGCCGGCCCGGCCGCTGAGGGAAAGGTTGTGGTCCGTAACCGGAGCGTTGCGGTACACCTCATCCTGCCAGTTCGTACCCGCCCCGATGGCCGATATGTCGGCGGCACTGAAGACCGGCTCCTGGCCGCGGGCCGCCGAAAGGTCATTCATCAGCGTGATGTATTCCTGGGTGGAGAGGATGTCGAGTTCCTTCGCGACGGTTTGCAGCCCGGCGTACGCGTTGTAGTTAACCGAAAGCTGTTCGCCCGCCCCCTTCTTCGTGGTTACGATGATGACGCCGTTCGCGCCCCGCGAACCGTAGATCGCGGTGGCAGAGGCGTCCTTCAGAATTTCAATCGAAGCGATGTCATTGGGGTTAAGGGAGTTGAGGGGGTTACGGGGGCTCTCATTCGCGCCGATGCCGCCCGCCCCGCCGGAGGAAAGGTTGGGGCTATTGTCGATGGGGAATCCGTCGATCACGTAGAGGGGTTCGTTGCCCGCATTGATGGAACTGGCTCCACGGACCCGGATGGAAAGTCCGCCGCCGGGCTCGGCACTGCTCTGGTTGATCTGTACGCCCGCGGCCCGCCCCTGCATCATCTGATCCACGGAGGCGTTCGCGCCGGGGTTGAGGTCTTCCGCCTTGAGGGACGATACGGCCCCCGTCAGGTCGCTCTTCTTTACCGTACCGTAACCGACGACGACGACTTCGTCCATCGCGATGCCCTCCGCCAGAACGACGTTCAGGTTTCCCGATGCCGGTACTTCCTGTGTTGAGTAGCCGGTATAGGTGAAGATCAGGGTACTGGTTTCGGGCACTTCGTCGAGCGTGAAGTCACCGTTGTAGTCCGTAACGGTGCCGCGCTGGGTTCCCTTCACCATGATGGTAGCTCCGATGAGGGGCTCTCCGTCGGCGCCGGAAACGTTACCCGTGACCGTCTGGGCCAGGGCGGTGGCCGTGCCCAGAAGCAGGCAGGCGAGTATGCTGAATAGTGATTTCATGATCGAATGTTGAATAGTTAATGACCTAGTGAAGGCGGGAAAAACGGTGCGGTGCCTAAAATCCGAGTTGGGAGAGCAGGGTGCGGGCCGGCGCGTCGATCGCGTCGAAGATGTAGGGAACCTTCTCCACCCCGGCTTCGTGGTCGGCGACCAGCTTGCGCAGCCGGCTTACGACCTCCCGATTCCGGGCACTCACTTCGTACTGTTCGGAGGGGTCGTGCTCCAGGTTGTAGAGTTGGGGCCGGGTGTACAAGGTGACGTCGCTGTAGGATTCCACCGACCGCAGGTGCATCTTCCAGGGGCCGGAGCGTACCGCGTACAGTTGGTTTAGGTGGTAGTAAAAGAGGGTTTCGGTCGCCTCCTCCTGCTCCCCCTTCCACACCGGCAGGAGATCGTTGCCGTCGATTGTCCGGTCCGTAGGTACCTGACCCCCGCCGAGCTTGATCAGGGTGGTGTAGAGGTCCATCGTGGTGCCCAGCGACTGGATGATCTGGTTTTCGGGGATCGTGCCCGGCCACTGCACGACCGCCGGTACCCGCATGCCGCCTTCCCAGCAGCTGCCCTTGCCGCCGCGGAGGAGCCCGGCCGACCCGCCCTCTTCGTGCTGGGTGGTCCAGGGACCGTTATCGCTAGTGAAAATGACCAGGGTGTTTTCTTCCAGACCGTGTTCCCGCAGCCGGTCGAGTACCTTCCCGACGCTCCAGTCGAGCTCCTCCACTACGTCGCCGTAGAGGCCGCGGCGGGTGCTGCCCTCGAAGGATTCGCTGGCGTACAGGGGCACGTGAGGAAAGTTGGGGGCGTAGTACAGGAAGAAGGGCTCGTCCCGGTGCTCATCGATGTAAGTCAGCACCTTGTCGGTGTAATCAATGGTGAGCTGGCTCTGGTCGACGTCCTCGTCAACCACTTTCTCCCCCTCCAGCATGGGCAGCGTAGTGTAGAGCTGCTTGAGTGGTCCTTCGGAGTCCGAATTCGACCGCATATCGTTGGAGTACGGGATGCCGTAGTAAGAGTCGAAGCCGTGGCGGGTGGGCAGGTATTCGGGCAGGTGACCCAGGTGCCACTTGCCCACCATGCCGGTGGCGTAGCCGGCATCGCGCAGGGCTTCGGGCAGGGTGATTTCTTCCTGCGGGAGCCCGCCCGTGGAGAAGGGAAAGAGGACGCCGAGCTTCTCGCCCACCATGCCGCTCCGGATCGGTAAGCGCCCGGTCAGGAGGGCGGCCCGACTCGGTGAGCACACGTTGGCGCCGACGTAGAAGCTGGTCAGTTTGGCACCCCGGCGGCCCATTTCGTCCAGATGAGGGGTGCGAATGGTCGGGTGACCGAAGGTACTCAGGTCACCGTATCCCAGATCGTCCGTAAAGATGAGTACGATGTTCGGGGGGCGGTCCTGGGCATTCATTGCGCAGGAGAGCAGAAGGAAGTAGGTGATTTGGCGTAATATTCGCATGACCATATTTTGTTCCAAATCTCGGTCAACATGCCTCCTAGTGCCTTCTACATTTTCGTCAATTACGTTGAAAAATCGGTCAGGGAGCCGCCTTGTCCCGCCGGCGTGCCTGAAATTCGGTCGGCGTCATCTGGTACAGTCGTTTGAAGCAGGTGGAGAAGTACTTCGGATCGGAAAAGCCCACCCGGTACCCGATCTCGGAGATGTTCAGGTCCGTGCGCTGCAGCAGATCGAGGGAGCGCTTCAACCGGATGGTGCGGATGAATTCATTCCCGCTGAGGTCCGTCAGGCTCTTCAACTTGCGGTAAAAGGTGGAGGATGACATGCCCAGCTCCTCGGAAATATTCGCTACCTCCAGCGTGCCGTCGTCCAGCCGTTGGTCGATGTAGGCAATAACGTGGTCAATGAAAGCCTGATCGGCCTGGTTGAGGGCAAGGTCATCGGTCGCCGGGAGGGTGGAGTGGAGAAAGGATTGTTTCAGACGCTTCCTGGAACGGAGCAGATTTTCCACCCGGGCCCGCAGCAAGTTCGTCGGAAAGGGTTTGGTGACGTAAGCATCCGCTCCCGTACGCAGTCCCTCGATTTCGTGGTCGGTGGAGTTCAGGGCGGTCAGCAGTATGATCGGGATGTGGCCGAGGAGGAAGTCGGCCCTGGCCCGGGCGCAAAACGCATAGCCGTCCATGCCGGGCATCATTACGTCGCAGATGATCAGATCGGGCATAGCCGTACGGGCGAGCTCCAGGGCCCGTTCGGCCGATTCCACGGTCAGCACTTCGTGGCGGTCGGAAAACATCTCCTCGATCAGCTCCCGCACGTCGGGTTCGTCGTCTACGACGAGCAGTTTGCCCTCCGCCGCTTCCGGACTGACCCGCTCCGGCTCCGGCGGGGGGAGCAGACCGGGCGAGGCACTACTCACCCGCTGTTCCGGGGCGTCCTCCTGCATCAGTTCCAGATCAGCTTTCGGAAGACTGAGGGTGAAGGTCGTACCCTCGTGCAACGTGGACTCGACCTCGATCGTGCCCCGGTGCAGAACGGTCAGTTGCTTGACCATGTGGAGCCCCAATCCCGATCCCACCCGACTATCGCCGCGCTGCTCCTGGAAGAAGGTGGTGAACACCCGGTCGAGATTTTCCGGTCGGATGCCGCGGCCCGTATCCGTAACCCGCAGGTGAAAATGGGTTGGGTGGGAAATATCGTCCGGTTCCGTAACGCTGACGCTGACGCACCCCGCGTCGGTAAATTTCACGGCATTGGCTACCAGGTTCGTCAGGATCTTTTCCATCACGTCCCGGTCGAAGAGTACGTAGGGGTACTTTTCCATGTTCGTCTCGAAGTTGAGCTCGATACCCTTCTCTTCCGCCATACTCAGGAAGCCGTACAGGATCTCCTCGGCGAAGGTCACGATGTTGCCCTTTTTTGCGAATACTTTCATGTCCGATTGCTCTATTTTTCTGAAGTCCAGAATCTGATTCACCCGGTGCAAAAGTTTGTGGGTGTTGCGATGAATGAGCCGCAGCAGGCGTCCTTCTCCACCACCCCGGTGGCGGCTGATGATCTCCTCCAGCGGGCCGATGATCAGCGTAAGCGGGGTGCGCAACTCGTGGGTGATCTGGGTGAAGAAATCGATCTTGAAATTGTACAATTCCTCCATCTTCTCCCGCTCGAAGCGCTGCATGACCACCTCCTGCCGCAACCGCCGGCGATGGCGGCGGTACAGGTAGAACTGGCGGACCAGGAAAAAAAGGACGATGGCGTAACCCAGATACGCCCACCCGCTCAGCCAGGGTTTCGGGGGCAGGTGCAGAGCCAGGGTAGCGGCCCGCGGTGCGAACTCTCCCTCCGCCCCCCGGTATTTCACTTCGAAGGTGTAATCTCCGGCCGGCAGGTCGCGGTAGGTCGCGTAGTTCCGGTTGCCTACCTGGTTCCACTCCTCCTCGTAGGGCCGCAGCCGGTAGGCGTAGTTGAGTCGCGACGGGTTGTGGTAGTCCAGCGCGGTATACTCGAAGGTGATGAGGCTCTGGTACCCCGGCAGGCGCACGCCGTCGATGTAGGGCAGGTCTCCCGGCACCCGGAAGCCCGCTACTTCCGATTTCACCGCCGAGCGGTTCAGCAGCAGAAAATCCGTCAGGTGAATCCGGGCGTCGGGTGGGGGCGCGGCGAGCAGCTTGGCCGGTTCAAAGGCGTACATCCCGCTATTCCCCCCTACCACGATTTCCCCCCGGGGCGTAGCGATCAGGCCGTTGCGGTTGAAATAGGTGGGCTCGAAGCCCTCGTTATGGTCGAGAATGTTAGCCACCTCCCACTCTTCGGTGACGCGAATGAGTCCCAGATTCGAGGCCAGCCAGTAACCCCGCGCGGGATCTTCGCAGATGGACATGACCGTAAGGTGCCTGGTCGGAGGCAGGCCGCGTAGTCGCTCGAACTCCGTCAGTTCCGCGTTGTAGCGAATCTGGCCCTGGTGGTCCGAGCACACGATCAGACGGTTCCGTGCGTCGAGGTAGAGCGCGGTCACGGCGGCTAGCGGAGGGTGATCGGCGGGAAATACGTGCCGACGGAAACTGCGATCCCGTTTGGAAAATACGTACAACGCCCCGGCACGGGAGGAGAGATATGCCACGCTATCGTTCTGGACGAGGGAGGTGACGGCGCTCTCCGTATTCGGCAGCGGGTAGGTGTCCAGGCTCCCGTCGTCGAGATCGTAGATCTGCAGACCGTCCAGATTAGAAAGGTAGATCTGGCGGCCGTCCTGCAGAATGGTGCTGACCAGACTTCCGGGCCGCAGTTTTCTGCCCCGGTTGGCGTGGTGAAAGTACTTCCAGCGGCCCGTGGCAAGGTGGTAATCGTAAAAGCCGGTGAGGGTCCCGATCAGGAGGTGATCTTCCTCCTCGGTCAGCAGCAGGCTCAGGATGTAATTGTTTTCCTTGCGGGCGCCCAGGTTGAGGGAGTCGGAATTGGTGGGCGTCAACTTCCGGAAGCGGTCCGCGCCGCGGTCGTAAAAGAGCAAACCCTCCTCGCCGGCCCCGACCCACAGATCGTTGTTGGCGGTCGGGGCGAAGGAGGTGATGTAGTTGCTGTTGATGCCGCTGTTTTCCCCCTTCGGAAAGTAAAGGTTGTAACTCACCTGCTGCTGGTAGAAGTACTCCATCCCACTGGTGAAGGTGCCGATCCAGATGCCCCCGTTGCGGTCGGCGTAGATCCCGGAGAGCGAGTTGGTCGCGAAGTTGCTCTCCGGACGGTCGCCGTACTGGATCACCTCCACGCTCCCCGTCGTGGGGTCGAGGATGTTCAGTCCGTTGCGGCCGGTAGCGACCCAGATCCGCCCCTCCCGGTCCTCGATGACGCCGTTGATGAAGCGGGAACTGAGGTTCTCCACCACCGTCCAGTGGCGGCTGCCGGGGTCGTAGTACCGCAGACCGTTGCCCCGATCGCTCACCCAGATGCGTTGGGCCGAGTCAAAGTAGATCGTGGACACAAATTCAACTACCCCCGGTTCGCGGATAAAATAGTCGGCCAAAGGATTGCTCATGCGCCCCGCCGCCGCATCGTACCGCCGCAGCCCCACGTTGGTATTGATCCATACCCGGTCGTCGGCATCCACGTGCAGCGCGGTCATCGCATCCATTCCGGGTTCGGAAGACAGGCCGGTAAGCCTCAGTTCCCGGACCACCTTCAGCCGTTCGTCCAGTTGCAGCAACACCCGTTCCGTAATGATGAATACCCGTCCACTACCGTCGCCCGCGATCGCCCTGATGGATTCTTCTCCCAGTACCGGATGCGCGAAACGTTGGAAGCGGGAAGTTCGCCGGTCGTATACGTTGAGTCCCGCCAGCGTTCCCACCCATAGGCGGTCCCGCTCGTCCTCGTACAGCGCCGTTATCTGGTCGTTGGCGAGACGGGTGCTGTCCGTAGCGTCCGCGAAGTAAACGGTGAACTGGCGGCCGTCGTAGCGGTTGAGGCCCAGGTCCGTTCCGAACCACATGAAGCCGCTCCGATCCTGGAGCATACACGTCACCCGGGGGTAGGACAGCCCCTCCCGGACCGAGATATTTCTGAAGTGGATCTGCTTGCTGAACTGAGCGTTCAACGGGGGGGTGAAGGCGCACCAGGCCAGCAAGAGGAGCCACGCGACCGAACCGCGAATGTGTAGCATGGGAAGACGTATCCGGGAGCAGACCCGGGTAGGGAAGATACGAATTCGGGCGGGGCCGCGGGAGCAACGCAACTACCGAGAGCAACAGGATCGGGTGATTTCCCGCCGACCGACCAGCTACCGGAGAGCAATTTTTCGCCGATCGGGCTATTGCATGTTGTCACGTTCTTCCCTATTTTACATGCACCCCCCCTTCGATACTAGACGGTAGCCTGGAACCCATTTCCCCCCCCTGTACCGAAGCCATCCCTCCCGGATGGCTTGGAGCGGTATGTTCTTCTCACCCATACTCTACTACCATGGCTAGGAAAATTATGAAGTTCGTCGCCTTTTTGGTGACAGGTATCCTGCTGATCGCGGGTGCGGTCGTCCTGTACGTCAAAACGGCTCTGCCCGACGTGGGTCCGCCGCCGGAGATTACCCTCGATCGTAGCCCCGCCAACGTGGAGCGGGGCAAATACCTGGCCAATCACGTGATGGCGTGTACGGATTGCCACTCCCAGCGCGACTGGACGCAGTACTCCGCTCCCGTCATACCGCACAGCGTCGGTATGGGTGGGGAGGTGTTCAGTCACGAGATCGGCCTTCCCGGGCGCTACGTGGCCAGCAACCTCACCCCCGCCAACCTGGGCAGCTGGACGGACGGAGAGATCTTCCGCGCCGTTACTTCCGGAGTAGGGGAGGGGGGGCGGGCCCTCTTTCCCATCATGCCCTACATGTCATTCGGCAAGCTGGATCGGGAGGATATTCTCTCCATCATTGCCTACCTCCGTTCCCTGGAGCCCATTGAGCACGTCACCGAGCCGTCCCGTTCCGACTTTCCGATGAACCTGATCGTAAACACCATCCCGACCGAACCGCAGTTCAGCACCCGCCCCCACCCGTCGGATCAGGTCGCTTACGGAGAGTACCTGGTCACGGCGGCGAGTTGCATCGATTGTCACACCCGCCAGGAGGGCGGTGAATTCGTGGGCAAACCGTTTTCCGGGGGCTTCAAATTCCCCCTGCCCAACAACACCACCGTCGTTTCGGCCAACATAACTCCCCACGAAACCGGCATCGGCAGCTGGACGGCGGATCAGTTTGTAGCGCGCTTTAAGCAGTACCAGGATACCGGCTACGTGTCGCCCGTCATCGCGGACGGTGACCCCCAGACCGTCATGCCCTGGGTCATGTTCTCCGGTATGCGGGAAGAAGATCTGCGGGCCATCTACGCTTACCTGCGCACCCTAGAGCCGGTGGAATCGCGGATTACGAATTTCGGCGCGCCTTCTTCCCTGCCGCGGAATCCGGTGGTACGGCAGGAGGGGCGGTAAATCTCTCACCGGGGCAGGTATCGTTGTCGTCGTCCTAGGTTTCCAGTATTGAATTCATTCGGCGAGGACTGCCGGGTTCGGCGTTGAAGGCAGGTAACGCGACGCTATCAACCCGCGAACCCGTTAACCGATACTTTTCATCACGCGTGCCGGGATGCCCGCTACCACCGTATTGGGGGGTACATCCTTCGTGACGACCGCCCCCGCCGCCACGACCGCGTTCTCACCTACGGTCACGCCGGGGAGCACGGTCGCGCCGGCCCCGATCCAGGCGTTCCGTTTAATCAGAACGGCAGCGGGCAGCAGCGTTTTGCGGTCGGCGGCGGAGACGGGGTGATCTTCGGAGGTGATGTTGACCCGCGGGCCGATCATGACGTCGTCTTCGATGGTGATGCCCCCCAGGTCGAGAAAGCTGCAGGCATGGTTGATGAATACCCGCCTGCCGATGCGGAGGTGGCCGCCGAAGTTTGTGTGAAAAGGCGTAAAGAGGGTGGTGTACTCATCGATGGTTTGTCCGGTCATCTCGCTGAGGCAAGCGCGGATAGCTGCCGGGTCGACACACTGGTTAAGGCGTACCAAAAGCTCCCGCGTGCGTATCACGGCCGCCCCGATGCGTTCGTATTCCGGATCGTCCATGGGAATGGGTACACCGGATCGCAGTCGGGTAAAAATGTCACTAGGGTCAGGCTGCTGCTGGGGTCGGGGCATCGGAAAAGTAGTTCAGTTACCGCCACAAAGTTACGGGCCGGGGCTCCCCTACGCTATTACAGTTGTTCCGGATACTCTACCTTGTAAATTGGTTAACCAATATCCGGTTGGCCGTCACCGCCGGCGAAACCACCGGCCGTGGACCACAGATAGCTAACATAAAACGAGCATCATGCACCAATTTAACCGAATGACGTACGCCTTAATCCTCACCGTTCTGACCATCCTGGCCACCGGCTGCAATGCGGATCCCCAAACAAGCCCGGCGGATACCCCTCCGGAGGACGGGGTAAGATATCCGAGCGACGTACTGTCTTCCCCCGACCAGTGGAGCATTATGCTCGGCAACGGGGAAGTGATCCGCGATCTGACGGACTTTGCTCACCCCGAATACTTCTATACGGCCCACGATAGTACGGACTGGGTCGTCTTCAAAACGCCGAACGGCGGCGTGACCTCCCCCAACTCCCACAATACGCGGACCGAATTGGGACAGAAAGAACGGTGGACGCCCGATGTCGGTGGTAAACTGCGCGGTACCGTCAAAGTGATGCACGTTTCCACCGCCGGAGATGCGCGGGTGGCCGCATCGCACTCGGTCGTCGTAGGGCAAATCCACAGCGATGACGGACACGAGAACGAACCCCTCAAGATCTTCTATAAAAAGTTTCCGGGACACGACCGCGGCTCCGTCTTCTGGAATTACGAGATCAATACGGAGGGGGACAACGATAAGCGGTGGGATTACTCCACGGCCGTCTGGGGCTACGATATGTCGACCCTCGGCAGCGGCCCGGACAGCTATCCGGCCGAACCGGAGGACGGCGTCGCCCTGGGAGAGGAATTCCGGTACGAGATCAACGTCCACGAAGGGGTGATGTACCTCACCTTCGAACGGGAGGGGTACCCGGCCAAGACCTTCACCAAGAGTCTTCTTGAATCGGACTTCGCCAACAAGGAGGACATGCCCGAACAGATCGTATCGCTCTACGCCGGCATCGGTCGCGACGGCACCGAACGCCCCACGGCTTACGCGGGGGAGCGGCAGTTCTTCAAGCAGGGCGCCTACAACCAAACCAACGGCCGCGACCCCGCGACGAATATGGTCTGGAGTACCGGCGCGGCTACCTACGACGGCGACGTAGCGGAACAGTACGCCAACGGCAGCTACACCGAAGTATGGTTCCGGGAATCCTCCATCGGACCGGGCACCGCGCCGACGCGCTGAGCAAGGGTACGACGGTACCGGGCGACCGACTAACTTACGGGACCCAACAACCCGCCTTCCAGATGTCGTACCCCCGAATGCTGATCCTTATAAGTGTACTGCTGACCGCAGGCGTCCTACCGGCCCAGTCCCCCCAGCCGGACCTGGAACGCCGGATGTGGCCCGCCCAGTGGATCACGGTACCGGAGACCGATCCGGAGGCCTACGGGGTCTATCTGTTCCGCAAGGAAATCGAGGTGGCCGGGGTGCCGGACAGCTTTCCGATGCTGATCACGGCCGATAACCAGTACGAGCTCTTCGTCAATGGCTCCTTCGTCAACCGGGGCGCCGCGAAGGGCGACCTCGATCACTGGAACTACGACCGGCTGGACCTGGCCCCCTTCCTCATCGCCGGCACGAATAGCCTTGCCGTACGGGTATGGAACGCGGGCGACTTCCGCCAGGAAGCGCAAATTTCCTACGGGACGGGACTGATCGTTCAGGCTGCATCACCGATTTCCGCCCCGATCAACACCGGGGATAGCTGGGTATGCCGCCAGGACCGCAGCTATCGCCCGGTGCCCGTGAGCGTCTACGGACCCCGGCCCGGTATGATCGGTATGTACGGCTATTACGTGGCGGGGCCCGGCGACCGTGTCGACATGGCCCAACGCATTGACCGCTGGGAAACGATCGACTTCGACGACTCGGAGTGGCAACCCGCCCGGGCCGTTTCCCCCGGCGTTCCGCGCAACACGGTCGGCATGGACGCCCGTCAACCCTGGCGGCTGGTGCCTTCCCCGATCCCTCCGATGCAACGAACGCCGGAACGCTTCGCGGCCGTCCGCCGGGCGGCGGGTGTGACCGTTCCCGACGACTTTCTGGCGGGGACCGATCCACTGACGATTCCGGCCGGTACGACGGCAACACTGCTACTCGATCAATCCTACCTCACCAACGCCTTCCCCACGATCACCCTGGGCGGGGGCGCGGGAGCAAGCGTAGTCCTCACCTACGCCGAAGCCCTCTACGAGGATGATCTGCGGACCAAGAATAATCGTAATGAAGTAGAAGGCAAGACCATACTGGGCCGCCAGGACAGTATATTCACCGACGGCACGGCCGGGCAAACCTTTACCCCGCTTTCCTACCGCACGTACCGCTACGTACAAGTGGAGATCACGACCGCGGAGGACCCCCTGACCATCGCGGATATTTCGGCGGTAGCCGTAGGTTTCCCCTTTGAGCGTAGAGCTAAGCTGAGCAGTCCACTCCCGGAAATGGACACCCTCCTCGACATCGGCTGGCGCACCGCCCGCATGTGCGCGATGGATACGTACATGGACTGCCCCTACTGGGAGCAGCTGCAGTACATCGGCGATACGCGTATTCAGGCGCTGGTCTCCCTCTACGAAACCGGCGACGACCGGCTGGTCAAGAACGCCCTCAACCTCATGCACTTCTCCCGCCAACCGGAGGGCATCACCACGAGCCGGTACCCCACCAACATCAAGCAGATCATCGGGCCATTCTCGCTCTGGTACATCGGTATGCTCCGCGACTACATGTGGTACGGCACCGACCGGGCCTTTATTCAGGATAAGCTCTTCGGAGTGCGGCAGATCCTCGACTATTTCGGCAATTTTCAGGATGCGAATGGATCATTGCGCGACCTGCCCAACTGGTCCTTCACCGACTGGGTGGAGGGCTGGCCGCGCGGTATCGCCCCGCTGGACGATGACGGTCACTCCGCCGTCCTCGACCTGCAGTTACTACTGGCCTTTGAGCACGCCACCCAACTGGAGGCGGAACTCGGCATGACAGTGTTCGCCCAACAGTACCGGGAGCAAGCGGAGCGGCTGGCAACTACCATCCGCGATCAGTACTGGGACGCCGGTCGCGGACTCTTCGCCGATACAAAAGCTCACGACCACTATTCTCAGCACGCCAACAGCCTGGCCATCCTCGCTGGAATTGTCCCGGAGAAAGATCGGGCCGCCCTGGCGAACCGTATGCTGGACGACGAGGATCTGGCCCCCGCCTCCATATACTTTCGGTATTACCTGCACCGGGCCCTGGCGGAAGCGGGAATGGGCAACGACTACCTCGACTGGCTCGACGTCTGGCGCACCAACCTTGAGTTGGGATTGACTACCTGGGCCGAGGATTCCGACGTAGCGGGTGCCCGCTCGGATTGTCATGCCTGGGGATCGAGTCCCAATATCGAATTTTACCGCACGGTACTGGGCATCGACAGCTCCGCCCCCCATTTTCGCAGCGTGCGGATCGAGCCCCACCTCGGCAACATCCGTCGGATCAGCGGGGAAATACCTCATCCGGCGGGTAGCATTTCGGCGGACTACGACCTCGACGCGGGGACCGCCCGTATACATCTGCCCGCGGATGTATACGGACTCTTCGTATGGCGGGGAAAGACCACGCCGCTCACCGGAGGAGCCAACCGGCTGGACCTGAAGTGACGGCTATTTCGGGAATTGCACGGCTCCCGCGCGCCGCCGCCCGGCCGGAAATTGCGCGAAAAATATATTTTAAGATTTTCTTCACCAAGTCGGTGACCGCGTGTTTACAACATAGTCTATTCCGTAAACTAAGTATCGGCACCTACCCCGCACCATTCTGGAGGGGGGTAACCGACGGCTGGTTAGACGCGATAGTTTATTTCACTTATTCACTGTATTCCCATGAAATACGTTTTGCTCGCAGGCATGCTTAGCCTGACCTTTGCTTGTGACAATAGCGCCACCCCCGACGAAACCACCGTCACCGACCAGGACCTGACTCCCGGAAGTGAAGTGGCAACCGAGCCGAACACCGCGGATGCCGCGCTGACCGAAGAAGGGGAGAATGACTTTACCAGCCACTTCGATGCTGCCGTAGCCACCTTCGACCAATCCCACTACGCCGAGGCGGCCGACCATCTGCAGATGGCCACCGCCGCACTGGAAAGTGAGCAGGTAGAACTGGAGGGTGAAGCGCAGGAAAGCCTGAAAGCCGTGATCGAGGAAATCGAGAACCTGACCGACCGCGTGCGCGCCGGCGAGGTAAGCGATCGCTCGGAGATCACCACGCTCATTCAGCGTGCGCAGGAGGCGGTCTATCCCACGGAGGAATAGTTCCCCATCCATCAGATTAATGACGCAGGTCCGTATCCGTACGGGCCTGCGTTTTTTTTGTCCCTTCCGTGTAGGCCGAATAGGGTCGGCTTGTTTTCCGGGGCGGCGCCCCGAAGGCTTTGCGGCAATAGTTGGAATATTCAGAAAGATCGGCTACCTTACAATTGGTTAACCAATTTATGGTTGACCAATTGTTGTGCCCCCGGGCAGGAAGTTTAAATGTCGATCGCATGAATTATTACTTACTGAGCTGCGCCATTGCGCTGTTATTTTTTTCCTGTGGTGGTGATCCCTCCGCAGAATCCATTACCGTCACCGATGTACGGGAACTGAACGAGGCCATCGATCGCAGCGGACCGGGCGCCGAGATCGTGCTCGCTAACGGCGTCTGGCGGGACGCGCGGATAAATTTCTACGGAAAGGGAACGGAGGAAGCCCCCATCACCCTGCGCGCCGAGACGCCGGGCGAAGTCTACCTGGAGGGACAGTCCTATCTACACCTGGGGGGAGAGCATCTGGTGGTCAGCGGACTACACTTTCGCAACGGCTACACGCCCGAGGGGGGCGTGATCCAGTACCGCATCGGGCGCGACAGTACAGCCTTCCACACCCGGGTCACCGACTGCGTGATCGACGGCTTTACCCAGCCCAACCGCTACGACAGCGATACCTGGATCGAATTTTACGGTAAGCATAACCAGCTCGACCACTGCTACATCGCCGGCAAGTCGAACGACGGCGCCACGCTGATGGTCTACCACGCCGGCAACGAGCACACCGACAACCACCACCAGATCGTGAACAATTACTTCGGTCCGCGCCCCCGCAAGGGTGGACCCCGGGGGGAGACGATCCGCCTGGGCGGCAGCGAAACCTCCATGACCCCCGGCCGGGTGAACGTGTCGAACAACTACTTCGAGGCCTGCAACGGGGAGGTGGAGATCATTTCCGACAAGACGAACTTCAACCTCTTCACCCACAACATCTTCGACAAATGCGAGGGCTCGCTGGTCATGCGGCACGCCAATTACACGACGGTCGACGGGAACATCTTTATCGGCGGGGACGATTCCGATTTCTACGGTGGCGTCCGGGTAGTGAACACCGGTCACTGGATCACCAACAACTACTTCTACAAGATCCGGGGGGAACAGTTCCGCAGTCCCCTGGCGATTATGAACGGCATCCCCAAAAGCTCCCTGAACCGCTACAAGCAGGTCACCGACGTGGTGGTAGCCCACAACACCTGGATCGACAGCCGCTCGCCCTGGCAGATCGGTGTCGGACAGAACATGGCCAGCGCCGACGTCCTCCCGGAAAGCGAGATCCGCTCGGCCCCACCCATCCGGACCACCATCGCCAATAACCTGGTCTACAATACCGAAGTGGACACGCTGCCGGTATTCAATCACGATGACATTACGGGCGTCCGCTTTGAGCATAACCTGATCGACAACCACGGCAGTGCCTACACGGAATACGAGGGCATCCGCAGCGCCACCATTGAGATGAAGCAGATTAACGACTGGTTGCTCGTGCCGGCGGACGGCCAGGACGAGCTGCTGAACCAGGTGTACGCCGGCTACGACTTCGACCGGATCAAGACCGACCTGTTCGGCAATCCCCGGAATGAGGTTAATCGGGTCGGGGCCATTAGTGACCTGGCGGCCGCCGCCGACTTCCGCGTCGACAAAAGCCAGTACGGCCCGTCGTGGTTCTCCACCGAAAAAGCGGTCGTCGAACCTACCGTACATCAGGCAGGCCCCGCGGCCGGCGAACTGGCAAACCTGATCGGACAGGCCGCCGCCGGGGACGTCATCGAACTCAGCGCGGGCACCTACGCACTGGACGCCTCCCTGAAGATCGACAAGCGGATCACCCTACGCGCCGCCGGTGGGGGAGACGTGCGCCTCGAGTACGCCGGCCCGGACGGCACCCCGGCCCTCCGGATGCATCCCGGAGGCGATATCCGGCTGGAAAACTTACACCTGAGCGGCGGGGCCAATCAGTTGGCCTTCGCCCCCCTGGACGAAGGGATGGCTTCGGCCTACAAGCTCTCGGTGAACAACTGCGAAATCGAGGATTTCGGCCACGTCCTGCTGGCTTCCCGGGGCTCCTTCGCCGACTCCCTCCACTTCACCAACACGACGATCCGCAACTGCGCGAACGGCTTCGTGCTCGCCGCGGACGAGAAGGGTGACTACAACGCCGAGATGGTAACCTTCGAGGGCTGCATCTTCGACGGGGTCAGAAGCAGCGTGATCGATTTTTACCGGGGCGGCTACGACGAGTCGACTATAGGCGGACAACTGACCCTGACCGACAACAACTTTACCGGCTGCGGCGCGGGGGAGAAGAGCGGCGTGCTGATCCGTACGCGCGGCATCATCAACGTGCACCTGGTGGGCAATACCTTCCGCGACAACCCGGTAGAACTCGTGGCACTCCTGTGGGGGGAGAAGAACAACCACCACCGCGACAACACGGTGATCCGCTCCGGGCGCATCGAGGTGGAGGAGCAACAGGAACTCGAACTGCTTTACTGATCGCCCGTCAAACCGACCGCTCCGGCGGTCCCCAACTTTAACTCACCGTAAGAAGCGTACCACCATGAAACACGAAAACGGACCGGGCGACGGCCATCCGACCACCAAAAAGAGTGCAGGACAAAAGCTGCTGGCCTTCCTGCTGGCCTTCGGGCCCGGCATCTTCGCCATCGGCTACACCATCGGTACGGGCAGCGTCACCTCCATGATCGTGGCGGGCAATTCCTTCGGGATGGACCTGCTGTGGGTGCTGTTTTTCAGCTGCATCTTCACGGGCGTGCTGATCTACGTATCCGGCAGCTACTACCTGTTTACCGGCGAAACCGCCCTGTACGCCGTGCGCAAACACCTGCCCTGGGGCAAGGCCCTGGCGATCGCCATCATCGTCGCCGTGGGGATCGGGCAGTGGAACTCGCTCATCGGGATCCTGGGCATCACCTCCAACGTCATTTTCGAGATCCTGGTGATCAACTTTCCCGGACTGGCGGACCAGAAATACTGGGTGGTACTCGGGCTGGCCGTGCTGGTCATCGGTATTTTCTACCTTCTGCTGATCAAGGGCAGCTACTCCCTCTTTGAGAAAGTACTCGCCCTGTTCGTCAGTCTGATGGGACTGTCGTTCATCTTTACACTACTCTTCGTGTTTCCCCTGCCGTCGGATATCGTGCGGGGACTGATCCCCAAAATACCCCAGGTGGAGGGGGCGGGGATTCTCATCGCGGCCTTCGTAGGGACCACCATGGCCGCGGCCACCTTCCTTTCGCGGCCGCTGTTCATCCAGGGTAAGGGGTGGACCATGGCCGATTTCCGGACCCAGAAGAACGACTCTATCATTGCGGCCCTGCTGATCTTCACCATCAGCGGGTCAATCATGGCCGTGGCGAGCGGCAGTCTGTACGGGCAGGGGAAAGAAATCACCCACGTACTCGATATGTCAGGGGCGCTGGAGCCGTCGGTCGGGAAGTTCGCCGTCAGCATCTTCTTCGCCGGGACGCTGAGCGCCGGTCTTTCCTCGATCTTTCCCTGTCTGATGATCGTACCCCTGATGCTCGGCGATTACAATTCCGGGCAGCTGGACGTGAATTCTAGTCGCTTCAAACTGATTACGGGGGTAGCCAGCATTCTGGCACTAAGCGTACCGGTATTCGGCTTCAACCCCATTCAGGGACAGATCTTTACCCAGGTATTCAACGTCTTCGCCCTGCCGCTGGTGGTCTTTTGCTTCCTCTTTCTGTGGAACCGAAAGAACGCGGGCCTACCGACCAATCGCCTGATCACCAACATCGTAATGGTGGGAGCATTCGTGTTTTCCCTCATCATCCTCTGGAACGGGCTGTCGGACATCTTTGGCTGAACCGGAATGTGAGCCGCCCGTCCGCCTACTTCGAAGCCTGTCCTTTCGCCAACTGCAACTGCACGGCTACGATGATCATCGGCATTCCACTGTCCACCGAAGGGTGGGAGAGGACCAGGTAAAGATCGTCGGAAGCAGACGGATCGGCGTCCGCCGGCAGCTTCACCGGGATGTGCAGGACCGGCGGCGCGGCGGCGAGGTTCATATCCTCGGAGGGGGGCAGGAAGTCGGACTTCCCGATCAGCGGACCGTCGGCGCTGCCGAGGTGCAGTTCGACCACGCCGCCCACGGCGTTCACCATCGGTTTGGGGGCCATGGCGACCACGTTCACGGCCTGCACGCCCGCCAGGCTGACGTCACTGAGGGTCACGTAGGAACCGGGGCCGTCGGGCAGCAGCATATTCTGGCCGCCGTAGGTCAGCTTACGCACTTTCTCGTAACTGTCGAAGCCGAAGACATCGAGCTGGGCGTTGCGGAGTACCACTGTTTGTTCCGTCGTCAGGCCGGGCAGGCCGCTGGCCCCCTGGTCGCGGTAGGCGGCCCGCAGGATGTACACGCCCTTGCCGGCGTCGCCTTCGGGCAACTGGATGGCGTAGTCACCGCTCAGGGGTAGTCCGGGGCCGGTGTCCTTGTTCTGGGCCATGATGTAGCGGACCATGCTGGCGGCATCCTCCGCGGCCAGTTCGGGGTGGGCGGACATCACGTGCTCGCCCCAGTTGCCCGTTCCGCCGGAGATGATCTTACCCGCCAGCATTTCGTGGGCCCCGGCGTCGCCGGTATAGCGTTCGGCGATGTCCTGGTAGCTCGGTCCGATGGATTCCCCGGCCACTTTGTGGCAGGCCATACAGTCATTTTCGCCGATCAGGACCTCGCCGCGGGTGGTGAGCGCCCCGTCGTCGGCCGAGCGATGGCCCTGGGCGATGGCGACCTTGTCGTAGCCCTCCGGCAGGTAATCCACGGTAAAGGCGACCCGGTCGGCCGAGATCCCGTTTTCGAGGGTGCCGTCTTCGGCGTCGCGCACGTTCACGGCGTAGCGGATGGGGCGACCGGGCGTGTAGAAGGAGCGGCTGCCCCGAAGGTCGAGCTCCACTACGGGAGGCTCGTTTCCGACGGTCAGGTCGGTAGACTGGGTCGTCACTCCACCGTTGCCGTCATCGACGGTGAGCACGGTACGGTAGATGCCGGGTTCCGAGAGCGTGACCTCCACGTCGGTGCCCGCAAAGGATTCGTCGTAGCCGTTGTCGGAAGAGATCTTCCACTGGTAGTCGAGTTCATCCCCGTCGGCGTCTTCCGTACCGTCGGCGGAGAGGCTCACGGTCAGGGGAGCGGCACCGCCCATGGTACTGGCGAGAAGTTGGGCTTCCGGCACCCGGTTGCCGCCGTTGTACTCGATGCGCACGAGGCGGGCGTCGTCGTTCTGGGTGAACCAGCCCGAGCCGTACTCGAGCATGTAGAGGTCTCCGTTGTCGGCAAAGACCATGTCCATCGGATTGCTGAAGCTGAAGCTGGGCATGAAGCGTTCCATGGATTTATAGTCGCCATTTTCATCGAGGGTCACGGCCATGACCCAGCCGCGCATCCACTCGTAGGTGAGCAACTTGCCGTTGTAGTAGTCGGGAAAGGCGCGCTCGGCACTGGAGAAATCGTCGCTGTAGAAGACCGGTCCGGCCATGGCGTTGCGCCCGCCGCTGCCCACGAGCGGGAACTCCGCGGAGGGGCCGTAGGGGTACCAGATCAGGGCTTCCTTCGCCGGGGGCAGTTGTTCCAGTCCGGTGTTGTTGGGGGATGTATTAGTGGGTGCGTTGACGTCCCACAGTTCGCCGGATCGGCCGGCGGCAAAGTCGTACTTGTGGTAAGCCTTATTGTTGCCGACAAAGTGGGGCCAACCGAAGTTGCCCGGCTCCCGCGCTTGTCCGACCTCATCGTGTCCGGCGGGGCCGCGGGTGCTGTCCGGGTCAGAGGCGTCGGGGCCTACTTCCCCCCAGTATACGTAGCCGGTGCGTTGGTCCACCGAGATGCGGAAGGGATTCCGGTGGCCCATGGTGTAGATCTCTGGCCGCGTCTTTTCGGTGCCCTCGGGGAACAGGTTCCCGGCGGGAATGGTGTAGGAGCCATCGTCTTCGGGGTGAATGCGGATGATCTTGCCGCGCAAGTCGTTGGTGTTGGCGGAAGACTTCTGGGCGTCCCAGGGTCCGCGCCCGGGTCGTTCGTCGCTGGGGCTGAAGCCGTTGGAGGCGTGGGGGTTGGTGTTGTCGCCGGTGGAGAGGTAGAGGTTGCCGTCGGCGTCCCAGGCGATGGAGCCCCCGGTGTGGCAGCACTCCTGCCGCTGCACGGGTACGTCGAGCATGATCTTTTCGGAGTCCAGGAGCAGCTCGTCGCCGCTCATGGTGAAGCGCGACAGGCGGTTGACGGAGGGCTCCACCGGGGAATAGAAGAGGTAGATCCACTGGTTATCGGCGAAGTCGGGGTCTTTGTTGAGGCCGAGCATGCCGTCTTCGGCCGTGCCCCCGCCCTCGTACTTGGTGCTGACGGGGAGGGTAGCGATGGTTTTGAGTTCCTCCGTCTGGGTATTGTACAGCCGGACTTCTCCCTTGCGCTGGATGAAGAGGATGCGGTGATCGTCGAGCAGGGTCATCTCCATGGGCTCATCGAGCTTGTCGGCCAGGACGACCTTGGCGAAGCGATTTTCCTCGGGGCGTGATTTACCGTAGTCGAGGGGTTCGGGATTGCTGCCCCCGCTGGCGTAGTCGATGCCGGCCCAGAGGTGCTGCAGGAAGGTGGAGTCGGTGTAGGCCTCGTTCGTATGGCCCAGGGCGGTGTAGAAGGAGCGGCCGCCGTCAAATTCCTGGTACCAGGCCATGGGGTGATAGTCGGGGTTCTCACCACCGATGTAGCTGCTGTCGTCGAGTTCCAGTACGGCGTTGATGCGCGGAGATATGTTGCGGAAACTGTAGAATTCATCGGTGCGGCGGAAGGTGTCGGGGAACATCGACGTAGCCCACATATCCTTTTCCAGGACCGTAAACTTGCCCTCCTGCACGTTGCTCGGCGTACTGGGGTGCATGAGGAAGTAGGCACCGGCGAGCTGTCCGTACCAGGGCCAGTCGTATTCGGTATCGGTGGCGGAGTGCACGCCTACGTAGCCGCCGCCCGCCTGGATGTAGCGCTCGAAGGCCACCTGCTGCTCGGCGTTCAGCACGTCGCCGGTGGTGTTCAGAAAGACGACCGCCCGGTAGGTTTGCAGCGTATCCTCGTTGAAGCGTTCGGCATCTTCGGTGAGCGTGACGGCGTATCCGTGCTCGGCGGCCATGCGCCCTACGGCGGCCTGTCCCGCGCCGATGGACTCGTGGCGGAAGCCGTCGGTCTTACTGAAAACGAGCAGGCGGGCCGGGCCGGTCGCGGTTTCCGAATCATCGCCGCAGGCCGGCAGGGCAAACAGCAGCAGGAAGAGGACGGACAGGAGAGCGGAGGACACGGAA
This sequence comes from Lewinella sp. JB7, assembly GCF_024297185.1. Lineage (GTDB taxonomy): Bacteria > Bacteroidota > Bacteroidia > Chitinophagales > Saprospiraceae > Neolewinella. The sequence continues at coordinate 320,557 of NZ_JANCTD010000004.1, read as the reverse complement.
ATTTTCATGGACGATCGACTTAAGGGTACCAAAGATAGGCAAAACGAAATTATTGTCTATAAATAAGACAATAGCTCAGCGGGCCGGCAGGAATGGAACACGGGGCGTTTGCTGCGGACTCATTTCCCGCCGGTACTATATTTAACCCTATACCAATGTACTATGAGACAACTAATCGCGCTGCTCGTCTTCGCCTACGTGGTGCCCGGACAGTTCCTGATGGCCTAGTTTACTCCCCCGGAATCGAAGGTACTAGAGGGCCTGGATGCCCGGGCGGACGATTACTTCGACGTAGCCCGCCGCATCTGGGGTTTTGCCGAAGTCGGCTATAAGGAAGAGCGAAGCTCGGCCCTGCTGCAGGAGACCCTGCGCGCGGCAGGCTTTACCGTGACGTCCGGGGTGGCGGACATACCCACCGCTTTCACCGCGAGCTTCACGACGGGCGAGGGTCCGACCATCGGCATTCTGGGCGAATACGATGCTCTGCCGGGCATTACCCAGACGGATCGCCCGGTACGGGAGGAGCGTGAGGACGTCGCCGCCGGACACGCCTGCGGCCACCACCTCTTCGGGGCGGGATCGGCCGCGGCGGCCATCGCCGTAAAGCAGTGGATGGAGGACAACGACGTGGCCGGCACCCTGCGCTTCTACGGCACTCCCGCCGAGGAGGGCGGCGCCGGAAAGGTGTATATGGTACGGGCCGGACTGTTTGACGACGTAGACGCGGTGATTCACTGGCACCCCTCGGACGGCAACTCCGCCCACGCCGCCTCTTCGTTGGCCAATAAGTCCGCCAAGTTTCGCTTTTACGGCGTGTCGGCCCATGCGGCCTCCGCGCCGGAGAACGGTCGCTCCGCCCTCGACGGGGTGGAAGCCATGAACTTTATGGTCAACATGCTGCGGGAGCACCTGTCCATGGAGAGCCGCACCCACTACGTCATCACCCGGGGTGGGGAGGCCCCCAACGTGATTCCTGACTTCGCGGAGGTGTTTTACTACGTCCGTCACCCGGATATGGCTACCGCGGCGGAAAATTTCGCCCGGGTGGTGCAGTGCGCGGAGGGCGCGGCGCTGGGCACCGGCACCACGATGGACTACGAGGTCATTCACGGAGCCTATAACCTGCTGCCCAACGTCACCCTCAGCCGGCTCATGCACGATAACCTTGAGCGGATAGGGGGCGTGGAGTATACCGCCGACGAGCGGGCCTTCGCCGAGGAAATCGCTACTTCCTTCACGGGGACTGGTGGAAAGAACCTGGCCACGGCCGCGACGGTGGATTCCTTCCGGATCATCCGCAAGGGGCAGGGCGGCTCGACCGACGTGGGCGACGTGAGCTGGGTCGTGCCGACCGTCGGCCTACGCACCGCCACCTGGGTACCCGGTACTTCGGCCCACAGTTGGCAGGCGGTAGCGGCCGGGGGCACCAGCATCGGTAAGAAGGGCATGATGGTGGCCGCCAAAGCGATGACGCTGACCGCCATGGACCTGTTCCGCCAACCCGCCACCATTACCGCGGCCAGACAGGAACTGCTGGAACAGCGGGGGTCGGACTTCAAGTACCAGGCCCTGCTCGGCGACCGGGAACCCCCGCTGAACTACCGCGATTAACCCGGGAGGGGGACAGTCGCCACTGCATTATTGTCTATTAAATAGATAATAGCGAAATCTTCTTATCTTCCGCGAGCACCGTCCCGCTAAGCACCACTTTCTCTACCGCCTCGCCGACGCACCCTCACGCAAACCCCGCGGTGCCACGCCGGGGGATGAGTGACTGTAGGGGGCGTGCCTGTTTAAGACACGACCGACAAATGCCCGATATCCACCCACCGACCGACCGCAGTAGCGAATACATCAAACAGCTCTCCATTGATTGCGTCGTCTTTGGCTACCGCGACGGGAAGTTGTACGTCTTGGTACCCGAATTGATCTTTCGGGGCAACTACTACGGCCTGCCCGGCGGCTTCATCCGGCAGTCGGAATCCATCGACGATGCCGCCCGTCGCATTCTCGAGGGGCGCACCGGCATCACGAATATCTACCTGGAGCAGTTTCGGGTTTTCGGCGGTACGGAGCGGAATAACCGGAAGGCCCTGGAACGTCTGCTCGCACTGAATACGGAGGGAGACGGGGGTATCGACTGGATGCGCAACAACCTTCACTGGCTCGGCGAGCGGTTCGTCTCCATCGGGTACTATGCGTTGGTGGATATGCACATGGTGATGCCGGTGAAAACCAAAATCGATGCGAGCGTGAACTGGTACCCGTTAGACGAACTCCCGCCGATGATCATGGATCACGGCGAGATTATTGGTGAAGCGTTACGGTCCCTGCGCCGTGATCTGGACGAGAAACTCATCGCCTTCAATCTGCTACCCGAAAAATTTACCATGAAGGAGCTGCGGCTGCTGTACGAAGCCGTTTACGATCGCCCCTTCGCTCGCAACAACTTCCAGAAGAAGATCCTCGACCTCGGCGTCCTCGAACGGCTGGAAAAAAAGTATACGGGAGCTTCCAATCGGGCACCCTATCTGTACCGCTTTCAGAGAATAGACACTGCACCCGCGTCCCCGCACCAACTGCTTTGATGGCCGGTGTGGCCGACGCTATTTTGGGTGTCCAAACGAAATACGAACATGCATGATTTCAAGACTTCTGTGTACCTGTTTTTAATTCTATTGCTGGCCTGCGTCGGCGAGGTAACGGGGCAGATCACAGTAGAAAATTTACGGGTAGAACAAGGTTCCGAGCCGCTCGCACTGGAGACCGAAACGCCCCGTTTCAGCTGGCGGATGAAGGCAGAAACCGACCGCCGGGGCGTCCGCCAAACCGCCTACCGTATTCGGGTCCGAAACGAAGCGGGAGAGGAGGTGTGGAACTCCGGAAAGGTGGCTGACGATGAATCGCTGTACGTTCCCTATGCGGGGGCCTCGCTGCAACCAACCACTCGGTACAAGTGGGCGCTGGAAGTATGGGCCGATAACGGTGAAACGGCCGCTAACGAATCCTTCTTCGAAACTGCCCTGACGCTTGACGGACACAGTGCCTCGGAATGGAACGGCGCGCAGTGGATCGGTGGCGGAGAGGAAGATTTGGTACTCTTCAGTCCCTACTTGTCAGTGTTCCGTCTGGAATACGGCATACAACTCGATGAAGCGTCTGGCAGTACGCGCGCCGCTTTTCTGTTCGGGGGTAACGACGCGCGGTGGATGAACCGGAATAAGAACCTTTTCGGAATGGAGAACGAACGTGACCAGGCCTATCTCGCCCTGGAGCTGGACGTTTCCGCACTGGACGCGGAGACACCGGGCCCCGCCCGGCTTCATATTTATCGCGCCGGCTATACCGCCGACGACCAACCTGACCGGCCGCTGCTGACTTACGAGATTCCGATTACCCTTATCGACGCAACCAATCGCTACGCCACTCACCGAGTTTACCTGGATCTGGTTTTTGGCGAAGGCAATCTCTATCTTGACGGTACATCCCCGGAGCACCGGTTAAACGCCGAAACATTTACGGTGAACCCTTACGGGAAGGGAGGCGACTATATTTCGGCGCCGATGGTGGGTGAGGTAGGTTACTGGGTGGAGCCCGGTCAATCCGCCCGATTTTCCGAAGTAGCTGTTCGCAATTACCGGCAGCCGTCCAACGTTCTAGCCCGACTACCGGACGTCGAGTTCTCCACTAGTGGTAGCCGCCAATTGCAACTGACGGACCCCAGCCGGAATGCCGCTCCGCTGTTGCGTACTGAATTCACCGCGCCGGATCGGGCGATTGAGAAAGCCCGTCTGTACGTGACCGCCCGGGGCATCTACGAAGTTTACCTGAACGGGGAACGGGTGGGGGAGGAGTACTTCAATCCCGGCCTGACGCAGTACAACAAGACACACTTCTACCAGACCTACGATGTGACGGACCGGATCAGGCCGGGGGAAGCCAACGTTCTTGGTGCCTGGCTCAGCGAAGGGTGGTGGAGTGGCAACATCACCTTTAGGGGAGAGAACTGGAACTACTTCGGCGACCGACAGTCGTTACTAGCCAAATTGGTCATTACCTTCAGCGACGGGACGGAATATATCATCACGTCCAACGATACGGACTGGAAGCTTTTTACTGACGGTCCCATTCGATACGGTAGTTTCTTCCAGGGAGAAATTTACGATGCGCGGCGGGAGGCTGCCATCACGGATTGGTCGGAGCCCGGCTACGACGATAGCGACTGGAAATCCGCGGTGGAAGTGCCGCTCGAGGGGACTACCCTGCAGGGTAGTTTCCGGGACTTTCTCGGCAGAGAGGTCAGGCTGAACTACGACAGTATGGACCTTCGCAGCCAGATCGGGGAGAACGTGACCATTGTGGAAACACTTACCGCCCAAAGCGTGGAGGAAGTGCGTCCGGGTGTTTTTCTCTACGATCTGGGACAGAATATGGTCGGATTTCCGCGAATTACTCTGCACGATACCCGTCCAAGCGACACCATCACCCTGCGCTATGCGGAGATGCGGTATCCGCAACTACCCGAGTACACGGGAAATGAGGGAATGGTCATGATAGAGAATCTGCGGGCCGCATTAATCGAAGACCGCTACATCACCCGCGGCGGCCTGCGGGAGGTGATCCAGCCGCGGTTTACCTTTCACGGTTACCGCTACCTGGAGATTACGGGCATCGACGAGGCGCTCCCCCTGACAGCCGTAGAGGGCAGGGTACTGAGTTCGGTCAAGGAGCTGGCTTCCCACTACGAAACCTCCAATCCTCTAGTGAACCGGCTGTGGGAGAACATTACCTGGTCGCTACGGGGCAACTTTTTGTCTATTCCGACCGACACCCCGGCTCGCAATGAACGGATGGGTTGGAACGGCGACATCAACGTTTTCAGCCGTGCGGCGACATGGTTGGCGGACATCGGAGCCTTCCTGGAACGTCACGCCCTGGCCATGCGCGATATGCAAGGAGAGAATGGAAGATTCACCGACGTAGCACCGGTTGGCGGCGGTTTCGGCGGCACGATCTGGGGAAGTGCCGGACTCGTGATGACGTGGGAGAATTATCGACAGTTTGGCGACCTGGAAGCCCTCCGGGACCACTATCCCGCCATGCAGCGGTACGTAAAATTTCTGCAAACGCGATTCGACGATGGGATCCTCACCGAGGGTCCCCTGGGCGACTGGCTCAGTCCCGAAAACGGTAAGAACGACAACTCCATGCTCTGGGCGGCTTACTACGGTTACGATCTGAAAATTCTGGCTGCCGTAGCTGCGGCACTGGGTGAAGCGGAACAGTCCGGGCGCTACGAACGACAGTTTGCGGATTTTCGCGAAGAGTTCAATGCGCGCTACGTCGACCCCGAGACCTCCCACACCCTTCACCAGGGCGTCGTTTTCAATTTCAGGTCGGGGCTGACTACGGACAGCACCCTCAGGGGCAAGCGTGTCGATACCCAGGCTTCCTACGCGATCCCGCTGGCCTTCGGCCTGTTCACTGACGGGCACCGGGGGGCGGCGGGCCGTCTGTTGGCGGAAAGCGTGGAGCGAACGAACATAGACGACGGTGGTGTAGCACGGCCGCCCTATTCCCTGATGACCGGGTTTATTGGCACCGCGTCCATTGCCGAAGCGCTGAGCCAGGCCGGTCGCGACGACCTGGCCTACCGGCTACTGCAACAAGAGACCTATCCCTCCTGGCTATACCCGGTGAAGAACGGGGCGACGACCATCTGGGAGCGACTAAACTCCTACACCCACGACGACGGCTTCGGCGGGAACAACAATATGAACTCCTTTAACCACTACTCCTTCGGAGCAGTGGCCACCTGGATGTACAACCACTCCCTCGGGATACGACGCGATCCGGAACGCCCCGGGTTCAAGCATTTTTTGCTGTCTCCAACGCCGGACCCGACGGGCAAAATGACCTACGCCCGCGGACATTATGATTCACCCTACGGTCGCATTGAAAGTGAGTGGAGTACTGAAGAGGAAGCCGTCAGCTACCGTATCGTGGTGCCGCCCAACACTACCGCCACCCTGTCATTACTGGCCAAAGACGTCAGCACGATTACGGAGGGTGGACTACCCGCTACGGAAGCGGAAGCGGTTACGGCCAGAGGACACGATGGGGACAGACAATTATTTGAGCTGGCTGCGGGAAGCTATGACTTCAGAGTATCGAAGCGGTGAGTACCTTCTGATTTCAAGAATTTTGTAGGAATTAACCGATTTAGCAAGTCAAGTAACCAAGCGTGGTAATCCCTCCCCGCCGAAGACACTTATCATTGCAGGACACGTAACCGAGCCGTCGCCGCGGCTAAATGGTATATTTCACTAACCCTTGTCTGATGAAGAAAAGCGCATTACCCGATCCCTTCGCCGCCGCCCGGCTACGGGAGGGCATCGGACACATGAACGATCAGGGGGATCCGGTGACCATGATCCTGCGGCTGAAGGATTTGCGTAAGACGGCCCATAACTATAAGACCTTTCAGTCCGGAGCCACTCCCGGCCGCATCGTCGTACCCTCGGAAGTCAACATCCGCGATACCCGGCAGATCCCCTTCGAGCTCGACCCGCCGGAGCATACCGCCTATCGGGCCGCGGTGGAGGCCTGGTTCCGCCGGCCCCTGGAGGAAGGATATGCCCGGGCGCTTACCAGACAGATTGAAACCCTCGTCGATGAGGTGCTACAGGGGGACACCGTGGAGGTCGTTAGTGCCTTCGCCCTGCCCCTGCAGTCGCGGGCGCTGACCCTGCTGCTCAACATTCCCGAAGCGGAAGCGGACACCTGGATTGCCTGGGGCACCCATGTCTTCCGCAGCGAGGGCGTGGCGCTCGACGGCGAGAAGGCCAACATTCTGTACGATTACATCGACGAGCAGATCGACCGGGCGATCGCCGATCCCGGGGAAGACCTGTACTCCGTTCTCCTGGCTTCCGAAGTGAACGGCAAGCCACTGACGCGCGAAGAAGTCAGGGGCGTCATGATCCTGACCTTTGCCGGCGGTCGCGATACCCTCATCAATGCCATTACTAATTCCGTGGCCTACTTCGCCGAGCATCCGGAATCCCTGAACCGACTGCGCACCGAGCCGGAGATTCTGAACCGGGCCGTAGAGGAACTGGTCCGCTACTTCGCGCCGCTGACCCATATAGGCCGGGTCGTGACCCGGGATGCGGAAGTATGCGCCCACGCCGTGCGGGCCGATTCCCGCGTCTCCCTCTGCTGGGCCTCGGCCAACCGGGACGCCGCCGCCTTCGATAAGCCCGACGAGATCGTACTGGACCGCAAACTCAATCCCCACGTCAGTTTCGGCTTCAGCCACCACAACTGCCTGGGGGCCACCCACGCCCGCCAATTGCTGCGCACCCTGGTCGCTACGCTGGCCGAAAAGGTGGCATCGATCGAACTTCTCGACCACCGGGATAACGTCGAAGACCTCGATCAATTCAAGCGCAAGGTTGGATTCGACTCCCTCACGGTGCGCTTTCACGCCCGCTAAACCTCCCTTTTTCCCCAATTAACCTTACCACCATGGCAAACATCACCTTTATTACTACCGACGGCGCGTCGACTACGGTAAGCGGCAACTCGGGTTCCGTGATGGAACTCGCCCGCGACCACAACATCGAGGGCATTCTCGGTAACTGCGGAGGGGTGTGCTCCTGCGCTACCTGTCACGTACACGTCGCGCCGGATGACATGCGGAAAACCGGGGAAGCCAGCGAGATCGAGCGCGATATGCTCGAACTCGACGACAATGCCGATGAATACAGCCGGCTCTGTTGCCAGATCGTGGTCAGCGATGCCATCGACGGCGTCGTATTCCGGGTCGCGGAATAGGCGTTCACCTCGATAATTGCTCATGCCCCACGACGAAGCACCCACCTGCCTGATCGTCGGCGCCAGCCACGCCGGCGTCGGCTGCGCCTTTGAGCTCCGCCGGCAGGGGTGGACGGGACGGATCGTGCTCATCGACCGTGATCCCCACCTCCCTTACCACCGTCCGCCCTTGTCCAAGACCTGTCTTACGGCCGAAGCAGGGAGCGATCATAGTCCCCTCCGCGCGGCCGACAGCTACGCGAAGGACGCGATTGACCTGCGTCTCGGGGTGTCCGTCACCTCCGTCGACCGCGAACGTTCACTCGTACTTCTGGATAACGGCGAGAATCTCCCCTACGATAAGCTCGTACTGGCGACGGGTGCCCGCCCCCTGATCCCCCCTTTTCCGGGACTGGACGCCGCACGCCACGTTTTCCCGCTGCGGACGGCCGCCGACGTGGCCGGTATCCGCGCGGCACTATCCGAAGATCACGGTAAGCGCGTGGTCGTGATCGGAGGTGGTTACATCGGACTGGAAACGGCCGCCTCCCTCCGTAAGCTGGGAGCGGAGGTTACGGTTTTGGAGCGGGAAGAGCGCATCCTGGCCCGGGTCACGACCCCCACGATGTCGGCCTTCTTCGCGCAGCTCCACGCCGACCATGGAGTGAAAATTCTGACGGGTAAGACCGTTTCCGGGTTTCGGACCGGCGACACCCATTCAATCGTACACTGCGCGGACGGAGACGAATTCGCCGCCGACGTGGTCGTGATTGGCGTGGGCATCCGCGTGAACGTCGAACTGGCCCGCCAGGCCGGCCTGGAGGTGAGTGACGGGATTTGCGTAGATGCATCCGCCCGCACGTCCGACGAGAACATCTACGCCATCGGGGATTGCACCTACCACCACAATCCACGCTACGACCGCTTCGTCCGGCTGGAATCGGTGCAGAACGCAACGGACCAGGGCAGGGTGGCCGCGGCGGCCATTGTCGGAAAGGAAGCCGTCTACGATGCCATTCCCTGGTTCTGGTCCGATCAGTACGACGTTAAATTGCAAATTGTTGGGCTTTCCGCAGGCTACGACCGGGCGGTTCTGCGGGAAGAAGCGGGGCAGGGCCCCAAATTTTCCATCTGGTACTTCGCCGGCGATACCCTGCTGGCGGTCGACGCGGTAAATAACGCCAAAGCTTACGTGATTGGGACGAAATTTATCCAGTCGGGAGCACCGATCAACCGGGAAAAGCTGGCCGACTCTACCGTACCGCTCAGACCCGCTAACCTGATGCGTTAGCTTTCCGGTTTTACGTTGCACCCGCGTGCCCGCCCAAAAACTTGACCGATTCGGTGGTTAGAGTTGTTGATTAGGTAAGTCCGAATCCGCCCGCCATGGAACCCCGCGATATCAGTTGTTTTGATGACATCAAGGCTCTGGTGGACTCCTTCTACGGTAAGGTGAGGGAGGATACTCTACTGGGTCCCGTTTTCGGTGGGGTGATCAGAGACCGGTGGCCCGATCACCTCGGTAAGATGTACCGGTTCTGGCAGACCGTCTTGCTGGGCGAGCGCACCTACGGGGGCAGCCCCTTCCTGCCGCACCTGAAATTACCGGTGAGTAGCGAGCACTTCGATCGTTGGAAGCAACTGTTTCACCGTACGGTGGACGAACATTTTCGGGGCCCGAAGGCCGACGAGGCTAAGTGGCGAGCGGATCGGATGGCTGAAATGTTTGAGTTCAAGATCGACCATTATCGCCGCGGTCATAAGGAACCCCTGATCTGATGCGTAGGGAAGTCACACTGGGCCGCATCTTCGTTTTTCCCGAGACCGACGGCACGTATACTCTGCGGGAGCTGGTCTCCTTCCCCGTTCGGGCTTCCTTCTGTACGGAGCTCAGCGATCAGCTCGGACTTATCTACGCCGGGGTAAGCGGTGGCGGGAGCGTCTGTTTCGCCCGATCTCCGGAGCTACAACCCGCATACAAAACCGTTTTTACGCAAGCGGACCTCCTCCGTTACCTCACGGTCCGACTTACTACCCTTCGTCATTACGGGCGAGATACGCCGGTCCCCTTACCGGAAACCGCGGACGACTTTTGGCGTAGCCTCGGTAACTAAGGGGGCGGGTCCGCGGGAGCCGGACATACGGGACGGAGCAGTCCCCACTGAAAGTCGACCGGTAAGCCGTACGGTGTTGTCCCGCGTATTCTCCGGTCGGCGTGCATTATTGCGGGGAAGTTTATATATTCAATTGTTTACTTGATCGCACTATGACACACCCAAAGAACTGGCACTTTGCCGGACTGATCATCCTGTTTCTGCTTCCCTGCTGTCTGGTAGCCCAGACGTATACCAGTGTCCGGGGGGGGATTTGGTCCGATTCTACCACCTGGGACGACGGCGGCGTACCTCCCGAACCGATCCCCGCGGGCGCGACGGTGCTGATCACCCATCGGGTACACACCTTTGGGACGGATCAGATCACCAATCACGGTACGGTTCTCGTCGAACCCGCTCCCTCGACAGACGGTAACGACGCAAATTTTGTAATCGATCCTAGTAGCGCGCTCGATAATTACGGGACGTTGCGGTTTAAAGGAACCTACGTATCGCTCGCCCTGCTGGACGGAGCCACGTTGACCAACTATGGCACCATACGGTCCGAGCGGAATACCGCATCCGCTTCTCCGCCCGAGCTACACGTATACGGACGATTGACGAACGCTTCCGGCGGTGTCATTACGCTAGTCGACGGTCGTCTACAGCTTGGCGGGGAAAACGGACGACTCGAAAACAAAAGTGGTGGGTGGATAAGTATCCGGAACGCAGCCTCCCTGCTGGCCTTTGGCGGGAACCCGACGGATACCTGGCCCGCTTTCGAAAACCACGGGCGATTCGACGTCACCGGAGGTCTGCTGCTGCATGCAGGGGTACACCTCAATTCCCCCAGTGGGGTAATCAACGTAGCGCGCGGCTTTGATGTGAAGACTTTTACGAACCGGGGCACCATAAACGTGGATGCGGAGTTAGCGGATCTGATCAGTAGAGGCCGGCTTGATTCCCGGGAGGGTAAGCTGAATCTGCTTCACGGTAGAGTTTACGCCGTGGGGGACATCATCGTACCTACCCTGGTAAACCAACTGGATTTCTGGCCATACAGCCGGGCCGGAGACCAGGGGGAAACCGTAAACCTTGACGGAAACTACCGGGGGGAGGGCACCTTTACGGTGACCATCGATAGTGAAGCTCCCGAAGAGAATAGCCGATTGAATGCGACGGGAAGTATCGATATATCGCAGGAGGTCATTCGCGTACACCTAAATCGCAGGATCAACGTGCCTACCGGCACTTCGTTTACCATCCTGGAGGCCGCGGGGGGGATCGTAGGCCAGTTTGCGTCGATTGATACCTCAAATGCCAAACTCGGTCCCGGGAGGGTCTGGCGACTCGATTACCAGCCAGGCTCGGTGCACCTCCGGCTGGCGGCCGCACAGGATACCGACGGCGACGGGCCGCACGACGAGCGCGACAACTGCCCGCTTACGGCTAACCCGGATCAACTTGATACCGACTGCGACGGGGTAGGGGATGCGTGTGACGTCTGTCCGGGGGGCGACGACGCGGTCGATCACAACCGCGACGGGATTCCGGATTGTAGTCAATCGATAGCTATGGAAGAATACCCGCCCGCATGGCGGTGCGGGTCGGGCGAGCTGCTTTTCTGTGATCATTCGGCCGGTGATGCTTACCCGTCCGGTCCGGACTGCGTAGCTGAGGCGACCGTAGCCGGGCTACTATCGGAAGGTCGGGGACACGTCGGTGATTGCAGCCGGTGTACGCGTCCGGCCGACATCTGGCTCGAAGCCGAATGCGGCGTGGTCGGAGCCGACTGGCGAAAGGGTGCGCCCAGATTTACGACGATTCCGCGGTTGGGGCCCACCTATCTGGTGCACGTTCTGAACCGCCACGTGGCGCTCCCGCCGGTGAACGAGCCGGAAAGGGAGCTTAGGTACACCGTCGAAGTGGATGAGGCGGCGGTGTATTATCTCTTCTTCCGGATGGATGCACCGGACCCCGGCCGCAACTCCGTATGGGTTCGTATAGACGGAGGAAAGTGGATCAAGATGTGGCAGGAAGTCGGTGGAGCGCAGTTGCTGACTAAGGGATACGAGTGGCGTATGGTCAGTGACGACGGAGCCTTTTTGCCCCTGGAACTAACCGCCGGTCGCCACGTGATCACGGTGGCGAATCGCGAAAGTGGAACCAAGCTCGATCGCTTACTACTAAGCACCTATCCGGTACCCCCTCCGGCCAACTTCACCGGGGGAGATCCTGCCAATTGCGAAACCGCCGCCGCCTACGCCCGGGCGGTCGCCGGTATTACTCCCCTGAACGCGGAAGACGGGATGTCGGTCGACGTCTATCCGAACCCGGCCCGGGACGTAATTAACATGCGAGTTTCCGCCCACGGCGACGAAGCGTCCGTGGTACTGATCGATCAATTGGGGCGTACACAGTACCACCGCTCCCTTTCGGCTCACCAGACATCTTTCAGTATTGACGTACGGCGGGAAGGCATTCCGGATGGCGTATATACCGTGGTAGTACATACGCAACAGGGACCCGTGACGCGCCGGCTGGTAGTCGCCGGACGCTAGTCTCGCCGCGGCTTCCGCCGGCCGAACTTCTTCGGAGCGTCTCCGGCGGGCCGGTCACCCCCGGCGGAGTCGCTCTGGTTCCTGGGCTGGCCGCCGCTGCGACCGCGGCCGCGACCCCGGCCGCCGCCACCACTCTTGCCGCCGCTGCGGCCCTTGCTCCGACCACGGCCCCGGCCGCGATCCGCATCGGAAGAGCCACTGCCGGGTTCGGCATCGTTCAGCTCGTCGGGCAGGGGGATGCGGCGCACCTTCATTTCTACCAGTTCCTCGATCCGCTTGAAGCGCTGCCGGTCTTCCTTGCTGATCAGCGTGATGGCTTCACCCTCCGCGCTGGCCCGGGCGGTACGCCCGATCCGGTGTACGTAGTCTTCGGCGTCGCCGGGGACATCGAAATTGATGACCAGGTCGATGCCGTCGATGTGAATGCCCCGGCTGAGTACGTCGGTGGCGATGACGATGGGGATTTTGCCCGAACGAAAATCGCTCAGTCGCTGCTCGCGCTCGCTCTGCTCGAGGTCCGAGGAGACGCTTTCGGCCTTATGACCCTTGCGCTGGAGGCGACGGGTAAGGTCACGTACGGTCTTTTTCCGTCCGCAGAAGATCAGGATGCGTTCCAGGTCCTTCTTATCCTTGAGGATGTGCTCGATGAGGCTGATCTTGGCCCAGTCGGCGACGTCGAAGGCCTTCTGATCGATCTTCTCGGCGGGTTTGGAGATGGCGATGCTGATCTCGACGGGGTTCTTCAGGATTTCCCGGGAGAACTTGCGGATCTTGTTGGGCATCGTGGCCGAGTAGAAGAGGATCTGCAGCTTGTCCTTGGGGAGGAGATCAATAATTTTGATCATGTCATTGACGAATCCCATATCGAGCATGCGGTCGGCCTCGTCCAGTACGAGGTGACGGACACCACTCAGGTCCGCGTATCCGAGATCGAGGTGGGCGATCAGTCGACCGGGAGTGGCGACGACCAGGGGCGCTCCAGTCTTGAGCGCGTTCTTCTCCCGCTCCATGCTGTGTCCGTCCCGCCCTCCGTAAATGGCGATCGAGGAGGCCGGAGTGTAGAAGCTGAAGCCCTCCAGCTGGCGATCGACCTGCATGGCGAGTTCGCGGGTCGGTTCCAGGATGATGGTATTGACCTTCTTAACCGGCTCGCGGGTAAGCTTATCGAGGATGGGCAGGAGGAAGGCGGCGGTTTTACCGGTACCGGTCTGGGCAACGGCCAGCACGTCCCGACCCTCGAGCGAGGGGGGGATGGCCTGGGCCTGGATGGGGGTACACTTATCGAAGCCCATATCGTCGAGGGCGTCCAGCAGTTCGTCGACGAGATCGAGCTCATCGAAGTAGACCACCTCTTCTTCGGGGGTCTGGTCGGGGTTGTTTTCCATTATGGCTTGTCTTAACGCAAGCCAATTTTCTCCGGCCCGCGCACTAATGTGGCGGCAAAGATACTGTTTATTAACCGCTTAGTCGGTCTGCCGTTCCGGAACCCGCCAATCGTAGTAGATCCGGCTACCCGGAGCGACGCTCTTGACGATCCAGGTATTACCACCGATGATGCTGCCGGCACCGATGACCGTATCTCCACCGAGTATAGTAGCGCCGGCGTAGATGACCACGTTATCCTCGATGGTCGGATGTCGCTTGGTGCGGGCCATCTCCTTCTTTACGCTGAGGGCACCGAGGGTGACTCCCTGGTACATTTTGACGCCGTTGCCGATCTCTACGGTTTCCCCGATCACGATTCCCGTACCGTGGTCGATACAGAAGCGGTGGCCGATGCGCGCGCCGGGGTGAATTTCAATACCCGTCTTGCCGTGAGCAATTTCGCTGAGCATACGCGCGACGAGCCCCACGCCCAGTTGGTGCATCACGTGGGCGATGCGGTAAACGGCGAGGGCGTAGAACCCCGGATAGGTCGTGATCACCTCCGTACGGTTCGCGGCGGCGGGGTCACCGGCCAGAATAGCCTCGGCGTCTTCGATCAGCCGGGTATGGATGTGGGGCAATTGTTCCTCGAAACGGCTGCGGAGCTCATCGATCGGACAGCTCAGATTATGGCTGAGCGCGTCCAGAATCGTGTAGAGCTTCAGATCATTCGTGCGATAGTGATGTCGAAAGGCCGCCTCGTCGGCGAATCGAACGGTGCTGAGCTCCGGAAAGAGAAACTGCAGCAAACCCTGCAACCACTCCTCCATCAGTTTGGGGGAAGGTAGCCGAACCACGGAATGGTGCTCGCGAAAGAGCCGCTGTATGAATTGATCGTCCATAGAGTAAAGGTACGGCCGGCCGGGAGGCAAAAAAAAGGGCCGGCGAATAGCCGGCCCTCTGAAGGTCAACGGTAGTGGTTAAGAACCTACCGATGGATAATAGCTGGGTAATACTTTACTACGTTTGGAAAGACACGAATTAAAAAGTCAGTGTGCTTTATTACTCCAGAACTAGAAAAACTTGTGTTTGGCACGTCTCTCTAAAAAAACATTGTGCTTGTGCGTCTCTAAAACTAAAATCGTGTTTGCTATGTGTCTCAAAAAAAGTCTCTACATCTCTCAGAAAAAAAGTCAAGTCTCTCAGTGTCAAAAAAATAATGTGCGTTCAGAGTGTTTGTTCTTGTGTTGATAGTGTCGCTGTCTCTGTCTCTAATTCGCTTTAGTCGTCAAGTCGGGGATTAATTTTCAATTTGGCCTGGTCCGGGCTGAGGATCAGTTGCGGTTGCCGATCATACCTTTCATCTTCTGGCGGGCCAGGAAGATGCGGCTCTTGACCGTACCGATGGGGATATTGAGATGCGCGGCGATTTCCTTGTACTCATACCCACGGTAGAACATGAGGAAGGGTACGCTGTAGATTTCGCCGATGGTGCTCATCATGCGATTGAGTTCTTTGAGGCGCATGTCGTGCTCACCCTGGTTGGGGATGGCGCTGGTGCTCTCGAGGGCAAAGGTGAAGGTCTCGATGGGCTGGTTGACGTGCTTCCGGCTCTTTTCCTTACGGTAGCGGTTGATATAAGTGTTCCGCATGATGGTCGAAACCCAACTTTTGAAATTGGTTCCCATAGTGAATTTGTCTCGGTGGCGGTAGGCCCGCATGCTGGTTTCCTGCATAAGGTCCTGTGCATCCTGATGATTGCGCGTCAGGCGCAGGGCGAAGGAGAAAAGTAAGTTCTCAAGCTTATTGATCTCCTGGGTGAATTCTTGGTTGGTCATAATGTGATAGCTACTGTTATTCTAAATCGTGTGGACTAGGCCACATCTGCTTGCCCCAGTAATATCAAAGAGCGTGCCAAAAATGTAACTACCTGTAAATCAGGTATTTAAAAATTGGGCAGTCTTGCAATGATGTACTAAATCCCGCATTGTGACTAAATACAGTCATTGAGCGCCAGATTGCGGACCGATTTTTTCGCACGGCGAAGAAATTTACCGTCAGTAGCCCCGTGATCACTAATAATCATACCGCCATACTCGCTTATTTCCACAAAAAAGGCCCGGAGCGCACGCGCTCCGGGCCTTTCGCAGCCTCCGGGGTGGTGAATCAGTTCAGTTTGACGCCATCGGCGATAAAGTGCAACTCCCGACGGGGCTCGACGATCGCGGCAATCTCCGCGTCGGACTTGCCGGCATCCCGGGCGAAGTGACGGAGTTCGTCAACGGGCGTGATCTGATAAAAAGCCCGACCATTCAGGATCGCCTCGCGTTCGGCGATGTCTTTTGGAACAAAGAATCCGTAATCGCGGAACTTCACCATCATCGTTTCTCCGGAACCGACATCGACCGTCATCCAGCAACCCTTGGCCTGGCAAACTTCGTGGACCGTGGCGCGGAGGGTCGTCCGTACGGTGTCCCGCAGGCTGGCTTCGGGGTAGGTGGTCAGCAGTTCGGTCGCGGGCAAAACCTCCGTAGCGGAGAATTCAGCTCCGTAGGAATCCGTAGGCACCTCATTGCGGGAGGCGCAGGCCAGGGTGAACAGCAAACCGAAACTAAGGGTGAGGCGAAGCATGGCGATACGTTATTGGTAAGCGACGAGGTCGGTGATGTAGCTGCCCGCGTACCCCGCCTCGCGCAGGGTTTCCTGCAGGGCGACGGCTTCTTCGCGGTCAACGAAGCTCTGCCGGCTTTCCACTACCCATACCTGCTCGCAGGGACGGTAGCGAGCGACGAGCGAAGGATGAAAGGGATATTCGGCCGGATCGGTGTACCGCAAGATAGCTACCTGCACCTTGTATTCCCTGGTGGGGGTAGTAGCAAATTTAGGAAGGGAGGGGGCCGCTTCACCTCCGGGAGTACCGTAGGTAGCGGGGGCTTCTTCACAGTAGGCGGGTTTCGCCTCCTGGGCGACGAGGGTGTTCGCGGCGAAGGCGAGTAGAAGGATCGTGAGAATGCGCATAGTAAGTTGGCGTAGGGTAGGCAATGAATAATTTAGTGGTAACACCCGGCACGGTGGCCAGTTGTGCGCATATAAAGGATGGGGATTGGGCAAAGGTTCGCTTCCCCGATCAACGGATCTCCAGGATGACGTCCACGCGGCGATTGAGGTCCCGGCCGGAACGTCCGGGCAGTTCGCCCCGACCCTCTACCCGGATCAACGCCTCCGGAATGCCGAGCTGGCGCAGTACTTCGGCCACCGCCGCCGCCCGCCGCTGACTAAGCCCTAGGTTGTAGTCGCTGCTTCCCACCTCGTCCGTATAACCGACCACGGTAACCCCGACGACGGTGCGGGATTCCGCGGTGGCAATCAGTCGCTCGAGCTCCCCGCGGTGGGCATCCGTCACCGTAGCCTTTTCAAAAGCGAAAAGAACTTTAGACGTCCGGGACTGGGTGCGGGCCGGGCGGGGTGGGGGGGGCGCGAGTGGGGGCAGTTCGGCGGCCTCGCGTGACAGGCGCAAATCGATGCGATAGGGCGATTGGTTGTCCCATTGCGGAATATCGAAGGACCGCCGGTAGGGAAGGTAGTCAGGGTGGTCCGCGCTCAGGGGCAGTTGCTGATTGGGCGGTGCGCAGATGAAGAAACGCCCGGCGTAATTCGTACGAAAGACATCGCCGCCGGCGACCGGTATCTCCTGGTCGGGGATGGGCACGCCCGAGAGGCTGTCGGTCACGTAGCCGGAAACGAAGGTCACTTCCTTGCCGGTCAGGGTCTCGTTGAGGGTGAAGCCGTAGATGTCGAGTTTACCGTGACCGCCCGGTCGGTCGCTGGCGAAGAAGCCGCGGCGACCGTCGGCGGACAGGTGGAAACCGAGTTCGCGGTTGGCGCTGTTGATGGGCGGACCGATGTTAACGGCCGGGCTCCAACGCTGGCCGCCTTCATCCCAGCGGCTGAAGTAAATGTCCTGGTCGCCGAGCCCCCGGTGGCCCATGCTCGAAAAGTAGAGCGTTTCGCCGTCGTTGCTGAGAAAGGGCGCTTCTTCGTCCTCCGGCGTATTGACGCCGGCACCGAGGTTGCGGGGTTCGGACCAGCTGCCGTCCGCCAGGCGTTCGGAGCGGTAAAGATCACTTCCGCCGATGCCGCCCGGCCGGGTACTGGCGAAGAACAACTGGCGCCCGTCGCAACTGATGGCGGCCTGACTATCCCAGGTAGTGGAATTAAGGTAATCGGGCAGGCGGGTCACTTCGCCGATGCGTCCATTAATAAGGACGCCGGAGTAGATATCGCAGCCGCCACCGGCGGCGTCTTCGTGGCAGAGGGTGAAGAAGATCGACTCCCCGTCGCGCATCAGGGTGCACATACCCTCGGGTTGGCTGGTATTAAAGTGCCCGAAGCGTCCGGTCCGGTAGCCCCCCTGCGTCCGGCGTTCGCCTTCGATCAGGTCCTCATCGCCGTCGCGGCTCTGACGGGTGAAGAGCAGGGTGCCGAGATCATTAGAGAAGAAGGGGAAGTAGTCGTTGAGGGCGGTATTGATGGGCGCGCCCAGATTGTACAATCCGCTGGCGTTGGTGTAATTCGTGCTGTCGGAGGCGATGCGGGCTGCCAGAATGCGCCGTTCCAGTTTGCGGTCGACGATCTCGCGCTCCGTAATGGTTTCCTGCTCACCGACCAGGCCGTACCGACCGATATCTTCCGACTGGAGGTCGCGAAACTTCAGGAGATACCGGAGGGCCTCGCGCGACTGGCCCTGACGCAGGTAGACGTCACCGGTGTGGTAGTAAAGTAAGCGCGAGAAGTAGGGGTCACGCCGGATCACTGCTAGATAAGCATCCAGGGCGGGCTGGAGCTCGTCCTGGAGGTCATAGACGACGCCCAGCATGCGCAAGCCGGGCAGGAAGGTGGAGTCGAGGTCGACGGCCTGCCGCAGGGCCTTACCGGCGCGTTTGGCGTTTCCGTCGAGGAGGTGTTGCACGCCGTCGTCAAAGGCGGCGATGGCCCGGTCGCGTTTGGCACTTTGCTGAGTGAAAACCGTCGACGGCGCGAACAAGAAGAAAAGAAGTGGTATTAGGTGGACGATCCGCATACCGGAATTTCACTGGGACGGTTTACCGAAAGCTTGGGCTCCGTCCGAGGACGGAGCCACAAGTACAATGAGTGCATTAGTAAACTATCAACGCTAATGTAGAACCTTTTTTACATTCTCACCCCGACCGCCCCCGCCGGCGGCCGGGGTGTTTCTTATGCGGAATTAATTTTAGCCCCATGAAGTACCTGCTCGTTTTCGTCCTTCCGCTCACGCTGCTGGCCTGTAATGCCCGGCCTTCCGCGGATTCTACCGCTCCCGCGGCCCCGCCCCCCGTGTTTGGCGGCGAACTGCCCGCTTACTGGTACCAGAGCAAGGCGGAGATCTCCACCTACGACCTGCAACAGGCCCGCTACGGAGAAATGCGCCGGGGGAAAGCCATCCTGATTCAGGTTTCCGAAGACTTTCTCACCGACCGCCAGGTGAAAAACGATGCCTACGAGAACCCCAACAGCGCACCCGTCATCAAGACGAACCTCATCCGGCGCTTCACTACGGGCATCTACGATTACTCCCTGATGACCTCCGTCTTTACGCCCACCAACGCCGCCGATCACCCCCTCACCCTGAAGGTGACCACCAGTAGCCAGGACTGGTGCGGACAGAGCTTCACCCAGCTCAATTATGCGGGGGGAGAAAGCTGGGATATGCAGCTGCGCAGCTACTTCGAACGGGAGGGGGACCAGGATCGCGCGCTGGAAGCCGACTTCCTGGAAGACGAGGTTTTCAACCGCATCCGCATCGGTGGGGACTTGCCCGAAGGGGAGTTCCGCGTCATTCCCAATACCGGCTACCTGCTCATGACGCACCAACCCTACGAGGCCACCCCGGCACGGGCCACCACCGAAGCGATCGGGGACAGCCTCCGCCGGTACGTACTGGAGTTCGCGGCGCTGGACCGTCGCCTCACCGTCACCTACGACGCCGCCTCACCCTACGTCATACGGGAATGGACCGAAACATACCCGAGCCGCGATACCCTGCTGACGACCACCGCTACCCTGCGTGAACAGAAACTTTCGCCGTACTGGCAGCAAAACGCCACCGTGGATGATCCCCTGCGCGCCGAATTAGGACTGCAATAGCACAAACCCGGCGACACCCCGTTGTCCCTCACACAATGTCGTGGTTACATGATTTACCGTTTCCTTTCCCTGCTCTTTCTCGTTCTTTCCCTGCTTGTCTCCCAACTCCTGCCCGCCCAGGGGCTGGTGGTGCACCCCTACAATCCGAGCAATACCACGAATGCGGTACTGCTGGGCCTGGGTGGAGCCCTTACGTCCACATCGATCATGCTCGACCGGCGCGTGAGCCCACTGACCGAAGACGATATCTCGGTACTGGAGATCAACAAGATCCCGGGCATCGATATGTTCTCTACCCGCCACATCAGCCTGGACGCGGACGAGAATACCGACAAGCTGCTGCTGGCCAGTTTCGCCAGCCCCTTCTTCCTGCTCCTCGACCGGCCGGGACGCGACAACTTCGACCGCATGGCCCTGATCGTATTCCAGGGCGCCATGATCAATTCCGGCCTCATCAACCTGACAAAAGTGCTGGTCCGGCGTCCCCGGCCGTACACCTACAACGCCGATGCGCCCCTGGATACGAAGCTGAAAAAGTCAAGCCGCTACTCCTTCTTCAGCGGACACAGCGCCACCACGGCCTACTTCAGCATCACGACGGCTAAGCTCTACAACGATCTGTATCCTAATAGTAAGGCAACTCCCTACGTCTGGCTCGGAGCGGCCCTGTTGCCCGCCGCGGTCAGCTACGGCCGGATGCGGGCGGGCCGCCATTTTTTCACCGACGTGCTCGTGGGCTCGGCCGTCGGCACGATCATTGCAATCGTCGTACCTACCCTGCACCGCAACGGGGAGGGAAACTAGCACACATCATGGCGCAATTCATCGATTACTACCAGACGCTCGGCGTAGATAAGTCCGCCGATGAGAAGCAACTAAAGAAGGCCTTCCGCAAACTCGCGCGCAAGTACCACCCCGACGTGGCCCCCAACGACGCCGAAGCGGAACAACAATTCAAGCAGGTCAACGAGGCCTACGCCGTGCTCTCCGATCCGGAAAAACGCAAGAAGTACGACAAGTACGGTAAGGATTGGGAGCACGCCGACGCTTTCGAGCAGGCCCGCCAGCAACAGGGCGGCGGATTCGGTGGATTCGGCGGCGGTGGTGGCAATCCCTTCGGCGGACAGTACACCTACACCACTGGTGGAGGCGAGGGCGCCGACTTCTCCGATTTCTTCCGCGACATGTTTGGAGGAGCGGGGGGCGGGGCCGCGGGAGCCGGCTTTGGCGGAAGGAGCCGATCCTTTCGCGGACGCGACATCGAGGCCGAGTTGCGCGTGAACATGAACGACATTCTAGAGGACAACAAGCAAGTGCTGACGGTCAACGGCAAGCAACTGCGGGTCACCATCCCGCAGGGGGTGGAGGACGGACAAACGCTGCGACTGCGCGGACAGGGAAGCCCCGGCGCGGGTGGCGGCCCCGCGGGCGATCTCTACATCACCTTCCGCGT
Source organism: Lewinella sp. JB7 (assembly GCF_024297185.1). GTDB lineage: Bacteria > Bacteroidota > Bacteroidia > Chitinophagales > Saprospiraceae > Neolewinella. Next base: position 299,102 of record NZ_JANCTD010000004.1, on the reverse strand, counting down.
AAGTACGCCACCGGAATACCGCCGGGAAGGGGCCGATCTGTACAAGGAGCAGGAGGTCGATCTGTATACGATGCTGCTGGGGGGGAAGATCACCGTGCAGACCCCCACCGGAGCCGTTAATTTCCCGGTCGCGGAGAACACCGAAAACGGAAAGCGGGTACGGTTGAAGGGGAAGGGACTGCCGAAGTACAAAAGCGGCGGCCACGGCGACCTCTACCTCGACCTGCGCGTGAAGCTTCCCACTCAGCTGAACGCCGAGGAACGTGCCGCTTTCTCTAAACTGGCCGGCCGCTAGCCGGATAAAATAGTACGCCCCATGGCCGGAGTAGCCTACATCACCATCCAGCAGTTTTGCACCTTCCACCAGTGCGAAACCGTCGTGATCGAGGAATTCATCGATCACGGCATCTTCGAAGCGCAGCAGGATAAGCACATCATCCTGATTCCGGAAACCCAGGTGCCCCGGATCGAACGTGCCCTGCGGTTACGCAACGACCTGGGCGTGAACGCGCCGGGCATCGACATCATCCTGCGCCTGCTCGACCGGATCGAGGGCGGCCGCTACCGGTCGGTGGAGGACTGGGATGACTTCAGCTAAAAAAGCCTACCCGCCAGGGTTTGTACCGCGTAGGAATCAGGCTCAGATGGGGCCCCCGTAGTTGCGGTCGCAGGAACAGAATGCCGAAGTGGTAGGTATCTACCGATGCCGTGATTCGCGGATGCGCCTTAAGTGTAGTCCAGGCACGCTCCATATCCGCCGACCAGTGAATGTCCGCCACCACGATCACGCTCTCCGGCGTAGCGGTTTCCAGGAGGCGATCGATGTACTCCAGGGTAGGGGCGTAGCGGTGATCGCCGTCGATGAAAGCCAGCAGATTCTTCTTGCCCGGTGGCCAGTGATTGGCGAAGAACGTCCGGAAGGTCATCGTGAACGCGTGGAGCTTCGGTGAGACCCCCGCCCGCCGGAAGGTCTCGCTCGCCAGCGCGCTGACTTCGGCGTTCCCCTCTACGGTGAACAGCGGCGTACGGGTATCCGCGGCGTGCAGGTAAAGCGTGGAGATGCCGGCGTTCGTACCTAATTCGACGATACACGTGGGACGCAGCCACAGGGCCAGGCGAAACAAGAGTTTGCCGTGACGGTGGTTAATGGCGTTCGTGCGGACGAGGCTGGCCGCCGTCCGCTCGGGCTTTCGGGTGGTACGGCTGGCGGCTCCCAGAGAGCGCAGTCGGACCGTTTGCCGCTGCGTATTCCAGAACTTACGCAGTTGCCGGACGAGCCCGAAGGCGTGGTAGTAGCGGTCGTCGGCGTACACTTCCCGGACGAAGGCGCTCAGAAAGGGAGAGTGCACGTCGTAGCGCGTACGGGCGGCCAGGTACCACCGGAGTGCGGAGCGGAAACGATACCACCAGTAGGAGAGGAAGGATGACACGGGGGCAATGATAACACTTCACTTAGTGAGCAGCGTACCCCATGGATTCGCGCAAGATGGAACCAGGCATTCCCGCCAGCAGGTGTGGTGATCAGAGAGGACCAGATCACGGGAGTTAAAAAATGTACAGCTTCGGCTACCGCAGTGCGCGCAGACGTTCTGACTGGTGGACGAATGTTCGTCCGACTATCAATGCTGCATGAAATTTTCTTCTTTATTCTCTACGCTGCTGCTGGCACTACTGATCACCGCGTGCAGCAAGGATGACGCCCCCACTACGGGATTTCAACTCCGTATGGAGCTGGATAAATCGACCGTGAACTACCGCAGTGCCGGAGATCTGCGGTTTACGAGCGGGTCCGTGGTCATCAGCGAGATTGAATTCGACGGGGATCGTGCGGACGGGACTTCGGTAAGCCTTTCCCAAGAATCGATCATGACCTTTGATCTGGCGACCGGCCTACCCGGGTCCGGGAGCGTCGCGGTTCAAATCCCGGCGGGGGAATACCGGAGCGTCTACCTCGGTATCGAACTACTTGACGACGGTGATAAGCCCACCCTGGTGGCCGAAGGAACTTACGGTAAGGAAGACGGTACCGTCTATCCCGTACGGTTCGAGTTCAACTCGGGGGAAGTGTTCGAAGCCGAGGCGGACGGTACTACCGTCGAACCCGGAACGATCGCCACGAGTAAGATCGTCCTCAACCCTCACCACTGGTTCGCCGGCATTACCCGTAGCGATCTGGAGGATGCGACCGTTAACGGCAGTGGGGTCATCCTGATCAGTGAGGAGAGTAATACCGATATTTTCGATCGGGTAGCCGATGGCCTGGATCTGGCCACGGAAGCCGTATTCCGGTAACGGTTCTGAAATCTGACGGCTTCGCGCCCGGAAACGGGGTGGCAACCGTGTAGGTATCTGACCCGTTAGGTACTTGCACCAGTACAGTACATTATGTCACGCGGCTTCGTCAAGGAATCGGATCAGGAAGAACTGCCCATCATACCGCCCCGCGCGCCCCTGCCGGCCGGAGAGACCAATTACGTCACCCCCGAAGGGTACCGGGCACTGGAAGCCGAGCGGGAGCAGCTGGAAGCGGAGAAGGCCGCCCTGTCCTCCGACAATGAGGACGAACGACGGCGGGCCGCGACGGTGATCGACGGGAAACTCGCCCTTCTCCAGCAGCGGATCGTATCGGCGCGCATCGTCGACCCCGCCGGACAGCCCCCGGAGGAAGTACGTTTCGGAGCCTACGTAAAGCTCCGGCAGGGCGGTAGCAAAAGCGTCCAGGAGTTCCGGATCGTCGGGGTGGATGAGGCGAACGTAAAGGAAGGTAAGATCAGTTTTACCGCCCCGATCGCACGGGCCGTTACCGGACGTTGGGTCGGTGAAACCGCCGATTTCCATCTGGGGTCGGAGGTGCGTAAACTCGAAGTACTCGAAATTCGCTACTGATCGACCGCCGGGGGAACAGACGGGGTGGTCGCCTATATTTGTGGCCTAACCGTTAGACCCCATGCGCTACTTTTCCGCCCTACTGCTCCTGTTCGTTTTCGCCTGTGCGAGCGATGAATCCACCGTCACGGAAGCTCCGGTTGCGGACGAGTCTTTCGGTCGTTTGCTCGAGGAGTACCAGGAGGCACGCCTGCAACTGAACCCACTGGAAGCCACCTTCCTCGGTGACGACCGCTACAATGACCGGTTGCCCAACACGCTTGCGGGGGAATACAAGGAGGAGCGCCGGGGATTTTATCAGGATTACCTCGCGCAGCTCAAGAAGATCAACCGCGCCCGTCTCGGCCCGACCGAACAGATCAGCTATGATGTTCTCGAGTGGGAACTGAACATGGCCATGCAGGGTGCCAGCTTCGCCGAAGAACTCCTTCCCCTCGATCAATTCGATAGCCCTCACCTGATGATCGGGCAACTGGCCAGTGGAGAGAGCGCCCAACCCTTTGGTACCGTGGAGGATTACGAGAACTGGCTGCTGCGGGTGGAGGATTTCGCCGTTATGATGGACACCGCGCGGGCAAATCTGGAACGGGGAGCGGCCATGGGCTACACCCTCCCCCGGCCCCTCGCCGAAAAGATGTTACCCCAGTTGGAAGGGCTGGCCGCCGAGCCGGTGGAGGATCACCTGTTCTACGGGCCCGTGCGCAACCTGCCGGACAGCATTCCCGGTGCCGAGCGCGAACGACTTACGACGGAGTATAAACGCATGATCGGCCAGCGCATCATTCCCCTGTTTACCGACCTGACCACCTACGTGCGGAATGAGTACCTGCCGCTGACCCGGGAGACCAGCGGAATTGACGCCATTCCCAACGGGCCGGCATACTATAAGTACCTCATCAAGTTGTACACGACTACCGACCTGACCGCCGAGGAAATCCACGAACTCGGATTGAGCGAAGTGGCCCGCCTGCGCGGCGAAATGGAACGGGTAAAGGCGGAAGTCGGCTTCGATGGCGATCTGCAGGAATTCTTCGATCACGTCCGCAGCCGCCGCGAACTCATGCCCTTTCACGATCCCCAGCAGGTAATCGACAACTTCAACTCGATCTACGATCGCATGAAGCCCCAGTTGGCGCAACTGTTCAATAAGGTTCCGAAAACCCCCTTTGAGGTACGCCGCACCGAGGCTTTTCGGGAAGCCAGCGCCTCGGCGGAGTACAATCCGGGAAGCCTCGACGGCACCCGTCCCGGCATCTTCTACGTTCCGATCCCCGAGGTAGCAGCCTACAATACCTTCAGCGACGAGGATCTCTTTCTGCACGAAGCCATTCCCGGTCACCACTACCAGATCAGCCTACAGCAGGAGAACGAAGACTTACCCGCTTTCCGCCGCAATCTCTGGTACAGCGCCTACGGAGAAGGCTGGGCACTGTACTGCGAGAGCCTGGGGGAGGAACTCGGACTTTACGAGGACCCCTACCAGTACTTCGGTATGCTAAGCGCCGAGATGCACCGGGCAATCCGCCTCGTCGTGGACACCGGTATCCACAGTAAGGGATGGAGCCGCGAACGGGCCATTCAGTACAGCCTGGACAACGAAGCCGAAAGCGAAGCCAGCATCGTCTCCGAAATCGAGCGCTACATGGCCATCCCCGGCCAGGCCCTCAGCTACAAAGTCGGTCAACTGAAGATTCGCGAACTCCGGGCCCGGGCCGAAGAGGAGATGGGTAATGACTTCGACGTACGCGCCTTCCACGATCTGGTCTTGGAAGGCGGCTGCCTCCCCCTGGCCGTGCTGGAGCGGAAGGTCGACAGCTGGATCACCACCGGAAAATAGGCTTAGCGATCGGCGGTCGGTACGATCACCGCCGGCAAGTTCAGCTCCCGGTAGGCCGCGTTGAAGGCGGCTACATCTTCGTCGATGATGCGGTCGAGCACCTGACGGTAGCGTTGCCAGTCGGCCGTCAACTCCCGTAATCGCTCCCGGGCGCCGGTAGTGACGACCGGAACGGCACCGTCGACCCGGCTCTTCAGGTTCATCAGTTCGGCGTTGAGGCGGTTCGGAAAATTGATCACGTCCTGAAAGGTTTTCTGCTCGGGTTGAATGAGGGCATTCTCCCAATCGGTGATCCGGCTAATGATCCGGGTACCCTGGCGTACGAGGTCATCGGTGCCCGATACATTCGTCAGCTTGTCGTTCAGCGCTTCCACCGGCGACCGCACCTGCCGCATCCGGTTGACGGAACGGTGAATGTCCCGGACGGCGGCTTCGGCGGCGGTCAGAATTTCCTGTTGGCTACCGTATTCGGCCGGTGTGGCATCCAGATTAGGATCAGCTAACAATTCGGCGTCGACACTTACCGTATCCCGGGGGGTAGACAGTCGCAGGGTATACGTACCCGGCCCCACCAGGCTACCCCGGTAGTCGCCCAGCACGAAAATGCCCTCTACGGCCGGAAGGGTAGCACGACGCAGATCCCAGTTAAATCGATTAAATCCTGGTTCGGCGGGCAGAGCGGTTGCGGGGGGAGGTCCGCCGGGCCAGTTCTTCGTTTTCTCCGGTTTGCTCGAATAAGTCCGCACCACTGCCCCGCGGGCATCCAGCACGTCGAGGGTGACCGCGGTACTGTCGTCGACGACCGGCAGGTAGTAATCGAAGATGATACCGCTGGCCGGGTTCTGGCCCTCTCCGTCGGGAGCCTCATCGGGAGTAGAGAAATTGTAGCGGTAAGTGGGCTTGGGTTGAAAAATCGTCATGGCGGTCGGTGAGGCCCCGCCGGTTTGTTGCAGGGCACTCAGATCATCCAGGATCCAGAAGGCGCGGCCGGAGGTAGCCACGACGAGGTCGTTATCGCGCGTAGTGAGATCAAGGATGGGAGCGTCCGGTAGATTGAAGTTCGGCTTTTCCCAGTTTTTTCCCTCGTTGAAGGATAAATACAATCCGCGTTCGGTCCCCGCATAGAGCAATCCGGGGCGTTTGGGGTCTTCCCGGATCACCCGCACGAAGTCCTGCTCCCCGAAGCCCGCGACAATGCGTTGCCACGTCTTTCCGTAATCGGTAGTGCGGTAGGCTTCCGGGGTGAAATCATTGAACTTATAGTTGGTGACGGCGAGGTAAGCGGTGGCGGGATCGTGGGGGGAAACTTCGATGGCATTAACCAGCTTTTCGCCCATTCCGGCGGGGGTGATCTCCGTCCACTCCCCACCTTCGTTGCGGGTGAGCCACACGCGGCCGTCGTCGGTGCCTACCCAGAGTTCGCCGGCCCGGTGGGGGGAGGCGACGAGGTAGCTGATGGTGCCGTATATCTCGCCGCCGGCACCTTCATTCGTGAACGGGCCGCCGCCGTCTACCAGCTTAGTGGTATCGTTGCGGGTAAGGTCCGGGCTGATTTCCGTCCAACTGCGTCCTAGGTCGGTCGATTTCAGTACGCGATTGCCTCCGTGATAGAATACGTCGGGGTCCTGGGGCTGGGCTACAATGGGGGCGTTCCAATTGAAGCGGTACTTCATCTGTCGGGGGGGCGTGGCGAGTCCGGCGACCGGGCTGGCCATTACGTCGACTTCCGTATCCGTGTCGTTGTCGTACACCGAGATGTTGCCCTGGTAGCTGCCGCCCATGACGTAGCGGGGATTGTCGGGGTCGAAGGCCAGAAATGCACTTTCTCCCCCGGCGGTCGGTCGCCAGTTGGATTCGTCGATGCCGCTGCCCCGGCTCCGGCTGGCAATGTCTACGGCACTGTTGTCCTGCTGCCCGCCGTACACGTGGTAGGGCATTTGATTATCCGTAATGACCCGGTAGAACTGGGCGGTCGGCTGGTTGGCCTGGGTACTCCAGCTTTTACCCCCGTTGAAGGTTATCGTAGCGCCGCCGTCGTTGCCGAGAATCATATTGGCCGGATCTTCCCGGTTAATCCAGAGGTCGTGTTGGTCTCCGTGGGGATTAGGGATTACGGTAAAGTTCTTTCCTCCGTCGATGGAGCGGAGCATCGGCGCATTGAGCACGTATACGACCTCCGGATTGACGGGGTCCGCGAAGATCTCGATGTAGTACCACGCGCGGGCGACGGTGATGCGGTCCTTACTCGTCTGGGTCCACGACTTGCCGCCATCGTCCGAGCGGTAAACGCCTCCCCGGTCGCCGGCGGCTTCTACGTTGGCGTACACGCGTGAGGGCCGGGCGGGGCTTACGGAAATGGCAACTTTACCCAGGGTGTCCGGCAGTCCTTCGGTCAGTCGTTCCCAGTTATCGCCGCCATCAGTCGATTTAAAGAGTCCACTTCCCCGGCCACCGCTACGTACCGCCCAGGGGTAACGGCGGTGGTCCCACATCCCCGCGTAGAGAATGCGGGGGTTCGAGGGGTCCATGCTGAGGTCGACCGCACCGGTGGTTGCGTCGACGTAGAAGATTTTCTGCCAGCTCTCTCCACCGTCGGTACTACGGTAGATGCCCCGGTCCTCACTATCGCCGTGGACGGCGCCCTGCACGGCCACGTAAAGGTGATCCGGATCGCGGGGGTGTACCACGATTTCAGCAATGTGGCGGCTGTCGACAAGGCCCAGGTGTTTCCAGGTATCCCCGCCGTCGTCGGACCGGTAAACGCCGTCGCCGGCCGAGGTCATGACCCCCCGAACGGCGTGCTCGCCCGTGCCGGCGTAGATCACGTTCGCATCACTGGGGGCGATAGCGAGGGCTCCGATGGAACCGGTGTTCAGCTGGCCGTCCGAAATGTTGCGCCAGTGCATTCCGGCATCGTCGGTGCGAAAGATCCCGCCGCCAACGCCGCCGAAGTAGTAGCGGAGTGGTTGCCCCGGCACGCCGGTTACCGCATTGCTCCGCCCGCCCCGGAAGGGACCGATGTTGCGAAACTGAAGGCTGGCGTAGCGTTCGTCGGGAGAAATGGTGTCGCTGCCCGATTGTCCGAACGACGGACCGGAGGCAAACAGCAGCAACATCAGTAGTAAGCAGGGTAAGGAGAGCTTGTCCATAGGGGCGATTTGCGGCAATATAACCGATACCCCGTCCAACCGCAGTAGTACGTTCAACTTAGAAATCCAAATTGGAGGAGTGACCAGCGGGTTAAAGAGTATAGTGCAGGGGGTGTATGTATAAATGTGGGGTGTTAAGACTAGTTTATGGAGGTTGACATTCCGTTTATTTCCCGTATTCCTTCATCCAGGTGTTGAGCTCCCGGTAATCCAGTTTACCGTTGGTGTGCTTGAGGTATTCATGGATCTGTACGGCTTTGCGGGCCCGGGAGTCGGGGCGCTTGAGCTTGTCGATCATCAGGAGGAGGTTGCGCTGTTTGCCGGGCGTGAGGTCGTGGAATACTTCGCGGGCTTCGGGATCGATCTCCCAGAGTTCGGCGGCTTCGGGCGGCAGGGGTATGCCGTAATCGCTGTCGTCGGGGGACAGCTCAATGCTTACCACATCACCTTCTTCCAGTCCGAACTGCTGGCGGACTTCCTTACTTACCAGCAGAAAGTAGTCCCCGTGGCCGTCGGGCAGCAGGCCCCGGTGGATTACGCCCTCACCGTTAATGCGGCAAATGACGCGGTTGGCATTCCGGGGGCGATCGAGGATTTCCCGTACCGCGGTGGCGGGAATGCGGAGCACCGTAAAGTACACGGCTCCGTAGCCGGTATCGTCGGCGGCCTTCGTGAGGGGTAGCGTAAGGGTGGACATGGGATAAAAATAGGCCGTTGGACCGCTATAGCCGTTGGACGGTGTCACACCGTCCAACGGCTATAGCGGTCCAACGGGTAGGCCGGGCCGGGACACCGGGTTATTTTGCGGGCGGATGGCCAAAGCTGCACGTACGTTATGAAACGAGACTTCAACAAATTCATCGCCCACCTGGATGCGGACGAACTGCGGGACGAACTGGCCATGCTCTACGGGCGCTTCGGCGTGCTGCGGGAGTACTACGCCATGGAACTTACCGATCCGAAGAAGGTGATCGATAAGTACAAGGCCAATATGCGTAAGGCTTTCTTTCCGGCCCGGGGCCGGGGCAAACGTGGCCGGTCGGCCTCCAGTAAGCTGATCAAGGCCTTTTCCGCCATCTCCATTCACCCCAAGGACGTCATCGAGCTACAGTTTTACCGCGCCGAACTCATGACGGAGTACATCGGTGCGCGCCGTATCGACAGCGAAGCCTTTCACGAAAGCACCGTAAAAACCTTCGCCGATGCCTGCGCGGGGGCGGAGCAGGAGGTGTTGCTGGACTACTTCGCCGTGGGGGCCGGAAAGCTTGCCGAGTTATTCGAACAGCAGCGGCGCAACCGTCACTTCAGCCTGTACCCTACGTACCGGCGGTACTGGTAAGGGCGACGCCGGCCCGGTCGGCCTGGTAAGCACCCGGACTGTTACCGTAGCACTCCCCGAATACCCGGGTGAAGTAACTGACGCTGTTGAAGCCGCAACGCAGGGCGACTTCCCGGATGCTACGACTGGGGTCCAGCAGGAGATTGGCGGCGAGGCGGAGTCGCTCCGCGTTGATGAACTCTACCGGCGAGCAACCCACCTCGTTCTTGAAGGACCGGTAGAAGCCCGACTCGCTCATGCAGGCCAGCCGGCTGAGTTCGCCGACGGTCAGTTTGCGGTCCAGATTATTGCGCACATAGGTGATGACGCAGTCGATGGGATTTTGTCCGGCATCACGCTCGGCGTGGCGCAGATGGTGTTGCCGGGACTCAGATTCCATGACCCGGATCAAAAGTTCGCGCAGGAGCATGTTGACGAAGAGATCCTTCGAGGGGTGATTCTCGGCGCAGAGATACACCAGCCGCTGCAGCAACTGGGTGATGGCCGGATCGTGGGCGAAGTGAAAATTGTAGTCCGCGGCCGACCATTCGGCGCCGTCGGTTCGCGGTCGGCGTTCGTTCATCAGCTGCGCTACCTGACGCATCTCTTCGGCATCGATTTCGAGGGCCAGACACTTGGTGGGTTGCTTGCTCGTGGCATCGGGGAAATCGATGACCACCGGTTCCCCGGCGGGCAGGAGGATCGATTCGCCGGGCAGGAACGCAAAGCCGGGCTCCTGTCGCAGGTGCATGATCTTCCGGCCCCGAATCATACTGGCGAGCACCGGCCGATCGAAGCGGAGGGCTACGGCGGCGGTGGTCTGATAAGTCTCGAAGAGGTTAAGCTCCACTTTCTGCAGACTGTACATCGTACGGTTTTCGATCAACGTCTGGAGGGATTTAGTACGGAGTCGGTCGGTGTGGAGCATACGCCCCAAAATAGGGCATTTATAAAAATTCGGTACCCCCGGGGCCAAATAATAAAAGGTTTGGGCACAATCTTCCGAAGGATTGTAGTATTGTGCAACAGGGTTACAGAATATTGCAAAGGAGGGTGGGGAAGGAGTACTACTTTAGATGCCAACGTAGCCGGGCCTTCTCCGTATACCGCTGGCTCCCGCGCTCCGCCGCCTTCAAACACTACCGTAAAGCATCGATCATGAGTACCACTGCAACGCATACTTCCGATACCCTCGCAAAACCGAAATTCAAAGACCAGTACGAAAACTACATCGGCGGCGAATGGACCGCCCCCACCCAGGGCGAATACTTCGATAACCTCTCCCCGGTCGACGGCAAGAGCTTTACGCGAATCCCGCGGTCGACCAAGGAGGACGTCGATAAGGCCGTTGCCGCCGCCCACCGGGCCGCCGCCACCTGGAACCATACTTCAGCCACCGAACGGAGCAATCTGTTGCTGAAGATCGCCCAGGTGATGGAAGATAATCTGGAGGCCCTGGCCCGCGCCGAAACCTGGGACAACGGCAAGGCCCTGCGGGAGACGCTGGCCGCCGACATGCCCCTGGCCATCGATCACTTCCGCTACTTCGCCGGGGTGATCCGCGCCGAGGAAGGCGGGGTGGCCGAGCTCAACAGCGACACGGTCTCCAGTAACGTCTGGGAGCCGCTCGGCGTGGTCGGTCAGATCATTCCCTGGAATTTCCCCATCCTGATGGCTGCCTGGAAACTGGCCCCCGCCCTGGCCGCCGGCAACTGCGTAGTCCTGAAGCCCGCAGAGCAAACCCCGGTCGGTATCCTGATCCTGATGGAACTGATCGAGGATATCCTGCCCGCCGGCGTGCTCAACATCGTCAACGGATTCGGCGTGGAGGCCGGTAAGCCGCTCGCCAGTCATCCCGACATCCAGAAAATCGCCTTCACGGGTGAAACCACGACCGGTCAGCTGATCATGCAGTACGCCAGCAAGAACATTATTCCCGTCACCCTGGAATTGGGAGGTAAAAGTCCTAACGTGTTCATGGCCAGCGTAATGGACGCCAACGACGCCTTCTTCGACAAGTGCCTCGAAGGAGCGGCCATGTTCGCCCTGAATCAGGGAGAGGTATGTACCTGCCCGAGTCGGTTGCTGGTGCAGGAGTCGATCTACGATAAGTTTATGGAGCGCTTCATCCCCCGGGTGGAAGCGATCAAGATGGGCCACCCGCTGAGCCCCGATACGATGATGGGCGCTCAGGCCAGCAACGATCAGTACGAGAAGATTCTGAAGTACATCAAGATCGGCAAGGAAGAAGGCTGTGAAGTGCTTACCGGGGGCGAGCCCGCCTACGTGGACGGGCTGTCGGAGGGCTATTACATCAAGCCCACCGTACTGCGGGGGAACAACAAGATGCGCGTATTCCAGGAGGAAATCTTCGGTCCCGTGCTCTGCGTGACCACCTTCAAGGACGAGGCGGAAGCCATCGAGATCGCCAACGACACCCTGTACGGGCTCGGTGCGGGCGTGTGGACCCGCGACATGCACGAGGCTTACCGCCTACCCCGGGCCATCAAGGCCGGCCGGGTGTGGGTCAACTGCTACCACGACTATCCCGCCCACGCCCCCTTCGGTGGTTATAAGAAATCGGGCATCGGCCGGGAGAACCACAAAATGATGCTGGACCACTACCGGCAGACGAAGAATATGCTGGTGAGCTACCGCAAGGAAGCCCTCGGCTTCTTCTGATGGAATGTTAGGTTTAATCTCAGTTTGTTTAGTGTCAGCCGGCCGGTATCGCGTACCGGCCGGCTTTTTCAACTCCCCCGCCATGGCCAGAGTAGACATTACGGATCGTGCCCGCAAGGTGATCGATACCCTCCGCGAACAGCACGGGCCCCTGATCTTCCACCAGAGCGGCGGCTGCTGCGACGGCTCTTCGCCGATGTGCTTCCCGGAGGGCGAGCTCTACCTCGACGACGACAACGACGTGCTGCTGGGGGAGGTCCACGGTTGCCCCTTCTACATGTCGAAGTTTCAGTACGAATACTGGCAGCATACCCACCTTACCCTTGACGTTACCGAAGGGCGGGGCGCCAGTTTTTCGGCGGAAATTCCCCTCGGATTACGTTTCGTCATTGACTCTCGCTTGCTGGTCGCGGAAGACGACTAATCCGTGCATTGCCGAAGCAGGATCCGTTTACCGCGCACCCAACCGTGGTATTCCGGGCCGTATGACATGCCCAGGTATTCCGCCGACAGCCGGAAGGGTTCGTAAAAGCCATCATTGGCCCGCTCCTCCCCCGAACAGGACAGGACCGCCATTTCCAGCCCCCGCAACCGCCGCCCCAGGTCCTTATGGAAGGTGAGTAGGTCGGTAAACCGATCCAGAAAGTCTTTCATCCCTCCACTCATGCTGTACCAGTACACCGGGCTTGCCAGTATCACGCGGTCGTAGGTGACGATCCGTCTGGCCAGAGCCAGAAAATTGTCCTGAGCGGGGTAATCGTGGGCGTAGTCGTAGGGCGCTATGCTGTACTCGAGCAGGTCGAGGAGCTTACCCCCCGTTTGATCACTAAGTTGTCGGGCGGCGTCGACGGTATTTCCGTCCCCCCGGGCACTGCCGACGATGATCAGGGTACTACTCACTGGCCGGGTTGGACTTGGGGTACCGCCGATAAATTCAGGCTCACGCGGTGCCCGCCGGGCAGTTCGATGGCTTCCCCCGAAAGCACGGTAACGTATTCCAGCGTATCGGCCAGCGTTTCCTCCATGACGTAGGCACGGTGGGCCTCGATGGCGTCGTGTACTTCCTCCGGGCCGCCGAGGCGGACGTCGATCCGGTCGGTTACCTCGAGACCGGAATCTTTCCGTAGGCCCTGGATGCGGCTCACGATTTCACGGGCAAGCCCCTCGCGGGCCAGGTCGGGTGTTACGTTTATGTCGAGGGCCACCGTCAGTTCGCCGTCGGTAGCCACCTTCCAGCCGGGAATGTCCTGGGTCAGAATATCCACTTCGGCGGTGGTGATTTCCACTGGCTGACCGTCGAGTGCCAGGGGGAATGTCCCCTCGGTCTCCAGCCGGCTGATATCGTCCTGGCTCATGGCTCCGATGGCGCGCGCCGCTTCCTTCATTTGCTTACCGAGCCGCTTACCGAGCACCTTGAAGTTGGGTTTGATGGTCTTCTTCAGGAAATCGTCGTCCGTCAGGAATTCCACTTCCTTCACGTTCGTTTCCGCCTGGATGATGGGGGTTACGGCCGCCACGCGACGACGGAATTCCGCATCCAGGGCCGGCAGCAGGATTTTCTGGAGGGGCTGACGTACCCGGAGTTTTTCCCGTTTGCGCAGGCTCAGGACCAGGGAAGATATCCGTTGGGCGTAGGCCATGCGGCGTTCGAGGTCTTCGTCAATACGGGCGGGGTCCGCAGGAGCCAGCAGAGTAAGGTGAACGCTGAGCTGGGGGGTAGGGTGGTTGGAGGGTTGGATCAGGTTCCGGTACAACCAATCCGCAAAGAAGGGAGCCACTGGTGCCATGAGTTGACTTACGCGGAGCATGCAGGTGTGTAGCGTCTGGTAGGCCGCGCGCTTGTCGGTGGTCATGTCTCCCCGCCAGAAGCGCCGGCGACTCTGGCGGACGTACCAGTTGCTCAGCTCATCGTTGACGAAGCCGTCGATGGCCCGGCAGGCGGGGGTGGCGTCGTAAGAGGAAAAGCGCGCTTCCACTTCCGCGGTAAGGGTGTTGAGGCGACTGAGAATCCAGCGGTCGATTTCGGCGAGTTCTGCGTCGGCGACGGGGGTGTCGGTCGTCGCGTCGTAGCTGTCGATGTTGGCGTAGAGGGCGAAGAAGCCGTAGGTGTTGAAGAGGGTGCCGAAGAAGCGGCGCTGCACCTCCTTGATCCCTTCCAGGTCGAACTTCAGATTATCCCAGGGGTCGCTGTTGCCGATCATGTACCAGCGGGTGGCGTCGGCCCCGAAGGTGTCGATGGTGGTAAAGGGGTCTACGGCATTGCCCAGGCGCTTGGACATTTTCTTGCCGTCCTTATCCAGGACCAAGCCATTGCTAACCACGTTCTTGAACGCGACCGAATCGAAGACCATCGCGGCGATGGCATGGAGAGTGTAAAACCAGCCGCGGGTTTGGTCAACGCCTTCGGCGATGAAATCGGCGGGGAAGGAACGTTGGAACAGTTCTCCGTTTTCGAAGGGGTAATGGAACTGCGCGTACGGCATACTGCCGGAGTCGAACCAGACGTCGATCAGGTCCAGCTCCCGGCGCAATTCCTTCCCGTTCCGCCATAGTACTACCTCATCGATGTAGGGGCGGTGCAGGTCCTCGGGGACGGTCTGCTCCAGGCCAAGTTCCTGATTGGCCAGGGCGATGCCTTCTTCCAGTTCGGCGAGGGAACCGATGCAGATTTCTTCCGTACCACAGTCACTGCGCCAGATCGGTAGCGGAATACCCCAGTACCGGCTGCGGCTGAGGTTCCAGTCCTGGAGATTTTCCAGCCACTTGCCGAATCTTCCCTCCCCGGTGCTGGCGGGTTGCCAGTTGATGGTGCGGTTGAGTTCCTGCATGCGCTCCTTGACGGCGCTGGATTTGATGAACCAGCTGTCGAGGGGATAGTACAGTACGGGCTTATCGGTACGCCAGCAGTGGGGATAGCTGTGGTTGTATTTGGCTACGTTGAGGGCCAGCCCGCGTTTTTTAAGGTGTACGGCAATGTCAACGTTCACGTCGACGTAGTCCGCCTCGTCCTTATAGTTCTTCACGTAACGGCCGGCAAAGGGACCCGCGTCCTCGGTAAAACGACCGGTCTTGTCGACCAGGGTAAGCGAACCGATACCATTGGCCTTTCCGACCATCATATCGTCGGCCCCGAAGCTGGGGGCGGTGTGTACGATGCCGGTACCGGCTTCGGTAGTTACGAACGACCCGGAAATCACCCGGAAGGCGTCTCCGTCGGTGGGAGTGCCCACCGGTAGTAGTTGCTCGTAGCGGATGCCCACCAGCTCGTTGCCCCGGAAGGGGGCGCTCTGTTCGATCACGGTAGGTTGGTTGTTTCCCCCGAACCACTTGTCGACCAGCGCCTCGGCCAGGATGACGTCGATCGGTTCCTGGGTGTACGGATTGGTAGTCTTCACCCGGACGTAGTCGATGTTCGGACCGACGGTCAGGGCGGTGTTGCTGGGCAGTGTCCAGGGCGTGGTAGTCCAGGCAACGAAGTACAGGGGCTCGCTGCCGCGGAGCGCCTCGATCCCGAGTGCGTTCACCTGCTCCCGGTCGGCCACCCGGAACATGGCGACCACCGTGGTGTCGGTCACGTCCTGGTAAGCGCCCGGCATGTTAAGCTCATGGGAACTGAGTCCGGTGCCGGCGGCGGGGCTGTAGGGTTGGATCGTATAACCCTTATAGATCAGTCCCTGGTCGTAGATCTGTTTGAGGAGCCACCAGACGGATTCCATGTACTCCCGCTCGTAAGTGATGTAGGGGTTTTCGAGGTCCACCCAGTATCCCATTTTCCGGGTGATGTCGTCCCAGACGTCCTTGTAGCGCATGACGGTCTCCCGGCAGGCCTGGTTGTACTCGTCGACGCTGATCTTGACACCGATATCCTCCTTGGTGATGCCCAGTTCGGATTCCACCTTCAGCTCGATCGGCAGACCGTGGGTATCCCAGCCCCCCTTGCGCTCTACCCGTTTACCCTTCAGCGTCTGGAATCGGCAGAACATATCCTTGATCGTCCGGGCCATGACGTGGTGGATGCCCGGCTGTCCGTTCGCACTCGGCGGGCCCTCGTAGAAAACGAAGGGGTCATCGGCGGGTCGTTCCTCGATGCTACGGCGGAAGATGTCGTGATCTCCCCAGAAGCTGAGGACTTCCCGGTCGATGGCCGGCAGGTCGAGTGATTTATATTCCTGATACATGCTTTTCTGCGTTGCGGGGTGCAAAAATAAAAAAGCTCCGATGGCGGTCCGTCGGAGCTTTCAGTCGTTTTCGGGCAACGGTACGGCTACGGACACGGAGCGTGGCCGGTAATTATACCGCGAATGATGCGAGTGACTGACATGGCACAAAGATACGCAATGAGAAACGGGTCGGGTGCCGAAGTGGCCCCCTTACTCCCGGGACGAAAATTTGTTAAGACAATGTGAAAAAAAACTTGTCAGTTTGCTTGCCAGTGATTAAATTTATTCTACCTTGACGCTGCTAAAGGGCGGTAGATAATCCTGCCGGTCGCAGCAAGATTTAGTTTTCATTTGGTTTTTTGGGGTTATTGGGAGGCAACTTGTTGCCTCTTTTTTTTGGCCCCTACCTGATGGTCGCGCTTAGTCGACTACGATCTCCGGGGCGTAGCTGATCGGTACCTTCACCGAATTGGCGATGAAGCACTTTTTGCCGGCTTCGGTGTGGAGGTCGCGAGCCAGGTCCGCACCCTCTTCCTGTGCGATCCGAATGAGTGGGCGTAGGGTGACGGAGGTGAAACGACCGGCTCCGCCGTCGACGGCATCGACCATGGTCCCCTCGGCGCGATCCTCATACTCAAGCACCGTGATGCCGTTGACGGCGGCCAGGTGCAGGTACCAAAGCATATGACAGGAGGAAATGCTGGCTACGAACAACTCTTCGGGGCTGTACCGCCGTTTGTCGCCGCGAAAGGCCGGATCGCTCGACCCTTCGATGGATTGGTCCTTCCCGGTAACCGAAATCAGGTGGTCGCGGGAGTAGGCGCGGTAGTCCAGGGTTCCGCTGCCGCGATTGCCGGTCCAGCGGGTGATCGTAGCGAAGTGGTGTTGCACGGTTATCCGTTTGAGTGATTAGAGTGTTGTTGTGAGAAAAGTAAGGTAGGCCATAGGTGGCATAAGTACCGTATGTTACAGCCCCTATCGCGTGCCCCCACCCGAGAACCCGCCCATGATCCAAGGAACCGTCATAAAATCAACCGGCAGCTGGTACAACGTTCTTCTCGACGAAGAGACGCCGGATGGTGCCCGCGAGCTCCGTTGCCGGGTCGCGGGTAAGTTCCGGCTCGATGAGCTGAATCTTACGAACCCTATTGCCGTCGGCGACCGGGTCACCGTGGAGGTGGAAACCACCAACGACGAGGAGACCGGCGCAATCCGGGGCATTGCCGACCGGACCAACTACGTTGTCCGCCAGAGCCCCCGCCGCAAGCACGATCTTCACCTGCTGGCCAGCAACGTCGACCAGGCTGTTCTCATTACGACCATTATCGACCCGGGAGTCAAACTCGGTTTTATCGACCGATTCCTCCTCATGACCGAGCCCTTCGGTATTCCTACCATCATCGTGGTCAACAAAGCCGATCTCTACGCGGAGGACGAGATGGAAACCTACCGGGTCATCCACGATCTCTACACCGATATCGGTTATACCGTCGTGCTCGTTAGTGCCACTACCGGTCAGGGCATCGACGAGTTGCGCGAGCTGATGGAAGGCAAGCGAAACCTGCTGAGCGGACAGAGTGGGGTGGGGAAGTCCACCCTCGTCAACGCCGTCGAACCCCGCCTCGATCTGCGTACCGGCGAGTTGTCGGACTACACGGGAAAGGGCCAGCATACCACCACCTTCGCCGAGTTGTTCCAGCTGAGTTTCGGTGGCGAGCTTATTGATACGCCGGGCATCAAGACGCTGGGCTTCAACTACCTCAAACCCCAGGACGTCGCCCACAATTTCCGTGAAATTTTCGCCCTGAGCGAGGAGTGCCGCTTCGGAGGATCCTGTCTGCACAAGGACGAGCCCGGCTGCGCCGTCAAGGAATCGGTAGAGGAGGGTGACGACCGCGTGACCGACCTGCGCTACTTTTCCTACCTCGGAATACTCGACGAGATCGAGAACCAGAATTACTGGGAACGACGTAAAGTATAGCTCCGGATGGCCAATTGGTTGCTGAAAGCCGCGGTGCAAAAAACCATCTCCTACCTTCCCTTCAAGGAGCGGGTCAACTTCTTTTTTCAGAAGTACATCACCCGGGGCGTCGACCTGACCGACGAGCATTTTGGGTACAAACTCGATGCGGCCCGCGATCACGTACGCTACTTCCGTAAGTACGGCCAGACTCCGGCGGCGCAGGCTCGCGTACTAGAACTCGGTACCGGGTGGTACCCCATCGTTCCGGCAGCCTTATTCCTGGTTGGCTTCGAGCGGATCGTGTCCGTGGATATACGGAACTGGATGACCGCCGAGCGCCAGGTGATCGCCCTGCGCAAGCTGCTCGCCTACCATGACGACGGTCGGCTGGCGACCTACTTACCCGGGGTGCTGACCGACCGCCTGACCGTCCTCCGGGAGCTGTGTAAAACCCCGGAATCTCTGACGGTCGACCAGATCAGCAGCCGCATCCGGCTCGACGCCCGGGTGATGGATGCCACCCGGCTGGACTTCCCCGACGATCATTTCGACCTCATTTGCTCCAACAACACCTTCGAGCACGTGTATCCGAAAGTGCTCGCCCGCATCCTCGGGGAATTCAAACGGGTAGTGAAACCGAACGGAGTGATGAGTCACTTCGTCGACCTTTCCGACCACTTCGCCCACCTGGACTCCTCGATCAATATTTATAACTTTCTCCGCTTCAGCCACCGGCAGTGGGCAATGCTCGACAACAGCATCCAGCCGCAGAATCGCCTGCGCTGGCCCGATTATCTGGCGATGTACGCCGCGCTCGGCATACCCGTCCGGGAACAAGAAGTTCGCCCGGGAAACCTGGCCAATCTCCGGTCAGTCCCCGTGCACGCGGATATCGGACCCTACCCGGACGAGGAACTGGCCATCAGTCATGGTTACCTTGTGAGCTGATGTAATCCTCCCCCGGTTCGCCTGCCCCCCCTAGCTCTTTCCCCCATGGCCCTGACTTCCCGATACGCCGTTCTAACCGGCTTTGTTCTGAGCCTGGTGGTGAGCATCGTTCTACACTGGCAGATCTTTCCGCAGGACATTCAGGGGCGCCACAACTGGCGACAGTCGCAGACGATGTGGAACATCCGCAACTTCGTTCATTACGACAACGACATCCTCAACCCCCGGGTAAGCCACTTCAACGGCTCCAACAACAACCTGCTCCGGCTGGAATTTCCCCTCATGCAGTGGGGAATCGCCCAGGTCGTACGCCATACGGGGCACGAGGTGCTGGTGACGAGAATTTGTGTCTGGGCTACCAGCGTAACGGGGCTGGTTGCCTTCGGTTTGCTGCTAGTTACTATGGGATTTTCACCCGGGCTCGCGCTGGTGGGGACGACCCTCCTGCAGTTCAGCCCGCTCTTTTACTTCTACTCGATCAATGTGCTTCCGGATGTTCTGGCCCTCGCGGCCGGTATCTGGTATCTGTACTTTTTGTTCGCCTACTTCCGGGACCGTCGCTGGTGGCAGGTCGTCGCCGCTACCCTGGCCCTGGGGATCGCTACCCTGGCCAAGCTGCCGTTCGCCATGTTCGGCATCGTCGGACTGTTGTACGTACTGACGCGATTGTTCCGGCGCGGAGGAATCAACGGCCGGCTGTTCTTTTTTGCCGGAGCGCACCTGCTGTTCCTGCTCCCCGCCTATAAGTGGTACGCCTGGGTGATGCCACGGTGGCGAAACAGTCCTACGCTGTACGGTATCTTCGGCAACACCAACACGCCGGAGCAGAACCAGGCAATCATCGATTATTACTGGCAGCAATACTTCCCCTTCGACCTGCTGTCGCCGGCCGTGTGGTTGCTGCTTTTGGTCGGCACCCTCCTGCCCGTGCGGCGGCGGGCAGACTTCCCCTACGCGGGTTACGTCTGGGCCCTTGCCGCGGTCACCCTCGCCTTCGCCGTACTGCAGGGAAATACCATCACTATGGTTCATGACTACTACCTGCTTCCCCTGTTACCGTGGATGTACATCGTGGTAGCGGCCGGCGCGGAACGGATCTGGCGGTGGACCGCCACCAATGCCTGGAAACCGCTCGGCATTGTCCTGATCGCGGGGGCATTGCTGGCCGCCCCGGGCTGGGCTTACTGGCTGCGGCAACCCCTGTGGGCGCAGAGCGCCAGCGCGTACTATCCCGTCATGCGGGACGTATTTAATCACCAGAAGGTTCTCCGGGAAGCGGTCGACGACGACGCCAAAGTGATCGTACTGAACGACGTGTCCTACCAGATTTTCACCTGGCTGATCCGGAAGCGGGGGTACGTCTTTCACGGCAATGCGGTGCGTCCGGCCTGGATCGACGATCTGCACGAAAAACACGGCGTCGACTATCTCTACTCCAACTCGCGACGATTCGATCAGGATTCCACCATCCGGACCCGACTGGATTCTCTGATCCTGGAGGCCGGAGACATCCACGTGTACCGCATTGCCGACCGGGAACCGTAACGCCGCGGCCTAAAGGTCCATTTCCATCTTCTTGCCCACCAGCTTCACGACGAAGTACAGGACCACCAGTCCGGCGGCCATCAGGGAGAGGCATACCAGCCATCCGCCCCCCAGTAGGGTCGAAAAGAAGCCGCACAGCAAGGCCACCGAGCCCACGGTGAGCGCGTAGGGTAGTTGCGTGCGCACGTGATCGATGTGGTTACAGTCGGAGGCAAGGCTCGAAAGAATGGTCGTATCGGAGATCGGTGAACAGTGGTCGCCCAGCACGCTGGCCGCCAGCACGGTACTGATGACGTTGTAGAGCAGTCCGGCCGCATCGGGTTCGTCCCAGCCGGAAAGCATCGCGACGGTCCAGGTCAGCGGAATCGCGATGGGGTAGAGGATGGCCATCGTGCTCCAGCTGCTGCCCGTACTGAAACTGACCACGGCCGCCAGTACGAAGATGACCGGCTGGAGGAAGTAGGGATTCAGCGCATCGCCCAGCAGTTCCACCAGAAAGGTTGCCGTATGCAGTTCCTCGGTAGTGAGGGCCAGCGCCCAGGCCAGCGTAAGGATCATAACGGCCGAGAACATGGCCTTGAAGCCGGCCGTAAGCGACCCGATGGTTTGCTCTATGTTCATAATCCGTTGGGAGACCGTGAGGACGAGGGCGACGACGACGCCGCTCATACTGGCCCAGAGCAGGGCGACGTAGCTGTCGGCCGCCCCGATGGTCAGGCCCAGTTTGACGAAAAAGCCACCCTCGAGCGCGTCCCATACGGCACCCCAGTCGCCGGTGTCCGGTGGTGTTTCCATGGACGCGGACAGGCTGGAAAGCCCGGTATCGAGCAGTCCGATAATGGTCATGACGATCACCGTCAGGACGGGGATGGCGGCGTTGCGGGCCCGCAGCGGAGCACCCTTGACGGGTTCGAGGTCCTCCTGTTCGCTAGCCGCGGCTTCCTCCTCGCTCACCCGCTTGACCATACCGGTGGTACGGGCGCGGGTTTCCGCGGTGAGCATGGGCCCGAAGTCCCGACGCTGGTAAATCAGGTACAGGATGAAGGCCAGGGTGAGGATCGGATAGTAGCTGTACTTCAACGATTCGATGAAGATGGCGTAGGGCGTCGTGCCGGCAAAGTGTTCCACCTGGTCGATGCCGTCGCCGATGTAGCCCAACTCGGCGCCGATCCAGGTCGTGATGAAGGCCACCGAAGCCACGGGCGCGGCCGTGGAATCCACGATGTAAGCCAGTTTTTCGCGACTGATCCGGAAGCGGTCCGTAACCGAGCGCATCGTGTTCCCGACGATCAGAGTATTGGCGTAGTCGTCGAAGAAAATAGACACTCCCAATAACCAGGTGACGAACTGTCCGCGGCGCGGGTTGGTCGCGTACTTACTCATGCGTTGTACCACGCCCGCCATCCCACCGTTGCGGCTGATGATGGCCACCATACCGCCGATCATAAGGCTGAAGACGATTACCGACAGGTGACCGCTGTCGTTGAGGGCGTTGATGATGTAGGTGTCGATCGTCGCCAGCAGCGACTTAATAACCCCCAGAAAGAATTCGAACCGCAGTCCGCCCGCGATGAAGGCCCCTACCCAGACTCCCGCGAAAAGGGAAATGATGACCTCCTTGAAGATTAGTGCCAGCGCAATCGCGATCAGGGGGGGAAAGATGGAAAGCCACAGAGGGATGTGGCGCAACCGTCCCTCGCCGGGCTCTTGGCTCAGGTGGTACAATTCGGTCTGTTTTCCCGACTTGATCAGCTGAATGCCGGGCTCCACCGCGAGGAGCACACCGCCCTCGGTGGGGATTGCTTCCACGGCTTCGCCGTTCACCGTGAACGTTGCTCCCGCGTCCGCGCCCTGTATGACGATGCCCTGGTCGTTAGCGCTTACGTTTGCGAGCTGGGCGATGAGTGGAGAACTGCCCAGCGTACAGAGCAGGCACACAAACAGGGTAAGCAACGGTCGGGGCATAGCGGGGGGTTGGCGAGGCCAATATACGCTACTCCCTTACGAAACGGACCGACCCGGAACGCCCACCAGCCGTCAGACGAGCAATGTACAGGCCCGCGGGAAGGTGGTCCACGGCTAGGATCAGTCGCTGTTCACCGGCGGCGGCAACCGGGTACAGGCGGCGTTGCAGCAGGCGGCCGTCGCGTGCGTACACCTCGACCGTCACCTCCTCCGGTCGGTCGAGAGTAAGGTTCAGCGTAAGCAGATCGGCAGCCGGATTCGGGCGTGCGGAAAGTCCGGAGAGCGTTTGGTGTGGGTAAACTCCGTCGATGATCCGGTCGGCCCTGTACACGTCCAGATTATCGAACACATAGGTGTTGCCCGTATTCGAATTCGGCGCGAACAGCAGGATCAACTTGGTGATGGCCGTGGCACTTGCGGAGGCATCCGGGCGGTCGAGGGGCGTGAAGAGCAGTCGTTCCCAGGCATTCCGTACGGTCGTGGTGGTCGTGTACCGGCTATGGCGGCCGGTCGGGTAATTGCTGCCCTGGGCGGCGGCGGTTTCCAGCTGAAGGATGATCTCCGTGCCGACCGGTGCGTCTGTGCGCAGATCGAGGTAGAAACGCTTCTCTCCGGTGTACAGGTCAGTCACGTTGCCCAGGGAGGAGGCGCGGTACTCCAGTACATCGTACTGGGAGCCGGCATCCCGCACGTAGTTCCCCACCGTAGCCGAGCCGTTCACCGCGTCCGGTGCCGGATTACTGATCTCAGTCAGCGTGCCGGTGGAAAAGCCGTAGGTGATCTCCGCCTGATCGTCGAAATTTTCGAGACTGCGCTCGCGGTAGAAGGCGGCCCCAACGGTTACGTCGGTAGTCAGGGATTGCTCCCCGCACTCCAGGGTAGTAACGGCGGACAGGGAACCTCCTGCAGTGCCCCAGTCGACGGTTATCTCGGAAGTGCCCTGTCCGGCTACGATGGTTGCGGAGGCGGGAACCGTCCAATTGACCGTAGCTCCCGCCGGCAGGTTACCGACGGAATAGGTCTGTCCGCCGGCCTGATGTTCCACCGAGCGGGGACCCGTCAGGAAGGGCCTGCCCCCTCCGTAGACCCGCACGTAATCCACCTCCATGGTCGTCGGAAAATCGCTCGCCGTTACCGAGCCCCCGAGGTTGCCGCCGACGGCCAGGTTCAGGATGAAGAAGAAGTCCTGGTCGAAGGGCCAGCGCTGGGGCGACACGTCCGACCGGGTCTGAGTAGCGTAGTGGTAGCCGTCCACGAACCAGTCGATGGTATCCTTGCGCCACTCGACGGCAAATTCGTGGAAGTCCTCGTACACCGGTTCCTCAAAGTCGATGGTGGTCGAACGGTAGGAGTTATTCGGCCAGGCCTGGCCGTAGTGAATAGTGCCCAGTACCTGGTTCGGCTCGTTGCCGATGTACTCCATGATGTCGATCTCGCCACTGCGGGGCCAGCCGCCGTAGACCTCGTCGGTCGAGAGCATCCAGAAAGCGGGCCAGCTGCCGCGGGCATCGGGAAGCTTGATGCGGGCTTCCATGCGACCGTAGGTAAAGTCCTGCTTATCGCGGGTGATGATGCGGCTGGAGGTGTAGTTGCGGGTGCCGGCCGACTCCCGGCGGGCGGTGATCTTGAGGGTGCCGTCGCTGACTACGGCGTTGCTCTGCTGGTAGTACTGTAACTCATTATTGCCCCACCCGCAGAGATTGCGGTCGCAGCCGTCGCCGATCTCGTAGGTCCAGTTGGTAAGATCGAGGGACTCTCCGTCAAACTCATCGGACCAGACGAGCTCCGGGCACTGGGCGGATAATGTTGCCGACAGGAAGAAGAGAAATGAAATCGTGTAAAGCTGCTGCATGGAGTGGGGGAGTAGGTTTTCCAGGAGCAAAATAGCTTAAATTGGGGCATACCCCGACAAACGATTCCCGCTTCGACGGTTACCTTGCAGCAGCCTCCGATCCTATGTTGCGAATCTCCCTGCTCTTCTGGATACTC
This sequence comes from Lewinella sp. JB7, assembly GCF_024297185.1. Lineage (GTDB taxonomy): Bacteria > Bacteroidota > Bacteroidia > Chitinophagales > Saprospiraceae > Neolewinella. The sequence continues at coordinate 274,660 of NZ_JANCTD010000004.1, read as the reverse complement.
ACCAGCGCGTCCGTGTCCGCTCAATTCCAGTTACAACCCGCCTATCCCCGGGTGACTGGTGCCGCCGGAGATGAGCTGCCCCTGGCCTGGCTCGGCGGCCTCAACGCTCCCCAGTTCAACGCCAGCGACCTCGACGGCGATGGCCGGGATGACCTTCTGCTTTTTGACCGCGCCGGCGACGCCCTCCTGGCGCTGCGCGGCGACGGTGCCGGCAACTATACCATAGCTCCGGAACTGACCGTCGGCTTTCCCGGCGACCTTAAACACTGGTTGCTACTGCGCGATTACGACGGGGACGGCGCCGACGATCTGTTCACTTACTCGGCGGAGGATGACGGCTTCCGGGTATTCCGGGGACAACGAGGTCCGTCCGGACTGCTTACTTACGCGCCGGAACCTACGTACGCCGGACTGCGCTACCCCCTCGGTAGCGGAAATACCACGCCGATCTTCGTCACCAGCATCGACTATCCGGCGCTCGATGATCTGGACGGCGACGGGGATCTGGATATACTCACCTTCAGCGTAGGTGGCGGTTACGTCGAGTACTACCGCAACCAGAGCGTGGAAAGGGGCTTCGGCACCGATACCTTGCTGTATACCCTCGAAAGCGAATGCTGGGGTGGCTTCTTCGAGAGCGGCCTCACTCCAGAGTTGGACCTCGGCGATGCTCCCGGGGAATGTTTTACCAATCTACGCGGGGAGACGCCCGTAAAGCCCCGCCACGCCGGATCTACCATCCTCACGCTCGACGCCGACGGCAACGGACTAAAGGACATCATGCTCGGCGATATTTCCTTCGAGTTCCTCGTGCTGGGTCTCAATACGGGCACTCCGCAGCAAGCGTTTATCACTGACCAAGACCCCCGGTGGCCGACGCCGGGGACCACCGCCGATATTCCCTTCTTCCCGGCCGCCTACCACCTCGATGTAGACGGCGACGGCGCACGCGATATCGTGGCCTCTCCGAGCCAGACCCTCAACGCGGAAGACATCAACGTCAGTTGGTACTACCAGAACGTCGGAACGGATGCCTCCCCCGACTTCGTTTTTCGGGACAGTCAACTGCTCGTACGGCAGAGCATCGATCTCGGAACCGGTGCCCTGCCGGCCATGGTGGACTACGACGCCGACGGCCGCCCCGATCTCGTCATCGGCAACAGTGAGGATTACGGTCCGCGGACTACCCTCAACAGCCGGCTGCGCCTCTACCGCAATGTCACGCCCCCGGGGGGCGAGCTCGCCTTTTCCTTCGCGGACGATGACTTTCTCGAGCTGCGGCAGTATAGCGCCACTACCTCCGCCTTCGCGCCGGCCTTTGGTGATCTGGACGGTGACGGAGACACGGACGCCATCGTTGGCGAGCGATCCGGCCGCCTGATCTACCTGGAGAATACCGCCGGGCCGGGCCGGGCCACGGTCTTTGCCGCTCCCGTTTTTGAGTACATGGACATTGACGCAGGCCAACTGGCCAAGCCGACCCTAGCGGATCTCGATCGCGACGGTTTGACGGACCTTGTTGTTGGGGGCTTTGACGGCCGCATCCGGTTTTACCGCAACGTGGGTTCGGTCGGTGCCCCGGCCTTCGATGCCGATCCCGAAGCCGCCGGGAATTACCTGCAGTTAGGGGGCATTAACACCAACGTTCCCGGCTCCTCCACGGGACATCCGACGCCGCAGGTCGTGACTTACGACGACCGCTTCCTGCTGATCACCGGTAACCGGGCCGGTACCCTCGAGGCGTACTCCTTCACGGAGCCCTCGCCATCCTTTACACTGCTCAACGACACCGTAGCGGGGCTGGACGTAGGGGGATTTTCTGCCCCGGCAACCGCTGACTTCGACGGCGACGGCCTGCTGGACATGGTCGTCGGCAACCAGCGGGGCGGCGTCGGGTATTACCGCACCGATTTGGTGGCCGAGCGGTCAACGGGCTTGCTGACCGTTCCGGCACCCGATTTCGTGTTCGGGGTGTCTCCCAATCCAAGCTCGGACGTGCTCCGCGTATATGATTTGCCGGGGACGCAGGAGCAGCGGATAAACCTTTATAGCAATGTAGGTCAGTTGCTGCGGACGGTCGATGCCGGGGGGCAGTTGGAGTATACGCTTGACCTTTCCTTACTAACTCCCGGGATTTATCTCGTTGCGGTGGAGGGGGATGCGGGGAGGAGCGTGGCGCGATTTGTTATGAACTAGCGAACAGGTCGAGCGTCCCCTGGTCCGAAAATTTTCACCACGGATGAACACTGATTTTCACTGATTTTCGCACAGATGGGCAAAGACCAGGTGGAGGCGTTGCACGCCGAGCATCAGGTCGGCTGAAACCGACGCTACTGTGGGGGAGTTACCGTACTTTTCCCCCTCACTATTCCCCATCGACCATGAGCGACGCATCCTTTCAACGTATCACCGAACAGCCTGGTCCCTACCGCGATTTGGAAACCCGCTCAGCGGCGGAACTCCTGACCTTTATTAACGAGCAGGATAGTCTGGTGCCGGCTGCCGTCGGGCGGAGCATTCCCGAACTCACCCGGCTCGTGGAAGCAATCGTGCCGCGAATGGAGCGGGGGGGGCGCTTATTTTACATCGGAGCCGGCACCAGCGGTCGGCTGGGCGTTCTGGATGCCAGCGAATGCCCGCCGACCTACGGGGTACCTCCCGGTATGGTGATCGGCATCATTGCCGGGGGGGATCGGGCCCTGCGCGATTCGGTCGAATCGGCCGAAGACAGTGGCGGTCAGGCCTGGACCGACCTTAGCGTCTACGCTCCGAATGCGGACGATACGCTGATCGGCATTGCCGCTTCGGGTACCACGCCGTACGTGATCGGGGGGCTCGAGCGTGCCCGGGCGGCCGGTCTGTTGACCGGCTGCGTGACGTGCAATCCCGGCGCACCCGTCACCACCGTCTGCGACCATCCCGTGGTAGCGGTCGTCGGGCCGGAGGTCGTCACCGGCAGTACGCGTATGAAGTCCGGTACGGCACAAAAACTGATCCTTAACATGATCACGACCACCGTGATGATCAAACTCGGTCGCGTGAGGGGAAATCGTATGGTGGACATGAAGCTCAGCAACGCGAAACTGATCGATCGCGGTACTAAAATGATCGTGGAGTCGACGGGGCTACCCTACGACGAAGCCCGGGAACGCTTACTCGAGGCCGGCAGTGTCAGAAACGTGATCGACCGGATGTAGGGGGTGCATATCCAGGACGTCGCGGCAGAATTCCACGATCGCCCTCTGGGCAGCCATCCAGTCCTCAGATTTGATCTGGCTTCCGACGAAGTGGCTCTTCGGCGTGGGAAGGGGAAGCAGCCGTTTCCGGTCGGCCGGGGTGGCGAACTGATCGTGAACGTCGGGGTAGCTCGACACCTCGACGTGCTCGTCTTTTACTAAAAAATTCTCCTTGTAGAAAATGGTAAGGACGGGACAGGTGATTCGTGAGAAGGTTTCCGGCGTCATGGTCGTCTGTACCAGTACCTGCAACTCAACGAGAGCTTCACTGGGATAGACGGTGTCGAAGTACTGAGCGGCTCCGGGTTCTTCGTGACTGATCTTTTTGTTACTTCCGAAAGACGCCAGGTAGGCGAGTTCGTGCCCCCAGGGCGACATCAGCAAGGACGCGCCGGGCTGATCGTCCTCCACGTTAGGACCCATATTCAGCAGGGCGTGAACGCGGTCGGGGAACTCGGCGGCTAATTTGAGAGCCAGAGTGCCGCCCGTCGAGGTCGACATCAGGATCACTTTCCGGCCGATGGCTTCCCCGATGGCCAGCGCTTCCAGGGCGTCGGCCCAGGCGGATTCGGGGGTGAAATCACGCAGGGCGGCCTCGGCCGTGAGTCCGTGACCCGACCACCGGCCCAGGAAGGCATTCGCTCCGAAGATGGCGGGGACGTTTACGTTGACGGGATATCCGTCGCGGTAGCTTCCCCCGAACCCGTGCAGGTACACGAAGGCGTACTCGGTGGGGGAGCGGGTGGAGTCGTGCCAGACGATCCGCGCCTCATTGTTCGGGCGGGTGGGAGCGGCGGATTCCTTGCGGGCCAGGTATTCCGTCAGGACTGCGGCTGCAGTAGGAACCTCCGGAACCGCGGGGACGTACACGGGCTGATCGATCTCCGGCCCGAGTAGGTAGGTGACGACCATGATAACAATAAAACCGACGGCGATGTACAGCATTTTTCGCATGCTCAAGGAGCGGGATTATGGCTCCGATTCCGGGGCCGGTTCCGCCAGGGTGGGGGCCTTCCACCGTTCGTAACCTACCGGAGAGCTGGCTACCTTACGAATGGCGGAGGTCGTTCGCTTCTTATCCACCACCATGGCGAGCGTCATGATGATACTGGTCCCGATGATAATGAAGAGCAAAATTCCGGGTTCAAAGTTCGGAATATTTGCTTCGGTTGGGATGGCGTAAAACAGCAGTACCGTAATGAGACCCCGCGGGGCCACAAACAACTGCGGCAGAATATCGGCTCCGATGAAGATGCGCAGAATGATGAAGCGAATAAGGTAGATACTCAGAATGATCAGTACACTTACGATCGCTACGTCGACACTGAGCAGGGAAGCTAGCGTGATGGTTACCCCGAAAATGACGAAGAAAAAGGTCCGTACCACGAAGGCCGTTTCGATGGTCACGACGTGCAGTCCCTCGTAAATATGCAGGGCCTTCTTGTAGTTCAGCCACTTCCGCAGGGGGCCCCGGAAGAACAGCCGCATATTGGCGATGAGCAATCCAAAAATCAGCACGATGATCAGGGAGGAGAGGTGCAACTTCTTGCCGATCGCGTACAGCAGCAGCAATACGGCAATGAGGAGAAAGAGCTTAACGTGACTCTTAATGTTCTGAAAGATCAGCACGATCGCGTAGCTGGCAACCAGGGAAACGACGATCGTAAGCAACACGTTACCCAGATAGGCCAGCCCCCCCGATCCGGTGTGCTCCACGACATCCAGGGTTTCTCCCGCTTCGGGAATGATGACCAACTGACTGGTCAGGAAGTAGAATAACATGATGCCGAGAATGTCGGAGAAGGTGCTCTCGTAAATATGAAACTCCTTCTTGTGCCCCTTAAGTCCCGTCACGCTGGGAATAATGATGGCACTGGACAGAATGGACAAGGGCGTCGCGTACAGCCAGGCGCTCTGGGTGGACATGCCATCGATGAAGTGTTCCAGAATAATGGCGGCCACCCAGGTCGACGCCAACAGGCCGATGAGAGCGACCGTAAAGGCCTTACCGATCGCGAGGAATTTGTCCCGCTCCAGCTTCAACTCCAACGCCGCTTCGAGCACGATCATGATCAGGCCGATGATGCCGAGGATCTCGAGGACGGGGAAAAAATTCAGGTTACCGAAACCGAAAGCGTCTAATCCGAGCTTAATGAGAATGCCCAGTACGATGAGCATCAACACGGACGGTACGTTGGTCCGTTTGCTTACTTCTCCGAAGAAGAAGGAAAGAATGATGACCACGGAGGCCTCAATGATGAGAAGGTAGGGGTCTACTTGTTCCATGAGTAGGGGGTCGGGGGCTTAGCGTTTGGCGATGGTGGCGGGGTATCCCCATTCGCCGAGAAGGGTGAGTAGTTCGGTCAGGTGCTTTTCGTCCCGTACCGACAGCCGGGCATGAATACGTTGTTGTTCCCTGCCGGCATAAGCAAGTTCGGGCCTGAAAGTACGGTCCAGGTAGGGTGTAGTGGTTAGGCGGTCGGCCAACTGCTGTAGCGGATGGTCTATTCCTTCCGGGCGGGCCATCTCAAGTTGGTAATACCCCCCGATGTCCTTACCGGTGATGAGGGAGAAGCCGCCCGTGAGCAGATTGGTGTAGTTGACGAAGTGCAGCCCTTCCCCCGTCTGCAGGTATAGGCCGATCCGTCCGATGCGGGAAATAACCCCCTTATGCCGTTCGGTGCGCATCCGTTTGCCCACGCCGATGAGGGGATTGAAGAGGACGAGCCGACCGCTGAGGTAGTCACGAAGCCGGGAAAACCCGGCCGCCACCACCAGGAGCAGGAGGATTCCGTGCAGGACGGGGTTAACGAAGAGGAAAATTACGGCCAACACCAGCGCGGTAATGGGCTCGTACAGCAAGAGGAAGGGCGCGATGATGCGGTACGCTCCCGCCCGAAAGCCTTCCGTACGTTTGGCTTTCATGAGCCAGTCGCGCAGCATAAACAGCAGGGCGTAAATGCCGTACAATAGGACAGCGGCGAACAGGAGGTCCATCCAGCCGAACAGGGGTTTCAGTATCGGATTCACGGGGCTTATTTTGAGTACTGTAGATATGCTTCGGATTCCAGCATCCGACCTACGTCGTTGACTACGCTTTCGGTGACCTCCACGCTACCGTCGTGGTTACGGGTGATCAACCCGATCCGAATAAGTCGCTGCAGTATACTTCCGTACCGTTCGTTATAGGCCGGTCCGAAGAGTTTGCGTAGCCGGTAATCGCGGGTACGCTTCTCCAGCAGTACGGCCGCCAGCAGCGTAGCCGTATCCGGAGTCAGAAAGGCGGGAAGGGTATGGCGTTTCATCTTCGGCTGATACACGCGCTCGTTGTCGTAGCGCTCGGTATAGTAAGCCCAGCGATCGATGGTTTCCCCCACGTTACCGTCGGTTGCCCGGTAGATGCGTTTGACCATTTGCCCAAAGCCGGTTTCGCTCACGGGCTCTCCTTCAGCGTCGACCATGATCTTGTGGGTAGCTCCGTGGCGGATCAGTACGGCGCGCCGCATATCGTCGAGCGAGAAGCGATCGAGATTGATCTCCGACTGGAATACCCGATGCAGATCCAGGAAGCGCCCCAGGTGACGGTAAACGGCGTTCGTGGTCGCGACGAGGTAGAAAATACGGGCCGAGTAGTCATCGATGTGGTGGCCGAGGGCACGAACGTTTTCCGCCAGGGTATGATCGTCGTCCCACCACAGTTCGAGATCGTCGATCCACACCAGCGGGCGCGACTGTACGGTGTACTTCTCCACGAACGCCAGAGCTTCGGCCAGGTCGCCGGTCGTGCGCAGGCGGCGGCCACTGACGGTGATCTGGGCATGGGGGCGCAGTCGGATGGCCTGACTGGGAAAGAATCGGTTCGTGATGAGCTCTCCGAACAGCGTCTTGCCGGCCAGCCGATTGCCCGTCAGCATAACGGCGCCCCGGTAGCCGAGTTTCCAGTGCTCGATGAGCTGGCGGAGGTGAGCGGTTTCGGATTCCCGCCCGACCAGGAAAGACTCTCCGATGTACCCTTTGGTCATCAGAATATTCGTGTAGGCGGCATTGTCGGGGGAAGCCGTCCGCTGCTGGATAACTCGAACCGTTTTTTCACTAATGCTGAGTTTCTCTTCGCGCGCGGCATCGCCCAGTAGTTTGCTCAAGCCGCTGACGTGATCTGCCAGCCATTCCCGCACAACCGTAATGAACCGGCTCTGCCGACGGGTAAATACATTGATGCCTGACTGGAGGGGCAGGGGGAGGAAGCCCGCCACCGGTCGGTACACCGAGGTCAGGCGGAGGTTGTCGTCGATCAATTCCTCGATGCGCTCCCTGATTCTGGCGTATTCCTGCCGTCGCTGGGAACTTCGCTGTTGGAAACCGGTGAAGGGCTGCGCCAGCTCGTCGTTGGTATAGGTCACTTCGTGGCCGGCCTTCGCTTCGTTGGATAACAGTAAAGCACGGTTACGCACATTGACGATGGCTACGTTCAGACCATTATTCGTTTGTTCGCTGAGTTCCCATAGTTCGTAGAGCAGGGGCATGATCTCCGCCGACACCCACTGATCGGTCGACCGTCGAAAGTTGACCTCCTTATATTTCAGTAAACCTTCCTCGGCGGTTACGGTGACTCGCTGTGACTCGGGCAGCTTGGCAATGCCCGCCGTAATCGCGTTCGTGAATCGGTCGAGGCGGGGGCGGGTGCCTTCTTCGGAAATGTAATCTTCGAGCTTCGCGGCGACGATGCCCGGCCGATCGGGATCGTAATCACCCTCCGTAATGAAGGCGGTAATTTCTCCGGCGCGTTCCAGGGTCTTGGTCATTACTTCCTCGCTGGCCGATACGCCCCGACGTAGCAACACGCGTATTTCGTCAAACTCCTCGCTACCGGCAGACAGCCGGGTAAATTCCTCGGCCAGGCCGGCACTCTGTTCGGCGATGGTCTCGATCTGGTGACGGTAGAGGGGCCAGGGGTTGTGCTGCAACTTCCAGGCACGCAACTGGCGGTTGCGTTGCCGTTCGTTGCGGAGCAGCGCGTCGCGGCGGGCGGCGAAATCACCGTCCCACTCCCGTAGAGCAGCCTGCAGAGCTTCCCGCGATTGATCGTACAATGCTGCGACCCGGCCCCGGTCCGCCCGGTCTTCCTTCACCTTCAGGGAGGCGATCTGTAACTGCAATTGAACATCGCGGTACAGCATCAGGAATCGCTTCGCCTGCTCGGCCCACACGAAGTGCAGGAGGCGACACTCCAGATCGTTAACGTCTTCTTCTTCCCCTACGGGACAGGCATCTCCGCGCGCGATCATGGCCTTAGCCATTTCCTGGGTGCGTTCGGCCAGCTCACTGACGGGGGTAGTAGGATCAATTCCCGTAACGGCCCGGTCGGCCGTCACCTCAAACGAAATCGGTAAGTCAGCGGTCATGGAGGGTAAGATACTAAGCGCGCGCGAGGGATTTCCCGTCCCCGCCGCGGCGCCGCTATTTTTGCTCGGCACCACGGCGCGGGGGGGTTGGTAGAGTTTTCCGGTTTCCGTACCCATAGACGTGTACCGGGCCTTCCGGGTTCGGTAGCTGTTGGAAAGCTATATTCGTGGCAAAGTCTTCGTATGCACACGTTCCGTTTCGTAGCCATTTTGTTCACCTGCCTGTTCGTCACCGTAGGATGTCAGGAAGAATTACCCCCACCGGCAATGGATACCCCCGAAGCCCTGGATGAATCCACCGTCGCTTCCCCCGACAGCCTCCTTCGCCACGCCGTTTTCTTCGCCTTCAAGGAGGAAGCCACCCCGGCACAAATCGACAGCGTCCAGCGGGCATTCAGCGCCCTGCCCGGACAAATCGAGGAAATTCACGACTACGAATGGGGCGTCAACAACAGCCCCGAGGGACTGAACAAGGGGTTCACCCATGCCTTCTTCGTCACCTTCCTCAGCGAAGCCGACCGGGAAGCGTACCTGCCCCATCCCGCTCACCAGGCGTTCGTTAGTGTCCTGCAGCCTCACCTTAAGGATGTATTCGTCGTCGACTACTGGGCCCAGTACAACACTGCCTCCCGGGAGCGCTAGTACAATGCTGCCTCCCGGCGGCGCCAGTACAATGCTGCCTCCGGCGGCGACGTAAAGCTTTCCACCGTTGCAACGGCACCAAGTTGCCACGGACCGCCCAAACCGTATCCCATATGTTTAACTAAGCAACAGCTGCTACTCACCCGGGCTACTTTGTCCGCATGAAGTTCCTACTAACCCTTAGTTTTTTATTCACGGTACTGATCCCTCTGTCCGCCACCGATTACTACGTCTCCACCGACGGAGATGACGAGAACCCCGGTACCAAAGAATTCCCCTTTCGCACCATTGCCAGAGCATCCGCGGTTTTACGAGCCGGGGACATATGCTACCTCCGCGGCGGTACCTACCGGGAGACACTATCGCCCGTCCACGCGGGTACGGAAAGCGCTGCCATCACTTACCGGGCGTTCGGGGATGAAACGGTTACGCTTACCGCTACGGAATCGATCGGGTAATGGGTACGCGCCACCGGTGAAAAATGGTACACCGCTACCGTCCCCATGGCGCTGGGCCGTCTCAATAACCTCTACTTCAACGGGCAACTGATGGACCTGGCCCGGTGGCCCAACAACGTCGATCGCGATCCCTATACCATCGATGCCACGCCCGTGAACGGGGGAACCGCCGGAACGATTGACCTGGCGGATACACCTCCAGCCGACTGGACCGGAGGGTACATATGGTATCTCGGGGCCCACTCAGGGACCAGTTGGACAAGGTCGGTGACGAACATCACGGGACGGACGGTCAGCTTCGAAGCGGTAGACATCGACAAGTGGCCCTTTAACCCCCATAATCCCACCTTGCTTCGCAACGGCAACCGGGGACGCGCCTACCTCGTGGGCGCATTTGCCGCGCTGGATCACGAACGGGAATGGTACTTCGACGGGGCCGGCAATATCCTGTACTTCATACCCCCGGACGGCGCAGCTCCCCACGATGGAACCGCGGAGTATACCGCACGGGAGCATACCGTGTTACTGGAGCAGCCTTACGTTCACGTGAAGGGAATAAAGACCTTCGGGGGGAAGGTCCAGATCAAAGCTTCCCACTGCGTGATCGAAGACAATGTAATCGCGCACGGACTGCACATGATCGACGAGCTGGACAATACCAGCGCTCAGGTGGGGTCGGGCAGCGTACACGTTCAGGCGGAAAACACCGTGATCCGCAACAATCTGATCGAGTATGGTTCCCACAACGGAATTTTCGTACAGGGCTGGGGGGGCGTAGCGGACGTGACGATCGAGGAAAACGAGATTCACGATTTTAACACGGTAGGCATTCATTCCTCTCCGGTGCGCGCCAACTGCGAGCGGGCAATCGTAACGCACAATACGATCTACACGACCGGCCGGGACGGGGTCTATCTGCCGGGGCACGAATCCGAGTTTGCGTACAACGACGTCTACGACTGCATGCGCATCAATAATGATGGCGGGATGTACTACGTAGTCGGAAACGCGAACCGGAAAGACGGAAGCATTCACCATAACTGGTTTCACGATTCCAGCGGCCCCGAATACGCGGACGGCCGTACCGCGGGGATCTACCTCGACAATAACAGCAAGGGGTATTCGGTACACCACAATATGGTGTGGAACATCAGTTGGTCGGCCGTACAGATGAACTGGGACGCGTCCTACAACGATATCATCAACAATAGTTTCTACCGACCGGAATCGGCCATGGGTATCTGGCTGAACGGGTATAGCCAACGGGAAAACCGCGTCATCAATAACTTCAGTACCGTCGGTGAGTGGGAGGGACAAACCGAGCGCCATAACCTGATCGCCGATACGGACCCCTTCGTAGATCGTGCCGGCCAGGATTTCCGGCCGGCGCCGGGCTCCAGCTTAATCGATTCCGGTACCGAAGTAGCGGGATATACCGAAGGATTTACGGGAGCAGCCCCCGATATCGGTGCCTATGAGTCCGGCGGTCAGGTATGGATTCCGGGCGCCCTCAGGGCCGACAACGGGACAACGGGCCTTTTCGCACCCGTAGCCCTGCCCCGATCAATTATTGCCTTGTATCCGAATCCCGCGTCCACCGTAACGTACGCCGAGTTTACCCACGGTGGCGAAGGTGCCGGAGAGTGGATGCTTCTGGCCACGGATGGTAAGATCGCGCGTAGGGGGCAACAACTCCTCCGTGACGGTACTAATCGCATCAGGATATCTACCGCCGGCTTACCCGCCGGAAGTTACCGGCTGACCGGTAGATCCCACCAGGCGACCTTCACCGGCACCGTAGTGGTTCCCTGACCTACCGATCAGGCCCCGTCCCTTCGGCCCCAACCTCCCGGGGTCAATGGAATACCATGGCCCGTATGATATAGCGTAATTGGCACAGTATAAATGTCTCGGCGGGTCATATGTGCCAACAATTAAATTGCGTGTTAAATCAAATAAGAAGGATTATTGGGTGAATGTGGAGGTATGTAAAATTTTGTCCTCTCTACAGAACAAACCCGGTTGCGGATTACCTATGTGAGTATATCGTTCACATTAAAATCCGTATTATGTTTTATCACGACGGAGGCAAACTCCAGTACCACGTAAAGGTCGATAAGCCCGATCCCGTATTCGCTAAGGCTCTTCAGCAGGCCATCGGGAGAATACAGGGAGAAATTCGCGTATGTCTGCAGTACATGTTCCAGGCCTGGGGTTCCCGGGGGCCGAAAAAGTACCGGGATATGCTGCTCGAAACCGGCACCGAGGAAATGGGCCACATCGAGATGTTAGCTACGGCCGTGGCCCTCAACCTGGAGGGGGCGCCCCTCGAGCAGGATAAGGCGGCTAATGATCCCGTGGTACTAGCCGCCATGGGGGGGATGAACATCCAGCACGTCATTAGCACCTGCATGGCCGCCATGCCGGTTGACAGCAGCGGGGTGCCCTTCAACTGCAGCCACGTCTACGCCAGTGGAAATGCCGCGGCCGATATGCTCGCCAACGTGATGGCCGAAAGCACGGGCCGAATGCTCGCCGTACAGTTGTTCAAGATGACTAACGACGCCGGTATGAAGGACATGCTCCGCTTCCTGATTGCCCGCGACACCATGCACCAAAATCAATTTCTCGCCGCGTGGGAAGAACTCGGCGGCCGTGACAACCACCCCATTCCCAACAACTTCCCCCAGGAAGAGGAGCTGTCTGATTACAACTACACTTTCTACACGACGGGCAAGGATGATTCGGTCGCGCCTCCCACCGGACGCTGGTCCTCCGGTCAGAGCATCGACGGAAAGGGGACTTTCGACCTGAAAAAAATGCAACCCGTCGGCGGCATACCCGATCTCGGCTACGCGAGTCCGCAGGCGGCGGTCCAGAAAGGACAGGAGAAATAGAATTGTACGGTAAAACTTTGTACGCAATACCGGACTCCGGGAGGGGTAGGGGGGTGTAATGGGGACAATTTGTTATGGTCAAGCCCGTTGATCTAACAAACCGCTCTCATGAAAAACTTCGCTACCCTTACCCTTCTCCTCACGCTCAGTGTTCTCGCCGCCGCCGTTTACGCCTTCCTTATGGGGGGAGTAATTCGGATGGAACGAATAGCCCCCTTCCTCGTGGGCTACGCCCTCATCAACCTGGGCTACGGGATGGCCAGTGTGGGCTTTATGCGCAAGTCGCGGCGCTGGCGCCGGCAGAGCAGCCGGAACCACTACTAGCGTTTACTCTGCCCGCAACGTCCACTCGCGTACCTCGGCCGGCGTACGGGATAGTTCTTCTCCAAGCTCCCGACTGGTCCGGTAACTCAGTTTTTCCACCACGTAAGATTCGACGGAAACGGTGAACTCCTCCGTGGCGAACGGCCACGGCCGAACGCCCAGCACACCCGATTCGGGATCCTGGTGCAGAAAGACCGGGTCGCCCAGGGCGTCGTTAATCTCGAGATCACGACCCAGGGTCGGAAGCTCTTCGCCGCACAGGATGAGGGACAGGCGGTCGCAAAATCGCAATCTGCCATAGGTCGTTTCCAGCAGCTCGGAAGTCCATCCGCGTGACTTCAGTAGCTCCTTCCGCCGGGTTTTGATCCGGTCGAGAAGTTTGCGGAGACGAGCATCGACGGGCTGTCCCGCGTACAAAAATTCGTAATGCCGGCCGATAAGCAGACCGGTCCAACCGTGCTTCCGGCGCGCATCGGCCATGAGGGACTCGGCCTGCAGGCTACGTTGCTTTTCGGAGATCTCAAGCAGCGTGAAATCCTTGGGAGCCCCCCGTTCGGTAAGGTAATCGCCGTCGGCAAAGTTTAGCTGGTGGTCATCGTGTTGGGCGACGGCCAGCAGGGTCGGGAGCGACAGATCCGCCGGGACCACCACCGGCAGTTGAGTATACAGCTCCGCGGCCAGAAGCCCGTGGGCGGGGTGAAGGGTGATGCGCCAGCCGGCGGGGTGAGGGCGTACGAGCATGGGAGATAGAGTACGGGCGGCCGGAATTATTGGAACCACCCGCTGAGAATAACCGGAAACGACCCGGAATGATCGCTTTTTACCGTAGGAGTCCGGCTCCCGCGTCCCCGCCCGAAAATTGTTAGTTGTGAGTTAGTACACGAACTATCTTCGCGGCCTAAATACGGTATATGTATCATCTAAATAGCGTGATAATCGTCGCTATTCTCTTCGTGTTGATTATCGTAGCGGACGTGATCGGACTGCGCCTGGGACACCGCTCCCGCGACAAAACCGACAGTGACGTCAAATCCCAAACTTCGGCTATCCAGGGGGGGATCATCGGTATGCTGGCCCTTATTCTGGGCTTTACCTTCAATATGTCGATCCAGCGCTACGACAGCCGCGCCGGTGCCGAAGTGGAAGAGGCCAACGCCATCGGGACCGCCGAGCTGCGCGCCGCCCTGCTGCCCGACCCCTTCGCCGCGGAAGCCCAGTCGGCCATCGACGACTACATCGACCTGCGGCTGGAGAGCAGTCACACCGACCTCACCCACGTCGCCGAGCGGAAGGCGCTGAACCAACGGACTCAACAACTGCAGCAACGGATCTGGGACATCGGGGTGGCCGCCGCCGACGCTACTCCCAACCCCGTACGGACCGGCTACTTCCTCACGGCCGTCAACGACATGATCGATGCCCAGGGCCGCCGGCTCGACGTACTGAACCGCCATGTACCCCCGGCGATATTTTACCTGCTCTTCGTCTTTTTTATCGCTACGGGCGGTCTGATCGGCTACTCCACCGGACTGGGGGAACGTCGCTCCCGCGCCCCCGCCCTGGTCCTGAACCTACTGATCTGCCTCATGGTCTTCATCATCATCGATCTCGACCGGCCGCGACGGGGCGTCATCGAGGTGAAGCAAGACAGCATGGAGGCTCTGCGTTAAACATTCCACACTCATCCTCTTATGTACAGTCTGAACAGCATCCTGATTGCGGTCCTCCTCTTCGTGCTCATCATCGTCGCCAACGAACTAGGCCTGCGTCTGGGGGGCTACTACCTCGACCGATCGGACAGCGACGTTAAGTCCCAGACCTCGGCGATCCAGGGTGGAGTGCTGGGTCTCCTGGCGCTCATTCTGGGCTTCACCTTCAGCATGTCGATCCAGCGGTACGACGAGCGCTCCGGAGCCGAAGTCAACGAAGCGAACGCCATCGGCACCGCCGAATTACGGACCGCCCTGCTGCCCGAACCCTACGACCGGCAGGCCCAGACGGCCATCGATGAGTACATCGAACTGCGTTTGCGCAGCGCCCACGTCGATCTGACGCACCGGGAGGAACGGCGGGTGCTGAACGTGGAAACCTCCGCCCTGCAGCAGCGCATCTGGGACATCGGGGTGGCCGCCGCCGACGCGAACCCGAATCCGGTGAAGACCGGCTACTTCCTGCAGGCCGTCAACGAAATGATTGACGCCTACGGCAGTCGGATCGATGCCCTGCAACGCCATGTCCCGCCGGCCATCTTTTACCTGCTCTTCGTTTTCTTCGTGAGCACGGGCGGGCTGATCGGATATTCGAGCGGTCTGGGGGAACGCCGCTCCCGCGCCCCCGCCCTGGTGCTGAACCTGCTCATCTGCCTGCTGGTGTTCATCATCATCGACCTCGACCGACCGCGGCGGGGGGTAATTCAGGTGCGGCAGGACAGTATGGAGGCCCTCCGCTAGCAACCATTTTCGGCGGATCGGTGTATTCGTAGGCCCCGTCCGGGGCACCGAAATTCCTGACCCTATGTCCGCCAATCCACCACTGCACATTCCCTTCTCCGTCCTGGAACTCGCCACCGTTGCCGAAGGAGACCGGCCGGCGGATACCTTCCGTAAGAGCCTCGATCTGGCCCGCCACATCGAGGCTTTGGGCTATAACCGTATGTGGGTATCGGAGCACCACAACATGGCCGGAGTGGCCAGTTCGGCGCCGACTATCCTGATGGGTTACCTGGCGGGTGGTACCTCCACGCTGCGAATTGGATCGGGGGGCATCATGCTGCCGAACCACGCGCCGCTGATCGTAGCGGAGCAGCTGGGGACCCTCGCCTCCCTGTACCCCGGCCGCATCGATCTGGGCCTCGGCCGGGCACCGGGAACCGATCCCGTGGCCTCCCGTGCCATCCGGGGAAATCGCTTTGACGCGGCCCACGATTTTCCCCGTGACGTACAGCAACTACAGACCTACTTCTCGGCGCAGAACAGCCACGCCGCCGTGCGTGCCATTCCCGGAGAGGGGCTTGACATTCCGATCTACCTGTTGGGGTCGAGTACGGAAAGCGCTTACCTGGCCGGACTCATGGGCCTGCCCTACGCCTTCGCCAGTCACTTCGCGCCGGCCCAGCTAATGGCGGCTTTAAAACGCTACCGCGATAACTTCCGGCCCTCCGCTGCCCTGTCCGAACCGTACGCCATTGCCTGCGTGAACGTCGTGGCGGCCGACACCGACGCCGAAGCCAACCGCCTGGCGACGACCCTCCAACAAGCCTTCCTCGGCATCGTAACCGGAAAGCGTAAGCTGGTACAGCCGCCCGTAGACTCCATGGACGCGCTCTGGTCGACGGCCGAACGGCAGTACGTGGAGCAGATGCTGGCGGCTTCCTTTTTCGGAAGTAAAGCTACCCTGGCCCGCGATCTGCGGGCATTCGTGCAACAGACGGGCATCAATGAGCTCATGGTCTCCGCCCACGTTTACGACCACGCGGCGCGGCTGTACTCCCACCAACTACTCGCGGAGGTGATGCGCGGCGTTACGGTGTAACGGACTCCTCGGGTACGTCCTCCAGATTCGGAACCGGCATGATGGTGACGTCGTGCAGCTTCCAGTGGAGCTTCCTGACGGAGGCACGGCCCGCCGCGATATCCTGCAACAGCTTGTCGTTCCGCCGGGGTACGACCAGAATTTCCCCGAAGTACACCTGCCCGTCCTCGCGAAATCTTACCCGGCTCTCCTCTACCCATGGCCAGGAGGCGACCAGCGCGTGCACCTCTCCGATCAGGGGATCGCGGCGATCCTCCTCGACCTTCTGCGGGTAGCGGTCCATGAGGTCCTGTACGGCTTCCTTCAGGTTGCCGTAGCCGTCCTTGAGGACTGAAAAGGAGATCAGGACCGCGGCGGCGGAATCGGCCCACCAGTACCCCATACCGACCCCGACGATTCCCGCGATGGCGGCGAAGGCCGTGCGGTAGTCCGCCTTCTGCGTATCGGCATCGGTAAAGAGGATTTTGTTGTGAAGCTCGCGGGCCAGGGGAAGCTTGGCGCGCCCGAGCACGACGGAGGGCAGGGCGCTGTACAGCAGGGTCAGAATCATAAGCCAGCCCGACCACACCTGTTGTCCGAACACGACGGTGCTGCCGATGGTGGGTCGCTCCGCACGCATAAGACTGATCCCCGCATCGATCAGCAGGAACGCCCCCATGGCGAACAGGGCCACGGCCCCGGTCAGGAACGCGATGCTGTACACGCGGTGGTATCCGTAGGGAAAGCTGGCGGAGGGAGGGCGATCGTAATGACGCGCCGCGACCAGGAACGAAATGGCCGGAAAAAGGCCAAGGATATCCTCGAGCCACGCGGTTTTCATGGCCTGGCTCGACCCCATGACCAGGTACATGAGCCCAACGACGGAAATCAGGTAAGCCACCGTAATCCACTCCAGGCGTTTGGCCCGTTGCATACGTGGCTGCAGGTCGGCGGGGAGCTCGAAAGCGTGTGCGCGGTAGATCATGACCGGGGTTTGCGAAGTGTACTTTCCAGGTGATAGAGTAATTTGTTTTCGCCCCGGGGGATCAGGAAAACGTGGCGGCCGTCGTAGGGCACTGAAGCACCGACTTCCCGGGTCCATACCGACGTCTTTTCCAGCCCCCCGATCACGACGTCCAGTTCCCGCCGTTCGAGCTGCCTGACGAGCGACGATTCGCTGCCCATCACGTAGCGGATGTCCATACCGTTAGCCCCGGCGAACTCCTCGACGATCGTTATTTCCGTACCGTGTAGGTCGTCGTCGCTTATGATGACGAAGGGCGGGTTATCCGTAATTCCCACGCGGAGGGCTTCCCGTTGGGCGCGGGCGAACGAGCCGGCGGGGTCACGGGGAATATCGCAGCCGAAGATCAGCAGCAGGACGAGCAGCGGAAGGACGAAGCAAAAGCGCATAAGCAGGTCATTAGCGGACAAGCGGGTAAAGCTACGGGGTATTTTGGCGTGGAGGACAAGGGTGGACGGTCCTGCGGGCAGCCGGAAGGTGCAGGACAGTTCCCCGCCCCGGGGTCGATACATTACGGGGTCCATCACTCCATTTTCCCATGCGTTATATCCTTTTTCTACTGCTTTTCGGTCTGGCGACGCTCGGTGCCCAGTCGGTTACCGTGTCCGATCTCCGCTTCGAACAACAGGAAAATACGCTGGGGGTAGGGGAGGCCCGGCCGCGACTTAGCTGGCGGCTTCAGTCTGCCGACCGCGACGTGATGCAGACGGCCTACCAGATTCGCGTAGCCGCCAACGAAACCGATCTGGAACGGGGCCGCAGGCTCATCTTCGATTCGGGTAAGGTGGATTCGGACCAGTCCGTACTCGTGTCCTACGCGGGGCCGGCGGCGGGGTCGCGGGAGCAACGTGTGTGGCAAGTCCGGGCCTGGACCGGCAGTGACCAGCCATCAGCCTGGAGCCCGCCCGCCCGGTGGGAAACCGGTCTGCTCACCCCGGAGGAGTGGACCGCGGGGTGGATCGAGCCCGATGTGACGGAGGACGAGAACCGCTCCATGCCCGCCCCCCTGCTGCGCCGCGAGTTCGAGCTGGACCGCAACATCGCTTCGGCCCGGCTCTACATCACGGCCCACGGCGTCTACGAAGCTACCATCAACGGCAAGCGGGTAGGGGACCTGCTACTTACTCCCGGCTGGACCGCCTACGACGAGCGCTTGCAGTACCAGACCTACGACGTTACCGATCACCTCCGGACCGGAGCAAACGCCATCGGTGTCGCGCTGGGTGACGGGTGGTACCGCGGTTATCTGGCCTGGGGCGACGCGCGTAACCATTACGGAAAGACGCTCGGTCTGCTCGCTCAACTCGAGGTTACCTACCGCAACGGCACGTCCGAACGCTTCGGAACCGACGGCGAGTGGCGGTCCGGTACGGGGGCCATTCGCAGTTCCGATATTTACAACGGGGAGGTCTACGATGCCCGGCGGGAACAGACCGGCTGGACGGAGCCCGGCTTCGACGTTTCGGACTGGAAAGGAGTAAGGATGGTCGACCACCCGAGAGATATTCTCGTGGCACCGGTGGGCCCCGGCGTACGGGTGACCGAAACGCTCGATCCGGTGGAACTCATCGTTACGCCGGAGGGCGATACCGTGCTCGACTTCGGTCAGAACCTGGTGGGGCGGGTGGCCCTTTCCGTAAGCGGTCCGGCCGGAACCACGGTGACGGTGGAGCACGCCGAGGTGCTGGATAAGATGGGTAACTTCTACACCACCAATCTGCGCGCCGCCAAACAGCGCCTGGACTATACCCTGGCGGGCGGCGGCACGGAAACCTTCCGGCCCCAGTTCACCTTTATGGGCTTCCGCTACGCGCGGGTGAGGGGGTGGCCCGGGGAGCTTACCCCCGGCAGCTTCACCGCGGAGGTCATCCATTCGGATATGCAGCCCACCGGCACCTTCACCTGCTCCGATTCCCTGATCAATCAACTGCAACGAAATATTCAGTGGGGGCAGCGGGGAAACTTCGTGGACGTACCCACCGATTGCCCCCAGCGCGACGAGCGCCTCGGCTGGACGGGTGACGCCCAGGCCTTCGCCCGCACCGCCGCCTTCAACTATGACGTATCCGGCTTCTTCCGGAAATGGTTGCGGGATCTGGAGGCCGATCAACTGGAGTCCGGCTCCGTGCCCTTTGTCATCCCCAATGTGCTGGGTGAGGGTGCTGCAGGGGCGGCGGGTTGGGCCGACGTGGCCACCATTGCCCCCTGGACGATGTACCTGGCCTACGGGGACCGGCAGGTCCTGGAGGAGCAGTACCGGAGTATGCAGGCATGGGTGAAGTATATGGAAGACAATGCCGCGGGAGACAATCTGTGGAACACGGGCTTCCACTTCGGCGACTGGCTCTTCTACTCCGCCGAGGACGACAACGACGGTCGTTCGGCCGTAACGGACAAGTACCTGATCGCCCAATCCTTTTTTATTCACTCGACCGATTTGCTGGCCCGCACCGCGGACGTGCTGGATAAACCGGCCGATGCGCAACGGTACCGGGAGCTGGCCGCAACCCTCCGGGAAGCCTACCTGCGTGAATACGTTACTCACAACGGCCGCCTGGTTAGCAGCACGCAAACGGCCTACGTACTGGCCCTGCACTTCGACCTGTTGCCGGAAGCCCTCCGGGAGCAGGCCGCGGAACGGCTGGTGGAGAACGTGCGCTCCTACGGCCACCTGACGACGGGCTTCCTGGGTACGCCCTACCTGCTGGAGGTACTTACGCGCTACGGCTACCTCGACGATGCCTACTCCCTGCTGGAACGGAAGGAATACCCATCGTGGTTATACCCCGTGACGCGCGGCGCCACGACGATCTGGGAGCGGTGGGATGGCATCAAACCCGACTCTTCCTTTCAGGCAGTCACCATGAACTCCTTCAATCACTACGCCTACGGGGCGGTGGGCGACTGGCTTTACCGTACGGTCGCCGGACTGGATACCGACGCCGAGAAGCCGGGTTACCGCCACCTGTTGCTAAACCCCCACCCCGGAGGAAGCCTCACCGACGCGACCGCCGAACTGATGACGCCCTACGGGCTAGCCGCCAGCGGTTGGGCACTGGACGGGGAGGAATTGACGGTGAACGTCACCGTACCGCCAAACGCTACCGCGGCGCTCACGCTGCCCGCCGCCGACCCGGCACGGGTCGATCTGGACGGTACTACCTTATCTACCGGTAACGGAGTGCATTCCGCGGAAGGGATCGACGGCAAAGTGGTGGTGCGACTGGGATCCGGAAACTACCGCTTTCGGTTGCCCGCTCCGGTAGGAAAGTAAATCCTTAGAGGGTCTTCCGGTTTTGCCTACTTTGGTAGGCTCCAACGTTTATTTGTCGAACATGCACCAGTATTACATATTTCTTCTGCTTTTAGGTGGGTTAGGTTCGCTGGCGGCTCAGCCCTTGGTGTCCGCCTTCCACGTCTCCGCCGGAGAATACGATCGCCAGGACACGCCGGTATGTGTTGCCGTAGCGGATAGCCTCTGGAATAATCGCGGTGAATTAGGACTGTACGAGACGACCACCGGGGAAAACCGGGCGATCGCGGCGCAGTGGACGGACGGACAACTCTGCTGGGTCATGACAGGAGCGACCCCCGCCGGCACTACGCGTCGCTACCGGTTGGCGCCGGCTTCCGGCACGTCCATGGCTCCCGCGTTCACCGCCAGCAAAGACGAAGGAGCCGTCCGCTTTGCCGTCAACGGCCGAGATGTACTGACCTACCAGCAAGCCCCCGCCGGGGTGCCCGCCGGCGTGGATCCGATATTCTCCCGGGGCGGCTACCTGCACCCGTTGCTCTCCCCGGCCGGCGATACCCTGACCCGCATCCAGCCGCCCGATCATTACCATCACTACGGGGTGTGGAACCCCTGGACGCATACGGAATTTCGGGGACGGGAACTCGACTTCTGGAATCTCGTCCGCGGTCACGGAACCGTAGCTACGCAGGACGTGACGGGAGTCCACGAAGGAAGCGTAACGGCCGGCCTCACCGCTCGTCATGCCTACCTGGCTTACCGCGACAGCGCCGTGACCGACAATCCTGAGCAACTGCTGGAAGAAACACTGAACCTGCGCGTCCTCCCTGCCCACGGGGACAACTACCAAATAGACTATACCACCGAGCAGACCAACATTACCGGTGAACCCTTCACCGTGAAGGCCTACCGCTACCAGGGCTTCGGCTACCGGGGGCGGGCCGGCTGGAACGACGACAACGTCGATCTGCTGACCAGCGCGGGCAGGAATAAAGCCGACGGTAACGCCACCCGTGCCCGTTGGATGAAAGTGGAAGGACCGACGGAGCACGGCCGCGCGGGCATACTGTTCATGACCCACCCCGGCAACTACAACTACCCGGAACAGATCCGCATCTGGCCTACCGGTGCTAACGGGGGGAAGGAGAACGTATTCGTCAATTTTAATCCGGCACAGGACCGCGACTATGTCATGCGACCCGGCGGCACCTACCGCCTCCGGTACCGGATGATGGTCTACGACGGACAGCTCGATACCACGACGGCCAACCGCTACTGGCGGGATTTTGCTCATCCACCCCGGGTGACGTGGGAGGCGGACGACGGCTTGCGGGGTGCCCGTGTACTGCTGTATACGAAAAACGGGGAGGGCTTCGTCCACGACAACATCCCGGCCAGCATCGCGGCCATCCGGAAACTGGGGGAGGAGAACGGCTTCGAAGTCGTGCATACGGAGGACCCGGGGATGTTCACCCCCGACCGGCTCGAGGAGTATGACGTGCTCGTGTTTTCGAATACCAACAACGACATCTTCGATACCCCGGAGCAGGAGGCGGCCTTCAGATCGTACATCGAGGCCGGGGGCGGTTTCGTCGGCATCCATTCCGCCTGCGGCTCGGAGCGCGACTGGCCCTGGTTTTGGCGGAACGTCGGTGGCAAGTTCTTCCGCCACGCCAGGCGGCAGGATTTCGACGTCGCCGTCGTGGATGCCGACCACCCTTCCACCGACTTCCTGCCACCGACCTGGCACATCCGCGATGACGAGTGCTACTACCTCAAACAGCTCAACCCCGCTATACACGTCCTGCTGGCCGCCGATCTCGGCACCGTGGACGATGAGGAGGGGCACGCCACCTATCCCGCCGACACCTTCGGCAGCAGCTTTCCCACCTCCTGGTACCACACCACGGACGGGGGGCGGCAGTGGTACACCTCCCTCGGCCACCGGATCGAGCACTACTCCGACCCGCAGTTCCTCCGGCACATCCTCGGTGGGATCCGCTGGGCTGCAGAGTAATTCACTCCTTCATTCCCTCTCTCCCTCAGTCCTTCCCATGAACCGTCGATCAGCCATCAAAAAGTCACTCCTCGCCACGGCGGCCACCGTCGCTTTTCCCACCATCGTTCCCGCCTCCGTCCTCGGTAAGGATGCTCCGAGCAACAAACTCCACATCGGGCAGATCGGCTTCGGACGCATTGCGCGCGGACATGACCTTCCCGAAACCATGAAGAACGACGTGGCCCGCGTCGTGGCCGTCTGCGACGTGGACAGCAAGCGCAAGGAACTCGGCAAGGCCTACATCGAGCAGTACTACCGCGAGAATAAGGGCAGCGATACCTTTATGGACGTGAAGATGTACGACGACTACCGGGAGTTGCTGGCCAGCCCCGACATCGACGGCGTCATCATTAGCACCCCGGACCACTGGCACGCCCAGCCCGCCATCGAAGCCGCCCTGGCCGGAAAGGATATTTACCTCCAGAAGCCCACCTCCCTTACGGTGGCGGAGGGACGGATGATGAGCGACATCGTGCACCGTACCGGCGTCGTCTTCCAGCTAGGCAGTCAGCAACGTTCGACCGACCCCTGGCCCCAGTTCCGACGCGCCTGCGAACTGGTCCGCAATGGACGCATCGGTAAGATCGAGCGGGTGGAGATCGGTCTGCCCAGCGACCCGGCGGGTGGGGATCCGACACCCATGCCCGTCCCCGAGAACCTGAACTACGACATGTGGCTCGGCCGCACCCCCTACGTGCCCTATACCCTCGAACGGGTGCACCCACAGCACGATTTCTCCCGTCCCGGCTGGCTGCGCTGCGAGCAGTTCGGGGCCGGCATGATCACCGGCTGGGGCGTACACCACATCGACATCGCCCACTGGGGAATGGGAACCGAGTTCACCGGGCCGATCGAGCTGGAGGCGACGGCCGAGTTCCCCCGGGAAGGCCTCTGGACGGTGCACGGGCCCTACCGCGTGGAAAGCAGGTACGCTAACGGGGTGACGATGATCGTCGACGGTGAGCTGCCCAACGGGGTTCACTTTTACGGTACGGACGGAGACATCTTCGTCTCCCGCGGCAACGTAGCCGTGACGGCCAACGATCCCGACTTCGGCAATTCCCCGGCCTTTAAAACCTCCATTAAGGATAAGGCCCAGCTGGAGATCGGCGAAAACGACATCCGGCTGTACGACAGCCCCGAGCAGCACCGCAACTGGCTGGACTGCATGAAATCGCGTGAGCTCACCATCTCCCCCGCCGAGGTCGCCCACCGCTCCTGCACCGCCTGCCTCATTTCCCACATCGCCATGAAAGTACCCGGCAAACTGCAGTGGGATCCGGTCAACGAGCGTTTCCGGGATAACGACGCCGCCAACCGAATGCTTTCCCGTTCCCAGCGCTACCCCTACGGCTACGACAATATCCCCGTACTGGCCGGCCACGCCCGCAAATAATTTCCGACCAACCCCACCCACCGTGAGAATCTGTACACCGCTAATCCTGACCGCCATCATGGGTTGTGCTTCCCCGAATCCCCCCTCCGACGACTCGTCCGCTGCCGCCTTTCGGGGGAGCTCCGGAGAGGTTAGGCTCATCACCCTCGATCCGGGCCACTTTCACGCCGGACTGGTGCAGAAGAAAATGTACGAGCAAGTCGACCCGACGGTACACGTGTACGCTCCGGAAGGGGAGGACGTACGGCAACACCTGGCCCGCATCGAGCGCTACAATGCGGGAACGTCGCCGACGAGCTGGCAACAGGAGGTGTACACCGGTCCGGACTACCTGGACCGTATGCTCGCCGACCGGGCCGGCAACGTGATCGTGGTGTCCGGGAACAACGGCCGCAAAACCGAGTACATCGAAGCAGCGGTCAAACACGGACTGAACGTACTGGCCGACAAACCCATGGTCATCGATCCGGCCGAGTACGAACTGCTCGCGCGAACGCTCGATGAGGCCGAGGCGCGGGGGGTACTGGTGTACGACATCATGACCGAGCGCTTCGAGATCACCACCATGCTGCAGCGCGCGCTCTCCCGGCAGACCGCCCTGTTCGGGGAGTTGGTGACGGGGTCGGTGGAGGAGCCCGCCATCAGTAAGGAGAGCGTCCACCACTTCAGTAAGGAAGTTTCCGGGGCGCCGCTGATCCGTCCGGCCTGGTTCTTTGACGTCAAGCAGCAGGGGGAGGGGATCGTGGACGTCGCGACCCACCTGGTGGATCTGGTACTGTGGGAAACCTTTCCGGACCAGGCAATCGCGACGAGTGAAGTCGAAGTCGTGCGGGCGCGCCGCTGGGCCACTCGCCTGAGTCGGGAACAGTTCAGCCACGTCACCGGTGAGGAAACTTTCCCGGACTACCTACAGTCCCAGGTGAAGGACGGCCATTTGGAAGTGTTCGCCAACGGAGAGATCGACTTCACGGTGCGCGGCGTCCACGGTAAGGTGTCCGTGATATGGAACTACGAAGCGCCGCCGGGCGCCGCCGATACCCACTACTCCGTCATGCGGGGCACGCGGGCGAACCTGATCATCCGCCAGGATGCCGAGCAGGGGTACACGCCGACGCTGTACGTAGAACCCGTCGGCACGCCCGACGAGAGTACGCTGAGGAATGCCATCGACGCCCTGCAGTCGTCGTTTCCCGGCATCGCCTACCGGCGCGCCGATACCGGTTACGAAATCACCGTACCACCCACTCTGCGTACCGGCCACGAGGATCACTTCGGACAGGTGACCGAGCAGTACTTGCGCTACCTTACCGACGGCAATCTACCGGCGTGGGAGCGCGCGAACATACTGACGAAGTATTTCGTGACGACCGAAGCCTACAAGATGAGCCGGTAATTTTCAGTCCCAAACCAGCCTATGCGTTACCTAAGTCTGCTTCTTCTCACTTTTCTCTGCTCCCGCGTCCCCGCCCAAACCACCGCCCTGTACGAGCGGACGCTCCAGAGCCTACCTACCTACATCGAGTTTCTCTCCCTGTCCAACGACGCTCACATCGACGGCCAGCTCGAGCCTAATCTCCAGTGGCTGGAACGGGAGTTCGGCCGGCGGGGCTTTACCACCCAGCGCCTTCCCAACGCCGGCATCGACCTGCTACTCGCGAGCTTCCCCGCCGACCGCGAAAATGCCGAGACGGTGCTTTTCTACGGACACGTGGACGGGCAACCCGTGGATCCAACGAAGTGGGTGCTCGCTCCGCCCTTTCAGCCCGTTTACGGGACCATGGCCGTGGATGCGGCCGGCAGCATCGACTACCGCCCCGCCGCACTTCCCGCCCGGCCCGATACCAGCGAGGTGCGACTGTTCGCGCGGTCGAGTAGCGACGCAAAGGCCCCCATTATGATGTTCCTGATCGCCTGGGATCAGCTCGTGGCCGACGGGAAGCGACCCAATTACCACGTCAAGTTCATCGTAGACCCCATGGAGGAAGGGAGTAGTCCGGACCTGCCCGGTGCCGTCGAAACCCACCGCGCCGCCCTGGCCGCCGATCACCTCGTCATTCTCGACGGACCGGTGCATACCACGAATCAACCCACCCTCATGGGAGGTGCCCGGGGAATCGCGACGGCCCGCATCACGGTCTACGGCCCGCGCTTGTCGCAGCATAGTGGCCACTACGGGAATTACGCCCCCAATCCCGCGCTCCGGCTGGCGCAGTTGCTGGGCTCGATGAAGGATCAGCAGGGGCGGGTCACGATCCCCGGTTACTACGACGGCATAGAACTGGATCAAGCTACCCGCGAGATGATGGCCGGCGTACCCGACGATCCGCTCCAGCTACGGCAAAGCATCGGCTTCAGCGAGCCCGACGGAGTGGGGGGCAACCTACAGGAGGCGCTTCAGTATCCCAGTCTGAACGTGCGCGGCATGTCCAGCGGTTGGATCGGCAGCGCGGCCCGTACCATCATTCCGGCTACCGCGGTGGCCAACCTGGACCTGCGCCTGGTCAAGGAAAGCGACGGCGACCGCCTGCTCGGTCTGGTCGAACGCCACATCGAAAACCAGGGCTTTCACCTCATCCCCGACGGCCGGGAACCCACCGACCAGGAACGGCTCGATTATCCCCGTCTGGCCAGCTTCAGCGGCCGCACCAGCTACGGCGCCTTCCGGACCGACCTCAACGGCCCCACCGGAAGCTGGCTGCAGCGTGCCCTATCCGCCACCTTTGGCGCCCCGCCGGTCCTGGTACGCACGATGGGGGGATCGGTGCCCATTGCGCCCTTCGTGAACACCCTTGACGTACCCGCCATCGTGCTCCCGCTGGTCAATCCCGACAACAACCAGCACAGTCCCAACGAGAACATCCGGCTCAGCAATTACTTCCGCGGCGTGGAGAGCCTCTACGGGGTGCTGTCGACGGATCTGTAAGCCCGAAATCGAATACCCATGCCCCCAACCTTCCGGCCACTGCGGTACCCGGTGCGGTCCGCTGCAAGGGGGGGCGGGCGGGAGCGCGGGTGCCGGGCTCGTCGGAAGAGCCGCCGCTTTGGGTGGGCACTCGTATTGCTGGTTGCGGTCTGGTCGGGCCTGGCCACCGCCGCCGAACCCTACACGCCCCAGCCGGTCAATCCCCTGGCCGAAGCCTGGCGCTGGCGGCAGTTTCCCGAACTGGACGGCGCCGGGACACGCTGCATCGCCGAAACCCCGGACCGTCACGTATTCGCCGGAGCGAGTGAGGGCGTACTGGAATACGACGGTTACCACTGGACATCCCACCGGCAGGCCGGAAGCCCGCGCGGCGCGCCGGTCGATCAAATCATGGTCGCCGACGATGGATCGGTGTACGCGGCCAGTCAGCGGGGCATCTACCGCTACGATGGATCCCGCTGGTCCCACCTGGTAGATATTCCGGAACACCTGCCCTTCAACTTCGTCACCCTCCGGCAGCTGCGGGACGGGCGGATCATCGCCAGCGCGAGCCGGGGATTAGTGGAGATCGCGCCGGACGGTACACTGACGACCTACTCATCCGCCGCTAAGATCGCGGCACTCCGCCCGTTCTTTCCCGGGGCCCGGTGGGTCGAGCTTCCGCCGGAGGCCCTGAGTGCGGCGGGGGACTTCCGGGACGTGTCGGACATCCTGGAGGACCGGGCGGGCAATGTGTGGCTTGCCGTGACCACGGAGGAGGAGACTGGTAAGTTGCTGCGTTTTCGCTGGTCGGACGTGCGTAATGGTAGCTGGACGGATTTTACCGTTTTTGAAGATGGGCCCCGACGGCGGTTCGGAGCATTTCAACGCCTACTGGAAGCCGATGACGGTCGCATTTGGGTTATCAACTCGAGCTCCGACCGGGGCATACTGGTGTTCGACGGTACGGACTGGGAGACCATCTACCTGAACCGTCGCTTCGGAGGGGACGAATACCTGACGGACATCGTGCAGTCGGACAACGGCATCATCTGGGTGGGGACGATCGCCAAATTATTCGCCTACTTCCCCGACGGCAGTTGGTCGGTGTACAAGGCTCCCCAGTACCCCATACCCGCTAACCGGGTGATTTTGCAGCGGAGCGCGAACGGGAAATTGTGGCTAGCGGGCTACAAGTCCAAATTGCTGTTGCTAGATCTCTCCTTCGCTCAATGGTTGACTTACGATGGGCTGAGCTTCCAGTTTGCGATAGGTGACGGGGAAGAATGGTACGTTGCCCACGACAAGCGAGTGGTCCGTCGCGAGGGAGATGACTGGAAGGGCTTCGGAGTTACGGACGGACTCATGGATACGCCGGTACGCCTACTGCGCACCTCCCGGGGTCAGGTATGGGCGGCGGGATCCCACCGCGGTAAAGCGGCCACCGCCCGCTGGCGCAACGATCGTTGGGACCTTCAGCTGCACCCGACCCTGTCGTGGGGCATTGATTACCGGGCGGTATTCGAGGCCCGGGACGGAAGTCTCTGGTTCGGCGGCAGCGTAGACGCCAACGTGCAGGATGGTTTCACGAGCGGACTGGTGCAGTTGACCGACCCCCTGGCCGATCACCTGCGGTGGACCTACCACCGCGCCGGCGAGAACGGGCTCAGCCAGGCCAATGTGTACGGGATCGGACAATCGCCCGACGGACGTATCTGCATCGGGGGCAGTCAGTTGTTGTGCTTCGACGGCCGGGAGTGGCAACCCGCGGCCGACGAACGCCTGCGGCAGTATGTCAACTGCCTGTACAGCACGGGCGACCGCCTTCTGGTGGGGTCAAGGTATTACGGGGTATTCGTGTACGACGGACGGGACTGGACCAACTACACCACCGCGGACGGATTGCCGGGGAACACCATCATCAGCATCGCCGTGCTCGCCGATTCCATCGTACTGGTGGCCACCGAAAACGGGACGTGTGCCTTCGACGGTAAATCCTGGACCCGCAATTTCCTTCCGGAGCAGTTGAACCTCGACTTCGAGGGGGGCACCATCCGCCATTCCGACGAGCACATCTGGATCGACCGCGTCTCGCGCAACTGGAAGCGACAGGCGCTGAACGCCACGCAGCTGGAGCTGGATCAGTACGATTTCTATTCGACCCGTTACCGTCCCTCCCCCACGCCGCCCGAAACAACCATTGCCTTCAACACCGAGCGGGTATCGGCGAACGGCAACGGCCTCGTCTCGTGGTCGGGCAGGGATTACTTCGGCGAGACCCGTTCCGAAAGCCTGGTGTACTCCTACCGCCTGGACGGTGGCGGATGGCAACCCTTCGCGGCGGTCGAAGAATATGCGTTCACCGGCCTGAGCGACGGCCCCCACCGCCTGGAGGTCCGCGCCCGGGACCTCGACTTTAACGTCGACCCCACGCCCGCCGTCGCTTCCTTCGAGGTGCTGGCTCCGATCTGGAAACAGGCGTGGTTTATCGGACTGATGCTGTTGTTCCTGATGCTGTTCGGCGTCTATGAATACCGGGTGCACCGGAAGAACGCGAAACTGAAAGCGGTGAACGTATCCTTGCAGGACCGCAACGAGGAGATACGCCAACACCGCGACCAACTTGAGGGGATGTTGGTACAACTGGAGAACCTATCCCGGGCCAAGGTGGGCTTCTTTACCAACATTTCCCACGAGCTCCGGACGCCCCTTACGCTCATCCTGGGCCCCATCGATCGACTGGTGGGAGAAGATCACGCCCTGCCCGCCGACCGTCGGCGGCAACTACAGATGATGGTGCAGCGCAATGCCCGGCGCTTACTCAACCTGATCGATCAGCTACTCGAAATGCGCCGGATCGAGCAGAGCGCACTGGAAATCAAGCTGAGCAATCTTTGCCTGCCCGACTTTCTGGCGGCCGTCACCGAGCTCTTCGCGGATCTCGCTCTCCGGCGCGGTATCGATCTCCGGTTCACCAGTGCAGCGGAGCACGAGATCGTTGCGGTGGATCTCGACAAGGTGGAAAAGGTATTAGCTAACCTGCTCTCCAATGCCTTCCGTCACACCCCGGACGGGGGAAGCATCACCGTAAGCGTAACGGCGGTGGATGCCTCCTCGGCCGGCCTACCGTCTTACTACGATCGCTACTTCGAAATCCGCGTGGAGGATACCGGAAGCGGCATCAGCCAGGATAAGATCGCCCTGATCTTCGACAAGTACTACACCTCCCCGTCCGCAGCCTCGACCGAAGCGGGCACGGGCATTGGACTGAGTTACACTAAAGACCTCGTCTATCTGATGCAGGGGGAGATTCGGGTGGAGAGTACGACGGGCGTCGGGTCCCGATTCACGGTTTTTCTACCGCTGGTGGCCGGCCACTCCCCGGATGTCGGGGACTTACCTACCTTAACTACGGCCCGCCAGGAATCCACGCTACTGCTCGCCAATTTCCGACAGGAACAGGAAGTCGCACCACCTTCCGATCGAGAGACGGATCCCTCCACCCCCCGCGTACTCATCGTGGAGGACAATCCCGATATGCTTGCTTTCCTGGCGCGCCTGCTGGAGGACCGTTATGCCGTCGTGACGGCCACGAGCGGACGACAAGGACTGCAACTAGCCGGAGAACAAACCATCGATCTCGTGATCAGCGACGTTATGATGGCGGAGATGGACGGGATCTCGCTGTGTCACCAACTGAAGGATAACCTGGCCACCAGTCACATTCCCGTAGTGTTGCTCACCGCGCGGGTGCTCGACGAGAGCAGGGCTTCCGGATATTCCCGGGGGGCGGACGACTACATCACCAAGCCGTTCAATCCCGATCTGCTCCTGCTGCGGGTAGCGAACCTGCTCGAGCAACGCCGGCGACTGCGGGAGAAATTTACCCTGGACGTCCGACTTACACCGGAAGCGGAAGTCGTAGCCTCTCCCGACGAGGAGTTCATGAACCGCCTGATCGGCCTGCTGCACGAGAACGTAGGCAATTCCGACTTCAACGTGAGGGCCATGTGCGGGGCCATGCACCTGAGTCACATGCACTTCATCCGTAAAGTGAAGCAACTGACCGGCCGCAAGCCCATCGATCTGCTACGGTCCTTCCGGATGAAAATGGCCCGTGACCTGCTGGCCCAGGACAGCCTGACCGTCGCCGAAGTCGCCTACCGGGTGGGGTTCGACCTGCCAAACTCATTCAGCCGCACCTTCAAGAAGGAGTACGGGATGACGCCGACGCAATTCGTGCAGGAGATGCGGGAGCGGTCCTGAATCATGCGAAAGCGACCCTCGGACGTAGGGTGAAAAGGGGCTACGCCGATGATGTTTTTTGCGTGGCCCGGGGCCGGCGGGGGGGTCTATATTTGGGGATTGGCTGACGGGGGCTGTTATCCCCTGAGGTCACCCTGTAAGTCGATCGTGCGTTATGCTTAAATGCCTCTGCGGATTTTTTTCCCTGCTCCTGTTTCTCCACTGTGGTGCGTCTCCGGATTCCGATCCCGGCACGCAGCCACCGGCTGACCCCTGGGCGGGTATGGCGGATATCCTCGCGGAGATACAGCCTCCGCGCTTTCCCGACCGGACGTTCGACATTACCCACTCCGGCGCGGTGGCCGACGGTCGTTCCGACGCCCTACCGGCGATCCGGCGGGCGATCGATAGTTGTCATGCCGCCGGCGGCGGAAGGGTGGTGGTCCCGGCCGGCGAATTCCTGGTCAACGGACCCGTACACCTGAAGAGCAACGTCGACTTCCACGTCGCGGAAGGGGCGACGGTGAAGTTCAGCACCACGCCCGAACACTACCTGCCCGCCGTGCATACCCGCTGGGAGGGAGTGGAGACTTACAATTACAGCCCGCTGATCTATGCCTACGGGGCGGAGAACATTGCCCTTACCGGTACCGGCACCCTCGACGGTCAGGCCGGAGAAGACAATTGGTGGCCGTGGTCGGGGTCCGAGCGCTACGGATGGCGGGAAGGGATGCCCAGCCAGGCCGACGCCGGCGGCCGCCCCCGGCTCTTCGACTGGAACACCCGGGAGGTGCCCCTGGAAGAGCGTCGCTTCGCCGGGCCGAGCTATCTGCGGCCGAATTTCGTGCAACCCTACAACTGTAAGAACATCCTCATCGAGGACGTTACGATCCGTAATTCGCCGATGTGGGTGCTGCATCCGACCCTGAGCGAAAACGTGACCATACGCAACGTACGGGTGATCAGTCACGGCCCGAACAGCGACGGCTGCGACCCGGAAAGCTGCAAGAACGTACTGATTAAGGACTGCTACTTCGATACCGGTGACGACTGCATCGCCCTGAAGTCGGGCCGCAACCAGGACGGTCGCCGGAGTGAGCGGCCCATCGAAAACGTCGTAATCCAGGGCTGCGAAATGAAAGACGGACACGGCGGCGTAGTAATCGGAAGCGAAGTAAGCGGGGGCGCCCGTAACATCTACGCCGAGGATTGCGTGATGGACAGCCCCAATCTGGAGCGCGCCATCCGCGTCAAGACCAACAAGGTGCGCGGGGGTACCATCGAGAACCTTTACTTCCGCAACATTACCGTCGGGGAGGTGCGGGAGGCCGTTGTCCGGATCAACATGCGCTACGCGATCTTCTCCGATACCAGTCAGGTGTTCGTGCCTACGGTGCGCAACATCTTCGTAGAGAACGTCACCTCGGAGCGAAGCCAGTACGGACTGCTGCTCGAGGGCTACGACGCCGACCACCCCATAACGGGCGTCGTACTGGATAACTGCCGTTTCGAAGGCGTCAGCGACGGAAACAAGATCGAGTTCGTCGAGGATCTGCGCCTGAACGAGGTGTACGTAAATGGCAGTCGCCTGGCGCAATGACCGCGGTGAACCTCTCCATCCGGTGGGTTGTCTGTCTGACCTTACTCCTGGCCCTGGCCGGCTGTCACCGCCCGCCCCGAAACCCGCCGACGGTTTTCCTGGTCGGCGATTCCACCATGGGCCCAAAGGAGGCGGATCGCCGACCGGAAACGGGCTGGGGGGAGATGCTCGGGGACTTCCTCCCGGGCATCCCCGTCGAAAATCATGCGCGTAACGGCCGCAGTACCCGTTCATTCCGCGCCGAGGGACGCTGGCGGTCCGTACTGGAAAAAGTGCAAGCCGGCGATTACGTATTCATTCAATTTGGCCACAACGACAGCAAAACGGAATCCGATCGCTACGCCTCCCCGGAAACATTCGAGGGCAACCTGAGGCAATTCGTTGCGGAGGTTCGTGAGCGCGGCGGGCGGCCGGTCTTACTTACGCCGGTGATCCGCAGGAAATTTGACGCCGTAGGTCAACTGGTCCGCACCCACGGGGGCTATCCGGCGGCCACCCGCCGCGCCGCCGCCGCGACGGGCACTCCCCTGATCGACATGACCGAAAAGAGCCGGATGCTGGTCGCGGGTTACGGCGATCCCGCTTCCCGAAGTCTGTACCTTTGGTCGCGGCCCGGAGAGCACGATAATTACCCCCGGGGCGTGGAGGACGATACCCACTTCTCTCCGGTTGGCGCCCGGGAAATGGCCCGCCTGGTCGCCGGGGGAATTCGGCAAGCGAGACTTCCGCTCCGCCGATTCGTGGTCTTGCCCGCTACGGAGTGAGGAAGTACCGACGGAAATACCCAAACAGTTTGCTTTCAAGCGAAACACGGCACCCGCGCGCCGCGCCCGCATCGTAATTCCCCCCCTTTCGGTAGACCGGCAAGTACGGCCGGGAACGTCGCGGCTCAGTACCTTTAACCGCTTACTAATACGGGGAAGCGCCCTTCCCCCGACGCACTAACGAAACATTCATGGCAGAGGTACTCAAAATTCACCCCGCGGATAACGTGATCGTTGCGCTCCGCGACTTCCGCGCCGGAGACGTCCTCGCTACGGGGCCGACCCCCCTCCGGTTTGCGGAGGACGTGCCGACGAAGCACAAGTTCGCCGAACGGGATTTTGCCGTCGGAGAGATCATCACCATGTACGGCGTCACCGTCGGCAAAACGCTCTGTCCGGTGCCCCGCGGGACCCGCATAACAACCGAAAACGTGGTCCATGCCTCCAGCGATTACGCCGTGGGCGAACGCCGGCTGGACTGGGAAGTGCCCGACGTTTCCGCCTTTACCGGCCGTACCTTCGACGGTTACCACCGCGCCGACGGCCAAGTAGGGACCCGCAACTACTGGCTGGTGATTCCGCTGGTGTTTTGCGAGAACCGAAACGTGGATGTCATTCGTTCCGCAATGCTGGAAAAATTGGGCTACGTCACGGACAAGGCCTTCAGCGTCGACGTCGATGCCCTGATCCAACGGTACCGGGGGGGCTCGACGGCCGCGGAGATCCTGCAGACGGATATCCTCCGCTCGGGCGACGAACTGCAACGCAACCGGGTATTTCCGAACGTGGACGGCATTAAGTTCCTGACCCACCAGGGAGGGTGTGGGGGGATCCGCCGGGATTCCGAGGCCCTGTGTCGCCTCCTGGCCGGCTACCTCAACAATCCGAACGTAGCCGGCGGCACGGTACTGAGCCTGGGCTGCCAGAACGCCCAGATCGGCGTGCTGCGGGATGCTTTGGATCGCATCAGTCCTGACTTCCGTAAACCCCTGCATATTCTGGAACAGCAGGCCAGCACCTCCGAACGCGACTTCATCGCCGATGGCGTCCGAGCGACCTTCACCGGGCTTATGGAGGTCGATCGCGTAACGAGGTCCCCGGCCGAGCTGCGGCATCTGACCCTCGGACTGGAGTGTGGCGGCTCGGACGGCTTTTCCGGCATCTCCGCTAATCCGGCCCTGGGATATACCTCGGACCTGCTCGTCACCCTCGGGGGAAAGGCGATCCTTTCCGAATTTCCCGAGTTGAACGGCGTTGAGCAGGAGCTGCTCAATCGCTGCGTGACGGACGCCGCGGCCGAGAAATTCGCTCACCTGATGCGCAGCTACTCCAAACGCGCCGAAGAGGTGGGTTCGGCTTTTTCGATGAACCCTTCCCCGGGAAACATTCGCGACGGACTCATCACCGACGCCATGAAGTCGGCCGGGGCCGCCAAGAAGGGCGGAACCTCTCCGGTGGTCGACGTGCTGGACTATACCGAACCGGCCACCCGACCCGGGCTCAACCTGCTCTGCACCCCCGGCAACGACGTGGAGAGCACGACCGGTCTGGCGGGTTCCGGCGCTAATCTGATCGTCTTCACTACCGGTCTGGGTACGCCTACCGGCAACCCCGTGGCACCCGTAGTGAAAATGGCCAGTAACACGGTCCTGGCCGAACGGATGGCCGACATCATCGACATCAACGCCGGCACCGTCATTTCCGGCGAGGATACGATCCGGACTAAGGGGGAAGAATTACTCGATCTTCTGATCGAGGTCGCCAGCGGCCGGCGGCTTACCCGGGCCGAACGACTCGGGCAGGACGATTTCATTCCCTGGAAGCGGGGCGTTTCCCTCTAAATCTTCGTATCCTCGACCCACCCAAAAGACAGTATGCAGACACTCAACCGTACCACGGCAGGCGTGGCCTCCCCGCCCCCGGAACGCGTCCTTCAGTTTGGCGGGGGCAATTTTCTCCGGGGTTTCGCCGGCTGGATCCTCGACGTTTACAACCAGCAGAGCGAACGCCCGCTGGGAGTCGTGGTCGCCAACAATTCCGACCGGGAGATCTACCGAAGGTGGCGGGAGCAGGAGGGGTTGTACCACGTACTCACCAAGGGCATCAGGAACGGTGAGCTGGTCGACCGCTACGACCTCATCACCAACGTCAGCCGGGTGCTGAGTCTCGACCGCGACTGGGCGAGCTTCCTGCGCACGGCCGAAAACCCGGACATGCGGTACGTTCTGTCCAATACGACGGAGGCGGGCATCCGCTTTTCCGCCGAAGATGCCGGTGACGACGCGCCTCCGGCCGAATTTCCGGCCAAGCTGACGCGGTGGCTGCACCGCCGGTTCGATCATTTCGGGGGCGCGAGCGAGCGGGGATGCGTGATCCTGCCGATGGAACTTCTGGTCGACAACGGCAGGGTGCTGCGGGAGAAAGTGTTGCGGTACGCCGATCATTGGAAGCTGGGGCACGCTTTTTCCCGGTGGGTGAATGAAGCGTGTATCTTCTGTAATACCCTGGTCGACCGTATCGTACCCGGCGTGGGAAAGCAGGAGGAAGCCGCCGCCCTGGCCACCGTCGGTTTTGACGACGCGGCCATCACCCAGGGCGAGCCCTACCACCTGCTGGCCGTGGACGCGCCGCCGTCGGTGCGCGAAGAGCTCCCCCTCGATCGGCTGGGCCTGAACATCGTCTACACCGACGATCTCACCCCATACCGCCGCAGTAAGGTGAGCGTCCTCAACGGGACCCACACGGCCATGGTGCCGGTCGGCTATCTCTGTGGTCGGGAAACGGTGCGGGAGACGCTGGAGGATGAGCTGACCGGCAATTTCGTCCGGGCGGTGGTCTTCGAGGAGATCCTGCCTACCCTCGATCTGCCGGGCGTAGATCTGGAACAATTCGCCCGCGACGTACTCGACCGCTTTCGGAACCCCTTCATTCACCACCGCCTGCTGAGTATCAGCCTGAACTCGGTCACTAAATTCCGGGAACGGGTGCTGCCGACCATGCTCGCCTACCACGACCGACGAGGGGAGTGGCCGCCGCGCCTAGTACTTTCGCTGGCCGCCCTCATCCGCTTCTACCGCGGGGACTTCCGGGACGGTACGATTCCCCTCAAGGATGATCACTGGGCCATCGAATTCATGCAATCGGCCTGGTCCGAGTCCGAGGACGCCGACGCCCTGGCCCGCCGGGTGCTCGGATGGGAACGGGCGTGGGGCCGGGACCTAACCGCCCATGACGGCCTCCACCAAGTGCTGTCCGATACCCTGCACCGGATCGAAGCGGTGGGCGTACCGGGCGCCGTTCGTCATCTTCATCAATCGTAACCTATGCATCGCCCCTTTCTCTGCCTGCTGATTGCCGCCCTAAGCACCGCCATGCCCGCCCAACAGACCCAGCCCCTTTACGAAGGTCCCGTACCGAACGCCCGCGCCGTCGCCGATCCCGAAACGGTCGAGGAGCGGGAAGTCGGCGGTCGGAGCATTGCCGACGTGGCCGTGCCGGAACTCACCGCCTTTCTGCCCGACCATCCCAACGGAAAGGCCGTCATCATCTGCCCGGGTGGGGGATACGCCCGTCTGGCCTTCGACAAGGAGGGCGTGTGGGTCGCCGAGCGACTGAACCGCGACAGCATCACCGCCTTCGTACTCAAGTATCGGATCCCGCAGGACGCTACGAACGTCGATAAGTCGCTTGCCCCCCTGATGGACGCCCAGCAGGCGATCCGCACGGTGCGCAAACGGGCGGCCACTTACGGCGTCGATCCCCATCAGATTGGCATTATGGGATTCTCGGCCGGCGGTCATTTGGCGGCAACGGCGGCCACCCAGTTCGATCGCGTGGCCGATCCGGGCGAAACCGATACGACCTCCGTGCGGCCCGATTTCGCGGCTCTGCTGTATCCCGTGATCAGCTTCGCCGATTCGATCACCCACCGGGGGTCCCGCAATAATTTGCTCGGGGAGCGGGCTACCGAGGCGGAAGTCATCCGCTTTTCGGCCGAGCGCCGCGTCACCTCCGATAGTCCGCCCGCGTTTCTGGTGCACGCGGCCGACGACGGTGCCGTACCCGTGGAGAACAGCCTTGCGTACTACCGCAGTTGCCTCGACCACGGCGTCCCCGCCGAACTGCACCTCTACGCGGCCGGGGGGCACGGTTTCGGACTCCACAACCCCACGACTCCCGACGATTGGGTGGAGCGTTTCACGAATTGGCTCCGCACGCTGTAACTTCCGCAACGGGGCCGGTAGGGCGCGGGCGCGGGTGCCACGATCACCCCGTAAAGCAAACGTTTCTGGCCCATGCACTTCGTCCTACTGCTGATTCTCCTGTTTTTCGGCGCGCTGGAAGCCCAGTCGGGTTACCATCCCCGCGACACGAGCTATTCCATTCATTCGTCCTTCGAAAAGATCCGGCGCGATTACCCAGGCGTGCGACCGGTGTATCCCCGGCTTCCGGCGGGCGTAGTGGCGGATACGAACCGGGTATACTTCACGGCGGCGGGCGATCGGGAGTTGCACCTGGACGTGTTCCGCCTACCCGCGGACGAGCTTCGGCCCGGAGTACTTATGATTCACGGCGGCGGCTGGACGACGGGTTCCAAGGAAAATCTGACGCCCATGGCGCAGCGCCTCGCCGGACTCGGCTACGTCACCGTGACCCCGGAGTACCGGCTCAGCGCCGAGGCGCCCTATCCGGCGGCGGTGATCGATTTGAAGCAGGCCGTGCGGTGGATGCGGGCCCACGCCGGAGAATACGGCATCGATACCAATAGGATCGCGGCTTACGGTTGCTCGGCCGGGGGGCAGCTGGCTTCCCTGCTGGGCGTCACGAACGGACCGCTGCTCTACGACACGGTAAGTCCCTGGGTC
This sequence comes from Lewinella sp. JB7, assembly GCF_024297185.1. Lineage (GTDB taxonomy): Bacteria > Bacteroidota > Bacteroidia > Chitinophagales > Saprospiraceae > Neolewinella. Next base: position 236,083 of record NZ_JANCTD010000004.1, on the reverse strand, counting down.
GGGTACTCGGCCGACGTTCAGGCCGTTCTCAACATCGACGGGATCGTATCCTTCATTCATCCGGAAGCGGAGCCGGAGTGGACCGGTCGGTCGGCGAACGCCTGGCTCGGTGACTTCAAGGGAAACTACCTGCAGTGGCGGGAGGCTTCCCCTCTTGAATACGCGGGGATCGGTACGCCGCCCTTTCTATTCGTGAACAGCTCCTACCCCCGGTTTCACGCCGGGCGGCAGGACTTCATTGACATCCTCCATCGCCAAGGAACGTACAGTGAGGTACAAACCTTCGCGGATGCCCCCCATGCGTTTTGGTTACTCGACCCGTGGTTCGAGCCTACCCTGGAGTACGCCGTTAGGTTTTTGGGGCGGATCTTTCCCCACGCAGAATAGCGCGGGTTCGTCCGCTTACCCGGTAGGAAAGTGCCGAATCCTCCGAAAGTGGTGATTGAAGGAGCAAGGGAGATGTAGGGTGCGACTGTTTACGGTAGGAGCCGACGGAGGAAGGACCGGTCAGCGGTGATGGTCGTGGAGTAACCGGCTAAAGGAGGACGCTCGACACCGTAAGTGATTCGGACCTACAGTATCCCTTCGCGCAATGAGTGTACGTACGAAATTAGTGGGTTGGGTGCACCAAATTTGACTGGTGTGCCGTGTGTACCGGTTGAAGTACCGTTGAATTTGCTACAGGCGGGTGGGGTAGGGTGGGCTTCGTATAGGGATAGATACGGGTCTGGCGGATGTGTATGCGACCGATAAACGAGGGGCGGGCACGGTGATGATGGGTGAAGATTCCTCAATATCGTTCCGGAATGCTCAACCTTATACCACCAAACTCCTTTGCACCTACCGAACTACCCTGCACCGGCGTCCCCGCCGAATGTACCTATGGAATACCTGCTGAACCCAGCGCTCCCCGTTCACCCCGCGCGTGCCGATAGGTGGCGGGGCAATCCCATTGTCGGTAAGGAATTTCAGTATCTGCACGAGCCTTTCGCTCCCCGGTGGAGTAAGGTGATGCGCATGATGCTCACGCCGAATCCCCAGCGGTCCGAAAAGAAGCGCGATCACTGGGTGCCGCGGGTAAGTCCTGACGTCAGCTACCTCGGCGACCGCAGCCGCAACTGGATCGTGTGGCTCGGACACGCCTGTTTTTTGCTTCAGCTCAACGGCTTGCGGTTTCTCACCGACCCTCAACTCACCGACATGCCGCTGGTGCCGCGGCGGGTACATCCGCCCTTCGGGTACGGTGACTTGCGCGGTATCGACTACCTGCTGCTGAGTCACGATCACCGCGATCACGTGGACAAGGACTGCATCCGGACCATCGTAGCGAACAATCGCATTGCTAAGATTTTGTGTCCCTTGCGGCTTTCCGGGGTCATTAAGGACTGGGTAGGGGAGACCGTCGTGGAGGAGGCCGCCTGGTTTCAGCGGTACGATCTGGCGGGTACGGGGGTAAGCATTCACTTACTGCCCTCCCGCCACTGGTGCCGTCGGGGGCTTCGGGATTTCAACCACGTGCTGTGGGGCAGTTTCATGATTGAAGCTGCGGTCGGGGAGGGGGAAGACAGGAGAATCTACTTCGGTGGCGATAGCGGTAAGACCCCTTACTGGGAAGAGATCGGCCGCATGTTTCCCGGCATCGACGTGGCGATGTTGGGCATAGGCGCGTATGCACCCGAATACATGATGCGGGAAGCTCACGCGAATCCGGCCGAGGCGTTTACCGGCTACCGTGATCTTGAGGCGCGGTACTGGTGGCCGATGCACCATGGTACCTATGACCTGAGCAACGAGCCGGCTTCAGAACCTATATCCTGGGCGTCCCGCCTGATGAGTAGGCACGGCTTGTCGGATTATCTGTTGCAGCCGGCCGTTAATGAACCGTGGTGGTTCGGGGCGGGGTCGTCCGGAGCGGTTGGACGGCTATAGCGGTTGGACGGCTATAGCGGTTGGACGGCTATAGCGGTTGGACGGCTATAGCGGTTGGACGGCTGTACCCACCACCAGTCTACTGCAGGTGGAGTCCGGTTAAGTTTCTTGTGTCGGCCGTTGTACCCTAAAATGAGGGTGTGTCATGGAGCGGTGTTCCCCCGTTGGACGGCTATAGCGGTTGGACGGCTATAGCCGTTGGACCGCTGTACCCCCCATCAGTCTACTGTAGGTGGAGTCCGGTTAAGTTTCTCCTGGGGCGGCTGTTGTACCCCAAAATGAGGGTGTGTCATGGAATGGTGTTCCCCCGTTGGACGGCTATAGCGGTCGGACGGGGTAGTCGCCGTAGTTTTGCGGCAAGCCCGCTTTCCCATGCACATTGACATTATTTCCACTGTCCCCGAACTGCTCGATAGCCCCCTCTCCCACAGCATCATGCAACGGGCGCGGGATAAGAACTTGCTCAGCATCGCCGTACACGATCTGCGACCCTTCGGCCTCGGTAGGCACAATAGCGTCGACGATTATCAATTCGGGGGCGGTGCCGGCATGGTGATGCGGTGTGAACCCCTGGCGGCCCTGATCGATGAACTCCGCGAACAGCGCGACTACGACGAGATCATCTACCTCACCCCCGACGGCGAACGCTACACCCAACGTCGGGCCAACCGCCTCTCCCTCCTCGGCAATCTCCTGCTCATCTGCGGCCACTATAAAGGGATCGATGAGCGCATCCGCGAGGAATACGTTACCCTGGAAATTAGCATCGGGGATTACGTACTCTCCGGCGGAGAACTGGCCGCGGCGGTCGTTGTAGACAGCATCGGTCGCATTCTCCCCGGGGTGATCGGCGACGAAACCAGTGCACTCACCGATACTTTTCAGGATGACCTGCTGGCCCCTCCCGTCTATACCCGGCCGGCGGAGTGGCGCGGCCGGGAAGTCCCCGATGTTCTGCGGAGCGGCAATACCGGCGCAATCGAAGAATGGCGGGAGGAACAAGCACTACAACGTACGCAAGAACGGCGGCCGGATCTGCTGGGGGAATGATGGTGTAGGGTGGGACCGTCCAACCGCTATAGCCGTCGGACGGGTAATCAACCCTGAGCCGGTTTATCCGGTTCCCATACCGTCCGTAACTCCCACCGCTATGGCTTTTAAGCTCCAATCCAAATTCTCTCCTACCGGCGATCAGCCCCAGGCCATCGAAAAACTCGTGGCGGGTGTCGAACAGGGGGAGCGCGGACAGGTCCTGCTCGGCGTCACCGGCTCCGGAAAGACCTTCACCATGGCGAATACGATCGCCCAGTTGAATCGGCCCACGCTGGTCCTCACGCACAACAAGACACTGACCGCTCAGCTGTACGGGGAGTTCAAGGAATTTTTCCCCGACAATGCCGTGGAGTACTTCGTGAGCTACTACGACTACTACCAACCGGAAGCCTACATCTCCACCTCCGATACCTTCATCGAGAAGGACCTGGCCATCAACGAGGAGGTGGATAAGCTCCGGCTACGGGCCACCTCCAATCTGCTCTCGGGGCGCCGCGACATCATCATTGTCGCTTCCGTGAGCTGCATTTACGGTATGGGTAATCCGGAGGACTATAAGTCGGGCATCATCCGCCTGGAGGTCGGACAAACGAAGAGTCGCAACGGCTTCCTGTACGATCTGGTCGACAGCCTCTACAGCCGCACCGAGACCGATTTCCGGCGCGCCACCTTCCGGGTGCGGGGCGATACGGTCGATATCAACCTGCCCTACGTTGAGTTCGGCTACCGGGTGGTCTTCTTCGGCGATGAGATCGAAACCATCGAACGGATCGAGATCGAGTCCGGCAAGCGTATCGAAACCATGCGTAATGCCGCCATCTTTCCGGCCAATCTGTACGTAGCCCCCAAGGAGCGCCTCAACGGGATCATCCGCAACATCGAGGACGAGCTCTACGAACAGGAACGCTACTTCGAACGGGAGGGCCGGTTGCTGGAGGCAAAACGCATTCACGAACGCACCAGCTTCGACTTGGAGATGATGAAGGAGCTTGGCTACTGTAACGGGGTAGAGAACTACAGCCGGTTTTTCGACGGGCGGCGACCGGGCACCCGACCTTTCTGCCTACTGGATTACTTCCCCGATGATTTTCTCATGATCATCGACGAGAGCCACGTGACCATTCCCCAGGTCCGGGGCATGTTCGGCGGCGACCGGGCCCGCAAACTCTCCCTGGTCAACTTCGGCTTCCGACTTCCCTCGGCCATGGACAACCGGCCGCTCAACTTCACGGAGTTCGAAAGCCTCATCAACCAGGTCGTGTACGTATCCGCCACCCCCGGCGACTACGAGCTCGAACAGACCGGCGGCGAGATTGTCGAGCAGCTGATCCGGCCCACCGGTTTGCTCGATCCACCCATCGAAGTACGGCCGAGCCTCAACCAGATCGATGACCTCATCGAAGAGATCGACGAGCGCCGTAAGGTCAATGAGCGCGTACTGGTCACTACGCTGACTAAGCGGATGAGTGAGGAACTGACCAGCTACTTCGCCAATATGAGCATCAAGGTCCGCTACATTCACTCCGAAGTCGATACGATGGAACGGGTGGAGATCCTGCGCGACCTCCGCCTCGGGGAGTTCGACGTACTGGTCGGCGTGAACCTCCTCCGGGAGGGACTCGACCTTCCAGAAGTCTCCCTGGTCGCTATCCTCGATGCCGATAAGGAGGGCTTCCTCCGCAACGAACGCAGCCTTACCCAGACGGCCGGCCGGGCGGCCCGTAACAGCAACGGACTGGTCATTATGTACGCCGACGTGATCACCGATTCCATGCGGCGTACCATCGACGAGACCAACCGGCGCCGCGCCATTCAGCTGGCCTACAACGAGGAGAACGACATTACGCCGATGACCATGGCCAAGACGCGGGACGAGATCATCAACCGCAGCACCATCCTCGATATCCGGGGCAAGAACGGCAAGCGGGCCTACGTGGAGCAGACCCAACCCAGCGTAGCGGCCGACCCCGTCCTGCAGCACATGACGAAAGACCAACTCGAGCTCGCCATTCAGGAGTCCGAACGAAAAATGAAGAAGGCGGCTAAGGAGCTCGACTTCATGAGTGCCGCCCAGTACCGCGACGAGGTGTTCGCCCTCAAAGCCCGCCTGAAAACGGGCGGTATGATGCTAAAGGAGAACTGAAACCGTGCCCTTTTGGCGCGTAGTTCTTAGCTTCGTTCGCAAACAATCCCGGAATGGAAGCTGCGTTCTGAGTTTGTTCCCCTCCCCGGGGAACCCCGTTCGCGCTGGCTACCCGCACGAGGCCCCGGGCGGGCCTAATTACACCGCATGAATCACCCACTGCACCACATTTTAGAAAAACACCTTGCCCCGGATGCCTTTCGCTGGCTGGAGGGTAAACTGGCCTCCCTCGACGAAGACTTCAAAGTCCGCACCTTCTACCTCGCCTTTGGGGCCTGCCCGCGCTTCGTCGGGAAGGAAGAGCTCAACTTTACGGAATCGGAGCTGAGTGCGCTGAACGTCGCTTACCCCAACTTCAGTGCCACCAACTGGAGCGCCGACCAGCTCGCCCGGGTACTATTCATGACGGCCCTGCCCGCGCAGGACAACGTCCGCATCCTCGATGACCTCTTCGGTACGGCGGATTACCGGGAACTCATCGCCCTGTATAAGGGATTGTACTTTTTGCCCAATGCCGCCGACTTCGTACCCCGCACCCGCGAGGGCCTGCGGACCAATATGGTCGGCGTATTCGATGCCATCGCCCTGGAGAATCCCTTCCCCGCCCGTTACCTCTCCGAAGATGCCTGGAACCATATGGTCCTCAAGGCGATGTTCATGGACCGACCGATGCACCGCATCTACCGCATCGAGGAACGTAAAAACGCCAAGCTCGCCGATATCTTCCTCGACTACGCCGACGAACGTCGGAGTGCCCACCGCCCGGTTAGTCCCGAGCTCTGGCGCTTCATCGATGGATTTCTTAGCTCCCGCGCCCGCGCCGCCCTGGAACTCACCGCCCGGACCGGTACCCCCCTCGAACAAACCGCCGCCCGCAAAGCCCTGGACCCCGCCGCCCCCGCCCCCTCCTGGAACGAGATCGGCCGTCAGGCCACCCGGCTCACGAACTAACTGACTCACGAACTAACTTCCTACCCTTGCAATTCATCGACCCCCACGTTCACATGGTTTCCCGCACGACCGACGATTACGAGGCCATGCGCGCCGCCGGCGTCGTTGCCCTGATCGAGCCCGCCTTCTGGCTCGGCCAGCCCCGCACGGAAGTCGGCAGTTTTAAGGACTACTTCAGCACCCTCGTTGGTTGGGAACGCTTTCGCTCCTCCCAGTTCGGCATTCGCCATTACTGCACGATGGGACTGAACTCCAAGGAGGCTAATAACGAACCCCTCGCGGAAGCCGTCATGGAACTGCTCCCGCTTTACGCCACCAAGGAAGGCGTGGTCGCCATCGGGGAGATCGGCTACGACGATCAGACCGCCGCCGAAGACAAGTATTTCCGGCTGCAGATCGAACTGGCCCTGGAACTCGACCTGCCCATACTGATCCATACCCCCCACCGCGACAAGAAGAACGGGACGTACCGCAGCATGGACGTACTCGAGGAACACGGCTGTGACCCCACGAAGGTCATCATCGACCACTGTAACGAGGAAACCGCCCAGGAGGTGCTCGACCGCGGCTACTGGACGGCCTTTACCATCTATCCCGGTACCAAAATGGGAAACGAGCGCATGGTCGACCTGATGAAGCACTACGGCCCGGAACGCATCATCGTCGACAGCTCCGCCGACTGGGGCATCAGCGATCCGCTGTCCGTTCCTAAGACCGCCGCCCTCATGCTGGAGCGCGGTATACCCGAGGAAGACGTGCGACTCGTCACCTACGGAAATGCCCTGGCCGCCTACGGGCAGAGCGGACAAATGAAGGAATCCGACTGGACCGACGCGCCCGACATCGATCGCAGCCAACTTTTCAGCGGCAACAGCGTACTCCGCAACGGACGCAAAACGGAGCGTTCCGAAACAGAATCCGATAACGTCATCGAAAACTAACGTGGCCCTACGTCCCTTTCTCAGCCTGCTGCGACCGGCTAATCTCGTAACGGCCGTCGCGGATATTCTGGCCGGCGCCAGTGTTGCCGCCGCCTGTTCCGGCGCGTGGGACGACCAGGTCGGCTGGCTCGCCCTGGCTACCCTCGGACTCTACGGCGGCGGGGTCGTGTTTAACGACGTCTTTGACCTGGACCTCGACCGGGTGGAGCGGCCCGAGCGCGCTTTGCCGAGCGGGCAGGTAACGCTGGCCCAGGCAACACTGCTCGGTGGACTTCTCCTACTGGCCGGCGTCGGTCTCTCCCTGATCGTGTCCCCGACGAGTGGCGCGATCGCCCTCGTGGTGGCCGCCCTCACGCTGGTGTACGACGCGAAGGCCAAACACCATGCATTCTTCGGTCCGCTCGTCATGGGAATGTGCCGTGGCGGCAATCTGCTTCTCGGCATCAGCCTGAGCATAGCCGCCCTCCAGGACTACTGGTGGCTAGCCTTCATTCCCATCGTCTTTATCGGAGCCATCACGCTCACGAGCCGCGGCGAGGTCGGGGGGCGGAACCGGGCCTCCATCCAACTGGCTCTTGGTCTGGATACTGCCGTTGCCCTGGCCCTGCTGTCGCTCTCCCGCTGGACGGTGGCTGATCTCTGGCCGGCCCTGCCGTTCCTGCTGCTGTGGTACGGGATGAACCTCCGGGCAAAGGTGGCCGCCATCCGCGACAACCGGCCGCCCCTCATCAAGGGGGCCGTGAAGACGGGCGTCATCTCCCTCATTCCCCTCAACGCCTGCCTCGCGGCCGGATTCATGGGGTGGCCCGCCGGCCTGGCCGTCCTGGCCCTGCTGCCGGTGTCTTTCGGCCTTGCGCGCTACTTCTCCGTAACCTGATTTGCCAGCGTCCCACCGGAAAACCTCAGCACCTGCGTCTCCGTCCATGTAATCGACGGAAAATTATACATATATCGAGTAATAATTTGATATGATGTATATCCCGTATAATTCATATAGGAATCTGCATTGACAAGATTAATTCTATCCAAAGGACAGCATCATTTGAGTATCCTTACCCGGATATTGCGAATGCTTCGGCAGGTGTTCCATGAGGGAACAAACTTTTCTCAATGAGTTTTTGCAGATAAATATAATTCATCTACACAAATACAATACTCTTGACTCCCCCCCACCTACGATTGTATACTCTTCATTAAACGGACGCGGTCCTTAATGATAATGGGTTTTTACGTTTTATCCGTTTTCTTCCCGACTGTCGCGATCTCTCAGGTGGCTCCCTTTCTTACGCCTATTGCTGAGCGAACGCTGGACCTTACCTCCCAACAGCAAAGCAACTTGAATAGGCTACGCGCAAATGCAGACTATTTGGACGTACGGATTAAAGGAAACTTACAGCTCTCAAATCTTCACAGCAACGGAAAATTGGCTCTCCTGTTACCGGGCGAGCCGTCTGTACTGGTAGCAACCACGACCGACGTCAGGGCGATTGCAGACGATGCGTATACCTACGCTGCAGTGTTCCCGGAGTCGGAAGGGTCATTGACTATGACGCGCTATAAAGGGGGTATCACCGGACGCATTGTTTACCAAAACCGGAGTTTCAAACTACTTCCGCTCGGCGATCAGTACGGGATATTGATCGAGATTCGCGACCGCCCTATCAGTGAGGGTTATGGATGTGCGGTGGAAACGGAAGCCTCAGGGTCGCGACTAAAGCAACCGTCTACCGTGCCACAAAAAAACCACTGCAACAGCGAGGTTACGGTTCTCGTCCTGTTTACCGATGCCGCGGATGCGGCTGGTAACCCGTACAAGTTTATATTCGCGGATTCAATCAACTGGAAGCAGGCGAGACCAGCACATGGTGCGCAAATGTTACCTACTGTGACAATGTCAGCCTGGTGTGGGAGTACAGTTACAACGGGTTCAATTACAGCCCCTATTATACTTCTACCTGCGTCGATTTTACTATGCCACAAAGCGGCGATCTGTGGCTTAGGGTCACCGCAACCTGCTCTAACGGTACCACCGCTACGGACGTCCACAAAATAACGGGGGGGCAAGGTACCGGTCCCGAACCGGATAGCTTAGCTTCAGACGGCACGGACACAAATTTGTTTGCATCTGACGCATTACTATCCAGCGATATTAGCGTGCCTTCTCTTCGAGTATTTCCTAACCTCTCGGTCGGAGTGTTTTCCGTGATGTACCGGGCCAAAACAGATGGTAAAGCAACGGTGCAATTACATTCCCTAGGGGGACGTAGGGTTTTCACGCGAACGATCACGCTCAAGGCATTGGCGACGGTATACCAGTCCATTGACGTCGATCTGCCTACCGGAACCTATATTCTAACGGTAACCGATGGGTTGCATACGTACACCCGTAAGGTCAGCATACAATGAATATAGTTCACCTATCTTACGAATATCTACTATACTCGATATGTCTACTGTGTCTGCTGCCGGGTTGCGAAAAAGAAAAACTTGGCGCACTCACCGGTGGGGCGGATACCTGGGAAGAATTTGATTATACGACCGCTACCTACGAACCCGACTCGATTTGGGTAGCCGGTTACCAGGTAATCTATCGCCCTAAAGGACATCACTACTGGGATTTTCAGGCCCATTTTATTGATCAAGAAGGTGTACCCAGAGAGCAACTTTCGTTTCTGATAGACGAACCCCGGCTGGGCTGCCAGTCGCTGGAGCGGCATACGGCTGATATGTATGGCAAAGGATATATCCATAGGTTTGCCAGATTTACCCCTCTGCACGGCGATGCGTTCGCTGAGACGTATATTTTATTCAATCACCCGGATTTTGCCAACGAGATCTGTTTCACGGGCATCTCGGATGACCGCAAGCACTTCCAGGGTACATTTAATCTGGCTTTTGAACACGATACGCTCGGACTACCCATTTACGGCGGTCTGCGACCCGATACGTTCTTACTCACCAGTGGTCAGTTTCAGGTTTCACTAAGTGAGTAGTTAACGGCGTTCGGTGGCGGTGAAATTAAGGATCTACTCCCGTGATGTCTTTCTAAAGGCCGTCAACGTTCTCCACTTTACTTCGTGGTTGCGTTCTTTGCGGTTACTCATCCGCCCCGCATGCAGATCAATCCCGGTCATCACCTTACCTACTGCACAAATATTCACCCCGGAGAAAGTTGGCCGGAGGTGCTGGCCAGCCTCGACCACCTGCTGAAGGTTAAGCAACTTACGGAAGTCGATGGTCCCTTCGGGATCGGTCTGCGCCTGTCGGCCCGTGCGGCGGAGGAATTGGCGGGAACGCAGGAGCTGACGTCCTTCCGACGGTGGCTGTCCGACCACGAATGCTACGTCTTCACCATGAATGGCTTCCCGTACGGGGAGTTTCACGGAGAGCGGGTGAAGGACGACGTCTACACCCCCGACTGGACCACCCGGGACCGCGTCGACTATACGATCCGGCTCTTCGGCATTCTGGCCGAGCTACTGCCCGCGGGTATGGATGGCGGCATCTCTACCAGCCCGCTTTCCTACCGCTTCTGGTTCACGTCGGAGGAGGAGCTGGCGCGGGCGACCCGCGTCTCCACCCGCCACCTCATGGAAGTGGTGCTGCACCTCGTACGGATCAAAGAGCGCACCGGCAAATCCCTCCACCTCGACATCGAGCCGGAACCCGACGGTATCCTGGAGAACAGTCAGGAATTCACGGACTTTTACCGGAAAGTGGTCCTCACCCAGGGCCTCGACTGGCTGCAACGGGAACTTGGTGTTCCGCGCGCCACTGCCGAAGCGGCGATCCGCGAACACCTGACGCTCTGCTGGGACGTCTGTCACTTCGCCGTCGCCTACGAATCTCCCGCCGACGTACTCCAAAACATGCGGGAAGCGGGGATCCGGGTGGGGAAACTGCAAATTAGCGCCGCCCTGAAGGCGGATCTGACCGAGGACCGCGCGGCCGTGCACGCCGCTCTCCTGCCCTACGACGAACCCACCTACCTGCACCAGACGGCCCTGCGCCACCGACGGGGGAATATTCGCCAGTTTCCCGATCTGGGCCCCGGACTCGCGGCCCTGTCCGATCCGGCGTACACAGAATTAAGAACCCATTTTCACGTGCCCATTTATACCGACTGCTACGGGCGTCTGCAGTCGACGAACGATGCCATTGCCGAGACGTTGAAGCTGTGGAAAGCCGATCCCTTCACCCACCACCTCGAAGTCGAAACCTACACCTGGGACGTACTGCCCGACCATCAACGCCTCACCCTTACCGACAGCATTCACCGGGAGCTGGAGTGGGTACGTAATCAACTGAACCGCTAAGACGTGCGCAAAACCGCCATCATCGACATCGTAGGCCTGAGCGCCGACCTCATCGGAGAAGACACCCCCTTCCTGAAACAGTGGTCCGCCAGCCGGAAAACGACCACCGTGGACCCCGCCCTCCCCGCCGTGACCACCACGGCCCAGACGAGCTACCTTACCGGAAAGTGGCCCCGGGACCACGGCATCGTCGCCAACGGTTGGCTCTTCCGCGACGAACAGGAAATCAAACTCTGGCGGCAGAGCAATCATTTGGTCCAGTCGCCCAAGATCTGGGACGTGGCCCGGAAGCGGGACCCTTCCTTTACGGTCGCCAACATGTTCTGGTGGTACAATATGTACTCCTCGGTCGACTATTGCGTGACCCCGCGCCCGCAGTACCTCGCGGACGGGCGCAAGATGCCCGACTGCTACAGCTTCCCCATGGACCTGCGCGAGCGGTTACAAAAGGAGCTGGGGACCTTCCCGCTCTTTTCCTTCTGGGGGCCGCGCACCAACATCAGCAGCAGCCGCTGGATCGCCGATGCCGCCATGCGGGTATTCGACTGGCACCAGCCGACGATGAACCTAGTGTACCTGCCCCACCTCGACTATAACCTACAGCGCCACGGTCAGGAGCATCCGTCCGTACGCCAGGACCTGCGCGAGATCGACGGGGTGGTTAAAGATCTTATCGAATTCTACGAAAGCCACGGGGTGGAGGTCATGGTGCTTTCGGAATACGGCATCACGAACGTCGACCGGCCCGTTCACATCAACCGCATACTGCGGGAGGCGGGCCTGATCAGTGTCCGCGAGGAACGGGGCACCGAACTGCTCGACGTAGGTACCTGCCGCGCCGTCGCCCTGGCCGATCACCAGATCGCCCACATTTACATCCGGGACCCGGCCGATATCCCCCTGGTCCGCGAACTGCTGCAACGCGTACCGGGCATCGGTCAGTTGCTGGACGAAGCGGGGAAGAAGCTTTACAAAATCGACCACCCCCGGGCCGGCGAACTCGTGGCCGTAGCCGATGACCGCAGCTGGTTCACCTACTATTACTGGCTGGACGATGCCCGGGCTCCGGACTACGCGCGGACCGTGGACATCCACAAGAAGCCCGGGTACGACCCCGTGGAGATGTTCCTCGACCCGGAGAAGAAACTGCTCATTCCCCGGATTGCCCTGAAGGTCGCCGGCAAAAAACTCGGCTTCCGGACCCTCATGGACGTGGTACCCCTCACCGCCGATCTGGTGAAGGGCTCCCACGGGTACCTGGGCGGTAAGGACGGCGACAAGCCCGTATTCATCAGCCGGCTCGATACTCCCGACCGGCTCGATGCCCCCGGGGTGTTCGACTGGCTGCTGCGGGCAACCTTCCCGGAGGAAACCGTTTAGTCCAGTGCGCGTGCCCGGTCCGGGTAGTTCGTGATGAAGCCGTCGACCCCAAAGGCGCGCAGCCGGCGCATGTCGGCCTTCTCGTTTACGGTCCAGGCGTTCACCTTCAGTCCGGCGGCGTGGATCTTGTCCACGACGGTCTGGTCCAGGCTGCCGTGATAAGCATTGATGGCCGAAGCGCCGACTTCCTCGGCCACCCCGATAGCCTCCAGCGGATTGCCGTGGGGGAGGACGGCGATGTCGATGTCGGAAGACAGTTCGCGCATGCGCCGCAGTTCGTCGTGGCGGAAACTCGAGATCATGAAGTCCCCGATCTTCCATCCGTGATCCTTTACGAACTCCTCGATGAGGGCGTAGGTGCCCTCCGCGGTACTGCCCCCCTTGAGCTCGACATTGATCTGAATTTCTTTATCCGCCTGCATCAGCACGTCCCGGAGGGTGGGTACCCGGTGGGCGCCGTCGAGCACGACCTGATTCAGTTCGGACAACGTCAGTTCCTCGATCTTGGCGTCGGAGTCGGTGAGACGTTTGAGGTCGCTGTCGTGGTACACGGCAACGGTACCATCCCGGAGCCGCCACACGTCCAGTTCCATCATGTCCGCTCCCAGCTCCACCGCCTTCTGGAAAGCCGGCATGGAGTTTTCCACGGCGTGACCGCTGGCGCCCCGGTGGGCGACGATCAGGGGGCGGGGACGCAGGTCCAGTGAAGCGACAACGGCGAAGTGATCGGAGGGGTAGCGCCCGTCCACGGCATCCGTGAGGGTGGCGAACTTTCGTACCCGGATACCGGGCGACACCATAATGTAGTCGATGCGCCGTTCGGCGGGCGTCGCGTGATCAAAGCCGGTGAAGGTACCGGCGGGTCCGAGGCGTACGGGAGCCGTAGCGTAGGCGTCGACGAGCGAATCGGTCAGGGTCCGGATGGCCTCGGTTTCCGGCGTGAGGTTGAGGTCACCGGTCAGCACGACGGGTAGGTCGTCCGTATTCAGCGAATCCATCATTCGCGTGATCAGGCGGGCGCTCTCCACCCGCGCTTGTTCGCCCCGGTGATCGAAGTGGGTATTGAAGGCCATGAATTCGTGACCGTTCCGCCGGTCCCGGAAGCGTCCGTAGGTCACGATCCGCGGCAGGGCGGCGTCCCAGCCTACGGAGGCCACGGCGTCGGGGGTGGGGGAGAGCCAGAAAGTGCCGCTCTCGGCTACCGTAAACTTGTGTCGGTTGTAGAAGAGGGCGGAGTACTCGCCCGCATTGCCCCCATCGCGGCCCACGCCGAGGTAGGCGTAGGGCGTGAGGTGGCGGTCGAGGTAGGCGAGCTGATCCGGCAGGACCTCCTGGGTGCCGAGGATGTCGGGGGCGTGAAAGAGTACCTGGCTGACGAGAAACTCCCGGCGGTTGGGCCAGGCGTTCTCTCCGTCGCTGGCAACGTTTAGGCGGATGTTGTAGGACATCACCTCCAGAGGAGCTTGCTCTTTATCCATAGCACACGGGACCTGCGCGCCCGCCCAGCTACTTAGCACGATGAGGGCGAGAAGAAATGGGTATTGCATAGGTTCGCGTTAGTAGCCTTCGTTCTGGGGATAGTTGGGGCCCAGCAGCTGAATTTCCGCTTCCGGAATGAAGATGTTCTGTTGGATCGGCGTGATGCGTTCGCGCGCGATGCTCTGCAGGTTATCGTTACCGGCGTGGTCCTGAATGTACTCGACCAGCACGCCCATCCGCTTGAGGGTGAACCAACGCTGTCCCTCGAAGAAGAGTTCGCGGGCGCGTTCGTCGAGGATGGTTTCCTGGGTCACATCCGTTACGGGGGCGGCACCGGCGCGCGTACGGATGGCGTTGAGGCGCTCCAGGGCCATGGCCGTATTACCCTGCCGCATATGCGCTTCGGCGGAGATCAGGTAGGTTTCCGCCAGGCGGTAGACCATGATGTTTTTGATGGTATTGGCCTCGTTAGGATCCGCGTCGCGCTGCTGGAACTTCAGCACGCCCGGATTCAGGGTCTTATAGTACTGGCGGAAGTTGTTCGGGTCCTCGCTGTCGCGGTCGTAAATGTTGATCGTGTCGCCGATCTGTACGCCCGGCGGCAGGGTGGCCGGATCGTTGTAGCGGTACCGGCTGATCATGTAGGTGCCGTCGTCGCGGGTATCGTTGGGATCCTCGGCCAGCAGGTCGACCAGGTAGTTGTTGGGTACGAGCAGCGACGCACCACGGCCACCGTTTTCGCTGGACCGCACGACGCCCGGAATTTCCAGGTAGTTGGCGACGAGGTTGAAGTGGATCTGGTTGCGGGTGCCGCCTCCGATCACGCCATCCTCGAACTGAATGGCGAAGAGCGTTTCGGAATGATTGAGGTCGCCAGCAAAGACTTCGCCGGTGTTGGACAGCAGGTTGTAGCTGCCGTTGTTGATGACGGCCTCGGACTGGGTGATCGCTTCGGCCCAGTTGCCCTGCCACATGGCCACTTTCGCCTTGAGGTGGCGAGCGGATGCCTGGGTCCACCGACCGAACTGCGGGGTCGTCCAGTCAAGGTTTTCAATGGCGAAATCAAGATCGGCATTGATGAGCGCGAAAATTTCTTCGGGACTGCTCTTGTCCTGGGGAACGTCAAAGGCGTTTTCCGGGGAGGTCGGCTCGGTCGTGATGAAGATGTTGTTGAACATCCGGTAGAGCGTGAAGTAGGCGTTGGCGCGCATGGTACGGGCTTCGCCCAGGATCCGGTTCTTGCGGTCCAGGTCGCTTTCGTCGAAGGCGACGGTCTCGGCGGCCGCGATGACGGCGTTGGCCCGGTCGACGATCCGGTAGTAATTGCGCCAGTAGTGGCTGTAGCCGCCCTGTCCGCCGGTGGTGAGGTCGCGGCCCCATCCCAGGCGGGCGTAGAGGGCGATTTCACCGGCGCGGCCGAGGGTGAGATCGGATTTGGCTTGCATGATGAGCGCACGGTGGTCGTTGTTACCGGCACCCGATTCGATGTAGGCCCGGTTGAGGGCGTAAAGGCCCACTACGGCATCCTCCAGGCCCGCGGGCGTGCTGTAGAGATAGTCGACGGAGGTTTCGGACAGCAGTTCGTCCTCCAGAAATTCCTGGCAGGAAGTCAGCAGGAACAACAGGGAGAGGAGCCAGTAGGCGTGCCCTCCGAATGATTTACAAGCTAGGTTCATATACGTATTACTTTGACCGTTGGCCGGGGGCGGCCGGTGGGGGATTGAATAGTTTAGAAGCCGACCTTAAGGCCGAAAGTGTAGCCCTTCGCGTCCGGGAAGGCTCCGGGGTTCACCTCCGGGCTGTACGATTTGTACTCGGTATCCGTGAAGAGGTTGGTGCCGGTCGCGTAGACCTTGATGCTGCCCAGGCCAATCCGGCCGACGGTAGCGGGGGGGATGGTGTACCCCAGCGTCAGGGTCCGCAGGCGCAGGTAGCTGGCGTCCTTTACGGCCAGAGCGAAGAGATTGGAGGGAGTGTTGGGGCGGGGGCGCGGGAACTCCGTGCTGGGATTTTCCGGTGTGTAGTAGTTCACCTTGATGCCGTTGCGGGCCCCCTGTAGCGTACCGCCGAGGTTGAAGTCGGCCAGGTAGGGGTTGAGCTTCAGGGCACCACTGACGAAGTAGAGATCGCCGAACAGATCGAAGCCTTTCCAGGTCAGGGTGGTGTTGAGAGAGCCGTACCAGTCCGGATTTTCGCGGAACACCCGCAGGTCCAGGTCGGTGATCATACCGTCGCCGTTGAGGTCGACCACCCGCACGTCGCCGGGCATGGCGTCGGGCTGGGCGGAGTTGGCGATGTCGTCGTCCGCCTGGAAGATGCCATCGAACACCCGCTGGCGGATGTTGTCGATGGGCTCTCCGATGAAGAGGCCCTGGGAGACGAAGTCGATGGGCTCGCCGTTCTCGTCCGTCGATCCATCCAGGCTGATGATCTTGTTGCGGTTTGCGGACCAGACGGCACCGACGTTCCACCGCAGATTCTCGTTGCGGACTACATCGTAGGCGAGACTCAGTTCGACGCCCCGGTTCTCCACTTCCCCGATGTTGAAGCGGGTGACGGTGAAGCCCGTCGTGCCCGCCAGCGCGCGGTCGAGCAGGAAGTCGGTCGTACTCGATACGTAGTATTCGGCCGTACCGAGCAGGCGGTTGTTCCAGAAACCGAAATCGATGCCGGCGTTGAGCGTGGTAGTGGTTTCCCACTTCAGGTTGGGGTTGGGCAACCGCGTGAGGGGGGCGAATCCGCCGGCGGTCACGCCACCGAAGGTGTAGGGCAGATCGTCGGCCACGCCCAGCGACTGGGAGGGGTCGATGCCTTCGTTGCCCGTGGAGCCGTAGCTCACCCGCAATTTGAGCTGGGTGATGGCGGAGATGTCCCGCAGGAAGGGTTCCTGGTGCGCCTTCCAGGCGACGGCGGCGGCGGGGAAGTAGCCCCACTTGTTGTTTTGGGCGAATACGCTGGAACCGTCGGCCCGCATGGTCAGCGTCAGCAGGTAACGATCGTTGAGGTTGTACCGTACGCGGCCCAGAAAGGAAACCAGCCGGCGGCGGGTCACGTCACGGGAGTTGCCGCGCACCTCGCTGGCGTTGCCGTTGAAGCCCAGGGCGTCGTTGGGGAAGCCCGACTTGGTAATGCTTGTTTCCTCCGAGTTGCGCTGGTTGGTAGCCTGCACGAAGAGGAGATCCAGCTTGTTGTTCTCGTTGATCTCGGGGGAGTAATTCACGATGTTTTCCAGCAGGTACTCCCGGTAGAAGGTGTTGGTCAGCGTGGCCAGCCCCTGGATGTCGGCGTCGCCCTCCGAGTGCTGGGAGGAGCGGTAGAGTCCCTGGTTCGCGGCCCGGTTGCGGAAGAAGGTGTTGAGCTTGTAGCTCAGTCCGGGGAGCAATTCGTAGTTGCCCACGAAGTTGAGGTCGACCAGGGTGGTTTCCCGCTGGTTGTCCGACTCGCGGATGTTCCAGAGTGGGTTGACCGTCGTGCTGCCTTCACCGAGCGGAAACTTGGCCAGGTCCCCGTTGTCGTCGAAGGGGCGGGCCAGGGGAGAAATATTGATGAAGTTGAGGGAGGAGGACTCGATGTCCTGCTGGCTCTTCTGGAAATTTACGTTGCCCTGCAGCGATATACGGTCGCTCACCCGCTGATCCACGTTGAGGCGAATGGCCCCCCGCTTGAAGCCGGAGGTGGGGATGAGACCGTCCTGATCGAAGTAGTTCAGACTGGTGTACACCTTGGTATTCTGCCCGCCCCCGGCGAGGGTGAGGGAATGGCTCTGGATGAGCGCGTCCTCGAGTACCAGGTCTTCCCAGTCTACGTAGTCACCCTGCTGCAGTGTCTGCAGCTCCTGGGGTTCGAAGATGATCTCGTCGTCGAGGTACATGTCGTTGTTGTCGGTGCGCTGCGCTTCCCGTCTTACCTGAGCGAACTCTTCCCCGTTATAGAGGTCAAAGTTTTTGGTAAGCGATTGCACCGTGGCGTAGCCGTGGTAGTTCACCTGCAGCTTCCCTTCCTTGCCGCGGCGGGTGGTGATGAGGATCACGCCGTTGGCGGCCCGGGCACCGTAGATGGCCTGACTGGATGCGTCCTTCAGCACTTCGATGGAGGTGATGTCTTCCGGTGCCACGTCGTTGATGTTATCGTAGGGTACGCCGTCGACGATCACCAGCGGGTCGTTGCCGACCAGGGACACCTTGCCCCGGATGACGATATTCGAAGTGCCCCCCGGCCGCGGGTCGGCCAGGTTGACCTGTACCCCCGGCGCCCGGCCCCGCAGCATTTCCGCTACGTTGGTAGTCGGAATGGCGGTGGCCTCGTCTACGTCTACGCTGGTCACAGAGCCTACGACATCGCTTTTCTGCACGGTACCGTAGCCGACGACCACGACTTCGTCCAGCAGGTTATCGTTGGTTCGCAGCGTAATCGTCAGCGGGCCGGGTACGATACCCACTTCCCGGGTCACGTAGCCCAGGTAGGACACGACCAGCGTATTCGCGTTTTCGCCAACGGTCAGCTCAAACTTCCCGTCGACGTCCGTGACCGTTCCGGTGGTCGTATTCTTCACCTGCACGGTGGCCGCGATCAGCGGTGTGTTTTCGGTATCTACGACCTGCCCGATAACCGTGCGCTGCGCGCTGAGGCCTCCGACATATAATAGAAGGATCATCAGAACGCAGAACGGTCTGGGTAAACGACTAAACTCCATATACGAGTGGTTTTTGAAGAAAACTTGGGGCACGCCTTGGTGCGTTTTGCGATCGAACAAGCTAAAACTCCGGCCAAGGACGGCCGAAATTTCCATATTGAGTTTCTTTGCCGAGCCGTACAAACAGCTCATTTATCAGAAATTCCGCGCTAAGTTAAGCTAAAGTTAACTCAAAGTTAAGCGGGTGGAACTTTTATTGAAAAATATGGTGGCTGATAATCAAATACTTACGATGTAGGTACAGCTATTTCTTGTCCTCCTCTCCGTGCGCGCTTAACATAGCCTTGCCAAAACGTTGACCGTTAAATAGCCTGCCGGGCCCCAGTCGGTCGCGTTCTTCGGCGGGCAGCCGGTTGAAGTCCCGGCATTCCGGTGAGCAGCAGTTTTCGTAGGTCGTGGCGCAGGCCTCACACTGTACGAACAGGATATGACAGGCGGTATTCGCACAGTCGAGCTGGCGATCGGTCGGGTGCCCACACTGGTGGCACCGGCTCACCACGTCTTCCGTGATGCGCTCTCCGAGTCGCTCGTCGAAGACGAAGTTCTTACCGATGTATTTCTTTTCCAGCCCTTCTTGCTCGCACTGACGGGCGTATTCGATGATGCCTCCGTCGACCATGCTCACGCGGCCGAATCCCCGGTGGAGATAGTAGGCGCTGGCCTTCTCACAGCGAATCCCCCCGGTGCAGTACATGACGATCTCCCGATCTTTCTTGTCTTCCAGCAGTTCCTCCACGACGGGCAGAATTTCGCGAAAGTTGGTCACCTGCGGGCGGATGGCCCCCCGGAAGTAGCCTACTTCACTCTCGTAGTGGTTCCGCATATCGACGACCACCGTATCCTCCCGGTCCAGCAGTTCGTTCACTTCCCGGGCACTGAGGTGGCGACCCCGACGGGTTACGTCGAAGGTGTCGTCGTCGAGCCCATCGGCCACGATCTTGGGGCGCACCTTCACGATGAGCTTGAGGAAGGATTTTGCCTCGGCCTCAATGGCGATATTCAGCCGCGTCCCCTCCAGAAAGGGTACGCTGTACAGAGCTTGCCGAAACTCATCCAGCCGCGAACTTGGCACGGAAAGTTGCCCGTTGATCCCCTCCCGGGCGATGTATATCCGCCCGAGGACACCCAGGACCGACCAGCGGGCGTAACACGCATCCCGGAAAGCCTGCGGATCGTCGATGCGGGCGTAGCGGTAGAACGACAGCGTCGTCCGGGGTTCGGTCTCCGCGTCCAGCCGGGCCTGTAACTGCTCCCGGGACAGCAAGTTGCGTAGTTCGTGATTCCCTTCCATAAGCGGCCGCAAAGATAGGCATTAGGTCCGGCTCAGCTCCCGCCGGAAGGCCGTTGTCTGCAACATCGTGGTGGCCAGTTTACCGAAGGCGTCGTAGCGCTCGGTGGCGGAATGCAGTTGCTGCCGCAACCAGGAGAAGACCGCGGGGTGCAGGAGCGGCGTGGCAAGTTTCCAGTGCAGCGCCAAATCACGCTGGGTGGCGTAATCGAGCTGCCGGTTTTCCAGGTCGTCCAGCAGCCGCCTCACCATCGCCCGGGTGAGCCGCTCGGACCAGGCCGAACGACGGTTTAGCGCCAGCCACCGGGGCAGTCCCCGCAACCGCAGGGCATCGCGCTGATCGGTGAGTAAAGACTCGTACAGGCGGTCGAAGGCGGCGTCCGGTAGCTGGCGGACGAGCTCCACGCCCAGTTCGGCGGGGAATTGTGGCGGACTCTCCCGTAGCAGGAAGTCCAGAAATTCCACCTTCCGCCCCGGATTGTCGAAAGTGGCTACCGCCCGTCCTACGCTCCGGACTTGTAAAGGCTTGAGAGATAACCACCAGGTTGGCGGCTTCAGTTTTACCCATTCGTCCCAGCTGGAGGGGGGCATAATTTCCAGCAACCACTGGTCCAGGGTCTGCGGGGCCTTCAGTCCTCCGTATTTCTTCAGCAGTTCCTTGTGTTCAGCGTGGACAACCGTGGTCCGCAGATCGCCCCCTTCGCTGACGATCGCCCGGGCGAGCTCCCCCAGATCGGCTATTGCCTCCGGCTCCCCGGCCCGCAGCAGTAAGGCCGTGAGCACGCGCCGCACACCCTTACGTTTCGGGGAGAGGCTTTCGCGCAACCAGGAATGATCCGCCGCGGAAAGGCCCACCGCCATTCCTTCCAGTAGTATCTCCTGATTGCGGGGGCTCTGGTCGGACCAGCCCTTCGCCAGCGCTTCCCGGGCGGCGTCCGGAGCCGTGAACCGCCACCGGGCGAGCAGTTTCGCCCGATGCGACGGTTGATCAGTGGCTCGCCAGGCCCGGACGTAGTCGAAGCCCGTAGCCAGTTCGGCCCAGTCAGGATTGCGCTCGGCCAGCCAGTTAGCGCGCCGTCCACCGGCGCGTACGTACGTCCGGGCACGGGGGAAATCTTCCTCCATCAGGGCGGCGGCGCGCTGGAGCAAGGCCGGCAACAGGGGCGGGGGAACGTAAGTTTTCCGCTCGAGTACAAGGTCGATCCCTTCGTCCAGCAGTTCGGTATAGGTCCCTTCCAGCATAAGCTGCAGTCCGCGCGCGAGCCGGAGGGCGGGCGGGGAGCCCGTCTCGGCGGGCGCGACGTCCGCGGGCCCGGACGGCGGGCGCGCGCGGTGCGGACGAAGGCGTTCCAGGCGTTCCCCTACAGCGATCGCCGCCAGTAGCCGCTCCGCATCGTCGGCGGTCGGATCGACTGCGTCGAGGGATGCGAGCCACGTTGCCACTTCCGCGGGCGGATCGCGGCGGGCGGTTCCCAGGGTCACGGCGCGCAACAGGGAAGAATAGGGCGGGGGAGTGGTCACGGGGCCCAAAGTAAGGCGGCCGACCTACCGGCCCGCAACGAAGCCGCGGAAAATTCCGTTTCTTCACTCGGTCACCCGCCAAAGGGGAACGTCCCGTCTTCTTACCCCCATCCTGCCGTGATGAAAGCTTTTCTCTTCTCCGTCTTCCTACTGCCCCTGCTGCTGACCGCCCAGACCTCCCTGGACGGGCTCTGGGAAGGCACCATGACGGTAGGCGGCATTTACTCCAACGAGGCCCTGCCGATGCAACTGTACATCACCACCGACGGTAGCCGGGTGACCGGACGCAGCTACGTCACGCTGCCCGACGGGAAGGTGCTGCGCATGGACCTGAGCGGGTATTACTACGGCGACCGCTCCCTGTCGCTGGTGGAAATTTCGTTCGTGGGCGACGGGGACAACGCCATCATGCCGGAATTCAACCGGCAGTACCAGATCGTGTATAAACCCGACCTGTGGGACAGCGAATTGCGGGGCTACTGGCAGGAAGTCAGTGACCATACCTTCAGCGACACTCGTCGCCGCGGGCGCATGATTCTCAAAAAGCAAAAGAAGGAACGGGCCTAGTACACACGCTTCGTGTCGGTCTGCAGTAGGCCTTCGATCGCCTCGTGCACCCGCCGGGGCTTCTGGGGGCGCCAGGTGAGGTGGTTAAGGTGCTCGCCGAAGCGGATGAATTTGTCCAGTCCCGCGTCGTTCATTTCGTCCCGGACGTGATCAAGTACGTTGAGCATGGCGATCCAGCCGTTAGCGTCCACGATTTCCTGGTGCCACTCTTCGTAGTAATCGTCGGCGTCCGAATGGAAATTAAGGACCCCCTCCATGATTAGGATGTACTGCGTGATGCCTTCGGCAACCAGGTAGTCGATCACCTCCCGCTTCAGGTGCATCGAATCGTTGTGGAGGGCATCGTTCCACTCCCCGATCAACTCGATGATGGCGTACCGTTCGTCGTAGTCCACGAAGAGGACCTTCAGGTAGAGGGTTTCGGAGCCGAACTCGTCCCACTGGGGATGAAGCAGGTAGTTGTATACCCGGTTGGAGTAGCTGAACTCACTATAGCGTCTCCCGTAGAAGGGGGAGGAGGAATCGTCTTCGGCGCGGTACTTGTCGCGCCACTGGAAGTGGGGCTCGATGTCGTGCATTGGTATAGGGAATTGGGCGGGCCTCGTCCCGGACCGGACGGCCTGCTGGGGTCCTCCCGCCGGTGGTGCGGACCTACTGCCGGTACTCCGGCTTCAGGATGTCGTTGAACTCCCGCATGACCTTATCGACCTTCGGCTTACTGACGCCCTGCACGTAGCCCTGGTTCGGGTTACTGGGGTTTTCGTAGTAGTCCTGGTGGTAGGGTTCGGCCACCCAGAAGCGGATGGGGTCCTCGATGGTGGTCGCGATGGGTTGGCTGAACTTGCCGCTTTCGTCGAGGGCGCGAATCTTGGCTTCGGCCGCGCTGCGCTGCGCGTCATTGAGGGGGAAGATGGTGGAGCGGTACTGCGGACCGACGTCGGGTCCCTGGCGGTTGAGCTGGGTGGGGTCGTGGGCGACGAAGAAAACGTCGAGCAGTTTGTCGTACGTGATGACGTCGGGGTCGTAGTACACCACGATGCTCTCGGCGTGCCCGCTGGTCTTCGTGTTGCTGTCCTCGTAGGTGGGGTTTTCCAGCTCTCCGCCGGCGTATCCGCTATATACGTCCTTTACCCCCTGAATACGGGTGAAGGATGCTTCCGTGCACCAAAAGCACCCGCCGGCGAAGTAAGCTTTTTCGGCGTCGGGATACTGGGCGTCGAGGGCTTCGATGCTGATTTTCCCCGCCAGTTGCTCGTCGCCGGGCCGGGAATTAGTGGTCGCAGCCGGGGAGGTTTCCGCGGTGGTCGTAGTGGCGGTGCTGCGCTGACTGTCGCAGGCGAATAGCCCAATAGCCAGCAGCAGGAAGGGAAAAAATCGTTTCATCGGTTCACGGGTTCGTTATGCTCCTAACCAACACGCCCGCCGGAGGTTTGGTTACGCATCCGCTACCGGTCAGGCATCAACGCAGCAGACTCACGCCCGACATTTCCCGGGGTTGGGGGATCTTCATCAGCTCCAGCAGGGTAGGGGCCACGTCACCCAGCTTACCGTCCGTACGCAACCGAACGCGATCGACGGCCGGGCCCACGTATACGACGGGCACCGGATTGGTGGTGTGCGCGGTATTTACGCTACCGTCCTCGTTGATCATCACGTCGCTGTTTCCGTGGTCGGCCAGTACGATGCAGTGATAGTCGTGCACCTGGGCGGCGGTAAGCAAACGCCCCAGGCATTCGTCCACGGCCTCGGCGGCCCGTATGGCGGCGTCCCAGTTGCCTGTATGTCCGACCATGTCGGTATTGGCGTAATTGAGACAGATAAAATCGGGGCCACGCTCCTCGATGTCGCGGATGGCGGCCTCCGTGACGGCGTAGACGCTCATCTCCGGTTTCTGATCGTAGGTTTCCACGTCGCGTGGCGAATCGATCAGGATGCGGCGTTCGCCGGGGAACTGATCCTCCTGGCCCCCGCTGAAGAAGAAGGTCACGTGGGCGTACTTCTCCGTCTCCGCGATCCGCAACTGCGTCTTTCCGGCTTCGCTGACGACCTGTCCCATGGTCTTGGTCAGGTCGTCCGGAGTGAACAGCACCTCGACTCCGGTATACTTTTCGTCGTACTGGGTCAGGCAGATGTAGCGCAGGTTCGGAATGCGGTACATTTTATGCTCGGGGAAATCCTCCTGGGTGAGGGCCCGCGTGATTTGCCGGGGCCGGTCGGTGCGGAAGTTGAAGCACATCACCACGTCCCCCGGCTCGATCCGGGCAACGGGGTCGCCTTCGTCGTCGGTCAGGATCAGGGGGTGAAGGAATTCATCCGTCGTCCCTTCGTCGTATTCGGCCTGCATGGCGGAGAGTACGTCCCGGGTTTTGCGACCCTGCCCGTTGACCATGGCGTGGTAGGCCTCGGCGATGCGTTCCCAGCGGGTATCGCGGTCCATGGCGTAAAAACGACCCGCTACCGTAGCCAGCTGGGTAGGTTGATCCTGAATGTGGTCGAGCAAGGTACTGATGAAGCCCCTTCCGGAAGTGGGGGCCACGTCGCGCCCGTCGGTGAAGGCGTGTACGTAGATGCGTTCGTTGCCCGCCGCCGTGGCAATGTCGGTGAGTCGCAGAAGGTGGTTGATGTGACTGTGTACGCCGCCGTCGCTGACCAGCCCGATGAGGTGAAAGGCCTTGCCCCGTTCGCGGGCGTAGCGCAGGGCATTCTGTAGGGTTTCCAGTTGCTGAAGTTCTCCTTCGCGGATCGCCTTATTGATGCGAGCGAAACTCTGGTAGACTACGCGACCGGCGCCGAGATTGAGGTGACCCACCTCCGAGTTTCCCATCTGACCTTCCGGCAGCCCCACTTCCTCGCCGTAGGTGACCAGGGTAGCGTGGGGGTTGTCGCGGTAGATCCGGTCGAAGTTCGGGGTGTGGGCCTGGGCCAGTGCGTCCGCTTCCGGGCGTTGACCGATTCCCCAGCCGTCGAGAATTACCAGTAAGCTTTTGGCGGCGTCCATTACGTTGTCATTTTGCCGCGAAGGTAAAATCTTTTGGCGGGGCCGCGGGTGCCGCACCTACCAAGCAAAGCAAAGACTTCCGGCATCCTCCGACGTGAAAGCGCGTACCTTTTTATCCAATCGCCGTCGCTAAAGCCACCGTTACCGCAATTGCGATCAGATTCACGAGGTCGTTCGTCATCCAGTGCAGCCCCCCCACGAGCCGACCCCCCGGCCGGGCGACGTCCGACAGCACACCGTCGACGTCTGCGTAGCGCGCCTGTAGTGCCGACCCCAGGAGGGAGTCCACCAGCATTCCGATAAAGCCCCAGATCGCTACGTACACCACGGTCCCGCTAATGTCTGCGGGCCCCACCAAAAAAGCCAGCATTCCGATAACCGCGGCACCCGCGGCCCCGCCGACCGTCCCCGCCAGGGATACGCCGCCACTCAGTCCCGGTGGTACCCGCCGCAGGCGCAGCACGTCGTAGGTAGGCTGCCGCACGTACTTGCCGATCTCACTCGCCCAGGTATCCGAGGTGGCTACCGCGAGGCTTACGAGCAGCAATTCCGGATCGGCACCGACCCCCGCCAGTACCGCGTAAACCCCACCGTTACAGAGCACCTGTACCGCGTCCCGGGGCTGTTTGTCCTTATGGTCTCCGGCGTCGGTCCCCGCCGGCAGCATCCTGCCCAGCACGCTGCTGCTCAGAAAAAACACGAAGAGCGGAAGCAACCACGGCACACCTGCCATCGCGGTCACTACCGTCCCGATCACCACGGCGGTTACGGCTCCCCCCGCGGTCAGGCTTCCCCGCCGCCACGTCGTCAACCCGAAGGCCACCGCCCCTACCCCGAACAAAAGCCAGTTCACCATACCCAAAGCTACCACCCCTCCGATCATCGCCCCCAACTACTAACTGCCTAAACTACTCCCCCCCTAAAGAACTAACGCCTAAACTACTAACCCCTAAAGAACTACCCCCCCCCTAACTCCCCTTAGCAATCCGTTTCTGCTCCATATTGCTGTCGTAAATACAATAGGCGTCGTACTTCGCGCGGTCCGTTTCGGCCCAGATGTCCTTACCGATGTCGCAGACGAGGATCAGTTCATCGTAAATGAGATTACCGAGGTCGATCCGCGATTCCACGCTGATGTCGCGGTCCGCCACCTTATCCTGCTGGATGTTCATGGCGAGTTCGAAGGCCTGACAGGCTTTGGCGAGCCGTTCGAGGTGACTTTCGTTGAGGCCGGTATCGGCCAGGAAATCCCACTGGGCCCGGGCGACGCGGATGACCCGCCGACCGCAGAAGAGCAGCTGAGCGTCGGTCATGTCACCCAATTTGGCGGTGCCGAACTTGCGGTAGCGGCCGGTGCGATTGCTGTAAGCCATGCGCACGCGGGTCATGACGGAGCGGATGGCGTGACGGAGTTTTTCCGCCGCGTCGTACTTCTTATCGGTCACGATCATCTGGTCTCCGAGCAGCTCGTCGTCGTGGGGCATTTCCACGAAGCGTTGACAGCGGTCGTGAAATCCCTTCAGGCGGTGGCCGTCGTACTGGTAGCCCGCGCGGAAACGGTCCAGGTCGCGCTGCGCCAGGCGGATGCTGTCCATGGCCATCTGGTAGAGATCGGCATCGGGGAAGTTGTACTTCCGGTTGACTTTTTGCTTTTTCATTGGGTGTGGCGATCAGTAAGTGCCACCAAAAATAGGGAATGCCGCCAGCTAAAACAAATTGTGTTTGTACTCACGGCGCGAACAAAAGCAAAAAGGGCAAGCATCCTGGTGATGCCTGCCCTTTCTGATTTGGAAACCGGGGAGCTTACTCCGCGGCCGGTGCCTTCGCGGCTTTCTTGGCTTCCTTCTCGCTGGCCTTCTTCTCGGCCGTGGCGGCGGAGCGCAGGGCGCGGGGAACTTCGACCGTAGCGATGGGCTGACCGCCGGGGTTCTGGATCTCGACGCCCTCGATGGGGTCGAGGTCGCGCACGCGGATGCTCTGACCGAGCTCCAGCTTGCTGATGTCGAGGGTCAGGTTGTCGACCAGGTGCTCCGGAGTGGTCTTGATCTTGATGCGACGTACGGACTGCTGCAGCTTACCACCGCCACGAACACCGGGGCTGGTGCCGGTGAAGGTGACGGGCACTTCCACCTTGATGGTGCGGCCGTCTTCGAGAGCGAGGAAGTCGAGGTGACGCAGCTCGTCGGTGACGGGGTGGAACTGGTAATCCTTCACGATGGCGCGGTAGGATTGGCCGGAGACGTTCACTTCGGCCAGTTTGAATTCGGCGGTGTAAATGAGGTCACGCACGTCCAGGGCCCGGACGGTAAAGTGAACGGGGTCACCCATACCGTACACGACAGCGGGGACCAGGCCTTCGCGGCGGTATTCCTTGGATGACTTCTTACCGAGGTTCTCACGGATCTCGCCGTTGACAGTTATAGTTTCCATACGTTAATTCTTTCGCGCGGTTTCGCTTACGGCCCGCAAAGATAAGAAGTTATCGGAGCTTAAGGTACCGTTGGGGCTAAAAAGTTTCCACCACCGGTGAATTACAACAATGTTGGCGCGCCGGGATTGTATATAGGCGGGCTTACCTTACCTTTCCCGCCACATTCAAATTTAACGTAATTCAAGACCATGAAAAGGCTCTTCCCCCTCGTTTTTATCGCCCTGATTGCCCTCGCCTGCGGTGGTGGTGAAGATACCACGCCCTCCGAGGCACCCGCCACGGCTCCGGCCACGGCGAAGGCCCAGGACATTGACGTAAAGAAGATTTGGAAGATCCGCTGCATCGCTTGTCATGGTCTCTACGGTGATATGGGTACTAACGGGGCGGCTAACCTTCAGGAATCGGACCGCGACCTGGCCTACCGCGTCAATATTATCACCAACGGTAGTGAGAACGGGGTCATGACCGCCTTCGGAGAGATCCTGAGCGAGGAGGAGATCGAAGCCATGGCCAAGTACACCATGTCGTTCAATAAGGCCCTGGAACAGTAAGCTTGGCTACTACCCGGCATACCGTACTCGGCATCATGTCGGGCAGTTCGCTCGACGGGCTCGACCTGGCCGTCTGCGATTTCACGCTTTCGCCCGGTGATCCCCGGCCCGTGCGGGAGTGGTCCGTCAAAGCGGCCATCACCGATCCGTATCCCGATGCGTGGAGCGATCGGCTCCGGTCTTCCGGCACGCTGAGCGCCCCCGACCTGTGGCAGCTGCACGCGGAACTGGGGCGGTACGTCGGGCAACGCGCCGCGGCCTTCCTGGGGGAGTATTCTTCCATCTATCCCCTGCTCGTGGGATACCACGGACACACGGTCTTTCACGAACCCGCCGCCGGCTACACCCTCCAACTTGGCGACGGTGCGCAACTGGCCGCCGCGGTCGAGCTGCCTGTGGTAGCGGAATTGCGCGGGAGTGATATTGCCGCCGGCGGACAGGGCGCCCCCCTCGCCCCGGTGGCCGATCGCCATCTCTTTCCCCACCACTCGATCTTCCTCAACCTCGGCGGGATCGCCAACTTCAGCCTGCGCCGCCCGGACGATGGCCTGATCGCCGGGGACGTCACCGGTTGCTGCCAGATCCTCGATCGACTGGCCCGGGAGCGGGGACACGCCTACGACGCCGACGGTGCACTCGCCCGGTCCGGAACTTTCCTTCCCGAACTGGCCGAACGGGCGGATGCACTGCCTTACCACGCGCGGCCGTACCCGAAGTCGCTGAGCAATCAGTGGGTGGTGGATACGCTCTGGCCCCTTTTCCGCGATCATCCGGCGGCCACCGAAGATCGCCTGGCCACCTTTACCCGGTGGATGGCCGGCCGCATCGCCGGTGACCTGACCACTCAGGTACGAGCGGGTCAGGAAGCTGGAAAGGAAGGCCAGGTATTGGTTACCGGCGGGGGTGCCCGGAACGGTTTTCTGATCGAGTGCCTGGGAGCTCGCGCGCCGGACCTGCGCTTCGTTACCGCCGACGATAAGACCGGCGATTTCAAGGAAGCGGCGCTCGTGGCGCTGTGCGCACTCTTCCGGCGGGAAGGTATCCCCAATAGTCTGGCGGCGGCCACGGGCGCGGCACGCGATACGATCAATGGCGCGCTTTATGCGGGCTGAGCTTTTACTGACCGGCGGCACCGGCTTCATCGGCTACTATCTCGCCCACGCGCTGGCCGCGGAGGGACGACCCTTCGCCGCCCTGGTTCGTCCCGGCTCCGCTACCGGGACACTGAGCGAGCTCGGGGAGTGGTGCACTCTGGTGGAAGGCGACCTTACGGATCCGGAAAGTTTACTGGACGCCCTGGACGGTATCACGACGGTCATTCACGCCGCCGCTTGCGTCTCCTATCAGCCGGGTGATGCCGACCACATGCTCCGGGTCAACGGAGAAGGTACCGCCAACCTGGTCAACATGATGCTGGAGGCGGGCAGTGAACGACTGGTATACCTCAGCTCCGTAGCCGCCCTGAATCGCATCGATGGCGGGCAGGTCACGAAGGTCACGGATCGGTGGCCGTTGGAGGAGCCGAACACCGCCTACGCCCGCTCTAAATTTGCCGCGGAACGCGAAGTCTGGCGGGGGCAGGCCGAAGGGCTATCGGTCGCCGCGGTATATCCCTCCACGGTACTCGGTGCGGGAGACTGGAAGGGCGGCAATACGCCGGCACTGTGGCGGAGAGCCGGCACCGGTAGCCGTATTTATCCCCTCGGAACGGCCGGGTTCGTGGACGTACGCGACGTTGCCCGGGGAGTGATAACGCTCCTCGACCGACGCGTGGACCGGGATCGAATGCTGCTTTCCGCGGACAACCTGAGCTGGAAGGATCTACTGACGGCGATCAGTGCCAGCGTCGACGGCGCTCCGCCTACCTACGGCATGCCCGCCTGGCAGTCGGCCCTGCTGTGGCCCGTGGAACACCTGCGGGCGAAACTCGCCGGCACGCCCCCCCTGATCACCCGGGCCACTCATCAGCAGTTGCAGGCCCGCTTCGCCTACGACGGGTCCGACTATCCGGCGCTTACCGGGCGGTCGTACGTTCCCATCTCCCGCACCGTCAGCGAAACCGGCCGGGCCTTCCAGCTGAGCCGGAAGATGGGAGACAATCTGCCCCCCACCTACCTGCCCCTCCTTTCGTAATGTATTCGTAGTTCCCGCCATGCCCGTATTCTTCGCATCCGATTTTCATCTCGGCGTCGACGCCCGCCACAGTAGCCGCGAGCGCGAGCGGCAGATCGTACGGTGGCTGGAATACTGCGAGGCGGAGGGGGCGGAGGCCATTTATCTGGTGGGCGACCTGTTTGATTTTTGGTTCGAATGGCGGCGGGCGGTGCCCCGGGGATTCGTTCGCTTTCTCGGCAAGTTGGCCGAACTGACCGACCGGGGGATACCCGTGCACGTTTTCACGGGGAATCACGACATGTGGATGCACGACTACCTTCAGGAAGAAGCCGGCGTCCGGCTGTACCGGGAGCCCGTCGTACATACCCTCTACGGGAAGCGCGTACTGATCGGTCACGGCGACGGACTCGGGCCGGGCGACCGGGGCTACAAACGACTCAAGAAGGTCATCAATGCCCGCTGGGCCAAGTGGATGTACGCCCGGCTCCACCCAAACCTGGCCATGTTCCTTGCCCTGTACTTCAGCCACCAGAGTCGGGAAAGCCAGGGACCGGAGGACGTATTTCTCGGTCCCGGGGAGGAGTGGCTGGTAGCCTACTCCGAACGCAAACTGGCCGCGGACCCCGAGCTGGCGTACTGCATTTTCGGTCACCGCCACCTGCCGATCGACTACACCCTCACCAACGGGCGCACGCGTTACCTCAATCTCGGTGAGTGGCTGTACACCTGCACCTATGCGCGCATGGATGCCCACCAGACCACGCTGCTTCGTTGGGATTCCACCGCTCCCGCTCCGGCGCAGCCCCAACCCTGACCGCCCGGGGGGTCAACCGGAAATTGTAAAATATCGTTACCTTCGCAATGGCTGGATTGCTTATATGCCGGCCGGATTTTACGTATTGCCCAGACCAAATTTGCGACTAACCACCGCGTACACTAAACCACCTTGTTTTGCCCCTAAAAGATCCCGAGCTTACTACGGCGGACTTTCGGAAAATTCCGGAATCTGACTTCGAACGCGCCCTCAAGGACTATTACATCTGTCGGGTAAGCCGGGAATTAAGTAACATCATCCGCAAGGACGTACTCAGCGGCCGCGCCAAATTCGGCGTCAGCGACGACGGAAAGGAACTCTACCAGGTCGCTATGGCCCGGGCCGTAAGGGACGGGGACTGGCGGGCCGACTACTACCGCGGCCATACCCTCCTGCTGACGCTCGACATGGCTACGCCCGAGCAGATCCTCGCCCAGCTGTACTCCGACGAAAATAACGATCCCTTCAGCGGCGGTCGGCAAATGGGTGGCCATTACGCCAATGCCTCGATCGACGCTGACGGCAACTGGCTCGATGCGACCCAGCGACTTAACCTCAGCAGCGCTACCTCGCCTACGGCCGGACAAATGGCCCGCGGATTCGGACTGGCCTACGCCTCCAAGGTGTTCCGCAGGGACGAGCGTCTTCCGGCCCGCCTTCACTCCCGTAACGGCGACGAGATTGCCTGGACGGAGATCGGCGACGCCTCCACCTCCGAGGGCATCTTCTGGGAAACCATGAACGCCGCCGGCGTCACCGGCGTACCGATGATCTGTACCGTAGTAGACGATGGATACGGCATCTCCGTACCCGTCGACCTGCAAACGACGAAGGGAAGCATCAGCGCCGCCATGGCAGGTCTGGCCCGGGAGGAAGAAACCAACGGCATCGATATTCACCGCGTAGAGGGCTGGGACTATCCGGCACTGCTCGAGCTGTTCCCCGAGGTGGCGCGACAGGTGCGCAGCTCACACCGGGCGGCCCTCATCCACGTACGCGAACTCACTCAGCCCAACGGACACAGCACCAGCGGCAGCCACGAACGGTATAAGAGTGCCGAGCGGCTCGAGTGGGAAAAGACGTGGGATTGTCTGGCGCAGTTCCGGCACTACCTGCTGGCTACCGGCATCGCCGAAGCGGAAGAGCTGGACGAACTGGAAAAAAAGGCGAAGAAGGTGGTTGCCGCCGCCCGCAAGAACGCCTGGGAAAAACTACAGGCTCCCCGCCGCGCCCGCCGGGAAGCACTATTGGCGCTGCTGCCGACTAACGGCCACCGCACGCCGGCGATCGAGCGCTTTGGAGAGACCGTACGGCAAATGGCCGAACCCCTGCTCTCCAACCTCATCGACGCCGTTCGCCAGTTGCGCTTCGAAGTCGGGGAGGAGGAACTGCCGCGTCCGCTCCGTGACTGGCTGCGGGACGCCCAACGTGAACTGACCGCAAGTAAGGGCAGCAACCTGCTCAGCAATACCCCCCGCTCCCCGCTCCGGCTCGGGGGCGTCGCACCACGCTATCCCGAAACGCCCAAGTCGGTACCGGGCTACGAAATCCTCCAGCACTTCTTCGCCGCCAAGTTCGAGCAGCGCCCGGAACTCTTCGCTTTCGGGGAGGACGTGGGTGAGATCGGCGACGTCAACCAGGGTTTCGCCGGCCTCCAGGAACGCTTCGGCAAGCACCGGGTATTCGACACGGGTATCCGGGAGTGGACGATCGTAGGTCAGGCCATGGGCATGGCCATGCGTGGCCTGCGTCCCATCGCCGAAATTCAGTACCTCGACTACATCTTTTACGCCCTGCCCATGCTGACCGACGACGTAGCGACCCTACGCTGGCGCAGCAACGGCATGCAGGCCTGTCCGCTCATCATCCGCACCCGCGGCCACCGACTGGAGGGCGTTTGGCACAGCGGCTCCTACCTGTCGCCCCTCGTCGGGAGCCTACGCGGCATGCACCTCTGCGTTCCCCGCAACATGGTGCAGGCCGCCGGCATGTACAATACGCTGCTGGAGGGCGACGATCCGGCGGTCGTCATCGAAGTGCTCAACGCTTACCGTCTGCGGGAGAATGAGCCGGAGAACCTGAAGGACTTCCGGGTCCCGCTGGGGGTGCCGGAGGTCCTGCGCCCCGGTAGCGACCTTACCCTGGTGACTTACGGAGCCTGCGTGCGCATTTGCCTTGAAGCCGCCGAACGTCTTGCCAATCACGGCATCGAAGTGGAGGTCATCGACGTGCAGACGCTGCTTCCCTTCGACCTGGAGCACCGGCTAGCTGGCCACCTCGCAAAGACCAACCGCCTCCTGATCGTCGACGAAGACGTTCCCGGGGGAACGTCCGCCTACATCGAGCGTCAAATCATTGAGGAACAGGGGGGCTTCACGCTGCTCGACGCGCCGGTGCGGACGCTGACCGCCTCCGTCCACCGTCCCGCCTACGCCGATGACGGCAATTACGCCAGCAAACCCCAGGTCATGGATGTCGTCGAAGCCGCCCGGGACCTGGTAGCCTTCTGAGTACTTGACGGTCGGCGGGCTGCGCCTACTGGATCCATCCTTCCATCCGCGCGTGTGCCGCCGCCTCCTCGTAGCTGCCAACCAGTTTTACGTTGATGTCACTGATGTCTTCGATCAGGTCTTCGATGCGCTGGGCGCGCAGCTCGTGCTGCACGTCACGAATGTAGATGCAGAGAATGCGCTCGGGATTGTTTCTGGCGGCTTCCAGGTAGATATCGGTATCGGCTTCACCGCTATCGCCCAGTAAAATGAAGGGCAGGTGGGGGTAGGTCGACAGGATCTTGTCGACCATATCCGCCTTGTGGGTTTTGTAGGAGACGACGGTATCCTCCGCCGGCAGGCCGAAGTCGCGCAGCATGATGGGGCCACGGGGCAGGTGGTTGAGGTGCAGAAAGTCGAGCAGCAGGTCGTACAGGTTCCAGGGGCTGTTGGATACGTAAAAGAAGGGATTGAAGCCGGCCGCGTCCGGCCCCCCCTGCAGCGCCTTGTAGAAGTCGGATACCCCCTCGAAGGCCCGCCGGTTGCTGGCGTTCTTCAGCAGGGTATGCATCATCGCCTTGAGCTTAAAGCGGCTGGTCACGTCGGTTTTCAGGATAGTGTCGTCGATGTCGCTGATGATTCCGAACTCCGCTTCCCGGGGGAGCACGACGTCGGAGTGACTGACGTAATTCACCTTACCGTCCAGGGGAGTTTCCACGACGCGTACGGTAGCCTCCTGCCAGAGTTCGTCGTCGAGTTTGGGCGCCTCGTCCGGGTCGCAGGCGTGCTCCACGTAGAAGTAGCCCTCGCTGTCGGTCGTGCGCTCGAATACGTGTCCGCCCCAGGTGATTTCGACTTTGGCGTCGTTGATCTCCCGGCTGTTAAAGCGCTTGAAGTTGTTAACGATATTGTGCCACAGCTGGTCGCGTTCGTTGCGGGCGATGCCGCGGTCGCGGAGCACCCGACCGGTCAGGTACAGAAAGTCGGGCCGGCCGAAGCCGATGTAGTTCGCTACGTCGATGGGTTTATCGTGTCCCCAGCGCAGGCGGTCGACGAGGTTGTCCCACTCGCGGTGGAGGTCCTTGGAGAGTTTGGTGAGGGGCATGTCAGAGTAGTGTTGACCCAGCGTAAACGGAAAAGATCGACCGAGGTTCCCCAAGAATAAATGGACTGTTAAAAATGTCGATTGGGAAAATAATTAGCAGCGGACAAAATTTTTTTCCCGTTTGTGGGGTTTGCCATACCGCGGTTGCTCCGGGAGTAGATCTCGATCAGTGGCCAGCACTTCTTCTGCCTTTTCGATTAGTCTCATGAAAAACTACCTTACCCTATTTCTGTGCCTCTGGTACGGAACCTCGGCGCTCATTGCGCAAGGCCAAAATTCTCTTCACTTCGACGGTATCGACGACTACGTGTCCGTCAGTCAATCTGACTTCGCCACCGGGTCCGATTATACGATAGAAGCCTGGTTCCGAACTGACGACCTGGGCACGAAGCAAGCTATTCTGGTCGGCCAGCAAAGTTCCGGTGTCGTCAACGTCACCGTTGAAATTCATACCGATGGTACCCTACGGTTTCTCCATCGGGTACCCGGTGGAACAAGCGGGGGGGTGGAGATTTTTTCCACCTCGGTAGTTGACGACAACACCTGGCACCATTTCGCCGCCGTAATGGGCTACGATAGCAAGCTGCGCCTTTACGTGGACGGTACTCTGGAGGTCACCTCTGGCTCCTCCGTTTCAAATGTCCCTTCCGATATGGATCTGTTTATTGGAATATTGGACAACAGCGGGCTCACGCGGCCCTTCGCCGGTGAAATGGATGAAATCCGGTTGTGGTCGCATGCCCTCACTCTCTCGGAGATTAATGAAAGTATGGACCATGAAATGGAGATTACGGCCGCCGGACTTGCGGGCTACTACACTTTCGACCGGGGAACGGCCGGTGGAGACAACGGCAGCGGATGTCCGGGCGGTAGCCCCTGTGAGAACTCGGAGCCCGACCAGACCGGAAATGGATCTAATGGCATCCTGAATAACTTCGCCCTCTCCGGATCTGCTTCGAACTACGTGGCTGGGGTAGCCCTGGAATCCCCCTACGTTGCCCCGGCCGCCGCCAACAGCCTTCACTTTGACGGGAATAATGATAATGCCGTAGCCTATGATCTGTCCTTCGCCAATGGGTCGGACTACACAATGGAAGGCTGGTTCAACCTATCCAACGTCAACACCCAACAATCGCTGATCGCCGGCACTAACTCTTCGAACAACCACTTTCTCCTCATCGAGGTAGTCAATAGTACGATACGATTCCTGCACCGACAACCCGCCGGCCCCACCGGCGGTGTAAATATCTACACCCCCTCTTCCTCACCGTTGAGTGCCAATGCCTGGCACCATTTCGCGGCCGTGAGAGATACCGATAACAAACTCAGACTTTACCTCGACGGAACGATGGTGGTCGAGTCGGCGGCCACCGTTCCCGATATCAATAGCAACTTCACGCTGGTGATCGGGTCGCTGCTGCAATCGGGCGACAGCCGCTTCGCAAACGGTTTTCTAGACGATCTCCGCTTCTGGTCTAAGGCCAGGACGGCGACGGAGATACAAGCGGATATGAGCAAAAAGTTAAACGGTGACGAGGCCAGTCTCGAAACCTACTACACCTTCGACCGGGGGGTTGGCAACGGTGACAACGGCAGCGGCTGTGGAAATAGCGCTCCCTGCCGCAGAAACGCCCTGGACGAAACGGTCAACCGCAAAACCCTACAGCTGAACAACTTCGCGCTCTCGGGTACCACCTCTAACTTTGTGGCGGAGAGCGTTATGCCCGTGGAGTTTACCTACTTCCACGCTGAGAGATCCTCTGGCGGCAACCTGCTTGAGTGGGAAACGGCACGGGAAGAACAGAATGAAGGCTTCGATATTGAGCGTTCTGACAAACGGGGACAGTGGCAACGCATCGGCTTCGTCCCGGGGGCCGGCAATAGCACAATTGCGAACCGATATCGGTACGTAGATACTCACTTCAGCAGCGGGATGGTCTACTACCGTTTGAAGCAACACGACGAGGACGGGCACTTCGCTTACTCGAATGTAATTTCGATTATCGGTCAGACGTCGACGGGGGAGACGCTCAGCCTCTACCCGAATCCCACCACAGGTACAGTAATGCTTACCCACATTGCGGAGGCGACCTACCGGGTAACGGATTACATCGGCAGGACGGTCAAGCGCGGTGTCGTACGGAGCAACATGGTAGAGCTACACGAGTTACCAAAGGGTGTTTATCTGCTGTCCGTGAACTCACGGGAGGGTGTATACACCGGAA
Source organism: Lewinella sp. JB7 (assembly GCF_024297185.1). Taxonomy (GTDB): domain Bacteria; phylum Bacteroidota; class Bacteroidia; order Chitinophagales; family Saprospiraceae; genus Neolewinella. Next base: position 199,094 of record NZ_JANCTD010000004.1, on the reverse strand, counting down.
AGATCCTGAAGAATTAAGCCACCCTTCTTTACTTCAGCCAGTGGCCCATACCGACCAGCTTCGTCTTCAGGTAAGCCTCGCTTTCCTGGACCGGGGGCACGATGATCGGTAGTCTCCGCACCACCTCGATCGGGCCCTCGTCGAAGGAGTCGACCTTCAGCGGGTTGTTGGTGAGCAACTGGATCTTGCCGATCCCAAGATCCTGGAGGATACCCTGGGCTACGCCGTAATGGCGGCCGTCCACCTCTAGTCCGAGGTGAATGTTTGCCTCGATGGTATCGAAGCCCTGGTCCTGCAGTTGGTAAGCCTTCAGCTTATTGATAATGCCGATGCCGCGCCCTTCCTGCCGCAAATAAATCACGACGCCCTTGCCGGCCTGCACCATCCGGAGGGAGCGGTCGAGTTGCTCGCCGCAGTCGCAGCGCATGGACCCGAAGAGGTCGCCGGTGATGCATTCGGAGTGCAGGCGCACGATCACTTCACCGGTGGGATCCATGTCGGGGTGCACCAGGGCCAGGTGGGGCGTATAGTCTTCCGCGTCCCCGGCGTAGGCGACCATGCGGAAGGTGCCGTAGGGGGTCGGTATGAGAGCTTCGGCGCGGCGGGTGGCGTCGGAGATTTCGGACGGGGGGAGAATAATGGGGTCGCCGTGCTCGGGCATAATGCGGGATCGAGGTTATCGTGTTAGGGTAACGCCTGGAGCCACGGGGGGTTGTATAGTACCCCCAGCCCAAACGAAAACCGCCCGTATCCGGCGGTGCGGATACGGGCGGTCGATAATGATCCGGTGCGGGCGAACCTACTTGCCGGTCATGGCTTCCAGTCCGGTCAGGGCAACGCGGATGTGCTGGTCCAGTTCCCCGCGGTGACCCTGCACCAGCAGGTTGTCGTTGCGGTTGGTGTCGGCCAGTTGGCGCTGTACCTGGTTAAGGTTGGCACGTACGGCGGCCTTCACATCGGCGGTCACTTCTTCGTTTTTCAGTAAACCCGTCAGGGCATCTACGTAAGCCGCCTGGAGCGTCCGTCCGTAGCTGCTGTTGGTATTGGCGGCCGTGAAGACGCCGGCGCGGGTGTCGTTCATCAGATCCATGATGCCGTAGGTCTGGGGGTTGCGGGCCTGCTGTTCGACCAGTCGGTTGAGGCGATCGTCGCGCATCAGAGTGCGAATGGCGTACTGCTGCAGGCCGGCGATCTTCTCGGCGACCCCGGTCGCGGAGATGCGCTGCAGAATATTTTCGTCGATCAGCCACTGGGGAGTGGTGAAGATCTCCTTATTGACGAACTGCACGGCGGCGGCCTGTTTGTCCTTGCTGACGGTTTCGTAAACCACCTTATTCTCGTCGCTACTGCGCTGCCACTCGTAGACGCTGCCGACGTTGTTGGCGACGTGACCGGTGTAGCGGCGCAGTTGTCCGACGACGTTGTCGTACACTTCCTCCAGATTGTCGAAGTACTTGCCGTCTTCGGCCATCCACTGCGGGAGGTTGGGGACGATGCGCTTCAGGTTGGCAATGCCGAGGGTGGAAGCCAGGACGGCATCGTCGCCGATGTCCTCGGTCTGGGCGCTGGCGTCGTAGCCGGCCCGGGTCTGCCGACCGTAACGGTAGCGGGAATCGTCGGCCTTCTCCTTGATCATGGCGTTGAGGATCTCGTGATCTTCAGCCACGGAGCCGGCTTCGGGAATGGGCAGGTAGCCGTAGCGAATGGCGTAGTAATCATACACGCCGATCTTAGGCATGAGGCCGACGCCTTCATCTTCAGGCTGGGCGACGTAGTTGAAGCGGGCGTAATCCATGATGCTGGGCGCCACGCCGTTCTCTTGCACGAAGCCGGGGGTGCGCAGCTGCTCGACGGTATAGGCCGGGCTGCTACCCATGTTGTGGGGAAGCCCCAGGGTGTGCCCCACCTCGTGGGCGGAAACGAAGCGGATCAGCTTACCCATCACTTCCCGCTCGAACTTCGGGGTACGGGCTTCGGGGTTCACGGCGGCAGTCTGGATGAGGTACCAGTTGCGCAGCAGGTTCATCACGTTGTGGTACCAGATGATGTCGCTTTCCAGGATCTCACCCGTGCGGGGGTCGTGCACGTGGGGCCCCATCGCGTTCTGGATGTCGGTGGTCACGTAGCGGATCACGCTGTAACGGACATCTTCGGGACTCCAGTCGGGGTCCTCTTCCTTGGTGGGGGCATCCTTGGCCATAATGGCGTTCTTCAGTCCGATGGCCTCGAAGGCCTGCTGCCAGTCGTCGACGCCCTGCTTGATGTAGGGCACCCACTCGGTCGGGGTGGCGGGGTCGATGTAGTAGACGATCGGCTTCTTCACGTCGACCAAGTCTCCGCGTTCCCAGGCTTCCATGTCGACCGGCTCCAGGCGCCAGCGGGTGATGAAGCGCTGCTTCTCGGCGCGCTGGGCGTCGAGGCCGTAGTTGGTCTGCTCGATGCTGAAGTAGCCTACCCGGGGGTCGTACTGCCGCGGCGTCATCTTTTCGGCGGGCAGTAGAATGAAGCTCTGGTTCATTTCCACCGACAGCGTACCGGTGACCTGGTTATCGGGCAGCTTGTCGCCCTTATAGGTCAGTACGTGGCGTACCTCGACGTTGCCGGGGAAGGCCTTGACGGACATGATCAGGCTGCGGTCCTTATCCAACCCTTTGATGCCGAAATTCTTGCGCTCATCGTCGTCCATGGCACCGATCATCGGCTCGTCGTTAGTGAAGAAGGGGGTCACGTCGAAGACCACCGAGCTGCTGTCCTTCCCGTAGGCCTTCACGTCGAAGGCGGCCACGATGGGCTCGAAGTTGTTGTTCCGGACCGACTGGTACACGGGCAGATCCTCACTGGCCACGCTGTTGTAGCTGACGCTGCGGAGCAACACCTTCTCCCCGTGCTTCTGCCACCGCACCACTTGTTGCGGCCGGCTGCGCATGCCCGCACCGCCGAAGTTCAGTCCCTTCACGTGTCCGCTGATGCGGCTTACGATCAGGATCTCCTGGTTCATCAGGGCGAGGGGGAGCTCGAAGTAGGTCTTGCCGTCCTTCTGAATGACGTCAAAGAGGCCGTCCTGGGCCTTCGCGTCTTCCAGCAAGTCTTTGTAGGCGTTTTTATCTTTTTTCTTATCGTCTTTTTCGGTCTTCTCACCCTCGTCCTGGGCGTGCAGGGTATTTAGGGCGGGTACGCAGGTGCAGAGTAGAAGAAGGAAAAGCAGGGAAATTCGGTTCATGCAGTGGAATTGGTTAAGGGGTATTGTAGTAGGTTAGTAATATGGTATGGTGGTAGTGAGGTAAGTAACACACTACCACCATACCATATTACCACTACCGGTTCGGCTGTGGGGTCGTGCGCAAGTACGGACGAATCTCCTTGTGGCCCTTCGGAAACTTGTCGGGAATGTCTTCGGTGGCGATGCTGGGACTCACGACGACGTCCTCGCCCTCCTTCCAGTCGACGGGGGTGGCGACGCTGTAGTTGTCGGTAAGTTGCAGGCTGTCGAGGACGCGGAGGATCTCCTGGAAATTACGGCCGGTGGCGGGGGGATAGGTGAGGGTGAGGCGGACCTTACGCTGCGGATCGATGATGAATACGGAGCGGACGGTAAATTTTTCGTCGGCCTCGGGGTGGATCATATCGTAGGCCTCGGCGATCTTGCGGTCGTGATCGGCGATGATGGGGAAGTTCATCGTCACGCTCTGAGTGTCCTCGATGTCCTTCACCCAGCCATGGTGACTCTCCAGGTCATCGACGCTGAGGGCGATCACCTTGGCGTTGCGCTTCTCGAAATCCTCCTTGAGTTGGGCGGTACGGCCAAGCTCGGTGGTACATACCGGCGTGTAGTCGCTGGGGTGACTGTAAAAGACAACCCACTGGTCGCCGGCCCAGTCGTAGAAGTTGATGTCGCCCTCGGTGGTCTGGGCGTCGAAATTGGGGGCGGTTTCTCCTAAGCGTAATGGCATGGCTGGATGGTGTTGGTGTGAAGAAAGGTAACGCGGTAGCGGGCGCCGGGTTGAGCTGCTCACTCAAGTAGCCTCCGGCGAATGGTAAAGTAGCGGGCGGGATTGGTGACCGTCAGGGTGGAGATCTCGTCAGCCGAAAATCCGCGAGCGCGGATGAGGGGCAGGAAGGTATTGGAAAGGATGTCCATGGGCCGGCGGACCGTCCCGGCGGGCGGGAAGGTGCTGCCGTCGTGGCTGACGATTACGCAGTGCAGCAGACCCGCCTCCCGTAGCTCCATCAGGTGGGCGAGGTGACGGTCGAGGGTGTCGTTGCCGTGGGTCGCGCCGTCCGCGAAGTAGCGGGTCTTTACGCCGTCCAGACTGATCCAAGCCCCCCGGTTGGCGGCTTCGATGAGGGGCCGGGAGTCGGTCATATTCTGGGCGTGCGTCCACGTCCAGGCACCCGGAGCAATGCCTTCCTCCGCCAAAATCTCCAGTTGTTGCCTTGCGGCGGTGGCGTTATCGCCGGTGTGCGCCTTAATGGTCAGTCCGGTGGCGCGGTGGGTAAGGGCGGCGGCGCGGACGAGTTTGGCGTCGATGGGGGAGAGCGGGCCGGCGTCGACGGCAATCTTGATAAAGCCGGGCCGGATGCCGGAATCGCCGATGCCATCCGAGAATTCACCGGTCCACCGCCGGGCGATGTCCGCCGCGGCGAGGGAATACGCCTCCGCCGGCACGTAGCGGTCGTCGGCGGCAGCGTACCAGCCCGTATTGGTGAGTACCCGCACGCCGGACGCCGCGGAGATCCGCCGCAGCAGCTCGGGAGCCCGCCCGAAGGAATAGGCCGTACAGTCGGCCACCGCGCCGACGCCGAGTTCGCGGAGGTACTGTAGGTAAGGCACGACCGTGTCCAGGGCCGCCGCGGCATCGTAGGCGGACGGCTCGGCGGGGTCGGTGCCGAAGCGCGACAACAGGTGCTCGTGGGGTAGACAAAAGCCCAGTTCTTCCGGAGCTACGGGCCCGGTCACCGTCATTACTTGGCCGGTGTACTCCGGCGAGCCGGGAGGGGTCACATGGCGCGCGCCGAGGCAGAGGCCGCCCGCGAGTACGCCGGCTGTCTGGAGGAACGTTCGTCGGGGAAGGGGCATAGGATCGGGAGTTGGGACCGCGGGACACGACAAACTACGAAATCCTCGTTCACCGCTCCCGCGCTCCGCCGCCCCCTGTTTATACTTGTAGGATGGACGACTACCTCGCATACAATCGTGCGCACTGGAATGCCCGCACGCCCGCCCACCTGGCCAGCGCCTTCTACGACGTGGAGGGGTGGCTGGCGGGAAAGGATAGCCTGCGGGAGATCGAACTTGCCCTACTGCCCGCCGACCTCACAGGGCTGCGCATCCTCCACCTGCAGTGCCATTTCGGGCAGGATACGCTGTCGCTGGCCCGCCGGGGGGCTAGCGTGACCGGTGTCGATCTGAGCGACGTGGCGATCGCCGCCGCGCGGGAACTGGCCGAACGCGCCGGGCTGGAAGCACGGTTCATCTGTTGCGACCTGTACGAGCTCCCCGACCGTCTCCAAGAGTCCTTCGACCTGGTGTTTACGAGCTACGGGACCATCGGCTGGCTGCCCGACCTCGATCGCTGGGCGGGGGTGGTGGGAAAATTTTTACGTCCCGGTGGCCGCTTCGTATTCGTGGAGTTTCACCCCGTTGCCTGGTTGTGGAACGAGGACCGTAGCGCCGTGCAGTATTCCTACTTCGGCGGCGCGCCCATCGTGGAAGACGTAGAGGGCAGCTACACCGACAACAGCACGCACGTCCGGGGCACGATGGTGAGTTGGGATCACCCGGTGAGCGCGGTCATCACGGCCCTTCTCGAACAGGGGCTCCGGTTGGACGTATTCCGGGAGTATGACTTTTCGCCCTACGACTGTTTTCCCGACACGGTACGGGTAGGGGAGCAGCGGTGGCAGTTCCGGCAGCTCCCGGGATTGATCCCCCTCACCTACGCTCTCGTCGCGGAGGGGTAAACGGACAACGCCCCCACTACCGAAGTAGCGGAGGCGTCGAAGGGGGTGGAGAATACCGGAGTCGAACCGGTGACCTCTTGCATGCCATGCAAGCGCTCTAGCCAGCTGAGCTAATCCCCCATTGCTGTCTTAGCGGTCGCAAAGATAAGGGTGCACGATTTAATTCTCAAAGCTAGCACCCAATTCTTTTTACTTCACTTTAACACGGCCGCCCCGCACCACCGGCATCTTTCGGGTCGTTGTAGCGTTGTATGTCCGCCGGCCAGGAGTGATTGCCCGCCGTGCCGTATTTTACACCTGAGAAAAATCAACGAACATGAAGCGTATTTTCACCCTTCTCGCCCTCTTCAGCTGCCTGTCCTTCGCCGTGACCGCCCAGGACGGTGCCCCCGCCGGTACCGAAATGTCCGCCGCGGCCACTGCCGGCATGACCTTCGAGCAGACCGAGATCGACTACGGCACCATCGAGCAAAATGCCGATCCCTACCGCGTTTTCACCTTTAAGAACACCGGTACCGAACCGCTCATCATCACCAACGCGGTCGGCTCCTGCGGTTGTACGGTTCCCTCCTACAGCAAGGCCCCCGTTGCCCCCGGTGAAACCGGTGAAGTGAAGGTCCGCTACGCCACCGACCGCCTCGGTAAGTTCCGCAAGCGCGTTACCCTGACCACCAACGTCAGTAAAGAACCCATCGTGCTGACCATCATGGGCGAGGTGCTCGAAAAACCCGCTCAGCCCGCCGCCGTCCCCGCCGGCGAAACCGGAATGTTCAATAACGGTAACTAAAGCCCGGTCTTTATAACGGCTCACTACCCGGTAGCCGGCTACCCTGCCGCAGGTATTGTACCCGCGGATGCGTAGCCGGTTACCGGGTTTTTTATATTTGGCCATGGACTATCGCCAACAGAGCCTTCGGGAGCTTGCCGCCCGCCGGGCCTACGAGTACTGCGCGACCGACGAACGGGGCCTGCACCGGCAACTGGAGGACTTCCGTCTGGCCAACCGGGGCCGGAAGCAAGCGATCACAAACGTGCTCCGTATCCAGCAGGGGCTGCTCGATCACGACGTCCATATATTCGACTACAGCTACCAGGAATACGCCCATCAGCACACGATCTACCAGACCGTACTCTTTCTGCAGAGTCCGCGGCTGGTCCTTCCCGAGCTTCGCCTGCAACCCGAGACCTTGTTGCATAAGCTGGGGGAGCTGTTCGGCGTCCACGACATCGACTTCATCCGCTACCCCAAATTCAGCAAGCAGTACCGCCTGACCGGGGAGGACGAGGACTTTATCCGTCACCATTTCGACGACGACGTACTCAACTACTTCACCCTCCATAAGGGATGGTCGCTGGAGGGCATCGGCTACTATATGATCCTGTACAAGCAGGGAATTCTGCTGCCGCCGGAGGAGATCGAATCTCTTTACCGCCGCGGACTGGACGTGTCGAACCTTTTCACCACCGCCCGGTGAGGTTGCCGGCTAATCCCTTCCGCCGCCCCTTTCCCGACCGCCCCTTCGGCCGCGCGGTTCTCATCGGTCACGGGCGGACGGCGATTTTCGTCTTTCTGGCACTCCTTTTCCTGGTTCCGGTACGGCAGGCGTTGGCCTACGGGCTGGTCACGTTTTTGGTAGCCGTGGCCTACAGTCTCGTAACCGAACGACTGGGCGTGCGCCGGAGCGGTCGCCGGTGGACCATGGCCCGTTGGACGCTGGATCAGGCCGTATTGCTTTTGCTGGTGTCGGCGGCCTGTTTCTTACTCTATAATTATACCCTCGGTTGGTCGCTGCTGAACCTGCGGGTGCTGCTGTACATCGCCATTCCTACGGTGCTGGTAGGTTTACTCCCCATCGTTTTCAGCGGAGTAGCGGTACAGTTGCACGCCGAGGAGGCCAACCGCCGTTTAGCGCAGAAGATCGACCGTAATCTCACCCGGGGCCGGGAGCTGGACGAGCCGAAAGGGGCCATACGGTTAGGCGGGGACGCGGGAGCCACCATCGTCCCGGGAAGCATCATTTTCGGGGTAGCCGACACCCCGACCGCGACCCGTGTCCGTACCGATGCGGGAGAGCAGCGGTTCGCGGTCGGACTGGATGAACTGGTACGGCAACTGTCTCCCTATGGCATCATTCAGTGCCACGCGGACTACTGCGTGAATCCGCAGCGGATCGAAGGAGTTGCGGCAGACGCCCAGGGGCTGCACCTTCGCATGCGGGGCGTAGCGGAAAGCGTGCCGGTCAGCAAACCTTACTTCCCCGCGCCGTAGGCATACCCTCCCAGAGTCAGGGTAGTGATGAGTAGGCCGAAAAACTCCCGCGTGAGCTCGATGTGGGGCGACTCCGCCTTCATTTGTCCCGCGATGGTGGGCATTCCCTCCCCGATCCATCCGATCAGATCGGGAAGCAGGCTGGCCATCCAAATCGCGGAAACGGCCAGGCCGGCGTACACCAGCCAACGCGGCGGTCGCGAGAAAGCCCACCACGCCGCAACGGTGGCGACCGTACCGTACATGGCTACCCAGAGGGGCCAGTCCGGATCGTTGAGTTGCCAGTAAGCGAACAGGATAAAAAGCAGCGCGACGAGCAGGTGAAAGTATTTCATATCGGTGGGTTGTCGTAAAATTACGCCAATGAACGCAGCTCAACGTACCCTGAGTCCTGACGGACCGCAACTCTCCGAAATCGTCGCCGGCACCATGACCTGGGGCGAGTGGGGAGCCGATTACAATACCACTACCATTGCCGATCTGATCGGACACTGCCTCGATGTGGGGATCACCTCCTTCGACCACGCCGATATCTACGGAAGCTACACGACCGAGGAAGCCTTCGGCAAGGCGCTGCACCAGCACAGCTCCAGCGTCCGCGACCAGATACAGCTCGTGACTAAGTGCGGTATACAGCTCATCACTTCGCACCGCCCTAATACCCGCGTTGCCCACTACAACAGCAGTCGTAAGCACATCGTCGCCTCCGCCGAACGAAGCTTGCGCAATCTCTGGACCGATTACCTGGACTTACTCCTCATCCACCGGCCCGATCCGCTGATGGACCCCGCGGAGGTCGCGGCGGCCTTCGACGATCTGCGTACCAGCGGCAAGGTGCGCCACTTCGGGGTCAGCAACTTTACGCCCAGTCAGTTCGACCTGCTGCAGGGCCATACCGAGCTGGTGACCAACCAGGTCGAATGCCATCCCCTCCACACCGACCCGCTTTTCGACGGTACCTACGACCAGTGCCAGCGCCACAGTCTGCGCCCCATGGTCTGGAGCCCGCTCGGCGGCAGCGAATACTTCAAGGGGGAAGGAACGAAGGTGCTGCGGCTACGCGACAAGGTGAAGGAGATCGGCAAGGACCACGGGGTGACCGAGGACGTCGTACTGCTCGCCTGGTGCCGACAGCACCCGACGCGGCCGATCCCCGTCATTGGAACAACGAAGAAGGACAGGATCACGCAGTCGCTGCGCGCGCTCGACGTCGAGCTGGGGCGGCAGGAGTGGTTCGAGATCCTGGAGGCCGGGCGGGGGCATCAGGTGGCGTAGGGGTATCGCTCACTGCGTTCGCTGGTGGTCGCCGCCGGTGGGTGGTATCGCTCACTGCGTTCGCTGATGGTCGCCGCTGGCGGGTGGTATCGCTCACTGCGTTCGCTGATGGTCGCCCGGTGGCGGGTGGTATCGCTCACTGTGTTTGCTGGTGGTCGCCGCCGGTGGGTGGTAGCGTAAAGCGGTACTCGCCGGGAATGCTAGGAGAGGCCTTCGGCGGGAGTGGTGGCCCGGGTAAGGGTAAGCACGGTCACTTCGGGAAGGATGCCGACGCGGCCGGGATAACCGAGGAAGCCGAGGCCGCGATTGACGTAGAGGGACTGGGTACCTTTACGGTACAGTCCGGCCCACTGATCGTAAATGTACTGGGAAGGCGACCAACGGAACCCCGGGATCTCCACGCCGAACTGAAAACCGTGGGTGTGCCCGCTGAGGGTGAGGTCGATATCGGAATACTCGGGGCGGACGAGGGCATCCCAGCTGGTGGGGTCGTGGCTGAGCAGAACCTTACAGTCGCAGTCGTCAGTACCGGCGGCGGCCACGTCGAGGTGTCCGTACTTGGGGAACCGCATGACGGCCGACCAGTTCTCGATGCCGATCAGGGCCAGGCGGTGACCGTTAATATCGACCTTGCGGTGCTCGTCGCGCAGAAGATCCCAGCCGAGGCGGGCGTGAATGTCGTAGAGCTGGTCCATGTTCGCGGCCCGCGCGGCCTCGTCGGGCCACTGTACGTAGTCGCCGTAATCGTGGTTGCCGAGAACGCTGTAGACGCCGTACTTGCCCCGAATTTCCTTAAAGATATCCACGTACGGGAGCATCTCTTCGGCCTTGTTATTTACGAGGTCGCCGGTGAAGACGACGAGGTCCCCCGCTTCCTGATTGATCATGCGCACGGCGTCGTACAGGGGTTCGGTACGCGTCCAACTGCCGGAATGCATATCGCTGATCTGGACGATCTTGAGGCCCTCCAGGCCGGCGGGGAGATTGTTGACCGGCACGTCCACGGCGAACCGGCGGTAGCGGTACGCGTTGCGGACCATGCCGTACGTCAGGGTGACCAGGGGCACGCCACCGGCGACCAGGGCGGCCTTGCCGAGGAAGCGGCTGCGGGAAGTGTCGCGCTCCGTAACCGGGCTCACCTGGTTGAGGATCCAGCTCCCGCCCCGGCGCAGATCGTCAAAGAGCAGGAAAATCGCCACCGGTACCTTAGAAAAGTACAGGATGAACACCGCGGCCCGGGAGTAGGTCATGGCGGCGTTGGACCACCCCTCCGTCAGACCGAAAACGTTGAGGAAAACGTAGCTAAAGGATAACAGAGAAAGCCCCCAGTACACCAGATAGCCCGCGGTGCGGGCGCGCCGGCCGTACGTGCCAAGCCAGGTGCGGAGCGCCAGGAAGGCGTAACCGTCGAGGACGAGCATCAGGGCAAGAACAAAAAGCAGTCGTGACATGGTGGGACTAACGTTCTCCGGATAAAAAAGATGTTTCTACGGTGCAACCAATACCGCCCGTAGTCGTCCTTTGACACATAATCAACTAAACCGCTCTGACATGAGAATCCTATCCCTGTTCTTCCTTCTGTGTGCTACGCCATCCCTGTCCGCTCAGGTCGAAGTAAACAACGGCAGCTGGCTGGGCCGCTTCTCCGGCGACCGCGTTACGGGCAACGGCGACGTCATCACCCAGGAACGCGATCTGGACGGCTTCACCGCCATTAAGACCTGCTGTTCCTTTAAGGTGGAAGTCGCCCAGAACGACGACTTCGGCGTCCGCGTGGAGGCGGAAAGCAACCTTCAGGAGTTCATCGAGACCGAGGTGCGGGGCAAGACGCTCCACATCAAGTACAGCGATGACGCCAACTTCAAATCGACCGAAGACATTCTGGTGTTCGTATCCCTCCCCCTCCTCGAAGGCATCGACGCGTCCAGCAGCTCCCGGGTGCGGGGTACGACCCCCTTCCGCGGCAAGGACCTCGACCTTGACGTGAGCAGTTCGGCCAACATCACGGTCGAGTTCTCCGGCGATCGCGTAAACCTCGACGCCAGCAGTTCGGGTAAGATCGAAGTCCGGGGTGCGGCCAGCCGGGTCACCGCCGATGCCAGCAGCGCCAGCAACATCGACGCCGCCGATCTGCGCGCCGAAGACGGCGTGGCCGACGTCAGCAGCGCCGCCAGCATCAAAATTCACACGACCAAGACGCTGCGGGCGGACGCCAGCTCGGCCGGCTCCGTGCACTACTCCGGGAACCCCGGCGACGTAATCACCGATACGAGCAGTGCCGGGCGGGTCCGCAGTTCGAACTAAGGGTCCGTTCAGTAAGGATCCACGTCGATGACCACCCGGACGCCGGTGAGGCCGGGGGTCTGGGCCAGCTTATCGGTGGCCCGCTGAATAATTTGCTTGACCCGCCGCATCTCCTCCGCGCTCGGAGGGAAACGCACGACCATATCCTGCAAGTAATAGGTGCGTAGGCGCGCTACCGCGGGCTCGAAGGGCCCCTCGAGTTGGTCGCCCAGGGCGTGGGATAGCCAGGTGCCCATCAGTTTGGCCCCTTCCTCCACGGTATGGCGACGAGTATGCCGGAGCTGTAGCCGGATCATCTTGCGGTAGGGAGGGAAGTGAAGTCCCGCCCGGTTACTGGCTTCGCGACCGATGAAGTTATCGTAGTCTCCCGCGAGCACGTCGGTCAGGACCGGATGGCTGCCCTCGTGCGCCTGGATGATCACCTTACCCCGACGGTCGCGGCGCCCGGCCCGACCGGCCACCTGGAGCATGAGCTGAAAGGCCCGCTCGTCGGCCCGGAAATCCGGAAACCGCAGCAACTGGTCGGCACTGATCACTCCCACTAGACCGACGCGGTCGAAGTCGAGTCCCTTGGTTACCATCTGGGTGCCGACCAGGATGTCGAGTTCGCCGATCTCGAACTGCTCGATGAGTTTCCCGAGGGCGTGCTTGCCGCGGGTCGTATCCAGGTCCATACGTGCGATGCGGGCCTCAGGCAGGAATATCTTCAGTTCGTCCTCGATCTTTTCCGTACCGGTGCCGCTGAGCTTGAGTTGTAGTTCTCCGCAGGCCGGACACATTTCCGGCGGGGCGGTGACGTAGCCGCAGCAGTGACAGCGCAGCCGGTGCTGATATTTGTGGAAGGTGAGACTCACGTCACAGTTCACGCACTGGACCGTGTACTCACAGGTCGGACAGAAGTACACCGGCGCGAATCCCCGACGGTTCTGGAACAGGATGACCTGCTCGCCGCGCTCGATCGTCCGGCGCATTTCGTCTAGCAGGGTAGGGGTGAAAAAGGGGTGGTGCGTTCCCTTCTCGTCCGTCTCCCGGCTGTCGGCTACTACGATCTCGGGCAGGGCGGTGCCGCCGTAGCGTTCGGTCATCCGGACCAGCCCGTACTTACCGCTGGCCGCGTTCTCCCAACTTTCGAGGCTCGGCGTGGCACTACCGAGAACGGCGCGGGCTCCGTGTTGGTGGGCCAGGTACATGGCCACGTCGCGCCCGTTGTAGCGCGGACTCGGGTCGTGCTGCTTAAAGGAGGGGTCGTGTTCTTCGTCGACCACCACGAGGCCCAGGTTGGTAAAGGGCAGAAAGAGCGCCGAGCGCGGCCCGACAACGGAGGTCTTTCCGGCGAGCACCGTTTTCCAGATCTCGACCCGTTCCATATTGTTCAGGCGGCTGTGGTAGACCATGATCCGGTCGCCCAGTACGCGCTGCAGCCGTTTAATGATCTGCCCCGTCAGGGCAATCTCCGGCAGGAGATACAGTACCTGACGGTCGGCAGCAATGACCTCCTGCATCAGTTCCAGGTACACGCGGGTCTTGCCGCTGCTCGTGACGCCGTGGATGAGGGCTGGTTTGCCGCTGGCATGGCACCCGCGCACCGCCGCCAAAGCTTCCCGCTGTTGCGGACTCAGTTCGCCGGCCTCGGCCGTGGCCTCCTCGCCCCCGATCCGGCTGATTTCCCGGTCGTAGAACTCGAATATCTCCTTCTTGACCATGGCCTTGATGACGGCGTCCGAAGCGCCCGTGCGCTTACTCAGATCGGACCGCCGCACGTAGGGCTGGGTGCGACTGTACTGCATGTACTCCAGGAGTACGGCGGTCTGTTTTTCCGAGCGGGCCACCTTGTCGAAGGCGGCAATGCGTTCGGCTTCCGTGCGGCACTGGGGTCCGAAGCGCACGCATTTGACCTCCAGGGGTTTGTAGCGGTCGGTCATCTCCTCCTTGGGAAAGATGACGTGGCGGTCCAACAGTCCGCGAATGACGGGATACACGGTTTTGCGCTGCAGAATGTCGCGGATGTCCTTCAGCGAAAGTTCCGACTGCAGGGTGAGGGCTTCTACAATCAGGTATTCGTCTTCGTTCAGTTCCGTAATGTCGTCGCTGAACATGGGTCCCAGAGTGATGATCGTCTCGCTGGCCATTTTGAGGTGACTGGGTAGGCCGGCGGCCATCACCTCGCCGAGGGTGCAGCAGTAATACTCGGCCATCCAGTCCCAGAGCTGCAACTGCCGCGGGGTGAGCAGGGGCTCGAGGTCGATGACGCTGAGAATGGGCTTTGTCTTAAAGGCGGGGCGCTCGCCGTGCAGCCGGCGGATGATGCCCGCGTAATGCTTGTTCTTACTGAACTGTACTTCTACCCGCTGACCTTCCCGCAGCTGGCCCACGAATTCCTCGGGTACCGCGTAGGTGTAGGTGCGGGCGAGGGAAAGGGGGAGAATGACGTCGGCGTACACCGTGCCCCGGGCCGTCACATTTTCGGTATTCGTTCGCGTCAACGGATTTAACATAATTTGTTGCAAATATACGTTGGTTCTTTCCCTTTCCGGCATTTTGCGTTCCCGCGCTTACATTTGGGCGGGAACGCAGGAGCGATGCCGTTCCCGAAATACCCGTCCCCATGAAGCTTTCCGCCATCGTCGCTACCGACCGCCAAAATACCATCGGCAAGAACGGGGAAATCCCGTGGTACCTGCCCGCCGACCTGCGCTACTTCAAGCGAATGACCCTCGGCCACCCGGTCGTGATGGGGCGCAAGACCTTTCGCAGCATCGGCGTCCCCCTGCCCGGCCGCACTAACATCGTACTGACCCGCGACCCCTACTTCACCGCCTCCGGCGTAGTGGTGGTACATAGCGTACGCGAGGCGCTGGCGCACCCGGCGGTGACCGAGGCCGAGGAGACCTTCATCGTGGGCGGCGGCGACATCTACTCCGCCGCACTCCCCCTGACGACCACCGTCTACCGGACTATCGTGGCGGCGAATATTCCCGACGGCGACGCCTTCTTTCCCGAGCTCCCCGCCGACGAGTGGCGGGAGGTATGGAGCGAGGCCCACCGGCCCGATAAGCGGAACGAACTGGCCTACCGGTTTTCACGGCTGGAACGGATCGCGACAAAATAAATAAACAAAAAGTTGCATTTTTCGACCGATGACACGTAATTGCGAACAATATGTTGGTAAATTACCAAAACCGTGAAAGAAGACTTTCTCCACTACCTATGGCGGCTGGCCCGCTTTGATCTGCGCGACCTCCGAACCACTGAGGGACACCCGATCACCATTCAACAATTCGGCATCCACAACACGGACGCCGGGCCGGACTTTGACGATGCTCGTATCCGGATCGACGGACTGCAGTGGGCCGGCAAGGTAGAGATGCACCTCCGGAGCGGCGAGTGGTACGATCACGGCCATGATGCCGACCCGGCCTACGACGGCGTGATCCTGCACGTGGTGATGGAGGAGGACCGACCGGTGTTCCGGAGCGACGGGAGCCGTATCCCGTGCCTCGAGCTCCGGGAGCGCATTCCCGCCGGAGCCCGGATCAGCTACCGGCGGCTGATGCACAACGAATACTGGGTGCCGTGTCAGACCCAGTTGCCGTTCGTTGACCGGCCGCTGCGTTCGCTGTGGCTTCAGCGAGTGCTGGCCGAGCGACTCACCCGTCGCGGGGAAGCGTACGCCGCTACGCTCGCCGGCTGCGGCCGGGATTGGGAGGAAGCCTTTTTTCGCTCGCTGGCCCGGGCACTGGGGGGAAAGGTGAACGGGCAGGCTATGGAAACGCTGGCCGCTTCCCTGCCCCTGCGCGTCGTACTACGTCACCAGCACAGTTTACTCCAGTTGGAAGCACTGTTATTCGGGCAGTCCGGACTGCTGCCCGAACCGGAGCCGGAGGAAGCGAGCTACGTGAAGCAGTTGCGGCGGGAATATGCCCTATTGCGGGTCAAGTATGATCTGCGTCCCCTGCCGGTCACCAGCTGGCGCTTTCTGCGGATGCGGCCCAACAACTTCCCTACGGTGCGGATCGCCCAACTGGCCTGCCTTTACCACCGCAGCGGACAACTCTTCGGAAAAGCGCTGGCGGCGGCCGGCACGACTGAATTGCGCAATATGTTCAGCGTAAGTCTGAGCAACTACTGGCGAATCCATTACCGCTTCGGAAAGACGGCGGAACGTAGCGAGCGCCGCCTGGGGGGACAGGCCATTCAATCGATACTGATCAATGCCGTCGCGCCGGCCTTTTTTACGTACGGGCGGCTGCGCGCGGACGATCGTTACCGGGATCGCGCGGTAGAATTACTGGAATCCCTACCCGCGGAAAAGAATAGTGTGATCAGCAAATGGCGCGCATTAGGCTGGTCGGCCGCCTCGGCCGGGGAGAGTCAGGCCCTGCTGGAGCTTCGCGACAACTACTGTAACAACAGCCGCTGTACCAGCTGCGCCGTCGGTTGCCGGATCCTGGGTCGTACCGATCCCGGAGAGCCAACTTTGCTGAATGTTCACGAGGCTGAACGAGTGTACCGACTGGTGGGGTAGGGCGGGGCGGCCTGCGTGCTTTTCTTACCTTCGCCCTTCCGTAAAACTCCTTCCCTCCCGTGGCTAAAAGCAAGTCGAAAAAGGTGACGCCCCTCATGGCGCAGTACAACCAGGTGAAAGCCAAGCACCCGGATGCCCTGCTTCTCTACCGGGTAGGGGATTTCTACGAAACCTTCGGGGAAGATGCCGTCAAAGCCGCCCAGGTGCTGGGCATCACGTTGACCAGTCGCAACAACGGCGGTAGCGACGTGGAACTAGCGGGTTTTCCCTACCACAGCGTGGATATGTACCTGCCCCGACTGGTGCGTGCCGGCTACCGGGTCGCCATCTGTGAGCAACTCGAGAAACCCTCGAAGGATAAGAAGATCGTGAAGCGGGGAGTGACCGAGATCGTCACTCCCGGACTGGCCGTCGACGACCAGCTGCTCGAGCACAAGAGCAACAACTTCCTGGCATGCGTGGCCTTCGGGCGGGGAAAAAAGGACCCGTGCGGACTCAGCCTCCTCGACCTGAGTACCGGGGAGTTTCTCGTAGCGGAGGGCCCGGAAGACTACATCGACAAACTGTTACAGAGCTTCCAGCCTAAGGAAGTCGTGGTCGGAAAGGACAAGCGGAAGGAATTCGAGCGGGTGTTCGGTGACCGCTTCTACCTCACCCCCCTGGACGAGTGGATCTTCACGACGGACTATACCGATGAGAAACTCCTCAAACAGTTTCAGGCCGCGAGCCTCAAGGGGTTCGGTGTGGAGGACCTGCGCGTGGCCCGCATCGCCGCCGGCGCTGCCCTGCACTACCTGGAAACTACCGAGAACCGTAATCTGCGCCACATCACGCGCATCGGCCGCCTGGCCAGCGATCGCTACGTCTGGCTGGATCGCTTCACCATCCGGAACCTGGAACTGATCTTCAGTCCGCACGAGCATGGCGTCGCGTTGGTCGATATTCTCGACCAGACGGTCACGCCCATGGGGGGGCGACTGCTGCGGAAGTGGGTGGTCCTGCCGTTGAAGGACATGCAGGACATCCGGGGCCGCCACGAGGCCGTGCGGACCTTCGTCGGGGAGCCCGCGCTGTTGCAGGACCTCAACGCCTCCCTGAAAAAGATCGGCGACGTGGAACGCCTCATCTCCAAGGTGCCGCTGGGCAAGGTGAATCCCCGTGAAATCCGGGCTCTGAGCGACGCCCTCTGTGCCATGGGACCCATCCGCGAACTCCTGCGGGCCTCTTCCAGCCCGGTCCTGCGGACACTGGCCGGCAGTCTGGACCCCCTGCCGGACGTGTGCCAGGAAATCGAACGGCGCATCCGCCCGGAGCCGGCGGTAAACCTGGCCAAGGGCGGGGTGATCGCCGATGGCTTCGACGAGGAGCTCGACGAACTGCGCGACATTACCCGCAACAGTAAAAATCGACTGGCGGCCATCCAGCAGCGGGAAGTAGAACGGACGGGTATCAGCAGCCTGAAGATCGGCTTCAATAACGTCTTCGGGTACTACCTCGAAGTGACCAATAAGTACAAGAAGGACGTTCCGGCGGAGTGGACGCGTAAACAGACCCTGACCAGCGCCGAGCGCTACATCACCGAGGAACTGAAACTGCTGGAGGACAAGATTCTGAACGCCGAGGATAAGATCCTGCAACGGGAGGAAATCCTGTACGAGGAACTGGTGATGTGGCTGCTGGACTACATCGCCCCGGTACAACGCAATGCCGCGCTGCTGGCCCGCATGGACTGCCTGCTGTCCTTCGCCAAGGTGGCGAATCGCAATCGCTACGTAGAACCGGAGATGGACGAAAGCCAGGACATCGACATCGAACAGGGACGCCATCCGGTCATTGAACGACAACTGGAAGTCGGAGAACAGTACGTACCCAACGACACGAAGCTCGATCCCGACGAGCAGCAGATCATGATGATCACCGGCCCCAATATGGCGGGTAAATCGGCGCTCCTACGACAGACCGCGCTTATCTGTCTGCTGGCGCAGATGGGAAGCTTCGTGCCGGCCGACCGGGCTCGTATCGGGATTGTAGACCGGGTATTCACCCGCGTCGGTGCCAGCGACAACATCAGCAGCGGGGAGTCGACCTTCATGGTGGAGATGAACGAGACGGCCTCGATCATGAACAACATTACCGACCGCAGCCTCATTCTGCTGGATGAAATCGGCCGGGGTACGAGCACCTTCGACGGCATTTCCATCGCCTGGGCCATTGCCGAGTACCTCCACAACAACGGTCGGGCCCGCCCCAAGACCCTCTTCGCCACCCACTACCACGAACTGAACGAACTGGCGGGGAGCCTGAGCCGCATCCACAACTACTCCATCGCCATTAAGGAGCACGGCAACCGCATCATCTTCCTGCGCAAACTGGTGCCGGGGGGCAGCCAGCACAGTTTCGGTATTCACGTCGCCCAGATGGCCGGTATGCCGGCGTCGATCGTAGCGCGGGCCGGGGACATCCTGGCGCAGCTCGAACAGCAACACCTGACTGAGGCCTACGATCCGGAAGAGGGACAACCGGTGGCGCGCCCCGCCGCGACGGATCGACTCAGCGCCGAGGCCATGCAACTCAGCATTTTCGAAACGAGCGACCCTACGGCTGGCCGACTGCGGGCCGTACTCGACAACGTGAGCATTAACAACATGACGCCCATCGAGTGCATGATGAAGCTGCAGGAGCTGAAGGAGATCGCGGAGGCCGCCGGATAAAGCAAACAATCGCGTGGATCGACCGCTTTGGACGGTATGGCAAATTACACACACGATTTAATCGTAATCGGCGCCGGCTCCGGCGGACTAGGCGCGGCGGGCTTCGGCGGCGCGATCGGACTCAACGTAGCGCTGATTGACCGTACGGAAAAGGATTACGGCGGTGAATGCCTCAACTACGGCTGCGTACCCAGTAAGGCCCTCCTACACGTAGCGGCTCAGTTCGCCGGTGCCCGGGAGGCGGAGAAATTCGGACTACGGACGGAGGGGAAGGCGGACTTAAAACGGGTCATGCAGTACATCCACGAACGGCAGGACATCATCCGGCAGCGGGAATCGCCGGATTACCTGAGGGACGAATACGGTCTCGATTGCATCATCGGGGAGGCGATGCTGACCGGTGAGCGGGAAGTGACCGTCAGCGGCCGAAAGCTGAGCGCCCCCCGCATCGTACTGGCCACCGGATCCCGACCCCGTCACCTCCAAGTGCCCGGCAGCGAGCAAGTGAAGCAGTACGACAACGAGTCGGTATTCTCCGAATTGCACGAACTCCCCGAGCGACTGCTCATCGTCGGCGGCGGGCCCAACGCCTGTGAAATGGCCCAGGCGTTCCGGCGACTGGGCAGCGAGGTCACCCTGCTAAACCGGGGAGAACGGATCCTGAAAAATGACCCCGCGCCCGCCGCCGAAGTGCTCCAAGAGAAACTGCTGGCGGAGGGCGTGACGATCTATAACCGTACGGAAGTCGGTAAATTCACGAACGGGGGCACGGCTGTCCTGGCCGGTGAAGGGGCTCCGGAGAAGGAAATAGCCTTCACCCACCTCATCGTAGCCATCGGCCGCCAGGTGCGTACCGAAGGGCTCGGGCTGGAACTGGCCGGCGTGCACACCCAGGACGGCAACATCGTCGTCGATGCATATTACCGGACCTCCAATAAGGCCATTTACGTAGTTGGAGATGCCTACGGCCGCGAGATGTTCAGCCACGGCGCGGAAAAGCACAATACCGACCTGTGGACCAACTTCCTGAGCCCCATCGACCGCAAGCATAAACTGCAGCACTTCAGTTGGGTGACCTTCACCGACCCGGAGGTGGCAACCTTCGGGTATACTGCCCAACAGTTGGAGGAGGAGGGCATCGATTACGAAACCGTGCAGCAGTCCTTCGAGCACGACGACCGGGCGGTGGCCGCCGATTACCGTTCGTCCGTCCTGATCCTTTACCTGGATAAGTCCACCTTCGGCAGTAGCAAGGTGCTCGGCGGAACCATGGCCGCCCCCGGGGCCGGCGAAATGATCCAGGAACTGCTGCTGCTGAATATGCTCGAGCTGGACTACGGTAAATTGACTAACAAGATCTACGCCTACCCGGTCGGCAGTCGCATCAACCAAAAACCGGCCCGGGATCGCGCGCAGAAGCGGTTGCTCTCCTCCCTGAGTAAACGCGCGTTACAGCTCGCGTACCGCCTGCAAAACCGCTAGCCCCATCGTCCGGTGGGGATAATTATTTACCGTTGCGGTGAACTAGTCGTTAGCCGGGAAGGATAGGGTAGTGGGCCCTGGCGAACGGACCCTACCACGAATCTATGACTGAATTTTCTGCTTTTTCCTACCTCTCCCTGGGTGCCCTGCCGGCCGGCGACGACGGCAAACGACGCTTTCGCGTGTGGGCGCCCGCCGCGAAGAATCTGCAATTGGCCCTGTTCCGGGAAGCCGAGCCGACGGTACACGACCTGCAACCCGAGGGGCACGGATACCTTATATCCGAGCCGGTCACTGCTCCGGCGGGTACGCGGTACGGCTTCTACCGCAACGGAAAACGCGACAAACTGTATCCCGATCCCGCCAGCCGCTACCAACCCGACGGCGTGCACGGCCCGAGTGAAGTTGTTGATCTGTCTCCGCCGGTGGTCACCAACTGGAGGGGCCGTCGCCTGCCGGGTAGCGTAATCTACGAACTGCACGTAGGCACCTTTACGCAGGAAGGCACCTTTCGCGCCGCGATTGGGCGCCTCGATTATCTGCGCGACCTCGGCGTAAACGTCCTGGAGATTATGCCGCTGAACCAAACCCCCGGCGACCGCAACTGGGGCTACGACGGCGTGCTGCCCTTTGCCCTCTTTCGGGCCTACGGACGACCGGAGGATTTCCGTGATTTCATCGCGGCCGCCCATCACCGGGGCATCGCCGTACTGGTGGACGTCATCTACAATCACCTCGGCCCCGAAGGGAACTACCTGCCCCAGTTCTTTCCGGTCTTCACCGAACAGCACCATACCCCCTGGGGGGCGGCCATCAACTTCGATGACCGACAGGCCGACGGAGTAAGGAACTACTGGCTGCAGAACGTACGTCTGTGGCTCGAGGAATACGGCGCCGACGGACTCCGCATCGACGCCGTACACGCCATCAAGGACTACTCCGCCGAGCACTTTCTGGAGTCGCTGTCCCGCGAAGCCGACGCCATCGGTCGCCGCCAGGACCGGGACATCATACTGATCGCCGAGTGTGACCTTAACGCTCCCCGCTACATACTGCCCCGCGACCACGGCGGATACGGTATGAGCGGTCAGTGGGTGGATGAGTTCCACCATGCCCTCCACGGCATCGTCACGGGAGAAACCCGGGGCTATTACGAAGATTTCGGAACCGTGGAACACCTCGCCCGCGCCCTCCGGAACGGCTACGTGTACACCGGGCAGTATTCCGTGCACCGCCAACGAAACTTCGGGGTGCCGCCCCGCGCCGACCTGTACCCCGCCCAGTTCGTCGTCTTCCTGCAAAACCACGATCAGGTCGGCAACCGCATGATCGGCGACCGGCTCATCGAGAATGTTTCCGAAGACAAGTACCTCCTGGCCGCCGCTACATACCTGCTGTCCCCCTTCACCCCCCTCATCTTCATGGGAGAGGAATACGGCGAACGCAACCCCTTCCCCTACTTCGTGCACCACGGCGACGAAGCACTGATCGAGGCGGTCCGCAAGGGACGCGCCGCGGAATTCGCCGCCTTCCAGCACGACGGGCACACCGTACCCGACCCCCAGGCCGAGGAGACCTTCCGTTCCGCCAAGCTCAGCTGGCGGGAAAATCCCCGTATTGCCCGCCTTTACCGGGAAGCTTTGCACCTGCGCGCCGCCGCCCCTACCGACTTTTCCTTCGCGGACATCTCCGTCGACCAGGCCGGCCCGCTCATCACCTGGACCGTCACGGGAAGCCCCCACCTGCACTGCGCCAATTTCGGCAACGAACCCCTCAGCGTGGAGGTAGCCGGTGAGGTCCTGTTACACACCAACGGAGCCTCCCGTACCGCAGCCCTGCTGCAACTCCCCCCCTGGGGCTTTGCTACCCTCGCTACTTCCTGACCCAACCTGACCATGACCACCTACCGCATTCAGTTTCACGCCGGCTTCACCGTCCCCGATCTGCTGGAAATCCTCGATTACCTACACGACCTCGGTATCGATACCG
The DNA here is from genome assembly GCF_024297185.1 of Lewinella sp. JB7. Lineage (GTDB taxonomy): Bacteria > Bacteroidota > Bacteroidia > Chitinophagales > Saprospiraceae > Neolewinella. The sequence goes on along the minus strand of NZ_JANCTD010000004.1, from coordinate 176,578 downwards.
TATACGGAAGCCCCGTACTGACCGCTAACCGCGGCAGTAACCACGGGTACGACGTGACCGATCCCCACCACCTCAATCCGGAGGTAACCAGCGAAGCGGACTGGCAGCGTCTGCACGAAGCACTCCGCCAACGGGGTATGCAGTACATGCAGGATATCGTCCCCAACCACACGGCCCTGAGCCCCGAGAACGTCTGGTTCGCCACCGTAGTGGGCGACGGTCCGGACGGGCGCTACGCCGGGCACTTCGACATCGACTGGGAACACCCCCGCCTCCCCGGAAAAATGATGCTGCCCGTACTCGGCGACGCGCCCGACAAGGTGCGGGAGGGAGGCGAACTGACCACTTACCGGGGGGGCATGAAGATCTACGATAAGCACTGGGAAGCGCCCGCTGCCGACCGTGATGCCCCGGCCGGGGAGGTTGCCTACGTGGAGCCCGTGCACTGGCAGTCGGTCACCGACTTCATCAACTACCGCCGCTTCTTCACGGTCAACGAACTGATCGGGATGCGCACCGAGGACCGGCAGGTGTACGAGGACCTGCACGCGCGTACCTTCGCGGACGTAAAGAAGGGGTACATCCACCATCTGCGGGTAGACCACGTTGATGGATTGCTGGACCCTACCACCTACCTACAGCGGCTGCGCGAATCCGTGGGCCCCAGGGTGGGCATCTACGTCGAAAAGATCCTGGAACCCGGTGAGCAGTTGCCGGAATCCTGGCCCGTGGACGGAACGACCGGCTACGATTTTCTGGCGGAAGTCAATCGTCTGCTGACCAACGAAGACAGCAACAATCAATTCAGCGACCTGTACGAGGAGCTGACCGGAGAGGAATTGCCGGATTACCAACATCTCGTATTCCGCAATAAACTCATGCTGGTCCGGGAACACTTCAGCGGAGAGCTGGACAACTTGGTCCGCCGCTGGCATCCACTGCTCACGGACGAACTGCGCGCCAACTTCCGCGACACCCTCGCCCACTGGCTGGCGGCTTTCCCCGTATACCGCATCTACCCGGGCGGCGGACCGCTCACCGACCACGAGCTCGCCCTGTGCATGGAGGCCGCTACGGTAGTGACCGAGTTCGCTCCGGAAATGGGACGCCCGGTCCTGGCCTTCGTCAACTGGCTGGCGCACCAGGACTTTGATGGGCAGGCGCTCGAATACCTCCAACGTACCCAGCAACTCAGCGGACCCCTGATGGCCAAGGGCGTTGAGGACACGACCTTCTATCAGTTCTGGCGGCAGGCTCACCTCAATGAGGTAGGTGGATCCGCGGCCCCTGAAGATCGGGTGCCGGTGCGGGACTTCCACCGGTTCATTCTCGGCCGGCGGTCGACGACGATGAACGCAACGGCCACCCACGATACGAAGCGGGGGGAAGACGGTCGGGCCTTTCTGCAGGCGCTCACCTTCTATCCGCAGGAGTGGGAAGCCTTCGTGCAGTCGACCATGAAGTCCCTCGACCTCAGTACCGTACGTCCCCGGGGACTGTACCTCGTACTCCAGAGCCTGATCGCGGGTTACCCCCTGCACAAATCGGCCGAGACGGCCGGACTGCGGGATCGCCTCCACGCCTACCTGGAAAAAGCCCTGCGGGAAGGGAAGGAAATGAGCGACTGGGCCGAGCCGGACCTGGACTACGAGCAACGATTGAAGGATCTAGCCGATCGGATCCTGGACGATCGGGAGCACCGCAACGCCCTCGAACAATTGCTGCGCAAGATCTGGCCGCAAACGCGCCACAACAGCTTCGCCCAGGTGATCCTGAAGTGTACCGTACCTGGCAATCCCGATATCTATCAGGGTACCGAAAGCTGGGACCTCAGTTTCGTGGACCCCGACAACCGCCGCCCGGTGGACTACGGGCAACGGGCCGAATGGCTGCAGCGGGAACCGGCGGACAAGTACGATCCCGCCCGCAAGGCCCGCCTCCTGCAACGCCTTCTGCACCTGCGGCGCGACCACCCGACTTTCTTCACGTCCGCCGACTACCAGCCGCTGCCGGAGGGGGATGAGGTGCTCGCCTTCCGCCGCAGTCACGCGGGGCGGCAGTTGATCGTCAAGATCGCTAAACGGGCGGGGACGCGGGTCCAACGACCGGAAGATCAGCACCTTCACCGCGTCGTTACGGACGAGTACGGGGACGGACTGGGTGTGTGGTTCGGAGAGGTCGCGGAAGCAGCGGTGAAAAATGGCAACAAAGCCTGATCCCGGACAATAGATTAAGCGAGTCTTAACAAGCCCGGTACAATCGGCGGGCCGCTTTGATCGCTTTAGTCATAACCAACCCACACCAAGATGCTTAACCGACACGTATTTATTCTGCCTCTGTTACTGTGCAGCCTCTGCTCCTTCGCCCAGATCGAACTGGGGCTGAAAGCCGGCCTGTCGACCGAATCCCTGCAGGGGGAACAGTTCGGCATCGACCGCGATGGTCGCGACGATCTGATGCTCGCCCTGCAGGATGCCGACTACGGGTTCCAGTTCGGAGCCCTCTTGCGGTTGCCACTGGGCGAAAAGCTCACCCTGCAGCCGGAAGTGACCTTCAACAGTGCGAAGAACAACTATACCTTCAGCGACGGAGCGCCGGAGCCCACTCAGGTGGTGTTCGAGGAGCGGTACAACGATCTGAACGTTCCCGTTCTACTGAGCTATAAAGTAGCGTTCCTACGCCTGCACGCGGGTCCGGTAGGACACTTCTTCCTGAGCGAGACGAGCGATCTTGGTAGCCAGTACGGCCTAGAGCGTACGTTCGAGACGTTCAACCTGGGGTACGCCCTGGGGGGCTCGGTCGACATCGGACCACTTACCGTCGACGTGCGCTACGACGGCAACTTCGCCAAGTACGGGGAGACCTTCACCTGGCAGGGCGATGAGTACCGGATGGACCAGGCCCCCAAGCGCTGGATCGGCAGCGTAGCCTACCGCTTCTAGAAAACCGCTTTTTTGCCGAAGGGCGGGCCGGGGCAACCAACCCCGGCCCGCCGGCGGGGCTCCCTTCTCCAGAGCCCATTGTATTATGATCGGACAACCGAAAATCCGGGAACCCATTTCAACTCCCCCCGCGCGGATGACGGAAGCAGAACTCATCGCCGCCTGCCGCCGGCAGGACCGCCGCGCGCAGAAAGAACTCTACGACCGGTACAGCCGCGCCATGTACACGGCCTGCTACCGCATTTGCGGTGATTTTGATCTCGCGAACGACGCCCTGCAGGAAGGCTTCCTTAAGGTGTTCCAGAAACTGCACACCTTCCGCGGGGAATCCACCATCGGCGCGTGGATGAAGGTCGTCATCGTACGTACCGCCCTTAACCGGCTGCGTCGCCAGCCCCGCTACGAGGAGCTACCGCTGCACCACGCCGAGGAAGAGATCGACTGGGGGCATTCCGACCTGGACGTGGAATACCTCGAGCACGCCATCCGCCGGCTACCCGACGGATACCGCTCCGTATTCGTGCTGATCGAAGTGGAAGGATACAAACACCAGGAAGTGGCCGATCTGCTCGGCATTACCGTCGGTACCAGCAAAAGTCAGCTCTTCTACGCCAAGAAGAAACTGCGGGAATTCCTAAAGGCCTACGTATGAAAGAGAAGCACTACGACCGGCTGCGCGAAGCCCTCGACCGGCTACCTACCTACGACGCGCCCTCCGGCAGCTGGCAAAGGATCAGCCGCTCCCTCGACCCGTCCGTCAAGCTCGGCGACCGCCTGCCGACCTACGCCCCCCCGGCCGACGTATGGAATGCCGTGAGCCGTGACCTGGCCGCCAGCCCGCGGCAAGCCGGAAGCGTCCTTCGCCTGCACCGTACCCGAATTGCCGCGGCCGCGGCGGTGATCCTGCTGGTCGTGGCTCTGGGCATCGGACTATCCGACCGCGACCCGGGGCCGCGAATCACGTACGCCTACGCCCAGGAACCGGCCCCCCAGGAAGTACGGGCCGACTGGGACGACGACGAAGCCAGTTTCGACCGGGTCCGCCAGCAAGTCGCCCAACGCAACGAACCCCGCCTCAATAACCTCGGCCACGAACTGAACGAACTGACCTCCGCGCGGGAGGAGGTCAAGGCCATGCTGGTGGCTTACGGAGACGACCCGGCCGTCGTGCAACAACTAGCCGAGATCGAACGGGAACGCGACGACGTCTACCGCCGCATCATCGTCGAACTCTAAATACACTTTTGATGTACCACCCGATCGGTTTGCTCCTCCTGCTGAGTTTGCTCGGCTCCCGCGCCCGCGCCCAAACGGACGTACGGGAAGTCGTGACCAAAACCATCGAGGATACCTACGCCTACAGCGCCGGCAGCGAGCTGGCCGTAGAGGGGGAAAAAGCCGAAATATTCGTCGAAACCTGGGCGCAGCAGAAAATCAGTGTGCGCGTGGTTATGGCCGCCCGCCACCCGCAGCTGGAACGTGCCAAGGCGGAACTCGAAAATTTGGAGTTCATCACCGAAGTGGCCGGCAAGAAGATATTCCTGAAGAACCGCCGCCGCGACGCGACGGTACAGCCCGAAAGCGAGCTTACGGTAGCGTACTACATCACCCTGCCGGAAGAATGCCCGGTATATCTGAAGAGCCACTTCGGCGGTGCCACCATCAGTAATCTGCGCAACCGCTTACGGATCAATGGGGAGTTTTCGGCCATCAACATCGATAACGTGCAGGGGTTGCTCGACATCCGTACCCGCTTCGGGGACATCGTGGGAGAAAAGATCGACGGCAACGTGGTGATCAACGCCCGCCGCTCGGACATCAGTCTGCTCGATGTAGGGGGCACCTTCACCATCAACGCCCAGTACGGCGAGCTGAAACTGAGCCCCAACGTGAATATGCGCGACCTGCGCGTGAATGCCGATAAAAGCGACGTGTACATCTACGAACCCGTCGGGGGAGAAGGGCTGGCTTACGAACTTTCCAGCAACAACGGGGAGATGAATCTGCCGGATAATCTGCGGCTCACCGAACTGGAGCGAACCAGTGAGTGGCGGCGTATCCAGATCATGCCGAATGCGGAGCGCAGCGGCACGATCTCGGCCAGCGTAACGTTCGGAAACCTCTATCTGGCCAAGCAGCAACGGGCGCTGGAGGCGCGGCCCACGCGCTTCTAACTGCCGATGATGCGCCGCTTCATGGCCTGAAATTCTTCCTCCGTAATGACGTTCTGGGCCTTCATCTCGGCCAGTTCGCGAATGCGGCGGATGTTATCCTCCGCCTCGGTGCTTGTTTCCGTTTTCTTAGCGGTAGCAGCGGCGGCGGGTGGGGGAGTGGTCGTAGCGTCGGGGCGGGGAGCCGGGGGCGGGGGCACGATGTCTTCCGCCTTCTCCTGTTTCCACTGCTTGGCGACGTCCTTGCCCTTCTCGAATTTCTCGTTGTACATCTTCTTCAGCCGTTCGGTGTCGAAGTCGAGGAAAGTGCCGCCCGTACCGAAATGCTTTTTGAAGACCTCCCCGAGGGCGTAGGTGCTGGCGCCGTTGAGGATGGCGGTGGTGACGCCGCCGATCACCGTGCCGACGCCGGGAATCAGCTTGATGAGGCTACGCGCGCCGGCCTTGGTCATGGCGCTCGTGGTGAGGGAGGTAACCAGTGCCTTACCCTGGGTTTCGGCGAAGTCGATGCCGTACACCCGGCAGAGCTGGCGGATCATGTCGAGCTGAAGCGCGGATACGGCAAATACATCCGCGATCGGTAGCGGTACGATGTAGCTGGCTCCCATGCTCCAGATCACGTGGTTTCGGATAACCGTACTGGCGTGGGCGTCCTTATCGGTGGTGTTCTCGGGATTCATGATGGAATCTTTAAGCGTCTTTTTGGCGTAGTCGGTGATCTTCTTGCGCATGATCGGTAAACGCACGGTGAAAGCCTAAGTTAACGACTCACGACCAATCATCGACCGACGGTAGCCGCCGGCGGATGAACGACGGCGGGTGCCCGGTCGTTAGTAGCTGCAAACCCCGCACCGCATGATCCCCCGCAACGATCACTTCTGGATCGGCCTGGCCGTCTCCGTATTCGTCACCGTCGTCGCTTACGCCCTCTTCCTCCAACTGGGCGACTACTTCTCGGCGGGCACCGGACGCAGCGTGGTCTTCCGGCCCCGCACGCTGGCCCTACTGGCCATCTGTCTTAACGTATTGCCCATGAACGTATTCCGCCGCACTTACCGCGTACGCAGCATGAAGGGCCTGATGGTGGGCGTCATGGCGCTGGCGGTCGCCTGGTTCGTGTATTACGGGCAGGATCTGCTGAACGGCTAAAACTGCTCGAGGCGCTGCCGGGCCACTTCCTCCTCTTCCGCTTCAGAAGTAACCCCTTCCGGTTGAAGACTGCCCTCGATGATCCGCAGACTCTCAAAGGCCCGGTGGTTGGTAAGGTCGTGGACGCTCGGGACCAGGGATACGTACCCGTGTTCCAGGGCGTAGGCATCGGTATCGGTGCGTTCGTCTTCATTCACGAAGCGCCCGGTGAGCCAGTAGTAGGGGCGGCCGCGCGGGTCCTCGCTGCGGGTATATTCCTCGACCCAGCGGGCTTCCGCCTGGCGGCAGACCCGAAGGCCCCGGATCTGATCGGCGGGCAGGTCGGGGATGTTGACGTTGAACAGGCTACCGTCGGCCATCCCGTTCGTGAGCACGAAGTCGACCAGGTGGCGGACGTAGGGCAGGCAGGCGCTGAAGTCGGCGTCGGCCCGGTAGTTGAGGAAGCTGAAGCCAATACTCGGTATCCCCTCCAGGCTGGCCTCCATGGCGGCCGAGAGCGTACCGGAGTACAGAATGTTGATGGCGGCGTTGCTGCCGTGATTGATGCCCGACAGGCAGAGGTCGGGGGTACGCCCGGCCAGCAGGACGCTCTTGGCCAGCTTTACGCAATCGACGGGGGTACCGCTGCATTCGTAGGCTTCCACGTCGGGCCCGAGGGCTTCACTTTCCCGGACGAACACCGGCACGCTGATGGTGATGGCGTGCCCCTGGGCCGACTGGGGGCTATCGGGCGCGACGACGAGCACGTCACCGAATTCCTGGGCTACTTTGACCAGTGCGGCGATGCCACCGGCCGTGATACCGTCGTCGTTCGTTACTAAGATGAGGGGTCGGGACATATGCGGGGCTTGTAAAAGCCTTCCAACGACGGAGCGGCGGTTTGGGTTGCCGGCGGGGGCAGCTATCTTCGCCGCATGAACGGCAATCAGCCCTGGTACCGCCGCCCCGTCGTTCAGGCCGCGGCCCTATTCGTATTCAGCTGCCTCCTGTACGCGAATACGCTGGGACATGATTTTGCCTTGGACGATGCCATCGTGATCACGGAAAACTCCGTCGTCCAGCGGGGGCCGGCCGGCTGGGGAGACCTGTTTACCCACGACTCGTTTTACGGCTTTTTCGACGAGCGCGACCGGAGCACTCTGGTTACCGGCGGGCGCTATCGCCCCCTTACGCTGGCTATGTTTTCCCTCGAACGGCTGGTGAGTGACGGTCCGTTCGTGCACCATCTTTTCAACGTCCTGTGGTACGCCGCGCTGGTCGTCATCGTCTTCGTCGTGCTGCGACGAATGGGCGGACCGTGGTGGCTGGCCCCGGCGGCGGCGGCTCTCTTCGCGGCGCACCCCCTGCACACCGAAGCCGTGGCGAACATTAAGGGGCGGGATGAAATCGTGGCATTGTGCGGGGCGCTGGGGGCTCTGTTTTTGATTCTGCGCGCGGCCGAGGAGGAGCGGTTCTGGGGCGGGGTCGCGGGTGCCGTGATTTTTCTATTGGGCTGTCTCGCCAAGGAGAATGCCCTCACCTTCGTCGCGGTCATTCCCCTGTTCGTGTATGCATTCGTAGAGCGGGGCTACCGACACTTAACTCCGCTGCTGGTGGCGACGGTGCTGTACCTGGTGCTGCGAACGAGCGTAATCGGCTGGGGCGGCGGCGAGCCGCCGCTGGAGTGGATGAACAACCCCTTTATGCGGCCGACTGGCGCAGGAGAGTGGGAGGTCCTTACCTTCTGGGAGCGACAGCCTACGGTACTGTACACGTTATTCGTCTACCTCAAATTACTCGTCTTGCCGGTGGGCCTGGTCCATGATTACTACCCGGCGGCCATATCCCTGAAGTCGTGGAGTGATCCGGTCGTGCTCCTGAGTTTGGCGATCCACGTAACGTTGCTCGTTTGGTCGGTATGGCACCTGCGGTCCCGCCATAAACTGATCGCGGTAGGAATGCTGACCTACCTGCTCACGCTATCCGTGGTCAGCAATGTTTTCTTCAGCGTGGGTACCCTGATGAGTGAAAGATTTCTGTTCATGCCCTCCTTCGGCTTCGTCCTGGCGGCGGCGGGTCTGGCGGCCGTCGGTACCCGGAAAGTGGCGATGCTGCCCTGGATAGTTCCCGCCGTCATACTGGTATTTTCGGTGCTCACGGTAAGCCGGAACCCGGTATGGAAGGACAACTATACGCTATTCACTACCGACGTCGTGCGCCAGCCCCGGAGTGCCAAGCTGCGAAACGCGGCCGGCGGGGCACGACTGGACCGCTACCAGATGCTCGACGAGGACAGCCAGGCCGGCCGGTCCGACCTCCTGCGTGATGCCCTGCGCGATCTGGACGAGGCGATCCGGATCCACCCCGCTTACTATAATGCCTACCTGTTGCGCGGGAATGCCCGCCTGCTGCTAAAAGATTACGACGGTGCCATCGAGGATTACCGAAGGGCTTCCCAGCTTAACGATACAGACGACGTGCGCAAGAATCTGGTGATCGCCTTGCAGCGCGCCGGACGGGCGGCGGGGGAGGAGCGCCAGGACTTTCCGGCGGCGCTAGGGTACCTGGAGCAAGCCGATCAGCTGCGCCCCAATGATTACGAAACGCTTCGCCTGTTGGGCATCGCCAGTGCCATGAGTGGTCAGCTGCCCAGAGCGGCCGAGTACTTCCGCCGCGCGCTGGAACGTATGCCCGAGAATGCCGGGGCACTGCGAAATTACGCCACGGCGCTGCACCAACTCGGGCGGGTAGAGGAGGCCGGCGAACTCTTCCGGCGGGCCGATTCCCTAGATCAGTAAGCGGCGCTTACGACGACGGACGAACCGCATGGCCCCCGTATACCCGAAGACCGCCAGGAGGATCAGCAGTGTTCCCCAGTAGAAGTTCGGGCTGAGTTCCTGAGCGTCGTCCAGTAAAAAGTAAGCGAGAAAAATGCCGTATACCGGTTCCAGGTTTACGGTAAGGTTGGAGGCGAAGGCGGACAGTTTGCTGAGGGCACGCAGGGACAGAAAGAACGTGAGCGTAGTGCAGACCAGCGCGAGAACGAGTAGGTAGAACCAGTCTACCGCGGTCGGCCAGAACCGATCACCTCCGAGGGAATAGAGAAAGGGGGCCAGGAAAAGGGTAGCGGCTCCCAGTTCGATGAAGGTGATGCGCAGCGGATCACTGCTGCCGATGTACTTTTTGTTGAGGGACGTGAAGGCCGAAACCAGCGCGGCGGACAGCAGGCCCACCGCGATGCCGAGATTCATGCCGGCGTCCACCCCGTCCACGATCAGCCAGATACCGGGGAGGATGAAGATACCCAGCAGCAGTTCGTACCAGACGAAGGGGCGCTTTACGATAAGCGGTTCGAGCAGGCTGGAGAACAGGGAAGTAGTGGCCATGCAGACCAGGGCGATGCTGGCGTTGGCCAGTTTGATGGCCCCGTAGAAGGTGACCCAGTGCAGCGCTACGATGACTCCGATACCGGCGAGTAAGAGGAAGCGTCGCAGGCCCACCTCGCGCACGACCCGGGAGATGCGCACGAAGAAGATCAGGCTGAGGCTGGTCAAAAAAACCCGCCACCACACCAGGGTGAGGGCGGAAAGTTGGATAAGATCGCCCAGGATGGCGGTGAAGCCCCACAGGAACACGGCGATGTGGAGCTCCAGATAGGCGCGCTGTTCGGAGTAGGCCATTGTGTCAGGTGCTGTCAGGGTGTCGTCTAGCTACACTGACAACCGAGCTCATCCAGTAGGTTGCGGTGCTCCTTCATGAGTTGGTTGCTGAGTTCGAGCAGTTGCAGGTAGTGGGCCGCGTAAATTTCGGCTTCCTGACAGGGTTTGTCGAGGGTGGCTCGCTTGTACTCGAACAGGTGGTGGGAGGAGTCGATCAGACCGCTCAGTTCCGTACACTTTTGCAGGTAATCCCGATAACGGTCGTGATGGTCGTTCTTCTCTTCGTGGCGGGCGCTGCGGGCGAGCGCGAGTTCGGCGGGGTCGGTGAGATCGCGGCGGGTGAAATCTCGCGTGGTAATGTCGAACAGGTGACTGATTCTAAGCAATTTACAGATGCTGGGCTCGGCGCAGCCGCTTTCGTAGCTGGCGATATTGCCCCGGTTGAGCCCGACCCGCTCGGCGAGCTCCGTCTGGGACCAGCCGGCCTGCTTGCGCAACACCCGCAGATTGGAGGCGATGAAGTTCGGAAGCTTTCCGGACCTGGAGGGCGGGGGCAGTACGGAGTCCTTATTGTCCATGCGTTTCTCGTGAGCTGTTGTCCCTAGATTACAATTCGGTGACGAAGTTGGTTGATAAGTGTCAAATTTTTTTACCGATCCGTCGATTATAATGGCCCTTTGGTACGAAACTTGTACCTATTATGGGGCACAATGGCCGCCCGGTATTTGCTTAATGTCCCTTCAGGGGTTAATTTTGTAAATATTTTTTACAGGCCGCAAATCAAATGAAGATGACAGCTACTAAGCAGCAACAAAAAGATATACAAGACCTACTGTCCACGATTACCAATAGCCTCCGCGCCTTTAGCCTAAAATTGACGGGTAACATGAACGATGCCGAAGACCTGTACCAGGACACGGCTCTGCGGATCATGACCAATGCAGAAAAGTATAATCCGGGCACTAATTTCAAGGCCTGGGCAGTTACCATCATGCGTAATATTTTTATTAACAATTACCGCAAGAAGGTGCGCCGCAATCTCATTATAGACCAGACTCCCAATAACTACTACATCAATAGTGGGAACAAGACCGTCGTGAACGACGGGGAGAGCGAGGTAACCTTCAACGAGCTTCAGGAACTGGTAGACCGCCTTCCCGATGATTTCCGTGTTCCCTTTTTGATGGCCTACCAAGGATATAAGTACGACGAGATCGCCGAGCAGCTCGGTAGCCCCCTGGGTACCATCAAGTCCCGCATCTTCTTTGCCCGTAAAAAATTGCAGAAGATGTACGAGGAAGTGATGCGCGAACGCAGCGTAGCGTAATAATTCTTGGTCGGAAGTTGATTGCTTGAGCTTTTATGTGCAACTTTACGCTCACGCTTGCTTTCCTACTGTTGTAGGAGGCGGACCGTCTTTGCCAAGTTGGTGAGTTTTTACCGCTCCTTACTGTCTCTGTTTTTACACTATGAACGATTAAGACCCGCATTTTGCCGTTTTGTCCGCTAAGCTTCATGCTTTAGTCACTGGTCATTTCGTTGCCTGATCGTCGCACATCAGGCCGCCGGACCACTGAATGTTCACAAACGGTAGGGTTAACATTCTTGTATCCATGCTCAATAGCCTAGCTATTTTCTGGGACTTCGCACAGCTTCATTATGCTCTGCTGAATGCCGCTAATAACGGGAACCCTTCCCGTATACCTACCGCCATGCCTCAGCCGGAGGTCATCGACGTTGCCTGCCTGTTACAGTATTTCGATGAACTCGGCCGCGTGGTCAGCAACCGCGCCTACGCCGACTGGCGGCCACTGGGAAACTACGGGGAGGTCCTCGGCGAATCGGCCATCGACCTCACGCAGGTCTTTCCGAACAAACTCGGCAATCCCGTCGTGAACCGACGCCTCACCGCCGACGTCATCGACTATTTGCAGTCCGCGGATGCGGCCACCAACATTCTGCTTATCGGTGGAGGGAGTGAGTACCGCCAACTCCGGCAAATCGTCCACGATAAGGGAGGCAAACTTTTCGGCCTTGGGGTCGAGGCGGCCAGCGACGACTTCTGGATCGAGAGCTGCGATGAATTCTACTTCTACCATCGATTGGGATGTAAGAAGCTTTACTCGGGCGGCATAGCCGATCTCAATATCGATCTGCAGCAGGGGCGAACCCTACTTACCGTGGCCATGAACCAACTCTCACGCTATTACGGCACGGAGTGGATCCAGCAGGTGCGCATCAAACCGGCGATCATCCGTCAGGAACCCGGATTCGATGAGGGGCTGCTCGGTTACGAAGCCTTTAGTCATTTCCTGCGCGACCAATCCGATCTGCTGGAACGGCGCCACCGGGAAGGCGAGCAGGAGCCCGAATACCGATTGGTGGGCTCTGCCACTACGGGACCCGAAGTCGTTCGGCAGCCGGCACCCGAACAACTGGCCAGTTTCTACCTGCGGGTGGCCGGGCAGCAGGGTATCCGAATGCCGGACCCCGTTATTATGTGGGAGGGCATTGACGTGTACGCCGGCTTCCTGGCGGATGACATCTCCTTCGGATCCTTCTCCGAAATAGACCAGGAATGCCTGCAGTTGCTGCGGGAAGACTTCCCCAACTTATCCATGACGGAAGTTAAGAAAGTACGGCAGGTACTCTTTAAGTGCTTCCTGTTCCGGCCCTCCGTGGACGATACCATTGGTTTTCACGAAGAGGTACAGGGACTGGAGGATATCGAAGACAGATACTTTCAACTTATGCTGGCGCGCATCGGCAACAACATTGACGAGCCGCTCGACTACACCGCGCTTTCCCTGGCGCTCACCGGTAATCCGGATCAGGCCGACCGCCTGCAGGCGCTCGACAACGAGGAGGAGTAGGGGTCGTACCTTGGCGGCTATTCGAGTACCTCCCGCCCGCACCGGGCGACCAACCCCGTAGTCCGCCATGCCGCGTTTGTCCGTCAATCTGAACAAAGTCGCCCTCATTCGTAACAGCCGGGGCGCAAACTTCCCCGATTTGATCAAGGTGGCGCGGGACTGCGAGCGGTACGGCGCCCAGGGGATCACCATACATCCCCGTCCCGACCAACGCCACGCCCGTTACGACGACGTGGCGGCACTGAAGGAGGTAGTAACCACCGAGCTTAACATCGAAGGCTACCCCACGGAGAAGTTTCTTGACGTAGTACTCACGACACGACCCGATCAGGTAACCCTGGTGCCGGACGAACCCGGTCAATTGACTAGCGATCACGGTTGGGATACGATGAAGCGTGCGGACGAGCTGCGGCCCATCATCGGGCGCTTGCGGAACGCCGGTATCCGGACCTCTATTTTCGTCGATCCCGATCCTAAGATGCTGGACGGAGCGCTCGCGATCGGCACCGATCGCATAGAATTTTATACCGGCCCGTACGCCCACGCCTACGACACCGATCGGGACGGTGCGGTGGCACCTTTTGCTTCCGCAAGTGCCCACGCCGCGGCACTCGGCCTCGGCATAAATGCCGGGCATGATCTCAACCTGGATAACCTGGCTTACTTTGTCAGCAAATTACCTGACCTTCAGGAGGTTAGCATTGGACATGCTCTCGTAGTGGATGCCCTGTATTTCGGGTTGGAGAATACCATTCAACTCTACCTGAATCGGCTGGAAAATTAAGTCCGTTGCTCCCGCGCGCCGCCGCCCACATCGTGTAATCGCAACATCGCGAAATTTGCTTGCGTACAAGCTTTCAGGGACGAGCAAAAAAATTAATGGTTGCATGGACAGCGAAATATTTTAACTTAGCGTTCACATTCGCACCCTTTGCTCTACGCTGTGGCAGAGGCAGGGGTGGTGAATAGGCTGTCCGAAAGTCACTGTTTGCCTAACCCAACCGAATACCTTCACACCGATAGTTATAGATGAAACTACCCCGAGCAAACGTGCCCGGTGTACCCTGGACCTTTTTTGTTCACGATTGAAATATGTAATCAACTAAACATAGACTAGCATGAAAAGACTTTCACTAGTGATGGCGTTGGTCTGCTTTGCCTTTGGCATGGCACTGGCGCAACGCACGATCAGTGGAACGGTGACGGATAAGTCCGACCTCCCATTGATCGGTGCTTCTATTTTGGTCAAGGGTACCACCTCGGGTACCGTGACCGACATAGACGGAAATTTTGCCCTGGAAGTGCCCACGGCCGCCGAATTCCTCATCGTTAGCTACACCGGTTTCTCTACGCTGGAATACCCCATCGACGGGGTGGCGAGCGAGGTGAACATCGTGCTGAGCGAATCCGCCAGCCAGCTCAACGAGGTGGTCGTTACCGCCCTGGGCATCCGCAAGGAGAAAAAGGCGCTGGGCTACTCGGTAGCGACCATTGGTTCCGGCCAGGTGGAAAACCGGGTGGAATCCGACGTAGGCCGTATTCTACGGGGTAAAGCTGCCGGTGTGGACATTACCCAGACGTCCGGTATCGCCGGTTCGGGTACCAACATCATCATCCGCGGCTACAGTTCCATCAACGGGTCCAACCAGCCGCTGTTCGTCGTGGACGGTGTGCCGTTCAACTCGAACACCAACTCCGACCTCGGTTCCCGGCAGGGTGGTGCTACGGCCTCGAGCCGGTTCCTGGACCTCGATCCGAATAACATTGCCGAGATCAACGTACTCAAGGGACTTTCCGCAACCGTTCTCTACGGCGAGCAGGGAGCCAACGGTGTTATCCTGGTCACGACCAAGAACGGTCAGGGAGGCGCCGAGGCCCAGAAGGGCTTTGAGGTAAGCGTTACCCAGGGCATCGCCCGTACGGAAGTCGCTAACCTGCCCGACTACCAGAACACCTACGGTAACGGATTCTCCGGCAACTTCGGCTGGTTCTTCTCCAACTGGGGTCCGGCCTTCGATATCCGGGGGCAGAACGGTATTGCCGCGGACGGCACGGTGGAGCACCCGCTCGATCAGGAGCGCTACAACGAGGCGTTCCCCGAATTCGAGGGTGCCCGGTACGACTATAAGCCGTACGATAACGTGTCCGAATTTTTCCAGACGGGAACCGTCGCGAATACCAGCATCAACGTCGACCGGAACTTCGGTAACGGGATTAGCTTCAATGCGAACTACAGCTACCTCGACGATACCGGCTTCACGCCCAATAACTTCTACAATAAGCACAATGCCGGCGTGGGTGGAAAGATCAACCTGGATAACGGCCTGCGTATCCAGACGAGCCTGAACGTGGTCAGCAGTGACCGCCAGTCGCCCCCCGCTTCGTTCAACTACGGATCCAACCCTTCCGGTGGCGACGCGTCCGTATTTGCTAACGTGCTCTACACGCCCCGCTCGATCGACCTGATCGGATTGCCCTACCAAAATCCGCTGACCGGCGAGCAGGTCTACTACCGCCGCGGATCCGCGATCCAGAACCCACTGTGGGGTATCAACAACATGTTTGATAAGGAGACGGTAAACCGGTACTTCGGTAACGTGGCCGTACAGTACGACCTGGCCGACTGGCTTACCGCTCAGTACCGGATCGGTGTCGACGCCTATACTCAGGAGAACCGCCGCGAGATCAACCGCGGGGGCAGCCAGATCCCGGACGGGGTACTTACGACTACCAACCGGCGCAACACGATCATCGACCACGTGGTCAACCTTAGCTTCGATACCGACCTCAGCGATGCCCTCAACCTGAGCGGTGTGGTCGGCTACAACGAGCGGATCGATAAATTCAATCTGAACGGCGTAACGAGCACTAATCAGTTCATCTTCGACCTCTTCACTCAGGACAACTTCATCGAGCACAATGGCTACCAGGGTATCCAAGATGAGGCTTACCGCGGGGTGTACGCCAGCCTTACGGCCGGATTCAACCGCTACCTCTACCTGACCGCCCAGGCTCGTAACGACTGGAGTTCGACTCTGGAGGCCGATCAGCGTTCCATCCTGTATCCTTCGGTGAGTGTAAGTTTCGTTCCCACCGACGCTTTCGCCAGTCTGCAGAACAGTAACGTCCTGAACTACCTTAAGCTACGCGCCGGTTACGGTTCGTCGGCCCGCTTCCCCGATCCCTACACGACCCGCGCGATCCTGGGATCGGCTACGAACGTGTCCCAGACTCCCGGCGGCGCGCCGCTCAACATCAACTCGGTGAGCGACCGCCTCGGCAACCGCCTGCTCGAGCCCGAACTCGTGGGTGAACTGGAATTCGGTATCGAAGGCCGCTTCTTCAACAACCGCGTCGGACTTGACCTGAGTCTTTACGACAAGCAGTCCAGCGACCTGCTGGTCGACCTCCCGCTGGATCCCGCCACCGGCTACACGACTACCCAGATCAACGCGGCCGAAGTATCCAATAAGGGTATCGAAGCCCAACTTAACCTGGTGCCGTTCAAGGGTGATTTCACCTGGGACGCGACCTTCAACTTCACCCGGAACAAGAACATCGTAGAGGGACTCACCGACGGTGTAGAGGAGATCGCCTTTGCCGGCTTCTCCAACCTAGGCAACTTCGCCATTCCCGGGCAGCCCTTCGGCGTAATCCAGGGTATTCCTTACCAGCGCGGACCCAACGGCGGCCTGCTGGTAAACACCGCCGGCAGCTACGAGCCGGGCAACGAGATCGATATCATCGGCGACCCGAACCCCAATTACACGATGAACTGGCTCAACACCATCAGCTATAAGGGACTGAGCCTCTTCTTCCAGTGGAGCTACACCGACGGGGGCGACATCTACTCCGTCACCACGGCCACGATGCTGGCGCGGGGTCTGACCACCGACACCGACTTCGACCGCTTCCTTCCCCTGATCCTCGAAGGGGAGGATAGTGAGGGTAACCCCAACACCATTCAGGGCTACGCGGGAGACTACTTCTTTGATGCTTACTTCAACGCCGATGAAGGGTCGATCTTCGACGGTACCGTTATTCGTTTGCGTGAGGTGGCGCTGAGCTACGCGCTTCCCGCCAGCCTGCTGGATCGCACGCCCTTCGGCTCGATCAGCCTCCGGCTTGCGGGTGAGAACCTGTTCTACAACGCCCCCAACTTCCCCGAAGGCGTGAACTTCGATCCCGAAGTACTCTCGCTGGGCGTAGGCAACGGACGCGGCTTCGACTTCCTGACCGGTCCGACCGCCAAGAAGTACGGCGCTACGCTATCCCTCACCTTCTAATCAAACCAAACGAAAACGAAAACAAGCAACGCATATGAACTTGTTTAAAAGATGTTTACTGGCAGCCACCGTCCTGTCGGTCGCCGCGTGCGCGGACCTGGACGAACTGCTGGTCAACCCCAACGGCGTCTCTCCGGACCAGGCGGATGCGCCGTCGCTCTACAACAGCGTACAGCTATCGTTCCAGGACGTCCAGAACGATCCTTACTTCTTCGCCGCCGGGCTGGCCCGGATGGATGCGGAAACGGGAGGATTTACCTATACCGCCACCCACCAGCCGACGGAGTTCGACGGGATGTGGACCAGATTCTATTCGGGATTCCTACCCGACGCCGATGCCTTCATCGCCCTGGCCGAGCCCCTCGGGCAGGACGCCGCCGTCGCTTCGGTGAAGATCATGAAAGCCTACGGGTACACCCAGTTCGCCGACCTGTTCGGGGATATTCCGCTGGACGAGGCGGGACAGGGGAACGCCGAAACCCCGATCACCAACCCGACGCGTACCTCCGGTGCGGATGTATACGCCGCCGCGAACGTCCTGCTGGACGAAGCAATCGCCCAACTCGATGGAGCGAGTAACTTTGATATTGCCTTCGATAACTATTTCGGAGGTAACGCCGCCCGCTGGGCGACGCTGGCCAAAACGCTGAAGCTGCGGAATGCCGTGACCACCCGCCTCGTCGGTGGGGGTAGTGCCATATCCTCCATCGTCGACGGTGGTGACATCATCGACCAGAACAGCGAGAACTTCGAGTGGAAGTACGGCAGCAACCGCAATAACCCGAACAACCGCCATCCTTTCTACAACGATAGCTACGAAGATGACGACGGCGTGTACCAGTCCAACTGGTACATGTGGCTGATGGCCGAATCGAAGGGTTTCATCGATCCCCGCACGCGGTACTACTTCTTCCGCCAGGATAAGAACATCTTTCCCGATGCCGTCGCGGACGACCCCAACGCGTTTGACTGCATCTATACGTCCGTTCCGGACCCCGATGTCGTTCCGCCCTGGTACGAGGAGATCAGCGACGATATGCCCTACTGTCTGGGCAGCTATGGCCTGGGCTACTTCGGCCGTGACCACCTGAACGGTTCCGGTATTCCACCGGACGGACAGTACCGGACCGTCTTCGGACTATACCCCGCCGGTGGACGTTACGACGACGGAGCGACCAACGAACTGGTACAGAACGGAGGTACGGACGGTGCCCTCGGTGAAGGTATCGAGCCGATCTGGCAGGCTTCCTTCACCCACTTTATACTGGCCGAAGCCACCCTGACGGGTAATTACAATGGTGACGCCAAAGCGCTGCTCAAGCAGGGGATTCAGCTGTCCTTCGACCGCGTAACGGCTTTCGAAAGCAAGGTCGACGGTTCGGAGGTGATCGCTACCGTACCGATTGAGGTTACGATCGAGGACACTTACGCCTCCGACAGCACCGTCAATCAGTACATCGAGTACGTGATGGACGAATACGACGACGAGGATGAAACGGGTAAACTGGCCATCGTAGCCCGGGAATACCTGATCGCACTGTTCGGCAACGGACTGGAGGCCTATAACCTGTACCGGCGTACCTGCTTGCCGATGAACGTCCAGCCCGGAATCGACCCCAATCCAGGGGCTTTCATCCGGTCGGCACTTTACCCATCGGTACACGTCAACCGTAACCTGAATGCGTCGCAGAAGGGGTCGTTCACGGAACCCGTCTTCTGGGACACTAACGACGCTAGCTGCAACTACTAGTCGTAGCGTTCACCAAACTTAACCATTTGCCTTCCCGGCCTGCCGGGTCGGGAAGGCTAAACAATAAACTATGTTTCATAAATCACTGCTTTTCCTGGCCCTGGTCGCGCTCACGGTAGCCGGTTGTGCGGACGAAGAAAAGACTCCCATCGTAACCCAGGATACCCTGTTGTTCGGGGCCTTCCCCCGGCTGGTGGAATTACGGACCGGTGAGTTTGATCTAGCCAATCTTCAGGGTTCATCCTACGAAATGGAGGTCGACTTCGTGGACAACGCGGGTGGCGAGGATGTGTCCGAATACCGGGTTTACGTCGCCTTCGACGATAATACTCTCGGCGGCGGCCGCACCGATTTCTCCTCCGATTCGAAGTTGTTCCGGACCTACACGCCCAGCGACTTTACCGCCGGGCCCAACGGTAATCTCGGCGTGACCGTAACCATTCCCTTTACCGAAGCCGCCAACTTCACGGGCGTGCCCCTCGATTCGGTCCGCTCCGGTGATCGCTTCCAGATCGTAACGGAAGTGGTCAAAGAGGATGGCCGGGTCTTCGGCTCCGTCAATTCAACCTCGGCGGTCACGAGTGCCTTCGGGGGCATCTTCGACTTCAACATCAACGCTACGTGCCCGTTGCCCGACGATATGTTCGTCGGTGACTATACCCTCACTTACGGATACGTATACGATGAATTTGCCCTGTTCGGTGCACCCGTCCAGGCTCTCGGTAACGAGCCGTTCTCCCGGACGGTCACCCTCGAGTTGGTGCCGGGTTCAACAACAAGACGATCGTTTGACATCGGCACCTACGTCGTTCCCGGGTACAACTTCGCCGCGGGTACCGTAACCGTCGACTTCGCCTGTGACGTGGTGACTTCTACCGCCATCGATTCCGGTGCGGGTTGTGGCTCCGGTACGATCGCCGCGACCCAGAAGGGAACCGCTCCCTTCACGCTTACTGATGACGGCACGTTCACCATCGAATACACTGACTTCGGCGATACGGATGGTGGCTGCGGAGTTGCCGGCAAGGACTTTAGCCTGGTGTTCACGAAGAACTAAGGGTCGGAACCTTACCGTAAAAATCAGATTGGGGGAGTCTTCCGGAAGGAGGCTCCCCCAAGTCTTTTTAGGCTAGACCGTGCGGTGTGAAAATCTTAGGTGCGGAATGATTCGTGCCGCTTTCGGACGGCGAGCGCGGGAGCGGGGTGGGGGACCGAGGTGCCGGCCATTTTGGAATGCCGGGCACTGACAACGATTGTACGGCAACTGCGGTTTCGGTTGATCCGCGCCACGCGGATCAGTCGTTCCTGCAGGTTTGGTGGACGGTTATTTTATTGCTCCCGCGCTCCGCCGCCGCAGGAAGATCACAACCAAAACCACCGGAGGTGAAGCTCCATTTGCACGAGTGGAGCGCAAAAAATAATAGTTGTTCAGGCAGCGAACTAAATTAACTTAGCGTTCACATTCGGACTGCAGTACCCTCCACGCGTGGGGAGCGTGCGGTCGAATTGACGTTCAGCTAGCCAATTATTCGCCCAATCCAACCTAGCCACCAACCACTTCAACAAAATCTAACGGAGCCCAACGGAGCCCGCAGCGAGCACACCCGCACGCTGCGCCCTAACCATATTTATTAACCTTTGAGACAAGTAATCAACTAAAATCAGACTAGCATGAAAAGACTCTCACTAGTGATTGCGTTCGTCTGTTTCGCCTGTGGCTTAGCGCTGGCGCAACAGACCGTAACCGGTACCGTACTGGACGCCCGGGGAGAACCGCTGATCGGCGCCTCCCTGCTCGTGGAAGGAACGACCTCCGGAACCGTTACCGACATCGACGGCAATTTCAGCATCGCGGTACCCGCAGGCGCGGAGAACCTGGTCGTGAGCTACACGGGCTTCACCACCAACGTCGTGCCCATTCAGGGCAGTGCTCCCCTCAACATCGTTCTGGAAGAGAATGCCGCCCAACTCGGAGAAGTAGTCGTTACCGCCCTCGGTATCGAACGCCGCCGGGACGAGGATCTTTCCTCCGCCACGCTCATCGAGACCGACGTGCTGCAGCGTTCGGGAGAGACCGGGGTAATCCAGGGACTGGCCGGCAAGAGCTCCGGCATCAACATCACCCGCAACTCCGGCGACCCGGGAGCGGGCGCCTACATTCAGATCCGCGGACAGAACACTATCCTCGGAGACGCTTCTCCGCTGATCATTCTTGACGGTGTGCCCATCTCGAACAGCTCCGTTGGAAACAGCACCGCCGGCGTGGTACAGCAGTCGCGCCTGAACGACATCAACCCGCAGGACATCGAGAGCGTGACCGTACTGAAGGGGGCCTCCGCCGCCGCTATTTACGGTACCAGTGCCGCCAACGGCGTACTCGTGATCCGTACCAAGCGCGGACGTACGGCCGGCAAGCGCTACAGCATCTCCGCCGGCATCACTTACGGCCTCGACGAAGTGAACCGGGAGTACGAAAAGCAGGGTATGTTCGGGCAGGGACTGCCCGATATCTACGCCGGCGTGCCCTACAGTGAGTTCGGTGCCTGGGCTCCGAACAACAGTCTGAGCTGGGGCGACCTCATCGCCGATCGTAGCGGAACGGACCAGGTCAATACCGGCGGAGCCTTCTTTACCGGCGACCAGACCGGAACCGTTTACTACCCCATCACCGAGAAAGGTGACCAGACGGTTTACAACGAATCGAACCGCGATCAGGTCTTCCGCACCGGCAACACGGTAGATATGAACATCGGCGTGAACTACCGCACGGACAACAGCAACACCTTCTTCAGCGTCAGCCGCCTCGACCAGCAGGGAATCATCGACGGACAGTCGGACTACTCCCGGACCACGGTGCGGATCAACCAGGACTTCAACCTGATCGACAACCTGAACATCCGGGTCAATACGAGCTACTCCGGCATCTCTTCCGATCGCGTACAGTCCGGATCCAACCTGAACGGTCTGTACCTGGGCTACCTGCGTACCTCTCCCGATTTCGACAATACGGACTACAGTGGGGTGTACACCGCCGCCAACGGCCTGGAGCGTCCCGGTCACCGCGGCTACCGCCGGTACCTCGGAGATGCCCGCCCGACCTACAACAACCCGGGCTGGACGATCAACGTACAGCAGAACCCGAACGAGGTAGATCGTTTTCTCGTCGCTCCGGAGATCAACTGGAACATCCTGCCGAACCTGACTGCCACCGTACGCTACGGTCTGGACTACTACACCGACGAGCGCCGCACCGTGTTCCCCATCAACTCCGCCGGTGACTACGGCCAGGGTGGTTTGTTCCGGGACGAGATCACGGAGAAGACCCAGAACCTGTTCTTCATCCTGAACGGTAGCTCGGACATTACCGACAAATTCAACCTGGGCTACACCTTCGGTTACAACCTCTACGACAACGAGTACCAGCGACTGTCCGGATCGGCGCAGAACCTGCTGTATAACTCTCCGAATCAGGAATTCATTCTGGAAAACGCTACCGCCCCCAACCAGGACACGGAGCAGTTCCTGAGTCGCAACCGTAAGAACGGCGTCTTCGGCGTGCTGAACGCCGAGTTGTTCGACAACCTGCTGCTCGAACTGAGCGGACGTGCCGAACGTACCGCTACGATTCCCGACGAGATCTTCTTCTTCCCCTCGATCAGCCTGGGCTACAAGGTGCTGGACGACAACACCAAGCCCGTCAGCTTCCTGAAGTTGCGCGCCAGCTACGGTGAGGTCGGTATCGAGCCCGGACTCTACCAAAACCGCAACCGCTACATCGCTTCCACGGCCGGATCCGAAGGTTGGGGTGACTACCTCGACGGTGCCAACTACGGTGGTACCTTCTCCCGCTCCTCCATCCAGGGTAACCCGGATCTGACGATCGAGCGCGTGAACGAGATCGAAGTCGGCGCCGACTTCCGCTTCCTGCGCAACCGCCTCGGTCTGAACGTTACTTACTACGACCGTAAAACCCAGGACGGTATTCTGGAACTCGAGGCTCCTCCGAGCTCCGGTTTCGAGACCGTTTTCGCCAATGCCGCCGAAATCTCCAACCGCGGGGTTGAGATCGATGCCTACTACAACATCGTATCGAAGGACGACATCAACTGGCGCGTGTTCACCAACTTTACCTCCAACGAGAACACCGTGGAAGCGCTGCCGGGCGTAAGCCGTTACATCCTTAACGGATTTACCTCGACTTCGTCGGCCGTAGTAGAAGGTGCCCCCTTCGGTGCCCTGTACGGTGGCGTATTCCTGCGCGATGATAACGGAAGCCTGGTACTGGACGAGAACGGATTCCCCACCAACGCCCCGACCCAGGACGTGATCGGCGATCCGAACCCGGACTGGCGCGGCGGACTCGGAACGGAGTTCAGCTATAAGGGCTTTTCCGCCAGTGTTCTCTTCGAGACCGCCCAGGGCATGGATATGTGGAACGGCACCATCGGCGTACTGCGTTACTTCGGTATCGACCCCTACACCGCCAACATCGCTACCGCGCCTACCGACCTGAAGACCTACCTCGGTTCGGACATCCCCGCCGGCAGCCAGTTCCGGGGCAACGTCGTCGACTTCGGCGGCGGTCCCGTAGCCGAAACGGCCGAGTGGTACCTGGACAACGGTGGTGGATTCGGATCGGTGGACGAGCAGTTCATCGAGGACGGATCGTGGACTCGTCTCCGCGAAGCTACCCTGGCCTACACGCTGCCCAATGACTTCCTCGGCAACAGCGGCCTGGACAACGTAACGATCGGAATTACGGGTCGTAACCTGGTCCTCTGGACGGACTTCACCGGTGCCGACCCCGACACCAACCTCACGGGTGCATCCAAGGGTCGTGGTCTTCACTACTTTACTAACCCAGGAACGCGTTCCGTTCTGTTCAATCTCAAATTCGGTTTCTAAACGAACCGAACTGAAACACGGTGGCCGGCACTTCGCGTGCCGGCTACCCTTGATCGAACCTTATAAAGCTATAACATGAAACCAATGCGTTTTCTTGGTCTTGCCACCGTCGTCTCCCTGGGCCTGGCAAGCTGTCAATCCTTCGTTGAGGACATCAATATCGATCCCAACAACTTTACCGACATCAGCAATTCGCTGATCACTAATCATGCGGTACTCAACCTGGCGACCATTTCGGAAGCCGAAACGGCGCGCATCGCCGGCATGTGGACCGACCAGTTTACCGGCTCCGACCGTCAGTACATCACTCAGGACAATTACGGGGTAGGCGATTCCGACTTCGACGCCATCTGGGGCGATATCTACCGGGGCGGACTGACCCAGGCACAGATCGCGGCGGATAAGGCCCGCGAGCTCGGCTCGGAGAGCCTGCTCGGCGTTGCCGAAATCCTTCAGGGTCACTACGCCGCCGAAGCAGCCCTGCTGTTCGGTGACGTACCCTTCACCCAGGCCAACAAAGCTGCGGAGTTCGCCGACCCGGTCTACGAACCCCAACGTGACGTACTGATGGCCGCCATCGCACTGATCGAAGGCGGTATCGCAAAGACTGATCTGAAGGTTACGGATGCCAACTCGGTTCTGTCGAGCAGCTCCACCTGGGACCAATTTGGTAACGCGCTCATTGCCCGCTACAAACTCGCCATGCGGGATTATGCCGGGGCGCTGGCCGCCGCTCAAGCCGCTAATTTCAGTAGTGCCTCCAACAGCGTCGACATCATTCACTCGACCACCAACTTCGCCGAAAACTCGTACTACCAGTTCGAAGCGGAGCAACGGACCGATTACCTGACCTTCGACAACAGCTATCTGATCAACCTCATCGCCCCCGATTCCACGGATACCTACCGGGGCGACGACAAGACCGACGACAGCAACCGGGTCGCCTACTACGCCGACAACTCTTCCGACTTCATCCGCCTCAACACGAACCCCAACGGACTCTTCGCCGCGGCCCAGAACTGGCCCGTGATCGGGTACCCGGAGGTGCAGTTGATCATTGCCGAAAGTGCCGCCCGTACGGGAGATACCGATACCGCGATCGAAGCCCTGAACAATGCCCGTAACTACTGGGACGGAGTCATGGGCACGGACGATTACCAGGACTACGACGAGGATGACTTCGGCGACGACGACAGCCTGCTGAAGACCATTCTCACCGAGAAGTTCGTGAGTGTATTCGGTGTTCCGACCTTCTACGACATCGTTCGTACCAATAACCTGATCGGTACCGACCTGGATGGTCGCACCACTCCCGCCCAGCGCTTCCTTTACCCCTCTACCGAGCGTTCGTCTAACGCGAACTACCCCGGATTGAAAGAACTGGACACGCCGACCCCCATCAACGGGTAAGCCCCAAGGGGAGCCGTGAATTGACGGCGATTGTTTCTTTGGTAGCGGACACATTCCTCGGAATGTGTCCGCTGTCGTTTGTGGCTACCCTATCTTAACGGAACGAGCCCGAGCTCGGGCCAAACGTCCCGGAATCAACTAAATCATTGAAGCATGCAGCAACTGGTGACCGCGCGATGGATTCTGATCCTCTGCTTCCTGAGTTGGGGCCTGCTGCCGGCACAGGAAGAAGTGAAAGATTTCACGGAAGAAATGGTAACCAAGGATCGATCCAGGGAATCGATGTTCAACGCGGCCAATCCCAACGCCGCCCTCGTCGGCGGCGGGAATTTTTACGTCAGCAATCCCGCGCCGGCTTACGAGGTAGACGTCGATAAGGCCTACCTGAATCCCGAGTTTCAGCCCTTCGTCGTGACCCTCATTGACGGACAGTCCTTCGAAGTGCCGGCCCGCCTCCGCCTGATCGATCAACGAATCGAGGTAATGGTGGAGGGGCAGGCCTACGATCTCGACGGGCAGGTACTCCGGGACGCCACGGACCATCGGGGAAGAACATTCGTCAGCATGTTCGACCCCACCGGGCGGATTCGTGGTGCGCAGCTGTATGAGTTAGCCTTCGTGGGCAAGACCAACCGGCTGCTCGTCAACGTAGCGACCGTTTGGGAGGACCCTCCCCGGCAGAACATGTTCGATACCCGGGAGGCGACCCGCAAGTTGAAGGAGGTCACCAGAGTGTACCTGGTCACTTCCGTCGGTAGCACCGAGGTCAACCAGGTGAAAGATCTGCTGACGGGCCTGCGACTGGACCGTAACGATCGGGCTTACCGCTACGCTAAAAGTAAAAAACTGAAAAACCGACTCGGGGATTTTATCCGCCTGCTGGAGTTCGTGGAGCCGGGTGCGGATTAACAGCCCGGTCCCCGACATTTGCGGGACAACTGCGGTGGGGGTTTGCTATATTGCCAACTAAACCCAGATCATCAGTGCAGATTAAAAAGAACGACAAGGAATACGATGTCGTCATCGTGGGCTCGGGCGCCGGCGGGGGCATGTCGGCCAAAATTCTCGCCGAAAACGGACTGAAAGTAGCCATCATCGAGGCGGGTCCGTACTTCGACCCCCAGGATAATGCCATGAAAACCCAGTTGCGGTGGCCGTGGGAAAGTCCGCGCCGCGGAGCGTCTACCACCCGTCCGTTCGGGGATTATAACGCCGCCTTCGGGGGTTGGGAACTGCCCAATGAGCCCTATTCGACGGTTGGAGACACTCGCTTCGAGTGGTTCCGGTCCCGCATGCTCGGCGGCCGCACCAATCACTGGGGCCGCATCAGCCTGCGTTTCGGCCCCGACGACTTCCACCGTAAGGACATCGATGGGTTGGGGGCTAACTGGCCCATCAGCTACGAGGAGATCAAACCGTACTACGACCGGCTCGACAAGCTGGTAGGCGTGACGGGCACGAATGAGGGGTTGCACAATGACCCGGACGGCTTCTTCCTTCCTCCGCCCAAGCCGCGTCTTTCGGAAATGATGTACACCACGGCTGCCCGCTCCAACGGAGTGCCCGTGTATCCCTCCCGGATGTCGATGCTTACCAAAAAGCTCAACGAGGACCGGGGTGTTTGTTTCTACTGCGCCCAGTGTAGCCGCTCCTGCGCCGTATACGCCGACTTCAGCGCCGGCAGCGTCCTGATCTTCCCCGCCATGAAGAAGACGGGGCAGATCGATCTGTTTGTTAACAGCATGGCCCGGGAGGTGATCACCGACGACACGGGAAAGGCCACCGCGATCAGCTACGTCAGTAAGGACGACCGTCGGGAATACGAGGTGAAGGGTAAGGTCATCGTACTGGCCGCTTCGGCCTGCGAAACTTCCCGCTTGCTGTTCAACTCCCGCCAGAAGGGACAGACGAACGGACTCGGTAACAGCAGCGGCACCCTGGGCCGTTACCTTCACGACAGCACGGGCGCCGGTATTTCCGGCTTCATCCCCGGCCTCATGAACCGTACCCGCTACAACGAGGACGGAATGGGGGGCATGCACGTCTACTCTCCCTGGTGGGGTGACAACAAAAAGCTGGACTTCCCGCGCGGCTACCACATCGAAATGGGCGGAAGTATGGGAATGCCTATGTACGGTTTCGGTGGAGGACACCAGACGGTGCAGAAGCTCCTCAACTATAAGGTCGGTGGCTACGGAAACCCCCTGCTCCAGGAGATGAAGGAGGTGTACGGAGCTTACTTCTACATGGCGGGACGCGGAGAATCGGTCGCGCTCTACGATAACTACTGCGAGATCGACCCGAACACCGTAGACGAGTGGGGCATACCGACGCTGAGGTTCCACTACAAATGGACGGACCACGAACGCCTCCAGGCTAAGCATATGCAGGAGACTTTCCGGGCGATCATGACCGACATGGGGGGAGAGATCCTCACGCCCATGCCTACGTACGAGGAAGACTACGGTCTGCTGGCTCCCGGCCAGATCATTCACGAGGTAGGTACCGCCCGCATGGGAGACGATCCGAAGGATAGCGTGACCAATAAGTACGGCCGACTGCACGACGTGCCCAACGTGTACATCACCGACGCGGCCGTCTTCGCCTCCCAGGCCGACAAAAACCCCACCTGGACCATCATGGCCCTCGCCATGCGCAACTCCGAGCACATCGTCTCCGAACTCAAGAAAATGAACATCTGATGGATCGCCGTAAATCACTAAAAACCCTCCTCGGGGGAGCCGTAGGCACCGCAATCTTTACCCAGGTCGGCTGCAAGAACGACGGTGACCTGGTACCGGACAGCCTCGTAGGCGTCGAACCCACCAAGGGCTACGGCCTGCGGACCGCGTACGAAGCCGAGCGTGACGAGCGCATCCGCAACGATCGCTTCTTCACGGACTTCGAACTGGAAACCATCGGCGTCCTCGCCGACATCATCGTTCCAGAAGCCGAAGATCACGCTAAGGCAACGGACACCGGCGTAGTAGAATTCATTGAATTCATGGCGCTCGATCAACCCCTGGTACACCAGCGGCGACTCCGGGGCGGACTGGCCTGGATCAATACCGAAAGCAGTCAACGCTACGACGGGAAAGCCTTCATCGAGGCTACTCCGGAAGAGCAAATCGCCATCGTCGACGACATCGCCTACCCGGAAGTGGTAGAAGCGGCGGAGGACGACCGTCTGCTTCCCGGCGTGCAGTTCTTCGATCACCTGCGATTCCTGGTCGTAACGGGCTTCTTTACCAGCAAGGAGGGAGTGAAGTATATTGGCTACGAAGGCAATCAGCCTAACGTCTGGGACGGCGTGCCT
Source organism: Lewinella sp. JB7 (assembly GCF_024297185.1). Taxonomy (GTDB): domain Bacteria; phylum Bacteroidota; class Bacteroidia; order Chitinophagales; family Saprospiraceae; genus Neolewinella. The sequence goes on along the minus strand of NZ_JANCTD010000004.1, from coordinate 148,138 downwards.
CAGGAAGTGCAGGACAAACACGGCGTCTCCCTCGAGGAAAAGTACCTACCCCTCTACGTCGACCAGGAACGACGGGAAATCACCGCCGAATGGGACGACGAGGGCAACCTAATCAGCTAGCTAAAGACTTAGAGGGCCGCCAAAAATTTCCCCGGAATGCTCCCACGGTATGGCATTAATCCATACCTTTGTGGCTTGGGCGGCACACGGTCAGCTCCTTCTGAATTCCCCCAGGGCAGAAATGCAGCAAGGGTAGGAGGTTGAGCGACTGGTGTGCTTGCCCATTTTTTTTGCTCTTTTCCCAGATTTCACCGCACCCGCGCGCGTCCGCCCGGTTGTAGCGCCTGATGAAACAGCAACTGGTCTTTGCGACCAACAACCCCCACAAGATCGAGGAAATCCGGCGGCAGCTGGGTAATCAGTATACCTTCCGTAGCCTGGCGGACATCGGGTGCACGGAGGATATTCCGGAGACCGCGTCGACACTGGAGAGCAATGCACGACTCAAAGCCCACCACGTCAAGGACGGCTACGGACACGATTGTTTTAGCGAGGACACCGGCCTGGAGGTCCAATCCCTCGGTAATGCTCCGGGCGTGGATACGGCTCACTATGCCGGACCCCAACGAAACGCGGAGGATAATAATGCCAAATTGCTGTCCGACCTCGCCGACCGCCCGAACAGACTGGCCCGCTTTCGTACGGTGATCTGCCTGCTGCTGGACGGGGAGGAACAGTACTTCGAAGGCATTTGCGAGGGGCGCATTGCCACCGCGCCCCTCGGAAACGACGGCTTCGGTTACGATCCGGTCTTCGTACCCACTGAGGGCGACGGCCGCACCTTCGCTCAGATGAGTCCGGACGAAAAAGTCAGATTAAGTCACCGCGGACGGGCCATCTCCAAGCTGCAAACCTTTCTCAGAAGCCGGTCGGATGCAGATCGTCCCACCGGGTAGCTCCCTGATAGGCCGCCGCGATATTCACTAGCGCCTGTTCGCCGAACAGGCGACCGGTGAAGGTGATGCTGGTTGGCGTTCCCTCGTACATACCGTTCGGGACAGTGATAGAGGGCTGCCCGGTCATGTTGGTTATGAACAGACTGCTGGAATTCCAACTGGGGTTGACGTAAACGTCGATGTCGTTTTCCAGGAACAAGCGATCCATTTCTTCCATCAGTTCACGTCGTAAGCGGTTGGCCTGTACGTACGCTACGGCCGGGACGAAGTGGGCCGTACGGAAGGCGTTGGGCCAGGCGTTGCGGACCTGACGGGTAAGCATGTCGTCGTCGCCACTCCGCGTCAGAGATTCGAAGGCGGCGGCGGCTTCCACGTTCAGAATAAAGCGAATGTCCGGTGCGTTCGGCAGTTCGATCTCCACCAATTCGTACCCGAGATCGCGGAGTTGTTGGAGGGCCAGGGAGTCATTGGCCGCGAAATTGTAGTCGTTAGCGAAACTTCCCTTCAGGTAGCCGATGCGCTTTCCGGTGGCGGTCGGTTGCGGCAGCTCGAACTGGAAACCCGCCCGGATCGCGTGGGCATCCCGGGGGTCATAGTGGGCGATGGCTCCCAGCACCAGTCCGGCATCGGTGGCCGAACGCGTAATAGGCCCGATCTTGTCCATGGTCCAGCTGAGTGCCATGGCCCCGTACCGCGATACCCGACCGAAGGTGGGGCGCAGGCCCGTCGTCCCGCACACCGTGCTCGGGCTTACGATACTGCCCAGGGTTTCCGTTCCAATGGCGAAGGGCACCAGGCCCGCCGCGACCGCGCTGGCCGAACCGGCGGACGAGCCACTGCTGCCCGCTTCGGTATTCCAGGGGTTGCGGGTCATTTCACCGAACCAGACGTCTCCCCATGCCAGAGCTCCCAGGCTCAGCTTAGCGCAGAGGACGGCGCCCGCCGCATCGAGTTGTTCGATGACCGCGGCGTCGAGGTCAATGGTCTGGTTTTCGTAGGGCTTGGCTCCCCAAGTCGTCCGGTAGCCGCGGGCCGCGAGCAGATCCTTGGCACCATAAGGAATGCCGTGCAGATAACCCCGGTAGTTGCCGGCGGCGAGTTCCGCGTCCATTGCGTCAGCCTTCTCCAGCGCACGTTCCTCCGTAAGCGTGATCACGCAGTGCAGGGTAGGGTCATACTGCCTCAGCCGAGCAATGAAATACTCGGTGAGTTCGCGGCTGCTGATGCGTTTGTGGTAGATCAGGGAAGCCAGTTCTTCCACCGTCATCCATTCGTAGGCCGTTCCCGTCGTGGCAGGAGGGGGCGGGGACGCAGGAGCCATCACGCTAGTATCCGCCGGCAACTGCTCCGCCCTGAGCACCGGGCTGAAGACGAGTGCAGGCGATAGCTCGTTGGGGATGTCCCGGTGGCCGATGCTGTCGAATGCTTCCAGGTTCTCTTCGAGGTCAGGAAGCATGAGATCGATCTCCTGGTCGCTCAGAAAGTCTATACCTAGCACGGCTGCGGCGTTCCTTACCTGGTCGGGTGACAGGGCGACCACCGTAACGGCCAGTAGGAACCCGCTGAGGGGAAGAAGAAGCAGTATGTTGCGCAGTTTCATGGTTTGATTGGTTGGGCGCGCAAACTACGATTTTGTACCCAAGGTGTAGCGACGGCTTGAGCCGTCGAGCTGTATTCATTGCTGTATTACCGGCAGCATGGCGACTACAGTCGTAAAGACGTGTAGCGACGGCTTGAGCCGTCGAGCTGTACATACCGCTTGTACTACCGGCAGCATGACGACTGAAGTCGTGAAGACGTGTAGCGACGGCTTGAGCCGTCCAGCTGTACATACCGCTTGTACTACCGGCAGCATGGCGACTGAAGTCGTAAAGACGTGTAGCGACGGCTTGAGCCGTCGAGCTGTACCAGTTTTTATTACCGGCAGCATGGAGACCAAAGTTGGCGTACAGTGCAACGACGGCTTGAGCCGTCCAGCTGTATTCATTGCTGTATTACCGGCAGCATGACGACTCAAGTCGTCGCTACACGCTACAAGCAGTTTGACGACTAATGTCGTCGCGGTATCAGGCGAACGCCTTCTCCACCAAGTCCTTTTGTTCCTGAACGTGGACGGGCTTATACCCCGTGGCGGGGGATGCGGTTGCGGGGCGTCCGACGTAGTTCAGTTTCAATTCCAGGCCGAGCCGTTCGTTATACAGAAACTGCTCACTGATGTAGCTCCAGGCACCCGCGTTGCGGCTTTCCTCCTGAACCCAGTAAAAGGTTGCATCGCTGTATCGTTGGTGCAGTTGCCGGAGCTGTTCGACGGGGAGGGGAAACAGCTGCTCGAGTCGCACGATGGCAACGTCTTTCCGGTCGCTGGTCGTTTTGTGCTTGGTTAGGTCGAAGTAGACCTTTCCGGAGCAGAGCAGTACGCGTTTTACTTTTTTCGGGTCGCTGATGGATTCGTCGTCAATGATCTCCCGAAAGCGGGTGCCAGGACCGAAATCGCTCACCGAACTGACGGCCATCTCATTCCGGAGTCCGGACTTCGGTGACATCACGATGAGGGGCTTGCGGAAGTTCCAGGTCAATTGCCGACGCAGCAGGTGGAACATATTGGCGGGCATCGTGACGTTGGCGACGATCATATTGTACTCGGCGCACAACTGCAGGAAGCGTTCCAGACGCGCGCTGCTGTGCTCGGGGCCCTGGCCCTCGTAGCCGTGGGGGAGCAGGACGGTGAGACCCGTCATCCGGCCCCACTTACTTTCCCCGCTGCTGATAAACTGATCGAAGATGGTCATGGCGCCGTTGGCAAAATCGCCGAACTGAGCTTCCCAGATGACCAGATTATCGGGACTGGCGGTGCTGTACCCGTACTCGAAGCCGAGTACCGCGTATTCGGACAGCAGGGAGTTGTAGATCCGCATCTTCCCCTGATCGTCACTCAGGCCGTCGAGACGGTTGTGAATGCTTTCTCCATCCTGGCTCTTGAGTACGGCGTGGCGGTGACTGAAGGTGCCGCGACGGACATCCTGGCCGGACATTCGTACGTTATGACCGTCCATCAGGAGGGTCGCGTAAGCACTGAGTTCACCCAGCGCCCAGTCCAGTTGATCATTACTGACCGATTGCTCGTATCCCTTATAAAGGCGGTTTACCTTGGCAACCGGCTCGAAGCCTTCCGGCAGGGTAGTCAGGTGATGGAGCACTCCCTTGATCTGATCGAGGGGGACACCGGTTTCGGGCGATTCGGCGAAAAACTTATCCTGCCAGTGGTCACGGTTGAGCTGACTCCAGGCCTTTTCGGGGGGTTGGTAGCTGTAGGGTAGATCGCTGTTCTTTACCTTGGTGTAAAGGCTCTGGAGCTGCGACTTGAATTTTTTGGCCATTTCCTTGGCCAGTTTGGCCTGTACGTCCTGGCGGGAAACGAGGCGTTCCGTATACACCTGCCGTACGTTGGGATGACGTTTCACACGTTCGTACATGCCCGGCTGGGTGTAGCCCGGGTCGTCTCCTTCGTTGTGACCGTTTTTCCGGTAGCAGAGCATATCGATAAAGACGTCCGAATTAAAGGCGTTCCGGTACTCCATGGCCAGTTTGGCGACGTAGTACACAGCCTCCGGATCGTCACCGTTGACGTGAAATACGGGGGCCTCGATGACGGTAGCCACGCCACTCGCGTAAATACTCGTGCGGGCATCTTCGTAGTCGGTAGTGAAGCCGATCTGGTTATTGATGATTAGGTGGATGGTGCCACCGGTAGTGTATCCTTCCAGACCACTCATCTGGGCGGTCTCGAACACTACTCCCTGTCCCGCTACGGCAGCGTCGCCGTGCACGAGGATGGGGACGATCTTGTCGTAATCATTGCCGTACAGCACATCAGCCTTGGCGCGGGCGAAGCCCTCTACTACGGGTCCTACCGCTTCGAGGTGACTGGGGTTGGGCGCCAGTTTGACGTTGACGGGCTTACTGACGCGGGTATCGATCAGCGAGCTGTATCCCATGTGGTACTTCACGTCACCATCACCCTTAATGTTGTCGGGAATAACGCCCTCGAATTCCTGGAAGATGCTCTCGTAGCTCTTACCCATGATGTTGGCGAGCACGTTGAGCCGGCCCCGGTGGGCCATCCCGATAACTACCTCATCGACGCCGTCGCGTGCGGCCTCGGAAATAATGGTGTCCAGAGCGACGATGGCCGCCTCGCCCCCTTCCAAACCAAAGCGCTTCTGGGCGGGAAACTTAATTTTGAGGAACTCCTCGAAGCCCACGGCGTCGTTGAGGGTCTCGAGAATGTGACGCTTATCGTCGAGGCTCAGTCCGTAAGCTTCTTCGGGGTGGTGTTTCTCGATGCGTTCCCGCAGCCACCGCCGCTTTTCGCGGTGAAAGATGTGATCGGTCTCGAAACCGATGCTGCCGAGGTAGATGCGATCGAGGTTTTCCACGATCTGCCGGAGCGTACTCCCTTCCGGCATGTAGAGATGCCAACCCGCCTGGAAGACCGTATCGAGATCCTGCTCCCCCAGGTTGAAATCGCTTAATTCGATGCCGGCGTCGGGATCCTCGAATTCCTGAATGGGATCGATGTTGGAGGCCACGTGGCCGCGCATCCGGTAGGCCTTGATGAGCGCGAACACGCTGAGTTCTTTCTGGACGTGGTTCCAGTCGACGTCTCCGGAAGTGGAGGTAGGCATGCTGCCCCCGGGTTTTTCGGAGGCGTAGTCGAAGCCGAGGAAGAAATCTCGCCAGCTTTCGTCGACGGAATCGGGAGATTCGCTGAACTGTCGGTATAGCTGTTCGATGTAGCCCGGATGGGCGTTGGCAAGGTAGGAGTAATTGCTCATGATGGTTTTTTTCAACAACCGTCCGGGGTCGTTGTTCAAGACCTAACTATAGTAACGCCCCAGCACCCATTCCCAGGCCGAGGCCGGTAGAATGCGCCGGGCAATGGTGCTGATTTTTTGCAGGGGTTCCCCGATCACGTAATGTGGTGCCAGCGAATCCCGTACCGCAATAGTAATCATTCGGTCGGCTACGTGTGCCGCCGTCATACCGTGATCTACATTTTGGGCCATGGCATCGTCCGCCCGCCGGTAGCGTTCCCGGTAAAGCGGATCGAGTTCCGAGGCCGGTTGGCGGTACTGGGTGGCAATAGAATTGGTGGCAATATCCCCCGGGCTCACGCAGCTAACCTGCACCGATGATCCCTGCAATTCGAGTCGCAGACTGTCTGACAGGGCGATCACGGCCGCTTTTGAAGCACAGTATGCCGACCGAAAGGGGATCCCCATATGGCCGGCAATACTGCTGACGAGCAGGAGCCTTCCCCGCGGACTCTGCCGCAGGTGGGGCAGGGTCGCCTGGCAGAGGTTCCAACTTCCCCAGAAGTTGGTTTCCATTACTTGCTTTGCTCGCTCCGTTGGCATGGTTTCCACCGCTCCCGCGCCCCCGACGCCCGCACAATGAAACACGGCGTCCAGCCTTCCCTCACGTTCGACCAACTCGCGTACGGCCCGGGAGACTGCTTCGGCATCGGAAATGTCGGCCGGTAAGGAAGTGACTCCCGTCAGCTCTACCGATCGGCGGCTAAGTCCATAAACCCGCCATCCGGCCGCGGCCAGCCGGGGTGCCAGGGCCTCTCCCACGCCTGAGGATGCACCGGTGACTAAAGCGACTTGTGACATGCAAATGGGGGGTTACGGAATCCAAATAACGGCAAAGATGAAGCAAACGACCGATTCGATGCGTTTAAGCTGCGTACCTTTGTGGAATAATTTAATCGATTCCGGAATTCAACCAACCTTATGGCTACCCCCGAAAAAGACCTGGAAACTACATTTAACGAGAAGGGCGAACTGATCAGCCCCGTGCTTGCCGCCGGGGTGAAGAACTTTTTGATCGACATCGACGGTACCGTCTGCGACGATATTCCCAACGAAGAGCCCGAACGGATGTCTACCTGTCTGCCCTACCCGGATGCGCTGCGCATCGTGAATAAGTGGTACGAAGACGGCCACATCATCACCTTCTTTACCTCGCGCACCGAGGAACACCGGGAGATCACCGAGGAGTGGCTGAACCGCCACAACTTCAAGTATCACGGCATGCTGATGGGAAAACCCCGCGGCGGTAATTACCACTGGATCGACAACCACATCGTGAAGGCTACCCGCTTCAAGGGTAAGTTCACCGATCTCATCGTGAAGAATCGCGACGTGGAGGTCTTCAACGACTAGTCGCGTTCCAGTCGGCGTTCCCAGGCCAGTTCTCCCTCCTTATCGTAGACGCTGATCGATAGCCGCCGGTCAGTAAGGGGACCACTGAATCGTAGAACCCCGAAGTTGTGCTCCACCAGCAGGGTACCTTCTACGCGGTGGGTATTGACCTCAGTCCGGTCCACGCCCGTTCCGGCCGTCAGACTGCTGATCGTGATATCGTACACCATGTTGCCGTTGGGCAGCCGGAGTTCGCTCAACTCCGTATGGTGACGGTCGCCCGTCAGGAAAACGACACCGCTAATGTTCTCCTCGCTAATCCGGCGGAGCAGGTATTCCAGCTCCCTCGGAGCCAGATTGGCGTAAGTTTCACCGCCCGTATGGGTGTTAAGTACCTGTCCGCCGATACATACCATTTTCCAGGGGCTGTCGCTGAAGATCAGACTCTCGATGAGCCACTCCAGCTGCACGGTGCCCAGGACGGTTTTGTTGTCCTCCCGCCGCTGATCGTTGGGGGTACGAAACGATCGATTGTCCAGCAGAAAAAAATCGGTGTCCTGATACCGGAAGGTCGAGGTGATGCCTCCGTTGCCCGGAAGGCCGGAGGTGAGATTGCCCCAGAACAGATCGAAGGTTTCCTTGGCCAGTTCTTTGTGGACCCAGGTACGGTCACTGTTGTTCGGACCGTAGTCGTGGTCATCCCAGGTAGCGTAGTTAAAGGTGCGCGCCAGGAGAGGCTGCATTTCCGGTAGGCTGCGGGTATGCGTATATCGGTGCAGGTAGCCGGTACGGGTGTACCAGTCCGGCTCCCGGAGGTACATATTGTCGCCGAGCCAGATCATCACTTCCGGGTGCAGGCTATCAATGGCGGTAAAAATCTCGTATTCCGAACCGTAGCCCGGTCCGGGTCGGTCGTAGGCGGGCTCGTTCACGTAGGTACAGCTCCCCAGTCCGACCGTAAAGTCAGGCGGATCCTGTCGCCACCGCCATACGGGCTGGGCCGTGAAGCTGGTGGGGTAGGGGAGTTGGACGACCTTGCCGTCGATCAGTACGTGGTATTCGTAGCTCCATCCCGGTTGGACCTCATCCGCGATGAGCTTGGCCGCGTAGGCTTCGGTAGCACGGGTACGTACCGTCGGGGTGAAGGCGATATTCCCCAAACTATCCAGGTAGGCAACGGCCACATCCGCCGGCCCGGTGGTCTGTACCCAGATTAGCACCTCGCGTTGCTCCGCGTATCCAAGCATTGGGCCACTCTGAATGGTCGCCGATTGGGCGTGTAAGAGGCCGGAAATCAGCCAACAGCAGAGAAAAAGTGGACGCATGCAGAGTGAATTGGTAATTTTTCTCAAAAAACGCCATATACGTAATTATATATAATTACCGGGTAGGCGAAGCGGATTATTTTTTGTGAAAAATTGCAACTAAGGGGCTAAACCCCTATTTTTGATAGGTAAGAATCAATTTATGACTGAGAGACCTTAACAACAAGCACGTTTTACGGGGCGAATTTAGCTCCAGCGTACATTTAAGCTTTCTGACATACCATTTTATCTGCCCCTTCGTATGATCGCATAGGAAGGGGTTTTTAGTTGCCGTTTTCCTCCTCGTAGAAGTCATCCTTGTCTACTACGTTCACTTTCGCCCCGGACTTCAGGGTACGGGCCAGTGCCCCGTAGGGGCCCGCTACTACGCGGTCGCCGGAAACTACGCCCGATTTGACCTGAATGTACTTAGCGTCCTGTAGGCCGGTTGTCACCTCCTCCTGGGCCACCGTATCCCCCCGAACTACAAACACCACTTCCTGGAGCTCGTTCGCGCCGGGGGCATCGTCGCCGGCCTCGTTCTCGCGGGTGGTCACCGATTCGATCGGCACGGCCAGCGCATCCTCGACGCGCTCGGTGAGAATATCGACACCCGCCGACATGCCGGGGCGGAAGGGGTAGGCGTTTCCGGCGGACACGAGGTCGGCGTAACTCTCCGGGTCGATACTGATGCGTACTTCAAAGTTGGTGACCTGATCGCTGTTGAGCACGTTATCGGCGAGGCCGGCGGTCGTGCTTGAGTTAGCGATCTGAGTGACCGTGCCCGTAAACGTGCGGTTCAGGTAGGCGTCGACTTCGATCTCCGCCTTGTCACCCAGGTTTACGGAGGGCACGTCGTTTTCGCTTACTTCCACCCGTACCTCCATGGCATTAAGGTTAGCGATGCGCATGAGCTCCGTACCGGTCATCTGAATGGTACCTACTACCCGTTCGCCCTGTTCGACGTTCAGCAGTGACACCACCCCGCCCATGGGGGCGTAGATCGTCGTGCGCCGCAGGCTCGTCCGTAGTTCGTTCAGGGTCGCTTCGCTCGACTGTATCCCGTACTCCGCTGCCCGGGCGCTTTCCCGTGCCGCCCGGACGCTGCTCTCGGCGGCGGACAGGTTGGCTTCCAGGCCCCGGACGTTGGCTTCACTGGTTTCGAATTCGGCCTGGCTGATAACGCCGTCCTCCAGGAGCTGCTGATTTCTCTTGAGGATGTCGCGGGCATTTTCCAGTTGCGCCAGGGTTTGGTCGCGCTGCGCCATGAGGGTATTGATCTGAGCATTCGCGTTAGCCAACTGGGCCTTGCTGCTGTTGACCCCGGCAACGCCCCGGGCGACCTGCGACTGATAGGCGTCGGCATCGATCTTGGCCAGGAGCTGGTTCGGGACGACGCTGTCGCCCTCCTCTACGTACAGTTCGACGACCTCACCCGATACGTCGGAACTGATCTTTACTTCGGTCTGCGGAAAAATCTTGCCACTGGCGCTCACCACCTCCTGGATCGGGCGGGTAGCGACTTCCTGGACGAACACCCGGGCACCCTCTTCCGCGCGGCCGCCGAATACTACTACGGCGATAATGATGAGGGCGACAACGCCGAAAATTAGGAGAATTACTTTGCGGGACATGCTGGTTCTGCTTTAGCGTGTATACGGGTGAGATTAATTAAGGGAAAGGCCCTCGCCGAGGTAAAACTGAATGACCTCGCGGTTGAAGATGAGCTGGTACTTGGTGCGCGTGAACTCGACGCGGGCCTGTTCCAAACGGTTGCTGGCCGTCACCAGGTCCAGGCTGTTCGCGGCTCCGGCGTTGTAGCGGCGCTGGGCAATGTCGTAGGCGTTTTGCGCGGCTTCCTGACTGATCTGCGCGGCGCGGTAGGTTTCCCGGGCGGCCCGGAGATCCCCCAGCGCGCGTTCGACGTCGGAGCGCAACTGGTTTTCCGCCTGCTCTACCTCAATGTTCGCCCCCAGCCGCTGCACTTCCGCACGCTGGACGTTGAGCTTGTTCCGGTTCTGGTTATAGATCGGAACGGATACGTTGATGCCGATCGACTGGCCGAAGTTGCGATTCAACTGATCGATGTACCCCAGGTTCGGGAACACGACCCCCGTCTGGGAAAAGGTGGACAGCGTACTTTCCTCGCCGTTAATGATGACCGGCACCGGCGGCCCCTGTACGATCTCGACGCCCGAGAGGTCGGGATTCTCGAAATCTCTCCCCAGATTCGAGTAGTTCGTGTTTACGTTGGCGTACAGTTGCACGCTGGGTCGCAGACCGGCACGCGCGATGTCCCGTTCGACTTCGGCGGCCGAGCGGCGCAGTTCCGCCGCCCGGATGGTCGGCTGGGTTTGACGTGCGGCATTGAGGACCTCCTGCAGGTCGTAGTCCGCGAGCAACTGCGTTTCCTCCAGATCACGCACCGGGGTGGCGATCTCAAAATCCGCCCGCGGGTCCAGTTCCAGCAACAACTGTAGATCGAGCAGGGCCAGTCGGACCTGATTTTCCAGTTCCACCACCGAACGCTGATTAGCGGCCTGTTGGGCGACGATGTCGTACCGCTGGGCCGCGGGGGCACTGCCGGCACGGATCATCGCGTCGGTGTTGCTGAGTTGTTCGTTGGTCAATTCGAGTTGCGCACGCGCGTTGTTCAGTTGCTCCCGCGTGAGGAGTATGGTCAGGTAACTGTTGGCGACGAGCAGGGCTACGTCATTGCCGGTGATGCGCGCGTCGGTTTCGGCGGCCTGGAGGTCCAGTTCGGCTTGTCGCAGTTGATTACGGATGAGACCTCCGTTATAGAGCGTAACGCCACCCTGTAACTGATAGCCCTGGGAAAAGATGTTCTGCGCTTCGAAGGAGTTGGTGGTCGGGTCGATGGTGCGGCCCAGTTGGAGATTCACGCCCGTACCACCGCTGAGGGTCGGCAGGCGGCTGTTGCGGCTCTGTTGCAAGTTGATGCGCGCCAGCTCCGTAGTATTATCGAGTCTTCGGACCTGCAGGTTGTTCTCCTGGGCGTAGATGACGGCGCGGGAGAGGGTCCAGGGACCCGAATCCTGAGCGATCGTCCAGACCGGGATGAGCAGGGTGATAAATAGGTAAACTCCGTTCCGCATTTCACTGATGTTTATCGGTCAGCAAAACTACGCTTTCGGGTCAGGGCGTAAAATTTAATCTATGAACGGCGTGAAGTGCTAGACCGGCTGCCGGGAAGCGCTTCCTAGCGACTGCTGTTGGTAACGGTCGTGCCCACCAGGCGGTCGTAGCGGCCACCGAACGGGCGGTAATAGATCAGGCCGATATAATCGTTTTCGGTCTGGTCGAAACTGTCCTCGGTCTGGTCGTAGCCCACGCGGTCGCCGGGGCGTTTACCCTTACCCTTACCGAGGTCCGTCACGTAGTAGTAATTGTAGAACCCCTGTTTGACCAGCGCCCGGCCCACGTAGGCATTGATGTTGGGGTTCCAGACCATCCGGTAGTCGTACTTCATTTGCCATTCGGTGAGCCCCCCGAAGATGTAAAGATCATTATCGAGGGGAATGCCGTTGCGCGGCTTCAGAATGAAGGTCACCTCAATGTATTCACCGGTGTAATCCAGACCGAAGCGGGTGAAGTTCTCCTGCAGGAATTCATCCGCCAAATTCACCACGGGCCGGTCGGTGCGGAAATTCACGAAGTCCCCGTTCAGGTCGAAGTACTGAATATAGACGCTGCTGCCCCGGGTTTCTTCGGGCGCCAGGAGCATGGCGTAGAAGTCGCCCTCGTTGGTGATGCTCCTGACGTCCGTACGGGGAGCCTGCACGGACCGCAGGTCGAGGTTGCGGAACTCATTACCGCCCCGGAACACGATCACGTCCTGATAGTTGAACTGCACGTTTTCGCGGCCCAGCAGGTTGGGGCGAACGCCGCTGACGGCATTGTCCCAGCGACCGTTTTGTAGTACCGTCGCGCTCACTTCCTGCAGGGGCGCCCGTGACTGCAGCTGTTTTGTATTTACCGTCAGGCGCACCTCCTGATGGGTATGGATCTTGTCGACCACCGAGGGGCGGGTGACCTGGGCACTTACGCCGGCCAGCGACTCCGATACCATGAAACGTCGGGTGATCACGGGGCGGTCGCCATCTTCGGTATCGTACACGACCAATAGGTAGTTGCCACTCTTTTCCAGCCGCATGTTGGCGTTCGGAAACACCAGTTCGTAGTGGATGTACCGCTTCAGGGTACGCAGGCTGAAGTCGTAGGTTTCCAGATAATCGGTGGCGTATCCGCTGTTGTACTCCATCTGCCCGAGGGTGGAGGGCGTCCAGTCCTGATTGCAGTGAATGAAGGCATAGGAATACCGCCGTACGTCGTCGCTCGTATCGTCGAACGACAGGCGCATTTGGGCCCCGCCCCCGAGTTCGATGATCGGGTAGGAGTGAGGAAATCCGTTGATGTGCAGGCGTACCGTGCGTAGGTTGTCTACGTAAGTGTTATCGTAAAACTTCAGTTCCGGGTCCTGGCCGTACAGGTTTCCCACGCAGAGCAGGATCAGCAGGGGGAGGGCGGCGGGGCGCGGGAGCCAGGATTTACCAAAAAGCGATGACGGGATCATTTGAATGCATTCAGTCTGCTGACGAACCGGCTTCCTTTCCGGTAAAACCGCCAGGGTTTGGCCGCCCATTCCGGGCCGGCCCCGTCGATGCCGATGCGGGGGGTAGCCACGATCTCGGCGGAAAGGCCGTCCGGGCCGGTGGGGGCGGCGAGTCGTACTTCGCTCCCGGAATCCAGCAGGTCGATGGCATTGTGCCGCCGCGAAATGCCCAGAGCTTTCGTCACAACGCCGGGTCCCCGGCTAAGTTGCGGCTTTAAGATTTCCATATGACGGCGGGCCAGCATGTGCGGTAGCCCCCGGGTGGGTTCGATGGCCCGAATCAGCACGGCGTGGGGCGTGCCCTGCGGTCCCGTGATCACGTTGAACAGCTCGTGGATGCCGTAGCAGAGGTATACGTAGCTCGTTCCCCCGGCGGCGTAGAAGGGTTCCGTGCGGTTTGTCCGTCGGTGACCGAAGGCGTGACTGGCCCGGTCGTCCGGAGCCCAGTACGCTTCCGTTTCCGTGATCCGGCCGGCGGTCTCCACGCCGTCGATCACGCTGATGAGCTCGGTGCCGATCAGGCTACGGGCGATGTGCACCGGATCCTCGCCGCGCAGCAGTTCGTGTAGATTCACCCGGATTTCGTTGGGGGTCAGGCCTCGCGTAGTTCCCGTCGCAGGATCTTGCCGACATTACTCTTGGGCAGGTCGGTGCGGAACTCCACTTCCTTCGGTATCTTATATCCCGTCAGGCTCTCCCGCGCGTAGGCGATGAGTTCGTTTTCGGTCAGGGAATCGTCCTTCTTCACGACGAACAGCTTAACGACCTCACCGGATTTCTCGCTCGGAATGCCTACGGCGGCACACTCCAGTACCTTCGGGTGAGCGGCGATCACGTCTTCGACCTCATTGGGGTAGACATTGAAGCCGGACACCAGGATCATATCCTTCTTGCGGTCGACGATGCGGAAGAAGCCGTCTTCGGACATCATGCCGATGTCGCCGGTGCACAGCCAGCCTTCCTTGATCACCTTAGCGGTATCCTCCGGACGGTTGAGGTAACCCTTCATAACCTGGGGCCCCTTGATCTGAATTTCCCCCCGCTCCTCGGTAGTGGCCACCCGTTGCTCGTCTTCATTCCAGATGCGTACGGCCGTATTCGGGATGGGGACGCCGATCGTGCCGATACGTACGTTTTCGTTGAAGGGATTCATGGTGGCTACGGGGCTCGATTCCGTCAGGCCGTATCCTTCCGTAAGGCGGCAACCCGTGAGCTTGTGCCAGCGCTCGGCCACGACCCGCTGGACGGCCATGCCGCCGCCGCCGGTCAGTTTCAGGTGGCGGAAATCGAGCTTGTTGAAGTCCGGATCGTTGAGCAGCGCATTGAACAGCGTGTTGACGCCCGTCATGGCCTCGATCTTATGATCCTTGAACGCCTTGACGAGCGTACTGCGGTCCCGGGGATTGGTGATGAGCACGTTGCACATGCCGATGTTGAAGGCGGCCACCGCATTGACGGTAAAGGCGAATATGTGGTATAGCGGGAGCGGACAGAGCATCCGGCCGTCCGTTCCTTCCTCCAGCAGGAAGGTGATCCAGGCGTACATCTGCTGGGCATTGGCCACCAGGTTACGGTTGGTGAGCATGGCTCCCTTCGATACGCCGGTGGTGCCGCCCGTGTACTGGAGGGCGATGGTATCGTCGGGCTGGCCGGTAAAGGTGGGCAGGCGGTGTTTTTTCCCTTCGTCGAGGGCGGTCTGAAAGGTGACGGCTTCCGGCAGATCGTAGGCGGGAACCATCTTCTTGACGTTGCGGACCACGAAGTTGGTCAGTCCCCCCTTCATCCAGCCCAGGAGCTCGCCGATGCTGGTGGTGATCACCGTGGTGATGTCCGTTTCCTTGATGATCTGCTGCAGGTTCGCCGCGAAGTTTTCGGCGATCACGATGGCCTTGGCACCACTGTCGCGGAACTGGTGCTTCATCTCGGGCGGCGTGTAGAGGGGGTTGGTGTTCACGAGCACCAGGCCCGCCTTCAGAATGCCGTGGAATGCGATGGGGTACTGCAGCAGGTTGGGCATCATGACCGCGACCTTATCGCCGGGCTGTAGACCCCGGTAGTGCAGGTAAGCACCGAAGGCGGTGGACATCTCGTCCAGTTCCCGGAAACTAATGTCCTTGCCCATGCAGGAATAGGCGGGTTTTTTGGCGAATTTCTTCATGGTCGCCTCCAACATGTCCTTGAGGGTCGGAAACGCCTCGACGTCGACGTTGGCGGGAATGCCGGCGGGGTAATGGGCAAGCCACGGACGCTGGTCGGTATTCATTATGATCGGTTTTGCTATTGTTACGGGGTAAAGTACAACACAGGGGCGTAAATGCGAATGTCATCAACTCCGGCTGCCCTGGAGACGTTCTCTAAGAAGCACTTGCGAATGACGATGATTCTGATGCCGAGGTCCAACGGCGTCTCGTAATTTTTACGGATATTCGCTAATCCACAATACAGTTCATAACTATCCTACCCACAATGGAAAACGGAATCCTCACCGACGCTCAGCAGAAAGACGCTGAGCTCATCAAGACCCTGCTCGAAAAGATCGTCAACAAGAAAGGGTTCGACAACGTCAAGGCCAACGCCGAAGGCTACGAAACCCCCGCCAAAATTCGTCGCAGCAAGGACACGGATGAGTACTTCATCCCCGATGTCACCGGTGAGGTCAACGGACGCAAAAGCTACTTCGAACTCGGCATGAAGACCGACGACGAGCGCGAGCTGGTCACCAAGTGGCGTCTGCTGAGCAGCCTGGCCGCCTACAAGCACGGCAAACTGTACCTGGCGGTCCCCCGGGGACACATGGCGTTCACCAACCGGATTCTGGCCGATTATCCCATCCAGGCCGAGGTCGTCAAGATCTAACCGTCCCGCTTTCCGGGCAACATAAAGAAGCCGCGATTTGCACTGCAGATCGCGGCTTTCGTATAACTGGGCAATTCAACTTCGGTCTTACAGTACGTAGGCGTTGGCGTCGATGAGCGTATCGGCTACGATCCGGCGCAGCTTCTTTACATTCTGGGGCGGGTACTTCGTGAATCGCTTGATGCCCATGGTGAAGGTCCGTAGGAGGTCGCCCTCCACGAAGCTCGCCACCGCGTCCGTAGCATTCTTTTGCATCCGGAAGGTAGCATCGTGCAGGTAGGTGCGCAGGGCGGCATCGTAGACTTCGGGGGCCTGATCGCCCAGTCCACGCTCCCGCATTTTTTGCACCCGCATAAGGGTGCTTTCTGCCTGCAGCAGATCGCCGAGCATGTCGGCTACGTTCATCAGGATCTCCTGCTCACTCTTCAGGTTGAGTTTTCCGTCCATCTGCTGTTTAGCCGCCGCGCCCGCGACCATAAGGATCAGTTTTTTGAAGTCGCTGACGGCCTTAAGTTCCTCGCCGTAGTCCCCGGTGGGTCGATCCAGGCCGGGCATGCCGCTGAGTTCTTTCTGTACTTCCCAGGCGGGGCCCACGATGTCCAGTGCGCCCTTCATGGCCCGGCGCAGAAGCATGTCGACGCTGAGCAGACGGTTGATTTCGTTGGTGCCTTCGTAGATGCGATTGATCCGGCTATCCCGGTACATGCGTGGGGCGAGCGTCTCCTCGCTGTATCCCATGCCGCCGTGGATCTGCACTACCTCGTCGACCGTATAGTCAAGGGTTTCGGAGCCGAGGAATTTCAACAGGGCACATTCGATGGCGTACTCCTCCGCGCTGAGCAACTTGGCTTCGGCGAAAGATTTCCCTTCGGCCATGAGCTGCTTATTCATGTCCTGAATTTGCTGGCTCACCCGGTAGAGCGCGCTCTCACCGGCAAAGATGCGAATGCCGGCTTCGCCAATCTTGTACTTGATGGCCCCGAAGTTGGCAATCGGCTGCTTGAACTGAATACGCTCGTTCGCGTAGCGAATGCCTACTTCTAGGGACCGCTTGGCTCCACCTACGCTCAGTGCGTGTAACTTGAAGCGGCCGACGTTAAGTACGTTGAAGGCGATGAGGTGCCCCTTGCCGATCTGTCCGAGACTGTTTCCCGCCGGGACTCGTACATTTTCGAAGAAAACCTGACGGGTGGAACTGCCCTTGATCCCGAGCTTGTCCTCTTCGGCACCGAGGGTAAGCCCCTCTAGGCCCTTGGGCACGATAAATCCGGTGAACTTATCTCCGTCTACCTGGGCGAATACGATGAATACGTCAGCGAACCCGGCATTCGAGATCCACATCTTCTGGCCGTTGAGCACGTAGGCGTCACCGTCCAGGGTCGCCGTGGTCTTGGCGCCCATCGCATCCGAGCCGCTCCCCGGTTCGGTCAGGCAGTAGGCAGCCTTGAGCTCGCCGCTGATGAGGCGGGGGAGGTAGGCTTCTTTCTGTTGTTCGGTTCCGTAGTAAAGGATCGGAAGCATACCGATTCCCGTATGGGCCGCGTAGGAAACCGTGAAGGAGCCCGAACTTCCGCCCATGACATCACAGATCAGGGTGTTGGTGTTGGTGTCCATTTCCATTCCCCCGTAGGCTTCGGGCATGTGGCTACCGAGCAGCCCCAGGTCGGCCATCATCTCCAGTAGTCGGGGAGCGATGTTGTCTTCCTGCTTTTCGATCTTGTCAAGCTTGGGTTTGATTTCCCGGTCGATGAAGTCCTGGACCATTTGCCGCACCATGCGCTGCTCCTCGTTGAACTCCTCCGGCATGAAGGTAGTCGCGTAGGGCGCGTCGGCAATGAGAAATTCTCCTCCTTTGAGGACCTTCTGTTCAGTGATGGTGGCGGACATGCAGGGGTATTTTATAGCTTGTAGCGAAAATTCGCTGCTAAGTTAGGGTGTAAGCGGCAGCGCTTCAAGACAATTAGAAGATTTTTAGCGAATTTTCGCTAAAGTGTCGCAGCGGTGGGGAAATTACTGGAGCCCGTACCTGCGGAGTAAGCGGTGCCCAGCCTCCTCCTCCATCACGCTTACGGCCGAAGCCAGTCCATCAGCTACCATTGCCCGGGGAGCCATTACGGTAACGGGGCGGGGGGCGGCTATTCCGAGCCCGGTACGGGGATCGACCAGGTGACTGTACCGTCGGCCCTCCCATTCGAGGTGCCGGTACTCAGCACCCGACGTGGCGATGGCCACCCTCGCCGCGGTTACCGGACCATCGGGCGTCTGTATTTCCCAGCCCGTTCGGCCGGGCGGGGGAGCCCCCAGTAAGAGGTCGCCCCCGCCGTCGATGAGAAAGCAGTCGAGTCCCGCGGACCGTAGCACGTCCCCGGCGGCGTCCAGGGCGTATCCCTTGGCCACTCCGCCTAGGTCGAGCTGCAGATCGTCACGCGCCAGCCATACCCGGTTGGGGCGGCGCAGCCGCAGGTATTTCCATTGCACCCGCGTCCCCGCCTGCCGTAGTTCTTCCTCAGTTGGCAGGGTTTGATGGCGAATGGCCCGACGCCACAGTTTGGATAGGGGACCTACGGTAGGATCGAACGCTCCTCCGCTCCGGCGCGCCAGTGCCCGGGAAAAGCGCAGGACCCGGTACAGATCGCAAGACACGGGATGATACATTCGGGGCGTGCGCCGTACGAGGCGGTTGATCTCGCTGTCGGTACGGTAATCGCTCATCGATTGCTCAACGGCCTCGATACGCGCAAAGGCGGCTTCCACCCACTTCCGTGCGGTAAGGGTATCGGTGGCGTACACGATGACCGACCACGGAGTCCCCATCGCGGACCGGTCTACCCGCACACGGTGCTGGCCGACCAGGGAAACGGACGACAGGAAGACTAGAAACAGGCTGAAAGCGCGCACGAAGGTGCCCGTCCTACTTCACCTTGGTTTCGCCCGGGACGGGGGTCGGGTAGTAGCCGTTTTCGAGGGGCAGGATGGGCGGTGGGGCGTCGAAGGCGTAGGTGGCGGGGGAGAGGTCGAGTTCGGAGTTCATGGCCTCGTCCCAGGTGATGACTTGTCCGGAATAGGTAGCCATGCGACCCATGATCGCGGTCAGCGTACTCTTGGCGGCGTTTTCGGCGTCGGCGTACTGGTATGCTCCGTCGGCGACCGCTTTGAAGAGCAGATCGTGCTCCAGCTGGTAGGGGTTGGGATCTTTGCGGTCGTTGTGATCGAGCAGGGCGTAGCCGGATGCGGTCAGTAGTTTGCCGGGAGCGGGAGCGGTGCCGTTCGTTCCCTGAAATTCTTCGGTAACTTTGGTGCTGGCCCCGTTCCAGTGACGGCACTGACTGATCATGCGGCTACCGTCGGCGTAAGTGAACTCCACGGCGTGGTGATCGAAGATTTCTCCGTGCTCCTTGCCGTTGCGCATGTATCGTCCGCCGAAACCGGAAGCTTCCGCGGGGTAATCTTGTTTTACCCAGTTGCCGACGTCGAGGTTGTGGATGTGTTGTTCGTTGATGTGATCGCCGCAGAGCCAGTTGAAGTAGTACCAGTTGCGCATTTGGTACTCCATTTCGGTCTGCCCGGCCTCGCGGGGTCTTACCCATACGCCTCCGCTGTTCCAGTACACGTAGCTGGTGGTGATGTCGCCGATGGCGCCGTTTTGCATCATGTCCACCCAGCCTTCGGTGTATTTCTTCTGGTAGTGGCGCTGCAAACCGACGACCACGTTCAGTTTTTTCCGCTTGGCTTCCTCGGCCGCTTTGAGTACCCGTCGTACTCCGGGAGCATCTACCGCGACGGGCTTTTCCATGAAGATTTGCTTATCCGCCGCTACGGCTGCCTCGAAGTGAATGGGCCGAAAACCCGGAGGCGTAGCGATCACCACCACGTCGCACAGGGGGATGACCTTTTCGTAGGCATCGAATCCGACGAATTTGTTTTCCTCCGCCACGTCCAGTCGTGCCGCGTCCAGTTCGTTTTCGGCCAGCTGAGTTTGGATGCCGGTGTAGGCTTTGTCGAGGCGATCGCGGAAGGCGTCGCCCATTGCCACGAGCTTCACGTTCTGCTCGGTGGCCAGGGCCTGGAAGGCGGCTCCCGTACCCCGTCCGCCGCAGCCGATTAGGCCGATTTTTATGACGTCGGCCCCGTCGATGTGCGCCCGTGCGGCTAGCTCGGGGGAGACGACCAGGCCCGCGGCGGCGAGAGCGGTGGTTTTTTGGAGGAAGGAACGTCGGTTGATTGGCATGATCTCTTGGATTTACAATTTACAAATTACAATATTCAATTTAAAATTTGCGGCTTTGCTCGCTGCGCTCGTGGGAGGAGGGCAATTTATAATTTGAGATTTTTGATTTATAGTTTGCGGCTTTGCTCGCTGCGCTCGTGGGAGGAGGGCAATTTAAAATTTCAAATTTTAAATTGAAAATTTGCGGCTCTGCTCGCTGCGCTCGTCGGCATGGCTTCGCTCGTTACGGAAGATGATCCTCCACCGGTAAAACTTTAAATCGACAGTTTTAAATATTTACTGTTTCAGTAGCTACCACAAGGGCTTTTCAGGCAACAATAAAAATGAAGTACATCCCGGGTGAGGACAAATTTTAAATCATCAATCATCAATTTTCACCGTCCGAGTA
Source organism: Lewinella sp. JB7 (assembly GCF_024297185.1). GTDB lineage: Bacteria > Bacteroidota > Bacteroidia > Chitinophagales > Saprospiraceae > Neolewinella. The sequence goes on along the minus strand of NZ_JANCTD010000004.1, from coordinate 127,567 downwards.
GCTACCAGGAGGGCCTTTTCAGGCAACACTAAAATTGGAGTGCATCTCGGGTGAGGGCAAATCTTAAATTACCAATTTTCAATTTTAAATATCCTAATCCCTAGTCGACGATGGCGTCCGCAAAGAAGGCACGAACTTCTTCCGGTCCGGGCTGCTTTTCGGGGGAGACCAGGCGGAAGCCCAGAAAGGCGCTGTCGACGTTCCACCAGAGGCTTTTTGGTATTTGGGGGTCGCGGGCCTGCCAGCGGGGGGAGGATTTTTCCCTAACTCGGCAGCCGGCATCGGCGGTTTCGGTATCGAAGGAGCCGCCGCGCACGGTGCGGGAATGCTTGCCGTCGGGGCGTAGCCAGGGATCGGGATCGGTGCCGATGCGGTCGGGGTAGTCGTCGTAGTACTCATCAAGGGTCCATTCGCTGACGTTGCCGATCATATCGTACAGGCCCCAGGCATTGGGCCTTTTTTCGCCCACCTTATGGTAGGTTTCTTCGCCGTTTTCGTAGAGCCAGGCGAGGTCGTGGAGATCGGCGGGGTCGGGTTCTTCTCCGGCGAGGCAGGCATACTCCCATTCGGCCTCTGTGGGGAGGCGGAAGAAGCGGCCGGTCTTTTCGTAGAGCCACTGGCAATAGCGCAGGGCGGCCTGCTGGGTAGTGTTCACCTGGGGGTAGCCGCCGCGGGTACCCATGCCGTAACTCAGGTCGAGGTAGGGTGGGGAGGGGCGGCTGACGGCATCGGCGTCCCAGTCTGGGGTAGTGGCATCCGGGGTGTCGTTTTCTCGTACCTGGAAAATCCGGTAGGCCTCGTGGGTGACTTCGTGGCTGCTGATGGAAAACGGGGAAAGGGTAATCTTCTTTCCGGCATCGCCGAACGCGAAAGTGCCGCCCTCCAGGGGCACCATGGTGAAAGTCACGTCCGTTCCCGGGATACGCACGCTATCCAATTGGGCGCGGAGCGCGGGAGCCAGGCAGAAGAGTAAGAGCAGCGTAGTTAGGTAATGCATGAACGGTTGGCGAAATCTTCAACTATGTAGACCGGTAAGATACCTGAATTGACAAAACTCGGGCGGGGTAGTATGGAGCCAATTATGTGGTGATATCCGATGGCTTCAGGACGGCGTTGGGGGATGATTTCACCACGGATGGACAGGTCGAGCGGCTTGTAGCCTGAGACGGTATTTAGGGATGATTTCACCACGGATGGCTCACGGAACTTCTTAGGTCGAGTGGCCTCTGGTCCGAGACGTTTCGCCACGGATGGCCACGGATTAAACACGGATGCCAGGTCGAGCGGCTTGTAACCCGAGACGGTATTTAGAGATGATTTCACCACGGATGGACACTGATGGCTCACGGATCTTCTTAGGTCGAGTGGCCTCTGGTCCGAGACGTTTCACCACGGATGGCCACGGATTAAACACGGATACTAGGTCGAGCGGCTTGTAGCCCGAGATGGTATTTAGAGATGATTTCACCACGGATGGGCACGGATTAAACACGGATGCTAGGTCGAGCGGCTTGCAGCCCGAGACGGGATTTAGGGACGACTTCACTACGGATGGCCACGGATTAAACACGAATTACTATCGTTCATTCACCCCCCCCCCAATGCGCACCACTATTCCATTCGCCTTGGTCAAATCATTGCGCTCAATCAGGGCGATGATATCGCCACCGGGCAGCTGTTTTATGGTGCGTACCCTTCCTTCGATGTTTAATCCGAAGGTCTCGCCGGTTTTTCGGTTGAACCTCATGAGTCTTCGGTAGGCGAGGGAGCCGAAGAGAAAGTGGCCGTTCCAGTCGGCGACGCTGCTGCTATCGACTTTTAGGAGACAGGCGGGGGCCAGCGCCTGCCCGCCGTAGTCCGTCGGAATGGTCCAGTAGTGTTCCGGAAGGACGGTGAAAGTGGCCGCGGAATCTTCGGTGATGGTCGATGCCCACTGACCGTCGTAGTTGATGCCATAGCTAAAGAGGGGCCACCCGTAATTCTTTCCCTTTTCAATGACATTGAATTCGTCTCCGCCCTGCGGACCATGCTCGATGCCGAAGAGGGTATGGGACGAAGTATCGTAGTATAAGCCCTGTACGTCCCGGTGGCCGTAGCTCCAGATGCTGGATGGGGTGGTCCGACCGTCGAAGATCGGATTATCGGGGGGGATGTCTCCATTTTCCCGCAGCCGGTGGATTTTCCCGGCATCGTGGTCGAGGTCTTGCGCATACAGCACGGGATGACTGAAAGTCGACCAGTCTGAGTTGCCGATATTTAAAAAGAAGTGAGCGCTATCCTCCCAGACGATCCGCATGCCGTTCCCGGTCCAGTTTGGGTTTCTGGTCGTAAAAATGGGATTGAAATCGGTGGCCGTCTTATTCCGTACCGTAAAGCGGGATACCCGGGCGAGTCCGGTGGTGTCCAGGTAGGCTACGTAAAGGAGACCGTTGTCGGCAAAAGCGGGGTGGGGGCTCAGGTCCATCAGTCCACCGTGCAGGATGGCGGGGATACCGGGAGTGCCGAAGGTTGCCACGGGCGGCATCCCGGTCACTTCAGCAAGCATGCCGTTAGCATAGTGGACCAGTTTGCCCACCCGGTCCGTGATAAAGTATTCGTCCTCACCCACGATCGCGATGCCGTACGGGATGGTGAGCCCCCGGGCTATGGTATCCACCGAAAATGCATCCTCACTTATGGGGTAGGGGGACTCCGGTACCACAATGAGATTGTTTCGGCAACCAATGCAGCAAAGCAGGCCGATGGCGGCGATTAAAATACGAATAAATTTCACCGTTAAGTACTATTGGTTCGGTCGAATAAGTGCGAGCGCTCAAGGAACGCCCCACCCGGGCAACCCGCAAAGTCTATCGACCGAAACCCTCCTTCCTGCCGACCAATCCCGCTATCCCGCGCGAATACGGGTAGCAGCGCGGCTCACGCCTTCACGGCATCGTAGTAATGATTATCCCCCGCGTCCGTGTACTCCGCTAGTAGGCTAAATCCCGCATCCGCAAGCAACGTCCGGTATCTCTTCGCCCCCAGCGATGCTGATCGCCGTCCGGTCAGAGTATCTTCCCACTCGACCTCACTCGCCGGAGCGGTAAACAGCAACCTCCCTCCGCTAAGCAGGTGATCGGCCGCCTTCCGAATGAGCGCCTCCTGGCTTTCTTCGGACAGCAGGAACACCAAACCGATCGCCACAATCGCATCGAACCGCCGCCCGAAAAAAGTGGACTCCTCAACTCGCTCACAGGCCGCGGGCAGTGTTGGGAAATTTTCCCGAAAGGCGGCAAGTAAAGCAGGTGATGCGTCTATTCCGTATACGGCGATCCCCCGGTCGACCAGTACCCCGGAGATCGGAATTCCCGTTCCACATCCGAGGTCCAGTACGCTAGCCTGCTGCGGCAGAGCTTCCGACCACTTGCGGACCGTGGCGGCGCCAATCCCATTCACGTTCCTGCCGCGGACTTCGATAAACCTGCGGGCTATTTCTTCATAACCGTTCGAGCTGTCTGTATCCATTTACCCCACCGACGCGATCTCTACGTAGAAGATCAGGTTACTGTTTGTCGGAATTCCCTGCCCCCTGCCCTTGGGTCCGTAACCCAGTTTGGAGGGTACGAAGAGCGTAGCTTCATCCCCCCACCGCAGCAGGGCGATTGCCTCGTCCCACGCCGGAATCACCTCGCCGGCTCCGAGCAAAAACCGCACCCCCCTCGGGCTACTGAACGACTCATCGAACACGCTCGGCTTATCCTCGAGCAGCCCGACGTAGTGGACTTCCACGCGCTGTCCCGGCTTCGGCCGGATGCCTTCGCCGGCAGCGTGGATCAAATAGCCGAGTCCCGACGGCGTACGGATGGGGTCCAGCTCCCCGTCGAGGTAATCATGCCGCACCTCCTTTGCGAAGGCGATGCGATCCGCCGCAACGGCTCTCAGTTTGGCTTTGGTCGGCTTTTTCACGTCGGCAAGGTAGGCCAAAACGGGGCGGCGGGGCACGCGGGTGCGGAGCTAGTATGGAGAAAGCAATCAATACGGCTTAGCTGCACATACGGGCTGCAGCAATACTAGCGGTTTCGGGCCGGGGGGTTAAGCGGTAGATAACGCCTAAAGTAGTACCCCGTTCCCTGATTCGGAGTTGGCGGCCCTCTTCGGGTACGTTTCGAAAATCGATGCAGCGATGGCAATCCCCATAGTGATAAAGGAGCCTACTATGCAAATAGCGAGAAATCCGGCCGGGTCATCGTCTTCGTGATGAAATGCACTTATGTACGATCCTGCAGCCACAATCGACATACCGAAAATAACCGCGCAGAATTTAATACGTCTTACCGCTATAGTTGCCTTAACTGAATAAAGCTCATCCCGGCCAATGTATCCGAATAGTAGAAATACCTGGTATAATAGAATGAAGAAGAATATTGATGAGAGGTATCCATACAGGATAAACGGATCGAGGTAGATGCTGACCACATCCAAATTAGCGGCCCTTCCCTCCAGCATCGGTAACCTAATCAGAGCATACAGCGCCGTGATGCCAGTCAGTACGGTAACAATCTGCAGCAATTTTGTGATCGGCCTCTTCATGATGTCGAATATACAAAGCTACCGTTTCGGATTGTCCGTTAGTTCAAAATGGCGTGTTTCCGCCTGTACTTCGGTTTGATATAGGTAAATGGTTTATTGCCTATCCATGAGTCCTAAAACATCTTCTGAAGTGACCGACCGCCAGGCCTATATTCCAAAATGATGACCGCGGTTGTGGCTCGCGGGTATACAACATGTTTTCAGCCCTTCACTTTAAATGACGTTACAGTTCGTGTCTGGTCAGCCATTTGTCGGTCGTGGTCAGAAGTGCATTTACCGTCTCCTTACTACCGCCGGCTGGATGTGCCATTCCGAAGGTCCCCAGGTCATTGTCAAAGTATTTACCCGAGGCGTTTGCGTATTTCTCCGCTACCGCCAGATCAAACAATATGCTGGCTCCCTTATCCGCTGATGACCAACTACGCCCGAAGCCCTCCCGTACCAGTTTGGTGTCCAGTAACGAACCCGGGTTGACCGCGATCACCGTTATGCCGGGTTCAGTTTGCGCCAGGTCAGTACTCCACATCGTCAGGGCCAGCTTGCTTTGCGCGTAGGCGGACTGGGTAGACAAGCGCTCGTTGCCAACCAAGGCGTCCGCCGAAACCGGAGCTTGCGCCGCCGAACTTACGTTGATAATTCGGGGCGCACTTCCCTTCCTCAGCAGTGGAAGTAATACTCTGGTCAGCAACAAGGGGGCAAAGTAATTGACGGCAAAACGCATGTCCAACCGATCGATAGTGCTCGCTACATTGCTCTTGTACACACCGGCGTTGTTGATGAGGACATCCAGTTTTGGTAGTTCCCGTAGTATTTCCGCGCCCAGATTCCGAACCGCACGCAAAACGGAGAAATCCGCTACGAAGCCATGTACATTTTCGTTCCCGGAAGCCGACTTCACTTCGGCAATCACCGCTGCCAGTTTATCCGGATTCCTTCCGTGTAAGTAGACGTCGTGACCGGCTTTGGCCAGCATCATCGCTGCCGCTTTACCGATACCGTCCGTGCTTCCCGTGATCAAGATAGTCTTATTCATGACTGTGCTGGTTGTGCTGTTATAGCGTGAAAGTGGGGCAACACTTTTTCCGCCAGTTCGCTCAGGGTCGCTTCCGTGTCCCGTGTATTGAACCGGAGATTTATGGCGACGTGATTGACCCCGATGCCTTGCATTTCGGTCAGGTATTCGACCAGGTAATCCGTTCCCGTCCGGAATCCCAGCTGAATGGGTTGTGGCCCGAAGCCGTCTTCCTTTTCGAGAACGACGTACAGGGGCTGCATGAAGGGTTTATCGAAATCATGGTGGCGGGCCACCAATTTTCGCCACTGATCGATGGCGTAAGCCTGCTGCATCGGACTTCTCGGATAAGACATCCAGCCGTCCGCGTGTTGGGCGTTCCACTCCATTGTCTGGCGACTGGATCCGGTCAGCAGCATCGGAATTTTGTGGAAAACCGGCTTCGGTAGCAGATCCATTTGTCCGGTCAGTCTACCGTAGCTATTGCCGTTCAGCGTTGGAAAACTTGTTTGCGCCCTGCGGATATAGTTAAAGGCATCCTCAAATAATTTTCCGCGCTCCGCAAAGTCAACATTCATCGCGGGATATTCACTAGGTCGGTCGCCCGAAGCTACCCCCATGATGAATCGACCACTAGACAACTGGTCGACGGTTGCCGCGGACTTGGCAACGTGCACCGGGTGATGCAGCGGCAAAGCGATGCTAGCCGTGCCCAGGGTGATTTTGCTGGTTTGCCCCGCCAGAAAGCCCAGGTAGGTAAAGGGATCGAAGGTCTGCCCAGCATCCCCAAACGACGGCACGTTGAAGGGAACATCTCTGACCCAGAGCGCTTTGAAACCAGGTTGCTCCACCAAACGCACCCTTTCTACGTGGTGCTGCATAGTGGGAACCAAACTGTGGCCATAATTTTCAATCGGCACAACGATCCCCACACTCAGGCGATTGGGTTTGAAGACGCTTGCGTAGCCCGGGTTGATCGACTCAAATCGGTTCATGCTACTGATCAGTTCACCCGGTTTTCAATGACCACCTTCCCGATGGCGTTTCCGCTTTCGAGGTGGGCGTGCGCCTTTCCCGCTTCTTCGAGGGAGAACCTACGTTCATCCACGACCGGTTTGAGGCGGCCCTCCTCGATAATTTGGGACAGGCGGCTGAGAATTTTTCCGTGGTCCTCGCGCTTATAATCGTGTAGCATCGGAATTAGCATGAATACCACATGGATCGACAGACCCTTGAAGTGGGCGGGCGACAGATCCAGTTCACACAGGGAGACCGTCGTCGCGATTTGCGCATTGAGTCTGGCCGCTGCGAAGGATTTCGTCAGGTTGGCACCGCCCACCGAGTCAAAGATCAGATCGAAACCCGCGCCGTCGGTATACTTGGCTACGTAATCCCCGACTTCCTCCGTCGTGTAATCGATGGCGGTTGCTCCCAGCCGTTCGATCAGTTCCATCTGCTCCCCTCCGCTACAGGTCGAGTAGACGTCGGCCCCAAAGTATTTAGCGAGTTGTACGGCCACGTGGCCGACTCCACCCGCACCGCCGTGTACTAGTACCTTCTGTCCCTACTTAATTCCCGCGCGCACCAGGCCTTCAAAGGCGGTTATGGCAACCAGCGGAAGGGCGGCAGCTTGGCGCATCGATAAATTCTTCGGCTTCCGGGCCGTCAGTTTGCTGTCGGCCACGATGTAGTCCGCCAGGGTCCCCGGCAGACCGATTACGCCACCCGCGCATCCGTAGACCTCGTCGCCGGGGGCAAAATCGCTTACCCCCTCACCGATGGCCTCCACCGTCCCGGCAAAGTCCATCCCCAGAATGGCGGGCGTATCGGGCGACAGGGGCAAATCCTTACCCATGGTGCGGATCATGGTATCCACCGTATTTACGCTGGAGGCGGCGATTTTTACCAGGATGTGCCCTTCCTTCACTTGCGGCTTGTCGACTTCCGCACTTTCGAAAACGGCCTGCTCGCCGTAGGTTTTGATCAGCATTGCTTTCATCATTACGTTGTTTTACGCAAGTGGGTCATCCAATTGCACTACAAAGTTCCGCCAACCGCACCGGAACGTTGTGGTACATCGGAGGGTTGTAGTAGTAAAAATCAAGGTTATTCCTTCCGTGGTGTTGCGAATTTGGCCTTAATGAGGCTAGTTTTGTCGCAAAATTCCCCAGAAATGCAAGTCCTGGAAGCCTATAAACCTTTCGAAATACATGAAGCTGAGCTGAATGAGTGGCAGCAACGCCCGGTCAAGAACAACTTTTTCGAACTGGTGCTGATCAATGAGGGAAAAGGGACGCAGTGCATCAATTACAACTTCCACGAGTACGGTAAGGGAAGTCTATTTCTGCTGCCGCCCCTGAAGTGCCATTCCTTTCAGATCAGGGAGCGGACCAGCTTCGTGTTCTTAAAATTCACGTCTAACTTTTTCAGCGAGCAGGGGGAGGACGCCCAGAGTCCACGGGAGTGGTTCAGGGAAGCTGCCTATATACTATCCAATTACAACCAACTGCCCGGCGACATTATCCGCAGTGATCTCGACCGCCAGCATATCACTACGCTGATCGGGCTGATCTTACGCGAGAATCGCAACCTTCAGTCGAACTCTCCCGCCCTGATCAAGAGCTTGATGACAGCTATCCTCGAAATCCTCCTGAGAAACATCAAGCAGAGTCCGGCCTACGAGGTGACGGACCCCGCCGAGAGAGATGATCGGGTGACCAAGTTGCTGACTTACATTAACGAACACCTCAGCGAGCCCCACCTCCTGAAGGTCGAGCAGCTGGCCAGTACCTTCTTGCTTTCGCCCACCTACCTGAGCGAGTTTTTCCGGAAAAAAGTGAGGATGTCCTTGCGGGAATACATCATCAAAGCCAAGTTGAAACTCGTGGAAATCCGTTTGCTCAATTCGGATCACACCCTTACCGAAATCGCGGACGAACTGAGCTTTACCGACGTCAGTCATCTTTCGAAGACGTTCAAAAAGTATACCGGTATGTCGATCCGTGAATTCAAAAAGCAGGGGGAATACCAGTTGCTGAAGCGGAGCGCGTGTTAAAATCACGTACAACCCTAAAAATTACTTTGCGGTCCCACTAGGGCAGCCGTGCTTTCCCGAAGGGGTAAAGTTGGACGTTGGCGGGGTCGCGGGTCCAGCGCATCTGGGTCGGATGCCAACCAACTTGGCTTAAACCGATGGCCATTGCACCCGCGTCCGCGCCAGTTCCGAATTAATCGTCTACTGCCGCGCCCACCAGCAGACGAAACTTCCAGGCCGTCTGGTCGCGGGAGGTTCCCTGGGTTTGTTTCATCAGGATTCCGATGAGTTGTTCTTGCGGATCGGCGAAGTACTGGGTATTGAAGTAGCTGCCCCAATTAAACGTCTCCTGACTGCCCGGGCCGCCGCGGCTCAACCGATTTTCCTATAGACATCATGCACCAGCTGGCCCAGGTATACGTCAGACCTTACGTATGCTAACCTAAGTGGTTCCGAGAGCGGTCCGAAAAGGGGAGCGCCTTCACCGAGCAAGATGGGGAAGGTCGTTATCCTGAACTCGTCGATCAGATTTTCCGCTACGAATCTTTGGATGGTCACCCCGCCATCGATGTACAATCGGAAGTACTCTCTTCGGTGAATTTCGTCGAGCACTTCTTGCGGGGTGCCGCTCAGAATGGTGATCTTTTGGCGCAGGTCTTCCGGCACTTCGCTCAGCGTGCGACTCAGGACAAAAACGTGCTGCGTGTACGGCCAATCAATATCGAAATTCAGGACGGTCTCGAAGGTATTCCGTCCCATCACTATGGCATCGATCTCCTTCATGAACACACTGTATCCCATGTCCTCCTGCGCGGGATTGGGAACGGATTCCAGCCAGTCCAGCGTCCCGTTCTTTCCGGAGATAAAACCATCCAGGCTTTTGGCGATGTATACGGTGTTCTTTTTCATGTAATGGAGTCTGGCGTATTAAATAATTCGTGGAGTAGTGAATACTTGTAACCGTCCCCGCCCGATTAAGGAGCAAATTATTGAGTGTATCGAGTCGGTGAAGGACGGGAGGAAAATTTATTATCATTAAAATTTTAGGACCTAACTGGCTGACAGTCAATAGTAGCTATCCTGATTTCCATTCGAAGGGAAGATAACCCGTTGCCAGGATATCCGTAGTCAGCGGTAATGAGGCTACGGGGGAGAGTCCCCGTTATTCGCTTGCCGGGCAGCGGCGGGTAGGGTACACGGGCCGCGGGAATCGGTGCCGAGACAAATGGTATCGTTGTACGCGTGGACCTCACGGAGAAATACGCCATCCGGCTACTACTTCGCGGAGAGTTTCCGGCTAGCCCCCGTGCGTACCCGGAGAGAGGGTAAGGGTGGCCACGGTTTTCGGAGTTGAGCCTATTGCGGGAGCGTATGCAAGCCTAGAATTGCCTTAACCAAACCCTAACCATCCCCTTAACCTATCCTTTGCGTCAGCTGCCTCGTTCCCTTCGTTTAGAGGAGCAAATTGACTACCATGAAAACCCATTTGCTGCTTTTACTTGCCCTGCTCGTCTCCGGTATTGCTACCGCTCAGTCCACCTTCGGGATCCGGGCGGGATTCGGTCAATCCTCGCTCCGGTCGGGAGAAACCTTTGATGCCATTACCGATCGCACGGTCGGCGTAGGGGTACCTTCTTTCGGCTTTTTCGCCGAGTTGCCGGTGACGGACTACCTCAGTCTTCGGCCCGGACTGGAATACACCAAGCGGGGCACCGGCGTCGGCCTCACCGATGACGTGGAACTCGCCGGCGTAAAGCTACCCCTCGGCGCGTTCGCCAAGACTCGTTTCAGTTACCTGGAAGCGCCCCTGCTCGTGCAATTAAACCTGCCGACGGAAAGTGCTATTCAACCCTACGCCCTGCTGGGGCCCAGTGTAGGATACGCCACCGGAGGAAAGGTGACGACTTCGGCCAAGGCGATCGTTGAGCTAAATCTGTACTCCACCGACGTGGACCTGGACGCGATCAACTACCAGCGCTTTAACGTAGCCGTAGTCGGTGGACTGGGGGCCCGGGCGCGGGTGGGCCAGCACAACGCTCTCTTCCTCGAGGCGCGGTATAGCCATGACCTGAGCCAGCCCTACGACGTTCCGGTCGTCCGGGATAAGGTCGGTTTTCAGGGTTGGAACGTAGGGGCCGGGATGAGTTTCGCTCTCTGACCGGATACTCCGGAAAAAACGAACGGCGGACATCCGGGAGGATGTCCGCCGTCGTCGTATGGGCCAGATCGCTTAGGCGACTTCAATCTGGCGGGCCGGTTTCTCCTTGGCCTCTTCCCGTTTGGGCACGATGAGGCGGAGGATGCCGTCCTGGTAAGTGGCGTGGATATTGGCGTCGTCCACTACCTGGTTGTTGAGGTTGAAGGTGCGTTGGAACGACTGGTAGCTGAACTCGCGGCGGGTGTACTTGCCGTCGTTGTTCTGCTCCTCGTTCTCGTTATGCACTTCACTGCGGATGGTCAGGGTGTTGTTGTCGAGCTGAATGTCGAAGTCGTCCTTCTTCATGCCGGGTGCAGCCATTTCCACGACGAATTCGTCGCTCGTTTCCTTGACGTTGACCGAAGGCAGGGTAGTAGTGGTGCTGCTGAAATTGCGGTTCCGCCAATCAAAAAGGTTGTTCCAGTCGTCATCCAGAAACCGGGAGACGGAGGGAATCAAACTATTGGTTCTCATGACTCGATGATTTAGGTTTGTGAATGGATTGTCGCTTGTATTTAAGCAAGGACGGTGCCATAATTGGTGGAGGACAATTTGACAGAATATAAAACTGTCAAACTTTCGGTGGGCGGCTTATTGTGCTGCAAAAATTTCAGTCCCCCGGGGCCGTGGTGTGGGTGGGGTGGGGACTTTAATTCAAATTACCGCGAAGCCTTTCCGAACGGTTACGATCGCGAAGGGCGTTGCCGCTTCGCTGACTGAGGACGGCCCCTCCGGGGCCGTGGTGGGTTTGACGGCCGGGAATTCGTTGGAACTTACTGCGAAGTCTTTCCGAATGGTTATGATCACGAAGGGCGTTGCCGCTTCGCTGACTGAGGACGGCTGCTCCGGGGCCGTGGGGGATGGACGGCCGGGAATTCGTTGAAATTTACTGCGAAGTCTTTCCGAATGGTTATGATCACGAAGGGCGTTGCCGCTTCGCTGACTGAGGACGGCTGCTCCGGGGCCGGTGTGGGGTTGACGGCCGGAAACTTCATTTGATATTACCGCGAAGCCTCTCCGAACGGTTACGATCGCGAAGGGCGTTGCCGCTCCGCTGATTGAGGACGGCTGCTCCGGGGCCGGTGTGAACGGAATTGACGTGATTGCGCCAATCAAGGGGGGCTTTAGTGAATGAATTCTTACCTCATGCTCTTTGCGTACCCCCCCGTACTCAACAAAAGGCCGTCCGCCGCGATTCTCTGCACGCATGACGGACCAACAGCAAGCGGAGCTTACTCATCTTCGCAAACTTATCGACCTCGAGCGGCAGGAGGAACGCCGCCTGCATCTCGAAATCATCCAGGCTATGCCGCTCGTCCAGCGGGTGGAGAAGGGCTATTGCTGGTATCCCCTACAGGTAACCAAAACGGACTACGGGCTGGCGGGGCGCCCCTTCGTGATCGTAAGCCGGGAGGGGGAGGAGGCCCACCAGTTCCGGGCGGGTACCTCGGTAAATTTGTTTACCTCCCAACCCGACGCCCGCTCCCCCCAGCGCTCCGGCGTGATCCAGTACGTGAAGAAGGACAAGATGAAAATCATCCTCGGCGGCGACGATCACCCCCAGTGGTTGCAACGGGGCGGGATCGGTGTCGACCTCATGTTTGATGAGCGTACCTACGTCGAAATGGATAAGGCGATCCAGCGACTGGAATCCGCCCGCGGTGACCGGACCGCCGAGCTGCGGGACGTCCTTATGGGAGTCCGCCCCGCGGAGTACCGCCCCGTGCCGGAAGCCGCGGTGGCCCATCTGGCGGAGCTCAACGCCAGCCAGCGGGAGGCGGTCCGGGAAATTCTGGGAGCCAGCCACCTCAGTCTCATTCACGGTCCGCCCGGCACCGGAAAAACAACCACCCTGGTGGCGGCGGTGGGAGAATTGATCAAGTCGGAATCTACCATCCTGTTCTGTACCCCCAGCAACAGCGCGGCCGACTTGGTGACCCTGCGCCTGGCCGAGCGGGGCATCCGGGTGGTACGCACCGGCAACATCAGCCGGGTCGAAGAAGAGGTGATGAACCATACCCTGGAGGTACAAGTCGCCCGCCATCCAGATACCAAGCAGGTCAAAAAACTGCGTCGGGAAGCCGCCGAACTGCGCAAAAAAGCCGGGCGCCTGCGGGGGCGGGAAAAGGGTATGACCTTCGGGGAGGCCGGCCGGCTAAATAACTGGGCCACGCAACTCGAGGATCATCTGTTGAGCTACATCCTGGACGCGGCCGACGTCATCGTGTGTACGCTGGTCGGAGCGGCCAGTTCCGTCCTGGGTGACCGGACCTTCAAAACCTGCATCATCGACGAAGCCGCCCAGGCCCTCGAACCCGCCAGCTGGATTCCAATCAACCGCAGCAATCGCGTCGTACTCGCCGGCGATCCCTTCCAACTGCCCCCCACCGTGAAGAGCAAGGAAGCCGAGCGGGAAGGATTTGGCATCACCCTGCTGGAAAAGGCACTGCAACGCCACGGCAGAAACGCTCTGCTCAGGGTCCAGTACCGTATGAACGAACGGATCATGGGTTTCAGCAACGACTATTTTTACGAAGGAAAGCTGGAGGCGGGCCCCGGCATCGCTCACCGTACCCTGCCCGGCGTGAGTTTGTCCGACAGCGTGGTGTTCATCGATACGGCCGGCACGGGCTTCGAAGAGAAACTGCACCCCCAGTTCCGCAGCCGCTACAACGACGGTGAACTGGACCTGCTCGTGGAGCACCTGATCCTGCTGCAGGGAAGCATCCCTCCCGAATACCCCCTGCCCCGCGTGGCGGTCATCAGTCCCTACCGCGAGCAGGTCGTCCGGGCGGAAGAGCGGATTGAGGAGGTTGCGGGACTGGCCGACCTGGACATCACGATCAATACCGTAGACGGTTTTCAGGGCCGGGAACGAGAGGTGGTCTACCTGAGCCTCGTTCGCTCTAACCCCCGGTCCGAGATCGGTTTCCTCGCCGACTACCGGCGGATGAACGTGGCCCTTACCCGCGCTAAGGTGCAGCTGGTGGTCATCGGGGACAGCGCCACGGTCGGGAACGATCCTTTCTTCGCACGGTTCCTGGCCTACGTCGAACGCGCGGGCACTTACCAAACGGCCTGGGAATACATGGTGTAAAAACTTAGTCGATGGGCACGCCGAGCGTGGTGAACGATAGTCCCTGCTGGCCCGAAGTCGAAATCATCACGGCCTCGAACAGCGGTGGGTTCACGTCCGGAGCGGCGGCCCAGTCGAACAGAAAGTTGGCTCCCGTGCCGCCCTCCTTATCCATCTCGTCGATCACGATCTCTACGGTTTCCATCGGCGCGATGTAGATGCGTCGGTTAAAGTAGGTGCGAATGAGGTGGCCGGTCGTGTTGAAGTATTCCGCCAGGTCGACGTACACCGTATCCGTTCGATTGGCGTTGCGTAGGCTTACCGTGACCGTCAGATTATGCGTTTTGTGCTCCGTAAGACTGTATATGGAGGAGTAGACAGACAAGTAGGTCGACCCCGTAACCAGCGAATCTACTACCGGAGAGGTCACCGTACGGCTCTGCCAGTTGACAGGGTCCAGGGAGCTGAACTGCTGGCCTTCCTCGCACGAGAGCAGCAAACCAAAGAAGAACAGTAGCGCGAGTAATCTTTGCATAGCGTTGAGGTTGGTGTGTTTGGTCGAACGATGGTTCCGGGTACTTCGATCCGGGAACGATAAATGAGGTACGTGCTTTCTTCGCCTAAAGTACGCCTCTCCCCCGGTAGGGCGGCGGAGCGCGGGAGCCAACCTGATCCGGAAGGCCGATCCGCTACGTCGTAGATTCGCCGTCCCGTGTTCGCGGAAGTTATTTTTCGGCCGCGCAAATTCCGATTCGATGCCCCCATTCTCCCGGCTCCTTGTACTCGGCGCACTCGCCTGCCTCTTCGCACTGATGGCTTCCTGTCTTGCTCCGCGCTCGGCCGCGGGTTCCGTAAGTTCCCGGGGGACCGGCTTCACGGCGGACCAGTGAACGATGATCATGGCCGCCGGACCGGAAACCCCCATGCGGGTATGGAAGATCACGAATTATACCGACTCGATCCTCTTGCGTACGCAAAGCGAGGACGTACGGGTGGATCCCCGGGACCCGGTCCTGCAGCGATTCGTAAGTAGATTACACGCTACGGTTACGGACAGTGCCTCCCTGGGCCTGGGCATTGCCGCCCCCCAGGTGGGTATTCTTAAGAACATCATCTGGGTCCAGCGGCTGGACAAGGAGGAACTGCCCTTTGAAGTTTACCTGAACCCCCGCATCCTTCAGTATTCCGACAAAAAGCAGCGTAACCGGGAGGGTTGCCTGTCCATTCCCAACCGGGCCGATACCTGCTCGCGTGCCTATGCGATCCTGCTGGAATACGACCGAATCGACGGCACCCACGGCATTGAGATGGTGGAGGATTTTACCTCCGTTATCTTTCAGCACGAGGTCGATCACCTCAACGGCATCCTGTACCTCGATCACCTCGCCGAGGAGCAGCGTTCGGCTGAACACGCGCCGGTGGGACGGCAGTAGTCGTCCGGGAAAAGCATCCGTTGATCGTCTTTTTGGCCACCTTCGCAGAGGAATGCCCGCATCTGGGGGTAAAGATGGTGTATTGGTGGGCGAATATCCCTATTTTAGGGGATATCCTACTGAATGGCAGCTCCGCCGGCCGGGCGATCCACATTCTGACACTTTGAACAGACCTTGTTATCCAGGTCGTTTCGGCTGGCGGGCTGTTTTCCCTCAGGGAAGGTGGAAAACCTCCCGCAACTCCGTGGTGACCGGGCTGTCGTCCGGATTTGTCTCCATAATATCTTGCATGTAGGCCCACCATCTTCTACAGATGGGGGTACGGGCGATGGCGGCCCACTGTTCCTCGGAGGCTACCCGGGCGGTGGCGAAAAGCGTGCAGCTTGTGGGCTGCCAATAGATCGAGTAGTCAGCAACCCCGTGCGCCTTCAGGAGGGCTTCCAGATCGGTCCAGACGGGATTATGGCGCCGGGTGTATTCCTCGATCTTGTCGGGATACACCTTCATAACGAAAGCTTTGCGGATCATACCGAAAAAGTATCCTATTCGATGCCCTGAACCATCCTGTACCATGGGGCCTTCGGTGGGCGCTACGCGAGTACGAGGTTATCCAGCTTTTCCCGTAATTCATCGGCGTTGATCGGCTTTGGTATGTAGGCGTCCATCCCCGCCGCCAGGCAGCGTTCCCGGTCCCCGGCCAGGGCATAGGCCGTCATGGCGATGATGGGCGTGTGGCCTCTGCCCGATGCCTGCTCGTTCGCCCGGATGCGGCGGGTAGCCTGCAGTCCGTCGAGTTCGGGCATCTGCACATCCATGAGGATGGCGACGTAATTATCCGAGCGGGCTTTGCTCACGGCTTCGATCCCGTTGCGGGCAATTTCGTAGCGGTAACCGAATATCTTAAGGTAGCGGGCCGCGATCAACGCGTTGGGCTCAAAGTCCTCGACGAGCAAAATCTTTTTGCTTTCGTCCGCTGGGGGTAGTCCGGCCTTGCCGGTGGGGCCGGAGAGTTCCTCGATCCGGGTTTGCCGGTCGATAGGTAGTGGAATCGTGACCGTGAAGGTAGATCCCTCTCCCGGGGTGCTTTCGACGCTGATCTCGCCGTCCATTAATTCCACCAGGCGTTTGGTGATGGACAGACCCAGTCCGGTACCCCCGAATTTGCGGTTGATGCTACTGTCGGCCTGGGTGAAGTTGTTGAAGATCGTCTGTAATTTCTCCGCGTCGATGCCGATCCCGGTATCCTGTACCGAGATCTTGATTTCCGCGACGTCCGGCATCTGGGAGGACTCACACGATAAGTGAATGGAAACCGTACCGGTATCCGTGAACTTCAGCGCGTTGCTGCACAGATTCATAATGACCTGCCGCAGGCGCGTGGGATCGCCGATCATGACGTGGTGCTGATCACAGGCCCCCGAAGCGAGGAAGCGCAGGCCCTTCTGCTGCGCCCGCACGTTCATCATATCGGTGATCTCCTGCAAAAACTGCGTGATGCTGAAGGGGACCGGCTCGAATTCGATGTTCTGCGCTTCGATCTTGGAAAGATCGAGCAGGTCGTTGATCAGGTCCAGCAAGGAATCGGCACTATTCTGGAGGGTGCGCACCAGTTCCGCCTGGGGCTCCGTCAGGTTTTCGTGGCGGGCCATGATGTTCGCGATCCCGACGACCACGTTCATGGGGGTGCGGATCTCGTGACTCATATTGGCCAGGAACTCGGATTTAGCCCGGTTGGCGGCCTCCGCCTCATTGCGTGCCTGGACGAGTTGCTCCTCGGCCTGTCGTTTTGCGATGATGTTGCGTTCCCGTTCGGTCACCGTAGCGGCGGTGCGGGAGATCAGGTCGATCAACTGCTGCATGCCCGGACTGGGTGACAGCACCCGGTCGGAGTACAGAGCAAAGGTACCCAGCGTTTCCCCGGCGCTGGAGAAAAATGGCGTAGACCAGCAGGCCCGGATTCCGTGGGCGCGGGCCGCTTCCCGGCCGTGGACCCAGTTCGGGTCGGTCAGGACATCCGAAGCTACGTAGGGTTTGCCCGACCACGCAGCCATCCCGCAGGAGCCCATGCCCGGTCCGATGGGCATGCCGTCGATGAGGCGGTTGTAGGCCTCCGGAATGCTGGGGGCCGCCCCTACCCGGAGCCGGTCGCCTTCCGGCGACATGACCATAATGGACGTACGTATCCCCATGCCGGCGTGCTCCTCCATGGTAAGCACGAGCCGGTCGAGCACTGCATTCAAAGGTTCTCCCTTCACGGACATTTCCAGTGCCTCCTTTTGTCCCGCGGCAACCGACCACAGCCGGCGCTGCTGGGTAATGTCACTGGCCGTGCAGTAGATAACCTGTTCGGCCATGACGGTCTGGGTATGCCAGCTCAGCCAGCGGTAACTGCCGTCCTTGCACTGATAGCGATTCTCCACGTGCAGCCGGATATTTCCGGACAGCGCCCGGTCCAGGGCATCCAGGGTGGCCGGGAGATCATCCCGGTGCACGAAATCGATCCACGGTCGGGCCGTCATCTCCTCGGGCGTCCACCCCAGAATAGCCTTGCTTGCCGGATTGATTTCGGTGAAGTAGCCGTTGAAGTTGACTTTGACCAGAACGTCGGTGGCAATGTCGAAGAAGCGGTTGCGGTCTGACTCGGCTTTGATCTGTTCGGTCACTTCCTCCACCTCGTGGAGAATGTACTGAACGGAGCCGTCGTCCCCGAAGATGGGAATGTTCATCGGTTGCCAGTACTTTTCCTCGAAGCCGCCGCCCTTACTTTCCGGGCGCGGCACGTCGTACTTCTGTACCGTCATCTGGTGGGGCTGCCGGTGTTCGAGCACGTGACGCAGCGAGGCGGCCCACTTTTCCACGCCATCGGCGGTGGGGTCGTTCGGATTATCCGGGAAAGCTTCAAAGACTCCTAGTCCCGCAATGGTCCTGCCGGAGGACAGGGTGGCGCGGGCAAAGGCGGGGTTGGCCTCCACAATGGTAAAGCGGGGCTCATCCGGGCGCAGCAACAGATAAGGCTTGGTCGACGCCCTGAAGATGGCCCGGTGGAGTCCGTCGACCGATGGAAGGTCCTTGTTCATGACGTACTTGGGTCTGCGGGCATTACGGGGAACATCATGTAGAGAGCGTCCTGAAAATTTTAGGTTCGGGCACTGAGCGGTAACGGATTGGAGCGGGGTAAAAGAGAAATACGAGTGACCCGTAATACCCTACCGCAACGGAGATGCCGGGCGGGTGGTAAAATTCCGCCGGTATTTCGCTTATTTATTACGGTTTGTCGGTTGCGTAAATTGTGTGGTGCATGCTTCCGTACAATCATTGCACGCAGTTGTTCGGTGACTTCGGTGTTTTTACGGTATCCTGTTTTTGGCTCCCGCGCCCCGCCGCCCGTGCACGCTCATGAAGCTTGGCCGGTCGTTCGGAAGCGACGTGGCATACGACAATTACCGATACCTGCCGACAGAC
Organism: Lewinella sp. JB7; assembly: GCF_024297185.1. Taxonomy (GTDB): domain Bacteria; phylum Bacteroidota; class Bacteroidia; order Chitinophagales; family Saprospiraceae; genus Neolewinella. The sequence goes on along the minus strand of NZ_JANCTD010000004.1, from coordinate 108,784 downwards.
ACACCTTTACGAATGGTCAAGGCTGAATTTCGGTGGATAAGTGCTACAGGCTCTCCCGCTCGATCAGCCGGAAGGGGTTCTTTACGCTGGCCGTTCGTTTGTCCAGGATAAGTTCCGCGGCGGTGCGGCCCATCTGGTCGAAGTCCGTGGAGATGACCGTAATGCCGAGGAGGTCCTTGAGGGGGGTGTCGTTGTAGGAAATGATCCCGATGTCCTCGCCGAGCACCATGCCCTTGTCGCGCACCTGCTTGACCAGGCTCACCAGATCCGACTCCTCGATGGTGATGAACAGGTCGCCGTCGTGCATCACCGTATCGTCGTAGATCTCGTCGATGACCTCGAACGGCAGGCTGTTTTCCACGCAGAACTGGCGGAATCCGTGCAGGATGCGCCTGGGGTAGGGGTAGACCGACTGCGCCGGATAGGCCATGATGATCCGGCGGTAGTTCTTTATTTTCTCCAGCCCCTGCGTGAGGGCGGTGTAGATGTCCCCCTTGAAATCCTGGTACACTTCGGCGTAGTTACCCGGCAGCTTCTGCAAGTCATTGTCCATGATGATGAGCTTGCTCTCCGGTATTTTCCTCAGTACCCGCAGCACTTCGTCGGTGGAGCTGATGTGCTGCAGCGCGGTGGTCTTGAAGTGGGGCATGATCACGTAGTAATCGTACGCCAGCAAGTTCTTGGTGAGCAGATTCAGGAACAGCGATTCGTCGCAGTGGTAGACGTGCAGGTCGGTGTGTGAATTACCCCCCAGGCGGGCCACAAACGAGTTGTAGATCCGCATCTTGTAGCTACTCAGCTTATTGACGAGGAAGAGTACGTTGACCTTCGAGATCAGTTTGGTGCGCGTGATGTAGAACCCCTTCCCCTTGACCGAGGTGATGACCTTGCGGTCTTTCAGGATGTTGTAGGCTTTCTCCACCGTATCCCGCGAAAGCAGGAAGTGCTCGCTGAGCGCGTTGATGGAAGGAATCTTATCGTCGATCTTCAGTTTGCCGCTCGCTATATTCTCGATGATGCCGTCAACGATCTGTTGGTACTTAGGGATCCGTGAATCGTCCCGAATTTGTATGTGGTCCGTAACTTTCATGAGGTATGGTGAAGCCGGTTTGGGCGGGCGCGCGGGTGCGGAGCTAAGCAGGCAAAGCCCCCGTCATTGGTAGTCTCCGGTAGGTCTCGCTCCTTGTTTGGATGTGGGTAAGGTAACCGTAGTTTGACCATTTTCTATCCTGCCGGAGCGGGGCGTGTTCGAAATTAAGGCCACGTTGCGGGACTGGACAGTACAGGATAGGGAGCCTGGCCGGCCGCGCTACTTTAGCAACCGTTACAAACACCTTCCGGAACATGAATTCTACCGCCACCAAGTTCAAATACGTAGACTATCTATGGGAGGAAGAGGAAGCCAGGCGGCTCGGAGACGATCAGGTGTCCCTATTTCTCTACCGGTCCAATATTTTGGGAGCCGACCTACGCATCACGAACTACGGCGGCGGCAATACCAGCTGTAAGACCACCGAGCGCGACCCCCTGACTAACGAAGAAGTGGAGGTCATGTGGATCAAGGGGTCCGGCGGTGACATCGGTACCCTCACCCGCTCCGGCATTGCCGGTATCTATACCGAACGACTCCGCAACCTGAAGAAGGTGTATGGCGGACTGCAGGACGAAGATCGCATGGTCGGCCTGTTCAACCACGCTATATACGATCTCGACAGCAAGGCCCCCTCGATTGATACGCCTCTCCACGGCCTGCTGCCCTTCAAACACATCGATCACCTGCACCCCGATGCGGTGATCGCGGTAGCCGCCGCCCGGGACAGCGAAGCGGTGACCAGGGAAATCTGGGGCGATACCATGGGTTGGGTACCCTGGCAGCGACCCGGCTTCGACCTCGGCCTGCAACTGGAGCGTTGCCTCGCCGAGAACCCCGGCATCCGGGGTATTATTCTCGGTAGCCACGGACTCTTCACCTGGGGCGATACCTCCTACGAGTGCTACACGAACAGCCTCGAGGTGATCGAAATGGCCTCCGCGTACATTGAGGAGAAAGTCAAGCGGCAGGGAAAAGTGTTCGGCGGCGAAAAAGTCAGACCGCTTGCCGCCACGGACCGCCGCACGAAGGCCGCCCAACTGATGCCGCTGCTGCGCGGACTGGCCTCCTCGGAGAACCGGATGATCGGCCACTTCAACGACAGCGATACCGTGCTGCAGTTTATTAACAGCTACGACCTGGGTCGCCTGGCCCCGCTGGGCACTTCCTGTCCCGACCATTTTCTGCGGACCAAGATCCAACCCCTCGTGCTCGAACTCCAGACGCAGGAGGACCTGAGCGATCCGCAGGCGGTGCTCGATAAACTGCGGCCGGCCTTCATCGAGTACCGTACGGGCTACCGGCAGTACTACGAGGTGCATAAACGAAATAACAGTCCGGCCGTCCGCGATCCTAATCCGGTGATCATCATCTACCCCGGGGTAGGCATGTTCAGCTTCGCCAAGAACAAACAGACCGCCCGCGTAGCCAGCGAGTTCTACGTTAATGCCATCAACGTGATGCGCGGGGCCGAAGCGATTTCGGCGTACACCTCCCTGCCCCGGCAGGAAGCCTTCGACATTGAGTACTGGCTGCTCGAGGAGGCCAAGTTGCAACGCATGCCGAAGGAGCAACCCCTGTCGCGTAAAGTTGCCCTGGTAACGGGCGGCGGCGGCGGCATCGGCAAGGCCATCGCGGATAAGCTGGTGGAGGAAGGGGCCGTGGTGGTGCTTGCCGACATCGCCGAGGAACGCCTCCGGGGGGCATACGCTACTTACGGACCGGATACCGCGGCCTACGCGGTGTGCGACGTCACCGATGCGGCTTCCGTAGCCGCCGCCTTCGATACGGCCGCGCTGGAATTTGGAGGCGTAGACATCGTAGTGCACAGTGCCGGTCTGGCCATCTCCAAACCGCTGGAAGAAACCACGGATGAGGACTGGGACATTCTGCAGAATGTACTGGTCAAGGGACAGTTCACCCTCGCTCAGGAGGCGGTTCGCCTTATGCGGGCGCAGGGACTGGGCGGCGACCTTATTCCCATCGCCAGTAAAAATGGTCTGGTTTCCGGTCCCAACAACGTTGCCTACGGCACCGCCAAGGCCGCCCAGCAGCACATGGCCCGCCTCCTGGCCGCCGAGTTGGGCAAGGACGGTATCCGGGTCAACACGGTCAATCCCGACGGCGTCATCATCGGATCCAAAATCTGGGAAGGCGCCTGGGCGCAAGGCAGGGCCGAAGCCTACGGCATCACCGTCGAAGAATTGCCGGCCCACTACGCTAAGCGCAATCTCCTCAACCAAATCATTCGGCCCGAGGATATTGCCAACGGCGTGTTCGCCCTCACCATTCTCGATAAATCCACCGGCAACATCCTCAACGTCGACGGCGGAATGGCCAACGCCTTCGTGAGATAAACAGCAGCACCATGCACATTCAAAAGGATGCACTGCAATCCGTCAACACTGCCGGCCTCGATCGCCACGAAGCGGAATTCGCCTTTCTGGCGGACCGGCTGACCGCCGACGGAGTCGACGTGGAGGCGCTCGTGGGTGATCTGGCGGACTTTCAGGTGGCAATACCGAGTTGGGCCCTCGGTGCCGGAGGAACACGCTTCGGTCGTTTCTCCTTCCACGGAGAACCCGGCAGCCTGGAACAAAAGATCGACGACGTCGGCGTCCTCCACGCCCTCACCCGGGCGGCCGGCGCGGTCTCCCTCCACATTCCCTGGGATACCCCGACGGATTATGCCGCGGTAAAGGAACGTGCCGCCGGTCATGGTCTTTCCTTTGATGCCATCAACTCCAATACCTTCCAGGACCAGGCGGGTGCCGCCCGTAGCTACAAGCACGGCTCCCTCAGCGCTACGGATGAAGCCGTCCGCCGACAGGCCATAGACCATAACCTGGAAGTGATCGAGATCGGCGGTAGACTCGGTTCAAAAAGCCTGACGGTCTGGCTCGCCGACGGCACCACCTTTCCCGGCCAGCGCAACTTTCAACGCAGCCTCACCCAGACGGAAGACAGCCTGCGGCAGATCTACGCGGGTATGCCCGCCGACTGGAAGTTGTACATCGAGTACAAGCCCTACGAACCGAATTTCTACAGCACCGTGATCCAGGACTGGGGAACCTCCTTCATGCTCGCCAACGCCTGCGGCGAACGGGCCTACACCCTGGTCGACCTGGGTCATCACCTGCCCAACAGCAACATCGAGCAGATCGTCTCCACCCTGATGCTGAAGGGTAAACTCGGCGGCTTTCACTTCAACGACAGCAAGTACGGCGACGACGACCTCACCGTCGGAAGCATCAAACCCTACGCCCTTTTCCTCATTTTTACGGAGTTGGTATTCGGGATGCGCAACAACCCGCAAAATCCCGACCCGGCCTGGATGATCGACGCCAGCCACAACGTCAAGGATCCGCTGGAAGATCTCGTGCAGTCCCTCGAAGCGATCCGGGAAGCCTACGCCAAGGCCCTGCTGGTCGATCAGGAATCGCTGGCGGCGGCACAGGCCGACCACGACGTAGTGACGTGCCAGGAACTGTTGCAGGATGCCTACCGCACCGACGTAAGACCACTGCTCCAGTGTGCCCGCCTCAACCGCGGTGGTGCCCTGCATCCCCTCAGGGCCTACCGGCAGCTCGGGGTACGTGAGACACTGATCCGGGAACGGGGTAAAAACACCGTGGCGACCGGGCTCTAGTATGGAAAAGCAAGGGGTGACGGCGGTCTTCGACATCGGACGTACGAATAAGAAGTTCTTCCTCTTCGACGAAGATTACCGCGAAGTGCACCGCGAGTACGTTAGCCTTGCGGAAATCAAGGACGAAGACGGCTACCCGACGGAGAATATTCAGGCATTACAGGAATGGCTCCGGGAGGTGTTCCACCGCATCCTGGACGAGCGGATATTTGACGTACGGGCCGTCAACTTTTCGTCCTACGGAGCTAGTTTCGTCCATCTCGGCGCCGACGGAGAGATCGTCACCCCCCTCTACAATTACACCAAGCCGCTCGACCCCGCCCTGATCGAGGAATTCTACGCGAAGTACGGACCGGAAGAGAAGTTTACCCTCCACACCGGCTCGCCGAATTCCGGTATGCTCAATTCCGGGATGCAACTCTACTGGCTGAAGCACCGTAAACCGGCCATCTTCGAGCGCATCAAATATTCGCTGCATCTGCCGCAGTTTTTGAGCTACGTGTTCACTGGTATTCCCCTGAGTGAGTATACCAGCATCGGTTGCCACACGGGGCTATGGGATTACCAAAAACGGGATTACCACGACTGGGTGTACGCCGAGGATATTGACCGCATTTTGCCGCCGATCGTTTCCTCCGAGACGAGCATCCAACTGAATTACCACGGACGGCGGATAGCATTCGGCGTAGGGATTCACGACAGTTCGGCGGCCCTGTTGCCCTACCTCCGGAGCGAGCAATCCCCCTTCGTCCTGGTCTCTACCGGCACCTGGAGTGTATCCCTCAACCCCTTCGTATCGGGTGCACTGACCCGCCGCGACCTGGGAAGCGACTGCCTTAATTACATGCGGATCGACGGGAAGCCCGTCCGGGCCGCCCGCCTGTTTCTGGGGCAGGCGTATAAGGAACACGTCGCCAAACTGGGCGATCACTTCGGTGTATCCAACGACCGGCACCGCTCCGTTCGCTTCGATCACGGGATTTACGGCGAAATCATGCGCGACTACCGTCCGTGGTTCCATTTCGAGCAGCTCGGGAGGAGTGAGAATCCTGCCGTCACGACCATTCCGACCGATTCCTACGACTACGCTTACCATCACTTGCTGATTGAACTAGTGGAATTGCAGGCGGAAAATATCCGGGCCGTTACCGGAGAATCGGACGTGACCACGCTCTTCATCGACGGCGGATTCAGCGACAACGAGGTATTTCTCCAGCTGATTTCCGACCGGTTCCGGAACCTGGACTTGCGCACTACCGACGCCAGTCTGGGATCCGCCCTCGGAGCGGCCATTTGCATTACCGACAAGGACCTCAACGCCAATTTTCTCGAGAAAAATTACGGCCTCAAAAAGCACCAGCCCTTCACTAGAAAGGGGGCTGACGCCTGATATCAACTCACCACGACCATGCTACAACAGGAAACCCAGGAACACATCATCGAGGAAATTGCCGGGGGAGAGTACGAGCGCGAACCCGTGCCCGCCGCCAAATGGAAGGGGTGGGGGAGCTTCCTGGGAATGTACGCCGGTGAGCACGCCGCGGGAACGGAGTTCGTGATCGGTCCGCTCTTCCTTACGGCGGGGGTGAGCGCCTTCGATCTGATCATCGGACTACTGCTCGGCAACTTCCTGGCGGTGCTGAGTTGGCGGTTCCTGACGGCCGAGATAGCGGTGAAATACCGCCTCACCCTTTACTACCAACTCGAAAAGATCTGTGGGAAGAGCCTGGTGAAGTTCTACAACGTCGCCAACGGAGTACTCTTCTGCTTCCTGGCGGGTGCGATGATCACGGTATCCGCTACCGCCGTGGGCATTCCCTTGGACATGGAAATGCCCCAACTGACCGATACTCTGCCGACGAGCGGCACCTACATCGTCATCGTGCTGCTGGTCGGTGCGGTCATCTCGCTCGTTGCCGCGCGGGGTTACGACACCGTCGCCAGGGCCGCGAACCTCATGTCGCCGATCATCGTGCTCGCCTTTCTGGCCTGCGGCATCGTTGCGCTGAGTCAACTGGGAGTGGGCAGCCTGCGGGAATTCTGGAACATCTGGGGCGAAGGCTCCGAACCCTTCCCCGGCCAGATCAAGTATACTTTCTGGCACGTGGTGATCTGGTCCTGGTTTGCCAACGCGGCCATGCACATCGGAATGTCGGACCTCTCCGTGTTCCGCTTTGCCAAAAAGGCAAGCGCGGGCTGGACGACGGCCGCCGGGATGTACGTCGGGCACTACATGGCCTGGATCGCCGCCGCGCTCCTTTACGCCGTATACCTGCGTACCCCCGAGGCCCAGACCTTTCTGGATCAGGGCTTAGCGCCTACGGTCGCTCCGGGTCCGCTGGCCTTTAACGCGATCGGGGTGTTCGGCATCATCGCCGTAGTGCTTGCCGGCTGGACGACCGCTAATCCTACCATCTACCGGGCGGGCCTGGCTTTTCAGGCCGTACTGCCCCGCTTTTCCACCTTCTGGGTTACCATTCTGGCCGGCTCCCTGGCAACCATCGCCGGTCTCTTCCCGGCCATCGCCATGAAGTTGCTGGACTTTGTAGCACTCTACGGCTTCATTCTGGCACCCTTCGGGGCCATCATCGTATTTCAGCATTTTTTTGCGGCGCGCGCGGGAGTAAGAGTAAACTACGCGGAGCAAGCCGGGCTTGGCTTCAACCCGGCGGTCTTCTGGGCGTGGGCGATCAGTTTCGGATTGTTTTACCTGATTTCGCGGCAGTTCGGCATCTTCCTGTCCTTCGTTACGCTTCCGGCATGGTTGCTGTGCGGGGTGCTCTTCCTTTTCCTGAGCCGCAAGTGGCAGGGGTCGGTGCGCGATGTTCGTTAGCGGGCCCGCCGCCTGATGAACCGTCCGGCTAGCGCAGGTACAGGATATAGGCCGCCGCGAAGGGGATGACGAAGATGAAAGCGTCGAACCGGTCCAGCAAGCCGCCGTGCCCCGGCAGTAGGTTGCCGCTGTCCTTCACGCCGACGCTGCGTTTGAGCATGCTTTCGATCAGGTCGCCGATGCCCCCGAACACGCCCACGATGGCGGCAAGTACCAGCCACTGGATGAGGCCGATCTCGTCAAAAACCAGGTGCAGTACGTACCCGAACAGCATGCACGTGAGGGCCCCTCCAATAGATCCTTCCCAGGTCTTATTGGGGGAGATGCGCGGAAACAGGGGGGTCTTGCCGAACTTGCTGCCGACGACGTATGCGCCGGTATCGTTCACCCAGGTCAGCAGCAGTAGCCCGAAGACGATGCGGTAGTAAAAGGTGTTGCCGTCAAAAGCGATAAAGTCCACCAGGGCGAAGGGAATGCCGATGTAAAACATGCCCAGTATGATGTAAGCGATGTTCACGAAGGGCTCGCGGCTGTTGCTGTACAGCTCGTAGATAAAGATCGTGAAGATGAAGGGCGCGAACAGCAGGCTGGATACCTGGATGAAGCTTTCCGAATCGCTTACGTAACCCAGCGACAGAATGCTCACCAGGAAGAAAGGGAGCAGACCGACCGCCACGCCGAAGGCCTTACGGAAACGATCGCGTCGGGTGTGCCGGTCCAGGGTCATGCCGAAGAATTCGTACAGACACCCGCCGGTGATCACTAAGAAGAGCAGGTTGAAGGTATAGGGGCCGGTGTACATCCCCGCGATCATGATGATCACAAAAATTACGGCCGTGGTAAGTCTGCGCCAAAGTCCCTGCATCTGATCGTTTAATCAATGAATACCCCCCGCAATCCGGGGAAGGGCGTAAGATAGCCCGGCGAATCGATCCGTGGGTTAGGCCCGCGTCATTTCCCCTTCCGGAAATAATCGTAATTTTCGCCCCTTACCACACCACTCTCACACCCGCGTACCATGGCCACCCCTAAATCAGATGACGACCTTAAACGCTATTACTCGATCGGCGAAGTCGCCAAGAAACTCGGCGTAAACACCTCCCTGATCCGCTTTTGGGAAAACGAATTTTCCCACATCAAACCCAATAAGAACAGTCGCGGCGATCGTCGCTTCACCCGCGAAAATATCGGCCAGCTACAGGAAGTGTACCACCTCGTGCGGGAGCGGGGGTTCACCCTCGACGGCGCCCGTAAAGAGATCGCCACGGCCGCCCAACCTCGGCCCGGCAAACAGGAAATCATCGACCGCCTCTCGGAGGTCCGCCGCCGCCTGGAATCGGTCGTAGGAGACTTTTAATTGGCGTATCTACTCTACTACTTACTCCTCCTGCCCCTCAGCTACCTGCCCATGGGGTGGTTGTACCGGCTCTCCGATCTGTTGTACCGGATCGGCTACCGCTGGATAGGCTACCGGCGGGCGGTCGTATTCGATAACCTGCGGGGGAGCTTTCCCGACTGGACGGAGGAGAGGATCGCGGAACAAGCCGAATCTTTTTATCGCTATTTCTTCGACACGATCGTGGAGTCGATCAAAAATTACAGCCTCTCGGAGGCGGAAGCGATCCGTCACCTACGGGTGGTCAACGCCGAGCTGGTCGCACCCCTGGCTGCCGACGGCCGCAGCTGCATTCTCTACGGCGCCCACTACAGCAACTGGGAGATCGGGGGACTGAGTTTCCCGCGGCAATTCGCGCCGGCAAACGTGATGGCCATTTATTCTCCGCTGAAGAACGAAACGATGGATCGCCTGACCCGCCACAACCGGGAACGGACCGGGGTGACCATGGTGTCGCGCCGCAAAGTGTACGAATACTTCGCCCGGGACCCGCTGCGACCCGCCGTAGACATCTTCGTGGCGGATCAGTCTCCCAGCAACGCCGTCTGGCAGAAGCTGCACTGGACGACCTTTCTGGGGCGCCCCACGGCGTTCCTCGCGGGGCCGGAACGATTCGCGGTACGCTACGACCGACCGGTGTATTACATCAACCTCCGACGCAACGCCCGCGGCTACTACACCAGCAAGATATATCCGGTCACGCTCACCCCACGCGACGAAGCACCCGGTTACATCACCGAGTGCTTCGTACGTCATCTGGAGCATGAGATCCTCCGCGATCCGACACCGTGGCTATGGACCCACCGGCGCTGGAAGCGGGAGGTGCCGCCGGAAGTGGAGCACTTACTGAAGACGCGCCCCTACCTCCCGGCGGAGTACGATCCTATTCCGGACCGGCATTGACGATGGCGTCGTTGGCGGCCTCGGCGTAGGGGGCGAAGTTCTTGTGGAACAGTTCCGCCAGTTTGTTGGCGGCCTCGTCGTACCGGGCTTCGTTGCGCCAGGTGTCCCGGGGGTTCAGCATGGCGTTGGGAACGTCGGGGCAACTGGTGGGACGCTCCAGTCCGAAGATCGGATCGGTCACGTAGGATACCGTGTCGAGTTCGCCGGTCAGGGCGGCCTTGATCATGGCCCGGGTGAAGGACAGTTCGATGCGCGATCCCTCGCCGTAACCACCGCCGGTCCAGCCGGTATTGACGAGCCACACGTTGATCTTCTCGCCTTCCGCCTCGGCTTCCCGGAGCTTCTTACCCAGCATGTCCGCGTAGTGGGTGGGGTGCAGGGGGATGAAGGGCGAACCGAAGCAGGCGGAGAAGGTGGCCTGAGGTTCGGTGATGCCCGTTTCGGTACCGGCGATCTTAGCGGTGTATCCACTGATGAAGTGATACATCGCCTGTTCGGGGGTGAGCCGACTGATCGGAGGCAGCACGCCGAAGGCATCGCAGGTCAGGAAGAAAATGTTCCGCGGCAGGTCGCCCCGGCTGTTGTACATGATGTTGTCGATGTGGTAGATCGGATAGCTCACGCGGGTGTTCTGCGTTATGCTCTCATCCTCGTAGTCCGGGGTATGGCCGTCACTCTTCACCACTACGTTTTCCAAAAGGGCGCCGAACTTGATGGCGCGGTAGATCTGGGGTTCCTTCGACTCGCTCAGGTCGATCACCTTGGCGTAGCAACCGCCTTCGAGGTTAAAGACGTTGGCCTGGCTCCAACCGTGCTCGTCGTCGCCGATGAGGCGGCGGTCCGGGTCGTTGCTGAGCGTGGTCTTTCCCGTTCCCGACAGACCGAAGAACAGGGCCGTATCTCCCTTGGTGCCTACGTTGGCCGAGCAGTGCATGCTGAGGACGTCGCGGCGGGTGGGCAGTACGTAGTTCAGGACGGAGAAGATGCCCTTCTTGATCTCACCGGTGTAGGCCGTGCCCCCGATGAGGATCATCTTCTTGGTGAAGTTGATGATGCTGAAGTTCTCCTGCCGGGTGCCGTGCACGGCGGGGTCGGCCTTCACGCCGGGGAAGGCGTAAATGGTCCACTCGTCGGTCATCAGGTTAGTGATGCGCTCGTCGTCGGGGCGCAGGAACATGTTGTAGGCGAACATATTCTGCCACGGGTACTCCGTGAATACCCGAATGTTGATGCGGTACTTGCGGCTGGCGCAGGCGTAAGCGTCGCGTACGTACACTTCTTCCAGCTGGCCGGCATATTCCAGCGTCTTGTCGAGGAGCTGGTCGAAGTGCTCCGGCGCGATGGGGATGTTGATCTTGCCCCAGTCGACGGTGTCGCGGGTGACGTCGTCCTCGACGACGAAGCGGTCCTTGGGCGACCGGCCGGTAAAGGCACCGGTGTTGATCATGAGCGCGCCGGTATCGCTCAGGTGGCCCTGCCCCTTCGTGATGGTGTCTTCGACGAGGGCGGCTACCTTCAGGTTTTCCCGGAGGTTGTGGTGTTGCATGAGGTTTAAGCTTTAGTTAGGCCCCGCAAGGTACGCAGTGCCCGACCACCCCACCAACCGCTGTTGAATCATACGCCGGAAAAGGCACTGAATCCGCCGTCTACCGGGACCACGATCCCCGTTACGAAGCGACTGGCGTCGGCGCAGAGCCACACCAGGGTGGACATGAGCTCCTCCGCCTCCCCGAACCGGTTCATCGGGGTATTCCGGATGATGGTGTTTCCCCGGTCGGTCAGGGTACCGTCTTCGTTGAGCAGCAGGCGGCGGTTCTGCTCGCCGATGAAGAAGCCGGGGGCGATGGCGTTCACCCTCACCCGACCCTCGTACTTTTTCGCCAACTCCACGGCCAGCCACTTGGTGAAGTTGTCAATGGCGGCCTTGGCGGCGCTGTAGCCCACCACCCGGGTAATGGCTCGGTCGGCGGCCATGCTGGAGATGTTAACGATGCTGCCCCCGTTCTCGGTCAGCAGCTGCCCGAAGATGAGGGAGGGGATGACCGTACCGTCGAGGTTAAGCTTGCTTACGCCCGCGAAGTCTTCCATTTTAAGGTCGAAGAAGGTTTGGTCGGGGCCGATTGTCGCCCCGGGGCGGTTCCCCCCCGCGGCGTTGACCAGGATATCCAGCTTTCCCCACTTTTGCCGGAGTTCTTCGCGGGCGCTTTCCAGGCTGGCGGCGTCGGTGACGTCACCCCGGAGCAGGATCACGGCTCCCGCGTCCCCGCCCAACTTGGCGGCGGCGGCGGTAAGATTTTCGGGATTGCGACTGAGCAGGGCCACCCGGGCCCCGGCATTGATCAGTCCCTGGGCCATGGCGGTACCGAGCGCGCCGGTCCCTCCGGTAAGCAGTGCGTTCTTGCCGGAAAGGTCGAATAAATTAGACATGTGGGGGGTAAGCTTGTCGGGTGTTATATAAAAGGATAGCGAAACGTCACCGTAGGTGGTGCGGTACGGGTAAAGATAGGCGGCGGCACTACAAGTCGGTAACCAGCAAATTGCAGCCCCGCACGTCGGAATGGTCCATGCGGCCCAGCACCTCGAAGGTGCCGTCGGCGTACACCCGCCCCAGATCGTCGCTGGCAATGAAACTTACCGTGTCGAGATTGGCCAGGTCCAGCAGATTCAGGGCGGCGGAACGCCCGGCGGGCACCGCGGACAAGGGGTCCGTAATGTCGCGCCCGCTGACCCGTAGCGTGGCGGCCGGAATAAACCGGCCCCGGCGGGGCGCGTAAGCCTGGGAGAGCAATTCCGTCATGCCGTATTCGCTGTGGATGTCCGTGACCCCGAAGGCCCGCGCCAGCGTAGCGTGCAGTTCCGCGCGGGTGAGTTCGCGGCGGCGCCCCTTCATGCCCCCCGTTTCCATCACGATGGTCCGACCCAACGGTTGGGGGAAGCGCTCGGCGAGGTCCAATAGGGCGAAGCTGACGCCCAGGAGCAGGGTAGGGGTGCCCGCGTCGGTGAGGTCACGGAGGCGGCGGGCGAGTTCCGGCAGGTCGTCCAGGAAAAAGCCGGAAGCCGGGTGGCCGCTGCGCTCGATGAAGTCGTTGGCCATGAAGACGAGGCTCGAACCACCGCGCTCCAGATACGCCGGCAGCAGGGCCAGTACCGCCCGGCCGGCGAGGGCACCGTACTGGCGTTCGAAGGTGTCGCGCGCTCCCCGACGGTACCAGGATTCACTGCGCAGGGCATGGCGACTGGTGGTCTGGCCCGTGGTGCCGCTACTGGTGAAGGTGCGGCTGGGGGTCCACGTGTCCGTCTGCAGCAGGTATCGCTTGAAGAGGGCGATGGGAAGGTGGGGAATATCGGTCAGGCAGCCTACGCGCCGCGGGTCCTTACGCAACAATTCGAGGTATTGGGCGTAGATTGGGTTACGCGCCGCCTGGTAACGGAATACGTCCAGGGCCAGGGACCCGAAGGAGTCGGGGGTCACCGCCCCGATGCGTTCGGCGAGTTGGTCGCGCGACATAAGTAGCTAGATTATCTGCCATGCAATACACCCGCTTCGCTCTATGGTTGCTCGCCGCCGGCTTCGTGCTGGCCAGTTGCGTCAATCCGCCCGACTACCCGGACGAGCCGGTGATCGCCTACAAAGGGGTGAGCAAGAATACCATCTACCAGTTCACCAACGGGCCGCGGGACAGCATTACGATCCAGTTCTCGTTTACGGACGGCGACGGCGACCTCTCCACCCAGGACAGTGCCGACATCTTTTATACCGATAGCCGCTTCCCGAATCTGCCGCCGACCCCACTGGCCTTCCCCGTCATTCCCGTCGAGGGTACGGGCAACGGCATCAGCGGCGACGTATTCTTTACACTCATTAACACGGCCCAGGTGTGCTGCGTCTTCAACGACCGTTTCTGCGTGGCCGACGAGCGCTACCCCGTGGACACGCTGTCTTACTTCATCTACGTGCAGGACCGGGCGGGCAACCGCAGCAATACCATCCAGACGGAAAAGATCCAGGTGCTCTGCCTGGGACAGTAGGGGCGGGGCCGCGGGTGCCGTATTTTCCCGATCAATAGCAAGCTTATCCGGTAATGGAGTTTTACGAATTTCTCGCCCACCTGACCCACCAGCGGCGCCTGAGTGCCCATACGGTGACGGCCTACCGGGGTGATCTACGGCAGTTCGGCGAGTACTGCGAACGGGTGTACGACATCCGGCGTGCGGGGGAGGTGAGTCGGGAGATCGTCAAAAGCTGGCTGGCCGAACTGGTGGGGGAGCAACTCGCGGCGAGTAGCATCCGCAGAAAGCTTTCGGCGCTCAAGGCCTTTTACCTGTACCGCGTGACCCGCGGACTGCAGTCCACCAACCCTACGCAGCGTATCCCGACGCCCAAGCTGGGACGCCGGTTGCCGGTGACCATTCCGCGGGAGGACCTGAAACGACTGTTCGCGGCTTTTCCGGATCCGGAAGACAATGAGGATGTAAGTCTGCTGCAGGATCACGTCATGCTCGCCCTGCTGTACCAGACCGGACTGCGCCGCTCCGAACTGATCGGGCTCCGGGACGGCGACATCGACCTCGGGCGCCGGCAGCTCCGGATACGGGGTAAGGGCGATAAGGAACGGATCGTGCCCTTCGGCACCGGGATGGCCTTGCTGTTGGATCGGATGTTGCTCCTGCGCGGCGGCGCCGCCCCCTTGTTCCAGACCGAACGGGGCGGTGCCCTCTATCCGAAGTACGTCTACAATCGCGTGGTGCGCTACCTGAGTGGAGTCACGGCCGAAGAGAAAAAGAGTCCGCACGTGCTGCGGCATTCCTTCGCTACCCACCTGACGGAGGGCGGAGCGGACCTGAACGCGGTCAAGGAACTACTCGGCCACGCCAGCCTGGCGGCCACCCAGGTGTACACCCACAACAACCTGGAACGGCTGCGCGAAGTGTACCGCCAGGCCCACCCCGAAGGAGATGGTAAAAAATAGGTCGATAGTTCTTTGTCAATTGTACGAAAGAACATACCTTTGCAATCGCTTTGGGAAAACGTCCTGGAGCTGACTTGAAATAGGGTTTAGATTCAAGAATTCAGGCCGGTGTAGCTCAGTTGGTAGAGCAGCTGATTTGTAATCAGCTGGTCGGCGGTTCGAGTCCGTCCATCGGCTCCAACGACCGGAAGATACGTTCTTGAGTTAACGACGAATACGGGGGTGCGCCACAGTTGGAGAGGTGGGCTGGACTGTAAATCCAGTGTTTCGGCTGAGTAGGTTCGAATCCTACCACCCCCACACCAGTTCATGTAGTTGAGCATTTGACTTGTTGAATTATTTGCGGAAGTAGCTCAGTTGGTAGCGCGCTTACGTCCGGGGCCCCAACCCCGGTCGACGCACCAAGCTGAGGGTCGCGGGTTCGAACCTTCTCACGACCGACGGGAGTCATCTCGTCTTCCGCTCCCCCTCCGGAAATGTCCGGCGGGTCATTGACAACGAAGAATTATTTGCGGAAGTAGCTCAGTTGGTAGCGCGCTTACGTCCGGGGCCCCAACCCCGGTCGACGCACCAAGCTGAGGGTCGTGGGTTCGAACCTTCTCACGACCGACGGGAGTCATCTCGTCTTCCGCTCCCCCTCCGGAAATGTCCGGCGGGTCATTGACAACGAAGAATTATTTGCGGAAGTAGCTCAGTTGGTAGAGCATCAGCCTTCCAAGCTGAGGGTCGCGGGTTCGAATCTCGTCTTCCGCTCCAGAGTCCCACAACGGTGGGGCCTTACAGATAATCGCAACCATTTTGCCGACGTAGCTCAGGGGTAGAGCACTTCCATGGTAAGGAAGGGGTCGTGAGTTCAAATCTCACCGTTGGCTCAAGGGTAATACTTCTTTAGCCCTCGCGGGTTGGAGAAAGGGGCGGCCGGGGTTGCGGTCGGCACCCTCAATTAGCACCATTTTTTTAATTCCAAAATAGGTTATCCTCAGATGGCTAAGGAAAAATTTGCAAGAACGAAACCCCACGTTAACGTGGGTACCATTGGTCACGTAGACCACGGTAAGACCACCCTGACCGCAGCTATCACCACCGTACTGGCGGAGACTGGCGGCGCTAAGAAAATGGATTACGACACCATCGACTCGGCTCCCGAGGAGAAGGAGCGTGGTATCACCATTAACACCGCCCACGTTGAGTACGAGACGGCTAACCGTCACTACGCTCACGTTGACTGTCCCGGTCACGCTGACTACGTTAAGAACATGGTAACGGGTGCCGCCCAGATGGACGGTGCTATCCTCGTGGTCGCCGCCACTGACGGCCCCATGCCCCAGACCCGTGAGCACATCCTCCTGGCCCGCCAGGTAGGTGTACCCAACATCGTGGTCTTCATGAACAAAGCCGACCTCGTCGATGACGAAGAGATGCTCGAACTCGTGGAGATGGAAGTACGCGAACTGCTCAGCCAGTACGAGTACGACGGCGACAACGCCAGCATCATCATCGGTTCCGCCCTGAAGGCCCTCGAAGGAGACGCCGACGGACGTCAGCAGATCCTTGATCTGATGAGCGCCGTTGACTCGGAAATCCCCGAGCCCGAGCGCCTGGTCGACCAGCCCTTCCTGATGCCCGTAGAGGACGTCTTCTCGATCACCGGTCGTGGTACCGTTGCCACCGGTCGTATCGAGCGTGGTGTCATCAACGTAGGTGACCCCGTCGAGATCCTCGGTATGCAGGCCTCCGACGCTAAGCCCCTGACCTCCACCATCACCGGTGTAGAGATGTTCCGCAAGCTGCTTGATCGCGGTGAAGCTGGTGACAACGCCGGTCTGCTGCTGCGCGGTATCGACAAGGAAGCCATCAAGCGCGGAATGGTAATCTGTAAGCCCGGTAGCGTCAAGCCCCACAGCCACTTCAAGTGTGAGGTTTACGTACTGTCGAAGGAAGAAGGTGGCCGTCACAAGCCCTTCTTTAACGGCTACCGTCCCCAGTTCTACTTCCGTACCACGGACGTAACCGGTGACATCACCCTTCCCGAGAACGTGGAAATGGTAATGCCCGGCGACAACGTTACCCTGGAAGTTAAGCTGCTCAATACCATCGCCATGGAGAAAGGCCTCCGCTTCGCTATCCGCGAAGGTGGTCGTACCGTAGGCGCCGGTCAGGTAACTGAAATTCTCGCCTAAACGACTCTACCGAGTCCTTTTAGCGATTGCATGGAAAGTTAAGCGTCTGAATGCAGGCGCTTAACTTTTCCATTTACCGTTTACCAATTGCTGTCGTCCTTTGCGGGTCACCACAAATCGACCATGGTACATCGCTAAATGGTAAATTGTAATTTCAAATGGGTGTAGCTCCATGTGCTACGCAGCTACTTCGAGGTGATCGAGCACTGGTCTCCAACCTCCGAAGGAAGCAGCGCAGCTAAACCAGGGGCTACAAAACAAACCCACTGATTTTTACACACGGGTGTAGCTCAATTGGCAGAGCACTGGTCTCCAACCTCCGAAGGAAGCAGCGCAGCTAAACCAGGGGCTACAAAATAAACCCACTGATTTTTTACACACGGGTGTAGCTCAATTGGCAGAGCACTGGTCTCCAACCTCCGAAGGAAGCAGCGCAGCTAAACCAGGGGCTACAAAACAAACCCACTGATTTTTTACACACGGGTGTAGCTCAATTGGCAGAGCACTGGTCTCCAAAACCAGGGGCTGGGAGTTCGAGTCTCTCCACCCGTGCACAATGGAGGAATGCGGGAACTCCGGTTTTCGTTCCTTCAATCCTTCATTCTTCAATCCGACTTCATGGACAAGCTGGGACTTTACTTGCGGGAAAGCTACAACGAGCTCGTACACAACGTGACCTGGCCTCCGTATTCCACCCTGCAGACCAATACCATCCTGGTGCTCACCGGTTCGGCGATCTTCGCCCTGCTGATCCTGCTGATGGATTTCGTCTGGAAGAACGTGGTGGACTTCATTTACAGCACGGGAGGTTAAGCATATACATCGGCATGGCAGACAATAAATGGTACTCGCTGCGGGTAATCAGTGGCAAGGAGAAAAAGATCAAGGAACGGATCGAAAAAGAGATCGAGCGTAACGACTGGGGCAGCCACGTTACTAAGATCGTCGTGCCCACCGAAAAAGTATACAAGATCCGCAGTGGTAAGAAGGTCATTTCCGATCGGAATATCCTGCCGGGTTACATCCTGGTGGAAGCCGATCCTTACGCACTGAACGCGGAAGTGGTCGACGCCATCACCAGCCTACCGAACGTTATTCATTTCCTCGGCAAGAGCGAACCGGTCCCCATGCGCGAGTCCGAAGCCAACCGCCTCCTGGGTAAGGTGGACGAAAGCCTCGAAGCCGGCGATACGATGATCGAACCCTTCATCGAAGGCGAAACCGTCAAGATTATCGACGGTCCCTTCAATGAATTCGTCGGGGATATTCAGGAAGTGAACGAAGAAAAGAAAAAACTGAAAGTGATCGTCAAGATCTTCGGTCGCGGCACGGAAGTCGAACTGAACTTCATGCAGGTCGAAAAGCAGTCTTAATACCTTAACAACATTCCACACGTCGGAGAGGCGGGTGTGGTACCCCCAGCGGGATGCACGCCAACTTCGTCAGTACGACACAAATAAGTCAACATGGCTAAGGAAGTAGAAACCTTTATCAAACTACAGGTCCGCGGCGGCGCGGCCAACCCGGCCCCCCCGGTCGGTCCGGCACTCGGTGCCAAGGGCGTCAACATTATGGAGTTCTGTAAGCGCTTCAATGCGGCTACTCAGGACAGCCAGGGTAAGGTCCTCCCCGTCGTCATCACCGTTTACAAGGACAAGTCGTTCGACTTCGTCATTAAGACGCCCCCGGCCGCCGTGCAGCTGCTCGAAGCAGCCAAGCTGAAGAGCGGATCCAAGGAGCCCAACCGGAACAAAGTCGCCAAAGTAACCTGGGACCAGGTCCGCGCGATTGCCGAGAGCAAGATGCCCGACCTGAACGCCTTTACCGTGGAAAGCGGCATGAAAATGGTCGCCGGCACCGCCCGCTCCATGGGCATCGTGGTCGACGGTACGCCCCCCTGGGAGGCGAATTAAACTCAATTATTCATACGTAGGGAGCGTACCACCGGTACGCGCTATAAACCTCAAATTATTCAATCATGGCTAAACTTAGTAAGGCGCGCAAAGCCGCCGCTGAGAAAGTCGATGCAACCAAGCACTACAGCCTCGAAGAGGCCGTGACCCTCGTCAAGGAGGTCAATGTTGCGAAGTTCAATGCATCGGTAGACGTACACGTACGTCTGGGGATCGATCCCCGCAAGGCTGATCAGGCCCTCCGGGGAACGGTCACCCTTCCCCACGGAACCGGTAAGACGAAGCGCGTACTGGCTTTCGTGACCCCCGATAAGGAACAGGAAGCCCTCGACGCGGGTGCTGACTTCGCCGGTCTGGACGAGCTGGTCCAGCGGGTAAACGACGGCTGGACGGACTTCGACGTGGTCGTGGCCATGCCACAGACTATGGCTAAAGTAGGTCGTCTGGGTCGTGTACTCGGTCCCCGCGGCCTGATGCCTAACCCCAAGACGGGAACCGTAACGATGGACGTGGCCAAGGCCATCACCGACGTGAAGGGTGGTAAGATCGCTTTCCGGGTAGACAAGTTCGGAATCGTGCACAGCAGCATCGGCCGGGTAGAATTTACCCCCGAACAACTGAAGGACAACGCCAACGAGCTTCTCGGTACCCTGGTACGCATGAAGCCCAGCAGCGCTAAGGGCAACTACATGAAGTCGGTGACCGTAGCCTCTACCATGAGCCCGGGCATCAAGATCGATCCGAAGACCATCGCCTAACCGTCCTAAACAATATCAACCATGAATAAGACAGATAAAGCGGCGGCCATTGAATCCCTGAAGGAGCGTTTCGAAAATAACGACTACTTCTACATCGCCGACGCCTCCACCCTTACCGTTGAGCAGGTGAACCGCCTGCGCGGTATCTGCTACCAGCGTGGCGTGTCCATGCAGGTCGTCAAGAACACCCTGGCCCGCAAGGCCCTCGAGCAACTGCCCGAAGAGAACAACTACGCTCCCCTGTTCGACGCCCTCAAGGGCCCGACGGCGATCATGTTCTCCGAAGTAGGAAACGCTCCCGCGAAGGTGATCAAGGAATTCCGTGAGGACAAGGGCGAACGTCCTATCCTCAAGGCGGCTTACATCGCCAGCTCGGTTTACAGCGGCGATGACCAGCTCGACCTGCTCGCCAAACTCAAGAGTCGCGACGAAGTACTGGCTGACATCCTTACCCTGCTCCAGAGCCCCATGCAGAACCTGCTCGGCGGCCTGAAGGGCCAGGGCAGCAAGCTTGCCGGCGCGCTCAAAACCCTCGAAGAACGCGAGGGCTAAATTTATTAACTGGCTTCCAAGCTGATTACGCATGGGTACTGCCGCCACTCACGGTGGCGAGACTCGCAAATCACTATTAAATACATTTTTATTATGGCAGACGTAAAAGCAATTGCCGACCAGCTCGTAGAACTTACCATTAAGGACGTTACCGAGCTCCTGCAGATCCTGAAAGACGAACACGGCATCGAGCCCGCCGCCGCCGCCGTAGCGGTAGCCGGTGGAGGAGGTGGTGAAGCCGGTGGCGAAGCCGCCGCTGAGCAAACCGAATTCGACGTGATCCTGGAATCTGCCGGTGGCAGCAAGCTGAAGGTCGTGAAGGAAGTGAAGACCCTGCTCGGTCTCGGTCTTAAGGACGCAAAGGAAATGGTCGATGGCGCTCCCGCCACGCTCAAGTCCGGTGTTGACAAGGCCGAAGGTGAAAGCATCAAGGCCGCTCTCGAGGAGGCCGGTGCTACGGTCGTACTGAAGTAATTCAGTCGCTCCCTTCGAAAGGATATAAGCGCGGGGGCGTTGCCAAACCGGTAGCGTCCCCCGCTTCTTCCTCGTTTTGATAGGCTTAGCGGACAACGGTCTGGCTGGGCCATTCGCGTATAAGAAATCGCCTGCGTGCGAAACTAATTCGGGGCAGATTCTGTTGTGTTTCTTCGCAATGCCCCATACCCTCCGGAGAATTTCCTCCGGAACACATACCATACTCCTGGATCCAAGCCACCGCGGAAGGCTATCCGGGTTAAATATAAAGGAAAACTGCTAATGACGTCAAACGGCCAGATCCTTAACGCCGAAGAGCAACGGGTGAGCTTCGGTAAGATTAAGCTAACCGATCATTCCCCCGATCTTCTAGAAATTCAACTAAAATCCTTCCAGGAATTCTTCCAGCTGGAGACCACCCCCGAAAATCGGGCACTCGAAGGGCTCTACCGGGTTTTCCAGGAAAACTTCCCCATCTCCGATACCAGGAACATCTTCAATCTGGAGTTCCTGGATTATTTCGTTGACCCCCCGCGCTACACCATCGAGGAGTGTATGCAACGCGGACTCACCTACAGCGTGCCCCTGAAGGCCAAACTGCGCCTCTCGTGTAACGACGAGGAGCACGTTGACTTTAAGACGATCGTTCAGGATGTATTCCTCGGAAACATCCCCTACATGACGCCGAAGGGTACCTTCGTCATCAACGGCGCCGAACGGGTCATCGTCTCCCAGCTACACCGGAGCCCCGGCGTGTTCTTCGGCCAGAATTTCCACCCCAACGGCACGGCGATCTACTCCGCCCGCGTCATTCCCTTCAAGGGAGCCTGGATGGAATTCGCGACCGACATCAACACGGTCATGTACACCTACATCGACCGCAAGAAGAAGTTCCCCGTCACGACCCTGCTGCGCGCCATCGGCTACGACTCGGATAAGTCGATCCTCGACCTGTTCGACCTGGCCGACGAAGTAGCCAACACCCGCGAAGCTCTCACCGCCGCTATCGGCCGTAAGCTTGCCGCCCGGGTGCTGCGTGCCTGGACGGAAGACTTCGTCGACGAAGATACCGGCGAACTCGTCATTCTGGAACGGAACGAAATTATCCTGGAACGGGATACGGTTCTGACGGAAGACAACATCGAGGACATTCTCAGTGCCGACGGCATCGAAAACATCATCCTGCAGAAGGAGGATGTGGGAATGGACTACAGCATCATCTACAATACCCTGCAGAAGGATCCTTCCAGCAGCGAGATCGAAGCCGTTCAGTACATCTACCGCCAACTGCGGGGCAGCGATCCCCCCGACGAAGAGACCGCCCGCGGTATCATCGACAAGCTCTTCTTCAGCGACAAGCGTTACAATCTCGGTGAGGTCGGACGCTACAAGATCAACCGTAAGCTCAACGCCGGTACCGACGACGAGACCCTGGTACTGACCAAGGAGGACATCATCGCCATCGTGAAGTACCTCGTAGGTCTGATGAACCAGCGCGCGGAGATCGACGATATCGATCACCTCAGCAACCGCCGGGTACGTACGGTAGGGGAGCAGTTGTACGCTCAGTTTGGTGTCGGACTGGCCCGTATGGCCCGTACGATCCGGGAGCGCATGAACGTCCGCGACAACGAGGTATTCACGCCGATCGACCTGATCAACGCGCGTACCCTGTCTAGCGTCATCAACTCCTTCTTCGGTACCAGCCAGCTGAGCCAGTTCCTGGACCAGACAAACCCGCTGTCCGAAATCACCCACAAGCGGCGGATTTCCGCCCTCGGACCCGGTGGTCTGAGCCGCGAACGTGCCGGCTTTGAGGTACGGGACGTCCACTACAGTCACTACGGTCGTCTCTGTACGATTGAAACGCCGGAAGGACCGAACATCGGTCTGATATCCACCCTCTGCGTCCACGCGAAGGTCAATAAGATGGGCTTCCTCGAAACCCCCTACCGCGCCGTCGCCGACAGCCAGGTGGTTATGGAAGGAGATCCGATCTACCTGAGTGCCGAAGGGGAAGACTTCAAGAAGATCGCCCAGGCCAACGCCACGATCAACGAAAAGGGAGCCTTCACCAGCGACCGCGTCAAGGCGCGTGACCACGGCGACTTCCCGGTCCTCGAACCCGCGGAGATCGAATTCATGGACGTGGCTCCGAACCAGATCGTGGGAGTATCCGCTTCGATGATCCCCTTCCTGGAGAACGACGACGCCAACCGTGCCCTGATGGGATCGAACATGCAGCGTCAGGCCGTTCCCCTGCTGAAGCCGGCCAGCCCCATCGTGGGTACCGGCCTCGAAGGAAAGGTAGCCCGTGACAGCCGCATGCTCATCAACGCCGAAGGCGATGGGGTAGTGGAATACGTCGATGCCAACGAGATCATCGTGCGCTACGAGCGCTCGGAGGAAGACCGTCAGGTGTCCTTCGACGACGATACCAAAACCTACCGCCTCACGAAATTCCTGCGGACCAACCAGGGAACCTGCGTGAACCTGAAGCCGATCGTCCGTCGCGGACAGAAGGTAAAGGAAGGCGACATTCTTTGTGACGGATACGCCACGGAGAAAGGCGAACTGGCCCTCGGACAGAACCTGAAGGTGGCCTTCATGCCCTGGAAGGGATACAACTTCGAGGATGCCATCGTGCTCAGCCAGCGCGTCGTTCGGGAGGATATCTTCACCAGCCTCCACATCGAACACTTCGAACTCGACGTGCGCGATACCAAACTGGGCGAGGAAGAACTGACCAATGACATCCCCAACGTTAGTGAGGAAGCCACCAAGGACCTCGACGAGAACGGTATCATCCGGGTCGGAGCCTGGGTGAAGGAAGGTGATATTCTCATCGGTAAGATTACCCCGAAGGGGGAAAGCGATCCCACGCCGGAAGAAAAACTTCTCCGTGCCATCTTCGGCGACAAGGCCGGTGATGTGAAGGACGCCTCCCTCAAGGCCAGCCCTTCCCTGAAGGGCGTGGTGATTGGAAAGGACCTCTTCAGCCGCACCAAGAAGGAGCAGGCCCAGAAGGACGCCGAGAAGATCGAACTGCAGAAGCTGGAGGACGAGCACAAGGTGAACCTCAACAATCTGAAAACCCTCCTCGTCGATAAGCTGGATAAGCTGATTCGCGGACGGGCCAGCCAGGGCGTCAACACCATCTACGGTGAGGTCGTCGTGCCCAAGGGAGAGAAGTTCACCCAGAGCCTGCTGCGGGAGGTCGACTACACGACCATCGACTACAGCGGTTGGACCACGAGCGACGAGCTTAACAGCCTCATCGCCCGCCTGCTGCACAACTACAGCATCAAGGTCAACGAGGAAGTCGGTCGCTACAAGCGCGAGACGTTCAACATCAGCGTTGGTGACGAGCTCCCCGCCGGGGTACTTAAGCTGGCCAAGGTTTACCTCGCCAAGAAGCGCAAGCTGAAGGTGGGTGATAAGCTGGCCGGTCGCCACGGTAACAAGGGAATCGTAAGCCGCATCGTCCGCGATGAGGACATGCCCTTCCTGGAAGACGGTACGGCCGTCGACATCATCCTGAACCCCCTCGGTGTACCCTCCCGGATGAACCTGGGACAGATCTTCGAGACCGTTCTCGGTTGGGCCGGTGAAAAGCTCGGCATGAAGTTCGCTACCCCCATCTTCGACGGGGCGAGCCAGGATGAGATCGAGGAGTACATTCAGAAGGCCAAGCTGCCTACGCTCGGCCAGGCGTACCTCTTCGATGGAGAAACGGGTGACCGCTTCCACCAGCAGGCTACGGTCGGCGTGATCTACATGCTTAAACTCAGCCACATGGTTGACGACAAGATGCACGCTCGCTCCATCGGCCCCTACTCGCTCATTACCCAGCAGCCGCTCGGTGGTAAGGCGCAGTTCGGTGGTCAGCGCTTCGGTGAGATGGAAGTATGGGCGCTCGAAGCCTTCGGTGCCTCCAACATCCTGCAGGAGCTGCTCACGATCAAGTCGGACGATATTCAGGGACGGGCCAAGGCATACGAGGCCATCGTTAAGGGCGACAACCTTCCCGAGCCGAATATCCCCGAATCGTTCAACGTACTGGTACACGAACTCCGTGGACTGGCCCTGGACGTCAAGTTCGACTAAACCGTCGGGTTCCCCGCTCCGACGGGAGCAGGGTATTTTGAAAACTAAGGTTAGGCGGGGACGCAGGAGCATTGCACCCGCGCCCCCGCCAACCTTCCCTATAAAATAAACTATGGCATTTAAGAAGAGTAACAACCTCCAGAAGCAGGACTTCGATGCGATCACCATCAGCCTGTCGAGCCCGGACGATATCCTGGAACGCAGCTACGGTGAGGTGCTGAAGCCCGAGACCATCAACTACCGCAGCTATAAGCCGGAACGTGATGGACTTTTCTGCGAGCGTATCTTCGGCCCCGTCAAGGATTACGAGTGCTACTGTGGTAAGTACAAGCGTATCCGGTACAAGGGCATCGTCTGTGACCGCTGTGGGGTCGAAGTCACGGAGAAAAAGGTGCGGCGTGAGCGTATGGGACACATCCGCCTGGTCGTGCCCGTCGTCCACATCTGGTTCTTCAAGTCGCTGCCCAATAAGATCGCCTACCTCCTTGGCTTCAGCTCGAAGCACCTGGAAAGCATCATCTATTACGAGCGTTACGTCGTGATCAATCCCGGAATCCGGGAGAGTGAAGAGATCATGCACAAGACTCTCCTCACGGAGGAGCAGTATCTCGACATCCTCGAAACCCTGCCGCCCGAAAATCAGCAGCTCGAAGACGGTCACCCCGACAAGTTCGTAGCCAAAATGGGCGCCGAGGCGATCCGGGACCTGCTCGAAGGTCTCAAACTCGACGAGCTCAGCTTCCAGTTGCGCCACCAGGCCAATACGGAAACCAGCCAGCAGCGGAAGAGCGAGGCCCTTAAGCGCCTCCGCGTAGTGGAAGCTTTCCGCGACGCACAGGAGAACGTGACCAACAAGCCGGAGTGGACCATCATCCAGTACCTGCCCGTCGTTCCGCCGGAACTGCGCCCGCTGGTGCCCCTGGACGGTGGCCGTTTCGCCTCCTCCGACCTTAACGATCTGTACCGCCGGGTCATCATCCGCAACAACCGCCTGAAGCGCCTGCTAGAGATCAAGGCTCCCGAAGTCATTCTCCGCAACGAAAAGCGGATGCTGCAGGAAGCCGTCGATAGCCTCTTCGACAATAGCCGGAAGTCCAACGCCGTGAAGGCCGAGGGTGGTCGTGCGCTGAAGTCGCTGTCCGATATCCTGAAGGGCAAGCAGGGACGCTTCCGTCAGAACCTGCTCGGTAAGCGGGTCGATTACTCCGGCCGTTCGGTTATCGTAGTAGGTCCTACCCTGAAGCTGCACGAGTGTGGTATTCCGAAAGGAATGGCCGCCGAGCTCTTCAAACCGTTCATCATCCGTAAGCTCATCGAGCGCGGTATCGTCAAGACGGTTAAATCCGCTAAGAAGCTGGTTGACCGTAAGGAGCCCGTGATCTGGGAAATCCTGGAGAACATCCTGCGTGGCCACCCCGTCATGCTCAACCGGGCGCCGACGCTGCACCGTCTTTCGATCCAGGCCTTCCAGCCTAAACTGATCGAGGGCAAGGCGATCCAACTGCACCCCCTCGTTTGTTCGGCCTTCAACGCCGACTTCGACGGTGACCAGATGGCCGTTCACGTGCCGCTGAGCCAGGCCGCCATTCTGGAGGCCCAGGTGCTGATGCTTTCGGCCCACAATATGCTCAACCCGCAGAACGGTACGCCCGTGACACTTCCTTCCCAGGATATGGTACTCGGTCTGTACTACATTACCAAGCAGCGCCGCAGCGAAGGTGACGTCAAGGTGAAGGGTGAAGGACGTAAGTTCTATAGTTCCGAGGAGGTGATGATCGCCTACAACGAGGGACAACTTGACCTCCACGCCGTCATTCACTGCCGCGTACCCCAGGAAGACGAGAACGGCAAAATGAAGCTGAAACTCATCGAGACCACTACCGGTCGCGTGATGTTTAACAGTGCCGTCCCGAAGGGCATGCCTTTCGTAAACGTACTGCTCACGAAGAAGAACCTGAAGCTGGTCATCGCCGATATCCTCGAGCGGTCCAACTTCGCCATCACGGCCACCTTCCTTGATAAGATCAAGGACATGGGCTTCACCTGGGCATTTAAGGGCGGTCTGTCCTTCAACCTCGGTGACCTCATCACCCCGTCCGTTAAGCAGGATGTTCTTACCCAGGCCCGCACCGAAGTGGACGAGGTGATGGACAACTTCAACATGGGTCTGATCACCAACAACGAGCGCTACAACCAGATCATCGATAAGTGGACGTACGCTGACAACCAGATCACCAACACCCTCATGCAGGAGTTGGCCACGCACAAGCAGGGCTTCAACTCGGTCTACATGATGCTGGATAGCGGTGCCCGGGGTTCCACTCAGCAGATCAAGCAGCTGTGCGGACTTCGTGGACTGATGGCCAAGCCGAAGAAGTCGAACGACAGTGGCCCGGCCGTTATCGAAAACCCGATCCTCTCCAACTTCGTGGATGGTCTGTCGGTACTCGAATACTTCATCTCCACCCACGGTGCCCGTAAGGGTCTGGCCGATACGGCCCTCAAGACCGCCGATGCCGGTTACCTGACCCGTCGTCTTGTCGACGTCGCCCAGGACGTGGTGGTCATGGAAGATGACTGTGAAACCCTCCGTGGTATTGATACTTCCGCCCTGAAGGAGAACGATAAGGTTGTGGAGAGCCTGACCAGCCGCATCGCCGGTCGCTACTCCCTCCACGAAATCGTCCACCCCGTTACCGATGAGGTGATCGTAAAGGCCGATGAATACATCGACGATCGCACCGCTAAGTACATCGAAGACGAGGGCATCGAGGAAGTAACCATCCGCTCCGTCCTCACTTGTGAGGTGAAGCGGGGAGTTTGCGCGAAGTGCTACGGCAAGAACCTCGCTACCGGCCGCAAGGCGGAAATGGGGGATGCCGTCGGTATCATCGCCGCCCAGTCGATCGGGGAACCCGGTACCCAGCTGACGCTCCGGACGTTCCACGTCGGTGGTATCGCTTCGGTTACCCGGCAGGAAAGCGAACTCGTTTCCAAGTTCAACGGTAAGGTCGTCTTTGACGGTGTTCGTGTAGTCACGGCCGAGAACGAAATGGGCGATAAGCAGGACGTCGTGCTGTCCCGGTCCGGCGAGATCAAGATCGTCGATCCGGAAAGCGGCAAGGTTTACGCCACCCAGCACCTTCCCTACGGCGGTACCATCCACGTGAAGGACGGTCAGGACATCAAGAAGGGCGACGTGATCGTCGAATGGGATCCCTACAACGCGGTGATCATTTCCGAATTCAAGGGTATTGCCCGCTTCAGCGACATTGACGAGGGCGTCACTTTCCGGACCGAGCGGGATGATCAGACCGGCTTCGAGGAGAAGGTGGTCATCGAAACCCGGGACCGGAAGAAGATCCCCACCATCTCCATCCTGAGCAGGGACGGAGAGGAGCTGCGGAGCTACAACCTGCCCGTAGGTGCCTACATCAGCATCGAGGACGGCGCCGAGGTTGCCATCGGAGAAAAGATCGTCAAGATCCCCCGGAAACTGGGTAAGATCGCGGACATCACCGGTGGTCTGCCCCGGGTAACGGAACTCTTCGAAGCCCGTAACCCCAGCAACCCCGCCGTGGTCTCCGAGATCGACGGAGTCGTCACCTTCTCCAAAAAGATCAAGCGCGGTAACCGCGAACTGATCGTGGAGGCGAAGGACGGACAGAAGCGCAAGTACCTCATCAACCTGAGCAAGCACATTCTTGTCCAGGATCAGGATTTCGTCCGCGCGGGAATGCCACTCTCCGACGGAGCGATTGCTCCCCGGGACATTCTCGACATCAAAGGCCCCTTCGCCGTACAGACCCATCTGGTCAACGGCGTACAGGAAGTGTACCGTTCGCAGGGTATCACGATCAACAACAAGCACATCGAAGCCATCGTGCGTCAGATGATGCGCCGCGTGGAGATCGTGGACAGCGGCGACACCACCTTCCTGGAAGGAGAGGCCGTCGAGCGCTACGAATTCTTCGAGCAGAACGACTGGATTTTCGATAAGAAGGTCATCACCGACGCCGGCGATAGCGAGAAGCTCAAGGAAGGGCAGATCGTCACGATGCGCCAAGTTCGTGAGGAGAACAGCTACCTGAAGCGTAACGACCTTAAGAGCGTCGCCTTCCGGGATGCGCAGGCCGCTACCTCCTTCCCCCTGCTGCAGGGTATTACGAAGTCGAGCCTCGGAACTCCGAGCTGGATCAGTGCCGCCTCGTTCCAGGAAACTACTAAGGTCCTCTCCACCGCCGCCATTGCCGCCAAGCGCGACTACCTGGAGGGACTGAAGGAGAACGTCATTGTCGGCAAGCGGATCCCCGCCGGTACCGGTATGCGGAAATACGACCGCCTCTTCGTCACGACGAAGGAACAGCAGGAAGCCTGGGAAGCCCGGCAGGCCGCCTTCGCCGAGGAGGAAGCCGCCGCCCGCGCCGCCGAAGAAGCCGAACTGGCTACCGAGGAACCCGCCGAATAGGCCCGTACCGACAACATGAACAACGCCCCGCCGGAAGCTTCCGGCGGGGCGTTTGTTATGTGTGTATGAGTAACCGGTGGCTAGAGGACCCGCGTACAGGTGTAAGTGATGGTTTGCTCGCTACGGGCCTCCGCGCCGTCCTTTATCTGGGTTTGCGTGCCACTGGCCTCCAGGACCAACTCTGTTTCGGTAAGCGTCAGGATGGTCATTTCGCTGGCTTCGCTCTGATCGGTCCAGGCACGGAGGGTATTGCCCTGCACCTCGTATTCCCCTTCGCCGAAGAGGTCGCTCATGGTATTGGTATGTACCTCGGACTGGCCATTGTAGGTCGTAGTCGTCTCCATGGTCAGGGTTCCCTGACTGTTTACGGTACCGTTCGCGTGGAAGTTCATGATGAAGTCGGTAGGCTCGACCAGGCGATTCGTAAAGTCGACGACGTACGTTTCGCCCTGGTATGTAGTGGTTGTCTTACCGCTACCGGTTCCGTCATCTATCGACCAGCTGCCGACAATGGAGCTCTCGGGTGACGTATTTTCCTCGTCGGTATCGCAGGACGGAAGGAACAGGGCCACCGCTACGAGCAGGAATAGTGAGTTAAAATGCATTATGAATGGGGTTGATGTGTGACGGGTGAGTGGGGGTATAGATGACCGACCAATAGGTCGTCAGGTAGCCAAGGAACGGATCGTCCGCGGCGTAGGCTGTACACGAAGGGGACGAAGGTAAACCAAATGGTGGATCAAATCGTCCGAAACGCTATTGATCCATCAATTGGCCGGATGTCGTTTCTTGGTGCAAATTGAAGACTACTGCTTAATTGCTGCATAGAGAAAACGTAGCCGGCGGGGGACCTTGCACGAGTAAGTGAGTCGGTGATTTCATTCCAGGAGAGCGTGCGGGATTCAAGAGCGATTTGTCTGCAAGTTCTTCCGGAGTGTCATCAATCCGCCCGGAAGGCCCGGCCCGGGGTGAATCCTGTCGCGGACCAGTTCCCTGGGAAGCACCGATCACCACGCCGTATTACCTGAATGTTGCCAACCTTGATCCAATGCGTACCGTAGCCACCCTCTTTTATACCGTTTGTTGGGCGATGCTGGTTCCGTTGAGTGGGTGCGTGGGCACGGTAAGCGAGTCCACCCGTATACCCGACTGGCCGGAAATAACTTCGGAGAACCGCATCTGGACGCGCTGGTGGTGGCACGGCAGCGCGGTAACCCAAGCGGGTATTACGGCCGAGCTGGAGTCGCTACGGGAAGCCGGCTTCGGTGGGGTAGAACTTACCCCCATCTTCGGCGTGATCGGAGAAGAGGAAAGCTTCGTGAGCTACCTTTCGCCGGCCTGGATGGAACTACTCGGGCATACGCTGCGGGAAGCCGATCGCTTAGGTATGCGGGTAGACATGGCGACGGGGACGGGGTGGCCCTTCGGCGGGCCCTGGGTCGGACGGGAGGATGCGGCCAAGTATCTGGCGCACCGGACCTACGAATTATCCGGGGGGCAACAATTAGCGGATAAGATCGAGTACCGGCAGGAGCCGATTTTTCGGCGGGTAGAAAACCGGGTGCTGCGGCGGTACCGCGCGGCGCGAGTGGAAAAACTCCCCGCTACAAGTCCGGTAGAAGCAGACAAGCAGTCGCCGGCGGAGATTACGCTCGAGGACATCGACCCCGACATCAAACGTAACGCCGACCTGCAGGGATTGGCGCTCGATCAATTACGGTTTCCGGATTTTCTGCCGCTCATAAGTCTAGTGGCCTACGGGTCCGACGGAGCGGTCATCAACCTCACGGACCAAGTCGCCGACTCCGGTACGCTGGACTGGACGGCACCGGCAGGGAACTGGAAACTGTACGCTCTTTTTCGGGGTCTGCACGGCAAGATGGTCGAGCGGGCGGCCCCCGGCGGGGAGGGTAACGTGATCGATCACTTTTCCGGGGAGGCCATCACGAACTACCTAAGCCGCTTCGACGAAGCATTTCGGGGGCAGAACATCGGCGGGCTGAGGGCCTTCTTCAACGACAGCTACGAGGTGGACGACGCCCGGGGACAGGCCAACTGGACACCGGCCCTGCTGGAGGAATTCGAGCGGCGGCGCGGCTACGACCTGCGGGAGCATCTGCCGGCGCTGTTCGGGGAGGCGGACGCCGCGGAAAACGCTCGCGTGCTATCGGATTATCGGGAAACCTTCTCCGACCTCATTCTGGAAAATTTCACGGCAGGGTGGGCCGAGTGGGCCGGGCGGAAGGGAGCTATCGTTCGCAACCAGGCCCACGGTTCTCCGGCTAACATTCTCGACCTCTACGCCGCTTCCACGATACCGGAGACGGAAGGTACCCAGAGCTTGCGCATCAAATTCGCCACCTCGGCCGCTAACGTCACCGGAAAACCCCTGGTCAGCGCGGAGGCCGCAACCTGGCTGGACGAGCACTTCGTAGCCAACTGGGCGGATCTGAAGGCAAATCTCGATCAGTACCTTGTGAACGGGGTAAACCACCTCGTCTACCACGGCACTGCGTATTCTCCGCCGGACGACGAATTTCCCGGTCGGCTGTTCTACGCCGCCTTCCACGCGAATAATCGGCATCCCATGTGGGATGACCTGACCGCGGTGAATACGTACGTGAGCCGGGTCCAGTCAATGCTCCAACGCGGAACGAGCGACAATGATATTCTGCTCTACTTCCCCGCTTACGACCGCTACGCTACGCCCGGCCCGGAACTATTGCAGCACTTCGACGGTCACGGGCCCCATCTGGACGAAACCCCGGTAGCCGAAGTGGGAGAGGCCCTGCTCGCGGCCGGCTACACCTTCGACTTCATATCCGATCGCCAGCTACGGACAACTACCTACGAGGCGGGCATCAGAACGGCCGGGGGAACCTACGGGGCGGTACTCGTGCCGAAAACGGAATTTATGCCCCTGGAAACCCTCCGACAACTGACGGAACTGGCCCGGGCCGGAGCGACCCTAATATTCCAGGGAGCACTACCGACTACGGTGCCCGGCTACCACGAATGGGAGCGGCGAGAGCGGGAATTTCAAAGTTTGACCCGCGAAATTGCCGCGAATACCTCCGCTGAATCCGGGATCGTAGTCGCCGACGACTACTTATCCGTTCTCCCCCGGCGGGGAATCGACGTTGAGTCCATGGTAGCCCGGGGGTTGACCTTCAACCGGAGAAACTACGCCGGGGGGACGCTATACTTCATCAGCAACTGGTCGGCTGAAGACGTGGATGATATGATTGCCCTGGCCGCTCCGGGCGCTGCGGCGGTGCTGTTCGACCCGATGACCGGTAGCCGGGGCGTAGCCCGGACGGTCGTGAGTGCTAATTCGCTAAGCGCGAGACTTCAGGTGCCGCGGGGCGGTTCCGTGTTTCTGTGGGTAAGTCCGAAAGCAGTCGACGGCGATCCGTGGCCGTACTTCGGGGCGACCGGACAACCGATGGTCGTGGGGGATACCTGGCAATTGAAGTTCACCAAAGGAGGAGCCCTACTTCCGCCTTCCCTCGAACTACCCGCTCCCCGGGTTTGGAACGGCGAAGCGGGGGCAGCTTATCGATATTTCTCCGGTACCGGTCGCTACACGACGACCTTCCCCCGGCCCGCCGGCACCGCTTCCGGCTATCTGCTCGACCTGGGTCGGGTGCACGAAACCGCCCGGGTAAGTCTGAACGGTACTCACCTGGCGACGCTCATCGGTCCGACCTACCGGATAGCCCTACCCGCCGAGCGGCTTCGTGAACACAATACCCTTACGGTCGACGTATCGAATCGCTGGATCAACCGGATAATTCAAATGGACCGCGAGGGAATATTCTGGAAAAAATTCTACAACGTCAACTTACCGGCCCGCCTAAGGGAAAACGTCGGTCCGCTCGGAATTTTCGATGCTTCCGGCTGGGATCCCGTTCCCTCCGGACTGGCCGGGCCGGTCACGCTCACGGCGGGTCGCCTCCCGGATAAGTGATTCCACGAGCCCGTAATTCCCGTTGGAGTGAAACGTAACTTGCGACTATGATTTACGTCAAATTACCCCTGAACCTCACCGAAGTGGCGTACCTCCGCACACGGTCCGCGGGGGAGGAACTTTGCCTGGAACAGGACATTCCCGACTCCGAACGCCGCGCCGCATTTCTCGCCGCGGAGATCGTGCTGGGCAACGTGCCCCCCGACTGGTTAACGGCCAGCGACCAACTGCGGTGGGCGCAGCTAAGCTCCGCCGGTTTTCGCCCCTACTCGACGCTGAGCGATCGCGACCTAAATTTTGCCATTACGAATTGCGCCGGCGTCTTTGGCATCCCGGTCGCCGAAACCGCCCTGGCCGGCATCCTGGCGTTGGTGCGGGGCATCCCCACCTTTGTCCGGGATAAGGGCGAAAGGCACTGGCGTGGTGACCTGATCCGACCGGAGCTCGGCAAACTTTCCGGTAGCCAGGTGATCCTGCTGGGACACGGAGACATCGGGGGAAGCGTGCGGCGAATGCTGCAGGGCTTCGGCTGTATGGTGTCTACCATGGGGCACCGTCGCGGTTCGGGCGCCGATTTCTATACCGTGGAAGAGCTCGATAACCGGCTACCCGCGGCGGATGTAGTGGTGGCCGCCCTTCCGGAAACGGAGCAAACCGTAGGCCTTTTCGGACCGGACCGACTGGCACTCCTCGCCCCGCACTGTATACTCGTCAACGTCGGGCGGGGTAGCCTGATTGACGAAGCGGCCTTGTTGGAGCAGTTGCGGGCCGGCAAGCTCGGCGGCGCCGTGCTGGACGTGACCGGGCATGAACCCCTGCCCGAAGACGATCCGCTCTGGACCGCGCCGCGCACCCTCCTGACTCAGCACAGTGCGGGTGGAGCACGGGACGAACACCGGCTGATCATCGATCGCTTCTTGCACAACTTCCGTCGCTTCCGCAGCGGCGAGCCGCTGGAATACGTGGTCGATCTGGGACGTGGGTATTAATTAAAAATATATACGATCGGTCTAGTAACTAGCTGCCGGGCTTGACGATGAACGGTGTAATTCACCCCTCGAATCCCCGGCCGCGTCCGGGGCGGGGGAGTGGGGATCACCCTAATTCCTCTCCCATGCGTACCCCGAACGATTCCTTCACCCTCCATCCGGCCCTGCTCGATCATCTGCGGTACCGCGACGAATTATTGCTCAAGGACCCCCGCCTGGTCTACCCCTGGTGGCGGCGCCCCTGCCGGGTGCGGGTGCTGCTGGTCACGAACGGTTTCCTGGACTTCGGCCCCGGCGATTTCGGACTATCGACCTTCGTGCAAATGCTGACCAACGACCAGCGCTACTACGTACGCTTCGAAATTACCCTGGCACACCGGGGTACGAACGTCGGGGATCCCGGCATCGCGGTCCACCGGACCATCCCCCAATTCCGCTTCGACAATACCGACCACTTTTCCGGAGACCTCTACGATCAGGTGTGGCTGTTCGGCGCGGATTCCGGAGGCGGGGCACTGACCAATGCCGAACTTCTCACGCTGGCTGGTTTCATGAACGGCGGGGGCGGAGTTTTTGCTACGGGTGACCACGGCAACCTGGGAATCGGACTGTGCGGAAACGTGCTCCGGGTACGCGCCATGCGACTCTGGGATAATGCGACGGGCAAGGTCGGGATGACCGATCCCCACCGCAACGATACCAACCGGGCGGGGCACGATGCAGGATCCCAGTTTGACGACCAGTCGGACGACGTTCCCCAGACGATCGCGCCCAAACTCTACAGCAACCGATTAGGCTGGTTCTGGAAGGAAACCTATCCGCATCCGATCCTGTGCAGCCCTTCCGGTAAAATCACCGTGCTGCCCGATCACCCCCACGAGGGGGAATGCGTAACTCCTTCCTCCCTGACAACTACCTACCTCGACAACTCGCCCGAATTTCCCGGAGGCGTGGCTCCCGAAGTCATCGCCCATTCCACCGTGCCGGCCGGCAATACGGCGGGCAGCAAACAGGCCACCCAGGCGCAGACCTTTGGTGCCATCAGTGCCTACGACGGCCACCGCGCGTCCGTCGGCCGGGTCGTGACGGACGCCACCTGGCACCACTTCGTCAACGTGAACCTCGTAGGGGAGATCTTCGATGTTGACGGCAACCGGGGCACCACCGAGCACTACACCAAGCTGAACGGATTCATGAGTACGGCAACCGGCCAACAGCATCTCAAGCAGATCAAGCACTACTACATCAATACAGCCGTCTATCTGGCACGACCCCAGCAGCAGCGGTGCTTTAACACCCACTACATCTGGGACCTGACCTTCAATCACCGCGTGATCGAGGCGACCACCAGTCACGCAAACCTTGATTTTGGTCGCATCCATCCGAGTCTGCTGTACGAAATCGGAACCCACGCCACCGACGTGCTGGGACGTAAGGCCGGACAGTGCCGCCGTCTCAAATTTACCCTCGATATCTTCTACGAACTGGAGGCGCTCCCCGACCTCATTCCGGATATCGATCCCTGGATAAGCCGCTTCGACCCCGAGGAAGCCCCCCTGTTGCCCTGGCTCAATCTGGAGCCCCTGTACGGCATCGTGATCGGCGCGGGACTGCTGGCCGTACGGGAAAAGTTCCTCGACGCGGACGTAGAGCCCGACCAGGTGGAAGACGACGACATTCGCCGGGTTTTCGTCGAAGGGGCCCGGAGGGGACTCAAGCACGGCAGCGACAGCCTCAACCGACGACTGGAAATCGTGAATACCCTACGGTAGGGTACGTAGCCATCAGTACACCGAGACCCGTGACAGCAACGGCGGAGCCAGGGCTTCCGTGATCTCGATCACGATACGGTCCGTCGTCACTCGCTCCACGGGGAGAATGCGCTTATAGCCGATCGTATGTCCGCTACCGATTTCCCGCACCGCCCCGTCCACCTCGGCCAGTACCCGGAAGGCGGATACGCGCTGTCCCAGCCGGATAGGCTCCTGCAAGGTGACGTATCCGATTTCGGCGGGCGCGGTCAGGGTAAGGCTCAGGGAGCCCGCAGTCGTGTCGGCTTCCGTGGCCCAGTACGTATCCGGGTCGTCGTCGAGGACGCGGGCGGGGGCGTAGTCGTCGTGCATGCCGAGGTAGGCCTCGCCCCGCGCCGTTGCCGCGGCGGCGAGGTCGTCGGCAAAGGTGGAGTCGATCATGGTCCGCCACGCGCGCAGGGAGGCCACGTCCCGCTCGTGAATACGTCCGCGGCGATCCGGGGGGATATTGAGGAGCAGTACGGAGCCCCGCCCCACGGAGGTCAGGTAGATGTCGAACAATTGTTGCGGCGTTTTGACCAGGCTGTCTTCCCGGGGGTGGTAGAACCAGCCCGGGCGAATGGATACGTCCACCTCGGCCGGCATCCAGGTATCGGCACCGGCCGTACCCTGGTTGAGCAGCTCGGTGATGCCCGCCTTGCCGGCGTACAGGGTGTCGGGGTCGATGGTGTTCCAGTTCGGCTCGCCCGCTACGCCCCGCTCGTTACCGACCCAGCGAATGTCCGGGCCCGCGTCGCTGAAAATGATCGTGTGGGGCTCGGGTTGCAGCTCACGTACCATGGCGATCGTCGTAGGCCAGTCGTAGTAGTGTTGGCCGTCAATGCTCCTGCGCTCGTCCGCCCCCCCGTAATGGCCGTCACCTCCGTTCGCGCCGTCGAACCACATCTCGAAGATGGGACCGTAGTTTTCGAAGAGCTCCCGCAGCTGATTGCGGTAGTAAGTGATGTAGGTGGAGTCGCCGTAATTGGCGTGGTTGCGGTCCCAGGGGGAAAGGTAGACGCCGAACTTCATACCGTGCGCGCGGGCGGATTCCTCGACCAGCCCGACGATATCACCCTGCCCGTTCTCCCACGGACTTTGCTCGACCGAGTGGTCGGTGTGCGCGCTGGGCCAGAGGGTGAAGCCGTCGTGGTGTTTGGATGTCAGGATCACCCCCCTGAATCCGGCATCCCGGAGGGTAGACATCCACTGGTCCACGTCCAGTTCGGTCGGGTCGAAAATTTCCGGGCGCTCGTCCCCGTAGCCCCATTCCAGGTCGGTGAACGTGTTGGTCGTAAAGTGGATGAAGGCGTTGGTCTCCATAGCGTGCCACTCCAATTGGGCTTCCGAGGGTAGGGGGCCGAAGGGTTCGGGCGCGGGGGGCGGCGGCGGCGCGCAGGAGCCGGCAAGTAACAGCAGGGCAATCCACCCGGGTAAAAGGCGAAGATCAAAATCGGTCATGGCGTAGCTTATGGGACCAAGCTACAAATACACGGTAGATCAGCGGGCCGAACCCCCCGCCTAATTCAGCTGTGTTGTAGGGCTGCCTTCCCGGCGGCGCTGTTGCAGTCGTTCCACATCCTCCAGCCGGTAGGTAGGTGTGCCCCCCGCCCGGG
Organism: Lewinella sp. JB7; assembly: GCF_024297185.1. Taxonomy (GTDB): domain Bacteria; phylum Bacteroidota; class Bacteroidia; order Chitinophagales; family Saprospiraceae; genus Neolewinella. Next base: position 71,126 of record NZ_JANCTD010000004.1, on the reverse strand, counting down.
ATGCCGTGTGGGCCCCCGCCGCCGCGGCGAAGTCCAGGGCTTCCGCCGGGCTCCCCCCTGCAAGGTAGCGGGTGAGAAAGGCCGCCAGGAAAGTGTCCCCCGCTCCGATAGTGTCGGCTACTTTTACGGAATAACAGGCCTGCTCGGTCAGTCCCGCCTCATCCAGGCAGGCGGCGCCTCTGGCGCCCATGGTCAGGATTACGGCCCGTAGGTCGTACCGCCGGTACAGTTCACGAAGCCGGTGCTGCCAGGGCCCCGATAGCTCGAGCCACTCACTGATGAGCTCCAACTCCTCGTCGTTCACTTTCAGGATGTGCGTGCGACCGATCAGCTCAAGGATCAGTGCCTTATCGTAGAATGGTTTGCGCAGATTGACGTCAAAGACGGCGCAGGCCGATTGGTCGATTAGGGACAACAGGAGTTCCCGGTTGGCCGGACTGCGGCACGCCAGGCTGCCGAAGACCAGCGCGTCGGCACCGGCGACTGCCGCAACGGTTTGTTGTGAGCCAATGAGGTGATCCCAGGCTACGTCCTCCACGATTTCGTACACCGGCGATTCCGGGGTAGGGAAGTTCACCTTCACGGTGCCGGTCGGACGATTGTTGTCGATCTCTATAAGGCGGGTATCGACGCCTTTGTCCGTTAAAAAGGTCAGCAGGTCACGTCCCCGCTCGTCGTTTCCCACCCGGCTGACGATGGCGGCATCGGCGCCAAGCCGGACGGCATGGTAGGCCACGTTGAGGGGCGCGCCCCCGATGATGGACCGCTCGGGAAGGAGGTCCCAGAGAACCTCGCCAAAACAGATGATGCGTGGCTTCATGCGTGATCGATTTACGTTAGCTGGGGGTTAAAGAACGGAAAAAAAGGACAAGGCCGCGCGGTCCTTCCGGTCAGAGTTCTTGGTGAGGTGGTAACTTATCCCCCGAAATCAAGCCAACCTATGCGACACCAGCTACTTTTTCTGCTTCTCTTCGTATCGCTCTCCGTTTCCCACGCACAGCCCCCGGCGGATACGTCGGAAGTCGCCCGGTTTTTCGCCCCCCTCCAGTACCGTAGTATCGGTCCCTTTCGCGGCGGACGGTCGGTCACGGCCACGGGCGTAGCCGGCGACCCCCTCACGTACTATATGGGCACGACCGGCGGCGGCGTCTGGAAAACGGAGGATGCGGGACAGCACTGGAGCAACGTCAGCGATGGCTACTTCGGCACGGGGTCCGTGGGAGCGGTGGCCGTTTCCCGGAGTCATCCCCGGGTAGTGTATGTCGGTATGGGGGAGCACGCTCCGCGCGGCGTGATGACTTCCCACGGCGACGGGGTCTATAAGTCTACCGACGGCGGTAAGAGCTGGAAACATTTGGGCCTGCCCGAAACCCAGCATATCTCGCGCATCATCATTCATCCTACCAACCCCGACGTGGTGTACGTAGCCGCCCAGGGACAACTTTTCGGACCCAACCCGGAACGGGGCGTCTACCGCACTATAGACGGCGGGACGCACTGGGAGCGGGTGCTGTACGTGAATGACCTCACCGGCGCTTCCGAACTGTCGATGGACCTGTCCGATCCGAACGTTCTCTACGCGGCCATGTGGCACCACCAACGGCTGCCCTGGCAGGTTGTCAGCGGCGGACCCGGCAGCGGTTTTTATAAATCGACCGACGGCGGTACCACCTGGAAGGAGCTGACCGAAGGTCTGCCCGGAGAGAAGGGAAAACTGGCCATCACGGTAAGCCAGTCCAATCCTAACAAGGTTTACGCCCTCGTCGAAAGTGATTCCCAGGCGGACAAGGGCGGATTGTTCGTGTCGGAGAACGCGGGAGCAAACTGGACCCAGGTGAGCGACGACAACCGGCTCACCCAGCGGGCCTGGTACTACCTCGAAGTGTTCGCCGACCCCACCAACGAAAACGTGGTCTACGTGCTCAGTGCTTCGGCCATGCGCTCGATCGACGGGGGAAAAAGCTGGGAGACCCTCAGCGGTACCCACGGCGACTACCACGATCTGTGGATCAACCCCGACAATCCCCGGAACCTCTGCATCGCCAACGACGGGGGAGCGGCCATCAGCTTCAATTACGGAAAAAGCTGGTCGACCCAGGATAATATGCCCACCGGTCAGTTCTACCGCATCAATGTAGACAACCAGTTCCCGTACCGCATCTACGCGGGGCAGCAGGACAACACCTCGGTGGCCATCGTCAGCCAGTCGTTGGGGAGTTCGGGAATCACGACGGCCGACTGGTCCGCCTCGGCCGGGGGCGAGAGCGCCTTTCTGGCTTTTGACCCCGACAACCCCCGCTACGTACTCGGAGGCAGCTACCTCGGAACCATCGAGGTGCTCGATAACGAAGCCCAGGCCAGTACCAACATCATGGCCGCGCCCATTCAGTACCTGGGGCGGGCCGCCAGCGACATGAAGTACCGCTTCAACTGGAATGCGCCGATCATCTGGTCGCGACACGAGCCCGGTACGTACTACCACGCCAGTCAGCACCTGATGCGCACCCGTGACCTGGGCAAGACCTGGGAGGAAGCCTCCCCCGACCTTACCCGGAATCAGAAGGATAAGCAGATCAAGGGCGGTGGACCCTATACCGTAGAGGCGGTGGGAGCCGAAAATTACGGGACCATCAGCTACGTGACCGATTCGCCCCACGAAGCCGGCGTGATCTGGGTGGGTACCGACGACGGAAAGGTGCAACTGACCCGTAACGGCGGAGCGGATTGGAGCGACGTAACCCCCGCGGATCTGCCGGAAAGCCTAGTGAACGCGATCGAGGTTTCTCCCCACGATGCCGGCACGGCCTACATCGCCACCACGCGCTACAAGTTTAACGATCATACCCCCCGCCTGCTGAAAACCACGAATTACGGTAAAAGCTGGACCGATATCACCGGCAATCTGCCCTACGGTGCCTATACGCGGGTGGTCCGGGAAGATACCGACCGCCGGGATCTCCTCTTTGCCGGTACGGAGACGGGCATTTACGTGTCCTTCGACGGGGGTAAGGACTGGCAGCGGTTCAACCTTAACCTGCCCCTTACCCCCATCACCGATCTGCGGATCGCCCACGACGATCTTATCGTAGCCACTTCCGGTCGCGCCTTCTGGATCCTGGACGATCTGGAACTGGTGCGGCAGTACCGGAAGGTAGACCGCAAGCCCGTAGTGTTCGCTCCCGCCCCGAGTATGGTCACCAACTCCCGGAGCGGACTGGACGGAAACGGAGACGATGCCGAAGCCACGGATCCTCTGCGGGGGGTCAATCCCGCGACCGGGGTGGTGATGTACTACTATCTGCCGGAGTCGGCCGATACCAACGAGGTCAGCCTCACCATCCGGGACGGCGGCGGGGAGGTCGTCCGCACGTTCACCAACCGGAAGGACGACAGTGTAACTACCTACCCCGGCGGCCCGCCGGCCCCGGTAACCCTTCCGGCCAAAAGTGGGATCAATCGCTTCGTCTGGGACCAGCGCTACGCCCCCCTGACCGGAGCTCCTACCGCCTACATCGAGGGGAGCTTCCGAGGGCACAAGGTCGCTCCGGGTGGGTATACCCTCGAACTTACCACCCCTGAGGGAACGGTCACTACACCGGCGACGATCCGGCCCAACCCGCTATACGGACTCAGCGCGGAGGAATACGCGGATTACCATACGTTCATGGCGGCCGCCGAGCGGAACCTCAACGAGATGCACCGCCTGATCAACGATCTGCTGGCGGCGCGGGAAGACCTCGAGGAGGTAGTACACGAACTCGGGGACCGTAAGCTTCCGGAACTACGATCGGAGGCCGAGGCTGTGTTAGCAGAACTGAAAGACTGGGACGAGCGCATGGTCCAGCGCAAGTCGAAAGCATACGACGACGTGGAGAACTTCGAGAATAAGTTCTCGGCGAATTATCTCTTCGTGCTGAACCACGCCGAGAGTGCTCTTCCCCGGGTGAACGAGCCTACCCGGCAACGATTGGGGGAGCTGGAAGAGGAATGGCAGCGGCTACGTACCGAGGGAATGGAATTGCTGGGCTCCCGCGTCCCCGCCCTGAATGAAAAGCTGTGGACGGCCGGCATTGGTGCTATCCATACGCCGCGGCGGGTGAAGTAAGCTAGGCTGTGGATAATTACGGGGCTGGGTATGTCTCGGACCGGAGGCCGCTCAACCTTGGAGGTATGTGACGGTCCGGATGTCAATCCCAAACATAGCGGAGCCGGTGCTCATTCCCAAAAAAACTAAACTATGGGATGAGCACCGACACTGAGAGAGACACTATGAACAAACACTTCATTGCAGCGGCATAATGCCTTGCAACACAATTCCAAATTGCTTAGAATCCCTAGTAAAACCCTAAAATCGAGGGATTAGTATTCAGCTGACAAATTTTTTTGTTTAGCGCGGCAATCGGCCGGCGACCGCTCAGCCGAGAAAGGCGGACGTACGTGCTTATTTGAACGTTTAAACGGGCAAATGGCGGGGGCTAAGTCTCGTGAGATTCCCCGAAGAATCGGATGTTCCAGCGCCTGAGGACGAGAGGGGCAAGGAGATCTTCGGCGGAAGGCGCGGGTACGTTATTGTGGTCGGAGGCAAGTCAGGAATGGGGACGGTATGGCCCGCGGGGGCTCCGGGCCGGCCGTACCGAATATGAATAGGCAGAAACTTGGGAAATGGGGGTGACTCCTTAGGGGGTAATGGTACAAACATAGTGACACCCATTATTCACACCAATCCCATTCACTATGTACTTCTTACTTCATTTATACTACCAATTTATCGTTACCGAAGATGTTATCGTGGATTAAGCCACGGGGCATTCCGGTGACGGGTCGGACACACTTCTCGCTCGCGCAGCAGTAGGCCCGGCCGGTGATGCAACATCAGACAGTGTAGCCATTCTCTGGCATGTAGGGGTTGATCGGTAGCGATCAACCCCATTATTTTGGAATATTCCTCGGTAAGTCTTTCCTGGTTTTTCAGGGTAAAAACCTTCTGGGCGATGGTGGCAAAACGCTTGAAACTCTGAATCTTTTCGTGGCTGACCTTATGCGTACGGTTATTCAGCAGGCTATGGAAGTTGTTCATGGCGCGGTTGAATTCATCCATGTACTCATAACGGTTTACGTAAAGACAGAGCGCACTCCGCACGCGTATGGAAATAAACCGGAGCGCCTCGTCATCCAGGTGTTCGTGCACCCGGTTTTTACGGCCCAATTTGCTTAAGTTATTAATGACGGCCTCGTGGTTATCCGCATAAAATTCCACCATGGTATCGGCGAGTAAGCGCGTGGTTTTACGGTGATGAAAGGTCAGCCTATGCCGGAGAAGATCAATTAACTTTCTGGCCAGGGGTATATCCCCGATAATGCAAGCGATCTGTACCTGATTATGAAAAAATGATCGCGTAATCGCCGCGTATTCCTCGTACAGACGGTTGTCCAGCATGAAATTGATCCAGTAGCTCCATTCGGACTCCACATCCCCCGGGGCGGTCAGGTATTTACGGCTTAGGTAGTTATTGACCAGTAAATAAAACGTGAGGGCGTGGTGCCTGCTTAGTCGGGGGTGGAGGGTGGCGAACCGGGATTTGAAGGATTGGTACGCCTCGTCGCTGCCTTCCCGTCCGGCGATCAGGGGTTCAACGGCTTGGTATAACTCAATAAGCCGACGATGCTCGCGGTAAAGCGCATTGTCGGGGACCGGTAATTCACAACTGCCGAAAATGCGCGTACGATTGATCCGTTCGTTTCGGTACTGCGCCGAATAAAGGTCGCATACGTCATCGAGCCTGCGTTCAGCCTGTCCGGGGTCGCTCTGGACTTGGCGATCCTTACGTACGGATAACGAAAAATGCGCGGCGTGTTCCATCTGCCAACTGTAGAGGAGCCGCTCCGAACCGAGGGGGAGCTCGGCGATACTTTCGCGCCAGTCAGCGACCGCACGCATATACAGATCGGGGTAAGCGCAGCCGTCGAGGACCGCCACCAGCAGGGCGTCACGTTTGGCGCGACAATCCTGTACGCTCGCTACGGCGAGAAAATCAAGTACGGCCTCCTGCATCTTCCGGAAAAGTTTGGCCAGGGCGCGTTCCGGATTGGCCGGCTCCCGTGTTTTATATAGTTTCCGCAGCAGCGCGGCTCCCTGCAGAAAACAGGCCTGACCCTGATTTTTTTGGTATATGATCGGAAAGAGAATCGGGAGTCGCGAACTATGCCCGAAAAAAGGCGAGGCGAGGTACTGGCGGAAACGTTTCGTCTGCTCCTCCTCCAGGAGATCAAAATGACGACAAAGCTCATCCAGCTCCCGGGCCAGACAAGCTTTGCCATCAATGACGATATGAAACGAGGCACGTTTCTTCACGGAAAGGGAATGATAATTACCGGGCTGTCGGGCTATGTCCGGGAGTACCCCGGCCTACCTAACGGCACGATATTAGGTGTTCAATCCCCTGAAGATGCACACCAAGCGTCGTAAAGGCAAGCGGTCGACGCATTAATGCACATATAGTGCGAATTAAAAACTAATACTGCCGCCTCGCTTGGTAAAAGTGACGACGTCAACTCGTTCGTCCTGGAATGTCCTACCCGAAAACGAGCGACTGACGCCTCCACCACTTACGGTTACGTAGAAGGTGGTGGGGCCCGGTCCACTGTAGTGATCTACCTGTACGCGGTATTCGCCGTCGGGGGCATCGTTATCCCAGAAAATGTTTTCCGGACCGAAGCCGTCAAGATCATCGCGATCGAGTTGTCCGCCCGAATCCGAGTAGTCGTTCAGGTAGGAGATCGTGGTGCCGTCGGGTTCGGTGACGTGCAGGTCCTGGTCGCTGGTATCGTCCCAGCTCAGGCTGATTTGCACCACCCCGGTGCCGAGGCGCAGGACGACCACGCTGGCCGTAGCGGTATTGCTGACCTCTCCGGCGTTGTTGAATACGCTGAAGTTCACGCGGAAGGTGCCTTCCAGCACGTTGGTCGGCAGGCCCAGGGGAAGGCTCAACTGTCCGGAGCTGCCGGACGCCTGGTTGTAGGGAACGATGAAGTAATTGCCCGCCCCGTCGATCTGAACGTAGCAGCCCGCCAGGTCGTCGGCCGCATTGGCGTAATTGAACGCCAGGGGAGTGGTCGAGCCGTTGGAACTGATCAACTCGGGAATACGGTTGGTGACGGAAGGGGCCGAGGCCGCGGCGGTGGGCGGCGGCGGGGCACCGTCCTGGCGAACGTTGCCGTCGGGAAGAATCAGTACCGCGCTGAGCGCGTCCGGGTCCGACGGGTCGACGAACTCCTCTTCCTTCTTATCACAGGAAAATAGGTTCGTCAACAGGATCAGTGCGAAAAAATACGTGTGGATGTTGTTCATAGTGCTAGAATTACAAATTATAAAGGCTACCGATCCGGACCGTCGGACGCGGACTAATCACCCAGGATGTAGCGGGCGGTCAGGGCGTACTGACTGTTGAAGGAATCGTCGAAGATTTCCTCCCCGATGAATAGGGTGGGCATGAAGTCGAGACTCAGGTTGACCGGGGCGTTGGAGAAGACGTAGTCCAGGCCCACGTTCCCGTGCACGCCCAGGCGCACGTCGCTGTAGTCGCTGTCGCCGAAGCCGTCGTCGAAGCTCCATACGTAGGCGCTGGCACCCCCGCCGAAGTAGTACCGCAGGCCGTCTACCTCGCCGATGGCACCGTGCCACTGCAGCAGCCCTCCGGCGTTGAACTGATTGAAATCGTAGCCGAAGTAGTCGCGATTGCGGTAGCCGACGATGGCCTCGATCCCTAGGTTATCGCCGAAGGGAAAAGCCTTGAAGCTGAGGGCAATGGGAGATCCCAGGCGAATGCCGATGGCGGAGGTGTATTCCTGGGCCGTCAGCGTCCCTGAACCGAACATCAGGGCGGAGAATAATAGGGTGTAAAGTAGTGCTTTCATAGTGTGTTGATTGCGCCGGGCCGTGGCCCGGCCGTGGAGAGAAGGGTGAAAATCGAAAAGGGAAAAAAAAGAAGTCGGCCGTTCACTTTCTGGACAGACATACGCATTCTATACGCGCACGGTGGCAGGGTATTAGAAGATGGCCGACTTCGTAAATCAGGATAAACTAACCAAGGATGTCAGGGTAGGTGTCTAAATCCAGACGCGGTGCCTTTGGGAAAGGGGGGCTTATCGCCGGACCCGGCGGCGGGGCAGGGCGGGCGGGGGTATTCGAGCGGACGGAGCGGAAGCCGTCGGCCAGTTTGTTTTGGGTGTTGCATAGCGTGTTCTAATTCCTATCCCCTAAGGGACGAAATTTCGGGCTATACACTGTGGATAAAGAATGGTAAAACTGGGGGGCGAAACGCTATAAAGTTGGTTTATAAGCCGTACAACGTGCTATAAAACAAGCGATTAGCTGCCCGGCGTGCGGGTGGTCTTCGGCCCTAAGTTTTTTTACCGGCGCTTGCCGCCCTTGAAGTTTCCGGCCATTTGGGCCATCATCGGGTTGTTGGACATTTTATGCATCATCTTACGCATACCGTCGAACTGCTTGATGAAACGATTCACATCCTCCATGCTCTGGCCGCAGCCCTGGGCAATCCGCTTCTTACGGCTCATGTTGAGCAGGGCGGGGTCGGCCCGCTCCTGGGGCGTCATGCTGTAGATGATGGCTTCCACGCGACTGAAGGCGGAATCGTCGATGTCGATGTTCTTCATGGCTTTCGACATGCCGGGGATCATATTGAGCAAACTCTTCATGTCGCCCATTTTCTTGAGTTGGGCCAGCTGACTGAGAAAATCGTTGAAGTCGAACTTGTTCTTCTTGATTTTCTTCTCCAGTCGCTTGGCTTCTTCCTCGTCGAACTGGTCCTGCGCGCGTTCGACGAAGGATATGATGTCGCCCATCCCCAGGATGCGCTGGGCCATCCGGTCGGGGTAGAAGACGTCGATGGCGTCCATTTTCTCGCCGGTGCTGACGAATTTGATGGGCTTTCCGACGGTATACTTTACCGATAGGGCCGCGCCCCCGCGGGTATCACCATCCAGTTTGGTGAGCACCACGCCGTCGTAGTTGATGCGTTCGTTGAAGGCCTTGGCCGTATTGACGGCATCCTGACCCGTCATGGAGTCGACGACGAAGAGCGTTTCGTTGGGATTGATCGCATCGCGCACGTCGCTAATCTCCTGCATCATCTTTTCGTCGACCGACAGGCGGCCGGCGGTGTCGACGATCACCACGTCAAACTTGTGCTGGCGGGCGTGGTCAATGGCGTGGAGGGCAATCTCGACCGGGTTCTTATTCTCGGGTTCCTTATAGATCTCGGCGCCGACCTGTCCGGCCAGTACCGTCAGCTGGTCGATGGCCGCCGGGCGGTACACGTCACCGGCCGTCAGGAGTACCTTGTGCTTGCGCTTCTCCTGGAGATACTTGGCCAGCTTACCGCTGAAGGTGGTTTTACCCGAACCCTGCAGACCCGCGATCAGGATCACGGCGGGGGAGCCCTTGGCGTTGATGCCGACCGACTGTCCGCCCATGAGCTCGGTAAGCTCGTCCTGGACGATCTTGACCATCAACTGCCCGGGCTTGACGGCCTTCAGTACGTTCTCCGTTCCCAGAGCCTTGTCCTTCACCTTATCGGTGAATTCCTTGGCAATTTTATAATTGACGTCGGCGGCCACCAGCGCCCGGCGAATTTCCTTCAGGCTGGTCGCTACGTTGATTTCGGTGATCTTGTTGTCGCCGGTCAGCGATTTAAATGCACCCTCGAGGCGGTCGCTCAGATTATCAAACATATCATTTCAACTTTGACCCGCAAAGGTAAGAAATTAGGACACTAAAGCGTCCTGGGGATTATATTGGGATACGGCAAGCAAAATCACCGCTACCCATGCCCACACTCCTCCGCATACTTCTCATGGCCGTGGCCTGGTTCGTTTTCTACCTGGTCACGTATTACGGCTGCGTTCGCTCCCTGGCTGCCTACCCGGACGGTGCCGATCCGGTAGCGGACGCCGAGCAAACCGACCGTGTAGCACCGGATACGGTGCCCGTAATCTTGCCGGACAGTGGACGGGTAGTGGCGGGCGGGGGCGCGGGAGCAACGACGGCGGAAGTCATTCAGCTGAGTGCCACGGAATTTAAACTGCGCTTCCCCTTCAACTCCGAAACGGAAACCATCAGTCCGGAAGTGGACGAATACCTCTCGGGTATGGCCCGCAGCATCGTTAGTGGGCGCGGGCGCGTCCGTATCGTGGGTCATACCGACGATATCGGCACGCCGGCCGATAACCTCGCCCTGGGGCTACGTCGTGCCGAGTTCGTAAAGTCCATTCTCGTCAGTCAGGGAGCTCCCGCCGATCGCATCGAGGTCAGTTCCCGCGGGGAAGGCCAGCCCGAAGCCCCTAACGCAACGGAAGAGGGCCGCCGCCGCAACCGGCGCGCCGTCATCACGCTATTGCCGGAATAATCCATCTGTTTGTACCAAAGCCCTTCCGCATGAGTTCCCTCCTACTGCAAATTAATGATGCTTCCGACCTCTGGTTGTCCTGGCTACTGCTTTCCCTGGCCGCTTTTCTGCTGGGTGCCCTGTTGGGATGGATGCTCACCCGGGGCGACGCCCGCCGGCTGGCCGAGGTCACGGCCGAACGCGACCGCTACCATACCGGCGCTACCAAGTGGGAGAAGGACTACCAGGGCGTCAAGTACCAACTGGAAGAAGCCCACAAAATGGAGGCCGATCTGCGCGCTACCCTACAGAGCTGCGAAGCGGACCGGCAAATGCTCCGCTACCGCGCGGAGAAGGCGGAGGCCAATCTGACGGCGGGCGCCGCCGTCATTCCGGAAAGCGATCGCCAGCGGGGAGAAGAACCCTACCGGGAGTTCACCGTAGTGGGGACGCACGGGCCCGAGTCTCCCGGCTGGTTCGAAGACACCAATTTGCGGATCATTCGGGGAATCGATGAGGAGGTGGAAGAACTACTGCGCGAGGCTGGTTACCGCGACTGGGCCGAATTAGCGGCCGCCGACGCGGATGATCTGCGTGCCGTGCTCGCTCGCCGCGGTGGTGAGTTCGCGGCGATCGATCCGGCCACCTGGCCCCGGCAGGCTCGACTGGCGGTTGCCGGGGACTGGGATAGTCTGCGCAATCTGCAACGCGGGACTACGAACGACGCGTGAGAGATTCCCACCACCGCTCCCGGCAGCTTCCGGCCTCCGCTACGCTGAAGCGCTGACCGATCATCGGACAAATGGCCCGCCGGTGCGAATCGGCCGCCATGATGCGCTCGATGGGGTCGTACCAGCTGTGGTCGGAAAGACTGAAGCCACCCCAGTGGATGGGCATGATGTGGTCGCCCCGCAGCTCCTCATTGGCCCACAGCGCTTCTTCGGGTTGCATATGGACGTTTTTCCACCGCTTGTGGTACTGTCCCGAGTCCAGCATGGTCAGGTCGAAGGGACCGTAGCGCTGGCCGATCATCCTGAAGTGCTGTCCGTAACCGCTGTCTCCGCCGAAGTAGAGCCGGTGGGCGGCCGTCTCGACGACGAATCCGCACCAGAGCGACTTATTCCGGGTGCCGGGGCTGCGGCCGCTGAAGTGACGGGCGGGGGTAGCAGTGTAGGTGATGCCGTCGATGGTGACGGATTCCCACCAGTCGATTTCCGTGATTTTCTCCTCCGCAACGCCCCAACTCCGTAAATGCGCGCCGATACCCAGGGGCACCAGGTAGGCACGCGTCCGGTCGCGTACGGCCATAAGAGTATCGTAATCGAGATGGTCGTAGTGATCGTGGGAATAGACGATCAGGTCGATCTCCCCCACGCTTTCCAGGGGGTGATAGTCCTTATACGGAAAGCGGTGTCCCAGAAAGGGTACGGGTGCCACCCACTCTCCCAGCATGGGGTCGAAGAGCACCGTCCTGCCGCCGGTTTCCAACCGTACCGCGGAGTGGCCGTACCAGGTCAGGTAATCGACGTCCGGATCCGGGCGAAGCAGCGAATCACTCACCGCCACGGGCAGGGGAGAGGTGGGCTGGGTCTGCTTGGCCTTGATGTAGCCGATCAGATCGCCCATCAGACTGCGGAAGTCTTCCTGTAGCCGGGTCTTGTCCAGATTGCGAAACTGCCCCATTTTCCAGGCAGCCGTTCCCTGGTAATTCTGCCGGGCCATTTCCCGTGGCGAGGCTCCGAACTGGGGGTCCTTACGGATCTTCCGGGCCACGTAGCCGAGCGGAATCATGGCCAGGCCGATCAACCAGTGAGGTTTCATTGCGCGTGTGTCTTCGTTACCGTCCTTCCCCGGAAAGAAGGCCCCGGTTCTGTGTCGTTTCCAGCACGACGGCCACCGCGATCGTGATCGCGCAACCGATCAGATTCAGCCACAGATAGGCCAGGTCGATCACCTCCACCCAGTTCGCTACGAAGGTAAGGGCTACGAAGGACTGGCCGACGATGGCCGCCCGGAAGACCGCCTTACCCCCGACGTGCTTGAAGAAGAACGCCACGGCGAACACCCCCAGGATGACCCCGTAGAAGAGGGAGCCGATGATGTTGACCGCCTGGATCAGATTATCGAAGAGGTTGGCCACGGCGGCGAAGCCCAGCGCGATCAGCCCCCACAGGATCGTCAGCCACTTACTGGCCGCGAAGTAGTGATCGTCGTCCCGCCCCGGCACCAGCGAGCGGCGGTAAATGTCGATCACGCTCGTAGTTGCCAGCGCGTTCAGTTCGGAACTGGTACTCGACATCGCGGCCGAAAAGATGACGGCCAGAAGCAAGCCCACCAGGCCCACCGGCAGGTAGTTGATGACGAAGGTGATGAACACGTAATCCCGGTCCTCGGTGATGAGCTCGGCGTCGTAGGCGGTGATGAGCCCGTCGACCGAGCGGGCGACCGATGCGCGTTCCTCGAGCGTCGCTTCCACCGCCGTGCGGGCTTCGGTGATGGCAAGCTCATCCTCCGAGCGCAGGGCCTCCACCATCGTAAGCGTCGCGGCCTGATTACGTTCGTTTATGCGCGCGTAGTCCTCCTCCAGAGTCGTCAGTTCGGTGCCGTACTCGGAATTTCGCAGCTTGTCCAGGTTCGCCGAGTTGAAGTGTACGGGCGGCGGCTGGAACAAGAAGAACACGAATACCAGGATGCCCACCATCAGGACGAGGAACTGCATGGGTACCTTGAAAATGCCGTTAAAGAGCAGGCCCAGGCGACTTTCCGTGAGGCTCTTTCCCGATAGGTAGCGCTGTACCTGCGACTGATCGGTGCCGAAGTAGGAAAGAAAGAGGAAGGTACCGCCGAGTAGTGCAGACCAAATGTTGTAGCGATCGTTCAGGTCGAACTCCAGATCGACGATGTTCAGCTTGCCGAGGTGCCCCGCCACGCCGATGGCGTCCCCCAGTCCGATGTCCGCGGGAAGTTCCATGACCACTACCACCCCGGCGGCGAACATGCCCAGCAAAATGACGATCATCTGCTGCTTCTGCGTGACCGAAACGGCCTTCGTACCCCCCACCACGGTGTAAAAGATCACGACGAGCCCGATGAGCAGGATCGTCAGGCTCAGCGACCACTCCAGGATGGTCGACAGGATGATGGCCGGCGCGTAAATCGTAATGCCCGCGGCCAGCCCCCGCTGGATCAGAAAGAGAATGGCCGTCAGCGTTCGCACCCGCAGGTCGAACCGCCCCTCCAGGTATTCGTACGCCGTATACACCTTAAGGCGGTAGTAGATGGGCAGCACGAAGACACACAAGACCACCATGGCGATGGGAAGGCCGAAGTAGAACTGCGCAAACCCGAGGCCATCGTTGTAGGCCTGCCCCGGGGTACTCAGAAAGGTGATCGCGCTGGCCTGGGTGGCCATGACGGACAGCCCGATGGTCCACCACTTCAGATCGCGGTCACCCATCAGGTAACTCTCCACGTTGTTGACCTGACGGGTCTTGTATACCCCGTAAAGCACGATGGCCGCGAGGGTGCCGGTCATGACGAACCAGTCCAGTAAACTCATAAGGCGTGATTGGACTGTCGGTAAATAAGGTGAGCCATCAACTGTAGATGCGGGTAACCAGATAGAAGGAAATGATCAACAAAAGATGCAGCAGCAGTACCACCGCGTAAATGTTGCGCCAGTGGCCCAGGATGGGGGGCTTCTCCGTATCTGCGTCGGCGGTAGGGGGCGCGGCGGGCTGCTTCATGCCGCAAGTTAGGAATTACGCCGTTGCTTCGGGGGTGGAGAGCAGAAACTCCAGATCCCCCCGGTCGAGCTCGAGCTGCGCATCGCCGTCGATGATCTCACCGGCCAGCCTTTTCTTCCGCTGCTGGAGCCGGTGAATCTTCTCTTCCAGGGTGCCCTTGCTCAGAAATTTACGGGCGAAAACGTGGCCGTCCCGTCCGATCCGGTGGGCGCGGGCAATGGCCTGATCTTCCACGGTAGGGTTCCACCAGGGATCGAGGATGAATACATAGTCCGCCGCCGTCAGATTCAGCCCCGTGCCCCCGGCTTTGATGCTGATCAGAAAAGTCTGCACCGCCGGGTCGTGCTGGAACCGTTCCACTTCCCGGGCCCGCGTGGCGGCATCCACCGCGCCCGTCAGCCAGGCGTAGGGCTGCCCCTGCTCCCGGATGTGGTCACGGAACAACTCCAGGTGGCGGACCATGCTGCTGAAGATGAGCACCTTGTGTCCGGACCGCCGCACCGTGTCCCACTGCTCGGTGGCTTCCGAAAATTTACCGCTGCCCTGGGTATAGTCCTCATCCGCGATCACCGGATGATTCGCCATCTGCCGCAGACGGGTCAGGGTTTGAATGACCAGCAGCTTGTAGCCTCCTCCCGCGGGCGCCGGAGCACCGAGGAGGGCATTGCGGGCGGCGGACCGTTCGCTTTCGTAACGCCGGCGCTGGGCCGTCGACATCTCACAGTAATAGACCTGAACGTCCAGCTCCGGCAGGTCGGGAGCTACTTCAGCCTTCGTCCGCCGTAGCAGGTACGGCCCCACCAGTTCCCGGAGTTGCGCTTTTCTGAACTCGTCGTCGTGGGCCTCGATCGGGACCACGAAGGATTTGCGGAAGAACGCGTAGCTGCGCAGTACGCCGGGATTGATGAACTGCATCTGCGACCAGAGGTCGGACAGGGAATTTTCGATCGGGGTGCCCGACAGGCTGATGCGGTGCGGAGCCTCCAGCGCATTGATGGTCCGGAATATCTTGCTCTTGCGGTTCTTGATTTGCTGGCTCTCATCGAGTACAATGTAACTCCATTCAATCTCAGACAGTACCGGCTCATCCCGGAGTGCGGTATGGTACGTTGTCAGCATGACGTCGTTTCGCCGTAGGATGCGGGGGTCGCGCGTGCGGTTGCTCCCTACGTGCACGCACACCGTAAGGGAGGGCGCGAACTTCCGGATCTCGGATGCCCAGTTCCACACCAGGGAGGCCGGCAGAATGATGAGGGCCCGTAGGGGCTGCAGAAAGGTCTCATCCGGCGCCGGAGCGTTAAAGAGGTCGATCTGACGACCTCCGGCCTCTGCTTCCGCCTGTCCTAGTTGTTGCTTGGCGTACAGCAGTACGGCGATGGTCTGCAGGGTCTTGCCCAGGCCCATGTCGTCGGCCAGGCAGGCACCCAGTCGCTGGTGGTAATGGCCGATGAGCCAGCGGACCCCCTCCAGCTGGTAGGGTCGGAGTTCGGCGCGCAGTTCCGGGGGCGGCAGGTAATCCGCCGCCCGCCGCTCGGCTTCGACCGGTTCGCCCGTGGCCAGCCCCATACGGTGCAGAGCGGGGGCCTGACTCCGTGCGAGCCGTACCTGGCGTCCTGCTACCCGGGCGAGTTCCAGTCCGGGGCCGTAGGTAGTCAACCACTCGTGCGGAATGAGGAACAGGCTACCGTCCGGCAGCGGAATGCGTCGCTCACCCTGCTGGATGAAGCGAACGAGGCGGGAAAAAGGCAGGCGGTGGTCACCGATCACGACGGTTCCGTGTAGGTCAAGCCAGTCACCTACTTCCTCCGTACTTATCTCCAGCGAAGCCGGTGCGGTCGAAAAGGGTCGGTCTTCCTCGGCCGGTACGTCCACCGCTATCCCCGCTGCAACGATTCGGTCGTGGTGCTCCAACAGCCAGGCAAGATTATCGAAGAGACCGGCGGCCGGCCGGACGGTAAAGGACCCGGAATCGCCCGCCTCCCGGAGTCCCCACTCCCGCAGGGGATCCAGTAGGCTCGCCTCCTGCGTCCGGTCGCGGATGATTTTGGTGAGACGGAAGGGGGGCTCCATCGTCGAGGATGCCTTCACGTCTTCGGGGTCTGCCGGAGAGACGGTAACCTCACCGTACCGGAAGGATACGTGGAGAAAATAGGTTTGTTCGAAGGGGTGGGGGCGGGCGGTGAGGTGGACGCCCGTGGGTATTTCGTAGCGGATAAACTCGATGCCCGTCAGGGAAATATCGTGGCGGAGCGCCGCGCGCGCAACGAAGTCACGGAGGTACCGCCCTACCTCGGTCGGGGGGATGTGTACCGTATCGCGGGTCAGGAAGGGGCGTAGGGCATCTCCCCGCAGATCGCGGAGGGTGGACAACTGGCCGTTAGCCCAGATCCAGCCGGGAGCGGGGCGGTTGGTCAGGATACGCGGATCGAGGTGACGGACCAGTTCTTCCTTTCCCGTGGGCGAGCGCAACCGCAAACGGTACGTGATGCCGGCTTCCGCGAGATCGAAGGCCAGCAGCGGTTCCCAGGGCTCGGCCCGGAAGGAGGCGAGCGCGGACACGGGGGACGCCCGCACGTCGAGGTTGAGCGTTACGAAGAAGGGGGCCTGGCGGCAGAGATGCAGGAGGGCGGCGGTGCGCGGGTGCACGTACCGTAACAGGGAGCTGCGTTCTTTGGTATCGCCCCGGAGCAGGCTCGCGAGGCTGGAGGCCTTCTTCGACCCCCGGCGGAAATGTTCCGTCAGGGTTTTCTCCCGCAGGCTATCGGAGAGTTCCAGGGCTTGCCGGAGGTCTGGCGTAGCGGGAATACCGTAGGTGTCCAGGAGGGCGACGCGGGCCGTTTGGTGCACGGTCGTGGGCCTTCCCGTCCGGTCGAGCCCGATCACGTAAGGCTTCGGTAGCCAGAATCCGGTTCGGTACTCAAAAAAGTTGAAGAGAATGGCCGAACGCAAGGGGGATAATTTACGGGTTGGTGCACGAAAAGGAGTAAAGGTAAAGCGGGGTCGTATTTTGCGCCGTGTCTCTCTCGATCCATCTGCTGTTCCTCGTGCTGGGTGTCGTACTGCCTGCCTTCCTGTTCTTCAACGCTCGCCAGTCGGCGACGAAGAAAGCCCTGCACTGGTCGCCCCGGCTGAAGGTGCGGATGTACTACGGCAACGGACTGTTGCTGCTCGGCCTGTCGGTGATCGTACTCATCGTATGGGCCCTCAACGGCCGCCCCCTGACGGAGCTGGGGTTGGGGTGGGGAAGGACTCCCTACGATACGGCCGCTCTTCTCGTGATCTTCGGGTTCTTGGTCCTGTACGCCGTGGATCTGTTCGCGGAAATCGGGAGCCCGACGCGCAAGCACGATACGCTGAGAAAATTCCGGGAGTTGGGCTTTCTGCCCACCGACGGTAGTCAGTATCTGCACTTTTTGTTCCTCTGCGCCTGCGCCGGGGTGGGGGAGGAGATCGTGTACCGTGGTTTCATGGTCACCTATCTCCAGGAGACACTGCAGCAAAATATCTGGGGGATCGCCGGTACGCTGATCGTCCCCGCCCTGTCCTTCGGGCTGGCGCACATCTATCAGGGTACCCATGCGGTGGCCAAGATCATTGCCATGGCGTTACTCTTCGGCTTCTTCTTTTACCGGACGGGCAGTTTGTGGCCCCTCATCCTCCTGCATACCGCGATCGATGCCGTCGGGGGGCTGCTGAGCTGGTACCTGGAGGGGAACGATTGATCGGCGATAGTTTTTTATAAAACGTTTGGCGGGAATAAAAAGAGTTATTACCTTTGCGGTCGCTTCGCAAGGGGCAGCTGGCTGCGTAGCTCAACTGGATAGAGCACTTGACTACGAATCAAGAGGTTTCAGGTTCGAATCCTGACGCGGTCACCATTTTTCGGAAAGCAGGCTACGGTCTGCTTTTTTTCGCAATGCCATTTCGCTATGTCTAAAGTTTGCAAACTCACGGGTAAGAAGCCGATCAGCGGCAACAACGTCTCCCACTCCAACCGGAAGACGAAGCGCCGCTTCGTCCCCAACATTCAGAAGAAGCGTTTCTTCGTACCCGAGTTGGGTAAATTCGTTACCCTGCGCATTTCCACTAATGCCATGCGTACGATCAACAAGCTCGGCGTCCACGCTTACATCAAGAAGCTGGAGAGCAAAGGCATCGAAACCGGCGTAAAGCTTTAAACGCATCCCCCCATGGCTAAGAAGAGCAAAGGCAACCGCAACCAGATTATTCTGGAGTGCACCGAACAGAAGGAGACGAATGTAGCCGGCACGAGCCGCTACGTCACCGAGAAGAACCGGAAGAACACTCCCGGTCGTCTCGAACTGAAAAAGTACAACCCCAACCTCCGGCGCATGACGGTGCACCGGGAAATCAAGTAAGCAACTCAACCACCTACGGCACCCCGCCGTTTGCTGACTAAAAGACAAGAACTATGGCTAAGGTAAGTAAGAACTCACGGGTCGGTAAGCGTGCCGCCAACGCCGGTTCCGGCCGCGACTACGTAAAGGTCGTGCAGTCCGTGAAAAATCCCGAAACGGGCAGCTACTCCTACAAGGAAGTAATGGTCCACAAGGACAAGCTGGATGATTTCATGAAGGACAAGTAAGTCCTTTTTGCTTTAATCGGAAAGGCCCGGAACGCAGTCAGCGTTCCGGGCCTTTTGTCGTTGGTGCCCGGCGGGAGTGGTCTCTCCGGAGCCCGGAAACGTTGGATCGCTACACCCGGAAGGCCGGCTAAATTCCCGACGATTTCGGCACCCGCGTACCCGCCCAAAAAGTATACCTTTGGCCCCCGAACCCCTAAAGTAGACCGACCATGACGAACGACCAATTGAAGGACCTGCAAACCCGACTGGGTTTGCTCAAACAATATCTTTGACGTCTCCGAGCGGACGTTCAAGATTGAAGACCTTACCCAGCGCAGCCTCGATCCCAATTTTTGGAACGACAGCAAGGCCGCTGAGGTGATCATGAAGGAACTGCAGAGCCACAAGAATTGGGTGGGGCAGTACCGTAAAGTAGCCGACCGGGTCGATGACCTGGAAGTGCTCCAGGAATTCCTGAAGGAAGGAGAAGGAACCGAAGAGGAAGTGGACCGGCGGTACGCGGAGACCCTGGCGGTGCTCGACGATGCCGAGTTTCGGGCCACCCTCAACCGACCGGAGGACGAACTGGGCTGTATCCTGGAAATCAACGCCGGCGCCGGTGGCACGGAGAGCAACGACTGGGCGGAGATGCTCCTGAGGATGTACACCATGTACGCCGAAAAGTATGCCGATTACCGGGTCAGTCTCGCAAGCGAAACGCCGGGCGACGTAGCGGGAATCAAATCCGCTACCCTGGAGATCATCGGCGACTTCGCCTACGGAATGATGAAGGGGGAAAACGGGGTGCACCGACTGGTGCGCATCAGTCCGTACAATGCCCAGGGGAAGCGGATGACGAGTTTTGCCTCCGTGTTCGTGCACCCGCGGGTGGATGACAGCATCGAGGTGGAGATCAACCCGGCCGACATTCGCTGGGACACCTTCCGGGCATCCGGCGCCGGTGGGCAGCACGTAAACAAGACGGAATCCGCCGTGCGGGTCACTCACGAACCCAGCGGAATCGTGGTGGAGTGCCAGGAGGAACGCAGCCAACACCAGAACCGCGAGCGGGCTCTGAATATGCTGAAGAGCCGACTCTACGAACGGGAACTGGAAGCCCAGCGTGCCGAAAAGGACGAAATCGAGGCCGGTAAAACGGCGAACGAATGGGGAAGCCAGATCCGGAGTTACGTACTGGACGACCGCCGGGTGAAGGACCACCGCACGGGGTGGCAAACGAGCCAGACCGATGCGGTCCTCAACGGCGACCTCGAAGGTTTCCTGAAGGCTTACCTACGCTGGAGCGGGGAGGCTAATTAAAAAAGCATCCGGTCGGAGACGGGATGCTTTGAAGGGTATAAGCGCTTAATACCAATGTGTCGTTCAAATGTCGGAATGTAGCCCAGTAGAAAAGATTAATTCAAAAGACAAGGAGTGGTGACGAATGCCAACAGTCGTGTCGGACGTTTGGATCGTTTGGGGCTACGGTAACAATTTCCGTGCCAATTTTATAAATGATTGAACGTCAATCCATTACTAGAATGGCGGAATGGCAACCAACTATATGGCGTTGGACAATTATTAAATATAATATACTTATTACATTTAATATAGCTACCCGATATAACGCCAGACGAGCTGATTAAGTAGGAAAAACAGGACGAGGTAGATCCAGAGCGCGTCCAGGAAATGCCAGTATATGGTCAGCAAGCGGAGATTGAGCCGTTTGTCCGGATCGCTGAAGTAGACCAGCACGCTTACGGGTTCCCGCATATACTTCCGGGCCCGGTGGATGAACAACAGCAGGAAGGGTAAGCCGCCGATCACGTGGGCGAAATGGAGGGCGGAAATTACGTACAGATAGCCGGCGGAATTGTCGCTGTTAACGTAGATCTGCTGGCTGAATAGCTGGTACCACGCCACTCCCTGCATAATCATGAAGAACAGGGAGAGCCACAGCGTGTACCAGAGCATACGCTGGTACATCACCGTCTTATCGGCCTGGTAGGCACGCTTTGCCTGCACCATGGTGTAGCTGCTGGCGAGCAGGATGCCCGTATTCAGAAAGAACAACAGGGGCAGCTGGATGGGGGGCAGGTCGCTCTGGACGCGGGTATAGACGAATGCGGCCGTCATGGCCAGAAAGAGCATGCTCAGACTGAAGAGCAGGAGCGCCAGGTAAATGTTCTTGGGATGAAAGGCAAAGTTATCCTCCCGTTCATCCGGCGGCCGTTTTATCTCGTGTGGGCGTTCGTACATGAGTCGAATGCAGGGCTAGGTAGTGGATTTGTTTCTACGACACCGTTCGGAGCAGTATTTGACTTCGTCCCATACGGCCTTCCATTTCTTCCGCCAGGTAAAGGGGCGCTGGCAGACCGGACAGATCTTCCGGGGCAAATTAGTCTTTGGGTGCGCCATTCTGCTGGGCTATGATCTGATCCATTACGGCTTCCGCTTCGGCGGTTTTAGCGGCATACCCCCGGATGTCTCCGCTGCGTTGCCGTTCCCGGGCCTCCTCGAGCAGGGCGGCGTACCGTTTTTGTAGGGCCTTCAACGGGTCCTTTTTGAAGAGTCCGAACATTGGGGTAATATTTATCACCTAACGGCGGCGGGGCGCTTTGGTTGCGGCGGCGCGCGGGAGCAAGGTCGGATCAGGAACGACCGATGTTGCCTACCGCAAAAATTTGCCGTTCCCGGACATACGGAGCTGAGCTGAATAGGTCATACATTGGGCGTATGAATAAGCATCCTCTCTTCCGTACCCTCTGCATACTGTCTATCCTACTGCTGTCCACTTCCGTTGTCGTCGGCCAGCAGGTACGGGCACTGGTGGGCGGTACCCTGATTGACGGATACGGCGGCCAACCGATCTACAACAGTGTTGTCCTGATCGAGGGCGACCGGATTCAGGCCGTGGGTACCCAGGGCCAGCTGGAGGTTCCCGCGGGCGCCGAAGTGATCTCCACGGAGGGCATGAGCGTGCTGCCCGGCCTGTGGGACATGCACGTGCACCTGATGATTAACGGTCACAGCGATTACGCTTACTGGGACTCCATCTATCCGCCGCAACTGGCTGACGTGATCATGCCCGCCAGCGCTCGCCAACTGCTCATGGCCGGCGTGACCAGCGCCCGCGACCTGGGTGGTCCACTGGCGGAAAGCATCAGCGTCCGCGACCGGGTCAATGCCGGAGAACTGTCCGGCCCTACGCTCTACGTGAGCGGACCGTTTCTGCAGGCCGCGCCCTATCCGGGGACGGAAGACTTCCGCTGGGGCGTACGCTCCGTGGAGGAAGCCCGGAGCAAAGTACGGGAACTCGCCGCGGCCGGCGTCGACTGCATCAAGGTGGTCGACCAGGACGAGATTCCCTGGGAGGCCTTCCGCGAATTGGTTGAGGAGGCCCACCGCCAGGGGTTAAAGGTCGTCGCTCACGGACACCGCCCGGAAGAGATCCGCCTGGGATTGCGCGCCGGTGTCGATTGCTTCGAGCACACGGGGCTGAGCTCTTCCCCGGAATACCCCGAGGATGTCATGAATATGATTCGCGAGCGCACGGCCGACATGAGTGCCGGCCCCCTGTACTGGACCCCGACGGTGGAGGGCTTGTACAACTACGAGTACACCCGTGACAATCCCGAGCGACTCGACAACGACTGTTGGCACGAGGGCCTCACTCCGGAAATCATTGCCGACATCAAAGCCAGCATTCAGCGACCGGGGGAGCTGCCCTACTTTCAGTTGACCCCGATCCGTCGCCCTACGCTGGAGCGCAAGGTCAATCAGCTTCGCGATGCGGGGGTGGTCCTCATGGTCGGCACCGACTCCGGCATCCCGATGAAGTTTCACTGCCAGAGCACCTGGAACGAACTTGATGTCTGGACCAATGAATTTGACTTTCCGGCCATGTACACCATCAAGGCGGCTACCTACTGGCCCGCTAAGTGGATGGGCGTGGATGCCGACTACGGCACGGTATCCGCCGGCAAGTACGCCGATATCATCGCCGTGAAGGGGGACGTTCTTCGGCACATCGACCTCCTGCAGGACGTCGATTTGGTGGTAAAGCACGGTAAGCGGGTCAAATAACGCGAAACCCGCTGCGGCGGGTGCTGCAGCGGGTTTTGACGAAGGAGTGTTATGTAATTAGGCTTAGGCCGTTTCGCGACGGTTCACGAAGGAGCGGCGCTCGACGCCGTAGTGGCTGTGAAGACTGTCCCAGTACTTGGAATCACTGGTTTTCGGCCAGTTGTCCTTGTCAAATCCGGGGGCATTCTCCAGTCGTTCCTTGGAGACGTTCAGTACGAATTTCTCCGTGGTGGTGTTGACGTCGAAGGCTTCGAACGGGATGGCAAAGTATTTGTCGCCCATGCCGAGGAATCCTCCGAAGGAAAGCACGGCATAATTGACCGTACCGTTTTCGGTGTCGATCATCAGGTCTTTAATTTCGCCGAGGCTTTCGCCTTTCTGGTTGGTTACGTTGGTTCCGGTAATGGAGGTCGAGGATAGAATCAGGTTTCTCATAATAGAATCTTTTGCTGCGGAGGGGTGAATAGATGTATGTATATGGTTTTCCGCTTGTTATCAAATCAAAATACACTAATATAACATCACAATAGTGACAAAAGTTCATTATGTACGCCAAAAAGTTTGCGGTAATCCATTGGTAATATTGTCGGGACTGCTACGACGCCGGTAAACGCGAGTACGGTGTGCGCTTTCTTTTGCACTTTTGTACGTAACGCCGGGGTCCCGCGGCACGCCCCGGCCAAACGCTTCCGTATGCAAAGATTTTTACTCGTCTGTGCTTTCCTTTTCGTTTCTCTGCTGGCTACGGCGCAAACGGCGCTTGCCGGTAAGGTCGCGGACGTGGACGCGGGGGGAGAGCCTCTGGCCTTCGCGGCGGTTTCCCTGTTGCGGGGTGGGTCGTTCGTCCAGGGTACTACGACTGACCTGAGCGGGAATTACTTCTTTTCGAATATCGACCCGGGTACCTATGACGTGGAGGTCAACTATACGGGTTATCCACCGACGAAAATTACCGGCATTCCCGTACTGCCCGGTCAAACCAACGTCGCGGACATCGAGGTATCTAACCAGGGCGGCGTCAACCTGGAGGTGGTCATGGTCACCGGCTACGAAGTTCCGCTGATCGAAGTCGATAACACGACCAGCGGACAGACCATCACCGCGGAAGAGATCCAGCGCTTACCGACCCGCAACATCAATCAGTTGGCCTCGATCACGGCCGGTGCGGCTTCCGCGGACGAAGGATCGGCCATTACGATCCGCGGTTCGCGATCCAACGCCACGGATTACTACGTCGACGGCGTTCGCGTACAGGGAAGCCTGCTTCCGGAATCGGAGATCGAGCAACTGCAGGTTATCACCGGCGGACTGGAAGCGCGCTACGGCGACGTGACCGGTGGGATTATTTCCGTGACCACTAAGGGGCCGAGTAGTGAATTCTTCCTGAATGCCGAGGCCGAGACCAGTGAGGGTCTCGACGCTTACGGGAATAGCCTGGCGGGCGTGGCGGTTTCGGGTCCCATCATCAAACGGGGAGAAGATCGCGCCCTCCTCGGATTCCGCCTGAGCGGGCGCTACACTTACCGGAAAGACGACGATCCCAGTGCGGTACCCATCTTCCGGGCCCGGGATGACGTCATCGCCGATCTGGAGGCTAACCCCGTCGTCCTGCGCGGCGGCCGACCCTTCGTAGCCGCCGACTTCTTGGATAATACCGACGTGGATGCCCTGGCTACCCGCCCGTTCGAAAGTCGCAGCATTGTGGACCTGAACGGTAAACTGGACGCCCGCCTGAGCGACGCTATCGACATCTCCCTGTCCGGCTACTACGGTACGGTCGACGATCAATTCACTCCGGGAGAAAACTTCGGTACCACGTGGCGCACCTACAACGCGGCGCGCAACCCCACCTCCGCCGACGAGGATTACCGGGCGAACTTCCGGTTTCGGCACCGGCTCGGCGGCGGCGGTAAGGCCGATGCATCCGGTAACAACCGCCGACTATTCCAGAACGCGAGCTACGTCCTGCAACTGGGAGTCGAGAACAATAAATTCGGGGTAGGGGACCCGGTACACCAGGAACGCATCTTCGATTACGGGTACGTAGGGCGCTTTGAGGTCGACTACATTCCGGTATTTGCTATTCAGCGGGACGAGACGGGCGTCGCGACCGGCGCGTTTCAGGCCGATTACCGCGAAATCCTCCGCAACTACACGCCGGCGACCACAAACCCCGTCCTCGCTAACTACAACAACTACCTCGGTTACGGGGAGGATCTCGTATTCAATACCGAAACCTACGGATTGCTGGGGCTGTCGCAAACCACGGCCGACGGTAAACCGATCCCTACTCTCGACCAGTTCGCGGCGGTGAACGGTCGTACCCAGACGCTGTACCGGGACAGTTGGGGTTTTCACCAGAACGTCGGGACCGTATACAACCAACTCTTCAACTCCGACAACGATACCTACACCTTCCAGGCGAACGCCAACTTCGAGCTGGTGCCGGGAAATTCCGACAAGAGTCGGCACAGCATCCAACTCGGTGTCGTCTACGAACAGCGGGTTAACCGCTCCTATAATCTCAGTCCGGCGGGCCTGTGGACGACGGGGCGCCAGTTGATCAACCGTCACCTCAATGCGGTCGATACGAACAACCGGGTCCTACAGACCATCGACGTGGTTCTGGACGAAGGGCCCGCGGGCTACCGGGGTCCCGCCACCGTGGTGGCCCCGACCATCGAGGAAGATGCCGGCACGTTTTACCGGCGCATCCGGGAAGATTTGGGCGTGCCCCTGGACCAGTTCGTCAACATCGACGGCCTGACTCCGGACCAGCTTTCCCTGCGCCAGTTCAGCGCGCAGGAACTGACCTTCGCCGGCCTG
Source organism: Lewinella sp. JB7 (assembly GCF_024297185.1). Lineage (GTDB taxonomy): Bacteria > Bacteroidota > Bacteroidia > Chitinophagales > Saprospiraceae > Neolewinella. The sequence goes on along the minus strand of NZ_JANCTD010000004.1, from coordinate 45,480 downwards.
ATCGACTACGTCGGCTACGACTACCTCGGGAACGAAACCAACGGGACCTTCGACGACTTCTTTGCGATCAACCCCGTTACCGGCCAGCGGAATTTTACCGTCGGGCCCAACCGCCCAATTTACGCCGCGGCCTACCTGCAGGACAAGTTTACGATTAACAGTATGATCTTCCGGGTGGGCGTACGGGCCGACCGCTACGATGCCAACACCAAGGTCCTTAAGGACCCGTACAGCCTGTACGAGATCATCGGGGCCGAGGAGTTTCACGCTAACTTCGGGGGCGAGCGCCCCGGCAATATCGGCGCGGACTACGCCGTGTACACGGTCGATGAATCGAGCGACCAGGTCAACGCCTACCGCAATGGAGACAGCTGGTTCCGGGCCGACGGCACGCCTACCAACGGTCCGCAGGAGATCGAGGGCATCCGCAGCGGACTCGTCTTTCCCCGCTACGCGAATCCGGCGGCCCAGGCCTCTACTAATTTCATCAAGTCGGAGGAATTCACCGTAGCTACGTCCTTCCGGGACTATGAGGTACAGTATAACGTGATGCCCCGCCTGGCCTTTAGCTTCCCCATTTCCGACGAGGCGAACTTCTTCGCCCACTACGACGTGCTCGTGCAGCGTCCGGCCAGCAACACCCTGGCCACCGCCCTGGACTATTACTACTTCGTGGAGCGGACCGGCAGCACCTTCAACAATCCGGCCCTCCGCCCCGAGCGGACGATCGATTACGAAGTAGGGTTTAAAACGAAGGTGAGCAACACCTCCGCGCTGACGCTGGCGGCCTACTATAAGGAACTGCGCGACATGATCCAGCTGCGGACGTACTTTCCGGTGCCCCTGGTCAATCAGTACACTACTTACGACAATCAGGATTTCGGGACGGTCAAGGGCTTCAGCTTCACCTACGACCTGCGGCGCACCAACAGCGTCACCGTGAACGCCAACTACACCCTGCAATTTGCCGACGGCACCGGATCTAACGCGAACAGCCAGCGCGGACTCACCAACCGGGGGAATCTGCGTACGCTGTTTCCCCTGAGCTTCGACGAGCGTCACCGCTTCAATCTCGTGCTGGACTATCGCTTCGACAGCCGCAACGGTACACCGCGGTGGCTAAACGATTCGGGGATCAACATTCAGGGAAGCAGCGTCTCGGGGCGCCCCTACACGGCCACCTTTCTCCCGAGCGAACTGGGCGGCAGCGGTACCCGGGGCGCCATCAACGGCAGCCGTAACCCCTGGAACTTTACCCTCAACGGGCAGGTGGAAAAGAATTTCGTGATTGCCGGCCGTTCCCGGTTGAATGTCTACTTCCGGGTGAGCAACATCCTCGACCGGCGCAACATCATCGGCGTGTACTCCGCCACCGGGTCGCCCGACGATCCGGGCTTCCTGCAGAGCAGCTTCGGGCGCGATCAACTCGAGAGCCTGGAGTCGGGTACCCGACCTGTAGACAGCTACCTCGCCTCTTACCAGTGGCGTATACTCAACCCCGATTTATTTAGCCTTCCCCGCCGGATGTTCGTCGGGGTCCGTTTCGGCCTCTGATGATCCCATTGCCCCACCACCGTAACAAACCGAGCGTAATGCGACTCCCCACCCTGCTTTCTCTTCCCCTGCTGGTCGGCGCTATGCTGCTGCCCCTGGCCGTGGGTGCTACGAAGGGTCCGGACGACGGTAAGCCCCGGCGCCCCACCGCTTCCGAACGGGAGCGGATCGAGTTTCGGGAGGCCTGCGACAACGCTACCCGGCAAACTGAGATGGAAATCAATAACGTGCGGGCCCGCCTGACGACGGGTGGCGATGTTTGGTGGGATGGGGCCAACGGGCGCTACATCGTTCCGAAACCTCCGCCGGGTGTTCCCGAGGTGAGCTCCATCTACGCGGGAGCCGTCTGGCTGGGGGGGCGAGATCCGGGGGGCGGGCTCAAGGTGGCTGCTCAGGACTACGGGCGCAGCAGCGGTCAGTTCGACTACTATCCCGGCCCGCTGACCCCCCAGGGTACCGTGCAGCGGGATACCTGCGAGCGGTGGGACCGATTCTTTACGGTGAGGGGAGACGATATCCGGGAGGTCATCGAAAGCTACATTGCCGCCGCGGATGCCGACCGCCTTCCGCTCGACCCGGAAGAAATTCCCCGTTCCATTCTGGGTTGGCCCTCCGTGGGGAACCCCTACTTCGCGGAGGTCAACGGCTTTCAGCTTCCCAATCCCAACGAGGGTGGGGGACTGGCCGGTTTCTGGGACCAGGACCTGGACGGACTTTACGATCCGACCATGGGTGATTACCCCATCATCGAGGTCCGGGGCTGCAATCAGTTGCCGCAGTTTCCCGATGAAATGACTTTCTGGATCTACAACGACGCCGGCAATACCCACCGCCAGTCGAATACCCCCCTCCAGATACAGATGGAGGTGCAGGTGCAGGCCTTTGCCTTCAACTCGTCGGACGACCTCAACAACATGACCTTTCAGCGCTACAAGCTGATCAACCGGGCGCAGGAGGACATTCTCGATACCTACTTTGCCATGTGGGTGGACCCCGACCTCGGCTGCGCCTCCGACGACTACATCGGCAGCGATACCACGCGCTCCCTGGCTTACGTATACAACGAAGACGAACTGGACGGCGCTCAGGGGTGTACCTGCGACGGCGGCGTCGAAACCTACTGCGACGAAATTCCCATCCTGGGGGTAGACTACTTCCGCGGCCCCCGCGCACCCGTCTTCGACGTCAACGGCAACCAGATCGGGGAGCGGGAACTTGGCATGAGCTCATTCGTCTATTACAACAACGCCGGCGTGGGTGGTCCCGCACCCGAAACTACGGACCCGAGCACGGCCGAAGAGTACTACAACTACCTCCAGGGGCGGTGGCGCAACGGCGCGCCCCTGCAGAATACCGGCGACGGCTTCGACGAGGGCGGGGCACCGACGACGCGCTACGCCTTCCCCGACCCCCCCAACCGCAACGGATGGAACATGACCACGGAAGATCTGCCGTTCGGTGACCGCCGGACCATCCAGGCGTCGGGGCCCTTCACGCTCCAGCCCGGGGCGGTGAACGAACTCATCATCGGGGTGGTCTGGGTACCCAACCAGACCTACCCGGCACCCTCCATTCAGCGATTACAGCAGGCGGACGACCTGGCCCAGTCACTGTTCGACAACTGCTTCGACCGCCTCGACGGGCCGGATGCCCCGGACGTGGACGTACTGGAGCTCGACCGGGAAGTCGTGCTGCTGTTCTCCAACGACCGGGCCAGTAACAACTTCGAAGAGCAGTACAGCGAGCAAGGCCTGGGCATTCCCCAGGGTGAAGACAGCCTGTACCGCTTTGAGGGTTACCGGGTGTTTCAGTTCTCGGGGCCGGATGTCACCCTGGCCGACATCGACGACCCGGAGCGCGTGCGGGAAGTGGCTACCTACGACCTTTCCAACGGGGTTACCCGCCTATTCAACTGGCAGGGACTCGGAGATGAGGAGGATGACGTCAACCCTCTCGATCAGACCTATTTCGTACCCGAGTTACGGGTCAACGGCCCCGACCAGGGTATCCGGCACAGTCTGAGCATCACCCAGGACGCCTTCGCCAGCGGGAACGATACCCGCCTGATCAACCACCGCAGGTACTACTTCACGGTCGTGGCCTACGGGTACAACAACTACAAGAGCTTCGACCCCTTTGACTTTACCGACCCCGGGCAACCGAGTCAGTACGTAGGGTCGAGCCGGAACATCGGGGATCCGCTCACGGGCAACGCCTTCTACACGGCCATCCCGCGCCCCATCCTCGACCGGGACCTGATGGCCAAATACGGCGACGGGGCCCGGGTGACCCGCATCAGCGGAAAGGGGAACAACGGTAACTTTCTGGACATCAGCGCGGAGAGCCTAGCCGAGATCGAAGCCGCCTTCGCCAACGGCAGCGACTACCGCGGGGAGATCACCTACGAACTCGGCGCGGCGCCCATCGACGTATTCGTGGCGAACCCCCTGGACGTACGCGACGGCGAGTTTGAACTCACCTTCGTGGATGCCGACATGAGCGACGAGGAGCTTACCGCCCCGGTAAACTGGACGCTGCGCTGTCTGGATGATTGTGGAGGTCCCACCGTGGTCAGCGAGCGGCCCATCAGCATCCCCAACGAGCAGATCGTCGGGGAGTACGGCTTTTCTATCCGCATCGGCGACGTGCCCGAGCCCGGCATACCCGGATCCGGTCGCAACGGCGCGATCGGTTCGGCCATCACCTACGACAGCACCGACGCCGACCCCTGGCTGACCTTCCTGCCCGATGACCTGTCCCTACGTACCGGGGTGACGGAGATCGACGAGAACGTATTCGACTACGTTGCCACCGACGACTTTCAGGATCGCTTCTACAGCCTCGACCGGGATCGCGGTCTCTCGGATTTATTTCCGGGCGTAGTCCCCTACCGGCTGATGAACTGGCTGGAGAAGGACGGACGGGTGCCCTACATCTCCCCGGTCTACCTGTCCGAATTCCGGCTCAACGACGGAGTGTCGCGCAACCAATCCCTGCAGGACCTCAACAATGTCGATATCGTCTTCACCTCCGATAAGTCGCTCTGGAGCAGGTGCCCGGTCGTGGAGACCAGCAACTACTTCTACCGGGATGCGGCCTACCGCGGGCAGCGCATTAAGCAGGAAGGAGACCGTCTGATGTTCGACACCCGCGACGCCCCGAGCGTCAGCCGGGAAGCCGGACCCAATGGCCTGCCGGCGGTGGACAACAGCATCGACCCCGCTTACCGCACGGGTATGGGATGGTTCCCGGGATACGCTATTGACGTAGAGACCGGCCAGCGCCTCGAGATCTTCTGGGGGGAGAACAGCACCTACGACGGCCGACGGCTCGGCGATGCATACGTTGCCCCCAGTAACGGGGACGATATGATCTTCAATCCGTCAAGTACCATCTTCCAGAAATCACCCATCAACGGACTGAGCATCTACGACTTCGTAGCCGGTGCCCAGCATTTTTTCTACGTGACCAAGCAGCCCTACGACGGCGGCGTCCGCTTGTACAACCGGCTGGCTCCCCGGTCCAGCCCCAACTCCACCAGTAAGGTGCGAGGATTGCAGGAAGTCACCTGGGCCGGGTTCCCCCTGCTCACGCCGGGCACCAATCTCCGGTCCTACGCTGATGGCATCATCCCGACGGACGTGACCATCAAACTGCGGGTCAATAGTGCCTTCGCCTACGCCGAGGGCGCCCCGGGCAGCAACGGGTACCCGACCTACCGCTTCACGATCGCGGGCAAACAGGCCACCACCGAACTCGACGAAACGCTGACCAACCGCGCGCTGGATATGATCAACGTTGTACCGAATCCTTACTACGGGTTCAGCGTGTACGAGGACAGCCAGTTCGAAACCAACGTCAAAATCACCAACCTACCGGCCCGGGCGACGGTCACGATCTATACCCTGGACGGAAAATTCATCCGCCGGTACGAGCGCGACGAAACGGCCACCATGCTCCGGGGAACGAACCGACCGGTAGGGGAACGACAGATCTCCCCGGCCCTGGAGTGGGATCTGAAAAACCAGAAGAGTATTCCCGTGGCCAGTGGGGTGTACCTCATCCACGTCCAGGCCCCCGGATACGGGGAACGCACCCTCAAATTCTTTGGCGTTCAACGGCAGTTCGATCCATCGGGTCTGTGATGCACGGCTCCCGCGTTCCCGCAAAACGAATCACTCCATGAAGCACGTTTACCTCTTTGCACTCTGTAGCCTGTGGTCGCTGGCGGTAGCGGCGGGCAACCCCGACCGACAGGGAGAGGCCGGGGCCGCGCAACTGCTGATGAACCCCTGGGCCCCCTCCGCCGGCCTGCATTCCCTGGGGACTTCCTACGTGACGGGAGTGGAAGCCATGCGGCTCAACCCGGCCGGGGTCAGTCGCTTCACGGGTACCCAAGTAATGCTTGGGTACGCGAACTACCTGCAGGGAACGGATATTTCGATGCAGGCCATCGGGGTTACGAGTACCGCGGGCAAGAATGGAGCCCTGGGCTTCAGCGTCATGAGCCTCGATTTCGGGGATATTGCGGTGACCACCACCGATCAACCGGAGGGAACGGGGGCCCTGCTTAACCTGAGTTTCATCAACGTGGGACTGACCTACAGCCACCGCTTCGAGAACAAGGTTTCGGTCGGCGTTACCCTGCGCGGAGTCAGTGAGGCGACCAGCGACGTTAGTTCCTTCGGCTTTGCCATTGATGCGGGCGTACAGTACGTGACGGGCGAACAAGAGGAGTTCAAGTTCGGACTCAGCCTGCGCAACGTAGGCTCCCGAATGAAATACGGCGGGCAGGCCCTGGCTACCGAAGCGCCGAACCCCGATCCGTCGGCGGATTATAAACTTACCCTCGAGCAACGGGCGGCCGGCTTCGAGATGCCTTCCGTCCTCAACATTGGCGCCAGCTACGATTTTCTTTCCGCCGTAGAAGACCACCGCGTTACGGTCGTGGGCAACTTCACCGCTAACTCCTTCAGTCGGGACCAGCTGGGGGCCGGAGTAGAGTATGCTTTTCGCGAGCAGTTCGTCGCCCGGGCCGGTTATCGGGCGGATCTGGACGCGCGCGCGGGGAGCGAGGGAACTACCGCCGACCAGGCTTCCCTGTACGATGGTTTGAGCGCCGGGGCCAGCGTCCTGGTCCCCTTTCGGAAGGGAGATCCCACCCGGCGGTTCAGCATCGATTACGCTTACCGCAGCACCCGGGTCTACAACGGAACCCACAATGTCGGGCTCAGCCTATCCTTCTAGGGGATAAAGCCAGGACTGGCACAATATATCCGAAATCCTTATCTTTACGGTTCAAATAATGTGAGTGGCGTTCCTACTAAGCGTAGGAGCGTCGCTTTTTTTGGTTCTCTTCTCACCCCACCTACACGGTTGCGGGACGGGGGCTTCACCAACGGCAAGCAGGGTCTTCACCAGTCTCCCCCGGGGGAAGGGTCAGGAGATGGCTGCTTTAACGCATAAACCCACAATCATGGCAGGAACACACTATCTGTCGCAGGAAGGATTCGACCGGCTACGCGCCGAACTGGATGAATTAAAGACCAACGGCCGCGCGGAGGTAGCCCGCGCCATCGCCGAGGCCCGCGAGAAGGGAGACCTTTCGGAGAACGCCGAGTACGACGCGGCCAAGGACGCCCAGGGTCTGCTGGAAATGAAGATCAACGAACTGGAGAAGGTGATGGCCAACGCCCGCGTGCTCGACTCCAGTCAACTCGATACCAGCAAGGTGACCGTCATGAGCAAGGTGACCATCCAGAACGTCAAGAACAAGGCCGAAATGGTGTACGAGCTGGTGGCCGAGAGCGAGGCCGATCTGAAAGCCAAGAAAATCTCCGTGAACAGTCCCATGGGACAGGGCCTGCTGGGCAAGGCGGTCGGTGACATCGCCGAGGTGAAGACGCCCAACGGCTCGATCCAATTTAAGATCAAGAACATCTCCATCTAGTGGCTTCCATCTTCACTCGCATCATTCGGGGCGAACTGCCCGCCTACACCGTAGCCGAAACGGAGGATTTCATCGCTTTTCTGGACGTTCGGCCCATGGTCGAGGGGCATACCCTCTGCGTGCCGAAGCGGGAGGTGGACTACTACTACGACCTCACTGACGACGAACTGACCGCCCTCACCCTGTTCACCAAAAGGGTGGCCCAGGGGATCAAGGCGGCCATTCCCTGTGAACGTGTCGCCAACGGGGTGCTCGGTCTGGAGGTTCCCCACGTGCACGTCCACCTGGTGCCGGTCAGTACCACCGCCGACTTTCGGTTCGGTAAGGTCGTAGAGGTCAGTGAAGCCCGTATGGAAGACCTTCGCGCGCGCATTGCCGCGGCGGTGCCCGCCTAGAAGTCCGGGGGCTTCAGATCCTTAAAGTGGCCGTTCAGTTGCGCGCGTTCCCGGATTCGGAGCGGATCGCCGAGGTGGGGTTTCATCTGCCGTAGGTGGGCCAGTAAGTAGTGCTGCCGTTTATTGGCAGCCCGTAGTTTCAGGAACTCGTATTCCTGGGTCAGGGTGAAGCCCACGTAGTGTGCGATCTCGTAGGTGCGGAACCCTTCGTCGACCGATCTGACTTCCCGGCTGACCTTCAGTTGGCGGTAAATTTCCCGGGTGAGGGCGATGATCCGGTCATTGACCGCGGGGTCTTCCTCTTCCTCCACGGGCAGGTAGCGCACCCGGCCTCCGGGGTAGAGTTTACCGGGCGCGGTACGGTCATATTCCTGGAGGTAAAACACCCGTTCACCGCGGGTACGGACGTCGCTTTCCCCGCCCGGGTACCGCTGCGCCACTTCGGTAAGGGACACTTCGGTACCGACGGGCTGCAGGCGACCTTCGATCACCGTGGGGACCCCAAAGCGTATCCCCTGTTCCTCCGCATCGGTGACGAGCTGTCGGTAGCGGGGTTCGAAGATGTGCAGGTTGAGCGATTCGCCCGGAAAAACGACGAGCTGAAGCGGGAAAAGGGCCAGTTGCTGTTCCATATCATCCTCACAACGGAAGTCCACCGCAAGTTGCTTACTTTGCTATTAATTAACCGCCCGACTCATGCGCGCAATTCCGGCCCTGCTCCTCCTCGCTCTTTTTGCCGCTTGCAGGGACACGGACGGGCGGGCGGAGGTGTCCGATGCGCCGCCCACTTATATTCTGGCGCATACGTCCGGGGTGGTGAGCCGCAATGCCGACCTGTACGTAACCTTTGACACTTCGTACGCGGTGGGAGAGGAGGGTCCTTCCCTTACCCTAACGCCGGCAGTGGCGGGAGAGACGGAAGTGCGCGGGCGTCAGCTGATCTTCCGCCCCGCCGGGCCGCTACGGAGCAACACCCGTTACACGGCCCGCGTGTCCCTGGCCGGCAAACCGGATTACGCCTTCTACTTCGACGTACCGGAGCGTCGTCTTCAGCTGGAAGCGGACGGCTACTACATTCCCGACATCTCCGCTCCCGAGCGCGTGGAGGTTACCGGGCGGGTGATCACGAACGACGGGGCCACCACTGATGAAATCCGGGAAGCAATGCGGGTCGAGCACAACGGCCGGCCGACCGAATTTTCCGTCGAGCAGGCTTCGGAAAACGTGTTCTCCTACGTGGTCAACGTGGCGGACCGCGGTACCGAGCCCGGTTCGGTCGTCATCTCCGCCTCGGCACGGGGGGGCGGGTTCGCGGGAGCAAAGCAAACCACCGAGGTCCGACTCGATCCGGTAGGGGCATTCGGGGTCGTCGGCACCCGGGAGAGCCCCGACGGGAACGGAGTCGTGGTGCGGATGAGCGGACCCGTGGACCCGAACCAGGAACTGACCGGCCTGCTCCGCTTCCGCCCCGAAGTGGAGTTCACCACGCATATTGACGGAAACCTTATTACGCTGTACCCGACCGCCTCGGCTCCCCGGGAGGCCGTCCTGATTGTCGATCCGAAGTTGCGGAGCGCCACGGGGCAGACATTGGCAAGCGCTACGGAGTGGCAGCTCACCCTGGGTCGGGCCGAGCCGGGACTGCGGGCCGTCGGAGAGGGTACTATCATGCCCCATGAAGGCCGGCGACTATTCACCTTCGAGGCTACGGGGCTAAACTCCGTATATCTCGAGATCTTCCGCATCGACGGGGGCAACGTTCTGCAGTTTCTGCAGGACGAGCGCTTGTCGTCCACGAGTCACGAATGGAGCCTCCGCCGGGTAGGGCACGTGGTCGACCGGCGGGAGATCACTCTCCACGATCTCGTACCCGACGCCCAACGGGCCGGCTGGACCCGGTACGCGATCGACCTGGGAGAGTACCTCGGTCAGGCGGGGGCGGCCGTGTACCAGGTCCGGTTGGCATTTGGGCTGGAACACACCGACCGGTCGTGCTCCGGAGCGCTGGAGAGCCTGGGCCTGAGCACCATTTCCGAGCAATTGCGGCGACACGACAACGCACCGGGGTTCCGTCCGCTCACCTCTCTCGTAAGCGACTACAACGGCATTTACGATTACCACGACTGGGAGCAACGGGACGACCCCTGTTCTCCGGCTTACTACCACCGCGAGCGGTTCCTGATGCAGAATGTTTTGTCCTCCAATCTGGGACTGATCGCGAAGCGGAACCCGGACCGCAGCACGCTGATCTTTACCACCAACCTCATTTCGGGGAGCCCGCAGGGCGGGGCCGGCGTTACGGCCTACAGTTACGACCGACGGGAACTGTTTTCCGGAACCACCGATGACGAAGGGCGGGTACGAATGACGACGGAGGAAGAGCCCGCCTTCGTGGTAGGTACGCTCAATCAGGAGGTCGCTTACCTGAGTCTGAGTGAGGCCGAAGCGCTGCCCCTCGGCCGATTTGACGTAGGCGGGGGAGCGGCGGAAAGCGGTCTGCGGGGTGCCTTCTTCGCCGAGCGGGGAGTATGGCGACCGGGCGATAGCGTCTACCTTCACTTCGTACTGGAGGATCGTGCCGACCGGCTCCCAGATGACTATCCCCTGGAATTCATCCTGCGCGACGCCCGGGGGAGAGTGGTCGAGCGAAGGACCGTAACCGCCGCGGTATCCGGAGACCTCTACCCCCTGCATTTCGCCACTGCGGCCACCGACATCACGGAGCCGTGGTCGGCCACGGTGCGGGCAGGAGACCGGACCTTCACCCGTAACCTACTCATCGAGTCGGTTAAGCCCAATCGATTATCCATTTCCCTCGACCCCGCCGCCGCCCGTAACCGGCTGGAGCTGTCCGCAAGCTGGCTGTACGGTGCCGCCGGTGCGGGCCTACGTGCCGTGACGGATATGCAGCCGGAGGTGCGACGGGAGGGATCGGGGCCGTTCGCCGACTATGCATTCCACGATCCCGCACGGCCCCTCGGCGAAGCACCCGAGACCCAACTGTTCGACGGCAAGCTTGACGCCCGCGGACGGACCACGATCAACGTACCTCCCTTGGGAGAACAACTTCCCGGGCCCCTGCGGTTACGCCTGTCGACTCGTGTCTTCGAACCCGGAGGCAACTTCAGTGCCGACCGGACTACGGTGCCCTACGACCCTTACGAAGTGTACGCGGGGGTGCGGCTGCCGGAAAACGACTGGGGAGGCAAGAGCCTGCCGATTTCCGGTACGGGCGGGGTGGAATTCGCCGCCGTAGGTACCGATGGGCGGGGGCGCGCCAACCGAAAGCTTACGGTCGGCATTTACCGGGTGGACTGGCGCTACTGGTGGCAGGACGGCAACGACAACGTAGCCCGCTTCGGTAGTAACCTGCATACGGAGGCCGTCGCCTCGTACACGGCCGTAACCGACGCTAATGGCCGGGCCACGGTGCCGATCGGCGTTGACGATTACGGAAGGTACCTGATGCGCGTCTGCGACCCGGGGGGACACTGCGCCGGCGACTACTTCTACGGCGGCGACGGTACCGCGGGTACGGACGACCGGGAGTCAGCCTCGCTGCTGCGGATGCGAACCGATCACGAAACCGTAAACGTAGGGGAGCGCGTTACGATCAAGGTACCCAGCAGTGGTGGTGGACAGCTGCTCGTAAGTCTGGAGAACAGCCTTGGAAGTTTGGAGCAGTTCTGGATGCCGACGACACCCGGACAGACGGAAGTAAGTTTCGCCACGGATGAGCGGATGGTGCCGACGGTTTACGCCAGCATCAGCTACCTGCAACCCTACGCTCAGACGACCAATGACCGCCCCGTCCGGCTATACGGCGTGGTGCCCGTTGAGGTGCTGGACCCCCAGACTCGTTTGCAGCCGGAGCTTACCGTAGGGCGGGAGTGGAAACCCCGCCAAACCGTCGAGGTGGGGGTTCGGGAGGCCGAAGGCCGGCCCATGACTTACGTCCTCTCGGTGGTCGATGAAGGCTTGCTGGGACTCACCCGATTCGCTACACCGGATCTGCACCGGGAGTTCTTCAGCAAGGAGGCGCTGACGGTGAAAACGTATGACCTTTACGACCATGTCATGAGCAGCATCAACGGAGAGTTCGGGCGCGTACTGGCCGTCGGGGGTGACGGTACCGAAGTGCATCCGGAGGAGGCTTCGGCCAATCGTTTCGAACCGGTCGTCCGCCACCTGGGACCTTTCCGACTGGCGGGAGGGTCCGCCCGCCACCGGATCGAATTGCCGAACTACATCGGTGCCGTGCGGGTGATGGTCGTCGCCGTAGGTGAACGGGCCTACGGGAGTACGGAGCAGCGGGTGACGGTGCGTCAACCCCTGATGGTACTTCCGACCCTTCCAAGGGTACTCGCGCCCGAAGAGCGGGTAGACATGCCGGTGAACGTCTTCGCGATGGCCGACCGGATTACGGAGGTGGGGGTTTCGGTCAGCGAGGCGGAGGGTCTGGTCACTATACCCCGCAGCCAGACATCGGTGACTTTCAGCGGGGCGGGCGATCGCCTGACCTATATTCCCGTTCAGGTGGGTCGTAACAGCGGAGTGGCCCGGTTTGAGGTAACCGCACGGGGAAGCGGTGAGTCGGCAAACCAGCAGGTAGAAGTAGCCATACGGGAACCCAACGTGCCGGTCACGCGCTCGGCAACCGTGGGCATCCCCGCCGGGGAGTCGCGTACCGTGAACTATGACCTCTTCGGCGCGCCCGCTACCCGGCGGGCTACGCTGGAGCTGTCAGCCCTGCCCGCCATGAACCTGGATCGCCATCTGGACGATCTGCTGAGCTACCCCTACGGCTGCGCCGAACAGACGATTTCCACGGCATTCGCGCAGTTGATGCTGGACCGGATCACCGAGCTTTCTCCCGCGCGGGAGGAAAGTCGACGACGGAACGTGGCGGCGGCGATCGAATCGCTCCGACGCTTCAGTCTGTCCTCCGGCGGATTCGGCTTTTGGCCGGGGGATCAGCAGGTACACCCGTGGGTGACCAGTTACGCGCTGCACTTTATGCTGGAGGCCGAGCGCGCGGGGTTTTCCGTCCCCTATGAGCTGAAGCAGTCGGTCATTAACTTTCAGGAGGTGGCCGCTTCCCGGTGGACCGCGAACGCGGATGCTTTTTACGCTACCTCCCGCCAGCGCACGCTCGATCAGGCATACCGCCTGTTCACCCTCGCCCTGGCCCAGCGCCCCGCCGTGGGGGCCATGAACCGACTACGGGGTTCGCGGGGTGGCGAACTGACAACGACCCCGCGGTACCAGCTGGCCGCGGCCTACGCGCTGGCCGGAAGACGCCAAACGGCCAGGGATCTGATATCCGGAATGGATTCGGAGGTGAGTACTTACCGGGAGACGGGCTACACCTTCGGTAGTGAGATTCGCGATATGGCCATCGTGCTGGAAGCACTAGTCGCCACGGAAGATCAACGGGGGGCGGATGAGCAACTGCTCCGGCTTGCCCGTACCATCGGTGAGCGGCAGCAGTTGAATACGCAGGAAGCCGGCTTTGCCTTCCTCGCGTTGGCCAGAGCCGGTAGCGTAGGCAGCCAGGAAGTCCGGGCGGAATTTACTCCTCCGAACGGCGCTTCCACTACGGTTGGCGTGCGTTCGGGTATTTACGTGATCGACTTACCCACCACCGCTGCACGAAGCTATACGGTATCGAATACGGGGTCTTCCACTTTATACCTTACCACGCACGTGATGGCTACTCCCCGAGCGGGAGAGGAAACCGCGGTCAGTAATGGTTTACGGCTGACGGTCACCTACACCGATCTGCAGGGCAAGCCGATGGATGTGACTACCTTGACCTCAGGAACCGACTTTCTGGCCACCTACCGCGTCACCAATCCCGGTGCCACGGGACAGGATTACCGCCAGCTGGCCCTCGCTACGCTTCTGCCGGGAGGGTGGGAATTGTCCAGTATCCGACCGGAGGGAGCCGACAATGTTAACGCAAGCTTCGATTACCGCGATATTCGCGACGATCGTGTCCATACCTTTTTTGATTTGCCCGTTCGTACCACCAAAACGTTCACCTTCCGCATGACCGCCGCTTATCCGGGCAGGTACTACCTGCCCGTGCAAGTAAGTGAAGCCATGTACGATCCGAGCATCCGTTCCGAGGTGAAGGGGCGGTGGGTCGAGGTTGCGCGAGAACCGTAAGATGAATGGCGCAACGAAGGCTTAGCAAATATCTGATCCGACGCCTGATCTACGTGCCGGTGAGCCTGCTCCTGCTGACCGTGGTATGCTTTCTACTTACACGACTGACCCCGAGCGATCCGGTCAAGCAACGGATGTCGGTCGAGGGGGCCCGCTCAGCCGTCTCCGATCCGGCGGCCTACGACCGCACCTACCGGCGGATTGCCCAGCAACTGGGGTACGACCTGCCACCCTTTTATTTTACCATCACGAACGCCACGATTCCGGATACCCTGCACCGTATCGTGAACCCCGACCGGCGCCGGGTAGTACGCTCCCTGGCCCAACGCTACGGCAACTGGCCGGCCGTGCAGGAATACGCCCGTAGCGTGCTCCGGGCCGCGCAATTGCCCCCCGGAACCGACGACGCGCTAGCCACGGCCGCTCGTAAATTACTGGTCCACGAAGAACCCGCGTACATACGTAGGCAGTTGCGGTCGCTGGACGGCGCCGGAAGCCGTCCGGTGCACGAGGCGTACGAAAGCATGTTGGTTACGGCGCGCCCGCACCGGGTCCTCTATCCACGGATCTACTGGAACGGCACCGCGAACCAGTACCACCGCTACCTGATGGAGTTGCTCCGGGGAGACTTTGGGGAAGCGTACTCGGACCGGCGACCGGTAGCCGATAAGATCGCCGTGGCCCTGCCCCGTACCGTCTTGATGAACGGCTTGGCCCTACTGGTCGTCTACCTGCTCGCCGTTCCCCTGGGGCTCTACATGGCCAACTACTACAACAGCCGCTTCGACCGCTGGGCTACGCTACTCACTTTTCTCGCTTTCGGCATTCCCAGCTTCTGGGTAGCCACCTTGCTGGCTAATTTTTTCACTACGCCCGCCTTCGGGATGGATATCTTTCCGAGTATGGGTTTTGGCGACGTGCCCCCCGGCAGCGGCTGGTTCACGTCCCTGAAGATACGGGCGGGGCACCTGTTTCTGCCGGTTCTGTGCCTGGCTTACCCCAGCTTCGCGTACGTTTCGCGGCACCTGCGCGCCGCCGCCCTCCTGGAACTACGGAAGCCGTACGTCAAAACCGCCCGGATGAAGGGTCTGACGGAGTCCCAGGTCCTGTGGCGCCACGTCTTCCGCAACGCGGCCTTTCCCCTGGTCACGATGCTCGGCGTCCTGCTGCCCGCGCTGCTGGCCGGAAGCGTCGCCATCGAACAAATTTTCAACTTGCCCGGCATGGGGCAACTGTTATACAACTCCGCCACCGCCCGCGACTGGCCGGTCGTAACGGCCCTGGTGCTCATGAACGGGCTACTGACCGTCATCGGCCTGACGCTGGCAGACGTCGGCTACGCCCTGCTCGATCCCCGTATCCGGCTGGACCAAAGATATGAGCGGTGAGGGCGGTGAAGTGGGCATATTACTACCTGGGCGCGCTGCTGCTGATCGCGCTGCTGGCCGATGTCATTGCCAACGACCAACCCCTACTGGTAAGTTATGGCGGCGAGATCCACTCCCCGGCATTCGGTCCGGAGGGCTGCCGGGATGCGTGGCGCAGTCAGGAGCTCGCCTGGTCGGTGCGCTCCCCGATTGCCCACAGTGCCGAGGAAACCAACTTGCAGTTACCCGCTTTCTCGCCCCCGCTGTCCCCCGACGGAGAGGGAAGTTATCACTGGTTGGGAACCGACCGGCTGGGGCGGGATACGGCCGCCGGACTCGTGAGCGGTGTGCGGGTGGCGGTGATTGTCGGGATCGGGAGCCTGCTGATCGCCCTGTTAATAGGTGTTCCCCTGGGGGGGGTGGCGGGTTATTTCGGCAACGAGGGGGTACGGATGCCCCGTTACCTTGCGGGCAGTATGCTGGTGGGAGGAGTAGGCGGGGTGGTGTATTGCTTCGGTAGCTTACTACCACTGGCCGCTTCGGGGGGGCATTTTATGCTGATGCTTTTCTTCTGCAGCGTTGCGTTTTCCTGCGTAGCGTGGCTGATATTTCGCGCCTTATCGTTGGTGATTGGGGGGCTCCGCGGGGTGGTGGCCCTGCCGATCGACCGGGTCGTGCAGTTTCTGTTGGAGATTACCGTGAGTATACCCGGATTGGTGCTCCTGATCGTAGCGCTCAGTATCGTGCGCCGTCCGTCGATCTGGACGGTCGTTCTGATCATCGGGCTGCTGGGGTGGACTTCCATTGCCCGGTTTCTGCGGGCGGAGCTGATTCGCATCCGGAGTATGCCCTACATTGCCGCCGCCCGGGTAAGCGGGGTGGGGGAGCTCCGTCTGCTTCTGCGTCATGCACTGCCGAACGCGGTGGCTCCCGTATTCGTGGTCGCGGCCTTCATGGTGGGGTCGAGCATTCTGGCCGAGGCGGTGCTGAGCTTCCTCGGCATTGGGGTGCCCGCCCAGCAAGTAACCTGGGGAAGCATGTTGCAACAGGCCCGCGTGCGGCCCGACTCGTGGTGGCTGGCGGTGTTCCCGGGCCTGCTGCTCACCCTGACGGTACTGGCCTGTAATAGCCTGCGCTCTTACCGGAGGTAGCCCGGATCGGAGCCCCGTACCGTATGTTTGTCGGGTGGACAACGAGCAGATCGCGCTACGCACCAGTTACTTTAGCATCGCGGGCAACACGGCCCTGGCGATCGTTAAGGGACTGGCCGGAGTCTTCGGAAACTCCTACGCGCTGATCGCGGATGCCATCGAATCGACGACCGACATTTTTTCGTCGCTTCTCGTGCTCTTCGGCCTGAAGTACGCCCACCGGCCGGCCGACGACAACCACCCCTACGGACACGGCAAGATCGAACCCCTGATCACCTTTCTGGTGGTCGCCTTCCTGGTGTTTTCCGCTACCGTGATCGCTTACGAAAGCATCGAGCACATCCGTACGCCCCACCGGATTCCGCGCCCCTGGACGCTCATCGTGCTCGGTATCATCATCATCTGGAAGGAAGCTTCCTACCGCATCGTCATCCGCCGGAGCCGCATCACGAATAGCTCCTCCCTGCGCGCAGACGCCTGGCACCACCGCAGCGATGCGATCACCTCCGTCACCGCCTTCGTCGGGATTTCGATCGCGCTCCTGGGTGGCCCAGGCTACGAGAGCGCTGACGACTGGGCGGCCCTACTGGCATCGGCCTTCATTCTGTATAACGCTTACCTGATCTTCCGGCCGGCGCTCGGAGAGATCATGGACGAGCACTACGACGAGCTGACCGAGGAAGTCCGCAGCGTCGCCCTCACGGTAGACGGGATACGGGGAACCGAAAAATGCTACGTGCGCAAATCGGGCACCAGCTACCACGTCGATCTCCACGCCCTGGTCGACGGCCATCTGACCGTCACTCAGGGTCATGACCTGGCGCACCGGCTGAAGGATACCCTGCTGGAGCAAATCCCGAATCTCGGGCAGGTCCTTATTCACGTCGAACCGGCGCGGCCGGTAGGGTGAGGAATTAGGGGATTGAGGCTAACTTTGCGCCATGTCCAGTAAATACGAGCAGCGCGGCGTCAGCGCAACTAAATCCGAAGTTCACCAGGCCATCGAGGGGCTCGATAAGGGGCTTTATCCCCGGGCCTTCTGTAAGGTGCTTCCCGATGTGGCGGGCGGCGACGCTGACTGGTGCAACGTCATGCACGCGGATACGGCGGGTACCAAAACCAGTCTTGCTTACCTCTACTGGCGTGAAACCGGAGACCTCAGCGTATGGGAAGGGATCGTGCAGGACAGCCTGGTCATGAACCTCGACGACATGGGCTGCGTGGGCGCGGTGGATAACATCCTCATCAGCTCCACCATCGGTCGCAACAAGAACCGCATCCCGGGGGAGGTGCTGAAGACCATTATTCAGGGGGCGGAGAAATTTAAGGACCGCATGGCCGATCAGGGCGTCGGACTGCACCTCACCGGCGGCGAGACGGCCGACGTGGGGGATATCGTCCGTACCATCGATGTAGGGTTCACCACCTTCGCCCGGCTGCGTCGTGATCAGGTGATCGTCAACGACATCCGCCCCGGCAACGTGATTGTCGGCCTGGCCAGTTACGGACAGGCCACCTACGAAAACGAGTACAACGGTGGTATGGGCAGCAACGGTCTGACCAGCGCGCGCCACGACGTGTTCAAGCACGAATACGCCGATAAGTATCCGGAAAGCTTCGACCCGGAAGTCCCCCGCGGAGTCGTGTACACCGGTAGCCGGTCACTCACGGAGTCCATCACCGTAGACGGTCACGTCACTACGGTCGGAAAGTTAGTCCTCAGTCCCACCCGTACGTACCTACCGGTACTGAAGCGCGTGCTGCACGAGGTCGGTCCGGGACTGAGCGGGCTTATTCACTGCACGGGGGGTGCCCAGACCAAGGTGATCAAATTCATCGAGGAAGACGTGCGCGTGGTGAAGGACCGCTTGTTCCCCGTCCCACCCCTCTTTGACCTCATCCGTCAGGAGAGCCACACCGACTGGCGGGAGATGTACCAGGTGTTCAACATGGGCCACCGCCTGGAAGCCTACGTCGGCGAGCGCGACGCCCAAACGGTGATTGACATAGCCCGGGATTTCGGGATTGACGCTCAGGTCGTCGGTTACGTGGAACCGGGTGAGCGGGCCGAAGTCAGGGTGACTACGCCGCAGGGGGTAGAGGCGTACTTCGAATAGTCACCTCCCTCACCGGTCGCACCTAGTCATTTAGTTGCTTCGCAAACAGCCGCGAGATATCCTTGAAGGCTTTAAACTCCAGGGCATTGCCCGCCGGGTCGTAGAAAAACATGGTGTTCTGTTCTCCCGGCAGGCCGGCAAACCGCACGTAGGGTTCGATCTCGAACTTTACGCCCTGGCTACGGAGGCGGTCGGCAAAGTCCTCGAATTGCTGCCACTCGAGCACCACGCCGAAGTGGGGGACGGGTACGTGCTTTCCGTCTACCTCGTTGCGGTGGTCCGACGTCTCCTTTTTCGGCGCGAGGTGAGCGACCAGTTGGTGCCCGAACAGGTCGAAGTCGATCCATTCCGTGTCCGTACGGCCTTCGGGGCAACCGAGTACGGTGCCGTAAAAGTGGCGGGCGGCCTCCAGGTCATCGACGGGTACGGCCAGGTGAAAAGGTTGCATGCGTGGAAATTATTTGAGGTTATACGAAGGAAAATACCGGGTCAGCGCAGCGGCGGGCGGCGCGCGCGGGTGCAAGGTAAATCCGGAAAAGCATAGCAAACCCTTCCGGCATACCCCTCCTACGCGTTCCGTAGCTGGCGGCTGATCTCCCACACCGCCATCCCCGCACTCACGGCAACGTTAAGGCTGTGTTTCGTACCGTACTGCCGGATCTCTATGGTGCCGTGGCTCAGGTCAATCACCCGCTGGCTTACGCCCTTCACTTCATTGCCCACAACGAGGACCAGGGGAAACGTACCGCCCACCGAAAAGGCGTCGAGGGGGGTTGACTGCTTGGTTTGTTCCAGGCATTGCACCTGCGCGCCGCCGCCCGCTAACTCCCCGATCAGTTGCGCGCAGTCCTCGTGGTACGACCAGCCGACGGTATCCGTGGCCCCCAGAGCCGTTTTCAGGATATCGCGGTGGGGTGGGGTGGCGGTGATGCCGCAGAGGTACACGTGCTGCAGGGCAAAACAGTCGGCCGTCCGGAAGAGACTCCCGACGTTATTCGCCGACCGAATGTCGTCCAGTACCAACGCGAACGGAAGTTTCTCCGCGAGCGCGTATTGCTCCGGCGTTAACCGACCCAGCTCCCGCAGCTGCTTCTTGATCCGTATATCTGACATAGGCCGCAAAATAGCAACCCTCCGACGCAATCAACGCCGGAGGGTCCCTACAGTACTAACGTACTAAAACTACTAACGTACTACACTACTACAGTACTACAGTACTACAGTACTAAATTACCAACGTACTACACTACTAACTACTACCACCTAGTTTCCCAGGTAATTCTTGAGCAGCTTGCTGCGGTTCGCGCCGCGGAGTTTATTGATGGCTTTGTCCTTAATCTGGCGTACGCGCTCGCGGGTAAGGCCGAATTTCTCGCCGATGTCTTCCAAACTCATGGGGTGTTCGACGCCGATGCCGTAGTATAGCTTGATGACGTCGCACTGCCGCTCGGTAAGCGTGCCGAGGCTACGATCGATCTCCCGGCGGAGGGATTCCTTGTATTCCAGGGCGGAGTCGGTACCGGGGGTAGCCGTGTTGGCCAGGACGTCGAGCAGACTGTTGTCCTCTCCCTCTACGAAGGGGGCGTCCATGCTTACGTGGCGGGCGGCAACGCCGAGGGTGGTCTCTACTTCGTCGGCATTGATCTCGAGCTGCTCGGCGAGTTCTTCGCTGCTGGGCTCCCGCTCGAAGGTCTGTTCCAGTTGGCTGAAGGCCTTATTGATCTTATTGAGGCTGCCGACCTTGTTGAGGGGCAGGCGGACGATCCGGCTCTGCTCGGCAAGCGCCTGCAGGATCGACTGGCGAATCCACCAGACGGCGTAGGAAATGAATTTAAATCCACGGGTTTCGTCAAATCGCTGGGCGGCTTTGATGAGTCCGAGATTCCCTTCGTTGATGAGATCGGAGAGGCTCAATCCCTGGTTTTGGTACTGCTTGGCCACCGATACGACGAAACGCAGGTTAGCCTTAGTGAGCTTTTCGAGCGCGATCTGATCCCCCTGTTTAATCCGCTTAGCGAGATCGACTTCCTCCTCGGGGGTCAGCAGGTCGACTTTACCAATCTCTTGCAGGTACTTTTCGAGCGACTGACTCTCGCGATTGGTGATCGACTTCGTTATCTTAAGCTGTCTCATACAGAGGGGACGTTTTCTAAAATTGGCCGCAAAATTAAGCGGAAAATTGGTGGCAATCAAGGCCCGGAGGTACAAACGGGCGTAACATGTAGCTAACAGTACGAATAAACAATAGGTTGGGGAGGGGCAAACTTTTGGTAGTCTCGCTTAAATTACCTTATTTGCCCGCCACCTATACCGTCAACCCCCCACTATGGAACGCGTTAAGTTTACCTCGGAGTTCATATTCCGTGCCTCCCCCAATATTGTCTACCAGTTCCTGACGGATCCGGCCTGCCTAACGCGCTGGTTTTGCGACGAAGTCGACATCAACGACAGCACGTACACCTTCGTCTGGAGTGGGTCGCCCGAAGCCGCCGAACTGATCGAGGACAGTGAGGGGGACATGGTACGCTTCGCCTGGGAAGAGGCCGACGACGAGGATGAATACCTCGAATTCAACATCACCAAGAGCCCCGTCACGGGGGAAACCATCGTGTACGTCACCGACTTCGCCGACGACGACGAGGTCGACGATCAGAAAGCGCTCTGGGAAACCCAGTTGACGCGGATGCGCGCCGAAATGGGAGGCTAAAGTGGTAACCGTCTACCTGGGGCTGACCTTCTCCGGCCCCCTGCTGCCCGATCCCGCCCCCGATCTTATGGGGCAATCGTATCTGGACTACCCGGGCCTGCTCGCGTACCTGGAACGATTCTATGCCCTTACCCAGAGCCCGGCCAACCGGGAAGCCCTCCGCGCCGAACAGTACCGGCAGGTAGTGGAATCGCACTTAGCCACCGATAGCGACAATCCACCCTTTTACGCCGCGGCCTTCCGCGCCGATAGCATCGCTACCGCGGAGGAACTCCTCTCGCGGCGGGACGAGTTGCTCGAGGCGGGATACCCGCTGTCCAGGCCGGCACCCGACGACGCTCCGCCCCGGCTACGGGTACTGCACGAGATCGAGCTGCGCCTGGTGGAATCCGCCAATGATTTCGAACTCATTCCCGGGATAGGGGACCGGCTGAATCGACTGCTCGCCGCTCTGCACGACCGCCGCCACCCCCCGCTGGACCTCCGCGTTCACGAACCCGAGGCCTTGCTACCCGCCGGATTGCGCCGCCTGATCCAGCGGCTACGGGACGGCGGCGATCGCGTGAGTCAACTCGCCGAACCAGCCGTCCCCACGGGCGATTCCGACCTTAACCACTGGCAGCGAAAGCTCCATACCCTGCTTTCCGGCACCGACGAGTTCACTACCGGCACGTTAACCGGTGACGGTAGCCTCGTCGTCCTCCGCGCCGAACGGGAAACCCACATTGCCGCTTACCTGGCCCGCACGGTCCGGGATAATGAGTCCTGGCGGCCCGGGGTGCTGATGTCCGTCCGCAACCAGACCCTGGAAAATGCCCTGCTGATGGAGGGACTCCCGAGCATGGGCGTTCCGTCTACGAGCCTCGCCCGACCGAGCCTGCAGGTGCTCAAACTGGTGCCCGCCTTCCTGTGGGAACCCATCGAGGTCGAACGGATCATGGAGTTCGTCAGTCTGGTCACCAAACCCCTCGAACGGCGCCTGGGCCAGAAGTTGGCCGAATACCTGGCCGATACGCCGGGACTCTACGGCAACCGCTGGACGTACGCCGTGGAGCAGGCCTTCCGGGAGATGGAGGCCCGCAACTATCCACCGGCGCGCCTCCGGCGGGCCCGCGAGCAGTACGATTTCTGGTTTCGCCGCCGCCGGTATCCCCGGGAGGGGCGGGTACCGAAGTCCGAGGTGCGTAGCCTGTTCGTATTCCTGCGCAACTGGGCGGTCGAGGCTTTCGACGAAGACAAGAACCTTACCGGCCTGCTGGTACTCTCCGCCCAGGCGGAACGCGCGACCGAATTGCTCGACGCCCAGCCCGAGACCGATCTGAGCTACCTGGACGTGGAGCGACTCGTCCGTACGATCTACCAACCCGCACCCGCCCAGTTCAGCCCGGTAGAACGGGGGGGCTTGCCGACATCCTTTGCTCCCGCGTCCACCGCCCGCCTGGATCCGCGGAGCCAGCCCCCCCTCGAGCGGCTCATCTGGTGGGATTTTATCGAGACGGACCCCAACTACTTTTTCAGTCGCTACTATCCCGATGAGCTGCAGTACCTGCGGTCGCGCGGGTGCGAACCGGCCGGTCCGGAACAGCGCAATCAACTGCTCGTATGGCAGAACCTGCGCCCCCTACTGCACACCCACCGACAACTCGTACTCTGTCTGCCCCGGCGGGTGGATGGAACCTTAGTGGAGGCCCACCCCCTGCTCGGTGATCTGGAGGCCGCGTTCACCGAGGAAGCCCTCGCGGCGATCACGATCGACATCGACGAGAGCGGCCGTGCGAACCGCTTGCTCCGCGACTTGGACCTGCCGGCCTTCGCACCGGTCGCTATCCGGCCCTTGTCTCGTCCCGTGCCTCACGTGTCAATCGCCCGTCCCGCCACCCTCGCGCCCCGCGATAAGGAAACGCCCACGGCGATGGAGGATCTGCTGTACTACCCCCACAAGTGGATTTTCCGCCACCAGCTCAAACTCCGCGGTACGCCGATACTCTCCATTGCCGGTGAGAATCGCCTACGGGGTAACCTCAGTCACCTCTTCGTAGAGCGCTTGCTGCAGGACGTGGCGGCGGCCGGTCGACCGTTCGCGCGGCAGGAGATCGAGGACTGGATCGATACCCATGCCGACCGCCTGTTCCGGCAGCAGGGAGCCGTACTGCTGGAATACGGTCAGGAACCCGAGCGGGTGCAATTCCTGCTCACGCTCAAGAAGTCGGCCTGGACCCTGGTCAGTCTAATTCAGCGCAACGGGTGGACGATCCGGGGCTCCGAGCAGGAAATCGCCGGAGAGATCAAACCCATGGGCGGTCAACGGATCGAAGGCCGCGCGGACCTCGTCCTCGACCGGGTCAATCACCTCGGGCAGGCGGAAACGGCGGTGGTCGACCTGAAGTGGCGCGGCAAGACCGTCTTCCGTAATCTGCTGCGCAACGCCAGCGACATTCAGCTATGTCTGTACGCCGAGTTCCTGCGGCAAATGGGCAGCACCCGGGTGCATACGGCCTATTACATCCTGCGTGACGCGGTTATGATCAGTCGCAACGAACTGGCCTTCGAGGGGGCGGACGTCGTACCCTCGGAAACCGACTTCACGGAGGTGCAGCGGGGAACACTGGAAAGAATACGCGCTACCCACGACTGGCGTTGGGAGCAATTTGCCGACGGAGTTCTGGAAATCAGGTGTAAAGAAACGGTCCCGGAACTAGAGGACGCCTACCTGGATCTACCCCACGACGCTCTCCTGAACATGAAGGACGATACCTCCCCCTTCGACGATTTCCGCAGCCTGATCGGACTGATAAGGTAGCTTGTCCTTAGCCGAGGGGATCGATGAAGGTTCCCGTCGTGAGGAAGCGCATAATGTACACCAGTGCGATGCTTACGACCAGGCCGAAGGTGACCTTCCCCAGATCGCTGAAAATGTTGCGGAAGGCGGACGACAGGTTCTTCTGCCCGGGGGCGGTTTCGAAGTAGGCTACCGTTGCCCGGGCCACCATGGCTACGGCCATCACGACGATGATAAAGTCGCTGACCTCATCCCGTAGGTAGACTACGTAACCGATCAATAACAGCAACACTACGTTAAGGGCCATGCCTCCGTAGTAGGCCAGGGAAGCCCGGTCGCGGTCGCTGGGTTCCTCTTCCAGCTCCAGCCGGTACCGAATCGCGATCTCCCGCCCGGCCAGCAAACCAAGAAATACCCAGGTCGTCGACATCGGAACGTTGCTGAACTCCTTGAAGAAGAGCAAAATGATGCCGTAGGTAAAGTCGATGATCGTCGCCGACCGGATGTCGGTCGTATTCGTTTTGGCCTTGACGATTTTCTGGATGTTGCCCCCCTTGCTGTAGAAGATAAAGGCAAGCATGAGCAACAGGATCGTGAGCGATACCCCGATCTCCGTAGCGGACAGCGCCCGGGGCAGGTACACGTAAATGTTGGCGAAGTCCTGGATCAACCACTGCCCCCACAAAAAACCCGTGGAAGCCCACTGCAGGACCGTCCAGACGTTCTTCTCCCCGGAGGTGATGCCGTTACGAATGAAGCGCCGATCCAGCCAGCGGGTCACGAGTTGCCATACGATGATCGCTACGCAGAAGGCGAGGGCATAGCCCAGGATCGACTTCATCGTCATGTCGATCAGTCCCTTCGGTTTGAAGAAGGTAAGGATGAGAAAGGAAGTGGAAACCGGTATGCCGGTGCGCGTGAGCAGCATCAGGACCAGGGGGGGCAGCAGGTAGGGCCATCCCATTTCCTCCACGAAGGCGTAACTCTCCAGGCGTCCGTAGCTAACGTCACCCCCGTAGGTCCACCATCCGTACAGCAGCGTGAAGGCCAGGATGGAACCGGCGAAGGCCCACAGGACGTACCAGGGTTTGTTCTCGTTGGAGGAAAGAAAGGTGCCGAGCGTCTGGATGGAGTCGTTACCCACTACGGCGTAGCCGGCCAGAATGAAGCCGGTCCACATAATAATAAAGGTTGCATCCATTCGTGTACGTACTGGGGAACGGGGGTGGAAGGTCGTTACCGTCGCGCAAGTTCGGGCCGGCACGTAAATTGTATGTTAAGCCGGGCTAGATAGCTAGAATACTCGCCATCTTGATCAGCTCCTCGCGCGGGATTTTTTCTCGGGTGATCGAATCGATGAAGGGGTAACAGGTCACCTGGTCATTGACGATGCCTACGGCGATGTTCTCCTTACCCTCCAGCAGCATTTCCACCGCGGCGTGCCCCAGACGGCTTGCCAGTAGTCGGTCGGCCGCGGTAGGGGAGCCGCCGCGCTGCAGGTGACCGATAACGGTGACCTTCGGTTCCATACTGGCCAGTTCGTGCTTGATCTTTTCGGCAATGCCGGTAGCCCCGCCCATGGGGTGTCCTTCGGCCACGATGACGACGCTGAAGAGCTTACCGCGGGCCTTGTTCTTGCGGAGTACCGATTTGAGATCCTCCAGGTCCGTCTCCGCCTCGGGGATCAGCACGCTGCTCGCTCCCGAACCGATGGCGGTATAGAGGGCGATGTAACCGGAATTCCGGCCCATCACTTCGACGAAGAACAGCCGGTTGTGACTGTCGGCCGTGTCCCGGATCTTATCCACGGCATCGATAGCCGTATTGACCGCCGTGTCGAAACCGATGGTGTAGTCCGTGCCGTACAGGTCGTTGTCGATCGTGCCGGGAATGCCGATGAAGGGGATATTATACTCTTCGCTGAAGACCTTCGCTCCCGTGAAGGTGCCGTTACCGCCGATGGCGATGCAGGCATCGATATCGTAAGCCTTCAGGTGCTCGTAGGCCGCCTTCCGGCCTTCGGGCGTCATGAAACGCTGGGAGCGCGCCGTGCGCAGCATGGTACCCCCGCGCTGGATGATGTTGGCTACGTCCCGACGTTCGAGCCGCTGAAAGTGCCCGTCGATCATGCCTTCGTAGCCGCGCTCGACCCCGTACACGTGCAGTTTATTCCACGCGGCGGTCCTGACTACGGCCCGCAGGGCTGCATTCATGCCCGGCGCGTCGCCGCCCGAAGTGAATACGGCGATCCGTCGAATGTCCTTTCTATCCATATGGTAGTTACTTGCCGGAATGGTAGTCCGCTAGCGCTTCGATGGGCTTCTGTACGAAACGACCGGCGGTCAGGTCGCGCTCGTGCAGCGCGGCCAGTAAAATGTCCTTGAAGTGGAAGGCGATACTTCCGATAAAGTGGACCGGCAGTTCCAGATGGCCGCGGTACTTGCGGACGTGACGGTCCAAAAACTCGGCAAAACTAGTAAAAACGATTTTCTGAATGAGCGGGTGGTCCTGGTACTTGCCCATAAAGCGGGTGAATCCGGCCAAATAAGTGTTGGGCATCTCCGATTCGTACACATTGTTGATGATCGTCATCCGATCGGCGGTGGTGTAGGATTCGAAGGCGTCGTTGAGGTCCTTGTCCAGCTCCCGGTAGAAGTAGGCGCGCAGAAAGGCCTTCCCGAGGTGGGAGCCGCTTCCTTCATCACCCAACATGAAGCCCAGATTGGTCACGTTGTCGATCACCTCCTTACCGTCGTACAGGCAGGTATTACTTCCCGTACCAAGGATGCAGGAGATGCCCGCACTATCGCCGCAGGTCGCGCGCGCAGCCCCCAGAAGATCGTGCATGACCTCGATCCGGGCACCCGGCCAGGCGTTGTTGATGCAATCGTAGATCACTTTTTTCCTGCGGTGGTCCCAGCAACCCGCTCCGTAATAGTGGACTTCCGTCACCTTCGCGTTGGGCAGCAGATCCTTAGACAGCTTTTGCACCTCATTGTGCAGCAGATCGTGGGGGTGTACTACCGGGTTAAAACCCCGGGTATTCACGTAAACATGCTCTCCGTTTTCGGGCAAAAGTGCCCAGTCCGCTTTGGTGGACCCCGAGTCCGCAATAAGTACCATAAGTAATCGATTAGCCCCGCGAATGTAGTGTAAAATTTACACTAAGCACCGGGTAGGGGCGGGGCCGCGGGAGCCGGGCAAGCAGGAATGAAGCAAGCATTTCGGGCGGCCAGATTTTAAAACAAAAAGTTTGTTTATTGTTATTTTGCACCTATCTTTGTGGAGAACATCGTTTCCATCCAGCAGGTTCCACACTTTTCTGATACCGTCCACGCTAAAAAAATTTTCGGATGCCTGCCAATCCAGTATCTCCCCAACCTTCCGATCTCGGCCGCCGGGTGGCGCGACTTATGGACTATGCCGTCCATTACAGTATCGAAATCCTGCTGATCGCGCTAATCATTTATCTCTGCGTCAGCCGGGGTGTCGCCGTACGGGTCGACGTGCATGACCCCAACCCCACCGTACGACAGGAATCCGTATCCGAAGCCGGTCTGGGAGCCTGGTTCTCGACCATCGGCCGGCGGGCGGTCGCCAGTCTTACCGATCACCGGGAAAGCAACGTGATCCGGTCACTGGACAGTGACGCGGTCTCCGGGCCGGACGAATTCACCAGCGTAGCCCTCACCGACGATCCCGCTCCCCACATCAGCAACCTGACCCTGGTGCTGAGCCCGGATTACGGAGAGCGGAAAAAACTCCCCCGCCACATCATTCAGGCCAAGCGCAGCCGGGTGAGCAACTACGTCGAGCGGTACGCTCCCATTGCCCGCCGCGAAATGAGGGACCACGGCATTCCGGCCAGCATCACCTTGGCCCAGGGTCTGCTGGAGAGCAACGCCGGCGATTCCAAACTGGCGGTGAATTCCAACAACCACTTCGGCATCAAATGTCGCGCCAAATGTCTGGGCTGTACCTGTCGAAACTACGGTGATGACACCCGCTACGATATGTTTCGGGTCTTCGGTTCGGTGGAAGAAAGTTTCCAGGAACACAGCACGCTCCTCAACTCCTCGCGGTACGCCAAGCTCAAAGCGCACGGTACGGATTATTCCAAGTGGGCCCACGGACTGAAGGCCTGCGGCTACGCCACCGATCGCCGGTACGCACAGAAGCTGATCACGATCATCGAGAATCTGCAACTCGACCGCTTCGATGTCGCCGGCGCCTAAGCAGGCGCTCGGGAGATTTGCTGGAAGCGTAGTGACTGACCGGGACGAAGTTGGTAGGCATCGCCCAGATTATTCACCAGCAGCACCCGCGGATATCCACCCACGGTCTGGGCCTCCGGTCCGAGTAAGATCGGTCCGTTCGACGTCAGCTGCACCGTACCCGGGAGGACCGGTGAACTGATCATGGAGGGCAGGGGGAACGACTCGCCGGCCGGAGTCCGCAGACGGATCCCCTGGCGGTTAGAGTCAGCATCGACGGTAAAGACCGACTGCAGCAGCCACTGCCGCTCCCGTACATTGAGCCACGGCCACTCGGGGCCGGGGTGTGCGTGCAGCACCGCGGTGCCGGTCAGGGCATCCCAGCGTGGCCAGTCACTACGGAACGGAGCTTCCTCAGCGGAAATGACGTCGACCGTAAAACCGCGCGTCACTCGGGCGGTTCCGGGTAGCCCCGCCTCTACGCTGCCCAGTATCCGTGTTGCATTCCAGTCCCCGCGTATCCCCAGGTAGCTCCGACAACCCCGGGCAGCTACCCCTCCCGTCAGTAAGTAAGCACCGTCCAGGTAGTGTACCTGGTGGTGGTCTACCGGACTACCATTGAGACGCCAATTCATATCCGCGCCGGTGATAGCCATCTGGCCGGTGCCCTCGAGGAGCCACCGCCCGCCGTGCAGGGTGATTTCCAGACAGCAGTGATGAGCAGGTTGGTCGAGCAAATGATTCGCCGCACGGGCGCTGAATGCGTCGGCCGGGCCACCGGACGGGATGCCGCGGTCCCCGTACCCCGCACGCCCACCATCCACCAGGTAGGCACCGGCGCCACTTCCGCAGCAGGTAAGCGTCAGCGAGCGGGCCAAGGGGAGGGAAATTCTGATAAGTGATGATACTCTTCCTCGCTTACCGCGCGGAAGCTTACCTGGTCTCCGGCCCGCAGGCGGGTAGTCCCTTCCACAGAAAGTAGGGGTAGGGGACAGCGTCCGATCAGTTGCCATCCCCCGGGGGATTCCTCCGGGTAGATGCCGGTCTGTCCACCCGCGATGCCGACGGATCCGGCCGGTACTCGCGTACGGGGCGAACTCCGGCGGGCAATCCGTATCGCTTCCGGCACCTCCCCCATGAAGGCGAAGCCGGGACGAAACCCGATCAGGTAGACGTGGTAACGGGTTTCCGTATGTTGGGCGATGAGTTCCTGATCGGTCAGGCCCAGTTTTCGTGCGGCACCCGGAAGGTCGGGAGCAAAGGGATGAGCGTAGCACACCGGCAGTTCGTGTAAGTACCCGGCCGCCTCGCCTGCGGAACGAACGGGTAGGTCCAGCAGTCGTTCGCAGAGGTCATAACCGGAAATCTCGGTCGGCCGGTAACGGACCAACAGGGAGGCATAGCCGGGAATGCATTCCGCGACACCGGTAAGGATTCGGATGGCGGATGCATAGGCATGTACGCCAAGATTGATATCGGTGGCGATTCGTTGCTCCCATTCGAGCAGGAGTGCTGCGGGGCCGTAAGGAAGTATCCGCCGGGGTCGTCTCACCCGTGTAAGGTAAGCCTAGTAGGGCCGGAGCACAAACAGTCCGCTTACCCATAGCGCCTTGAAGGTCCATAGTACCGTGCGTGGCCAGTTGGCCAGAATAAGTTTATCAATGGCTTCCTCGTCCCGGCCGCCGCTCAGCGAGCGGTGCAGCGGCACGGCAACCAGGAAAGTCTGCCCCCAAATGGCCACCACGGCTAACCAGGGAATCAGCCACGTCCAGGCCAGTCCGCTGCGGTAAACCACCAGGCTCGCGGCAAGCAACTCCACGATCATGAGTGGACCCACTACTACACCGATGCTGGCCGTATGGTGCCGGTGAAAAGCAGGGAAATCCGCCACGAACCGGAAGGCCGGGTAGTGCACTAACTGGACCACCCAGATGAGTCCGCAGAGGAACCAGCTGGTCGCCAGGGTGATCAGCCATAACTCGATGGAGATCACCGCCTCCGGTTAGTGGAGAGCCAAAAATTGACGATATTTTCCAGCACCTCGCGGTAGCGGCTGCCGGAAGTGGGTTTCGTAACGAATGCCGACCCACCGAGTTCGTAGGCCCTGCTGACCTCCCGCGAGTCCTCGCTGGAAGAAAACATGACGATGGGAAAGGCCGGGCGGCTACCGCCCTCCTGCAAGGATTCGAGGACCTGCAGTCCACTCAGGCGGGGCATGTGCAAGTCCATGATGGCCAGGGATACATCTTCGTTAGGTTGGTGGTCGGCGTAATATTCTAAAAAGTGGGCACCGTCCTGCAGACGAATCACCTCGATAGTGGGGTCGATCTTATTAAGGGTACGCCGGGCTAAAGTAGCCTCGGTCGCGTCGTCCTCGATCAGTAAAATTCGATGCGTGGACATTGGTGGGATTTACGGGGTGGATATCCAAATACTTACACTAATAATAGGACCCGAGCCGCGACGGGGCGGTTGGATGTGGCTCGCTGACTTACTTGCTGGACCGGGTTAGTCTCTCTAATCTGTGTGTACAAATCGCTGGCATCCAGGATATAAACACGAACAAAAACGCCCCAACTCACCACAGTTGCCGCGGGCCAGGTATAAGTGGAGCGGATGCGGAAGGCCGTAAGTTCGTGGAGAAGGCGATTTTTCGTCACATAACTGATTATTTCTCAATGGTCGGAAAAATCCGGACGCAGTAATGCGGTGTGGGGAAGATCACTTCCCGCCCATCTTTACGCAAATCCGACTACTGCTAAGCCGCGCTTGCCTAACATTGCGCAAAATTGGATCATTATGGAATTCGAACAGCGCATTCCGCGGGATACGTCCGCCCGCCTATTTGAAGAGGCCCAGCAGTACTTTCCCGGCGGGGTCAACTCCCCGGTGCGGGCCTTCCGTAGCGTGAGCGGTCCACCCTTGTTTATTCGGGAGGGGCACGGCAGCCACATGGTGGATGAGGACGGCAACCGATTCCTGGATTTTTGCTGTTCCTGGGGCCCGCTGATTCACGGCCACGATAATCCCCACATCCGGGAACGCGTCATCGATACCGTAATGCGGGGCACCAGTTTCGGTACGCCCAATCGACTCGGCAACCAACTCGGCCAACTCATTCTGGACAACCACCGCTACGTTGAACGTCTCCGGTTCGTCAGTTCGGGTACCGAGGCTGTAATGTCTGCCTTACGCCTGGCACGGGGCTACACCGGGCGTACCAAGATTATTAAGTTCGACGGATGCTACCATGGTCACGTAGACAGTCTACTCGTCAAGGCCGGTTCGGGACTGGCCACCTTCGGAACGAGTTCTTCCGCCGGCGTTCCGGAAAACGTGGCCCGCGACACCCTGGTCCTGCCCCTGGGCGACCGCGAACTGCTGGAACGCACCCTCAGCGACAACGCCGGGGAGGTCGCCTGCATCATCGTGGAACCCATTCCGGCCAACAACGGCCTGCTCATTCAGGACAAATCGTGGCTCGAATGCCTGCGCAAGAAGGCCTGGAAACACGATGTCCTGTTGATTTTCGATGAGGTGATTTCCGGCTTCCGCGTGGGCTTCGAGGGTGCCGCCGGCCTGTACGGGGTAGCTCCCGACATCATCACGTTCGGCAAGGTGATCGGCGGAGGCTTTCCGGTGGGGGCCTACGGAGCCAGCCGGGAGATTATGGACTACATCGCACCGGTCGGCCCGGTCTACCAGGCGGGTACCCTGTCCGCAAACCCGGTAGCTATGGCGGCCGGACTGGCCGCCCTCGAACAGTGCCTGGCTCCCGGATTTTATGAGGGAATGGCCGACCGTACCCACCGAATGGCCACCGCGGTGGAGAATTACGCCCGCGAACGAAATTACCCCCTGCACGTACCCCACGTCGGTTCGATCTTCTGGTTGGCCTTCGGCACCGACCGCATCGAGCGGGCCGATCAGATCGATGCGGCCAACATGCGATACTTCAAGATTATTCACCACGAACTCCTGCAGACCGGTGTGTACCTGGGGCCGAGTGGCTACGAGGTGGGTTTCGTGAGCAGCGCGCATTCCGAGTCGGATCTCCAGGAGGGAGTAGCGAAGATTTGCGCCGCGATGGATATCGCGTTTCGGGACGGACGGTCGGCGTAAGCGGAAAAGCGGGCGCCCGCATATGGGCCGGAGAGCTTAATTTGGTGCTTTCCAAACCAGCTATTCTTACCACTATGCGCTACACGCTAATCTTATTCGCCCTGCTGATGATGGGCTGTTCTTCCACCAGGACCACGGCCGCCCCGCCCCCCGTAGTAGCGGAGACGCTGACCCCCCCGACCCCGCAGGCCACCTACGCCGGAGACTGGGAAGTAACGATAAGTGATACGCCCGGAGGTACCGTCACCGGTACCCTGACCCTGTCCGAAACGGAGGAAGGACTGGCGGGAGCTTTTGTCGCCGGAGGAAGCACGACTACCCTGCGTTCGGTGAAGGCTACGGACGAAGGCATGCGCATCGAGTTTTACTCCTCCGAGTACCAGACGGACGTGTACATTCAACTGGAGGGAGGTCCCGAGGCGGACGTGCTCACCGGCAAAACGCTGAGCACTTACGATACCCGGGCTACCCGGAAATAGGTACTTTTGTCCTTTCTAACAAGGACGAATGAACGAACTTAAGGCCTCCGAAACCCGTGCCATCCGCGGGCAAATGGAGCAAACGCAGTACCGCGAACACAGTACTCCGCTGTTTTTGACGAGCAGTTTCACTTTTCCCTCGGCCGAAGCGATGGCCGATACCTTCGCGGGTAGCGGGGAGGGCATCATCTATAGTCGCTACAACAACCCGAGCGTCGACGAGCTCGTCGCGAAAGCCTGCGCCCTGGAGGGTATGCCGGCCGGCTTCGCCACTTCCTCCGGAATGGGCGCCGTATTTGCCAGTCTGGCGGCACTGGTGCGGCAGGGCGATCACATCGTTGCCACCCGCGCCGTATTCGGAAGTACCCACCAGATCCTGACTGAAATACTGCCCCGCTGGGGAGTAAGTTTCACCTACGTGGAACCCGACCGCCCGGACGAGTGGGACGCCGCGGTCCGCCCGGAAACTAAATTGTTCGTCACCGAAACGCCCTCGAATCCCGGTTTGCGGCTCGTGGATCTCGAACGAGCCGGGCGGTTTTGTCGGAGCCACGGCCTCCTGTTCATCGTCGACAACTGCTTCGCGACGCCCCACCTGCAACGCCCCGCCGAATACGGCGCCGACCTCATCACCCACTCGGCGACGAAGTGGATGGACGGGCAGGGTAGGGTACTCGGTGGACTCTTGCTGGGAACCGAGGAAGTAATGGATCAAGTGATTTTCTTCTGCAGGCACACCGGTCCGGCCATGTCGCCCTTTAACGCCTGGGTGATTTCGAAGAGCCTCGAAACCCTGCACGTTCGCATGGATGCGCACTGCCGGTCGGCCCTACTGATGGCCGAGTGGCTACGGGAGCAGCCGGGAATTGCCGCCGTTCATTATCCCTTCCTGGAAGACCACCCCCAGTACGAGCTGGCCCGCAAGCAGATGCGGGCCGGGGGCGGTATCGTGACCTTCGAACTGGCGGGCGGAGTCGCGGCGGCCCAGCGACTGCTGAACAACGCGGTGCTGTGTACCCGCAGCAGTAATTTGGGGGATACGCGTACGATTCTGACCCACCCGGCCACGACCACCCACAGTAAACTGAGCCCGGAGGAACGGGCCGCCGTAGGCATCACCGACGGACTGGTACGCATGAGCGTAGGCCTGGAAGCTCCGGCGGACATCATGGCAGATTTGGCCCGCGGACTATGATTTGCCCGGGGCCAGGGGAAACAATTGTTTTAGGCCGTAGGTTATTTGGCCGAGTCGACGTCGTGCCAATACCGTAGCGCCGTTCGTTCCCGATCGCGGAAGCGTGGTCGCGAACCAACCCGGCAGTCCTTCGTTTTTTACTTTTCCGCCCTGACTTTCCGACGTTAAACCCCCTCCCATGGCCGAGTTGCGATCCGCGCTTACTCCTCTGCAACGATTCTGGCGTCTTTTGAAACCTGACCGCAGGGAGGTCCGCAACGTATGGGTGTATGCCCTATTCGCCGGCGTAGTGAATTTGTCGCTACCGCTCGGAATCCAAGCCATCGTCAACCTCATTATGGGGGGGAGGCCCAGTACCGCCTGGCTCGTACTGGTAGGCCTGGTGGTCTTCGGTATTGCGGTGATCGGCGTACTGCAGATTCAGCAGATGCGCCTGGTGGAAAATTTGCAGCAAAAGATCTTTACCCGGGCGGCCTTCGAGTTTGCCTACCGCATTCCCCGCGTACGCACCGACGTGATTTATAATTACTACGGACCGGAATTGATGAACCGCTTCTTCGACGTGCTCACGGTGCAGAAAGGGCTGTCGAAGATCCTCATCGACTTCTCCGTGGCCAGCCTCCAGGTCATTTTCGGTCTGCTGCTGCTTTCCGTTTACCACCCCTTCTTCATCGTATTCGGATTGATCCTGATCGTACTCGTAGGACTGATCTTCTTCTTTACCGCGCGGCGGGGGCTGGAGACGAGCCTGCGGGAGTCGAAGTACAAATACGCCGCCGTACACTGGTTGGAGGAACTCGCCCGGACGGCCAGCAGCTTCAAGTTGGCGGGGAAAACGGACATGGCCCTGCAGCGAATGGACCGTCACGTAGACAGCTACCTCGAGGCGCGGGAAAGCCACTTTACCGTACTGATCCGTCAGTACGGGCTGCTCGTAATTTTCAAGGTGATCGTTGCCCTGGGCTTGCTGGCCATCGGGGGCCTGTTGGTCATGCAAGAGCGGATGAACATCGGTCAGTTCGTAGCCGCCGAGATCATCATCCTGTTCGTCATGGCATCCGTCGAGAAGCTGATCCTATCCCTGGAGACCATCTATGACGTACTCACCGGCCTGGAAAAAATCGGGCAGATCACGGACCTGGAACTGGACGATAAGGTGCAGGGCTCGCCCATCGAGTTGATCGAATCTACGGAGGGACTGACCGTACAACTGGAACGGGTCACCTTCCGCTACCCCCGCGCCAATGCACCCACCATCAGTGATCTGAACATGACCGTAGCGGCGGGGGAGCGGGTAATGATCTCGGGTCCCAACGGTGCGGGCAAGAGCACGCTCCTGCACCTCGTTGCCGGGCTGTACGATATCAGCGAAGGATCGCTTTCCTACAACGGTCTGCCGCGGAACAACCTGGGACTGGAAGAACTGCACGCCATCATCGGAGCCTGCTTCAAACAGGGGGAACTCTTCGAGGGGACGGTGCTGGAAAACATCACCATGGGGCGGGAACGGGCCACCTTTGCCAACGTACAGTGGGCGGTGGAAAGCCTGGGCCTGGCCCCGACCATTCGTAACCTTTCGGCGGGCTACGAGACAAAACTCGACCCGACCGGGGATAAGCTGTCGCGCAGTATCGTGCAACGCCTGCTGCTGGCCCGGGCCATCGCCGACCGTCCGCGGCTGCTGTTGCTGGAACAATCCCTGGAGGCCATCGACCGCGACGATCGTCACGAGATTATTGACTTTTTGGTAGATCGTCAGCACCCCTGGACGCTCATCGCCGCCAGCGGAAATAAGTACCTGGCCTCCCGTTGCGATCGGGTGATCAAGCTGAAAAACGGAGTCATAGTATCCCGCCTCCCAACCATCTAGTCCCCGCGATATGCTGAACATCTCCTACAATTCAGTCAACCAGCACGTCAGCCGCGAACGGTTAAGTTCGCTGCAGGCCGTGGAACAACGACGTTCCGGGCGGGTCCTGCTGCGGCTGCTCATGATCTTTTCGGTGCTGTTCGTGATTTGTCTCTTCCTGCCCTGGACGCAGCACATCCGGGCCACGGGCACGGTCACCACTCTACGGCCCGACCAACGCCCCCAGATGGTACAGTCCGTGATCGGGGGGCAGATCGCGGAATGGTACGTCCGAGAGGGCGATTTCGTCTCCGCCGGCGATACCATCCTGCGGCTGACGGAGACGAAAGACCAGTACTTCGACACCAGTTTGCTGGACCGGACCCGCAGCCAGGTCGTAGCGAAGGAGATGTCCGTGCAGTCCTACCAATCAAAAATCGATGCCCTGGCCGACCAGATGAACGCGCTGCGGGAGTCCGGGCGGTTGCGTACCGAACAGGCCCGCAACCAGGTCCGTCAGGCGGAGCTCACGGTTGCCAGCGACAGTATGGACCTGGAAGCCTCCCGCCTGGCGGCCGCGGTTGCCCGCGAGCAGTTCGAGCGGATGGAAGAGCTATACGCCCAGGGACTTAAATCGCTGACCGAACTCGAGAATCGCCGCCTGACTTACCAGAAGGCCCAGGCCGACCTCATCAGTGCTGAGAACCGCCTCCTGGCTTCCCGGAATAAGGTGCTCAACGCCCGGGTAGAACTCAATGCCATTCAGGCCAAACTACGGGATGACCTGGCCAAGGCCAATTCCGAACGGTACTCGGCCCTGTCCGGGCGGTTCGACACGGAAGCCGGCCTGGTCAAGCTGGAAAACGAATACAGCAATTACGAACGCCGTACCGATCTGTACTTTCTGCGCGCGCCGCAGTCCGGATACATCACCCAGATCATGGCCGCGGGCCTCGGGGAAAACCTGAGCGCCGGCGAGCAGGTCGTAACCATCGTACCGGCGGATTACCAGCTGGCGGTGGAGATCAACGTACGCCCCCGTGACCTGCCGCTCCTCAGCGCCGGTCAGCAGGTCAACATTCAGTTCGACGGTTGGCCCGCCATCGTATTCAGCGGCTGGCCCAACACGAGTTACGGCACTTATCTGGGGGAGGTCGTGGCCATCGACCGCACCATCAACGCGAGCGGCCAGTACCGGGTCATGGTAGCGCCCGATCCGACGGACGAACCCTGGCCCGACGCCCTACGCGCCGGATCCGGAGCAACGGCCCTGGTGCTGCTGAAGGATGTCCCCATCTGGTACGAACTGTGGCGACAGATCAACGGCTTCCCACCGGACCTGTACGCTCCCGGTACTTCCACTGCTCCCGCGGCCCCGCCTAAGTTGAAGGTACCCAAATAAGTTGTCCGTCGTGAAGTACCTCGCCCTGTTTTTCTTCCTGCTGGCCGCCCCCGTAGCCGCGCAGGATCTCCCCGATACGCTGACGCAAAACGACCTCCTGAACTGGGTGGCCGACCATCACCCCCTGGCCGTCCGGGCCGAACTGCAGCGCGAGCGGGCCCGGGCCCTGCTCCAACAGGCGCGCGGTGGATTCGATCCGAAACTCTACGGGGATCTCGCGCAGAAATACTTCAAGGGCACCCGCTACTACAGCGTGGGGGAGGCGGGCCTGAAGGTGCCCACCTGGTTTGGCGTGGAGCTCAGCGCCGCCTACGAGCGCAACGACGGGTACTACCTGAACCCCGAGCGGACGGTGCCGGACGACGGGCTCTTTGCCGCCGGGCTTTCCGTATCGCTGGCCCGGGGCCTGTTGTTTGACGAGCGCAGGGCGGAACTGCGGCGGGCCGAATTGTACCGCAGCGCTACCGAGGCCGACCGGCTTATCCAGTTGAACGAATTGCTGTACGCGGCGGGAAGCCGGTACTGGGAATGGGCGGGCGCGCAGGGAGCCGTGCGGATCTACGCCGAAGCGGTGGAACTGGCACGCACCCGTTACGCCGCGGTGGTCGCCGGAGCAAGACTGGGCGACCGTCCGGCGATCGATACGCTCGAGGCCAGTATCCTGCTGCAGAACCGTCAACTCAGCCTTGCGGAGGCCGAACTGAACCTGATCAATGCGCGTACCGCTCTGGAGGCCTTTCTGTGGCTGGACGGCGTCGTGCCCCTCGAACTGGAAGAAGACACCCGCCCCCCCGATCCCGCTACCGTGCGGGTAATCCTGCCGGCAACCCCCGACCCCGGTGCGGAGAACCCCGAACTGACGCGGACCCGCCTGAAGGTAAGTGAACTGGAAATTGACGAGCGACTGCAGCGGGAACAACTCAAACCACGGCTGGACCTGAAATACAATGCCCTCGTAGCCGGGGGAAGCACCCAGCCGCTGGAAGCATACTCCGCCAGTAACTACAAGTGGGGAATAAGCTTTAGCCAGTCGTTGCTCCTACGCAAGGAACGCGGAAAACTGCAGCTGACGCGGATCAAGCTCAGCGAAACCCAACTGGAACTCAGCGACAAACGGGCGGCGCTGCGGGTGAAGGTGGAGCAGGCCGCTAACGAAGCCCGGACGACCGTCGCCCAGTTCGACCTGGCGACCCGCAACGCCGCCGACTACGGCCGGCTGCTCGCGGGAGAGCGGGAACTCTTCCGGGCCGGGGAAAGCTCCCTATTCCTGGTAAATAATCGGGAGGTGGCTTTCATCGAGGCGAACGTGAAGCGACTCGACATTCTGGTAAAGCACCGCAAGGCGCTGCTGGCCCTGGATTTCGCCGCCGGCCGCATCGGGCCCGCGGCCGGGCAATAGGGCATCAGGCATCCCCCGCCGGAGAGGCCGGTTCGAAACTGGGCGACGAGTCGGGGCGGGACGGAGCGAGGTGTAAACCGGTCCACTTGGTGAGATCGAAGTAGAGCAGCGCTTTGAACTCGAAGGGGTCCTGAGCGGCCGTCCGGCGGATGTCCCGGTCTAGTTGCTCGTAAATGTCGGCGTGCTCGGCGGGTACCGTTTTGAGGAGCTTTCGGAGCCCGGTTGCGGCGATGCGGTGGATGTCGGCGGTCTCCGTGCTGCGGCGCATTTGCCGGGTGAAGTTCGTGAGGTGATAGTCGACGAGCGCGCGGTTGTCCAGTTCGAAGTTGCAGAGCAGGTGGAGCAGACGGGTATTGAGCAACAGGTCTTCCCGGAGGATACCCATCTTCATATTGATGATCTCATTGAGGTAGTCCAGGGCTTCGTTGTAGTGGCGCAGCACGAAGCAGGCGGCCGCGAGCTTGTAGAGAAACTGTCCCCACCGGTGCTCGGTGGCCTGAAAGTCGCCGGAGGCGTACCGCGTGACCAACCGTCGTCCGTACTGGCGGGCCTGCTTCCAGTTTTGGTCGATGAAGTGGAGGTTGAGGGTCATGAGGGCCTGGTATATGGCTCCGATGCGCTGACTGTTTTCGTTGAGGAGCACCAGTTCGTCGGCGAGGAACTGGTCCAGCACCCCGAGGTAGCGGCGCATGCGACTGCCGTCGTCACGCAGGTAGGCGAACACCGAAACGTAGTAGAGGCAGCGGAGGTAGAGGTCGGGATCCTTGACCGTCATGTGGGTGCTCAGGCGGAAAAGCGTCAGGGCGTTCAGCGCGGATTCCAGGGCGTCCTCGAAGTTGAGTTGGATGTAGTGGTACCACATCGAAGCCTGGAAGCGGTTGATCTTCTGGTGAAAGGTGCTGGTGACGATGTCGCGATCGAAGCGCTTGGTCTGAATGCTGTGCCAGAAGGCTTCGTTCTCCCGGTAGTCAACTTCGGTGCGGCTGTGACCCAGTTCGATGTAGCGGCCGTGGATCTGAATGTTCAGGTTGAAGAGTTCGCTGGTGTTCAGGACGCTGTAGCTGCGTTCGGCCGACTCGTTCAGTAGCAAGTCCATCTTGTTGTCGACCTGGCGCGACAGCGTGATGTGGCGGGCTTCGATCAGTTTCTGAAACTCCAGAATTTCCAGGTGCAGGAGGTCGCGGTTGTGTTCGACGGCCCGCCCCTTGGCCCGTTCCAGGGACCGTAGGGCGTCCAGGTAAAGGCCCTTGCCGTAGAGAATGTGGCTAAAGTCGATCTGCTCGCGCAGTTCGATGTCGATCTCCTTATTGATGAAAATGAGCCGCAGGCTCGTCAGCACTTGCTGGTACAGGTGGCGCTTGAGATTGGAGTACTGCCCGGAACTCAGGCGCAACCGCTTGGTGACCGCCGCGTCGTCCGGGCGGTCCAGGCGGTCGATCACGTCGAAAAGCTGAATGAATTTATTGTCGGTCGTAGAGCCGGCGCGGGTGGCGTAGAGCTTGAAATTGCGCTTTTCCGCTTTAGAAAGCGACTTAACGAGCCGCCACAGCTGGTCTTTTACGGCCGTTGGCATGGGGAAGCGGAGTGAGTTAACCGGTTGAAAATCAGCAAATAGCTAAAATGACAGCCCATTTAGGCATGACAGATGGCCAAATTAGTTCGCTGCGTGCCCTGACGTGGAGGGGGGCATCTTTGTAGCAGACAAGGAGAAGGAGACGTCCAACCTTTCTTTTAGCCCCAACCGGATAGACTTCTTACATCACCTCTTTTAGGGCCCGTCGCTGACCACGTAGCGGCCTAAAGATAACTACTTCCATGAAGAAGATTGAAGCTATCATACGACTGTCGCGCTTCGAAAGCATCCGTGATGCACTGGCCGCCATCGACGTCAACTTTTTCACCCTCAGTGAAGTCAAGGGTTTCGGACTTCAGCGCGGCGAGCAGCTGACTTACCGCGGCAGCGTCTACGACGCCGACTACATCGCCCGCCTGCAACTCGACATCGTGGCTCCCGTAGACAAAGTGGACGCCATCGTGGGTGCCATTTCCTCCGCGGGCCGCACCGGTAAGGTGGGCGACGGCAAGATCATCGTGTACGATCTCGAACGCATCGTTCGCATCCGTACCGGTGAGGAAAACGAGAGCGCCATCTAGCATCACCCCGCGGGACTGACCGTTCCGCTTCCCCCATATAATCCACCCCTTCCCCGCTACGCGGGGGCACCGATTTCCCGTCCCCGGGATCCGGACGGGGGTACCCTTCGCCTGAGCAATAGGCATTAACCACCCCAAACAACTTTTTCAACCATCCCGCTATGGAAGCAATGTTCACCGTAAACAACCTCTGGATCCTGGTGGCGACCTGTCTGGTCTTCATCATGCACCTCGGTTTCGCCAGCCTCGAGGCCGGCTTCGTTCAGCGTAAGAACGTCGTCAACATCCTCTTCAAAAACTCCATGATCATCAGCATCGGGCTGCTGACCTACTTTTTCGTCGGTTACAACCTGATGTACCCCGGTGATGAGTACGCCGGTGGGTTCATCGGGGCCTTCGGCGTCATGGACTGGGCCGCCGGAGCTACCGCCGACTACGCCGCCGCCGCCGAGGCCGGGGCGACCTACACCGGATATTCGGACTTCATCTTTCAGGCCATGTTCGCCGCGACCTGTGCCACCATCGTTTCCGGTGCCGTCGCCGAACGGGTCAAACTGGTTCCCTTCCTCATCTTCGCCGCCGTATTCGTAGCCATCAGCTACCCCATCACGGGCATGTGGCAGTGGGGCGGTGGCTGGCTCTCCGCCATGGGCTTCTACGACTTTGCCGGCTCCACCCTGGTACACGCCGCCGGTGGCTTCGCCGCGCTCGCCGCCATCATTCTCCTCGGCGCCCGCCGGGGTAAGTACCGTTCGGACGGAACGGTGACCGCCATTCCCGGACACAGCATGCCGCTGGCGGCCATCGGAGTATTCCTACTGTGGTTCGGTTGGTACGGCTTCAACGGAGGTTCCGTGCTAAGTGCCGACCCCAACGGCGTAAGCCTCGTGTTCGTGACGACCTCCCTGGCCGCCGCCGCCGGGGGCGTAGCCGCCTTCTTCATGGGCTACGTGCTGTTCAAATCCTACGACCTGTCCATGGTACTCAACGGTATTCTGGGTGGCCTAGTGGGAATCACGGCCGGCGCCGACCTCATGACGGGCGCGGAGGCCATCATCATCGGCCTGATTGCCGGCATCATCATCCCGCTCAGCATCGTCTTTTTCGATAAGACCCTGCGCCTGGACGATCCCGTAGGTGCTACCTCCGTACACGGTGTCTGTGGCATCTGGGGTACACTCGCCGTAGGCCTCTTCGGTGCGAGTGCCGGTATGGGACAATTCGTGACCCAGCTGGTCGGAACCCTCGCCGTCGGCGCCTTCTCCTTCACCACCAGCTTCATGATCTTCAGTGCCCTGAAGGCCCTGATGGGTATCCGGGTCGAAGAAGAAGAGGAGATCCGCGGCCTCGACCTCGGGGAGCACGATATGCACGCCTACACGCTATCCAAGGAGGACGGCGTATTCCAACTCACTAGCGACTAGTCCGTAAGGGCCACCGATTCGACCTCCCAATTACCCCCAAAATCAACGAATATGAAACTTACTACTCAACCCCTGTTCGTCTTACTCCTGCTGCTCTTCACCGCCCCGTTGTTCGCCCAGGACCCGGAGGTCGTGGCCAGCGAAGAAGAGGAGGAAGAGCCGTCCTTCCAGTTTTCCGGTTACGTGGATGCCTACTACCAGGCTAATCTTTCAAACTCCGGCAGCGCGGAGGAAGCACCCCTGGTGTTCGGATCGTCCTTTACCGATTATGCCAACACCTTCGGCATCGGTAACGTGAACCTGCTGGCCGAAAAGTCTTTCGGTAAGGTGAGCTTCGTCGGGCAGATCGGCTTCGGTCCCCGCGCCGTGGCCGCGAACAGCGACAGCAATCTCGGAGTCGCCGGTACCAACTTCGCCTCGACCGTGCAGCAGTTGTACGTGACCTACTCCCCCTCGGACGCCCTCACCTTCACCCTGGGCAACTTCGGTACCTTTGTCGGCTACGAAGTCATCGACGCCCCGGCAAACATGAACTACAGCATGAGCTACCTCTTCAGCAACGGACCGTTTTACCACACGGGCGCCAAAGTGGATATAGCCATCGCGGACGGTTTCGGAGCCATGGTGGGTATCTTCAACGATACGGACTCTAAGTTAGACGTCGTGTCGGGTAAGCACCTCGGCGGTCAGCTGAGCGCCGAAGCCGGTGGACTCTCCGCCTACCTGAACGTGCTGTACGGCAAAGACGCCGAGGGCGAAATGGTCAACGATACCGAAGACGACCTTTACGAGTTTCAGGTCGACCTCACCGCGACTTTTGAGGCTTCGGAAAGCCTGATGTTCGGCCTCAACGCCAGCAACTACGCGACCAGCGTAGACGGTACGGACGCGGGTGGCTTCTTCGGCACGGCCCTCTATACTACCGTCGGCGTGGGCGAGGGTTTTGATTTGTCGCTGCGGGGCGAGTACTTTGCCAATACCGCGGTGGACGGGGACGATACCGACCAACCGAGTGTCCTGGCCCTTACCGCAAGCGGTAATATCGAAGTCGGTCCCCTGCGGATCATCCCGGAAATCCGCTTCGATACCGGTAGCAACGGCTTTACCTTCGGCGAAGAAGCCGACGACGACAGCGCCCTGGCCATCTTTCTGGCCGGTGTATACTCCTTCTAATCCCAATCACACCAACGGACGGATGCCCGGTCGCACGGCTGTTCCCCAAAAATCGCCCGCAC
This sequence comes from Lewinella sp. JB7, assembly GCF_024297185.1. Lineage (GTDB taxonomy): Bacteria > Bacteroidota > Bacteroidia > Chitinophagales > Saprospiraceae > Neolewinella. The sequence continues at coordinate 1,816 of NZ_JANCTD010000004.1, read as the reverse complement.
CCGCGGTCCCGCCCCACATTCCTTAATTTCTGATTTAACCCAATTTTCATTTATGGCTACTAAGTATAAGCTCCAGTACGTTTGGCTCGATGGCAGCGAGCCCATGCAGACCCTGCGCTGCAAAACCCGCATCGAAGCCGACTTTAGCGGCGAGCTGGACGATTGCCCCATGTGGTCCTTCGACGGATCCAGCACCAACCAGGCCGAAGGCGGCAGCTCCGACTGTCTGCTCAAGCCCGTCATGATCGTGCCCGATCCCCAGCGCAAGAACGGCTACATCGTACTCACCGAAGTCCTCAACTCCGACGGTACGCCCCACTCCTCCAATGGGCGGGCCACCATCGACGACGAGGACCAGGACTTCTGGTTCGGCTTCGAACAGGAGTACTTCCTGATGGACACCGAAACCGGCAAGCCCCTCGGGTTTCCCGCCGACGGTTCCCAGCCCGCGCCCCAGGGTCCTTACTACTGCTCGGTAGGTGCCCGCCGCGCCTTCGGACGCGAAATCATCGAGGAGCACCTCGACGCCTGTCTCGATGCCGGCCTCAACGTGGAAGGCATCAACGCCGAAGTCGCTCCCGGACAGTGGGAATTCCAGACCTTCGCCAAGGGGGCCAAGGAAGCCGGCGACCAGATCTGGATGGCGCGCTTCCTCCTGGAACGCACCGCCGAACAGTACGGCGTCTACGTCGAGTACCACTGTAAGCCCCTCCAGGGAGACTGGAACGGATCGGGCATGCACGCCAACTTCTCCAACTCCTTCCTGCGCGACAGCGGTAAGCGGGAAGACTACGAGAAAGTATGCGAGGCTTTCCGCCCCTACGTAAAGGAGCACATCAACGTGTACGGTTACGACAACCACCTTCGCCTGACCGGCAAGCACGAGACCCAGAGCATCGACCAGTTCAGCTTCGGGGTTTCCGATCGCGGCGCCTCCATCCGCATCCCCATCGCTACCGTTGAACGGGGCTGGAAGGGTTGGTTGGAAGACCGTCGCCCCAACAGCGCGGCCGACCCCTATAAGGTTGCCGCCCGGATCGTAAAGACGGTCAAGCCCGCCTCCGTCTGATCCGACGTGCCGATTTAGCCTTCCCTTACCCACCAAAGAGACTAAAGAAGGTTAAATCAGCTCAGGTTCCCGCTATTCGGGTACCCACCACTTTGCCCGGTCTTCCCCAAGGGGAGGCCGGGTTTTTTTTGTGCGGGAACGCGGGAGCAGTCCATTAAACAAGGAGCCATGAAATAAAACCTGGCCGGGAGCTTGCAGGGGTTCCGTCCGGGACCTTATCTTTGCCATCCCGCAAACGATAAGTGCGCGCACCCGCCGGGTCTTTCAGAGGCCACTGGCGTTCCCCCTATAGTGAAGACTTCCGCCCCCGAGGCGTCTGCGGCAACGGCCGCAGCGCGGTGGACGGATCGCCCCGGGGGGAGGCTTCGGCTTGTAGATAAGTTTTCGAAAAAATGTTTCGGAGGGCTTGCAGGAACGGAGTGGGTGATGCTACCTTTGCGGCCCCGGCGAACGAGCGGGGGATTTTGACCGGGTAGGCGGGGAAGCGAATGAAATTATTTTGCTTCAAAACTTGCACGGGAAAATAACTTGCTGTACTTTTGCAGCCGCTTTGGAAGCAAGGCGAAAAACGAATAGAAAAGTTGGTGTTTTTGGTGTGGGCCCATAGGGGGCTGATGCGCTGAGAACGAGGGGATTTGGTTCCCTGCCGACGCAACGATCTTTGACATCAATGGCAGGCGAGGTTCAACGCCGTAGAATTAACGAATACCACGAGAGCCCGTTTTCGGACGGGAGCGACACTGGTTT
>NZ_JANCTD010000035.1 GCF_024297185.1 Lewinella sp. JB7 | reverse complement strand
CCCGTTCGGCGCAATCGCATCCACAACCACAACACTATAGCTTGCTAGATGCGGTTTTGTCCAACAGATAAACTCAGCCGCGGGTCCACAGAAAATTAAACGATCAGGGCAGCTAAGCGAACTGATTTCAACGGCAGTTTACCCTACTATAGAACTACAGCATGAGGAGGGCACTTCACCAGTATGCTGATCGACAGCACTGGCTGAATCAGCCCGAATCTTGGCAACTTCCCTATCTTGATGGTTGTTTGAGCATAAAACAGACCCCCTATGGGCTTCCACGTTGAATTACCGGCCGACTTAACTGCTACAGATTTTGATCTGAAGATGATGTTTGCCAGTAAGTTATTTGAGGAAGGCATCATCACTTCCGGACAGGGAGCTCAGATCGTAGGGATCAGCCGACGCTCGTTCATCGAGTTGCTGGGACAGTACGGAGTGGCCGCGTTTCAGACGGAGGAAGATGATCTTCTAGAAGACATCGCTAATGCCTGATCGGATCGTTATTGCCGACGCAAGCACGCTAATCGGTCTATATAATCTCAGCAGCCTGGACTTACTGAAAGAGTTGTACGGTAATGTCGAGGTGACCACAATAGTCAAAGAAGAGGCAGCAATGGATCTGCCGGGCTGGATCCGAGTTGACGACAATTATAACAGGGATGTCTATCGGTCGCTTTTGCCTAGCTTGGACGCCGGAGAGGCTAGCTCAATAGCCTTGGCTCTTGCACTGGAGAACTCTCTGCTGATCATTGACGAACGAAAAGGAAGAAGGAGAGCTAAGTCATTGGGTATAGTGATTACCGGATTGATTGGAATCCTGATCCGGGCAAAGCAGCGGGGCCTGATTGCGTCGGGCAAAAACAAACTGGACAACTTGCGTGAGCAGGGATTCCGCTTGTCAGACAAGATATATGAACTGGCGCTAAGGGAAATGAAAGAAGAGTAAATGCGCCGAACACCGCGCCCAACGTCAACCGGGGCCTGGGGAACGTTAGTGTATGTCCGGTTCTATTTGGCCCGCGGGTTCGTCACGTCGGACAATGGCCCGAAAGCTCCCGTTGGTCGGTTTCGGGCCATGCCGCCGCGCCGCCCCCTCGTGGGTGGCGTTAAAGTCATCACCTTCGAATAATTGATGCCCCGGCTGCGTTGGCGCCCCCG
>NZ_JANCTD010000034.1 GCF_024297185.1 Lewinella sp. JB7 | reverse complement strand
ATCCGTGTTTTCTATGATGCTTGCAAGTTTGGTTGATAATTTTTTTGATATGTAGTGCCCCGCCGCACGACGGCGAAGACGCGCTCGATGATTTTGTTCTTCACCGCGTTGGCCACCACCCGGTGGGTCTTTCCCGCCGCCCGTTTGCGTCGGTAGTAGGTCTTCAGATCGGGGTCATATTGGATGGCGGCCAACAGTCCCATACTCAGGTCTGCTTTGAGGCTACCGCCCCGTCGTTTAGGCGAACCCCGGTGACGGTAAATGGAACTGCCCGATTCGAAGCGGCGCGGAACGATGCCGATGTAGCGGCAGAAGGCTTTAGCGTCCTGAGCGGTAAAGCGGGTAAAACCACCGGTCAACACCAGGATCTGCCAGGCACACACCTGACCGACGCCGCTGACCGAACGGACCAACTCGAACTGCCGGCGGAGGGCTTCGTCTTCGGCGATGACCTGGGCTAGTTGCTGCTCACACGCCACAATACTCTGTCGCAGCGCCTCCAGGGGCCGTTGCTGTAGCTCTTCGATCAACTGGGCCGTAGCCCCCAGGGGAGCCTGCCCGGCAAGTTCTCCCAGGGGTTGTTCAAGAATATCGCGGACCAGTAGCAAGCGCTTGCGCAGACTATGCAGATGAGCGATGAGGCTCAGGGCGGCCCTGGGCGGCACGTATTCCTGGAGTTGATCGGCAAAGCGGCTACCGTATTCGGCCAGGCGCACAGCGTCCAGGGCATCGGTTTTGTCGTAGGCGTAGCGGCTGCCCAGACTCGCCTGCACCCGCCGGGCGTCCACCAGGCTGAGCCGCCCCCCCAGGTCCAGCCAGGTAGCGCACAGGTCGGCCGTGTAGATTCCGGTGTGTTCGGCAATGAGCCGGCACTGACTTAGCTCGAAGCCCTCGGTGGCGGCGTACCGCCTCAGCAGTTCGCGCACTAGGGTACGTACGCCTACCCCCGTATTGGGAATCTCAGCCCGGTAAAGGGAGAACCGATCGCGATGACGGAGTAAACACAAACTCAGGGAGTGCTTAGCCACATCACAACCGAGCACAAATGTGAAATGATCCATAATTTTGGAGCGTTTTACGTGCTGGAAGACTCCCGTCGGCCAAGCGTCTGTCTACAGACCTTTAATGGGGCTTACTTCCCCGCTTTTTCTATACAGACCACGGACTCTTGGCCACTTGCCGAGTGAGCAAACACGGAATAGGCCTCGACGCCTCAA
>NZ_JANCTD010000033.1 GCF_024297185.1 Lewinella sp. JB7 | reverse complement strand
TGAAGGTGCTCAAAATATTAGACAGCAGCTTCGCTGAAAGCCTGATTAGTTGAGGTGTTTCGTTTTTAACGCGTAGGCCTGCCGGACCGTTAGGCCCTTTAGCGTAGTATGGATGCGGTTCGTGTTGTACCATCCTTCGATGTAGTCGAAGATAAGGCACCAGGCGTGGTGGGGACTATGGAACTCATGACGGTCGATACACTCAGTTTTAATCGTTTTGAAAAAGGACTCCGCTACGGCATTGTCCCAGCAGTTGCCCTTACGAGACATACTTTGGGTTGCCCCGACGGAGGCTAGTTCCTCCCGGAAGTTACCGCAGCTGTACTGGGAGCCGCGGTCGGAATGGAAGATTAACTCCTCCTGCGGTTTGCGATTAGCTACCGCCTGCTGGAGGGCGGCCACCGTCGTAGTCTCAGCGGTCATCTCGTCACTGATCACCCAACTGACGATTGCCCGATCCGCCAGGTCCAGTACGATGGTGAGGTAGTGCCACTGGCGATCGATCTCGAAGTAGGTGATGTCGCTGACCCACTTGGTGGCCGGTCGGTCCGCTTCGAAGTTGCGCCCCAGAATGTTCTGCGCTACGGGCAGATCATGAGCCGAGTCCGTTGTGCTTATCCAACGTTTCTTACGCTTGGGGCTACGGAGGCCTTTACGGCGCATACGCCGGCCGACGGTAGCCCGGGAGACGCGGATGCCCTGCTTAGCCAGATCATGCCAGATCCGGGGACTACCGTACGTTCGCCGGCTGGTCTCGAAGGAGTCCTCGATCAGTCCATCCAGGTCGATGTCCTCCGGTCGTTCGACGTTTTTCAACCGTTGGTACCACCGATAGTACCCGCTGCGGCTGACGCCCAGGACCTGACACATCTTCTCAACGGGAAATTCCAGTCGATAATCCATTATGAAGGAGTAGATTTCCCGTCGCTCTTGGAGAAGATGCCGATGGCTTTTTTTAAGATGTCCCGTTCGAGTTCGGCTTCGCGTAACTGCTTCTTCAGGCGCGCGATCTGACGCTCCTCGTCGGTCATGATCTTGATCCCCTGACCGGATGGCTCTACCTGGTTTTCCAAGCGGAACTCTTGTCGCCAGCGGGTTAAGGTAGTGGCCGCGATACCAAACTTATCGGCGATCTGAGTGACCACCGCATCCGGTTCGAAGCTTTGTTTGACCAGTTCCAGGCGCTCCTCCCGGGTGAATCGTTTTCGTAATTTGGACATGATGTCGGGTTGAAGATTTGAAAGATACCAAACCTTCCAGGCCGAAGTCACTGTCTATTTGTTTGAGCACCTCCA
>NZ_JANCTD010000032.1 GCF_024297185.1 Lewinella sp. JB7 | reverse complement strand
TTGTGTACCAAAGACCTGGGTAACAGAAGTCAACCCACCTGGGTAACACTTTTTAAAATTACGATTATTATCCTTGTTTTTCCTTTCCTGCGCCCGGGGCCTGGCTTCCTGGAGGCCGTAGGCCGGAAGGAAGCCAGGCCCCGGGCGCCGCATTCTTAGTCCTTCCGGCTGCGTGCCGCCCGGTCCCGACTCCGCTGCGGAAAGTCCCGTTCCGATACCAAACGGTAGTAGCGCCCGCTTTCGATCTGCTCGCCAAGCTCGAAGAAGCCCAGACATACCTGGCGGTAGTAGACTTCGTAAACCAGCTCACTGAGTTGGCTAATGCCAACCCATTTATCCCGCAGCCCCCGGCTGACCATAATCCACTCGTCGTGTCCCCAGCGTACCGCTCCTCCCTTCAGTACCCGGCGTACCGATAGCGCCTCATCGTACTCCGGTGGCTTCACTCGTTCGCAGAAGGGAACCAACGAGGCCGTATAAACTTCCGAGGGGTATTGTCCGTCCAGACTATCGTGTGGACGCTGGTGATTGTAGAAGTCTACGAACTCGTTGAGCAGTCGGTTCTGAGCGCGTAGATCGTGAGCCGGGGATCTACAGCAGTATCGCTTCAGATCCCGGTGCATCCGCTCGTGACGTCCGTTCTGCCCCGGACACCCCGGATCACTGAAGATCGGTTCGATGCCGTGGTCGATGAGCCAGTACGATAGCGTCCCAAACCCGCACGGACTCTGGATGCTGGCAAAGCAGCCACCGTTATCCGATAGTAACTGCCTGGGCTGGCCGTACTCCCGAAAGACCTGCCGCAGCACCCTTTGCACGTTACGGATTGTCTCCCGGTAGTGGCCCTGGACTCGCAGCAAATACCGGCTATGCGAATCGCAGATGGTCAGCGGATGACAGCGTCTACGGTTACCCATCGGAAAATGTCCCTTGTAATCGATCGTCCACAGCTCATTATTCTGCTGCGGATTATTTTTGGTATTGACCGGATAGGTACGACGACGAGCTTTGCGGCGCTCCACCAGCCCCTGGCGAACCAGTACATTATGGATAGTTGTAGCGCTGGGCACATCTTCCGGTGCGTACTCGCGCAAGAGCTCCGACCGAATCTTGCGGGCACCCAAGATGGCCCGCGGGGTAGGTTTACGCAGCGCTACGATGCGCCCCACCATGGCCTCGTCAACGGTGCTGGCCACCACACGGGGGCGGCTGCTGCGGTCGTCCAATCCGGCTTCGCCGAGCTCCCGGTATCGCTTCACCCACTTGTAGCCGGTCTTGCGACTGATGTGGTACTT
>NZ_JANCTD010000031.1 GCF_024297185.1 Lewinella sp. JB7 | reverse complement strand
ATTGAATTGCACATAATAAGGGGCTGCCGTGTTTAGTAGGATGATCTAACTCGATTGGCCTATGCCACGCCTCCAGGTATTTTGCACTCCGGAAGAACTGGCCGCCCTGGTGCGCTGCCGGGATACTCACCCCAAAGCCTGCGTACGTACCCGGGCCGCCGCGGTGATCAAGGTTCACCAGGGCCAGAGCGCCCGCCAGGTTGCGGCCTGCGGCTTGCTGCGTCGGTACAAGGAGCGAGCCGTGCAGCGATGGGTCAAGCGCTACCTCAGTCAGGGACTGGCGGGACTGGCTACGCGCCCGGGACGGGGGCGCAAGCCGGCTTTCCCCCCCGGCGGTGGCGGCGGCGGCAAAACTGCGCTGTGAAGTAGAAGGTTGTCTGGCGCAGCAGCCCCCGGCCACCGCCGCCGGCGCGGCGGCGGCGGCGGCGACCGGGGAGCAGCGCTGGAAGCTCCGGCTGATGGCCCGCCACATCCCCTGCTTCGTCGGGCGCCCTTTGAGCACCATTCAGCGCTGCCTGGCCGGCCTGGGGGTGAGTTGGCAGCGGGGCCGGCAGTACGTCCATTCCCCCGACCCCGATTACGCCGCTAAGGTGCACTACCTCATGACCACGATCGCGGGGCTCGACCCCGGCAAGGCGGTGGTCCTCTTCGCCGATCAGCTTACCTACTACAACCACGCCAGCGTCGGCTACAACTGGGCGGGGCACCAGCAGCAACCCCGTAGCCATACCGCCATCGGCTCGACGCGGAGTCGCCGGATTGCCGGCCTACTGGACCTGGCCGGCGGAGAGCTCACCTGCATCCACCGCGCCAAAACCACGGTGGTCAACCTGATCCAGCTCTACGAACTGGCCGTTGCCCGCTACCCGGGTAAGCGCCTCTACATCGTGGTGGACAACTGGCCGGTACACTACCACTGCGACCTGTTGGCCTGCCTGGAGCCCCAGCAATCCCCCTTCCCCCGGCGGGTGCCGAAAAGCTGGATCGGTCGGCAACCCCAGGCGAAGTACGCAAAGCGACCGGTCAAACTGCCCATCCAGCTCCTGAGCCTACCGACCTACGCCAGTTGGCTCAATCCCATTGAAAAGGTGTGGCGCAGACTCAAGGACCAGGTCCTGCACCTCCACGGCCAGGCGCAGGACTTCGCCGGTCTGCAGCAAACCGTAGTCGCCAAACTCGAGGAGTGGAGCGCACCGAACCGGCAGATGCTCGGGTACTGCGGGCTGCTGGCCACGCAAGGACTTTACTCCGAGGCCCGCAGGGCGTTCCTGGGAACAGACCCTTAATTAAGAGAAGCCCATGAGCCGGCG
>NZ_JANCTD010000003.1 GCF_024297185.1 Lewinella sp. JB7 | reverse complement strand
CCGGGTGGTGGCCAACGCGGTGAAGAACAAAATCATCGAGCGCGTCTTCGCCGTCGTGCGGCGGGGCACTACATATCAAAAAAATTATCAACCAAACTTGCAAGCATCATAGAAAACACGGATTCAGCACGGATTTCGCTACCGCGCGGCTCAGGTGGGGAGGTAAGGTCGAGCGGCCTCGGGTCCGAGATATGTTCACCACGGATGGGCACGGATTCAACACTGATTTCGCTACCGCGCGGCTCAGGTGGGGAGGTAAGGTCGAGCGGCCTCGGGTCCGAGATAAGTTCACCACGGATGGGCACGGATTCAACACTGATTTCGCTACTGCGCGGCTCAGGTGGGGAGGTAAGGTCGAGGCGTTGTACGCCGAGGAGACAACCACGCACTCACTCCAGCAGCGCCTCGTAAATCCCGTAATTCTCCGCATCAAAGCACACGAAGTATACTTCACTGATCGAGCGGCCAACAAACTCTCGCACGGTCCGGAAAGCGATCTCCGCAGCCCGCCGTTTGGGGAAGTGGTATACACCGGTGCTGATGTTGGGAAAGGCGATGGAGGTAGCACCGACCGTTTCGGCCAGGTGAAGGCTGCTGCGGTAGCAGCTTTCCAGTAGGGCATCCTCTCCGCCGGTGCCTCCGTGCCAGACCGGCCCCACGGTGTGAATGACGTACTTCGCCGGCAGCTTTCCGGCCGTCGTGATCACGGCCTCTCCGGTCGGGCAGCCGCCCCGCGCGGCACGGATCTTCTTACAGGCCTCGAGGATGGCCGGTCCGCCGGCCCGGTGGATAGCCCCGTCGACGCCCCCTCCACCGAGCAGGGAGGAGTTGGCGGCATTGACGATGACGTCGGCCGCGACGGTGGTGATGTCGGAACGGAGCAGGGTGATGTTTGCCATAAGCTTCCAGTATTCATTGGATAGACGGTATAAGGGGATTTTCGGGTCACCCGCCACCGCTACCGACGAATGGCCCCGGGCAATCTACCAATACCTGAACCCGCTTGCCCCCCCGAATTGTTAACTAGACATAAGCGCACGTCCATGATTCCTTTACTCATTCTTTCCATTTTGCTGATCGTCGCCCTGGTGTACATGTACAGCCAGTGGAGCAACAACCGCATGCCGTCAAAAAAGCGCCGGGCCCAGGTCTTGCGCGACATGAAGGAAGATATGGATGGCTGGAGCGCCGACCTGGTGAAGATGAACAAGGAAGAACTCGACCTCTTCAGTCTGACCCAGGATAAGCAGGTACTCAAAACCGGTACCGGCACGACCGCAAAGGGAACCTTCACGACCATCTTCCACGAGCCGGTGGTCAGCTACAGCTACCGCCGCTACCTCGGTAAGCAGGTCAATGAACTACTGTACGCCCGCACCGCCGATCACGATTACGTGTACTGGACGGAAAAGGGCAAGACGTCCCTGGAGATCGATAACCAACCCGTAGGGACCATCCAGGGACAGGTGCTCCTCGGCGAGCGTACGGGTAAGGAACTGGCGCGCATCGCCGCGAACAGTACGGACAACTACCTGCCGGTGAGCGTCGGCGACCGGGAAGTCGGTGCCCTGACTAAAGCGACGGTCAAGACCGACGACCCGCTGAGCCAGCGCGCCTTCGAATTCATTCCCGACGACCTCAACGAAAAGGAGGAGCAACTGCTGATGAGCCTGGCGGTCCGGGAACTCGTGGGCCGGGTGACGGGCTAGATGAAAAAAGGCCGTCACCACTGCTGGCGACGACCTTCCTCGAATCTAAAAATCAGCTCAGATTCTCTTCTACATGTTGGCGATGATCTCATCTCCGAACTCGCTGCACTTCAGCAGGGTCGCGCCCTCCATCTGCCGCTCGAAGTCGTAGGTAACGCGCTTCTTGCTGATGGCTCCCTCGATTCCCTTGATGATCAGGTCGGCGGCTTCCGGCCAGCCCATGTAGCGGAACATCATTTCCCCGGAGAGGATGACGGAGCTGGGGTTGACCTTGTCCTGTCCGGCGTACTTCGGAGCGGTACCGTGGGTCGCCTCGAAGATCGAGATGCCCGTGGTGTAGTTGATGTTGGCCCCCGGTGCAATACCGATGCCTCCCACCTGAGCGGCCAGAGCGTCGGAGATGTAGTCGCCGTTCAGGTTCAGGGTTGCGATGATGCTGTATTCCTTCGGGCGCAGGATGATCTGCTGCAGCATGGCGTCGGCGATCACGTCCTTGATGGTGATGGTCTTGCCGCTGTCGGTCGTGATGGTGTGCCAGGGTCCGCCGTCAAGGGGGGTGGCACCGAAGTCCTTAGCCGCGGTTTCGTAGCCCCAGTCGCGGAAGCTGCCCTCCGTGAACTTCATGATGTTGCCCTTGTGCACGAGGGTTACGCTGTCCTTGTCGTTATCGATCGCGTACTGGATGGCGGCCTTGACGAGCCGGCGGGTACCCTCCTGGCTGACGGGCTTGATGCCGATGCCGGCCGTGTCGGGGAAGCGGACCTTAGCGTAGCGGTCGGGGTAGGTTTCCTTGAGCCAGCTCAGGAACTTCTTGTTTTCCTCGGTACCCTCGGCGAATTCGATGCCGGCGTAGATGTCTTCCGTGTTCTCGCGGAAGATGATCATGTCCACGTCCTGGGGGTTCTTGACCGGGCTGGGCACGCCGGTGAAGTACTGCACGGGGCGCACGCAGGCGTAGAGATCGAGTTTCTGGCGCAGGGCTACGTTGAGGGAGCGGATACCGCCACCGACGGGGGTGGTGAGGGGCCCTTTGATGGATACGAGGTATTCCTCGATACCGTCAAGGGTGGCCTGGGGCAGCCATTCGCCGGTCTGGTCCATGGCCTTTTGTCCGGCCAGGACTTCCTTCCAGACGATGGACCGTTCGCCGTTGTAGGCTTTTTCCACGGCGGCCTCGAGCACGCGGCTGGCGGCGGCCCAGATGTCGGGACCGATACCGTCGCCCTCGATGAAGGGGATAATGGGGTCGTTGGGTACGTTGAGCTTGCCGTCGGCAATGGTAATTTTAGATCCGCTCATAGGGGTGTTTGATTTTACATGATAAAGCCCGTATTCGGGCAGGCCGGCAAAATAGCGATTATTCGTAAGCTCAACGGGAGGTGGGCCCGGGGGGCGGGAGCAACGGCTTGCGGGAAGTAGCAATCCCGGTCAACCGATACCGCGCGTGAGTAGGTACATTTATGTCTTCGGACGGATGCCGGCCAACACATTCGGGGCCGATCGTTCGTTACCCCTTAGAAATTGCCCACGCCCCACATGTCCATCTTTCGCGTTGCCGCCTGGCTGCTCACCATCGGTCTCATCCTGACCCTGATTGTCGTCGGGAAGAGCTATTTGGTGCCCATCTTCGTGGCGCTCGTCCTGTGGTATCTGGTGAATGCCCTCAACGATCAGTTCCGGCATCTGCCCTTCGTGGGTACGCGCCTGCCCAATTCCGTCACCCTGCTGATGTCGTTGGTCTTTATCGGACTTACCCTTTACGCGATTTCGGATATGATCGTCAACACGGTTAACGGCTTCGTGCAGGAGAGCGACATCTACCTGCCCAAGATTGAGGCCCAGATCGCGCGGATGTACGAACGCATTGGCATCGACCGCCCGCCACCCAGCATCCTGGACCTGAAACTCGGCCAACAGTTGCTGGGTAACTTTGCCCTGGTCTTTGCCGGGGTCACGAGCGCCGCCAAGGGCGTCGCCCTGGTGCTGCTGTACGTGCTCTTCTTCCTGGTCGAACAGGGAAGTTTTCCGCGCAAAATGCGTGCCCTGGGACTGGACATGCAGGGCAGTACGCGATTCACTTACGTGCTGGCGGAAATTAATATCGCCATGCGCACCTACCTGGGAGTGAAAACGCTCACCAGCATCGCCACGGCACTACTCAGCTTCGTCGTGTTCCGGGTCATCGATCTCGACTACGCCCTGTTCTGGGCATTTCTGATCTTTCTGTTCAATTTCGTGCCCACCATCGGGTCCATCACGGCTACGGCCCTTCCCGCCCTGCTGGCCCTGGTGCAGTTTGACAGTCTGACGCCTTTCCTGGTAGTGGTGCTGGGCGTGACGGTGATCCAGATCCTGGTCGGCAACATCATCGAACCCCGCCTGATGGGCAGTACGCTCAACATCAGTCCGCTGGTAGTGGTCCTTTCCCTGATTTTGTGGTCGATGCTGTGGGGGATCGTCGGCATGCTGCTGAGCGTACCCATTACCGTAGCCATCATCATCGTATGTGCACAGTTCCCGGAAACGCGGCCGATCGCGATTTTGCTGAGTCGCAACGGCGACGTCAACACCCGCAAGCTTAAGCGGCGGGGCCGGAAGAAGGAGGAAGCGGAGGAGATTGCCGCCGACTAGTCGAGCTCTTTCGGCAGGGCGATATCGGACAGGGCGGAAGATTTCATGCCGCTGACCAGTCCCTTCCAGAAAGCATTGAAGAAACTCTTCGTCCGCGGGTGTTCGTGGTACATACGCCCCTGACGGAAGTCCTCTCCCGGCAGGTTGTCATCCTTCATGACTACGCCGGAAAGTAAGTTCTTGATCCAGGCTCCGGGGCCGACCACCTTCAGGTCGAGATCGTGGTACAGGAGGGTGAGCTCTCCGGTCATCAGTTCATTCTGCAGGCGGCCGTGGAAGCTCAGACTGTCGATGACGCCGGTCTCGATGATCGCGTCCGCGGCCACCTCCATCAGCGGATTAATGCGGCTCAGATCGTAGCTCCCCATCCATCCGCGAATAGCGTAATTGCGACCGCTGCTGTCCCGCGAAAGGGCAAACTCGGTGTGAATGGGGGTCGTTTTCTCGAAGGTGGCATCGAGGCTGACGCGGAGGGAATCCGTGGTACTGAGCTTGGTGTCGAGTCCGGAGAACCGAACGGTCCCGCCGGAGAAGTGAATGGTTTTGGGCTGATGGACCGAATCCACGACCCCGTAAGCGATGTCCGTAGACGACAGGCGCGCCCCGTTGAGTACGATGCGGGGACCGAGGGAGCGGAGCGCTTCCATCGGCATCTGTTTATCCCGTTCGGGGACTTCGATCGTAATATCCTCCACCACCCGTAGCCGGAAGTCGCGCGACACCAGAGAGTCAATGTGCACCGACTCGCCGGAAACCATTGCGCCGTGATCGATGCCGGAGGCCCGGATACCGTCGAAACTGAAGGACAGCCAGGACTTGTCCTTACCCTGCGAGAAGAGCTCGTCGGGGGATAAGCGATTGATGCGGTTCAGGCTGTCGAGGGTGAGAGTGCCGGTCCGACTGCTGTAGGCTAGATTGGCGTAGATGTAATCGATGGGTTCCCGGTTTCCAATCATGTGGATGTCGGTGACGCGCAACTTACTATGGCCGATCCGGGACAGGGAGAAGGGGGAGGCAATATTGTACTGGTCAAGGTAAATGCCCCGGGCGACCATGTCCTTTTCTCCCTTGGTCGTGAAGCGGGTCGCCGTTGCGTCGGACAACCGTACCCGGGCGATGTGAAAGCCATCTGCGCGGACCAGATCGTAGAGTTCGGTGGTGGGGATCGTGACTTCGTAGGCCCCACCTTCCTGCTGCCGCAGATTCATCCGGGTGTCCGTTACTACGGCACGGGCTATAGTCGCGGGTACTCCATCGTCGAGCAGCGCATCGCGGTCGATTCCTTCCAGCCGGATGCCGGCCATGGATCCCCGCAGCCGGTCGCCACTCCATTCGATCCTGCCGGTCGCCATGCTCGTCGAATCGCTCCGGTACCGAAGGTCGTCTACCCGAAACTCTTGCTTGTCCGTGGTCACCGTGATGCTCGGGAAGCGGGCGGAGGTAGCTCCGAGGGTCGTTGCGGATAGGGGAAATTGGAGGTGCCCCTGGTCAATCCGGGCGTCGGTCGCCCGAATATCCAACTCCCGGTCGTTGCGGTAGGTAATGTCGCGACCGTTCAGTTGGAGATCCCGCAGGTCAAAGCTGTCGCGGTAATTCAGTTCGTCCGCCCGGAGGTTGCCCGCATAGTGCAGCGTACCGAAGGACCCCGATACGGCGAGGTCGACGTCGGGAAGGGACAGGTGACCGAGGCGGATGTTGGGGGTATTGCCGGATGGCTCCGCTTTTGGGGTACTCCGTTGGACCCGCGCGCCGCCGCCCAAATGGGCTACGGAGAGACTGTCGACGGACACCGCGCCGTCAAAATCTCCGGTGTTGAGGCCGCTGATCCGCACGTTTTCCGCCCGCACGTCGGTGCTGTCACCCCGCCGGACGCGTACGGAGGCCGCGAGAATGGCCGACGATTCGGTATCGTAGTCGACCCGGGTAATGGCAATACGTGCGCCGCCATCCTGCGCATACAGGGTAGAATCGGCCCGGAGTTGCAGGTCGCTGATCTTGGTGGGTTGGAAGGGGAGCTGAAAGGTTTGCATGGCCACGTGGAGGTTGGACAGGCGCAGGAGGCGGTGGCCCGCGCGATCGTCGATCTCCAGGAAGGTGCTGTCGAGTTGCACGTCGCCTACCTCGAAGGCAAAAGTGCTGCTGTCCGCCGTACTGCTTGATCCGGTGCGTACCAGCCGGGCGTCAAAGCCGGTAAGGGCTAATCGGTCCACGGCAATGGGATCGTCGCCGAAGAGGCTGAACAGGCGGAGGCCGCTCAGGGTCCCCCGATGGAGGTAGCCGGTGGCGCTGATGTTCTTCCGTTGCTGGTCGAAGCGTATGTCCCGGGCGGAAAACTCGAGGGGGAAGAAGCCGAAGGTGTACTCGGCCACGGTGAGCGTGTTGCTGTCGTCATTGGCCCCGGCGATGGCCCGATCGATCCGGTAACCGACGTACCAGCGCGCGCCGGCGTACAATAAAAGGGGGAGCAGAAAAAGCAGGTACCACCAACGAAAGGAAAAGCTACGATCGGCCATGGAAACTACCTGGGGTGAGGGAAAAGGTCATCTCAGCTAAAAGTCCAAAGCGCGGGTATTGTTTGTTTACGGGAAGGCAGAGAGCGCGAGACAATATTAAACAAATTGTTTGATAATATTCCGGGGATTTCGTATGTTTGCCCGGTAAGAACAGCAGCAGTAAATGGCAGAAGCGACCTATACCGAAGACAACATCCGCTCCCTCGACTGGAAGGAGCACATCCGCATGCGCCCCGGCATGTACATTGGTAAATTGGGGGATGGCTCCAGTCCGGATGACGGCATCTATATTCTGCTTAAGGAGGTCATTGACAACTCGATCGACGAGTACGTAATGGGGCACGGTCGGCAGATCGACGTGGTGATCGAAGACGGTACGGTAAAGGTGAGGGATTACGGACGTGGCATCCCGCTGGGCAAGGTCGTCGACGTGGTTTCTAAAATTAATACCGGAGGAAAGTACGACAGCAAGGCGTTCAAGAAAGCCGTTGGTCTGAATGGGGTCGGACTTAAGGCTACGAACGCTCTCTCCGACGACTTCCGGGTGTATGCCGTGCGGGAGGGGAAGCTGAAGCAGGCCGATTTTTCCGAGGGCAACCTGGTGAAGGAGCACAAGCCCACCAAGACCTCGGAGCAGAACGGAACCTTCGTGAGCTTCGTGCCCGACGGAAACATCTTCAAGAAGTACCGCTTTCGGACGGATTTCGTCGAAAACCAGCTCTGGAACTACGCCTACCTCAACGCCGGCCTGAAGATCAACTTCAACGGTAAAACCCTGGTATCGAAGAACGGACTCCGGGACCTGCTGGAGCGCAAGACCAACGTGGAGCAGCTGCGCTACGACGTGATCCACCTGAAGGGGGACGACATCGAGGTGGCCATGACTCACGGAAACGCTTACGGGGAAACGTACTTCAGTTTCGTCAACGGTCAACATACCACCCAGGGGGGAACCCACCTGATCGCCTTCCGGCAGGCGCTGGTGGAAACGCTGCAGAAGCACTACAACAAGAATTACGACCGGAAGGACATTCTGGCCAGCGTGATCGCGGCCATTGCGATCAAGGTCGAGGAACCCGTTTTTGAATCCCAGACAAAGACCAAGCTCGGCAGCACCGACATGGGACCTAAGGGGCCGACCGTGCAGACCTTCCTGAAGAACTTCCTGCTGGAGAAGCTGGACAACTTCCTGCACAAGAACCCCACGATCGCCCAGGCCCTGGAGAAGCGGATCAAGCAGTCGGAGCGGGAGCGCAAGGAAATCGCCGGCATCAAAAAACTGGCCAATCAGCGCGCCAAGAAGGCAAACCTCCACAACAAGAAACTGCGGGATTGCCGTGCACACTTCAGCGACGGCAAAACTAAGGATGAGGAAACCCGGCTGGGAACCACCATCTTCATCACGGAGGGCGATTCGGCGAGTGGGTCCATCACCGTGGCCCGGGACGTGCAGACGCAGGCGGTATTCTCGCTCCGCGGTAAACCCCTGAACTGCTACGGCCTGACCAAGAAGGTCGTGTACGAGAACGAGGAGTTCAACCTGCTGCAGCACGCGCTCAACATCGAGGACGACATCGATGAGATCCGCTATAACCGCGTCGTGATCGCTACGGATGCCGACGTCGACGGGATGCACATTCGCCTGTTGCTGCTTACCTTTTTCCTGCAGTTCTTTCCCGATATGGTCGAAAAGGGGCACCTGTACATTCTGGAAACCCCGCTCTTCCGGGTGCGGGATAAGCAGAAGACCTACTACTGCTACAGCGAGGAAGAAAAGCAGCAAGCCATCGGTAAGCTTCGGGGGAAGGCCGAGATTACGCGCTTTAAGGGTTTGGGGGAGATCAGTCCGAACGAGTTTAAGGACTTCATCGGCGACGACATCCGCCTAGAACCCGTGGTCATGGCCGATAATACCAATATCGACGACTTGCTCAGCTACTATATGGGGAAGAATACGCCTTCGCGGCAGAACTTCATTATTGATAATCTGCGGGTGGAGCGGGATGAGGAGTAGGGGTTAGGATCGCTCACTGCGTTCGCTTGTGGTCGCTTGCTTAGGCTCGCGGGTAGTAATGTAGTATCACTCACTGCGTTCGCTGGTGGTCGCTCGCTTAGGCTCGCGGTTGGTAGTTTGGTAATGTAGTATCGCTCACTGCGTTCGCTTGTGGTCGCTTGCTTAGGCTCGCGGGTAGTAATTTAGTATCGCTCACTGCGTTCGCTGGTGGTCGCTCGCTTAGGCTCACGGTTGGTAGGTTAGTCTTTTAGTATCGCTCACTGCGTTCGCTGGTGGTCGCTCGCATAGGCTCGCGGATGGTACGGTAGCATGGCTGCTATGGGTACCAATCAGGCGATTCGGAAGTGGATACTGATGTACCGGTTGTTCATTGAGTTGAGGTGGGGTCTCGGTATTACATTCGCCGGAGAAGACCACAGCAACCTCCGGGAGCGCCACCACCAGTGAGCACAGCGAACGATACCACAGCGACCTTTGGGAGCGCTACCATCAGTGAGCACAGCGAACGGTACCACAGCAACCTCCGGGAGCGCCACCACCAGTGAGCGCAGCGAACGGTACCACAGCGACCTCCGGGAGCGCTACCACCAGTGAGCGCAGCGAACGGTACCACAGCGACCTCCGGGAGCGCTACCACCAGTGAGCGCAGCGAACGGTACCACAGCGACCTCCGGGAGCGCTACCATCAGTGAGCGCAGCGAACGATACCACAGCGACCTCCGGGAGCGCTACCACTAATGTTCTAAATGAAAGATCAGTACCGGCACCTCGGGATGCAATAGCATCTGCTTCGTGTTGCTGTAATGGAAGAGTCGCTCCCAGAAGCCCCGGTGTTGGGTGACCATGACGGCAAGCTTGACCGGATTGGCGCGTAGGTATTTGACTAATCCCTCCTGTACCGACTCGGCGGTAACCTCGACGATCTCGAAGGCGAATTCTGGGTCGGGGTTGTTGAAGAGGGGAGCGAACAGTTTTTCCCGTTCCCGACGGTGCTCGCTGTTATCGTCGTTAACGTGGACGAAATGGATGCGTGCGCGGAACAACTCGTTGAAGTCCATGAGCTTCAGGACGGCGCGCCGGCTCAGGGACAGGCTGTTGCTGGCGTACAGAATATGGCGATACTCCTCGAAGACCGCCTGGGCGGGAACCAAGAGGACGGGACAGTGGGACCGTTGGGCCACGGTCGAAGCAATACTGCCGAACACCTGTTCGAGTACGTCGGATTCACCGGTGGCACCGAGCACGACCAGATCCGTCGATTTACTCTCCTCCACGATCTTATCGCCCGGAAAACCGAGGAGCAGTTCGCTGCGGCGACGGATTCCCTCGGGAGCAGGGATCTCCCGGAGAAAATCGTTCATGGCTACTTCGCGGGCGTCCATGAGTTCGCCGACGGGGGCGACCATGGTCGCGTCACCGGCAACCGTTTGCGGCGTGAAGATGTGAATCGCCCGAACTTCCCGGGCCCCCATGGAAACGGCCATGGCTTCGGCGTACCGCAGCGCGGCGGCCGACCCAATGCTAAAATCGATGGGAACTAAGACTCGGTTGATCATGTGCATTCACTGGTTGGGGGCGAAGATACAGTCCGCCCGTCATCCTTTGGCACGACCTTTGCCCCCTACGGTGCGTTGTAGCCTAAATACTTCGCCGTCTTTATGAATAAACTACTTTGCCCGTGCCCCCCGACGATCACCCGGACCGGAACGCAGCGGGTAAGGTCCGTTCATAACCTCTCCGACTGGCAACTGACGACTTTTGACGAAGCGCGGGAGTTCAGCACGCAGTGGCCGCAGCCCGATCGTGCCGATGATTTCTGGCTGCGCCCCACCACGCTTTCCTTTCTGAGTGCTCATCCGCAGGGGATGACGACCGAGGCCGTTCAGCTTCAGCATACCCCGTCGGGGCGCTCCCTCCGGTTGACGGTGCAGACCTTCACCTTTCATCTCGGCACTCAGGTCAGTGATTCGGCGAAGGGGGATACCTCGCGCTGGGACATACGTCGCCGCCTGCTGGCCCCCTTCTCGAGTAAGGTGCTGACCATCGGCCAGCTCCTGACCTCCGGCAACCTGGCACAGGACGGCACGGACGCGATCCCCGATGCCGAGCTCGCCAGGCTTTTGGTGGCGACCGCCGGTACGCTCTGCGCCGAGCGGAGCGGCTACCGTGCGATCCTGATCAAAGACATTTGCGCAGCCGGATCGCCCGCCGCCCGCGACCTGGTCCGGCGGGGCTTTACGTCGCTGCCGGTGGACCCCGTCATGGTACTGGACACCAGTCAGTGGAAAAATATGGAAGACTACCTCGAGAGTCTGAGCAGTAAGTACCGGATCCGGTACCGAAGGGCGCGCAGCAAGGGGCAGGGCATTTCCCGCCGGCGAATCGACGGATCGGAAGCGCTCGTGCGGCGCGATCGCCTCTATGCGCTTTACCGGGAGACCAGCAGCGGCGCGTCCTTTAACCTGACGACCCTCACGCCCGCCTACTTCGATTGGTTGATCGGGGTAGGGGAAGTATACGGGTACTACTCCGAAGACGGCACGATGGTAGGCTTCACCTCCGCCATCGCCAACGGGCCGGTGTACCAGGCGCACTACCTGGGACTGATGGAAGCCTATAAGTACAGCCACCACCTGTACCACAACATGCTGTACGACCTGCTGGAGGATGCGCTGCGGGGAGGGTACCGGGAACTGGACTACGGCCGGACCGCCCTGGAAATCAAGAGCTCGCTCGGCGCCGAACCGCGGTACTTCGCTACCCAGCTGCAACTGCGGTCGCCGGTCCTGAATCCACTGGTGCCGCATTTCGTGCCCGCCGTTTTCGCGCACCGGGAGTGGGTACGGCGCAGGCCCTTCCGCCGGGAATAGCGGATCGTTAATTTACGGTCACTAAATGCTTGTCCTGGCAACCGCTCGCCGATTTTAGGGGTTCCTTACCGTACCGGCGCGACTGAAAAAATCGCTTCTTAAAACTTGCCGGCCCAGCAATTTTTCCCTACTTTTCTCGTCGTAACTGGCGAGACACCAGCAAAATAAATCAACCGAATGAGCACAAGGAAGCACCTGAAGTACAAGTACCTCAAAACCAAGATCGCGCTCAGTCAAACCATCCAACAGTTACTAGAAATAAACCGAAAACGACGATTCTTCAAGGAGGATCCCGTGCGGGAGAATAAACTGAACGAGGAGCTTAAGGTGCTCAATGCGACGGCCGAAATTCAGGCACGTACGCTCAAAAGTTACGAAGAAAGCATTCAGGCACTGGAAAGGGCCTAGTGGGCGTTAAACTTCGCTTAAAGCCATCCATTCAGTCAATTTTGGCCGTTAATCCCCCGATATTCTGGTAACCAAGTTCGGTTGCCGTGAAATTCGTGTACTTTCTCATCCTGGTTTTTCTCCTCTTCGCTTCCTGTAGCATCGAGGATCGGATCGAGCGCCGGGAGGACCGTCTGATGGGATCCTGGCAACTCGAGCGTGCCACGTACCGGGGTGACGACGCACTCTTCACCCGCAACGTTACCGACGACTTTCGGGGGGACCGCATCACCTTCGATCCGGACTACACGGCCTACTACGAAACCGGTACCGGCCGCCGCTTCACCGGTTACTGGAGGATCAGTGCTCTACGCGACCGGGATGACGATCTGGAGTTCACTATCGACGCCGACTTTTTTGATCCCTTCGGCAACCCGGATTTCCGGTGGCTGGGCACCATCGACCGGCTGACCGAGAACAACTTCAATATCCGCATCTACGAACGTGGGGGGCTACTCCGACTGAAATGGGACCGCCTTTAACCGCTTGTCGTGGCGTTCGACGAACACGATCTGCACGGCCACGAAAATATTTTGCATCAGGATATACAGCATGGGCCCCAGAACCACCAGGGGATTGATGTATTCCAGGGCGATCCAGATGGAGAGCATCGTATTCTTCCGGCCGAGCGCCAGACTACCCTCCACGCGGTGTCCGGGGGGCGTGAGGCGGCTCCCGATGGCGAAATTGATCAGCAGTAAGCCTCCGATACACGCCGCCGTGATTGCGACAAACTGCCAGGGTACCTGACTTTCGTAGCGTAGATAGTGCGACAGACTACCGGAAGCGACCGCGATATTGCTCAGGAATAAAGCGAAAGCATAGGGGCCTATGCGTCGCAATCCGGCGAGTACCCGACCCCCGTAGCGTCTGGTCAGTTGACCCAGGACCAGCGGCCCCGCCACCGTACTTCCGATGGTGTAGACGAGTTCGCCCAGGGAGCGCCAGGACAGGTCGACACCCAGTACCGCCGGCAGCGCCAGGGGCACCACGAGGGCGAAACTAAGGTGGGTAACGATGATGGCACCGACCATATATCCCGCGCGGCGCTGCATGAGTCCGGCAAGCACCGGGGTGATAACGGCCGTCGGCGCCAGACCCATGAGTAGTAGGGTCCAACCGAGTTCCGCCGTGTACATATTCCCCAGATAGTAAACGAACAGGCCGATCACCGGCAGGAGGAGCGCCACCGCGGCCTGCTGCCAGGCGAAGATGCTCCGGTCGATCCGCACGTCGAGAAACGAAAAAAACAGGAGGATCATCAGGAAGGGCCGCAGCGTGCAGGTGTAATCGTCGAGGGCGGGGAGCAGCAGGCCCACGCCGAGTGCCGCAAGGATGAGTAGTGATTTTCCCATTACCCAAAGCAATGTTCGGGGCGGCGGATTGTTTGGTTCCGCCCGCCGGCATTTACCTTCGCGGCATGAGTAACCGCCAGACCATCCTCTCCGGCATCCAGCCCACCGGTAAAATTCACTTCGGCCGCTATTTCGGCGCGGTGAAGAACTGGACGGCCCTGCAGGAGCAGCACGACTGTATCTACATGATCGCGAATTACCACGCCATGTCGATGCCCTTTCAGTCCAAAAAACTGATCGAGAACAGCTGGGAGGCCTGCTTCAATATCCTGGCCTGCGGCATTCAGGTCGAGAACCTCTTCGTGCAGAGTCTCATCCCCGAGCACACCGAACTGAACTGGATCCTCAACTGCTTCACCAGTTTCGGGCAGCTGGGCCGTATGACGCAGTTCAAGGACAAGAGCGCCCAGAACGAGGAGTTCATCTCCGCCGGCCTGTACACCTATCCCGTACTCCAGGCGGCGGATATCCTGATTTACCGGGCCACGGCGGTACCCGTCGGTAAGGATCAGGAGCAACATCTGGAGCTGACGCGTGACATCGCCCAGCGGTTCAATAATTTTGCCGGCAGGGACTACTTCCCGATTCCCGAGGCCCTGTACACCCAGATCCCGAAGGTGATGAGCACCGCCGATCCCTCCCGTAAGATGAGTGCGAGCCTGGGCGACAAACACAACATCGACGTATTCGCCGAGGAATCGCGCATTCGCAAGCAAATCCGCTCCGCGGTCACCGATACAGGAAAGGACGAAGGCGGGGACGCGGGAGCCATGTCGGCGGGAGTAGCCAACCTGTTCAGCCTCCTGGAAGCGAGCGGGCGGGAGGAAGCACATGCCGCCCTCCTGCATGATTACCAGAGCGGCAGCCTGCGGTACGCCGACCTGAAGGAAGCGGTAGCCGACGGTTTGGTTGCGGTATCGACTCCGATCCGGGAACGCTACCAAGAGCTGAAGAGCGATCGCAAGGCCGTGAAAAATCAGATCAAGCAGAGTAGCCACGAGATCCGCCAACGCGCTCAGGAGACCGTGCGGGAGGTAAAGGAATTGTGCGGTCTGGTGAGGTAAACAGCCCCGGATCAGATAAACATATCGAGCACGAAGCAACCGGCCAGCCCGACGAGGCTGACGATGGTTTCCATGACCGTCCAACTGCGGAGGGTCTGGGTAACCGTGAGCCCGAAGTACTCCTTGAAGAGCCAGAATCCGGTATCGTTCACGTGACTGCAAGTCAGGCTACCCGCCCCGGTCGCCAGCACGAGCAGTTCGGGAGCTACCTCGCCGGTCCCCGCCAGGGGGAGGGCGATACCGGCCGCCGTGATCGCCGCTACGGTCGCCGAACCGAGAGTGATCCGCAGGGCGGCGGCGATCAGCCACGCAATGAGCAGCGGATGGGCGTTGAAGCCCTCGAGCGTAGTGACGATGAACTCACTGGTGCCGCTATCGACCAGCACCTGCTTAAAGGCACCACCCCCCGCAATGATGAGCAACACCGCAGCCATGGGAGCCAGTTGAGCCCCGACACGCGACATGAGGTGGGGAATGGATTGGCCCGTCTGGCGACCCAGGACAAACATGGAAACGACCACGCCGATCAGGAGAGCGACGGTAGCATCGCCGACAACAAACAGCAGGGGGGAGGTAAGACTGGAAGCGTCGAACGTCTTGATGATGGCCACGCCGGCCAGCAGAATTACCGGCAGCAGCGCGCAGAATACCGAGCTGGCAAAGCTCGGTAGGCGGGCGGGTAGTTCGGCATCATCGAGCACGGCGGCTCCCGTCGTCTGGGGCATTCCGCGGAGGGTGCGGGCGAAGAGGGGGCCGGCAATGACCACGGAGGGTACGGCGAGGATCAGCCCGTACACGAGCGTCCTACCAATATCGGCCCCGAAGGTGTCGGCGATCAGCACCGGGGCGGGGTGGGGGGGCAGAAAACCGTGGGTAACGGAAAGGGAGGCGACGGAAGCTACCGCGACCATGACCAAGGGCAAACCGGTCTTCTTCGCGGTCGAAAAGATGATGGGCGCCATCATGACGAAGGCGACCGAATAAAACAGCGGTATGCCGATCAGGAATCCAACCAGACATAAACCCCACACGACCGCCGTACCCCGCTGCCCCCCGACGAGCCGGTCGGTAATTACCTGGGCGGCACCCGTCTCGGCTACTACACCTCCCAGGGCCGCGCCGAGCCCCAGAATCAGGGCCAGGCCTCCGAGCGTGCCGCCGACACCGGACGTCACCGAGGCAAGCGTCGCTTCGGCCGACATCCCCAGGGCCAACCCGGCCGCTACGGATACCAGCACGAGGGCGATGAAGGGATGCCACTTAAGAAATACGATGAGTGCAAGCAGGGCCACAACGGCCACCAGGGTAACAATGATCGGCATGTCGTCAAGGTACAGACTTGGCGATCAATGCCCCGCTCGCTTACTTAGGCATTCTGCGCATTACTCATATCCACGGCGAAAGTGATCTTGACGTTCACCCGGTACTTATCTATTTTTCCGTCCTTGACGGTGACGCTCTGCTCCCGCACGTAGGCGCTCTGTATGTTCCGGACGCTCTTACTGGTCTCCGCTACGGCGGAAGCGACGGCTTCTTCGAAACTGTTGTTGCTTTCGCTGAGGACTTCGATTACTTTCAATACGTGGGCCATGCTGGGTTGATTTTGCGGACCGGCACTTGCCGTACCCGGTTTACTTGATAAAGCGGCCGATGAGAATCAAACTGGGTTCCCGGGCCTTTTCTACTTCTAAGCGCAATTTGTAGGGGCCGGGTTCGGTACTGTGGTATTCGATCATGGGGTAGGCATCTCCGTCCCGGTCACTCGCCAGTAGCCTGAACTGTTTATCCGCCAGATAAAGATCGATATCGTGATCGTCGTGGGCCGTGGTGGCCGCCAGGAAGTGATTGCCGGGGGGGAGGATCAGGTTTTCGATGGTTGCCCCCCGCCCTTCCTGTACCAGGTAGCCGAAGAGGCACCAGTTGTTGGGGCCGCCCAGGAAGCGACTGGCACCTCCCGCCGCCCGTACCGCTCCCGCCGCTACGCCGAACTGCCGGCTGACCTGTCGGAACGCGGCGTCGTCGATCGCCTCCCCGTAGGTCTGCAGCACGCCCAGCGCGGCCATCGAAGTGGTGTCCCGGCCTCCCACCAGGTGCAGTTGAACGGTGTAGGTAGCCGCCGACTCGACGGTTAGGTCCACTACGGGGGTCAGGTCCGCTTCCGTATCCGTCGCCACGATCGTACCGTAGGCATCCCGCACGACCAGATCAATGTCGGTAGCACCCGCTTCTCCGGCCGCGATGAAGGTGTACGTTTGCCCGGACTGCAGGTTGAACTGTAAGGAAACGGTCTCCCCCCGGCGCAGCTCGGCACCGGCCATACAGAGTCCGGGCCGCCAGGCCGAACCGGAAACGGCTACCATGAGGTTGCACTTCGTGTAGAGGCCTTCGAGGGTGGACGTCAGCCGATCGGCCGCCGCCCAGGATTGGGCGGGCAGTGGATTGATGAAAAGCAGCAACAGCAGGAGACGCAGGATGAGTTCCGCGGTGCGCCGCCCCGCTCCGGCATGATCGGCCGCGTAATCCAGTTGTGCCTGCCGGCTACGGGCGTAGGCTATGCCCTTCCGAAGTTTGCTCAGCTGCCGGACCAGGCTGTTCGCACCGTCTACGGTCGCGGCTCCGCCCCGCGCGATCGCTTCCCGGGCCTCCGGAAATTTATGGTAGCGCGGCCCGAAGATTACGGGCAGACCGTAGCTCATGGGTTCGAGTGTATTGTGGAGGCCGGTTTTGAATCCCCCGCCGACGTAGGCTACTCTCCCGTAGCGGTAGGCCCGGCTCAGAATCCCGATCGTGTCGAGGATAAGAACGCGCCGGTTGCTATCCGGTCCCGTGTACCGGTCGGCGTCGAAGCGGGATTCCCAGGCCATGATTTCGTCTTCCCGCAACTGATGAGGGGCCAGCACGAGACGCCAATCGTCCGGTACGGTCGGCCAGGCCGCCGCAATGACCTCCACGTCCGGGCCCCAGACGGATCCCGCGATTAAGGTAGGATGACCCTCCGTGAACCGCTGCAACCGATCGTCCGCGAAAGGAGCGCCGGCCAGGGCCAGCGTACGATCGACCCGGGGGTCGCCGGTAACGGTCACGTGCTCGATACCGAAGCGAGTCAGCAGGGATTGGTCCTGATCGGTCTGCACCAGGATATGGGTGAAGTATCCGAGCATTTTACGCCACCAGCTACCGTACCACCGGAAGAAGGGTTGCTGGGGCCGGAAGCTGCCCGCTACCAGAAAGGTCGGAACGGAGGCGGCGTGGAGGGCGGATAGGTGATAGAACCAGAACTCGTACTTCACGAAGATCGCCAGGCGGGGGCGAAGCAGAGCCAGCCAGTCCGCGG
The DNA here is from genome assembly GCF_024297185.1 of Lewinella sp. JB7. GTDB lineage: Bacteria > Bacteroidota > Bacteroidia > Chitinophagales > Saprospiraceae > Neolewinella. The sequence continues at coordinate 495,664 of NZ_JANCTD010000003.1, read as the reverse complement.
CGTTGCGGGCGGTGTCCGGCGGGAGGTAGGTGACCACCTCCGCCAGTTCCGTACTCCGGCACCGATCGTACCCACTCGGGCTGTAGAACGTAAGGACCACCGCCCAGTCCGGACGCAACTGCCGCAGGTGTTCGAGTACGGGGCGGCCCTGTTCGTATTCACCCAGACTCGCCGTATGCATCCAGACGATGGGTTTCCCGGACCGGTGCAGTTGCTCGATCTGCAAACGGGGATCGCGTCTGCGACCCTTGACCCACTTCGCCGCCCGCACGTTACCCAGGCGTGCGGCCGTGTGGATGCTACGGTGATAAACAGCCAGGCCGGTACGGTACAACCACTCCAAATCAGTAGAATATTTCCTTGCCTTCCCCTCCGTAGATGGGCAGTATGAGCCCGGCCCGCAGGCCCAGCACGACGTCCGTACGGCCGTCCGCCGGCGGAGCGGTGCCGAGGGGAATGTCGTAGCTCCGCAGCTGCTTCGTGAAGGCCAGGGTCATCTCCCCCCCGGCGAAGAAGTTGAGGCGACGGTCCCGTCCGAGTTGCTGGTAGCCGATAAATTGGTACATGGCCGGCCCACCCGCCAGGCGATCGTACCCGGCCTGGGCACCCTTGTCAATCTGGGGTACGAACTGAGCAGGGTCCTGCTGAAAGCGGATGCGGCTCATAAAGTAGCCCACGCCGGTTGTCAACTGAAGCCCGGCGCGGGGATTGTCGCCCAGAGGAAGGGTATAACCGGCGCGCGGCCCCACGAAGAGTTGCCGCTGCCGCAGCTCGATGGCCGCGGGCTCTCGCTGGTTGCCAATGATGAATCCGGCACTGGTGCGCAGGCCGGCGAGCACGTCCTCCCTAACCTGGTTGCCGAAGCCGTACTGCCCCATGACGCCAAACTGCCAACGGGAATCGAGGGGCATAAAGGTCACGGCGCTCTCGAGGGAAAACCCGCCGCCGAAGCGATCGCCCAGGTCCCCCGCCGAAGTAAAGGCCCCATAACCCAGATGCACCAGGACCGCCCGATCGAGGTTGCGTACGCCGGCTAGTGACTGGGCGTAAACCGACAGTGGCAGGATCAGCGACAGGAAAAATGTCCAGCGCATCAGCCCATCAGTTTTTCCTTCTGTAGGTGGTATTCTTGTTGGGTAAGCACTCCCGCGTCGTGTAGTTCCCGCAGGCGGGTGATCTGCTCCAGTACGTCGGCATCCAGCGGACGTCGCTTGCGGGAGGCATCGCTGCGGGGGGGCGGGGCACCGAAGTCTTCCAGTACTTCCCCGGCCTCGTCGTCCGTGCTCCGCGGCGGGCGGGTGAGGTCCACAAGATTGAGCTCCCGGTAATTATTACTGCGGAATCGGGCATACGCCGGCGATTCCCGGAGCTCGTTCAGCGCGGGGTGGCTTTCGATGCGCTCGGGCTTGGGAAGCCGGTGGGTCACGGAAAGTTCGAGCGCGTGCAGGGCCGCGGGGTACTGACCCAGTAAAGCGTAGCAACAGGCGATGTTGAAGTGAGCGACCGGATCCGTGGGCGCCTGTTCGATGGCTTCCTGGAAGGCCTCTACGGCAAGATCATAATCTCCGGACCGGTAATACTTGACCCCCTCCGCCTTGAGCGATTGTAGGTTGGCGCGGGGCGGCGGCGGAGCATTCAGGGTAGTGGTCGCGGCCTTATACGGCGGAGAGTAACCGCGCGCTACGAGGGCTTCCGGGTCATACTTCGCGGCCCACTTCTCGTAGGGAGTCGCCCAGAACACGATGGCCGTAATCATGGGGGCAAGCACGAAGCCGACCAGAATGAAGGGTGCCGGCATCTCCGGACCCTCCTCCGCCAGAAAGGCGATGATGGCCCAGAAGCCGACGAACTGCGCCGCCCCCCGCCACCACTGCCCCAGATAGAAGCGGTGCACGCCGAACATGCCCAGAAAGAAGGCGAAAAATCCCGCGAGGTCTTTTTTTAACATGTGCTAGCTGACGAATGGTGGTGTAACCGGTCGGAAGGCGCGGCGCTAAACTAACGTCTTTCCTTCCGGAAGTGTTGGCGGTCGGCTCCGGCTCCGTCAGAGTCTGCGGCGTTTGCGATTACTCCGGGTGTTGAACTCCGTCACGATGGCGTGCAGATCGCGGTAGCGGTACCCCCGTGAACCGATCTTGCCGGCCAGCTCCGGGCTGGCCTGGCGAAAGAACGCCCGTAAATTTCGTTTGTAGCCGCCCCGGGGGACCGGCAGAAACTGACCCTGTCCGTACTCCAGATAGTACTCCGGAGGTGGCTCGCGGAACAGGCGCAGCATACTATCGTCTACCCACCGACCGCTGCCCTTCGGTAAGCGGAACAGGCTGATGGCCCTGCCCCGTACCTCTTCCTGCAGGAAGTACCACATGCCTTCGTGGCGCCGGCTGACGAAACGCATCGCCTCACCGTGGTAGTTGAATCCGAACCCGCTCACCAGAAAGGGGTGGATCTGGTACTCGTCTCCGAAGTCATTGGTGAACGTGATGATGTTGCCGCCCGGCGAATACTGCAACACGTTGAGGTAGCCCGTCAATTGATGGCCGTCCTTGGTAAGCAGAAATCCCCGGTAGGATTCGGCGGGCAGCAGGACGGGAAGCAGGAGAAATGGGAGGAGGTAGAGTTGCCGCATATTCGTTGCGATTATTCCCGTAAAATAGCAAAATGCGGCCGCGCAACCCACCCACCATAGGGAAAAAAGTCGGCTATTAGCCAACAAGCGGTTCCACGGCGGCCAGCACGTCGGGTAGGGAAATAAAATTGCGGCGGTAGATGTAACGCAGATTATTGCGGTAGATCACCGTGGTCGGTAAGGCCCCGTTCCACTTATCGTCAAGGTCGCGCATCCAGCCCTGTCGCTCGTCCGTAAGTACGATGGTGGGCAGGTTGATGCCCCGCCGACTGAGGTAACCGGGGATGCGGGCAATGGCACCGGGTTCGGTATCCAGACTCACGAGGATGACGCGCAACGGCCCCTCCCGGTACTCCTGTTCGAGTTGTTGCAACAGGGGCAATTCCTCCAGGCAGGGTTTACACCAGGTGGCCCAGAAGTTGATGAGGTAGGTCGTATCGTTTTGCTGGTTAAACAAGGGAGCTACCTCACTAAAATCACCGTAGATTTTGGGCGCGTCCGCGGGAGCCAGCACCGTGGAGACGGGGGCCACCGGCGGGGGGTCGCTGCATCCTGACAGGATGATCATTAAGGCAACATAAAGTAGGCTAGCGGGCGATTTCAACATTGTCGGTGGTCAGGTCGGTAAAGGGGGGGTGGCGGCCGGGCCGACGGGCCAGTAGTCCGGAAGCGGGGCGGTCACTTCACGCGGTTCGGCGGTTTTCGGATCAGGAAAGGTAAGACTATAGGCGTGTAAAGCAATACAATTTTCCTGCAGTGGTCGGAGGGAACCGTACGTATGATCGCCGATGATGGGAGCTCCGGCGGTAGCCAACTGACAGCGAATCTGGTGAAAACGCCCCGTAATAGGCTTCACTTCGTATAGGTAATACCTCTCTGATTGGGTCAGTAGTCGGTACCCCAGGCGCGCCTCCTGAGTGCCGGGTAGCGGTCGGGTACTGGCAAAGGCTTTCTTGCGCATCGGCTCCCGCCCCAGGTAGTGAAGTAGTTCACCGGTAGTACGGGGCAGGGCGGCTTCCGTCACCGCCCAGTACACCTTCGTGGTGTTGCGGTGGGCGAAGGCTTCGTTCAGCGTGACCAGCGTCGATTTATTCCGGGCAAGCAGGAGAACCCCGCTTACGGGACGGTCGAGCCGGTGAACGATGCCGACGTAGCCCGGCTTCTTTGCACCCGGGCGTTTCCATTGCTCCTGCGCCCGCGCCTCCACGGTGTCGTACTGAAAGTGACGTTCCGTAGCAATACCGGCAGGTTTATTAATGACCGCCCAGTTCGGGCCTTCGGCGAGAATTTCGAGCATGTTGCACTAAAACAAGTTTCCGCGCGAAGGTTCACGTATTCCCCGCGGGGATGGGGGAGTGCCCCCCGGGAAATCGGAGGTGCCGGGTATCATTGTTGCCCCGCACCGGGACGAACCGGACGTAAAGTCATCATGTAGGCAAACAGAATAAAACTGCTCCCCGCGGTCAGCAAGAGTAACGAATGAGCCCCGAAACGGTACCACAGCAGGCCCGCTACCGTGCTCGCCAGCAGACTGCACAGGCTCGCCAGGGCACTGAACGTTCCGACGGCCGTAGCCATGTCGCGTTGCGCGCAGGTATGGGATATCCAGGCTTTAGCTACGCCCTCGGTAGCCGCGGCGAACAAACCGTACACCAGGAAAATGACGGCCAGTGCATAGGTAGCGGCAGCGAAGGGGAGCGCGGCGTACACGATCGCGAAGCAGACCAAGCCGAAAAGAAACATCCGTTTCGGGCCGTAGCGGTCGGCCAGGCCACCCAGGGGATAAGCTGCTACGGCGTACACCAGATTATAGTAAACGTACCAACCGATCACGGCTACGTCCGTCAGTCCGGTATGCTTCAGGTAAAGAAGCAGGAACATATCCGAGCTATTGATGAGGGCGAATCCGGCGAGTCCGGTCACCAGACGGCGGTAGGCGGGGGTGGCCCGCCGCCAGTACCCTACGAACTCGAGTAAACCCGGACGGCTGCCCGTCGTGCGTCGCGTCTCCCGCTCACGCAGCAGTAGGGCCGCGCCGACCGCCAATACCCCCGGTATGACGGCCAGGAAGAAGAGCCAGCGGTACTGCCCCGGGTAAAAGTACAGGAACACGAGCGCGAACAGGGGCCCCAGAGCCGCCCCCAGGGTATCCATCGATCGGTGAAATCCGAACACCCGGGCCCTGGTCTCCGTCCTCGCCTCCCCCGCAAGCAGGGCGTCCCGCGACCCGGTTCGAATTCCCTTACCGAAGCGGTCAAGCGTACGGGTGAAAAGGATCCAGGCCGGAGACAAAAAAAGTACGAGCAGCGGTTTGGCCACCGCGCTCAGGCCATAACCCCAGACCACGAAGGGCCGTCGGCGGTCTATCCGGTCGCTCCATTGTCCGAAAAAACCCTTGCTCAGTCCGGAGGTAGCCTCGGCGATGCCATCCAGCACTCCGATGCCGATCACGCCGAACCCGATGGATTCGAGGTAGATCGGTAGAATAGGATAAAGCATCTCACTCGCCAGGTCCGTGAACAGGCTCACGATGCCGAGCAGAACGACCGTACGGGTCAGGATGGATTTCATTAGCTGAACACCCGCAGCTCGGTACCGCTCACCGCGGTCTTGTACGTGGTCAGACCGTTGGAACCGAACTGGTTCAGTCCCCCACCCGCCAGGGTAAAGCGTGCACCGTGTACGGTACAGTACCATTCGTCGTTGCGCAACTGGATGGCAAAATTGCCCTCGTGACTACACTGCTGGGTGGCCGCTACGTAATTACCGTCGAGGGTACGGGCCACGACGATGGCGTTGCGCACTACGTAGCCGCCGTTGGTCGCCAGGGGGGCGTTTTCGGTCGCATCGAGGTCAAGCGTGAAATCCACCCCGGTGGGGGAGGTCGGAACGAAGGCCTTATCCTCCTTACTGCAACTACCCAGACAGGTAACCGTAAGGGCGAATGCGGCGCCGATGCCTAAGTTGTTGAGAAAGTCTTTACGGTTCATAGAAACAGCTACGATTAGGGAGGGGCGGGCGGTTTGAAAAACGGTCGCCCCGTTACTTCATTTGGAACTTGACGCCTATCGTGATCACCGACGGTTCGGGGAAATTTTTGGTGGTTACCCGAAAGGTATCGTCCGTGAACGACTCCCGGGCTCGGAAGGCAATCAGGAGGTCGGTAGCCGACAGACTTAGTAGCAGTCGGCGGGTCGCGTGGAGCGTTTCCGTCGGGGTGTAATCGGCGAATGCCGGTCAGAAGCGGTACGAAAGGTACAGGCTACTCCCCGCCGGCACCAGGCTCATACGCCGACGGCCCGGGGGCTTGCGGTGCAGCGCTGGTACGGCGTAGCCGATGAGCGCGCCGAGAGTATAACCGGCCAGTACGTCGGAGGGGTAATGCTGCCCCGCCCGGATGCGCAGGTAACCGGTCAGGGCCGGAAAGCCCGCCCCGAGGATCCAGGCGAATGGCTTCAGGCGGGAGTCGGGATAATAATCGCTGAACACCCGCGCGAAAAAGAAGCCCGCCGCCGCCGAGGTACTGGTGTGCCCCGACAGAAAAGCCGCCCGGTCGTTGCCCCGGATTACGGTCGCGGGATCCAGGTTCTCGTCGAATACGTAGGGGCGGGGGCGCTTGGCCGAGGATTTGACGATGTCGGTGAGGCCCTGGTTCAGGAGCATGGTTTGGGCGAACAACAGACCGATCTTAGGAGCATCGCGGCGCGTTTCGGGGCCGAGCAGCAGTAAGCCCGGCAGCGCGGCGGAGGCGTAGAGGCCGTAGTCGGAAAGATTGCGGGCCGCAGCGGAACTGAACTCCGTAGCGATGCGGTCGAAGGAGGGAATACTGCCCAGTTCAAGGTCGGAGAGCACGATGTCCGGCGTGCGGCTGCGCAGCAAACTGCCCAGCGCGACCGACCCCGCGGCGGCCGTTCCGTACACGAGGTCGCGTTTCAGGGAGAGATAGTACGGTCCGTTTGCCTGAGCGACTACCGGGGCGGTGCCCACCAGCAGCACGAGGGTAAAGATCCAGGAGTGCAGTACGCAGCGCGGTATGATCCAAGGGTGATTCATGGTCCCGAATGTGCCGGATAAAATTGGAGACTTCCTGGAGACTAGGGTAAATTTAGTTGTTGTTTTCGGGGTTCCAGTTCCCGACGAGCGTAATCCGTGAAGTAGCGGTGATCCGCCAGAAAGGCGTTGTTGGTAGTTTCCCAGTCTTCATCCGTGTACTTCACCCCGAGTTCCAGTTGCCACTCCCGCCGCAGCATTTCCTGGTAATCGGGGTAGGATTCGAAGGAAAGATGCAACAGATCCGCGTCGCAGATGATGGATTCCAGTTGATCCCGCGGTTGTTGGGGCATGGACGTGGCCCGGATGCAGGCGGCCACCCGTTCGATCTTATCGCTAGGGTAGCCCTCCTGTTCCAGCCACTCGCGGGCCATATTGACGCTGGCTTCCTCGTGGCCGATGTAGCACTCCACGTGACCCGCGTCGTGGAAGATCGCGGCCAGGCTCACGATTTCCAGTTCCTCCTTCGATACGCCCATGGCCTTGCCGATCACCTTCACGCCCCGCCAGACCGTGAGGGTGTGGTGGATGTTGTGAAAAATGCGGTTGTGGGGCAGCTCCCGGATCAGCCGCCGCGTGATGTAGCGGCTGGCGCGTTGGGTGATGCGTTTCTGCTTTTTCATGACGGGGGATTGTGCGTCCGAAAATTAAGGCAAACGGTATGGACTCCGGCTGCGGTAGCGCGGTAATCCAGGGCGAATCCGTACCGCTCACAGACTTCCGCTACGATCGCCAGGCCCAGCCCCAGGGACTGATTATCCGCCCGCCCCTTGGTGAAGCGTTCGAGCAGGTGGGCGGTCTGCCCGGTGTGCGGGGCACCGGAATTGGTCACGGTCAGGCGATCGTGTTTAAGAAAGACGCCAAGGTTCCCGCCGGTCACATTGTGTTTGATGGCGTTGCTGAGCAGGTTGTTCAGCAGCACGTCCATCAGTACGGGGTGGGCGCGGACGCAGGTGCGGTGCAAGTCGCGTTCGAGGCGGAGGGATTTGGCATCCAGCATTCCCGCCAGTTGCCGCAACTTGGTGTCCAGCAGAGCCGTCAGTTCGATGGGTTCCGTACCGCTGTACTGTTCGTTGTCGATGCGCGTCAGGAGCAGCAGGGCCTGATTCAGTTTCTTGAGTCGCTCCAGGGCTTCGCTGAGGTGCTGCAGGCGGGTAAAATCCTCCTCGCTCCGGTCGGTGGTCTGGAGCATGAGGTCGACCTGGTTGCGCATGATGGCCAGGGGGGTCTGCAGTTCGTGACTGGCATTGTCGGTGAACTGCCGCAGCGCGAGGTAATCCCGGCGAAGTTTGGCCGTAAGCGCGCGTAGGGTGGTACTGAGTCGATCGAACTCGTCGATGGATGAGGGGGGGAATACCAGTGCTTGTCGGCTCTTCAGGTCAAAATGTTGCACCTGCGCCAGCGCCGCATAAAAAGGACGCCACAGCCATCCGGAAAGGTAGCGGGTGAGCAAAAAGAATCCGAAGAGAAACAGCGCGAAGAAGGCCATACTCACGAAGAACATTACCTCGATGAGGTCCTCGTTCTCCACCGTGAGCCGGGAGACGGTGATGCGGTACGGCTGCCCGTTGATCTCGCGGTCGTAGGTCACGGTGCGGTAGGGCTCCATTTCCCGTTCAATGGGTTCGAACATCAGGGTATCGGAGAAGGTGAACGGCATGGTGACGGCGGCGACGGGCCGGGTCGTGACGACGGCATCCAGCTGGTAGAAGCTGTCCGGTACCACCGGAAGTTGGGCGAGGTAATTGTCCAGCCGTACGCTCGCGTCGGCCACCTGATCGTCCATTTCGTCGTTGATGACGTACCGGAGTACCCCGAAGAGTAGTACGCCGGTGACCAGGAAGGCGAGCGAGCCGAAGGCGAGGTAGTAGCGGGAGGTTCGCTGCAGTAGCTTCATGCCGGTGCCCATTTGTAGCCGAGTCCGTAGACCGATTGGATGTAGTCGGCCGCCCCCGCGCCGGTGAGTTTCTTGCGCAAATTTTTGACGTGGCTGTAGATGAAGTCGATGCTGTCGAGCAGGTCGGCCTGGTCGCCGCTGAGGTGCTCGGCAACGGCTTCCTTGGTCAGTACCCGGTTCTGGTTAGCCAGGAAGTAGATGAGCAGGTCGTATTCGGAGCGGGTGAGGTGGACCGTCGTTTGGTGGACCGTCACCGCGTGCTGTTGTGGCTGCACGTGGATTTCCCGGTAATCGATGTGTTGTTGGCCGCCGAACTGGTTGCGCCGCACGAGGGCCTTGATGCGGGCATTGAGCTCGGCCAGGTGGAAAGGTTTGGGCAGGTAGTCGTCGGAGCCCAGTTCGAGGCCGCTGATGCGATCGTCGATGCTGTCCCGGGCGGAGACGATGATGATTCCGGCCCGCTGGTTATTGTCCTTGAGCCTACGGATGATCTCCAGTCCGCTGCCGCCGGGAAGGGTAATGTCGACCAGGATGCAGTCGTAGTCGTACAGTCCGGTTTTGTCCCAGGCCTCGTCGAAGTCGGCGGCCAGTTCACAGCGGTTACCCTCCGCCTCCAGGTATACGCGCATGGATTCGGCCAGCGTGGGCTCGTCTTCGATGATCAGGATCTTCATGGGGCGGGTACGGGGCTATTAAGGTAAGCGGAGAAGCGCGCACCGACAATGTTGGCGTAACATGTTGGAGAAATCCTGGAGGGGGGGGTGGCGGCTAGCGGTTGGACCGCTATAGCCGTCGGACCGCTATAGCCGTTGGACGGTGGGGGACCGTCCAATGGTGGGGGCTCCGGCAAGTGATCATTGCGGTCCCCCCTCCAATCCGCATTTCGAAGGATTATACGACGGTGAAAGGACCGTACACGGGACACAAAACGCTACGGTACGCGGAGAGCCGTATGGCGCTTGACCGATCATACTAAGCCACCACGGCCGACCGCTATCCTCGTCTCAGAATGACCGCCTGCCAGGGCGCCAGGCGTAGCTCACCCCCCTGCCGGTCGAAGGTGGGATAATTATTAATGACCACGGCGGCATCCTCCGCTTCCGGCAGGTCGACGGTCACCGACTCCGAAGAGAAGTTCAGCACGATCAGCATCCGGTCGTTGTCCCCGGTGCGGGTGTAGGCATATACTTGCTCGTGGTCGGACAACAGCAGGTCGTAGCTGCCGTAGACCAGCACGGGGTTCTCCCGCCGCAGCTTGGTCAGCGCGCGGAAATGTTGCAGGATGGATCGCGGATCCTTCTCCTGGGCGGCAACGTTGATCTGCGCGTGATTTTCGTTAACGGGTAGCCACGGCGTTCCGGTCGTGAAGCCGGCCTGGGGGCCGTCCGTCCACTGCATGGGCGTGCGTCCGTTGTCGCGACTACTGAAGTTGAGTTCCTCCAGGAACCGGGCTATGTCCTTTCCCTGCGCCTGGGCTTTCCGGTAGCCGTTGCGGGCGGCAATGTCCCGGTAGTCATCGATCTCGTCGAAGTCGATGTTGGTCATCCCGATTTCGTCGCCGTAGTAGCAGTAGGGGGTGCCCCGCATGCTCAGCAGGAAGGTGTTGAGCAACTTGGAAGAGGGGGCGCGGTACTCCGGACGGTCATCGCCCCACCGACTCACCATGCGCGCCTGATCGTGGTTGGAAAGAAAAATCGACAACCAGCCGTCCTCCGCGAATTCCCGGTCCCACCGGCTGAAAACCTCCTTCATGGTGCGTAGTTCGTAGCCGCCGTACTTAGGTATATCCACTCCGTCGAAGGCGTACGCCATGTCGAGTTCTCTCCGGTCGGCATCGACCAGATCATGGGCATCCTGAAAATTGCGGCCGGCACCCTCCGCCACGCTCATGACGTCGTACTTGCTGAACACCCGTTCGTTCATTTCCCGGAGGTAGTCGTGCAGGCCGGGCTGCATGGCGTAGTAGTCGACAAAATTGGTTTCCGTAAGACCTTCGAACACCGGATAAGTGGTGTCCTTGGCCGAAAACTGAAAGGCGTCGAGCCGGAATCCGTCCACGCCCTTATCTGCCCAGAAGGTCATGATGTCGTACACTTCCTGTCGCAACGCCGGATTCGACCAGTTCAGGTCGGGCTGCTTCTGGCTGAAGTAGTGCAGGTAGTAGGCGTTGGTGATGGAGTCGTACTTCCAGGCATTGCCTTCCGCGTCGAAGAGGCTGTAGCGGTAGGGAGGTTTTCCCCGTTCGGCCGGCCACCAGTGGTAGTAATCGCGGTAGGGGTTGTCGCGGGAGCTTCTGCTCTGTACGAACCACTCGTGTTCGTCGCTACTGTGGTTCACTACGACGTCCATGATCAGTTTGATGTCCCTTTCGTGTAGGCCGGCGAGCATGCGGTCGAAGTCGGCCATGGTGCCGAAGTCGGCCATAATATTACGGTAGTCGCTGATTTCGTAGCCGTTGTCGTCGTTAGGCGAGCTGTAGATCGGATTGAGCCATACGGCCGTCACACCGAGGTCTCGGATGTAGTCCAGCCGTTCGATGATGCCGTTAAGGTCACCGATTCCGTCGCCGTTCGTATCCTGAAAGCTGCGGGGATAAATTTGGTACACGATGGCTTCCTTCCACCAGTCGTCGCTGGCTACTTCGGTGGCCGCCGTGCTTGGTTCGGTGTTCCTGGCGCATCCGAGCAGTAAGAGGAATAAGCATAGGAAAAGGAACAATCGATTCATGCGGCTTAGGCGTTGGGCGGGGTCGCGGGTGCAAGGCAAGTTATAGCGGCTAAACGCCGGCAAGCTTCGTTGGTTTCGCGCTGCTCGCCGTAGCGGTACCCGGCATCTTGCCGGGTCGCTACGGGGCAGTAGAATGTGCTCTACTCCCTATCCTTTTGGAAATATGCCCATGCGGTGGGGCGGGCAACACGGAGTAGCTATGCGTAGTGAGGAGCCCTTCCAGGGAAACCCTGGCACGAAGGCGGGCGGTGCAGGGTCGGCTTAGAAAGCCTCAACCTTGGATTGATACAAGGATGAGCCCTTCCAGGGAAATCTGGCACGAAGGCGGGCGGTGCAGGGTCGGCTTAGAAAGCCTCAACCTTTGATTGATACAAGGATAAGGCCTTGCAGGGCGCCCCTGCAAGAAGGGCGGGCGGTGCAGGGTCGGCTTGGAAAGCCTCAACCTTTGATTGATACATCCATAAGGCCTTCCAGGGCGATTCTGCGAAAAGTGCCGGCGCCCTGTGGGAAAGTTGGCAGGCGGAGATCGGGCGGGGGATCATCGTGTTCGAACAGGAGCCACCGTACCTTGCCGACAATAAATGTCCGGCATATGCACCGCTTCCTTTACCTAATTCTATTGCTCTTTGGTACGGCCACCGCACCCGCGGCCCCGCCCGTACGTACCGTAGTGACGACCGACGGAGAAATTGATGATGTCGACTCCTTCGTCCGCCTGCTCCTATACGCCAACGAATTCGAGCTGGAAGGGCTGGTGTACAGCAGCTCCATGTGGCACTATAAGGGTGACGGTAAGGGTACGACAATGACCTCCAAAATGGAGATGACGCGCGAAATGTACGGCGAACGCACCGACCTGCGCTGGCCCGGCGAACAATGGATGCAAGCGTTGATCGGGAAGTACGCCGAGGTGTACCCGGTGCTTTCCACCCACGCGGACGGATACCCCACCGCCGAGCATCTCCTTTCGCTCGTGAAGGTCGGCAACATTGAATTCGAAGGAGAGATGGAGCACGACACGGAGGGCTCTGACTTTATCCGCGACCTGCTGCTCGACACCACCGACGTGCGGCCGATCTACCTACAAGTATGGGGCGGAACGAATACCATCGCGCGCGCCCTCAAATCGATCGAGGATACCTACGCTGCCAGCGCCGAGTGGCCGATGATTTACGAGCGGGTCGTCAAAAAGGCCATCATCTATACGGTGATGGATCAGGATGCGACCTACCGCGACTATGTAGCCGTAAAGTGGCCAGACATCCCCGTCCTCTATAACTATCGCCAGTTCGCGGCCCTGGCCTATCCCTGGCAACAGACCGTACCCAAACCCCTGCACCACTGGCTGGAGGGCGGTTTTATGGGAGATCATATCATTAAGCACCACGGTCCCCTCACGGCGGCCTACTACAGTTACGGCGACGGGCAGCAGCAGGCGGGCGATGAGGAACACATCCACGGAGATCCGACCCGGCTCGACAGTGCGCAGTGGGGAAGCTTCGGGCAGTACGATTTCATTTCCGAGGGCGATTCTCCGGCTTTCCTCCACCTGGTGGACGTGGGGCTGCAGAACCTGGACCATCCGTCGTGGGGCGGCTGGGGTGGACGACTGGTCGCTACCGACAGCACCCTCCGTCGCTGGGAAGACGGGCCCGCCGCCACCGACTATAACCCCTACCAGCAAAGCCGGGAATCGATCTACGCCCAGATTCGCTGGCTGCCGGCACTGCAGCGGGATTTCGCCGCGCGGGCCGACTGGTGCATTCTGTCGTACGAAGAAGCCAACCACCCTCCAAGCGTAGAGATCGATGGTGAAACCCGCTTAACCGTGAGTCCCCGCCAGAAGATCACCCTGCGTGCCCGGGCCACGGATCCCGACGGCGACGAGCTCTTTTACCACTGGTGGCAGTACGGCGAAGTGGGAACTTATCCCGGCGATGCGATGCTTATCTTGAACAAAGAGGAGGCTCGGGTGACCGTTCCCGGCGATATAGAACCGGGGCAGACCATCCACCTGATCCTGGAAGTGACCGACGGCGGCTCGCCTTCATTGACGCGGTACGCACGGGTGGTGCTGACCGGGGCGGGGAAGTAGGTCTGGCGACTAAGCAGGGGATTGGCTTTGTTGGATAGTGGCTCACCACGGATGGCCACGGATTAAACACGGATCGCCTTCGTCGGAGCAATAGGCTCACCACGGATGGCCACGGATTAAACACGGATCGCCTTCGTCGGAGCAATAGGCTCACCACGGACGGCCACGGATTAAACACGGATCGCCTTCGTCGGGGCACAGATTCACTGCGGTCGGGCAGGAGGTTTTCTGTTTCTCGGCACCCTGCCTGAGAGGCGGTGAAGGGATACGTTGCGGACGGCTTCCGAGAGCCCCTCCTGACTAAGTAGGGAGGATTTTCGTTGCCCGGGAAGCTACCAACTTTTAAGCCCCAGCAACCGCTCGCCGAGCTCCGACAGCTCAGCGCATTCGTAACGCGTCTGCTCGTAATTCCGCGGGTCTCCGGGGAAGGCGTATCCTTCGGGTGCTTTGCGCTCTTTCCATGACGTAATCCGCCACTCGCGCAGTGCTTCGTCTTCTTCCTGGGCCGGGGCCATGGCGATGTACTGGGCAATACGCACCCGGTCTTCCGAGCGGTTGGGGCGGATGCCGTGGGGTTCGGAACTATTGAAGATGAGCAGGTCGCCAGCTTCCAGGGGGACCTTTACGATCTTGTCTTCCAGTCCGGTAATGTCGGGTTTGAAGGGGTCGCGGTCGGTGGGCTGGGTGAGTTTCCAACTGTCGTAGTGGCGGTACAGCCAGGGGATACACTGGAAGCCCCCCATATTGGGGTCGGTCTGGTCGGCGAGGGCGAGCACTCCCTGTACGTTTTGTGGCTTGGTTTCGGGGTCGTAATCCCAGTGGATAAAACCCTGATATTCGAATCCGGGGCGGATGGGAAAATTGAGGTTAGCGCGGTCGATCGTGACCCATAATTTTTCGGTGCCCCAAATGTCGACGAAGGCATCGTAGACGCGGGGTGTTTGTCGGTTATTCCACAGGGTTTGGTGGTTGTATACTTCCACCATGCCGGTACCCACCAGCTCTTTCATCTTCATTTCGGCGCGCGGGGCGGTGTACCAGGTGGTTTGGTCGTCGGGGTCCTTATCCTCGAACTCCCACAGGAAGTCGACGGTGCGTAGGGCCTGCTCGCGGGGGACGGCCTGCTTGACAATTACGTATCCACTCTCCCGCCAGAAGGTCCACTGTTCGGGAGTAAGGACGCGCAGGGAGTCGGGAGCGGCTTCGGTGCGCAATTTTACGCTACTGCTCTTGGCGGTAGACGGGTTACCCGGGATGTCGTGATGATTGTTTGGGATACGGTCGTTGGCGTCGGATGGCATGGTTGGGAGCGGCTTGAAGTGGAGTTGAGGTACCTAAATTACGGGAGAGTCTCGGATCGGAGGCTGATAGACCTATTGACTTTGCTCGGCGTACAACGCCTCGACCTGTGATGTCTCGGAACGGAGGCCGCTTGACCTATACCAAGCTCGGCGTACAACGCCTCGACCTGAGATCCCGACCTAAGCCGTGCGGCAGCGAAATCCGTGAGAATCCGTGCCCATCCGTGGTGAAGCGTCTCGGACCGGAGGCCGCTCGACCTTGGAGTTTGCAACGCCTCGACCTGTGATGTCTCGGACCAGAGGCCACTCGACCTAAGAAGCTGCTTCCCCGCGCCGAATGGTCGTTTTATTAGCCCGGACCGTAGAATGGTCGCCCCCAACCGCAGGATAATCCCCAATTTAGGGACCGAATGAGTTTACCGCACCCAATGAAGCAGCACTTTACGCCACCAAACATCATGCACCGACCCATCCTGATCGCTCTTTTCGTATTCCTCTGCACCTGCGTCCGCGCCCAGAGCCTGGAACTGACGGGTAGGGTAGTGGAAAGCAGCGGAGAGGCGGCCGTGGAATTCGCCACGGTGAAGGCCATCGACCCGGCAAGCGGGGATATGCTTACCGGAACTACTACCGATGATGGAGGCGTCTTCCTGCTGAAAGTGCCACGGCCGGGCCTTACCCTGGAGGTGAGTTTCCTGGGATTTGCCCCCACCCGGATCGAAGGAGTGCAAGCCGCCGATCTGGGAACCATCATCCTTAAGCCCGACGGGGAAACCCTGGACGAAGTACTCGTCACCGGGGAACGGTCCACGACCGAATTCCGGCTGGATAAACGGGTGTTCAACGTCGGGAAAGACCTGAGCAGCAGCGGAGCCAGTGCCCTAGAAGTACTGAATAACGTCCCCTCCGTCACGGTCAACATCGAAGGCCAGATCAACCTGCGCGGCAGCGGCGGGGTACAAATCCTGATCGACGGCAAGCCCTCGGTCCTCACCGCCGACAACGGCAATGCCCTCGGCACCATCACGGCCGATATGATCGAAAGCGTGGAGGTCATCACGAACCCCTCCGCGAAGTACCAGGCCGAAGGGACCGCCGGCATCATCAACATCGTCCTGAAGAAGGAGGAGCAGCGGGGCCTGAACGGTTCGGTAACCGTCAATACCGGCACCCCCAACAACCACAGCCTCGGACTGAGTGTAAACCGCCGGACGACCAAGTTCAACCTCTTCGGCCAGGTCGGGGTGGGTTACCGGACCTTCCCGGAGGTGAACCGGGGCATCAACCGCGACCTGACCACCGGCACCACCGTGCTCAGCGAAGGAGAAGCGGATAAGAACGAACAGTTCTATAACCTTATCCTCGGTACCGATTACCATATTAACGATCGCAACGTACTCTCCCTGACCGGCCACCTGGCCTACGAGATCGAAACGGAAAATGCCCTGACGGACTTTCGGGTACTCAATTCCACCAACACCCTTACCGACGCCTGGCGCCGCACGGAAGCCACCGACGCCACCAACCCCAAGTGGCAGTACGAACTGAATTACAAGCGGGAGTTCGATGCCGAGGATAAAGACCACGTTCTCATAGTCAGCGCCCTGGGTAATTCGTTCACGAAGGACCAATCGTCCGAATTCACCACCAACACCAGCGAGGGGCAGGCGCTCTTCGGCGACCAGCGAACGGCCACCGACTTCGGCGAGACGGAGTACACCTTCAAGGTCGACTACACCCGGCCCGTGAGCGAGGCAGTCACCGTCGAAACCGGCCTGCAGTACGAATTCAACGACGTGGGCAACGACTTTTCGGTGAGCGACTTCATCGACGATGATTTTCAGCTGGTACCGGAGCTCTCCAACCGCTTCGAGTATAATCAGGGCGTGCTGGGTGCCTACGCCACGGGCGCCTACGAAAGCGACAGCTGGGGCGTTAAGGCCGGACTACGCGTGGAGCAAACGGATCTGAGCACCCTGCTGGTGGATACCGATGAAGCGAACGCGCAGAACTACCTCAACCTATTTCCGACGCTCCATACCTCCTACAAATTCAGCGAGGCGGTTTCCGTTCAGGCCGGCTACTCCCGGCGCATCTTCCGGCCCCGGCTCTGGGACCTGAACCCCTTCTTCAATATCCGCAACAACTTCAACGTGCGGGCGGGCAACCCGAACCTCCAACCGGAATTTACGGACTCCTACGAACTGACGGGCATCGTAATCGTCGGGGACGTAAGCCTCAACGCGGGCATATATCACCGCTATACAACGGACGTGGTGGAGCGGGTGTCCTTCTTCCGCGACAACGTCAACGTCACCCAACCCGTCAACCTCGGTACCAGCCGCACCAACGGGGTGGAACTCAATGGCAAGTACCGCCCGGTGAGGTGGCTTACCCTGAACGGCGACTTTAACTACAACCACTTCGACCGCACCGCCGAGCTGGAAGGGGTGAGCTACGACTTCAGCGCCGAGCGGTTCAACGGCCGCCTGGTCACGAAATTCGAACTGCCCCTGGACATCGACTTCGAGGTCGCCGGCAACCTCCGCTCGGGGTACCGGACGGTTCAGGGACGCGTGTCGGGCTTCTCGTACGCTGACGTGGGACTACGCAAGAAGGTGCTGAAGGGACGGATGATCTTCAACGTGAGTGTCCGCGACGCCTTCGCTTCCATGATCGACGAAAACGAAGCTACGCAGCCCGACTTTTACCTCTATAACTACCGGCAGCGGGGCCGCTTCGTCACGGTCGGACTAAGCTACGGCTTCGGCAAGGGCGAGGCGATGGAATTCGGGGGGCAGAAGCAGTTCTAGGTCACCGGCTCAATGGGCACCTTGGGCTGGGCGAAGTCGACCGCCACATCGTTGTCGTCCACGATCAGGCAGAGCAGACCGGCCAGGAAGAAGGCCGCGCCCCCGAGCAGGAGGGCGTAGATGGATACATTACCGAAAAAGTTCTTCAGGATGAACCCCAGAATGCCCGCCGCCAAAATTTGCGGGATCACGATGAAGAAGTTGAAAACGCCCATATAGTAACCCATCTTGTCCGCCGGCAGGATACTGGAGATGATCGCGTAGGGCATCGACAGAATACTCGCCCACGCAATGCCTACCCCGACCATGCTCACCAACAGGAGGTTCGGATCACTGACGAAATACACCGAGAGCAGGCCGATGCCCCCGGCGAAGAGGGCCACCAGGTGGGTGATGCGGCGACTCAGTCGCTTAGCGATGACCGGCAGCGCGAAGGCGAACAGCGCCGCGAAGCCATTATATACGGCAAAGCAGATGCCGACCCAGTCCGCCCCCTCGTTATAGGCCGCCGAGGTACTGTCGGTAGTGCCGTAGATGTGGCTCGTTACGGCCGGGGTCATGTAGATCCACATCGAAAACAGGGCGAACCAGCTGAAGAACTGCACGGCGGAGAGCTGCACCATGGTCTTCGGCATCCGGAAGATGCCCATAAAGGATTCCTTGACTCCGTCCCAGATGCCCCGGGCGGCGTTTTCCTCCTGGAGCTGGTGGATATCGTCGGGGGGGTATTCCTTGGTGTTGAAGACCGTCCACATCACGGCACTGAAGTAGGCGATGCCGCCGAGGTAGAAGGACCAGCGCACGGCGTCGGGGATGCTGCCGGCCGGGGCCGTATTCTCCATGCCGAACCAGTTGGTAAATATCCAGGGCAGGGCCGAGGCGATCACGGCTCCGGTGCCGATGAAGAAGCTCTGGGTCGCGAAGCCCGTGGTGCGCTGGGAATTGGGGAGCATGTCGCCGACGAAGGCCCGGAAGGGTTCCATGCTGATGTTGATGCTGGCGTCCATAAGCCAGAGCATCACGACGGCCATCCACAGGGCGGTGGAGTTGGGCATCAAAAACAGGGCGATCGTCGCCAGAATGGCCCCGACGGCGAAGTAGGGGCGGCGGCGTCCCCATTTTTCACTCCAGGTACGGTCGCTATAGTAACCGATAATCGGTTGTACGAGCAGGCCGGTAGTGGGGGCGGCGAGCCAGAGGATGGCGAGTTCGTCGGTCTGGGCGCCGAGGGTTTCGAAGATGCGGCTGACGTTGGCGTTCTGGAGGGCGAAGCCGAACTGAATGCCGAGGAAACCGAAACTCATATTCCAGATTTCCCAGAACCCCAGGCGGGGCTTCTCGGAGCTGATGGATACTTTTGTCATGATCGGGGTTGAAGTGAAAGCGGCGGGAAAGTACGCATTCTGTTCCCCAACTCGCTCGCGCCTTACTTTCCGGGCATCGCGGATTCGTCCATGTGCATCACGCACCACCGGTGTCCGTCGGGGTCGGCGAAGCAGAACAGGTACATCCACCCATTGACGAGGGTAGGGGGCGTGTAGATGTTCCCGCCGGCCGCGGCGACCCGGTCCCGCATAGCGTCCACGGCCGCGGGGTTTTCGGCATCGACGTTGATGAGTACCTCCGAGGACTTACCCGTATCGGTGACGGGTAGTTGGGTGAAGTTCTGGAACTCAGTTTGCGGAAAGAGCATCATGACGAAGTCGTGCTCCCCGATCAGAAAACCGGCAAGGTGAGGATTACCGGCGTGGCGCGGGCTCTCCCGAAAGCCGATCGCGCGGAAAAATTTACGGGAGGCGGCTACGTCGGTGACGGGCAGGTTAAGCCATATTTGCTTGGTCATGCAGGTAGGAAATTAGTAGAGTTAAGGTAATCTTTTTGTCGGCACGCGAAACCACTCGGCGGGGGCAATCGGGGCCTAAGGGGAACGCCCGGGGTGTTAACCGACCGAGGCCGTAGACCGACCGAAACGGCCACCGGCGGGGTAGGGGGCGGCGGCGCGCGGGAGCAACGAAAGACACCGGAATAAGTGTATTTCCCTGCTTTATCTTGCGAAAGTCTTAATATTGGGTATATTTATTCCTGAATTTCACTAGGTTCGAAAGAATCAACTATCTCACACTAGCTTAACGTAATCATGCGAACAATTTTACTCCTCCTCTGCTGGGGCTGGATCAGCGTGCTCAGCGCCCAGGTCACCGGGGTCATAACCGACGAGTCCGGGGAACCCCTCATCGGAGCGACCGTACTTTTAGAGGGAACCAATACCGGAACCGTAACCGATATCGATGGCAATTTTTCCCTCAGCGTCACCGGCGACGATCCCCACCTGGTCGTCACCTATACCGGCTACGAAAGCCAGATCATTCAAGTTGGTAACCAAACGGCCTTCGAGATCGTCCTGCTGGAAGATGCCGAGACCCTCGACGAAGTCGTCGTCGTCGGCTACGGTATCCAGAAGAAGCGAGACGTCACGGGCGCCATCGCCAGTCTGGACGACGAACAAATCAAGAAAATCGCTACCCCCGGTGCCGTCACGGCCATGCAGGGGCAGGTGAGCGGGGTCGACATCGTCAGCCCCGGCGGTCGCCCCGGCGCGAACCCCAGCATCCGGGTGCGTGGCCGGCGGTCCCTGTCGGCCTCCAACGACCCCCTCTTCGTCATCGACGGAATCCCCCAAACCTCCGGCACGAGTGCCATTGCGGACATCAACCCCCAGGACATCGAGTCGATGGAGATCCTGAAGGATGCCGCCGCCACCGCCATTTACGGTAGCCGGGGATCCAACGGCGTCATCATCGTGACCACCAAGCGCGGCTCGGCCGGTCGTACGATCGTCAGCTACGACGGTTACTACGGCGGCACCAGCGCCCTCAACACCGTCGATATGATGAACGGCGCGGAGTTCGCGGCCCTCAAGCGGGAAAGTCAGCGCGACGGCTGGAACGGCGCCATCCCGACGGACGAGGACGTCTTCCAGGATCCCACCGAGCTCGAGAGCATCGCCCTGGGACGCAGCACCGACTTTCAGGACCTTGTTATCGGCAACGGCTGGCAGACCAACCACCAGCTCGGTGTACGGGGCGGCAACGAAAGCACCCAGTTCAATATGTCGCTCGGCTACTTTGACGAGAAGGGCATCATCTCCAACATGGACTTCCGCCGCTTCACCGCGCGGGTGAACCTGGACCAGAAGATCGGACGCATCTTCCAGGCCGGTATCTCCTTTACCGCCTCCAATTCCCTGCAGAACTACGGTTCCACGGCGACCATCTTCGAAGCACTGGCCAACAACCCCCTCGGCGTGGCGTACAACGAGGACGGCTCGGTACGCTTCCTGCCCACCAACGACGGTATCCGGACCAACCCCCTGGCGGAACTGGAGCCCAACGCCGTAGTGGACGATCGCCGCGTAACGCGCATTTTCGCGCCGCTGTACCTGAAGGCGAATCTGGCGGAAGGCCTCGTGTTCACCACCAACTTCGGTCCTGACATCCGCTATTACCGTCGGGGTGCCTTCAACGGCAGTCTGACCAACAACAACCGGGGAGGCCCCGCCGATGCCAGCACTCAGAACGTGCAGGATTTCGGCTACACCCTGGAAAACATCCTGAACTACAACCGGTCGATCGGAGCGAATGACGAACTGGGGGTTACCCTGCTGCAGTCCATCCAGAGTCTGCGGACGGAGAGCGCTGCCGCCAGCGTGACCAACCTTCCCTACGAGAGCCAGTTGTTCTATAACCTCCGTACCGCGGAGGTTAAGGGCGATATCGAGTCGGATCTGACCGAATGGCAACTCGCCTCCTTCATGGGCCGGGTCAACTACGCCATCAACGGTAAATACCTGTTGCAGGCCAGCCTGCGGGCCGACGGTTCCAGCCGCCTTGCCGCGGGTAACCAGTGGAATTACTTCCCGGGCATCTCCGTCGGCTGGCGCGTCGGCGCCGAACCCTTCATGCAGGGACTGAGCTGGCTCAACGGCCTGAAACTGCGGGCGAGCTACGGCGAAGTAGGTAACACCTCCGTCGATCCCTACCAGACCCAGGGTGGTCTGCAGCGGACGGTCTACGCCTGGGACGAAAGCCCCGCCTTCGGCTTTGCCCTGCGGGACATCCCCAATTCCGAACTGGGCTGGGAAGTTTCCAAGACCGTCAACGCCGGCTTTGACATCGACGTACTGAACGGTCGCTTCAACGCCTCCTTCGAGATCTACCGCACGAACACCGAAGACCTGCTGCTGGCCCGCAACCTGCCGCCGACCTCCGGCTACTCCAGCATTCTGCAGAACGTCGGTTCTACCCGGACCAACGGTGCCGAACTCGTGCTCGGCGCGGGTATCCTCAACAACCCCACCGGTCTGAACTGGGACGTCGATTTCAACATTTCCGGCTACCGGGAAGAAATCACGGAACTGGCCCTGTTCGACGGTGACGGCAATCCGCTCGACGACGTCGGTAACCAGTGGTTCATCGGCCAGCCCATCAACGTCTTCTTCGACTACCGCAAGATCGGCATCTACCAGTCCAACGAAGTGGAACTGGCTGACAGCCGCGAGAACAAGGTACCGGGGGAGATCAAACTCGACGATATCGACGGCGACGGCGTCATCACCCCCGCCGACCGGGTAATCCTGGGCAACGACGTCCCCGATTTCTTCGGCGGACTCACCAACCGGTTCGAGTACCGGGGCGTGGACTTGTCCTTCTTCCTCTTCTTCCGCCAGGGGCAGATGATCTCCAGTCGCTTCCACGGCAGCAACAACTCGCTGTTTGCCCGCTACAACAACCTCGATGTCGACTACTGGACCATCGATAATCCCACGAACGCGAACCCCCGGCCGAACGAGAACCAGGAGAGCCCCCGTAACGGATCCACGCTCACTTACTTCGACGGTAGCTTCGTCAAGTTGCGCAACGTGCAACTGGGCTACGAGTTACCCGACAACGTGATCACCCGCCTCGGGCTGTCCCGTCTGCGGGTATACGTATCGGGCCAGAACCTCTGGTTCAGCTCGAAGTACGAGAGCTTCGACCCCGAACTTCAGGACCCCTCGCAGAACGACGTTATTCCGAGCAACAAGATCATCCTGGCTGGCGTACGTGCCACCTTCTAAAAAGTACCATCGTGAAAATCAAACATTTCATCTACGCCCTCGCCCTTACCGGGCTGGGCGCCTATAGCACCTCCTGCGATCAGTACCTGGAGGAAGAACTTATTTCCGGCGTATCGGCGGCGACCTACTATCCCACCGCCGGCGGTTTCGAGGATGCCGTAAAGGCCACCTACTCCTTCATGAAGCCCTTCTACGGGGTGGAGCGCGGGTTTACCATGACCGTATTCGGTACCGATACCTACACCAACGGATCGGACGGTAGTTTTAAGGGTATCAACGCTTACGACGGTCGCCTGAACGGGTCCGACCGATTCATCCGCGATACCTGGCGGGATCACTACCGGGGTATCAACCAGGCCAACGCCGTGATCAATCGGTCCGAGGGACTGGAAGCCGTATCCGAAGAGGTGAAAACGGCCCGCCTTGCGGAGGTACGTTTCCTTCGCGCACTTTACTACTTCGACTTAGTACGCATCTACGGTGACGTCCACCTCACGCTGGAAGAAACCATTGGCGTGGAAGTGGAGGCCAACCGCACCGCCCAGTCGGAAGTCTATACCCAGGCGATCATACCGGATCTGGAGTTTGCCATTGCTAACCTGCCGGCCGAACAGGGCGATTACGGCCGCGCGACGAAACCGGCGGCCCAGTTCCTGCTGGCCAAAGTGTACATGCGCCGCAGCTACACGGGCTTCGCGGACGCCGGAGATGCCTCCCGTGCCGAAAGCCTGATGACGCAGGTGATCGAAGACTACGACTTCGAGTTGCTCGACGATTTCGAAGACCTCTGGGACATTTCCAACGAGCAGAATTCCGAGGTGATCTGGACCGTGCAAAACTCGAAATCACAGGTCGATGAGGGCATCGATGGCGAGGGTCACCGGGGGCACCTCTACTTCCTAATGGAGTACGATAATCAGCCCGGCATGACCCGCGACGTCGAGAACGGACGCCCGTGGAAACGCTTCCGCCCCACGCAGTATACCCTCAATCTGTGGGACCGGTCCATCGACACCCGCTACGATAAGTCCTTCAAGCACGCCTGGCTGGCCAATAACGAATCCACGATCCCGACCTGGAGCGCGGAGGAGGCCGCCGCCGGCTACGGCACCGCCGGACAGCCCAAATTCGCCCTGGGCGATACGGCCATCTACATCCCCGGCCCGCAACTGGAAAGCGAGTGGCCGCAGTCGCGGCAGGCCCGCACGCGCTACCTCGTCTTTACGAACGAAGAGTACACCGAGCGCAATTACCCCACCCTGAAGAAGTGGCTGGACCCCACCCGCCCCAACCGCCAGCATACTCAGGGTCAGCGTGATTTCGTACTGATGCGCCTCGCCGACGCCTACCTGATCCGCGCCGAAGCCCGCCTGAAGCAGGGTGACCTGGACGGTGCCGCGGAGGACATCAACGTGATCCGCGTGCGCTCCGCCGTCGAGGGTATGGAGGAGGACATCAAGATCTCCGCCGGAGACGTCAGCCTCAACTTCCTGCTGGACGAACGCGGCCGTGAGCTCGTCGGTGAGGGCCATCGCTGGTTCGACCTGACGCGCACCATGACCCTGGTCGAGCGCGTACACCAGTACAACCCGGAGGGTGGACCCAACATTCAGGATTTCCACGTCGTGCGCCCGGTTCCACAGGATCAGATTGACCGTACCCTCGGTGGCTATCCGCAGAATACGGGGTACAATAACTAATTGACCGCCATTCCTCATCAAGCCGGCAGCCGCCGGGTAGTGAAGGTTACCTTACTAAAGCCAGATCGAGTGCCACGCTCGGTCTGGCTTTTTTCGTTGGCTCCCGCGCGCCGCCGCCCGCCACGACGAATGCTAAAATGGAGGGAATAAGACGTTCGGCGAACGGGTGTACGTTAGGGAAAAGGTAGGTCATGCGTGATTGGTGGCCCGTGTTTTGCTCTCATGAAACGTCATTGTCAATATGCCTAGACTTTATTTCCTGGTGGTACTGATCTGGCCGTCGTTAATGCTTACCGGTCAGGCATCCTACCAAGCCGGATATCTCATCGATCATGAGGGAATGCGCCGGGAGATCGAGGTCTACGATTTTGGGTGGGTGGATAACCCGGTGCGGTTTAAGTACCGCACCGCTGACGGGCAAATACTTACCGGTGACGTGACGACGGTCGCGGAGTTCGGCCTCGCCGACGAAAGCCTGCGGTACCTGACTGCCAAGGTGGAGATCGATTCTTCCCGCGATCACACCGCCGGGCTGGACCAGCATTCCAAACCCCAGTGGGTAACGGAACGGGTATTTCTGGAGTACGTCGTGGACGGGGAAGCCGATCTGTTCTACTGGGAAGCGGGCGAACGTAAGCGATACTTTTACCGCCTGGCCTCCGAGGTACCCGTACAACTGGTCAACCGCCGTTACCTGAAGGAACGTAAGATCATTACCCAGCATAACTACCGGGGACAACTACAATCTGCGGTATTCTGCCCGGAAAGCGGCAATGCACTCTCTACCCTGAAGTACACGCGGAGGGAGTTGGCGGACTATTTCCAATCCTATAACGCCTGCACCGGAAACCTCTCAAAGACCTACCGGCCCGCGCCTACCTCCTCACCCCTGCAGGTCTGGCTCGGTGGGGGAATGGGGCTCTATACCGGTCCCACCCGGCATCTGCTGGCCGGAAGCGACAAACCGATAGGAACGACCTACTCCCAGACGCTCGGACTCACGGTGGAACGAATTCTTCCCCTGGCCAAACAGCGGTGGGCGGTGCACTTCGGCGCGCAATATCAGCGAATCAGCAGCACCTCGCTGGTGCCGCCTTCCGGTGGATCGGCCGTTTACCTACAATTGATCAACGTACCCTTCGGGGTCAAACGCTATATTCATCTATCGGCCCGTTCCGCCGCGTTTATTCGCGCGCTGGGTGTGTTCCAAGTACCCCTTGACGGGATGGTGTACTCGCGGGGGGGCGCTCAGCACACCCACCAGCTTAAACCCCGGTGGAATTACCAAGTCGGAATCTCCGGTGGCCTCCAACGGCAACGGTGGTCGGTCGAAGTTCAGGGTAGTAGGCAGTGGGATATGTTGCGGGAATACGCCTACTTCGCTACTGCTTTTTGGGACGTTCGGATGATGATAAACTACCGGCTGCGCTGAGCGGCCTACTGGTCGTGAGGTGGCGATACCGTCCCTTCCAGGCTGTCCTTGCGTGCGGAATGTGACTGGTCCGGAGTGATCGCTCTTTGCTGAATTAGCGGGCTCCCGCGCGCCGCCGCTACCGCCGAAAATAAAATCCGACAACAGTAAATCCGGAATTAGCTTCACTGCAAATTACCTGCATGAACCCGTGCTTTACCCTGCTCGCCTGGCTGTTTACGCTCACTCTTTACGGACAGGCCGGCTTCGAGCCGGGATACGTCGTCCTTGCCAACGGACAACGTCAAGCCGTGGATATATACAACGCCGACTGGGTAGATAACCCGACGCGCATCCGCTACCGGACGCCCGACGGGGAAACCGTAACCGCCGGCTACGATCGGATCGCGGAATTCGGACTAACGGACGGCAGTCTACGCTACGTCGCCGCCACCGTGAAGATTGACGCATCCAGCGATCGCCTGGCCGAGCTCAGCCGATCCGAGGAACCGGTATACCGGGAACAACAGGCGTTCCTGGAACTGCTGATCGACGGGGAAACCGACCTACTCTACTGGGAGGAGGGGGAAATCCGGAGATTTTTCTACCGAAAGGGCGACGAGGTCCCCGTACAACTCATCCGGCGACGGTACCAGCGGGGCGACAACATCGTGGAGCAGGACCTGTACCGGGGGCAACTGCGTAGCCAAGTGAACTGTGAGGCGAATGACCAGTCCCTCCGGGAGCTGGCTTACGACCGGCGGGCCCTCGTGGCCTACTTCAAGGAGTACAATGCTTGTCGGGGAGTGGAATTTGCCCATTCCGTCCGCAGTTACGCCACCGATCGCTTCCGGTTGTACGCCCGTCCGGGATTAGCCTATTTCTTCGGAAATGCGTTGGTGGATAACGGATTCGGAGGACACGCCGACCGTCCCCTGGAAGCCAGCTACGGGGTGAGTCTCGGCGTAGGGACGGAGATCGTACTTCCCCTGGCGAACAACCGGTGGGCGGTGTTCGGCGAGCTGTACCTGCAGCGGATCAATACGTTGCGGGATACCCTGCCCAACCGGACATCGTCCGTTCGGTTGCGCTCGCTCAACCTTCCGCTAGGCGTGCGCCGTTACGTTCACCTCGGTCAGGATCGGGCCCTGTTCGTGGAAGTCATGGGCTTGCTGCAGCTTCCCTGGAAAAGCTTCGCCTTCATCACGGATGGCCCCCACGTCCGCAGTTACGAGGCTACCTGGAACTTCGGCCTCGCCGCGGGTCTGGGACTGCGCTCGGGGCGGTGGATGGTGGAAGGCAGGTACACCCACGATCAGGACGTGCTGCAGACCTATATCACGAATTCCACGAACTTTCGCTCGGTGGGGTTGGTAGCCGGTTATCGCCTGAATCCCTGACGCAGCCCGGGGGACGTATTGGGGGAGTTGCGGTATATTCAGGCACAAAAAAATTTCCATGTCCCATACCCGTCGTTCCCTGCTCCGTACCGCCGCCGTCGCGGCACCCTTCACGCTTATTCCTTCCTGGATGCGGGCGGGGCTGCCGGGGAAGGGGAGCCCCAACGCCGACCTACAGATCGGAGTGATCGGGTGCGGGCGGCAGGCCAACGGGCTCAGCGGCGTCCTGTCCCGGATGGACGGGGTCAAAGTGATCGCCGCCTGTGATGTTCACGCCGCCCAGTTGGCGTACTATACCAAGGCCAGACGGGAGGAACACGCTGCCGCGGGGGCAGGGGCGGTCCCGGAAATAGCCACCTACGCCGACTACCGGGCGTTGATCGATCATTCCGGACTGGACGCCGTGCTGATCGCCACGCCCGATCACCAGCACGCCCCGATATGTATCGCCGCGCTGGAGAAAGGGCTGCACGTGTACTGCGAAAAGCCACTGGCGCACACCATTGAGGAAGGTCGCGCCATGGTCGAGGCCACCGAGAAAAGCGGAAAGGTCCTTCAGACCGGTAGTATGCAGCGTTCCATGTACAACTTCCGCCACGCGGTGAAACTGATTCAGGCGGGTAAGCTGGGAGAGATCCGGGAGGCGATCGTCAGCATCGGACCACCGCCGATCCCCTTCGATCTGGAGGGGCAGCCCGTTCCCGACGGCCTTGACTGGACCTCGTGGATCGGACCCACCGTCACGCGGCCCTATCACCCAACGTTGCTGCCGACCCAGGAAATGAAAATGTGGGGGAAATGGCGGGACTACGCCGAATTCGGAGGCGGTATGGTCACCGACTGGGGTGCCCATATGTTCGACATCGTGCAGTGGGCCCTGGGGAAGGACGATACGGGCCCGACCCGGTTCTTCGTGCCCGGGGGGGATACGCAGGAAGGGCTGACCTTCTTCTACGACGACGGGGTGAAGGTGACCCACCGTCAATTCGGGCGCGGGAACGCGGTCCGTTTCGTCGGAACCGAGGGCACCCTCGACGTGAGCCGGGGGATTCTGGACAGCAGCGTGGAGGAACTGATCGGGTACGGCGACGGCCCGCAGCGCATCCCCGGCGGAGCTAACCGGGCGCACTTTGCCGAATGGTTCGCGGCCATCCGGGGCGAGGGCGAAGTGAGTTGTCCGGCGGAAACGGGGCACCGGACGGCTTCCGTCTGCTCGCTCGCCAATATCGCTTACCGGCTCGGAAAACCGCTGGAATGGGATCCCGCGACGGAGCGCATCACCAACAACCGTAGCGCGAACCGGCTGCTCGGGCCGTACTACCGGATGAGCCTGGCGTAGGCGCGGTTAGGCTACCCGGTACTTGATGCCCAGGCGCTCGATCTCGTTGATGAATTCGGTGTCGGCATCGACGGTCCGCTTCAGGCTGAACATCTTCAGTTTGAGATCGTCCTCGGCATCGTAGAAGACCATGCGCAGTTTCTGCCGCCCCTGGTACTTCTGGCAGAGCTCGTCGAGGGAGATCACCAGCTCCGGGCTCAGATCGCGGAGGGGAAGTTTGAGGATGATGGCCTCCGTCATTTCGCGGCCGATGCCTTCCAGTAGCTTTACCTCGCTGACGCTGATCTCGACCTCGTCGCTGTTCCACTTCGGTCGGTAGTTGGCCTTGACGAAGACGGCCTTACCCTGATTGAGGACGTGCTTATACTTTTCGTAGTCCTCCCCGAAGAGCTTGAACTCAATGGTTTCGTCGAAGTCGCTGAGTTCGAAAATGCCCCAGCCATTGCCGTTCTTGCTCACCATGTGGCGCGCACCGCTGATCATGCCGGCCAGACGCAGGGTGATCTTGCCGTACTTCTGAGGGTCGAGTTCCGCTAGCGAGCAGGTCACGTAGTTATCGATCTCGAGCTTGTAGCCGTCGAGGGGGTGGCCGCTGACGTAGATGCCGGTGACCTCCTTCTCCCGCATGAGCTTTTCGGGCAGGTTCCACTCGCGCGCGTCGGGCGGGGAGGGCTCGTCGGGTAAAATTTCTTCCTGCATGGCCCCGAAGAGGGAAGACGCCGCCGACGCCAACTGACTCTGGTAGGCGTTGGCGTACTTGGTGACGTGCTCCAGGTAGCTGTCGTACTTCTCGCTGGGCGCGAAATACTGGGCGCGGTGCACCGCTTCGAAGCAGTCGAAGGCGCCGGCGTCGACCAGTGCTTCCAGGACCCGCTTATTGACGGTGCCCGGTTCCACGCGCTGCATGAGGTGAAAGACCGACTCGAAGGGGCCCTTTTCCGCCCGGGCCTTCAGGATGGCTTCGACCGGCCCTTCCCCGACCCCCTTCAGGGCCGTCATGCCGATACGGATCGCCCCGTCCTTATTGACCGAGAATTCGGACTGGCTTTCGTTGATGTCCGGCCCGAGTACGGGTACGTTCATGCGCTTACACTCCTTGAGGAAGAAGGTGAGCTTACCGATGTCCGACTTGTTGTGGGTCAGTACGGCGGCCATGTACTCCCCGGGGTAGTGCGCCTTCAGGTAGGCCGTCTGGTATGCGACGAAGGCGTAGCAGGTCGAGTGCGACTTGTTAAAGGCGTAGGAGGCGAAGGCTTCCCAGTCCTTCCAGATCTTGCCGAGCTTGTCCTCGGGGTGACCCTTGGCCTTGCCCCCCTCGATGAAGGTGGGGAACATCTTGTCGAGCACCGCCTTCTGCTTCTTACCCATGGCCTTGCGAAGGACGTCAGCCTGTCCCTTGGAGAAGCCGGCGATCGACTGGGAGAGCAACATGATCTGCTCCTGGTATACGTAGATGCCGAAGGTCTCCTTGAGGTACTGCTCCTCCCCGTCGAGGGTGTACACGATTGGTTTGCGGCCGTGCTTGCGCTCGATGAATTCGGGGATGTACTCCAGCGGACCGGGCCGGTACAGGGCGTTCATGGCGATCAAGTCGTCGAAGGTCGTCGGCTTGAGGTTCTTCATGTGCTTCTGCATCCCGCCCGACTCGTACTGGAAGATGCCGTTCGTCTCGCCGCGTTGGAAGAGGGCGTAGGTCAGTTCGTCGTCAAGGGGGATGGCATCGATGTCAATGTCGACGCCGTGGTTTTCCTTCACCATAACGAGAGCATCCTTGATGATGCTCAGCGTTTTGAGGCCCAGGAAGTCCATCTTCAGCAGGCCGGCGGTTTCCGCGACGGAGTTGTCGAACTGGCTGATGTACATCCCCGTGTCCTTGTCGGCCGTGACGGGGACGTGGTCCGTCACCGGGGTAGGGGTGATCACGACCCCGCAGGCGTGGACGCCGGTGTTGCGGATACTGCCCTCGAGCTTACCGGCGGTACGGATCAGCTCGCCGATCTGGTCGTTTTGCTCGGCCATCTGGCGGAAGCGGTAGGCCTTCTCGGTATCGTCGCCGTTGAGCTTGCTCTTTAGTTTGGGGTGAATATCCTTAGGCGCAAGCACGTCGCGGAGCGTGGCGCCGAGCTGGGCGGGGAAGGACTTAGCTACCTTATCCACTTCGCTGAGGGGCACGTCCATGACGCGCCCTACGTCGCGCAGAGAGGAGCGGGCGGCCATCGTGCCATAGGTAATGATCTGGGCCACCTGTTGCTGGCCGTACTTATCGATCACGTAATCGATTACCTTCTGGCGACCCACGTCGTCGAAGTCGATGTCGATGTCGGGCATGGATACCCGTTCGGGATTCAGGAATCTCTCGAACAGCAGGTCGTACTTAATGGGGTCGATGTTCGTGATTCCGGTACAGTAGGCTACGGCCGAACCCGCCGCCGATCCCCGGCCGGGGCCGACGCTCACGC
Source organism: Lewinella sp. JB7 (assembly GCF_024297185.1). Taxonomy (GTDB): domain Bacteria; phylum Bacteroidota; class Bacteroidia; order Chitinophagales; family Saprospiraceae; genus Neolewinella. The sequence continues at coordinate 464,730 of NZ_JANCTD010000003.1, read as the reverse complement.
CCATTTTTCTGGCCGCATCGGTAAAGTCCTGGACGATGAGGAAGTAACCGGGGTAACCCGAAGCCTTGATGACCTCGAGTTCGAAGTCGAGGCGTTCGGTCACCTGGGCGGTGAGTTCACCGTAGCGCTTTTTGGCACCTTCGTACGTCAGGTGCCGCAGGTAGTCGTCCTGGGAGGTGAAGCCGGCCGGCATCGGGAAGTTGGGCAACAGTACGTCGCTGGTCAGCTTCAGGTGCTCGATCTTGTCGTGGATCTCCATGGTGTTGGCCACGCTCTCCGGCACGTCCTGGAACAACTGGCCCATTTCCTGTTGCGACTTGAAGTAAAAGTCGGAGCTCGGGAACTTGAAGCGGCTCATGTCCTCCATGAGGCTGCCGGTATTCACGCACAGCAGGATATCGTGGGGCAGGTAATCGTCTTCCTCGACGTAGTGGCTGTCGTTGGTACAGATCACCTTCACGTCGTGCTTACGGGCGAGGCGGAGCAGCTTCTGGTTGATGTCTTCCTGACTGACGCCGAGGTTGTCGATGTTGTCCAGTCCGCGGTGACGCTGCAGTTCGATGTAGTAATCCTCGCCGAAAATATCGAGCCACCACTTCAGCGCCGTCTCGGCTTCTTCGTCCTTGCCCTGCATGAGCAGCTGGGGCAACTCCGCGCCGATGCAGCAACTGCTGGCGATGACCCCCTCGCTGTACTGGGCAATGAGGGACTTATCGATCCGCGGGTACTTACCGTACAGTCCCTCGATGTAGCCGATGCTACACAGCTTGGCGAGGTTCTGGTAACCCTGTTTATTCTTGGCCAGCATGAGCTGGTGGTAGCGATTGTCCCGCTCCCCGTTGGCCCGGCTGAAGGCTTTCTTGTGGCGATCCTCCACGAGGTAAAATTCGCAGCCGATCATGGGCTTAATCCCACGCTTATCGGCTTCGGCGACGAACTTGAACGCCCCGAACATATTGCCGTGATCGGTCAGGGCCACGCCCTTTTGCCCGTCGGCCACCGCCTTGTCCATCATCACCCCGATCTCGGACGCGCCGTCTAGCAAGGAGTACTGGGTGTGGCAGTGGAGGTGGCAAAATTCGGGCATAATGGTCGGACTTTCGGGCCCCGGCAAGGTACCCAGAAAACGCCTTTTTCAAACAAAAAGTTATCCACAAAACCCCGGCGGCTATGTGGGTAACCAACAAAAAGGGCCGGCACCCGCAGGTCCGGCCCTCATTAAATAAAGTGGTGAACGTAACCGCCTAGTGGCGGACGAACGACCGGGCAACTTGCCGGTCACCCTCGATCAGCTGGAGACGATAGACGCCCGGCGCGAATGCACGGACGTCGACACTCCGCTGTAAGCGCTCGGCCGCCTTGTCGTAAGTCAGTTCCCGGATCATCCGACCGTTGACGTCGTAGATGCGGGCCAGTACCTGTCCGACGTAGAGACTGGTCGTTTCCAGAGTGAGTTCATCGGCCACCGGATTGGGGTAAAGGGACAGATCGGGAGCGGCGGAGCGGGTAATCGGAGGACGATTGACCGGTACGGCTACATTTCGAGCAAGCGGCGCGGCACCGCAATTGCCGGCCGGCAGACCTACATCGGTGGGCGCGGCGGAGCGTGCCGTAATGAAGACTTTGTCCAGCTGGGTGCCCGGTTCCCGGTTCGCGATCGTTAGCGTATGGTCACCCGGTACGAGCGGGAAGGAAACCGCGATGCCACTGTCGTTGACCTGCTTCCATTCGAAGCCGGACGTTTTGAGCTGGGTGCCTCCGATCTCCTGCCACATCTGTACCCATTCTCCCTGATCGAAACGCACCCAGAAGGAGTTCTTGCCGTTGTCTACCGCGTTCATCCGCAGGAACACCTGGTAATCTCCCGCTTCGGTGATAGTAAGGGGGAAAGTGAGCTCCGCCGCGGGGTCGGTCGCAGTGGGTTCGTTAAAGTGCGGTTGTCCCAGGTAGTACCGGTACTTTCCGTTGGATGCACCGCCGAAATTGCCCGGCCGCCATCCGGCACTGACCATGCCGCACTCCGCCTCCAGCCAGAAGTTGGTAGGACCGGAATAATCCTCGTCACAGGCGTCGCCGACCCCGTCGTTATCGGAATCTATGTTGTACAAAGTGTTGAGGGCGGGGCAGTTGTCCAGGTCATTGTCGACGTAATTTACCGGGGCCGTACAGGCACGTACGGTATCGTCGGGGTCACCGTAGCCGTCGCCGTCGAAGTCGCCGTAGAAGATCGGCAAGGTCTGGTCGGGGTTAGGCAGGTTCGGACAATTGTCCTGATCGTCCGCCACCCCGTCCCCGTCGGTGTCGATGAAGGGCGTACAGTTACTCGCCGTCAGTCCCAGGCCGGTGGGCATTTCGCCCGTCAGGTTGAGGTGGATCTTATCCAGTTCGGTATTGCTCTCGCGGTAGGCAAAATCCACGGTATTGTCACCGTCCGTGAGGGAGAGCAGGTGATCGCGGTAGCGGTTCCACGCGTAGCTTCCGTCGCGCCGGATCCCGTCACGCCAGCGTAACCACGGTCCCTCGTTTACGCGGACCCAGTAGGAATCGTTGTCCGGACCGGGCGCGCTGATGCGGGCAAAAAGCCGGTAATTGCCGGCCTCCGCCCCGTAGAGGTAGAAGCGCAGCCGATTTTCGGGCAGATCGTCCGGAGGTGCGGTTACGGAACGCCGGTCGGTTACCACTACCGAGCGGCCGACCGAAGCCGTGGTATCCTCCAGGTATTGCCAGTGGCTGCCGACCTCGGCACACTCCGCCTCCAGCCAGAATTCCGTAGTGGGGTCGACGTTCGCATCCGAGGCAACAATGGAGATGGTCGCCTGGTCGGTATTTCTGACCGGGTCCATTACCGTCAGGGTAACCTCGTAAATGCCCGGCGCGAAAGTGGCCGTGGGCGTCATGCCGGTCGCCGAGCCGCCTTCCCATTCCCAGTGGTAGCTGAGGGAGTCTTCTTCCGGATCGGAAGACCCGCTGCCGTCAAACCGGACGGTGAGCGGTGCGACGCCGGAGGTGACGTCGGCCGTGGCCAGGGCGGTCGGGGCGCGATTGGGGTCGAAGAACACCCCGCCGCACTCGTCCCGGTAGTCGGGGTCCCACTCATAGTAAGAGGGGGGGTCTCCGCCAATATCCAGTAGGAACAGGTCTACGTCGGTGCCATCCACCCGCGATACTATATCGATGTTGTTGTTACCGTACTCTAAGCGTGGGAGCTTAAACGTAAACCAGTCAAACGTATCGCCGGCATTGAAGTCGAACGTGCTCCATTCTCCATCGTTCGCCCTTATCCACAGGCTATTACTCCCGTTGCCGGTTGACTTACGCGCCTTAACGGAGAAGGAGAATTTATCTATATCGTAATGGGAATCAATAAACCGCTCGATCCGGATACGCTGCTGCGGATCATTGCCGGGCACGGTTAGGGTACTCCGGCCATTTTCTACTACAAAGTATCGCTGATTGGTGGCGTCCTTATCCAGTTTCAGCGTCCAGTCGCTCCCGGTCTCCGCGCACTCCGGTTCGTAGAAAGCTGGCTGCGAACGGTCCTTGCTGCCTATAAGGCCTTCGTCGATACTTCCATCGCAGTTGTTATCGATACCGTCTACCTCGTCTTCAAAAGCCAGGAACGTAACATCATTCACGTCTAACGCCCCCGGGTTGATGTCCGGATCGGTATCGTTGCAGTCGCCCCCCCGGGTGGTGTAGCCGGCGGGTTGGTCGCAGGCCTGAACGACCCCCTCATCCGTGCCGTAGGAGTCGCCGTCCGCATCCGGGTAGTAGTTGAACAGCAGTTGGTCGCGGTTGGCCCGGTCCGGACAGGTGTCTTCCTCGTCGGGGATGCCGTCGTTGTCCCGGTCTCCCGGAATTTCCTGGGAAGAGGAACCGGCCTGCACGGTATACGGCAGGGATGCCAGCATAAGGCAGGGGAGGATACAGCTTAGTATCCTGCATATTGGTTGAGTAAAGTATTGCATGAAATAGAATCTTTAGGGTGTTTGAATAAGGTGTACATAATGCCACGGATAGCACCAGCCTACGAACGGTATCGTGTAGTAAAAAAGGACGGTTACGAGGCAGGTACCCCGCACGGCGGTAGTGCCGTAGTAGGGTAGCCCCACGGTGCGGAGGGTATCGCGCGTGGCGAACTCAGTACGGGTTAAATGGAGGTATGGGTGTTGTTCAAAGTGTGGTAAAACGCAAGCTTGCGGGGAGTTATCCGTGGAGAGCTCCTTGCGGGTGTTCTACTAATATACCGGAGTATTTATCAAGTGGTAGAAAAATTCTACTATATGGGCAAGAAATAACAAAGTGTAACCGTAAAACCTGGCCAAGTGGGTCCGAGGCGGCATGCATTTATATGTATGTGTCGTAACTGTTACTTGCGTGTATAGTCTTTCGGGTAGACTTATTTAAATTATAGAAAAGTAAATTTGGGTGATAAAATTTAATGCTGCTTTCGATAGACTTCTCCGTGTTTCCCAAATATCAATGCGAAAAAAATAATGCATCGGCGGCTATTTTCGGCTTTGCCCGTGCTGGGTCGCACGCCGTTTACGATCCAGGCTGCCGGTCCGGAATATCCTACGGTTGCGCTGTAATTGAACGCGCCGGATCGCTGACGGTCCCGGTGTTTATGAATACGGACTGCTGCCGTGGTGGCACTGCTTTATGGGTATTTATTGCTCCTGCGGTACCGCCCCCCCTGTACTAAAAGTTTGGCGGGGTCGCGGGAGCGGTATGAGCGGGAAGAGCTCTGGGCACCGGCTTCTTGCGGGAATGCTATCTTTCGCGCTATGAAATTAATCCGCTTTATTGACAAACGGGGACAGCCGGCCCCCGGAATCATCCGTCCCGACGGCAGTCGCATCGACGTCTCCGGCTTCGGAGAAGACTACCACGAACAGTTTTTTGGAAACGACGGTCCCCGGCGCCTGACGGAATGGCTGGAGCAGCACGAAGCAAACTGCCCGGTAGTGGACGATGGCGTGCGACTGGCCGCCCCCTGCGCCCGCCCGTCGAAGATCGTGTGCGTCGGCATGAATTACGCGGCCCACGCCGCCGAAACCGGCGCCCAGCCGCCGACCGAACCCGTGATCTTCATGAAGGCCACGTCCGCCATTACCGGCCCCTTTGACCCCATCATCATACCGCGGGACAGCACCAAGACCGACTGGGAAGTGGAGCTTGCCGTAGTGATCGGCAAACGCGCCAGCTACGTCTCCGAAGCGGCGGCCCTGGACCACGTAGCCGGCTACGTGCTGCACAATGACGTGAGTGAGCGCGCCTTCCAGATCGAGCGCGGCGGACAGTGGGTGAAGGGCAAGAGCGCCGACACCTTCGCGCCCCTCGGCCCCTGGATCGCCACGGCCGATGAGATCGACGATCCCCATAACCTGCGTCTGTGGCTGAAGGTGAACGACGAAAAAGTGCAGGACAGCACGACGGCCGATTTCATCTTTAACATTCCGGAGTGCATCAGCTACATTAGTCGCTTCATGACCCTGCTGCCCGGCGACGTGATCAGTACCGGCACCCCCAGCGGGGTCGGGCTCGGCATGAAACCCAACCGTTTCCTCAAACCCGGTGACGTAGTCGAGCTCGGCATCGATGGCCTCGGCAGCTCCCGCCAGGAAGTAAAAGCCTACCAATAGTATCGTACCATGGAAAAACAACGCATTACCCATCCCGACCGCGCGGAAGATTTTAGTACCGGTGCCTATTCCGACGGACTCGTGTGCGGAGACCTGCTCTTCGTGAGCGGACAAACACCCATCGACTTCAAGACCAAAACCTACCAGCTGGGGACGATCGAGGAAGAAACGCGGCAGACGCTGGATAACATTAAGGCCATCCTGGAGGCGGCGGGATGCACGCTCGACAACGTCATGAAAAGTACGGTGCACCTGGCGGACAGCAACGACTTCGGTCGGTTCAACGAAGTGTACGCCAGTTACTTCAGCGGCGTACGACCCGCCCGCACGACGGTACAGTCCGGCCTCCAAAACGGCATCAAGGTCGAGATCGACGTGATCGCCAAGCTGCCGCGGTCGTGAAGTGGGTGCCGGACGAACGCTATAAGGTAACTAACCCTGCGGCTATCGATTCGCCGGCGCTCCTGGTGTTTCCGGATGTCATCGCCGGCAACATCGATCGCGCCCTGACCCTGACGGCGACGGACGGAGGGCACTGCCTGCAGCCCCACATCAAAACAGTGAAATGCCGGGAGGTGGCCGATATGGCGCTGGGCCGGGGCATAACCCGGTTCAAGTGCAGTACCGTAAGTGAGGGGGAGTTGCTCGGTCAGGCCGGAGCCGAAAGGGTGCTGCTGAGCTACCAGCTCTCCGCGACCAAGGCCCGCCGCTGGCGGCAATTGCGACGACTGTTTCCGGCCACGGAATTTGCGAGCCTGATCGATAATGCCGACAGCGCCCGGGTGGCCGCGGACTGTTTTGCGGATGATCTGTTACCCGTATACCTCGACCTGAACGTCGGGATGGACCGGACCGGCGTGAAACCCTCTGATGTACCGGAACTGTTGCGGAGGATGGAAAGTCTGACCGGTCTGATGATCAAAGGCTTCCACGTTTACGACGGCCATTTACGGGACGCGGAGGAGGGTGTCCGCCGTCGCCGGGCGGAAGCGATCCTGGACGAAGTGCTGCAACTGCGCGCTTCGGCGGAAGCCTTGCTCGGTACCGAACTCGAAATCGTCGTGGCGGGCTCACCCAACTTTCCGTTCTACGTCGGGCGGCCGCGGGTGTGGGTCAGTCCGGGTACCTTTTTCCTCTGGGATGCGGGGTACGGCGAAGTGTTCGGGGAATGGAAATTCGATCCGGCCGCCCTGGTGATAACGCGGGTGTTATCGGTTGTCGACGAGCGTACGCTCTGTTTTGATCTGGGGTCGAAAGCGGTGTCGCCGGACAAGGCGCAACCCCGTATGTACTTCCCCGAAATCCCGAGCTACGAGGTAATGGGGCAGTGGGAGGAGCACCTCGTGTTGCGCGTACCGGATACTACTAATTACACCGTCGGAGATCCCTTTTACGCGGTGCCCAGCCACGTCTGCACTACGGTCAATCTATACGAAGAGATCCTGCCGGTAACCGAGGGTCGGGTGGGGGAGCCGTGGCGGGTCGTGGCACGGGACCGGCGCATAAGCGTTTAGCCCGTGATCATCGATGCCCACCTCGACCTGGCGACCAATGCCCTGGCGTATAACCGCGATCTGACCCAACCGGTGGCCCTCCTTCGGGAGCGCGAGCGGGCACTTGACTATACGGATCACCCCGATCGCGGGCGGGGAACCGTCGCGCTGCCGGAATTGCGGCGGGGCGGGGTGGGGCTGGTCTTTGCTACCATCATTGCCCGGGTGGACGACCCCAAAACGGGAACTTCCTCCGTGCGGCTGCCCGGCTGGCATTCACCGGCGCAGGCCTGGGCGGACGGGCAGCGGCAGGTGGCGTGGTACCGGGAGATGGAGCGGCAGGGTGAGATGGTAAAGATATCCGACCGGGCCGGATTAGATAGTCACGTCACACAGTGGGAGGGTGCGGATCATGAGACGAAGCCCGTCGGCTACGTCCTTGCCCTGGAGGGAGCGGACTCGATTGTCGGTCTCGACCACCTGCACCGGTACTATGCCCAGGGGTTAAGGTCCGTAGGACCGGCGCACTTCGGTCCGGGCCGGTACGCTGCGGGAACGGGATCCGGTGGCGGTGGCCTTACGCCGGCGGGCCGGGAGCTGCTACGCGAAATGGAGACCCTGCGTATACTGCTGGACGTGACCCACCTGACCGATGAAGGCTTCTTTGAGGCTCTGGAGCTATACGGCGGCCCTGTTATCGCCAGTCACCAGAATTGTCGGGCACTTGTTCCGGGTCAGCGGCAGTTCAGCGACGATCAGATCCGCCAGGTCATTGCCCGTGGCGGCGTACTGGGCGGGGCCCTGGATGCCTGGATGCTGCATCCGGGCTACGTGCGCGGAACCGATGACCCCCGGCAGCTGGATATTCGGCTCGAACGGGTAGTGGATCACCTGGACCACGTCTGTCAGTTGGCCGGCAACTGCGACCACGTGGGTATTGGTAGCGACCTGGACGGTCTGTTCGGAACGGAGCAGTCGCCCTGCGATCTGGATACTATCGCCGACCTGCGCCACCTCGATGCGATACTGGCGCGAAGGGGCTATGCGCGAGTCGACCGGGAGAAGGTACTGTCGGGAAATTGGATGCGGGTACTGGGGGCGGTGCTGGGGGGTGACTAAGCGTCCGACGGCTATAGCCGTCGGACCGCTATAGCCGTCGGACGGTGGGGGACCGTCCAACGGTGTCACCCCGTCCAACCGCTATAGCCGTCCAACCGGGGGGCTTACCTTGCGCGCATGAAGTTGTCCATTCTGCACCAAGACGATCACCTCATCGTCGTTGACAAGCCCGCCGACGTGCTGACCGTACCCGATCGCCATGATCCCGATCTGCCGAATCTGAAGCATCTGCTGGCGGAGCGGTTCGGGAACATCATCCCCGTTCACCGGCTCGACCGGCCCACCACGGGCGTGCTGGTTTTCGCGCGTACTCCGGAGGCTCACCGGTCACTGAGCATGCAGTTCGAGGCCCGCGATGTAGAGAAGGTGTACCTCGCGCTCGTCGACGGCAATCCCGAACCGGAGGAAGGCACCATCGATGAGCCCATCGCGCCGCACCCCAGCAAGGTGGGCCAGATGATGGTCACCAACCGCAACGGAAAGTTCGCCCGCACCGACTATAAGGTCATGGAAACCCTCGGGCGCTTCAGCCTCGTTGGGGTACAGATCTTCACCGGACGTACCCACCAGATCCGGGTCCACCTCGCATACATCGGTCACCCCCTGATCGTCGATTCCTTCTACGGCAAACGGACGGAGTTTTTGCTCTCCGAGGTCAAGGGACGTCGCTACAATAAGGGCAAACACGAGGTAGAGCGGCCGCTGCTTTCCCGGGTTCCGCTACACGCCTCCCGCCTCGGTTTCACCCACCCCGTCACTGAGGAATGGATGCACTTCCAGGTCGACCTGCCAAAGGATATGCGGGCCATGGTCAAGCAACTCGGGAAGCTAGGCTAGATCCCATTCCCGCCGGACTTTCCTCGGTAACGACGCTACGACCAGATCATAGCTGTGGTCGATGAGCTCCCGCACCAGATCGTCGGCTAAGTCCCCACGCTCCACGTAGATGGTATTCCAGTGTTTCTTATTCATGTGGCACCCGGGCACGATCACGTCGGGGTAGCGGTCGCGCAGTTGCAGGGCACGTTCGGGATCGCACTTCAGGTTGAGCCGAAAATCGGTTTCGTCCAGTCCGGTAAGGGCAAACATCTTCCCCGCCACCTTCATCACCAGCGTATCCGGGCCGAAGGGAAGGGTCTCGGTGACGCCCTTTTTTGTCAGGCAGTACGTAAGAAAGGTATTAAGGTCCACGGAGGCAAGATAAGCCAGCGTTACTTTACCATCCCCGGGGGGCTCCAACCCCGCATAACACCACACTCACCACACCCGCTAAGCACGCAGAACGCCCGTCATTCCATTTCCTTTTGATGACACTGCAGTAGCCGAAAGTAGTCTTCGGCCGCGGAATTATTTAATTCGTCAGAGTACCGACAACTCTGCCCACGCCGGCACAATATTCCACTAATATATCAGCAATCGGTCGACCGTGGTATCCCTGAATTGGTACACCAGTACGGTTAGCTTGTCTATCTTTATCCCCATTGCAGCTGGACGTTGACACCTAAACCGACATGAAACCCACCCTTTTCTTCGTTTTTGCCTTCCTCCTTTGCTCCTGCGTCCGCGCCCAGTTCAGCCTGACCGGACAGGTGGAGGATGCCAACGGAGAGGCCGTCGCCTACGCCAACGTAGCCCTCTATACTGCCGCCGATTCCACGCTGTTCAAGGCCGAAACGACCGATGATGCCGGTGGCTTCGGGATCCATAATCTGCCCGGAGCGGTCTACAACGTCGTCATCAGCTACCTCGGTGCCCCCGATCTTCACCGCAACGGCCTTGCCATCCGCCAGGATGTAAATCTGGGTACCCTGTCCCTGCTGCCGGGAGGCATCGATCTCGATCAGGCTACCGTAACGGCTACCCGCGCCCTCGTCGAGGTAAAGCCCGACCGCACCGTGTTTAACGTACAGGGCACCATCAATGCCGCCGGCAACGATGCCCTCGATCTGCTGCGTAAGGCCCCCGGAGTGGACGTCGACATCAACGATAAGATCGGCGTGCTCGGCCGCAGCGGCGTGTTGCTCTACGTCAACGGCAAACGCGTGCCCCTGAGCGGCGGAGACCTGACGAGCTACCTGCGCAATCTCACGGCCGAGCAGGTGGACCGTATTGAGATCATCACGAGCCCGGGAGCCCGCTACGAAGCGGAGGGCAACGCCGGCATCATCGATATCCGGCTCAAAAAAGCGGAAAACGAGGGCGCCAACGGCACGCTCTCCGCCTCGGGCAGTCAGGGCCGGTACGCGGTCTACGCCCTCAACGCGAGCGGCAATTACCGCAGCCGCCGCATGAACCTGTTCGGTAGCCTCAATTTCACCTCCAGCGACAGCTACACCGACAACGATTTTCGCAGTACCCAGAACGGCTTCTACCTAGTGGATAACCTGCTGAGCCGCCCCTCCACCCGTACCCCCGCCGTGCGGGCCGGCGCCGATTTTTATCTCGGCAAACGGCACACGCTGGGCGTCCTCTACACCGGCCAGTTTCAGAACGGTGACCGCCGGGTCGTCAACAGCACCGAAGTGTACACGCTGGGAGCAAAGCCCATCGGCGGCGCGGCACTACCCGACAGCATCCTGCGGGCCTCGGTAGTAGACCGCGGCGACCACAACCAGAATACGGTCAACCTGAACTACAATTTCGCCATCGCGGGCGGACACGACCTGAACGTCGATCTCGACTACGGCCGCTACCGCAACGATAACCTGATCGATCAGCCCAACCGCTACTTCAGCCCCGACGGGGAGTTGCTGAGCGTCTCCGATAACTACTTCGACACCCCGATCGACATTGACATCTACACGGCGCGGCTCGACTACAATTTTCCCTTAGGGCAGGGGGCGGCGAGCGCGGGAGCAAAGTTTACCCACGTCGGCACCGACAACGCGTTCCTCTTCTACGATGTAGTTGGGGGAAACCGGGAGTTCATCACGGACAACAGCAATCGCTTTAACTACGAGGAAAACGTCAGCGCCGCCTACCTGGCCTATAACGGCACCCTCGGTGAACGCCTGAGCTACAATGCCGGACTACGGGCGGAGGTCACCGACGCCACCGGGCGACTCTTTCCCTTCGCCAACGTCGGGCAGGAAGCACCGGTAGACTTCAATTACCTGAGCCTGTTTCCTAACGCCGGACTGAGCTACACCTTCGTGTCGGGCAACGCGCTCAGCCTGCGTTACGGCCGTCGGATCAACCGACCGGACTACAATGTCCTCAATCCCTTCCGGGTCCAGCTGAACGAGCTCAGTTACGAACGGGGCAATCCCTTTCTGCAGCCCGAAATCGCCAACAACTTGGAACTCGGTTTCAACCTGGCAAAGCGGTACAACTTCAAGGCCGCCTACAGCCACACCAGCAACCAGATCGCTCAGTTATTCAATCCGGATCCCATCAATCCCCAGGCCGGATTCATCACTTACGCCAATCTCAACCAGCAGGAGGTGTACAGCTTCACCGCGAGCGCTCCCTTTCAGCTCACGAGCTGGTGGCGTGCCTACGCAAACGCGGCCGTGAGCCACATCAATAATCAGGCGGATTACGGCGAGGATGGAGTAGTCGACGTGCAGCTCCTCAACTACCGGGCCGTACTACAGAATACCTTCACCCTCCCGGCGGGATTCACGGCCGAGCTGACCGGGCAGTACCTCGGACCCGGTATTTCCGGCGGTACCTTCGAGTACCAGGATCTGGGGGTGGTCAACGTGGGACTGCAGCGCAAGTTCCTGAGCAATCAACTCAACGCGAAGCTCACGTTCAACGATATTTTCTACACCGCGATCATCCGGGGAGAAAGTGACTTTAACGGCCTCTATACCCAGGGGATCGTGCGCCGCGACAGTCGCCGGGCGGGCCTCAGCCTGAGCTACGACTTCGGTAACCAGAAGGTAAGGAGCCGGCGTCGCGATACGGGCCTCGACGAGGCCGCCGGGCGGATCAAGTAAACGGGAGCGTCAGAAGAGGAGATCCCTGACCACGTCCGCGTAGCTCCGGCTCGCCCGCAGGAGTTCCCCGTTCTGCAGGACCAGGTCGTAACCGTGTCCCTCCCGGTAGATTTCCACGATCGCATCCCGGTTTACGATGGCCGAACGGTGAATGCGTAGGAATTGGGTTGGATCCAGCCGCCCCTCGGTTTCCTTCAGGCTGTACTGACTCAGGAAGCTGCGTTCCCGGGTGACGATCGTGGAGTAGTCCCCGTCGGCGCGGATGCACAGAATCTCCGCGACGGGCAGGGCGACGTATTTACCGCCCCGCGGCACCATGATGCGGTCGGGGAAGCGCGTGGAATCATCGCGCAGTTGTTGCGCCAGCCGGGCGACGTTGGCCTGCGGCAGGGTACTCCGGGCCGCGATCCGGTCCACGGCGCGCGCGAATCGCGCCCGGGAATAGGGCTTGAGGAGGTAATCGACTGCGTGCAATTCAAAAGCGTCGAGGGCGTACTGGTCGTAGGCCGTCGTGAAGATGATCATCGGTAATTCCTCCAATCTGGCTAGTACTTCGAGGCCGGTGAGACCTGGCATCTGAATATCCAGAAAGATGATCTCCGGTTGGTGCTCCCCGATGAGGCGCAGGGCGTCCACTCCGTTGGCGGCCTCCCCCACGACGATCAGCTCCGCGTAGTCACTCAGGTATTCCAGCAGGAGGCTGCGGGCGGGTGGTTCGTCGTCGATCACTAAAACTTTGCGGAGCATAGGCAAGAGGAATGGAGAACGTACAGCGGGTACCCCGGCCGGGGGAACTCACGACGTTCAGGTCGGTCTGGTACAGTAAAGCGAGGCGCCGACGCGTGTTGCGAATGCCGTAGCCGTAGGTGATCCGCGCGGGATCGAAACCGGCCCCGTCATCGCGGACGGAGAACTGTAAACGATCGGCCTTCGCCCGGACTTCAATATACACGTGTCCCCCCTCCACCAGGGATGACAATCCGTGACGGACGGCGTTTTCCACCAGGGGCTGGAGCAACAGGGGGGGCAGGAGGGCCCGGTAGAGCGCGGGATCGGCTACCGTGACGGTGTACGCCAGTCGGTCACCGAAGCGGGCGTGTTCCAGGGCGAGGTAGCCGGTTACGAATTCTAATTCCGACGCCAGCGTAAGCTGATGCTCCCGGTTTGCCCGCAGCTGGTAGCGGAACAGATCGCTCAACTGCGCGATCATGTCGCGGGTCCGCTCCTGCCCGGGACCGGTGGACGCGCTGATGGTGTTGAAGGCATTATAGAGGAAGTGTGGATTGAGTTGTGCCTTCAGGGCGTCAAGTTCGCTCTGCAGGGCCATCCGGGAAGCTTCCGCCCGGCCCACTTCCGCCACCCGCAGGTCCTGGTAGTACGTCCACGAGTGGAAAATGCCGAACTGTAGGACGTAAAAAAGTGCCGGAATGTAGACGTCCCACCACTCGCCGGAACCCACCAGGTGGCCACCCCCGAAGTAAGCATCGCAGAGCCAGTAGTACGACCACTGCCAGCCCTTCACCCACACGGGAAGGAGGACGACATTGAGAAGGACTCGCGACACCAGATTCCAGTGGGCGAAGGTGCGGAACGTAAGGAGCCAGATGGGCAGGGTATACAGCGCCTTGAGGGGATAGTCGAGGTACAGTATCCTCCAGTTGAGCCCGTGACGGTACTCCGGAGGAACGGCGAAGTAGAGCGCCAACATGTAGAAGATCGCGAAGGTCAGGTAGAGCCCGCCCACCAGTAGAATTTTCCGCCACGGCCAATCGCGTGCTCCCTTCATCAGAACAAGTATACGGCTACCGACCGGGGGAGGGCGGGGGAATCGATGAACGGCCATCGTCCGGGGGTGAGCAACCATCGGCCGGCCGATTCGCCCTTAGGTCGTACGCTCATCCATCGTTCGTGGTCGTTCATCGAAGGCTTTATGCTTGCCGGGAGTGGAAGCGGCAATTTTGTGGCAGTCAACAACTTAAACGAAAATCGCAACCGATGAAACACCCATGTACGCTGCTCTTTTTTCTTTTGCTTTGCTCCTGCGTTTCCGCCCAATTGAGCGTGCGTGGCCAGGTGCAGGACGCTGACGGCGTGCCCGTATCTTTTGCGAATGTAGCCCTGTACGTATCGGCCGACAGCAGCCTGGTCAAAGTAGAGACCACGGACGAGGCCGGTCTGTTCCGCATGCGCGACGTTCCCGACGGAACTTACGACCTCTCCGTAACCTTCATCGGAGCACCGGAACTGCGCCGCCCGGCCCTTACCCTTCAGGAGGATGCCGACCTGGGCGTACTGACCATGGCCCCCGCGGCCGTAGAACTTACCGAGGCCACGGTTACCGCCCGCCGGGCCCTGGTGGAGGTGAAACCCGACCGGACGGTGTTCAACGTGCAGGGCACGATCAACGCCGCCGGCAACACGGGACTGGACCTATTGCGAAAAGCTCCGGGGGTCACCGTCGACAACAACGACAACATCAACGTCCTGAGCCGATCGGGGGTCTTACTGTACGTCGACGGCCGCCGGCTGCCCCTCTCCGGCGAGGCCCTGAGCAATTACCTGCGCAACCTGAACGCCGAGCAGATCGACCGCATCGACATCATCACCAACCCCGGAGCCCGTTACGAGGCGGAGGGCAACGCCGGAATCATTGACATCCGCCTGAAAAAGGCCGAAGATGAAGGGGCCAACGGCAGCCTGAGCCTCAACGGAAGTCAGGGACGCTACTTCCGCAGCAGCGTAGATGCAAACGGCAACTACCGCAACCGCTGGCTCAACCTGTTCGGCAACGCGGGAGTGAACGACGGCACGTTCTACAATACAACCCTCTTCAACGGTTTCCAGAACGGGCTGCGCATGGACGAATACATACATGGCATCACCGAGGCGCGCACGGTGTCTTACCGGCTGGGCGCCGACATCACGCTTGCGGAGGACCACACCCTGGGCATTCTGGTGGGCGGACGCTTCAACGATTACGGATCGCGGACGATCGATGACATCGACATCTTCGATCTGCGGGGAGGCACGGAAGTATTCGACAGCACCCTGCGGGCCCGGGGACAGCGTGATGGCGACCGTAACCAACAGACCGTTAATCTGAACTACCGCTACCGGATCGCGGAGGGGCGAACCCTGAACGTCGACCTCGATTACGGGCGTTTCCGCACGGATAACCTTGCCGATCAGTCCAACCGCTACTTCGACCGGGGCGGTGATCCGCTGAGCAGCCTGTACAACTACTTCGATACGCCCACGGACATCGACATCTGGACGGCCCAGACCGACTACGAGCAACCCCTGGCGGGCGGTACCCTGAGCGCGGGCGGCAAATTTTCCCGGGTCCGTACCTACAATACTTTCCTGTTCTACGCCGTAGTGCCCGGCGCCGCCGGCGAACGGGTGCTGGACGACCGCCGCAGCAACCAGTTCGACTACGCGGAAGACGTCTACGCCGGCTACCTGAACTACGCGGGGAGTCTGGGGGAGCGGTGGAAGTTTTCGGCGGGACTGCGCACGGAGCTCACGGATGCCACGGGCCTGCTGGCTCCCTTCCGCGAAGATCTGCGGGAACCACCGGTAGCGATCAATTACCTCAGTTTTTTCCCCAGCGCCGGGCTTACCTACAGTCTCGACGCCCGCAAGGGCAACACCCTGAACCTGGCCTACGGACGCCGGATCAACCGGCCGGACTACAACGTCCTCAACCCCTTCCGCCAGCAGATCAGTCAACTGAGCTACGAACGCGGCAATCCCTTTCTGAGCCCCGAGATCGTCGATAACCTGGAGTTGGGGTATACCCTGCAGTACCGCTACAACTTTAAACTCGCCTACAGCAACACGGCCAACCAAATCACCCGGCTCATCGGACCCGACGATCAGGACCCCCGCGCCGGATTCGTCAGCTGGGACAACCTGGCCTCCCAGCGGATCTTTTCGTTCAACGCCAGCGCGCCGCTACAGCTGACTGAGGCTTGGAACCTCTACGTCAACGCCTCGGCCAGTCACATCAACAATCAGGCGGACTACGGCGACGGGGCCACCATCGACGTCCGGGTGTTCAGCTACAGTTTCTACGTGCAGAATACCCTGAACCTGCCGGGCGATTTCACGGCGGAGATCGGCGGGTACTTCTCCGGTCCCGGCGTGTGGGGGGGCGTCTTTCGCTACAACGAACTGGGTGCCCTCAACGTCGGACTGCAACGGAAGTTCCTGAACGACCAACTCAACGTCAAGCTCAGCGGTAACGATCTCTTCTACACCGCCGGCTGGAACGGCTACAGCGAATTTGACGGACTGTACAGTGAGGGTAGTGGCCGGTGGGACAGCCGGCGGATTGCCCTGAGCCTGAGCTATACTTTTGGCAACCAAAAGGTTAAGAGCCGCAAGCGCAAAACGGGGCTGGAGGCGGAGGCCAGTCGCGTGGGCGAGTAAGCCCCTGCGGCGTACCTTGCCGGCCTCAATCCGACCGATATGGTATCAATAATTATGGGTTCCGACTCCGACCTGCCGGTGATGCGGGACGCCGCGGAGGTACTGACCGATTTTGGCATCGAAGTGGAGGTGACGGTAGTTTCCGCCCACCGTACGCCGGACCGACTATACGCTTACGCTAAGGGGGCGGCGGAGCGCGGGATCCAAGTTATCGTGGCCGGAGCGGGCGGAGCGGCCCACCTTCCGGGGATGGTCGCCAGCCTCACCCCTCTGCCCGTCATCGGGGTGCCGATCAAGAGCCGCAACAGCATTGACGGCTGGGACTCCGTGCTCTCCATTCTGCAAATGCCGGGGGGCATCCCCGTAGCGACCGTGGCCCTGGACGGCGCCAAGAACGCCGGTCTGCTGGCCGCGCGGATCCTCGGCGCGGGCGACGAAAGCATTCGCCGTAAGGTCGCGGACTACCAGGAAAGCCTGCGGGCGGCGGTGGAGGAAAAGTACACCCGCCTGGAGCGCGACGGGTGGAAGTAGTCGGCCCGGTGGCGGCCCCGCCGCCCGTCGTACCTTTGCGCCCTTAATTATCTATTGTCATGTCTAGCCCCACGCACACCGCCGACAACTTTATTGAAGAGATCATTGTCGAAGACCTCGCCAACGGTAAACACGGCGGGCGTATCCATACCCGCTTCCCCCCGGAGCCGAACGGCTACCTCCACATCGGCCACGCCAAGGCCATCGTGATCAATTTCGAGACGGCCCGGAAGTTCGGTGGGCGGACCAACCTGCGGATGGACGACACCAACCCCAGCACCGAGGAAACGCTGTTCGTCGAAAACATTCAGAGCGACATTCGGTGGCTGGGCTACGAGTGGGAAGGGGAAACGCGCTACGCTTCCGACTACTTCGAAGAGTTGTACCAACTGGCACTCAAGCTCATCGACAAGGGGCTGGCGTACGTAGACGAGTCCACGGCCGCCGAAATCGAAGCCCAGAAGGGCGACATCGGGGTGCCGGGTAAGAACAGCCCGTTCCGCGACCGCAGTGCGGAGGAAAACCGGGACCTCTTCACCCGCATGCGTGCCGGTGAGTTTCCCGACGGGAGCCGGGTACTGCGGGCCAAGATCGACATGGCGCACCCCAATCTCCTGCTCCGCGATCCGGTGCTCTACCGCATCAAGCACGAAGCCCACCACCGCACCGGAGAGGACTGGTGCATCTATCCGCTCTACGACTTTGCCCACGGACAGAGCGACTCCATCGAGGGAATTACCCATTCGCTGTGCAGCCTAGAGTTTCGTCACCACCGTGACCTGTACAACTGGCTGATCGAGGCACTGGAAATATTTCCCAGCCGGCAAATCGAATTCGCCCGGATGAACGTCGACTATTTTATCACCTCCAAGCGGAAGCTCAAGATGCTCATCGAGGAAGGACTGGTCACCGGCTGGGACGATCCCCGGATGAGCACCATTGCCGGCCTGCGCCGGAAGGGATATCCGGCCGAAGCCATCCGTAATTTCTGCATGCATACGGGCGTGACCCGCCGCGATAGCCAACAAACCCTCGATCTGCTCGAATTTAACGTGCGGGAAGTCCTGAACCGCGACGCCGACCGCTACATGGCCGTCCTCGATCCGGTCAAGCTGGTCATCACGAATTATCCCGAAGATCAGACCGAGTGGCTCGAAACGGAAAATAATCCGGAGGATGCCAGTCACGGTACCCGGCAGCTGCCCTTCGGGCGGGAGATCTACGTAGAGCGGGAGGATTACCGCAAGGAGCCCCAGAACCGTAAGTACTACCGGTTGGCTCCCGACAAAGACGTTCGCCTCAAGAGCGCCTACATCATTCACTGCGACGGCCACGAAGAGGACGCCGAAGGCAAAGTAACCCAAATCAACTGCACCTACTATCCCGATTCCAGGTCGGGAGAGGACACCAGCGGGGTAAAGGCGAAGGGGACCCTCCACTGGGTGAGCGCCTCCGCGGCCGTGGATCTCGAGGTGCGTATGTATCAGCCCCTCTTCACCGATCCTACGCCGATGGACCACGAAGACCGCGACTTCATCGAGTTTCTCAATCCCGACAGCCTGACCATGATCACCGCCAAGGGCGAGCCGGCCCTGCAGGGTGCCGCCGTGGGGGAAAGCTTTCAGTTCTTGCGGCAGGGCTACTTTACGGTGGATCCGGACTCGACCCCGGCGCGGCCCGTCTTCAACCTGACCGTCGGCCTGAAGTCAAGCTTCCGGGGATAGCACGTCCGGGCGCTAACCGCCCGCGGGTTTAGTGTTGCGGTAACCCATGTCGAGTAGTAGCTCGATCACCCGGTCGCGCTGATCACCCTGAATAATGATCTCCCCGTCCTTGACGGAGCCGCCTACGCCGCAACTTACCTTGAGCGTCTTGCCTAACTCCTGCAGGGCCCCTTCGTCACCGGTGAACCCCCGGACCAAGGTAGCGGCCTTCCCGCGGCGGTATTTACGGTCGACGTACACCCGCAGGGCATCCGTGCGGCTTTCCTGCGTCTCGGCATCCTCTTCGGCCTCCGGGGGAAGGTTGTCGGGTGCCGGGGGCAAGTTGTTCAGGCCGGAAAGGGCGGCGAAGGGATTGTCCGGTGCGCTGGGCGTGTTGTAATTCTTTTTGGCCATTGGGGGGCTAGGTTTGGTTAACGGTTTCCGGCGGGGCAACCTTCAGGGTGCCGGCCTCCACGGAGGCGGCTACTTCGGGGCGGTACCCGTACACCAGATTGAGGTAGGCCGAGCGGGACACCCGGAACCACCAGACGAATAAGATTCCCACGATCGCGATGAGCACGAGGAAGGAGGCCAGCATGGACCACCCCAGGACCCAGCGCAGGAACATGACGACTCCCAGGCAAAAAAAGCCCGATCCGATGTAGGAAATAAACATCGCTCCGTAGTAAAAACCGGGCTCCGGGAAGTACCGCTGACCGCAGGCGGGGCAGTGGGTATACTGGGCGAAGGGGCGGTCGAAGGAAAAGGACCCGGTGGGAAACAGATCACCCCGGTGACAGGTAGGGCACTTTAAAGAAAAAATGCTGTAAAACTTACTCGCCATCGGGGTGCATTTGCGGGGTAAACGGATAAATAAGGGAAACCGGATACGGGCCGGCAATTTCGCCGTCCGTAACATCGTCTATGTTTGGTCGAATACAGAGTGATTACATAGGTGGACCGTGCAAAGTTTTATATATTAGGACTCAGAAACGGAGGCTTAAAATCAAAATTACACGTCTTGAAAAGGTAAGTTGGAATGCGTCAGTTAAAGATCAGCAATAAGATTACCAGCCGCGAGAGCATCGCGCTGGAGAAATATCTGACGGATATCGGTAAAATCGATTTACTCACCCCGGAAGACGAGGCCCGCCTGGCCGCCCGCATTCGCGAAGGAGACCAGGCTGCCCTGGAACGCCTGACCAAGGCCAACCTCCGCTTCGTGGTCTCCGTGGCTAAGCAGTACCAGAACCAGGGACTCAGCCTTTCCGATCTCATCAACGAAGGCAATGTCGGTCTGATCAAGGCCGCCAAGCGATTCGACGAAACCCGCGGCTTCAAATTCATTTCCTACGCCGTGTGGTGGATCCGCCAGAGCATCATGCAGGCGATCGTTGAGTACAGCCGCCTCGTGCGCATGCCCAACAACAAAGCCGCCGGCTATACGAAGGTCACCCAGGCCATCGCCAGCTTCCAACAGGAATTTGAGCGCGACCCGGAACCCGACGAACTGGCCGAAGTACTCCAAATCTCCGTCGCCGACGTCGAACGGGCAATGCGCGGACGGATGCGCCACCTCTCCTTCGATGCGCCGGTCGCCGGCGACGATTCCGACATCACCATGCTCGATACCCTGGCCAACGACGAGGATTCCAATCCGGACCTCAAGGTCATGGGCGAATCGCTGAGTAAGGAGGTGATTGCTAATCTGAATCTGCTCGCTCCCCGCGAACGCGCCGTACTGGCCGCTTACTTTGGCCTCGATGGGGAGGATCAACTGAACCTGGAAGAAATCGGCGACCGATTCGACCTCACGCGGGAGCGCGTACGGCAAATCAAGGAACGTGCCATCCGGAGATTGCGCCGCAGCCGCAATAAGAACCTACTGCGCAGCTACCTCGGGTAAGCTAGTTTTTTACGATTCTGAATCCGATCCCGTTCACGTCCCGCAGCGGCTCGTCCCGGGAATACTGGGCTACCACGAGGCGGTGTTCTCCCGTTTCCGTAAAACGGGTACCTTCCTGTAGGGCAATGTCGAGCGTACACTCCGCTTCACCGCAGTCCCCGTACCACTCCCCGAAAGTGTTGGCCAATTGCAGGGAGAGGTTCTGGGTGAGCACTTCGCCGGAGGGGAGGTGGGTACGCAAGTTGACGTAAAAGTTCTGGTAGGCGAATTCGGTGCCGTGATCGACGGACAGGACCAGATCGTAGCGGCCGGTGGTATCCGCGACCGGAAAGACGAAGGCAACACTGTCCGTGTAGGACCAGTGCCCGCTGCCAAAATTGACCTCCTCCCGAAACGTTACTTCCGGCCCGCAGGAACTGAAGAGAAGACACATCAATATTCCGTAGGGCAGGCTGGCCCGGATCACGAGAAGTACTCTTTCATTCGCTCGAAGAAGCCCTTGTCTCCCTTTTCGAGTTTTGGGGCGAAGTTTTCCATATCGCGCATCCGCTCGAGGAGTTCGGTTTCTTCCCGGCTCAGTTTCTTCGGCGTCCAGATGTTGACGTGGATAAGCTGATCTCCGCGTCCGTGACTCTGCAGAGCGGGCAATCCCTTACCGCGCAAACGGAAGATCTTACCCGACTGGGTGCCGGGGGGCACCTTGATCTTTACCCGGCCCGCGATCGTCGGGACCTCCACGGAGGTGCCCAGTGCCGCATCGGCGAAGTTTAGGTAGAGATCATAGATGAGCTTCTGCCCGTCACGCTGCAATTCGTCGTGGGCCTTCTCCTGAATGTTGATGAGCAGATCACCGGGAGGTCCACCACGGCGGCCGGCGTTGCCCTTGCCGCGCATGCTGAGTTGCATGCCTTCCTCTACGCCCGCGGGAATGTTCACCTCGATGGTGTCCTCTCCGTACACCCGACCGTCGCCCTTACAATTGTTGCAGGTTGCCTTGATCTGGGTGCCGGAGCCCGCGCAGGTGGGGCAGGTCGTGGTGGTGGCCATCTGACCGATGAAGGTCGAACGCACCTGACGCACTACGCCGGCACCGCCGCAGGTGCGACAGGTTTCCACGCTGCTTTCGTCCTTGGCACCGCTGCCGTCACAAACGTCACAGACTTTTTGTCGCTTGACCTTGATGCGCTTGGTCACGCCCTCGGCGATCTCTTCCAGCGTCAGGGGGACTTTGATGCGCAGATTGGAACCGCGTTCCCCGCGGGCCTGCCGACGCGCGCCGCCCCCGCCGGCACCGCCGAAGAAGGATCCGAAGGCGCCCCCGCCGTCGCCGAACATGTCGCCGAACTGGGACATGATGTCCTCCATGGTCATACCCCCCGGGCCACCGCCGAATCCGCCCTGCCCGTTCACGCCGGCGTGACCGAAGCGGTCGTAGCGGGCGCGCTTGTCGCCGTCGTTCAGGACGTCGTAGGCCTCGGCGGCTTCCTTAAATTTCTCCTCCGCGGCCGCATCGTTGGGGTTGCGGTCGGGGTGGTACTTCATGGCCAGCTTGCGGTAGGCCTTCTTCAGCGTATCGGTGTCGGCATCCTTGGATACGCCGAGAATTTCGTAATAATCTCTTGCCATTAGGCTTTGCTTGTTTTGTGTGGGGGCAGCTCCTGCTTACCTGCCCACGACCACCTTAGCGTGGCGAATGATGCGGCCATTCAACGTGTAACCGCGTTCGATAGTGTCGACGACCTTACCCTTCATGTCGGGATTCGGCACTTCCGTGACGGCTTCGAACAGATCGGGATTATATTCCTTGCCGGTACTGTCCATGGGCTGAAGCCCCTGAGACGAGAGCGCCTGCAACATCTTCTTGTGGATGAGGCCGATGCCGTTGTTCCAGACTTCCGAGGCCGCTTCGTCCTGCTCGGCTACCTGGGCGGCGCGGTCGAAGTCGTCAAGAACCGGAAGCAGCGCCTGCATGGTCTTATTGCCGGCGGTTTCCATCATCTGCAGGCGTTCGCGCTGGGTCCGACGTTTGTAGTTGTCGAATTCAGCGTACAGGCGCAGGTAACGATCTTCTTTTTCCTCCAGGCGCTTACGCAATTCCGAGACGTCGACCGTATCGGGCAGGTCTTCCTGCAGGTTTTCGTCGGTTTTCAGATCCTGGTCGAGTACGTGCTCTTCCGGCGACGCATCGCTGTTGTTCAACATTTCGTCGTCCACGATGGGCTGATCGGGGTTCTTCTTACTCATCTTCTTAAATAGTTTAAACACCCCGGTACGGGGCAAATGTAGGACCACCGGTGTATTGCGGAAACTTTGTCAGGTCAATCCGCCCGATCCTGCCACGGCGGGGTGGGGGAGTCAGCGACTTTTGCCCTCCCGGAGTTCGAAATTGAAGCCCTCGCGGGTGAGTTCGTGGTAGCGGTCCTCGTCGAAGCGGTACAGTCGCGCGGGCCGGTGCGCCACGCCTTCCTGCATGCGTTCGAGGTCGACGAGCAGCTTCATGGACAGAATCTTCTTCCGGAAGTTGCGCTTTTCGAGCCGGGTTTCCCAGATCGCTTCGTAGAGGTGCTGCAGATCCGTCAGGGTAAACTCCGGCGGCAGTAGCTCGAAACCCACCGGACGGGTACGGATGCTCCGCTTCAGTTTCTCGGTAGCGGTGCGGACGATCTCGTCGTGATCGAAGGCCAGACCGCTTACGGCGTCCAGGTCGTGCCACTTCACGTCGCGCGAAAGTCCGTCCGCCCGCGGGGTAAAGTCGGCGATCTTCACCAGGCTGTAGTAGGCGACCGTGATGACGCGGCCGAATTCGTGGCGCCCCGGCGAACCGAAGGTGTGTACCTGCTCCAGGTAGACGTTCTCCAGGCCCGTGGTTTCCCGCAAGGTTCGCTGGGCGGCCTCGTCGAGGTCCTCGTCCTGGCGCACGAAGTAGCCCGGGAGCGCCCAGTAATCGTCGAAGGGCTCCTCGCTCCGGCGGATGAGCAGAATCTTCAGGGCACCCTCGTCAAAACCAAAGATGACGCTGTCAACGGTGAAGGCAGATTTGAAGTAGTTGGCGAATCGTGTTTCCGGGTGCACTAAGCGGACTTTGGGCAAAGATAGCAGGACGGGTGGTTTACCGTAGGATATCGGGGCCGTATATTGGATGACCGTTCACCGACAACAATTTACCGTGCCCGACATACCTTTTTTATCCAGATTCGCGGCGCTACTGTCGCTGGTTGTTCTCCTGGCATATAGCCCGGCGGCCAACGCCCAGGAAAAGGGTGCGGAAGGGATCGCGGCCGGCTACGTCGACAGCATCGGAGGTGCGGAGGCCTGGCGGGCCGTTCGGTCGCTGCGCATGCAGGGTACCACCGTCGTGGAGGGTCTGGAATTCCCCCTGTCGATCACCACCGCCGCGGGCGGGAAGCAGCGGATCGAGGTTGGTATCCGGGACAGTCCCATGATCCAGGCCTACGATGGCCGGGTCGCCTGGATGACCTTCCCCATGCAGGGCATTACGGAACCCCGGTTGCTGGAAGGAGAGGAGTTGGCGGCCGTACGCGATCATCCCTTTCTCAACGTGTTTATCGACTACGCGCGGCGGGGCTACCGGCTGCAAACCGTGGCCGATACGGTACTGGAGAATGTACCCGTGTACGGCATTCACGTGACCCACGCTTCGGGTTACGATCAGACGCATTACTTCGGGAAGAAAAGCCTGTTGCCGGTTTGCCAGATCGCCAAGTCGCGCGGCGCTACCGGGCGTACCACGGTTGTGGAAACCTACTTCGACGATTACCGGAGGTTTGACGGGCTGCTGCTCCCCACCTCGCTGCGGCAACGCGTTGCCGGCCGGGAAAGCATGCGCATGACGATCACCGACGTCGAACTTAACCCCGCCCTGCCGCCGGATCACTTTTCTCCCTCCCCCGAACATCGGTAGGCGGGGACGCGGGAGCAACGGTATTTCCGTCAAGCCATCCTTCCGGGTAAACGAACCTGCCGGCCGTTCCTGCGATTGAAGTCGGTGACCACTCCGGTCATAAATCTCGCCGATGCATACCCCCGACCATCCTATCCTTACCGAGCAGCAACGCCAAGTCCCCCAACTGCGGTGGGTAGACTCCTTCAGTCGCGTGCTCGACACCAAATTCCGCATTCCGGGCACGGACCTCCGCTTCGGACTGGACTTCATTCTCGGTCTGGTGCCCGGTGCCGGAGACATCATTTCGCTGGGCATGTCGGGTACGCTGGTCGCTACGATGGCCCGCCACGGTGCCAGTCCCATGCTCGTAGCCCGGATGCTCGTCAATGTAGTACTGGATGCCTTCGTGGGTGCCATACCCATCCTCGGTAACCTCTTCGACCTGGTGTACAAGGCCAACTACCGCAACGCCCAGTTGATGAAGGAATACTACGAGGAGGGTAAGCACCGCGGCAGCGTATGGCCGGTGGTGTTAGCCGTGATCGCGGCCATCGTGGTACTGATGATCGTCCTCGTATGGGTTACGGTAAAGATCTTCGAACTTATTCTGGGTCTTTTCTAAGGTCCTCCACGAGTTCTACCCCCCGCTCCACGAGTTGGTTCAGGTCGAGGTGGGTATTGTCCAGTAGGATAGCGTCCTCGGCCTGCCGCAGGGGACTATCGG
Source organism: Lewinella sp. JB7 (assembly GCF_024297185.1). Lineage (GTDB taxonomy): Bacteria > Bacteroidota > Bacteroidia > Chitinophagales > Saprospiraceae > Neolewinella. The sequence continues at coordinate 439,327 of NZ_JANCTD010000003.1, read as the reverse complement.
CCCGGTGGCTGTCGATGTAATCGCGCTCCTCCAGGTTGGCGGCAACGTCTTCTCTGCGAACTTCCCGCCCGGCGGCGACCAGTTCCCGCAGGCGGCGATCTACCCGGGTATCCAGATCGGCGACGACGAACAGTTTCAGGTCGGCATCGGGGAAGACTACCGTGCCGATGTCCCGACCGTCGAGGATAACTCCCCCGGCGGCCCCCATTTTTCTTTGCTGATCGACCATGGCTCGCCGTACCGCGGACAGGGCCGCCACCGGGGAGACCATTTTACTGACGGCCAGCCCCCGGATCTCCCGTTCCACGTCCTCCCCGTTCAGCAGTACGTGATTGTCGGAGGGGCGAAAGGCGATGCGAAGTCCATCCATAGCGTCCGAGATCGCTTCCTGGTCGCCGATATCCACTCCCTCGCGCTGTAAGTACAGGGTAACGGCCCGGTACATGGCTCCGGTATCGATGTAGCTGTAGCCCAGACGTTTGGCCAGGGCGCGGGCGAGGGTGGATTTGCCACAGGCGGAATAGCCGTCGATGGCGATGGTAAGTCGGGGATTTGCCACGGAAATCACGGATTGGAAAAGTTTGCCGGGGGGTCGGCATAATACGGCGAAAGCCGGCAACACGCGGCTGCCGGCTTTCGCCGCTGGATGAAGCGCGGAGGTAGTAGTCCGGTGCGCGGAGACGGCTGGACCGGTCCGGCGGGGGAAGCTGGCTAGTACTCGTCCTCGTTGAACAGAAAGTCGTCCTTGCGGGGATAGTCCGGCCAGATATCATCGATGGCTTCGTAGGTTTCGCCTTCGTCTTCCATGGCCTGCAGATTCTCGATCACTTCGAGGGGGCTACCGGAGCGGATGGCGAAGTCGATCAGTTCGTCGCGGGTGGCGGGCCAGGGGGCATCCTCCAGATGTGAAGCGAGTTCGAGGGTCCAATACATGCTAACTGTGTTTAAGTACCTAAAAAAGCCGCGAGCGCGGGAATTGTTCCCGTTCGTTGAGGCGGCAAATGTAGTAATTCGCGGACACTCCGGAGATCAAGGATGTAATCAGGATGTAAGAGGCTGAGGGGCAATTAATTGTAAGTGCCGATGACGGTGAAGTTTTTGTCCTCGTAGCCGGGAGGAACCTGACCGATGCGGCTGCTGTTGCGGGGGCCGGTGGGGTCGCAGAAGACGTAGCGCTGTCCGCGGTAATTGAACGAGTCTCCCGGCATGTCACCACCGACGGCTACCGTTAGGTGGTCGTCGTAGGCGATGACGGCCATGGGCAGGTCGAGCAGGTCACGCACGAGGGCGAAGAAAAGTGCGGAGCGATCCTCGCAGTCCGAATAGCTGTACCCGAACAGTTCTTCAGGTACCATTGGCTTGGACCGGCCGAAGTATTCGTTATCCTCCTTGTAGGCGAAAGCGGAGCGGGTGAAACTGGTCAGGAGCTCCAGTTGCTGCTGGACATCCATACCGCGCATCAGCTGCCGCAGCTGGGGAAGCAGGCTTTTGGTCAGGGTGGGGGAGAGGGGCGTTTCGAGATAGCAGTACTCGTGGATGAAGGGATAATCCGTCATGATGTCCACCATCGTCTTGTCGAAGGTGACGCTCATGGCCTGCGGTACGCCGTGAAAATTAAAGGTAAGGTCCTTAGCGGTGGGTTGCTCCGCCAGTTTGGGCCAGCTATTGAGTTGGAAGCCGAAGGACTTGCCCCGGGGATTGGGGTGATCGTTGAAGATGTACAGCCGCTGCCGGCCCTCACACTCCCCGTCGAGACAGCTGATGTTGGCGTAGGGGCGCCCGTCCGATTCGATGATGGGCACTTCGAACAGTTCTTCCTTCGTATAAACGTTGAGGTACACCTGATCGCCCCGGAAGGTGAGCCGTGCGTCGAAGCCGGAATCGATCAACAGTTTGTACAGGGTGATCGTCTGGGCGGAAGGAGAAGTGCCCCGGTAAATGGTGTTGACGGTGTTGCGCGCGAGTTTGAAGAAGAGGAAGTCATTAAGTCCGAAACGACCCTTCGCGTCCAGCAAGTGGTTCAGCAGCACCTGGGTGGGGCGGCGCTGTAGCTGATTGTAGGCACTACGGATCGCTTGGTTGTTGAGAACGGTCGGCTCGGCGATCAGCATGTTCGGATCGTAAGTGACGGAAACCGGTTGCGCGTAAAACGGAATGGAAAAGCGCTGGTAGCTGGCGGGATTGCCCAGGTTGGTGAGGTTCGTGTTCGCGAAGGCCAGGACGCACAGCACGAGAGCAACGAGCCTGGCGACGACAATTTTCATGGGGGGCTTTGTTTCGAATTACGGCCGTCGGGGGGAGGGAGTGAACACCCCGGTAGCTTGATACGTAATATACGTTTGCCGCAATGGAAAAGTATAGCCCCCGGGAGCTAATTAAGAATTTTTTAAACCCGTGTCGGCGGGCGGCGGAATTTTAAATTGTGGCTGCCCTTATTCCCCCAGGGCTTCACTGGCCGTTTCCCAGCTTTCCATTACTTCGGCGAGGTCCGCCTGCTTCCGTTTGAGCTCCTCGGTGGTGCGGTCAACCCGGGCCTGGTCGTTGTAAAAATCGGGGTCGGACATCCGGAGATGAAGCTTCTCGATGTCCTGCTCCAGGCGTTCGATCTTCCGCTCGGCGGTCGCAACTTCTTTCTGCAGTTTGCGCACCTCTTCGTTGCTGAGTTGGAGGGCGGGTTTGCTGACCGTGTCCGGGGAAGTCGTTCCATTCTTCGGCTTCTCCAACTCCACGCTGCGCATATCGTCCAGCTGGCGCTTCTCAAGGAAGGTATTCACGTCACCCAGGTGCTCGTAGAGCTGGTGATCGCGGAACTCAATGGTGCGATCCGTGAGACCGGCAAGGAACTCCCGGTCGTGACTGACCACCAGCAAGGTGCCGTCGTACTCCATCAGCGCGGACTTCAGCATATCCTTACTGGCCATGTCGAGGTGGTTCGTCGGTTCGTCCAGCACCAGCAGATTGAAGGGGCGCAGCAGCATACAGGCCAGAGCGAGCCGGGCGCGCTCCCCACCGGAGAGGACCATCACTTTTTTGTCCTGATCTTCACCGGTAAAGAGGAAAGCCCCCAGGACGCTGCGCAGGCGGGTGCGCATTTCGGGCGGACTGGCCTCCTCCATTGTTTCCAGCAACGTCTTGTTGCCGTCGAGGGCATCGCTCTGGTTCTGAGCGTAGTAGCCGACACTGACGTTGTGACCGAGTTCCACCTCTCCGGCGGTCGCGGGAATGTTACCGATCAAAATCTTGGCCAGGGTCGTTTTTCCCTGCCCGTTCTGCCCGACGAAGGCGACGCGATCTTTCCGGTCCACCTTCAGGTCGACGCCGCGCAGCACGTTGAGGTTGCCGTAGGTCTTCGTGATCTTGCGGGCCTGCAGGGTGATGGCGCCGGAACGGGGCGCGGGGGGAAAACGCAGGTTCATGACCGAATTGTCCGTCACGTCCAATTCGATGCGCTCGATCTTATCGAGCTGCTTCTGCATGGACTGCGCCATCTTCGTCTTGGTGGCTTTCGCCATGAAGCGACTGATGGTGCGCTCCTTGTCCGCGATCACCTTTTGCTGATTCAGGTAGGCGGCTTCGGCTTTTTCCCGCCGTTCGGCCTGGAGCTCGACGTACTTGCTGTACCCCGCTTTATAATCGTAAACGTTACCGAGTTCGATCTCCAGCGTCCGGCTGGTCACGTTATCAAGAAACTGCTTATCGTGACTGATCGTAATGACCGCCCCGGCGTACGACGCCAGCCAATTTTCGAGCCAGATGATGGACTCGATATCGAGGTGGTTCGTCGGCTCGTCGAGCAACAGGTAGTCCGGCCGTTGCAGCAGCATTTTGGCCAGTTCGATCCGCATTTGCCAGCCGCCGCTGAATTCGGTGGTTTGCCGGTTAAAATCACCGTTCTTGAAGCCCAGCCCCTTCAGTACCCGTTCGGCTTCCGCTTCCATCGTGATGCCACCGACCAGAGCGAATTTTTCGGTCAGGTGGGTAAATTCTTCCAGCATATTCGAATAGGAGTCGGAAGTGTAATCGGTCCGAACTTCCATCTCCTTGTTCAGGGCTTCCAGCCGGTCCTCCATCTCCTGGATGTGGGCGAAGGCCGTGAGGGTTTCCTCCATGACGGTATTGCCGGTGGGCATGTCCATCTCCTGGTGCAAATACCCGAGGGTGGAACCGCTTTCCCGTTGCACCTTGCCTTCATCGGGGGTGAGATCCCCGGCGATGATCTTCAGCATCGTGGACTTGCCCGCGCCGTTGCGCCCGACCAGGCCGACCTTATCGCGGGTGCCGACGGTGAACGTCACGCGGTCGAAGAGAATACGATCGCCGTACTGTTGGTAGATACCGGTGGCGGTTAGCATAGGATACAAGATTGGGGCGCGCGCCGGAAAACTCGGCTTAGCGGCCGCAAAGGTACAAATTGCCGACCTGAGTTGCTAAACTCCTCAGCGCGATCGGAATAAGGGGGGCGGGGAGGTTGCGCCTAGACGATAAAATTGTCGTTACGCAAAAGGGTACGTAACTCAAGATCGCAGCGGTCCGCCAGCGATCGGAACTCTTCCGGCCGACTGCGGTAGGGTTCGACCAATACATATATCCGCTGGGACTGCTTGCCGTAACCCTCCGACATATGCAGTATGTCGACAATACCCGCACCGGAGAAGTATTTCATCTCCCGCCGGATCAGGGCGAGGGGCAGACCGGTACTCATGATGAGGTCCTGATCACGGGGCCGGTAGTCGTAAAGCTCGAATATGGTGAGTAGGTCCTCAACCGTCAGAAAGGGATCGGAAGAAAGCACGGGTTGCTCCCGCTCCGCGATGGGATGCCGTAGGGAATAGTGAGCCTTCAACCGCTTGTTGTACGCCTGGTCCACCATACCCGCCATGGACAGTTTCTGTAACCGAATACGCGCCTGTGACTTGGTGAGCTGACTGGTCTTGGACAGGCGGTCGGGGGTGAGAAAGCCGTCCGGTTCGCGGGAAAGGCGCTGCAACAAGTCGCGGTCGCTGAGGATCCGCTGGGTGTCCGTTCCAACCTTGCGGTTCTTCAGGTAATAATAGATCAGCCACGCCACCGCCACCGCCGTGACTACCATGAGTCCGATTATAGCGGGTGGTACGTCCATAAAATCCGTTGCATTTATGTACACCGGTGAGCCCGGCTTTCCCGCCAATTTACCGCATACGTGGTGAAGCTACTCTTATCCCCTCTTCTCGCGCAACATACCCTCCTGCACGACGCTGGCTACGAGTTTTCCGGTAGTGTCGAAGATGTTTCCCCGCGTGAAGCCCCGGGCGCCGCTGGCACTCGGACTGTCCATACTGTAGAGCAACCATTCATCTACCCGGAATGGTCGGTGAAACCACATGGCGTGATCGAGGCTGGCCATCTGCAAATTCCGGTAATCCGTCGCCCGACCATGGGGCAGCAGGGCCGTCGTCAGTAAGTTATAATCGCTCGTGTAGGCGAGCACCAGGGCCTGCAGGCGGCGATCCGCCGACATGGCCCCCTTCGTGCGTAACCATACGTTGCGGGTCGGTGCGTATTTCTCGTGGGCGAAGGGGTTCAGAAATTCCACCGGCCGAAACTCCAGCGGGCGCTCGATACTTAGGATCTTCTTAATGTTCGCCGGCAGGGTATCCCCGAATTGCCGGGCCATGCCCTCGTAACTCACCAGTTCCTCCGGGGGAAGTACCTCGGGCATCTCGATTTGGTGGTCGAAACCTTCCTGGTCCAGCTGAAAACTGCTCGTGAGGTGGAAGATGGCCTGACCGTTCTGAATGGCCTTCACGGCCCGGGTCGTAAAACTGCCGCCGTCCCGAATGCGGTCGACCTCAAATACGATCGGCACGTTCAGGTCGCCCGGCAGGACGAAGTAGCCGTGCAAGCTATGGACGAAGCGATTTTCGGGCACCGTGCGCATGGCCGCGGCCAGCGCCTGGGCCAGTACCTGTCCGCCGAACACCCGCGCGTTACCCACGGAGCGGCTCTCCCCCCGAAAGAGATTAACTTCCAGTCGTTCGAGGTCAAGCAGGGAAAGGAGTTCGGAAATATCTTTCATGGGGCAAACCTACGAAAGACGTTGCTCGCTTCCTCCGTGCACGGCTCCCGCGCTCGCCGCAAACCTTTTACCACGACGGTATTGTTAGCCTGACAACTATATTTGCCAAAATTTAATCGCTCATGCCCGCCCACCAGCACCCCCCCGTATACATCGTCTCCGCCGTCCGTACGCCGATCGGCTCTTTCGGGGGCGTCCTTTCGTCGCTTTCCGCTACCCAGCTCGGCAGTACGGCCATCAAGGGAGCACTCGAACGCGCCGGGGTGCCGGCCGACCGGGTCCAGGAAGTCCTGATGGGCAACGTGGTCAGCAGCAACCTCGGCCAGGCACCCGCCCGCCAGGCGGCCCTTGGTGCCGGTATTCCCAACACGGTTCCCTGTACCACGGTCAACAAGGTCTGCAGCAGCGGGATGAAGAGCGTCATGCTGGGCGCACAATCGATCATGCTGGGCCACAATGACATTGTCGTCGCCGGCGGTATGGAGAGTATGAGCAATATTCCCTACTACGTTGCCGATGCCCGCTGGGGAGCGAAGTTTGGTGACCGGAAGTTGATTGACGGTCTTACCAAAGACGGTCTCACGGATGCCTACGACCAGAACGCCATGGGTACCTGCGCCGACGCTACCGCGACCAAATACGGAATCAGCCGGGAGGAGCAGGACGAGTATGCCACTACGTCCTACCAGCGCAGTGCCGAAGCTACCAGCAACGGAACGTTCAAACGCGAGATCGTGCCCGTGAACGTCCCCCAGCGCCGCGGTGATGATCTGATCGTCGACGAAGACGAGGAATATAAGAAGGTCAAGTTCGATAAAATGGCTTCCCTGCGCCCCGCCTTCTCGAAGGAGGGAACGGTCACGGCCGCCAACGCCAGCACCATCAACGACGGTGCCGCGGCCCTCGTGCTGGTGAGTCAGCGCGTGGTCGACGAACTCGGTCTCAAGCCCCTGGCCAAGATCGTTTCCTTTGCCGACGCCGCCCACGAGCCGCAGTGGTTCACTACCGCTCCCACCAAAGCCGCCCCCCTGGCGGTCGAACGCGCCGGACTTACCATGGACGACATGGATTACCTGGAGGTGAACGAAGCTTTCGCCGTCGTGCCCATGGCCTTCGCGAAGGAACTCGGGCTGAAGGGAGACAATATGAACGTACACGGCGGCGGCGTCTCGCTGGGTCACCCCCTGGGAACTTCCGGTGCCCGCATCCTGGTTACCCTGATCAATACCCTGCACAGCCGCGGTGGCAAGTACGGGCTGGCGACGCTGTGTAACGGGGGCGGGGGTGCTTCCGCGGTGGTGGTCGAGGCACTATAATTTCACCACGGATGGCTCACGGATTAGAAGGTACTGCACTCGTGGAATAGCTTCCGAGGTGGTGGTTGAGGCACTATGATCTCACCACGGATGGGCACGGGTTGCCCACGGATTAGATGGTACTGTACTCGTGGAATAGCTTCTGCGGTGGTGGTCGAGGCACTGTGATTTCACCACGGATGCCCACGGATTGCTCACGGATTAGATGGTACTATACTCGTGGAATAACTTCTGCGGTGGTGATCGAGACACTATGATTTCACCACGGATGCCCCACGGATTGCTCACGGATGAGAAGGTACTGCACTCGTGGAATAGCTTCTTAGGTGGTGTCGAGGCACTATGATTTCACCACGGATGGGCACGGATGGCTCACGGATTAGATGGTACTGCACTCGTGGAATAGCTTCCGTGGTGGTGGTCAAGGCACTGTGATTTCACCACGGATTAGCATGGAATTTACACGGATTTAACGGTACTCCACTCCTGGTAGAGTGGTGCGTCGAATGTTTGTGGTATGATACAAGAACATACCACTTATGCCATCCGTGGCGCTGCATTTGAGGTTCATCGTGCCCTGGGGCCGGGCCTTCTGGAATCCGCTTATCAGCAGTGTCTGGCATATGAATTGAGCCAAAGGGGGCACCTGGTTGAGCGGGAAGTAGGCCTTCCCCTCAAATACAACAATGTAAGTTTAGATGTGGGCTACCGCATCGACCTGCTGGTAGATCGCAGTATAATTCTAGAAATCAAGTCGGTCGAAAAGTTCCTTCCAATTTACACCGCACAGCTGCTCACCTACTTGAAGTTATCCGAAATCCGGGTAGGGCTCCTGATGAACTTCAATACGCAAAACATGCAAACCGGAATTAAGCGCTATGTCCTCTGATCCGTGTCAAATCCGCGGAAATCCGTGGTGGCTATTACCTGAACCGCACAAATCGGAATCAAGCAGTATGTCCTATTATCCGTGTCAAATCCGCGAAAATCCGTGGTGGCTATTACCTGAACCGCACAAATCGGAATCAAGCAGTATGTCCTATTATCCGTGTCAAATCCGCGAAAATCCGTGGTGGCTATTACCTGAACCGCACAAACCGGAAACAAGCGGTATGTCCCATTATCCGTGTCTAATCCGCGAAAATCCGTGGTGACTATCATTTGAACCGCACAAATCGGAATCAAGCAGTATGTCCTATTATCCGTGTCAAATCCGCGAAAATCCGTGGTGACAACTACCAAACCGGAGTCAAACGCTATATCACGTAATCTGCGTGGATCAGTGCCCTAATCCGTCTGAATCTGTGTTGAACCCTCTCCCGCAGGCAGCTCCTCCAAAACAGCCGGGTCATACTCAAAGCTATTCTTCGGCTCCAAGCCCTTCACCCCGTCAAAGTGGCGGTAGATAAAGTCAAAATCCTCCCGCACGTCCCCGCTGGGATAGAAAGGCTTAGAAAATTCAATCACCCGGTTACCGAAATCGAACTTGGCGAACACCATCGGCACCCTGGCCTCCCGCGCGATCCAGTAAAAGCCCGTACGGAACCGGTCGACCTTCTTTCGGGTACCCTCCATCGCGATGCACAGGTAGAACTTCTCCCGCTCCTCGAACAGTTTCACCACGGCCTGGGTAAAGTTCGTGCGTTTCTCCCGCACCACCGGTACGCCGCCCGTCCACTGCATAACGGCACCTACCGGCCCCCGGAACAGGGTAGATTTTGCCACGAACTGAATGTACTTCCCCACCGCCGCTCGCGCGTACAGGCCGTAGGGGAAGTCGCGATTGCTGGTATGGGGACCGGTCGGTACCACGCACTTATCCGGCCAGTTGCCGTCGTTATGATCCACTACGCGCATTCCGTTCAAGCGGAGCAGCAAACGGGCAAGCCAGGCGGGCATCATAACTAAAGAATTATAGGGGCTCGAAAAATCCGGTGGCGCGGTTCTTCTTCACGCCATCCCAGCTGAAGTACCGGCCGTTCATGGCAATATACACCCCCGCGGGCAAGGACTGTACGAAGGCCAGCGCACTGCCCAAGTTAAAAAAACCATCCGAAGAGCTTCCGAAGGCATAGGGTATCATGGCTCCCGTGATGACGATCGTTTTCCCCCGAATGTCCTCCCGCGCCAGATAATGCGCCGTTTCCGTCATGGTATCCGTGCCGTGGGTGATCAGGATTTGATCGGTGCTGGCCGACCGGCAGTTGTTGGCAATGTTTTCCCGGTCCTGGTCGGTGATCTCCAGACTGTCCAGCATCATCAGGGTGCGGATGCTCACGTCGAGCGTCGATCGGCCCACCTCCAGCATTTTCGGCAGACTACTATCCTTGAAGAATAACTTGCCGGTCACGAAGTCGTACTCCTTATCGAAGGTGCCGCCGGTAACGAAGATCTGTATCACAAGCTCGGTTTAAGCCCGCAAACATAGGCAATTCGCCATCCACTCTGGACCAAAGACCCCGCACGGATCACGTCTTCCGCTTTTTCTTTTTCGCCGCCGGAAAGAGGATGTTGTTCAGGATTAGCCGATACCCGGGGCTCTTCGGATGCAGGCTCAGATCCGTTTCGGGATCGTTGACCAGGTGCCGGTAATCGGCCGGGTCGTGGCCCCCGTAAAAGGTGAAGAAGCCCTGTCCGTACTGACCGTGGAGGTAGCGGGCCTCCCGGGCGGGTTTGTTTTCCCCGAGCACCAGCACGTCACTCTTGATGTGGTCGTTGGTGAAGGCGGTGGTCTGCCCCATGAATCCCTTGATGCTCCGGACGTGATTCTGGGTGAGCATGGTCGGCACCGGGTCCCACTTGGCGCTGAAGTCGAAGAGGGTGAAGTAATCCTGCTCCTCGGTCACCTGTCGCGGGTTGTGGTCGATGTCGCTGAATTCGTACTCCAGGGGATTGCGCTCCAGCTGAAAATTCTCGAAGGCGAAGGTTTGGCTGAAATCGAGCTTCGACTGGGCATTGGGATCGATTCCGTCGCCGTCGTAGTATTCGGCGCAGATGTCGGTACCGTTGGCGGCGAGGGCGATGTCGTAGCTGTCCGTAGCCGAACACATGGCGAACATGAAGCCGCCGCCGCCCACGTAGTCCCGTACTTTTTTGACCACGCCGAGTTTGAGCTGACTGACCTTCTCGTAGCCGTTCTTGGCCGCCAGTTCCTCCTGGTAAGCGACCTGCCGCCGGTACCAGGGAGCGTTCTGAAAGCTGCGGTAGAAGCGACCGAACTGACCGGTGAAGTCCTCGTGGTGCAGGTGCAGCCAGTCGTACTCGGCCAGTTTGTCCTCGAGTACTTCGTTGTCGTAGACGGTTTCGTAGGGGATCTCGGCGTAGGTCAGCACCAGGGTCACCGCATCGTCCCAGGGCTGTACTTCGGTCCCTTCCCGGAAATTGTAGTCGGGGGTATAGACCGCGATCTTCGGCGCCTTCTCGAGTTTCATGGCGTCCATGTTGCGCTCGGGATCGGCGATCTCCTCCAGTATCCCGTTGAAGCGGGCGTCGGCGATCACTTCGTACTTCACCCCCCGCGTCAGGCACTCCCGCTCGAAGGCCCGACTGTGCTGAAAGGCGAAGCTTCCCCCGCGGTAGTTGAGCAGCCACCAAGCCTCGATGTTATTGTTGAGAACCCAGTAGGTGATGCCGTAGGCCTTTAGGTGATCGGTCTGGGTATCGTCCATCGGGATGAGGATGGTCGAGGCACGACCGACAACGGAAAGGGTCAGCAGCAGGACGAGGATCGGTAGTTTACGGAACATGGGGAAAGCTTGTAGGGGGTTAACGACTCGGACGCGACAGGTGTTGCGGCACAGGGCGGCGGCGGCGCGCAGGAGCAATGAACCCGACAACGCACAACGCCCCACGGCCCACGTTTGGATACAATGAGCCAACAATTTACGATTACCCCCGTCTCCTCCGAAGAGCTACAAGAGCTTCCGGGAGACTGGACCACTGACGACTACCGCAAACTCCTCGAACTGACCGAATACGGCGACACCTCCGACCTATCCAACAAGGAGATCCAGGAAATGACCTTCATGTCCATAGCTGATCTGGAAAAACCGGAGGCCGCCAAGCTGCTGATCGACTACGTATTCCCAAAGGATGCCCTTACCCCCGGCCAGATCCAGAACTCCAGCCACGAAATGGACACCGAGCGCCTCTGGGAAGAATACCCCGAGCCGCAGCACCACCGCAACTTCTTCCGCGTCGGCAGCCTCCTCTACGCAGCCTACAACGGCGGACACCCCAAGCCCGACGGTCGGCAAGTTGTCGTCAACATCACCGCCAAAAATGAAGAGGGCGCCCAACTTCTTCAGCAGCCCACACCCGCCTTTCTATTGCGCCTGCTCGCCCCCGCGATGAACAGTCACGCCCTGCTGCACCGCCTCTATGAAGACGAGCTTAAGTCCGGTCCCTTCCCGGCTGCGGCTAATATCATCTGGTCTGTTGAATCCATTTCTATTGACGACCAATCGTTTACTGTTACCCTCCTGTCTACCGACTACTGGCTCGAAGCTTTTGATCCGATAGGAGAGTACGAAGTTTCTGTGTAGGGAAGACTTTGGCCAATACCTTACTATGTTCCAGCTCAGTCACTCTGACGGAGGTCATATATCGTTGCCGTGTATAAACTGTTGGCGGGTACATTTGCCATATATGCAATAATAAATTCGGCTAAATAACCAATTTGTCAGATATCATTCCTAAATTTAGTGAAACACCTAAATTTATACTGTGGATCAGTTGAATAAAAACATTTTTGAGGGGTTCGGACAACTTCTCAAGGGGAAACTAAATTTGAGTTGGAAATTGGTATTATACTTTATAAGTATAGTCGTATCGGTTGGAATTTACGTAACCATAATCAACACCATTGACCCCAACAGCAATGTAGTTCTATCAGTAAAAAGGCTCTTCCGAACGCCAAATTATAACTTCTTTTCGGGTGGGGAAAAGGGCGTCTACTTTACGATTGTTTCGACCCTTAAGTCTGGAATAGAACGCGAGGGCGCTACTTTTAACATAACCAATCGAATCACGAGTGGGGGATCCGAGAATGCAATTAAGGTATTAACTACGCCGAACTCATTCGGACTCGTCCAGGAGGAAACTGTGAACAAGGACGATTTTGTCCGTCAACAATTGAACTATATCACACCACTGTATGTCGAGCGAATGCATATCGTGTTGCGGGTAGATGAAAGAGTTAGGCGGTCCGGTAATTTTACCTACATCAATCCTCCTGTCCTCTCCTCCAATACTGCGGATGACGTACTTGATCTTTTCGCCAATGCACGGATCAGCACCGGTCCTGTCGGCAGCGGCTCAATTGTTATCGCAAGCTATATACTGGCAGAACTAAACAATCAGATAAGGGAAAAGGGAATTATTGAAAATCAGCAGGTGCTGAACCTGTCCATGAAGGATGGTCTATCGAACATTCGAGAGGAGTATAATGAACCTGACAAAATTGACATCTTGTTCACTATTGCAGGTGCGCCGATCCGGGATTTAAAGACCATGTTGACGGACGAGCAGTACATGCTTGTGAGTATTGATCCATCCTTTGTATCTACCCTAAATGCCAAAAACGGAATTAACCTACGGCTTACGGATTTCAAGTATTCACAGGACGGAATTTCACGTGGAATCTATCACAATTCTTCCGGCGTTTCGGCACTAGGTTCTTACGCCTGGCTCATTTCATCTAAGGGCGTACCTAGCCGGGATATTTTGACGGTTCTTAAGCATCTTGAAAAGAACACGGTGAACGTAGCCGAGAATCTGGGAGTCGAGAATCCCACTATTGAGCATTCCCCGCTCAAGGAAATGAATTTTTACGAACTCTATAAAATTAAACACGATCGGGTCAACATCAGCGAATGGAAGGCGATTCTGATTTTTGCTTCCACGTTCATAGTGTCGCTTGTGATCGTATTTTCCTTCCTATTGTACATACTATCGTACCGAAAACAATCTAAGTACTTCCATGATATCGTAAAGGTCATTAATGCCTCCTTCCCCGCTAACACCGAACTGGAAAACAACAACTACCCCGTAGGTTTAAAACCGGAACATATCGACTTGCCCTTCCGGCGTCCCAGGGTCATGGACGATCAAAATGGCATAATCGATAAGATCATCGTTGGATTACAGCAGATACTTCTCTTGACCGATGAGATCAATGAGGACTTCCAAAGTGGAGCACTCACTAATACCAGTTTTACTTTCCTGATGACCAAAATAGAAGACACCCGTTCCAAACTTCAACAGCACCTCGGCCGGCGACTTAATGAGGTCATTGAGCGTGACAACGGATTCAAGGGGAGAGCAATTCTAGACGACCTTCGAATATACTATACTGCCGGGTATTTGCAGGATGAGGATTACCGCATGCTTACTAGATACATTAAAGAGGAGGCCACATCAGGTATGTCCTAGGGTAGAGGCTAATCTGTTTACATCTACGCCACCTCAGCTGCACCCGCTGCGCCACTAACTGCTACATTCACTACTAATGCTGCCATAGACGCCCTCCCCAAGCGTCGTTCATTCCTTACCTTGCCGCCCATGATCTGGAGCGACAAAAAGATTCTGGCCGCCATGGACCGCGGCGAAATAGTCATCGAACCCTTCGACCGCGCCAATCTGGGCACGAACAGCTACGACGTCCACCTGGGCAAGCATCTCGCCCGCTACAAGGACCACATTCTCGACGCCCGCAAGCACAACGCCATCGAGGAGATGGAGATCGGGGAGAAAGGCTTCGTACTCCACCCCAATACCCTCTACCTGGGCGTGACCCTGGAGTATACCGAGACCCACAGCAGCGTGCCCTTTCTGGAGGGGAAGAGCAGCGTGGGCCGCCTGGGCATCGACATTCACGCCACGGCCGGTAAGGGCGATGTGGGTTTCTGCAACCACTGGACCCTCGAAATCAGCTGTACCCACCCGGTACGCGTATACGCCGGCATGCCGATCGGCCAGCTGATCTACTTCGCGGTCGAAGGCGACATCGAAAATTACTACAACAAGAAGCCCGGGGCGAAGTACAATACCGTCAGCGACCGCCCCATGGAGTCGATGATGTGGAAGAATAGCTTTTAGCTTCGACGGCCGGGTAGGTTGGGATTTACCATTTACAATGTACGGATGTACCATTTTTAATTTGCGTGGATGCTCGCTTCGCTCGTTTGGGCTCGTCCGACGAGGAGGTTGGGATTTACCATTTACAATTTACGGATGTCCATTTTTAATTTGCGTGGATGCTCGCTTCGCTCGTTAGCTTACTTAATCGACTTGCCCCATGAACACCGATGATCTCGCTCGCCACTTCCGGACGGAATTGACGCCCCTGCTCGGCGAGCGCGAAGCCCGGTCCACTACCCGGCTACTCATGGAAGACCTGTTTGCCTGTCGGCAGGGTGGGGCGCCCCGGGAACTGACGCAGGAAGAACCACAACTCGCGCAGGAAGCGCTGAGTAAGTTACGGGCGGGGACGCCGGTGCAGTACGTGACGGGAATAGCGGACTTTTATGGCTTACAACTTCACGTTTCCCCCGCCGTGCTGATTCCCCGTCCGGAGACGGAAGAACTGGTGGAATGGATACTGGCCGACCACCCGTCCACCACCGACCGAACCGTCGTCGACATCGGTACCGGTTCGGGCTGCATCCCCCTGGCCCTCAAACGCAAACGTCCGCAGTGGACGTGCTACGGCGTCGACGTGAGTCCAGCGGCAATCGACGTTGCCCGCGAAAACGGGGATCGCCTCGGTGGCGACGTCACCTTCGTCGTGGATGACGTACTCGAAAGTAGCTTTAGCTTGCCGGGACCGCGGGTGGATATTCTCGTATCCAACCCCCCCTACATACCCCCCTCCGAGACCGCCCGCATGGGGGAATCTACGGTTAGTCACGAACCCCACATCGCGTTGTTCGTGCCGGAAGAGGACCCGCTGTTGTTCTACCGGCGCATCGCCGAATTAGGCAAAGTGAGCTTGCAAAGCGGGGGACGGCTGTACATGGAAACGAACGAACACAACAGCGAAGCGGTCGCACGGCTGCTGGAAAGTAATGGCTACGGCTCCATCGAACGCCGCCGTGATCTCCAGGGCAAGTGGCGCATGATCGGGGCCATCCTCGGCTAGGCTTCTACCAGTCCCAGTTCCGTCAGCAGGCTCAGCGGGGAGAGTTGGTACCCATCGAACTCGGCGAATAAGGCGGTAGGGGCTCCACCGCTTACGGCCAGCAGGCGATAGAAGCCCGAATATTCCGGATGTACGGGCAGCGCAACGCCCCGCTCGTCGATCAGGAGTGATTCTCCGCCGTCCCGTACCGGCCGTACCGCGTTCAGGTATACGGGATACTGCAACAGCCAGGGATTGACGGCCAGCGCCCTCCGGTAATTATCCAGCATATCGTCGAAGGTATCGTAACCCTTCAGGCCATCGTAGGGCCGCCCGCCGGCCTTCGGTGTAGCCAGGATGGCGCGCTGGGGGTAGCTGCCCGGATAGTAGTGTACGCTGCCGTCGAAGGACCCGGAAAGCGGCCACGACTGCTCGAAGGCCATATCCCCGAAGGCGAAATCCAGCAGGAGGGCGAAGCGCCGGGTGGTCTCGCCCCGCAACCACACCCGTCGGTAGCGCAGGCGTTCTTCCCGCCCCTCCACGGTTCCCAGTACCAGCCAGTGATCCCGGACCGGTTCGCGGCGGAGGAGATCATCGCGCTTGGTGCTCACGCCGGCGATCTGGTAGAGTTCCTGACCCCGGGCGTGCGGCAGTTCGTCGTGTTTGCGCCAGGCGCGTACGAAGAGGTACAGATCACCGAGCGCCCGGGCGATCTCGGCTTCCGTGCCGTCGGTGCCCAACGTTGCTAATCGCCGCAGGCGGCCGGCCAGCCCGGGGAGTTTGGCGTCGGTAAGGCTCACGGCCGCCGCCTGCCACACTTCCGGCCCCTGCTCGAGGGTGTCGGCGATCCCGCGGCGGGCCACGTCGAGCAGGCGTAACTCGAGCTCGTCAATGCCCGCCGTCATGAGGTCCAGCCGGTCGGCGAAGCGGTCGCCCACTTTTCTTACGTCCTTCACGACCCGCGGTATCCTGGATGACTGGTGCTGTACGGAGCGCACCCAGTCCGGCGGCTGTCCTACCGTGATCCGGTCCGGATTATTGGCCAGGAGGAGAACCAACGCCAGCCCATGGGCACAGGGACGGGCCCGGGCGCGACAGCTACAGCTGAACCGGCCCTCGACCACCTGTACGGCCGACTGAATAGGACGCTTGGCCCCTACGTCGAACTCCCCCCAGAGCCACTCCCCGTCGCCCCCCAGCAACCGCCACCGCCGGCTGTAGAAGAGGCGGCGCCCACTTTCTAGTGACTTGGCATCGGGAGCCAGTTTGAGTAAATGGTCTACGGACATGGATCAACAACCCGCCCACCGGCCGGGGCGTTCAAGGTAGGAGATACGTGATAAATGCCCTATCTTCCGTAAAACTATTCCCATGCAGGCTTACCAGTCCAAAGCGTTTCGTCAGTTGCCCGCCGGGGCGAAGCGGGCCGCCCTGAAGTCGTCGATCGCCATACAGGATCCCGAGAGTGGGTTCGAGGAGGTATTCGAGCACGGGGGGAAGTACTACCGGGCCGTACCCCTCGAAGAAGTAACCGTCACGACCGCTAAGGTCGAACGCCCCGCCTGACGATGAACTTCGCGGTCGGTGCCCTTTTCATCATCCTGCTGCTCCTGCCCGGCATCGCCTTCCGTTACGCCTACATTCGCAGCCATTCCATCCGCCGCAGCCTCAACTTCAGCCTGCTCAGCGAGGCGGTCATCATGCTTTTTACCGCCCTCCTGCTCCATTCGGCCGGGATGGCCGTGGTCCGTTTACTGGGGCATGACCCCAATCTGCACCTAATCTACCTGCTCAGCACCGGAGGCGACTTGCAGACGGTCGATTACGACGATTTCGAATCCGGATACCACGGATTCGTTTTCTATCTCCTGCTCATCTGCGCCGCCGCCGCTACGATCGGCTACTTACTGCAGCAGTTGGTCATCCGGGCCGGCTACGAAAAGGAGCACAAGGCCCTCCAGGTCTTCAACGACTGGGACCGCTACTTTAGCGGCTACGTTCTCACCCACGAGCAACGCCGGCGCCTCCACTTCATCCGCGTCGACTTACTGGTCGATGGCGGCGGCAAACTCGTGGTCTACACCGGTGCCCTCGACGCCTACACCCTCAACAGCGAACAGAACATCGACCAGCTGTTCATCAGCGGCGCCATCCGCCGCGGCAACCTCAAAATCACCGGCTCCCGCGACCAACCCTGGCAACCCTCCCCCCACACCACCTACGAGATGAAGGGCGACTACCTCGCCGTTCCCTTCAGCCAGGTCCGGAACCTGAATATCGTCTACGTTTACTTCGCTGAGGAACCCGCCACCCCGGTCCCCTTCCCCACCAAAGGCCAGACCTTCGACCTCGACTAACCACCTAACGAACTAACCGCCTAACGCACTAACTGCCTAACGTAATAACCTACTAACCGCCTAACCTACTAACCGACTACTCCTTCACTGCAAAAACCTCCACCCCGTCCGGTACGGAAACACGTCCATAATTTCCCCAGCAAGCAGTCTGCGTTTGATGTCGTTCCAAAAGTCTGCGTCGAAGATCTCCCCGTGTTGCTGCCGCAGATACGTGAGGTGAGGTCCTGAGCGCATGAGAAACCCCGGAAACTCTTCCGGAAAGATGTCGTGCGGCCCCACGTAGTACCAGGGCTGACCGGACATCTCCTCCTCCGGGGTGCGGGCTTCGGGGATGTGGCGGAAGTTGCAATCCGTCACCAGCTCGATTTCGTCGTAATCGTAGAAGACCACGCGGTTGACCCGGGTGACGCCGAAGTTTTTCAGCAGCAGGTCTCCGGGGAAAATGTTGGCGGCGGCGAGTTGCTTGATGGCCCTTCCGTAATCGCGCAGCGCCTTCTGGGCCATGGCTTCGTCGGCGGTCTGGAGGAACAGATTGAGGGGCGTCATCTTTTTCTCGACGTAGACGTGGGAGATGAGCACGCAGTCGTCGTGGATCTCGACCTTCGAGGGGGCCGTCTCCCGGAGCTCCCGCAGACATTCCGGGCTGAAGCGGTTCAGGGGCAGGGAAAGTTTTTCGAAGAGGTAGCTGTCCGCCATGCGCCCCACGCGATCGTGTCGTTTGACCAGGTCGTAGCGCTCTTTGACCATTGCGGCGGTAACCTGCTTCGGCGGCGCGAACCGGTCCCGGATCACCTTGAAGACCATATTGAGTCCCTCCGTCGTGAAGACGTACATTACCATACCGGCAATGCCCGGCGCACTGATGAAAGCATCGGTCTGCGGATCGCTGTGGTTGAAGTAGCGCAGCAACTCGCGGTAGAACACCGTCTTTCCGTGCTTTTCGAATCCGATGGCGTTGTACAGCTCGCTGACCCGCTTACTGGGCATGAAGGTCTGCAGGAAGTCAACCATCTCGCTCGGGACGCTGATGTCGGCCAGAAAGTACGAGCGGTGGTAGCTGAAGATACTGACGACCTGGTCCGCCTCCAGCAGCAGGGCATCGATCAGCATGCCTCGATTGGCCGGGTGCAACAGCGGAAGAATAAAGGGATGCACCTGGTTGCCCTTGATGAAGCGGCCGACGATGTAAGCCGACTTATTGCGGAAGAAAACCGAGTGCAGAACCTCCAGCCGGTCGGTCGCCTCCGGTCCGCCGTGATCGTCGATGAAGCGTTGCCAACGGTCGGTGACCAGCCGAATATCCCGCTCGCGGTCCTCCCACCCGACGTCGAAGGGGAAGTGATCCACCAGATCCGCCACCGTCTGGAGCAGGGGTTTTTGGTGCAGCACGAAGGAGTGGCTGATCGGCGACATGCCCCCGTACTCCCGGTAGCTGCCCGTCCGTACCACGAACATTACCCCGGGGTCGGCTCCGATGCCGTAGGTGTGACGGTACACCGAATTGAAGAACGTCTCGGCGATGTTGCGGGTGTTGAAGTGGGCAATATCCTCGGCGAACGCGTCACGCACTTTTCGCCAGAACGCCGGATCGACGCGTCGGTCCATGAGCTCGTCGAGTTGGCGGGTGGTCTCAGCGACCTCCTCGCGGTACAGGGTGATGCGGCTGCGGGCGTCCGCCTGGGTACCGTGCCAGTCCCGCGTCTCAAAGCGGATGCGGGCGCGCTTCGTGATCAGCTTGAAGCGGTAGTAATAGCTCATGTAGCCCGTCAGAATGCGGTGGGCCACCTCGTAGTGTAGCAGGGCGGGGAACGCGGGAGCGGAGGACGTCATGACCGTTAAGGTAAGTCCGCTGCCGATTGCCGGACAAGCTCCAGGTTCGCTTCGTGGTATTTTCGCATTAGCCGGGGAAAGCCGTAGCGTTCGGTCAGTTCGGCCGCGTCGAAGATTTCGTTGCGGCGCACGCTGCGCTCCAGGCGATTCAGGTAGGCCCGGGATTCGGCGATGCGGTGACGCATCTCCTCCCGGTCACTCGTATGGTCACCGTGACCGGTGACGAGCACTTTTACATCTTCCTCCGCCACGATGCGGGCCAGTTTATCCAGGGTCGCGTGGTAATCGGGGAGGGAATGGTAGATGAAGGGAAACTCCACGTTGCTCAGGTAATCGCCCACGATCAGAATGCCCCGGCTCCGGTTGAAGGTAAGCAGACCGTCGGCATTATGGCCGGGAGATTGGTAAAAAACGTAGTGGTCCTCTCCGATCGTCAGCTCCCGCGCATCCCCGCCGATGGGGTGTACAATCGGGGGGTAGTTGATCGGATAGTCGCGGGTGAGGTAATAATCGTCGTCGAAGGCCCGGATCTGCTCCAGTGTGTCCTCCCGCTGCTGGTTATGCACGAAGGCGGCGGAGGCGATGGTCATGAACTCCGGAAATTTACCGTAACCGATGATGTGATCGTAATCGGAATGGGTGAAGAGCAGGTAACATTCGCGGCCCTCACGGAGGGCTTCGGTTTCGAAGTGAATGTAATCGACTTCCTGCGGCAGCCAGTTCGGATCGACCAGGAGCAAATACTCATCGCCCACGACCAGGGAGGTTACGGTTCGCATCAGGGCGCTTTCGTAAAGCCGTAGGGTGGGGGAGTGCAACTGTACAATCATGGCGCTAAGGTCGGGTTAGGACGGCTATTTTACCGGATATATTGCTCCCGCGTCCCCGCCCTAGCAGCCGTAAAAACGTCGGGCGTTGCTCCCCATGATTGCTAACCGCTCCGCTTCCGGTAGCTCGGCTACTGCGGTTTCGACGATCTTTCTGACCTGCCCGTAGTTGGCGGCCAGTCGGCACACCGGCCAGTCAGAGCCAAACAGAAGGCGATCCGGTCCGAAAACATCCAGTGCGTGATCGATAAAGGGGCGGAAGTCGTCAACTGTCCACTCCCAGTCGGTCGTTTCGGTGACGAGGCCGGAGAGCTTGCCGTGTACGTTCGGGCACTCGGCGAGTCGGGCGATACCGGTGGCCCAGTCGGGGTCGAGTCCGTGGCTCACCTGCGGTTTAGCTAAGTGATCGAGCACGAAGGGCTGGTCGGGAAAGGTACGCGCGAGCTCACCGGCCTCACCAAGCTGGTGCTGCAAAATGAGGATGTCGTAGGTCAGGTTGAATTCCCGTAGCGCGGCAATGCCCCGTTGGAAGTGCGGGTCGAGCATGAAACCCTCCGCTTCGGCCTGTACCACGTGGCGTACACCTACGAATTTGGGGTGGTCGGCGAAGCGGGCCAGTTGATCGCTTACTTCCGGAGCGCGGAGATCGACCCACCCGACGACGCCGCGGATGAAGTCATGACGGTCGGCCAGATCGAGCAGAAATTCGGTTTCGGCGAGCGACTGACTGGCCTGCACGGCGATGCAGCCCTCGATGCCGTTGGCGGCGAGTACGGGTTCCAGGTCGGCGGGGAGAAAATCGCGGCGGATGGCCGTCATCGTCTCGTCGATCCAGGCGTCCTTTACCGGGTCGTAGTGCCAGAAGTGCTGGTGGGCGTCGATGGTCATGGCGTCAGAGTTTAAAGATGCGATGCGCGGGTACCCACTTGACGCCCCGCTCCGCGAAGGGGAGTCGCTGCTGGTAAGTGTCCATAAGTGCTTCCCACTCCCTGACCCTGGGATTGGCGGCATTCAACTCCGCCTGTCGCTCGGGAGAGTAGCTATCGTCGGTTTCCATCACCATCACCAGGCGGTTGCCGGCGCGGAAGATCTGCATGTCGGTAATGCCGGCGGCACGGATGCTGTCGGTGATCTCGGGCCAGGCGTTGCCGGGTGCGTGGTAGCTTTCGTATTCGGCGATGAGTCGGAGGTCGTCCTTGAGGTCGCAGAGCAGGTAGTGGGTCATTGTACGAATGGTTCAGGGGCGCGGCGGGGCCGGGGGGGCGGGATCGACGTGGGGAGCGGGATATTTAGAGTAGACCTGGTGACCGTAGATGGCGACGACCAGAAAACAGAGCAGCGGCAGTACGAAACTGAAATTCACTTCCGGTACGCCCAGGATCAGGGTATCGGTGTAGGCCGATCCGCCTACGTCGAGGATAAGCCCCTGCAGGGTGGGCATGAGGGCACCGCCGACAATGGCCATAACGAGAAAGGCTGCCCCGAACTTGGCGTCTTCTCCCTGCCCCTCGAGCGCGATGCCGTAGATCGTCGGGAACATGATCGACATGAAGAAGGAAATGCCCACCAGACAGAGCAAACCGACGTAGCCGGTAACGAAAATGGTGAGCAGCGTCATCACGCCCGCGCCGATGGCGAAGTAGAAGAGCAACTTTCCTCCGGAGATGTAACTGAGTAAGTAGGTGCCCACCCAGCGCCCGACCAGGAAGATTACCAGGGCGGCGACGCCGTAGGGCACGGCATCGGCGTTGGAGATACCGATGGATTCGGCGTACTGGTAGATGTAGGTCCAGCACATGATCTGGGCACCGACGTAGAAAGCCTGGGCGATGACGCCACCGGCGTAGCGCTCCTGGCGCCACAGCCGCTTAATTGCCGCTCCCATGCCGAGGCCGTCGTCGTACTCCTCCTTTTCGGGCATATTGACCACGACGAAGAGGACCAGCATCACGATCACCACCAGTCCGAGGATCACGTAGGGGTCGCGGATGATCGCAAGGTCGGTCGTCCGTACCGCCGCCTTCGCCGTGGCATCGAGGGCTCCGTAGGCTTCCTGCCCGATGCGTTCCACCTCGAGGTTGGAGAGGATGAACTGCTTGGCGACGATGAGGCCGCCGAGCGCGCCGAGCGGATTGAAGGCCTGGGCAAGGTTGAGGCGGCGGGTAGCCGTCTCTTCCGCTCCGAGCGACATGATGTAGGGGCTCGCCGTGGTTTCCAGGAAGGCCAGTCCGAAGGTGAGGATGTACAGCGACAGCAGGAAAAATCCGTAGCTCTCCATGGAAGCCGCGGGATAAAAGAGCAGGGCCCCGGTCGCGTAGAGGGCCAGTCCGAGAATGATGCTCTTCCGGTAGGAATACCTCTTGGCGAAGATCGCTGCCGGCAGGGCCATCGTGAAGTAGCCGAAGTAGAAGGCGAACTGGACCCAGGAGGCCTGAAAGTTATTGAGCTCCAGTACCTTTTTGAAGGCCGAGACCATCGGGTTGGTGATATCGTTGGCAAATCCCCAGAGCGCGAACAGCGAGGTAACGATAATGAAGGGCACGAGGACGGAGCGGGCCACCACGGGTGGTCTCGACTGGGACATGTAGGAAAATTTAGGCCTGGGTGAGCAGGGCGCGATCGAGGTGAACGTAGCCGCCATCGACGAATACGTGCTGGCCGGTGGTATGGGAGGCGAGGTCGGAGATGAGGAACAGGGCCGTGTTAGCGATTTCCTCCGGGGTGGTCATCCGGTTTTCTAGGGGAATGCGGTTGGTGATGGACTTCAGTTTGGCCTCGCCGTTTTCCAGTCCGCGGATCCACGTATCGTAGGCCGGGGTATAGCTCTCGGCGATGATGATGGCGTTAGAACGCATCCCGTACTTCACGAAGTCGACGGCCCACTCGCGGGTGAGGGCCAGCACGCCCCCCTTTGCCGCGGCGTAGCCGGAGGTGTTCCCCTGCCCGGTATAGCCGACCTTGGAGCCGATGTTGAGGACGTTGCCCTTACTTTCCTTCAGGTAGGGAAAACAGTGCTTGACCAGTAGCCAGTAGCTGACCATGTTAAGTTTGAGGCTGTACATGAAGTCGTCGAGGCTGCCCTCCAGCCCCACGCCGTCGTTGACGCCGACGTTGTTGATCACGGCGTCGATGCGGCCATACTTACCGACGATCTGCTTCACCGCGGCTGCCATTTGCTCCGGCTCGGTCACGTCCGTCTGGGCGAAGTGGGCGTCGATGCCCTGGGCCTGTAGTTCTTCCACGTAGCCGAAGCCGCGGGCGTTGCGGTCCACCACGGCGGGTATGGCTCCCTCGCGGGCCAGCGCGCGCAGCATCACCTCGCCGATGCTGCCGGGGTGGCCGGCGGCGCCGGAGATGACGACGACTTTATCCTTTAGTCCGAGGTCCATATTATTCCATTTCGAGTTTGACTACCGTAGCGATCTCGTTGAAGGGTACGCCGGCAGGAATGACAATGTAGTTATCGTGGACGTCGAAGGCAAACTCGAGCTCCGTATCGGTGCCCAGTACCGTCACCCGCTTTACCGGCGTTTTCGGGGGGAAATCGATCGCTCCGAGGCCGTCCAACTCTACTTCCCCCGGTTCGGGAGCACCGAGGAAGATGGCATAGATCGCCTTGTGGTCCTTCGACTCGGTGTAGCGCACGTCGGAGGCGGAGTACTCGATCGTTGCGGTCTGCCCGCCGAAGCGGTTTTCCTTGCTCTTCGCGTTTCCGAAGCCGTACTTCGAGCGGGGGCGGGTGTCGTAAATGGCCTCTCCGTATTTTTTCAGCCAGTCGCCCATGGTGTGTAGTACGTCCTTTTGTTCCTGGGGGATACTGCCGTCGGCGCGGGGAGAGATGTTGAGCAGTACGACGCCGTTTTTGGACACCACGTCGATGAAGTTGCGCAGCACCAGGGCGGGATCCTTGTAGGTCTGTCCTTCCACGTAGCTCCACGACTTGTTACTGAGGGTGATGTCGGTAAGCCAGACCCGCTCCGAGACGTCCGTCTTGCCGCCCTGCTCGATGTCGAGGACGCTCACCTCGATGGGCAGGTCGTCCTTCTTGTGCGCGATCACGACTTCCTGGTTGCGCGCCGTGGCGTGATTGAAGTAGTAGGCGACGAACTCCTTGCGGTACTGTTCGGGGATCAGGTTGAGCCAGACGTCGAACCAGATGATATCCGGGTTGTACTGGTCAATCACTTCCTCGAGCTGCCCGAGCCAGTAGGGGTACCACTCCTTTTCCGGCACGTTGCCGTAGAGCCAGCGGAGCTTCGGGTCTTCCGAGCCGGTGGCGTAGGCGGGATTGTAGGGGTAGTGGCTCGACCAGCCGTCCCAGTGCTCCCGGTCGGCGGCGTTGCGCTGCAGGTTTCGGGCGTGGTGGAAGGAGGTGATCACCTTCATGTCGCGCTTGCGCAGGGCGGCGGTAAGCTCGCCGGTAATGTCGCGCTTGGGGCCCATATCGGCCGCGTTCCAGGGATTGAGTTCGCTGTCCCACATCGCGAAGCCGTCGTGGTGCTGGGCGACCGGGCCGCCCCAGCGCGCCCCGGCATCCTGCATAAGTTGGGCCCATTCCTCCGCGTCGAAATTTTCCGCCGTGAACCGGGGAATGAAGTCGTGGTAGCCGAATTCGGACTGGTCGCCGTACGTCCGCTTGTGGTGCTCGAATTCCTTACTGCCCTCCACGTACATATTGCGGGGGTACCATTCGCTCCCGAAGGCCGGTACGTTGTAGGGGCCCCAGTGGGCGTAAATGCCGAGCTTGGAATCCGCGAACCAGTCGGGCGACTCATTATATTTTTCCAGCGACTCCCAGTCGGCGGTGTACGTTTCCGTGCCCGGACTGGAAGCCCGGTTGACCGCGGTGGCGGAACTCGCTTCCGCACAGCCGTACAGGAAGAGCAAACCGAGCAGCGGCAGGAAGAGGGGGAGCAATATTTTATACATGGTGCGGTGATTTTTGGTCGTGATAATTTCCCGCCGCTCAGGCGTCCCAGTTGGCGTCGATGATGCGCTGAAGGTCCGGGGCGTCCCGGTCGGTTTCGTTGAGGTCGGTACGGAGTTGCTTCAGCTGGGCCTTTAGCTCGCGGATGGTTTTCGCGTAGGCCGGGTCGCCGTAGCGGTTGAAGGTTTCGTAGGGGTCCTTGGACAGGTCGTAAAATTCCCAGGCGACGGGGGTCGGACGGATCTTATAAGATTCGTCGATCCATGACATCGACTGGCGACCGATCTCCTCCTGCCGGTACGGCTGGCTGTAGTAGAAGATCAGTTTGTACTGTTTGGTCCGCACGCCGAAGTGCGCCGGTACGTCGTGGTGGGTGAGGTGCATCCAGTAGCGGTAGTAGGTAGCGGTGCGCCAGTCGGCCGGTTCGCTGCCGTCGATGTACCGGGCAAAGCTCTTTCCCTGCATGTAGTCGGGGGGCGTACCGCCGGCCCATTCGATCAGCGTCGGGGCGAAGTCGGTGTTGTTGATCAACAGGTCGGACGTTGCTCCCGCGCCCCCGCCTGGATGGCGCACGATGAAGGGCATACGCATGCTCTCCTCGTACATCCAACGCTTGTCTATGTAGTCGTGCTCGCCGAGCATCATGCCCTGATCGCCGGTGTAGACGATGAGGGTGTTATCCCAGAGTCCCTCGGCCTTCAGGTAGTCGAAGAGGCGTTTAAGGTTGTCGTCGACCCCCTTGACGCAGCGCAGGTAATTCTTCAGGTACTGCTGGTAGCCGGCGCTCGTGGCGGCGTCTTTCGGCTCGATATCGATGCCGTACTGATGGACGTAATTGCGGTAGGTATGGCGGCTGCTGACCGAGGTTCCGATCTCGTGGATCAGGCTGTCGTGGCTTCCGCGGGTGGCCTCGGAGCCGAAGCCGGGTTCGTTGCGGGGGTAGAGGTTGGCGGGCTCCGGGATGTAGGTGTCCTCGAGGTAGTCGGCGTAGCGGGGCGCGAACTCGAAGTCGTCGTGGGGGGCCTTGTAGTGGTGCATCAGGAAGAAGGGCTGCTGCTTGTCGCGCTTGTTCTGCAGCCAGTCGAGGGTGATGTCGGTGATCACGTCGCTCGAGTGCCCGGTGTAGGAGACCATGTTGTCGGGCCAGGTGCCGGCCGTGCTGCTGCGAAATTCCGGATCGAAGTAGTGCCCCTGGCTTTCCAGCACCTGGTAGTAGTCGTAGGCGGCGGGTTCGGCCTTCAGGTGCCACTTACCGATCA
The DNA here is from genome assembly GCF_024297185.1 of Lewinella sp. JB7. Taxonomy (GTDB): domain Bacteria; phylum Bacteroidota; class Bacteroidia; order Chitinophagales; family Saprospiraceae; genus Neolewinella. The sequence goes on along the minus strand of NZ_JANCTD010000003.1, from coordinate 412,637 downwards.
TGGCGGTCTGGTAGCCCAGCTTTTTCATTTCCAGGGGCAGGTACTGACGCGCGGGGGGCAGGGTGTCGTCGAGTATGCGGATGCCGTTAGTCTGACTGTACTGCCCCGTCATGATGTTGCCGCGGGAGGGGGTGCAGATCGAATTGGTGCAGAACACGCTGGTGAACAGGGTTCCCTCCCGGGCCAGGGCGTCGAGGTTGGGCGTCGGGTCGAGCGGAGCCAGCCGACTACCGTAGGCACCGACGGCCTGGGTGGTGTGGTCGTCGGACATGATGTAGATAATGTTCAGCGGAGCCGCCCCCGGAGCCACTGCAGTAGCCGCCGTAGCGGTGTTGCATCGGTAGAGGGCAAATGCCGCCAGTACGCACAGCAGGAGGGTGAGTGTTCTCACAGGTGGAGTATTTTTTGGGTGAAGGCCCGGCTGCCGCTGGTGATCCGACAGAGGTAAAGTCCCGGTGGTAAGTCCGACAGATCGATGGAAAAGGGGGAAAGGCCGCCCGGCAGCGACTCCTGAAGAAGCTGTTTGCCCCTCAGGTCGAAGAGATGGAGCCGGCTCGCCGTGGTTAGCCCGTGGGTGATCGTAAGCACGTCCCTGGCGGGATTCGGGCTTACGTGGAATACGAATTCGTCACTCAGGACGTCGGTGGCTACCGTTGCGGCGTCTCCCCGGGTGATGAGCAGCAGACTGTCGGTGCCGTCGGTGGCCGTGATCATCTCGGTCCGAAACGTGAAGTCCGATCCATTGCCGTAGTTGCGGTGGGCGTATCGGTGGAAACGGCCGTCCTTTCTGACTTCCAGGTGCTGGTTTGCCGCGATATTTTTCAAGCAGGTAAGCGTTTTATCCGGCCACCGGATCACGATGCTGTCGACCGTGGTAGCGGCACCCAGTCCGAAGTGGAGGGGCGCGTTGGCCTGCGACAGGTAGCTGCTGCCGCCATCGACTTCGCGGAGAATCGGAGTACCGTCAACGTACGCCGTCACCTTGCCCTCATAGTTTTGTGGGTCCTGCAGGCGCACGGTAAGCCAATTTCCCGGGGCGGAATCGTTGCGGTAGAGCAGTGCGGGATCGGCCGCCGTGGCGGAGGGGGAGACGACGTTGATTGCAATGTCCACGTCCCCGTCCAGGTCGTAGTCGGCCGCCGCCAGACCCCGGCCGCGGGTCACGCTGGTGAAGCCGGCCGCGTCGGATACGTCGGTAAACTTGCCGTACGCCGACCCCCGGTAAAGCACGTCAGCCTGCTCCACCTCTCCGTTTTCCACGATCTGTCCGTTGGCGACGGCGAGGTCCGGGTAGCCGTCGTTGTCGAAGTCCGCGAAGGCGGCCCCCCAGCTCGTCCGTTCGGCAAGGCTCGTGCCCGTACGGTTGCTCTGAAAGGCGAAGTATTCGCCCGCGTCCAGGTTTTCGTACAGCAGATTATCGCGGATGTTGGTGATGTAGTAGTCGAGGTCCCCGTCGCGATCGTAGTCGCCCACCGCGACACCCATGGCGTTTACGGTTGCATTCAGGCCGGTGCGGGCGGCGGCGCGCGGGTGCAGAGGAGATTCGTTGAGCCATACTTCATTGGCACTGACGAGGTAGCCGTAATCGTTGGCGACGATGAGGTCCCGGTCGCCGTCGTCGTCCAGGTCGGTCAGCACGGCCCCCAATCCGCAGCCCCGGTCGTCCAACCCCAGCGTGGCGGCCTGCTCCGTAAACCGGAAGCCGCCCTCGTTGTGGTAGTAAAAGTTGGGCAGCCCGCCGTCGCGTGGTTCGTGAGTGGCCAGGTAGTTGGCGACGTAGATGTCGGGCAGCCCGTCGCCGTCGAAGTCACCGACGGTCGCGGCGGTGGAGTAGGAGGCCTGCGTGATTCCGCTAACTTCGTGTACCTCGGTAAACCGGCCGTCTCCTCCGTTACGAAAGAGCAAATTGGGTTCCCCGGCATCGGTGGTGACGAACAGATCCGGGTCGCCGTCGCCGTCAAAGTCGCCACTTACGGCCCCCACGGACCGCCCGCCCTTGTGCAGCCCCGCCCGCACGGTGACGTCGGTGAAGGTGCCGTCCCAGTTGTTGCGGTACAGGTGGTTGTTGCCGCCCCCGCCGGTGAGGAAGAGGTCGGGGTAGCGGTCGCCGTTGTAGTCGAACCATACCACGCCGCCGGCGATCAGGTGTGGATCGTGAGTACGGTGACGCACTCCGGCCGCCGCCGCCACCTCGGTAAAGGTCTGACCGCAGAGCGACAGACTTAGCACTACCGGGATGACGACCAGCACTCTCATCTGGCGGGATTGAGCGTGGTCAGGTCGAGGGGATCCTCCATCTCCCGTTGCAGCGCCAGTAGGTCGGAAAACATGGACTCCACCCGATCGCGGTGGGCGGGATCGCCGGCCAGGTCATGGATCTCTTCGGGGTCGGTTGTGAGGTCGAAGAGCAGGAACTTCTCCGCGCGGGGGTAGACGATCAGTTTATAGCCGTCCTTACGGATCATGCGCTGGGTCTTGGTGTAGGCGCCGTAGATGGCGGGGTAGCTGCTTTCCTCTCCGTCGATCAGTGGGAGCACGGAATTGAACTCCACGTAGTCGGGGCGCTCGATCCCGGCCACGTCGAGGGCCGTTGCCATGGCATCCTGGAGGTAAATGTCCTGATCGATTCGCTTCCCCGCGGGAATGCCCGGCCCGGCGATGATGAAGGGCACCCGGATGCTGTGGTCGTACAGGTTCTGCTTGCCGATGAGTCCGTGATTGCCGACCGCCAGTCCGTGATCGGAAGTGTAGATGATGATGGTCCGCTCCGCCTCCCCGCTTTCCTCCAGGGCATCGAGCACGCGACCGATCTGCTCGTCGAGGTGGGTGATGAGGGCGTAGTACTCACTGCGGTGCGTCCGCACGGCGTAGGGGGTGCGCGGGAACGGGGCGAGGGCTTCATCGCGCAGACTGGGGCCCGCGCCCATGGCCAGGCGGTCCGGGTCGAGGGGACGGAAGGAAGCCGGTACGGCCATACTATCGACGGGGTACATCTCCTGAAACCGCTGCGGGGCCTGACGGGGGTCGTGGGGCGCGTTGAAGGCGACGTAGAGGAAGTCGGGGCGTGGGTCCTCGGGGATGGATTCGATAAAGGTGAGGGCCTCGTCGGCCACCACTTCGCTCCAGTGCCGCCCCTCCTTCCAAAAGCCGCCGCGGGCGGTATCGGTAGGGCTCCAGCTCTGGTCGTCGGGGCCCAGGGGCCGGTTGTAGCCGACCGGCATGATGGTTGCGGGGTCGCCGTCACCGAGCTCTCTGAAGGCCTTCCCCATGCCGGCATGGGCCCAGGCGTCTTCGGGCATGCCCGCCCGTATGGTTCCGGTTTGTTCGAAAAACTCACTCGCGGGGGCATCGATGTGCCACTTGCCGGTCATGTAGGTGGCGTAGCCGGCGTCGGCCATCAGCGGCCCCCAACTCTGCTGAAACGCGGTAGAATCTCCGGCTATCCATCCCTGGCGAAACCGGTCGGCGTGCCAGACGCTGCGCCCGCAGTTGAGCATGGCCCGGGAGGCCAGGCAAACGGCGCCGTTCCAGGCGCCCATGTTGTAGGCGTGGGTGAAGGTGGTCCCGCTGTGGACGAGACGGTCGAGGTTGGGGGTGTGGATCGTGGTACTTCCGAAGGCACCGACGGTGTTGAAGGTCTGATCGTCGGAAAAAATAAATAGTACGTTGTACTTTTCTTCGTCCCCTGACGGCTCCCGCGCTTCGCCGCAACCCCAGAAGAGGCAGCAGCATAGTATACCGGCGAAGGGGAAAAACTTGGAGTACATGGGTGCTGGATTATCGATGAGAAGGAGTCCGTAGGTCGGCTTTCACCAACCTACGGCGACTCGTAAAACTATCGATCAATGTAAACATGCAATATTCGTGGGTTTAGAATCCGGAGGGGGTCGGGTAGGCGATCGTCGGCTCGCCGTGGCTGCTGGTCATGGTGAAATTCGCCGCATCGGCCGGGTTTTCCAGCAGTACGACCATGCGGACGGTCGGGAAGCGGCCGGGCGTGCTGTCCAGGGTCACGACCTTTCCTCCCTCGCTGAGACTCGTTACCAGGGGGGTGTCCGGATGATCGGGAGCCGACGTCTGGATCACCCGCACCGGATGACTGAAGGTGTAGGTGGTGCCGGCGGGGCCCATATTGTACAATTCGAGGGCAATGGCCCGGAGGTCGCCGAAGTTGGCACCATCCTTCGGCGTAACCTGTAGGGTGAGGGCCTTGGGACCAACTTCGGTAGTCAGCACGAAATAGTTTGGATCGGTTGGGTGGAGCAAACTGATGGCTCCGTTAGCCTTGAAGCCACCCCTGACGTCCGCGGTCGTCCATTCGAAGGTCTTTCCGTTGACTATTACGTCCCGCGTTCCGTTGGCGGTGCTGTAGTCCACCGGTACCCAACTGTAGGCGCCGTAGTAGGTCACTTCCAGCTCGTCCAGGTCGGAAACGATCGCACCGCTCGCGAAACCCAGGGTGCCGCCGCTGTACGACAATTTGTACGTTTCATCGTCGATGAGCGATCCCTCGGCGAGGTTCAGAACAAGGTTGTTTCCACTGGCCTCCAGTGAGTTTATGGTCACCGAACTTCCGTCGCCCGCCATGAGGCTGAGTTTACTGATATCCGCCGCGTCGGGCGTAGATAAGGGTTCCCGGAACGTGAGTACCAACTGGCTGCCCTCTTCATTGAATTCCACTCTGTCCGGGTCGATCCGCAGGGCGGATACGATCTGAATGAAATCCTCCTTTACGACGGTCACCCGCGAACTGGTCGACCTTCTGATGACGGTAAGCGATACGTCGTAGGTTCCAAGTTCATCGTAGACGACGCTCGGGTTATTCCCAATGATCGTGTCGCTCGATACCCCCTCGAAGACCCACTTGTAGATCACGTTCGAATCGATCATCGTGGGTGGGATATCGCCGACTCCCCGAGTCTCGTTGGTGAAGTCGATCCTGCTGCCGGGTAAAGCTTCCACGGCGCTCGCCCGGAAGTCGGGCTCGATGGTCGCCACTACGGTAACCTCCAGGGTCCGCGTCTGGGAGGTGCCGTCCGCGAAGGTGGTAGTCACGGTGGGATTGTAGATACCGACCGAATCGTACCGCACGGTTGGCATCGGATCCGTTGAGCTTTCGGGGGTTCCCCCGGGGAAGGTCCAGCTGCGACTGCGGGCGTCGATCGAGCTGTCCCGGAAGGTGATGCTTTTACCTGCCTCTACGGTCAGGAAGTCCGCCTTGATGATGAAAGTGACCGGCCGGAAATTGTAAAAATCGTCGTCTTCCACGCAGGACGATAGGGAGACAATGAAAACGGCCAACAGACCGACAATCAAGTGGGTGAAACGGGGAGGAGCAATTGACTTCATCTAGACCAGTGATTAGGAGTGTCGCAGGCCAGGAGTAGGGTAAGGGCGGCTTGCATGATTAGTGGTAAATGTCATCACCGGCTCCCGGAGGCCACGCAACAGATGTTGCGAAGTCTATCACTCATGGCTAAATCCGCCGAAACCCCCTATTTCCCTATCTTTTGTCTACTGCTACTAAGCGTGAATAACCGCACGGCCCCTCCGTTCTCGGCCACCAGAAACCCGAAACGATCCCGATCACCCAGCAGGATCGGCCGCAGATCCTTCACGTTGCCGTGCAGCGACAGTCCGGCGGCGCTCGGCGACAGGGCAACGAGCTCCCCCGTGGTGTTGTGGGTCATCACCACCCCCAGGCCGGCGTCGGCCCGGGTCGTTTCGATCTCTACCTCGTACTTGTTGCCGGCCGTGATGAGTTCCGGCGTTCCGTCACCGTTGAGATCTTCGACCACGATGCCGTTGACCACCGAAAACTGTGCCTCCACGGGCAAGCGCCGCGGACTCAGGCCACCCCGGCCGTCGTTGATCAACACGAGGCTGGCAAATTCCTTGGCTTCGTACCGCAGCGCGCTCTCGGTCTTGCCGTCAAGAATTTCGGAAAGGTCGGCGTGGGCGAAGGCCTCGTAGGTCGGAAACCGCTCCGCGATGGCGGGGATCTGCTGGGAAGAGCACTCCCGACCGCGCACGGGCACCAGGGTCTCGTCGTTCTCCTTGGCCAGGAAAATGTCGTTGCTGCCGTTCTCGTCGAAGTCGCTCGCGAACACCAGGAACGGGTGTTCCTTGCTGGCGTGGAATTTATAGTTCAGCCCCAGGTTACCGACCAGGTAGTCGGTGTCGCCGTCCCCGTCGTAATCCGCCGCGACGATCTTGTTCCACCACCCGTTCGTATGCTCCAACCCGTACCGTTCGGTGACGTTGACGTAGCTACTCCCCCCGTCCGTGAAGACGGTAATCGGCATCCATTCTCCCACCACGATCAGTTCCGCCCGTTCGTCTCCGTCGAGATCGCTCCAGACGGCGGAGCTTACCATGCCGATGTCGGCAAGGCCGGGCGCGCGTTCGGCGGTGACGTCGACAAACTTTCCGTCGCGATTTTCCAGTAGGTAGCTGCGCGGCGCGGCGGGGTAGCGGGCCGGCACCAGACGGCCGCCGACGAAGAGATCCAGGTCGCCGTCGCCGTCCATATCGTGGGGCACGGCGCAGGAACCGCTACTGGTGATCTCGGGCAGCGCGTCCGACTTCCTGAATCGCCCGCTCCCGTCATTCAGGTACAGGCGGTCCCGAAAATCCGGGGACCCCTCCGGGAATTCGCTGCCGCCGCTGACGACGTAGAGGTCCTGATCTCCGTCTCCGTCGGCGTCGAAAAAGGTAGCGCCTACGTCTTCCGAGTTGGTGTCCGGTCCACCGGGATAGCTTACCTCCCCGAAGCTTCCGTCCGCTTGCTGCAGATAAAGTCTGCCGGCAAAGCGCTTGGCACCCCCCACGTAAAAGTCTTCCCGCCCGTCCCCGTTCACGTCCGCTACGGCCAGCGCCGGACCCTGTTGCGAAAGTGCGTGCGGCAGTAAGATCTGACTGCGGTAATCGTCAAATTCATTTTCCTGGTGTACGATCGGCGTGCCGAACCGTTCGGCCGTCACTTCCACCAGCAGTGGTTCGGTCTCGGGCGGGGACGCGGGTGCAGTGAGGGCGGAACCGTAAGCTATCTCCAGCGTCTGATTGGGGGCGGGAGCTGTGATGGTTTGCTGTTTTCCGTCGGGCCACCGGACAATGAGCTCACCAATTTCGCTATCCTCCCCCAGGCCGAAGTGCAGGATGGGCTCTACCGACGAGAGGTAGCCCCGCACGGTCCGCATCTCCTGGTACTGAATCTTGTCGCCGGTGCGTAGGGTCACGGTTGCGCCGATCCCGAAGCGGTTGCCGTCGGGGCCGGACAGGGATACCCGCAAATAGTTGCTCCCCTTGCATTCGTTTTCGTAGAGGAAAGCCTCCGCTTCCAGGTTATTCACGACCAGGTCGAGATCCCCGTCGTTGTCGAGGTCCCCGTAGGCGGCTCCGTTGGAAAAGGTCGCTTCGCTCAGTCCCCACTGCTCGGCAACGGAGGTGAAGGTCAGGTCGCCATTGTTGTCGAACAGGTAGTTCTGCTGGGGGGCGGACCGGAAAAGGCTGATGACGTGGGCGGCATTTTCCTCGTCCGTCCGGTTCGCTCGCTCCTCACTCTGCAGGTATGCCCGAAATTCCGCGTTTCCGTCCTTATCGGCTACGTCGCGGCGGTATCCGTTGGTGATGAAGATCTCCTTCCAGCCGTCATTGTCGTAGTCCGCGCCCAGGCAGGCCCAGCTCCAGTCTGACTTGGCGATGCCCGCCAGTTGGCCGATCTCGCTGAAGCGCCCGTTGCCCCGGTTGAGTTGGAGGGTGTTGTGCATGTACTGACTGTGGAAGCCACTGGCCATGATGGTGCGGTACATCTCGACGTTCATGCTCGCCATGGTGGTTTTGGAGCGTACGTAGTCTTCCGGCGACATGTCGAGCTGAATGATGTCCTCCAGCCCGTCGTTGTTGAGATCGCTGACGTCGATGCCCATCCCGTAAAAACTGGTGTGGTTGGTATAGTCGGCGATACGTTCCCGGAAGGTGCCGTCGCCCTGATTTTCGTAGAGGTAGTCGCTTTCGAGGTAGTCGTTGGAGACGAGAATGTCCTGGTAGCCGTCGCCGTTGACGTCGGCCGTCACCAGCCCCAGACCGTAGCCGAAGTTGCCGCTGATGCCGGCCTGCTCGGTGACGTTGACGAAGCGGCCCCCGTCGTTGCGGTACAATTGGTCGCTGAAGGCGGGGTCCTGCGCCTGCTTTGCCTTCAGCACCTCGGTGTACGGGATGAAGTAGGTGTCGGGGCGGTTGGTGATGTAAGCGTCCAGGTCGTTGTCGTTGTCGTAGTCGAAGAAGACGGCTTGCAGGGAGTAGCCGGCGTCGTCCAGCCCGAGTTCGGCGGCGGCCTCCCGGAATTTACCGCTGCCGTCGTTGAGGTAAAGGAGGTTACGGCGGTCCGCTTCCGGGCTGTTATCCTTCGAGCCTCCCCGGCATACGTAAATATCGAGGTGGCCGTCGCCGTTGACGTCCGCCATGACCGTACCGTTGTCCCATCCGCCGGCTCCCGCGACCCCGCCCCGTTGGGTAACGTCTGCAAACCGCAGGTTGCCCAGGTTTTTGTAGAGCCGGTTTTCGGTTTCGTTGGCGGTGAAGTAGATGTCGCTCAGTCCGTCGCCGTCAATGTCCCCGATGGCCACGCCGCCGCCGTTGTACACGTACTGAAAGCGGGCGAAGAAGTTGGTGAAATTTTCCTCGACGTGATTAACAAAGTCGATGCCGCTTTCGGTGGGGGAGTGGCGGGCGAAGGTAGTAGCGGGTGCACGGTCCGGTGCCGGGACTTGATTGGGTTGATCGGCCTGGCAGGCGGTGCATACGAATATGAGCAGGTAAACGGCGCGGGTAAGCATGGATGCGGATCGACTTTCAGCTTCAAAGTATAACACAAAGACGTCCCGGCGAATTACGGAGAATTTGCCGGGACGTCTATACGGGGCGGGAGCGTCGGTGGTACTACCAGCCGGGGTTTTGCTCCAGGGCCGGATTGAGGTCCAGGACCGACTGTGGGATGGGCCATAGCAGTTTGTATTCCGCCGGCTCCGGGGGGCCGGGCCAGACGGCGGTTTGTTTCTCCAGGTTCGACATCACTTCCACCGCCCGTTCGGTGCGGATCAGGTCGCCCTTGCGGTGACCCTCGAAGGCGAGTTCGAGGTAGCGTTCCTCGAGTACGGCGTCGACGAATTCTTCCAGGGGCATGGCCGTGGTGTAGGGGATCAACACTTTGGTGGGATCGGCATCGCCGCGGGCGCGGGCACGTACCAGGTTGATGGCATTCACGGCTTCCTGGGTAACCGTTCCGTTGGCGCGGGCATCCGCTTCGGCAAAGCCGAGCAGCACGTTGGCGTAGCGGATGTACGGGTAGTCGAAGGGCGTATCGTTGCCCCAGTTGTTGGGGTTGGGCTTCTGCCACTTCCAGGGCTTCCACTGGTTGGGGCCCTCGGTGCTGTCGCCCTCCATCACCCGGGGAGCCGGAGCGTAGGCTACACTTACCCGACGGCGCAGGTCTTCGCGTTCGAAGGTATTTTCCAGTTTGGTCGCCAGCCAGGCGGTACCCCAGCCGGCTCCTTCCTCGAGCCTGCCCGCCGGACCCATAAAGGTGCCGAGGTTAGAGTTCTGGGTGCCGTCGATGTTTACGCCGGGTCCGTCGTGCTGGACCACCCAGACCATCTCATCGTTGAGCTCGTTTTCGTAGTCGAACACTTGCTGGAAATCGTCGAGCAGGGCGTACTCGTTACTGGCGATCACCGCCCCGAACTGGTCGGCGGCCGCGGCGTACTTGTCGGTTTCCTTCAGGGGCCAACCGCCCATTTGCAGGTAAACCTTACCGAGCAAAGCCTGTGCCGCACCTTTGGAAATTCGGCTCACGTTGCTGGCCGGCTCCAGCACGGCGATGGCCTCGGTGAGATCCTGGATGATCTGAGCGTAGATTTCCCCGGGTTCCGCCTGGGTGAATTCCAGGTTCTCCAGGTTTTCCCGCTCCTCGAGGACCAGGGGTACCCGGTTGTAGATGCGGACCAGGTTAAAGTAGAAACTGGCCCGGAGGGCTTTTGCCTGCGCCATTACGTCATCCCTGACCCCGTCGCTGATCTGATCTTCGCCCATCATGCCGACCCGGTTAAGTACCGTGTTGACGCGGTTGATCTCTTCGTAGTGGCGTTGGTACACCGTTTCGATCACGTCGAGGGTGGGGTTGAAGTTCCACAGGAACAGGGATAAGCGTCCGGCAGGGGCCCACGGGGGGATGATAATTTCGTCCGCCCCGTGAATGCCCCACAGCAGGGCTACGCCCGCATCGCCTCCGACGTAACCCTGGAGGCGCATTTGTCCGGCGTAGAGACCCGCCAGGGCGATCTGGGCGTCGTTGGCATTGCGGTAAAAATTGGTCGGGGCCAGGAAATTGCTGGGTTTCTCCGTCAGCAGTTCGTCGTTGCACGCGGGCAGGGTGAACAGGAGGGGGAGCAACAGTATCCACGAAAATCGTCTGGTTCGCATGATCATTTTTATTGGGAGCTTTCCCCGTAGGGCGGGGGAAGCGGTGGTTCGAAGTGGGTTAAAAGGTGACCGATACGCCACCGCGGAAGGTGCGTTCGCGCGGGTAGCTGTCGGCGTCCACGCCGGGGGTCAGTTGGTTATTGCCTACACTGACCTCGGGGTCATAGCCGGAGTAGTTGCTGATGAGGAAGGCATTGTCGATCGCCAGATACACCCGAGCGGCGGTGCTCGTCAGGAAACCGCGGGGGAGCCGATACCCCAGAGTCACGTTGGATAGGCGAATGAAGGACCCGTCCTCGATGTAGATGCTCAGGTTTTCGCGGTTCACCCCGCCGTCACCAAAGCCCCAAATGCCGGGGAAGTCGGTGTCGGGCGCGTCGGGACGCCAGCGATCCCGCACGACGCCGAATTTGTTCAGGGTGGGGATGGCGGTAGCTGTGCCCGCCGCTACGTTGTTGTTGTAGGTCTCGTTGCCGACGGAAAACTGGAAGAGGAAGTTCAGGTCGAAGTTCTTGTAGCGGAAATCATTGGTCAGTCCGCCGAACCAGTCGGGCTGGGAGGTGCCGAGAATGGTCCGGTCGTTTTCGTCCACCACGCCGTCGGGAACGAGCACCCGGTTCCCGTTTTCGTCAACGCCCGCGATGTCCCGGAGCTTGATCATGCCGGGGCGATACTGGCCCACGCTGGCGCGGGTCTGCACGCCCTCGCGGAGTTCGAAGAAGTTTTCCCAGTAGTCACCACCTTCGCCGCGCACCAGGGCTTCGGCCTCGGCGGGAGAGAGGCCGTCGAAGATCGGAAAATCCGCGTAGTTGTACACGCCCTCCACCTCGAAGCCATAATAGCTGCCGATGGGGTCACCCACCCGGACGATGAAGTCATTCTGGTTGGAACCGGGGCCGGTGGCCAGGATGAAGGCCGCGTCACCGATGTCCCTTACTTCGTTGCGGTTGCGGGAGATGTTGAAGCGGGTGCTCCAGGTGAAGTCGCCGCGGTCGACGGGGGTGGTATTGAGGGATAATTCGATGCCCCTATTCTCGATCTCGCCGAAGTTTTGCAGGGCGGAGGTGAAGCCGGTTTCGGGAGGTAGCGGCCGGGCCAGCAGGAGGTCGCTGGTCGTCTTGACGTAGTAGTCGAAGTCGAAGGAGACGCGGTTATTGAACAGGCCGAGTTCGAAGCCGATGTCGGTCTGGGCGGTGGTTTCCCAGGTGAGGTCGCTGTTGCCCAGGCGGTTGACCCGCGCGCCGGAAACGAGGCTGCCGTCCAGGATAACGCGGGTGGCTTCGTAGGCGGCCAGCGACTGGTAGTTACCGATGGAGTTGTTGCCGGAAACGCCGTAGGTAGCCCGGAGCTTCAGGTTGCTGATGACGGGGTTGTCGACCAGGAAGGGTTCCTGGCTTACGCGCCAGCTCACGGCGGCGGAGGGGAAGAAACCCCATTTTTTCCCTTCGGCAAACTTACTCGAACCGTCGGCGCGGCCGCTGACCGTGAAGAGATACTTGTCGGCCAGGGTGTAGTTGATCCGTCCGAGCCAGGAGCGCAGTCCGTCGGCACCGCGGTCGGACTGAGTGGGCAGCGTAAGGGCTGCCGAGGACAGGTTGTCGATGTCGACGCCGGGGAGGGCGAAGTCCTGGGATTGGGTGCGCAGGGATCGTCCTTCGCCGCCCTGTTGGGTGAATCCGGCCACGGCGTTGATGCCATGGATGCCGAATTTATTTCGGTAGGAGACCGTGTTCTCGTTCAGCCAGCCGGCACTGCGGTTGAGGCTGGTAAAGGCTACGCCGCCGAGGGAGCGCGACCAGCCGAAATCGCTGGGGTAGACACCCTCGCTGTTCACGTTGTAGAAGCGCCCTCCGAAGGTGGACTTTACGCTCAGGTGATCGCTGAAGTGGTACTCCAGGTAGGTGTTGGCGAAGCCGTTGATCTGCGTAGAGAAGTTGTGGGTCTTCTCGATCCGGGTTTCGGGGTTGCTGGCGTCACCGTCGCGGATGCTGATGAGCAATCCTTCCTCGTCGTACTCGGCTTCCGCGTAACGGATGCGGCCCTGTACCTGCGGAAAGAGGTTGACCTGGGTCAGTACGCTGGCCCGCGCGCTGCTACCTACGGACGCACTGGCGGTAATGGGGCCGCCCCGGTCGATGAAGCCGGCGTTAAGGTTGATGCCCGCGTAAAGGTTGTTAGCCAGTTCCTGACTGACGTTGAGGTTGGCGGTGTAGCGCTTGAAGTAAGAACCTTCCAGAATGCCCTGGTCGTCGGCGTAGCTGAAGGAGGCGTTGTAACGGGTGCGTTCGCTGCCCCCGTTGATGCTCAGGCTGTGCCGCATGGTGGAGGATTTGCGGATCACCCGGTCCTGCCAGTCGACCACGAACAGGTCGCTGTCGCCGAGGTCGAGGTCGTTGCCGAAATCATCGCGGTAGGCGAGGTCGCGCTGTTCGAAGGTATTGCCGTAATTGTAGGGAAAATATTCATTCCAGAAGTCGACGTATTCCTGAGGCGTAAGCAGGTCAATGTTACGCGCCAGGCTACCGATGCCGTAGGAGCCGGAGTAGGTCAGCTGAGCGCGCCCTTCCTTGCCCTTCTTGGTCGTGATGAGGACCACCCCGTTCGCGCCGCGACTGCCGTAGATGGCCGTAGAGGAGGCGTCCTTAAGAATCTCGATGGACTCGATGTCTTCCGGGTTGATGGAGGACAGCGGACTCTCCAACTGGGCGCCGGGACCGGCTCCGGTACCCTGGGCGTCGCCGATCAGCGGGAATCCATCCACTACGTAGAGCGGGTCGTTGGTGGCATTGATGGAGGTACCACCGCGGATGCGGATCTTCGCCGCGGCGCCCGGTCCTCCCTGGGAGGTGACCACCTGGACGCCCGCCGCCTGGGCCGCGAGTCCCTTTTCGAAGTTGATGGACTGCACGCGGGTCAGGTCTTCGTTCTTGACCGTGGTGACCGAGCCGGTCAGATCGTTCTTATTGACGTAGCCGTAGCCGACGACCACGACTTCTTCGAGGGTTTCGGCGTCGGTAGCAAGCTCTACGTCGACCACCGTGCGGTTATTGAGCGCTACCTCCTGGCTTTCGTAGCCCATATACGTGAAGATGAGGGTACTGCCGCCATCAGGGACCGTGATGGAGTACCGGCCATCCAGGTCGGTTACCGTTCCCGTATTCAGGTCATTGGCTACCCGTACGGTTACGCCGATGAGTGGTCCCTCTTCGGCGGACGTAACGGTACCGCTTACGGTAAGACTATTTTGTGCCGTTGCCGGGAGGCTGAACCCGACGGCCAGCAGCAGCAATAATAAGGGTAAACAGTTTCTATGCATGATCAAGTGCTTTAGGGCAGGCGGGCTATTCAGAGCGATGCCCGGCCGATGGCCGTATACAGTAGTGAGCCGGGTAAGTGGACCGGGTGGCAACAAAAGTGCAACCCCACGTGACGGAGGACCGCTACGCATGATTCCATCGCTATCACATATGTGTAATCTGCGGAATGGCCAGTAATTGCTGGCCTGATGGGCAGGGTACCCCCCCCCAAAAAACACTACTTTAAATTCCGGTCGTAAGCCGTAGATCAGTATTCCTCGATGAGGGAAAGCGCGGCCCCCACGCTCTGCACCGGACGCAGGCACAGGCGGTTGAGGCATACGTAGACGTAGGTATCGCCGGGAACGTGCTTATCCTTTAGCAGCGACAGGCTACCCTCCGTCTCCCCTCCCAAAAAGAGTACGTGCGGCAGATACCGTCGGGCAATCCCCTCCCGGATGGCCGTAGCTCGTTCACCCACGATGGCCACTTCCAGGGTGGGGTAGGTGAGGTCGTGGTACAGTCTGCCCCAGTTGGCAAAGCCCTCCAGCCCCCGCTCGCTCAGGTCAGGTAGCACCCCCCGGAGCATCCTGCCGCCCCGCTCGGCCATCGCGATATTCCCGGTGATGGTCCCGAGTTGAAAGAGCACGCGAGCCATCACGGAGTTGCCGGCGGGGATTACCCGGTCATAGATGGGTATATTATCACTCACCAGCGCGGCATCCAGGGAGGAGGTGTAGCGGTAGAATCCGCGTTCCGGATCAAAAAAATGAGCATCGGCGTAGTCCACCAGGCCGGTGGCGCGCTCCAGCCACCGTTCATCGAAGGTGACCTGGTACAAGTCGATGAAGGCCGCGGCGAGCAGGGCGTAATCGTCCAGAAAGCCGTTGATGCCGCTCCTGCCGTCTTTGTAGTTGCGGTAGAGCCGGTTAACATCCTGCAGGGCCGTTTCGGTCAGGAAGACGGCGGTACGCAAGGCCCGGTCGCGGTAGGCCGGTTCTTCGAGGGCAGCGTATGCCGCGCAGAGGCCGGATATGGCCAGCGCGTTCCAGGCGGTGAGTATTTTATCGTCTACGTCGGGTTGGGTACGGGCGTTGCGGGCCCGGAGGAGCTGTTGCTTGGCTTCCCGTAAACTCACCGCTCCTGCGTCCCCGCCCCCCCGGGCGTACAGAATGTTGGTCCCCTCCCAGTTGCCGGCTTCGGTCACGGAGTAGTGGCGGGAAAAGGCTTCGGCCACGTTTGCATCCTGAAGAACGGAATCGATCTGCCGGCGAGTCCAGACGTAGGTTTTGCCCTCCTCCCCGTCGGTGTCCGCATTGAGGGAGGAGTAGAAACCGCCGGTGGGATCGGAAAGGGAGGTGTTCAGAAATTCGGCGGTTTCGCGCACGACCTCCGCGTACCGTGGCCGACCGGTAAGCTGATAGGCATGGGCGTAGAGTGACAGCAACTGGGCGTTGTCGTACAGCATCTTTTCGAAGTGGGGGACCCGCCACTCCGCGTCGGTAGCGTAGCGGGAAAACCCTCCTGCCAACTGATCATATATGCCCCCGGCGGCCATCGCGTCGAGGGTGGAGGTAACGGCTTCCAGAACGGTGGAATCCTGACTGTGGTAAAACTGGGTAAGCAGGTATTCGTGCACGATGGGCATCGGAAACTTGGGTGCTCCCCGCAGTCCGCCCCACCGGGGGTCGATCTGACCAGTGAGTTTCACCGTGAGCGAATCCAGCAGGTCGGTGGAGAGGTCTTCATCCGTCGGCGGCGCCGGGTCAAAAGCGCTGATGCGCGTCAGTTCCCCCGTAAGTTCGCGGGCGTAGGTAGCGAGTTGATCCGGATCGCTTTGTTTGAGCTGGGTGAAGTGATCGAGGACCTTGAGCCACTGGTCGCGCGGAAAGTAGGTGCCCGCCCAGATCGGCTTACCGTCGGGCAGGGCGATCACGTTGAGGGGCCAGCCGCAACCGCCCTGGCTCGATAGTTGGCAGGCGGTCATGTACACGTCGTCGATGTCGGGGCGCTCTTCCCGGTCGACCTTGATGCTCACGTAATGGTCGTTCATCACCCGGGCTACCGTCGTGTCCTGAAAGCTTTCCTCCTCCATCACGTGGCACCAGTGACAGGCGGCGTAACCGATACTTACGACCAGTAGTTTGTCGTCCGAGACCGCCTTATCGAGCGCCTCATTGCCCCACGGGTACCAGTCGACGGGGTTGCCGGCGTGCTGGAGCAGGTACGGACTCCGCTCGTTGGCCAGGTGGTTCAGCGGTTGACCGTCACCTGACTCGCTCCGGCAAGCGCACAGGGAAATAAGATAGAGAAGGAAGCAAAAACGAGCGCACATAGGAGGAAAGGTAGTGCCCCAAGGTAAGGGGGACGGAGAGGTCTTTACCAGCCTGCAGCCCTCAATTCAGGGGTTGCCGCGCGTACACGACCGGGGGCAGGCCGTTGCGCGCGATGAGTAGTGCCGGACGGTCACGGATGTTCAGGGCCGGCACGCTCCTCACTTCCCCGTACAGCCACAAACCGCTGTCGTGGGGTGCCACGGTTGCTCGTGGGCCGTCGGGGCCGCCGAGCAATATGTCGCCGTAGCCGGCGTCGTTGCGCGTGGTTTCGACCTCCGCATGCAGGAGGTTGCCGGCCAGGAGAAAGTCCGGGTAGGCGTCACCGTTGTAATCGAGGGGGGTAATCGAGTTGATGCTACTGAGCTGGGTACTCGCCGGCAGATGGTGGACCCGGAAGCGGCCCGAGCCGTCGTTTTCGAACCACTGGTGACCGAAATCCCTGGCGACGTAGTGAAGCGCGCTTTCCAGCCCTTCGCCGTAGATATCCTGTAGGTCCGCGTCGGCGAAGGCGGAGTAGGTGGTGAATCGCTTGGTTATGGCGGGAATTTGCTGGGCCGAACATTCCCTCCCCCGTAGGGGAAGCTGGGTTGATCCGTCGGATTTGCTCAGCACGATATCCTCCCGGCCGTTTGCGTCGAAGTCGTTCGCGTACACTTCGAAGGAGTGGGTATCGTCGGCGCGGTACTTGTAGTTTCGTCCAAGATTGCCGGCTAGGAGATCGATATCACCGTCCTGGTCGACATCGGCCGCCGCCAGAGCGTAATACCAACCCGTTCGGTCGGGGGCGGGCGGGCGCGGCTCGAAGCTACCGTCCGCCCGCTGGTGGTACACGGTGACCGGTGTCCACTCGCCGGCGGTGATGAGGTCCGGGCGACCGTCCGCGTCTACGTCGGCCCAGGTTGCGGAGGTGATCAATCCGGCGCCCGATAGTGCCGGGCACCGTTCGGTAGTGACATCACGAAACCGGGGTGCGTCCACCGTTCCTCCCTCATTGAGCAGCAGGTGGCTGGTTGGGGAGTGGGGGTAACGGCCGGGAACGAGTCGCCCGCCCACGAACAGATCGATATCCCCGTCGCCATCGAAATCGGATGCCGCGACGGCCTGCCCGCTCCCGGCCAGACCGGGAAGGGCATCGGGTGCCCCGACCAGTCCCGCGGGGGTGTTTACGTAGAGCCGGTCCTGCAGGGTAGCGGCCGACTGCAGTCGGTCATTTCCTCCGTTCACGACGTAGAGGTCGTCGTCACCGTCGCCGTCCGCGTCGAAGAACAGGGCGCCGGTGACTTCCCGTTCGGTATCGGCGAACTGGTATCCGGGTCCCGCCGGTGCAAACGTTCCGTCGATCGTCTGAAGGTAGAGTTGGGAGTTTTGTTGCCGCGCTCCCCCGCAGAAGAGGTCGTCCAGGCCGTCGCCGTTTACATCTCCTACGGCCATGCCCGGTCCGAGCCGGGAGTAGCGGTGGGGGAGGAGGGGCTGGTACAAAAAGTCGTCGAAGTCGTCCTCCTGGTGGCTGAAGTCAAGTCCGGTAAGGGCGGTGATGTCGGCGAAGGGAGGTGGGGCCGATACGTCCGGCACCCTTTCGATCCGGTCGCCCCCGTAGGTTACCGTGACCAGTTGGTTGGCGGACGGCGAGGCGATGGTGCTGCTGCTTCCGTCCCGCCACCGCACGACGATACTATCCACCACCGCTCGATCGCCCAGGCCGAAGTGCAGTTCGCGCGGTTGGGCGGAGAGGTAACCGCGGGTCAGGGTGAGCTCGGCAATTTGCACGGTATCGCCTGTAAACACTTGTACCCTGGCGTTGAGTGCCAGCGGGTCGGAGGGTGTTCCGGTAAGGGAAACTTTCATATAATTGCCCGCCGCCTCGTTGCGGTACACGCCCGCCGGAGCGTCCATGTTGTTGAGCACGAGGTCGAGATCGCCGTCGTTATCGAGGTCCGCCGCGACGAAGCCCTGGGAAAAGCCCGGCTGGTCGAGTCCCCATGCGGATTGCACCTGCTCGAAGGGAGCGGGAACGGTACCCGGATGCCGGAAACAGAAGTTGGCGATGGGTCGGCTGGGGAGGAGGCGGTAGTCGCGGGCCGCGGAGCCCCCGAAGAAACTGCCGGAGCGAAAACCGGCGTTCACGTCATTATTATTGACGTCGCGCTTGATACCATTCGTGATGAACAGGTCGCGGTGTCCGTCGTTGTCGAGATCGGCCAGCAGGCTGCCCCAGCTCCAGTCGGTGGTAGCTACCCCACTAAGTTGGGCTAGGTCAGAGAAGTGGGGTCGCCCCTGCGGATCGTTGCCCCGGTTAAGTTGGAGGGTGTTTTGCATGTACTGGTAGTGAAAACCCAGCTCTACCGCCCGGTAGAAGGCTTCCGGCCGCATGCTGGCCATATTCGTTTTGGCGCGCCGGTAGTCGGCGGCCGTCATGTCAAGCTGCACGAGATCGGGCCGCCCGTCGTGGTTCAGGTCGCCCGCGTCAATGCCCATGCCGAACATGGAGGTGTGGGGGAAGCTTGCGGCCAGCTCCTCCCGGAAAGTGCCGTCGCCCCGGTTGACGAAAAAGTAGTCGGGTACGTTGAAGTCGTTGGAGATGTATAGGTCCGGCAGGCCGTCTCCGTTGAAGTCCTGAGCCACCACGCCCAGCGCCAGACTGAAGCGCTGCAGGCCGGCGGATTGCGTAACGTCGATGAAGGTGTCGCGCCCGGTGTTGCGGTACAGATGGATGGACTCTACCGGGGCGTTAATTCGCATGCGGTCGCCGTAGAATTCATTGCCCTGGCTAACCGGCACGTTGGCGTAGTTGGCGACCAGCAGGTCTACCAGGCCGTCGCCGTCGTAGTCCAGGGCGGTAGCTTGTATGGAGTGAGCGTTGTCGTCCAGGCCGTACTCGGCGGCGGCCTCGCGGAAGGTGCCGTCGGTGCGATTTACGTACAGGCGATTGCGGCGGTCGGCGCCCGGTCCGGCGACGCAAACGTACAGATCCATCCACCCGTCGGCGTTGATGTCGAGGGTCGTGACTCCGGTCGCCCACAGATCTGCCTCCGCCAGTCCGGCCGCCGCAGTAATATTTTCGAAGGTAAAATTGCCCAGGTTGCGGTACAGGCGATTTTCCCCCTGTGCCGCCGTGAAGAACAGGTCGGTGCGCCCGTCGCGGTCGAAGTCGGCCGCGGCCACCCCGTTGCCGAGGAAGAGGTAAGGGTAGGTGAAATAGTTGAGGGAATCGCTCTCCCGGATATTGTTGGCAAAGTCAATGCCACTCTCGCCGGCGGAGAGTAGCGTGAAGCCCTCAACGCGCGCGGGCTGCGCGGAACGGTCGTTCCGGCAGCCCACCACGCTAAGACACAATATTAATGGGAGTATACGGTAGGCCATGCCTAAGTTATTCGTATCCGGGGTTGTGCTTGAAGTTCGGATTGTTATTCAGTTCGCTGTCGGGAATGTCGAAGTACTCACGGCCGGGGCGGTAGGCTCCCGTGCCCCCGCTTTCCGACTTGACGCCGGGGCGGTTGACGATAAGCTCCTCGACCAGCCCCCACCGCAGCAGGTCCTGGTAGCGGGTCCGCTCCATGCTGAGTTCCTTGACGCGCTCGTCCATAATGTCCTGCATGGTGATGATAGTGAAGGCGGGCATATTGGCCCGGGCCCGTACCTGGTTGATGGCGGCGAGGGCTTCCGGCGTGGAGCCGTTCAGCTGAAACTCCGCTTCGGCAAAGAGGAGCAGGATGTCCGCGTACCGCAGCACACGGAAGTTATTGCCCGAGAAGTGCCATCCCTGGGAAGCGGTGGTGTATCCGGCTTCCAGGTCGAGGTACTTCTTGTTGAAAACGAAGTCGGAGCCCGGGAACACCTCGTCATAAGTTTGCCCGCCGTAGATGGTGGGACCCAGTTCCCGACCCTGGTAGGGCGTGGTTTCGTCCGAGTCGAAGAATAGCGTGGTGAAGGCCCGGGGATCGACGTGCCCATCCACGGTCCGTTCGTCCAGGAACAGATCGAGGGCCCACTGATTGATGCGCATACCGTCCTGTCCGGTGAAGGCCGGTGGGGGCGCGATGTCCTGCATGTATCCGGCGCCCTTGCCCGCGCCCGGGGCGTCACCACCCCAGCCGGAGTTCCCGTCGGAAACGAGCTGAATCTCGAACAGGGACTCCTTATTGTTCTCCGACGCTTCTTCGAAGTTGTCGGCATAATCCGCCATCAGCTCGTACTGGCCGGAGTTCATCGCCCTGAGCAGTTCCGGTCTGGCGTTTACGTAGTCGAGCTGCGACATGTATACCCGGGCCAGGTAACCGGTGGCGGCCCCGGAGGTCGCGCGGCCGGTTTGGTCGGCGGGCCACTGGGCGGGCAGGGCCGTCTGAGCGGCCTTAAGGTCCGCGATGATGAGGTCGTAGATCTGCTGGGGGTCTACCTGGGACACGGTGCGGGCCTCCTCCAAATCGATGGGTTCGGTGACCAGCGGCAGGTTGCGGTAGGTCTGTACGAGCAAGAAATAGTTATAGGCCCTGAGAAAACGGGCTTCCGCCAGGATGGCGGCCTTTTCTTCCGCATCCATCTCGATGTTCGGCACGTAGGCCAGGATGGCGTTGGCGCGGGAGATGATTTTCCAGGCCGGGGCCCAGGTCCAGGCGACCATGTTCTTATTGGATTCGGCGGCGAAGCGTCCCGGATCGGTGCGCTCGGAAGTTCCGAAGCCGTTCACCAGGTCATCGCGGTAGTCCGTCGCGAAGATGTTCATGCGGGTGTAGTACCAGATGTCGGTGAACGGGCTGTAGGCTCCGATGATGGCCTTGACGGCGTCGTCCGCGGTCTGGTAGAAGGAGTTGGGCGTGATCGCGCTGGGGTTGGTCTGATTGAGTATGTCTTCGTCGCAGGAGGGTAGCAGGACGAGCCCGAGGGTGGCCGTGGCGGCAATACAGAGCCGGGAGAGTTGCTTTATGGTGCTATGCATGATGGTATCGATTTAGAAGCCCAGTTGAAGACCGAACATGAAGGTGCGGGGCATGGGATAGGCGGATTCGTCTACGCCGGCGTTGAAAATATTGGTGCCGCCCCGGCTGTTGCGCCCGGGTTCGGGGTAGTAGCCGGTGTAGTCCGTGATGGTAAACAGGTTCTGTACGTTTACGTAAGCCCGGATTTTGGAGATGGCGTTGGTCCCCTCCAGCAGGCCGGCGGGCAGGGAGTAGCCGATCTGCAGGTTACGCAGGCGGAAGTAGGCGCCACTTTCCAGATAGAAGTCCGACATCCGACGGTTGAAGGCCTGGTCGACCAGGGTGTTGCGGGGTACGCGGGAGCCGGAATTTTCGGGGGTCCAGGCGTTTACGGCATCGGCCAGGTAGTTTCCTTCCGTATCGAAGTATCCCCGGTAGATGTTGGCATTCAGGATCTTGTTTCCGGCTACGCCGTTGAACAGCAGCGTAGCATCGAAGGAGCGCCAGAAGAAGTTGGCGTTCAGCCCGTACTCGAAGGTGGGTATGGGACTGCCGAGGTAGGTCTGGTCGGCGTCGGTCAGCATGCCGTCGCCGTTGATGTCCCGGAACTTGAAGTCCCCGGCCCGGGCGTCCGTCCGCCCGTCTTCGGCGGCTTCCGCATCGGACCGGTAGATGCCCGCCACTTCGTATCCGTAAAAGGAGCCGATGGGCTGGCCGACTTCCGTGCGGGTGCTCCGCAGGCCGTTGGAGGTGAACTGTCCGCCGACGATGGGGTCGGAGGGCAGGTCGGTCACTTCGTTGTCCAGAAGGGTGAGGTTGGCGCCGAGGCTCCAGTTGAAGTCTCCGGTGAATTTGCCGTAGTTGGCGCCGAATTCGAAGCCCTTGTTCCGGATGCTGGCGGCATTGAAGGTCGGGTCGTTATCGAAGCCGGTAAAGCGGGGAATGCTGAGCCGGACGAGGATGTCGTTGGTGTTCTTAATGAAGTAGTCCATCGTGACCGATAGCCGACTATCGAGGAAGGAGGCCTCCATCCCGATATCCGTGGTCGTGGTGGTTTCCCACTTGATGGCGTCGTTTACGCCCTTGGTGACGGAGTATCCCGTACGCCGGGTCTGGTTCGTGCCGAGGGGGTATTCTCCGAACAGATTCAGGACCGGGTCGATCTCGTAGGCCTGGGTGTTGTTGGAGCCGATCTCGCCGTAGCTGAGCCGCAGTTTGAGATCGTTGATGAACCCGTCCGCGTTGAAAAAGGATTCCTTGCCGACGTTCCAGCCGATGGCTACCGAAGGAAAGACCCCCGCCCGCAGATCTTCCCGGAAGAGGGAAGATGCATCGCGGCGCAGGGTAGCCGTCAGGAGGTAGCGGTCGTCGTAGGCATAGTTGACGCGACCGAAACTGGACAAGAGCGCCGACTTAAATTCAAACGACGGGGCGGAAGCCAGATTCTGGGCGGTAGAGGCGACCCGGATGCTGTTGGAAGGGAAATCGCGGGCCACGATCCCCAGCGTACGTCCGGTGGATACCTGTCGGGTGTAACCGGCCAGCAGGTTGATACGGTGACGCCCGGCCAGCTCGCGCTCGTAGTTCAGGGTGTTTTCGATGATGGTGCTGGTAAACTCGCTGTTGGTTTCGTTGAGCTCGGCGAAGTTCTGCCGCCCCACGGCCGTAGCGTTGAAGAAATAGGTTGGCGTAAAGCGGTAGTTATTGGTGTTTCCCTGGTCCAAGCTGGCACTCAGTTTGTACGTCAGTCCGTCGATGATTTCGAAGGAAGCGGCGACGTTGCCGAGGAGGCCGTTGCTGGTGATGGTCCGGTCCTCCAGAATGGCCTGGGCCAGGGAGTTCCGCATGTTGCCCACCCCGTGGATGGCCGTGGAGCCGGACGGGTCGGAGGTAGCGGCGTAGCCACCCTCGAAGTCCGGATTGCGGAAGGCGGCCGTGGGCAGGATGTCCCGCTCGCTGTTAAAGTAGTAGTTGGGGTTGTTCTCGGTCCGGGTCAGGCCGATGGATTCCTCCAGGCGGAAACGCCCCTTGGTGAACGTGGAGTTCACGCGCACGTTGGCCTTATTGTAGCTCGATTCCCGCACGACGCCGGTTTCGTCCAGGTAGTTGCCGGAAACGCTGAAGGTGAACAGTTCGGATCCGCCGGAAAGGCGTAGCCCGGTATTGTAGATGGCCCCGGTGCGCAGGCTGAGGTCCTGAATGTCGGTGTCGACGGTGGGGTCGAAATCGACGTCGTTGGCCGGCGAGCGGTTGGTACCGTCGTTATCGTTGGCGCGGTTGCGGATGAGGGCGTACTCGCCGGCGTTGGCCCAGTCGATGCGGTTAATGGCCGACTGCACGCCGGCACTCAGGTCGGCTTCGATGGTGAGGCCGCCGTTGGGGCTTCCCTTCTTGGTGGTGACGATGACCACGCCGTTCGCGGCGCGTGAACCGTAGATCGCACTGGCGGAGGCGTCCTTCAGTACGGATACCGATTCGATGTCGGCGGGGTTCAGGTTGTCCATACTACCGGTCAGAATGCCGTCGATGACGTACAGGGGCTGGGCGTTCGACAGGGTCCCGGAGCCGCGGATGGTTACGAAAGCGCCCGCTCCCGGCGCGCCGCCGGCCGATTCGATCCGAACACCGGCCAGGCGGCCCTGCAGGGATTCCGTGGCGTTGGCAACGGGAAATTTCCCCAACTCGGTGCCGGATACCTGACTGACCGCGCCCGTCAGGTCGCTCTTTTTTTGGGAGCCGTAGCCAACCACCACGATCTCGTCGAGCTGATTGGCGTCGGTGTCCATGGTGATCTGCAGTTGTCGCTGGTCACCGACGGGCACCTCCAGGGTGCCGTAGCCGATGTAGCTGAAAACCAGGATGTCTTCCGGCTCGGCCTGAATGGTGAAGCCGCCGTCGAGGTCGGTGACGGTGCCGCTCGACGTACCTTTCTTCATGATGCTGACCCCGATAAGCGGACCGTCGGCATCTTCGACGGTGCCCGTGACAGTGAGCGACTGGGCCTTTAGCCCCGCTCCGCCGAGGAGGGTGAATAGGATTACGAATAACCCCGCTAAGGAATACTGTTTCATACGATCAACTTCTAGGAGAGTAAAGAATCGTCACCAAGGTATCGGCGATGCGCAGGCGCATGCCCAACGCATCGGTTTTAGACTAGCACGAATGGTTTAATTGCCTTCTATCCCCCGAAAAGAGCCGGTAAATCCCCGATTTAGGCGATCAGATCCTTCACGACGTGCCCGTGTACGTCCGTGAGCCGGTACCGCCGCCCCTGGTGTTTGAAGGTCAGTCGCTCGTGGTCTACCCCGAACAGGTGGAGAATGGTGGCGTGGAAGTCGTGTACGTGGACCGGATCGCGCACGATGTTGTAGCTCAGGTCATCCGTTTCGCCGTAGGTGAAGCCGGGTTTCACGCCGCCGCCGGCCATCCACATGGTAAAGCAGCGGGGATGATGATCCCGCCCGTAATTCGTCGCGGTCAGCTTTCCCTGGCTGTATACGGTACGCCCGAACTCACCCCCCCAGATCACCAGGGTGTCTTCCAGCAGGCCGCGCTGCTTCAGGTCCTTGATCAGCGCGGCCGAACCCTGGTCGGTGGCCTTGCACTGGTTCTTGATGCCGCCGGGCAGGTGGGTATGCTGATCCCAGCCGCGGTGATAAAGCTGTACGTAGCGCACGTCTTTTTCCAGCAACTTCCGGGCGAGCAGGCAGTTGGCGGCGAAGGTGCCGGGGTTGCGGCTATCGGGACCGTACAGGTCGAAGATATGGTCCGGCTCGTCGCTCATGTCCGCGATCTCGGGCACCGAGCTCTGCATGCGGTAGGCCATTTCGTACTGGCTCAGGCGGGCGTCGATCTCGGGGTCGCCGTAGGTGCTTTTCTGCACGTCGTTCAGCTCGTTCAGGTAGCCCAGCATGCGGTGGCGGTCGGCACCGTCGTAACCCTCGGGGTCGTTGAGGTACAGGACCGGGTCCTTGCCGGAGGTGAACTGTACCCCTTGGTGTTGGGTGGGGAGAAAGCCGTTGCCCCAGAGACGGGCGTACAGGGGCTGTCCTCCGGAATTTTTAGACTGCAGGACCACGAAGGTGGGTAGGTTGTCATTGAGGGACCCCAGGCCGTAGCTCATCCACGACCCCATACTCGGCCGGCCCGGAAGCTGGTTGCCGGTATGGAAGAAGGTGATGGCGGGATCGTGATTGATCTGCTCGGTGTACAGACTCTTCACGAAGCACAGCTCGTCGACCACTTCGGCCGTATGCGGCAGCAGTTCGCTTACCCAGGCGCGGCTCTCCCCGTACTGCTGAAACTTATACAGGGAGGGGGCAATCGGCAGGCTCGACTGGTCGGCACTCATTCCGGTAAGGCGTTGTCCCTTGCGGATGGAATCCGGGAGGTCCTGGCCGCGCATTTCTTCCAGCTTCGGCTTGTAGTCGAAGGTTTCGAACTGCGACGGGCCACCGCTCTGAAAGAGAAACACGATGCGCTTGGCCCGGGGCGCGAAGTGCGGAAGCCCGGGTAGCCCCCCAAGCGGATTGTCGACCTGGAAGGGTGCCTCGGCCTTCATCAGGCTACCGAGCGCCATGGCACCAATACCGAGGGAGGAGCGGGTGAGAAATTCGCGGCGGTCGAATTTTTGCTTTACGCCGAAGAGGTCTTGCAGGGCCATGGGATTATCGTTTTGTGATGGCGGCGTCGGAGTTGATGATGACGCTCGCGAGCACCGCGTCGGCGGCCAGTTGCAACCGGTCGAGAGTTCCGTCCGGTTCGCTGTCTCCCGCGGTGAGCCAGCCGGTAGCTTTAGCGGGGAAATCAAGGAATTTCTGGTGCTCGTTTTCGCGTACTTGCTGGAGTACGTGGAGTTCTTCCTCCACCGGCTGGCGGCCGCTTAATCGGGTAAATACCGTTCTGATCGCCTGCTCGGGTTCGTTCGCCCCGGTAATCTGTTCGCCGAGGGCACGGGCGGCCTCCACGAAGGCCGGGTCGTTGAGCAGGACCAGGGCCTGTAGAGGGGTGTTGGTCTTTTGCCGCCGCACGGTGCACTCGTCGCGGTTCGGCACGTCGAAGGTGGCCAGGGTGGGGTGGGGCACGGTCCGTTTCCAAAATACGTAGAGGCTCCGTCGGTAGAGGTCGTCGTTCATGTCCTGCACGTACTCCGCGTTGTTCATCTTCCAGAGGCCTTCCGGTTGGTAGGGCTTGACGCTAGGTCCGCCGATCCGGGTGTTCAGCAGACCGCTGGCGAAGAGCGCATTGTCGCGAATCATCTCGGCGGTCAGCCGCAGGGCCGGTCCGCGGGCCAGCCACACGTTATTCACGTCGGCTAGTCGCTGCTCCTCCGGCGTCACCGACGACTGCCGGTAGGTGCGCGACATCACGATGGTCTTCAACAGGGCCTTGGTGTCCCAGCCGTTTTCTTGGTATTCCACGGCCAGCCAGTCGAGTAATTCGGGGTGGGTGGGCAGTTCGCCCTGGTTGCCGAAGTCCTCCGCGGTCCTGACCAATCCCCGGCCGAAGAACTGCTGCCAGTAGCGGTTGACCGCCACCCGGGCGGTGAGGGGGTGGCCGGGGGCAAACATCCACTGCGCGAGTCCGAGCCGGTTCTTCGGGGCGTTCTCCGGCATCGGCAGCAGCCAGTCGGGCGTCCGCGTCTTTACCGGTTCGGCGGGGGCATTGTACAATCCCTGACGGAGTATGTACGCCTGCCGGGGCGTATCCATTTCGGCCATGACCATGACCTCCTTTACCGGTTCCATGGAGTCGACCAGCGCCCCGCGGGTCTGCTGCAGCTCGGCGAGCGATTCACGGTAGGTGGGTATTTCCAGGGCGGTATAGTACTGCATCAGCGCCTTCCGCGAAGCTTTGTCGAGTTGGGCCGGGGCGGTTGTCCGCAGAGCTTCGATTGCTGACTCGTCCGCGATTCGCAGGACTTCGAGCGCCGTCAGTTCGCGGTCGTAGACCAGAATATCGTCCACCGTTGCCCCGCCAATGCCCTTGCCGCGCCACCGGGCTCCGATCTGCAGTCCCGGCTCGATCGGGGCGGAATAAATGGGGTCCGTCATGCTGTGAAAAATGATGTCCTTGGTGAGGTCGTCGTTTTTTACGGTCGTGGCCAGTTCCTCGCCGTTCAGGTAAAGCCGGTAGCCGGCGGCGGTGCTGCTGCCGTCGTAGGTAACGGTGAGTTGAAGCCATTCCTCCCGCGGCAGGTCGACCTTGGCGAATTCGACGATCGAGTTGCCGGGATTTACGTGGGCCATCAGCAATTGCAGTCCCGTGGAGTCGAGGTTGAGGTGATAGCCCCGCTCGGCGTGCAGTCGGGTGCCGTGGCCCTTGTGGAAGATGAAGCCGGTCTTCAGCTTTTCGGGCAGCTTTACGGACAGGCCGATCGTAAACGGTTCGTCCCGCGAGAAAATACCCACCGGGTGCAGGTCCAGCCAGGCGTCGCCGTTCAGGCGTAACCCCCTGCCGCTCTTCCCCTCCACCAGTTCGGGAACCTCGTCGTTGGAAAATTGACGGTCCATTTTTCCGCGCTGGGAGGGATTCAGGGCGTTCGCGAGGCGACCGTCCTCCAGCTTGTAGTGGGCTTGTAGTCCCGGGCTGGGGCGCAGGCGTTGGTAGCCGTGACTGGCGATCCACTCCCGTACACGATCGGCATTGTTGCGCGCGATCTGGTCTACTTGTTCCTCTTGTTCGCGCTCCAGCTGCTTCAGGTAGGTAATGATGCTATCCTGACGCTCCGTCGGCAACTCCAGGCGGGGTGAGGGCGTGGCGCCGTCCCAGGGGATCAGGCCCGCCTCGTCGACGTTATTGAAGAAGCTATACATCTCGTAGTAATTGCGCTGCGAGATGGGGTCGAATTTGTGGTCGTGGCACTTCGCGCAAGCCAGGGTAAGGCCCAGTAGGCCGGTACCCAGTACGTCGGTCCGGTCGGAGACGTAGGCGCTGCGGAATTCCTCCTCGATGATCCCCCCCTCCAGGTTCTGGGGGTGCAGGCGGTTGAAACCCGTGGCCAGTCGCTGCTGGCGGGTAGCGTTGGGTAGCAGATCGCCCGCCAGCTGCCAGGTGACGAAGGTATCGTAGGGCATATTCTGGTTCAGCGCCTGAATGACCCAGTCGCGGTAGGGGCTCATGTCGCGGAAGCGATCGACGGTATACCCGTGGGTATCGGCAAAGCGGGCCAGGTCGAGCCACTGCACGGCCATGCGCTCGCCGTAGTGGGGGGAAGCCAGTAAGCGGTCGACCTGCTTTTCGTAAGCATCCGGAGAGGAATCCGCTTCGAAGGCCGCCGTTTCTTCCGGAGTGGGGGGCAGGCCGGTCAGGTCGAAGGAAAGCCGCCGCAGGAGCAGATCGCGGGGTGCCTCCGGCGCGAACCCAAAGCCGTGCTCCCGTTGCTTACGGCGTACGAACTGGTCGATCGGCGAGGTATTCCATTCGCTTTCGTCCGCAGTCGGGGCAGTGGGCCGGACCGGCGCACTGAAGGCCCAGTGGTCGCGGTATTCGGCCCCCTGCTCGATCCACTTCACCAGGATGGCCTTCTCGCGGGCGGAGAGGGGAATATTGGCCTTTGCTTCCGGCATAACGAGCGCCGGATCATCGGAGAGGATACGGTGCACCAATTCCGAGCTCCCGGGCTTACCCGGTTTGATGGCCCGGGCGTAGGCCGCTTCGGCGACGTCGAGGCGCAGGTCGGCGTAGCGGGTATTCTTGTCCGGGCCGTGGCAGGCAAAGCACTTGTCGGACAGCACCGGCTTGACGTGCAAATTGTAATCGAGTACTTCCGGCAGTTCGGCGTAGGCCATCTCCACATCATCGGGGAGGGCGGGTCCGCAGGAGCAGAGCAACCGGGCAAGAGCAGCGAAGCAGAGCAATCTCATCATGCCCCTAATTTACGGGGTCCGGCAGGGCCGCCCTACCACGGGTATTTATAAGACTACTTCAAATGAATTTACTCCTGTTTTTTGCTACACGCTGACGTACCTAGCCCACATTACACGGTCGGTCACCCTGTAGCGACGGCTTACAGCCGTCCTGCTGCCTGCACTACCCGGCAGCCTGGTCACGAAGTCGACCGTGTAGCGACGGCTTACAGCCGTCCTGCTGCCTGCACTACCCGGTATCTTGGCTCCTCAAGCGACCGTGTAGCGACGGCTTCAGCCGTCATGCTGCCTGCACTACCCGGCATCTTGGCCCCTCAAGTCACCGTGTAGCGACGGCTTACAGCCGTCCCGCTGCCCGTAAGTTCTAGCAGCTTGGCCACTAAAGTGGCCGCTACAGTGGCCGCTAAAGTGGCCGCTAAAGTGGCCGCTACTCCCACGTCACTACCGCTTTGATCACCCCGCTTTCCGGCTTCAGCCAGCCGTCGAACCGCTCGATCATGTCGGTGAAGGAGACGGAGTGGGTAATGAACTTATCGGTGGGAAATTTGCCGCTTTCCAGGCTTTCCTTGACCCAGCGGAAATCGTCGAAGGTGGCATTACGGCTGCACATTAGGGTGGTTTCCTTGGCGTGAATTTTGGGGTGATTAAAGGTCAGCTCTCCCTTACTCAGGCCGACCAGTACGTAACGGCCACCGTGACTCATATAATCGATCCCGCTTTCCAGGGCGCGTTGGGCGCCGGTAGCGTCGAAGACCGCCGTTGCCAGGTCGCCGCCGGTTACTTCCGCTACCGCGGTGACCGGGTCTTCCAGTACACTGAAGGCATGGTCGACGCCAATCTCATCACGAACGAAATCGAGTCGTTGCTGATTGGTGTCAAGGGCGACGACGGTACAGCCTACCAACTTCGCCAGGGCCATCAGGCCGATGCCGATCGGACCGCAGCCGACTACGACGATGGTTTCTCCCTGCTCCACACCGGCCCGCCGCAGGGCGTGGGCACCGATCGCGAGCGGTTCGACAATGGCGATCTCGTCGTGACTCAGGTTACCGGCGGGAATCAGCACGTTGGTCGGAACCGTAATATATTCCTGCATACCGCCGTCGGTGTGTACGCCCAGCACGCGGATGTTCTGGCAGCAGTTGGTCTTACCCATACGACAGGCGACACACTTGCCGCAACTCAGGTAGGGCATGATGATGACCCGGTCGCCGGCCGTAAGTCCCTGCGAATTTTGGCCGATCTCGACGACCTCGGCCGAAAGCTCGTGGCCCAGGATGCGCGGATACGTAAAGAAGGCCTGATTACCGGAGTAGGCGTGCAGGTCGGTACCGCAGATGCCTACGCGGTGAATCTTCAGCAGGGCCTCCCCGCTCTTTGCCGCGGGTTCGGGACGGTCACCCAGCTCAAAGCGGCCGGGTTCCTGGCAAACGATGTACTTCATGGCTTGCAAGAAAAGACATTGCACCCGCGTCCCCGCCGAAAAAACGACCCTCCGATCATACGTGGCACGCTTTTGTACCTCCGTGATAGGGCCGGCGCCATCCTTACGGCTACCTTGCTGGAGTTACCCACCTACCTAATGTATGGCTTCCCGAAGATCGTTTGTCCAGACCGGCATGACCCTGGCCACCGCGCTGGTCACCGCTCCCGCCTTCGCCATCGGAAGTAAGCACCGCAAGCAAGCAAGCAGTATGGAAGAACTCATCGGACACGGAAATTACCGCTACCGCGTACACCGCGACTGGGCGCAGATCAATCCCTTCACCACCTTCCTCGACAACTGCCACGAAATGGTGACGGACAGCAAGGGACGACTGATCATGATCGGCGATGACCCGCGCAATAACATCATCGTGTTCGACAAATCCGGCAAAGTGGTCGACTCCTGGGGGACGTACTGGCCCGGCGGTCACGGTCTGACGCTGGTCGACGAGGGGGGCGAGGATATGCTGTACGTCAGCGAAAGCGGTTGGATGCGCAGCCGGAAAGACGGTCGCACCATGATCCGCCAGAACGGCTACGTCGCTAAGTTAACGGTGGATGGTAAACTCGTTTTCAGCATCGGCCACCCGCAGGGCATCGGAGAGTACGAACCGGGAATGCCCTTTCAACCCACCGAAACTGCCGTGGCGCCCAACGGAGACATCTACATCGCCGACGGCTACGGCTCCGACTATATCCTGCAGTACGATCAGCGGGGAAGGTTCATCCGCAAGTTCGGCGGCCACGATAATGCCGACAAGAACTATGATTTGCACAATGCCCACGGTATAGCCGTCGACTCCCGCGACCCGGCCGGTCCCCGCCTGCTCGTCACCAGCCGCTCGACGAAGGAATACAAGTACTTCACCCTTGACGGGAAGTGGATCAAAACGGTGGACCTGGCCAATCTGCAAATTTGCCGTCCCGTCATCCACGGTGAGAACGTTTACGCCGGGGTGTGCTGGAGCCACGACTTCAGCGAGGGAGGCGAGCAGCCCTGGTTGCGGCAGACCGGATTCACGATGGTAATGGACCGCGACGATCGCGTTGTTTCCTGCCCCGGAGGAGAACGACCCGTGTACGAAAACGATCAACTACAGCCCGTGGCCCAGGACGCCGCCCGGACCTTCTATAACGGCCACGACGTCTGCGTGGATGGGGACGAGAACGTCTACGTCTGCCAGTGGAACGCCCACCGTACGCCCCCCGTAAAACTCGAGCGAGTGTGAGCGATTCCTGTCGTCGGAAGCGCCGATACAACCCTAACAGTCAACATACCTTACTCATGCTATACCGCATCCTTTCCCTCTTACTACTGCTGTCCTCCTGCCAGAACATGCAACAAACCGACCTTTCCAGCGCCCCCGAGCCTAGCCAGGACGACATTGATTTTCTCGGCATCACCGACCCGGAACACCTCAGCGCGGCCAGTAAACGTGCCCTACAGTGGCCGAAGGAGGGTCGTAGCAACGAATGGTTCCTGGAGTATAAAACCATGGACCTGAAGGGCGATCTCGCCTACGAGGAGGGGGTGGTGCGCCGCGACCCCAGCGCGGTGATCAAGGTCGGGGATACTTACTACGTGTGGTACTCCCGCAGTACCGGACCGACGCAGGGATTCGGGGGAGACATCGATAAGGAGAAGGTCTTCCCCTGGGATCGCTGCGACATCTGGTACGCCACCAGTAAGGACGGCTGGACCTGGGAGGAGCAGGGAATGGCCGTCGGTCGCGGTGAGCCCGGAGCTTACGATGATCGCTCCGTGTTCACGGTCGAATGCTTGCCCTACGACGGGAAATATTACCTCACCTACCAAACCGTAAAGTCGCCCTACACTGTACGCGTAAAGAATCAGGTCGGCCTGGCCTGGTCGGATAGCCCCGACGGACCGTGGACCAAGTTGGAGGAGCCGATCCTGAGTCCGGCCGACAACGGCATCTGGAAGGGGGAGGAGCAGAATCGCTTTGCCGTGGAAAAAAAGGGAGACTTCGATAGCCACAAGGTGCACGATCCGTGCCTGATGGCGTACAACGGCAAATTTTACCTCTACTACAAGGGTGAACAGATGGGGGAGGCCATCACCTTCGGCGGTCGCCAAATTCGGCACGGCGTGGCCATCGCTGACGATCCGCTGGGGCCCTACGTTAAGTCGCCCTACAACCCCATCAGCAACAGCGGCCACGAAATTTGCGTCTGGCACTACAACGGTGGAATCGCTTCCCTGATCACCACCGACGGCTTCGAAAAGAATACGATTCAGTGGGCACCCGACGGGATCAACTTCGAGATCATGAGCGCCATACCCGGAGCTCCCCACGCCATCGGACTGGTCCGCTCCAACCAGAGTGAGGAGGATCCCCTGAAGATCATGGAGTGGGGCCTGACTCACCAGTACGCAAACGGGGATTACCAGTACATCCGTCGCTTCGAGGGTCGGCGGAAGGAACAGCACGTAGCCAAGGGGGAAGCCAGAAGATAGAACGCATGCGATGGATACTGCACTACGTACTGATCGCGGTACTTTTCCCGGTTGGCACGGCCGGAGCCCAGGATTGGTCAGGCATCCCGGTACCGGCCGTCGCCGGACCCGGCAAGGAATGGGCGCTTATCCAGACGCTCTCCGATAGCTTCCACTACCGGGGCAAGGGACGGCGGTTCACGAAACGTTGGCGGGATACCTACTTTAATTCCTGGAACGGGCCGGGGCTCACGGAATGGGACGCGGGGCACTCGGACGTGGCGGATGGCCATCTGATCATCAGGGCCTCCCGTAAGGAGGGCACCGAAAGGGTGTACTGCGGCGTGATTACTTCCCGAGCCCCCGTTTCCTATCCCATCTTCATCGAAGCGAGCATAAAGGTCAGCAATCAGGTGCTCTCTTCCAACCTGTGGTTGCTGAGCGAGGATGACCGGCGGGAACTGGACATTCTGGAAATTTACGGCGGTGACCGTCCCAATCAACACTACTTCGCTACCCACGCCTCCAACAACCACCACATCTTCGTACGGGACGCGGACAACCACATCCTAGAAAATTGGAACGATCAATCCCACCACGCGCTGGCCGGGAAGGTACCTTACCGCAAGGATTTTCACCGGTTCGGAGCTTACTGGATCGACCCCTGGAAGGTAGACTTTTACATCGACGGCCAACTCGTGCGCCGGCTCAGGCTGACACCACAGGATGATCCCGAAGGAGTAGGGCTCGATCGGGCCATGTACCTCATCATCGATACGGAAGACCACGCCTGGCGCTCGGACAAGGGAATCGTAGCCACGGACGCGGAACTGGCGGACGATAAGAACAACGTGATGCTCGTGGACTGGATCAGGGCTTACCGGCCACGGGAGTAGCGTCCGGAGCTACTCAGGCCTCGGCATCTTCGCGCTTCTTGCGCATATACTCGCTCGGCACGATGCCGAACTGCTGCTTGAAGCACTTGGAGAAGTAGGAGGCCGTATTGAATCCGGTCATGAACATCACCTCCTTCACCGAGTAGTTGCTGTCTTCCAGCAACTGTACGGCCCGTTTCAGGCGAATGGTGCGGACGAATTCACTACTGGACTGCCCGGTCAGTGCTTTGAGTTTAAGGTAAAGTTTGCTGCGGGATACGCTCATTTCGCGGACGAGCTGCTCGACCGAAAACTCGGTATTCGACATGTTTTCCTCCACGATGTCCATGGCTTGCTGCAAAAACTCTTCGTCGGCGTTGGTGACGGTCACTTCCTTCGGCGAGGTGATCACCTCCTGGCGGAAGCGCGCGCGCAGGGCTTCCCGGAAATTGACGATGTTGATGATCTGTTGCCGCAGCAGTTCCAGGTTGAAGGGTTTGGTCACGTAACCGTCCGCGCCATACCCCAGGCCCTCGGCCACGCTCTCTTCGGTATCCTTGGCCGTCAGCATGATCACGGGAATATGACTGGTACGGGGATCGTTTTTCAGGGCTTCCAGTACCTGCATACCGTCGACTTCCGGCATCATGATGTCGGAGATCACGATGTCGGGCAGTGAAGTTTTGGCCAGTTCGATGCCGGCCGCGCCACCGTCGGCCGCGATAACCCGAAAATCGCTGGCGAAACCCTGGCGGATGAAATTGCGCAGATCGCTGTTGTCGTCGATGTAAAGCAGTAAAGGACTTTCTTCTTCAGCATCGTTACCACGGCGAGCGGCAGGTAATTTGTTCAACTGCAGACTGTTAAGTTCTTCCTCCGGCAGATTCTCGTCGGGCATGAAATAGTCTACCGGATCGGACTGGGGTACGTAGCTGGTGGCGGAGGATTGGGCGATCTGGCTCTTCGAGTAGTGGTTCTTATCCAGCGCCAGGCGGACGTGGAAGGTTGTCTGTTGACCCACTTCGCTCTCGGCGTTTATCAAGCCGTGGTGAAGATCTACCAGGGTTTTAGTGAAGGCCAGGCCGATGCCGGCACCCTCCCGGTTTTGCAAACCTTCGGTCGTGGATTTATAGAAGCGATCGAAGATGCGTCTCAGTTGCCGGCGGGGAATGCCGGGGCCGGTGTTCATTACGCTGATGCAGACGGCGCCGTAGGTATCCAGGTGGGTTTTAAAGTGGCGATCGTTGGCGTTCGATTTGCGAATTGTCAGGCGAACCTCACCGCCGGAAGGGGTGAACTTGAAGGCATTGGAGAGTAGATTGAAGAGGATTTTCTCCAGTACGTCCGGATCGAACCAGGTGGTAATCGGCGACTCTTCCGCCCGAATGGAGTAGGTGACGTTCTTCTTGGTTGCCAAAAATTCAAAGGGAGCGGTAGCCTCGTCGACGAAGCTCACAATATCCGATTTCCGGACCTGTAAGGGCATTTGACCCTGGTCGAGCCGGCGGAAATCGAGTAGCTGATCCACGAGTCGCAGCAGGTACTTCGAATTTTTGTACATCAAATGGTAGAACTGATCGCGCCGCAGGGGGGGTATATTTTCCCCGTTTTGGATCAGCGATTCCAGGGGACTGGTGATGAGCGTGAGGGGGGTGCGGAATTCATGACTGATGTTGGTAAAGAATTGGAGCTTCAACTGATTAAGCTCCTCGGTCTTCTCCTGGCTGACTCGTTTGATGAGCAGGCGGTTCTTCTCCTCCGCGTCAATGATGGAATACCGGCGCACGGCGTACATCATGGCCAGGAAGCCCAGTCCGTAAAGGACGAAGGCATACCAGGTGGCGTAAAAGGGGGGGGCGATCGATACCGCGATTGCGGCCGGTGTCTCGTTCCAAACCCCGTCGCTGTTCGCGGCTTTCACCTCGAATACGTAGTCGTCGTAGGGCAGGTTGGTATAAGTGGCCATCCGCTGATCCGCGTTCGTGTGGATCCAGTCGTCGTCGAACCCCCGTAAGCGGTAGGCAAAGCTGTTCTTGCCCGGAGAGGCGAAGTGGAGGCCGGCGAACTTGAAGGAAATGCTGTTCTGGCGGTAGGTAAGGTCCAGACGATCCGTGTGGGATATACTCT
The DNA here is from genome assembly GCF_024297185.1 of Lewinella sp. JB7. GTDB lineage: Bacteria > Bacteroidota > Bacteroidia > Chitinophagales > Saprospiraceae > Neolewinella. Next base: position 376,800 of record NZ_JANCTD010000003.1, on the reverse strand, counting down.
GTTCGAGTACGACCCGGCCGTTCACCGTATCCATAATGCCTACCGTCTCGTTACCGATGTTCAACTCCGTGATGATGGGCTTTGCCGGAACGGTGTTTGCCTTGATGATGGCCGGATCGAACAGGTTCAGTCCGTTAACTCCGCCGAATATGAGGGTTCCGTCTTGCTGGCGTACCGCCGCCAGTTCCTGGAATTCGTTACTCTGCAGTCCGTCGCTGTAATCGAAGTGGACGAGATCGCCCGTGGGAGGCGTATACCGAGTGATCCCCATGTTGGAGGAAAACCACAACTGACCGTCACCGTCCTCCAGGATGGCTTTGATCACCCCGCTCCGGAGGCCATCCCGCTCATCGACGTGCTCGAAGTGATCGGCCCTGCCCTCGGAGGCGGGCACGTATCGATTCAGGCCACCCCCGAAGGTTCCGACCCAGATGGAGCCATTACTGGCTTCGAAGAGGGGAAGAACGTAATTGTGGCTCAGGGTCAAGGTATCGCCCGGCACGTTCCGGTATACCCGAAAGGATGGATCGTCCAGATGGAGGGAGTCGGCACTGATGCGCGCGAGCCCGTCCGCGGTACCGATCCACAAGTTACCCGCCCGATCCTCCAGCAGACTGCGGATGATGTCGCTCGGCAGCCCCCCCGTGCCCGGTTCACTACGGAAAGTGGTCTTGTCGTAGGTCCCGTCGTCGCGGGGAACCCACCGGTGGAGACCACCGGCGTAAGTGCCTAACCATACGGTGCCGTCGTTTGACTCGAGGAGGGAAAAGACGGCCCGGTTCATACTCCTGATGGGCCGGGCCACGTAGGGAGTGGTGCGCAGGTCGATCTCGAACAGTCCCGGCCCGGAATCACTGCCGAGCAACATACGATGACCGGCCCTATTGTCCACTTCCAGAATACTGTACACCCGGCCCGGCGGACTGATGGTTCGGAACCGGGCTTCGGCGCCGGCCTGGAGTTGTTGCTCACTGTAGTTCAATCCTCCACCGACGGTGCCTACCCATACCCCGCCACTCTTGTCCTGATAAAGCGCCCGCACTCCGTTATTGGATAAACTGTGGTCTTCATCAATGCGCTGAATTTGGAAAAACCGTTTGCCCCGGGGATCGAATTTATTGACCCCCCCACCAAAGGTGCCGATCCAGAGCATACCGGAGTGATCCAAATAAACCGCGGTGATATTGTCGTTGCTCAGGCTCCGGCGATCGGCGGTAACGTGAACGAAAGACATCTCGGCGCGGGGGGCGTCCCCGAAGCGACCTACTACCAGGCCGCGTAAACCCTGGGTGGTGCCCACCCACAGGTGATCGGTCGCGGGATCCAGGATCATGGAGGTTACGTTGTAGTCCTCCGCCTTCACGAAATCCGTGCTTCCCGGAGACCGCACCTGATAGAATAAGCCGAGGTTGCCGCCGACGATCATTTGTCCGTCCCTCGATTGAACGATGTCGTTGATACTCAGGTGTCGGTCATCCTGAGTGGGAAGACTGTAGCGAACGAACTGAACCCCTCCGTTTGGCGATTCGACCATTTTGTAGAGCCCATGCTCGGTGCCGAGCCAGATGCCCCCGTCGCGGTCTTCGAAGATCTTTTCGATCCGCGATCCCAGTCCGTTGATTTGGTAGTTGGTGAACGCCGGTGGGCCATCGATCGTATCGTTCAGATCAAGGATGCTTACGCCCTTATCCGTTCCCACCAGCAGGCGGTTGCGACTGTCGGTAAGTAGTGACTGTACCGTATTGCTCACCAAAGAATGCGGGCGGCCGTCTTCCGGACCGTAGTATTCGAAGGTCGCCGACCGGGGATCAAAGCGGTTCAGTCCCGTACCCGTAGTTCCGATCCAGATGCTGCCCTGTTGGTCGCTGGTGAGGGCAAAGATCAGCAGACCGCTGAGCGTACTCGATCGATTGGGGTCGGGCTTATAGCTGACGACATCGTAGCCGTCGTAGCGGTTCAGCCCATCGAAGGTGCCGAACCATAGATACCCCTGCTCATCCTGGTGAATGGCGTTAACGTGATTTTCCGTTAGTCCGTTTTCGCTGGTGAGGTGATCGAAGTAGCCCGGTGCCTGCTGGGCGTGCAGGCGGCACGTAAGCCAGATTACTAGAATGCCGAAACGGATTACGGTCGCCATATCGTGGATTGAGGGGGCGGTGCTGCCGAAGGGGGGAAGGGCTGAATCCCCGTACGGACCGCCGGAAATGGAATTGGTAATGATACCCAATTTCTGACGGCGGTGGGAAGACAGGGGGGCTGGGGGAGGGAATAAACCCAAATCCTACCAATTGCGAATCATACGTTATAGGCCACCGTACCTAGGACGTGAACTTGTTCCGGTTGATGCCCAGTTTGTTCATCTTCGACATGAGGGTCCGACCGTTGAGGTCGAGCAGTTCGGCGGCTCCTCCGGGACCGGTAACCTTGCCATTGGTCCGCTTGAGGGCGGCAATGATGTACTGCTTCTGCATCGCCTCGAAAGGAATGATCTTATCGCCGGACAGGACCTGGCTTTCGCCGTTGCGATCCGGACGGCGCAGGGCACGCAGGCTGGCGCTGAGGTTGAGGGTGGAAGACTGGGAAGTAATCACGGCCCGTTCGACCAGGTTGATCAACTCGCGGACGTTGCCCGGAAAGTCGTAGGCCATCAGCTGTTCCATATCCCGGGGATTGATGTGGGTGATGTTGCGCCCCATCCGGTCGGAGTACACTTTGGTGAAGTGCTTGATGAGTACCGGAATGTCTTCCCGACGCTCGCGCAGGGGGAGGTTATGGATCGGGAACACGTTGAGGCGGTAAAACAGGTCCTCGCGAAATTTGCCCTCACTGATCATCTGCTCCAGATCCCGGTTGGTAGCCGCGACGACGCGAACGTCAACGTTGATGGATTCGGTAGATCCGATGCGTTGGATTTCCCCCTCCTGCAGCACCCGCAATAGCTTAGCCTGCATATCCAGGGGTAATTCGCCGATCTCGTCGAGGAAGATGGTACCCGCATCCGCCAGTTCGAACTTCCCTTTCTTCTGCATGTGTGCCCCCGTGAAGGCCCCCCTTTCGTGGCCGAAGAGCTCACTCTCGATCAGGTTTTCCGGCAGGGCGGCGCAGTTTACACTGATCAGGGGCTTGCGGCTACGACCGCTGAATTTGTGAATGGACTGCGCGAGAAGTTCCTTACCGGTTCCGGTCTCGCCGGTGACCAGTACGGTCGCGTCGGTATCCGAGACCTGGGCGATCTGGGCCAGGGTTTCCTGGTATTTACGGGATACCGTAATGATGGGCCCACTGGTATTGACCTGCTCGATCTGTTCCCGCAGGGTCTCGTTTTCGCTCTGGAGCTGCTTCGTCAGTTCGTCCACCCGGCGCTTGGTCTTTTCCAGTTTCCGCCGGTTAAGTTGCTGGGTGGTGACATCCCGGCAAATAAGACAAAGAAAGCTCTGGGCCCCGGCTTCCACCTGGGCGAAACGGATATTCAGCGTTCGGTCGTCACCGCTGGTCGTGGAGAACAGGTATTCGGTAGCCGGGCGATTGCGGTTGTCGATGCGTTCCTGACGGACGTCCGCGAGGTTCGGAATGGACAGGTCGGGCATCACTTCCGAGATGTGTAGGCCCTCAATGGTACGACTAGTTTTACGGCGGAGCTTTTTGCGCGCAGCCTCGTTGAGCAGCACGATCTCTCCGGCGCTGTTGAGCCAGACCACCCATTCCTGCAGTACGTCGAGCGTAGTGGAATAAAGCTGAACGTTTTCGGTGTCCTCGGATTGTTGGCTCAGATCACGCGTAACCACGAGTACGTATTCCTTCGTTTCCCGTTGGTAGTGGTACAGCCGGGAGTGGGAGGGAACGGGACTGCCGTCTTTACGAAAAGTGTTGGTTTGTGTTTCTACGTACCGCTCCTCGCGTACCCGCCGGTAGATGTGCGACGCTTCCTCGTGGCCTAGTCCGGAGAGCTGGGAGACGGCCAGCCCGTGAAGTTGATCCCGGGAATAACCGGTCATCTCCACCGCCCTTCCGTTGGCATAAATTACCCTCCGGTCTTCGGAGGAAATGATGTACACGGCGTCCGGATGACGGTCGACGGCCAACTGAAGCAATTCCTCGTGCACGGTGCGATCCTCGATCACCTGTTTGGCGGCATCCTCCAGACAGAGGGTGCCGTACACCTTATAAACTTCCAGCTCGTTTTCTACCGAGCGCGCCCGCACGATGAAGTTCGTGGGGGCCGTTTTCCGGTCGAGGGTGGGCGTGCGGAGCGAGAGCACGGAATCCACCTTGCAGGCCGAACGGCGTAGGTCCTTATACGTTGCGCGAATGCCTTCGTAAGCCTCCTCTACCAGGTAGGACTGAATTATAGAGAGGAACTCGGAAGCGCCATAAAAGACCCGATCCTCGGAGAGAGCCAACCACTCGCGTATCAGCGGCGACAGAAACACCTGATTGGTCGCCAGATTGACTTCCCAGGCTCCGATCTTGCCGTCCGTCTGCACCGCCTCCAGCAGGTCGGCGTCCCGCTTGCCGCCTTCCGTCGACCGGAAGATGACGATACACAGTTCGGGGTCGACGCTGTAGATATCGAAGCCGGCCCGCCCCTTGATGCTGAACAGCTTGCCGTCGCGGTTGACGAATTCCGTATCGAGTCGCTCGCTCTGGTTCTCCTGCAACCGGTTCCAGAACTTCTTCCACCCCATCATGCTGAAGTGGGGGTTGATCTCAAAATAGCTGGCCTTCAGGAGCGCGTTGCGGGTGTACCCGAGAATGCTGGCCGCGCTCTCGTTGCCGTACTGGACCCGGCCCGTTACGTCAACCCACAAGACGCCCTCGGTTACGAGATCGAAGGCATCCTGGTGGATTTGCAGTAGTGCGTCAACGGGTGGAGCGTTATCAGCCAAGGTCATCAATGATCAGCAGTACTTGAGATGTGAGCTCCGTGAAGATACTCAGAAACCCACACAATTCTCTAACTAAGGAAAAAGGCCCCGTAAACGTATTACGGGGCCTTCGTGTTCGGGGGGGCGGTAAAGTACTAAGGTGTAATTACGCCGTTATTGTCCATGTCGTGGGAATTGTCCACCACGCCGGCCCATTCCTGGTAGCCCTCTTCCGCGTCGGCTGGACGGGGACCGATAAGCTCTTCCAGGTCCTTGCGGCTCAGTACTTCCTTTTCGAGAAGTGCTTCCGCCAGCTTGTTCACCTCGGAACGCTTGGCCTGCAAAAGTTTCTTGGCGCGCTCGTACTGGCCCTGGAGCAAGGCCCTCACCTGATCGTCGATCAGGGTAGCCGTGTCGTCGGAGTAGGGACGCTGATAGACATCGCGGCTCATTCCGTAAAAGCTGACCTGACCTACCTCGGGGTTCATTCCGTAGACGGTGATCATGTCGTAGCCCATCTTAGTAACCTTGTCAAGGTCATTCTGCGCTCCGGTACTGATCTGGTTGAAGACCACCTCTTCGGCGGCGCGGCCTCCGAAGGTCATGCACATCATATCGAGCATCTGTTCCGTGCGGGTGATGTACTGTTCCTTCGGGAGGTACTGGGCGTACCCGAGGGCGGCGACCCCGCGGGGTACGATGGTCACTTTCACCAGGGGCATGGCGTGTTCCAGGTACCAACCACAGATCGCGTGACCGGCTTCGTGGTAAGCGATGATCTTCTTCTCGTCGGGCGAGATGAGCTTGTTCTTCTTCTCCAGGCCACCGATCACTTTGTCGAGAGCATAGTTGAAATCGTCCAGTCCGATGCTGTCCTGGTTGCGCCGCGCGGCGATGAGGGCGGCTTCGTTACAGATGTTGGCGATCTCCGCACCGGCAAAGCCCGGCGTCATTTCGGCCAGTACATCGGCCGTAACCGTTTCGTTGGTTTTGATCGTCTTGAGGTGAACCTTGAAGATGGCTTCGCGGCCCTTGAGATCCGGGCGGTCGATGCCGATCTGCCGGTCGAAGCGACCGGGACGTAGCAGCGCTGAATCGAGTACGTCGGGGCGGTTGGTGGCGGCCATGAGAATGACGCCCTTATCGGTGCTGAAGCCGTCCATTTCGACCAGCAGCTGGTTGAGAGTATTCTCACGCTCATCGTTGCCGCCCTGCATATTGGCGCGGCCACGGGCCCGACCGATGGCATCGATCTCGTCGATGAAGATGATACAGGGGGCTTTTTCCCGGGCCTGCTTGAAGAGGTCCCGTACCCGGGAGGCGCCTACCCCGACGAACATCTCGACAAAGTCGGAGCCTGACATGGTGAAGAAAGGCACGCCGGCTTCACCGGCGACCGCCTTGGCCAGCAGCGTTTTGCCGGTGCCGGGAGGGCCTACGAGGAGTACACCCTTGGGGATCTTTCCGCCCAGTGCGGTGTATTTTTTGGGATTCTTCAGAAAGTCAACCACTTCCATGACCTCTTCCTTGGCCTCGTCGAGGCCGGCAACGTCGGCGAAAGTGATGTTTACCTTACTGTTCTGATCGAACAGCGTGGCCTTTGACTTGCCGATGTTGAAGATCTGGCCACCGGGACCGCCGCCGCCGCTGCCGAGTCGGCGCATGAGAATGATCCAGATGAAGGCGATCACGGCCAGGGGAAGGAGCCACTGCAGGGCATTGCCCAGGTAATCCGTCCGTTTTTCCGCGTCGACGCGGACGCGGTCGGCGAAGGGCACGTCGAGTTCTTCGTAGGCGGCGTTGACGAAGTTATTGAACGAAGTGGGGTCCGTGACCTCCAGGTAGTAGTCGTAGCGAGCACCGCCCATTCCTTCGGGAGCGGCGTCCTTGTACTGGGTCTCGGATTTTTTCTCTTCCTTGATGAAGATCTCGGCCCGGTCGTTGTTGACCAGCTTGATGCTCTCGATGGCCTCGTCCTTGATCATGGAATTGAGGCGATTAAGATCGATCTCGCTGGAAGCACCGGTACCCCAGTTGGTCAGCACGAGGGCCAGGAGGACTACGGACATGATCGCATAAATCCAGTAGCTCTGGAACTTAGGACCACCGGAACCCTCGGGGTTGGAATTCTGATTGTTTGTGCTCATATCTTTAGGCTAACGTGCGGACCGGCTTTTCGTTGGCTGACTACACATATTTTGGCGGAAGGCCTCTACAGGCTCTCGAATTCTGTCGCGACTCCGTCGCTCCACAGATCCTCGATCTGGTAAAAGGCCCGGGTCTCGGGGTAAAATACGTGGACGACCGTATCGAAGAAATCCAGGCAGACCCAATTGGCCGGTCGGGAACCGGTCGTATTCTTGGTGTACTCACCCAGTTCCTGCTTCATGCGCTTCTGCACGTTTTCCGCGATGGCCCGAACCTGAGTGGTGGATTCCCCCTCGCAGATGAAGAAGAACTCCGCTGGGCGATCGTCCAGCTTCCGCAGATCGAGGCGGACGATGTTCTTACCTTTGATGTCCCGGATGCTGTCCAGGATGACGTCGAGCCGCTGTTCCATCTTCGGACTGACGGCCGTACGCGCGGCTTTGGTGGATGTATTCAAATCGACATTTTAGGATTATGAAGGTAGCAAATACCATTCCGGGAAGAATAGTGTAAAACAAACAATTTGCTTATTCCTAAAGTTGCCCGCCACTTTGCGCGGGTTGCCTCCACCAATTCGGCCATGCTACAGGCCCTGGCGGCGGGAGAAGGGCTGGCCGACGGCGCGGTCTTCACCACCGACGAGCAATTCGCGGGCCGGGGCCAGGGAAGTAATTTCTGGCACGCGACGCCGGGCGACAATCTGACCCTCAGCGTCCTGCTGCGGCCTGACCATCTGTCAGTCGACCGGCTCTTCGTGCTTACCGAATTCATCTCCATCGCGGTTGCCGATACCGTGCGCCGGTTCCTTCCCGCCGATTTAGGCACCACTGTTCGCACCAAATGGCCCAACGACATCTACGTGGGTGACCGGAAGATCGCCGGCATCCTCATCCAGAACGGCCTGCGCGGTAGCACGGTGCAGTGGTCCGTGGCCGGCATCGGCCTGAACGTCAACGAGATGGCCTTTCCGCCGGTACTGAACACGACGGCCACCTCCCTGCGGCAACTCACCGGGGGAGTGCTGGACCTGGAGCGGGTGCGGGACACTCTTTTCTCGCTGCTGCGGGAGGGATATTCACTCACGCTTCCGGGGCGGCAGGCGTTGCTGTCGGCTACCTACCTGCGGGGACTGTACCGCCTGGGGCAGTGGTCCCGGTTCCGGAATACCGACACGGAGGAGGATTTCGCGGGCTACATTACCGGGGTATCGCGGGAGGGTAGGCTGGAGCTGACGCTGGCCGACGGCTTGTCACGAGCATTCGATCTGCGGGCCCTGCGCATGCTTATTTCTCCCCCGTGAGTTCCAGGTTCTGATCGATTCCCCGCTCCAGCGGACTTACGCCTTTTTCCATCCATGCCGGCAGGGGCGCACCCAGTAGGTAGTAGTCGAAGAATTGACTCATACGGGTCTGGAAGTCGGCCCGGTTCGGTGCCTTGACGGGCCAGTGGGGCTCGCCCCGGTAATTGAGGAACCAGGCGGGCTTCCCCAGTCGGCGAAGGGCCGTGAACCACTCGATCCCCTGGTACCAGGGCACGGCGCCGTCCTCGTCGTTGTGCAGGATCAGGACCGGCGTATTGACCTTATCGGTCGTGAAGATGGGGGAGTTCTCCAGGTAGCGCAGCGGATACTGCCACGGGCTTCCTCCGATCCGGCTCTGGGTACGCTCATACTGGAATTGCCGGCTCAGGCCGCTGCCCCAACGGATGCCCCCGTAGGCCGAAAACATGTTCACAACGGGCGCGCCCGACTCGATGGCGGCGAAGAGGTCCGTTTTAGTGGCCAGATAGGCCGCTTGGTAGCCCCCCCAACTGTGCCCCTGCAGGCCGATGCGTTGCTTGTCGATGTACCCTTCCATCAGCAGGCTACTTACGCCGCTCATCACGCAGTTGTAGGCGCTTTCGCCGGGGTAACCCTCCCGGTAGATGACGTCCGGATTAAAGATTACGTAGCCGCGGCTCGAGTAGTGCGGGTAGTTGATGGAGGATCGGCCGGGTACGGGCGTCCGGTGGCGGTAAAGACCCTCGCTGCTGCGTTCGTAGAAATTGACCAACAGGGGGTACTGCTTGGTGGAGTCGAAGCCGGCGGGTTTGATCAGTAGACCCCGGAGCTCCCGCCCCTCGTGGTCGATCCAGCGGTATTCTTCCGCCGTACCCCAGTTGTAGTCCGACTGCTGTGGGTTCGCCGCGGAGATTACCGTGCCCGTTTTCGTCAGGGCGTCGGTCAGGCGCAAGTCGGGAAAATCCGTGTAGCTCTCCCGGGTATACAGGTAGCGTTCCGCCAGTCGGGCCTTGCTGAAATTGTCGTAGACGTACGGGCCGGTCGCCAGTTGACTGATCTGGCCGTCGGGTTTCAGCAGGGCGAATCCTCCGTGGTAGTCCGCGTCGCGTTGGGTCACCAGCACCATGGTTTCGTCTACGGCATCCCGTTCCTTGTCCAGATCGTAGTAGCGGTACTCGATGCCGGCTTCGCGCCCGCGGGTGAGGCGCTCGGCGTCGCCCTCCCGGTCGGGGTGAATGCGCCACAAATCGTAACGGTCGTAAATGATGATGCCTTTATCGTCTTCCAACCAGCCGGCCACGCCGTAGGGGGAGGGATCATTAGGCTGATCGTTGCGCTCGTCGTAGAAGATGCCCAGTTCGCGCGAGGTAATGGTGTTCAGTTCGTTGTCTTCCACGTCGAAGGTGCGGTAGACCGAGTCCACGGGATTGTACCAACTGATGTATTTCCCGGTGGGCGACCAGCTGAAGTAACCCGATTCCCCCGACACCGCCGACGTGCGCTTTCCGTTGGTCAGGTCGACGACGACGATGTCCCGGGCCGCCGGTCCGCCTTCCCACATAGTCTGCTTGGTGTAGGGGCTGTCGTTGTAGAGCATCACGTAGCGGCCGCGGTTATCCCGGGGCTGACTGCTTTCCGGAAATTCCGGCGTGGCGAGCTGCAAAAACTCGTCCGCTCCGGTGCGGTACATGGCCAGGTAAGTGAATTTCCGGTCCTGTTCCAGATTGTTGTTCTGCTGGGTGTAGAGCAGCGGATCTTCGGTGGTCCATACCTCTACGTCCGCCATTTCGCTGGCAATGGCGCTGCTGTCGAGTTCCGGGCGGCGGGGGGTGGTACCGAAGAAAAGGTACTTGCCGTCCTCGCTGAATTCCGGCCGCCGGTCGTCGCTGATGCGGTAACCCTTGGGCAGCCAGCTCATGTCACGACCCGTCACCATGTAGGCCGAGTCACTTCCGCTCGACCAGTAATGCAGGTGGAAGGGCGGCTGCTTGCCTTCGGCATCCTTCTCGGAACTGAGGAAGGCGACCTGCTTACCGTCATAACTGATGTTCAGCCCGCTGAACTTAGCCGGCCCGCTGCTGAGCGTCTGCCACTCCACTTCGCTGGGGTCGATGCGCAGCACGCCGTCGGTCCAGGTGCTGTCCTTGGCCGTCCGACGGGCCACGACGATGGGCTGATCCCGCGCCACCCGGTACTCCATCACACCCTCCAGGTAAAAGCTGTCCTGGTTGCTGAACTTGCGCACCAGCAGGCGACTGGCATCCTTGTCGAGGTCCTTGCGCAGGCTGTCGGCGAGCAGCGATTTAGTGGTGTAGGCGTACACGTCGGCCGAGCGCTCGCTGATCTTAAAGTCGTAGACGTTGGGGAAGCGGCGGGGCGTGTCGGACTGCAGATCCCAGACCAGGAGGGTGTCGAGCTGCTTTAACTCCTTGGTCTTTTCCCGGCGCTTGTATTCCAGGACGGTATCGCGGGTGGGTTTGACCAGGCCGATCAGGTACTTCCCATCGTAGGAAAAGGTCGCGTCTTCCAGCCGGGGGAAGCGCCATTCGCGCTGGTCGGTCGTCCGGTATACGATCGCTTCGGCGTCGCCCACGTCGGGGGTCAGGGTATAGAGGACGTGGCTGCCGTCGGCGCTGATGCGTTCTCCCCGGATCTGTTTCCAGGCCTGCATATCGGCCACTTCGATGGCTTTTTGGGCGGGGACGCAGGTGCAATAAAGGAGCAGAAGAGCTAGAGTAGCCAGGTATCTCACGGGGGGCGGTTTAGGGTAAGCCGTAAATATACGCGAGCCGAATGGGAGTCTGACCCACCGAACTATCTTTACGCGCATGCCCCCTGACGCACTCTACCTCGGTCTCGATCTCGGCACGACCTCCGCTAAAATTTGCGCCTTCACCAAGGAAGGAACCCTGATCGACGAACGCAGTGGCGACTACCCCCTCCGCCACCCCTCGCCGGGCGCGGCCGTCCAGGACGCCCGGACGATCCTGGACGTAGCCGAATCCCTGCTCACCGATCTGGTGGCTTCCCTCACCCGGCCGGTGGCCGGGCTGGGCATCAGTTGCCCCATGCACGGCGTACTGCTGCTCGATGCACGGGGGGAACCGACCGGGCCCATCGTTACCTGGGCGGATGTCCGGCCCCAGCAGGTAATGGGTGATTTTTCTCCGCTCCTGCGTTCCCGCCTCCTCAAAAGAACGGGCACGCCGGTGCATCCGATGTCGCCGCTGGTTAAACTGCGGTGGATGACCCTCCACCAGCCGGAGCTTCTGAAGGGCGGGGTGTACCTGGCCGACCTCAAATCGTTCCTCGTCGATCAGTGGACGACGAACGGCCCGGTGCTCGACGAACAACTCGCCAGTGCCACCGGAATGCTCGATCTGGACACCCGGACCTGGGATGAGGAAGCCCTGCGCCTGGCGGGCGGAGACGAGCCCCTCGAGCTTAAACTCCCCCGCGTTGTACCCGGGGATACCCGACTCCAGTGGCGCCCCGACGTAGGTAAGCGCCTCGGGGTGACGGACATCCCCCTGATCATCGGCGGCTCCGACGGTTGCTTGGCCAATCTGGGCAGCGGCATCACGGAGCCGGGGCGGGTATCACTAACTATTGGAACTAGCGGAGCGGTGCGCGTGACCCACCGCGGACGGCCGGCCGCTACGGACCACCAGCTGTTCAACTACCTGCTCTACGATGACCTGAGGGTACTCGGCGGGGCCTCCAACAACGGGGGAAAGGTGCTCGAGTGGACTTACGAGCTGCTGCGGGGGCACTTCGCCGACATCGGGGAAATGGTGGAAGCCGCGGCGAAGGCGGAGGACTGCGACCTGAGTTTTGAGCCCTTCCTCTTCGGTGAGCGGGCCCCGATCTGGGATGCCCTGGCTACGGCGTCGCTGCGGGGACTGCGTGGTCACCACACGGCAACCGACATCGCCCGGGCCGTGCTGCTGGGCGTGACGGACAACATCGTCGAGATCCTCCGTCAGGTGGAGGAAGCAAGCTGTCCCGCGGAGGTCATTTACGCCAGCGGCGGCTTCACCCGTGCCGACGCCTGGGTGAAGCTCCTCGCTGAACGGTCGGGACGCCGCGTGGAGGTTGCCGGTACCCCCCAGGCGAGTGCGTACGGGGCCGCGCTTATGGTGCGGCGGGCGCTAAGCAAACAAGTAGAGAGCGAGTGGTGGGAGTAGCAATACGCCGTTTACCCAGGTAGCGTAGTAATCTTCCCCCCGACCGGCATGGGTGCGCCAACCAATCGCGACGCCGCTAAGGTAGCCGAGGGCCAGGGCGCTTCCCTGGACGGTTGGATAGTGGAGAAAAGAGGCCAGGGCGCAGCCGGTGAGCAGGGTAAGTCCCGTCCACCGGTTCAGACCGGGCCGACTTCCCGCCAGGGTCCGCACGCCCTGCCGCCGGTCCAGGGCCACGTCGCGGGTGTCGAAGAACAGGGCCGTAGCCAGGGTAAGCGCGAAGCGGATGCCGGTTTCGGTGAAATCGTGGTGACCGAAGCCGAGCGGGAAAATATCCGTTACCAGGGTCCAGGCCAGGGCTACCCACACCACCTTGAGGTATGCCAGGTCGCGAAGTCGCGGCCCGCCGGGATAAAGAGGAATCAGGTAGAAGGCGGTGAACGGGAGGGCCGCCAGCACCGGCAGAAAGGTGCGCAGGGGCAGGGCGGTAGCCAGTACGAGCGCCGTCATGATGCCGCCCACGCCGACCGCCAGGGAGGCCACGGGTTCCCGGGCCACCAACCGGTAGCGGCGCCCGGTGGGATGACTTCCGGCCCGGCGGTAGCTCAGCAAGCGGTGCAGCGTGTAGACGCCCAGCGTAGCGAAAAACACGAACAGGTGCCGGCGTTGGAGGCCGGTCTGTCCGGTATTCAGGTAAGTCGACTGCCAACTGAGGGCCGTGGCTGCCAGCGCAATCCAGAAGTGCCCGTAGAAGAGCCAGTTGAGCAGTGGATTACGCATGCGGGGCGGTTACACCTCGAAGTAGTGGAAGCTCATACCGTCTTCGATCTTGGTCAGGGTGCGCAGGATCAGCTCGATCACGCCCTCCACGTCATCCTTCGCCGCCATCTCTACCGTAGTGTGCATATACTTGAGGGGCAGACTGATGAGGGCCGAGGGTACGCCGCCGTTGGAGTATGCGAATGCGTCGGTGTCAGTACCCGTCACGCGGCTACTGGCCTCGCGTTGAATGTCAATTTCCCCCTCCGCGGCGGCTTCCACGATGAGTTGCAGCAACTTGTTGTGTACGGCCGGGGCGTAGGTAATACTGGGACCCTTACCGGCCTTCACGTCGCCCACCTTCTTCTTATCGAGCATCGGCGTATGGGTGTCGTGGGTCACGTCGGTAACGATGGCCACCTGGGGCTTGATGCGTTCGGCGATCATCTGGGCACCGCGCAGCCCGACCTCTTCCTGTACGGAATTGACGATGTAGAGGGAGTAGGGGAGGTCCACCTGGCGTTCGCGGAGAAGACGAGCCACCTGGGCGATGCAGTACCCGCCCATGCGATTGTCGAGGGCTCGTCCGCAGTAGTAGCGGTCGTTCATCACTTCCAGCTCGTCGGGGTAGGTGATTACACTGCCGACGTGTACGCCCATCTCGAGAACTTCCTCCTTGTCCTTGGCGCCGACGTCGATAAATATGTTTTCCAGCTTCGGCTGCAACTTGGCGTCGTCTCCACGCCGGGTATGGATGGCCGGCCAGCCGAACACCCCGCGCACGATTCCCTTGTCTCCGTGGATATTGACCCGCTTGGAGGGCGCGATGGTGTGATCGCTGCCGCCGTTGCGGACCACGTAGAGGTACCCCGCCTCCGAGATGTAGTGTACGAACCAGCTGATCTCGTCGGCGTGACCCTCGATGACCACCCGGTAATCGCGGCCGGGATTGATGACGCCGTAAGCCGTTCCGTAGGTGTCCAGACCCACCTCGTCCACGTAGGGTCGGATGTACTCCAGCCAGAGCTGCTGCCCCGAACTTTCGAAGCCGGTTGGGGAAGCGTTATTCAGGTAGCGGTGAAGGAATTTTTCGGCGTCCTCGTTCAGGATTGGCATACGCATGTAGTGTTTGTCCGTGCGGGCGAATATCGGCCCGGGCACGTAGTAAGGGGGTAAAGGAAGGAAAGAATTCGCTTGACGGGGGCGTCAGTCGGAAAATGCATCGCTCCAGGCGCGGGGGTCCTGCCGCCAGTCGGCCAGCGTCGCGGCCTCATCGTCGGTTATCGTGCCCATGCTTGCGGCTTCTTCCACCAGGGTGCCGTAGTTGGTCACGGTAGTCAGGGGGACCTCCGCGTGCTGGAAGGCCCGGTCGGCGGAGGGGAATTGGTAGGTGAAAATGGCCTGGGCCCCCGCTACGCCGCCGCCGCCGGCCCGCACGACTTCGGCGGCCTTCAGGCTGCTGCCGCCGGTGGAGATGAGGTCTTCCACGATCAGGTAACGGCGCCCGGTTTCCAGCCGACCCTCGATTTGGTTGCGGCGACCGTGTTCCTTAGCCGAGCTGCGCACGTAGATGAAGGGTAAGCCCAGACGGTCGGCAACCAGTGCCCCGTGGGGGATGCCGGCCGTGGCCACTCCGGCGATACCCTCGATGCCGTGTATGGCTCCCGCGGCCCCCGCAAGCGCGGACACCACCTCACTGCGGATGGCGGGGTAGGAAAGTAACACCCGGTTGTCGCAGTAGATCGGCGAGCGCAGGCCGCTGGCCCAGGTAAACGGGTCCTGGGGCTGTAGTTTTACGGCACCAACCTCCAGAAGGCGACGGGCAATTTGCCGGGATGTATCCATGGGTTGTAAATTTCGCGCCAATGTACGTAATCTATATTAACGACCGACCGCTGACCCTGCGCGCGGAAGGTGAAGCGGGTCAATATCCCGACCAAGCCCCCGAAACCCACCTTACGGCCCGTTATTCCGGCAAACGCAAGTCGCTTCTCAACTACGCCGACACGCTGGAAAAGGGAAGCCCGAAGGTCACCTCCATCGAACTGACCGCCCCGGACCTGGATGCGCTCTGGGCAGACTTCCGCTCGCACTACAAGTGGGTGGAGGCCGCCGGCGGCGTAGTCACCCATCGCAACAATGGCCGTCAGTTGTTCATCTACCGCCGCGGTTTCTGGGACCTGCCCAAGGGTAAGATCGACGACGGGGAGGACCGACCGGCGGCCGCCCTGCGCGAAGTGTGTGAGGAGACGGGCTTGCGGGAAGTCGAACTGGGGCGCGCGCTGCCCACTACCTACCATACCTACCGGGGGAGTAAACGCCGCATCCTGAAACCGACGTACTGGTTCGCCATGACTACCGGGCAGGAGGAGCTCGTACCGGAGACCGGTGAGGACATTCTGAGGGCCGAGTGGCGCACGGTGGCGGAGGTCCTCGGCAGCCACGACCCGATCTATGAGAACTTACGGGACCTACTGCGACAAATCGGGACGGACTGACCGGGCGCCGGCAATTTGTCTATATTTGCCGCCCACTCATGACGTCTCTATGTTCAACTTGATCCTATTTGGCCCCCCCGGCTCCGGTAAGGGTACGCAGGCCAGCTTGTTGGTGAAAAAGCACAATTTTTTACACATCAGCACCGGCGACATGTTCCGCGAGGAACTAAGCCGCAACACCCCCCTCGGGCAGGAAGCGAGATCCTACATGGACAAGGGACATCTCGTGCCCGATGAAGTGACCATCGCTATGCTCCGCAAGCGCGTGGAACAGCACCCCGACGTCACCGGCATCATCTTCGACGGCTTTCCGCGCACTGACCCCCAGGCCGCCGACCTTAACGATCTGATGCGCGAAAAGGGCGCTCGCATTAACGCCCTGATCCTGCTCGACGTCGACGCCGACACCATCGTCCAGCGCATCATCGGGCGGGCGGCAACCAGCGGCCGGGCCGACGACCTCAAGGAGGATATTATCCGTACCCGCTTCGACAATTTCGTGAACTATACAACCCCGGTTTTTGACTTCTACCACGAACTCGGCGTGGCTCACCGCGTAGACGGCCGGCGTTCCATCGCCGAAGTGGCCGAAGACATCGACGCCATCGTGGGGCCCGCCGTGGAAAATTAGCGCACACCCACCGGCAAAATCCGTTGGCTTCATTGTATGGCAAGAGCAAACTTCGTTGACTACGTAAAGATCAACCTTCAGTCCGGCAACGGTGGTGCCGGCTCCAAGCACTTCTACCGGGCCAAGGGGATTCCCAAAGGAGGGCCCGACGGCGGCGACGGCGGTCGGGGCGGACACATCATCCTGCGCGGCAACCGGAACCTGTGGACGCTGCTGCAGTTCAAGTACAAGAAGCACATTCGGGCCGGCCACGGCGAGCGGGGAAGTGAAAATAACCGCACGGGAGCTACCGGTGACGACGTCGTTCTCGACGTTCCCCTCGGTACGATCGCCCGCGATGCGGAAACGGGCGAGCAACTCTTCGAGATCACCCGGCACGACGAGGAACGTGTCATTATGGAGGGCGGCCGCGGCGGCCTGGGGAACAGCCACTTCAAATCGTCAACGAACCAGAGCCCGGACTACGCCCAGCCCGGGGAAGAGGGTGGGGAAGGTTGGTACATCCTGGAGCTGAAGGTGCTCGCCGACGTCGGGCTGGTCGGACTGCCGAACGTCGGCAAATCCACCCTGCTGTCGGTGGTCACCGCGGCAAAGCCGGAGATCGCCAACTATGAATTCACGACCATCGTGCCGAATATCGGCATGGTGCAGTACCGCGACGGCAAGTCCTTCGCCATGGCCGACATTCCCGGCATCATCGAGGATGCCCACCTCGGTCGCGGACTCGGGCACCGGTTCCTTCGCCACATCGAGCGAAACGCCACGTTGCTGTTCTGCATTCCCGCCGACGCGGACGACATCCGCGGGCAGTACCGCATCCTGCTTAACGAGCTGCGGAGCTATAACCCGGAACTGCTGGATAAGCCCCGCGTTCTGGCCCTCACCCGTGCCGATATGGTCGACGAAGAGCTCAAGCGGTTGCGGAAGGGTGAGGTGCCCGACGATTTGCCGAGTCTCTACGTCAGTGCCGTCACCGGAGAGGGCATTACCGCGCTCAAGGACCTGCTGTACGGACTCATCATCGAGCGCCGCCAGGACTACGATGGCGTGCAGTACGCCATGGAGGAAGAATAGCCCGGGCGTGTAGCGCGCTAGAGAAAGCGATCCAGATCGGCACTCAGGAGATTCTGCAGGCTCGCCGTCGCCAGGTCGCGCGCCGCTACGGCCGACAAGCCGCGTTGGAGGTACATGGCTTCGAGCCGGGCCTGTGACTGGTAGTACGTCACCCGCAGTGCCGTAAGGATTCGGGCGTGCAGCGGATCCTGGGTCGCCCATTCGTCCAGATTATTCCAAACCGAACTTTCCCAGTTCCGGGCGCTCGTCGCCTCGGCGGTGCTCAGGGCTTTCGTAGCGTTGAGGAGGCGACTCCGTTCGCTCACCAACTCCTGCCGGCGCTCGTCGTTGGCCATGCCGGCGGCCAGCTCGTCGGCGACGGTCCGGACCACGGAAATTTCCGGCCAGGACAGCGGAGTATCTTCGGTGGAGGCGGGGGCGGTTTCGGCCGCGGCCAGTAGTCGGTACTTCCGCAATTCCGTCAGGTCTTCCCAGGCTTTCCGGTAGGCACTGCGGGTACCTTCGCCGTAGTATCCGTCGATGCTACCTTCGTAGTAGCCCTTCTCCTTCAGTACGCGCTGGAGTTCGGCGGCGGAATGCCGCTTGGTCTTCACGTCGATCGCGGGTAAGCCGGCCACTTCGGCCGTCAGTCGCGTCGGGGGAGTGGGGACGACGGTCCGGGGGGGTGCGGCCGTTGCCGGCGTGGCCGAGGCGACGGCTTCTTCTCCCAGCAGTTCGGGCTCGGCGGGTGTCGGGGGTGTTTGGGTGGCGGGCGGGGGCGCGGGAGCAACGACGGCGGGGGAGTCCGGTTCGGTTACCTGGCGCAATTCAATGGGGATGAGCGGTTTTTTGATCCCCGTTTCGAAAACGCCGATCGGGATCAAGCGGGCGGGTTCGGCGGTGCGGATAAATGCGTCGGTATAGCCTAAATTCCGGATATTGCCCAGGGCCTCATTTGCGGCATCTCCATCGGGGAAGGGTCCCGCGAGCACCTTCGTTACCCCGTCCACCGCGTCCACGTACAGACTGCCGGCGCGCTCCAGGGAGCGCCAGTCCAGCGACCGTCCCTTCCCCCGCAGGGCGATCTGGACGTAGGTGGCCGCTTGCGCCGTGCTGCTGGGCAGCGCGAAGGGCGTGGCGTTGCGGAATCCGCGGGATTTCAGTTGATCGGTAACCGCCTCCGCGCGGTCGCGGGTGCTATAATTGCCGATGTAGACGTCGGTGAGCTGGCCGTCGCGCGCCTGACCGTACACGAAGCCCATTTCCCGTAGATCGACGAAGTCATCGGCCTTCACGTCCTGAAAGGTGCCGACGCGCACGTTAAAGGTTTCCTGACCGCGGAGCGGCAGGACCAGGAAGAGGACGATAAGGGTAGGTAGGAATTTTAACATGGTAGCGGTAGCTCGGTAGAAAGGAATCAGTAGTGCATACCAACGAGCGGGGAGGCCGCTTGGTATGGCCCGGTAAGGTAACGACTTCTCCTGCGTCGGGTTTGTCGCGCCTAAATAAGTTGCCCGGGAGGCTGGCGCCGGACAAGTCGAACACAACTTTCTGGGTTGGAATTCGTATTTTTAGCACGATCCCCAGCCAATGGCCCAGGTGACTAAGCCGGGGGCGAGAATACGGTATGAATAGAAAGAGCAACGACCAGCGCGAGACGGCGCTGATGGCCCTCGTGGCCAGATACGAACGGGCGGCTCAGGGAGGAGGTACCTTGTTTCTCGCGGAAGAAGAATTCGAGGAGCTACTAGTCCATTATTTTGGAGCTCACGACTACGACCAAACCCTTGAAGTAGCCGATCTGGCCATCAGCCAGTACAATTACACCCCCGACTTTTACAAGTGGAAGGCTCTGATCCACAAGATCAACCTGGAAGAGGAAGAAGCCATGGCTACCCTCGAGCAGCTGAACATCTACGCTCCCAACGACGAGGAAGTTATGATGCTCCGGCTGGAGATCTACGTTCACTTTGAACACCAGGACGCCGCCCGCGCCGCCCTCGATCAACTGTACAACATTGTCGATCAGGACGAAAAGCTCAGCCTGCTGGCTTTCTTCGACGGGCTGCTCTGTATGCAGGAGAACCGTTTCCGGGAGAGCTTCGAGGCACTGGCCGAGGCGATCCGGCTGGACCCCTACCAGGAACCGGCCTACGATGAATTGCTCAACGCGCCGGAGCTTGCCGCCATGCGCAAGAACATCGGAAAGCTGCTGAAGCGGCAGGCCGACCGCGACCCCTTCAACGACCTCACCTGGTTCTATCTGGGACTGTGGCACGATGATGGAGGTGACGATCTCGCGGCGCTGGAGGCCTTCGGCAATGCCCGTTCGCTCAACGACGGGCGGGGTACCTACGATCTGGAATACGCCGATAAGCTCTTTGACCTCGAAATGTACGAACCCGCCCTCCAGGCATACGGTGCGTACTTCGATTCGGACGAGGCCGAGGAAAGCTACGAAACCTGTATGCGCATCGGACGCAGCCACCAGATGCTGGACGACTTTGCCAACGCCAAGAAAGCATACTTCCGGGCACTGGAAATCGATCCGGAGATGTACGACATTTACCAGTACATCGCGGAGTGCTGCGTAGCGGAGGAGAAGTGGGGCGTAGCCGCCTACAACTACGGACGGGCGGTCGAGCTACCCAACCACACCGCCGACTGCTGGCTCGGGCTGGCTCTCTGCAGCTCGGCGACCAATTCTCCCCTGGAAGCCGAACAGGCCTTTCTGAAGGCTATTGAGATGGACGATCAGTTCAGCGATGCCTACGTCTCCTATGCGCTGTATCTCGTGGAACACGGCCGGGAAGCCGATGCCCTGCAGTTGCTGGCGACCGTCGCGGTCGAATACCGCGACAGCGCGCTGCTCTTCGGTACGGTCGCGATCCTCATGATCTGCAATCGCCGGCAGCAGGCCCTGACCCTGCTAAACGAAGGCCTGGCGGAGTTTTACGACGATTACGAACTGCTCTTCAACTGGCACCCGGACCTGGAACAGGACCGGGACGTGCAGGCCCTACTGCAACTTCATAAGCAGTAGGTAGACCGCCGCCCCCAGGGCCACCGCGACATTCATGGAGGTGTTCTGACCGTACATCGGAAGGTGGATGGCTGCATCACAGTGTTCCAATAGCTCCCGCGCCACGCCGCCCGCTTCGTTTCCGGCGATCAGCACCAACTCGCGATCCGGGTCAGTCACCGAATAGTCGAACAGGGAGATACTCGTATCCGTGATCTCGAGCGCCAGGACCAGGGCGCCGTTCGCGCGAGCTTCCCGAAGAAAGGCGACGGAGTTGGGCACGCTGCGGTACGCCACCCGTCTTATCGTGGAGCGCGCGGTCTTGGCAATGGACGCGTGGGGTGGGGTAGGCGTGGTTCCCCCTAGTATCAGTTGTCGAATGCCCGCTGCGTCGGCTATTCGGAATGCCGAACCGACGTTGCGTGGGTCGTCCCAGTCGGCACACAGCAGGGTAATGCCGTGGCGCCGTTCCTCATTTTTGATCTCGTGGTGACGAAGCTGTCTGATGCGTGAATAGTTAGTCGAAGTCGACAAGCTCGATGTCGAAGATCAGGTCGCTGCTCGGGCAGATATCGCCGGCCTGGTTGGCTCCGTAGGCCAGGGCGGAGGGGATGAACAGGCGAATCTTGCCGCCCCGCCCGATCTTCGGAATTCCTTGCTGCCAGCCCTGAATCAGACCGGAGAGTAAGAAGGTGCGTGGGGTACCCGTCGTCTGGTCGAAGGTGTCGCCGTTGGTCGTCATGCCCGAGTAATTCACGGTGACGTTACTGTTCGCGTCCGGCTTTTCTTCGCTGCCCTCGGTTTCGATGAGGTAGTATAACCCGGCCTCTCCTTCCGTAGCCGCGATGTTCTCTTCATCGAGATACGTCTGAATTGAGCGGTCACTGGCCAGACAAT
This sequence comes from Lewinella sp. JB7, assembly GCF_024297185.1. Lineage (GTDB taxonomy): Bacteria > Bacteroidota > Bacteroidia > Chitinophagales > Saprospiraceae > Neolewinella. The sequence goes on along the minus strand of NZ_JANCTD010000003.1, from coordinate 355,464 downwards.
CGTCTTCCTTGTTGCAGGAGAATGCCAGCAGAACCGGCAGGATAAGCAGTAGGACGAGGCGGTTAGAGTTCATATGTTTTCATTTGGGGGAGCAAAAATAGCTAAAATGTCTGGCCACTCAGCGCACATCTCACGACCTAGCCGGGTTAAGTCCCCATAAGAATGGAAATAATTTTGTGAAAATATTTCTCACAACAAATAATTGTTCGTAATCTTGAACACATTTATATTTCCTACGGTTATTCCAATAAACGAATTAAGCGTATAAGATAAGGTGAGTGTATGTAAGCGGTCCGTCGGTTTTCCGGCGGGCCTTTTTTTTGCCGTCCACACTCCCGACTCGTTCCGCGTGCAGTATTCGTGCGGTATATCCGACTATCTTTGGCCTGTAATGGCACTCACTACCCCCGTGCGGTTTTTCCCGCTGGTCCTGATGGCAACCGGGTGGTTTTCGTTCGGATGCGGAACGGAAAATCCGCTCCCCCCACAACCACCCCATATACCCGACCCCGTGACAGCATACGACGAGGAGGATTACCAGGACCACACGCTCAGCGACAGCCTCCTTTACGACAAGATTCTCGGTAGCCTCGTAGGATCCGCGATCGGGGACGCCATGGGGGCACCGACGGAAATGTGGAACCAACCGGACATCAGCGACGAGTACGGCCACGTAGATAGCCTGGACCTGGTACTCCGGGAGCCCAGTCCCGAAGGTCCCTGGAACTACAATCTACCCCCCGGAGCCGGCACCGACGACACCCGCTGGAAAGCTCTGATGACGGACTATACGCTCCGCGAGCACGACTTCCGAAGTGCCAACGGGCCGCTGGTTTTTAGTGCCGCCCGGTTCAGTGAATTCATCAACGAGCGCTACGCCGTCAGCATCGACGAGCTGAAGGCCACCACGGGCCTGGCTCCGGAACCGCTGGAAGATGCCATGCGCCGCCTCACCTGGTTACAGGAATGGGCGCGGGTGACTCGGGCGTACGCCGCGGGGGACCTCGATGGGTACCGCAACGCCCTGGCCCGCTTCTACGGCGGCGAAATGTCGTGTGCCGGGATGCTGTACGCTCCCGTGATCGGCGCCGCCTACCCGGGTAGGCCCCTGGCCGCCTACCGGGGAGCCTACGAACTCGGACTTTTCGATCTGGGGTACGCCCGCGATATCACCGGCCTGACTGCCGCCCTCACGGCCGCCGCCTTTACGCCCGGAGCTTCACCGGAAACTTTCGTGCAGGTAATGCGCGAAGTGGATCCGGAGGGGTTCTTCCGCTCGCGTCTGCTGGGCCGGGTAGCTTACCAGCAGTTTCGTCAGGCGCGGGGAATTGTCCGGATTGCGCGCCGGCTGAACCGGGAAGACGTGCGGGAGATGAAATTGCGGATCCCGGAGAGCTATCCCTACGACAGCCTTACGTACGCGCAGACACAGAAAGCCTACGAACTGCTAGCGCAATCCAGACAGGACGTGCCTTTCCACGCCGGAGAGATTAACCTCATCAACCTGACGGCCCTGTTGTTTTCGGACTATGCTTTCGCTCCGGCCATGGAGTTCGTCGTGAACTACGGCCGGGACAATGACACCGTGGCGGCCGTCACCGGCGCTATCCTGGGAGCATTGCACGGATTCCGGGGACTGCCCGTCGACCAACGCGAAATGGTTCTGCGGGTGAATCGGGAAGTCCTGGAGATCGATCTGGAGGCGCATGCCGCCGCGCTGACGCAAGCCGTGCTCGCCCGCCGCGCCCTTCCTAATACCGCCGCTGAGCCCGGGAGTTAGCGACGGCTGTAATTCGGAGCCTCCTTGGTGATCGTGATGTTGTGGGGGTGGCTCTCCGTCATTCCCGCGCCCGTGATGCGGACGAACTGGGCGGACTGCAGATCGTCGATCGTGGCCGCTCCGCAGTATCCCATGCCGGCCCGCAGACCGCCCAGGTACTGATTGACGACTTCGGCGAGACTACCCTTGTAGGGGATACGGCCTTCGATTCCTTCGGGGACGAGTTTTTTGACGTCGTCTTCGACGTCCTGAAAGTACCGGTCCTTACTGCCCTTATTCATGGCGCCGAGCGAACCCATGCCGCGGTATACCTTGAATTTGCGACCGTCGTACAGAATGGTTTCCCCGGGACTTTCGTCGACGCCGGCGAAGAGGCTACCGGCCATGATGGTCGACGCGCCGGCGGCCAGGGCCTTGACGATATCTCCGGAGTAACGAATCCCTCCGTCGCCGATCACCGGTACTCCGGTGCCCTGCAGCGCGGCCGCGGCGTTCGCGATAGCGGTCAACTGAGGGACCCCCACGCCGGCAACGATGCGGGTAGTGCAGATGGATCCGGGACCCACGCCCACCTTCACGCCGTCGGCTCCCGCGTCGGCCAGGGCCCGGGCGGCGGGCCCGGTCGCTACGTTACCCCCGATGATCTGGAGATCCGGAAAGGCATCCTTGGTCCGGCGCACCGCCTCGAGGACCCCCCGACTGTGCCCGTGGGCGGTGTCGATCGTAATGACGTCTACGTTGACGTCGACCAGTGCCTGTACCCGGTCGAGCATATCGCTGGTCACGCCGATGGCCCCGCCAACCACGAGACGACCGAAGGAGTCCTTACAGGCATTCGGGTAGTCCTGTACCTTCAGAATATCCTTGTAGGTGATGAGGCCGACCAAGATGCCGTGATCGTCCACCACGGGAAGCTTCTCAATCTTGTGACCCTGCAAAATTTGCTTGGCTTGTTCGAGATTCGTCCCCACGGGGGCCGTCACCAGTCTTTCGGTAGTCATCACCTCGCTGATGGGGCGCTGGGAGGCCGTTTCGAAGCGGAGGTCACGGTTGGTAAGAATACCTACCAGAGCGTAGCCGTCATTGACGATGGGGATTCCGCCGATGTGGTGTTTGGCCATCAGGTGCTTGGCATCGGCTACGGTAGCATCGTGTTTTAGCGTGACGGGGTCGACGATCATGCCGGACTCCGAGCGCTTGACCATCCGGACCTGTTCGGCCTGCTGGGCAATGGTCATATTTTTATGGACGATACCGATCCCTCCCTGTCGCGCAATAGCGATGGCCAGGCGACCGTCGGTAACGGTATCCATGGCGGCGGAAACGATGGGAGCGTTGAGGCGAAGACCGCGCGTGAGCTGACTGGATAGATCTACCTCCCGGGGGAGTACTTCGGAATAGGCAGGCAGCAGCAGTACGTCGTCGAAGGTCAAACCCTGGACGGAAAAGCGGTCGGGGTAGCTTTGGTTGTCTTCCATGCGCAAAGGTATGTAAAATGCCCCGGCTTTCACCCTAGGAACGACGGCCAATCCCCGTAAATCGTGCGAGACACGGCGATCTATTCAGCCCGCTTACGGTCATAAAAGCCCCCGCCAACCCCCGGACACACCGGAACATCGATTCGCGATTCTGGGTTCCATGTAGGGAAAACTCAAGCGTATGGAAACCATGGATCAAGTCCGGGAACACGCCCCCACCGGCCGTGTAAGCGATCACACTTCCGCCGCCGCAAACCGGGAGATCCGGCAGGACATCGTCCGTCGCGTCGAGGCACTGGCCCGGAACCCCGCCGGAATCGACCGCCGGCTGGGCAAACTGCAGGACGAGTGGGACGTCGAACGAATGCTGGAAACCAACGCCTCTACGCTCGTTCTTACGGGACTGGCCCTGGGGCACCTGGTCGACCGCCGCTGGTACCTGCTTTCTGGAACCGTCGCGGCTTTCTTGCTGCAACACGGCATCCAGGGTTGGTGCCCGCCCCTCTACGTACTCCGGAAGCTGGGTTACCGGACCCGCCAGGAAATTGACTGGGAGCGTACCGCCCTGAAGGCCGTACGTGGGGACTTCGCCGAATTGTCCGAAATAGACGATCCCGGCGAACGGGCCCGCGCGGCGCTGACCTCCGCCGGTGACTAACTAGCGCTCCACCAGCGCAAGCGTCGCTACGCTCAATCGTAGGTCGGTATGGGCATCCAGCAGAGCGTTGCCACAAAAATCCAGGGTGGCGCCGGTGGTCATCACGTCGTCCACCAAAAGTAAGTGCGCCCCCGTAAAATCGCCCCGCCCCGTGGTAAAGGAATCGCGGACATTCTCCAGTCGCTCGAGTTTGCCCCTGCGGGTCTGTGACCCCCGGAAGTCGGTGCGCCGCAGGGCTGCCGGGTAGGTTGGCCGGTCCAGCACCCGGGCTACACCTTCGGCGATCATCTCCGCCTGATTATACCCACGTTCCTGACGGCGGCGGTCGTGGATCGGTACCGGTACTACTCCCGTCAGGTCATCTAGGCCCGCTACCCGGGCGAGGATTTCACCGAGTCTTTCGCCCAATAACCGACCGACATCCGGGCGATTGTGATATTTCATGGCGTGGATGAGCTGCTGGCACACGTTTCCCTCCCGGAAAGTATAGGCGGCAATACCGTGGCAGATGGGCAGCCGGCCGGCCAGCCGGTCGTGAATCTCATTCTCCGGAAGCCGCCAGTGATCGATCACGGGGAGGTCCGCCTCGCAGGGCAGGCACAGGAGCGCCTCCCGCCGAGCCACCGGGCGCCGGCAATTCAGGCACGCGTTCGGAAAGAACAGACTACCGAAACCCCGCAGAAGGTCCGTGATCCCCATTAGTCGATGTACCGCCACTTGCGAAGAAAGCGCACGCCCACCGACAGTTCCAGACTGAAGTTGCGGATGGCCCGCTCGCCGATGCTGGTATTGCCGCCACCGCCGGGGTTGATCACGTTGGTGATGGTGCCCTGTTTGTACTGAAAACTGAGGTCCGGTTGGGCACTGAACTCGATGAACCCCCCCATACCTTCGGTGAGCGGGAAGTTGGCGCCGCCGCCCACCGTCACTCCGTAGGTGAAGCGGTTGATAAAATCGTAGGAGTCGATGGGGAAGTCAAGTCCGAAAGCGACCCCCTGACTGTTACTCAGCTGATCGTACTCGCTCAGGTTGGTGCTAATATTGTATTCCGCCCGCACCCCGAGGAGGTAGTACAGATCGGCCAGGCGGGTATAGCTGACCACTTGCTTGCCCCCGATGCCGAGCGACAGGTTATTGAAGACGAAGCTGTTCGCGGGAAGACGGATCTGGTTACCCTGGAAGGTCAGCACCCGGCGCCGGCTGATGCGGCTGCCCCGCTGGTGATATCCGAGCTGTCCCCAGAAACTGAAGGTGCGTCCGGCGGGGATCGATTCCAGGAAGGCGTCGGCGTGGAACCCCGGATTGAGTTCGGTTTCGATGTTCGACCAGTCCTGGCTACCCAGGCTCAGCCCTCCGCGCACCCCGAAGAAGTATCCGCCCCAGTCTTCGCCGAAGATGCCCTCCTCATCGACGATCTGGGCGTTCAGGAACAGGGGAAACAGACAGACGAATAACAGGAAGGGACGGAACATGGAGGTAAGTTACCGTATCCGCAATTGTTGGCCGACGGAAATGGTATTGCCGGTCAGGGCGTTCAGCCGTTTGAGTTCTTCGACGCTGACGCCGTAGCGCCGGCTGATGCCGTAGAGCGTATCGCCAGCCTGCACGGCGTGGTAGCCGGCCGCGGGGCGATTGGGGTTGCCGGCGGGCGTGGTGGCCGGCGGGGTCACGACGGGTTGGTCGGGAGATACCACGGGACGGGGGTCGGGTTGGGGTGTCGGAGCGGTAGGGTTGTAGGGGGGGATGTCCGTATCCGGTTGGCCCATGTCCAGAAAGCCGTCCTCGTCGGGTTCCACGACCGAGGTCGGCGGGATGACCGGACGTACGGGACGCGCACTTACATTCGGGTTTTCCAGGCGCGGGGCGGTGCGCACCTTGCTTCCCCGGAGTTTGATCTGCTCCCCGGCGGCGGGGTCGGCCTGTTCACCTACGCGGTTGCGGCGGGCAAGGTTCTTAATGCGGAGTCCGTACTGCTGGGCGATATCGTACAGGTCCTCCCCGGCGGCAACCGTGTGGTAGCGTTCGGGGCCCCGGTAGGAACGCCGCTTCTTCTGGATGAAGATCCGCTCGCGGGAATCCACCAGCTGGTTTTCGCTGACCAACTCTTCGTTGTAGTCCAGTAGGCGCCGCACGCTGAGGTCTACCTTGCGGGCGACTTCCTGCACGCTCAGCGGGGCCTCGCTGACGAAATAGCTCACGTCGTTGGTATTGAGGATGCCCGTGATGGCTTCCTCCACCGGCACTTCAATATTAATCGGGGTGGTGGCTCCGGGGCGGTCGTACTGGTCGAGTTTGTGCCGCTCGATCAGGGTGATCAGCAGTTCGGGGTAGCGGGGGTTGGTCGCGTAACCCGACTTGCGGAGTCCCCGGGCCCAGGCCTTGTAGTCCATGGGCTCGAGCCGGAAGAGGAAGCCGTAGCGAAAACTCTTGCGCGGGTCGCGGAGAAACTCGGAGTGCGCCACGAAGCTGGCGTCGGCGTTGCGGTACTGCCGGAAGCAGCTCTTCGTGAGGCGGCCACGATCGTCGTAGTCGTCGTCTTCGCGGTAGACTTTGTCGCCGTTCCAGTTGCTGCCGCACTTGATGCCGAAGTGGTTCTTAGCCGTCCGGGCCAGGTAACTACGACCGGAATCACTTTCCAGGATGCCCTGGGCCAGTTTTATGCTGGCGGGGACGCCGGAGCGTTCCATTTCCTGCATGGCGATCTTCTTGTACCGATCGATGTAGGCCTCCTGGTCGCTGATTTCTTCGGCGGTCCAGGTAAAGGGTGCGGAATTAGCGGTGGCAAGGAGGGAAAGGAATAGGAAAAGTCCGGTCAGTAGTTGTTTCATGGCAGTCTCGAATCGTACGTCTAGCTCTAACGGCTAATTTCCGGACCTTCGTCCGATCACGCTACAATTTTTGGCTTTTTTTTAGATTTTACCCCGTGGCTGGCTCCCGCGCGCCCGCCGCCCTACCTTCGCCCGCATGCCCATCCAAGTAAACTCCGAAATTTCGCCCCTGCGCCGGGTCATCGTCCACCGCCCCGATGCCGGCACCTCCACCATAACACCGCGACGGGCCGAGGAACTGCTCTTCGACGACATCGTTTACCTGCCCCGCCTGCAGGAGGAGCATGACGTCTTCACCGACGTGCTGCACGCCTTTCTCGGCGACGGCGGCGTGCTCGAGATCGGCAAGCTCGTAGAAGAAGCCATTGCCGCCTCCCCGGAGGCCACGGCCGAAACCCTCGACCTCATCATCAACTTCGAGGAGCTCCCCGCCGGCTACGCGACGAAGCTGGCCGAGCTGCCGCCCGCCGAACTGGCCGAAGTGCTCATCACCGGCTACGCCGCTAAGTCCGACCGGGTCCTCTTCGATCCCATCCCCAATTTCATCTTCACCCGCGACATCGCCGTCACCCTCAACGACCATATCCTGGTCACCAAGGCCGCCAAACAGGCCCGGAGCCGCGAGAACTTCCTCACGCGGCTGGTCATCATCGCCCACCCCATGTTCGCCGAACTGTGGAAGAGCGATCGCGTCATCAATCTTAACGATGTCGACACCTTCCCGCCCAGTAAATTGGGGGAGAAAGTATTTCTCGAGGGTGGAGACGTCATGTTACTCAACCGGGACTATTTGCTCATCGGCGACAGCGAGCGGTCCAATACCTACAGCATTCGCAAACTGGCCAATCACCTGTTCGAACGGGGCGTGGTGCGCAACGTCGTCCGGGTCAGCGTACCCGCCGAGCGGAGTTTTATGCACCTGGACACCATCTTTACCCAGATCGATACCCACGACTACGTCAGTTACCAACCCATCATCGCCGAAGGCGGGCGGCAGGCCGGCGTGGAGGTGTGGCGCAGTTCGGGCGGCACGGCTACCTATACCAGCCTGAAGGAATGCATCCTCCAGGAAATCGACCCCGTTGCTAACTTCATCTCCGCCGGCGACGGACGCAGCCCCTTTCAAGAGCGGGAGCAGTGGACCGACGGCTGTAACCTGGTCGCCCTGGCCCCGGGAATCGCCCTTACCTACGACCGCAACCCGGTCACCGCCGCAACCCTCGCGCGTAACGGTTATACCATCGTAAAGGCAAAACACCTGCTGAAGCAGATCAAAGCCGGCGAAGTCGATGTTAACTCCCTGAACAAGACGATCATCACGCTGCCCAGCGCGGAACTCAGCCGGGGGCGGGGCGGTAGCCACTGTATGACCTGCCCGGTGGAACGCGGGTAAATCACGACCATGTACCGATACTTTTTTCTCCTGCTGTTCCTTTCGCAGCAGTTAGCGGCCCAGTCCGACACCCTGTACACCCTGCCCGACGCTACCGTGGTCGGATTTCGCGACCAGCTGCCGGCCCGGCGGGTCGCGGCCAGCATCAGTACCCTCCGTACCGGGGAGTTACGGCAGTATCCCGCCGCCGATCTGTTACCCGCGATGAACCGCTTACCCGGCGTGCGCTTCGAGGAGCGGGCACCCGGCAGCTACCGCATCAGCGTGCGGGGCAGTACGCTGCGCAGTCCCTTCGGCGTCCGGAACATCAAGGTGTACTGGAACGGCATCCCCCTGACGGAACCGGGCGGAGATACGCCGCTCAACTTTCTGGACGTCAACAATATCGACCGGGTAGAACTGATCCGCGGTCCGGCCGGAAGTCTCTTCGGAGCGGGTACGGCGGGCACGCTTCTGCTTTCCACGGATACCCTGGCGCGTCCGGCCACGCTGGATGTTTCCGGCGGTTCGTTTGGTTTCTTCCGGGCGGGCGCGCGGGTGCAATGGCCTTCGGGAAGAGCGGACGACGCAGGGCCGCACCATTACCAGTTGCGGGTGACCCACCAACAAACCGAGGGCTACCGCGACCACTCCTCTCTCCGGCGACAAACCGCTCAGGCGTCCGCGCGCTGGTCGGTTTCTCCCCACCGGAATTTTAGCCTGCACGCCCTGTACACCCGGCTGGGCTACGACCTGCCCGGCGGTTTAAATGCGGAGCAGTACGCCGCCGACCCCCGGCAGGCACGGCCCGGCAGTGCCGAGACGAACGCCAGCATCAACTACGACAACCTGTTGGTGGGGCTTACCCAGGAGTGGGCGCGGGGCCGGTGGAGCAACCAGACTACCCTGTACGGCACCGGGTTTTACTTCGACCACCCCTTCAACTTCGACTATAAACGGGAAACTAACCTTGGCGTCGGCGGCCGCACGGCCTTCGATTACGCCCTGCCGCTGCGTACCTCCGTACTGAACCTATCCCTCGGGGCGGAAAGCCAGCTCCAGTACCGGATGGCCAATAATTTCGGCAACGAATCCGGCACGCCCACGGAGCTGAACTTCAGCGACGAGATCCTCAGCACGCAACGGATCCTGTTTTTCCAGGCCCAGTATACTATTGATGACTGGCGCTTTTCCGCCGGCCTGAGCCTGAATGACCTCGGCTATCGGGTAGACCGGACCTTCAGTGCCGACGGCCCGGTCGGCATCACGGAGAGCAACCTGCGCGGCGTCGCGAGTCCGCGCCTCGCGGCACTCCGTGATTTCGGGTCGTGGAGTCTGTACGGAAGCATCAGCAGCGGTTTCAGTCCGCCGACGCTGGATGAGTTCCGCACCAACGAGGGCTCCATCAATACGGCGCTACGCCCGGAACGGGGCACGAATTACGAGGTCGGCGCCAAGGGCCGGCGGGGCCGGGTCGCCTACGAGCTTGCCCTGTTCTACCTACGCCTGACCGAAACCATCAGTACCTACTCCGACGCCCGCGGCACCACGCTCTTCCGCAATGCCGGGAATACGGAGCAGCGGGGGCTGGAATTCCAACTGGATTATGCCGCCGGTCCGTGGTTGGATCTCTACGGTAGTTACACCTATCACCGCTTCACTTACGGCACCTACGCCCGCGGCGGAACGGATTATTCCGGCAACCGGTTGCCGGGCACGGCTCCCCACATCGTTAATCTGGAGGCCCGGTTTCGGCTTCCCGCCGGTCTCTACCTGACCGTCACCGAAAACTACACCGACGCCATCCCCCTCAACGACGCGGGGACGGTATCCGGGGAAGCTTACCACCTGCTCCGCGCCCGGGCGGGGTGGCGCGGGACGATCGCCCGTTCGGAGTTGGATTTTTTCCTGGGGGGTAGCAACTTGCTCGACGAGCGCATGAGCTTCGGCAATGACCTGAATCCGCAGTTCGGGGGGCGCTATTACCAACCGGCTCCCGGTAGAAACTGGTTCGTAGGAGTGTCCGTAACGCCCTAGCGGTTACCGGTGGGGTAGCGTACCTTTCCCCCATGCGTTACCTTATCCTTTTCCTGACCCTGGCTGCCGTAGGCGCCTGCTCCCGCCCCGGCGGCGTATCGGAATCCCCCTCCAATTCACCGAGCGAAGAGACCTTTCTCCTGGGGACTTACGACGATCCCGGGGTCCACGAACCCGGCATCTACCGCTTTGCCCTCGTGGCGGACGGTACGGTCACCAATCGGGGGCGGGTAGTAGAGGCCGAAAACCCCAGTTTCCTCGCGTACAGTACCGACCGTAGCGTGCTGGTGTCGGTCGAACAAGTCCAGCAGGGGGACGGCCGGGTGGTATCGTTCGCCGTTGCCGGTGACAGCCTAAGCGTACGCAACCGGCAAACGTCCGGCGGCAACGGCCCGTGCCACGTCAACGTCGGCCCGCAGGGCTACGTGATGGTGGCGAACTACAATGGAGGCAACGCAGAGTTGCTGCGGATCGACGGCCGGGGGAACTTATCCGAGCCCCTCGACCTGCAGGACCACCGCCAACGCGGCGCGGAAACACCCCACGCCCATTCCTCCTACTTTCTGAACGGCGGCACCGAAGTCCTCAGCGTCGACCTGGGCACCGATGAGGTCTGGCATTACCGCATCGATACGGCGCGGGAGGCGCTCATCCCCATGACCCCCCCGGCCGCGAAAATGAAGGACGGCGCCGGCCCCCGCCACCTCTCGGTCCATCCCAACGGACGGTGGATCTACGTCATCAACGAGCTGAACAGCACGGTCACCCAGCTGGAGCGCAGGGACGGTAAGCTGACGGTCCGCGATAGCTGGTCCACGCTGCCCGACGACTTCGCCGGAGAGAGCTTTTGCGCGGACGTGCACGTGAGCACCGACGGCCGCTTTCTGTACGGCTCCAATCGCGGACATAACAGCATCGTAGCCTACGCCATCGACCAAGCGACGGGCGCCCTGACCACGCTCGAGCACGAGCCCGTAGCGGGCGACTGGCCCCGCAATTTCGCCTTATCTCCACGGGAAGATTTTCTTCTGGTCGCGAACCAGCGCTCCAAGAACATCACGACGCTCCGGCGCGACGCCGACACCGGACTCCTCGATTACGTGAGTTCGGTATCGGCGCCCGTTCCCGTCTGCATTCTGTTCTAGGTCCTTACTTCTTCTTCGCCGACTTCTTCGCTCCCTTTTTGGCCTTTGCCGCCGACCGGAAACGGAAGACGAGCGTAGCCAGGGGGGGAAGGGTGAGCTCGATGTGGTTGGGACGGCCGTTCCATTCGCTGGGGACTGACGACATGGTTTCCAGCGAGTAGTTGCCGGTACCGCCGTACTGCTCGTCGTCGCTGTTGATGACGGGCTCATAACTGCCCGCGAAGGGCACTCCGATGCGGTACTTGTTGCGAACGGTCGGCGTGAAGTTGTGGATGATGGCCACGATGTCCTCTTCGTCCTTTCCCCGGCGCAGGTAGCTGAGTACGCTGTGCTGGTGATCACCGATATCGATCCATTCGAAACCTTTCGGGTCGTAGGCGTACTCGTAGAGGGCGGTCGTGCTACGGTAGAGATCGTTGAGGTCCGCCACGAACTTCTGGAGCGTGGCGTGGGGCTTGTACTGCGTCAGGCTCCAGTCGATGCCGCGCTCGATGCTCCATTCACTGGTCTGCCCGAATTCACCGCCCATAAAGTTCAGTTTACTCCCCGGGTGGGTCATCATGTAGCCGTAGAGCAGGCGCATATTCGCGAACCGCTGCCATTCGTCGCCGGGCATCCGGTCGATGAGGGGACCCTTACCATGGACCACCTCGTCGTGGCTCAACGGTAACATGAAATTTTCGCTGAAGGCATACACGAGGGAGAAGGTCAGTTCGCCGTGGTGGTAGCTGCGGTGAACCGGATCGTTCTTGAAGTAATTCAGGGTGTCGTGCATCCAGCCCATCATCCACTTCTGCCCGAAACCGAGTCCGCCGATGTAGGTGGGGCGGCTTACGCCGCTGAAGGCAGTGGATTCCTCGGCGATTGTCATCGTATCGGGGAAGTCGCGGTAAACCGCTTCGTTGAACTCCCGGATGAAGTCGATGGCCTCCAGGTTCTCGTTACCCCCGTACTGGTTCGGGATCCACTCCCCGGCCTTACGGCTGTAGTCGAGGTACAGCATGGAAGCTACGGCGTCCACGCGCAGGCCGTCGATGTGGTAGCGGTCGAGCCAGAACAGTGCATTGGAGATCAGAAACGAACGGACTTCGTTACGTCCGTAGTTGAAGATCGCGCTCTTCCAGTCGGGGTGGAAGCCCTTGCGCGGATCGGCGTGGTCGTAGAGGTGGGTGCCGTCGAACTGAGCCAGACCGTGGGCGTCGTTAGGAAAGTGACTGGGGACCCAGTCAAGGATGACGCCGATGCCCGCCGTGTGCAATTTGTCGACCAGGTACATGAAATCCTGCGGCCCCCCGAAGCGGCTCGACGGGGCAAAATATCCGGTGATCTGGTACCCCCAACTCGGGAAGTAGGGGTGCTCCATGACCGGTAGGAACTCGACGTGGGTATAGTTCATCCGCCGCACGTAGTCGACCAGTTCCGTGGCGAGCTCACGGTACGAGAGGCTCTCGTTCTTTTCGTTCTTCTTCCAGCTGCCGAGGTGCACTTCGTAGACCGAGTAGGGCCGGTCGATACCGTTGTGGCGGTAGCGATCCTTCATCCAGCTTTCGTCTTCCCACTCGTAGAAGGTGTCCCACACGATGCTGGCGGTCTTCGGCGGCGTTTCCCAGAGCCGAGCGTAGGGATCTCCCTTTTCGAGTTGCTCGCCGTTCTGACTTTCGACCGCGTATTTATATACCGTGCCGCTCTCGACGCCTTCGATGAAGCCCTCGTAGATACCGCTACTGTCCCAGCGGGGAAAGAGACGGTGGCCGTCCCGGTTCCAACCGTTAAAGTCACCGATCACGCCTACCGACTTAGCGCTCGGCGCCCATACCGCGAAATAGGTACCGCGTTTCCCGTCCACTTCGATGACGTGGCTGCCGAGTTTATCGTAGATGCGGAAGTTCTTTCCGGCGCGAAATAGGTTGATGTCGTAATCGGTGAAGAGGGAGTGTGAGGTAACGGTAGCAGGCACTGGCACAGGCAATAATTTTGGTGGTGATGATCCGATTTACGTTTGGTAACGCCAAAGGCCGGTGGATGTTAAGCGCATTGACGGGTTCTCGGAGATAAAGGCGGTACGCGCCCTTCACGGACCACCGGCCCGGGGCCAAACGCCGCCCTGTACACTTGCGCCAGCGCGAAAGCGTACCCCATAAAAAACGGGACCCGGTGACCGCATGGCCCGGATCCCGTCAGGAAAATAGTCTTAAGCTCGTAGGAATTACTTCCGGCCGCCCTTCAGCTCGTCCTGAAGCTTCTTCAGCTCTTCGGTCTTTCCGGCGGCGGCCAGTTTGGCCTGTTCCTGCCAGGTATCGGGCTTAGCCAGGCGGAAGCGGGCTCCGGCCTCCTGCAGCACGTCGGCAAGTTTCTTTTCACTGGCACCGGCGAGGTCGGCGTAAGTGTTGATCCCGGCCTTGTTCAGCAGACCGGCGATTTTGGGGCCTACGCCCTCGATCTTCTTTAGATCGTCGCCCTTAGCCTTGGTGGCTTTTTTGGGGGCGGCGGCCTTTTTCGGGGCGGCGGTCTTCTTGGTCTTCGCGTCGGCCATGGGCTTGTCCTGGGGCGTCATGACCGGTTTGCTGGCGGGGGCACCGGCCGCGGCCTTGATGGTGGTATCCTGCTTCGCGGTCTTTTTGGCGGGTGCCTTCTTCGCGGCGGCGGCCTTCTTCTTGGGGGCGGCTTTGGCGGCTTCCTGTACCTGCTCCAGGGAGAAGCAGCAGTTGGTGGAGCCGTGTCCGCTGTCGGTGTAAGCCTCGGCGCTGTCGTCGTTGGCCCAGTGGTGACCGTCTACCAGGTAGCGGAACTGGTAATGGCCGGCGGGCAATTCGGTGTTGCCGGCGTACGATCCTTTAGAGGCCTTCAGCTTAAGGCCCTGCTCCCAGTTCCAGTCGTTGAAGTTGCCGAGTACCCGTACGTCGCGGCTTTCGCCGACGCGCTCCTGGGGCAGTTCGAAGGTGACCTTGTACTGCTGCTTGGACTTTACGTAGGTGGACTTGATCATGGTAGTGTGTGTATTTAGTACAAAATTATAGCGATACGCCCTGAACGTCAAAGCTTTGGGCGGGGTCGCAGGTGCAATGGGGTAACGTGAGCAATGCCTATTGGTTTACAGACCTAATATGCTGCGCCGTTTTGCGGCCCGGTACGGCATTTACTGGGCCGGGGCGGTGATTTCCCCAATTTTCCACGGAAACCGTAACCCAAAAAAAAGATCGAGTTTTATCGCCGTTTTACCACCTGGCACGTCAGTCGGGAGGTACAGATGGTCCTGCCCTGCTCGTTTTCGATGTCAATTTGCCACACCTGTACGGTTCTGCCGACCCGTACGGGGCGCACCGTCCCCCTTACGCGCCCCCCCTCCGGTACGCTGCGCAGGTGGCTGGCGTTGATGTCCACGCCCACCACGATATACGCCCCGGGATCGGTGAGGCTGAGGAAGCCCGCCACGCTGCCGAGAGTCTCGGCCAGGGCTACGGAGGCCCCGCCGTGGAGTAAGCGAAAGGGTTGTACGGTGCGTTCGTCCACCGGCATCTCGGCCGTAAGGTAATCGTCGCCGATCTCTACGAACCGGATGCCGAGGGTAGCCCCGAGGGTTCCTTCGTTCAGGGCGTTGAGAGCGGCGAGGGTAGGGGGTGTCTTCCAGATCATACCGCGGTGGCCGGCTCGGTGAGGGTATTGCGGCGACTGATCTCCACGATCACTTCCGCCGCCTTTTGCATCTCGAATACGCTTGCCCATTCGTAGCGGGAGTGGAAGGCGTGCTCCCCGGCGAAGATGTTGGGGCAGGGCAGACCCATGAAACTGAGTCGCGATCCGTCGGTTCCGCCGCGGATGTGGGATCGACGCACCCGTAGCCCTACGGCACGGATGGCCTCCTCGGCCAGTCGCGTCACGCGGGGATGCTGGTCGAGCACTTCTTTCATGTTGCGGTACTGTTCGGTCACTTCCAGGTGGATGAAGCTGTTGGGATAATTCGGCCCCACCTCGGAGATGATGTCGCGCAGTACCCGGGCGTGGTCGTCGAGCCGGGCGGTGTCGAAGTCCCGCAGAATGAACTCGATGCGCGCGCTTTCGGCCTTGGCGGAGAGTTCTACCGGATGAATGAAGCCCGCGCGGTCGTCGGTAGTTTCCGGACTCAGCTCCGCCCGGGGCAGGGCGGCAATAATGTCGGCGGCGATCTTGACGGCGTTCTCCAGTTTCCCCTTCGCGAATCCCGGGTGGCTGCTCACGCCGGCGATGGTGATCACGGCACCGTCCGCGCTGAAGGTTTCGTCCTCGATGCTGCCCCGGGCCTCCCCGTCGATGGTATAGCCGAAGTCGGCGCCCAACTTCTCCATATCCACCGCGTTGACTCCGCGACCGATCTCCTCATCCGGCGTGAAGAGGATGCGAATGCGCCCGTGGGGCACTTCGGGGTGCTCCCCCAGATACTCCACCGCCGCCATGATCGCGGCGATGCCGGATTTGTTGTCGGCGCCCAACAGCGTGGTGCCGCTGGCCGTGACGATGTCGTGCCCGATGTTTTGGCGGAGTCCCGGGAAGTCGTCCGCCCGCAGGACTACCTGGGGGTCGTCGGGCAGGACGAGATCCTGGCCCTGGTAGTTACGGTGTACGATGGGCTTCACTCCGCTGCCGCTGGCGTCGGGACTCGTATCCATATGCGCGCAGAAACAGATGACGGGCAGCTGCTCCATCCCCGGGGAGGCGGGCAGGGTGGCGTAGACGTAGCCGTAGCGGTCGAGGGCGGCATCGGTGAGCCCGAGTTCGCGGAGCTCCTCCGCCAGAAGGCGGCCGAGGTCGCGTTGCTTATCGGTGGACGGTTGGGATTTGGAGTGCGGATCCGACTGGGTATCGATGCGCACGTAGCGAAGGAAGCGATCGAGAACGTTCATGCCGACAAAGTACGCTGCCCCGTGCACTCACTCGAACATTTACCCACCTACGCGGCATCTAACCAAATCACACCGCTCCCGCGGCCCCGCCCCGTAAACCGAACGAACGATGACAACTTCCGCTACCCTGGTCGCCCTAGCCGTACTAGCCCTGGCCGGTGGACTACTCTACTACATTTTCCGGGATGAGCCCATGGGCCCGCTGCCCGAATTTCGGAAACAGTGGCGGCGCTTACTGCGCAAGGAAGTCACCTTTTATTCCACGCTGAGTCGTTCGGAAAAAAAGCGCTTCCAGGACCGGATGCGCTACTTCTTTCAGCGGGTCAAGATCACCGGCATCGATACCGAAGTGACCGAACTCGACCGGGTACTCGTAGCCGCCAGCGGACTGATTCCCACCTTCGGGTTCGAAGACTGGAACCAGTACCCGAAATTGCGGGAAGTGCTGCTTTACGCTAATACGTTTAACCGGGACACTTTCGCGACGGAAGGGGAGGGGCGCGACGTAGCCGGTATGGTCGGCGGCGGGTACATGAACGGCAAGCTCCTGCTCTCCCAGCAGGCACTGCGGCGCGGTTTCGCCAACGCCGGCCGCGACAATACCGGCATTCACGAGTTTACCCACCTGCTGGACAAGGCCGACGGAGATACCGACGGTATTCCCGACTACTTCCTGGACCACCAGTACCTCATTCCCTGGGTGGAGATGATGCGCGGAGAGATGGAAGCCATCCAGCGGGGCGATTCCGACATCGATAACTACGGAGCCACGAACAAGGCGGAGTTTTTCGCCGTAGCGGCCGAGTACTTCTTTAACCGCCCGGCGGCCTTCGCCAGCAAACATCCCGAGCTTTTCGCGCTGATGGAGCGCATCTTCCACCAGGACCTGGACGGTGACGGCGGGGTAGGCACCGTGGCCCAGCGGGATCCGGTAGCAAATACCTAGCCCAACAAACAACTATCGGCGGGGGTGGTTAACGTAACCTATGATACCCGACATTCGCCAGCGTTACAACGATTCCTTTACCAACGAGGCCTACCAGGCCATGATCGCCTGGCTCGGCGGTCAGTACAACCACGATCCCAAATTCCACGTAGCGGAAACGCCCGTGTTCTTTCCCCGGGCCTTTCGGGACCGTGTCTTTGCCGCCTGTGAGGATGTGCTGGACGTGATCGCCGCCCCCGGTTACGCGGAGCGGGTAGCCGCCGCCATTCCGCCGGGAGAGTTCGTGCCGGGACAGAACGAACACCCCCTCTTCCTGCAACTGGACTTCGGAGTCTGCCGGGCCGAGGACGGTACCGTCGTACCCCAGCTCGTGGAGGCGCAGGGCTTTCCTTCCCTGTACCACTTTCAGCATCTGCTGGACCGCAGTTTTCGCCGCTTTTTTCCCGTCCCCAAAGGATTTTCCGCCCGCTTCGACGGGTCTACCGACGAAGAATACCTGGAAACCTTACGCGGCGCTATTCTGGGGGGGCATGCCCCGGAGCACGTCGTGTTGCTCGAGGTGGACCCAAAGGCCCAGACTACCCGCATCGACCTGGTGGTTGCCTGTGCCGAACTCGGGATCCGGGAAGTTTGTATCAGCGAACTGGAACTCGACGCCGGCGTACTGTACTACGACCGGGACGGGGAGCGCACGCGGGTCAGGCGCATCTACAATCGCGTGATCTTTGACGAACTCAAGGCCCGGACCGATCTGCGGCGGCGGTTCAATATGATCGAAGTGGCGGACGTGGAGTGGGCCGGGCACCCCAACTGGTTCTTCCTCATCAGCAAGTACAGCCTGCCGTTCATCCGCAGTCCGTACGTGCCGGAGACGACTTTCGTTTCCGAACTGGATCACCCGCCGGTGAATCTGGCGGATTACGTACTCAAACCCCTGCACAGCTTTGCCGGTATGGGCGTCAACCTTCATCCTACCGAAAGCGATCTGCGCGATCTCGAACGGCCCGAACACTTCATCCTGCAAAAGAAAGTGGAGTACGTTCCCATCGTCCGTACGCCGGACGAAATGGCCCGGGTGGAGCTGCGGATGATGTACCTCTGGCTACCGGGAAACGAACGTCCGACCCTGGTGAACAACCTGGTCCGGTTGTCGAAGGGCGAGATGATCGGCGTCCGCTACAATAAGGGTAAGACCTGGGTCGGCGGTACCCTCGGTTACTTCGAGCAATAGCTTCCTCATTCCCGCACTCCCCGTATGCTAAATCACTACTTACATGAAATACCTTACTGCACTCCCGCTTCTTTTGCTGTGGGCCTGCGACGCGACTACCCCCACCGAACCGACTACCCCCACGGCGGAAGCGGTGGAACTGACGGATCCGTACTCCCTTCCCAGCATCGACGGAGACGCCTTTAACGTAATCGTGGAGATTCCCGCCGGCACCAGCCACAAGATCGAGTACCATCCCGATCGGGGATACGCCAACGACACCTTACCGGACGGCTCTTTGCGGGTGATCAATTTCCTGCCGTACCCCGGTAATTACGGTTTCATCCCTTCGACGCTGGTAGAAAAGACCCGGGGCGGTGACGGCGATGCCCTGGACGTACTCGTGATCGGGGAATCGGTGCCTACGGGCACCAAGTTGCGCGTTCATCCCATCGGTACCCTGATGCTGCGGGACCGGGGGGAAATCGACACCAAGATCATCGCCGTACCGGCCGATACCAGTGCACGGGTTTACCGGGCGGATAACTTTCTCGATTTTTCGCTCGGCAACGATGCCGCTAAACGGATCATCGAAACCTGGTTCCTGAACTATAAGGGACCCAACGCGACCGAGCTGCTGCGCTGGGAGGACGAGGCCTACGCCTGGCGGGAGGTGCGCCGCTGGCGTACGGACGTCGATCCGGTGCAATAAGTTAAATTTCAATCAATTTGTAGTAAGCAGCGAGCATTTTGCCGGCTCAACCGTTACAATGGTCCCCTACAGGACGATAATTCGTTGGATGGCCAATGAATTACCATACTTGGGCGTTATTTGCCTCCTCAGGGTATTTACCCGGTTGCGCGGATCGGCTCCGGCCACCACCAGCCTTAATCTTGACGTATAAATGAAACGTTTACTCTCTCTCGGAATCTTACTCTCGGCCACTGCCCTTAGTGGGCAGAGCTTTGAGTGGAACAAGGACAAACCCGCCGCCCACCCCAAGGAAGTGCAGCACGATCCACAGTCGTACGACCGGGCATACAGCGAGCGACAGACCGGTCTGGCCGGTATTTACGCCGCCGACGCCGAGGGTACACCGACCGCCTACGGGGAAACCTACTACGCGGAAGAGATGACCACCAGCCACGCCGCCCTCCCGTTGGGTACCCTCCTACGGGTTACGAATACCGAGAACGGCCGCAGCGTCGTGGTTCGGGTTACGGACCGCGGCCGCGAGTGCGAAGACTGTCTCGTTACCCTGAGCCGGGTTGCCGCGGACAAACTGGGCATCACCTCCTCCGCTCCCGTCAGCCTCGAACGCAGTGGTTTCAGCAACTGGAATCCGCTTCCCCCTTCCGAAATTGCCGCTCCGTCCACGTACAACCGGGCCCCCGTGCTTGCCGCCTCCACGGAACCGACCGGCGGGGGTATCGTCGCACCGTCTCCGGACGTAGCCGTACGCAAGCCCGCCGCCGAACCGACCCGCTCTAGTGTGATGAACCGCGAGGTTGCGCCCACGCCGGCTACCTTTAATCGCTATCCCTCGACCGCTTCCCCGGAAGTCGCTGCGGTGAAGCCACCCTCACCCACCGTACCCGGTCGTCAGGAAGCCCGGGGTGGTACCGCCCTGCCCCCCGCTGCCGCCGCCGCCGCCGCCGCTCCCCAGCAGGAAGCATTTGCCGTTCAGTTAGGTGCTTACAACAACGAAACCTATGCCCAGCGACGCGTTGCCGAACTGAAGGAACAGGGGCTTACCGACGCCTTCTACCGCGCCTTCACCAAGCCCGACGGGCAGGTCATCAACCGCGTCTACTCCGGAAGTTTCGGCAGTGTCAACGAAGCGCAGCAGGCCGCCCAGGTTATTCAGGGGAAGTACAAGCTTTCCGGCATCGTCGCCAAGATGTAAGTTGCCCGGAACAGAAAAATTCGCAAAGGATGCGGGGTCAGACGACCTCGCATCCTTTTTTTTATTTTCGCGGTTTCACCTTTGTTAGGCTTAAATTAGAATTTTCCTATAGTATTGCTTATCCTTTCCGAACATTCAACGGGTCGGAGGAAGCGTAAGCAAACTTTCTGCGAAACTCCGGTAGCCGGATTTCCGTTTTCGTTTTGATTAGAGCTGAACCCAGATGACGAATAACTCCCCAGCCCCCCTACAGCCCGCTACGGTGCTCTTCATCGTGGCCGTTATCCTTTTCCTGGCCTGTGGATGCGGTGGGGAAACGAACCGGGTGCTCGTCTTCTCTAAGACGGCCGGCTTTCGCCATGCTTCCATCGAAGCCGGGCAGGAAATGTTTCGCAAACTGGCCAGCGAGAAATCCTTCACCGTCGATTTCTCCGAAGATGCAACGGTCTTTAACCAGGACAATTTGAGTAAGTATAAGGTCGTCGTGTTCCTGAGCACCACGGGAGATATTCTCAACGATGCCCAGCAGCGGGAGCTCGAGCGCTTCCTGGAAGCCGGCGGGAACTGGATGGGTATTCACGCGGCGGCGGATACCGAATACGACTGGCCGTGGTACAATCAGCTGGTAGGCGCTTATTTTCTCAGTCACCCGCGGGGACAACCCCGGGCTACCATCATCGTCGAAAATCACGACCATCCGGCAACGGCCTTTCTCGGTGATACCTGGGTGCGCAACGACGAATGGTACAACTATAAATCCATTCAGGACGATTTTACGACCTTACTGCGCCTGGACGAGAGTACCTACGAGGGCGGCAAAAACGGTGATAACCACCCCATCGCGTGGTATAAGGCAGTGGCTAACGGGCGTATGTTCTACACCGGTCTGGGCCATACCGACGAATCCTACCGGGAACCCGAGTTCGTCCGTCACGTATCCGGTGGCTTAGACTACCTATTCGGTAATGAGCGCCCGGTCCGTTACGCGGATAAGAGCGTGGAGCGGGGCGGTGCTTCTCCCAATATTCCCTAGGTCCGGTGGCGGCCGGCCGGCTTTAATCGACCAGCGATGCTCCCGTATCGACCAGGACGTAATTAACGTAGCAACGTAAGGGGGTGTGCCAAACGTTAATGTGTTATAAAAGCGTTTGGCAAATGGTTGTTTGGCTACAGTACATTTCTTTGATCGCCGGAGGCCTCCTCGTGCTTCTCCTGCTGGCGGGTATCGTCGGTGGAGTGGACGCCGACGTGGATATTGACGCGGAGGGCGGAGCGGAAGGCGGAAGTGGGTTCGGCTTTGGGATCGTAAAGGGTGGCCTTACCTTCCTCTCCGTGGGGGCCTGGGTGGCTAAGCTGCTACTCCTGGCCAGTACCCATCCCGTGGCGGCAATCGTATCGGGCGTGGGCGCGGGAGCCGTAGCGGTGTATTTGATGTCTTTACTGGTAAAGTGGATACTCGGCTACGAGGAAAACGTCAACTGGTCGGTCGAGGATACGCTCCTGCAATCCGGTCGGGTATACCTGAGAATCCCGGCGGCGGGGGAGGGGATCGTGCACGTCACCGTGAAGGGAGCGGTACGGGAACTTAAGGCCCGCAGCAGTTCGGGGACGGAAATTCCGACCGGGGCCAATGTATACGTAGAAGATTATACCGCGGAGGGCACCTTGCTCGTCAGCGATAGCGATGCAGCGACGAACCTGGCCTTACCCCCTACCTCACCCTAAAATTCTATGACCATGGAACCCTTAATTATGACCGGTGCGATTGCCGGCGTTCTGTTTATTTTCCTGCTGTGGCTGGTTAGCCGGTACAAACGGTGTCCGTCGGATAAGATCCTGGTGGTCTACGGCCGTACCGGTAGCGAGGCTTCGGCGAAGTGCTATGCGGGCGGGGGCACCTTCGTCTGGCCCGTGATTCAGGACTACCGTTACCTGGATCTTACGCCACTTTCCATAGACGTCAACCTACAGGATGCACTCTCCAAGCAGAACATCCGGGTAAGCGTACCGGCCCAGTTCACCGTGGGCATCAGCAACAAACCACATCTGATGTTGGCGGCCGCCGAACGGTTACTGGCCCTGGAGCGGAGCAACATCTCGAGCCTTAGCCACGACATCATCATGGGGCAGATGCGCCTGGTGATCGCTAATATGGACATTGAGGAACTCAATATCGATCGCGATAAATTCGTCGAAAGCGTCTACCGCAACGTAGGCGAGGAGTTGCACAAAATCGGCCTCGAGTTGATCAACGTCAACGTAACCGACATTCAGGACGAATCCGGCTACATCAAAGCCCTCGGACAGGAAGCGGCCGCCAAGGCCATCAACGACGCCAAGATCAAGGTAGCCAACGAATTGCGTACCGGCAGCATTGGTGAAGCGGAAGCCCAACAGGATCAGCGTTCGAAGGTAGCCGATGCCAACAGCCGGGCGGAGATCGGCGAAGCCGCCGCGCTGCAGTCGCAGCGCATCCAGGTGGCCGCCGCCAACAGCCGGGCGGAAATCGGAGAGGCCGAAGCACAACGGGAGCGCCGCATCAAAGTGTCCGAGGCGGAAAGCTTCGCCCAGATCGGGGAAGCGGCGGCCCGCGCCGACGCCACCCAGGGGAAGAACACCTCCGAAATCAAGATCGCCGAAAGCAACGCGGCACGGGACGTAGCGATGGCCGAGGCCCGCCGCCGTGCCGAAGCCGCCCGCAAAGTCGCCGAAGCCAACGCCCGGGAGGAAGCCTATAAGGCCGAGCGGGAGGCGGAAGTAGCCCGGGCCGCTACCGAAAAAGCACGCATGGAAGCCGAGCAGGTGGTCGTGGCCGATATCGAGAAACAGAAGGCCATCATCGCCGCTCAGGCCGAGGCGGAACGCCGCCGGGAGATTGCCCGCGGTGAAGCCGACGCCGTACTCCTCCGGTACCAGGCCGAAGCCCAGGGCATGGAAGAACTTCTCCGTAAGCAAGCCGATGGCTTTCAGAAGTTGGTCAGTGCCGCCGGTGGCAACCCCGAAAGCGCGATCAATTACCTCATGCTCGATAAACTCACCGAGCTCACGCGGATCCAGACGGATGCCATCAAGGATATCGACATCGATAAAGTCGTGGTGTACGACAGCGGCAACGGAAAGGGCGTCGGAAACTTCGTGCAGGGGCTTTACGGAATGGTGCCCCAACTCAACGATTTTCTCCGGCAGAGTGGCATGACGCTGCCCCGGGGGCTGGTGGAGGATTCGCCCACTCCCCCGGTAGCCGCTAAGCCTAGCAACGGACACGCCGAGACCAGGAAGCAGGAAGGGTAGTACAGCCCCGTTGCGGGCCCACATCGCATTATCCGGGTACTTTATTTGTTTGAACATTTATAGAGTACACGGAATAGTGAAATAGGGGGGCGGGCCGCCGGGGGCATACGTAAAAAAAGAATACCTTCGCAGGAGAGTTTTGTAGCCACACCGACCTCATGAAATTGTACGTACTGACTATGACCGCCATTCTGTGCGGGATACTCTCCTGTACGGGAGGGGAGTCGGGCCAGGCAGCCGGAGTGTGGGAAAGTGGAGCCGGTGCCTCCGAAGTGACGATCTCCATACGGGCCGAGCCGGTCGGGCTCAATCCGATTCTATCGATACACAACATCTCCCGGTACGTCTACGGAAACATCTTTCAGACCCTCAACGATCGCGATCCGGATACCTTCGAACTGGTGCCCCTGCTGGCTTCCACCCCCGTAGTCGAGAGCGGGGCCGACGGCACCACCAGCTATCGGTATACCATCGATTCGCTGGCCCGGTGGCCCAACGGCACCGACGTCACCGCCGCCGATGTCATCTTCAGCCTTAAGGCGCTCCTCAACCCCCTGGTGGAAGCCGGACCCTATCGTCCCTATTATGACATGATCCAGGACGTGGTGGTCGACTCCGCCGACCAGCGTACTTTTTACGTCATTACCGAAAGTCCCTACATCCTGTCCGAGCACGCCATCGGGGATCTGTACGTCTATCCGCAATATGCTTACGATCCGGAGGGCTACCTCAGTGACGTCTCCCTCGCCGACCTCGCCGATCCCCGGCGGGCGGAAGAGCTGGCCGAAAGTAACGAGGACCTACGGGCCTTCGCCGACGTGTTCAACAGCCCGGACACGGCCCTTAACCCCGACCGTATCGTCGGCAGCGGTGGATACGCCCTGATCGGCTGGGAACCCGGTCAGCGGATCCGATTGAAGCGGCGCGACAATTACTGGGCGCAAGACCGGACCGAGGAAGGACTGGTGGCCTATCCCGATTATCTCAACTTTCGCATCATTTCCGACTACTCGGCCGAGATCAACGCGCTGCGCGATAATATCGTCGACGTAGCCCTCGATATGCCGGTCGACGTATTCCGGGACCTGCAGGACGACGAATACCTCACGGCGAGCTACGACTTCGTAGCCATTCCCGGCTTCAAGTATTTTGCCGTTCTGCTCAACAGCGACGATCCCCTGCTCGGCGATTCCCTCACGCGGCGGGCGCTGGCCCACACGGCAAACGTGGACCAACTCATCGAACAGTTGCTGCCCGGACTCGCCCAGCGCGTCGTCGGTCCGGTGCTGCCCACGAAATCTTATTACAACGACGATCTTCCGGTCATTCCGTACGATCTCGCCGCCGCGGAGCGCTTACTGCGGCAGGCCGGCTGGTCGGATACCAACGGCAACGGTATCCTGGATCGCGTCATCGAGGGGGAGCGACGGGAATTCCAGTTTCAATTGCTCTCCTTCGCCATGCCGACGAGCGAAGCGGTCACGCTCGTGATTGCCGAAGGGGCACGTAAGGTGGGCATCGATATCGAAGTGGTCAGGATGGAACCGCGCGCCCTGACGTCCATGCTCGATGCCGGTGACTTCACGGCATCCTTTTACGGTCAGGGGTTCAAACCGACTCCGGACGATTTTACCCAGGTATGGGCCTCCACCTCCGTGCCGCCCGGCGGAACCAACCGGGGTAACTTTCACAATGTCGAGGCGGATAGCCTCATTCGGCGGATTGCCGTGACTCCGGACGCCGATGTAAGGGACACGCTCTACCGGCGGTTCCAGGAGATCATCTACGCCAACCAACCGATGATCTTTCTATATTCACCCTACGACCGCGTAGTGATCGCGAAGCGGTTCGAGTACCGCATTAGCGCTATGGCCCCCAACTTGAAGTTCAACGCGCTCCGGCTTAAAGTCAACCAATGAAAACCTTTCTTATTCTTCTTGCACTGTTGCCCCTGCTGGCGTACGGTCAGGACACCACCGCCGTAGCCCCGGTCGATACCACCATTTACAGTTTTGCCGACGAGGTGGCCCGCTTTCCGAGCCCCTGTGAGCGCTACGACACCACCGCCGCGGCCAAGTGGCAGTGCGCGCAGAATTACCTGCTCGAATACATCTACCAGCGCGCGCTATACCCCGCCGAAGCCCGCGAACAGGGGATCAGCGGAACGGCCGTCGTCGCCTTCATCGTCGAACGTAACGGCCTGATCAACCGCCCGGAAATACTGCGTGACCCGGGAGGCGGTCTCGGCCTCTCCGCCCTGCGCAGCGTGATCGGTATGCAACGGGAAGTACTCTGGCGACCCGCCTTCAAGGACGGAGCGCCCGTCCGTTACCGCGTGGTGCTGCCCGTCCGCTTCCGGTTGGAAGAGCCCAAGCCCTACGTGATCATCGATCGCGATACGGTGTATACCGAACTGACGAAGGGGGCCACCTTCACCGGCAACGACGGGAATCTGGCCGGCTACCTGAACGAAAAAATAACTTACCCCGACATCGATCAGGACAGCTGCGCCACCGGGCAGATGGATATGCAACTCATCATTCAGCCCAACGGCCTAGTTGCCGTCAACGACATCATCGATTACAACGATCTGGGGGTGGCCTTTACCGCCAAGGCTATCGACGCGGCCACCGGGTCGTTCGGCAAGTGGATCGCCGCCGAGTACGAGGGGCGCAAGGTCGCCAGTGCCTACGACGTCTCCTTCACCTTCGCACCCACCGATCCCGGATGCCAGTACCTGGTCCAGGATTACAACACGGCGCTTGCCACGATGCAGGAGGCCCAGTTGCTCGTACGTGACAGTAGCTCGCTGACCGCGGGGCTCGCGAAGATGGATAGCGTGGTCGAATCTTTTCCCCGCGATGGGCGCTTCCGCATTTTACGCGGCCAGACCCTGCTCGACAACAACCGGCTCGCGGAAGCCTGCCAGGACCTTACCCTGGCTAGGGAGATCGCCCTCATCGATTGGTACGATTCGGTGCTCCCGCTGATCTGCCGGCCGGAGGAGGACGAGGAATAATTCGTATACGGCGGGCGCGCGGGAGCAGTGAGAGCGGAGGCGTACCGCACCGTGCCTTCGGGTAAGGGGCGCATTGTACATTGTGACCCTAAATGCCCCTCTCGTATGTACAAGCCCTTACTATCATTACTACTCTGTTTGCCGGGACTGACCACCCAGGCCCAGGATACCCCCCCGAGTCCGCCCCCCGCCGCTGATTTACGAATGTACGACATCGCCGACGCGCCCGATCCGGCCCGCATCGAGGCGGACGTGACGACACTCGTCAACTTCGGTACCCGGCATACTCTCAGCGATACGGTCAGCACCACCCGGGGCATCGGAGCGGCCCGCCGGTGGATCTTTGCCGAGTTTGAGCGCATCAGTGACGCGTGCGGAGGTTGTCTGGAAGTAATGTACCAGCGCAACCTGGTCGAGGGGGATCCCGAAAGCCGTATCCGGGAGGACACCTGGGTCGTAAACGTCATCGCCGTGCAGCGCGGCGACCGCGACCCCAACCGCTTCATCATGATGAGCGGCGACATCGACAGTCGGGTCAGCGATGCCCTCGACGGCAGCAGCGACAGCCCCGGCGCGAACGACAACGCCAGCGGGATGGCGGGTGTACTGGAGGCCGCCCGGGTACTGACGCAGTACGACTTCCCCGGATCCATCCTGTACGTCGGATTGAGTGGCGAGGAGCAGGGTCTCTTCGGCGGAAAGGGAATGGCCGACTGGGTCGCGGAACGCGAATGGGAACTTACCGGCACCCTCAACAACGATATGATCGGCAACATCACCGGCGTGGACGGCGTGACCGACAATACCAGCTTTCGCATCTTCTCCGAGCCCTACTTCCCGGACGACGTGAACGACGAACGCAAGAATATCTACCGGCGCTTCTTCGGGGGGGAAGTCGATGGCCCCAGCCGTCAATTGGCCCGGTACATCGAGCGCCAGACCCGTCAGTACGCCACCAACCTGGAACCCATGATGGTCTACCGCCTGGATCGCTTCGGCCGCGGTGGTCACCATCGGCCCTTCAACGACGCCAACATTCCCGGCGTACGGATCATGGAAACCCACGAAAATTACACCCAGCAGCACCAGGATCTGCGTACGGAAGACGGCATCGAGTACGGCGACCGACTCAAGCACGTCAACTTCCCCTACGCCGCGAAACTGACGGGCGTAAACGCCATCACCCTGGCCGGCCTGGCCGCCGCCCCCGCCGCCCCGCCCCTGGTGATGATCGGAGGCGCGGTAGAGCCCAGCACCCGACTACGGTGGGAGGAGCCGGAAACCGCTACGCCCATTGCCGGTTATTACGTTCACTGGCGGCTGACCACCGCCCCCCAGTGGCAGCACAAACGCTTCGTACCCGCCGGGCAGCTTGACTACACCCTCGAAAACATCGTCGTCGATAATTACTTCTTCGGCGTCTCCAGCGTCGGTGTCGACGGCAACGAAAGCGTGGTTGTATTCCCGAGTACGCTGATCCCCCGCGGGACGAAATAGACGACCCTTACTCCGTAAACCGCAGGTCCCGCACGTAAGCCAGTCGCTCCATCTCCAGAACCTCCAGACTCAGAAAATCGAATTCCCGGGTCACGCGGCCGCGCAGTCGGTATACCCCGGCCCCCCGGAAGGGGCAGCGCGCGTATACGTCCGGGAAGTGAACACTGTCGAAATACCGCCCACGCTCATCCAGCCAGCAGCCGAAACTCATACGTTCGCCCTTCACCGTGGGGACGACCTTATCGCACACGAAGTAGCCCCGCAGTACGATGGTTCCGTTATTCGGAACGTGGACCAGAGGATGGGTCGGCCGGGCGGCGGCGGGATCCGCCACGCAAAGATCCCATGAATTCACGGGCATCCGGTGGGTCGGGTCGGTCTCTACTTCCTGACCCGCCCTCCGTTCGGTGGCGGCTGCGGTGAGCCAGAAGGGGGAGCAGAGCGGAAAGCCCAGGAGTTCCATTTCGTCGAAGGCCTGATCGAATTCCGCTGAGGACAATCGGTGGCCGGGACGGTAATTAGGCGTCTCGTCGAGCTGAAAGTCGTGGTCGGGAGGAGAGCGGACGAAGAGGTTCATGGACGGTTCACGGCGCAGGCGGGGATTGAATACGGCGTTTTTTTCCCACAGCAATTCAGATTTGCGTTTACCGGTAAAGCGAAAGGCCCCGATACGGATGAGCAGTTCCAACTGACTGCTCTCCACGTCGACGCGGGAACAGAAGTCAGCCAGATCGCCGAAGGGACCCTCCCGCTGCCGGTCCAGTATGACGCGGTGGATGAGCTGTTCCGACACCCCCTTCAGGTGAATAAAGCCGAGGAAGAGGTCCTTGCCCCGGAGATCGGTCAGGTAGAGGCTACGGTTGATGCAGGGAGCGTGGATCCGTGCTCCGGCCATGCGGGCTTCGTGTACGTAGAACTCCGTTTTGTAGAAACCCCCGAAGTTGTTGATCACACCGACGATAAACTCCAGGGGGAAGTAGGCCTTCAGGTAGAGACTCTGAAAACTCTCCACGGCAAAGCTGGCCGAGTGGGCCTTACAGAAGGAGTACCCGGAAAAGCTCTCGACCTGTCGCCAGACCTCCGCGGCTACTTGGTCGGAATGGCCCCGCTCCCGCGCTCCCGCAAAGAACTTCTGCCGCAGTTTCTCGAAGGTATCTCCGTTGTGCTTCTTTCCACTCATGATGCGGCGCAGTACGTCGCTCTCGTCGAGGTCCAGGCCGGCAAAGTGGTGGACGATCTTCATCACGTCCTCCTGGTAAACCATAATACCGAAGGTCTCGCCCAGGTGCTCCTCGAAGACGGGGTCGATGTAATCGAAACTGTGCGGGGAGTGGTAACGGCGAATGTATTCCTTCATCATGCCCGACTTGGCCACGCCGGGCCGGATGATGCTCGAGGCCGCCACCAGGTGTACGTAATTATCGCAGCCCAGTTTGGTGAGCAGGCCCCGCATGGCCGGCGACTCGATGTAAAAACAACCCAGAGCACGGCCTGATTTGAGCATGGCCCGAACGCGGGAGTCGGTCTTGATGGCGTCGAGATCCTGCAGGTCGACGGTGCGGCCGTGATTGCGGCGCACGAGATCGGCGGCGGAGCGCAGGTGCCCGAGTCCCCGCTGACTCAGCACGTCGTACTTGTGCAAGCCGAGATCTTCCGCGTGGTACATGTCGACGTGGGCTACCGGGAAGCCCTTCGGCATCAGTCGCTGGGCCGTATGGTAATAGATGGGTCGCTCGGTGATGACGATGCCCCCGGCGTGAATGCTGAGGTGATTGGGCAGGCCGACCAGCCGGCGGGCAAGGTCGACCACGGTGCGCGCCTTGGGATCGGCTGCGGCCCGACCGTGGGGGTCGCGGACGAGTTGGTCGATCTCTTCCTTCGGCAGGCCGTACACCTTGCCCACCTCCCGCAGCGCGGCGCGGCCCTGAAAGGTTGCGTACGTAGCCAGCAGCGCGGTATGCTCCCGGCCGTAGCGTTTGAAGACGTAGTCGGTCACGTCGTCCCGCTCGTCCCAGCTGAAATCGATGTCGAAGTCCGGCGGACTGGCACGGTAGGGGTTGATGAAGCGCTCGAAGTAGAGGTCGAGTTCCAGGGGGTCGACGTCGGAGATGCCGATGCAGTACGCCACGATCGAGTTGGCCCCGGAGCCCCGGCCCACGTGTTGGTAGCCGGCCATGCGGGCGTAACGAACGATGTCGTAGGTGATGAGGAAGTAGGGGCAGAAATCCTGCTTTTTGATTACGGCCAGCTCCCGTTCGGTACGTAGGCGGGCCTTCTGAAAGCGGGGGCCGGGGGGATAGCGGCGGGCGACGCCGGCCAGGGCGAGTTTCTCGAGGAGGTGGTAGTCGCCTTCCTTGGAACCGGTAAAGTGCTGGCGGTTGATCTGTAGTCCGGTTTCGAGTTCGGCGGTACAGGAGTCGATGATGCGCTGGGTATTGCGTACGATGGCGGGGTAGGGGCGGTAGAACTGTTGGAGGGTAGCGGGGGGAAGCAGCCGGTCGCCGCGCTTGGCCAGGTCGCGGGGCGTAAGTTTGGTGTGCACCGTATTGCGGTCGATGGCCCTCAGGGTACGGTGCAGTTCGTAGTCGTCTTCGTTGACGGCGACGACCGGCGCCAGTACTACGAGTTTATGCTGGTAGTGCAGCAACTCGTGACTGAAGAGGCGGTTGACGTGCTGGGGGCGGATGCCGAGCAGTTCATTATCGCGAAAGTCGCGAATGGGTTTACAGAGGCGGGGGTAGACGATCCAGACATCGTCCATCCGCGGGGGCACGGCGGGCAGGGGACGGTCGTCGAGGGAGTGCTCGCTCAGGAACCGGCAGAGGTTGTGCCAGCCCCGGGCGTTACGGGCCAGCCCGGTGTAGAGCCACTGGGCGTCGTCGTCGCGAAAGGTGATGCCCAGGATGGGTTTGATGCCCGCCCGGCGACAGTGGGCGACGAATTCCACGGCGCAACTCGTGTTGTTGTTGTCGGCCAGTGCCAGGCATTCCACTCCCCAGGCGGCGGCTTTCTCCACCAGGTCACGTGGAGGCAGCACCCCGTAGCGTAGGCTGAAGGAAGTATGGCAATTCAGGTGCACGAATGATCAGTTGCGAACGACTGATGCGGGGGAACAGACACGGGAGGGCAGGGCGGGGTAGTGGGTGGCTGAGCGTGCCACCGTACCCCGGGAATGGGTGAAGTACATGTTTCGTGAGTATTAACTAAACTGAAAAAGCAAACAAAAACGGGGGATAGCGAGCAAAAACCGCAAGTACACGCAAACCGAACGCGCCCCGGAAGCGTATGTACCTACACGTTTTCACCCGCAAGGTAGCGTGTCGTCTAACTTTAAAACAAATAATTTGTTTTAAAAATAATTAAAAAACAATTTAGGTAGTAGTTTATTGTCCGTTACCGGGTCGTCGTCCGCACGTTATTGCGTGCCGTAGGGCGTGGCTGATTATTGCAATTGTTTATATTGGGATAATCTTAAGGTTATATCTAGGTAGCGAGACACTACAGAACAAAATACGGGTATGAATCAGGCAAGCAACAGCTACCAACAGATATTCTTTGACCGCTTGAGTCGACAATTTGCCTCGCGCAGCCAGTTGGTACAGGAAGTCGCGAAGGTCCTGCACGTTGGACGCGATGCCGTTTACCGCCGGTTGCGGGGTGATACCGCCCTGACCGCCGACGAGCTGATGTTGCTGGCCGATGTATTCAAAGTGCAGACGGAGAGCGGACACCTACGGAAGGATCGCGTACCGACGCTGCGGTATCCGGAGAGCCGGAACTTCGTAAAGAATGAGTTCGATCACTTCATCCAGCTGATGAAGGGGTTGAACGAAATGAAGAAGTTGCCGGGAGCACGGGCCGATCTGGCCACTCCCGAACTGCCGATGTACTACGAAATGTCAACGCCGATGCTGCGAAGCTTCAAGATATTCATGTACGGCATCACGACCTGGAACCTCAAGAAGTGGAAGCACCGCAACTTCTCGCCCGACCTCATCAGCCCCCCACTCCACGACATCGTTCATCAGGTGATCCGGGGGCACTACACCGTCCCGGCCCGGGAACTGTGGTCGGTCGGTATCCTGGACGTGACGCTCCGGCAGATCAACTACCTGGCGCAGGTAGGCCGGTTCGAAAACACCGAACACCTCTACCAACTCTTCGATGAACTCTTCACCATCGTCGATCACCTGGAGCAAATGGTGCGTACCGGCAAGCGTTTTCCGCTGGGGGAAACTCCCACGGACGACAGCCCGGCCTTCCGCGTGTACCACAACGAGCTATCGAACACCAATAATATCATTCTAGTGAACTCGGAAGTCCGCTCCTACTTGTTCACTACGCTGGTCACTCCCAACTACATCGCGACGTCCGATCCGGAGCTGTACAACGAAGCCCGGCAGTGGTTCGATAACCTGATCGAACACGGCAGCGCCCTGCATTCGGAAGCCGGGAAGTACGCCGCCCAGTACTTCGGCTACCTCCGCAGCCAAATTAAACAACACCGCGAGCGGATAATGATCAGCCAGCAGGTGTTTTAGGGGGGGTGAAGGTGTGAAAACATGTTAAAATTTCGTAAATCATACCCGTATTCGAACAAATTCGGGTAAAACCACGTAACTTATCACGTATAGTTTCGGTGGCTAGCCGGAATTATTAATATTCGATAAGCCTGTATGCATAAAATTGCATTAATGGCCACTTAACGTTGAATAAATGTGCGCTATCTTAGCGCCATAAAATCGACTTGCTTGCAAGTTGATATAAAGAGTAGGTTTATTTTTCATGAGAGACGCTGTGGACAACACAGTCGTATAACAAGGACCCGGGCAATTGCGCCCGGGTCTCTTTTTTTTGCGGCATCCCGCCCCTTATCTTGCCGTCATGGAACCGCTCCGCAAAGACAAGCCCGGTCCGGGCCTTTTCCTCCTCATGACGGCCGTCTACTTCGCCAGCTACTTCGGCTTGAAGTACGGAGTCTACGGTGGAGATATGCCCGTTCTGCTGAACATTCTCCTGATTGCCGCGTGCCTGGGCTTAGCCCTGTTGGTGCGTCAGCGGGGGAGGAAGGCGAACTAAACAAGCGGAAACCGACTTACGGAATCACCAAACCTACACCTGAGACATGCCCACTTCCACCCGCCGCCGGTTCCTGCGGCAATCTACCGCGGCCGCATCCGCATTGCTGCTTGCCCCGACGCTCATTGCCTGCGGGCGCAACAACACGGCTTCCACCGGTGAAAGCCCGGCTCCCGCGTCCCCGCCGCCGGGAGAAGAGCGTAAGGTAGGCGTCGCCATTCTCGGACTGGGCGGCTACGCCCGCGGACAGATCGCACCCGCCCTGCAACTCACCCAGCACTGTGAACTGCGGGGAATCATTACGGGCAGCCCGGACAAAATTCCCGAGTGGCAACGGAAGTACGCAATCAGGGATGAGAACGTGTACAGCTACGACACGATGGAAGGTATCGCCGACAATGACGACATCGACGTCATCTACGTAATCACCCCCACGGCGACCCACCGCGATTTTGCCGTCCGGGCCGCCGCCACCGGCAAGCACGTATGGTGCGAAAAGCCGATGGCCATGACGCCGGAAGAGTGCCAGGACATCATCGATGCGGCCAACCGGGCCAACGTCAAGCTCAGCATCGGCTACCGCATGCTCCACGAGCCCAATACCCGCAAACTCATTCAGCTCACTAAGGATAAGGTGTACGGGGATCTGACCTCCGCCCATTCCTACGCGGGCTACGCGGGCAACCCACCCCCGGCCGATTACTGGCGTGGCCAACGCGATATGGGCGGCGGGGCGCTCTACGATATGGGAGTGTACACCGTGAATGGCCTGCGTTACGGAACGCAGATGTCCCCCACGGCCGTGGTAAAGGCCATGCAGCGGCGGCAGGAGCGACCCAACGGCGTCGATCTCACCACCACGTATACGCTCCGGTACGCCAACGGCATGACCGCCGAAGGCAAGACCAGCGTAGTGGAAGACTATAACGAACTGCACATCGAGGCCGCGAAAGGCTGGTACGAGGTGCAACCCATGCAACCCTACCAGGGCGTAAAGGGTAAAACGAGCGACGGGAAAATTCTGGGCCCGCCCGTGCCCAATCAACAGTCCATTCAGATGGACGACGACGCGCTGGCTATCCTCAACGACACCGAAGTCCTCGCTCCCGGAACGATGGGCAAGGCGGACATTGCCGTTATTCGCGCCATCATCGAGAGCGCCGAAACCGGCCGGGAAGTGACGATCTAGGGGGAAGGGGATGGATGGACACGTTCAAAGATGGCAGATGGCCCCGCCGGATTCCGGCTGGCCGTCGGAGTAGCCGCGAAACGCGTAGGGAGAGCTGCCGGGCAAAGTGTACATTTGAAACCCTAAACTTCTTGCATATGTATCCGACCTGGCGCTGGTACGGTCCCAATGATCCCATCACCATCGACGAAGTGACCGCCCTCGGCGTAGAGGGCGTGGTGACGGCACTGCATCACGTAGACAACGGAGCGGTCTGGGACCGGGCGGAGATTCGCCAAAGGAAGAAGGAACTCGGCTCGCTGCCGTGGTCGGTTGTAGAAAGCGTTCCCGTTCACGAGGGCATCAAACAGAACGCGGAGGCTGCCCCCCAACTGATGGAAAACTACCGGCAGTGCCTGAGGAATCTGGCCGCCGAGGGCATTACGACCGTCTGCTACAATTTCATGCCCGTCCTCGACTGGACGCGGACCCGGCTGGCCGTACCCGTTCCGGGAGGCACGACGGTGGCCCTGTACGGACTCGATCTCGTCGCCTTCGATGTATTCATCCTGGCCCGGGAACACGCGGCAGAGGATTATCCGGCCGAGGTGGTCGAGCTGGCCGCCGACCACTACGAGGAAATGTCGCCGGCCGACCGCGAAGAGGTAAGTGCTACCATGCTCAAGGGACTTCCGGGGTCGGAGGAGAGCTTTACGCTGGCCACCTTCCGGGATGCCATCGAGCCCTACCGCCACCTCAACCGGGCTACCTTCAAAGACAACCTACGCCGTTTTCTGGAGGGGGTCGTTCCCACCGCCGCCCGCGAAGGCATTAAACTGACTATCCACCCCGACGATCCGCCCTGGCCCGTCGTCGGCCTGCCGCGCATCGTCTCCACCGCCGATGACCTGCGCGAGCTGCTTGCCATGGTAGATGATCCGGCCAACGGACTCTGTCTGTGCACCGGATCCCTGGGGGCCCGTTCGGACAACGACCTACCTACCATAGCCCGCGAGTTCGTAGATCGCATCAATTTCGTTCACTTGCGCAACGTTAAACGCGATCTCCACGAGAGCTTCACGGAAAGCGGTCACCTGCAGGGAGACGTGGACATGGCGGCCGTCGTCCGGGAGTTGTTGCAGCGGGGAGCAAAAATTCCCTACCGCCCGGACCACGGATTTACCATTTTCGACGACCGCAAGCGCCGCACCAATCCGGGCTATAGCCTATACGGACGGATGCGGGGCCTGGCGGAACTCGAAGGTTTGCGTACCGGCCTATCGGCTAGTTGATCAGCGTCACCGATCCCTTGAAGGGAACCGTCATACCGTTGCGGAGAAGAACCGTGCCTACGTAAGCAAATACGGCTCCGGACAGGGGTTTGCCCCGGAAGGTGCCGTCCCAGCCCGGATCCTCCTCGCTGTCCTGCACCCAGATGAGCTCACCCCAGCGGTCGAAGATGCGCAGGTCGGTCACGGAAACCACGCTGCCGCCCCGGTGTACCCGGAACACGTCGTTGACGTCATCCCCGTTCGGGCTGAAGGCCGTAGGGGCGTAAATGCGGGGCAACTGGTTCACGTTGACCACGATGCGTTCGCTCGTACTGCAGTTGTCCGCGTTGGTGTAGGTGACCGTGTACTCGGTCGTGACGGCGGGCGCGGCCGCGGGAGCGGCGCAGTCGGTACAGCTGAGTCCCCGGGCCGGCGTCCACTCAAAGGTACCGGAAGCTCCGGGGGCCTCCCGGGTTCCGACGTTCAGGACAACCGTATCTCCCAGGTGAATAGCACGGGAATTGACCAACTCGATCGCGGTGGGCGTAGGCTCCCGGAACACGATGGGCTCCAGGGGGAAAGCGCAACCGCGGGAGTCGATCACCGCGATCCGGTACGTTCCGGCCGGGAGGCCTTCGAAGGCTGGAAAAGTTTGCTCCCGGGTAGCGTTCAGGCGGTAGGTGTAGGGAGGCACGCCACCTTCGGCCGAGACCGTGATGGAGCCGCTGTAGGGCATGCCGCAGGCAAGCGGGGTGGAAGCGGCACTTGCCCGGAGTGGGGGAGAGCCCCGCAGGGCAAAGTCGTAAGTGATCGTACATCCGGTCGCATCCGTAATACGTACCCGGTAATCGCCCTCGTATAGCTTGGTGAGGGCCCGGCGGTCATCCGTGCCCGCCAGGGGAGCTCCGTCACGGAACCACCGGAACGAGTAGGGAGATTGACCGGTGAGCTTCGTAGTAGTAATGCCGCCGCCGATACCGCACCCTCCCTGATCGACGGAGAAGGTCGCGGCAAAGGTGGTCTCATTTTCTACGGTATAGGTGTACGTGCGTGGGCACCTGACACCATCCATGAGGGTAAGCGTGTAGGTGCCGGCTTCCGTGACTTCGAGTACGGGGGCATCGTCGCCGATCGGTTGGCCGGCGGCGTCCGTCCATTCGTAACTCACGGCGTCGTCGTCCGCGACGGTGACCGAGATGCGGCCGCTACCTTCTCCGCAGACGAGGTGGTTGATCGCGACGTCCCGGACGGTGAAGATGTCGGCGGTGGACAGGTAAACGGTGTCCATGGACAGCCCGCACTTGTTACCGACGAAGGCCAGGAGGGCATCGGTTTCTCCGGCGATCACCTGCACGGATCCCCGGTCGGCCCGTAACATCCGCTCATCCGGAAGGGAGCGGAAGTATACCGACGGCGCGTAGGAATTGGAGGAAACCCGGACGGTAACGGTATCGCCGGGACAGGGATTAGCGGGGGTGGTCGTGATCTCGTAAGTGAAGGGCGGATCGATGGCGGCCGTAAAGGATTCCGTATGTTCGATACAGGCCTCGGTGATGGTGACGGAGTAAGTACCCGGTTCGGATACCGCCAGGCTACCGCCCGTGCTGCCGTCGCTCCAGCGGAAACTCGCTCCACTCGTGCGGCGGGGATACACTACGACGGTA
This sequence comes from Lewinella sp. JB7, assembly GCF_024297185.1. GTDB lineage: Bacteria > Bacteroidota > Bacteroidia > Chitinophagales > Saprospiraceae > Neolewinella. The sequence goes on along the minus strand of NZ_JANCTD010000003.1, from coordinate 318,237 downwards.
TCACCGGGATTGCAGATGGCTACCGTATCGGCGAATAGATCGGAGATCACGGGACGCTGTACGTTCACTTCGTCGGTCACGGCACAGCCCAGGGGGGTGGACACCCGCAGTGCGTAACGCCCGTCGACCGACGGCCCACCCCGCAGGGTAAGCACGCGGCCGGTCTGGCCGACCATTGCGATACCGTTGCGGTACCACTGATAGGTGGCCCCGGGGGTGGCTTTTCCCGTCAGGGTGATTTGTTCGTCACACACGGTCAATCCGTCTACCTGCACCGGTCCGGCGACCGGTTGGGTGAAGGCATCGGGGGTGTTCAGGATCAGGTTATCGATGAAGTAGTAGTTGCGGTAGAGTCCGCCGTTGGGGCGTTCGTGGTCGGGAGCGCAGGAGCCGCCAATGGCAAAACCGGCGTAAGAGCCCCGGGCGATAAAATCGGCCTGAGCGGCGGTCCAGCTGCCGGGGCTACCGTCAAGGGTAATGTTGGTGATCAGTTCGTAACCGGCCGCGCCGGCTTCCTCGGGGCAGGAATAAAACTCCCCGAAGTTCAGTTGTCCGCATTCGCGCACGCCGTAGATGCTGAGTTCGATGGGGCCGGGCGACTGAATATCAATGGAGCTGCTGTCCTCTACGGCTACCTGCGGTTCCATAAAGCCGAGCGAGAAGGTCAGGCGGTAAGCCTGGCCGGTTTGCATCCGTTGGCCGTCAACCAGGCAGGCGGCGAGGTACTCCCGGTACTGTTCGGTCGTGGAGCCGTTGCCGTTCACGAAGTTCCGGTTGGGCGCGTCCTTGATGCCTACCCAGAACCCGCTTACGCCCGTCCCGCTGGGGAGGGGCAGGGGAAGTTGGGCCGGGAAGTAAGGTCCGGCACCGGGGAGGGTAAAGGCATTCCAGGAATCGGTGGTCCCCAGAGAAACCCGTTGCCAACCGGTCAGGCAGTTGGCCTGGTTCACCGCGTCGGGGAGACCACCGGGCTGCACGGAAGTACAGCCGGACTGATCGCCGTTGAAGTGTTCCAACGAGGGATTGGGCAATAAGGAAATAACGTCGGAAGAGAGAGCGCAGCTGCAATCGTCTTTATCGTTCAGATCAACCAAACCGTCGCCATCGTCGTCAATGGAATTGGTGCAGTCTTCTTGTGCGAATAAAGAGGGGCCTACTAAAAAGAAGGCTAGCAGCAACGCCCAAGTCCTCATGAAGAGGACAGGCTGGGCGGTTGTCACTGTGTTGTGTTTAGTTCAATAGTGTTGTAAGTCGCTACAAATATAAAGAAAACTTTATACGCAGCGCAATAACTACACACTAATAAACGTAACACGCCCCAGTTGTTCGCGCGCGCCCCCGAAATTTATCGCATAAGCATCACCGTTCCGTGCACGGTCGTCGTGGTGCCGTCCCGCAAACGGAGGGCTCCCTGGTACACGTACACTCCGGTGCGCAGGGGTTCTCCGTCAACGGTGCCGTCCCACTCCGCTGCTTCGTCGATCCGTTTCTGCCAGATCATTCCTCCCCAGCGGTCGAAGACGCGCAGGTCCAGCACGTCGGCGATCATGGGGTTGGAGTACAGGGCGAAGCGGTCGTTCGTTCCGTCGTTGTTCGGACTGAAGGCCGTAGGTGCGTACACGCGCGGCGAGTTATCCACAACGACCCGCACCGAATCGGTCACGCTGCACTGTTCGGGAGAAGTCACGGTCACGGTGTAGGTAGTGGTGGCTTCGGGACTGACGATCGTGCTCAGGGTGGATTGTACCTCCGAGGGCAAGGTTTCGCCGGCGGGCTGCCAGTTTACCGTATTGAGGTAGGGGTCGATGCCTTCGATCCGTACATCGAGGCTGGCGGACTCGCCCAGCGTGATGCGGTGGTCTTGTCCGGCATCGACCGTGAATCGGGTGGGGGCGTCTACCCGGGTGGGTAAGGGATAAGCCTTACAATTCGCCGCATCGGTGACCATGACCTGGTGCATCCCCTCCTGAAGCCCCGTAAAGACCGGCCCGCCCTGCTGGAGCGTATCGGCGAGTACGTAGGTATAGGGTAGGGTCCCCCCCCGGGCGGTCACGGTGAGCGTACCGGCGGAATCCGGATGGCAACCGGCTACCGTGGGAGTGGCCGTGACCCGGAGCGGTTCGGCCCCGGTTACGGCAAAGGTCGTGGTGTCGACGCAGCCGGCGGCATCCGTTACCACGGCGGCATACGTGCCCAGGTTCAGCTGGGTGGCGATGGAACTATTGCGGGCAACGGGTGCGGCGTCCGCTTCCCGCAACCAGTTGACGGCGTAGGGAGGAGTGCCGCCGGTGACCAGTGCAATGGCCATGGCGTCGTTTCCGCAGGTTACGTCCGTAGCGTTTACCTGTAGATTAAATCGTTGGTTATCGGTGACTTCGTACGAACGGGTGGTAGGACAATGACCCGGGCCGGTGAGGGTCACGGTATACGTGCCGGGAGCGTCGACCAGTAGGGTAGTGGAGGCGTCGCCGACGGACCGACCGTCAGCATCGGTCCAGGCGTAACTAATCTCGTCGCCCTCCACGGCAAGTTCGATCTTCCCCTGAGGCCCCCGGCAGTTGGTATCGGTGATCCGGGCCTCGGGCGCGAAGGGGGTAGCCAGGGGAATGGAAATGGTTTCGGAAGTAACTCCGCAGGCCGAGATCAGGAGGGCTTGTAGCTCTTCCGTTTCCCCGGCCACTACCCGGATGGGGTCGGATTTGTACGCGTAGTGGCGTTCACCGTTCGGTAGGCTGTAAACGGTCAGCGAGGTATACCAGTCGGTGGACAGCGCCACTTCGACGGTGTCTCCGGGACAGGGGTAAGCCGGCGTAAGGGTGTAGGTATGTGGGATCTCCGTAGTGTGTACCGCCGTAAACCGCTCCACCCGTTGAATGCAGGCCGTACTGACGGTCACGGAGTAGTCGCCCGGTTCGCTCACCGCGTAGGATTCTCCGGTGCTGCCGTCGCTCCAGGTATAGGTAGCCTTACCGTAGTGGGCGGGGTAGAGCGTCACGGATTCGCCGGGCCGACAGAGTGCCACGGAGTCCGGAAACTGATCGAAGACCAATGGCCGCTGAATGGTCACGCCCTCGGTGACGGCACAGCCGCCGGGGGTGGTGACCCGCATCGTGTAGTTGCCGTCGGTGTGCAGATCGGGCGTAATGGTGTGCTGACGGTCGGTTGCTCCGGGTATCGCCACTCCATCGCGGTACCACTGGTAGGTAGCATCCTGCGTGGCTGTTCCCGTTAGCACGATCTCATCGGCGCAAACGGTCTGTCCCTTTACGGACACGGGGCCGGCCACCGGTTGTTCGAAGGCGGAACGTTCGTTGAGGATCAGGTCGTCAATAAAGTAGTAGTTGCGGTACAGCCCACCGTCTGGTCGCCCGATATCCGCGGCGCAGGATCCCCCGATGGCAAACCCGGCGTAGTCTTCGGCGGCGGTGAAGTCGACACTCGCGGGCGTCCACTCTCCGGGCGTTCCCGGGACCTTGACGTTGGCAATGAGTTCGTACCCTTCGGCGCCGGCCTCCTCGGGGCAGTCGTAGAAACCGCCGAAGTCCAGCTGGGCGCAGTCGCGGACGCCGTAAATGCTGAGCTCGACCGGCCCGGGGGAAGCGAGGTCAACGATGGCCCCGCTGTATTCGATTTCCAGTGTCTGGGGTTTCATAAAGCCCAGTTGGAAGGTTAGCCGGTATTCCTGAGCCTTGCGGATGGACTGTCCGTCTTCCAGGCATGCGGCCAGGTATTCCCGGTAACGCTTGGCGAAGGTTCCGTTGCTGTTACGAAACTGACGGCCGCGCGTGTCCTTGACGCCTACCCAGAAGCCGGCAACACTGGTGCCGCTCGGTAGGGGTTGGGGAAGTTCGGAGGGGAAGGCGGGCGGCGAGCCGGGAAGGGTAAAGGCGTTCCAGGCATCGGTCGTGCCCAGCGAAACCCGCTGCCAGCCTTCCAGGCAATTGGCCTGGTTGGTACCGTCGGGAAGCCCGCCCGGTTGCCGGGAGGAGCAGCCCTCCTGACCGGAGTCGAACGCTTCCAGCGATGGATTGGGCAACAGCGAAGGCGTTACGGAGGGGAGTCCGCAATCACAGTCGGCAGTATCGTTGAGATCGATCAGTCCGTCCCCGTCGTCGTCTATACCGTTGGCGCAGTTTTCCTGGCCGGCCAGAGAGGTGAGTAGGGACAATAGGAGGATGGTCACGCAAAAGCGTGCGCGAAATTGTTTTCGGGACAACACAGGTAAGAAGGTGTAATAATGAGAGACGAACAGTACACGGGTATGATTTCCGCTAAACGGAAATCATCGAAGTCAGCTCATTAACTACATTTCCCCTGCTAAAAGTGTGTGGGGCCTAAAAATGCCAGCGACGAAAAGCCTCCATGGCCTCGTACTCGGTGAGTCCGAGTTGATTGTAGAGGCGGGCGGTTTCCCGGTTGCGCTGTTCGGCACGCTGCCAGAACTCGCGTTGATCCTCTCCCTGGAACATGGCTCCGTCCTTCTGGCTTTGATGGAAAAAGATAGCGTTGCGCTTAGCTTCCACCTGCGCGGGACTGAGGGGGACAGCCATTTCGATTTCGTGGATGGGCCACTCCTGCCACGCCCCGCGGTACAACCACAGCCAGGTATCCTCCACCGTGTTCGGGCTATCGGACTTCAGTTCGGCGAGCGCCCGGAAGATGGCGTCCAGACAGACCTTGTGGGTACCGTGGGGGTCCGCCAGGTCGCCGGCGGCGAAGATCTGGTGGGGGCGCACCCGTTCGATGAGCTCGCGGACCAGCCGGATGTCTTCCGGGCCCAGGTCGTTCTTCAGGTGTTTACCCGTCTCGTAGAAGGGCATGTCGAGAAAGTGAATGTACTCGTCCGTGAGGCCCGTAAAGCGGGCTCCGGCGACGGCTTCCCCCCGCCGGATGAGTCCCTTGATCTTCCGGATGTCCGGAGAATCGGGTTCCGATTTCTGCCGGTTGCCGGAGAGTTCCTCGATGATGAAGTCGAGCCGCGCGTTGCCCGCACCGAAACCGTCGTTGAGGTCCCGGGTAAACTCGGCGTACCGCAGCGCGTCAACGTCGGTGACGGCAATGTTACCACTGGTTTGGTAGGCTACGTGGACTTCGTGCCCCTGGGTTACGAGACGTTCGAAGGTGCCGCCCATGGAGATCACGTCGTCGTCGGGGTGGGGGCTGAAAATGATGACCCGCTTGCGCTTGGGGTCGGCACGCTCCGGGCGCTGGGAGTCATCCACGCCGTACTTACCCCCCGGCCAACCCGTAATCGTCCGCTGGAGGATGTTGAACATCCGGATGTTCAATTCGTAAGCGGAACCGTGGAGTGCGAGCAGATCGGACATCCCGTTGCTGTTGTAGTCGCGTTCGGTAAGCTTCAGGATCGGACGATCGACGTGGCGGCTAAGCCAGATGATGGCCTTGCGTTCGAGGGTTTCGGTCCACTCACAGGGCCCCACCAGCCAGGGCGTGTTGAAGCGGCGCAGTTCGGCACTGGATTCTTCGTCGAGCAGGATGGTTACGTTGGGGTGGTCCTGCAGGTAAGTGGCCGGGATTTCCGAGGTGCGTTCTCCCTCGATCGTCTGCTGAATGATCTCCGCTTTCTTGTGGCCCCAGGCCAGCAGCACGATTCGGCGAGCCTTGTTGATGGTTTGGATTCCCATGGTGATCGCGCGGGTGGGTACGTTGGAGATCCCCTGGAAGTCACCCGCCGCGTCGACCCGCGTAAGGTGGTCGAGGGTGATCAGTCGCGTAAGGGATCGCGAGTTGGAGCCCGGTTCATTGAACCCGACGTGACCGGTACGGCCGATGCCGAGTAACTGGAAGTCCAGTCCGCCCGCCGCTTCGATCCGCGCCTCGTAATCCATACAGTGTTCGTACACTTCGTCCAGGGGGATATTGCCGCGGGGGATGTTGATATTCTTCGGCCGAACATTGACGTGATTGAACAGGTGTTCGTGCATGAAGTACCAATACGACTGCCGGCTGCCCGGTTCCAACTGGAAGTACTCATCGAGGTTAAAGGTGATTACGTGCGAGAAGTCCAGGCCTTCCTCCTTGTGCATCCTTACCAGTTCGGCGTACACCCGGATAGGCGACGATCCGGTGGCCAGACCCAGTACGCACTTTTCTCCCCTGCCCGCCTTGGTCCGCATAAGATCCGCGATCTCGTGGGCCACGGCGATCGAGGCCTTGGCCGCATCCTTAAAGACCTCGACGTGCATCTTCTCGTAGCGCGTAATGTCCGTACTGCCGACGTGGCGGTAGGAAATATCGGCGGAGGCGGTGTCGTGAATGGAGAGGATGTCAAGCATGTGCGGTGGGTTGAAATTAGCTGGAAAGATAGCTTTTCACCCCGACTTTCCCCGGCTCGGTCCCGCTAAAATGTCAGCGTAAGTCCGCCGCCCCCGGCCCCGTTCGAATATCCTCCACCGAGGGAGAGACGGCTGCGGTGATTGCGGGCCCAAACCTTGTGCACGTGAGGAACCATAATGCCGAAAAACGCACCGACCCCCAGGCCCACCACCGAGTCAGTCGGAAAATGCTTCAGGGCCCGTACGCGCTGTACCCCGACAAACGCCGGCGGAATGGCGGCCAGCGTAAAGGCCAGGGCCCGCTGTCCCCCGGTCCACTGAGGGTTGTAGTCGGAAAGCACCTTCGTGAAGAAGAAGGTGCCCACCGCCGTGGTACTCACGTGGCCGCTGAAGAATCCATTACGGTTATTGCCCGCCCGGCGATCCTCGAAACTCAGTTCGTCGTAGTACACGACGGGGCGGTACCGGTCGATGAAGCGGGGGCCCAGCGGACTGAAGGCGTACGTCGCCGCCGACAGCGCATGCGCTTCGAGGTAGAGCACCGTAATGTCCAGAAAGTCCTTACGGAACTTGCGACTGACGAATAGGGTAGCGGGCAACAGCATCGAGGCGTTGAAGACCCGGTCGCTCGCATCCTCCCCCCGGAATCGCCGCAGCGCGTCCTGTTCCAGTCCCCACCGGTCGAGCCGGCTCGTGCCGGTTTCCTGCAGCCGCCGCAGGGTGCCGTCATCGATGTCCGGCTTACGGCGCAGACTCTCGATTCCGGCGGTGCTCCCCAGCATCAGCGCGAGTCCGCCCAGCCCTTCGTAGAGGGTTTTGACCCGGTACACGGAGGATTCCTCCGGGTCGATCGCGACCGCCCGTTGGGCCGTGAGCGGGGTCAGTAACAGGAAAAGGCAAAAGCTGGGTAGGTATCGGATCATTCGGTCGGGGTTAAGTCACCCTTCCAACTGTGATTGGCGAACCGGAGTTCGGGTCAGTACCGCAACACCAGGGAGAAACCGCCGGCGCCCCCGCCGTACACGGGCTGCAGGACGAGGTCGCTGGAGTGCCGCTGTTTCCACCACTTGTGCAGGGAGGGAACGCCGATGCCGCTGATGGCACCTACCCCCAGGCCGATGAGCACGTCGGAGGGGTAATGCTTGAGGGCCTTAACCCGCAGCCAACCGCCGTATAGGGAGGGCAGCGTGGCCCCGGTGTAGAGCAACACGCGCTGCCCGCCCGTGAGGTCGGGATTGTAGTCGTCGATCATCCGGGCCATATAGTAGAAGCCCGTAGACATGGTCGATACGTGACCGCTGAACGTACTGTTGCGGTTGTTGCCGTCGGTCTCCCGCTCGGGATCGATCTCATCGTAATAAACGACGGGGCGGAAGCGGTCGATGCCCGTGGGCCCGAACGGGGCAAATCCGTAAAATAGCCCCTGGGAGGTCTGCGCCTCGAGGTACATCAGGGTAATGTCGAACCAGTCCTGGCGGTACTTCTTCCAGATAAAGAGGCCGAAGGGCGCCCACTGTCCGGTGTTGAAGAAGTAGTCCGACTGGATCAGTGCCTGCTTGTGGCGATCGTAGTCGCGGGTCACGGCTACCCGGTCGAAGCCGTTGATGTCGTCCTTGTCCAGTCCCTGGATCACCTCGATGGCGATGCGGGGCTTATCCTGTAGCTCCAGCAGTCGCTGCTGACTGAGGTAGGCGCCGCCGGCGACCAGGGGGATGCTTACCCACGGATTGACGGCGTAGCGTTCCGAAGACCGGAAGGCGGCAAAGAACCCACCCCGCTCGGCGGACAGGGAGTCGGAGGAAGTACTTTGGGCGGGCAGGAGGGTGGTGGTCAGCAAAACCAGGCAGGTCAGCAGGCTACGCATGCGGGAATGGTGTAGGGTGAGTAAGGGTTTTATAAATCGTCGGATCGGGTAAGATGTTTGCTCCCGCCCTCCGCCGCCGGATGCGATGCTCAGGACTGGAAGATGCTCTTGAGTATTTCCACCGTGATCAAGTAGGTCGGTTTGACGCCGTCCACGCCGAGGCTTCCGCTCGCCAGCGTGTGGCCGGTCACGAGGGGGTTATCGCTGGCGTAATACGCGTAACGCAGCCGCAGGTCGGGATTGACGCTTTTGCGGATGTGGGTGGCCGCCTGAATGGCCTTCTGGTAGTGGGCGCCCTCCATCTCCAGGCCCACGGCCCGCCAGCTGCTCTCCACGAAGTATTCCAGGATCTGTCGGTTCTGCAGACTGGTACCGAGCACCGTCACCATCGGACCGGCGTACACGCCCAGTCCGTGGTTTTCGAAGCGCTCGGCCGTGAAATCATTGGAGAAGGGGTAATTATCGGCCGTCCCCTCGAAAATGTGGGCGTCAGGAATCATCAGGTCACCCTTGATGCCCTCCAGAATGCCGGCCTTCCCCATAATGTTGATGCTCTCGACGGGCATGTCGTAGACCTTGTCCGACCCCGGCACGTGGTAGGGCCGCAGTAGCTCGTCCATGCTCTCGTAGGCCTGCTCCCCGAAGGCGTAGTCCATGACGAGGATGACGGGCGCGGTGTCCGGGTTGGCTGCTGCCGCGAAATTCAGTTCGGCACTGATGAGCTTGGGGTCGCAGGCCGCCGTGTCGAAGATTTGCACCCCGATGTTGCTGCCGCTGGTGTCGATCAGTTCGGTCATGCCGTTCTTCAGGGCCATATTGGTCACGACCTGTCGCAGGGGGCGGTGCTCGGGTTGGGAAAGGGCGCGGGCGACGTCGAACACCGAGCGGCTGCCGCGCAATTTTTGGGCGGTGGCCGCGGGAGCAAAGAGGGCGTTCATCGTGCTGTGCAAGTTGGCGCTCACGATGTGCAGGGGGCGCTCGATGAGTCCTCTTTCCAGCAAGGTTTCCTTGACGGCCGCCGCCCACAATTCGCCGTAATAGTGGTGCCCGGTTTTCTCGCGCAGGGAGCTGGAGAAGGAAATTTCCCGGTCCAGATCGGATTCAATCTCGTCCTTGGCCATCTGACCGAGCCAGTAGGTGATGTGAAATAAGGAATTGACCATGTCCTCCTCCGCGAAGCGGCGGCAGGCGTGTACGATCTCGTCGTAGGTACGCCCCAGCAGGGTACTCAGGTAGGTGTACGCGGTTTCCACCTTGAATTCTTCCCCCTTCTTTTCGTGCTCGACGATCTCGGCCAGGAGCCGCCATTCGCGTTTCTGCCGGCCCTTGCTGTCGAGACTGTTGCGGTAGATCTTGCTGGCTTCCGCGTACAGGAAGGTCAGGTGAGTAAGGATGTCGTAGATGTCGCTGCGGCCGCGCGTCATTTCGATGTACATCTCCAGGACGTCGATGCGGTAGGCGTTGCGGCGGCGCTTCGGGGGTACGATGGGTTCGAAGTGGCTATGTTCGTAGCCCTCGCGGGTAATGAGGCGAATGAAGCGGCACTCCTCGATGCCCTGAGGGAGGCGCTGGAACACGTAATGCAGTCCGTTAAGTTCGACCCGCTCCTGGTCGGTGATGGAACCGTAAATTTCCGGGCGCAGGATCATGAGATTGTCGAGCAGCGTCTTGCCGCTCATGCCGCCGGGTTTGTAGCTGCCCCGGATCAGCAGGTGGCGCATGGCAATGTAGAGTCGCTGGACGGCGGCCCGGCTCTCCTGAGCGCGCGACCGGGTCTGGTTGGGTTGCATCATGCCGCAAAGGTAATTACCGATCCGCAGCGGCGGTAGCCGACGGGTCGTAAGTACGGACGGCACGTTGATTCCTGGCCCGCCCGCCGGACCGGTCAGCGAAAACTTAATGTTTGCGACGACAAAATCACGTCCGCCGCCCCGATCGTTAGGAGTATTGTGTGCGGGGCGTCAACCAATGTTGCGGAAGAAAGTGCGGATTGATTTCAGTTTTACGTAGCTTTGTAGATCGTAAATAAACAAATTTTTATCCGTGTTCTTTTCGGAGAAAATTAAGTGACAGCGGGATGTCGGCGGCTTCGCCGGAGACCCCCACGGCGCGGTAAGGCGCTCCCCGTCGGCATTTTGACGGGGCGTTCACTAACATTTGTTCCGCTTAAACACTTTTAGGTATAGCCCTTTTCTAAATAATGACCACATGACTGCAATGACCACTGCCGCTCCTACCACCACCGACGAGCAGCGGGAAATGATCCGGCAGAGTGCCGCCGATTTTGCCCGTACCCACATTCTCCCTAACGTCATGGACTGGGACGAGCGTCAGCATTTTCCCCGCGAGCTGTTCCGCCAGATGGGGGAGTACGGCTTTCTGGGCGTACTCGTGCCCGAAGCCTACGGCGGTACCGGTCTGAGTTACGCGGAGTACATCACCATCATCGACGAGATCGCCCAGGTATGCGGAAGCATCGGCCTCAGTGTCGCGGCCCACAACTCGCTGTGCACCAACCACATTCTTCAGTTTGCCAGTGAGGAGCAGAAGAATAAGTACCTGCCCGCCCTGGCCAGCGGTGAGCACCTCGGTGCCTGGGGCCTCACGGAGCCGAACACGGGTTCCGATGCCGGTCGCATGCGCACGGTCGCCGAACGGCAGGAAGACGGTGGTTACATCCTCAACGGAGCCAAAAATTTCATCACCCACGGCATCAGCGCCGAAGTGATCGTCGTCATCGCCCGTACGGGTGAATTGCTCGACAGCCACGGCATGACCGCCTTCATCGTCGAGCGTGGCGATAAGGGGTTCCGGGGCGGAAAGAAGGAAGACAAGCTGGGCATGCGCGCCAGTGAAACGGCCGAGATCATTTTCGAGGATTGCTACCTGCCCGCCGATCGCGTCATCGGTGAAGTGGGTGAAGGCTTCATTCAGAGTATGAAGATCCTGGACGGAGGGCGCATCAGCATTGCCGCCCTGAGCCTGGGCATCGCGAAGGGAGCCATGCAGGCCGCCCTCGCCTACAGTCAGGAACGCGAGCAATTCGGCAAAGCCATCAGCCGCTTCCAGTCGATCGCCTTCAAGCTGTCCGATATGGCCACCGAAATCGAGGCCGCCGAACTCCTTACCCGCAACGCCGGCCGTCTTAAGGATGCCGGTCTGCCCGTAACCCGTGAATCCGCCATGGCGAAGTTATACGCTTCGGAGACCAGCGTGCGCGTAGCCAACGATGCGGTACAGATCTTCGGAGGGTATGGATTTACCAAGGACTATCCGGTCGAGAAATACTACCGTGACTGTAAATTGTGCACGATCGGCGAAGGAACTTCCGAGATCCAACGCCTGGTCATCAGCCGTGAGCTGCTGAAGAAGTAATCACTTTATATGTCGCCTTTGCCAATACTGGACTTTTTCAGGCTGATCCGCTTGCAAAACTTGCTGGTCGTCGCCCTGACCCAAATATTGGTTTACTACCGGATTATCCTCCCCGCCCTCGACGCGGAGGGTATTGCCGGAGTACTGCGACCCTGGAAGTTTTTCGAACTCTGTCTGGTTACCCTGGCCATCACCGCTTCGGGCTACCTCATCAACGACCTGCGGGACGTGCGCATCGACGCCATCAACCGACCGGGTAAGAATATGGTCCTGAAACTCGGCCGGCCCAACGTCCAGTGGTTGTTTGCCGCCATGATCTTCGTGGGCTACCTCTTTGCCCTATTACTCGCCCTGCGGCTGAACGAGCGTCAGTTACTGTTTCTCTTTCCCGCGGCCGTGGGCATTCTGGCCCTATACAGCGCCACCCTGAAAAAACTCCCCTTCATCGGGAATTTCCTGGTGGCGCTGTACTGTGCCGGCGTACCCGGTATATTGGTCGTTACGGAACGGCGGGCTCTGTCCGCCCTCATCGACGCCAACCCCGCGCTGGGCCTGGATACCGTCCGGGTGTGCATCCTCTTTATGGCATTCGCCTTCGTGGCCACGCTGCTCCGGGAGCTGGTCAAGGATTTGGAGGACATCCGGGGCGATCGGCAGGAGGGCCGGCGTACGCTGCCGGTGCTCCTGGGCGTCACCACCAGCCGGCGGCTGGCCATCGTGGTGGGCGTTATGGTAATCGTCAGCATCCTGAGCCCGGTTTTCCTGGGGTGGCCGGCATTCATGCAGCCTCCCATGCTCATTTGCATTGGTATTCTACTGCTGGCCATATCGGTGATTCTGCTGCAACTCGCACGCGCTCGCCAACAGGTAGACTACCATAAATTAAGTATGGAAATCAAGTTCTTGCTCATCGGCGGTCTGGGCCTTCTCATTTTCTTTTAGGTGGACCCTTACGTACATCCCACGGCCGTGGTCGATCCCGGTGCCCGCGTCGGGGCGGGATGCAAGATCTGGCACTTCTGTCACCTGATGCCCGCCTGCGAAATCGGCGATGACTGCAGCCTGGGACAAAACGTCTTCGTGGCCGGCGGGGTAAGTATGGGGCGGGGGTGCAAAGTGCAGAATAACGTAAGCCTGTACGCCGGGCTCGTGATCGGAAACCACGTGTTCATCGGTCCGTCGGCGGTCTTCACGAACGTGCGCAATCCCCGCTCCGCCGTGGATCGACGGGGGGCGTACGCCACGACGGTCCTGCACGACGGCGTGACCATCGGGGCCAACGCCACCATAGTGTGTGGGGTAACCCTGCACGAGTACGCCTTCGTGGCTGCCGGAGCGGTGGTGACGAAGGACGTAGCCGCTTACCAACTGGTCGTCGGGGTGCCGGCCCGGCCCGCGGGCTATATGAGTGCGGCGGGCCACCGCCTGGAATTTGACGAACTGGGCCGCGCCCGTTGTCCGGAATCCGGCGAGCGCTACCTCCTGCACGACGGGACGGTGAGCCGGCGGGACGTGTAGCTCGGATCCTGACGGGCATACGGTAAGTTACTACCTTCGTCCGCCCAATTCAAACCCCCACTATGGCCATTCGCTTCGTCGTCGTCGGACTCGGTCACATCGGTCGGCGGCACGCCGCGCTCATCGCCGCCCATCCGGAGGCGGAGGTAGTCGGCATCTGCGACCGGCTCCCCCGGCAGGCCCTCGACTGGCCGGAAGGGGTCCCGGAGGACGTGTACTATACCCGTGAACTCACGGAGCTCCTGCGGCAGGTCCGGTTCGATGTTGCCTGCATCTGTACGCCCAACGGTTTCCACGCCCCTCAGGCCCTGGAGTGCCTGTACGCGGGCCACCACGTCGTGATCGAAAAACCCATGGCCCTGACCGTGGCCGAATGCGATGCGCTGATGGCCGCCGCCGACCGTCGGGGGTTGCACGTATTCGGCGTTATGCAAAACCGGTACAGCCCCGCTTCCGCGTGGTTGAAGGAAGTGGTAGATGCGGGGACGCTGGGAGCGGTGCTTCAGGTACACCTGGACTGTTTCTGGAACCGGGATCTGCGCTATTACCGCACGGCTGACGGAGAACCCCATCCCTGGCACGGGGATGCCGCGCTCGATGGCGGCGTACTCTTCACCCAGTTCGCTCACTTCGTGGACCTGCTCTGCTGGACCTTCGGCCGGATCGAAGTCGACCGGGTGGTTTTGGCCAACCAGACCCACGGTAACGTTCATCCTTTCCCCGATTCCGGGATGGTTCACTTCCGGCTTCCGGGCGGCGGGCTCGGCAGTCTGAACTTCAGTACCGTGATCTGGGACCGGAACTTCGAATCCACGCTTACGGTCATCGGCAGTCGTGGAACCGTGAAGCTCGGCGGACAGTACATGAACGACCTGCGGTATTGTCACGTAGCCGGTGTCACTGCTCCCGCGCTCCCGCCCAGTGCCCCTCCGAATCACTACGGCCCCTACGAGGGATCGGCGGCTAACCACCATTTCGTCATCGATAATGTGGTGGAAGTGCTACGGGGGCGGGCCGAAGTGGCCACGCCGGCGGGGGAGGGGCGGATGGTCGTGGACGTCATCCAGGCCATCTACCGGGCGGGGTCATACCCAGACTAAACGGGGAACACCGCCACGTTCGCCCTGCACGACGGCATGCTGCTGGTAGAGTACGGCGATCTGGAGGGCTTCGTTGGGCCGGAGGTTGAGCAGGCAAATACCCTCCTCGGCCGGCCACTCACCGGCGGGGTCTTCGCCACGCGCGGATACGTAGTCCAGGCGCAGCTGATCGAGAAGTTTCAGCAAGGTAGCGTGGCGTGCCTCATTGACCGGGGGGTGGAGCGGGGTCGAGCGGGGGTTATGGGCCGTCAGGATGGTGTACTGGACGGCGGAACGCTCCGTGAGCCAGCGGTCAAAATCCGGGTGGGACTCACCTATTCGCAGGGGTATGCCGTTTACCGTATACCGGGCGGCTCGGTAGGCCTCCTCCAGACCTCGGTCGGCGGGTGGGGGCGTCTTGTCTTTTGTTGGTGGAAGCATAAACGATTGATACGTACCTTTGCGGCCCCAAACGGAACCCGTCAGCAAGGCGCTGGTTCCGTTCTTAGATACGGAAAAAGACTAATTTATGGAGATGGACAGAACTTCCATCGTTGGTATCGTCCTCATCATGTTGCTGTTCCTGGCCTGGCAGTACGTAGCCGCCCCCAGCGCGGCGGAGATCGAGATGGAGCAACGCTATCAGGACTCCATCGCCGCCCTCAGCGAAGCTGAACTGCGCGCCGGCGAACAACCGGCCCCGCAAGCGGACGTGCCGCCGACGGAACTGTCCGATTCCCTGCGCAAGGTGCAATTCGGGGGCAGGTTCGGAGCTTTTGCCGCCTCGGCCGTCGGTACCGCCGAAGACGTCATTCTCGAGAACGACCTGATGAAAGTCACCTTCAGCACCAAGGGAGGGACCATCCGTCAGGCGGAACTGAAGAACTACGCTAAGGTCGTCGAGCGCAGGGGAGAGGAGGAAATACGCCTCCCCCTGTTGCTGCTGGAGGACGAGAAAAACAAATTTGAGTACGTGATTCCCGTCAACGGCGTGGCCGGGGACGGTGTGCGTACCAGCGACCTGTACTTCACGCCCACCGTGGAGGGCAACAGCGTAATGCTGCGGGCTCCCGTAGAGGGGGGTGGCTACTTCGAACAGCGGTATACCCTGGAAGACGGAAGTTACCTGATCGACTACGACATCCGATTTGAGGGGCTGAATACCGTCATGGCGAATACCGACGGTACCGTGCGCCTGCACTGGGAAAATCACCTCGACAAGATTGAAAAGAACAGTCAGTACGAGGCCAGTTATTCCACGCTTTACTACAAGCCCGTAGACGACGATACCGATTACTGCTCCTGTACCAGCGACGATACGGAAACCCTGGACGACCAGCCCCTCAAGTGGGTAGCCGGTAGCCAGCAGTTCTTCACCTCCGCCCTCATTGCCGACGATCGCTTCAGCAGCGCCGTGCTTACTACGGTGGCCGACGAGGATAAACTGAACGACGATGAACTGAAACTGCTGGTCTCGGACCTCAACCTACCCATCGGCAGCTCCGCTTCGGAAACCTTCGGCATGTCGTTCTACGTCGGCCCCAACGAATTCGAGCGTCTGCGGGCCATCGGCTACGACCTGTCGGACGTCGTCAGTTTCGGATCCTCCATTTTCGGTACCATTAATCGCTGGGTGATCCGGCCGTTGTTCAATTTCCTCTCGGGCTTCATCGGAAATATGGGCATCGCGATCCTGGTACTGACCCTGCTGGTCAAGATGCTGGTATACCCGCTGACCTACAAGATGCTGGTTAGCAACCAGAAGATGCAGGTGCTCAAGCCGGAGATTGAAAAGCTCAAGGCCAAGCACAAGGACGACAGTCAGACGGCCCAGGTAGAAACCATGAAGCTCTACCAGGAATACGGGGCCAGCCCCCTGGGGGGATGTCTGCCCATGGTCCTACAGATGCCGATCTGGTTTGCGCTTTACCGTTTCTTCCCGGCTTCGATCACCTTCCGGCAGGAAAACTTCCTTTGGGCGAACGACCTGAGCACCTACGACAGCATCATGCGCCTTCCGGAATGGATTCCCTTCATGCAGGGCCACCTGAGCTTGTTTGCCGTGCTGTGGGCCATCACCACCGTGATCTACGCCTACTACAACAGCCGGCACATGGACTACTCGGCTCAGCCCATGATGAAGTACTTCCAGTACATCATGCCGATCATGTTCCTCGGCTTCTTCAACAGTTTTGCCGCCGGTCTGACCTGCTACCTCTTCTTCAGCAACGTGTTCAACATCGCCCAGACGCTGATCACCAAGAACTTCATCATCGATGAAGATAAATTGCGGGCCAAGCTGGATGCCAATAAGAAGAAACCCAAGAAAAAGGGTGGCTTTAGCGCACGCCTGCAGGAAGCCCTGAAGGAACAGCAACGCCAGCAGGCGGCCGCCCAGTCCAAGAAAAAATAAGCCCACCGTGCGCTACTTATCCTCCCTGATCGTGTTGCTCGCACTGGTGGTATCCTGCTCCCGTCAGCCGGTTCGGGTAGCTACTACCACCGTGCCGCCCGTACCCAAGCCGACGGTGGAAGACGCCGTTCCGCCCCCCGCCCGTCCGGAAGACCGGCCGGTCGATGCGGTGCCCGCGCGTGAGTCCGCCGGCACGGTAGCCGACCCGGCCGCGGCCCGCGACATGTACCGCGAACGGCAACGGGGGAAGACCGACAACGAAACCGCCCGGATCGAAAATCAGGCCAACGTAGGCACCGCGCCCCTTGCCCCGGCGGACGACGACGCAGCCCGGAAAGAGGCTCCCCTGTTTTCCTTCAGTAAGTCGGCCTGTTACGGGGATTGCGACGTGTATACCCTCGAAGTCCGGCCCGACGGCAACATGCTTCTCAACGTCAGCAACGGACTAATGGGTAAGGGTGCCTACGAGCGGCAACTGGACGACTTTGCCAAACGGGATCTTTTGACTGTCGTCGACAGCCTCCGGAACACCGTCTTCGAGCCACTCTATCCGGTGGATGATGAGGTGCCGACCGATTTGCAATTTACCCGATTGGTCCTTCCCGACGCGGACGGCCGGCCACGGTCCGTTACGGTATACTACGGAGCCCCCCATGCCCTGAACCGCTTCATCGAACGCCTGGAAACCTTGGTGGATGCCGAAATTTGGCGTTCCTTGCCGCCCCCCCGGCGGTAGTTCGCCCTCCTAAAATCGCTGCACTATGTCCGATAATAAGATCATTTTCTCCATGGAGCGGGTCTCCAAGACCTTTCCCGGAGCGAACAAGAAAGTACTCAATAACATCTGGCTGAGTTTCTTCTACGGCGCCAAGATCGGCGTACTGGGCCTCAACGGTTCCGGTAAATCGACTCTGCTGAAGATCATCGCCGGCGTGGATAAGAACTACGAAGGCAACGTGGTCTTCGACGGTACGTACAAGATCGGGTACCTCGAACAGGAACCGACCCTGGATCCCACGAAGACCGTGCGCGAAATCGTGGAGGAGGGCGTACAGGACACCGTGGACCTGATGAAGGAATACGACGCGGTGAACCTGAAGTTCAGCGAACCGATGAGCGACGACGAGATGAACAAACTCATCGAGCGGCAGGGAGAGCTCATGGAGCAGCTCGAAAACCGCAACGCCTGGGACCTGGACAACCGGCTGAATACCGCCCTGGACGCCCTGCGTTGCCCGCCCGATGAGGCTAAGGTAGCCGTCCTGTCCGGCGGAGAGCGTCGTCGCGTGGCCCTGGCCCGTCTGCTGCTCAGTAACCCCGACATCCTGCTCCTGGACGAGCCCACCAACCACCTGGATGCCGAATCCGTACACTGGCTGGAACAGTACCTGCAGAACTTCCCCGGCACGGTCATCGCGGTGACCCACGACCGTTACTTCCTCGACAACGTCGCCGGCTGGATCCTCGAGCTCGACCGCGGCGAGGGCATTCCCTGGGAGGGCAATTACAGCAGCTGGCTGGAGCAAAAGGCGCAGCGACTGGCCCAGGAAGAAAAGCAGGAGAGCAAACGGCAGAAGACCCTCAAGCGGGAGCTGGAGTGGATCAAGATGGCCCCGAAGGCCCGGCAAAGTAAGGGTAAGGCCCGCCTGAACGCCTACGATAAGCTGGCCGGCGACGAGGGGAAGGAGCGGGAGAAGAATCTGGAGATCTACATCCCCCCGGGGCCCCGCCTCGGCGATGTCGTGATCGAGGTCAGCCAGCTGAAGAAGGGATTCGGTGACCGGGTGCTCTTCGACGACGCCACCTTCACCATTCCGAAGAACGCCATCGTCGGCATCCTCGGACCGAACGGCGTAGGCAAATCGACCTTCTTCCGCCTACTCGTCAACGAACAGCAGCCCGACGGCGGGGAGATCAAGCTGGGGGAAACGGTCGAGATCAGCTACGTCGATCAGGCCCACACCCAACTCCAGGACGGCAACAAGACGATCTACGACGTCGTCAGCCAGGGACACGATATGATCGAGGTGGGCAACACGGCCGTCAACGCCCGCGCCTACCTCAGCCGCTTCAATTTCGCCGGGGCGGATCAGCAGAAAAAAGTCGGCGTGCTCTCCGGCGGGGAACGCAACCGCCTGCAGCTGGCCATGACCCTACGGGAGGGCGGCAACGTATTGCTGCTCGACGAGCCGACCAATGACATCGACATCAACACCCTGCGGGCCCTCGAGGATGCCCTCGACAGTTTCGCGGGTTGCGTACTCGTGATCAGTCACGACCGTTGGTTCATCGACCGACTGGCCACCCATATCCTCAGCTTCGAGGACGAGGGGCAGATCCAATTCTTCGAGGGCAACTACTCCCAGTACGAGGCCGCCAAGAAGGAACGTCTCGGAGATGTCACCCCCAAACGGCCCCGGTTCAAGAACGTGATCAACCGCTAATCCGTCGTAAGTAGCGATAGGATCGCGGGGTAGCTTTCGCGAAGTGGCCTCGTCCGCTTGTCCCGCGCGAACTCGCTCATGAATGCCTGATTAAAGGCACGGAAGCGGGGAAACGCGCGCCGCTCCATGAGGGCTTCGCGCCGCTCGATGACCAGATCCGCTACTTCCGGGGGGTAAGTCTCCCGCACGTAGAGGCAGAAAAGCGCGTGGGTCAGGTATTCATTGAAGGTGGCATAGGCCGAATCATAATAGCCCGTACCGGCACGGCCGTTCCACCGGACCAGGTCTGACATTCGTTCCTTCACGAGGGCAATGTGCTCGGCGGTCAGGGGGTTGACGTGGTTATGGTCGATCTCGGTGAAAACGATTCCGGACTGCAGCGCCTGCTTCGTCCGTACATCATAATCCGCCGCGAGGATACCCGCCGGACCGTTTACGAACATGACGCGTTCCGTGTAAGTGACGGGGACAAGATCCTCCCGCAGACTGAACTGCCGGGTCGAGTGGGACCCGCCGATGAGCGGGGAGAAGATTACCACGTAGTGATCCGTCTGGTCGGTAAATTCGTTGTCGAGCCAGTCGGTCATCCGCTCGACCGGCATCAACTCGCGTTGCTGTCGTACCTGGTCGGCATAGTACGCCGCGTGGGTGCGGTAAAACCGGCGAAAATCCGACCGCTCGGCGAAGTCCTGGACGAGGTACAGGAGGTCGGTAAACTCCATGAAGGTAGCCGTCGCCGAAGTCGAGGTGACGTTAAAGTACACGGGCAGGTGATACGGAACGGGCGTCAGCCGGTCAAACTCATCGAAGGTGAAGCCAAAACTGTTTTCCCGGAAACTGTAGTAGAGATCGAAACCCGCGGGAGCGGCACTGGCCCGGCGATTCAGTAACCGGACGAGGGCGTGATTGCGCATCCCACCGAAGTGTTCGTCCACCGCCCTGTGGTAATCGCTCCCGGTGGGGTGGTTTCCGGTGCTGTCGCTGAGAGTGCTGAGGTAAAGGATCACGTTGGCCAGTTCGTAAACCTCCGGTACGGCGTAGGTGACCCGTCCGGCGTGAGTTTCGCGGTAGTCCCGGGGAAGTGGTTGCGGTACGCCGTTAAAGCGCAAACGGTACAAAAAGGTGTCGGTGCGGCCGATGACGGGAATGAGCAGGTGCTGGTCGTGCACGGTGTTCACCGAACCCACGGATACCGTGTCGTACTGCGTGCGGAATTCCATACGCCGCCCCGGCAGGCCGTCCGTACCGTGTGACCCTGTGTCGTACAGACTATTACGTACCTCGCCGCTACTATTGGGAAAATGAAAATACACGGAGAAGGAATCATTCGGCGCCCGCAGGGTATCGGGATATACCAGCTCCGGCGGCAGGGTCTGAGCGCCCATGCCGAGGCAAGAAAGGGATAACAGCAGTGCAGATAGGAAGTGGACGGGATTTCTCATAACTGAAAGTATCGCCCAGGTTCCAATCATTGCTCCAGTATGTACCATTTAACACTATCCAGTGGTGGCCGCCGACCGGTTTCCTCGGGAGCATAATAAGTGGCTAGGTAATCCAGGATGGGCCCTTCGTGGAGACCGAGATCGGCCAGTCCCTGCTTTTCCTGCATCCAGCGGATCATGTCCTCCCAGCCCTCCCGCGTAGCACGGTTCTGGGTAATGAGTTTGGCACTGTGGCAGGCCAGGCAATTGCCCTTCACCAGGCGGTAGTCGCCCTGGGCGATCAGTCCGGTCAGGGAATCCAGCCCGTCGACGACGTCTTCCCGGGGCGGGGGTGGGGGAGGGGCGTCCGTATCCGCTTCACCGCAGGCTAGGGTCAGGGTGAGCAACACGATGCCCAGGAGTAGGAAGTGGCGTAGTGACTTCATCGCTCAGACCACTTTGACGGCAATACGGTGACAGGCATTATTGAGGTATCCGCGGGGGTTCCAGTTCGGGAGCACCATCGGCTGGGCGATGCCGGCCTCGTCGGTGGCCCGGGCCCAGACTTCGTAGTAGCCGGATTCGGGAAAGGTGCACCGCGCGCGAAAATGCTGCCAGGCGTAGCGGTTCACCGGTCGGGTAAGGGTGCACGGATGCCAGCTGCTGCCGAAATCGATGCTGTACTCGACCCGCGCGACGGCTCCCGAGCCGCACCAGGCATGACCCGCTATGGGCAGCGTGCGGTCGTTCGTAAGCACGGCTCCCGTCTTGGGGGAGGTAATCAGGGATTTGACGGGCATCTCCTCGATGATGCACATGTCTTCGTCGTTCACCTTAGCGCCGGGGGCCACCGGCTTGCAGGGTACGCGGTAGGATGCACCATTCATTTTCTCCCCGTCGTGTACCCGGTCGCGCACGACGATCTCCGACAACCACTTACCCGATACACTAGCCGGGTAGCCACTGGCCACCAGGCGCAGCGGATAGCCGTTGAGGTGGGGGATCGGCTCGCCGTTCATGGCCCACGCAATCAGGGTCTCGTTCTCCAGGGCCTTGGCGATGGGCACCCCCCGGGAAATGACCACTTTATCGGGGTCGCCGCTCAGGTGGGTGTCCCGGCCGTAGTAGCCGATGTAGACCGCTTTGTCGCGATCGTAGCGTGCGGCTTCAAGGACGTCCCGCAAACGCACGCCGGTCCATTCCGGACAACCCACGGCACCCGTGCTCCACTGATTACCGGTAGCCGGTGGACTGAACTCCTTGCGCCCGTTCCCCCCGCACTCGAGCGTCAGTTGGTACGACCGGTGGGTAAAGCGACCTTGCAGTTCCGCGAGGGTAAATACTACGGGTTCGGGGACGGCTTCGCCGGCGATGCGGAGCGTCCAGCCGGAGGGGTCATCGGGCGGGGACGCGGGAGCAATGCCGTTATTACGCACGAAGAGTCGGTCGGCGCCCGTAACCTCCTGATCGAGGAGGTGTGGCGGGGTTTCGGCGTTGACGGGGCGGTCGTTGAGGATGGTGAGCCCGGGATGTTTACCGGGCAGAGGATCCTCCGTATCGAGACCGACGAGCCGGACGCCGGGAGGAAGAACGGCACCGAAAACGACGGGCAGACCGGCAACGGTCAGAAAGCTGCGGCGACTGAGGTGGGGCAAGGCGGACAATTTTGGCCAAAATAAGCAAGTCGAAATAAGGCGGTAAATTAGGCACCCTAAAGTAGTCGATTTGCGCACCGCGATTTTTTCCTCGCTGTCCATTTTTTGGGCAATTTCCCTGATGTCCTGTGGTCCCGATCTGCGGGAGGGCGTCGCGGAGGCTTACGCCGGTTTGCCCCCCACCATCGACTATAATTTTGACGTCAAACCCATCCTGTCAGACCGCTGTTTCGCCTGCCACGGTCCCGACGCCCAGCAACGGGAGGCCGACCTGCGGCTGGACACCGAGGAAGGCGCCTACGCCGAACTCGGAAGCGGAAACGGGGTAGCCATCAAACCCGGAAAACCGGCTAGCAGCGAGCTCGTACGACGGATCAATTCACTGGATCCGGACGTCATCATGCCGACCCCGGAGTCGCACCTTACGCTCTCGGTAAAGGAAATAGCCATCCTAACCAAATGGGTGGAACAGGGGGCGGAATACAAGCCCCACTGGGCCTTCACCGCGCCCGAAAAGCCGGAGGTTCCCGCCGCGGGGATTCACTGGGCGAAGAACCCCATCGACCACTTCATCGCCGAAAAGCTGGAACTGGAGAACGTAGATCCGGCCCCGGAGGCCGAACGCCCCTACCTGATCCGTCGGGCGTACTTCGACCTGAACGGACTGCCCCCCTCCTTGGAGGAGATCGATCGGTGGGTCTCGCGGCCGGACCCCGACTGGTACGAGCAGATGGTGGATACACTGATGGAGCGGCCCGCCTACGGGGAGCGGATGGCCACCCACTGGCTCGACGTTGCCCGCTTCGCCGATTCGGAGGGTTACCTCGATGATCTTCACCACGCCATGTGGCCGTACCGCGACTGGGTCATCGATGCCTATAATCGCAACTTGCCCTACAATACCTTCATCGAATGGCAACTGGGGGGAGACCAGCTCGAAGACCCCACCCGGGAGCAGATCGTAGCCACCGCTTTCAACCGGAACCACAAGCAAAACTCGGAGGGGGGGATCATCCCGGAAGAGTTCCGCGTGGAGAACGTAGCCGATCGCACCAATACCGTAGGTACCGCCTTCATGGGCCTCACCGTAGGCTGCGCGCGCTGCCACGACCACAAGTACGACCCCTTCAGTCAGCAGGACTACTTCCAGCTGTTCGGTTTCTTTAACAACACCGTCGAGCGGGGTGACGCCATCTTTGGCTACAACGGCATCGAAAACGGTCAGATGGTCCCCGACAGCATGGCTATGAATGCCGGACCCACCCTGCCCCTGCCCGATGAAGAAACGAAGCGGATCCACGACTACCTCCTGAAAATGATCGCGGCGGAGGAACAACGGCTGGACTCCCTCCAACGTACCGCTCCCGCGTCCCCGCCCGAAACCCCGACGCCGGCTGCCCTGGAGCGTTACGTGACGCAGCATGGCGTGCACCACCTCACGTTTGATCAGGCACCGGTCCGCGATCTGGCTCCGGTCTCCGACCTAAAGCGTAATCACCTCAAAACCGTGCCCGGAAAGGTGGGAAAGGCGATCTCCCTTTCGGGCGGACAACTAGTAAGCGACGGTACGGCCTCCCAATTCGAGCGTAGCGATCCCTTTACGGTCAGTTTCTGGATCATGGCCCCCAAATTTTACGAGGAGGGGCACCTGATGTACAACAGTAACGCTCGCACTCAGGCCTACAAAGGCTGGGACGTGATCGTGGACAGTAACCGGGTGCACCTGCGGCTGAATCACGCTCATCCGTACCAATCCATCGATTTACGGATCGACGAAGCCCTGGAGGACGGCGTCTGGAAGCATTTCGTCTGGAGCTACGACGGCAGCAGCGACGCCGGCGGTATGCGGGTGTACGTCGACGGGAGTCAGGTGAACCCCACCGTGATCCGGAACCACCTGGTGCGTTCCACCCGGCCCTACACGGATTCGAAGGCCCTGCTGTACATGACTTACGGTGGTTTCACGATCGGCGATCGCCACTACGACGACGACTTCAACGGCGGCCAACTCGACGAGGTCCGCATACTGAACGTCGAGGCCGGTGACCTGGTCGCCCGCTATCTCTACGAGCACCCGCAGGGAACGTTCACCGTCGGCAATGATCGCCGGGAACTGGCGGAGTACCGTGCCCTCCACCAGGACGAAACCCTGCGTGCCCAACGGGATGAAATACGGAGGCTGCGCCGCCGTGAGGTAACGACCATCGATACGGTCCGTGAGGTGATGGTAATGGGCGACGACACGCGATTGCGACCCACCTACATCCTCGAGCGGGGGGTGTACGATGCCCACGGCAAACGGGTAGAGGCCGACGTGCCGCAAACGATGCTGCCCTGGCCGGACGATCTGCCCCGCAACCGTCTGGGGCTCGGTCGCTGGCTCACCCATCCCGCCCACCCCCTTACCGCGCGGGTGGCCGTGAATCAAATGTGGTACCTGATGTTCGGGCGGGGAATCGTGGAGTCGGTGGAGGACTTCGGAAACCAGGGAGCGTTGCCCTCCCATCCGGCGCTGCTGGACTGGCTCGCCGTGGATTTCCGGGAAAGTGACTGGGACGTGAAACGCTTGGTCCGCATGATGGTGACCTCGGCCACCTACCGCCAGTCGTCCGTCGTCCGCCCCGAACTGGCGGAGCGGGACCCGTCCAATATCTGGCTGGCCCGGGGCACCCGGTACCGGCGATCGGCGGAGATGATCCGGGATAACGCCCTGGCAGCGAGCGGACTACTGGAACCCCGTATCGGGGGGGCTTCCACCTTTCCCTACCAGCCCCGGGGACTGTGGTCGGAAACCATGTCCCACTCCTTCTTTCCGGGATACCGGATCGACAGCGTCCACGGGATCTACCGTCGGAGCATGTACACTTTCTGGAAACGCAACGCTCCGCCGCCGGCCATGATGGTCTTTGACGCCAGTATTCGCAGTGAGTGTCAGGTTCGGCGACAAAGTTCCAGTACGCCCCTGCAGGCACTGGTGCTACTCAACGACCCCCAGATCATTGAGGCCTGCCGCGTGCTGGCCAGTAATGCCCTGGCGCGTACCGCCGACGAGGAGGCCGCTGTGGACGACATCTTCCGGATGCTCACCGGCCGCCGGCCTACCGAAGCGGAAACCGAATTGGTCGCCGACTTCTACGACGATGAGCTCGCCTACTTTACGGATAACCCCGGGGCCACCCGGGAATTTCTCGGGACCGGTTTTCACGCGACCGATCTGTCCGCCGGACCGGCGCGGGTAGCCGCCATGGCACGGGTGGCAAACACGGTCATGAACTCCACGGAAGGGTACTACAAAAACTAAATCATCAGGATTCTCAACCACGGCCAAGCATGAACGATCTGCACCGCGCACTGTACCGCGCCAATCGGCGGGAATTCCTGAAGACGACGACGAAGGGACTCGGCGGACTGGCACTAAGCTCGCTACTCCTTCCGAACGGCCTGACCGCCACCTCCACGCCGACCGCCGGGGGACCGGGCGGGGGCATACTCTCGCAACTGCACCACGCCCCGCGCGCCAAACGGGTCATTTACCTGTTCCAGGCCGGAGCGCCCTCCCAGCTAGAAACCTTCGACTACAAGCCCGTCCTGAACGAACGGTGGGGGCAGGAGATCCCCGACAGCGTACGCGGCAATCAGCGCCTGTCCGGTATGGTGGCCGCCCAGTCGAGTTTCCCGCTGGTAGGCTCGGTATTCCCCTTTACCCGCCACGCGAAGACCGGAGGGTACTTCAGTTCCCTGATGCCCCACACCGCGAAGGTGGCCGACGACCTTTGCGTCGTAAACTCTATGTACACCGAAGCCATCAACCACGAACCGGCGACCATCTTCATGCAAACGGGGTCACAACAGGTAGGCCGCCCCAGCATCGGCAGCTGGCTGAGCTACGGACTGGGCAGCAGCAACAAAAACTTGCCGGCCTTCGTCGTGCTGCTCTCCCGCGGTAAACCCGACGTACAGAACCTCAACATGCAGTCGTGGGGCAGCGGTTTTCTGCCCAGTCACCACCAGGGGGTACAGTTTCGCTCCGGTAACGATCCGGTGCTGTACCTGAACAATCCGGACGGGATCAGCCGGGACCGGCGGCGCGCCGAACTCGATGCCCTGGCCGCCCTGGACCGCGAACAGCAGGAACACTGGGGCGATCCCGAGATCGACTCGAAGATCAGTCAGTACGAAATGGCTTACCGCATGCAGGCGAGCGTTCCCGAGATGACCGACTTCAGCGACGAGCCCCAGCACGTATTCGACCTGTACGGAGAAGAGGCCCGTAAGCCCGGCACCTTCGCCGCCAATTGCCTACTGGCCCGCCGGCTGGTGGAGCGCGATGTTCCCTTCGTGCAGCTCTACCACATGGGCTGGGACCAGCACGGGAACCTGCCCAACGACATCCAGTTGCTCGCGAAGAGCAGCGACCAGGCCAGCGCGGCGCTCGTACAGGACCTCAAGCAACGGGGGCTGCTGGAGGATACCCTGGTCATCTGGGGCGGGGAATTCGGGCGTACCAGCTTCAGTCAGGGCACGCTCACCCGGAACAATTACGGTCGGGACCACCATCCGCGCTGTTTCAGCATCTGGATGGCCGGCGGGGGCGTAAAGCCGGGGATGGTGTACGGGTCCACGGACGATTTCGGCTACAACATCCGGGAGGGGGGCGTACACGTGCACGATCTGCAAGCTACCATGTTGCACCTCCTGGGCGTGGACCACGAACGCCTGGTCTTCAGGCACCAGGGGCGTCGCTACCGCCTGACGGACGTGCACGGTCACGTGGTCCGGGATCTACTGGCCTAGATTATCTTCGCGGCCAAATCGTAGCAAGTGAAAAAGTCTTTAGCCCTCGTCTTTACCATCATCGGTGCCATCGGTCTGGCCTTCGGCGTACTGGCCATCTTCAATCCGGGTCAGTTGGCCCTCGGACAGAACGCCTGGGGCGTGGCCATCGTCGGCGTGATCTTTTTTATCACCGGAATGGGACTACTGCGTTCGGTCGATCGTTAGGGTAGTATGAAGTGGATCAAACGGATTGGAATCGTACTAGGCCTCGGTTACCTGCTGCTCTGCCTGGTGCTGTACGGGTTCCAGGAACGGCTGATTTTCCGCCCGAACGCGCTGCCGCCCGATTACGCTTTCGAGCAGGGCGAGGAGTCTAGTCTGCGTACGCCCGACGGCGTGGATCTGAGCATACTCCGGTTCGAGCAGGAAGCGCCCGCCGGAGTGATTCTTTACCTCCACGGGAACCGCGGCAGCAACCGCCGCAGTCTTTACCAGACACGGGATCTCATTGACACGGACCACGATCTCTACCTCTTCGACTACCGCGGGTACGGAAAGAGCGGTGGCGAAATATCGTCCGAGACTCAGCTCTTCGCGGACGCTCAACTGGTTTACGACACGCTGGCGACGCGCTACGGAGAATCCAACGTGATCCTCGTCGGCTACTCCATGGGTACGGGGATGGCCACCTACCTGGCGGCCAATAATCACCCCCGGCACTGCGTGCTGGTAGCTCCCTACGCCAGCATCACCGCCATGAAAAATCTATGGTTGTGGGCCGTGCCGGACCTTATCCTCAAGTATCCCCTTAACAACGTGGACCACGCCGCCCGGGCGAACTGTCCGATCACCATCCTGCACGGCGATCGCGACGGCCTCATTCCCTACGCGATGGCCGAGGAAATACGGGATGCGGCCCCCGACCGGGTGGAGCTGATCGAACTCGAGGATACCGGCCACCGCGGTGCCATTCTGCACCCCCGCTTCCACCGCACCATGGATCGTCTGCTCTCTAAGTAAGTTGGAGTAACTTACCCCTTATGCCCACCGTTTGCCCGACGCCGATCCGCCCGCTGGTTTTTGTTCTCCTAAGCATTCTCTTCGTGAATTGTTCCGACCCCCGCCCCCAGTACAACACCCTGGAGGACTATCCCGTATACCCCTACGGCGATCTGGGCGTGGCGTACCGGCCCGCCGGCTCCACCTTTAAACTGTGGTCCCCCGCAGCCCAGGACGCCCGGCTCAGGCTGTACGCCTCCGACGACCCGGCGGCCGAACCCGACGAAGTCATCGATCTGGAACGGAAAAACGGCGCCTGGACCGCCACCGTCGCCGGGGACATCGACGGCACCTACTACACCTTCCAGATCAAAATGAACGGGCGTTGGCTGCCCGAAGCCACCGACATCTACGCTACCGCCGTGGGCACCAACGGCATGCGTGGGCAGGTAGTCAATATTCTCGATACCGACCCCCCGGGTTGGGCCGACGACCGTCGCCCGCCCTTCACCGCACCCACCGATGCCGTGATCTACGAGATGCACGTCCGCGATTTTAGTAGCGACCCCGGTTCCGGTATTACCCACAAGGGCAAGTTCCTGGGGCTCACCGAACGCGGGACCACCACGCCGGCGGGAGATACGACCGGCCTGGACTACCTCGTCAAACTGGGCGTCACCCACGTGCACTTGCTGCCCAGCTTCGACTTCGTAAGCGTCGACGAAGCCGACACCGACACGGAGCAGTACAACTGGGGCTACGACCCCCAGAATTACAACGTGCCCGAGGGAAGTTACTCCACCGATCCGGCCGACGGAAAGGTCCGCATCCGGGAGTTCAAGCAGATGGTGCAGGCCCTGCACCGGGCGGGTATCCGCGTCGTCATGGACGTCGTCTACAACCACACCGGACGTACGGAGAACAGCAATTTTCAACTCCTCGTGCCGGACTACTTCTACCGCTTCAATCCGGACGGCACCTTCAGCAATGCCAGCGCCTGCGGCAATGAAGTCGCCTCCGAGCGGCCCATGGTGCGCAAGTTCATTCGCGAATCCCTGGAGTACTGGGTCGACGAATACCACGTCGACGGCTTCCGCTTCGACCTGATGGGCATTCACGACATCGCCACGATGAACGAAGTCAGCGCCTCGCTCCACGGCATCGATTCCACCATTCTGCTCTACGGCGAGGGCTGGACGGCCGGCGACAGCCCACTGCCCGACAGCGTGCGCGCCCTCAAGGCCAATACGGCCCGCCTGACCCGGATCGCCGCTTTCAGTGACGATATGCGCGACGGACTCAAGGGGAGTGTGTTCGAAGTAGAGGAACGGGGGTTCGTCAGCGGCGCCAGAAATCGCGCGGAATCCGTAAAGTTCGGGATCGTCGGAGCCGTGCCCCATCCACAGATCGCCTACGACAGCGTCAACTACAGTCGCGCCCCCTGGGCCCGCCAACCAGCCCAGTGCGTCAACTACGCGAGCTGTCACGATAACCATACGCTCTGGGACCGGCTGGCCATCAGCAACGCCGGTGATGCTCCCGCCGCCCGGGAACAAATGCAGCGTCTGGCGCTGGCCACCGTCCTCACGTCCCAGGGCATTCCCTTCCTGCACGCGGGTACGGAAATGCTGCGCTCGAAGGACGGGGACGAGAACAGCTACCAAAGCGGGGACGCGGTCAACGCTATTCGGTGGGACGGTCAGCGACGGCACCCCCAGACGGCTGCCTACGTGCGGGACCTGATCGCCCTGCGCAAGGCTCATCCCGCCTTTCGCCTGGGGAGTACCGACCGGATCGCCCGCCACCTCACCTTTATACCCACGGGCGACGGCCAACTCATCGCGTACCGGATCACGGACGCCCCCGGCGACCAGTGGTCGGACATTTTCGTCGTGCTGAACGGGGCGGCGGAGCGCCGGAGCGTCAAACTGCCGGAAGGACAGTGGCGCCAGGTAGTGGACGGAGAACGGGTCGTGCCGACCGGCATCACTTCCGCGCCGGAGTCCGGCAATTTAGCGGCGGCTCCCCGCTCGGCTAACGTACTCGTCCGAATCGCGGAACGCTAAACGCAAATGCCGCGCGGGGCGGCGGTCTCGTTCACGAAAGCCAGGGCCCGTTCGTCCATCCGGTTGTAGTCCCTGCCGCGCAGGGCGAATCCGACGTGTCCGCCCCGCCGTGGCTGCTCCACGGTGATCAGGGGATGCTTGCGGCCGAGCTCCACGGGGGTGCAGGCTTCCGGCACGATGGGATCGTTCTGGGCGTTCACGATCAGCACGGGGGCAGTGGTCTCCGCGACGAAGTTGCCGGACGAGAGGTAGGCATAAAACTCATCCAGGTCCTCGTAGCCGCCGATGGGGGCGGAGAAGGCGCGGTCGAAGTCCCGCCACACCCGGATACCCTCCAACAAACTTAGGTCAACGGTGCCGGGAAACTGGGCCTCCTTGGCGGCGATCTTGGCGGACAAGGAGTTATAGAACTTACGCTTGTACACCCAGTTATCCGGCCGTTCGAGGCTATCGACGCTGTGCTCGATGAAGCAGGGCGCGGAGAAGGCCACGCCGTGAGTCACCTGAGCGGGGCGATCGGCGCCCACCGTACCCAGGTACTTCAGGGTGAGGTTGCCGCCCATACTATAACCCACGAGGACGATCTGATCGAAGCGGTCCTGGGCTATCGCGTGATCCACGACGGCCGCCAGGTCTTCGCTCTGGCCGTGGGAATATAACTTCGGGGTCAGGTTCATCTCTCCCGAGCAACTGCGGCAATTCCAGGCGACCACCTGCCAGCCGTGGCGGGCGAAGTAGTGGGCCGCGCTGGCTACGTACACCCGGCTGCTGTCGCCCTCCAGTCCGTGGCTCAGGATGACCAGTCGGCGACTGTCGGGGTGATCGAGCCAGTCCAGGTCGAGAAAATCGCCGTCGTCGGTGTGGATCCGCTCCCGGCGGTAATCGATGGGAACACGACGAAAAAGATTCGGAACGATGGTCTGGTAGTGTCCGGAAAGGCGGTGTAGCATAGGGGCGGGGTCGCGGGTCCAAGGAGAACCAAAAACGAGCGGTGTAGTTTGGTCATAAAATTGACCGGTATGCGATTAACGTTGGCCTGGCTTCTGGTGGTCTTGCTTTGCTCCTGCGCCCCCGCCCAGGGAATGGACGGCGTGAGCGACCTGAATCTTGCACGCATCGATCACCAGCGGAACGCCATGTGCGTACTGGACGGTTGGGCCGTCGTGAACATCGGACTGGGGCTCGCGCTTCGCTCCACGACCACGGGTGAAAGTCGTCGCTTTCACGAAATGAACGCCCTGTGGAATACGGTCAACCTGGGCATCGCGGGGCTGGGCTACCTGGCTGCCACGCGCGATCCTGTGGCGACGGATCTCTATACCAGTTTGCAGAAGCACCACGGTTTCCAGAAGATCCTGTTACTGAACGCGGGGCTCGATGTCGGCTACCTGATGGGGGGACTCTACCTCCGGGGACGGTCCGGGCGGGTAGGTGCCGACGGGGAACGGCTGCGCGGGTATGGCAACAGTATTATGGTGCAGGGAGGCTTTCTGTTGCTCTTCGACCTCGCTAATTACTTCATTGCGCGGGGGCGGGACGAAGACTTTCGCCTGTTATTGGGAGCGGTAGGAGAGGGCGTGGGTCTCCGGGTAACCTTCTAAAATAAGAATTCCCCGAACCGTAAATACGGTATCGGGGAATATCAATGAATATTTTGGAGTTAGAAGCTTACTGAATACGTGTGTGTTATAGTGTCTAATCAAATAGCCTGTATTAGTGTAACTCGGACACTATCTAACTTGTTCGAGCAATCATTACAAAAAATAACTATTCGCGAGTGACCGACCGGCCCGAGCTCCGGTGTCCCGTATCTTGCGTCATTATTTCCTTCCGTGAAATTCATCCCGCTATTCATACTGCTACTTACCGGAACGGGGCTACACGCCCAGAGCGGCCGTATTGAGTACTTCACGGTTACGGACGGGCTGTCGACCCGGGAAATCAACGATCTGCACATCGGCGACGACGGTTACCTCTGGATCGCGACGATGGACGGGCTCAACCGCTTCGACGGACATGCCTTTATGAGTTTCGGGCAGGGAAGCATGAGCGAAGCCCGTCTGAGTCGGGGCGCCATCGAGTCGATTCGGGCCGACAACGAACGGCGCCTCATCATCACCTTCAACGAATTTTACGGCTACTTCGATCGCTTCGACCCACGCGACTTCTCCGTCGAGCAGGTGAGGATGGTGCCCAGCACCGGGGTGGTGGGGTATCCCCGGGCGATCGAAACGGATCAGTACGGCCGCACCTTCGTCGTGACCATCGGGCAGGAGGGGACGACCCTGTACGAGTACACCAACCGGGGTTTTAAAACCATTTTCAATCAGCCGGACGACGGCTGGCTGACCTTCGCGCCGCGGATTGAGTTGTTGCCACTCAGCAACGGCCAGTTTTTGCTGTACGACGAGGAGCACGGTTTTCGCCACCTATCGGCCACGGGGAAGGTGCTGACGAAGTTTTTTCCCCGCACCTCCAGTCAGCGCCGCTTCTACACCATGGCCGAGGGGCCGGAGGGCTACGTATACCTGAGCTTTCGCGACGGTTACCCCCTGTTCCGGTGGCGTCCCGAACGCGAGCGAAGTCCCGTCCCGGTCCCCGATCTGGACGCGGGCCTGCGCTACACTCAGGTGTTCAAGGATAAACTGGGGCAGTTGCTCTTCGTCGCTACCGAAGACATTCTCGGTCGGCGGTACCCCGACGAGTACTATCTCGTGGATACCTCCGGTACTTTTCAGCTGTTCGAACGGGAGCTGCCCATAGACCGGCTCGTCACCAGCGCGGCCGCCATCAACTTCAACGAAACGACCTATCTCGGTCTGCGCGAGGGACTCGGCGTGATGGAACGTTACGTAAAATCCATTCAAACCTACCTGACCAACAAGAACGGGAGCGATCTGTACCGCCACATCGTCACCGGCATCGCGGAGGATGCCGACGGTACGGTCTACGTGATGGAAGCCGACGGGCTGATGCACGCCCTGCAACGGGGCAGCAGCGAGTTGGAAAGCCGGCCGCTGGTAGATGAAGCGGGACAGACGGTCAGTTTGCGGGAAGCGACGCAGCTTACCTACGACCGAATCCGGAACGCGATCTGGGGCGTGGCCCAACCCCCGGGCTTTAGCAAGGGGGGACTGCTTTTTCGCTACGACATCGCTTCGGGTACCACGAAGACCTTCGACTCCGTATATCCCCTCAACTGTCTGGCCATCAGTCCCGAGGGGACGATCTACCTCGGGGCTTCCGACCCCCGCAAGGTTGGGTTGCTGCTCGAATTCTTCCCGTCCTCGTCGACCTTCATAGAGCTTAAGGACGGTCAGGGAAACGACGAGGGCATCCGCGGGCTGCGCATCAACTATCTCTACCCCTCCCGCAGTGGCCTATTACTGCTCGGCACCCGCAATCGCGGCTTGGTGGGTTACGACCTCAATACCGGTCACACCACCTTCTACAGCAACATCGACGGGGAGGACCAGCGTCTCGCCATGAACGCCTTTACCATCAACTGCATCTACGAGGACGTGGGTGGTAAGTGGTGGCTCGGCACCGACGCGGGACTACGCATTATGGATCCCGCCACGGGAACGGTCGAACGGTACGGTCGCCAGGACGGACTTAGCAGCAATACCGTGGTCGGAATCGTTCCGGATTCGGTGGGCGGCTACTGGCTGTCTACCCACAACGGACTGGTGCACCTGCCGGACAACATACAGAGCGGCCCCTTCCGTCGCTACTACCTGGAGGACGGCCTGGTCAATAACGAATTCAATCAGTTTTCGTTCCACCGCGACATGAGTGGACGCTATTTCTTTGGTGGAGATAATGGCCTGTCCGTATTCCGCGACGAGGACTTCAGCAGCGAAAGTGCCGGATCGGACGTCATGCTCACCGAAGTGGTCGTGTACGGGCGCGGAGAGAACCGTACCATCACGCGGAATCTCGACGAGCTGGAGGATCTGCTGGTGCGCGCCAACGAAAAGAGTATCGCGGTGTCCTTTGCCCTCCCGGTCGGCCAGCGCCCGAGCCTGACCCAGTTCCGGGTCAAACTGGAGGGGTTCAACGACGAGTGGCGGGAACTGCGTAACGAGCGGACGGTGCGCTACAACAACCTTCCCGCCGGCAAGTACCGTCTGCTGGTGCAGGGCGCCGGCGCTAACGGCAACTACGGCGAACAGATGCTCTCGCTCAATATCCGGGTGCGGCAATACCTCATTGAGAAGACCTGGTTCCAGTTCGTCATCGCCCTCGTGATCGTAGGACTTTTCTTCTTCATTCTCCAGGCGAAGTTGCGGGAACGGCTGCGCAACGAGCAGTTGCGGACCCAGCTGAGCAGTGATATTCACGACGAGGTGAGCGGACTGCTGGCGGGCATCACCCTCCAGGCCGAATTGCTGCAGGGTAAGACGGAGGACGAAAAGCTGCGTACGCGTCTGCAGACCGTAGGGGAGGCCGGACGCAACGCCATGTCGAAGATGAGCGACGTGATCTGGAGCATCGACAGCCGCCGGGATAACATCGGTAACCTGTTGCAGCGCATGCAGGAACACGCCGACGAGGTACTGCTACCACTCGACATCCGCTACGAATTCCGGGCGTCGGGCTTCAACCAGGAACGGGAACTGGCGGGGAACGTCCGTCAGGATCTCTACTTCATCTACAAGGAAGCCATCAATAACATTGCTCGCCACAGTCAGGCGACCTTCGTGGAGATTGAACTGGAGCAGTATGCGCAGACCTTCGAGATGTTCATCCGCGACAACGGCGTCGGCACGAAGAGCAAGGAGATACCGAAGTACTCCACCAGTCGCTTCACCCCCAAGACCGGGCAGGGAAAGGATAATATGCGCATGCGGGCCCAGCGCCTGCGCGCCGAGCTGACGATCGACGATCGTTCCGGATATACGCTCACGTTGCGGATGCGCCGGCTCGCCTGATCAGAGCTTCATCCACTTCAGGCAGGTCGGGCTGGGAACTTTCTTGACTACCTGATAGGCCTGCAGACCGCCGCCCGCCTGAATCCGAAATACCCCTACGCTGTGGTCCTTTACGTTACCCGTCAGTAACCACTTTCCGTCGGGAGAAAGGGAGACCTCGCGGGGGGCTTCACCGCCGCTGGGGTAAGTGTCGCGGGGTTGGTAGCGGTGACTAGCCGGGTCGAAACGAAGGGCGGTTACTACGCTGTACTTGCGGTCGCTGACGTACACGTTCCTGCCGGTAGCATCCACCCGGATCGCCGCTCCACTGGCCTCGTCGGCTACCCGCTCGGGTAGGTAAAGCGTGGTGTCCAGAAGGCGCGGTTTATCCCCACGCAAGTCCACGAGTACCGAAATTCCGCGGTATTCGCAGACGATCATGGCGTAGTCCCCGCTCGGATGCAGCGCGATGTGCCGGGGGCCGGCACCTTCCGGCAGGTTGAGTCCGTGGTCGGGTAGAAGATGCAGAGTGCCGTCTTTCTCCTGCCGGTCGAACACGCGGAGGCGATCGCCGCCGAGATCGCAGATGTACACCCGTGACCGGCGCGCGTCGAAGACGGCACAGTGGGCGTGGGGCGGGCGCCCGGCGCCCGCTACGGGTAGCTGAAAGTGCTGACGGTGTTCACCGATCGCGCCATCCTCCTTGCGGGCGAAAACGTCGACCGTTCCGCTGGTGTAGCTGCTGACGATCAGGGTGTCGCCTATTCCCGTCAGGTGACAGGGGTGATCGCCCGGCGTAAGGACGTCACTGAGTTGTTCGAAGCGGACACCACGTTTCTTGTCGCGGCTCACGTGGTACGCCACGACGCCGGGGCCCCCCTCCTGGGGGCACTCCCGAATGGCGTATACGACCTTGCGGGTGTTGTCGACCCATAGGTAGCTTGGATTAACGGTAGGGGTGTAGGCTCGGAATTCCAGCCTGCCCTCTCCCGGATAGAAATCGTACGCGGAGATACCGCGCGCCTTACCCGGCACGTCGTTCGGCATGTCCATCGTGTAAGCGCCCACCAGTAACAGCATCGAAAAGATTTTGCGGCGGGCAAGTTACATCAA
Source organism: Lewinella sp. JB7 (assembly GCF_024297185.1). Taxonomy (GTDB): domain Bacteria; phylum Bacteroidota; class Bacteroidia; order Chitinophagales; family Saprospiraceae; genus Neolewinella. The sequence goes on along the minus strand of NZ_JANCTD010000003.1, from coordinate 282,305 downwards.
TTAAAATCCAGGTCCTCGCTGCCGAACATGTCGGCCAGAATGTCCCGGAAGTTAAGGCTGTTGTGTAGGGCTTCCTTATTCAGGACTTCCATCTCCGCCAGTCCCTGCAGGACCAGTTCCATGTAGAGGTACAGCTCGGTTTCGGACACTTCCCCCTCGAGGTGGGCACGCACGAACTTCCGGAGTCCGGCGACTCCATCCAGCGCCTTTCGGTAGGCCTCATTGCTGCCGTCGGTGAGGAGTTCGACCACGTGGCCGCCGCTGAAGTAGGCCCGGATGACTCCGTAGGGATCGCTGCCGCCCCGTCCGTCGGCCTTCACGTCAGTAGGGTCGGGAAAGTGTTCGAGAAAGCTGGTCTTGATGGATTGTCCGAGCAGCTTCATGGCTACGCCGTACGCGCCCTCCTGTTCTCCTTCGTACACCAATTCCACCTTACCCGTGATGGCCGGCACGACGCCCCAGAAGTCGGTGATGCGGGCGACCGTATGCGCGTCGCCGTTGATCAGCGCGCGCCGTTCGGCGGTAGACACCAGGTTCTCCAGTGCGGTGATGCTGAGTCGGGCCGAAACGCCGGACTTCTCGTCGATGTACTCGCTTTCCCGGGCGGCGAAGGAGAGTTGCTCGAGCATGATGTAGAGCAGCTCCGGCACCTCCACCAGCTCGGTCTGATCTTCCGTCAGCGTGGCTTCCTGAGCGGTTATACTCCGGGCGATGTCGACCGTACGGGGATAGTGGGTCAGGATCTGGCTTTCGATCCGGTCCTTCAGCGGGGTTATAATGCTGCCCCGGTTGGTGTAGTCCTCCGGGTTGGCCGTAAAGAGAAACTGAATGTCCAGCGGCAGCCGCAACTTGAAGCCCCGGATCTGGATGTCTCCTTCCTGCAGAATGTTAAAGAGGGAGACCTGAATGCGGGCCTGGAGGTCGGGAAGTTCGTTGATCACGAAAATGCCGCGGTGGGCCCGCGGCACGAGTCCGTAGTGAATCACGCGCTCGTCGGCGTAGGTCAGCTTTAGCGTGGCCGCCTTAATGGGGTCGACGTCGCCGATCAGGTCGGCCACCGACACGTCCGGAGTCGCCAGTTTTTCCACGTAGCGGTCGCTGCGGTGCCACCATTCGATCGGGGTATTGTCGCCCTGCTCACGGATCAGATCCACCGAAGACCGACTGATCGGTGCCAGGGGGTCGTCGTTCAGTTCACTTCCGGCAACGACGGGGACGTATTCATCCAGTAGATTGACCAGGAGGCGGGCGATGCGGGTCTTCGCCTGTCCCCGCAGTCCGAGCAAGAGCACGCTGTGGCGACTGAGGATGGCGCGTTGAATATCGGGTAGCACGGTATCGTCGAAGCCGATGATGCCGGGAAATACTTCCTCCTTATTGCGTAGTCGTTCGATCAGGTTTTCGCGCAGCTCCTGCTTCACGCTGCGGGGGGTATATCCGGTGGACTTCAGTTCACCGAGGGTCTTGGCCTGAGCCATAGATAGAGTAGTTAGATGGGGAAAAAAGTGTAACGGCTGGACGTACGATTGGTTGTGCTCGGCATTCAACGGGCACTGGGCTACGCAGAAACGAAAATATTATTGTGCAAGACCGAAAAATTTCGTAACTTCATAACATTATTTCACGGAATAACCCTCAAGCCATGGACTTCTTCGCCCTTCTCCTCATTGTCCTGCTGATTCTTTCGATTCTGGCAATGGCAGGTTACGTCGTTTACCAATTTATCGCCGGTCCGCGTACGCCCGCGCACTAGATCTTCGGTAACTGCCCGTAACCGTTTGCCTGACCCGCACCGGCGCTAACCACGCCGGATCACCCTTCCCATTTGATCTCCGGTACCTGACCCGCGTGGCCCAGGTAACGTGCGAGAACGAAGAGGTAATCGCTCAGGCGGTTCAGGTAGCCGATGATGACCGGATCGACTTCTACCAGCTCTACGGTTCGCCGTTCGGCCCGCCGGCACACGGTGCGCGCCAGGTGAGCGAAACTGATCGCCGGGCTGCCCCCGGGCAGGATGAAGTGCGTCATTTTTGGTAAGCTTTCATCCATTTCGTCCATGTAGCCCTCCAGCGTTTCGCTTGCCCCAGCGGGTAGGCGATAGTTGTTTTCCGCCCGATCGTCCGCCAGGGCAGCGCCGAGGGCGAAGAGTAGTTTTTGCTGCTCGAGCAAGTGGGCGCGGACGCGGGAGCCAACGGGATCGGTATCCCCGAGATGGTCCCGTAGCAATCCCACGCAGGCATTCAGTTCGTCAACGGTTCCGTAGGCCTCTACCCGGGGATCGGCCTTGCTCACCCGGCGTCCACTAAAAAGTCCGGTTTCTCCGCGGTCGCCCGTTCGGGTGTATATTTTCATTTCGCGGCGTCTTTTTCGAGTTTGGCGATGCGCTTGTAGAGTTCCGGCAACCGGTGAAAGAGCAGGGAGCTCTTAATCCAGTCGCGGTATCCGAAGGCCGGGGATCCGCCGAGTGCCTGTTGGGGTTCGCGTACGTGGCGGGCGATGCCCGACTGGGCCTGAATATTGGTGCCGTCGGCGATCGTCAGGTGACCCGCGAATCCGACCTGCCCCCCGATCCGGCAATTCGCCCCGATCTTGGTGGAGCCGGCCACGCCGGCCTGTGCCGCGATCACGGTGTTCATACCGATCTCGACGTTGTGGCCGATCTGGATAAGGTTATCCAGTTTCACGCCGCGCCGGATGTGGGTCGATCCCATGGTGGCGCGGTCAATGGTCGTGTTCGAGCCGATTTCCACCTCATCTTCGATCACCACGTTCCCTACTTGCGGCACCTTGCGGTAGTTGCCATCCCCGTCGGGTAGGAACCCAAAGCCGTCCGACCCGATGACCACGTTAGCGTGGAGGATGCAGTCGTCGCCCACGACACAATCACGCAGAACGCGGGCACCCGGGTACACGAGGCTGTTCTTACCGATCCGGACGTTGGGGCCGATGAACACCTGATCCAGGATCACCGTACCGTCGCCGATCCGGGCTCCCGCGCTCACGACCGTGAATTTGCCGATCCGGACGTTTTCCCCGAGCTGCGCATCCTCCTCGACGACGGCGTGCTGACTGATCTGCCGGAGGGTTTTGGCCGCCTCGGTCTGTTGGTACACCTGTAGCAGTCCGCTGACGGTTTCGTACACATTGTCCACGCGAAGCAGGGTAGGGGATACGGCGGACTTCGGTTGGAATTCCCGGCTGACCAGGACCGCCGTAGCGTCGGTGGTATACAGGTGATGCTCGTAGGCGGGGTTGGCCAGAAACGTTATTTGGCCGACTCCGGCCTCCTCAATCCGGGCCGGACCGGTTATGATCACGTCGGGGTCGCCATCGACGGTGGCGTCAATCATTTCGGCCAGGGCGGCGGCGGATATGTGCATGGAGTTCGGGTTGGCTTAGACGATGTCGGGCAGAGCGTCGCCCTCGTCGGTGGATGGTAGGATACGCTGGAGCACTTCGGCCTGCACACGCTGCATTTCGCGGAATTGTCGCAGGACCGCCGCCCGGAAGGGCTCGTCGACGTATTCGCGTAAGTGACCGAAATTACTCAGCCGCTCACCCTTGCGGAAGCGGTAGATCTGGGTGATCCCCGCCAATTCGAACTGTACGGGAAAGCGCCCGTCGTTCTCGAAAACCGTGATTTGCATCCGGGCATCCGGCAACCGGCCAACAATGCGCATGGGTAAGGATTTGCGGTAAATGTACTGCAAAGGCGCGACCTGCCCGCCCGGACCACCCCCCGGGGATTACTTACTTTTGCCGCCCATGAAGAGAATTATGATCTGCGGTTCCGGTGGTCAGCTCGGACAAAAACTCATCAGCGCCGCCAAGCATGCGCCGCGGGACTGGCGTATTTTTGCCTACAACCGGTCCAGCCTGGACATCACCCGCCCCGAAGACTTGCGGGTCGCCCTCGCCGAGGCACAACCGGATATCTGCTTCAATGCCGCAGCCTACACGGCCGTCGACCGTGCGGAGTCGGAACCCGAGATCGCTCACCGGATCAATGTTGACGGCTCCCGCCGCCTCGCCGCCGCCTGCTACGAAAACGGCGTACAGTTCGTACACTTCAGTACCGATTACGTGTACGCCGGTACCGGCAACCTGCCCCTCAAGGAAACGGATCCTACCCACGGCACCAGCGTTTACGCCCGCACAAAACTGCAGGGAGAGAACGAAGTTTTGCGTCACCACCCCGGCGCTCACGTGATTCGTACCAGCTGGGTCTACGCGGAGTACGGGCATAATTTCGTCCGCACCATGTTGCGTCTGGGACGGGAAAGGGATGAACTGGCCATCGTGGCCGATCAGGTCGGATCGCCCACTTACGCCGCCGATCTCGCCGCCGCCGCCATTCAGCTGGGAACTTCCGGCGCCACCCCGGGCATTTACAACTACAGCAATAGTGGGGTGTGCTCCTGGTACGACCTGGCGAAGGCCGTTCACGAGCTGGCCGGCATTCGCTGTAACGTACGGCCCATCTGCACCGCGCAGTACCCGACGCCCGCCAAGCGACCCGCCTACAGCGTCCTGAATACCGCCAAGATCGCCGCCGTGGTGGGTACCCCCCGGCACTGGCGGGAGGCACTCGTAGAGTGCATGGGGAAAATTGGGTAGCTAAGCGAGCCGGATCCGAGTCCCCCCACCGGCCCGGAGCGCCGCGATATTACCGATGGCCACTTCCCGCACGCCGGCCCGCAGGGCCGCGAAGGCGTTATCGAGTTTCGGCACCATACCGCCGGCGATCTTCCCCGAGCTTCGGTACTCCGCATAAGTTTCCGGCGTCAGTACGGGAATGACGGAGCCCGGATCGTTCACGTCCGTCAGAACGCCCGGTAGTTCGAAGCAGTACTGCAAATTCACCGGATGCTCCAGTCGGGCCAGAGCCGTGGCCGTCTCGTTCGCGATGGTGTCCGCGTTCGTGTTCAGGAGCTGACCGCGGCGGTCGTGCGTAATGGGACAGATCACCGGACGCAGGCCCAGGCGCAGCAGAGCATCCAGGAGGGAAGCGTTCACGGCCGTTACGTCGCCGGCAAAGCCGTAGTCAATTGCTCCGACCGGGCGCTTTTCGGCCAGCACGGCATTGCCGTCGGCCCCGCTGAGTCCGATCGCGTTGGTACCGCGGGACTGCAACTGGGCCACGAGGTCCTTGTTCAGGAGACCGGCGTAGACCATCGTAACGATTTCGAGGGTAGCCCGGTCGGTAACTCTGCGGCCATCCACCATTACGGGCTCCCGACCCATTTCCGTGATCACCTGGCTGGCCCGCCGGCCGCCGCCGTGAACCAGTACGGCCGGTTCCAACAGTCCGGAAAAATAGTCAAGGCCTTCGTGCAGCGTGGCCGGGTTGTTGATGACGTTGCCGCCAACCTTCAGTACGATCATGCCGCAAATATCTAATAAACCGGCTCTACGGTAATGCCGTTCGCGCGCAGGAGGGCAATCACCCCGGAAGATCCCCCCAGGTGGCCGGCCCCGACGGCGTAAACGGAGGGAGTCGCGGACAACCGTTCCATAATGGTGGGTACCCACTGCGCGTTGCGCCGCACGACCAGCAACTCCTCGAAGTTCCCGTAACCGGCACTTTCATCCGTGATCAACTGCGACATCTCCGCCACCGCGCGACGTTTGTACATGGCGACCATCTTTTCCAGGTCGGTCTCGCCCGTCCCCAGATCTTCACCCATGTCGGCGGCCACGGCCTTGTAGAGCATATCCGCCTGCACCGTGTAGGGAATGCTATCGAACAGGCTCAGCTGAAAGTCCATGGTCTCCAGGCCGCTGATGGGGCGATCGGCCGCCTCGGCAATTTTAGTGAGTTCGAATTCGTAGCTCTGCATGCCGTTGCTCCCGCCGCCGCCGAAGGGACCACCTCCGCTCATATCCTGACCGACCATCGCGGACAGGAACATGGGTTTCATGCGGTTGAGCATAAACATCGGCAGGCCCGTAGCGGAGAAGTAGCTCGCGATGCTGTCGTAGCGGGCGGCGGGCAACAAATCTTCCAGACTGGTATCGCCGCGCATGTTGATCTTACCCATCAGGCTCATCATCACCGCGGGATTCTGCATCTCGCGCGGGTCGATCTCGAAGAGGATCTCATCCGTTTCGTTGATCGCCCGGACCACCGTAGGCTCCAGAAAGTAATCGTCGCTCGGAATCATGTGAATGGTACCGAAGAGGTAGCTCGGGCGTTCGGCCTGCGGGTCGCTGATGCGCCACAGTAAACTGGTATCGTTGAGCGTGGGAGCGGTGGAAGCGGAAGTCGCCGCGGGCGCGGCTCGCTGGGCGGTAACGCGCGCGGCGGCGGCGGAGACCAGTACGGCAATAAAGACGAGGACAAGACGGTGGATATGCATAGTCGAAGGGGTATGCACGCAGTAACGCCGGGAGCTACCAAAGGATGAACGGGCGTTGCTAAAGTTGTGCTAAATCCCCTGCCGTAGCCGGCTCCGCGACCGGAATCCCGGAGGAAGAAGGCGCACGCTTACCTTTGCGTCGATGAAAGATATCTTCGATCTGCTGGGGCGTATCCTACTCTCCTTTATCTTCTTCTTCGAAGCCTACGACTACTTCGCCTTCGAACGGCTCAACCGCGAGGCCATGACGATCTACGGACTGACGTGGAACCAGGATTTCTTTCTGTACGGGGCCATCCTTTTACTGGTTCTGGGCGGGCTTATGATCCTGCTCGGGTACCGCATGCGCCTGGGGGCGTTGTTGCTCCTGATCTACTGGGTGCCACTGACTTTCATTGTCCACGACTTCTGGACGGAGCCCGACGGTTCCGAAGCCTTCCGCCTGCAGAGCCTTTTCTTCATGAAGAATTTGGCCATTTTGGGTGGACTCCTGCTGGCGGCGACTCACGTAAGCGGCCGCTATCGCTTGCGGAGACTCTTCGCCACTACGCGGGTATAGAAGGAAGCTTACTTCAGGCTTGCCAGGAACATCTGCGTCATTTGCTGGAACACCGGATCGTCGAAATCTTCCTCGATCACGTCGACCATGTCCTCGATGTCGTGGTCCACGACCGCTAGGAGCCCCCGGCGCAGGTAGCGTTTGGTGCGCTGATACACGGGGGCATGCACCTGCATCAGACGGCGGCAGTGCGCCTCCGCCCGGTCGATGACCTGATCCACTTCCACCGATTCGTTGACCAATCCCGCGGCCAGGGCGGCGTCGCTGTCGTACATACGCGCCTGCTGCACGGCCGTCCATGCCGTGGATTCCCCGGCGTAGTAGGCGAAGATGTCGGCCATCATCCGCGGAATTTGCAGACTCATATTGAACTCGTTCATCCCCACGGTATGCTTACTCCCACGGCCCATGACGCGGTAATCCGCCGTCAGGGCGATGATCGTGCCGCCGGCGGGAGCGTAACCCGTCACGGCGGCCACTAAGGGCTTTCGGAACCGCACCATCGTCTGCAGTGCCGAGAGATATGCCACGAAAAAATCGCGCAGGGCCGCCCGGTCGGAAGTAGCCAGCATCTTTACGTCCAGCCCCGCGCAGAAGCAGTGGGGCTTACCGGCAAGTACTACGCCGTCGATGCCGTCGTCACCGTCCAACTCGAGAAAGGTGGAGTGAAGATCGCGGGACAGGGGAGTATCGATGGCGTTGACCCGACCGTTGTCGAGCGTCACGGTAGCCAGCCGATCGGTTTTACTGATTCGAAGGGTGCTATATTCGGGCATCACGGGAATTGTTTGGGCTAATTTAGCGAAAATTCGCTGGTCGCGGCGTGACGTGGCCATTTCCCTTCCGTGATTGGCGGCGGGATAAACTTCCGGCGCCGTACTATTGTCATAGCAACAAAGTTTTCGATCATGCCCATCTATCACCACCTCGGCCAGTTGCCGCCCAAACGGCATACCCAGTTCCGGAAGCCGGACGGTACCCTGTACTACGAGCAGCTCTTCGGCACCGTTGGCTTCGACGGCATGGCTTCCCTCATGTACCACGTGGGGCGCCCCACTCAGGTAAAGAAGATCGTGGGGAAGCAAGATGTCAGTCCAAAGATTGCCGAAGCCAAGACCATCACGGCCCGAAAAATGCTGGGCTTCGACGTCGCCCCGGAAGATGATTTTCTGGACGCCCGCAAACCGCTTTTGGTCAACGACAGCGTCCAGATTGGGGTAGCCGCTCCCCGCAAATCCCTGCGCGACTACTTCTACAAAAATGCTGACGCCGACGAACTCCTGTTCGTCCACCGGGGCAGCGGTACCCTCCGTACGATGCTGGGCAACATCCCCTTCGAGTACGGAGACTATCTGCTCATCCCCCGCGGCATGATCTACCAGATCGACTTTGACACGGAGGACAACCGCCTGTTCTTCACCGAGTCCACGGATCCGATCTATACCCCGAAGCGTTACCGCAATCACTTCGGTCAGTTGCTCGAGCACGCCCCGTTTACGGAACGCGACTATATCCTACCCCGCGATCTGGAAACTCACGACGAGGAGGGCGATTTCACCATTAAGATTAAAAAGCAGGAGATGCTGCACGAGCTCGTGTACGCCAGCCACCCCTTCGACGTGGTCGGCTGGGACGGCTATAACTTTCCCTACGGCTTCAGCATCCACAATTTCGAACCCATAACCGGCCGTGTGCACCAGCCGCCGCCGGTCCACCAGACCTTCGAGACGAAATCATTTGTCGTTTGTTCCTTCTGCCCGCGCCTGTACGATTATCACCCCCTGGCGATTCCGGCGCCCTACAACCACAGCAACATCGATTCCGACGAGGTACTCTACTACGTGGACGGCGATTTCATGAGTCGTACGGGCATCGGGCCGGGTTACCTCACCCTCCATCCGGGAGGTATTCCCCACGGCCCGCACCCGGGCACTTATGAAGGCAGCATCGGCAAGACGTCCACCGAGGAACTGGCCGTGATGGTCGACACCTTCCGTCCGCTGCAGGTGACCGAGGAAGCCGCACGTATCGACGACGGCAAGTACTACCAGAGCTGGCTGCCGCATGAGTAAGCTCTTTACCGTTGCCCCGGATTCCGACTTTACCCTCGCCAACCTTCCCTTCGGAATTTTTTCCACGGCAGGGTCCGCTCCACGGGTAGGCATCGCGATCGGCGACCGCATCCTCGACCTCGCCGCCCTGGCAACGGAGGGGGGCTTCGATTTCGATTCTGCGGTACTCCACCGTCCCTACCTCAACGATTTTATCGCGCTCGGTAAGGAGGTAACCGGCAGGGCGCGGACGCAGGTGCAAACCTGGTTAAGGGAAGCCGATTCTCCCGTAGCCCCCCGACACCTCGTTCGACGCGAGGAGGCGACCCTCCATCTCCCGGTACGCATAGGGGACTACACCGACTTTTATTCCAGCATCGAGCACGCCACCAACGTGGGGCGAATGTTCCGGGACCCGGATAAAGCACTACTCCCCAACTGGCGACACCTGCCGGTGGGGTACCACGGCCGGGCTTCCTCCATCGTAGTTGACGGAACGCCCGTCCGCCGTCCCCGCGGACAGGTCCTGCCACCGGGGGCGGATGTCCCCGTGTTTCAGGCCACCGATCGCCTCGATTTCGAACTGGAAATGGCCTTCGTTGTAGGCAAGGACTCCACGCTCGGCGAAACGGTACGGGTAGACCAGGCCGAGGACTATATCTTCGGTCTGGCGCTCTTCAACGACTGGTCGGCCCGCGATGTCCAGCGGTGGGAGTACGTGCCCCTGGGCCCGTTTCTCGGCAAAAACTTTGCCTCTACCATGTCGCCCTGGATCGTTCCCCTCGAGGCACTGGAGCCCTTCCGGGTCGCCGGTCCCGAGCAGTCTCCGCGGGTGCTTCCCTATTTGCAAACTGACGTGCCGGGCAACTACGACATTCAGTTGGAGGTGACCGTGAACGACCGCACCGTTTCCCGCTCCAATTTTCGGTACATGTACTGGAGTATGGCCCAGCAACTGGCGCACCACAGCAGCAACGGCTGTAACGTTCGCGTAGGCGATCTCATGGCGTCGGGGACCATTTCCGGCCGGGATCCGTCGGCCTACGGTTCCCTGCTCGAGATTACCGATAACGGACGTTCCGGTTCCTTTCTGGCCGATCACGACACCGTCACCCTCACCGGCCACGCGGGGTCGGGCGCCGAACGTGTCGGCTTCGGGCGGTGCGGTGGCCGTATCCTTCCCGCTCATCCCAGTAGCCACTAACCGGCCGCATCACCCCTTATTCTTCCATGACCCTCGACCCCAACGATCTTTCCATTCCCGAACTGTACGGATACCTGTCCACCGCGGTAGCTCCGCGACCCATCGCCTTCGCTTCCACCATCGATGCGGAGGGCAGGGTCAATCTCAGCCCCTTCAGCTACTTCAACGTGTTCAGCACGGTGCCGCCGATCCTCGTCTTTTCCCCCATTCGCCGGGGAAGGGACGGCAGCAGCAAGGATACCCTTAACAACGTACTGGCCGTGCCGGAGGTAGTGATCAACATCGTCAGTTACCCCATGGTAGAGCAGATGTCCCTGACCAGTACGGAATATCCCGCGGGCGTAAACGAGTTCGAGAAGGGAGGCTTTACCCCCCTGGCCAGCGAAGTGGTACGCCCTCCGCGAGTGCGGGAATCCCCGGTTTCCTTCGAGTGTACGGTGGATCGCGTAATCCCCCTCGGCGACGGTGGCGGTGCCGGTAACCTGGTCGTCGCCCGGGTAGTACGCATCCATATTTCCGATCGGGTGACCGACGCCGACGGGGCCCTCGACACCCGTAAGCTCGATCTGGTGGCCCGGATGGGGGGCAACGATTATTGCTACGCCGGGCCGGACAGTCTGTTCGAGATCCCCAAACCCCTGCGGACCCTGGGCATGGGCATCGATCGGTTACCTTCCCACGTTCGCAACAGTTCCGTGCTCACGGGTAACAATCTCGGCCGTCTCGGCAACCTGGAGGGCATGCCGGAGGAGCAACTTATCGAACAGGTGCGCTCCCGACCGGAAGTGCAACGCGCCCGCCGGCGCGGGACGCAGCATCTTCACCAACTGGCCCAATCCTTCCTGCTAGAGGGTAGGGTAGCCGAGGCACTGGCCATGCTGCTCTGACGTGGCGGCCCGCCCCGTACGCCCACACCCCTTTGCAACTTCACCGATTGATTGATGATTACTACCGAAGATTTTCAGACGCTCCACCGATTTCCCGTGCTGTGGGGGGATATGGATTCCGCCCAGCACGTGAATAACCTGGTGTACCTGCGCTGGGCGGAAACCGTGCGCGTTACCTACTTTCAGGAGGTGGGAATCAATACGGCCTTCGCCCCCGGGGATACCGGCGCCATCCTGGCCTGGCAGGATTGTAAGTACACCTATCCGATGACCTACCCGGACACGGCTATCGTCGGTGCACGTACACTCACCATCGACGCCGATCGCTTCACCATGCAGACGGCTATCTTCAGCGCATTGCACCAGCGCCTCGCCGCCCTGACCCAACAAGTGATCGTTCCCTACGATTACGCCCGGCTACGCAAGGCCCCACTGCCGGAATCGTGGCTGCCCGGACTGGAAAAACTGCGGTAAAAACGGGGAGCGTGCGTGCGGGGTGGGCCATCTTGCCGCATGGCGTGTTAGAGGGGGCATGAATAGAGTTTTGCGCTACTTATTGATCTCTTTCGGCCTTTTGTTACTCGGATACGGCTGCGATTCTGCGGAAGCAGTACCCACCGGTGAGGCCGGGAAGTGGCTGTACTTGGGCCCCGACGGCGGGGAACACCCCTTTCGGTACGGCGATCTCGTGACGGTAGCGGGACCGGAAGCCCGCGTCCGCAGCGTCTTTTCTTCCCGGGATACGGTCATTCCGTTAGAGGGCACTCCCTGGCCGGACAGCCTCGCGCAGGGCGCTTCCTTCCTCAAACTGCGGACCGTCGCCGGTGGGGGAGACTTATCCGACCTTACCCGTCAACCCTTCCAATACCGGATCGGGGAACGTGAGTACTGGGCCAGCTTCGAACCCGCCTTCACCGGATTTCCGGAGTACGCCCGCCCGGAATCGAAGGATTTCGTCAATCATCTGAGCGACTGGAGCGCTACGACCCCCGGTCTACAGTATTCGGAGTATACCGTCCCGGTCACCGAGCCCCAGCCCGTGGTAGTGCTGGCCGAGCGCAACCGCAGTCAGTACCTCGATAACCTGATCGTGGTCCTCGACACGCTGACCGCCGGCGAGTACCGCGGACGTGTCGTTCGCGACGGACAGGTCGTGCCCATCACTTTGCGCAAGTTGGGACTGCGGGAAAGTAGCTACACGCCCCAGTCCTTCGTCGATTACGTGAATCAGGGCTATTCCCGCAGCTTTCTGCTCATCCCCCCGTCCAGAACCCGGGAGGGCGCCGGGGTGGTCGACGCCAAGCGCCTGCCGCGCCGCAGCCTCATCGACGCCGGTGATCTGGGCAACATCAGCGCCAGTTTTCTCGACGACGGCACCGTGCTTTTTCTCTCCAACGACCACATCGTTCTACAGGGAGGCTACGTACTGGACCTCGACAAGGGTCTGCTTACCGTCTCCGACGATACCGACGCTTCCTACCGGGTGTTCGTCGATACCCGCCAGGGCATCACCTTTACCCTACCGGTGTCGGTGGTGGAACTGGAGGGAAGCCGGTTGCGGGGAGAAGACAACTACCTGCGGATCGAAGTCGTGGAATAGGCCTTAGCTGTTGAGCCGGATGAACCCACCGTCAATGGGGAAATCCGTCCCCGTGATGAAGGACGCTTCATCCGAGCACAGGTAAACCGCCAGGTCGGCGATCTCGCGGGGCTGCCCCATCCGACCGATGGGTTGGGTGGCCGATAATTGGGCGAACATTTCCTGCTCCCGACCGGGATAATTCTTGGCGATGAAGTTGTCCACGAAGTCGGTATGCACCCGGGCCGGTGAAATACTATTGCACCGAATGCCGTAGGCCAGGTAGTCTTTCGCGATGGAGTAGGTCATGCTGAGGACGGCCCCCTTGGTCATCGAGTAGGCGAAGCGATCGGCGAGGCCGACCGTGCCGGCGATGGAGGCCATGTTCAGGATCACCCCGCCGCGCTCCTTCATGTGTTTTACGCAGGCCAGGGCGCAGTTATATACCCCCTTTACGTTGACGGCGTACAGGCGGTCCAAATCCGCCTCGGTCGTTTGTTCGAGATCACCGACGAAGCCGATTCCGGCATTGTTGATCAGGAGGTCGATCGGGCCCGCGCTCGCAATGCGGTCCACCGTTGCCGCTACCTCCCGTTGCTGGGTCACGTCGCAGGAGTGGTGACGCGGACCATCACCTTCCAGGTCCAGGGTGTGTACCGTAGCTCCCTGTTCGGTCAGGGCTTCGGCGATGGCGCGGCCGATGCCGGAGTTGCCGCCGGTGACGATGGCGATTTTGTTGTCGAGAGAGTAGCGCAAGGGTAGTGTGGAGTTAATGTGAACGGTGGGGGTTACCGTGCGCCGAAGGGAAAGACCGCCGAGGGGGTACGCGCGTTGCGGAGTATGGCTTTCAGTTCTTCGACGACGTCGGGATGGGCGTCGGCTACGTCGGTCGTTTCCCCGATATCCTGATTCAGATCGTACAGCTCGAGCGGACCGTCCGGATCCGCGAACACGTCGTAGCGCACCCCCTTCCAGCGTCCCGCGCGCACCGCCTGCCGCCCGCCCCGTTCGTGAAATTCCCAGTACAGGTAACCGTGCTGGCGCTGGTCGGCGGTTCGTCCCTCCAGGGTGGGTAGGAAGGATAAGCCGTCGAGGCTATCCGGTGGCGCTACGCCGATCAGTTCGGCCAGGGTGGGGAATACGTCCCAGAAGGCGGAAACGTGGTCGGTGCGTCCCGGGGCAATCCTGCCGGGCAGAGAGGCAATCATCGGGACCCGTATGCCGCCCTCGTACAGATCGCGTTTGTAGCCGCGCAGCGGGCCGTTACTGTCGAAGAAGTCGGGGTCCGCGCCCCCTTCCAGGTGAGGTCCGTTATCGCTGGTAAACACGACCAGCGTATGGTCCGTCAGTCCGAGCGCCTCGAGGGTGTCGAGAATTTGCCCGACCTGCTGGTCGAGGGTGGTGACCATGGCGGCGAAGGCGGCGTGGGGACGGGCGGCCGACTCGTAGGGCCCCTCCCGGTACCGTGGCCCGTCGTCGGTACCCCGGTAGGGGGTTTCGTTACCGAACTGTTCGGCGAACATCGTCACCAGACTGTCCGCCGCGGCCAGTTCGGCGTGGGGCAGCTGACTCGGGTAGAAGAGGAAGAAGGGCCGGTCGCGATTTTCGGTGATGAAGGCCAGGGCTTGTTCGTGGATGAGGTCCGGCGCGTAGATTTCCTTGGCCCGACCCGCATTGCCGGGCAGTTCCATCTTTTGTTGATTGTCCCACAGGTGGCGGGGGTAGTAGTTGTGGGCCAGGCGCTGGCAGTTGTAGCCAAAGAAGTCCGTGAATCCCTGATTGTTGGGGTCACCCGTGGAGGCCGGCGGTCCCAGCCCCCACTTACCGAAGGCCCCGGTGGCGTATCCGTTATCCTGCAGGAGTTCGGCGAGGGTATAGATGCTGTCGGGGATGGGATACTGCCCCTCCGGGTCCATGGCCTTGTTGCCGCGAATGAAAGTATGGCCCGTGTGGAGTCCGGTCATCAGGGAGGACCGGGAGGGCGCGCATACCGTACTACCGCTATAGTGTTGGGTGAACAGCATGCCGCGCCGGGCCAGCCGGTCGATATTCGGGGTGGAAAAATGCTGCTGTCCGTAGCAGCTCAGGTCGCCGTAGCCCAGGTCGTCGGCCAGAATGTAGACGATGTTCACGGGCACGGACGTATCCTCCAGATCGTCCAGGGTTGGGGCGGGGCCGCAGGAGCCGAGCAACAGCAGGAGCAGGGCCGTTATGGCAGCGGACTGAAGGCGATGGAAGCAGAGGACGTGTAGTCCGGCTCGGAGGGAGTGGAATAGCATAGGGGGAAGGTAGCGCTGCCGGGCAAATTACGCGACAGCCCGGGGAAAGGTCCGTCGGATCAGCGTTTGAGGAGCTCGGCGATGGATTCGCCCAGTTGATTAATCTGGCGCAGGGGAGCGGTCAGGCTCGGATCCCGGAACGCCACGGCGGGTGAGTCCTCCACCCCTTCCTGCATGGGATAGATGATGATGAAGCTGTAAGGTTGGAAGTAGCGATTGAGGTGGGCCGGGATCTTACGCATGCCGCGCTGAAAGGAGGGCTGACCCGGACGACTCATGATGAGAATAAGGTTGTCGTTGGGCTGAAACTCTCGGGCCAGGATGAGGAAGTCGTCCCAGTCGTTGAACTCACTGAAGACCGCATCGATCGGCGCGGTCCGCTGCCGTTCCCGGCAGGCTTCCAGAGCTTCGGGGGGGCCGTGGAAGACCATGCGGGCACCTGAGTTCTTTCCGATGTTCCACACTTTAGCCAGCCAGGCCGGGAACCCGGGCTCCATCTCCGCATGATGCGGCAGCACGATGCGGTGGCGCCGGAGGGTAGCAAAGGGTTGCACCGGTTTGTAGAGCAGCGTGGTGATGTTGCAGCGCGTCAGAATGCCCTCCGTCAGGTGCCCGAGAAAGGTATCCGTGATACCCTTGCTGACGTGTACCCCCATGATGAGATCGGTAATGCGGTGTTCCTTTACGACGCTCGTGATTCCATTGACGACGCTGAGATCGTAGCGCAGGAGTTCCAGCAGGACGTTGTCGGTGGCGGCGGCCGTCACGGCCGCCCGTTGCAGGAGCTTGCGGGCCCGCATCTCGCCGCTGGCATCCTCGGTGTCGTGGTCGACGACGCTGAGCGCGTACAGCTGACTGCCCCGCCGGTCACCCCTGACGGTAACGCCCAGGTTGATCAGCTCGTCCGTCGTGTCCTGATTGCTGACGGGAATAAGGATGCGTTCCCGTCGGGGAAGTTCGGCGGAAGGAGCCTCAGCTTCTTCCCGTCGGGCTACGTTACGTGCCCCGCGCTGAGCCACCAGGGAGGCAGTGGTGCAGGTGACCAGGATCATCAGGATCGTACCGTTCAGCACGTTCTCGTCGAGCAGTCGCAGCGGGAGGCCGGTGGGGGTGGTCCCGACGATGGTGTTGTAGCCCACGAGCACCGCCGCCAGGGTCGCCGCCGCCTGGGCGTTGCTGAGGCCGAAGATGAGGCGGCGCTCGTCTACGCTGAAGCCGAAGGTTCGCTGCGTCAGCCAGGCAGCCGTGAACTTCGCGACGGTAGCTACTACCGTCATCACCACCGCCACCCGGATGGTGTCCAGATCGGTGATGAACGCCCGGAAATCGATGAGCATACCCACGCCGATGAGGAAGAAGGGTATGAAGATGGCGTTTCCGACAAACTCGATTCGGTTCATCAACGGAGAAGTGAGGGGGATAAGCCGGTTGAGCGCAAGCCCGGCCAGAAACGCCCCGATAATACCCTCCACGCCGGCGAGTTGGGCCAGCACCGCACCGAGAAAGACCATCGCTAACACAAACACGTACTGTGATACGCTGTCGTCGAAGCGCTTGAAGAACCACCGCCCGACCACCGGAAAGCCCAGGAGCACGAATGCTCCGAACGCGGGCACGGACACCCCCAGTCGGAGCCAGAACGCCGCGTTCACCTCCCCCCGGGTCATGCCTACGATTACGGCAAGCACTAGGAGTGCCAGGACGTCGGTGATCACCGTTCCCCCCACGGTGATGTTCACCGCCCGGTTCTTCGCTACCCCCATGCGGCTGACCATGGGGTAGGCGATCAGGGTATGGGAGGCGAACATACTGGCCAGCAAAATCGAGGTAAGCGTTGGGTACCCCAGGACGTACAGGCCGGTTACAATGCCCAGCGTCAGTGGAATCAGGAAGGTGTACAGACCGAAGACGGCGCTCTTGCGACTGTTCTTCCGAAACTCGGCCAGGTCGATCTCCAGGCCCGCCAGAAACATGATGTACAACAGGCCCGCCGTGCCGGACAGGATGATCCCGCTATCGCGCTCCATGAGGTGCAGGCCGTAGGGACCGACTACCGCTCCGGCGATGATTAGGCCCAGTAGATGAGGTATGCGAAATTTATTGAGGATCAGCGGAGTGAACAGGATGATCACCAGGATCAGTAGAAACTTCACTACCGGGTCGGTCAGGGGCAGGGAAACATCAATCTCCAGCAGGAGCAGTGGCGGCATGGTTCGGAAGATTGACGTTTGGAACTACAACCACGCGTACGGCTAAATTGCCCGACCCGGAGGACTGTATTTTATTGAGCCGCCCGGCATTATGCCAGTTCCAGCCGGTCGAGCAGCAACTGAAAGGGCTGCGGCCGGTCATTACTGATGAGAAATGCGATCTCCGCGAGTCGGTCACCCCGAAAATTCGGTTCTTCGAGCCGGTTGCCCCGGTACACGGGGTAGAGTTGAGCCAGGGGAATGTCGATCACTTCCCAATCGCCCGTCGTGTCGAATTCGTAGGTATACTGGTAGCGCTGCTCAGGGGTTGCCCGGACCCGAAACTGGTACTGACTACCGTCACCGCGTAGGCGGATGCGAATGCGGTCGTATCCCGCGATATCGACGGGTGGGTCGAACTTTCGGTGAACCGAGGAGAACCCCCCGTTATTCTCGGTCGACAGGTGGCCGTAGAAGCGGCCGTGCTTACGTTCCGTTATGGCGAAATGACCCTCCGACCTTCCGCCCATGACGATATCGTCCACGACGCGCCACCGGACCCCGACGGAGAACTCGTTGAATGCATAGAGCGTTTTTTCGGATGGCATGACGGGCGTTTGTCATATAACCGGCGCCGTAATTACGCGGTTCTATATCTACCAAACTCGGACGCTCGCCCGGTGCCCGTGTGCCTGCTTTTGCCTAGCTTCGGCCGGAAAGCACCCCGCCCATGCCCGGTCCCATTCGCCCCGGCGAAGAATTACCCCTCGATCGTCTGGAAAACTATTTGCGCCGGCAACTGCCGGAGCTGTCCGGAACCTTCTCCGTGCGCCAGTTTCACGGCGGTCACGCGAACCTGACCTACAAACTGACCTTCGGAGACCGGGAACTCGTCCTGCGCCGTCCACCCTTCGGGACCATTGCTCCGGGTGCCCACGATATGCGGCGGGAATACCGCATCCTATCGCGTTTACCTACCTACTTTGCTCCCGCGCCCCGCGCCCACCTGCTCTGTACGGACCACGAGGTCATCGGGGCGGACTTCGTGGTCATGGAACGTCGACACGGTACGGTGGTCCGCTACGCACTGCCGGACACGTTCCGGACGATGCCCCGGGTGGAAGAAAGGCTCACCGACGCCCTGATGCGCGTAACCGCCAATTTGCATAGGGTCGACGTTGAAGTCGCCGGATTGCTTGAACTCGGTAATCCCGAGGGATTTGCCTTGCGTCAGTTGACGGGTTGGTCGAAGCGATGGCAACTGGCGAAGACGGAGGAGAATGCCGACATGGATCGGTTGGCTGATCGGCTTGCGCGGGACATTCCGGCACCCCAGCGGGTGTCGATCGTCCACGGCGACCTGAAGTTCGACAACTGCCAGTTTAGCGCCGGGGACCCCGATACGGTTACGGCGGTGTTTGACTGGGATATGGCCACCCTGGGTGACCCGCTTATCGATCTGGCCGGTACGCTGAGTTTCTGGCCCGACCCTGCTTTGGACGCCGCCGATATGCCCGTACGGCTCCTCGACGGAGACTGGCCGGACAAGGATTACCTGAAGGAGCGTTACGCGACCCACACCCGCCTATCGCTGGATCGTATGCCGTGGTATGAGGCCTTCGCCTGCTTTAAGACGGCCGTGATCGCCCAGCAGCTGTACCGCCGCTACGTGCGGGGCAGTACGCGCGACGCACGCATGGAAAAGTTCGGGCGGGCGGCACGGGCATTCGCCGCCCTGGGCCGTACGAAACTCGGACAATGATTACTGGAACGGTAGTCGATTAAACGAGTAGGGGAGATATGACTTCGCCCGCCACGTCGGTCAGTCGGAAGTTACGTCCCTGAAAGGGGTAGGTAAGCCGCTCGTGGTCGAGCCCCAGGCGATTGAGGATGGTGGCCTGCACGTCGTGCACGTGCGCCCGCTCGGTCACGCCGGCGTAGCCGATGGCGTCCGTCTGACCGTAGGAGGCCCCGCCCCGGATGCCTCCGCCCGCCATCCACATGGTGAAGGCCTCCCCGTGGTGGTCGCGCCCCAGGAAGGGATTGGTGGTGCCGCCCCGATTCTCCTGCATGGGCGTGCGGCCGAACTCTCCACCCCACACGACCAGGGTGTCCTCGAGCAAGCCCCGTTGCTTCAGGTCCCGGAGCAGCGCCGTCATGGGACGGTCGATCTGGCGGCACTTCTCGCGTAATCCCGCCCCGAGGCTGGTGTCGTGACTGGTCCCGTGCATATCCCAGCCCCAGTCATACAGTTGTATAAAGCGTACGTCGGCTTCCGCCAAACGGCGGGCCATCAGGCAGTTGTTGGCAAAGGACGAACGCCCCGGTTCGGTGCCGTACATAGCGTGGATGTAGTCCGGCTCCCGGCTGATGTCCATCACTTCGGGGACGGAAACCTGCATCTTGAAGGCCATCTCGTACTGCCGGATGCGCGTGAGGGTTTCCGGATCGCCGACCTCTTCGTACTGCCGGCGGTTGAGGTGATTGATAGCGGCGATACTGCGCTGTCGCAGGTCACGCGACATCCCCTCCGGATCGCTCAGGTACAGAATGGGGTCGCCCTGGGTGCGGCACTGAACGCCCTGTTCGATGCTGGGCAGAAAGCCGCTGCTCCAGAGCTTTTTCCCCGCGCTGGGTTCACGCCCGCCGGAGGTGAGCACGATGAAGCCCGGCAGGTTTTCGTTCTCGGAACCCAGGCCGTAGGTGACCCAGGATCCCAGGGAGGGACGCCCCAGTCGCGGACTACCCGTATGCATGAGCAACTGGGCGGGGGCGTGATTAAACTCCTCCGTGTGTACCGCCCGGAGAAAAGCTACGTCGTCGACGACCGAACTGAAGTGGGGGAGTAGATCGCTCACCCACGCCCGGCTTTCTCCGTACTGGGCGAAGGTCGCCTGGGGACCGAGCATGCGCGGGGTACCCTGAATGAAGGCAAAACGCTTACCGTCCAGTAGGGAGGGCGGACAATCCAGTCCGTGCAGCCGCTGCAGATCGGGTTTGTAATCGAAGGTTTCGAGTTGGCTTGGCGCGCCGGCCATGTGCAGGTAGATGATCCGGCGGGCGTGGGGTGCCAGGTCGAGGGGGCCGGGCAAGGATTCCGGGGCTACGTCCGGACGTAAAGGCACCGAGGGCCCGTCGCAGCCCAGTAAGCTTCCGAGGGCCATGCCACCGAGCCCCAGCGTACACTGGCGGAGGAAAAATCTTCGGCTGTTGAATGCAGCCCGCCGGCGGACGGCTTCCTGATCGACGTGGAGCATGGGTTCAGGACTTGGTGAGGAATTCGTCGAGATTAAAGAGGACATTGGTGACTACGAACAAGGCCTCGCGCGCCTGGTGATCCGACTGGCGCAGGGCCTCCTCGTAGAGCAGCCGCAATTCCTGCCGTTCCGCTTCCCGGATCGGGCGGTACAGTACCCGCCGGAAAAGCCGGTCGATGGCTCCGGTGGGGTCGTCCGTCTCCCGCAGGATGGCGTCGGTCAGAAAGTACATGGCCTCGGTGAAGGCCGGGTCGTTCAGGGTGGCCAGGGCCTGTAGCGGCGTATTGGTTTCGGTTCGTCGGGACAGGCAGATCTCGCGACTCGATCCGTCGAAAGTGGTCAGCGACGGGTGAACGACCGAACGACGCAGGTAGGTGTAAACGGCACGCCGGTACCGATCCGGGCCGCTGCTGGTCTCCCACTTACTGTCGCTGTACGGAATATGGTCCCACAGGCCGTCCGGCTGGGGTGGCATGACGCCCGGGCCGTACATCTTGTCGCTCAGCAGCCCGGAGACGGCCAGCATCTGGTCACGGATCTGTTCGGCGGTCAGGCGGCCGCGGGGACCGCGGGCGAGCAGGCGATTGTCGGGGTCGTCGGCCGGTTCCGGCCGGATGGCTGACGACTGTCGGTAGGTTTTCGAGAGCACGATGAAGCGGATCAGGCGCTTCGTGCTCCACTGTAGTTCAGTGGCGTAGTGGACGGCTAACCAGTCGAGTAAGTCCGGATGACTCGGCGCGGCACCCTGGCTGCCGAAGTCTTCCGGAGTAGCTACGATTCCCGTACCGAAGAGCTCGGCCCAGATGCGGTTGACGGCCACGCGCGCGGTCAGTGGGTGGTCGGGTGAGGTGAGCCAGCGGGCGAAGGCCAGTCGATCCCGCGCACCGTCCGCCGGCAGGGGGGGCAGGATGTCCGGTACGTCAGCCGTCACGACCCGGCCGGGTACCAGCCAGTTGCCGCGTTCGAACAGTTGGGTCGTCCGGCGGGTGAGGGGCGGGTTCTCACTCATCACCGGGACCCGAAGGGAGTCCGGGGCGGCCGCCAACTCATCGATGAAGGACCGGATCTGTTCGTACCCGGCTTGCTCCTCTCCCGGTAAGCGGGGCTGTGGATGAAATCCGTAGATGTTGGTCAGTGGTCCTGGCTGATCTTCCGTACTTCTGACCGTGACCGACAAGCGGTGGCTACCCGCGGTCGGGGTCAGAGGAACAATGCGGATGCCGCCGCCGCGGTTCTGCTCGCTGTCGTAGGTAGCCACGATCTGCCCGCTGGTGTCGTCGAGGCGAATCTCCATCGTGTAGGGGCTCCGGTCGCCGGCGTGAAAATGCAGGGCCGCGAGGCTATCCAACTGGAGGGGCGGCAGGGCGAAAGAGCTCCCGTGGCGCATGACCATAAAGTCCTCGTCGGCGCGATCCGTAAAGACTCCACCGACCACGTCCGTGAAGGCGTAGGGCCTGATGATGGGTTCCCGGGTCTGAAGGGCACGGTGCCAGTAGTCCTGCTCCACCGAGGTGCCGTAGTGCATGATCCACGACTGCAGGCTGTCAATCTTCCCCCGCAGGCGGGCGGATGGAATACTCACCGTCGGTCGTTCCCACACGTGATCGTGGTCGGCGGTATTGTTGAAGAAGGCGTAAGAAGCATAATACGCTTCCTGGGGAATCGGGTCGTACGGATGTCCGTGGCACTGAACGCAGGCCATGGTGGTGCCCTGCCAGACCTCCCAGGTCGTATTTACCCGGTCCAGGACGCTCACGGTTCGGTATTCTTCGTTGCTGGTGCCGCCCTCCCCATTGCTAGGGGTGTTGCGGTGGAAAGCGGTGGCGATCAACTGATCACGCGTGGGATTTGGAAGTAAATCTCCGGCCAGCTGTTCCACCGTAAATTGGTCGAAGGGCATGTCGTCGTTGAAGGCCCGGATCACCCAGTCGCGGTAGGGCCATATGGTGCGGGGGCGGTCACGTTCGTAGCCCCGGGAGTCGGCGTAGCGGGCAAGATCCAGCCAGGCGGCGGCGCGGTGTTCGCCGTAGCGGGGGGAGGCCAGGTAGCGATCGACCGCCCAGACGTAGGCTTCGTCATCGGGGTTTCGCAGGAATTCTTCCATTTCCGCGGGGGTGGGGGGCAGTCCCGTGAGATCAAACGACAAGCGGCGCAGCAGAGTAGCGGGCGGGGACGCGGGAGCCGGGGAAAATCCCGCAGCGAGCAATCCATCGGCTACGTAGGCATCGATCTCGTTACCGTCGGCGGGGACGGCGCTCCGGGGCGGTGCGGGGTCGGGGGCCACGTAGGCCCAGTGCTCCTCCCATTCCGCACCCTGTTCGATCCACCGCTCGAGGGTGGCGATTTCCGGCTCGGTAAGCGGAGGGCCTTCCAGGGGCATCCGTTGGTCGGGGTCGGCGTGGCGAATGCGCTGGATGAGTTCGCTCCGACCGGGGGATCCCGGCACTACGGCGCGCAGCGCCTCCGCGCGGTAGATCAGGCCCAGATCGCCGGCCTGCTTCACTCCGCCGTGGCATCCGACGCACTTGGCGTTGAAGATCGGGCGTACGTCCGCACTAAAACTGACCCGCGGTTCGGGATCCCGGCAGCCAAGGAGACAAAGGAGGGTAAGGGCGAAGAGGGTGCGCATAATGACGGGTCTGAATATACGACCTTATTTCCCCTCAATCCCCCTCCCCGGCCGTAACGAAACTGTACAAATAGGGAGCTTTGTGGGAGCCCCCGGTATAGAGTTTTTCGTGGCGAAGCAAGTTACCCGAACTCAGCATCCGGCGCTGAAAACTCGTACGGTGCAGCTTCTCCCCCAGAATAGCTTCGGTAACCTGTTGCAACTGCTTGATGGTAAAGCGTTCGGGCAGCATGTTCGTTCCGATCAGCATCGTGTCCAGATTGCGGCGGAGGGTGTAGAGTGCCTTATCGACCATTTCCCGGTGGTCCCACAGGAGGGGCGGCAACTCGTCGATCGCGTACCACTTCAGGGAGTCGGACAGCGCGTCCGGCCGGGGGGTCACGAGGTGGTAGTTGATCAGGCTGTAGTAGCCGACGGTGATGAAGCGGTCCAGCATCCACTCCGCCTGGTCGACGGGAAATCCGTTGGCACTTAGTATGGTCCGCATCACTTCCGGTTGGTGCCGACGGGTGCTGCCGAAAGTGTGAAATTGCTGAAGGTGAAGATTATCCAGTCCGGTCCGCTCCCGCAGTCCCCGACGCACCGCCTCGTCCAGGTTCTCGTCGCGGCCCACGAATCCACCGGGTAGCGCATGGTATCCCGTGTTGCGGTACTCCAGAATGAGGATCCGAAGTTGTTCCCCCGCAAAACCGAATACGACGCTGTCGTAGGCGAGGTGGGGAAGGTAATCCGATGGACGAGGAACTTGCATGCTATGAATAAAACGGGAAAGTGCTGCCGCTATTCTACACAATCTATTTGGTAATTCCTGTTAACACCCGTACTATTGTAGCAACGTGCGACAATAGGAATTCGCGCCCGGACTTTCTCCGCCGTGGCGATTCCTGGCGGTCCACTGGGAATTTGAGGCTTTGGTTGATCCTACAATGAAAATGATATGAAGCGTTTTAAGCTATTGATATTTGCAATGTTAACCATCATGACATCAATGAACGGGCAACTAATCACCGGAGCGGACGAGGCCGTCACGGCGACGGAGTCCGGTCAGGTGCGCGGTTACCAGATAGACGGAATTTTCACCTTCAAGGGCATCCCCTACGGTAGGGCCGAGCGATTCGGTACGGCCACAAAGCCCGAGCCCTGGGAGGGGGTACGGAGTTCTCTGAGCTACGGACCGGTGGCACCCCTGCTGCGCCCGGTGACCACCGTGGACGATGAAAGTGAATTCGTCTTTGACCACGACTGGGGTTATACCGACGAGGATTGCCTGGTCCTGAACGTATGGAGTCCGGGACTGAAGGACGCGCGGAAGCGGCCGGTCATGTTCTGGATCCACGGGGGCGGATTCACGGCGGGCTCTTCCCAGGAGTTGCCTTCCTACCACGGGGAGAATCTGGCTCGCTCGGGTGACGTCGTGGTCGTATCGGTCAATCACCGGCTCAACGTGTTGGGCTACCTCGACCTCTCGGCCTACGGCGAAGATTACGCTACCTCCGCCAACAATTCGATCGTCGATCTCCGAATGGCCCTGGAGTGGGTGCAGGAGAACATCGAAAACTTCGGCGGTGATCCGGATAACGTGACCATCTTCGGTCAGTCGGGTGGGGGAGCGAAGGTGAATACCCTGATGGCCATGCCTTCCGCGCACGGCAAGTTCCACAAGGCCATTAATCAGAGTGGGGCTTTCCGGACCAACATGCAGACCCGGGAGGTGACCCAGCGCATTGGCGCCGAAACCCTCCGGCAGCTGGAGATCACCCCGGAGGAGGTCGACCGAATTCGGGAAGTGCCGTTTGCGGAACTGGCCGAGGCTTCCGGGCGCGCGCTGAAGGTGGTGGAAGAGGAGTTGAAGGCCGACGGACAGGACTTCGGTATGTTCGGCCTCAGCTGGGGTCCGAGCGTCGACGGAGTGCAACTGCCGTACCAACCGGCCGGTGAGGAGGCTCTGGCACTCAGCCGCGACGTACCCCTGCTGATCGGAACGGTCAAAAACGAATTTATGCCCTCCCTGCGCGCCGGACTGTCTCATGCCCTGGAGGCGGACATAATGGCTTACGTAGAGAATATCCACGGTGAGCGGGCGGGTGAGTTTGTCGAGGCCGTGCGTAGCGCCTATCCGGAAACTTCACTGCCCTCCGATCTGATCGACGTGGATATGATGTTCCGTCCGGGCGCCGTACGTCAGGCCAACGCCAAGGCTAGTCTGCCCGACGGTGCACCGGTGTACATGTACCTCTTTACCTGGCAGTCCCCCGTAATGGACGGTAAGTACAAGGCGATCCACTGCGTCGAACTGCCTTTCGTTTTCAATAACATCGACCGTTGCGTGAACATGACGGGTGGCGGCGAGGAAGCCAGGGTACTGGCCACTAAGGTTAGCCAGTCCTGGATCAACTTTGCCCGCAGCGGGAATCCAAGTCACTCCGGACTTCCGGACTGGAAGGCCTACAACGAAGCCGAGGGAGCGACCATGATGCTCGATAACGAGAGCGAGCTGCGGTTCCACCCCGATCGCCAGCTGCTGGAGTTTAACGAAGGCAGCAGCCGCTAGTTTGCCGGATCTTCACCGAATCCGTGCGTAGCTTGCACCATTAACCATCTTTGCACCCGCGTCCCCGCCCGAACGGTCCGACGTCACTACGACCATAGATACATGAGACTTACCAGACTAAGTTTTCCCCTACTGCTCCTTACGCTGCTCCTATTTGCCTGTGGCGGCGGAAGTCAGCTGGACAAACCGGAAGGACAAACCGCTACGCCGGTCCCCGCTGTGAATGACCACTTCGGCGGACTCGCCCTCTACACGCTGCGCGACACCATGGCGAGCAATCCACGGGGCGTACTGAAGGAAGTCGCCGATCTCGGGTACGAGTACGTGGAGGCGGCCGGTTACCAGGACGGCAAATTTTACGGGATGGCCCCTAAGGAGTTTAAGGCTTACCTCGCCGAAGTCGGTCTGAAACCGATGAGCACCCACCACGGCGACGTGACCCTGGATAACGCCGACGAGATGATCGCCGCCGCAAAGGAGGCCGGGTTTGAGTACTTCGTCATTCCCGTCCCGCCCATGGGCCACTTCACCTTCGACCCGGCCACCCGCACCCTGGGGATGTCGGGCTCGGTAGCGGAGGTCATGGACATCATCAACGAAATTGCCGCCAAGTGCGCCGCGGCCGGCATCAAGTGTCTTTACCACAACCACGATTTCGAGTTCCGGGAGAACGCGGAGGGCATCGTGCCGATTGACTACTTCATCGAACACTCCGATCCGGATCACCTCAACTTTCAGATGGACCTGTACTGGGTAACCCGTGCGGGGGCCGATCCCGTGGCCTACTTTAAGAAGGCTCCCGGCCGCTTCAAGGCCTGGCACGTGAAGGATATGGACGCCGAGGGGCGTTTCGCCCCGGTGGGTACGGGAAGCATCGATTTCGCACGCATCCTAAAGGAAAAAGAGGTGTCCGGCATGGAATTTTACCTGGTCGAACAGGACGCGACCTTTAACGAAACGCCGCTACAGGCCATTCGCATCAGTCACGCCGGTCTGGAAGAAATCGGCTTCGAGTAAAGCGGTTATCTTGCTGTCATGCACTTCGAGTACAGCGAGACTACCCAAGATAACATCCGGCACCTGTCCGCTTTCCTGGACGAACACATCTACCCCCTGGAAGCGGATTACCGGACCTTTACCCGGGACAATCCCTGGCGGGTATACCCCGCGATGGAAGCCCTGAAGGAGCGGGCGCGTGCCGCGGGCTTGTGGAACCTGTTTCTGCCCGAGGAGTACGGGGCATTCAGTCCGGGCCTCACGAACGTCGAATACGCTCCCCTGGCCGAACTGATGGGACGGGTGCCGTGGGCCAGCGAAGTCTTCAACTGCAATGCGCCCGATACCGGGAATATGGAGGTGCTGGCCAAGTACGGGACCGCCGAACAGCAGCGCGACTGGTTGCATCCCCTCCTGGAAGGCCGTATTCGTTCCGCCTTTTTGATGACCGAGCCCGCCGTCGCTAGCTCCGATGCTACCAACATTGAAACCAGTATCCGGCGCGAGGGGGAGGAGTACGTCATCAACGGCCGTAAGTGGTGGAGCACCGGCGCGATGCACCCCGACTGCCGACTGTACATCGTGATGGGTAAGACCGATGCCGGGGCACCCCGGCATCTGCAACAGAGTATGATCCTGGTGCCGGCCGACACTCCCGGGGTACGGGTGGAGCGACCGCTGAGCGCCTTCGGGACGTTCGACAGTCCCCACGGGCACGCGGAGATCAGTCTGACCGACGTCCGGGTGCCCGCGGCCAATCTGCTGCTGGGTGAAGGTCGGGGCTTCGAGATCGCCCAGGGCCGCCTGGGTCCCGGCCGGATCCATCACTGCATGCGCCTGATCGGTGCCGCCCAGCGGTCGCTGGAGATGATGAGCCGGCGGGCGGGCGAGCGGCGGGCGTTCGGGCGGGAGCTGTCGAAGTTCAGCAGTATCCGGCAGGAGGTGGCCCGCTCCCGCTGCGAAATCGAGCAGGCGCGTCTGCTGACGCTATCGGCCGCCGACCGGATCGATCGAGGGGGCATCAAGGAAGCTAAGGACCTGATCGCGATGATCAAGATCGTGTGTCCGACGATGGCGTGTACCGTCATCGACCGGGCCATTCAGGTGCACGGGGGGCTGGGGGTGTCGGGGGATACTCCGCTGGCTGAATTTTACGTGTACGCCCGCAGCATCCGCCTGGCCGACGGGCCGGACGAGGTGCACCTGTACCAGTTGGGGCGGAATACGATTGCCGGGTTGGGGGGCGGGTGAGGCGGTGGTGACTAGCGGTTGGACCGCTATAGCCGTTGGACGGTGGGGGACCGTCCAACGGGGTCACTCGAAAATTACCTGCTCTCCGCTCTCGATCCAGCCCGGCATCCGGTCCTTGTAGGCGGCGTGTACCTGGGGGCGTTTTACCTTCAGGGTGGGGGTGAGCATATCGTTCTCGATGCTAAAGGCTTGCTCAACCACCACGATGGTAGCCACCTTTTTGTAGCTCGCGAGCTGCTGATTGACTTCCTGCAATTGGGCGGCAAGGCCGGCGCGGATTGCGGCCCTCCCTTTCTGGTCTCCGGTCTCGGAAAGAGCGACCAGCAACAGGGGCTGAGGCATACCCAACCCGAGCAGGCAGAGCTGGTCGATGTCCGGATTGCCGGTGAACTTATCTTCGATCTCGCTGGGGATGATGAACTTGGCCTTGGCCGTCTTGAAGGTGTCCTTCACGCGGCCGATGAGGTAGAGAAAACCGTCCTCGTCGATACGGCCCTGGTCTCCGGTATGCAGCCAGCCATCCGCGTCAACGGTCTCGGCGGTTTTTTCCGGTTGCTTGTAGTAGCCGACCATGGTATAGGGGGCCCGCGTGAGCACTTCTCCGGTGGCGGGGTCGAGCTTGCATTCGGTTCCCGGGAGGGTCTGGCCTACAGAGCCGGGGCGGTCCTGTTCGGGGTAGATCATGTGTCCGACGGCCCCGTTTTCCGTCATGGCGTAGGCTTCGGCAATGGGGATGCCGAGTCGGCCGAACCAGTCTTTCAGTTCCTGGGCGATGGGCGCGGCGCCGGACACGTTGCGCCGCGACTGATCGAGACCGAGTCCCCTCCGAATCTTGCGCTTGATAAACCACGAAACCACCGGAATTTTCAGCAGCTTATCCAGTTTTTCCTGGGGGAGTTTCTTCAGTACGCCCTGCCGCAGTTTCGTCCAGATGCGCGGTACGGCGAAGAAGAAGGTCGGGCGTGCGTCCTGCAGGTTCGCGGCGAAGCGCTCGATGCTTTCCGTAAAGAAGATTTCACCGCCGTGGGTCAGGCACATGGTTTCAACGGTGCCGCGCTCGGCCACGTGATTCAGGGGCAGGAAGGAGAAGTAACGATTGTTTCCCTGGTAGTCGTTGGCGAGGGGATTGCGGTCGTAGAGTTCGCGCATCAGGGCGACCTGGTTGTGCAGGCTCAGCATTACACCCTTCGGCGGACCGGTGGTACCGGAGGTGAAAATGATGGTCCACAAGCCGTCCGGGTCGGGCAGGGGCTGTCCGGGCATGGGAGGATACTCATCCAGGATATCTTCCCAGGCTTTACCGCGGTCTACCAGACTGTTGTCAGAATAATGGGGAAAGCGGACAAGGGGCAGATCGTCTGGAATTCCGGTACGCATGCTTTCCCAGACTTCGGTCTTTCCGACGAAGAGCAGGTCCACGTCGCCAAGATCCAGCACCTGGGCGATCTGTTCGCCGGTCAGCGTGGCGAAGAAGGGGACGCTGACGTGGCCGGCCATCATGATGGCCAGGTCGGCGATGATCCACTCGCGGCAGTTTTTCGATACCAAACCGATGTGGCTGCCCGGTTTGAGGTCCTGATCGTGAAGATAAGCGGCCACTTTGCGGGCCATCTGGCCCGCTTCACCCCAGGTGTAGGTCTCCCAGCGCTTCCCGAAGGGTTGGTGTAAGAACGGCTTATCGGGATCAGAAGCTTCCCGACGGTAGAAAGCTTCCAGGGTGGTGAGGTTGTACATAAGTAGGTTCGGTCAGTTGGCCAGGGCTGCAAGGTAATCGGTTTGTAGGGGTCGGTAGCGGAGTACGTATCGCCGGCCACCACCAAAATGCACTATATTTCCGCGACAACCAATAATAGAACAAGCTTGCCCCGAACAACCCACCAACTCCTACTGCTCCTCTGCCTGTTAGTCGGCACCCGCGTACCCGCCCAAACCGTCAACAGCGAGGCCGACCGGCCACTGACCTACTACCTGCCCGACCTCAACTACGATCCCGCTATCCCGACGCCCGAGGAATTCCTTGGTTGGCAGATCGGCGACTGGCATATTTCCCACGACCTGCAACAGGCGTACATGCGCCTGCTGGCCGCCAGCAGTGACCGGATTACGCTCGTAGAGATTGGCAAATCGTACGAGCAACGCCCCCTGCTTAACCTGATCTTCACCAGCCCCGAAAACCGGAACAAGCTGGAAGACATGCGCGCGCTGCACCTCAACTGGAACAAACAGGACGGGGGCCTCTCCGAAAATGATATCGACCGCGTACCGGCCGTACTGTACCAGGGCTTCAGCATCCACGGCAACGAACCCAGCGGTGCCAACGCCGCCCCCCTGGTCGCTTACTACCTGGCCGCCGCCCCTATGAGCGAGGTGGGTAAGGTGCTCGAGAACAACATCGTGGTGTTCGACCCGTCGTACAACCCGGACGGCCTGAACCGCTTCGCCAGCTGGGTCAACAGCCACAAGAATAAAACGCTGACGGCCGACCCCGCCGACCGCGAATACAACGAAGCCTACCCCCGGGGCCGCAGCAACCATTACTGGTTCGACCTGAACCGCGACTGGCTGCCCGTGCAGCATCCCGAGAGCCGCGCCCGCATCGCCGCCTTCCACCGCTGGATGCCCAACGTGCTGACCGACCACCACGAAATGGGGAAGGATGCCACCTTCTTCTTCATGCCGGGCGCCCCCACCCGCGTGCACCCCTCCACCCCCCAGATCAACCAGGACCTGACCGCCAAGATCGGAACCTACCACGCGGCGGCCCTCGATAAGATCGGCTCCCTCTACTACAGCGGTGAGGGCTACGACGACTTCTACTACGGTAAGGGCTCTACCTATCCCGACGTACACGGCGCGGTGGGCATCCTCTTCGAGCAGGCGAGTTCCCGCGGTCACCTGCAGGACACGGAGAACGGGGAGCTGTCCTTTCCCTTCACCGTGCGTAACCAAGTAACTACGGCGCTTAGCACCCTGGAGGCCTTTGCCGCCCTGCGCAATGACCTCCTGACTTACCAGCGCAACTTCACCATCGGCGGCGTATCTCCCGACGGTTACCTCATCGAGGCCGATAACGACCCAGGCCGCGCCCGCGAACTGGCCAATATTCTCTCGCGGCACGGCCTTCCCGTTCAGCACGGAGGTAGTGGCGACACCGAAGCGTATTACGTGCCCAAAACGCCCTTCAGTGAGGCGGCCTTCGAACCTATCCTAGAATTCGAGGACAGCCTGTTCTACGACGTATCCACCTTCTCCCTGCCCATGGCCTTCAACCTGCCCTTCCGCAAGGTCAGCGGCGGCGCTCCCGGTGGTCGCAACTGGACGCGTTTTGATCGGGAGGCACCCCGCCCGGAGGTCGACCACGCATCCGCGGAGTACGCCTACCTGCTCCCGGCCAACGACTATTACGCGACCAAGGCGATCTACCAGTTACTGGACCGGGGCGTGCGGGTCAAGGTGAGCGACCAGCCCTTCTCTACCGGGTCTTCCGCTAATGCCTTCGGGCGCGGGACGGTTATGGTACCCGTCATCGGACAAAGCATGACGGCCGAGGAACTGCACCGGATCGTCACCGAAGTCGAACGGGAGACCGGACTGGACTTCATTCCGGCCGGCAGCGGCACGGTGGATGCCGGTGGACTCATGTTCGGGTCCCGCTCGGCCTACCAGACCCTCCGCAAGCCGGAGATCGCCCTGATCGTCGAGGGAGGCACCAGCAGCCTGGACGCCGGGGAAGTCTGGCATCTCCTCGATCAGCGCTTCGAAATTCCGATCACCAAACTGGCGATGGACGAAGTCGGTAGTACCGACCTGAGTCGCTACAACACGATCGTGATGGTCGACGGCAACTACAGCGGCTTGGGTGCCAAGGGTACCGAGGCACTACAGCGCTGGATGGGAAGCGACCGGGTGCTGATCACGATGGAGCGGGCCGGCACCTGGGCCGCCGAAAACGGACTGGCGAAGGTCAAGACCCGCAAGGTGGCGAACCCCGACTCCTCCATCACCCAGCGCCCCTACGCCAAAGCTTACCGGGATTACAGCGGCAAAGTACTCGGCGGGTCCATTTACGAAGCCCGGGCGGACCTTACCCACCCCCTGCTTTTCGGAATGCAACGGGAGGAGATTCCCCTGTTCCGCACCGGAACCCTGCTTTACGAGCCGGCGAAAAACGTTTACGCCACTCCGCTGCGGTACACGGACGAACCCTTGCTCAGCGGCTACAGCCCCCGGGAGTTTGCCCAGGCGGCGGCCGGTTCGGCGGGCGTGATCGTGAGTGGTAAGGGTGGCGGTCGTACCATCTCCTTCGCCAGCAATCCCAATTTCCGGGGCTTCTGGTACGGAGGAAACCGGCTGTTCATGAACGCGATCATGTTCGGCCACACCATTTCCGGGTCGGCGGTGGAGTAGGAGACACGGATCGCGATTCACCGACACCATTACCTCGGCTGGTCGTATATTTAGTAATGACCACCTTCGATCGTCCTCTAACGTGGGAGCAGCGTGCCGTACTCCAGCGCGTGCACGAGCACTACGACCGGGGAGCTCGCCGACGGCCTTTATCACCCGACGTACTGTGCAAGATTGCCGTTTTCCTGGCGGTGGTCGCGGGCTACGGTATCTGGACCAGCGGAACGATGACCTTCTGGTCCGTAGCGGGATCAGTAGCCGCAATGCTGGTGGGGGGCGTCGCCATGATGAATTTTGTAGACAATCAGGCAGACCGCGCGATGGCCGATTACTTTCGGAGGATTCTGGCTAGCGAGACGGTCCGGCTCCACCGGTATCCCTGCATCGACCACCAGTTCGTGTACGGTTACGAGAGCGAAAGAGTCCTCCAACTTTTTGCTGTTGGTGAGCGCCGAACGATGGTCTACCACTACGGAGAATCGGTAACGGGCCTGTCCTGCCCGGAGCACGTAGTAATTACCATCCAGGTAGAAAATCCGCTTACGGTTACCTCGCACACGTTCCTCCTGGAAGGATACCGCCCGCTGCCCAGCCCGCTGCGTACCGTCGCGTTTTTCGATGAGGACTGTCCGCTGGCCAATGTCGACAATGGAACTATTGTCGAGTTGTCCATCGAGGAGTTTCTACGGGAAGTTGCCTGACACCAGGTCGCGGCAAGAAGACATTAGGTAATTACTGCCCCAGGGTATACCCGCAGCGGGTTGCCGCGCTACCTTTGCGCGCTCCCCGGTGCGCCGCACCGGCGGTACCGCCCAAATATTTTACATGAAATTCTACGCCGCCCAGATCGACGCCATTGCCGAGGCACTGCTCAATATCTTCATGAACGGTGCCTACGCCGATCGGGAGATCGCCCGCGT
Source organism: Lewinella sp. JB7 (assembly GCF_024297185.1). Classification (GTDB taxonomy): domain Bacteria; phylum Bacteroidota; class Bacteroidia; order Chitinophagales; family Saprospiraceae; genus Neolewinella. The sequence continues at coordinate 249,187 of NZ_JANCTD010000003.1, read as the reverse complement.
GCTCAAGGCCGATAAACGCCGCGGCAGTAAGGACCGGGCCTTCATCGCCGAGCATACGTATGGAGTGGTTCGCTACTACCGTCTGTACAGTCATCTGGCCGGCGACGAGCCCCGGACCAAAGCCGATTGGTGGCGACTCATCGGGATACATCTGTTGCTGAATGGTAACGAGGAGCTGCCGCCCTGGCGGGAATTTGCCGGCCTGGACGCTGCGGCGGTCCGGGAGCAACTGGCGGCCGCCCGCGCGGATCGTGCTCTGCGTGAAAGCATCCCCGACTGGCTAGACGAGCTCGGCGAGGAACAACTGGGGGACCAGTGGTCAGCCACCATCGGCGCCCTGAACGAACAAGCTCCGGTAGTGCTGCGGGTCAACCGACTGAAGACGGATCCCGCCACCGTCCGGTCCGAGCTGGCCGGGGAGGGCATTGTAGTAGAGCCGATCGACGCCGATGCCCTGCTCGTCACGGAGCGCAAGAACCTGTTTGCCACCAAGGCCTTCAAAAACGGCCTGTTCGAGCTTCAGGATTACAGCAGTCAGCAGGCCGCGCCCGCCCTGGAGGTAGCGCCCGGGCAGACCGTGATCGATGCCTGTGCCGGAGCGGGCGGGAAAAGTCTGCACCTGGCGGCGCTCATGGAAAATAAGGGACGGCTCCTCAGCCTCGACATTCACGGCTGGAAACTGGACGAACTCAAGCGCCGCGCCCGCCGCAACGGCGTAGCCAACCTGGAAACCCGGCCCATCACCAGCTCCAAGGTGATCAAGCGACTGACGGAAAAGGCCGACCGGCTGTTGCTCGACGTACCCTGTTCGGGACTCGGTGTACTACGCCGCAACCCCGACGCCAAGTGGAAGCTCACGCCCGACACGATCGACCGCGTCGTGGCGGAGCAGCAACAGATCCTGGAGCGTTACGCCCGTATGGTAAAACCGGGGGGTAAGATGGTCTACGCTACCTGCAGCATCCTTCCGCAGGAAAACGAACGACAGTTGGAGACCTTTCTGGCGTCCGCGGCCGGACAACAGTGGACGCTCGAGCACCGGCAGTCCTTTCTACCGCAGCGGGACGGTTACGACGGGTTTTTCGTCAGTCGGCTTTCCCGCACGACGTAGCGGTCCATCTCGCCGATATTTTTGGCTTCGAAGATGCCTACGTGCCGGCAATCGAAGGCAGCTCCCAGCAGATCGCAGGTCGTAGCGCTTATCGTGACCTCCCCCGGCGTTCCGGCCTTTTCGAGGCGGGCGGCCTGGTTAACGGTATCGCCCCAGATGTCGAAGGCAAACTTGTTGCGGCCCACTACGCCGGCCACCACGGGGCCGCTATGGATGCCGATGCGGGCCCGGAATATGCTGTCCTTCTCCAGGTAGCGTTGTATTTCCAGGGCGGCCCGCACCGTGTTGCCGGCGTGATCGTCTTCCTCTACCGGTACGCCGCCGACGCACATGTAAGCATCCCCGATGGTCTTGATCTTCTCCAGCCCGTGCCGCTCGATGATTTCGTCGAAGGCCCGGAAGGTCTGATCCAACAGCCGCACCAGTTCCTCCGGTTCCCGGTTGCTCGCGATCTTGCTGAAACCTACGAAGTCGGAGAACATAACGGTGGCGCTCTCGTAGCGACGCGCGGTTGCCTTACCAGTGGCCTTAAGTTCCCGTGCGACGGTATATGGTAAAATGTTGAGCAACAAATCGTTAGAGCGTTGCTGTTCTTCCTGAATTCGGATGTTTTTCTCGCTGAGCAAGGACTGATATCGCCGCACCGACCGGTACCGGAGGTATAGTAGACCCAGGGCGACCAGTACTCCCCCCGCCAGGACGATGAGAAAATTCCGCCGCTGCACCTCTTCCCGGGTTAGGGACCGCTGCTCGTCGAGAAGCATTTGCTGCCGCATCAGAAGCATGCTGTCGTTGAGCGTCTGAAACTGAAAGGAATCGATCTCCATATCCTTCTTCTGGAGCAGCACCAGTTGTCGCAACTGGCTGTCGTTCAGTGCTTCGATCTCCCGATTTTGCAAAACGACAATGGCGCTGAGCGCCGATTGATCCAGTTCTTCCTCCGTGATCCGTTCGCTCAGCCGGTTGGCTAGTCGCATATCCCGAACTTCCGGAAGCTCCCGGATGGTGATCGTGTCTCCGCCCCGGATATCCTTGAGTCGCGCGGCAATGGAATCTACCGTTGCCACCATCCCGCCGTCGGTGAAGCCCCGGGAGGCCATGCGCAGGTACTGCACGCCCTCCACCCGCTGTTGACTGCTGGAGGCAGGATCTTCGAGGAGGGCACGCCCGTGGAGGTAGTGGCCGTAGGCTTCGATATTGGACAGTTGTTGCTGTCGGCCCTCTTCGGCCAGGGCGGTACTCTGCGCCCGGGCCAGCCGGAATTTACCCTGGCCGATCATCTGCTCGATGGCCGTTATTTGTCCGTCGTACCGGTTTTGGGCGGGCAACGCAGGAGCCAGGCAGAGCAGGATAAAGAGCAGGCAAAACCGGTTCATGGGGTGGGGCATCGGGGTGCAAGATAGTCCCTGGCGGTCGCCGGGACCGGAACGGTACTCGAAGGGCTACTTGGTGGGGTCGTGGCCCCAGTTCTTCAGGCTGTACGTCCAGTTCGTATCCTCGATGTCGCCCTGGGGGCGCTGGGCCAGATGGCGGTGCACGTACCCTACGACCTTGTTCATGTGCTGGTAGTCCGCGTCGGTCAGGTCAGCCTTCTTCTTGCGCTTGATCGCGACGATTTTCTTTCCGCTCTTATGTCCGGTGCTTTCGCCCTCCCGGTCATCCCCTACGGACTTGGATGCATCGGTAGCCAGCCAGTTCTCCAGTTCCTGGGGGGCCATATTGACCGCTTCCCGGAAAGCGTCGTAAATTTCTTGAGTCGATTTATCGGCCATTGTCCGCTGAATTTTCCTGTAGAAGCCCGCGGCGACGCGCCGTGTTCGGCCGGAGCAAGCGCTAATCCCCTTCCATGCGGATCACTGACCACAACATACGGATCGAACGAAGGGGCAACGAACTGCTCGTAACGTATTCGTGGCGGACACCGGCCACCTACGCACTTTTGGTGTTTTCCCTGATCTGGGACGGACTGCTTTACATCTTCCTCCTGTTTGACGCCGGGTGGCCGATCGTGTTTCATCTGCTCGTCGCCGCTTTATTGCTGTACTCCGTCGTTGCCCTCTTCGTCAATACGACGGTTGTCTCGGCGACGGCTCGGGAGTTGCGGGTCACCCACGGACCACTGCCGACCTGGATGCGCCACGTCACCATCCCGGCCCGGGATATCCGTCGGCTGTACGTGGATGCGGCGGTGGAGGGTCCCGCGGAGGGGGCAACCGCAGCGTACTGGCAACTCCGGGCTGAGCGAGTGGACGGTAGTCGTATCAACCTTCTATATCCCCACCTGAATCGCGACCTGCTAACGCGCCTGGAACGGGAAATCGCGGTATTTCTTCAACTATCCGGAGACGGAGGTCCGGAGCATCCCCTGAAGTTGCCCGGGGAGAACCCCGTCCGCCATCCCCTCCCCGCCAAAATGCGGCAGCGTGAGGAGACCGTACCCGCTTCGCCACCGAGGCCACTCCCACGGCATCGTCTCTCCCGCCAATCCGAACCGTTCGCATTGTGTCGCGTGGAGGAAGGACAAAGCCTACTTCTCGCGGCATGCGTGCACCGCGTCCTGCATACCACGTCGATCAACTGGGAAAATGCCCACCATCCCCGATCCCGCGTGATCGTCCTGAGTGACGGCTGGGGTAAGCGCTATTTCCATGCCGAAATGCTGCGGGGCAGGTGGGCCTACTACGAAGAGCGCCCCCTGAACCGGGAGGAGTTGACTCAGCTCGGATTTTCCGGGGCGGGGGAGCACCCCGGGGCGCTAGTCAATGGCGGCCACCGCTACTATCCGGACGAACAGCGGCGGGGCGATATCACGAACGGACCGCGGCGGGGCGAGACTTTAGTTCAGTACACCTATTTCACTACCCGATCCTACGTCCGGTTCCGGGCATACCGCATCGGTACCGATGCGTGGAAAGTCTGCGTCCAGGAGCCGGTCGATGCCGCCGTCTTCACTAGGTGCAACGAATAATAGCTTAGCCTACGTCCGGGGCTCGTCGGCGGCGTCTTCCATACGGTTGTCGAAGGTGTCCTTATCGCCGCTCTTGATGGCTTTTACTTCACTGTCGATCTCCTTCTCCAGAAAATAGTTAAGCACGGTACGGATGGTAGCGATGGCGGCCAGCTTACCGATCTGGTCCCAACCCGGCGCGATGGCCGTACTGATGATGTCGGCCGCGAGTTGAAACTCCAGGGCGACGATCAGGTAGCGGGCCAGCGCCAGGCGCAGCGCTACGAAGTCCTGCTCGCGTCGCGTAAATATGCGGCTGGCGTAGAGCCAGAGGGAAATGGCCACGCCCCAGGCGATTACCAGGACGCCACAGAGTTCAACGACCAGTTTTAACCACTCGGCGAAGTGGTAAATACTGGATTCGGCAATTTCGTAGATCGACTGTTCCTCCATGATCAGTGCAGATAACTGGCCCCGTTCAGGTCGAGGACGCTGCCGGTAGTGAACTTAGCTTCGGGACTGGCCAGGTACAGTACCGCGCGGGCAACCTCCTCTACGGTAGCCACGCGATTGAGCGGACTCTGGGCCCTGACGGCCACCCCGGCGTCCCCCTGGAGGTGGGGGCGCACCATGGCGGTTTCGATGAAGCCCGGAGCAACGGCGTGCACGGTGATGTTGTCCTTCCCGACTTCCTGCGCGAGCGATTGACTGAGACTGTGCAGACCGGCTTTGGCCGCTCCGTAGCCCACTTGCCCGGCCTCACCGCGGTAGGCGCCCCGGCTCCCGATGTTGACGATGGTGCCTCCGCCGCGGCCGCGCATGTGCTGAATGGCCTGGTACGCCGCCGCGGCCGGACCTACGAGATTCGTGTCCAGGGTTTCGCGGAAGGTACTTAACCAACTCTCAAAAGATAGGCTACCGTCTACGGGGTGGGAGCGGAAGATGCCGGCATTATTCACCAGGATATCCAGGTGGCCGAGTTTGGTGATCGCACTATCGATTAACCGCCGCGCCGCGGCCGGATCACTCAGGTCGGCCTGCAGCATACAGTGACCGGCGCCGGGTAGGGAGGTCAGCACGGCTTTCGCCTCCTCCACCCCCGATCGGTAGTGAACGCATACGCGGGCACCGGCCCGGGCGAAGAGTTGCGCCGTAGCCCTGCCCACGCCCCGGCTGCTGCCCGTAATGAGGGCCGTCCGGCCGCTGAAGTCGACTGTTATCATAATGTAAATGTATGCGCCGCGGTAATACTATCGCGAGCGTTGCGGCGTATTAGTTGGGTTAGCTAATGCTTCTATGAACACACGTACATTGTTTTACCTGCCGCTGTTGTTCATTACGATGACGCTCGGTGCCCAGCGGTCCACCGCCGCCCTGGCCGCGGAAGACCGGCGTGCGCTGGACGAGGCCCGGGTTTCCATGACCGCGCTGCTTTCGACGGTCTATACCGATAGTTCGGAGACGGCCCGCTTCACCGCCTGCCGCGACCTAATCCGGGAACTGGTGACGGCGCTCGATCGCTCGCACTCCTTTACCTACGACTTCTCCGCGCTGCCGGGTTTGAGCGTGCAGTATCCCCCCGACAGTACCTTCCGCGTCTTCACCTGGGAGCTCAATGTGGATCGGGATCAGTACCGCCACTACGGGGCCATTCAAAAAAATGCCGTGCAGTTGGAGCTGTTTCCGCTGCTCGATCGGGGCGACGAATGGCTAGAGAATCCCGAGAATGCCGTTGTCGGTGCCGATAACTGGCTGGGCTACGCCGTTTACCGACTCCTGGAGGGGGGGATTCACCAAGATCGACCTTACTACTTCGTGCTCGGCTACGATAGCTACGGTACTTACCGTCGTCGAAAGGTGCTGGACGTACTTCACTTCGACGCGACCGGAAAACCGAAGTTCGGTCTGCCGGTATTCGAAACCTACACCGATTCGGACCTCCTGCTGAGCGACCGGGCGCGGATCATCCTCGAGTACGGAGCCGAAGCGACCGTGGCCCTACGATACGATGAGGACCTGGGGGGCATCGTATACGAAAACCTCATTATGGTACCGGGGAACTACGGGGAGGGACCGGTTAATATGCCCGACGGAAGTTACCACTTGCTGAAAATGACTCCGGCGGGCTTGTGGCGGGAAGAAGAACAGGTCTTTACCCACAAATACGAAGAAGCCCCTCGCGAGGTGGCTAAACCTGACGAGGGGCTCGACTTGATCGGCCGCAGCCGGAGGGGCGGCGGCCGTCGGTAAGGGCGCGGGTTACTTAGCCGCGGCAGCTACGGGAAAACTGATCGTCAGATCCGACCACATAAGCTGAATTTCGTTGCCGCTAACGGCGAAATCCATCCGCTCCGCGGCAGCGCCGCTGGACTTGGCGGTGCCCTTGATGCGTGCTACGTCGTCGCCTTCGGCGTAGTCATACGCTCCCCACTGATCGGCGGTCTTGTTGAAAATGATCGTCCAGTCATCCTTGGAAGCGGGGAGGGTGAACAGGGAGTAGGTGCCGGCTTCTAGGGTGGTACCCTCCGTGCCGACCTTCACGGGCTGGCCGAAGGTGATCCGGGTAGCTTCGTTGGCACCCGTCCGCCATACTTTTCCGTAGGGGACCAGATCACCGTAGATGGTGCGGCCGTTGACGGCGGGGCTGCCGTAGTTGACGGTAATGCTGACGCCGTCTACGGTAGCCTTCATCTCCTTGCGGGGACTTTTGATGGTGGTGTCGAGGGTAGTGACCGTGTAGTCACGACCGGACATGTCGTTGGCGGACTGGTCCGCGGTCGTGGCATTTGCTCCGGTGGCGGGCGTTTGATTAGCCTCCGCCGTATTGCCGGTGGGTGGCGTATTACAGCTGGCCGCGAAGAGCAGGCCGCAAAAAACGAGGCAATAGCAGGTGATGCGTTGCATAATATGGTTGGTTTAACAAATTCTGAAGAAAGCAATTCAGCCTGTTGAACGTCGCAACGGCTAAAAGGTGGACTTACCGCGGCCCTTTTTTCTCCCACTGCCGGATTTGCTCGGCGAAATAGGGGGAGGGAGCATAGCCCGTCCAACCGCCGTCGACGAACAGTTCCTGTCCGGTGACGTGACCGGCGGCCGGACTCAGAAAGAACCCCACGGCCGCCGCAACGTCCTCGGGCAACCCGACGCGGCCGTCGGGGTTCAGTTGGGACCAGATGCCGGCGTAATCGGGTTCCTCCAGGGCGGTCCGCTCCGTAAGCGTAGCTCCCGGCGCCACGCAGTTCACCGTGATTCCCAAAGGACCCAGATCGAGGACCAACTGACGGGCCAGCATGGCGATCGCGGCCTTCGACATTCCGTAAGCGGTGAGGTTGTTGTACGCCCGACTGCCCACGTTGGAGCCAATCAGGATGATGCGGCCACCCGCAGCCTGCGCGCGCAGCTGCCGGGCGGCGGCCTGCGTAAGGAAAAAGGTGCCCTTCAGGTTAAGATCGACCACCTTCTGGAAGCTTTCCTCGGTGAAGTCGAAAAAGTCGCCGAACTCCGTCCGCCCCGCATTGGCCACCACGATCTCAAAGCGGCAGCCCTCCAGTCCCGCTGCGTGGGCCACCATGGCGTAAATGAAGTCCACGTCGCTCGCGTCACCGGTATAGGCGATGGCCCTTCCCGGCCCCCGGGCGTTCAATTCGGCTACCGCACGTTCGGTTGACGGCGCGTCGACGTCGTTGAGCACTACCGTAGCGCCCCCGGCAACTAGGTGCTGGGCAATACCAAACCCAATGCCCCTGGCGGCACCGGTGACAATGGCCGACTTACCGGCGTAAACATCCACATCCATGTATTCGTGTTTATCGTTCATCCCTGCGACGGGGTGGGGTGAGGGCGAAAAGGTGAGTAGGCCCGCTAATTCCCGTGTTAAAGGGTCGATCCGTCATTATAGTTTTACCTTTCCGCCGGAATTCGGCATACGTACCGCCACAAACGACTGCTTACCACCCATGCAAGTCTATCACGACCTCCTTCGTCACATTCTTGCCAACGGCACCCGGAAAGGGGACCGCACGGGCACGGGTACGCTGTCCGTATTCGGCCACCAGTCGCGCTACCCCCTCGCTGAGGGATTCCCTCTCCTGACCACGAAGCGCGTACACTGGAAGAGCGTCGTCCACGAGCTGCTCTGGTTTATCCGGGGCGATATCAATATTCGGTATCTGGTCCGTAACGGCGTGCGCATCTGGAACGAATGGCCCTTCCAGCACTACCTACAGGAAACGGGACAGGACGACGCGCTGCCCAAGCACAGCCCGGCCTGGAAGGATGCCATGCGTACGTTCACCGCCCGCATCGCTGAAGATGAAGCCTTCGCGGCTACCTGGGGCGAACTCGGACCGGTCTACGGCAGACAGTGGCGCGACTTCAACGGGGTCGACCAACTGCGCGACGTGATCGAGGGCATCCGGTCCAGCCCGGATAGTCGACGGCTCCTGGTAACGGCCTGGAACCCGAACGATATTCCGGCCATGGTAAAGGCCGGATTACCCCCCTGCCATACTCTCTTTCAGTTCTACGTGGCTGAAGGGCGACTGAGCTGCCAACTCTACCAGCGCTCCGCCGACGTGTTTCTCGGAGTACCCTTCAATATTGCTTCTTACGCCTTACTGACGCACCTCGTAGCCCGGGAGTGCGGGCTACAGGTTGGCGAATTCGTGCATACCCTCGGCGACGCCCACCTCTATAGCAACCACCTGGAACAGGCCCGTGAACAACTGACGCGCAGCCCCCGACCGCTGCCCCGCCTCCGGATCAACAAGGATGCTCCGGGCATCTTCACGATCGGATACGGGGACATCGAATTGGTGGACTATGATCCCTGGCCCGCCATCCGGGCGCCCATCGCCGTATAGTGATGGTAGACCCGAACAAGGAACTGGAGCGGGCCGCCGGCGAACACAAGGCCAACCGTAAATTCGTCAGCAAGCTGCGCAGTCGCCCCCCCGCGGACCTCGACCGGCAGTTCCACGAATTGCACGACGAGTCCTTCGCGGAGATCGACTGCCTGGACTGCGCCAATTGCTGTAAGACCACCAGTCCCATCTTTCGCGATATCGACATCGACCGCCTGGCGCGTCATTTGGGGATTCGTCCGGCGGACCTGGTGGAACGCTACCTGCACCTCGACGGCGAGGGGGACTACGTGCTGAATTCCGCTCCCTGTCCCTTTCTCGGTCCCGACAACTATTGCTCGGTGTACGCCGCCCGCCCCCGCGCCTGCCGGGAGTATCCTCATACCGACCGCAAGAACATGCTGCAGATTCTGCCGTTGACACTCCGCAACACCCTGGTATGCCCCGCCGTTGCCCGTATTTTAAGGAGGCTACGTAATTAAACGTCATGGATAAGCTAACGCGACTCGTACGCACCTTTAGTAAGCAGGCTGTACGCAGCGTTGCTTTTCTTCCCGTGCCCATGATCGTGGCGGCCGTAACCTTCGGGTTTCTGTTCTACTGGCTAGAGAACCGAACCGGCATTAGTCAGCGTACCACGGACATATTCCCCGCCCTGGCCATTACGAGCCAGGATACGGCCCGTACCATTCTGGGCATGTTCATCGGGGGGTTGATCACCCTGACGGTCTTCACCTTTTCCCAGATCATGATCCTGCTCAACCAGGTAGCTAGCAGCTACAGCCCCCGCCTGCTGCCCAAGCTGACCGGCGACCGCTCCCTGCAGTTCGTCATGGGTCTGAACCTGGCCACCATCGTGCTTACGATTACGGTCCTACTGTCCATCCGGAGCAACGATGACTACAAAATTCCGAACTTCTCTATTCTGGTCTGTACCATACTGGGGATCACCTGTCTGTGCCTGTTCGTCTATTTCGTAACGGCCATCACGAAGAAGATCCAGGTGGATAGCATCATTGATGCCTCGGCCCGTGTATCGCTGCGGGGCATCGAGTCGGAATTCGACCAGCAGCAGGAGGGGTTCTCGGAGGGTACGATACCCCGGGAAGTCAAGGACTGGTACGCGATCCCGTCACCCATCAGCGGTTACGTAGGCACCGTAGACCATAAATCGCTGTCCGAACTCGCGGGAAAGTACGATACCCGTATTTACATAGGGGTACGCAAGGGGGACTTCGTGCCCAAGGGACTGCCCATGCTGCAGTCCGAGCGAAAGCTCACCGAGGAGCAGATCGAACGGATCATGGCTACGGTCTCCCCGATCCACGATCGTTTTGACGATTGGTACCTGCCCAATTTGAAGCAGCTCACCGAGATCGCGCTGAAGGCCCTCTCACCCGGCATCAACGACCCGGGAACCGCCCTGACGGTGATCGACCGGCAAACCGAAATCCTCAGCCGGCTGATGGCCGCACCACTCCACAACTACTTTCGGGCCAAACAGGGCGGGGACGTCTGGTTCGCCCGTCACGACTACGACGAGGTACTTACCGCGCTGATGCAGGAGATGCGCTGTTACGGTAAGCAGGACCCCCTGATTGTACGGCGGTTATTCCAGATGCTGTTTCATCTCTTGTTGCTGGCCGGACAGTCGGTCACTTACGGCCGCATCGTCGGCGAGGAAATGCGTGCCCTGCTGGAAGACGCCAGGGCTAACATCCTGAACTCAAGCGACCGCCGCGTAATCGCCCGGGAGTTGATGGCCCAACGCCGCCGGCTGCGCGACGTCCGGGAGCTGGAACTGCTGCGGGATACCCACCGCGACCGGCCCGGTACCCGAGCGGTTACAACTTATAGTTAGGCTCCAGCCGGCCGCCCTTTTCGTCGTAGAACTCCTGAATGATGGCCAGGACCTCCTCGGGGGTGTCGACGACGGGCAGCAAATCAATATCGCCCTCACTGATGGTCTTTTCCCGGGTCGACATCGTATCGAAGATCCACTCGCGCAGACCCGACCAGTAGTCCTTACCTACCAGAATGACGGGTACCGGGGTGATTTTCTTGGTCTGGATCAGGGTGAGTACCTCGAACAGCTCGTCCATGGTACCGAAACCACCGGGACAACACACGAAGGCCTGGGCGTATTTGACGAACATGACCTTGCGTACGAAGAAGTACCGGAAGTCAATGTCCTTGTCGTGGTCTACGTAGGCATTGCTGCTCTGCTCGAAGGGAAGATCGATGTTGAGCCCAATACTGGCGCCCTTGCTGTCGTGGGCGCCCTTGTTCCCGGCTTCCATAATGCCCGGGCCGCCCCCGGTGATGATGCCGTAGCCCTGGCGCACGAGTAGGCGTCCGATCTCGGTGGCGGTCTTGTAGTACGGATGATCGGGCTTAGTACGGGCCGATCCGAAAATACTAACACAGGGGCCAATACGGTTCATCACTTCGAATCCTTCGACAAACTCACTGATGACCTTGAACATGGTCCAACTGTTCTCACCGAAGGGCTCGGTGTTCCAGCGACGGGGGGCCTGACGATCAAGCCCGGAAAAATCACTCATAAAGCCTCAAGTTAAATAGGGCGCACGCAATGGCGTCGCCGGAAGGGAATGCCGAAAGGCGTCCCAGGGTTTCATTCAGAATAAATTTTACCACCTAGGCAACGCTTAACCCCATCACATCGTTCTCCTCAGCGAATATTCGCTTTCTAATCCCGCCTCCCCCGGCCGGTTGCCAAATGAACATCATGACTAGCATTTCCGCCGAAGCCAGTGCCGCACGCGCAGCTTCCCTAATGTATAACCTCAGTTCCGAATTGCGCCAACCCGGCCACCGCTTGCACGGCTTCACCCGACTGCGGGAAGATCTCTTCCTCGACACCATGGACGTCGAACTGCTGATCGCTACCCTGGAAAGTAAACTGGAATACTACCTCACCGAGGAGGAAGCCAGTCAGGTCGAAACCATCGGCGACCTGCAACACTTCTTCCTGCGCTAGTCCGCGTCCGACCCCCCGCCCTGGTTCCGGTGACGCTCCATGCGGAAGTCGAACAGAAATCCCTGGTAGCGCGATCGCAGGAGCAACTCGTCTTCATCGAGCGATTCGATTTCGTAGGTCATGGGTGCCTCTACCTCCGTCGTCACGATTTCCGTGCCATCGCGGGAATAGGTGCCCGACTGCGCTTCGTTGGTCAGTAGATTGGTTTCGAACCGTCCGCCCTCCCCGAAGACGAAGTAGAGTCCCTCCAGCAGATTGGTCTTCACGTTGTCGCGCCGTGCCTCTACCAGATCCCACCGCCCCGTCAACTCGGCCGCTTCCACGACGGGAGCTTCCCCGTCCCGGCCGCAGGAGGTCGCGAGGATAAGCAGGAGCAGTAGGGAAGGGACGAAGCGCATGGTTGGTAAGATTGCAATTCCCGAAACGCGGCAATTTCGGGAAAGTTAACCCGCGGCGCTTATTTGCTTGCCCGGCGCAGGCGGTCATTGATGGCCCGCCCCAGCCCGTGTTCGGGGACCAGCTCCACGGTCGCGGAGCCGTACCCCCCGGTGGCCAGTTGCCGCAGTACGGTAAAGAGATTGCGGGCCGCTTCGTCCAGATCCCCCCGGGCCGAAAGGTCGTAGTCGTGCGGTCCTCTGGTTTCCGTACCGCCGCCAAAACGTACGACGGCGTGGTCGGGCGTTCCCCGCTCGCCGGCCCGATCCACCACCCGGAGGGCGATACCGGGTGAATAATGACTGACCAGCATACCCGGTGCCGCCGGCCGGCTGCTGCTGACGGTGCGGACCGCCACGGCCCTCCCCAGAACGCTCTCTATGTCCTCCACGGCAGTGCCTCCCTTGCGGAGTACCGTAGGCTCTCCCCGGGGAAAAGCCACGATGGTGCTCTCCAGTCCTACCCGACAGGGACCTCCGTCAAGAATGTAGTCGATGCGGTCCCCCAGCTGGTCGGCTACGTGGGCGGCGGTGACCGGGCTTACGTAGCCGAAGGGATTGGCGCTGGGGGCCGCCACGGGAAAGTCGACCCGGTCGAGCACCTCCCGAATGAGGGGATGCGCGGGCACCCGTAGCGCTACGGTGTCCAGTCCGGAAGTTACCAGATCGGGAATGGCGGCTGCCCGGGGAAGCACCAGCGTAAGTGGTCCGGGCCAGCATGCGCCCGCGAGTTGTTGCGCCTCGTCGGGGACGGAATCGGCGTAAGCCAGCACCCGGTCCGGGGTGGATTGGTGGAGGATGAGGGGATCGAAACTCGGGCGGTTCTTAGCGGAAAATATATTGCCCACCGCCGTTGCGTTGAGGGCGTTCCCCCCCAGGCCGTACACCGTTTCCGTAGGTAGGGCTACGAGTTGGCCCGCGGAGAGTCGCCGGGCCGCTTCTTCGGGATCCGTTCCGATGATTGCGCGCATGCACAAAAGTATCAGTTACGCGCAAAGCGATGCATTGGTGAGCCGAAGCGCGCGCGGATTAGCGGGTTTCAAGCCAAACACGGACGGTAAATTCGTGATATTGCACCCCTCACCGATCCTTTCGCGTCCATGCCCTTTACCGAAGTCATCAATCACCGTCCCAGCCGGCTCTTCGTGTATCTGGCGGGCTTCTTCGTTGCCAACGCCCTGGTCGCCGAACTGATCGGGGTCAAGATTTTTGCCCTGGAAAACACGCTCGGACTCGCTCCCTGGAACTTCAATCTGTTCGGAGAAGTCGGCGCCCTGCAGTTCAGCGCCGGGGTATTGCTCTGGCCGGTGGTCTTCGTCATGACGGACCTGCTCAATGAGTACTACGGCCAGCGTGGCGTACGCCTGCTCAGCTATCTCACGGTAGGTCTCATCGGCTACGCCTTCGTGATGATCTTCGCGGCGATACAGTTAAGCCCGGCGGACTGGTGGGTGGCGGGCGCGCAGGTGCAGGGCGTACCCGACAACCAAGCCGCGTTTCGGGTCACCTTCGGACAGGGCCTGTTTATCATCATCGGCTCCCTGCTGGCCTTCCTCATTGCGCAACTCACCGATGTTTTCGTGTTTCACCGGATCCGGCGCCGGACCGGGGAGGAGAAGCTCTGGCTCCGCGCTACCGGCTCCACGCTCGTCAGTCAGTTGGTCGACAGCTTCGTGGTGCTCTACGTAGCGTTCAAACTGGGGCCGGAACTCTTCGGGGGAGTCACCGCCCCCTGGCCGTGGTCGCGCATCCTGGCGGTGGCTACCGTACAGTACGTATTCAAGTTTACCATGGCTATTGTCCTTACGCCGGTCATCTACTGGCTGCACGCGCTGATCGACCGCTATCTCGGCGAAGAAGTTTCCGCGGCCATGCGGGCCCGGGCCACGATCACCTGATCAACCGGGCGTCTTCGTCGTAGAGCCCGACCAGCACCGAGCCCCCGCGCCCGTCGAGCCGCAGGCCGCCGTACCGGGCGCCCGCGAACCGTTCGGCCCGCCCCTCCTGAAAGAAGAATTGCTCGGCACCGATGGATAGCCTTCCGGTTTGGCCGGCTCCCGCGCTCCGCCGCACGAATCGAATAAGGTGCTCACCCGTCCGGAGCGGTTCCCGCCCGGCCTGTACCCGTACGAACCGCCCGACCCCCCGCTCATCGCGCGCCAGCACCAGGAATCCCCGCCGGGGGGGCGCCTCCGCTTCGGTGCTAATTGCATACCGGAGTTCCATATAGTCGCCCTGCATGAGCGAACGGGGGTCGACCGGTGCCAACCGCAACAGGATGAGTTCCCCCTCCCGTATGGTGCGCTCCTTGGTGTACACTTCGTAGGCCGCGTAGCCGAACACGAGCACTAGCGATACGGCAAGTACGAGTTGCTTAAGTCGTTGCACGGAGGGGAAATTTTCGTTGCACGAGCAGGAAAGCCAGGAGCAGCAGCGTACCGGAAGCCATGAGCAGCAGCGATTTGTCCAGCAGCGTCCACCGCAGGTCGTAGTAATACTGTGCCGTGAAGTACAACATCCCGAACACCCCGAGCCCGGTCGCGGCAAAGTGACGTTCCCGAAAGCCCGTCAGCAGCAAAAGCAGGCTACCCAGCAGGAGGGGCAACAGCGTCAACGGGAGCAGGATCACGGACGACACGACGGCCCACGGTCGGGGCAAACTACGCCACAGCAGGAATGCCGCCAGCGCGAAGAGCGTAACGGAGGCCGGCAGCTCGTCGTAGTAGGTAGGGGGAAGGTCCGCCAACCAGTAGCCCCAGCGGTAGAAGAGCAGCGACATCAACAGTCCGCACGCCCAACCCGTACGGGCGGCCGGATAGCGGGGATCGCCCGGCAAACGTCCGCGAAATATCGCAAACCCTACCAGCGCCACCGCGCTACCCGCCACGGCCAGGTTGACGAACACGAAGGCGGGATCGATCAGGTAGAGGTAAAGCAAGCAGGCCGGAAGGGAAACGACGGCGAGGAAAACGAGAAAGTAGTTGCGCGTGAACGCCAGCGTACCGACGGCGATGAGGAAGACCGGAATGACCAACTGACGATCGCTGATCTGTGGGGGTAAGCCTACGATGGTCAGTCCCACCCCCACGAGATAGCCACACACCGTAAGGGTCGCCAGAAAGGCCTGCCGGGGGTGGCGACCCAGCACGATGGTGGTGACAACCAGCAACAGACCGAGGACCGTCGCCACGACGGGATGGGTGATCAGATCGGTGATCCACAAAAACAGGAGGAACAGCAAGCTGGCGAAGAAGCCCCCGAAGGCGGACAGTACCTTGACGGCTATGCCGGATTCCTCCTCCTCGTCCGCACGATCCGCCAGCGCACCGGCGTTCGTCGCGGTCGGTCGTTGCCACGATGTCCGGAGTCGTTGTAAGCGGTCGGTCAGCAGGGTCACGCCCCCGAGCACGAGTAAGCCGGCCGCGAGGTACGATAGTTCGTTGTCCAACCGGCGCAGCAGTAAAAAGGTGAGGGTAAGCAATACGGAGCCCCCCACGACCGCCAGGTAAAAGGCCGAGCGTTGGCGCAGGGCGAGCACCACCCAGCCCGCGTAGACGGTCAGGCCCAGCCCGATCGTCAACAGCAGTTCCGTTGGCGCCTCATCGAAACTGCCCGAACTGATGGTCACGGTCACGTTGGTGGCCGCCCACAGGGCCAGCAATTTAGCCACAACATCGAAGGATCGCCGGCGCGCGTTCCAGAGGCCGTAGACAACCGCCCAGAGCCCGACGTTCAAACCGAAGAGCAGGAGTCCCGTCGCGATCAGGTCCAGCTGTACACTCACCTGCTGCGCGTAAGTGACAAGCGTGACGTTCAGCAATACGGCGTACACGAGCCAGAGGGGAACGAAGTACACCAATGCAACCCAGGGTAAGGCAAATATCGACCACGCCAGGAAAAGATCGTAGCTGTTCGCTCCGGTCTGGTACACTTGTCCGAGCACGGCCAGCAAGGCTCCGATCAGTACCACGGTAGCGGTGTACAGTACCTCCCGCACGCGGTAACCGACGGGCAGCCACAGGGCCGACGCTCCGGTTCCCGCCAGTAGGCCGGCGGCGGTGCCGAGCTTTACGAAACGGTGCAGCGAATCCCAGTTGTAGGCAAAGAAGAAGATGGCCCCGCTGAGAAGAAAAGCCACGCCCGCACCGAGCAGCACGGTACGCCCGAACCAGAGCCAGTCCGCGGGACCGGCCGTCGGGGTAGTTGCGTGGGGGGCGGGTGAACTCATGCGGTTAAGGTACGCTAACGTGCCGGGTGGTTCATCCGGTGACCGACGCCAGGAATGCCCGCAATCGCCACCAGTAGCCGTCGGCTCCCACCTCGGTGATGTTGTCGTGACCCGCCCGCGGGATGATGTACAGTTCCTTGTGCACGCTTCCGAGGGCCGCGTAGAGCTGACGACCGTTGTCCACGTCGATCTGGCGGTCGTCTTCGCCGTGAATAATGAGGGTCGGTTGGGATACGGACCGGGCCGCGCGTACCGGTTCCACCTCTCGGTGCCGGAAGCGGGCGATCTTCTCGGCCCGGTCGAGGATCCGGTCGGTGAGCCAGCGGGGTAGGGGAAGGCCGGACTGGCGGCGGGCGTAGCGGTAGGTGATGTCGCCCAGGTGGGTAAAGGCGCTCTCAACAATACCGAACTCTATGGCGACGCTGCGTGCCATGGTCTGCAGGGCTACGGCACCGCCCATGCTGTGCCCGAAAACGCCGGTGGGTAAATCCCCGCCGAGATGGCGCAGGTGCTTTGCGGCCGTGACCGCGTCCTGCCACTCGTGGTACCCGAAGGTCGTGAACTCGCCCTGGCTCCGGCCGTGGCCCCGGGCATCGTACAGTAGTAGGTTATATCCGAAAGGCACCAATTGGGGAAGATACTCGAGGTAAAGCTCCTTGGCGCTGTCCTTGCCGTGGAGCAGTACGAGGTTGCCCCGGGCCGGGATCGTGGCCGGGACGTAGAAAGCCGCCAGGGCTACCCCCTCCGGCGTAGTGAGCTCCAAGGATTCGAAGGCGAAACCCAGATCGCGGGGGTCGAGGTTGACCGTGCGTCGTCGGGGACGAATGATCCGCTCCGGCAGCCAGGTCGTGAAGGCGACCACCAGAACAACCGGAATCATCAGGGTAAACCAGTACATCGCCGGTAAGATAGGGTAAGACTTGCGTCCGTCCGGTGCGCGACCTGCTTCGTCCATATGATTTGACCGTTTGGGCGGTAGGCAGCTATACTGTAGCATAAACCACTCCGCCTTGTTCCGCTCCCTCATCTCCCTCCTATTCTGTCTGCTGTGCCTGACCGTCGTAGGCCAGGAACGGTTTTCATCCTGGCACGCCGAAATCGTGCCCCGGGCCGACCGTTCGGTCGATATTACCGAGACGATCACGGTCGAGGCGCAGGGGATCGCGGTGAAGCGGGGGATCACCCGTAGTCTGCCCCAGCGTACGGAACAGCCCATAAGCCTGATGTCCGTGGAACGGGACGGGCAGGTGGAGCCCCACCACACCCAAACCCGCGACGGCTTGCTTACCATTTTCGCCGGACAGCAGGACGTGCTGCTCGATCCGGGCCGCTATACTTACCGACTGACCTACCGCATTGAGAACGCCATCGGGCAGCTGGACAGCCTGGATGAGCTCGACGTCGACCTGATCGGCCCGGACGTGAGCCTCCGCATCGACGAGCTAACGGCCACAGTAGCCGTACCCCCGGGAGCGGAGGCGATGCAGTGGGCGTGCTATACCGGAGTGGAAGGGTCCACCGACCGCGACTGCCTCGACCGACGGGCAACGGGTGAGCTGAAATTTAGTGGTCGCGGAACCTTCGGGCGGGGACGGTCGATGAGCATCGCGGTAGGGTTCCAACCCGGCTTTTTTACGGCGATGGCCCCCGCCCAGGCGGTTCAATCCGTTCCGCCGCCTCCCCGGAGCAGGTGGGAGCGGGAGGGGTCTTTATTCCTGTTGCTGCTCGGCGCAATCGGCTTCGGGTATTATTTCTATACCACCTGGCGACGTCACGGCGTGGACCCGCCGGCTCCGCACGTAGGACCCACTTTCGAACCGCCCGGGGGGCACTCGCCGGCGGCCATCGGGGTTCTGGCTTCCACCTTTGGCGCTCCCGATACCGCCTGCTTTACGGCGTCCCTGCTGCGGCTGGCGACCCGGGGCTATTTGTCCATCGAGCCCGTTGAGGAAGGCTTCATCTTCACCGAATCGTACTACCGGCTGCGGCGCAACGCGGATGGGCCGTCGCCGGAGATGCTACCGTCGGAACAGCGCGTGTTAATGGACAAGCTGTTCTCCCGTTCCGGTGAGGTGATCCTAAAGGAATCTTACGACAGCCGTCTCCGCAAAGTGGTGAGCGCCCATCACCGGGCTCTGCAGGAGCGTTTGCGGGGTACGCGAAGCGGGGAAAGTAACTGGAAACTCATCCTGCCGCTGGCGGGCATTTACGGCCTGACACTCGTGGCCGCCGGTTTCCTTACGGGCACCGATTCAACCGGTTGGGCGGTACCGGCTCTCATTGTCTTCGCCATTGCCGGACTGCTCGCGCTGCCGGCCTACGGCTATCTGATCCGCAAACCGAGTCCGCAAGACGTGGCGCTGAATGCGCGGATCGCGGCCTTTCGGGACTATCTCTCCATGGGTGAAAACCAACGAAAGCGACTCCCGAATGCTCCCGCGATGAGCCCGGAGCACTACGAGGACTTACTGCCCTACGCTATTGCCCTCGGCATTCATACGAAGTGGACGGCCTACTTCGGTGACCTGCTGGACACCAGTCATTATCGCCCGGCGTACTACGCGGGCGGCCAACCCTTCATCGCGGCGGAATTCGGCCGAAGCTTCACCCAGGTCGTCCACACGTCTTCCACCCCGGTGCAGTCCGCCTCCAGTGGGGGCGGCGGTTCGGTGGGCGGCGGTTCGGGCGGCGGGGGCGCGGGAGGATGGTAAATTGGCAGATCCAAGCGTATACGGTGGTGGCCCGGGAAGCTCGCGATGTACCCCGGAAGTGATCACCCGGGGGCTCACTTACGCAAGCACGCGCGAAGATTTACCTTTGGGGGAAATTGCCCGCCACATGAAACCAGCCGATTACATTGCCCTTGAAGATCGCTACGGCGCCCATAACTACCACCCACTGCCCGTCGTGCTCAGCGAGGGCCGGGGCGTATACGTGTATGACGTAGCGGGGAAGCAGTATTTCGATTTCCTCAGTGCCTATTCCGCCGTCAATCAGGGTCATTGTCACCCGCGCATTCTCGGCGCGATGCAACGGCAGGCGTCCACCCTCACCCTCACCAGTCGGGCCTTTCACAACGATCAACTCGGACCCTACGAGAAGTACCTGACCGAGTACTTTCAATTCGACAAGGTACTGCCCATGAACACCGGCGCGGAGGCCGTCGAAACGGCCATCAAACTCTGCCGGAAGTGGGGCTACGAAGTGAAGGGCATTCCTACCGACCGGGCACGCATCATCGTGTGCGGACAAAACTTTCACGGCCGCACCACGACCATCATCAGTTTCAGCTCGGACCCCAACGCCAAGGGAAACTTCGGTCCCTACACCCCGGGCTTCGAGAGCGTGCCCTACGGGGATATATCCGCCTTACGCACCGCGCTCGGCAATGATCCCGCGACCATCGCCGCCGTTCTGGTCGAACCGATTCAGGGGGAAGCCGGGGTGTTCGTCCCGGAAGACGATTACATCCCCGCCGTGGCCGCCGCCTGCCGGGAGCATAATGTCCTCTTCGTGGCCGACGAAATACAGACTGGCATCGGACGCACCGGGGCCCTACTGCGGGTTTGCGGGGACTGCACCTGTCCCGGGCACTGCGAGCGACGGGAAACGTACACCCGCCCCGACGTGCTGATCCTGGGCAAAGCGCTCAGCGGAGGCACTTATCCCGTATCCGCGGTACTGGCCGACGATGCGGTAATGCACGTCATCCGGCCGGGCCAGCACGGAAGTACCTTCGGGGGCAACCCGGTCGCCTGCGCGGTTGCCCGGGAGGCGCTGCAGGTGGTCGTGGACGAGCGGCTGACCCAGAACGCCCGGGAGCTCGGCAATTTGTTCCGCAGCGAAATGCAACAACTGGTCGATGCCCATCCGGAGACGCTCCGCCTCGTGAGGGGAAAGGGTCTGCTAAATGCGCTGGTCATCAACGATTCGGAAACGGGAGACACCGCCTGGCAACTTTGCTTAAAGCTTGCCGACCGCGGGCTGCTGGCCAAACCCACCCACGGTAACATCATCCGCTTCGCGCCACCGCTGGTCATTTCCGAGGCCGAACTGCGGGAAGCCTGCGGAATCATCGGCAAAGCCGTCAGGGAATTGAGTGAGGCGCGGACTACCGTTTAAAAGTTTCCAGCAGGTCGGTTCCAATCCGTTCGCTACCGGTGCGGCGAGCTGACGCGGGGAATTCGGGAGCGGGCAGCCCACTACCAAAGCGGACGGGACCGGTGAAGCGCCGGGCCTCGTCCCAGTAACCGTACTCTAGAAAGGCGGTGAGCGTGGAGGCACCCCCCTCCACGGTGACGTGACCGAATTTAAGGTCGTGGAGCTTGCGCAGGATTTTCTTGACGGCTTTTTTGTTCAGGTCCTTCTCCTTCATTTCGACGGTGTCGGCCCGCAATTTGGCGGGTTTACGGCCCGTGAACACGAGGGGGCGTTCCCCGCCGGCGGTGAACAGTTTTTCCTTGCCGGTGAGCCGGTCGCGCAGATCGATGACGACCGGTCGGGGATCGGGACCCGGGAAAAATCTCGCGTTCAGTTTAGGGTCGTCTTCAATTACCGTCCGGGCACCGACAATGACGGCGTTGGTGTCGGTCCGCCACCGGTGTACCAGCCGGCGGCTGATGTCGTTGGTGATCCAGTATTTGCGGCTGCGGTCGCGGGGGCGCAGGTAACCGTCCGCCGAGCGGGCGAACTTCAACAGCACGAAGGGCCGCTGTTCGGTGGTGTAGATCAGCCGGTTGATGTTGGTGGCCTCGGTGGGGGAGAAGTCCGGGTACTCCTTCACCCGCACCTTGGCCTCCCGCAGGATGGCCGCGCTCCTGCCGGATACTTCGTCCGTCGTATCGCGCTGGGAGAATACCACCTTGCGGATGTGTTCCTTCAGGATCAGGCCCGTGCAGGCGGGGGTGCGCCCCTTGATGCAGCAGGGTTCCAGGCTGACGAAGAGGGTGCTGTCGGGAATAAGTTCCCGGTCGGCATCGCTGACGGCCGCCAGGCAATTCACCTCCGCGTGGGCTTCCCCGGCACGGTGGTGGTACCCTTCCCCGATGATGCGACCCTGGTGGACCAGCACCGCCCCGACCCGCGGGTTGTCGCAGACGGAGGAATCCGCCAACCGGGCCAATTGTGCCGTACGGGCCAACATGTCAATATTCTTCACTTAATGGCTGATTCAGAAAAGGTGAGGCACATTTGTGCAATATTGTCTCAAGTGAGGGGCAAGGTGCTGGTTATTATCCCGATTAGGGTGTATATTTGGTTCGGATACTTGTGTATACGGACAACATTTGAATTTCGCCGAATAGTGCAGTTCGGCCCCATAAACACCTAAAGCTATGAACAAGCACATCAAACTAAAAAACGCGGAGGAGTATGCCATATTGGACCTTCACGTATTCAGGGAGTTAAGTCAGGACGATCACCTGAGCGACCTCAACTTCTTCCACAATCTGCGTCTGCATTCTTCGGGTTGCGTCGTATTTCAGAAGTCTTTTCGCTGCGATGCATCCGATGGGTACCGGACGGAAACCATTTACCTGCATAAGCTGATCGCCGAACGTTATCTGGCCCACACGCGCAAGGGGGAACGGAAATTGGTGGGCAGCGTGAACGGAAACAAGCTTGACTGCCGCCTGGAAAACATCGAATACCGCAGTCGGTCGGTTGCCAGCCGGAAACGCCGCACATCTAGTAAGCTCGGGTACACCGGTGTGTACAAGGAGAATAACCGCTACCGTGCCGTGATCTCCGTGAACCGCCGCAGCCTGCACATCGGAATGTTCGCCACGGCGGAGGAAGCCGCCCTGGCCTACAACCGCAAATCGGTAGAACTGTACGGTAAAATGGGTAAGATCAATAAGGTCGCCTCCCGCAAACCATCAGTCACGGAAGGCCCGCGTGATCTCACGTTTGCCGACCGGGCCCGGTAATCTCTCCACCCGAAATCCGGCCACCCGCAGGTTCCGTTTGAACTGCCCCTTCGCGCAGTAGGTGAGTAGTCTGCCTCCGGGCTTCAGCCAGGCATAACACTGCCGCATGGCTTCCGGCGTCCAGAGTTCCGGTTGATTTTCCGGGGCAAAGGCGTCGTAAATGATCAGCTCGACCGGGCGCGCGGGGTGCGGCCCGGTACCCAGAAAGTCTTCCCGCCGCTTGTGCAGGACGAAATTGGCGTCCAGTTGCGTGGGTTCGCCCCAGGGTGCGTCGTGCAGTTGAAAAAAGCGCTCGGCGGGCAGACCGAGCCGGGCCGGATAATTCAACTGACGTACCTGTTCGCCGCCGACGGGATAACGTTCGAAGGTGGTATAGGCGAAGCGCGTTCCCGGATGATTGGCGGCCACGGCTCTCACCAGGAGGGCGTTGAGGCCGGTCCCGAAACCCATCTCCAGGATATTCAGATCCCGGGGGTGTTCGTCGCGGAGGAGGGGGAGTAGCCCGTATTCAATAAAAATGTGTTGACTCTCCTGAATGGCCCCGTGCGTGCTGTGGTAGCTGATGCCCGCGGGACTGCGTAAGCTGTGGCTACCGTCGGCGGTCAGAAACGGGGTGGGGGAGTCCATCTCAGGCCGTTTGCCGCAGCTCGTCGACACGAATATCCAGGTGACTGGCATTGAATACGCAGCGACCGTCCTTGATCAGCAGCACCTGGGGGGATTCGTGATCCACGGCGAACTCGGCGGCGATGTAGTTGCTCACGTCGCGGTGCCGCAGGAGGTCGAGATAGTAAGTTTCCATGGCGGAATGCTCGAGATCCCATTGCTTCTCCAGGCGGTTTTTAGCCAGGCTACTGATGGGGCAGGCGGTGCTGTGCTTAAGGATAAGGCAGGAAACGTGGTGGCTGCGTTCGATGATGGCTTCGATATCGTGGACGCTGTCGATCTTAATCCAGTTCATGGGTGGGGCTATTGTGGTATCCCGTACATCGCCACCCCGAAAGGTCAGGGCAGCAGGGACAATAGCGGGGAAACAAGCTCCCGGACGGAAAGGTTGGTGGGACAACCGAAGCCGCGGTTGCAGGAGGTCAGGAGCAGCAGCGTGGCGGTGGCGATCAGCGGCAGGCCGCGTTTTATAAGTTTCATCGTTTGCATCTGAGGGGAACGGCTCGTACTTTTGCCGGTCAAATATAAACCCGACATGCCCAGAAAAATTGCCCTACGTGACGCCCTTCGTGAAGCGATGACCGAAGAGATGCGGCGCGACGACACCGTATTTCTCCTCGGCGAGGAAGTCGCCCAGTACAACGGTGCCTATAAGGTCAGTAAGGGGATGTTGGACGAGTTCGGTCCCATGCGCGTGATCGACACCCCGATCGCGGAACTGGGATTCGCCGGCATCGGCGTGGGGGCGGCCATGAACGGCCTCAAGCCCATCGTGGAATTCATGACCTGGAACTTTGCCGTACTGGCCTTCGACCAGATCATCAACAATGCCGCCAAAACCCTGAGCCAGTCGGCCGGTCAGTACAGCTGCCCCATCGTATTCCGCGGCCCCTCCGGTTCGGCCGGGCAGCTGGCCCAGCAGCACAGCCAGTCGTTCGAGAGCTGGATGGCCAATACCCCCGGACTCAAAGTGATTTCCTGTACCGACCCCGCCGATGCGAAGGGACTGCTGAAGAGCGCTATCCGGGACCCAGATCCGGTCTGCTTCATGGAGTCGGAACTGCTGTACGGCTACGAAGGTGAAGTACCCGAAGGAGAGTACCTCGTCGAGATCGGCAAGGCCGCCGTACGCCGCGAGGGCACCGACGTGACCCTGGTGAGCTACAATAAGATGATGCTGCCTACCCTGGAAGCCGCCGAATTGCTCCAGAAGGAAGGCATCAGCGCCGAAGTGATCGACCTGCGCACCATCCGTCCGCTCGACCGCAAGACCATCATCGAGTCGGTAAAAAAGACCAACCGCTGCGTCGTGATCGACGAGAGCTGGCCCTTCGCCGGCATCTCCGCCGAGGTAGCTTACGAAATTCAGAAATCGGCCTTCGACTACCTCGATGCACCGGTCATCCGCGTCAACTCCGCCGACGTCAATCTCGGCTACGCGGCCAGCTTCGTGGAGGAATTCTTGCCCAATGCGGAGAAGATCGTCCGCGCCGTAAAGGAGGTATCTTACGTAAAGTAGGCCCGCGAAATCAGCGAACGGAGTCGTAGGCCACCCGCCCCCCGCGCTTGGCGAACACGATTTGCCAGAGGTGATTGCGGTGGCTGCGAAAACCGGCCGCCGCGGTGAGCAACCAGTACCGCCACATACGACAGAAGCGTTCGTCGTAGCCGGATAAGTCATGTCGGCTCCGGTCAAAGTTCGCGTGCCACGCCATCAGCGTACGGTCGTAATCATGTCCGAAGTTGTGCCAGTCCTTGATGATGAGTAAACCCTCGGCCGCCCGGGTGACCTGGGCCGCGCTGGGCAGCACGCCGCCGGGAAAGATGTACTTCTCCACCCACGGATCGGCCGTGGCCTGACTACGGTTGGTCCCGATGGTATGCAGGAGAAAGAAGCCTTCCTCCCGGAGACACCGGTCGACCATCTCCAGATAAGTCCGGTAATTTTTGGGGCCTACGTGCTCGAACATGCCCACCGATACGATGTGATCGAAGGTTTCCCGGACGTCGCGGTAGTCCTGGAATCGAAATTCGACATCCAGGTGGCCGTAGCGCTCGCGGGCGTAGGCGAGTTGCTCCTCCGAGATGGTAATGCCGACGACGGAGGCTCCGTACCGTTCGGCGGCGTAGCCCGCGAAACTGCCCCAACCGCAGCCGATGTCGAGGATGCGGTCTCCCGGTTGCAGTCCGATCTTGCGGCAGATCAGGTCGAGTTTGTGCTCCTGGGCTTCGTCGAGGGTGCGGGCCTCCTTCCAGTAGGCGCAGGTATAGGTCATCCGACGGTCAAGCATGCGGTGGTACAGATCGTTACCGATGTCGTAGTGCTGCTTGCCTACGCGCAGGGCTTTGGCTTTACGCTGCTGGTTGACGAGTTTAGCCCGAAGTACCGGTATGATCATTTTTGCCGGCCGGAGTTGCTTGCCGAAATCCGCCCGGAGCAACCGGGTGATCAACTCATCGAGCGCGGTACAGTCCCAGTCCCCGTCCATATAGCTTTCCCCGACGCCCAGCACGCCGTCTCCCATCACGCGGTCGTAGAAGCGGTCGTGATGGACCTGAGGGTCGATCGCCCGGCCACCGTTGATCGTGATGTCGTAAGGTTCGAGCAGACGGGTGAGGGTATGCTTCGCGGATGTCATGAGTGTGTGCCGGCTGGTGAGGGGAAGGCGAACGGACGGCGAGCCCCGCGGGTTACGAGGATTTCCGTCCTTGAAACTTACTCATTTTTCGCCAATTTCGCCGGCCCGTATACCGCTTGCCGGAAGTCGTGGTGGAGCCCGATCTGATCGTAGGGGAATAGCTGCACGAACAGAACGGCCGTCAGATCATTGGCCGGATCGACCCAGAAGAGGGTACTGGCCGCTCCGTCCCAGAAAAATTCCCCCACCGCCCCCGGGTTTTCTTCCGCCGTGATGGGTGGGCGCTGACGTACGGCAAAGTCGATCCCGAATCCCACTTGTCCCTTCCCGGGCAACCACGATCGCTCGGTGACCTTGTTTTCCAGGTGATTGGTCCGCATCAGATCGATGGTGGCGGGCCGTAGAATGGTGACACCGTCGAGGCTGCCTCCGTTGACCAGCATGCGGACGAAGGTCATGTAGTCGTCGAGGGTGGAGGTCAGCCCGAAACCGCCCGGGGTGAGGGGCCACTCCTGTACGTTGAAGGCGTGAGCCTCCGCGTCCGGCAGTTGGGTGAGCGAGCCCTCCGCCGAGCGGTTGTAGGCGGACGACATACGATCGCGGTCCGCGGGCGGAACGAAGTAGCGCGTCTCGTCCATGCCGAGAGGACCGAGGATGTGTTGCCGCAGGTAAGTATCGAAGGGCTGACCGGATAGACGCTCCACCAGTAGCGCCTGCACGTCGACCGAAAGCCCGTAATGCCACCGGGTACCCGGCTGGAAGAGCAGGGGTAGGCTTCCGAGTCGCCGACCCATGTCCGCGATCGTGTGGTCGTAGTTGCGCAGATCGGCCGCGGCGTACGCTTCCTGCAGGCCCGGAGTCGTACCGCCGTTGTAGAATCCTGCCGTGTGGCGCGTGATGTCCCGAACGGTGACCGGTCGGTCCGGAGCGGTGGTGATCATCCGGCCGTCGGAGTCCACCGACTGGTATACCCGCATATTCGCGAACTCGGGCAGGTGATCGCCCAGGGGATCGTCGAGCCCGAACTTACCCTGCTCGTACAGTTGCATCAGGGCCACCCCGGTGATGGGCTTGGTCATGGAGTAGATCTGGGCGATCGTGTTGCGGGCCATGGGGGTACCTGCCTCCCGGTCGGCATCGCCGAAGGCCCCGAAGTACACTTCCTCCCCCTTTTCGTAAACCAGGGCGGAGGCGCCCGCAAGGTCTCCCCGTTCCACGAATCCGCGTAGGGTGCTGTCGATGCGGTTCGCCGCGGCTTCACTAACGATTGGCCGACGCGGCCAGGATCTTTCGGCCAGGGCACGCGTGCGTTCGATGCCTTCGCGCGGGGGCAGACTGCTGCCTTCGTACTCGATGCCGAGATAACCGTCGTAGTCCCAGGCCCGGATGATGTCAAACAGCGCCGCGTAGTTCATGCCGGCTTCTTCTCCGTTTTCGTTGAAGTCGAAGGCCTTGACGCTGATGCCTCCGGCGAACGGCATGAGGTCCGACATGCCCTGGTAGCGGTCGTACCGCCGGGTGCATTCCCCGCCCCAGAGCTGGCCGTTGTCGCGTTCCACGCACCAGTTATCGAAATCGGCGACCGCGCCAACGTTCTGCGACTTTAGTCGGCGCAGCAGGGCGGCCAGCCACTCCCCGTCGTTGCTGATGCCTCCGTGATTCTCGATCAGGATCCGGATGCCGTAATCCCGGGCCGCCGCGGCGAGCCGGCCGATTCCGTCCGCGCTGGCCGCCATAATCTCCTCCGGGCTGCCGTCACCGTGGGCGTTGATGCGGACCGCGGGAATATCCAGCCGGTCGGCGGCCTTTACCCACCGGAGGTGTTGTTCCAGCGCCGCGTCGCGCTCGGCGGGGTCGGAAGCCCCGAGATTACCGGCGCCGTCGACGAGTAACATCGTGAGTTTTACGCCGGCGGCGTCGGCGGTGGCCGAGAGGCTGTCCAGGAAGGCTTCGTCTTCCGCCCGGTCGGCGAAGAACTGATTGACGAGTTCCACCCCGGCGAAGCCCATTTCGCCGGCCGTCCGGATGAAGTCGGAGTTGTCCATTTCTCCGCCGAACAACGCTTCGTGAAACGACCACTGCCCGAGGGCGTAGCGCGGACCGCCCGCTTCGGTGGCGGACGGCGCCCCGGAGGGTTCGGTGGCGGCACAACCGGTACATAACAGCAGGAATACGAGTAAGCGAAGCATTGGTGTAATTTTAGGGGAAGATAGGCTGCGGGTTGATCCCGCGGTATTACGGCGTTTACCTTGGCGCGCTGCTCCTTCCGCTATACCTTGCACCCGCGACCCCGCCCGCCCCATGAAAGACTTGCAGGTTATTGCCTTCGACGCCGACGACACCCTCTGGGTGAACGAACCCTTCTTCCGGGAAGCGGAGGATGCCTTCTGCGGGTTGCTGGAGGAATACCTGCCGGCCCATACCACCAACCGCGAGCTGTTTGCCGTGGAAATGAAAAACCTGCCGCTGTACGGATACGGGATCAAGGCCTTCACGCTCAGTATGGTCGAAACCCTGGGACGTATTACAGAAGGCCGGGCTCCGTACCGACTGGTGGAACGGACGCTGGCCATCGGTCGGGAGATGCTCGAGAAACCGGTTGTCGTACTGGAGGGCGTAGCGCAAACCCTGGAGCACGCAGCACGTTCCCACCGCCTCGTGCTCGCTACCAAGGGCGACCTGCTGGACCAGGAGCGAAAACTGGAAAAGTCGGGACTGGCGGACTACTTCCACCACATCGAAGTGATGAGCGATAAGGGCACCGCGAACTACCGCAAGCTTATCGCTCACCTCGACTGCGCGCCCGCACACTTCATGATGGTGGGCAATTCCGTGAAGTCTGACGTGATCCCCGTGCTGGAACTGGGGGGCCACGCGGTCCACGTACCCTTTCACACCACCTGGGTACACGAAGAGGCGACCTTCGAGGCGGACCATCCCCGTTTCCGGCGTGCCGAAACCATCACCGATCTACTCGACTACCTCGCATGAAACGGTTAAACCTCGATACCTGGCCGCGGCGTGAGCATTTTCACTTCTTTCGCGGCTTTGCGGAACCCTTTTTCGGGCTGACGGTGCGGGTGGACTGTACCGAGGCGATCAGGGATTGCCGGGCGTCGGGCGATTCTTTCTTCCTGCGTTACCTCCACGACTGTCTCGCCGCGGTCAATGCCGTGGAAGCCTTTCGTTACCGGGTCGAGGAGGACGCGGTGGTCGTGCACGATACGATCCACGCTTCGGCGACGATCGGGCGGGAGGATGGGAGCTTCGGCTTTTCGTACATCCCCTTTACGGAGGACTTTACGGCCTTCACCGTCGGAGCACGCGCGGAGATCGCCCGGGTACGTGGCCGGAGCGGACTGGAGGTCGGGGTCGCGGGAGCCGACGTGATACACTTCAGCGCACTTCCCTGGCTGGATTTTACCTCCCTGAGCCACGCGCGAAGTTTCGACCGGCCCGACAGCTGCCCGAAGATCAGCGTCGGTAAGGTCAGCGAACGCGCGGGTCGACTGGAAATGCCGGTGTCCATCCATGTCCATCATGCCCTCATGGATGGCCGGGAGGTAGGACAATTCGTAGACTGCTACCGGGAGCGACTGCTCACTTCCGGCCCTGACGCACCAGGAACCGGAACAGAAAGTAGCACAGGGCCAGAAAGGTGATCACCGGGATCAAAAAGAGGATGACGGAGGCGATGTCTTTTCCGGCCGGCATGGGGAGGGATTGAGCGGGTTGTCTTAGTTTGGTGGCGTATGCGCGTCCTTACAATCGTCGTAGCCGTGTGTTGGTTGTGGTCGTTGCCGGCCCAGGGAGAATTCCGTATTGGCCAACTGCCGGAAACGTCCGTCGCAACCATCCGTCTGGCCTTTCACTTCGTGGGGCTGGAGGACGGACGGAACTTCACCGGCGACCCCGCCGACCCCGTTCTGGCGGCCCACGGCAACAACGAAAAATTGCGGGCGGACGTCCTCATGCGGTATCTCCTCAACGAGATGAATTTCCGCTTCCGTACCGCCGTGCTCGACTACGAACCTACCAGTGACACACGGATCCGTTTCGCGCTCCTGCACGGGCCGGAGCATCCTCTCCACAGCGCTTTCCTTTACCGACACGGGGAGCGAGTGGTGCCCCTGGACAGCGCGATGAACGTCATCTTCACCCGGTATGCGGGGCGGGGGAGGGCACCCGACGGTTCCGTGCCGGGAGTGGGCAGCAATCGCATTTACATCTACAACCGGCTGCCGGGCTTCCTGCGGGGCAGTCACGATACCTGGACCATCGCCCGCGTCATCGGACACGAATTCGGTCACGCACTGGGCCTCGACCATACCTTCAACTGCAATAATCCCTGCGCCGGCATCGACCTGGAACCCGAGGACGAATGCTTCGGCCACTGCGCGACCACGAATAACGGCAGCGCCGCGGGCACTAACTGCTACGGCGGCTCGACCCGCGACCTGATGATGGGCTACGGCAGCCAACTTCACCTGACCGTCTGCGAAACGGAACGCCTGTGGAACTACCTGCTGCGCCACCCACGACCCTGGGTGGATCTGCCCTTCGTACGCCCACCGCCACCCTGGTAGCTTACCTTCGCTCCCGTGCCCCGCCGCCCAACAACTTAACATGCTCCCTTCCCGAATCGATGTAATCATTGTGGGCGCTGGCCTATCCGGCCTGACCCTGGCTTACCGACTGCGGAATAGCGGGAAATCGGTGCTGATCCTCGAAGCCCGCGAACGGCTCGGCGGAAGGATAGAAACACTGTATACCCCCGGCACCGCACCACTCGAAATGGGAGCCACCTGGCTGGGTCGAAAGCATACGGCCCTCTGGAAGTTGCTGAAAGAGAACGGCCTGGAGGTTTTCCCCCAGCGGCAGGGGGAGTACGCGGTCTACGAAGCGGATGCCCGGCGACCGGCCCAATTCGTGCGGTTGCCGCCCAACCCGGAGCCGAGTTACCGCATCCGCGGGGGGAGCAGCGTGCTGATCGAGTCCCTCGCCGAAGCAGTGGGCCACGATCGCATAAGATTAAACCAAGCCGTGCGTAGGCTGACGAATACGTCGGAGGGGGTAGCAATCACGACGGATGCCCGAAGCTACCTCGCCGAAACGGCCGTTCTGACCCTGCCGCCGGAGCTGCTGGTGCGCACGCTGGATATCGACCCACCCCTGCCGGAGGATGTTGGCCAACTTGCGGTGCGTACCGACACCTGGATGGGGCAGTCCATCAAGTTCGCCCTGACCTACCCGCGGCCGTTCTGGCGGGAGGAAGGAAGCAGCGGAACGTTCTTCAGCAACGCGGGGCCGGTGGTAGAGATGTATGATCACGCCGACGCGTCCGACGAGCATTACGCCCTGAAGGGATTCGTGGATCCGGAATTGTACGCACTTTCCGGGTCCGCGCGCCAGGAAGCCGTGCTGAAGCAGTTGGAAAAAGCCTACGGTGCTTCCGTCAGGAACTTCACCTCCTACGTTGACCGAACGTGGCGAGGGGAGAAGAATACTTCTTCCCCCCTCGCGGATCGGTTGGTTCCCCACCAAAATCAGGGGCATCCGGCCTACCGCCTCCCGTACTGGAATGGGCGGCTGCTCATGGCGGGGACGGAGACCGCCGCTGAATTCGCGGGCTACATGGAGGGGGCCGTCCGGGGTGCGGAGCGCGTGGCCCGCTACATCAGAAGCGCAAGCTCGCCGAGAACGTAAGGATCGTGCCCAACTGGCTGAAGTGGAAGCCGTCGTAGGTCATCTGGGAGTAGCGCTGGTTGAAGGTGATCAGGTTCGACTGGTTTCTCAGGGCCGCGGCATCGTTGAGCAGGGCGTCACCGGCCGCGCTTTCGGACTTGAAGTTCCACTCCGGCAGTACGTTGAAGATGTTGTTGGCATTGGCCTGGAGGGTAAACTTGTCGGTGACCCGGTAGAAGAGGCTGAGATCGGTCACCACCTTCGTCTCGAACTCAGTGTAGAGGCCGGAGGACAGTCCCTGCTGGCGGAACTCAGTGGGGCCGAAGAGCGTGTTATTGACGCTTACGCCGAACTGCTCCCAGTCGTAGTCCAGTCCGAGGATGGCCTTATACTTCGGGCGGGAGGTGAAGAAAAGCGCTTCCTGCGTCGGATTGGCCACCGACTGCCCGGCGCCGGCCACGATCTCGGGGTTCTTGATCGCGCCGATACGCTCGTTCTGAATGGTGTAGTTGCCGGAGAGATTGACCACCAGACTGCGCTCGTTGAACCGCAGGCCACGGTAGTTAGCTACGAAGTCTACGCCGGAGGTACGGGTATCGAGACCGTTCACGAAAAAGCTCAGATCGGAGAGGTTGTTGTCGGCCAGCAGGGCGTCCAGCGGGGTGTTGCCGGCGTCCGTCGCTCCGATCTCCGTAGACAGGATGATGCGGTCCTCGACTTTGATGTTGTAGTAGTCCAGCGTAACGCTCAGGTCGGAGTTGGGCCGTAGACCGACGCCCACGGTAAAGTTGGTCGAGCGTTCGGGATCGAGGGCCGGCAGACCGAGCAGACGGGCTTCCCGACTTACGTTGCTGACCAGTCCGCCTACTTGGATACCCTGCCCGGGTACGAAGCTGTACTGGGCCTTCTGGGTGTAAATCTGGTGGAGGGTGGGGGCCTTAAAGCCCGTGGAAAAAGAGCCCCGGATGGTCACCCGGTCCTCGCTGAATTTGTAGCGGGAGCTCACCTTGTACACGAAGGCGTTCCCGAAATCGCTGTAGTTTTCCAGGCGGACGGTGGCATTGACCAGAAAGTCGTCGGTGAAATCGATGGCCGCGTCGGCGTACCCTCCGAAGTTGAAGCGGTTAAACTTGCCGGAGTTGCGGGGGTCGTTGCCGGCGAAGGAGTCGGCGCCGCCGTCCTCGTAGGAGGCCAGTTCGCCCTCGATCACGGTGAAGTTCTCGTTGCGGAATTCCGAGCCGAAGGCAATGCCGACCTTATCCGAAAGCCGGCGGGTCACGTCGATGTTACCGACGTTGTGGCTGAAGCGGGTTCCGCCCGGATCGAAGGTGATGGGGCTGTTCTCGCGGTACTTGAAAGTGCCGTCGGGGTTCAGCGTCATGTTGCGGTTGTGGGAGTTGGAGACGGTGTAGGTCTGCTCGTTCCCGCCCGTGGTGAAGCTCACGTCGGCGATCCAGCCGTCCTTCTGGGTCAGGAAGCCGATGGTGCCGTTGTAGTCGTTGAGGTTGCCCTCGAAGGTGGGCACGTAGCCGATGTACTCGCCGTTGGGGCCGTTGGGAAAGAAGTCGGCCAGGTAGGGGAAATCAGCCAGGGTGCGCCAGTAGGGCGTGCGGTAATTGGCGAAGCTGTTGACCTTCTTGTACACGTAGGCGGCGTTGCCGTAGAAGTTGGTGTTGGCGGAGACGTCGCTGCCGAAGTTGACCACGAACTTCGAGGCGGTGGTTTCCGGCGAGCCGTTGATGTTACCGGCGTCCGGGTAGCGGTTGAGGAAGGACTGTACGTCCTCGATGCTGGCGCCGAAGTCGCCCGCTTCCCCCGCGGCGTCGACGGTGCCGGGCCGGTTGGCCTGGCCGATCTTGGACAGATCGATCGTGTAGTTAATGAAGCCGCTTTCCCCGATCGCGGTGCCGTTGTTCAGCGCGATGCCCAGTTGCTCGCCGTCGCCCTCGGTGGTGATGCCCGTGCGCAGGGTCACGCTGCCGTCTTCGGCGTCGTCCTTCAGCACGATGTTCATGACGCCCGCGATGGCGTCGGATCCGTACTGGGCCGAGGCACCATCGCGCAGGATCTCCACCCGCTTAATGGCGTCGGTGGGAATGGCCGAGATGTCGGCCCCCGTCTCCCCGCGCCCCGGAGAGGTCTGGGTGTAGAGCAGGGAACTCATGTTTTTCCGTTTGCCGTTGATCAGGATAAGCGTACGGCTGGGGCCCATATTGCGGATTTCGTAGGGGTCGAGCAGGGAGGTCGCGTCGTTGACCGGCGTCTGCACGGTATTGAAGGAGGGAACGCGGTACTGCAGGGCCTTATCGAAGGTGGCCTGTCCGGTGCTGTTGAGTTCTTCGGATTTAAAGACGTCAATCGGTAGGGGAGAGGTCGTGGACGAGCGGGGTGCCGTACGGGACCCCACGACGATCAGCTCTTCCAGGTTGGTGGCGCCGCTTTCCAGGCTGACGTTCCATTCGACGGTCTGTCCGTCGACCAGGGTAAATTCTCGCTCCTGCGTCGCGTAGCCGATGTAACTCGCCGTCAGGGTATAGGTGCCGGCGGCGCGCAGGTCCAATGAATACGACCCGTCGACATCAGACACCGTGCCGGTGGTGCCGGCGGAGATGGTCGCACCGATGATGGGTTCTCCGGCGTCGGTGACCGTGCCGGTTACGGTTTGGGCGTGGAGGGTTGCGATGGACAGGACCAGGCCCACCACGGGCAGAAGGTTTCTTGGATTCATGAAAGCTGGGTTAGAAAGCGACGAAACTGGCCCGTGGACGTATGGGAATGAGAGGTTGAATTCCTTACGTCGCAAGCCGATGATGCTCTAAGTTAGAACATAAAATTTAAAATCAGCGAAAATTCGCTAACTGCTGTTCGGTCCGGAAAGGATATTGGCATATGCACTATCGGACCTTATCGGGTAGCACATTGTGGCCGGTGTTTTACCCAAGTGTCGCGTAGCCCCGGATCCCTGGCTGCGGAATAGCTGTCCACCGGGTAGCGACCGGGCGGACTACCCCCGTTTGCGCTTCCCCGTCCAGACCTTCTCGATCCACCGCTCGCGGTCGAAGTCGTAGATCTTATACTCGATGCGGAGGCGCTGCTTGTCGTCCGACAATTCTCCAACGCCGTGAACGCGACTGCAACAGGCATTGGCCGTCGGCATGATGAGAAACTCTTTGTAATTCAGGTTGATGCCAAGGTTATTGAGCACCTCGCCGTTGACGGCCCCCCGGGGGAAGCCCTTCAGGCGGACCTCGTCTATTTCGGACGTGTAGAAAAAGGTAATCGGGAAATCGGACTGGACGGACTCATCCTCGTTATTGCCCACGAACGTACCGAGGATCGGACGGGTATCGAAGTCGGCGTCCTCCCCGATGATGTACAGCGATTCGGTACGGATAGCCAGTTCCGCGCCGCGCTCCGGGCACTGATCGTCTTCGCGGTAGACGCTGAGTTCGACCATCGTGGGCCCGCTCTGCTCGTGGCGGTAGAAATCGTAAGAGGTCTCCTTCCCGTACCGGGTACGCTGATCGTCGCCGAAGTTCCAGGCGTAGGTGTTACCCGTATCGTCGAGGCCCCGGAACTGAAGGGAGCCGCCGAAGGTGGTGTCGCGCACTTTCGTGGAGAGGTAGTAGAATTTTCCGTCGCTGAATGGTGCGGTGGACGAGTGGATGTAGGTCTCGAAGTCGGCGGACAACTTCCCGAGCGCCACGCAGTAGTCGTAGTTCGGGCAGTCCGGATTGGTGACGTCGGTGCAGTCGTCCTTGCTACAGCCCGCGGTAAACATAGTGATCAGCAACAGACCGATCAGCGTTTGGAGGCGAGGGGTTTGCATGGGTGTTTGGGGTTTGGTGGTGTGAGCTGAAAGGCCCGAATGGTATAGGATTTAACTATATCGCGAGTATGCACAACGTAGTGAATTTGCCGGCATTAATAGTTAAATAATGTTAAGCGCGGCTACTTTGCTATATGTGACCTGAAAATTAAGGAACGGATTACGCGGTATAGCGGAAGTAACAGACCGATAGCTGAGAAGACGTCAGACTGGTGGGGTCGCGGTTTCAAAAGTAATTAGATAAAACAGTGGCTACCTGCCGGACTATACGGGTAGAAGTAGAGTCACGGATCGTCACATAGTTACATGCGGCGATACCCACGGATGGAGGCCGCTACGATCACGGAGTGATAAATTCTGACGGTCCGGTTCACCGGGCAGGAGCCGGTATATACCCGGCAGTCGGATTGGGTTTTGTAGGCTTTGGAGGCGACTTCGTTGAGGAGATCAGGTTAGTCGGGTTACGGTAAGAACTTATTATTAGCTATCATTGATGGACTTACTACGCGCGGACATTTTTTGGCACTCACGGTGTCTTTTTTATCCGCGCCGGGGCAAGCAAAAGCATAATAATCTACCTACATTCTTCCCGATGGAAAAGTCCGTTTCACACTTTGTTTTCACTCTGTTGCTACTGCTAACGTTCAGCACGACCGCCCACACACAAGGTTTTCTGCACGCCGACGGAACCCGCATCGTGAACGGGGACGGGGAGGAAATCATCTTCCGCGGTATCGGTCTGGGCGGCTGGATGCTGCAGGAAGGCTATATGCTGGGTACCCGTGGACCACAATACGAACTGGAAGCACGGATCGAGGAACTGGTAGGAAAGGCACGCAAGGAAGAGTTTTACGCTGCCTGGCTCGCCAACCATACGCGCAAAATAGACATCGACTCGATGGCCACCTGGGGATTTAACCTGGTCCGCCTACCCATGCACTATAAATTGTTTACCCCACCTATCGAGGAAGAACCCGTGCCCGGCGAGATCACCTGGCTCGACGAGGGGTTTGAGATTACGGATCAATTGTTGGAGTGGTGCAAGGACAACGATATCTACCTCATCCTCGATCTTCACGCCGCACCGGGAGGGCAGGGGGAGAACGCCGACATCAGCGATTACGATCCGACCAAACCCTCCCTCTGGGAAAGTCAGGCCAACCGCACTAAGATGATCGCCCTCTGGCGAAAGTTGGCGGAACGCTATGCGGATGAACCCATGATTGCCGCTTACGACATCATTAACGAACCGAACTGGGGGTTCGAGAACCATGATGCGGACCCCAACGGCTGTGCCGAATCCCAAAATTCCGTGCTCTGGCAACTCCAGCAGGAGGTAACCGCGGCCATCCGTGAAGTGGACCAAAAGCATTTGATCGTCATCGAAGGAAATTGCTGGGGGAATAATTACCGTGGCCTGCCCGATCTCTGGGATGATAACCTGGTCGTGAGCTACCACAAATACTGGAACCCCAACGACCAGGATGCCATCCAGCACATGCTACAGATGCGGGAAGACCGTCAGGTGCCCATCTGGCTGGGTGAAACGGGAGAAAATTCCAATACCTGGTTCACGAACGCGATCGCTCTTTTCGAGCGCAACGGCTTCGGCTGGTCGTGGTGGCCGCTCAAGAAGCTGGGCTACAACAACCCCCTACAGGTTAACCGTAATCCCGCTTACCGAGCGATCCTGGATTACTGGAAGAGCGAAGGTCCCCAACCGAGCCCGGATACCGCCTTTGCCGGACTCATGCAACTCGCGGAAGACCTGAAGCTAGAAAACAACCAATTTCATCCGAGCGTGGTGGATGCCATGATCCGACAACCCCATTCGGAAGATGCTATCCCCTTTAAGGCGCACGTGATCACCGCCGGTACTACTACGATTATTTATCCTACCGACTTCGATATGGGCCCTCACGGTATGGCCTATAGCGATATGGAGGTAGAGAATACGACCGGAAAGCCCGGTGGCCAGCGCTGGAATCTCGGATCCGCCTACCGCAACGATGGCGTGGATATCGAGGCCAGCGAAGACGACATGAGCAACGGCTACCATGTAGGGTGGACCGAAGCCGGAGAATGGCTCCAGTACACGGTACGGGTCGAGGAAGCCGGTCGTTACGATCTTACCGTGCGTACCGCCTCGGTGGATACCCAGGGTAAATTGCAAATCATGGCCAACGGCACCCCCGTCAGTCCGGTCGTAAGTCTGCCCGATACCGGCGGTAAGCAACAGTGGGAAGCCACCATCATCGAGGACGTACCCCTGAGTGCCGGAACCAACGTGATTCGTCTGAATATCGTCGCCGGTGGATTCAACCTAAGCTACCTGGCGTTCTCTGGCCCGCAGGAGGATGGGGGGGAGTAGCCAGTATTGCCTAGTGCGAGTGGCGGTTTTGACTAGAATAGGGGGGGGTGTTATTTTCGGTATGAATTAAGTGTGATGCTGACCGGCTAACTCTCGGAGTTGAAAAACAACTCTTTTACCGGTAGCCGAGCTAAGCATACTCATACTCTGTTGGAGTAGACCTGAATACAAAAGCGACATAGTCGATGAAGTTGACTGCTCCATAGTTAATATGATGGAGTGTGACTTATAACTACCACCTTTAATCTTCAGAGTATCTATTGTACAACAAATCTAGAATCCCTTCAAGAAATCATGACTTTAAATAGTTGTCCTAAATATCTAAAAAGAAGTGAAATAGGATATGCCAACAGGAAGAGTGCAATTATAGCTATGATATTGTTCCTAGTGCTTTTCTGCATAATGATTTTTTTTAGAGGAGTCGTATCACTACGACTCCTCTAGGTGATTTAACGGTATTTGCTACCGCTGTACGTGCCGTGCCACCAGTGGCCAAAGTCGGATCCAAGTTCTCTCATTAGGTCTGAGATCAGAACCCACGGCATCCAACTACCACCATCATCGGCTCCCCCAAAAATATTCTGCAATGACTTTTCTGCCAAATTTTTCATTATGTTTCACTTTTCAGGTTAGTTGCAAGGACATTCGTTACCGTATTCATCGGTGTAATAACACTCCGGATCGTCTTGAGAATCATTGCATCCGTTTATAAAGCTAACCAGTGCAATACCTCCTAGAACTACTCCAACGAGTAATGGCAATCCGCCACCTTCGACGACTTGCAGCTCTTGAAATGAAAGATTTTTCATAAATAAAAAGATTAATGAGTTAATAAAAAAGGTTAATAAATAATCAGTCGGTGGCATACCGCATCCGCGAACAGATGGTATTAGTCGCCTGCTTTTAATCCGGGAATTCAATCTCCAGCTCCGTCACTTTACTGCTCAGCCTTTTCTTCGGTAGGAACATTCGCCGGGGAAGCACCTCCAGGACCGGATAGTGACAGCTGACCATAAAGCCCCTAACGCTGCCGCCACGCAGATCGCGGAGGGTCGAGGTGTCGTTGATAGATCGCATAATAGAATTGATTTATAGGATTGAATAAATAGTGTTGATTTAGGGGCTATTAGCGAGCCCTGGAGACCGTCATCCGACGGATCGAACCCACCGCAGGGGAGCTTACCGCCGCTCGGATCCCCTCCACGTATACCACTTAGGGATTTAGAGGGAGGTTACCGGTTTACCCGGAAGGGGATGTGGCAAAGTTGCCATTGGCCACTCCACCGGGGGTGGAGTGGGGTTAAGTTTTGTACCGATGGATGAAAATGATATCCGCATCCAAAGCACGTAAGAGGGCTACTCCAGTGGCTGGTGATGTTGCCGTTTTAAGGTAGCACCGGTGGCATTCCACCGACTTTTTTATATCCCAAAATTGCGGCTCGCCAGTCCACTCAGGGTGGAGTGAGGTTAACTTTTGTGTTGATTGTCAAA
This sequence comes from Lewinella sp. JB7, assembly GCF_024297185.1. Classification (GTDB taxonomy): domain Bacteria; phylum Bacteroidota; class Bacteroidia; order Chitinophagales; family Saprospiraceae; genus Neolewinella. The sequence continues at coordinate 209,996 of NZ_JANCTD010000003.1, read as the reverse complement.
TTTATCCGGGAGTCGCCGGGGACGTTTCCCCATTGTTAATAATCCAAAGGTGCGCCCCACCACTCCACCAGGGGTGGAGTGGTGTTAATTCTCGAAAAAACAATTGGGCACCATTTTTCCGCAACAGTTTACGGTCCCGGATTCGGGAGAACGGACTACAGTACATTGATCAGGTACCCGGATCCATTGACGACAAAGTGCAGGAGCATGCAGGCATACAGGCTATTCCACCGGTAGTAGAGGTATCCCAGGGTGATGCCTCCCATGAATAGAGGGAATAGACACGCCCCGGTCCCGTGCATCAGCGCGAAGAGGGTAGCGGAAAGCAAAATGCTTACGTACCAGGGGCTGCCACGCCCCAGTCTTTCCTGGATCAATCCCCGAAACAGGGTCTCTTCCAGCAGGGGAGCCAGGACGCAGATGGAGATGAACGCCGCCCCGGGTGATGCCTGCAGTAGCTCGTTATCTACCGCGTTCGTGCCACGTAGCAGTACGGGAAAGACCGCGACGATCGTGATAGTCGTAACGGTCATGACCGCGTAGTACTTCACTACTTTCTTCATCAGGAAGCGTTGCCATGACCACCGGAGTCTAACCGAACGGTCATGCAGCAGCCAGGCCATACTTACGCCGCCAATGCAAATTAGCTGGAAGCCAATCGCCCGGAAGAAGACGTGCGAAGGAGCGGGCAGTAGTATGCCGGCGGTGTACGCATACGCTGAACTCGCCCCTTCCACTAGCAGACAAACTGCAGCTACCCAGGCCAGATGGTAAAACAGGCCGGATCGGGGATTGAGTGTACCCAGCTTTCCGCCGACTGCCTGCCGCAGAGTGAGGAAGGATTTCAGTTGCATTCTACCCGCTGTTCTACGTGTGTCGTGCCGTAGTACCAGTGGCCGAAGTGGTGACCCAAGCGGTGCGCGTGATGGTACACTACACCGATTAGGAATGCCACCGCAAGAAGGTATAGGCCCGATCGGAGGGCGGAGCGGCTAATGAATGAGGTAGACATATGTTGCTGATTTATACGGAGAAGTTGTTGTGGCAGTAAGGGTATGCGCGCTCCGGATAGCCGCCCGTAGGCGAAATGATTGCCCCGTGGGAAAGGGGTCAGCGCTCGGGTCGGAGGAGGGGCCCTAGGACCGGTGACGGGCCATGACCGTGGCCGCGATGGGAATCCGGGAAACCTCGTGTTCCGAATCCTGCGGGCGGGTAGGGGAGGACGCTACGCGTAAAAACCCCAGCTGCAGCTCCACGCTTTCGTAGTAGGCGTAACTCTGCCGGTCAATACAGAAGTACACCGGTGCGTCCATGGCCTTCAGCTCTCCGATGAGGCGGTACAGCAGACTCCGCGATATACCCAGCTTACGGGCAAACTGTTCCGGCGTGCCGGTCCGCTTAAATTTGATGAGGCGGTGCATCCGCCGCAGACGGTCGAGTTGTTTGGGTAAAGACATAGTGATTAGTGTTTATTCGTGTCGATAAATGCGTGTATTGAATGCCGCAAGCGTTTGCTTCGCGTTTGTTCGCTCGCTCCCGCGTCCCCGCCCCCCTGGTTTAGGCCGCCAGCCGGCGAACGACTCTGCTCGGAAACTGCTTATTCCAGAGTTCCCGGTACTTGCCGGGCTGTCCCAGAAGCGCCTCGTGGGTGCCTTCCTCGATGAGTCGGCCTTCCTGGAGCACCACGATCTTGTCGGCATCCATGACCGTACTCAGGCGATGGGCGATGACGATGATGGTCTTCCCCGCCGCCCGCAGTCGGTGCATCGTTTCCTGGACGAACTGTTCGCTGGCGCTGTCGAGGGCGGAAGTGGCTTCGTCCAGGATGAGTATCTCCGGATCGCGGTACAGGGCCCGCGCGATGGCCAGCCGCTGTTTTTGCCCCCCGCTCAGGTTCGTGCCGTGCTCGCCTACGTAGGTGGCAAATCCGTTCGGCAGCGACTCGATGAAGGTGAGCAATCCGAGTTCCTTACAGATTTGGAGAATCTGTTGCATATCGGGAGTATAGTCACCCACCGCGATGTTCTCGATGAGGTTGCCGGCAAAGAGGCTCAGTTCCTGGGGGACCACCCCGATGCGGGCCCGTAGACTCCGGTTACTCACGTAGGCCAGGTCCACGTCCCCGACGACAATCTTTCCGCCCTTGAGCGGATACAGTTTCTGCAGAAGCGCGGCGAGGGTCGATTTTCCCGAGCCGCTTTCCCCCACCAGTCCGGTGATGCTGCCGACGGGAATGGTCAGGTCAAGACCGTCGAATACCGTTTTACGGGATCCGTATTCGAAGTTCAGGCCCCGAAAGCGAATGTCGCCGATCATGTCCGGAAGTAGATCCATCCGCTCGGTGGATTCCTCCTCCTGCTCGAGATCGATGATCTCGAAGAGGCGGTCCGCGGCGATCAGGGCGTTCTGGATGGTCTTGTTCATGCCGATCAGGCCCTTCGCCGGTCCGGTGAAGTAGCCGATCAGGGCGTAAAAGCCGAGCAGCTCCCCCGGGGAAATGGCCCCCTCGATCACGTAGTAACTACCGACCCAGAGCAGAATGATGGTGAACAGCCGGCTCACCAGTTCCGATGCATTCCCCGAAAAAATGGAGTTCATACCCGAACGGTAGGTCGTTTGCAGCAGTTTTACGAAGCGGCTTTCCGTCTTCAGGTTCGCGTGCTCCTCCAGACCGAGTTGCTTGATGGTGCGGATGGCACTGACGCTCTCGACGAGCTGACTTTCCAGTTCCGCCGACCGTTCCATGAGTTCCCGTTCCCTACTGCGGTTCAGCCGGTTGGTGATCCAGTAGATGGACACGTAGCAGGGAACGACGATCAGAAGCACGAGGGCCAGCTTCCAGTAGTAGGTGAACATCAGCCCGAAGCTGAACAGCACGATGAAGACGTTGACCAGCAGGTTGATCGCCACGTCGTTCAGAAAGGCGCGGATCTTAACGGCATCGCCGATGCGCGAAATGATCTCCCCCGTGCGCATAGTATCGAAGAAGCGTTGTGGGAGCCGCAGCAGGTGCTTGTAGTAGCCCAGGATCAGTCGGGCGTCAATGAGCTGGCCGGACCGCATCACCATCACCGATTTCATCACGCCGATCAGGATGGATACCAGCAGCAGACCCACCATCGTCAGGCTGAGCAGATTAAGTAGTCTTGTATTCTGGTTGATCAGGACGAAGTCCGTAATCTTTTGCAGGTAGATCGAGGTGCTGAGCCCGAGGACCGTATAGACGATCGCCCCGAACAGCGCCTGCAGTAGCGTAGCCCGGTGGGGGTGCAACAGGGCCCGGAAGCGGGCGGCCGTCGAGACGGTCCGGTCGCCGGTACGGAAATCCTCGCCCGGCGCGAGCAGCAGCAGTACGCCCGTCCACGTTTCCCGCCACTCCTCCCAGGACCGCTTCTCCAGGCGGCCGGTGGCGGGGTCCATCACTTGCACGTAGGCATCGGTGACCCGGTACACGACCACGAAGTGGTGCAGGCGCTTGTTGACGATCACGTGGGCCACGGCCGGGAATTCCGCCTCCGTCCGCAGCGCCTCCTCCTCGGCCCGCACGCCCTTACAGGTGAAGCCCAGTTTTTCGGCCGCCTGCATCATGCCGAGCAGGTTCGTACCCTTCTGGTCGGTGCTCGCCAGCTGCCGGATCCGGGCGATGGGCAGGCCCAGTCGGTAGTGGGCTGCGATGCTGGCCAGACAGGCCGCGCCGCAATCCGTAATGTCGTGCTGCTTAATTTTCGTGTTCATCGCGGGTTAGTTGTAGGTGGGGTTGAACCAGTCGTCGAGTTTGTCGTGCAGCAGCTGGAAGAGCGACCGCCGCGTGAGGGTAAAGTGGGCCGTAAGGGTCATGCCCTTGCGAAGGGTGCCGACGTAGCCGTTGCGCAGGCGCAGCGCCCGGTCGTGGAGTTCGCAGGTTACCAGAAATGCCGCGCCGCCGTCCACCTCCGTCACGTCCGTCCCGATTTCGGCGAGCGTGGCCGAGGCCAGTCCCCACTGGTGGTAGTTAAAGGCGTCGAGTTGCAGGCGTACCGGAAGCCCCACCCGGAGCAGCCCGATGTCGGCGGGACTTACGTAAGCTTCCACCCGCAGGGGGCCGTCGGGCGAAACGTGGGCAACCGTTTGCCCGGCGTTGGCGAATGAGCCGGCCGGTAAGCCGCCGGTCTGGGTGAGGTGGCCGTCGACCGGAGCGGTGACGACGTACTGCCGCTGTCGTTCGGCCAACTGGGCCAGTTGCTGTTCGAGGCCGGCGCACTCCCGACGGATGCGGAGGAGCTCCTGGATCCAGCCGTGCTGCTGCCGGCTGACGACTTGTTCGAGTTGTCCTTCCAGCAGGGTCACTTCGTAGGCAGCCTGTTCCAGGTCCATGCGGGCCACCGAGCCGGTTTCCATCAGTTGCTCCTGGCGGGCCAGGTGGCGGCGGGCGTGCGTTAGCTTCAGCGTGGCTTCGTCGTGGCGCCGCCGGTATTCGCGGTAGTCGCGCTGGTAACCGGCGGTACGCAGATCAGGGTAGTCGCTCGCTTGCGAACGCGTGAGCCGCCGGAGGTCCGCGAGCGCGTCCCGGCCTTCGGAAAGTTGGCGGGTCAGGTGATCGGATTCGGTGCCGAGCGCCGCGGTGCTGATGGTCAGCAGGGTATCTCCGGCGCATACGGCCGCGTTCTCGCGGAGTCGGGCCAGGGTCACCTTTCCGCTGACCGGAGTCACGACGGGTGTCAGTTTCCGGGCCGGGCGTAGGATACCCCGGCTCCGGCTGTTGACCTCCACTTCGATCAGGGGTAGGGCGGCGACCACCAGCAACAGGAGCAGGACGACGGTAAGGTAGATGGTGCGTCCCGTTCGGGAGTAGCGGGCGTGCAGGCCTTCGATGTTTCCTTCCACGAGCGGGAAGGGGAAGAGCCGGGGCGCTTCGTGTGACATGGTAGCAATTATTTTGGGCGGGTACGCGGGAGCGGAGAAATCAGGCGGCGGAGAGCAGACGGTTCTGGCAGTAGGCCGTGGTCGTTATCCGGAGCGATACCGTATGGAAGAAGTCGTCGTCCAGTGTCGGGTAGTCACCCGCCCCCAGATAGTAGTCGCCGGGGGGTAAGCGCAGGCCTTCCACGATGTCTTGCGGCAGTCGGTAGGGGTCGGTGAGGGTCAACACACCGTGGCGGAAGTGGTGACGGCGAACCGCTTCGGTCACCGTAAGCCGCCGGAAGTGGACCAGTAAGCGGCCGGTGAGGGCGTCCCTGCGGAGGTAGGCGGTGACTACGGCAGCGGCTTGATCGACGGAGGCCAGCGCCATTTTGCAGATTCCGGTACCCCGGCAGTCGGCCTGTCGGGAAGACCCCAGGCGGACGGTTACGAAAAGTCCGCTGCGGCACTGGGCATGGTATCGGGATAAGGTATCGCTGACGGCAAACATGGCGGGTCGTTTAGGTGAGCGGGAAGTGCTTTCTTCCCTTCGATATGCCAAAGATCAGGGCAACGATCGGGCCTGCCTAGGACACTTTACGGTCCCGTGTTCCGGCACATACGGGCGAGTCCGCGTGCACTATTTCTCGTTAACGATTGATTGTCAGAAAAATATGCATTGACAAAACTGGCGGGCTTACCCGCTTCACGGTCGCCTATTGCTGCGCCGGACGTCACGTCGGACTCACGCCTCAGGAACGGGGGTGGTCTGGTAGTTCCCTAAAATCTACGGCACACCTAGCCGAGAGCGTCGGCCCGCTTCGTCAGCGCTACGAACTCCTCCACCGATACCTGCTCCGGGCGACGGCGGAAGATCTCCTCATTAGCCAGGACCTCCGGCGGGAAGACGGACTTGAGACTGTTGCGCAGCATCTTGCGCCGCTGCCCGAAGGCCGATTTGACAACGTGCTTGAAGGGGCCGTAGAGCTCGTCGGGGATCAGGGGCGTCGGGCGGCGCACCAGGCGGATGACCGCGCTCTCTACTTTCGGGGGAGGGGAGAAGTTGCCCCGACTTACGTTGAAGCACAGCATCGGTTCGTAGCGGACCTGTACCAGCACTCCGATCACGCCGTACACCTTGCTGCCGGCACCGGTGATTACGCGGTCGGCGACCTCCTTCTGGAACATGCCGACCATTTCGGGGATCAGGGTGTAGTTGTCGAGCAGCTTGATGAGGATCTGGCTGGAAATATTGTAGGGGAAATTACCCACCAAGCCGAAAGACCGCTCGCCGTATAGTTCCGGCAGGTCGAGTTTAAGAAAGTCCCCCTCCAGAATGTCGTCGTTAAGCTCCGGGTAGTGGGTACGCAGGTACTGCACCATATCGCGGTCCGCTTCGGCAACCTTCAGGTGAAAGTCGGCGCGGCGATCCAGCAGATGCTTGGTGAGCATGCCCTGCCCCGGCCCGACCTCGAGTACTTCGTCGTACTGTTCGGTGAGTTGCAGGGCTTCGGCGATCTGCCGGGCGTAGTGTTCGTTCGTCAGGAAGTGTTGTCCGTAAGATTTCTTGGCGCGCATGGGGTGAAGGTACGTAGGTCCGGGAGAGGCGCCGGTTTGACTGACCAGGGGATCGAATGACCCGGAGGATGGAAAAAATTGTAAAAAATTTACCCGTGGTCCATCGCGCTGGGAACTCTGCACTCACTTCCCTCCAAAATTGCCCGATAATGGTCGCTGGCCACCCAATCGGACCGCTTACGGACCACATTTTAGTAAGTGCGGATCCCGGCATCATTACTTCTGCATTGTGGGGAATCCGCCAATCTAAAGTCGGGTTTTGGGGTCAAGCGCCCAATCTGTGTAGCTACACGAAAACCCGTATTTATATACTTGTCGTATCAACAATGTGTGCGGCCACCCCATGTCCCCCCCATGGGACAGCGGGTGACCCGTCAACGATTGCTTTACCTAACCCATCACCAACAATGCAAAGATTTTTACCCTTCCGGGGCAACTTACTTATGTTGCTCTGCAGCGTCCTCTCCGTTTCCCTAACCGCCCAAACCCCCTCCGCCTCCGCCCGCTACACCACGCTCAGTCAACGACCGGACGTGGCCGAACACACCCTCAGCCCCGAACGGGGCACCCCCTCCCTCATCGAACTCACGCCCGTTTTTCGCCAGCAGGCCCGCAACCAGCCGGCTACGGACGTCCTGGACGAACTGTTCCGGCTCAGCGACCAACAGGTGACCCCCCGACTCGAGCACACCACCCGCGATAAGTCCGGCCTCCGGGTCGAACGGTACCGGCAGTACTACCGGGGCGTCAAGGTGGAGCACGGCCGTTACAACGCCGTGTACAACGCCGACGGCCTCCAACTCGTCAGCAGTGAGCATTACGACATTGCCCCTTCCGTAGCCGTAACGCCCTCCCTGACCCGCGAGCAGGCCCTGCAGCGGGCCCTGGATTTCGTCGGTGCCCGGCAGTACGCCTGGGAATTCATCCGCGAGCACTACGTTCGCCTGGCCTGGTCGGCCGAATTCCTGGCGCACGTCGAGCGCGAACTGGAAGCCGTACGCCCCGGTGGCGAACTGGTGATCGTGGACGACTACGACACCGAGGAAACCGACCCCGACCTGGCGTGGAAGTTCAACATTTACGCCAACGACCCCCTGAGTCGGGCGTGGATCTACGTCAACGCCCACACCGGCAAGGTGATGCTGCGTGATGCCATCATTAAGCACGCTTCCCAGCCCATCACCGTACGGACCCGCTACGCCGGCGAGCGGCAGATCATGGTGGACCGGCAAACTGCTCTCACCGACCCCCACAACCAATTGCCGCTGCTCGACAGTAGAACCAACGCTCCCGCGACCGCGCCCCTCTACGTCCTGCGCGACGATACCCGCGGAAGTGGCCTGGAAACCTACGACCTCAACGGGCAGGGCGGCATCCCCCTGTCCCTGCCGGCCATTTACGCCCAGGGTAAGGCATTCACCGACGATAACCTCGACTGGAGCCTCGCCGAACACAAACGCGGTGCGCAGAACGAAGCCGAAAACGATGACATCGCCTGGGACGCCCACTGGGGAACCCAAATGGTGTACGACTACTGGCTCAACGTCCACGGACGCCGCAGCTACGACGACAACGACATCGCCATCAAGAGCTTCCTGCACTACGGGGTGGCCTACGACAACGCCTTCTGGAACGGCACCGCCATGACCTACGGAGACGGGAGCTACCAGGGCGGCCTGAACCCCGACGGAACCTTCGCCCCGCTGATGAGTCTGGACGTGTGTGGCCACGAAATCGGTCACGCCATCTGCAGCAATACGGCCGACCTCGTCTACGCCAAGGAATCCGGCGCCATGAATGAGGGTTTCAGCGACATCTGGGGCGCGGCCATCGAAGCCTACGCCATCCGCGCGGTGGATCCGACCCTGGCCGACATTATGGCCCCCTTCGGCATCGGCGAACAGATCGACGAGCGCGACGGAGGAGTACAGTACCCCGCCGCCGGCTGGCGTGCCCTCCGCTATATGGACGAGCCCAACCGGGCCGGTGATCCCGATACCTACGGCGGTGCTCACTGGGTGAACCCCGACTGTAATCCGAACCTGGCGAACGATCAGTGTGGCGTGCACACGAACTCCGGCGTCCTGAACAAGTGGTTCTTCCTCCTCACCGCCGGAGAGAACGGTACCAACGACCTGGGAAACAGCTACACCGTCGGTGGCCTAGGCTTTGAAGTGTCGGAGCGGATCGCCTACGGCACCGAATTGCTCCTGACCCCGAATGCCACCTTCGCCGAGGCGCGGGCGGCTTCCATCGCCTTTGCCCGCAGTATGAGCGAGCAGGGCGGCGGCAAGTGCGGCAACTACGAACAGCAGGTGACCAATGCCTGGTACGGCGTCGGCGTCGGTGATGCCTTTGACTGTGCCCAGGTCGCCGCGTTCACGACGCCTACGACCTTCGTCAGTGAGCGGGTGGAGAACGACAACGGTTGCACCAGCGCCAAATTCGTCTACGTGGAAGCCTCCGTGACGGGCAACGGTAAGGTTAGTCTGGCCGGAACCGCTACCGAAGGCGTCGACTACTACCTCTACAATCCGAGCTACAAGACCGGACCCGGTGGCTTCGGCGTACACAACTTCAAGTTCAAAATCTACTCCGACGGGATCGCCGAAGCCGACGAGACCATCATCATCAGCCTCGGGCAGGGGACTACCCACAAGCTGACCATCCTGGACGACGACGTCCCCCTGACCGTCGGCAACGGAACCGAAGTTCTGCTGGAAAACACCATGCGCTCCGCCACCCTGCCCAGCGGTTGGTCGGCCACCTCGTTCTCCGATAATAGCCCGAACAACTGGTTTACCTCCGTCATTCACGGCGCGGTAGTCAGTCCCTCGCTCCTGGGAGGCATCGCTCCCACACCTACCTACGACGGAAACGACCAGGTAGGCAGTGACATCCTGCTCTCCTCCCCCCTTCTGGACGCTCGGGGTCTGCACGGCATCCAGGTGAGCTTCGACTGGAAAGCGGGTGGAGAAACCGACGTACCTACCGATGTCTCCGGCACCGACGTCATCGCCCAACCCTTCGACTACGGCAACCTGGCCTATTCCTTCGACGGAGAGACCTGGACCGACTTCACCGAATTCGCGCCCTTCGTCGGACCCGCCGGTCTGCCTACCACGGGTAATTTCGCCGACCGGCTGCCGACCTTCCTCCAGGGCACCCGCTTCTACCTCGGATGGCGGTGGCGCAACGACGGGTTGGTCAGTACGGCTTACAGCTTCAGTTTCGAGAACGTACGCGTGACCGCCGAGCAACCCCGTATTGCCACCCGGATCGGATCAGATCAGAGTACCGTATACGGTAACACGACGTCCTACTTCACTACTCCGGACGGTACCGAAGTCCTGGCGGCATACGAGAGCCGGAGCACGCACAACTTCGGCTGTACCACCGTGGAAATACTGACGGAGGGTACCGGTAAGAATCGCTGCTCCGCCGGGGTGTTCATGGACAAGACGTACCGCATTACCTCGCGGTACTTCCGCCCCAACAGCCCGATCACGGTTCGCTTCTACCTCTCGGACGCGGAAGTCGAAGGTTTCGAAAACGCCAGCGGCAAGAGTCGCAACGATCTGCGGGTGTACACTTCGAAGTCCTACGTGTGTTCCCCGAACAGTAAGCCCGAACAAGCCCGACTGACTTTCATCGAGGAGTTGAATGGCGGAATTGAGGTCATCGCTTACCTACAGTCCGCCGGTGACTACTTTTCCATCGGCGCTCCGGACGAGAGCCTACCCTTCCTGCGCGGCGGTAACCAAACTGCCGGGACCGACCGGGCGGGAACCTACCCCAACCCCTTCACCAATCAGTTGGAGATTGCCGTACCCGGCAACGAAGGCGGTACCGCGCGGATCTACGCCCTGACCGGTCAGCTTATGACCACCGAAGTCCTTACCGGCGAACGGACCACCGTGCAGACCGCCACTCTTCCCGCGGGGGCTTACCTCCTTCGCTTGGAACTGAGCGACGGCACCCGGATCGAACAACGGGTGGTGAAGCAGTAAACCGGCTTCCTACTCCTTGAATCACCGGCAGCCCGCTTTCCCGATACCGGGAAAGCGGGCTTGTCGTTTAACCCAAACGCTGCAGCGCCAACCAGGCCAGCAGGCCCGACCCCGTCTCGAGGCAAGCTTCATCGATGTCGAAGGTATCCGTGTGCACCGGACTGCCCCCGTGGGGTGGTCCGTTCACCCCCAGGCGGTAAAAACAGGCCGGCAGGTGATGGGAGTAAAAAGCGAAGTCCTCACCGGTCATGCGGATGGGAAGGTCCACCACTCGTTCCTCACCCAGGAGTTCACGCGCCCGGTCCCGTGCCCAGAGAGTGAGGGCTTCGTCGTTCTTCAGAAAGGGGTAGCCGTGTTCGATGCGCAGTTCCGCGGTCCCTCCCAACGCGGCGGCGATGCCTTCGGCCGTTCGGCGCAGTCGTAGGTGCAATTCCTTACGCCAGTCCTCGTCCAGCGTGCGCAGGGTGCCCTCCAGGTGCACGGCGTTGGGAATGACGTTGGTAGCCCCGCCTTCGCTCTCCACCCGGCCGAAGGTCAGCACTACGGGCAGGGTAGGGTCGGTTTCCCGGCTGACCAACTGTTGCAGGGCCGTGATCACCTGAGCGGTAATGACGATCGGGTCGACCGATTGGTGGGGCATCGCGCCGTGACCACCCCGACCGCGGACGGTGAGGTAGAGCTCATCGGTGCTGGCCATATAAATACCTGACCGGAAACCGACGCTGCCGGCCGCCAGCGGTGGGTGGACGTGCTGACCGAAGATCGCCGCCGGGGTGGGGGAGACCAGTGCACCGTCCCGGATCATCAGGGTGGCACCACCGGGAAGTTTTTCCTCCCCCGGCTGGAAGAGCAGCCGTACCGTACCCCGCAACTGCTTCCGCGATTGCTGCAGTATCCGGGCGGCGCCGAGTAGGGAGGCCGTATGCACGTCGTGTCCGCAGGCGTGCATGACCCCGTCCGTACGGGAGCGGTAGGCAACCTCGTTGGCTTCCTGAATAGGCAGGGCATCCATATCGGCGCGCAGGGCGATGGTCGGTCCCGCGGCTCCGCTGATTTCGGCGATCAGTCCGGTGCCGGCGACCCGGCGGTGGGGAATACCCGACTCGGTGAGCCGGCGCTCTACGTAGGCTACGGTTTCGTGCTCCTCGAAGCTAAGTTCGGGGTTCGCGTGCAGGTGACGGCGGTCGGCGAGGGTTGCTTCCGCTCCTTCCTGGGCCAGGGCGCGGACGCGGGTGCTGCGTTCGTTCATAAGGAGCAAAGATACTTCGACGACAGGGGGCCGGCGACTTATTGGTCATGAGCCCGCCTGCGGTGCTCGTTCACCAGCAGGTGGGCCATACGGGTCGGCTCCGGAAGCTTGTGTTTGCGAAGGCAGTGCCGGGCGATCTCCAGGGCTCCCGCCAGATCGAGCAGGTGACCGGGAGAGACGAAGACGGGTTTCACCTTCGGCTTGGAGCGGAGGGCATAACCCAGCGTATCCGACCCGGCCTGAATCGGAGAAGCATCCCCCCGGTCGGGACCGGGAGCGGTGAATTTACCGGTGAGGATCTTCTTGGCGCACCCCAGGGTAGGTGTACCGGTCACCAGTCCGAAGTGAGTGGCAATTCCCATTCTGCGCGGGTGGGCGATGCCGTGCCCGTCGACCATTACGACATCGGGCCGTTGTTGCAGCTGCTCGTACGCCCGCAGCAGGGTAGGGATCTCCCGGAACGAAAGCAGACCCGGTATGTAGGGGAAGTCTACGGTTTGGGTGAAGTAGGTACTTTCCACTACTTCCAGGCTTTCGTAGTCCAGCACTACGATGGCGGCGTGAAAGATGTCGGAGTATAGGTTGAACGAAATGTCCGCCCCGCCAATAAGTTTTACCGGGCCCGGTAGAGGCTCCAGCCGGATGCGCTCCCGGAGTTCTTTTTGCAGTTGCACGGCCGCCTGGGGATCGAGGTTCCAGTCGTGAAGAGCGGGGGTACTTGCCGAATCTTTTGGGGACATGTTACCTAATTTTTACGCTAACGATCTTGCTGCCGGGGACGAGTTGATCGACAATTTCCTGTCCCTCCACGACGCCGGCGAAGATGGTGTACTTCCCGTCGAGGTGGGGGGTGGGCCGGTGGGTGATGAAAAACTGCACCCCTTCGGTATCCTTGCCGGCACTGGCCATGCCCACCAGTCCCGCGCGATCCCAGTGCACCATCGGGGTCTCTGTAGGCACCGTGAAGTTCTCCGATCCGTACCCGTCTCCCCGCGGTCCGCCGCCCTGGGCGACGAAGTTGGGAACGACCCGGTGAAAGACCCGTCCGTCGTAGTACCCTCGGCCCGCGAGTTCCAGAAAGCTGCTCACGGTAGCGGGAGCGATCTCCGGGTAGAGCTCCAGAACGATCCGGCCGGCCTCGGTCGTGATGACGACCTCCCGTTCGCCCGCCTGCGCCAGCAGTGTCCAGTCGATGGACCGAACCGTGCCGGTGGCCGCCGGTTCCGCCGCCCGGTCCGTACCGGTGAGGGCCGCGTACGCGCGCACGACCTCCGCGTGGGTTTCCAGTTGCCGCGGCAGTTCGAAACTCGCTATCGTCGTGTCCAGCCAACTCAGATCGGGGTAGCGGGAGCGATAGTCCTCCGCGGCGGTAGCGAGAGCGCGGGCCGCGTGGAAGGCCGGTCCCTCCTCGCGACTGGTGATCATTGCTTTGAAGGATTGCGCCAGCTCCCCGCGGACCCGCCCGCTGCTTCCCCGAAAGAATGCGTCAAAGTCCTCCCGGTTACTGATGGACTCCAGGGTTTCGGCGGCGGCCGTCCGCACCACGGGTAAGTCCGTGGCCCCGTACGTTTGGTAGACGGAGCGGTACATCCACGGATATTCCCCCAGTGCACGCAGGGCGGCGGCGCGGACGTAAGGATCGTCGGTGCGTGTAGATCGATCCTGCAAGGCCACTCCAATCCGGTCGCGATAGTCGGTGAGGAAGGGGGAGAGGTGGCGATTCGCCGCGCCGTAGAGCCGCACCGCGACGAGCGGATGAAGATCCTGCTCCGCCAGTTCGAGGTACAGGGGCGCATCCGCTTCGGTACCGTGGTCGACCAGGAAGTCCGCCGCCGTCAGGGCTACCAGGGGATGGCGGTCACGGAGGGCCTCGACCACCGATTCCCGTACGGCGGCATACTCAAATCCGGCGAAAGCCCGGATCACTTCCGTACGTTCCCGCCAGTCGGCACTCTGCTCGAGCCGTCGCAGCAGGGCGATCCTGGCCGCGGGCAGTCCGCTACGACCCAAAGTTCGTACGATGCTCATGGCCACCACGGGGTCCCGTTCCGTCCGCAGGGTCTGGCGCAATGCCCTTTCCTGTATAGTGTCTACGGGGAAGTCCGTCCGGTAGAGGTAATGAGCGGCCGGATGCCTGATTTCCGGGGCGAGGGTAGCGTCGATGACCTGATCGATCATGCTTGCATCCGATGCTTCGCTCCGGTGACCGGCAAGTGCGGCGTAATACATTCCCCAGGCCCGCCCCGCCAGCAGTACGGTGTCGGAAGGGAGGTAAGTTGAAATGCCGGCGAGTTGCTCCGCCACCTCACTACCACCGACCTTGCCGACCGCCTGGAGAACCGCGGCGTCGAAGAGCGGTTGCTCCACGGCCGGGTCGAAGGCACGTACGAGGGGTTCGGCTACGTCCTTCCGCCCGGACTGTCCGAGGGCGTAGGCGGCCTGGATACGGACCGCGGGGGAGGAGTCATTCAGGGTTGTGATGAGCGCTTCGGCGGCCCGGTCGGGGAGGGTAGGGAAACTTCCGAAGGCCCGGGCGGCCAGGTAACGGGCCGTGGGGTCGGCTCCGGAGAGGTAGGTCAGCAGACTATCGGTCTGCCGGTCATTCTGCAGCGTGAGTACCCGGCGCGTGAGGTCGTCGGTCAGATCTATGCCTACGGGACTCTCTACACCATCTTCCGTGGGGGGGATGCAAGTGGTGAGCATCAGGAGCAAGAGGAGAGCGGCGAGCGGGCGGAGCGGCATAAGGTAAAGGTAATATCCTACCTTTGCGGCCCAAATAAAATCAAGATGATCCAACGTATCCAATCCATCTTCCTGGCGCTCGCGGCGCTCTGTACTTTCGGGCTGTTTGCGACCGACGTGGCCGAGACCACCGGCCCCGTGCCCTCCAGCCAGGTCTTCGCCGATGCCCACCTTACCGTGTTCGACAGTCCGCTGTTGATCGGGGGAGTGGCCGCCGTAGGTTTGCTGACGGTCGTCGCGATCTTCCTCTTCGGTAACCGGCGGTTACAGCGGACGCTTTGCACCGTGGCGGTGATTCTTACCCTGGCCTATGCGGCGTACGGGGCGATGTTGTGGTATAACGACTCCGCCTCCACGGAAGCGGAGGCGGAGCCGGGAGTGGCACTGCCCCTCCTTACGATCGTATTCGCCGCGCTGGCCGCACGCTACATCACCAAGGACGAAAAGCTGGTGCGGAGCGCGGATCGCCTGCGGTAGGCGAGATCAGTTCTGCAGTTTGATCTCGTCGTCCTTGCTGTCGAAGAACTTGAAGGTCGTGATCGGAAAATCGTTGTCGGACTGAATGTCCAGCCAGCGGTAGTGCTTCATGTACCACTTCATCTGGGCGCTCGGTAGCCCGCGCTTCAGGTAGGCGGATATGTAGGGATGCACCTTGAGCTTGAGCTTCGCTTTGGGACGGGCTTCCATGATGAAATTGAGGTCGCGCTCGATCTCATCGGTCAGTAAGATGGTGGCGTTCACCTTTCCCGTTCCGTTGCAGGTAGGGCACTTTTCGGCGGTCGTGATCTTCACTTCCGGGCGTACCCGCTGCCGGGTGATCTGCATTAGGCCGAACTTGCTGAGGGGCAGGACGGTGTGCTGGGCCCGGTCGTTCTTCATGGCGTTGCGCATGGTCGAGGCCAGTTTCTTGCGGTGCTCGGCGTCGCGCATATCGATGAAGTCGATCACGATGATGCCTCCGATGTCGCGGAGCCGCAACTGACGGGCGATCTCCTCGGCGGCTTCCAGATTGATCTTCAGTACGGCCTCCGCCTGATTCTGGCTCGGCATCTTGTTGCCGCTGTTAACGTCGATGGTGTGCATCGCTTCCGTATGCTCGATCACGATGTAGGCGCCGCTGGCCATCGTGGCGGTCTTGCCGAAGCTACTCTTGATCTGCTTGGTCACTCCGTGGGCGTCGAAGATGGGACGGCTGGCCTTGTGCAGGGATACCAGATTCGGTCGGTCCTTCGCGATGTCCTTCACGTACTCCTTAATGGTTTCGTAAAGGTCCTTGTCGTCGACCACGATCTTGGTGAAATCAGGCGTGAGCAGGTCCCGCAGTAGGCCGGTGGTCTTGTCGACCTCACTGAGCAGCTTAGCGGGTGGCGTGGCGCCCTTGGCGCTGTCGATGATGGTTTTCCACTTGGCCATCAGGCTGTTGACCTCCTCCAGCAGCTCGCCTACGCCCTTGCCCTCGGCGGCCGTTCTCACGATCACTCCGAAATTGGTGGGGCGGATGCTTTCCACGAGCAGTTGCAGGCGCTTACGTTCCTCGCTCGTGCTGATCTTTTTGGACACGGCTACCGTCTCGCTAAACGGGGTAATGACGAGGTAGCGACCTGGAATGGTGATTTCGCAACTGAGCCGGGGCCCCTTCGTGCTGATCGGTTCCTTCAGTACCTGGGTCAGGACGACTTGTTTCTTGGAGATGACCTCGTCGATCTTGCCGGTCTTGACGATCTCCGGCTCGTACTTCACTTTTTCCAGCAGGTGGCTGGGCAGTTTGCCCTTGATCGCGCTTTCGGCGAAGGTCTGGAGGGTACGGACCTTCGGGCCCAGATCGGTGTAGTGCAGGAAGGCGTCTTTCTTGTGCCCGATGTCCACGAAGGCGGCATTCAGGGGGGCGGTCACGCGTTTGACCCGTCCGATGAATACGTCGCCGACGGTAAATTGATCGGTGGACCGCTGTCGGTGGATCTCCACCAGTTTTCCGTCTTCGAGCAGGGCAACTTCTACTTCTTTGCCCGTGCTGGAGACGATCATTTCTTTTTCCACTGTCGTACAGGGTTGGGTAGATACACAAATTCCCCCCGCAGCGAATATCTGGCGGGGGGATGCATGGTGCATCCGGTATGAAAATACATACCCAAAAACCGGTGGGACGGGACCAGCAATAGCGGTCGAGCTAGAAACGACGAGAGTGAAACTACGTCTAGGGTTCGGCTGGGGGTAGACCGCCGCACGTGAGGGTCACGGCAGGTGGCGGAAAATATCTTGGCGGCTGCGGCGAAACGGTATTCGGTCGACGCGGCACGGAAAGGGGCCGTAGAAGTAAGAAATGGGATCGACCCAAGGTTCTCGATAAAGGGTAGCGCGACGGCAACGCCTATGGTCGCCTCACACCGGTCACGACCGGGGAACTCATGAGTGCCCCGGTCGCCTATGGTATGGTGCTAGTACGGACTAGCGGTTCTTCTTCTTGTGACGGTTCTTGCGCAGGCGCTTCTTCCGTTTGTGGGTAGCAATCTTATGACGCTTCCGCTTTTTTCCACACGGCATATTCTGTCGTTTAAGTTATTGAAAAAGGGTGATAATATAGAGAACTCACGATTAAATACAAATCGTGAGCGGGATTGGTTCTGTCGGCGCACCGCTGTCGGCGCGAACGCGGGGACAAAGATACGCAGAAATCCAATACCGGGCGGCTACTCCAGCAGGGCGGCGCACTTTCGGGCGTAAATATCCGCCTCGCCCGCGCGTCCGAGATTTTCGTACACCCTGGCCAGGGGGCATACGACATCCGGGTTATCGGGGGCGAGCCGATCGGCCGTCGCCAGCCGTTCCGCGGCGCGGTCGAGCTGATTAGTCTTGATGGCCAACTGAGCCAGGGTGATGTACACCTGGGGATAGTCGGGGTACTGCTGTTCGAGTTCGCGCAGCATCAGGATGCCCTTCATCGGATTGTCGGGGGGCGGGTTATCCGTATAGGTGACCGCCAGATTAATGCGATTCTCGGGGTTCTCGGGATTGAGGCTGATGGCGGCCTGGTAGGCTTGTTCGGCCTGGGCGGCGCAGTACTGCCGGGTCTTGTCGTCGACGCCCTCCTGACGCAGGCACAGACTGAAGGTCGTGGCAGTAATGCTCCAGGCGTCTTCCGTATTCTCAATTTCGGCGATGCGGGCGGCGTAGGCCCCGGAGATCGAAGGCTTACCGGCCTGGTACCATTCGCTGGCCAGTTGCTGCAGCACGGCTACCCGGGCCGAATCGTCCTGCTGGGACTCGAGGCGTTCTTCCAGGGTGGCGAAGGTGGCTTTCTGGGCGGGGGTGAGTTCGGCGTGGGCGTCCCGGATCAGGGATTGTACGCCGGTCGTTGCCACCGGGCCGCGGTTGAACCCATCTTCCATTTCGGGAGGACGAACGGGGCATCCCCAGTAGGTAATCAGTACGAGTACGAGGGCAATCCCGGCCGCGATCCACTGGGGCTTGCGCATCAGTCCAGGTCGCTTTCGTCGTCGGGCAGGTTAGACACCTTGTCCTTCACCTGCTCCACGAAGATTTTGGCGGGCTTAAAGGCCGGAATGTAGTGCTCGGGGATCTCGATGGCCTTATTCTTCTGGATGTGGCGACCGATCTTTTTGGCGCGCTTCTTTACGATGAAGGATCCGAATCCGCGGATGTATACGTTCTCGCCATCGGCGAGACTACCCTTGACTTCTTTGAAGAAACTTTCCAGGCTCACCAGGACGTCGACTTTCGCTATGCCTGTCTTATCGGCAATATTTGCAACTAAATCGGCTTTTCTCATTATCTAAATTTTGTCTTCGCTTACGGGTTCTCAAAAGAGTCGCAAATATCCGCTTTTTACCCGGATATCTCCCCATACACCGAACTATTTCTTTTACAATCAACCGTTTAGGTGTCGTGCGTCCTAATTATAATAGGTTACCCCGATCGCGGCCCGCCGGCCGTTGCCGTCGCCCATTCCCTATATTCGCAGCTTTTCCAAAACAGACCCCCGCATGCTCCTATCCATGACCGGTTACGGCCGGGCCACCCTCACCGACGGGGGCAAAACGTATACCGCCGAATTACGCAGCCTCAACAGCAAGCAGAGCGACATCCGTATCCGCACCTCCCACAACCTCCACGTGCACGAGCTGGAACTGCGAAAGCTGGTGCTGGCCGAAGTCAAACGCGGCAAACTGGAGATGAACCTCGAGATCGCCGACGACGGCAGCACCGGTAAGATCAGGGTCGATCTGCCCTTGCTGGCCTCGCTGAGCAAGAACATCTACTTCAACCTCAATACTCAGTTGCCGGAGAGTACGCTCGACGGCCTCGTGCCCGCCCTCCTACGCACGCCCGGCATCGTGGAGTCGGGTATGGCCGACCTGGACCCCGCCGACTGGAACAGCATTCAGGAGGTTACCCGGCAGTGCGTGTCCCGATTGCAGCATTATCGCCACCAGGAGGGCACCGCTCTGGCCGATGATCTCCGCACCCGCGTCCGCGCCATTATGGACATGCTGAACGAGGTGGGCGACTACGCCGAGCAACGCATCGCGGCGGTGCGGGAGCGTATGCAACGCCACCTGGATGACTTCATGGGCCGCGCCAACGTGGATAAGAACCGCTACGAACAGGAAGTGATCTTCTACCTGGAAAAAATGGACATTCACGAAGAGGAGGTACGTCTGCTCCAGAACTGTGAATACTTTCTGGAAATCCTCGATAACGAGGACGACGTGAAGGGGCGTAAACTGAACTTCATCAGCCAGGAAATGGGGCGCGAAATCAATACGCTCGGGGCCAAGGCCTACTCCGCCGACCTACAAAAACTGGTGGTGAACATGAAGGAACACCTCGAGATGATCAAAGAACAACTCGCCAATGTCGCCTGAGCAGACCCCCGGTAAACTGCTGATCTTTACCGCGCCCTCCGGGGCCGGTAAGACGACCCTCGTGCGGCACCTCCTGCAGAAATTCGGGCAACTGGCCTTCTCCGTTTCCGCCACCACCCGCCCCCCGCGGCCGGGGGAGGAGGATGGGGTAGATTACCACTTTCTGAGTCTGGAGGAATTCCGCCGCCGGGTGGCGGAGGGGGCGTTCGTGGAGTACGAGGAAGTGTATCCCGGGCGGTTTTACGGAACCCTGCATTCGGAAATCGAGCGCATCCGGGCGGCGGGGCGCACAGTAGTCTTCGACATCGAAGTCAAGGGGGCCACCAACATCAAGAAGCATTACCCCGAGGATAGCCTGGCCGTCTTCGTAGCCCCGCCCTCGCGGGAGGTCCTCTTCCAGCGGCTACGTGATCGCAGTACCGAAGACGCGGAAAGCCTGCGGGTACGCATCGCGCGGGCGGCGGAGGAGCTGGAATACTGCCACCGCTTCGACCGGGTACTGGTCAACGACGAACTGCCGGCGGCCCTGGCCGAGGCGGAACTGATCGCCCGGGAGTTTCTCGCTATTTGATGCGGCGGCCACCGACCACCCGTCCGCGGGTATTGCCCTCACGTAAGCGTTTAAGGGGGATCAGCAGGCTGGCGAAGGCGTCGGCGCTCGAAACACGCCATTCCCGTCCCGCATACGTAACGGTGCCGTAGTTCCGGGTCCAGTCACCGGCGAGCAGTGTATAGCGGTCGCCGTTCTTTGGGTTAGGCCCGAAGACCAGGAAGTTGTCGTTGTCGGATTCGAAGGATATGGCCACGCGCTGCGATTTCGGACTGAAGACGAAGACCCCCGGCGTGTTGCGCTTGAAGACGATCTGTTCGACTTCGCGACCGTTGATCACGCTCACGCTGCCGTTACGAATCTGCGACCGGTCGTTGCGCAACTCCCGTTGCAGGATGACGTCCTCGCTCAGGTAGAACTGAATGCGGCGTAGCTCGTCTTCCTGCCAGTTCTGCTCCTCGTACATCCGCTGGGTGAAGGGGCTGAGGCGGGGGCCGCAGGAGCTGAGCAAGCCGGTACAGAGCAACAGGGTCGGAAGGAGGAAGCGGTACATGAAACGATGATCTTGGTCACTACCAAAGAAAGGTACGGGGGCGGCAGCGGTGGGCCGGCTACCACGATTTAAGCCAAGTTTAACGCCGGCGCTGGAAGAAACCGGTCATCAGTTCGGCGCATTCATCGTGGAGCACGCCAAATTCCAGTTTGGTGCGGGGGTGGAGAAGTTCGCGCCCGAAGCGCATAAAGCCCCGTTTGTCGTCGCTGGCCCCGTAGACGATCCGGGCCGTCTGGGCCCAGTGCAGGGCTCCGGCACACATCGGGCACGGTTCGAGGGTGACGTACAGCGTGCAGTCCAGAAGGTATTTATCCCCCAGATGATTGGCGGCGGCGGTAAGCGCGATGATCTCCGCGTGGGCCGTCACGTCGTTGAGGCGTTCCGTTTCGTTGTGCCCCCGCGCGATGATGCGGCCGTGGGAGACGACCACCGCACCGACCGGGATCTCGCCCATGGCCGCGGCTTTGCGGGCCTGCAGCAAGGCCTGCCGCATGAAGTAGGCATCGTCATATACCTCAAGCATTCAGGACGGTTTCGACGAGGTAGTGATTGCGGTCGGGATTGGAGCGGGCCACCAACTCGGCCAGAAAGCCGGTTACGAAGAGCAGGGTGCCCATGATCATGGTGGTGAGGCTGATGAAGAACCAGGGGTTGTCCGTCACCAGGGTCTTCGGCATGTGATTGGTAAGGGCATGAATCTTGGCTCCGCCGATATAGACCGCCGTCACGAAGCCGATCACGAACATCAGGGTGCCCAGGGTGCCGAAGAGGTGCATGGGTCGTTTGCCGAACTTGCCGACGAACATGAGGGAAAGCAAGTCCAGAAACCCGGTGATCAGGCGGGAGATGCCGAATTTGGAATACCCGTACTTGCGTTCCCGGTGCTTGACCACCTTCTCGCCGATGTTGCGAAAGCCGGCCCACTTGGCGAGCAGCGGCATGTGACGGTGCATGTCGCCGTACACCTCGATGGATTTGATGACATTGCGCCGGTAACTTTTCAGCCCGCAGTTGAAATCGTGCAGTTCGATGCCGCTGACCTTGCGCGTTACGAAGTTGAAAAATTTGGAGGGTAGGGTCTTGCCGATGGGGTCCTTCCGGTTCTTCTTCCAGCCCGATACGACGTCGTAACCGTCATCGGTGATCATGCGGTACAGGGCGGGAATTTCGTCGGGACTATCCTGTAGGTCGGCATCCATGGTGATGATGACATCCCCGGAGGCGTGCTGGAAACCTACATTCAGCGCCGGGCTCTTACCGTAATTGCGCTGAAATTTGATGGCCCGCAGGCAGTCGTTCTCTTCGATCAGCCGCTGAATTACTTCCCAACTTCCGTCGGTGCTGCCGTCATCGACGAGCCAGACCTCGTAGCTGTACCGGTTGGCCCGCATGACCCGGTCGATCCAGGCCGTGAGTTCGGGCAGGGATTCTTCTTCGTTGAACAAGGGAACGACTACGCTGATGTCCATAGGCGGTCGTTGTTGACGGTAGCCAGAATGCGGCCGGGCAATTCTTGTCCCAGGAGGGGGCTGTTAGCTGTCTTGCCGCGGAGCTGCTCGCTGGTGAAGCGGCGGCCTCCCTCCGTAGTGAAGAGCGTCAGTTGGGCCGCGCTTCCCTCGTCGATGGTGAGTGGCGGAAGGCCGAGCAGACGGCGCGGCCCGGCGGAGAAGGCCTCCACGACGCGGTCCAGTTGCGCCGGTCCGTCCACCCACGGCAGGAGTTGCCGGAAGGCCGTTTCGAGGCCCCGCGCGCCGAAGGAGGCATAGCTAAATTCAAGGTCTTTTTCCTCCCCGTGCCGTGCCCGGTGGTGGGACACCACGGCATCGATGCGACCGTCCAGGACTCCGCGCCGCAGGGCTTCGCGGTCTTCGGCGGCCCGTAGGGGGGGGAGCACCTTGTAATTCGGGTCGAAGCTGCTGAGGGATTCGTCGGTAAAGGTCAGGTGATGCGCACTGACCGTGGTGCCTACGAGCCGGTCCCCACCGCCGGAGCGGTACTCGTCGATGAGTTGCAGTCCGGCTGCCGAGGAGAGGAGGTGAAGCAGCAGTCGACCTCCGGTGTAGGAAAGGATGGTCAGGTCGCGGGACAGGGGAATGGTTTCGGCCATTTCCGGGATGCCCCGCAGGCCGAGCGAAACGCTTACGGTACCCTCGTGGATCTGCCCGTCCTCGGCCAGGCCGTCGTCGTACGGCGTGTCCATGACCGTGCCCCCGAAGGATTTGGCGTACTCGAGTCCCCGCTTGAGGAGGCTTCCGGGTGCCGAGCGACCCGGCCCGTCGGTGAAGGCCAGGGCGCCCGCGCCGGCCAGTTCCATCATTTCGGTGAGGTCCCTGCCGGCGGTGTCGCGGCTCAGCGCGGCGAGCGGAAGCAGATCTACCGGTCCCCGGCCGTTGTGACTGGCCAGGTAGGTCATGTCGGCGATCGACTGACGCACGGGGTCGGTATTGGGCAGCACGGCTACGGCTACGTAACCACCGGCCGCCGCCGCCGCCGTCAGACTGGCGATGTCCTCGCGCTCCTCGTGGCCCGGATCCCCGAGGTACGCGCCGATGTCCACGAAGCCGGGGGCCAGTCGCGCGCCGGCGTGGTGGAAGATTTCCTCCCCGTCCCCTGCGGCCACTTCATTCGCCAGTGCGGTGATGATGCCGTCCTCGATCCTTACGTCAAGGGTCTGGCCGTGGTGCGGGCTACGGAGATCGGTGATGGTAACGGAACGGAGCAGCATAGTGGGGTCAAAGGTATCAATTCTAGACCTTCCAGAATCGGAGTACGAGTGCTTCGGCGAGGAGAAAGAGGAGGGTGGCCCAGATAAAATATCGCCACAGCGGCCGGCCCTCGCTGCGCTCGCGAATAGCGGCGGCCAGGGTAGCCTGGTTTTCCGCGTTCACGATCGTGGTATGGGGAATCGCCGCAAGTTCGTCGGGGGTAGTGTAGCGCAGATCGGATTCCGTGCGGTCGTAATTGAAAGCGAAGGTTTCGACGACTTCTTCTCCGATCAGCAGCTCGTAAATGCCGGCGTCCGGCACCTGCCCGCCCAGGCCGAGGGCAACACGGTTACCGATGGTCCGCTGCTCGGGGATGAACTCACCCCCCGGGCCCCGTAATTTATAGACGATCTCCGCGCTGGCCTGGCGGCGGCTGGTCTCGATCACCTCGTCCCGGCCGATGGTGTAGGCGGCGGGGCGACGACGACCGGAACTGATGCCCATCTTGTACAGCATGGGGATGAATACTTCCGCGTCGGCGGCCAGGTCACTCACCTCCGGGGCCAGGGGGAAGGCGGCCAGGTAGAGATTGCCGTCTCCACTGGTGTATTTGGCCAGCGCGGTGCTGCCGTCGCGGTAGCTGAGCAGGGCCTGCTGACGGCGGCTCCCGTAGCGGGTAAGGGGAAAGTTGCCCTGGCTGGAGGGCAGGTCCATGGCCCCGCGGTCGTTTTCGAACACGCCTTCGAATACGAAGTCGTCCTCGTTGAGGGTGCTGACTTCCCGGGCCTGGGGCTGGAAGGGCTGCAACTCGTCGGCGGGGAAGGCGGCCAGGAAACTGTTGTAGTTCGCGAGATTAGCCGCGGCGGGGGGAAAGATCAGCAGGTTGCCTCCGTCCCTGACGTACTGCCGGAGTTGTTCTCCAAGTCCGCTGGCGATCTCCGCCAGGTCGGTTACGATCACCAACTGGTGGGTGCCGATGCTTCCGTAGTCGATGTTCCGGTCACTGACGAAGGTCGGCTCGAACACCTCCAGGCGCAGGGCGGCGGCCAGATTTCGGTCCGTCACGCCATCACCGTCGATGTGCAGGACGCGCACCCGGCCCGTGGTGCGGAACGCCACGTAATACTTGTCGTCGAAGGTGACCGGGAAATCCGTAATGCTCAGTTCGGCATTCCCCGATCCCGGACGGGTGATGTTGAGGTAGACGCTGTCGATGACGTAAGCGCCGGCCGGTACGCTCAGCGTGCCCTCGGGCTTAGACTGCCCTTCGAATCCCTGACTGAGCCGCACGTTGTCCACGTCCTCGGTGCCGTAATTGCGGACCCGTACCAGCACCAGGTTGTTCTGGTTCAGCTGCGGTACGGGAGCGTCGAACCAGACGGAATCAATGGCGACATTGCGTTCCTGCACCGCGGCCAGGGGGACGAGGTTGACGGACACCGCCGTGTCCACGTCCGCCAGATCGGTAATGTTGCGCTGGAAGTCGGAGATCAGGTAGGCCAGTCGGTTCGGGTGGTTTTCGAGCTCGAGTGCGGAAGCCTGCCGCGCCAGTACCTGCGAAAGCGGTCGGCTCTCGGGGGCTACCGTGATCTCCTCGACGGCCTGCAGTGCTTCCGCCTGACCGACGAGCCGCTGACTTCCGCCGCGGAAGGCGTTGGTGAGCACCTGGAAGCGGTCTTCCGGACCGTAGGCATCGATGATGTCCCGGGCGTGGTCACGCGCCAGTTGCAGGAGTGGTGCCCGGTCGCTTTCGGCACCCATGCTGAAGCTGTTGTCGACGTATACGCTTACGGCCTTGCGTCCGGCCAACATGCCTTCCGTGGAGGGAAGAAAGGGTTGGGCAAATGCGACAACCAGGGCGGCTACGGCCAGGCAGCGGAGCAGGAGCACCAGTAAATTCCGTAGGCGGCTGCGCATACTGGTTTCTTCCTTCACCTCCCGCAGAAAGCGTACGTTGCTGAAATACACCCGGCGGAACCGCCGGAAGTAGAACAGGTGAATGATCACCGGAATGGCGATCAGCCCGAGGGCCCAGAGAAAGGAAGGAAAGAGAAACGACATGGCGGTGGGGTAGTGGGGGAGGGGGCGACTAGATCATATCTTCCGGTTTGACCCACGCATCGAATTCCTCCGCCGTGAGGTATCCGAGTTCGAGCGCCGCGGCCTTTAGCGTAGAATCGTCCGCGTAGGCTTTCTTCGCGATGCTGGCGGCCTTGTCGTAGCCGATCTTGGTATTCAGTGCCGTCACCAACATTAGACTGTTGTTAAGATGCTCGGTGATGCGCTTGCGGTTGGGTTCGATGCCCCGGGCGCAGTTTTCCTCGAAGCTCCGGCTGGCGTCGCCGATCAGCCGCGCGCTGATGAGGAAGTTGTAGATCATCATCGGCTTGAAGACGTTCAGCTCGAAGTGACCCGTCATGCCGCCGATGTTGATGGCGACGTCGTTGCCCAGTACCTGTGCCATGGCCATGGTGAGCGCTTCGCTCTGGGTGGGGTTCACCTTTCCGGGCATAATGCTGCTACCGGGCTCGTTGGCGGGGATAGTGATCTCCCCGATACCCGAGCGCGGACCGCTGCTGAGCATCCGGACGTCATTGCCGATCTTCGTAAGGCTGACCGCGAGGGTCTTCAGGGCACCGTGGGCCTCCACGATGGCGTCGTGGGCGGCCAAGGCTTCGAATTTATTGTCCGCGCTCCGGAAGGGGTGACCGCTCAGTTCGGCGATCTCTTGGGCCACGCGGTCCGCATAGCCCTCCGGGGCGTTCAGGCCGGTGCCGACCGCCGTACCGCCGAGGGCGAGTTCGGAGAGGTGGTCCAGGGTATTGCGCAGCGCCCGCAGTCCGTGGTCGAGTTGGCTCACGTAACCGCTGAATTCCTGCCCCAGCGTGAGGGGGGTGGCGTCCATGAAGTGCGTCCGGCCGATCTTGACGACGTCGGCCATGGCGGTGGCCTTGGCGTGGAGGGTTTCCCGCAGCTGTTCTACGCCGGGGATCGTGTTCTCGAGCAGGATCCCGTAAGCCGCGATGTGCATGGCGGTGGGAAAGGTGTCGTTGCTCGACTGGCTCTTGTTTACGTCGTCGTTGGGGTGCAGCACCTTGGCGGCATCGGAGAGCGAACCTCCGTCGAGGACGTGTCCGCGGTTGGCGATCACTTCGTTGACGTTCATATTAGACTGGGTACCGGAGCCGGTCTGCCAGACCACCAGGGGGAACTCGTCGTCCAGCTTGCCGGCCAGAATTTCGTCCGCTACGCGCCCGATGAGGTCGGATTTATCCCGGTCGAGTACTCCCAATTCAGCGTTCGTACGGGCGGCGGCTTTCTTCAGCACGGCGAATGCCCGGATGATTTCCGGGGGCATGCGCTGGCCACCGATGTCGAAATTAGTGAAGCTGCGTTGGGTCTGGGCGCCCCAGTAGCGGTCGGCGGGTACGTCAATGGTTCCGATGCTGTCTTTCTCCTGGCGGGTATTCATGATATCGTGATTTGGGGAGACGAAGGTAATTGATATTCCGGGCGTAAGCGGGCCCCGAGGCCGTTGGCGTCCGGAAGCAGGACGCTTCCCCCGGGCCCGTAGGTGATGCCGCCCGCCACGGGGTCCTCGATTTGCATGAGGGGCGTGTCAAAATCGCAAAACACCACCTTCTCGCTGCTCATGGCCAGGTGGGCCGCGGCCGTGAACCCGAGCCGGGATTCCAGGAAACCGCCGACCTGCAGGGGAAGCCCGCTGGCTTCGACGATGCGCCGGGCTTCGTACAGTCCGCCGGACTTACTCAGTTTAATGTTGATCCGGTCTACGGCACCGATGGTGGTCAGTCGGCGCAGATCCGCTTCGTTCCAGCAACTTTCGTCGGCCATCAGCGGTATGGGGCTCAGGCGGCGCAGTTCGGGCAGCCGCGTCCATTCGTAGCGGTTAATGGGAGCTTCACAGTGCTCCACGTGGTAGGCCGCCAGTCCACGCAGGGCGGTTACGGCACCGTCGAAGCTCCAGCCCTGATTGGCATCCAGCCGCAGGGGGATTTCGCGGCCCACGGCTTGGGTAATGGCGGCAATACGTTCGATGTCCTCCGCCGGGTCTCCCCCCAGTTTGACCTTGATGACCGGAAACCCGGCACGGCGGATGTCCAGCGCATCCTCCGCCATGCGGGCGGGCGTGCCGAGGCTTACGGTGTAGTCGGTGAACAGAGGGCGCAGCGAGCGGCCGCCGAGATACTGGTAGAGCGGCAGTCCGGCGGCCTGGGCGGCAATGTCGTGCAGCGCTATGTCGAAGGCCGACTTCAGGGCGTGGTTGCCGTGGATGAAACGCTGCAGGCGGGCGGTGTACGCAGGAGCATCGTCCGCCCGAAGTCCGATCAACTGCGGTGCCAGCTCACGCCCGATGGCTACCGCGCCGTTCAGCGTTTCGCCGTGAATGGTCGGGAACGGACTGGCCTCCCCCCAACCCTCCAGCCCACCACGCGTACGTACGCGTACAAAGAGGTTCTCGGCGTGGGTGAGCGGTCCGAGGGAAATGACGAAGGGCTTCGTCAACGCTACGCGTAGGGGGAAGAGCGTTATATCTTGAACGTGCATGCTAAGGTCGAAGGGTGGGACCAAGGTATAACCCGCTCTCCGCACCTTTGCGTAAATTCGCTGGTCCTGCGCTCCGCCGCCCCGTACCTTTGCCGTATGCAAACACTTCACCCCAATTACCGGAATATTGTCGTCGTCGGAGCATCGGCCGGTGGATTGGAGGCTATTCTTGAACTGGTAAGGCCCCTCCCGGCGGATCTGCCGGCCGCCATATTTATCGTGCAGCATATGCCGCCGTACCGGGTGAGTAGGCTGGACGCGATTCTGCGCGATCACACCGCCCTGCGGGTCGAGACGGGCGAGAATGGGGAAGAGATCCGGCCCGGGACCATCTATTTACCCCAGGCCGACCGTCACCTGTTAGTGGAAAACGACCGCCTGGTGATATCGAAGGGCCCCCGGGAAAACCGGTTCCGCCCCGCCGTCGATACCCTCTTCCGGGCGGCCGCTTATGCGTACTTCGAACGCGTCGTGGGCATCGTGCTCAGCGGTGCGCTGAACGACGGTACCTCCGGCATGTGGACGATTAAGCGGCAGGGTGGGGTGGCTATCGTACAGGATCCCGCGGAGGCGGCCTTCGCCGATATGCCGGAGGGGGTGATGCGGTACTGTGAGGTGGACTACTGCCTTCCCGCCGCCCGAATCGGTGAACTGCTGGGAACACTCTGCCGGCAGGAGATCGTGCCGGCAAAGGAGAGTGCCGCGCTGAGCGACCGGGAACTGTTGCAGATCGAGATTGAGATCGCCAAGGGGCGTAATGGACTTAATATGGGCATTCTCGACCACGGGGGTGCTTCTCCGCTTACTTGCCCGGAATGCCATGGAGCACTAACCCAGTTTGTAGAGGGGAAGCTCATTCGGTTCCGCTGTCACACCGGTCACGCGCATACCGCGGAGTCGCTGATCACCAGTCTACGGGATGAGGTGGAAAAGACTATGTGGGAGCTGATGCGTGGATTGGAAGAAAGCAGGCTGTTGCTCGAACGAATGGCCGACCGACTACCCGACGGGGGCAACGACAACACGGCCGCGGAATACCGGAAAAGTGCCCGGCAGTACGAACAGCAGGCCCTGCAGGTTCAGCGATTTATTAGGTCGAGTGACCAATCGGACCACGCGATGGGGATTAAACACAACAGTATACTGCCGGAAGCTTAAGCTTTATATAATAATTTATTAAGTTTAATAAGCTCAATTATGAAATAGTGTCTAATCCCCAATTTTCTCATATTGTAGACGCGATAAAATTTACCTTTACACTGATAGTCAGCGTGTTGTATATAGTGGCACAGTGTTTGCTACGGTAGGGGGCATCTCTTACACCTACACCCTACTCTCATGTCTAACGTTCAGGACGCCAATTCGAGCTTTGGCAACAGCACAATCGCGTACATCGACCGCCTTAATGGGCAGTCCGTGCGTGTGGTTGCGATGATCGATACCTTACCCATTCCGCCCGCCCTGCAGAGTCATCTCCAACAGACCTGGCGCATTACCCGGCAGAAGCTGGCCTATTTCCGTAGGGAGTTGGCTCGTTCCGACGGGGAATTGCAGCAGGATCTGGAAGTGCTGCACGCCACGCTACTTCCGGAGGTGATTTCCTATCAGGTAAAATTGGGAGCGATGATGATTGCCGATACTTGTCCCGATCAACAGTACCTTAACGAGTGGAAGTCTATTTGGAGTAACTTTGACCTGGATTAGCCGAGTAACGGATTTGTTGGTCCGGTTAGGTCCGGCGTTGGTGTGTTTTGCTATGTGCCAGGCTACCCAATCGGGAGTAGGCTTCTCCGTATACAGAAAGTAGGTATGGCCGTTAGAATTGTGGGAATCGGGGCTTCGGCGGGCGGGCTGCAGGCACTGGAGTCGTTCTTCGCCGAGCTGCCGGACCGGGTAGGTGTCGCTTTCGTCGTGGTGCAACACCTGTCGATGGATCACAAAAGTTCCATGGCCGACATTCTGCAACGATCGTCGCGCATGCCCGTCATCGCACTTACGGAGGATACGCTTCCGGAGCCCGATCACGTCTACGTAAAGCAGCCCGACTCAGATATTCGTGTGGGCGACATGCTGTGGCTGAGGCCCCGGGAGACCCAGCGAGACAGTCTTTACCTGCCCATCGACGACTTTTTCTTTAGCCTGGCCGAATCCCGCGGCGAAGACGCAATCGGAATCGTCCTGTCCGGAATGGGAACCGACGGCAGTCGCGGAATGAAGGAGATCAAGGCTCGCGGTGGCCTGGTCCTGGTGCAGCATCCGGACTCGGCCCAGTTTAACGGAATGCCGAACGCCGTGGTGCGCCAGCACATTGCCGACGTCACGCTGCCCCCCGCCATGCTCGCCAGCCGCCTGGCCATGATGTTGCGCAAGGCACCGATCGTACAGCAGGAAACGAAACAACTGGCCGAACTGAACGAGGCGGAATTGTTGCGCAAGTTGCTGGACCGCATTCGCGTGACCTCCCGCATCGATTTTGGTCACTACCGTCAGGCGACTATCCTGCGCCGGATCGAAAAACGCTTGCTGCTCTCTCCGTCCGAGAATCTCTCGGACTACATTAAAGCCACCCTCGACGACGAGGAGGAACTGCAGAAGCTCCGGCAAAGTTTCCTGATCGGCGTGACCCGGTTCTTCCGCGACCGGGAGGCCTTCGACATCCTACGCGATACCATCATTCCTCAATTGTTTGCGGGCCGTTCCGAAAATGAGGAGGTGCGGGTGTGGGTACCGTCCTGCTCTACGGGCGAGGAGGCCTATTCCATCGCCATTCTGATGCAAGAATACGTGGAGAATCATCAGGTAGCGTGTTCCTACAAGATCTTCGGCTCCGACGTCGACCGCAATTCCATCGTTTTTGCCTCCCGGGGGGAGTACGACAATACCATCGCGGCCGACTTGCCCGAAACCTATTTGCAGCGGTACTTTATTCCCCGGACCCAGGGATACCGGATACGGCCGGAGCTGAAGGAAAACATTCTCTTTGCCATCCAGAATCTCCTGGATGATCCGCCGTTCATCCGGATCGATCTACTCTCCTGCCGTAATTTTCTGATCTACATCAACTCCGACACCCAGCAACGGGTACTGGCTAATTTTCACTTCGGCCTGAATCCTTCCGGATACCTCTTTCTGGGTCCCAGTGAAAACCTGGCCTCCCTGAAATCAGCCTTCGAACCCATCGATCACCGGTGGAAGATTTACCGGAAGCGTCTGGGGGCAAAGACCGTAACGGGGAAGGCGGTGGCACCGGTCTTTCAACCCATCGGACCGGGGATCAGGCCGCGGGGAACAACCACTGCACACCCTACACCCGCCACTATTCCGATCGTGGATCGTCCTAAACAACAGCCGGCCGGTGCCGGCGAGCCTACTATGGATATTTTCGCCCGCTACCTAGCCGAACGGTATGCCCCCGCGACCCTCTTCGTCGATAAGGACTATAACATCCTGTACCTCAATGGAGATTTTACCGGCATCCTGCAGATGCCCCGTTTTGACGCCCACCTTTCGCTGACCACCGTCGTGAATGACGACGTACAGATTATCCTCACGCTTGGCGTCGACCGGGTTCTGACCTCGCGCGGCAGTGGTGTCTTCGAACGCATTAACGTTGCCGGCGAAGGACAGGCGGAGCGCTGGATGCGCGTCCGCTTCTCGGTGCAGGACTTTCCCGGCGCCGGACAGTCCGTGGCCGCTCTTGAGTTTCTGCCCGCTGAAGTTTCCGAGGAGAACGGACCCGGGGACGGGGCGGAAGTTTATTCCGTAACTACCCGGCTGAAGGAGAAGATACGGGAGCTGCAAACGGAGTTGCTCCGGTCGGAGCAGCGGGCCCACAAGCTGTACAACGAACTGGAGGCTACGA
Source organism: Lewinella sp. JB7 (assembly GCF_024297185.1). Taxonomy (GTDB): domain Bacteria; phylum Bacteroidota; class Bacteroidia; order Chitinophagales; family Saprospiraceae; genus Neolewinella. The sequence continues at coordinate 178,417 of NZ_JANCTD010000003.1, read as the reverse complement.
ACGAGGAACTCCAGTCCAGCAACCGCGAATTGTTGGCCTCCAACGAGGAAATGCAGAGCACCAATGAAGAGCTGCAATCCGTCAACGAGGAGTTGTACACCGTTAACAGCGAGTTCCAGCGCAAGAACGAGGAACTGAATGACATCAATAATGACATCAACAACCTGCTGAAGAGTACGCAGATCAGCACCATATTCGTGGATAACGAACTGAAGATCCGGAGATTCACTCCGGGGGTGGGCCGGCTGTTCGACCTGCATACTTCCGACCTGGGCCGCCCCATTACGGCCTTCGCGAGTCCCTTCATCAATCTGTCCATTGATAATCTCTGCCGGCAGGTACTCGAGGGGAATACGCGGCTGGACGAAGAAATCCAACACCGCAGCGGCGATTTCTATTTGTTACGTATGCATCCCTACGTCACCGATCGCAACGAAATGGAGGGCGTGGTCATCACCTTCGTAGACATCAACGATCTGGTACAGACCCGCAACCGGCTGACCAGCATGGCTACCCACTATGAAGCCATCTTTCACAACACCCAGGAGGTGATTACGGTGGTGAGTGAAAACAGCCGGATCGCGGACATTAACCGGCCGCTGCCCGGATACACCCGGGAGGACCTTTTGAAGTGTTACTTCATCGATCTGGTGGCTACGGCCCAGGACAAGGTCCGCTTCAGCGAAAGTCTGCGCAATACTTTCGACAAAAGCCGGGTAAACATCGTGAATCTGGCGATTAAGACCCGGGCGGATACGACGCTAAGTATTGAAGTTGAGATCATCCCGATTGTAAAGTCCATGGAGATTACCCGGACCCCGGACGTGGTGGAAGAAGCCATGCTGATTCTGCACGACATCACAACGGCCGAAAAAGAACGCAAGGAGTCGATCCAGACGATTGAGCGCTACGAACGCATGCTGTCGAACCTGCAAGTCAACGCGGGCCTGATAAACGTAGAGGAAGAACGCCTCGTGATGGTCAACAACAGCGAACGTTTTGATCGCAACCGGGACCGCTTCGTGCAACAGCCCATGTCGGAGTTTTTGTCCGAGGCGGGTATGAACCGCTTCCGGGAAGCGGTACGGAGGATTCGGGAGGGTGAGCTGCAGGTCGAGGTGACCTATCCGGTGCAGGAGCTGCTGCAGGACGATACGGATTTGAATCTGGTGTACCGCCCGGTATTCCTCAAGGATAAGCTGGAACTCGTAAGTTTCGAGGTGACTGACTAAGATTTAGCCCCCCGACGGTCGATCCCTAACTTCCGCATCTTGCTGAAGAGCGTCTGAGGATTAAGCCCCAGTATCTCGGCCGCGCCTCCCTTGCCACTCACCTTGCCGTCCGTCAGGTTGAGCACGGATTGAATGTGCTGTCGTTGCATTTCGGTAAAGTCGAGGACCTGACCGGGCAGGGGAACCTGAACCGCGGCTGCCGGGGCGGTGGCAGAAGATGAAGCAGTGATGTAGCTCTCCAGGTTGATCTCCAGGTATTTTCCGCTGCTTACGATCAGGGCACGCTGAATGATGTTCTCCAACTCCCGGACATTTCCGTCGAAGGGATAGTCGGCCAGCCGGGCCAGGTCGTGGGGTCGTAATACGGGGCGCGCCCGGTGGGGTGGGGCATACTTCCGGATAAAGTGGTCCACCAGTACCGGAATATCTTCCGGCCGGTCCCGCAACGGTACGCTGTGGATGGGAAAAACGTTGAGTCGAAAGTACAGGTCCGACCGAAACGTTCCTTCGGCTACCCGCTTCCGGAGATCACGGTTCGTCGCCGCAATGATGCGTACGTTCGTGTGTACGCTCTCCCGGGCGCCGAGTGGGGTAAACTCACCGTCCTGGAGCACGCGCAGCAGTCGGGTCTGCAACAGCATCGGCATTTCTCCGATTTCGTCGAGGAAAAGGGTACCCTCGTCCGCCAGTTCAAACCGACCCAGGTGATCGCCACGCGCGCCCGTGAAGGCACCCTTTCGGTATCCGAATAATTCGCTCTCGATCAATTCGGCCGGCAGCGCGCCGCAGTTCAGGATCACGAGCGGTCGGGCAGCCCGCCGGCTGGCCGCGTGAATGGCCCTTGCGATGAGTTCCTTACCCGTGCCCGTCTCCCCGGTGATCAGTACGGTACTGTTGGTGGAGGCTACCTGTTCGATCTGCCGGAGTACCCGAACGTAAGCCGGGCTTTCACTGATGATGCGCTGGCTGTCCTGGGACGCGGGCTTGGTATCCACCTGTGCCGCCCTGCTTTCCAGTTGCAGGAGTAATTTCTCATTTTCGATCTCCAGGGTTTGGAGTTCCCGCTGGGCACGTCGCTTCTCCGTAATGTCGAAGGCGGTGATAAGAAACTGACCGTCGTACTCGGGCTTACGCATGGCCTTCACCAGCGCCTCCACCGGGATCAAGGTGCCGTTTTCGCGCTGGTAAGTGGTCTCGTACGTAGTAGAACCGTGATTGCGGGCCAGCTCAAGCAATCTTTTGATCGCCGCCGAATCGTTCTCCGCATCGATCCGGGTCAGGTGGGGCAACTGTTTTTTGCGCTGAATGCCCAGCTCGAGTTGCATGGGAAAATTGACGTAAAGCAATTTGCCTTCCGCGTCCACGCGCATCGTGAAGCAGCCAAGTTTGTCAAGGAGATCGTCGTTGCCGGAGGGGGTGTACTCGCGAATGGTTTCCGCGCCGCCACCGTTTGCGTTCCGGGTAATGATGCCACAGAGGGCCGACTCACCCGCGTACTCGATCCGCGAGGCGAAAAGGACGAGGGGGCGGTGGTCGCTGCCGAACCGACCGACGGGCAGCACGAGCCGCCGGGGCCCACCACCGTGCTTGAAACTCTGCAGGAAACCCCGGTACTCCGCCGGATTGTGGAAGATGCCTAGCCCGTAAAGGGTCCGGTCCATAGTGGCCAGGTCGGGCTGCCCGGAGATGCCGGTGAGCGAGGAGTTGGCAACGACGATGCTGCCGTCGCTGAGGGCGACGAAAGCAGGAAAAGGAACCGTCTCCAGAATTTTTACCAGGGCTTCAGCAAGTTCCGGCATACATCGACAGGGTAATAAGCAACCGCTCTAGTGTAATAGGGTTCTGGCGGGCACCTAATACGTGTCAACTGAAATTTAACAACATTTGTTGCGGAGCAGAAATGAGGTCCGAAAATTTCTTATATGGAATAAATCACTCGGGCTGGGCCGGTGCCAACGTAGAAACATCCAGCTTCCGGAGGTACTTGGGTACGGTAAATCGTTGGCCGTAGCGTTCCTTCAGTTCCCCGCAGCGATCGATGAACGCCTGGTGCCCGTAACTATAAATATAGCGCATGACGCCCCCGGTATACCCGGGAAAGCCCCAGCCGTATACGCTCGCCAGGTTCGCGGCCTCGATGTGCCCGATCACGTTCTCCTGCAGGCACCAACCCGCTTCGATCACCTGGGCGAAGAGGAAACGATCCTTCATCCGGGGGCGGTCGTAGTCCTCTTTCGTCACGGGAAAGTGCTGGGCCAGGCCCATCCACAAGCGGGGCTTGTCGCCGAGGTCGTAATCGTAAAAGCCCACCCGCTTGCTTTTTCCGCTGCGCTCCAGTTCGTCCCGCATCAGCTCGAGTGCCGGAACGGCCGGGTGCTGCAGGTAGCGCTGTCCGTAGTGCTCGGCCGCCTGCTGCTCGTAGCGCAGGACCAGCTTGAGCCCGAGATCGTCGGCCAGCGCCAGGGGGCCGGACTTCATGCCGGCCTGACGGCCCATGTTTTCGATCAGGGCGGCGGGGTAACCCTCCCGCAGCATGGTGATGCCCTCCAGGATGTAGGTATTCAGGACCCGTGCGGCAAAGAAGCCCCAGCTATCCTTGACCACGACGGGAAGCTTGCGGATCCCGATGGCAAAATCAAAGGCGCGGGCCACCGTTTCGTCGCTGGTCGCGTCACCTACCACCACTTCGACGACGGATGTTTTTTCGGCGGGAGAAAAGAAGTGTAAGCCCACGTAGTTCTCCGGTCGCATGCTCTCCTTACCCAACTCGGTGATCGGGATGGAGAGGGTATTCGTCGCGAAGACCGAATACTCGTCCAGGTGCTCCTCCGCCTCGCGGGTCACCTTGGTTTTTACCGACTTATTTTCGAAAACCGCCTCCACTACGATGTCGCAATCCGCAAACAAAGTGCTCTGGTTGGTGGTGGTGATCCTTGCGAGAAGTTGTTCGCGCTCCTCCGGCTGGAAGGTGCCCCGCTCGATGTATTCGTCAATTTTGTCCCCGACGAATTCCTTACCCCGGTCGGCAATGGGTTGACTTACATCCTTCAGGACCACTTCCAAACCGTTGCGCAGACAAAGGAAGGCGATACCGGAACCCATCTGGCCCGCCCCGATGATTCCTACCTTCCGGGCCCGGAACTTGCCGTACCCTTTGGGTCGGCCCACGCCCCGACGCACGGCCTGCTTGTCGAACCAGAAGGTGGAGATCATATTCTTGGTGACGGGGTTAGTGGCTACCCGGGCGTAGTACCGGCTGTCGAGCCGGTAGGCGGTCGCGAAGTCCAGTTTGCTTCCTTCGGCCAGCAGGTCGATGATGGCGCGTTTGGCGGGGTAGAGGTCGTTGGTGTGAGCCGAAAGCCGGGCCGTCAGGAGGCGAATGCGGTGGCCCAGATTGGGGTCGGCGGCCGTTCCTCCGGGAATACTGCCGTTGGGGTCGTCCCAGGGGCGGCGAACGTCGTGGTTTTCGAGCAGCCACCGTTTGGCCCGTGCCAACATTTCTTCCCGATCGGCGGCTAATTCATCGATGATGCCCACCTTGAGGGCTTCCTGGGGGCTATACCTACGACCCTCTAGCAGCAGCGGGTACGCCCGTTCGATTCCCAGTTGCCACATGAGCCGAATGATGGCTCCACCACTGGGGATCAGGCCGATCTTTACCTCCGGATGCCCCATACGTAATTTGTTGTCCGCAATGGCGATCCGGTAATGACAGGCCAGCGTAAGTTCGAAGCCGGTGCCGAGTGCATCGCCGTTGATGGCGGCGGCGACGGGTACCCCCGGTACTTCCAGGTCCCGCAAGAATTTTTTAAGTTGCTGGGCGGCGTCGAATGCCCGCAGCGGCTCTTCCAGTCGGTAGAGGTAGTCAAGGTCGCCGCTCTCCAGAAAATCCTGTTTGGCCGAGGTGATGATCACCCCGTTGAGCTTACCGGCCGCTTTCTCCTTTTTCAGGTGCTCGATGACCGGCGCGAAGGCGGCTACGATCTGGTGGTTCAGCAGGTTGCCCGACCGGCCCGACATATCGAGGATGAGCGTGACGATGTGGTCGGTGTCTTTCCGGTAGTGGATCATAGTCGTTCGATGATGGTGGAAACCGCCAGCCCCGCCCCCGCGTCGATGGTCAGGCTGCCCAGGGTCAGATCGCGGCGCTCGAGTTCATCCAGGATCTGGCACAGCATCATGCCCCCGACGGCGCCGAGGGGCTCGCCGAGGGCGATGCTGCCGCCCAGTACGTTGAGCCGGTCGTCGTCGATGGACAACCGTTGCTGAAAACGGATGGAGGGGGCGGCGAAGGATTCGTTAAACTCCCACAGGTCGATGTCATCCTTCCGTAATCCGGCCTGCTGCAGGGCCAGGTCGCTGGCGTTCACGCCGCCGGTGAGGAGGGTAGCGTCTACGGCCGACATCGCTACGGCCCGGATGCGCGCCCGGGGTTTAAGTCCGAGTCGCTCGCCGGCCTTCCGGTTGCCGAGCAGACAGAGGGCACAACCGTCGGCGGCCGGACTCGTATTGCCGTTGGTGTGCAGGTGATCGACGTGGTCGACGAGGGGGAAGCGGTGGAGGGCCATCTCATCGAAGCCGGCCAGGCCCATTTCGGCGAAACGAGGCTCGAGTGCGGCCAGGGATTCGGCGGTCAGCTGCGGATTCGGAAGCGCATCCTCCTCGAGAATGGGGATGCCGTTCTGGTCGGTGATCACTTCCATACTCGGGCGGAAGTAGCCCGCCTCCCGTGCCGCGGAGGCCTTCGCGTGGCTGCGCAGGGCGTAGGCATCCAGATCGGCCTGGGTAAGGCCGTGGGTGCTGGCCACCAGGTCGGCGGCCACTCCCTGGGGGATGTAGTGGCTGTTGATCACCGTGGCGGGGTCGTTCATCATCGGCCCGCTGTTGAGGTAGGTCGGCACCCGCGACATTACCTCCAACCCTCCGGCGATAATGGTCTCCCCGTAACCGGCCGTGATGCGCGCCGCGGCCAGGTTGATGGCCTCCAGTCCGCTGGTGTTGAAGCGGTTGATCTGGAGTCCGCCCCGCGCCTTGCCCCATCCCGCGTACAGCAGGGCCGCCCGGGCGATGTTGTAGCCCTGGTCGCCGGCCGGGGTATTGCAGCCGATGACGAGGTCGTCGATTTCGGTGGGTAGATCCTCCCGCCCGCTGCGGCGCTGAAAGGCGGTGAGGCACTGGGCGAGCAGTTCGATCGGTTTGACTTCGTAGAGGTCGGCGGGGTAGGTGGCGCGGCCCCGGGGACTGCGCAGCGCATCGTAGATAAAGGCTTCGGTGGGCAAGGCGAGCGGGGGGTTAGTGGTGGCGCGACAATATACGTCGTTCAATCCACGGCTTTCGTAGACTTACCTTTGCTCCCGCGTACCCGCCACATTATTTTCACGGAAAATCTCGCCACATGCCACGGAACAGACTCACCGGCTTCAGCCGGCTCCTCATATTTTTGATCATCGCTTTACCCGTCGTTTACGTGGGTGCCTCGCTCTACAACGGGGAAGATCCCGTCGCCAACGTGAAGGGCTGGCTGGGTATGGACGATCCCGCCCCCGCCGAACGATACGAAGCTCCACCCTCCACCGCCCGCGACGCACCGGCTACCTTCGAAAGCGTGGAAGAAGTGCGGGCGGAAAACGATCGCCTCCGCCAGGAACTCGCCCGCTGTCAGGGCCTCACCGAGAGCTAAATGGAGCGCGATCGCCCGACACGATTTCGCTACGGCGTTCACGAGTTCTTTTATACGCTGCTGTCGTTTCCGCGGGCCTGGCGGTTCATGCGCAACCACCGGCTCTGGGAAGGTTTGCGCGATTACGGCTGGGTGGCCCGGGGACTGGTGATCGTCGGCGTCCTGCTCGGTCTGACCATGATCTCCGAGGTCCTCGACTGGTTGCAGAACCACTCCGATGAGCCCCTGTACGCCATGGCCATCGGGGCCGACAGCCTGGTATACCGTCTGGCGGTCAAGGGGTACGAAAGCCTCTCCGAGGGCGCCCTCAACTGGGTAGTTTTGGTACTGCTCGAAGTGGTCATTTATCACTTTATGCGGCGCAGTCTTCAGGTCGTGGTGAACCGGGACGTGGCCGAAGCTCATACCTTCAAACCCTTCCTTCAGGCACAGAAGCGCATGATCAAAGTGTCGATCATGGCCCTCGTCGCTCAGGAAACGCTCGTCAATCTGGGAGACTCTTTGTTACCCGCCACCCTGGAGTGGTGGTTCGCGATCGGGGTGCAGTCGTTGATTCTGGGCTACGCCATCGCCGACAACTACAACGAACAATTCGACCTGACCATCCAGCAAAGTCTGCGGCACCTGTGGCGCAATTACATCGGCATCTGCCTCGGACTGGGCCTTCCGCTTTTCCTTATACTCAAGGTGCCAGTGGTGGGCACTATTCTCGGGCCGCTGGTCACGTCGGTCGCGGCCGCCATCGTGTTGCGCGAAAAAAGCGACCTTCACCTGGTCGGCTACCGCATGAGCGAGGAGGAACTCCGCAAAGCCGAACGGCGTGCCGCTAAAAGGAAACCCCATGCGTAAAATAGCGGCCTGGTCCGTACACATCTTTACGGCATCGGGCCTGCTGGCCGGCTTCATGGGACTGCTGGCCGTTACCGAGGGCGGCTACCGGCTGGCCATGTTCTGGGTGCTGGTTGCCCTGGTCATCGACGGCATCGACGGAACTTTCGCCCGCCTGGCGAAGGTCGAAGAAGTGCTGCCCCGCGTCAGCGGAAAGACGATCGACTACGTGATCGACTTTTTCACCTACGCTATTCTGCCGGCGTACTTCTTTTACGCGGCAGCCGATCTACAGTACCCTTACCGGCTCGCGGGTGCCTTCGCGATGTTGCTTTCGGCCGCCCTGTACTACGGGAAGGAGGGGATGGTAAGCGCGGACGGCAAGCACTTCGTGGGCTTCCCCGCCCTGTGGAATATGGTGGTATACTTGCTGATCTTCGTGATTCCCGGCTGGCCCGAATGGGTGCAGGTTACGCTGGTGTTTACCTTCGCCATCATGCACTTTCTGCCGATCCTGTTCGCTTATCCGAGCCGGGGCGGGCGGTGGTGGCCCCTTACCCTGGCGGCTACGTGCGCCTTCATCGGTTCGGCCGTCATGAATGTCTGGTACTATCCGGAGAGCAGTCCGTTCTGGCGCATCGTCTGCCTGGTCACCATCGTTTACTACGCCATACTCGCCGGGGTGGATACCTTTGCGGGCGGCGGCGCGCGGGAGCAGCGGTAGTTACCGTCGAGCGATGCTCCCCACCTGACCGGTAACCGCCAACTTTCTCAACTTACCGGGCGTCTTCTTCCTACCCCGAACGAACCGACCTCACCAATGCGCAAGCTGCTTGCCGCCCTCTTTTTCCTGCTGGCACTCGTAGCCCAATCGGTCAGTCTGCAGCACTGCGCTACGCCGACGCCGCCCCGGGGTGGTGACGTCGATTCCATCGGCCCGCGCCTGATCCTGGAAAAGTCGACCCCCAATTTTCAGACGAACTTTCGTCCGGAGCGCATCGTGCTCACCTTCGACGAATGGGTACAACTCGACCCCCAGCAACAGATCATCATTTCCCCGCCCCTGGATCTTCGCGGCGACAACCGGCCCGTACTGCAGCGGCGCAGTTTGATCATTCCGCTGGAAGGCCTCACGCTGCTCGACAACGTGACTTACGTCGTCAACATCGGCGCGGCCATCAAGGACCTCAATGAGGGAAATCCCACCAAAAACCTTCGGTTCGTTTTCGCCACCGGCCCGGTGCTGGACACCGCCTCCGTCAGCGGCACCGTGGTCGATGCATTCAGCGGGGAACCGGTAGACGGTGCCACCTTTACCCTCTACGGCAATCTCGCGGATACGGCAGTGTACACCGAAAACCCCACCTACTTCGCGATCACCGACAAGCAGGGAGCGTTTACCGTCAGCAACGTTAAGCCCGGACGGTACCGGGCCGTAGCCCTCCTCCGCAGTACCGGGGCAACCACCTACTTCGCTGACTATGCGGGGGTATTTCCTCCGACGGCGGTGGGCTACCTCGACAGCACGGTAACGGTCGTGGACGACGACAATCCGATCGGCACGCTACGCATCTCCGCGGTTCCCGTAACGCCGAGGATCACGGAAGCGGAAACGGACCGCTTCGGAATAGTGAAGATCGGCGTTAACCAGCCGGCCCGCAACGTAGATCTCCGATCGCGGCGATCCTATCTCCGCAGCGATGTCGGCGATACCATCCGTCTCTTCTACCGGGAGCCGGCCGCGGATACCATCCTCCTGGGCAGAGACAGTGCGTACACCGATACCCTCGTTGTTTCCGGTACCGGAGTGGGAGCGGAAGAATTGCCGCCGCTCACGACCGTAGGCCGATCTTCCAGCCGGGTAAACCCCGGGGAAGGCATCACGTTGGTATTTAACCGCCCCCTCGAATCCCTGGACACCTCACGTATGAATCTTTTTCGCGACACCCTGCCGCAGCGATTGAGCCCACGGTACGAGATCGACACGCTGGACCCCACCCGCCTGCTCCTGTTCGCGGGTGGTGATGGGGCCGCCCCCTTCCGGCTGGAACTGCTTCCCGGCGCGGTTACCGACTGGTACGCCCGGACCAATGCAGACTCTATCGTACGTACGCTAAATATCGACAGCCGGGAGAGTTACGGGGATCTGACCATAAATCTGGTTAACCTGAACGGTGCCGTCAGCTACATTCTTCGGCTGATCGACGACTCCGGTAACGTCATCGTCGGTAGTCGGCGCTACGTCGACCGCCGGTTTACCTACACCGCCGTGTACCGCAGCCTGAAACCGGGTACTTACCGTATGGAACTGGTGTACGACAGCAACAACAACGGCCGCTACGACGCCGGCGACCTGCGTTTCGGTCTCCAACCGGAAGTCGTGCAGCGCTTCGAGATCGAACCACTACGGGCAAACTGGGAGGTAGAGAAAACGGTGGACCTGGAGAACAACTGATGCAGGCGGCCGTTGCCACAGAACACTAACCTATGCAAGCATGAGTCTACAGAATAAGTACCGCAGCGTCCTCGATATGGGCGAAAAGTTCAACACCAAAAACGGCTACATCGAGGAAGCTGACGGCCGACTGCGCGTAGGGGGCATCGTGGAAACCCAGCGACAAAAAGATCTGATGTGGGATGAGATCAAACGAATTGGTGGCGAAAACCCCCGGGACATCGAAGCCGATATCAAGGTGAGCAACCACGCCTATTACGCGAAGCACACGGTGCAAAAGGGAGATAGCCTTTCCAAAATGGCGAAGGAATACTACGGTGACGCGATGGCCTACAAGAAGATATACGCGGCCAATACGGATCAACTGGATGATCCCAACAAGATTTTTCCCGGTCAGGAACTTACGATCCCCTTCCCGGATGGTCGTAAGCCTGATGCCTAAATCAACGGAATAAAAACCAGTATGCGAATGCCGCGCTCGAGTCCCGAGCGCGGCATTTTGCGTTGCGGGGAGCGGCACCGTAATTATGTGGTGACAAAATGTCTTGTTATTTTAAACTGAAGTGACATTATGTCCTGTAGTTCCGTTCGTGATTCCTTGGCATCCAGATTGCTTAGGGGTGGACAAACCATCAATTAATCCATCTACCATGAACATCATCAGTTCTAACCGCCCCTTTCCGGCGTCCTTCCGTTTCTTTGACGATCAGCGCACGCGTACGGCGCAGACGGCTCGTCCGGCCGTGAACATTATCGAGCACGAAGATCACTTCACGCTCGAGATGTACGCTCCGGGTCGTAACAAGGAATGGTTCAGCGTCGACTTTTTCGAAGGAACGCTGGAGGTCTCCTACACGATGGAGAAGACCGGCGATGAGCCGGACGTGAAGTACGTCCGCCGGGAGTTCGAGACCAATGATTTTTCCCGCCGATTCAAATTGAACGACGAGGTCATCGACGATACCGCCATCGAAGCGAATTATGAAGACGGCTTACTGCGCCTCACGCTGCCGAAGCGCGAACCGGTAACCAAGCAGGTTCGTCAGATCGCCGTAGCATAAGCGGAGGACTTAGGCCACTACATTACTGAGGAGTCGATTCCGGTTTGCCGGGATCGACTCCTTTCTTTTGGGCACGTGGGGGCAGGTTTTCCGCTTCCGAATTGGGTGTATTGTCAAATTCGATGCGTAGGGGAATATCCCGCTCGCTGCCGTAGAGTTTGATTTCCGTAATGTCGGCGGGCAGGTTGTAGTTATTGGCGTCGATGGCATTTTTGATGTCGCGGATCACCTCCCCCCTGACCTGGAGCGCCCCGGCGCGGAAGTCCTTGGTGTTTACCCAAAAGTACACGCGCAGATTCACCGTACTGGCGGCGAGCTCATCCTCGGCGACAAAATTGATGTGGTCGTCGTCCCGAATGATGAGTTCATTATGGTCGAGCACGTGTTGGATTACCTCCTTGGCGCCCTGGATGTCGTCTTCGTACGCGATGCCCACGACGAAATCGTAACGTATGAATCCGTCGGCGGTGTAATTCTGCACCGGTTCGGTCAGGACATCGGAATTCGGGATGTACACATCCTTACCGTCGAAGGTCTTGATGTGGGTATACCGAAACTGGAGGCTCTTGACCTTGCCGAAGTGATCGACCACCCGGATGGTGTCGTTGATGTCGAAGGGGCGGTTAAAGGCGAGAATGATCCCGGAGATAAAATTTTCACCGATGTCCCGGAACGCGAAGCCCAGGATCACCGCACTGGCTCCTAATGCACCGAAAAGGGCACCGGCGATTCCGCTGAGACCGGCCGCGCGCAGACCCAGCAGCACGGCCCCGATAATGATCAGCAGGCGGAGGGAGGTCACGAGGAATCGTCCCATCAGCGGATCTTCCATACGACCGAGAATCTTATTGCCGAAGAAACTGGCGATCTGGCGGGCGATGAATATCCCGACCACGATAATGATCAGGGCCAGGATCAGCCCCGGCACCGCCTCCAAAAATTGGTTCCAGTAATCGATAAATACCGTGCCCAGGCCCTTTACTTCGTCTTCCATATCCGCACAACCGGGGTGGGGGGAACTAGGTTTGGCCCTACCGCGCCTCGTGTACGAGTAAGAGGGTATCCAGGCCGAGTTGGAGCTTGATGAACTGGCGCATTCGACCTTCTTCCTGGGCATCGGCCGGAGCGGGTGTTTCCCGAATGGATACCATGGGGAGGTGCTCGTCGTAGGGAACGGCATCGTCGGGTCCGGATCGCTGGGTGCTCTGGGCGCGGGCAAGGCGAACTTGCTGTACTCTCGGAAAGGCCAGCATGAACTGCTGGGAGAAACTGATAAAGTCGACGCTGTCCATCCGGTAGCCGGTCAGTTCCTCCACGATGCGCTGCTGCTCGCGTTGGGAAGTGATCTCCGCCTGCTCGAGGGTCTGCAGCCGCATATTGATGTCTTCGAGGGTGGCCAGTTCGCCCTTGATACCGGCCAGTTCGGAGGGACTGTAGCTGGTATCGACCACCACCCGTGCGCCGGGGACCCGGTAGGGTGGGGACTGCAGCATTTCACTGTATATGGGTAGACTATCGGTGGGTACCCTGCGATTGGTCACGGGGTAGATCAACAGCGGTTCGGCGGGGTTGCGGCGGTCGAATATGGACGAACTGGCACTGGTGGGAAAGTATTTCGCGGTAAACTCCTCTACCGCACGGGCTTCCCGCTGCCGGGTCAGTACGTCGCGCAGGATGTAGTATCCCGGAAGGATCATCAGAACGCTGATGACGCCGATAACCAGTTGGCTCCGTTGGTTTTCCTGTTTGTTCATGTACTTCCGGAAGGGAAAGCGCAGAAGCCGGATGATGAGGTATGCCGTGGCGGCAATGAAGAAGGAGTTCAGAAAGAACAGGTAGAACGACCGCCAGAAGATGGTGAAATCCCCGCCGGTCTTGAGGCCCACCGTCAGACCGTAACCGGCTACGCAGAGCGGTGGCATCAGGGCCGTGGCAATGGCTACCCCCGGGATGGCGTTGGTTTTATCGGCGCGGGTCACGGATATAATTCCGGCGAGCCCCCCGAAGACGGCGATGAGCCCATCCAGAATGGTCGGCTCCGTGCGGGCCCGCATCTCGGGGGTAAAGAGGTCGAGGGGGGTGAAGAAAAAGTAGACCGAGCTCGTAATGAGGGCGATGGCGATGGCTACCCCGAAGTTGCGCAGCGCGATGCCGAGCATGCCCCGGTCGTTGGTCCCCACGCCGAGTCCGATGCCGAGAATGGGATTCATCAGCGGCGAGATGAGCATGGCACCGATAATCACGGCGCCGGAGTTGAGGTTGAGTCCGAGGCTGGCGATCATGATGGAGCACACCAGCATCCAGGCGTTGCTGCCCCGCATGAGCTTGCCGCTCACGATCGTCTGCACCGCCCCCTCCCGGTCGCTGCCCTCCCGCAGATCCATGAACTCCCGGAACCACCGTTTGATATCGCCGTCGCCGGGGCTGACTTCGGAAGATCCCTGCTTACCCTGATTCTTTTCCATGGGACGTACTAAACTAGAATGCCGTCGCTCATTTCCAGGCGCCGATCACTCATTTGTGCCAGTTCTTCGTTGTGGGTCACGATGATGAAGCTCTGGGAGAAATCCTCGCGTAGCCGGAAGAGCAGGTCGTGTAATTCCTGGGAGCTTCCGGAGTCGAGGTTGCCGCTGGGCTCATCGGCGAACACGATGGCCGGCTCATTGATGAGCGCGCGAGCGACGGCTACGCGCTGCTGTTCGCCACCGCTCATTTGCCCGGGCTTGTGGTTGGCCCGGTCGGAGAGGCCCAGGTACTGTAACAGTTCCCGGCCACGGCGTTCGGTCATCTGCTGGTCACGCTTCCCGATGTAGCCGGGAATACAGACGTTCTCCAGCGCCGTAAACTCCGGCAGTAAGTGGTGAAACTGGAAGACGAAGCCGATGCGTTCGTTGCGGAAGGCGGCCAGGCGCTTGTTATTCATCTCGAACACATCCTCGCCCCCGATGGTCAGTCGACCGGTGTCGGGCCGGTCTAGCGTACCCAGAATGTGCAGCAACGTGCTCTTGCCGGCGCCGCTTTTCCCGACGATGCTTACGATCTCGGCGGGCTGCACGCTCAGGTCCACGCCGCGCAGCACGGCCAGTTCGCCGTAGCTCTTTCTAATATTCGTGGCTTGTAACATGCTTAGTTGAAAATGATGGTCCGGTTGCCGAAGGGGAGGATCAGGTGCTGGAGCTGCAGGTAAACGGCCCGACTGAGAACCCGCTTTTCCACGTCCTTGCCGATGCGTTTCAGGTCCTCGATACCGTGGCGGTGGTTGACCGTCTCCACGGCCTGTGCGATGATAGGACCCTCGTCGAGGTCAGCCGTCACGTAATGGCTCGTGGCGCCGATCAGCTTCACCCCCCGTTCGAAGGCGCTGTGGTAAGGGCGGGCCCCCTTGAAGGCGGGCAGGAAAGAGTGATGAATATTGATGATCCGGTGGGGCCACTTGCGGCAAAAATCATCGGAAAGGATCTGCATGTACCGGGCCAGTACGATAAAATCGGTTTCCAGTTCCCGCAGCAGATGATCGGTCCGGGCTTCCTGATCGGCCTTGGTGGCGCGGGTGATCGGCAGGTAGTGGAACGGAATTTCGAAACGTTCGGCGATGTACTCCAGCTGCCGGTGATTACTCACGATGGCGGTGATCTCACAGTCGAACTCCCCGGTGCCGTGTCGCTGCAGCAGATCATACAGGCAGTGACTTGCCTTGCTCACGAAAATAGCCATCCGGGGGCGTCGCTCCGTAAAGTGAAGCTGCCACTTCATGGTGTACGTTTTTCCGATCAGGGTGTCAAAGTAGTCGTTGATCTTATCGCGGGGGATCAGAAAACCTTCCAGATCCCACTCCACCCGCATGAAGAAGTGGTTGAGCTCCCGGTCGACGTGTTGGTCCAGATCCAGGATGTTACCGCGATTCTTGTGGACGAACTCGGTGACCTCCGCGACGAGGCCGGCTTGATCGGGACAATGGATCAGGAGAATAGCGCTGTCGGACAAGGGGGGAAGGAGGTTTAGCGGGCGCAAGATAAGAAAAGCCTCCCCCTCGATGCGAAGGGGAGGCTTAGTCGGAACCTAGGTCCGTGGACCGTTGGAACCGGGCTTATGCGTTCTCGTAGCTACGCGCGAGCTGCTTCAGTTCGGAAACCGTGCGCTCGAAGGTTTGCAGGTGGCGCTGTAGCACCTGACGGGCGTCGGCACTCAGGGCAGTATCCCCGGCCACGTCGCGGTAGGTTTCGATGGCGCTCTCGTCTCCACGGATACACTCCTTGAGTACGGCGGCCTCGTCCTGGGTGGAGAGGGCGGACTTGATGTCGATCCAGGCACGGTGTAACGCGGCGCCGGTACTTCCACCCTTGTCCACTTCACCGCCGAGGCGGGTAATGAACGGCTTGATTTCGTGGCCGAAGTTGTAGCGCTGCTGGCTGAGCTCACGGAATTTGGTAGCGAGCGACACGCTGTCCACTTCCTCGGCGGCTTCCTTATATCCGTTTTCTCCGTCGTAGAGCGTGGTGATGAGTCGGTTGAGGCCTTTTACTTGATCTTTGCTTGTGTTGTCCATTCGTGGTGAATTTGGCGTGCGGGGACGACCCCACACGGTTGGTTATAAAATACTTTCGGTGGATCCGGCCGTAGCCGGGCTCCGGTTTTACAACGCAAGCTCATTCACAGACGTTCGTTCGTCCCCTAAATTCTTACTTGACCCGAATGGTGCTTTCCCCCCGGTTGGTCATGTCCTTCTCCAGCATGCGGGTTTCGACCCACTTCCGGTTCTCGGCAATCTCCCCGTTCAGGTATTTTTCGATCATCAGGCTGGCGATGGGCGCTGCCACCGAGCCGCCGAATCCGCCGTTCTCCACGTAAACCATGATGGCGATCTTCGGGTCGTCGGCCGGCGCGAAGGCGACAAAGCTCGAGTGGTCCCCGTAGCTATTCTGGATGGTCCCCGTCTTTCCGCAGATGTCGATGCCCGGCACGTCGGCCACCCGGGCGGTACCCTCGGTGACGGTCTTGCGCATGCCCCGTACGACGGTTTCGAAGTGGTCCCGGTCGATATCGATGTCGTGGCGTTCGGCGGTGACCGTGCGGGCCACTCCCTCGTTTCCTTCCTGGACCTGCTTCACCAGGTGCGGAGTGTACCAGTGGCCCCGGTTGGCGATGGCCGCCACGAAGTTTGCGGTCTGCAGGGCCGTCAGTTCGTACTCCCCCTGACCGATGGCCAACGAGCGGATCCAGATGGCGCGCCAGAACTGATCTTCCGCGAAGCGATCGGTATAGTAAGTAGAGGTAGGCACGTTGCCGGCGATCTCCCCCGGAAAGTCGATCCCCAGTTTGCTGCCAAGCCCGAATTGGTAGAGGTACTCGTTGAATTCGTCCAGGCCCTTCTCGGGGGTTAGGCCGCCGTAGCGGTTGATGTTCTCGAGCCAGGCGGTCACGAAGTAGGCATTGCAACTCTGGGCGATGGCATCCTCCACGTTGGTGCAGTAGGGATGGTTGTGGCAGCCCAGGAGTACCCGTCCACCGCTGGCGAAACCGCCGGGGCAGGAAATTCCGCGGTCAGGCGTAAGGGTGCCCGTTTCCATGGCGATGAGGGCAACCAGGGTCTTAAAGGGGGAGCCGGGCGGGTACTTACCGTTGATGGCCCGGTTGAGCAGCGGTTGCAGGGTGTCGTTCTGCAGGCGGGTAAAGGATTTACCGCGGTTGCGGCCGATGCGCAGGGAGCGGGGGTCGTAGGTCGGAGCGGAAATCATGGCAAGCACCTCCCCGGTGGAGGGTTCCAATGCCACGACACTGCCGATCTTGTTTACCATGAGCTCCTCCCCATATTCCTGTAGGTCCAGGTCGATAGTGGTGATAAGATCGGTACCTACCGTAGCATCTACGTTCAGTGCCCCATCCAGCACCTCGCCGGCTTCACGGCCCAGGCGATCCCGGTACACCAGCCGGCTGCCCTTTTCTCCCCGGAGCTCGCGCTCGTACTGGTATTCGAGCCCCGATATTCCGTGATAGTCCCCGCCGGTGTACCTACCGCCCCCACGGTCGATGGTGCGCTGGCTGACCTCGCCCATGTACCCGAGTAAGTGCGCGGCTACGGTATGGGGGTAATTGCGCGAGGAACGCAGGCTGGCCGAGAAGCCCGGAAACTGGAAGAGGTTCTCCTGGAACGTGGCGTAGACGTCGGGTGAGACGTTGGCCAGGAAGGTAAAGGGCTTCGAGGGACTGTACTTCCCTCCCCACCGGTCGGGAATGGCGCCTTCGAAGTAGTCGCGGGTAATCCCGAGCAACTCGCAGAAGCGGGTCGTATCAAAGTCCGCGGCCCGTCGCTCGAACTGATTGTACGTCAGTTCGATCTGGTAGATCGGCTCGTTGATCGTGAGCAACTTACCGTTGCGGTCGGTCATCAGCCCGCGGGCGGGATACTGATCGATCTGACTGTTACCGACACCGTCGGCGCGGGTGCGCCAGGTATTGCTGACGACCTGCAGGTGAAAGGCCTTTCCGAGCAGGAGCGCCAGCACGACGATCATCACGGCGCGGATACTCAGGGTCCGGACGTCAACTGTCTTGGTGGGCATGCAGGAAGGACTAAGCTTTAGGATTGAAGATAAGCACGAGGATCACCATCACCAGGATACTCGCGGGAAAACTCAGGAGGGTCTTTAGAACGATATCGACCAGGAAAAAGATGGAAAAGGTCTGGAGTAAAAAGAAGACCAGCAGGTGCACGACCAGGATCAGGGCCAAGTAGGAGTACATCCACCCGCTACCCAGGTCGGCAATGGTGGGGTTAGCCTTGATGTTGTACCCGTCCCGCGGTTGCACGAACTGCAGGAGGAGCGGACGCGCGTAGGCGGTAAAGGTGAGCGCCCCCGCATGTAAGCCCAATGTTTCACTGAAGAAATCCACGCTGAGTCCGAGGAGGAAGGCCAGCAGAATGACCAACGGTCGGGGGGTGCGCAGCGGAAGCATCGCCAGGAAAAGGGGGTAGACGAACACGAACAGGTAGTCCTTTCCGCCCCAACCCCAGGCGACCTGGTTGAAGATGAAGACCTGGGCGACGAGCAGGACGACGAACCGGATCGCGCTGTTGATGACCGCCGAGGTATTCATCGTACACGATTTAGCCGGTCCAGCTCCTCCTTGAACAGATCACGCACGACGTAGCCGTTCGCCGCCGTCAGGGGGTCATTCAGCAGGACCACGGTCAGGTTCTGTGACCCCGTGCCGGGCAGGGGATCGCTGGACTCCACGGTGCCGATCGGCAGACCGGTCGGGAACACGTTGGAATAGCCCGTGGTGAAAACCGTATCGTTGGGTGCTACCGGTATGTAGTCCGGCATGTCGGTGATCGTAACCCGGCGGGGGTCCTTCCCGTCCCAGCGGAGGGTACCGAAGGCGTTGTTGTCGAGTCCCGCGCTGATCCGAGTATCGAGGTGCAGGATGCTGATGACCCGGGCGTGGCGGGGAGTCACCTCACTGACGATGCCCAGCAGTCCCCCGTCGGTGACCACGCCCTGCCCGCGCTCCACCTGCAGGTTGGAACCCCGGTCGATGATCAGAGTATTGTAGGGGCCGTAGGGCGATTTATTTACGATGCGGCTGGCCAGGTAGGTGAACCTTTGCTGAAAGGCGGAGTCCGTCACCGATGCGGTATCGATGCGGGTGTCGTATTCCGAGCCCGGAATGCGCGCCAGCAGGGCGGCATTTTCCCGCCGCAGGACTTCATTCTCCCGGGCCACGTCCAGAAAAGCCAGTTTCTCGTTGATCTTTTCGGTAAGGAAGCTGCCGTATACCGATTTCGTTTCCAGCCAGATGGCCCGCTGGCCGTCGTTGTGGTGAACAATCAGGTAGAGACACAACAATTCGAGGATGGCAAAGGTGAATAGGCCACCGCTGTTGATGATGAGTCTCAGCAGTCTCCCCATCTAGCTGACGCTGCTTGCCGGTACCAGAATAGCCTTGTAGCGACGGGTGTCCTGCAGGGCCTTGCTCGTGCCGCGAACGACCGCCAGCAACGGATCTTCGGCGACGTGTACGGGCAGTTGGGTCTTCTTGCTGAGGCGACGGTCCAGCCCGCGCAGCATCGCACCCCCGCCGGTCAGGTAAAGGCCGGTGGAGTAAATGTCGCTCGCCAGTTCGGGCGGAATGGTCTCCAGGGCGCGAATGACGGCATCCTCGATCTGAGTAATCGCCTCGTCGAGGGCTCCGGCGATCTCCTGGTAGGTGACGGTGATCTGCCGCGGAATGCCGTTGAGCAGGTCACGACCGTTGATGGCGAAGTCCGCCGGCGGGTCGTCCAGTTCGGGCAGGGCACTACCGACGTGGATCTTGATCTGCTCCGCCGTCCGCTCCCCGATGAGGATGTTGTGCGTCTTGCGCATATAGTTCAGGATATTCTGCGTCAACTCATCTCCGGCGATGCGGATGGACTGGTCGCTGACGATTCCCGATAGGGCGATCACGGCGATCTCGGTGGTTCCTCCCCCGATGTCGATGATCATGTTGCCGACGGGCTCCTCCACGTCCAGTCCGATGCCCAGGGCGGCGGCCATGGGTTCGTAGATCAGGTAGGTTTCCTTGGCGTCCACGCGGGCGGCACTCTCGAACACGGCGCGTTTTTCCACTTCCGTGATGCCGGAAGGGATACAGATCACCATCTTCAGGTGAGAGAAGAAGGCGCGCCGGGGACCGATCATGTCAATCAGCCCCTTGATCATTTGCTCGGCGGCCCGAAAATCGGCGATCACCCCGTCCTTTAGCGGGCGCACCGTCTGGATATTCTCGTGCGTTTTCTCGTGCATCTGCATGGCCCGGCGACCGACCGCGATGGTCTCCTCGGATTTCCGGTCGATGGCTACGATCGACGGTTCGTCGATGACGACTTCCCCGTTCTGTATGATAAGTGTATTGGCCGTGCCGAGATCGACGGCAAGCTCCTGTTTAAAGAAGTTTAGAAAGCGCATTCCCCTAAGTTGTGGACCTCGCTGCGGTCCCGTTGATATCAGTTCGCAAAGGTAGTTTGGCAAACCGGTTGTAAGGTAGTCAGACGGAAGCTAATGTACCCAAGGACAAAAAGTCCCGTCACCCGGGGCGTCGGCTATCCGTAGTTCCCGCTGGCTCCCGCGCGCCCGCCCTGGTATACTCCCCCCGCTCATGCTACCTTTGCGCGATGACTGCTACCGAAATCCGCCGTGCCTTTTTGGAGTTCTTCCGGGAGAAAAACCACAAGCTCGTTCCCTCCGCGCCGATCGTCAATAAGGACGACCCGAGCCTCATGTTCACCAACGCCGGGATGAACCAGTTCAAGGACTTTTTCCTCGGCGACAAAGTGCCCGCCAACCGGCGGGTAGCGGATACCCAGAAGTGCATGCGCGTCAGCGGCAAACACAACGACCTCGACGACGTAGGCCGCGACGGCACCCACCACACCATGTTCGAGATGCTGGGCAACTGGAGCTTCGGCGACTACTTCAAGGACGAGGCCATCGCCTGGAGCTGGGAACTCCTCACCGACCGCCTCGGTATCTCCCCCGACCGGCTGTACGCCACCGTCTTTGAAGGAGCGCCGGACGAGGGGATCCCCGTCGACGACGAAGCCCGAAATTTCTGGTTGCGTTACCTGCCCGAAGACCGTATCCTCTACGGCAATAAGAAGGATAACTTCTGGGAAATGGGGGAGACCGGTCCCTGCGGCCCCTGCACCGAAATCCACGTCGATACCCGCCCGGAAAACGAACGCGCCACCCGGCCCGGCCGCGAGCTGGTGAACGTCGACGGCAGCGGCGTCGTGGAGATCTGGAATAATGTATTCATCCAATTCAACCGCCGCGCCGACGGTAGTCTCGTCAATCTGCCCGAGCGCCACGTCGATACCGGCATGGGCTTCGAGCGGCTGTGCATGATTCTGCAGGAAAAGACCGCCACCTACGATACGGACGTCTTCACGCCCCTCATCGCGGAGATCGAGCGGCTCAGCGGAAGATCTTACGGGGGCAGCTACGCAGCCGACGCCAAGGCCGATATGGCCATGCGCGTCGTAGCCGACCACCTGCGGGCCGTAGCCTTTACCATCGCCGACGGACAGCTACCCGGCAGCGGCGGCGCCGGTTACGTGGTGCGGCGCATCCTCCGGCGGGCCGTGCGTTACGCCTACTCCTTCCTGGATCGGAAGGAACCCTTTATGTACCAGTTGATGCCCGTGCTCGTCCGCGAAATGGGGGAGGCCTTTCCGGAACTGGCTCGCCAGCAGGAGCAAATTACGCGCATCATTCAGAGCGAGGAAAAGTCGTTCCTGCAGACCCTCGAAAACGGCCTGACCCGCTTCGCCGGCCTCCAGGCGCAGGACGGAACGATCGACGGCCAGGACGCCTTCGAACTCTACGACACCTTCGGATTTCCCATCGACCTCACCCGCCTGCTCGCCGAGGAACGGGGACTGAGCGTGGACGAGGCCGGATTCCAACGTGCCCTCCGGGAACAAAAGGAGCGCAGCCGCCGCGACGCCGCCAAGGAGGTGGGCGACTGGGCCGTGATCAGCGACGAGCCCTCGGTGTTTATCGGCTACGACGTGCTTTCGGACGCGGGTGCCCGCATCACCAAGTACCGCACCGTGAAGGTGAAGGACAAGCCGCAGTACGAACTGGTACTCGACCGCACGCCCTTCTACGGCGAGAGTGGCGGACAGGCCGGCGATACCGGTACACTCAGAGTAGGGGAGGAAACGATCAAAGTGCTGGGCACGGTAAAGGAAAACGACCTCACCGTACACGTGGTCGATAAGCTGCCGGCCCAGCCGGATGCCGACGTGTACGCCGCCGTGGATCCGGAGCTGCGCCTGGCCATCAGCAACAATCATACGGCCGCCCACCTGCTGCACGCCGCCCTGCGGGAAGTCCTGGGGGAGCACGCCGTTCAGAAAGGACAGGATGTACGGGCCGAAAAACTGCGCTTTGACTTCAGCCACTTCGAGCGGCCCAGCGACGAGCAACTGGAAACCATCGAGCGGATGGTCAATGCCCGCATCCGCCAGAACATCCCGCTGACCGAACGCCGCGACGTACCCATTGCCGAAGCCCGGCAGTCGGGCGCGATGATGCTCTTCGGCGAGAAGTACGGGGATACGGTACGCATCATCACCTTCGACGCCGACTTTAGTTCGGAGCTCTGCGGGGGTACCCACGTGAAGCACACCGGTGAGCTCGGCCTCTTCAAGATCACCAGTGAAAGCTCCCTGGCGGCCGGCATCCGGCGGATGGAAGCCGTTACCGCCCGGGGGGCGGAAAGCTTCGTGAGCGAACGGCTGGCAATGCTCCAGGGGGTTCGTGAACGCCTCAAAAACACCGGCGACCCCGTGGCGGCCGTAGCGAGCCTGCAGGACGAGAACCGGACCCTGAAGAAGGAAGTAGAAAAGCTGCAAGCCAAGCAGGCCGGAGACCTCAAGGGCGAACTGCAGGAGGCTATGGAGCCCCTGGGCGGGATCAACTTCCTGGCGCGGCGAATCGACCTGGCGGACGCCGCCGCGGTAAAAAACCTGGCCTTTCAACTGACCGGTGAGATCGACAACGCTTTCGTACTGCTGGCGAGTGAATCTGACGGAAAGGCCCTGCTGACCCTGGCCGTAAGTAAGGGTCTGGCGGGCAAGGAGGCGGGAGCGGTGAACGCGGGAGCCATGATTCGGGAACTGGCCAAACATATTCGCGGCGGTGGGGGAGGGCAGCCCTTTTTCGCCACCGCGGGGGGTAAGGATCCCCAGGGCATTCCGGCGGCCCTGGCCGCCGCCCGGGAAATGATGGGCAAGCTGGTAACCTCCTAAGTGTCCGATTCGGACTACGACGACCGTACCGCCCGGCACTACGCGGCCTACCGGCCGCCCCTGCACGAACCGCTACTGCGGACTTGCCTACAGGGACGGTACGCTGCCGGACTCGATGTCGGCTGCGGTACGGGTCACTCCACCCGGGCCCTCAGGGCGTACTGTGACCGGGTTACCGGTATCGACCCGAGTGAGGCGATGCTGTCCCGGGCCCCGGTCACGGCCGGGATAGACTATCTACCCTTTGACGGCCGCCGGTTTCCCTTTCCCGCCGGAAGTTTCGACGTGATCACCTTCGCCGGGTCGCTGTTCTACGCTAAATCCCCGCAGCTGCTGCGGGAAGTGGAGCGGGTGGGGCGAGCGGGTGGGGTAGTGGTCGTTTACGATTATCTGACGCCCTCCGCGGAACTCGCCGAACGTCTGCTGGGCATCCGGGCACCGGCAACGGACGTCCCCGCTTACGATCATACCGTGACCTTCGACGATTTGCATCCCACCGTGCTGCGTCACCGGGAATCACAATCCGGCCGGATGAAAGTGAGCATGGGGCCGGGAGAGCTTGCCAATTTGCTGCTGAGCGAGCGACCTCTCCGCGACGTTCTCCGGTCCGCTTACGGGGCGGCGGATCTGCCCTCCCGGGTGGAGTCCGCCCTGCACGCGGCACTTCCGGAGGGTGCGCAAACCGTGGACGCCGTGTTCCGGGTATTTACGGCAGTTTACTTTATTGGCACCCGGAACAAGCGGTAAGGGTTACCTTGCCGCAAAATCCAAGCACATGACCTTTCAGGAACTCAACGATGGCGTAACCAAGGCCGCGGCCAATGCCCCCAATCTCGGCAAGAGCATCAAACTCCAACTGGACGAAGGCGTCATCTTCATCGATATGACCGGTGACCAGGCCAAGGTGAGCAACGAAGACAAGGAGGCCGACACGACCGTCACGACTACGGTTGACGTACTGGACCAATTGCGCAACGGCAAGATCAATCCCATGATGGCCATGATGAGCGGTAAGGTGAAGATCAAGGGGGACATGGGCCTGGCCATGAAGCTCCAGGGACTGCTTAGCTAGCGCTCCCCTCCCTGTCCGATTGGGGTACCCTAAGACAATTCGGGGTTTACCCCGGTCACGGCTTCAAGCAATTTCCCCGATTATGCGTTACTTCCGGTAGCGGCATTCCGTTGTCGTAACCTGAACAACCGAACTGGCCCATGCGTCTGCGACTTCTACTTGCCGTATTCACCCTGTTGCCCCTGCTGGCTACCGCGACCCACAACCGGGCCGGGGAGATCATCGTGCGGGCCGCCGGCGACTGTGGTGACCTCGACGATCAGTTGCGGGCCTGTGCTACCATTATTACCTATACGGAGACGGCCCAGACGGACGTGGACCGCGACAGCCTGCTGCTCGACTGGGGTGACGGAACCACCCAGATGATCGGGCGTACGGCCATTATCCCGACCTCAACCCCCGGTATTCAGCGGAACGAGTACACCCTCTGCCACCGCTATTCGGCCTTCGGGCGCTACGTGCTGAGTTTCCAGGACGTCAACCGCGTCCGGAACGTCCGGAACATTCCGGGATCCGTCAATATTCCCTTCAGCGTGATCACCTCCTTCACGCTGGTCAACCCCATACTGAACGGCTGCAATTCCTCCCCCGAACTCACCCAGAACCCCATCGACAACGCCTGCATCGGATCGGTCTGGACGCACAACCCCGGCGCGTTCGACATCGACGGTGACAGTCTGGCCTTCGAATTCACGGTACCGAGCTTCGCCCCCCGCGCGCCGATCCCCAACTACGTACTACCCAATATGGTCGCCGGTGCCACGGGAAGCCTCGTCATCGATCCGCGTACGGGACAAATCACCTGGGACACCCCCTCGGCACCCGGCGAGTACAACCTGGCCTTTCTCATTAAGTCGTTCCGCAACGGCATTCCGCTGGATACCGTAGTGCGCGATATGCAGGTTTTCGTGGATGACTGCGCGAATGATCCGCCGGTGATCGACATCGCGCGGGAGGAAATCTGCGTCGTGGCCGGGGAACTGGTGGAATTTGACGTCGTGGCCACGGCCCCCCTTACGGACGCTGACCAGTTGGTAACCCTGACCGCCAGCGGGCGACCCTTCGGTCTGGCGGACAATCCGGCAACCTTTTTGCCCGAAACAACGGGCCCTCAGCCCGACCCGGTCCGTAAGACCTTCCGCTGGCAAACCAGTTGCGCCGACATCAGCAACCAGGAATACTTCGTAGTCCTGCGGGCGGTCGATAACGGCGATCCGCGCCCCTCCGGGCTAGCCACCCTGCGTACGGTGGCCATTAAGGTCGTGGCTCCGCCGCCGACCGATCTTCAGGCCACGGTCGAGGACGAACGCATTACCGTCACCTGGGCAAGTCCTTACCGCTGTGAGGACAGCCCGGATCCCGACTTTCTCGGCTTCACGGTCTGGCGCCGGGAGGGAAGTAATAATTTTGCACCGGATACTTGCGAAACCGGGCTCTCCGGAAGGGGCTACGTGCAGCTCACCGACACCGAGGTCACCGACATCGCCGACGGGCGGTACTTCTTCGAGGACGATGACGTGATCCGGGGGCGTACCTACTGCTACCGGGTACTGGCCGTTATGGCCCGCCGTACCGCGACGACCGGACTGATCTTCGAGGAGATCGAATCCATTCCCTCCGAGGAGATCTGCGTGCAATTGGCCCGCGACATTCCCCTGCTAACCAAAGTCGACATCACCGAGACCAGTGCCAGCGACGGCCGCATCGACGTTTGCTGGATCCTGCCCGATCCGGTGAGTCTCGACACGATCGGCAATCCAGGGCCCTACCGCTACGTCCTCAGCCGCGCAGAAGGACAGACCGTCGATCCCGCCGCCTTTACCACCGTGGCGACTTACGAAACGCCCTTCTTCGGCGTACAAGTGGATACCTGCTTTACGGATACCGACCGGAACACCGAGGGACTGGCCTATTCTTACCGTATCGAACTTTTCGTTGACGGGCGAAACGAACCGGTGGGGGAGGCGCAGCCCGCCAGCACCGTCCGGCTTGGTGGTGCGCCCACCGACCGCGCCGTGGACCTGAACTGGACGGAAGTGGTGCCCTGGACGAATCTGACCTACGAAATTTACCGCTCCCTCCCCGGGAACCCCGCTTTCGAATTGCTCACCACCGTGACGGAGGGAAATTACCGCGACGAAGGACTGGAGAATGGTCTGGAGTACTGTTACTACGTGCGAGCGCTGGGCAGCTATAATATAGACGACATACCCTCTCCGCTGCTGAATCGCAGCCAGATCATTTGCATTACGCCGGAAGATAACGTGGCACCCTGCGCGCCCGAACTAGAGGTAGAGAGCGTGTGTGACCGCGCCGTTGACTGTACGGTTCCGGGAAACCTGTTCAACATACTGCGGTGGCGATCACCCGCTGACGTCTGCGGGGATGACGATATCGGAGGATACCGGGTCTACTTTGCTCCCGATAGCAGCTCCGCTCCCGCGCTCGTCGCCGAAATTCAAACGCCGGATCTGCTCACCTTCGACCATACTCCTCCGGACGGCATTGTCGGCTGCTACACCGTCACCGCTGTGGACGGCAACGGCAACGAAAGCGCGCCCAGTAACCGCATCTGCGTGACGAACTGTCCCATCTACGAATTACCGA
This sequence comes from Lewinella sp. JB7, assembly GCF_024297185.1. Lineage (GTDB taxonomy): Bacteria > Bacteroidota > Bacteroidia > Chitinophagales > Saprospiraceae > Neolewinella. Next base: position 151,685 of record NZ_JANCTD010000003.1, on the reverse strand, counting down.
ATGCCTTTACGCCCAACGGCGACGGGCGGAACGAGACCTTTCAGCCCATCGCGCTTTGCTTCGTTGAACGGGTGGACCTGAAGATCTTCAATCGCTGGGGACAACTGGTCTTCGAAACCCAGGACCCGGCCATCAACTGGACCGGGACGAATCTGAACGGCGATGCGCTTCCCTCCGGGACCTACTACTACGTGGGGCAGGTGTACGAACGGCGCCTGGAGGGCATCGTCGTCAGCGAATCCCGGGTCAGCGGTTACGTGGAGCTGATCACCAACCGGTAAGCTCCCGACGAATCAGCCGGTACATACCGGGTTTGAGGAGCAGGCCGTAGCCCAGGGCCGAGAAGAAGGTGAACATGGCGTAAATGAGCGCCGGTTTAAGGGCCTCCTCGTTGCCCAGGAAACTTCCGGCGATGAGAAAGGCAAGGCTCGTGTTCTGAATGCCGATTTCGATTCCCAGGGTAACCTGATTGTCCCGACTCAGACCGAAAAGCCAGCCGCTCAGGCGACCGGTGGATAGTGCCAGAAGGTTGATCAACAGCGCTACGGGAAGGATCTGCCCGACGTCCGTCCAGGTCAGCGCGGCACCGCCGTGGCTGGTGGGGGCGAGCAGTTTGAGGGTGAATACGAGGGCCAGGAACACCATGGCCAGTCTCCGTAAGTGGGGCTGCAATACTTCCGAAGGGCGGGGGTAAACGTAGCGAACGATCATGCCCGCCAGTACCGGAAGAAGTACGATGGCGAAAAGCCGCGCGGCCGTCGGCAGCATGGGTAGGTGCGCCGCCTGGGACCCCGGATAATAAATATCCACCGCTAAGTTGACGATGATCGGGACGGTAATCATCGCCAGGGCCGAGTTGCAAATGGTGAGACTAACGGCCAGGGCGGTATTCGCGCGTAGTAAAAATGAGATAAAATTGCTGGACAAACCGCCCGGGCAGGCCGATAAAATTAAAAAGCCGAGAGAAAAAGCGGCCGGCAAATCCAGGAAGCCGGTCACGGCGAACGCCAATGCAGGTAGAACCATTAATTGTAGGAACAATCCATAAGAAAGGATGCGAGGCGTCATAAACAGGTGACGAAAGTCTATCGTCTTGAGACTTAGCCCGATGGAAAACATGATCAACGCCAGGACGACGGTGATGAGGTAGTCGATCATTTTAGGGTTGACATTTTCCCATATGAAATTTTCCCGCTATTTTTGTGGCACGCTAGATACATTAGTTGTGTCGGCTTCCTTGCAACATTTGGTTTTAGCCGATGGCGGGGACGAAAGAATCAGGCTTCGGCAGGAGCCTAAAGATATTAATAGGGTTTTAGGTGTTTATTTCCGGACCGGCTGCGCTTGCGCGACCGGTCTTTTTTTGCCCAATAGACTAAGCGGGTTGCGGAGGTCGTTATTGCTGCAAGGGTTTCGACCCGTTCCCTCTACGTAATTTTGTCCGCAGCCCCCCTTGGGCCTTTCGTCTCTCCACAACAAAGCTTAAACCGCCGCTCTCCGATTATGAAGTTAGTCCATACCCTCCTGTTTTTGCTCCTCTGCGGCGTTAGCCTGCAGGCACAGGACATCCACTTTTCGCAGTTTTATATGTCGCCCCTCAACCTGAATCCGGCCATGACGGGGGTAATGAACTGTAACAGCCGCATCGCGGTCAACTACCGTAGCCAGTGGGCTTCCGTGCTGGGCAATAATGCCTTCCAGACCTACAGCGTCAGCTATGACCAGCGGGTGGCCGTCGGGCGCAACGACTTTTTCGGTTTCGGCGGTACCTTCTGGGGCGACCGCGCCGGTGAAGCGGATTTTGCCACGACTACCGCCAAGGCTTCGGTCAGCTACTCCAAAAAGATGGGGGGCAGCCGGAAGTTCGGCAATTACCTGGTGGCGGGTGCCGAATTTGGCGCCGCTCAGCGCAGCCTCAACTTCCTGGCACTGCGGTGGGGATCTCAGCACGACGGTGACGGCGGGTTCGACCCCGGCGCTCCGAGCGGTGAGAACGGACTCGACCGCGACCAATTCCTCTTTGCCGATCTGGGGGGCGGCCTGCTCTGGTTCATGGTCTTCGACGAAAACAACAGCCTCTACGTCGGCGGTGCATTTCACCACCTCAACCGGGCCAACCAGAGCTTCTCCAACGACGGGGAGGATCTGCTCTACAGCCGTTACACCGCCCACGCCGGCGGTGAATTCATGATGAACAATCGCATCGGACTCGTGCCCGGGGTCATCCTGATGAGCCAGGGACCGAGCTTTCAGGTGAATGCCGGTACCAACGTCAAGTTCCTCCTCGACGGCGGACGAAACTCCGCCAGCCAGGCCTTTCAGGTCGGTCTGTATACCCGGATCAGCAACCGCCTCGACAGCAGCGTACTCACCGATGCGCTCATCCTGAGTACCCGGTTCGACTACGATAACTTCGCCCTCGGCTTCAGCTACGACATCAATACCAGCGATCTCAAGGTAGCTACCGACGGCAACGGAGGGTTCGAACTCTCCCTCCAGTACAAAATCTGCGGAAGCCAGCGGCGCGGTGTATATTGCCCACAATTCTAGTGGACAGTTATAACCGTAACACCGCCTATGTTCGGAAGGAAAAGGAACAAGCGCTCGTCGGTAGATGAGCGTGCCGGCAAGACAACGGAAACCGCCGCCCCCGCGGAGTTCAATGCCATCGGCGAACACACAACCATCGACGGTAACTTCACGGCCGCCGGCGATATCCGCATCGACGGCACCGTAACGGGTGACGTCATCTGTGGCGCACGCCTGATCATCGGTCCCCGCGGCACCGTCACCGGTAACATCGAATGCGTCAACGCGTCGATCGAGGGCCGGCACGTCGGCGATCTGCTGGTAAAGGAAACCCTCCATCTTTCCGGGACCGCCAGCCTCACCGGTACCATCACTACGGCAAACCTAACGGCCGGAGAAGGTTGCTCCATCGAGGGTCCCTGTACAGTAACGGGTAATATCGATTCCGCCGCAACGGTCACGCAAACCGCCCCGCCCCCCCCGGTTGCCGAGGCCAAACAACTCAACGGTGCCCCCGCCTCCTGATCCTAAACACGACGCCCGTGCCTGGACGAAGTACATGGGCATCGGTGCCCAGTTGATCGGTACGATCGGCGTGTGCATCTTTATCGGGCTCTGGCTCGACGGACAACTCGGAACCAACCCCTGGATCACTATTCTGCTGAGTCTGATCGGCGTGGTCGGCGGCTTGTGGGTGAGCGTTAAGGACCTACTTTAGCCGGTGCGGCAGCGGCGGGACGGAAGGCCCCCGCTTAAATAATTTCCAGACTTTCGCGAAGTACGTAGCCCTGACGGCCATCCCCCAGTTGAACCTTGACGAAGCGATTCACTTCATCCGTGATCCGCACCTTATGCCCCGCTTCCAGTTCCGCTTCCATGGACCCCGCCGCGGTGGGCGATACCCGCAGGGTCGCCCCCTCCGGAGCGGTCAGAATGGCCTCGTCGGTCTGATGTAGGTATGCATTGCGCGTCCTTCCGAGCATGATGAAAAGGAAAGCAAGGGTAGCGGCGACTACGGACAGGGGGAGCAGGGCGAATCGTCTCTTTTCTTCCATCTGCCGGCGTCGCAAATACCACCATACGGCTCCCCCCACCGCGAGCCACCAGCAGAACAGACCGATCAGGTACGCCGCCGTAACGCCGACGGCCGCGCCGGCCAGCCGCCACCACCGCAGCAGGAAAAAATCGGGAACGTCCGGCGTGGTCAGCCCCGCCTCTTCCCGCACGTACCGGATATTATTTCGCAGGTCCGCGTTGCCGGGCCGCAACCGTAGTCCCCGCTCGTAGGCCAGAATAGCGGAACCGAGGCGACCGGATTCGAAGCGCGCGTTGCCGAGCGCGTGGTAGAACTCCGCGTTCACCTCCCCCCGACGTTCCAGGCTATCGAGAATTTCCGCGGCGTGGAGGTAATCATCCGCCGCTAACTCCGCCTGTGCCGCCTCCAGGGAATAGGTAGTCTGAGTTCCGAGGACGGAGCCCACCAGCAGGGAGGAAAGGAAAAAGAAGGTGCGCAGCATGACGCAAAAGTAATTACTGTAATTCGGGGAGTCGCGAGAAGAGATCGGCGAACCGACGGGGGCGGCGCGCTTCCTCCCACCGAAAGCCGTCCAGGCGCAGGCCGTCGTGGTCTACGGCGTCCATAGGGTCTAAGCGGCCCGCGGGAGCGCTGAGGAATTTGATGCGCTCCACGGCGCCCGCGGCGAAGTACAGGATCATCGTGCTGCACGCCGTTTTATTCACGCCGATGTAAGCGCCTCCGTCGTCCTGGGCGTAATAGATCGCCTCGGCGTTTCCCTTCACTTCGGTCCGCCGCAGCTGACTACTGTCGAAGTGGGCGACGATGTCCTTCCCTTTGACCTGATTAAAGAATATGAGGTCCGGGGAAGTGACCACCAGGGCATTGCGTCGCAGGTGTACCCGGTCCGGTGCGCTGTTGCGGAGGTATAGGTCGATGGTGTCAGCGGTTAACTGACTGGTATCCTGCCACAGGACGGGGTCCCGGTACAGCGTCAGGACAGAATCAACCGTATTGAAACCGAGGGAGTCGGCTACGGCCTGCAGATCGTTCTTCAGGATGCGCACATCGGGGTAGGCGGACAGGTAGCGGACGGTATCGCCGTTGGTGTCTACTTCATCCGAGCGGACGGACAGCAGCGTATCCGCGGCCATAAACATGGTATCGCGGTCAAGCAGGGTAGTGAGCAGGGCACGCCCGTCGCGGCCACCCGAGGCCTTCAGGTAGCCGGAGTTCTGGTCATAGTCGGCCCGCGCGGCCTCGATCTTCACCTTCGCCGTCGTATCCTCCCACACCACGTTACCCGTAGCCCGACTGAGTCCGGTCTCCTCGTCGGAATACATGCGGTCCGCCACCAGGATCATGGGTGGATTGGACACCCGGGGGCGCCCCCCCGAGACGGCGTAGCTAGCGGTGACCGCATAATAGTCGATGGAGTCGCCGGAAACCGTCTGTACGGAATCCACGACGGTCGCGCGGCCGGCCAGCTGGTAACGGTCCTCGGCGCGGAAGTAGTTGATCCGGTCGGCGGTTGCCCGCTGGAAGTCACCCTCCGCCACGTAGGCATCGCCCTGGAGGACGTACAGTTCCCGCTTGCCGAAGTACTGTATGGAATCTGCTGCGGCGAGTCGCTCCCCGCTACGGTACTGGGCATTCGTGCGAAAAACGGCCTCGTCGAGGGCCACGTCGTAGTAGCCGCTTTCACAGTAGATGCGGTGGGTATCGCTGCGGATAACGGTGGGGCCCAAAAAGTAGACCCGTTCGTTGGCCAGATCGTACCGTAAGGTATCGGCCCGCATCTCGAAGCGATCATCTACCACGACCACGCTGTCCCGGAAGTAGACGTTGCGCGTGTCCGCGTAGTAGTATCCGTGGGTACTGCTCAGCTCGGTACTGCCGTTCGTTACCCGGCCCCCGGTATGGTAGGTGGCCAGCTTCGTGGCCAGATCGTAATCCAGCCGCTCAGTGAACAGTTCGGTGCGCCCGCGCTTCAGCACGACTTGGTCGCGGAGTTTAGCGAGTAAGGTTTCCGCATTGTAGTCCAGGTACTCGGCGAAAGCGGCAATACTGTCGCCCTGCTGTATGGTGACGTTGTCGTAGGCGTACAGCTGTACTTCGCTGACGAGTTCGGCGCTGTCACAGTACATAAAGATGCTGTCCTGACTCAGTTCGACTTCCCCGATCAGGCGCTGAACGCCGCCCCGCTGCAGCATTCGCAACTCGTTGGCGTGATCGATACTTACCACCTGTTTCTCGGAGGGCGGGGCCTGCTGGCTCCAACCGACCACCGGTAGCACGCACAAGGGCAGGAAGAGGAACAACAGGCGGTGGAGCATAAGCGGGCGCAAAGATAATCCGTTCCCTAACGTGGGGCCACCACCGGACCGCGGTTGGTCGGTGAGCCTTTAACGGAGCGTTAACTTCATGCCGTCGAAGCCAAGTTCCACCCCGTCGGGGAGCCGGGCGGCGAAGTCCGCATGCGGTCCCAGACGATGGCTCAGGTGGAACAGCACGGCCCGGCGGGGAGCGATCCGGGCGATGTAGTCGAGCGCCTCGTCGACGGATAAATGGCTGTGCGTGCCGTGGTAGTTCAGGCAGGAGATCACCAGAGTGCCTAGGTTTTGCAGTCGGTCGAGGGTAGCTTCCGGAAGCCGCTTAACGTCCGTCAGGTAGGCCAGGTCGCCGGCGCGAAACCCGAAGATGGGCAGTTTTCCGTGGTCTACCCGCAGGAGTTCGACACTAAGCCCGTCAACGCGAAGTTGGTCCCCGAAAGTCATTTCCCGCACGTCCAGTTTGGGTACGCCGGGGTAATCGGTAAAGGCGTAGGCGAAGCGTTCCCGCAGCTCGGTGGCGACCCGGGGGAGACAGTAGACGGGCATATCGATCCGTTGCATGAAGCAGAACGGGCGTACGTCGTCTATCCCGGCGGTGTGATCGTTGTGCTCGTGGGTGAGCAGGATCCCGTCCAGGCGGTCGGTGCCGGTGGCGAGCATCTGCGCCCGGAAGTCCGGACCGGCGTCGATGGCCAGGCGGGCGTCGCCGACGCAGAGCATGGCCGCGGTCCGCAGCCTCTGGTCGCGGGGGTCGGTAGACGTACACGCCACGCAGCGGCAACCGATGACCGGTACGCCCTGTGAAGTGGCCGTACCCAGGAGATGCAGGTACATCCGTTAGCGTTTCTCCTCCCAGGTCCAGGCGGTCCGCATGATGTCGTCGACGTCGTAGCGGGGTTGCCAGCCTAATTCGCGGGTGGCCTTGGTCCGGTCTGCGTATACGGCGATCACGTCACCGGGGCGTCGCGGGCCGATGTCATAATTCAGTTTGCGCCCACTCACCTTTTCGAATGCGTCGATCACCTCCAGGACCGTGAGGCCTTCGCCGATGCCGAGGTTGAACAGTGCCGGATTTTCCGACGATTTCCCGTCGATGAGGTATTCCAGGGCCAGGGTATGGGCGTGGGCCAGGTCGGAGACGTGCACGTAATCCCTAACGCAGCTGCCGTCGCGCGTGTCGTAGTCGCTGCCGAAGACCGTCATCTTGTCCCGCTTACCGGCGCCGACTTCGGTGATGACGGGGACGAGGTTGCTGGCGGGGTTGGAAGCATCCTCCCCGATTTTGCCGCTGGGGTGGGCGCCGGCCGGATTGAAGTAGCGCAGCAGGATGGCGGAAAAATCCGGGTGGCGGGCGCAGAAATCAGACAGAATATCCTCACCGACCTGCTTGGTGCGGGCGTAGGGGCTTTCGGCCTCCTTCCGGGGGGTGCTTTCAGTAACGGGCAGCTCGTCGGCGTTCCCGTACACCGAGCAGCTGGAGGAAAACACGAGATTCCGGCGACCCTGTTTGCGCAGACCGTCGATCACGTTGATGAGGCTGTTCAGGTTGTTACGGAAGTACTCCAGGGGCTTATCTACGCTTTCGCCCACGGCCTTGTAGGCGGCGAAGTGTATGGCTCCGTCGAAGGTGTGGTGTTCGAACAGTTTGGTAGTGGCTACGGGGTCGGCCAGATCGATGGTATGGTTGACGACCCGCACGCCGGTGATGGCTTCGATGCCGTCGAGCACGCTGGCCTTACTGTTGTGGTAATTATCGGCACTGACCACCTCGAACCCGTTTTCAATGAGGTCGACCACGGTATGGCTTCCGATGTAGCCGGTACCGCCGGTCACTAATATTTTTCCTTTACTCATGTCGTAGGTGCGTTAGTCATGGGTTAATTTGATGTCTTCCGGATCGATGTCGATGCCCATGCGGGCCATCAGCGCGGTGGCGTTAAAGCTACGGCTTACCCCCCGGTGAAGCTTATAGTCGAACACCAACTCCCCGTCCCGGGTCTGTACTTCCATCGCGTAATTTTCCACGCGGCTGCCTGCTTCGTTCTCCAGCGCGGCGAGTTCGAGGTCGTGAGTGGCAATGATGCCGGCTCCCCGTTCACGGATCAGTTGCCGGATCAGGGCGCGGGCGCCGGTGTGCCGGTCGCGGCTGTTGGTTCCCTTCAGGATCTCGTCGAGCAGAAAGAATACCTGCTGCCCGGGGTCGGTGACCGCTTCGATGATCGCCTTGAGTCGTTTAAGCTCGGCGTAAAAACTGGAGGTGCTCTCACTGAGGTCGTCGTGCGTCCGCATGGAGGTCCATACCTGTAGGGCGGCGGTGCGCAGGTGCCGTGCACATACGGGGCCACCGGCACGGGCAAGCACGATGTTGATCCCCACGGTGCGCAGCCAGGTCGATTTGCCGGCCATGTTGCTTCCCGTGACCAGATGTATGTGCCCGTCGGTGGCGATGCCGATATCATTGGTAACCCTCCCGGCGGGTGGCAGGAGGGGGTGTGCGAGCTCGGTTCCTTCGAGTACTTGCTCGTCGGTCAATTCGGCTTCCGTCCATCCCGGATGGTTGAATCGGAGGGTGGCCCAACTTACGCGGGCATCGTTTTCGGCAAGGGTGTCGAGCCAGTGCGGGAGCTCTTCGCGGTAGGCAGCCCGCCAGCGGTCGAGCCGGGACAACCACTGCACGCTCCACAGGCCCGTAATTTCCAGCAGAAATACGAACGGATTGTAGCGAACGTCCAGCTGACTTACGTAGAACGACAAGCGTCCGGTCGCGTCCGCCGCGGCCCTGCCCTCCGGAGTCTCGAGGTGACGGAACAGCCGCTCGTAGCCCTTCAGCAGGCGACCGGCCTGGGCCGTATAGGCATGCTCCGTCGCGGCGGTTCCCGCGTAGCGACGAAGAAGCAGGAAGGCGGGCAGAAAAAAAAGCAATCCCAACTGCCACGGCTGTTGGGTCAGGCAGAACCAGATACCGACCACACTAAGTGCGGGGGCCGCGAACCGCATGACCCGGGCATAGGTGCCGGTGACCGCCGCGGGCCGATCTATCCATTCCAGCAGCCGGCGTGCGTAGGCGGGATCGTCGTGCAGTTCGTGCCCCAGGGTACGGAACTGAATGCACCAGTCGGGTCGGCCGGCCAGGGCCCGTCCCGCCCGCCGCCGGGCCTCCGCTTCCGCGTGGGGCGCGGGCGTGAGGAGCTGATCCGCTAGCCGACGCGCACCGAGGGCGGTCACCGTGCGATTTACGTACTGGTAGAGGGAGTGGGGACCGAAGATATCCAGATCGCCGGCGTAGGGGTGTTGCGGGGAGCTGAACTCCCGTCCGTCGGGCCACTGATCGAATCGGTGGGCGATGCCGGATAACTCCGCTTCCGCCAGTTGACTTTGCACCCGCGCGCCCGCCGCCTCCGCTCCAATCCGCCGGTGGTAGCGCACCCCCGCCGCAAGCAGGGCGATACACAGCACCGTCGCGGCGGCCCCCACCCAGAAGGCCGTCGACCACGCCAGGATAAGCCCTCCCACGATCGCCACGAACAGCAGGAGGCGGACCACCGCGAGGCGATCGTAGCGTCGTTGCCGACTTTCGGCCAGCGCCCTTTGGGTACGCGCCAGGTCGGTATAGTACGATTGGGGGGTATTCACGACCGCAAATATGCAAAGGATGCCGGTGATGAGCGTTGTACCTTTCCCTCCATAAACCCACTACGCGATGTTTCGCTACGTCATTCAGGTAGCAACTCCTTACAGTACGGGCACCGGTATTTACCTGCCCCAGTACGATCTGATCGTCACCAACGAGCACGTCGTCCGCGATACGGCCTCGGTGGTGGTCGGGGCCCCCGGCATGGAGGAGCAACTGGTGCGGGTCGTGTATCTCGACGCCCATTACGATCTGGCCTTCCTCCACCTTGAGCGCGCACACCGCCCGGATCCACTTCCGCTCGGAGGAGCAGTTACCCTGGGGGACCCGGTCACCGCCATCGGACTACACTTCGGCGGAGACCTGCAGTCGGAAACCGGCACGGTAACGGATACCGACCACAACCGCAACGGGATTCGCTATCTGTTGCATGACGCCCGCGGCGAGTTTACCTACGGGGGCGGCCCGCTGATGGATGCCGGAGGACGTTTGGTCGGGGTAAATATGATGGACCTACCGGAGCTTCCCCCCCGGACCTTGTGCTTACCCGTAACAACCCTGGAGGAAATTCTGGATGCTTTCCGCGCGGGGGGGGGGGTACCCGCCGCCCGCTGCTTTGATTGCCGGACTATCACCTTCGAAGCCGGCCACCGCCTCCAGGACCGCTGTCCGAACTGCGGAGCGGGGCTCACGCTGCCCTCGCTGGTACACGATCCGCAACCCACCGGGGTCAATGCAACCATCGAACAGATCATCACGGCGGGAGGGCACGATCCGCGGCTCGCCCGGCGGGGCCCGAATTTGTGGAATATCCGGCGGGGGAGCGCCACCATTCAGCTGGCTTACCACGAGGACAGCGGGCTGGTAACGGGCGATGCCTACCTCTGTAAGGTACCCACCGACGCGGGGCCGGAGCTATTTGCCTACCTGCTCCGGGAGAACGCCCGACTGCGGCAACTGACTTTTTCCACCTACGGGCGGGACATCATTTTGTCGTTGTTGATCTACGACCGCTACCTCTCGGTGGACACCGCATTGCCGAGGTTTGAACGGCTGTTCGAGCAGGCGGATGCCTACGATAACGTGCTGGTGGAGGAATTCGGGGCCGGCTGGTAAATGCGGCGGCGATCAGTTGAAGAACTGATCGTAACCCGTACCGTCGCTTCTCTGCTGGGGTTTCGGACGTTCCCGATTGAGCTCATCCAGATCCAGCTGCTCTTCGGCTCGGGCCGAGGGGCGATCGTCGAGGTCAAACTTGATGTGGCCTTCGCTCAGGAGCAGTTCGCTCTTCTGCTCCCATTCCTCGAGCATGCGCAGTCCCTCATCGGCGAATACTCCGTTCTGCAGGTCGACGCTGGCCATGAAATTGTTACTCAGTTCCATCATACGTTCCATTTCACCGACCTTATTGGCCACGTCCTCGGTGATGGCTTCCATGGCCTGATCGAACATGGCGCGTTGGTCCGGATTACCGTTGATCACGCTAATGGCGGACTTCATGGCGCCGTGACTGGCCCGGATGGCTTTGCGTTCCTGAATGCGTAGATCTACCTGATCGCGGGTGTCTTCGAGAAGCACCTCGCTATTCTGGTGCATGCGGTTGAGCACGCGGTTGAGCACCTCCATCTTGGTCAGCAGTACCTGGTATTTCTGGTTGCTCTCCCGCAGTCGGGCGGCCCGACGGCTGCTCAGGATCATTTGTTGGTTCTTACCCTTCTCCTTCGCCAGCGCCGCCAGTTTCAGTTGTTTCTGACTCTCCGCCTCGTTGGTCTCCATGAGCGTCGTGAGGTGCCGCATCTGTCCCCGGATCTTTCCGATCTGTTTGCGCATGTCCTGCAGATTGCGTTCCAGTTCTTCCACGTAGGACTGCAGGATGCCGATGGGATCGATGTTGACAAACAGGCCGGTCACCCGCCGCATCGCGCTTTTGTACATGTAGGCCAGCAGCGTCCGGGTGCGGGGATCGGCAATGGCGAATACGACGGCGAGCAACACCAGGCCGGCGACCACGATGCCGATCGTGGTGGACAAAAAGGGTAAGATGACGCCCGAAAAGGTAGTGACCAGCAGGCCGGCACCGGCCAGGAGGGCAACGAGAAAGATGAGGCCCGTCACACCTTCGGGGCGTTGCCAGAAGGATTTGTTACTGCTTGCCGGTGGCATCATTAGTTGGGGGGCTTAGGGTATTACGCGACGGATATCGGCCAGATCCTGGTTGATGGTTTGCGTGATCACCTCCAGGGCCTCCTCGAAGCCTTGCTGGTTTTCCTCCGCCTTGGTACGGGCGGCCTGGATCTGGGCGTCGGCCGCCTCGATTTGCTCGCGTGCCGCCTCGACCTGCTGACGCAACTGCTCAATCTTCGTTTCCCAGTTCGCGATCTTCTTCTTCAATTCGCCGGTCTGCTTGGCCTTGCCCTCGACGTTGTCGACCAGGTGCTTCTCCAGGCTGCGCATGAACTGGGATTTTTCGTCCTGCAGTACCTCGGCGTAGTATCCGGCCGTCTTGATGAGCTTCTCCTTCGTCAGCCCGACCGAGGAGCCGGTGATGAAGGCGGAATTGATGGCCGTATCCAGGTCCATACCGATGTCGGTGAGCCGGCCCACGGACTGTTTGAATTCAAGGTAGTCGAAGCCTTCGAGATTTCGCTTCTCCAGGGCCTTCATCAGGGCATTGGCAAATCGGTTGTTGGTACCGGACATGGGGGGGGGAGTTTATGCAAGGAACAAATGTAAGGACCCCGGGCGGGACCGAGCGGCTACCTACCGGTCCGGTCCGGGGGCGGTGTGATTGGCGAGCCGGGCGTCGACGTCACGAATATCGTCTTCCCGCGGGTCGGGGAGCCAGCGGGTAAGGGTGGTCCGGGCACGGTCCCGCACGTCTTTATTGATGTAGGCGGCGATGGTCATCAGCCCGGCGCCGAGCACCGTGACGTCGTCGGTGTACCCAAGGATGGGGGTGAGGTCAGGAACGGCATCCAGGGGCATGACGAGGTAGCCGAGTGCGCCCAGTACGATCTTCTTCGCCCATCCCGGCGTCTCCTCCCGCTCGTAGGCGTAGTACAACAGCAGGGCGGTGTAGACGGTCTTGGTTCCCGCCGTGCGGGCAAACCCGGCAATCTTGGTCCAGAATCGCAGCGGACTGAAGTAGCGACGGTAGGATTGGTATTTCATGGTGGAAGCCGTGATTTAGTACGGAAACGCACGAGGGGTCGCCTGGGTTAACGTCCCCTCCCCGGCCGGGAAGCGAAAGCGCGAACCCTGCCCTTATATTTACCCAATGGATACAGTAACCGTACCGGCCGATCTGTTGCCCGAAGTGAAAGCCCACGTCGAGCAGTACATCAAGGACAATATCGACCCTAAGTTCGTCTACCACAACTTTCAGCACACCTGTGCCGTCGTGGAGGCGGCCGGCGAGCTGGCGACCCACTACGAACTGACCCCGCGGGAGCTGCTGATCATCCGAATCGCGGCGTGGTTCCACGACACGGGCTACGCCGAGGGGTGGGCGGAGCACGAGCGCCGCAGCGCCGATCACGCCGAAGGGTTTTTGCGGGAGCGGGGGGTGACGGATGACGCCCTGATCGAGGAAGTGCGCGGAGCCATCATGGCCACCCGCATGCCGCAGCAACCCCACACCTTCCTGGAGGAGATCGTGGCGGATGCCGATCTGAGTCACCTGGGGGATACCAGCTACTGGGACCGCTGCGGGCGCGTGCGTCAGGAGTTCGCCCTCACCCGCAACGCGGTCATGTCCGACCAGGAGTGGATCGACTTCGAACTCGCCTTCATGGTCGATCACGAATACCACACGGAGGCGGCGCGCGAACTTTTCGGGGAGCGGAAGGAAAAGCATGTACGTCAACTCTACAAACGTAAAAAAGCCCTCTATCCCGACCAGACCCCGACCACCCTCGAGGAGCTCGAGCGGACCAAACAGCAGAAGAAGCAAATCAGAAAGAACAAGGGCGAGAAGGCGGGCAAGCGCAAGGAGCTACGACCCGGCCGCGGCGTGGAAACCATGTACCGGGCCACCTACCGCACCCACGTCAATCTCAGCAGCATCGCGGACAACAAAGCCAACATCATGCTCTCCGTGAATGCGATCATCCTGAGCATTTCGGCGGCCAACCTGTTTCCGAAACTCGATTCCAATCCTCACCTCACCGCCCCTACGATCATCCTGGTCGGCGTATGCTTACTGTCGCTGTTCTACGCCATTCAGGCCACCCGGCCGAAGGTGACGGAGGGGAAAGTCAGCCTGGAAGACATTAAGGCCAAGCGCAGCAATTTGCTCTTCTTCGGCAACTTCTATAATATGGAACTCGACGACTTCCACTACGGCATGATGGAGATGATCCGCGATGAGGATTTTCTGTACTCTACCATGACCCGGGATCTTTACTACCTCGGCGTGGTACTGGCCAAGAAGTACACCTACCTGCGCATCTGCTATAACGTCTTTCTGTTCGGCATTATCCTGGCCGTGCTGTCTTTCGTGGCGGCGTCCGTCTACTACAACCAGCAGACGGAAGTGCGGGTCGGCAGTTCGTTTTTCGGATTTTAGGTGCCGGGCCGCCTTACTTCACGTCGACCTCGATACGCTTGTCCTGGTTAGCGAGTTGCCAGGCATTGTAGAACACCAGGTGTCCGATGCGGGCCATCTTTTCGAAGTTGATCTTTTCGATCGTGTCCGTGTCCCGGTGGTAATCGGCATGGCTGCCGTTGAAGAAGAAGATACTCGGGATGCCGTTGCGCGCGAAGTTGTAGTGATCCGACCGGTAGTAGTAGCGGTTGGGATCGTCTTCGGCATTATAGGTATAGTCCAGCTCGAGCTGGGTAAAATCGCGGTTCACGGTCTCGTTGATGCGGTGCATTTCGGAACTGAGTCGATCGCTGCCGATGACGTAGATGTAATAGGGATTTCCGGCGTGCTTGGGGTCGACTCGTCCCACCATGTCGACGTTGATGTCGGCAATGGTCTGCTCCAGGGGGAAGACGGGGTGGGTGGCGTAGTACTCCGAGCCTAATAATCCTTTTTCCTCTCCGCTGACCCAGAGAAATAGTACGCTGCGGCGCGGTCCTTTACCCTCCCGTTTCGCCTGTACGAATGCTTCGGCGATCTCCAGGACCGTGCTCGTGCCCGATCCGTTATCATCGGCCCCGTTGAAGATCGCGTCACCGCGCCGTCCGATGTGATCGTAGTGGGCACTGACGACCAGGATCTCCCGTTTCAGCACGGAATCGGTACCCTCCAGGAAGCCCAGTACATTCTCGCCGATCAGCTCGGTCACCGCCTTGCGCTGGGTCAGTACCATATCGGTAGCCACCGTCACCGGGCGGGATCGCCCCGATTTTTCAATCTTCTTGCGCGCTTTGATCACCTTACGGTAATCGTCTCCGAGGAGCTCGCGCGCCAGGGTCGGGGTGATGTAGACGTGGTTGGCTTCGCGCCGCTCGGCCTCGGTCCGCTCCGCCATGCGCATTCTCCCGTCGAGGGTTTCCTTGCGTACCTCCTGGACGTTCTGCTTGAAGGCGGGGTCAATAATGAGGACGGTTTCGACTCCCCGTTCGCGGGCGAGTTGCAGTTTTCGCGCGTTATCCAGGCTCCACGTCGACGGGTCCTTCGTCCCGGTAAGGATAAATCTACCGTTCCGATCACGGGGTTCGCCGGCGAAGATGAGGATGGTTTTACCGCTGACATCCCGGTCGCGGTAGTCGCTGTAGCCTTCGTCGTCGATTCCGTAGCCCAGGAAGGTGATTTCACCGATCCGTACCGCTTCCCGGCTGTCGTTCCGACTAGGTGCCGCGTAAAACTCCCATAAATGGCGAAGCTCCTTTCCGTGTAGGGTCAGGCTGATCTCTTCCCACTTCTGGCGACTGAATTTGATGGTCTGGAAGTATCCATCTTCTTCCCCGATGGCCGGAAAGCCCAGCGCTTCCAGTTGTGAGCGTAAGTAGGCGGCCGCTTTCTTTTGTCCGGGTTCGCCGGTTTCCCGGCCCTCCATATCGTCGGCCGACAGGATCGTCAGGTGACGGCGAAGGTCGGCGGGGGTGATGGTGGCGGCCAGTTCCCGCGCCTCCTCGTCGGTCGTAGGCAGGGGAGCACGCTGGGCGGTCAGGGGAAGGGCGCTCAACAGGAGGCAGAGCGCCAAAGCGGAAATACGGTTCATGGGCGGTTAACGTAGCCGGGACTAGGAGTGGTTGAACCGCTAAGGTAACGTTAAGCCCTATTTGTCGGTCAGCCGAATGCGGGTGCCCAGGCGAAGCATGGTATTGTGGATGCGGTCTTCCAGGGGGCCCTTACCTCCGTCGTCGTTTCTCACCGTGATCAGGCGGGTTACGGTAGGCGAGAAGTAGAGGCTCCAGTGATCGGTGAGTAAGCGCTCCACGCGAACATTTCCGCTCAGGTACAGGCTGCTGTTGTCGAGGAGCGACCCGCCCTCCAGATACCCGGATTCGGGGGTGAGGATCTTGTTGGTTCCACGCTCCCGGCCCTCGTAGGGGATGTTGCCGGCAATGCGGCGCTGCTCGCGGAACTCACGGATCTGCCGATCCAGGTCGTCCATGGTGAAGCCATCCCCGAGTTTAAATTCGGAGGATAGGATCACGTTCATGGCCATGCCTAATCCGGCATTTAGCCGCCACTTGTCCGTCGCGTGGAGTTCGCGTTCGTAGATCAGGGGAATAGATACCGTACTGTACGTCAGCCGGCCGAAGCGAATACGGTCTTCTTCCTCGCGTTGGTTGTGAACGTTCTCCAGGCTGAGGATCTCCGCCGGTACGTAGGACCGGAAGCCGTAAATGAGGCCGGTCTGCAGACCGTTGGCGCCCTGAACGATGTCGACCAGGATGCCCGCGCTATGTCCGGTGGACAGATTGGACTGCGGCTGAATACCCAGCGAAGGGTTTTCGAGGGTAACGACCTGATTGAAGTCGATGGGGGAGGCGAATACATTCAGGTAGTACTGAATGGCCTCGACCGGTTGCAGGCGGGGCAGACTCAGGGCGGGCTGCACGTCCTGGGGCAGCAGGGAAATGGTGTAGGATTGGCGCGGCAGCAACCCCGTGCGCTCTACCGTCCGAACGGTGCGGAAACGGGTGGCCTGGGCCCGGGGCGTGGGTACCCGGACGGGTAGGGGAGCAACTACCGAAGCAGCGGACACCGCGGCCGCCGGGGTCGGGGGCACCTCGGGGGGGAGCGCCGAAGGGGAGTCAAGAACTAAACCGGGGGGCGAAGTCGGAGGGGATGCCAGGCTGATGGGGAATGCCGCCGTCGGCACTTCCACTTCGTTTGCGGCCTGGGGACGTAGGGTGGGCAGATCCCCCAGACGAAGGAACACCAATAGGGCGCTGAGTAAGAGGGCGGCTTCCGAAACTTTCAGGCAAAACACCATTTCCCGCCGCTGGCCGATGAGCTCGAGCCGCGCGGCCAGTAGGGCCCAGCCGGAGGGGGCGGCCGGCGCGGTCTGCTGAAGACTGGTGGCGACCAGTTCATCCACCCGGGCTTCGGCGGCGGACAGCTTGGCCTCGAAGGCGTCCCAGCTGCCCGTTGGGGCGACGGGTTGCAGGGTAGCTAGTTTATCGGCTACGGACAGGTCGGAAGGGGTAGGAGCGTCGAGCTTTTCGACTAGGGTGTCCCAGCCCCGGGCCGGTGGCGGCGGCAAGCTTTCAATCCGCTGGCGGATCAGTTCGTCGAGAGGGTGTGTTTCTTTCATTACTAGCGGCCCGGTGCGGTAAGCGATTTTTGTAGTTTGTTTCTCGCTTTGACCAGGTTGGAACGTGAGGTGGAATCGGTAATATTCAGTTGATCGGCAATCTCCTTATGGCTATAACCTTCGATAACGTAGAGGTTGAAAATCGTGCGGTAAGTGGGCGGTAGCTGCTGGACGGCCGCCAGAATTTCCTGAGCGGAACACTGGGCGATCACGTCCGGTACGTCGCTGCTCACGTGGTAGGCGCGTTCCAGGTCCTCGGTACGTCGTCTTACGGTTCTCCGGTAGTAGTCGATGGCCGTATTGACCGTGATGCGCCGCATCCAGGCCAGCAGTGCCGTACCACTTTCGTACCGTCCGATTTTGCCAAAGATCTTGATGAAGGACTCGTGAAGCAGGTCCATGGCCTCGTCTTCACTACCCGTATACCGCTGACAAATAGCCATCAGGGGGCTGAAATGCGTTTCGTACAACACGCGTTGCGCCTCCCGATCACCCCGTCGCAGCGCGGCTACGAAGCGTTCTTCATCATTTTCCAGACATATCGTATAGTCCATACTGATTTCTACGGGTTAAACCGATGCGGACAGGCAGTGCCCAGCGGCAGTACCGACCGCTTCCACGGCATAACCGTAAGGTAAACGGTTTCGGGAAAGAATGTGCTGCCAACCGGTCCTAAATTAGTCGCGCCCGCCGCAACAACGGCATTTTAACTACCTTAAACCATGGCCTCCATCCACGTCAATTCCCCCGCCGGTCGTCTCACGCTGCATAAAAGCCCCGCCCTGGTCGGCCTGAAGATCAGCGGTAAAGCCGCCCCCCCGGAAGTGCGGGAGGCCGTCATACCGGACCTCGGCGGCTTTGAGGTGGTCACCCTCGATCCGGAGCGCGACGTCGACGAAGCCCTCGATGCGGTTCGGACGCACGAGGATGTGCGGGTCGGTACGCACGTCTACTTTGCCGAAAACGATAACCGACCCGTGGTACCCACGGGCCTGATCTACTGTACCCCGGCACCGGAGACGGACCCGGAAGCGGCCCGGCTCATCTTCCGTCGGTTAAACCTGGAGGTAGAGGAGCAGCGGGAAGACGGTACTTTCGTGCTCGCGGTCTCCCGCCGTAGCCGCAATCCGCTGCGGGTAGCCGCGGACCTGCAGTCGCTGCCGGCGATCGCCTCGGCCATTCCGGATCTCGACATTCCCCTCGACCAGTACTTCTCTGAACCCCGCGACGGGCTGTTTCCCGAGGAGTGGCACCTCGACAACGGGGGGAGCGTTCCGGGCGTACCCCACTTCCCCCTGAAGCCCGGCGCGGACGCCCGGGTCCGCGCCGCCTGGGAACGATTGAACGATCTCGGATCAACCAGCCTGACCATCGCGGTGATCGACAAAGGCTTCGACCTCGACCACCCCGACCTGGCGGGCAAGGCCACGGCCGCGTTAAACGTCACCGCGAACGAGTCGAGGCTGCCCACCGGCCCGGCCGCCGGCACCCACGGCACTCCCTGCGCCAGCATCGCGCTGGGGGCAGCCAACGGAACCGGCATCGTCGGTGCCGCTCCGAATGCGCGGCTGATGCCCCTCCACGGACTCACGTATTCCGTACGGTATACCGAACGCATGTTCCAGCACTGCATCGACCGGGGTGCCGACATTATCTCCTGCTCCTGGGGTACGGTGGAGGCCCGCTACCGGCCCGGACCCCTCCACGAGCGCGCGATCACGGCGGCCCTTACGACGGGTCGCGGCGGTCGGGGTTGCGTGGTGGTGTTCGCGGTGGGCAACGAGGGCAGGGAGCTCATCAATTACTACGCCCGCCTGCCCGGCGTGATTGCCGTAGGCGCCTCCACCAGCAACGATACCCACGCCGCCTATTCCAACCGGGGCAGCGGCATTACGGTGGTCGCCCCCAGCGACGGAGGTTGGCCCGTGCTGGCCGCACGGGCCAGTTGGGATCCGGGGATGACGGGCGTACCACTTAGCGAACGGTACTACGTCGACGGCCGCGACCGGGGCCCCCACCACAAACACTTCGGCGGCACGTCCAGCGCGACCCCCCTCGTGGCGGGCATCTGCGCGCTCATGCTCTCGGCCAACCCCGAACTCACCAGCCGGCAGGTCAAGGATATTCTGGAGCGGACCGCGGATAAGATCGGTACCCCCGGCGATTACGACGCCCGGGGCTACAGCATGCGCTTCGGCTACGGTCGGGTAAACGCGGACCGGGCGGTAGCCGAAGCCCTGCGCTCTCGCGGTACTTCCCCGGCTCCCGCGCCCCCGCCCCCCTTCCACGATCGGCCTACTACCCCGAGCGCATTTGGCCTGCAGGTCAGTGCCCTCCGCGACCGCACGGGAGCCGCTGCCCTGCGTACGAAGCTGATGGCGGAATTCGGTCTGCCGGTACTGCTGCAGGAGGCGAATACGCATACGGGATTAGTATACCGCGTTGTCGTAGGTGATTTTGCTACGGCGGATGCGGCCAGGGAACATGCCGGCCGGTTGCGATCTGCCGGATACCAGCCCTTCTTACGCAAGCTGGCAACGGCGGGGTGATGCGCTATATTGGGCCGCAATCACCCCGACCTACCCATGCGCCACCTCTTCTTCGCACTCGCTTTCCTGCTGATTTCCTCGCTCAATGCCCAGCTAGCGTGGGTGGCCGACCATCCCGGAACTATCGTTTATGATCTCGATCTGGCACTGGTGCAGCAACATGAACTCAGCATTACGGTCACCTTTCCCGCGGTACCGACGGGGGTGTTCCTGGTTCGTATGCCCCAGTCCAGCCCCGGACGCTACGCTCAGCACAATTTTGCCAAGAACGTGTACGCCGTATCGGCCCGGTCGGGGGATAAGCCCCTGCAGGTCGACCGGATGGATCCCACCACCTGGGCGGTGACCGGCCACGACGGGCGGGTAAACTTCACCTATACTCTCTTCGCCAACGGTGGTGACGGTACCTACTCCGGGATCGACGACCGCAAACTTCACCTCAACATGCCGGCCAGCTTTCCCTATGGTGATGGGCTCAACGACCGGCCGGTCATGCTGCGCATCGCGGAGGATCAGCGGACCGAATGGGAAGTCGCCACCCAACTCGTTCCCCTCGGCCAACGTCGGTTTGCCGCTCCGAACTACTACTACTTCTACGATTCCCCCACCATGGTCGGCCGCATGATGCGCGACGAGTTCACGGTGGCAAGCGGCGAACGGGTGGATACCATTGAAGTCGCCATGATCCACGAAGGGAGCCGGGAAACCTTCGGTGCCTACGTCGACTGGATCCGCCGCACCGTACTCGCGCAACAGCAGGTCTTCGGTACATTGCCGGCCTTCGACTACGGGCGTTACGTTTTCCTGTGCGCCTACAATGCGTGGATCGGGGGCGACGGCATGGAACACCGCAATTCCACCGTTTGCTCCGCCCCGGTAGATTTAGCCGGGAATGAAGAGCGCCTGATCGGAACGGTGAGTCATGAATTCTTTCACAGCTGGAACGTCGAACGTATCCGGCCGGCCCACCTGGAGCCTTTCGCCTTCGACCACGTCAATATGAGCGATGAGCTCTGGTTCGCGGAAGGCTTCACGAGTTACTATGACGATCTGGCCCTGGCGCGTGCGGGCATCCTGTCCCCGGCGGACTTCGCCGCCCGTATGGCCGGTCCGCTCAACTACGTCGAACACCGGCCCGGTCGCCGGTACCGCAACCCCATTGAAATGAGCCGGCAGGCGCCCTTCGTGGATGCCGCGACGGCCAACGATCCCACCAATTTCGATAACACCTACATCAGTTATTACACCTACGGAACCGTGCTGGCACTGGGCCTGGATCTGGAACTGCGGCAACGTGGCCATACCCTTGACGAACTGATGCGGTTGATGTGGCGGCGTTACGGCGTGCCGGAAATTCCGTATCACGTCCGCGATATTCAGATGGCCCTGGAGGAGGTGAGCCAGGACAGCAGTTTCGCGGCCGGCTGGTTCGCCGCCCACATCTACGACAGTCAGTTGGCGAACTACCGTGAGTTGCTCGCCCCCTACGGCATCGAACTGCGACCGGCCCGACCGGACAGCGCAGGGTTCTTCGCGCTTCGTCTGCAGGACGGCGGAGAAGGCCCCGAAGTAAGTGGGCCGGTCTTCGAAACGAACCCCTTATTTGACGCCGGCCTGGACCGCGGTAGCGTCATCCAATCACTCAGCGGAAAACCCATCACGACGATCCGCGACTGGAACGCCGCCGTCGGGGAATTGAAAATAGGCCAGACGTACACCATCGGTTACCGGCAGCTGGGGCAGGACAAAGCGGGACGATTCACCGCCGCTACCGACCCGACTTATGTGTCCGAGCTACGACAGGATGCTACGGAATCCACCGCGGCACGGCTCCGCGACTGGATCGGTCACTAAAATCCTTTAACGCCGCATGGTTTCGCGATTCTTGACGTGCTCCTCCAACCACCGATCCTGTTCCCACAGTAGGTGCAGGATGCTCTCCTTCGCCCGGTAGCCGTGACTTTCCTTCGGCAGCATCACCAGGCGCACCGTCGCACCGAGTCCCTTCAGGGCATTGAAGTAGCGATCGCTCTGCAGGGGGTAGGTGCCGGAATTATTGTCCGCCTCGCCGTGGATCAGCAGTAGGGGTGTCTTCATTTTGTCGGCGTGCATGAAGGGTGACATGCCGTTATACACTTCGGGTGCTTCCCAGTAACTGCGCTGTTCACTCTGAAACCCGAAGGGGGTAAGGGTGCGGTTGTAGGCGCCGCTGCGGGCGATGCCGGCCGCGAACAGATCGCTGTGCGATAGCAGGTTGGCGACCATGAAGGCCCCGTAGCTGTGTCCGCCTACGGCGACGCGGTCGCGATCGATGTATCCCAGGGCATCTACCGCGTCGATGGCCGCGCGGGCGTTGTCCACGAGCTGCTCGCGGAAGGAATCGTTAGGCTCCTCGGCTCCTTCCCCGACGATCGGGAAGGCGGCATCGTCCACCACCACGTAGCCCCGGGCCACCCAGTACACCGGAGAGCCGTAGTAGGGGTACGTGAATTCGTTGGGGTTGGAGGTCGACTGCGCGGCACTCGCCTTATCCTTGAACTCGCGGGGGTAGGCCCACAGGATCATGGGCATCTTTTCCTTGCGGACGGTATCGTAACCGACGGGCAGATAAAGAGTCGCGGACAGCTCCAGTCCGTCGGCACGTTGGTAAGTGATCACTTCCTTGTGCACGTCCTGCAGGCTCTTAAAGGGGTTGGTGAAGGCGGTCACCTGGCTCATCCGGTCGTTGGCAAGATCCCGGAAATAGTAGTTGGGGTAATCTACCGGCGATTCCAGCCGGGTGAGCAGACGTTGGGAAGCCGGGTCGTAGTCCAGGAGGTTTTCCAGTCGATCGGTATAGGTGGAGGTGTACAGGGCGACCGTTTCGGCGGTGTTCAGATCGATCCGGTGCAGGAAGGGGAACTGCCCCTCGGCGGTAAAGCCGTCCCCGATCAGGAAGGCACTGTTTCCCTCCAGCGCGAGCACTTCGCTTCCACGGGCGTCCCGGGTAGTGACGAAGTCACCAGGGTCGCTGTACCGGTCCTGGTAATTCCGGTCGTAAAGAATGCGCGCGTCCGCCTCCGTGTCCGAGGGGTCGAATACGTAAACTTTCTGGTTGCGGGTATCCCACCAGCGGTCGTAGGCAATAGCCGTACGGTCGGTTCCCCATTCGATGCCGGCATAGCGGTTGATTAACTTGAGTAGGCTCCGACCTTCGCCGCCGAAGGGCGCTTCCAGCTGAAACACCTCGTCCCGGTAGTCCGCCTCGTTTGCCGGATCACCGCCGTCCAGTGCTTCGACGTACGTAAGGGTAGCCCGGCGGTCCGCGCGCCAACCTACGCTGCGGCGACCGGTCGTCGTGGCCATGAAACCCTTCGGCAGATCTTCCACCAGGGGCATTTCCGCTACGGTCTGCACCCGGGCTCCCTTACTGGTGTAAATCGTGGTGGTGGAGGGGAAACGGTAGTAGGGTACCAGGTAGGAGAAGGGTCGGTCGATCGTTTCGACCAGTACGTAGGAGCCGTCAGGACTGAAACTTACCCGGTCATACATGGCGGGGGGCAGGAATTCGGTCACCCCCCCGGTTACGGACACCGTATTCAGGCTCGCGCGGGCCAGTTGTTCGAAGTTGAATTCATCGTTGGGGTTGCTCAGCAGATCCTGGTACGTGCGGTTCTGGGCCTTCTTGCCGTCGGCCACCGAAATGGTCGGTCCCGTGGGAACGGCCGTGCCGACGTCGATAAGCGGCTGACGGTCGGGGGGCAGCATCTTCACGATCATGGAGCGGCCGTCTTTTTGCCAGTTGATCACGTCACGCAGGTTCGCGTTCACCGTGGCCTCGGTCAGGCGGCGCATTTCCGCGGTGGCTAGATCGGCCAGCCAGATTTCCACGCCCCGGTCGGTGGTGTTGGTGAGGGCGACCATGGACTGGTCGGGCGACCAGGTGATGTTGGCGAGGCGAGCGTTGTCCGGCATCCCCGTCAGGGAACGTTCGGAGCCCGGACCGGCGGCTACGTCACGGACCTTCAGATCATTGTAGTAGTTCGTGCGGCTGCCGATATTGGTGACCGGATCGATCCGCAGGCCTCCCAGCCTTAATTCGGTTTCCGACAACTCGGCAATGCTCTTATAGGCACTGCGGTACAGCAGCAGCATGCGCTCCCGTTCGTGATCCATCAGTACGGTGGGGGCGAGGGGTACGTCCACCAAATCCAGAATTTCCTGCGGCGGTTCCTGGTAGTCCAGTTTGATTTGGGCGCGGACGCAGGAGCAAAATAGGAGGGTAAGGCAAAGAGTTAGGGTGCGCATCGGTGGGTTTTTGCGGAAAATTTTAAAGATAAGTCTCCCGGATCAATGGGGCAGCCAGCGCATGATCCCCCATTCGGAGGGGGCCCACAGGGCGGTGCGCACCTGCATCTTTTTGAGTCCCGCGTTGACCCAGTTGTTGCAGGTGTATAGCGCATTATACGATCCTACCGCTTCGTAGAATTCGTCGTTCGGTCCGTACCCCCCGGCATCAATGTGACGAATAGTACCGGTATCCGACAGGCGGAAGCTTTCGGCGATATGGTTATTGAGAATGTCCAATTGGGTTCCCGTCAGCCTCAGGCTGGCCCACTCGGCGCCGATATGATTGTAGCCAGTCACGTGCATGGCGGTCGGACTGGGCAACAGCATGGCCCGCACCGCCGTGGAGACTTTAAGTTCCGCCCAGGTCGGGGTGTCGAGGTAAAACCCCTTGTCTCCCCAGCCGAAGGCGAGGTAGGGGTAGTCGGCCAGGTAGCCGAATTGATCCAGCAGGGCCGGGGGAACGAATTCGGTTGGCAGTATAAAATCCGTGTGGACACCGTTGCTGGAGATGTGGATTTCCCGGTCCGCGGCGCCGGCTACGGGGTCCGGGCGGGTAGGAATGAGGGAGAGCACGACCGCGAGGACGACGTACAGCAGAAGGATGCCGAGCAGGTAGAGGAGCAGTTTGCCCAGCAGGGATAGAATGCGCAAAGCGGGATAAATTTTAGGGAGTGTTCGGCTGGTCGCGTAGCCTTTCGTAGTGCGCACGGTGTTTGCTGGCATCGGCCAGAATGCTGAGTCCGCTGTTGAATACGGCGAGCGCGATGGTGCCGGCGAGTACCCACCGGGGGGTGGGGGCACCGGCTGCTTTCTTCGTGCCGGCGTCACTGATCAGGCTGGCACCCAGTCCGGTCAGGACCAAACCGAGAGGGGCCTTGGTCCGCCAGAGGCGGTACTGCAGGTCAATATTATGTGCTGACATGGGAAGGGGGGGATTAAATATCGACGATATCGGGCATCTCTCCCCTTTCCTCGTAGGCCGTGATGAGCGCCTCGATTTCGTCGGCGGAGAGGTAATACTTTCTGAGTCTCTTCTTGTAGTGGTGGGGTAGGGTAGCGTGCTTCATGAGGTAGTGCTTGGTGGCAATGATTTCACTGCCGAAGCCGTGATCCACGGCGATGGTGTCCGCCCGGCGCTCGGCTTCCCGCATATAGCGCGACCACAGGGCGTATCCCAGGCCGAAGGCGATCATGCCCCGCCAGGGGCGTTCGAGGTAGTCGACGATATGTCCCAGCTCGTGGGCAAACCAGCCGACGACCACCTCTCGGGGCAGTTCCCGAACCCGCACGTGGGCGGTGACCTCGACGTGGTTGCTGAAGTCGACCCGGTAGTGACGGTACTTGCGGCGAAAGAACTGCCAGTTGATGACCGGTTGGGCACGCATGGTGCTGTACCGCATGGCGATGCGCCGCAGGTAGATGGGGCGGCCGAGCAGTTCGGGATACTGGCGGAGCGTTTCGGCGAACCATTGCCGCAACTGCTCATGCTCTACATTCTGAAAAACTAGGGTGTGTTCGTTGGGCGGCATACCCGGTGGAACGGAAGTTGCGGACGGAAGTTGGGGACGAAAATTTTCGCCCCAACGAACATCGATTATTGCCTTTCGGTTATAATCAGCGAAGGATGACGGCAACGAGTTGATTGTCAGCTTACTCTTCAATTCACTATTAACCAAATACCAACATTATGTTACGTTACGCCCTTATCTTCTTCGTCATCGCCATTGTAGCCGGCCTGCTCGGATTCGGAGGTATTGGTGGTGCGGCAGCCGGTATCGCCCAGATACTGTTCTACATCTTCCTGGTCCTGCTCGTGATTAGCCTGGTCGCCAGGTTGTTCAACCGGGCCTAGGATTACTAGTCAATTCAGCATAATAAGGCCGCGTTCGGGAAGCTCCCGTGCGCGGCCTTTCACTTCATCTCTAACCCATTGTATGGCACGCACAACCCAACGCCTGTTTAACCTTCTCGCTACCTTTCTGGTACCCGTCAGTGGCCTGCTGGCCCAGGCGGAAGGAGAAAGTCCCTACAGTTCTTCCACCGTCGATACCCCTGCCGGGGACAGCTTCTTCGCCGACAACGGTCTCGTGATCATTGCCGCCCTAATTTTCCTGTTGCTGATCGTTTTCGTAGTGTTGAAGGGGCGCCGTCGTGCCTGACCCCGCGCACTAAAACGCATTATCATGATCGATCAGAATATATTCAACACGCTGGCCGCGACCACCGACACCTATCTCGTCAGCATCTACTTACCTACCTACCGGGTCGGAAACCGAAAGGAAGACCGCCTCCGCCTCAAGAACGCGCTGAAACAGGCGCGGGAAAAGCTGCAGCATCGCTACGGCTTGCGCGAAGACCAGGCCAATCAGTTTTTGGAAAAGGGGCACCAGTTGGAGGGAAACGCCGATTTTTGGAATACCCTTAGTGATGGCCTGGCCGTATTTATCGGACCGGACCACTTCGAATACCACACCCTGCCCATCGACTTCGAACCGATGGTTTACGTGGCTCCGGAGTATTACCTCCGACCCCTCATACCCGTGGTCAGCAGCGACGCGCGCTTCCACTTACTCGCCCTGAGTAAGGGGGCGGTAAAACTGTATACCGCTACCCGGTATACCATCAGCGAGGTTGATCTGACGGGTCTGGTGCCCGTCAATATGGAAGCCGCCCTGATGCAGGATTCGGTGGAGAACGGCCGCTCACGCGCCGGCGCGCCGGAGGGTGCCCGGGGTGGCAACAATCAGGCTTACTTCAGTCGCGGCGGCGAACAGCACAACGACGTGGAGGAAGTCAAAGCCTATCTAGACCGGGTCGATAAGGGCATCAGCGATTACCTCTGCGACGAAAAGGCGCCCCTGGTCCTCGGTGGCGTGGAAGAACTTATTCCCATCTACCAGGAAGCGAATAGCTACGCCCACCTGTACAAGGACGGTTTCGTAGCCGGCAATCTCGAGGAAGAGTCCATCGGCATGATTCACGAAAAAGCATGGTCCGTCGTCCGCGAATACTTCGGTCAACAGGTAGAACGCGATCGCCGGCTCTACGGTGACAATCTCGCTCGCCGGGAAGCCGGACCCGAATTAGATCAGATCGTGCCCGCCGCCGTCAATGGCCGGATCGCCGCGCTCTGGCTCGACCGTAACCGCTACGCCTACGGAGAGTATCTGCCCGATACCAATGGAATTAAGGTGATGACGGACGAGGACAAGAATGCTACCGAGTTGTTTAATCTCGCGGCGGTCCGTGCCTTTCAGTCCGGTGCCCGGGTATATAACGTGCCCTCCGTAGAACTTCCCGACGACTCATCCGGCATGTGCGCAATTTACCGTTACGCCGCCGGCGATACGAACAGCAACTCCTAACCCCCCTAAAGTTTACGCTATGAAAATCGCAGTCACGTTTTCCCTGCTCCTCCTGCTGGGTAACTTTAGCTTCTACGCCTGTTCCTCCGCCGCCGATGAACGGGAAGGAGAGATCGACGCCAACGAGGTGATCGAAACCGAACCCGATTACGAAGACAACGACCAGGACAACGACGGAAAGATCAGCTACGAAGAGCAATCCGCCCGCAGTTCCATTACCACCCGGACGACCAACTACGCCAACCGTGCCGATTCCCTCCGGATCGCCCGCGATACCCTCGTAGATCCGAAGTACACGGACAACGAGTACGAAGCGGCCTTCTCTACCTCCACGACCAATCCGAGGAACCAAGTAGAAGGCGGCGTTACGCCCGGCGATCAGCAGAAGCAGCGGCAGTAATCCGCAGCGGACTTTAGTAAAGCAAGTGAGGCTTCCTACCCCGGGGTAGGAAGCCTCACTTGCTTTTGGAGCCATCCATCGGACTCGAACCGACGACCTATTCATTACGAATGAATTGCTCTACCAACTGAGCTAGGATGGCATTTGGCCGGCAAAGATATATCTTTGCGGCCGAATATGACCAAGCAAACTTCAGAAATTGCGCGCCGACGCACCTTCGGCATTGTAGCCCACCCGGATGCCGGCAAAACTACGCTTACGGAAAAGCTGCTGCTCTTCGGGGGAGCCATCCAGGAAGCCGGGGCGGTGAAGAGCAATAAGATCAAGAAAAGCACGACTTCCGACTTCATGGAGATCGAACGCCAACGGGGAATCTCGGTGGCAACCTCGGTAATGGCCTTCGACTACGCCGAGAAGAAAATTAACATTCTCGATACTCCCGGGCACAAGGATTTCGCGGAAGACACTTACCGTACCCTGACGGCCGTAGACAGCGTGATCGTCGTGATCGATGTCGCGAAGGGCGTGGAAGAGCAGACCGAAAAGCTGGTCGAGGTTTGCCGGATGCGGCGCACCCCCGTGATCGTCTTCATCAACAAAATGGACCGGCCGGGCAAGGAAGCCTTCGATCTGCTGGACGAAGTCGAACAGAAGCTGCTGCTCAAGGTCGTACCCCTCAGCTGGCCCATCGGTATGGGCGACCGTTTCCAGGGCGTCTACAATCTGTTCGAAGAGCGCATCGTACTCTTCCGACCGGACAATAAGCAGGGGAGGCCGGAAGAGACGATCGAGTTTACCGACCTGGAAGATCCGGAACTGGAAAAACTTATCGGCATCGACGCGGCCGAGGAACTGCGGGAAGAAATCGAGATGATCCGTGGCGTGTATCCCAAGTTTAACCGGGACACCTACCTCCGGGGCGACGTGAGCCCCGTCTTCTTCGGATCCGCGGTCAATAACTTCGGCGTGAAGGAATTGCTGGACTGCTTCGTCCGCATTGCTCCCGCACCCCTGCCCCGTCCGACGGAAGAACGGCAGGTATCACCCGATGAGGATCAGTTTGCCGGTTTTGTATTCAAGATCCACGCCAACATGGACCCCCGGCACCGGGACCGCATTGCCTTCTTGCGTATTTGCTCCGGCACCTTCGAGCGGAACACGAATTATTTGCACGTCCGTCAGGGGCGGAAGCTCAAATTCGCCAACCCGACCAGCTTTATGGCCGACCGTAAGGAAGTGATCGACCAGGCTTACGCCGGCGACGTGGTGGGCCTGTACGATTCGGGTAATTTCAAGATCGGTGATACGCTGACGGAAGGAGAGGAACTTCACTTTAAGGGTATTCCGAGCTTCAGCCCCGAACAGTTCCGGCGGGTCATCAACGGCGACCCCTTAAAGTCTAAGCAATTGGCCAAGGGGATCGATCAGCTGATGGATGAGGGCGTGGCCCAACTCTTTACCCGGGAGGTCGACAACGCCCAGATCATCGGTACGGTCGGTGCCCTGCAGTTCGACGTGATCCAGTACCGGCTGGAGCACGAGTACGGAGCGACTGTACTCTACGAGCCGGTCAACCTCTACAAGGCTCTCTGGGTCACCTCCACCGACGAAGAAGCGCTGCGTGCCTTCCGCGAACGCCGCCGGCAGCAGATCGCCGTGGATAAGGAAGACCGGTTGGTGTACCTCGCCGACAGCGCCTGGACCCTCCAGATGGCCCGGGACAACCACCCCGAGATCGAATTTCACCTGACTTCGGAGCACTGATATTTTTCCGTTCGGCGCATACGAAGGGCGAAATCACCGCCGTTAAGATTCTGTTAAACGGGGTTTGGACGCTATTTCCGCGTACTTACCGGCCAACCTTGTCTATATTTGTATTGTATTTAGCCAAACGCTCCTACGGGAGTTACCGGATTTTGCCCCGTCGCCGGGCTTACGAGCGCGACCTTCCAGAAACCAACACGAGACTTTAGCCCCTTTTTTGATCTTCCTCGCGGATGGTCTAATCTCATCACGAGCACGCTTTCTACTTATGCTAAAGAAGTCTTTTTTTCTCCTCCTTTCGGTAGCCGCCGCTCTATTTACCAGTAGCTCCGAGTTCGATATCTCCCGTTACGTTAACGGAGAATTCACCACCGCCTCCGCCTTTTTCGTTCCCGTCAATCTGGAGACGGAAGGCCGGGAAAAAGTAACAACCCCCGCCAATGTTGATGAGCCCGTCGAGGCTCCCGTTGCCGCAGCCGCCGCGCCCGCCTTCCGGCTGCGCGATTTCGAAGACAAATCTTTCGAGTCCGAGCTGAAGGCCGTAATCATGGCCAACCCCGTCTGGGCAAAACTCTACCGGAATAAAAAATTGTCCGTAGGTCTCGTGGATATGTCCGACGAGAACAACCCCCGCTTCGCTACCCTGAACGGTCGCAACATGATGTACGCCGCCAGCCTGCCCAAGATCGCGGTGCTGGCCGCGGCGCACGACGCCATCGAGCGGGGCGAACTAAAGGAAACGGCCGAAGTAAAGAGCGATATGCGGCTCATGATCGCGAAGTCCAACAACGCCGCCACTACCCGCATGATCGATCGCGTCACCTTCGAGCACATCGAGCGCACCATGCGTGATCCTAAGCACAAGCTCTACGATCCCAGCTTCGGTGGTGGCCTGTGGGTGGGCAAGCGCTACGCCGCCGGTGGCCGCCGGTACCCCGACCCCATGAAGGGCATCAGTCATGCCGCCACGACCGACCAGATCTGCCGCTACTTCTACCTCTTGGCCAACGGTCAACTCGTCTCCGAAAAGAGCAGCGCCAAAATGATGGAATACCTCGTTGACCCCGAGCTGCACCACAAATTTGTGAACACCCTTGATCGGGTAGCCCCCGATGCCAAGGTGTACCGCAAGTCCGGCTCCTGGAGCGTCTACCACGCCGATTGCGCACTCGTGCAGGGTCCCCGGCGGAACTACATTATGACCGCCCTCGTAGAAGACCCCGCCGGCGAGCAGATCATTCGTGACCTGGGCGCCGTCATGGATCGCCTGGCCCGCCACAGCTAAGCAGTAACCCTGCCGCTAGGAAAGCCCCTTTCGCCCCCCGGCGGAAGGGGCTTTTTCGTGATCGGAGCTGCAGTCGCCGCAGAGGCCGGACACGGTCACGTTCAGAAACTGGGCCCGGTAACCGGCCGGAATACTAATGTTGACGGGTTCACTCAGGCACTCGACCCGCTCGCAGGCCGTACAGTGAAAGTGCGGATGATCGTGGCGATGCACCTCGGGGGTGCAGCCGGAGCAACGGGCAAAGTACTGGCGGCCGTCCTCGCCGACGACGCGGTGGACCAGTCCGTCCTCCACGAAGCGGTTCAGTATCCGGTATATGGTCGATCGATTGATGTCGGTGCGCAGGCGATCGGCCACCATCTCCTGGCTAAGCGCGCAATCGCTTTGCTGGATGAGATGTAGTACGGCGGACTTCGAGGCGGTGTTACGGCGGGACATGGAATAAAGTTAATGCAAATTTGTCGCAATAACGATATGCTGGCTACCTTTGATTGGGTTAACAAATTTCGCTCCAATGACCAAGTATTTTGCCTTCGTAGTAATTTCTCTGTTATTGATCGCTGCCTGTGGCAGCGACGACGACCCCATCCTCATCAACGAGGAGGAGGTGATCACGGATGTCACGTATACGCTGAGCCCGGTTGGAGGAGGGGATGCGGTGGTTTTATCCTTTTCGGATCCCGACGGCGACGGCGGAACCGCCCCCACCCAGATTGTAAGCGGCAACCTCAGCGCAGGCACCACCTACGAGGGACGGATACAGGTGCTCAACAGCGCCAGCACGCCACCGGTAGACATCACTACGGAAATCGAGGATGAGGCCGCGGATCACCAGTTCTTCTTCGTCCCTGACCCCGGTCTGGACGTTCAGCTCACCTACCTGGATTCCGACGGCAACGGCGACCCCGTCGGTCTGCGGACGGAACTGCGCGCCGGCAGCTTCTCCAGCGGTAATCTGGTCATCATTCTCCGCCACGAACCGAATAAAGCGGCTGCCGGTGTAGGCATCTCCACGCCGGCCTCCGCGGGCGGCGAAACTGACATCGAGATCAGCTTCCCCGTCTCCATTGGCAACTAGCATGCGATACTTTTCGCTGGCGGCCGGTCTGTTTGCTTCGCTGATTCTACTTAGCTCCCGCGTCCCCGCCCAGACTTGCAATGGGCAGGTCAGCGGGCGGATCAGGGACGCGCACGGCATCGAGGAAATGTCCTTTGCCAGTGTCTACATCGTCGAACAGGGGAGGGGAATTCAGGCGGACGAAACGGGGCGGTTCGCCGTCACTCAACTGTGTCCCGGCCCGCTCACGCTCCGGTTCAGCCACGTCGGTTGCGATCCCGAGGAGGTAAGCTTTGATTTCCGTTCGGATACTTTGCTGGAAGTGTACCTCCACCACCACGATCACTATACCCAGACCGTCACCGTTATCTCTACCGCAGGCGCCACCGGGTACGAGGAACGGCTCGACCGGCAGTCAGACCGCCAACTGAGCGACGTACTGGAGTCGATCAACGGCGTAAGCACCCTGCGCACCGGTACGGCGGCGGCCAAGCCCATTTTCGACGGCCTGTTCGGCAATCGGCTCAGCATTCAGAACAACGACGTGGCGCAGTCCGGCCAGCAGTGGGGCAACGATCACGCTCCGGAGATCGATCCCTGGGTCGCGGCTTACGTTCGCGTGGTAGAGGGGGCGGACGCATTGCGCTACGGTGGTAGTACGCTGGGTCCGACGGTCCTGATCGAGCCTGCTGAGCTCACGCCCCGCACACGGTCGGGGGGTAAGGTGGCCTACGGTTACCGTTCCAACGGACGGGGGCATACCCTGAACGCTCGCCTTACGGATTCCGCCTTCGTGGCTTACCGCCTCAGCGGAAGTCTGAAGTACGCGGGCGACCAGCATACGCCCGATTATTACCTCACGAATACGGGAAGACGGGAAGGGAATCTGGCCCTGCAGCTTGCCAAGTACTTGCACCCCAAGCTTACCGCCCGCGCGTATTACAGTATGTTCAACGCGGAGGTCGGCGTACTGCGGGGCTCCCACATCGGCAACCTGAGTGATCTGGAAGACGCCATCGGACGCTCCGAGCCCTTCTTCACCGAGGATGCATTTTCGTACGGTATTGCTTCCCCCCGGCAGACGGTCAGCCATCATTTGCTCAAGGGAGAGCTGGAATATCAGCCTTCCGAGCAGGAGCGCCTCACCGTTGTGTACGGTGGTCAGTTGGACGACCGTAAGGAGTACGACGTCCGCCGGGGAGACGATGATCGGGCGGCCCTGCAGTTGTTACAACTGACGCATTACCTCCAGGGGACTTACCGCCGTGAGCTTTCCGAAGGAGCACAAGTGGAAGCCGGCATTCAGCTGGAATACGTCAACAACCACAACCAACCCGGCACCGGAATTCTGCCACTCATCCCCGACTATGACGCGCGCCGGGCTGCCCTGTACGGTACTTTCCGGCGCCAGATTGGAGCGCTTCGCTACCACGTGGGCCTGCGACTTGATCGCCAGTACTACGCTCCGGTCACCATCAGTCGCGATCTTCCCCGACGCATCCTACGCTACCACCACAACTACAATGCGCTGGGCGGGGCCGCGGGAGCCAGCGTCAAACTGAGCCAGCAGTTCCGGGCCGATTTTGAATTTACCTACCGGGAGCGCCCGCCCCAGATCAACGAGCTGTACAGCCAGGGCCTGCACCAGGGCGTCAGCGGTATCGAGGAGGGGGATAGTTCCCTGGTACCGGAGCGCAGCGCTAAGCTGTCCGCCGGCATGCACTATTCCGGAGCGAACGGCAAGCTGACTTTGGGAGTCGGCGGCTTTTACCAACGCATCGGCGATTACATCAATCTGGAGCCGCAGGAAGAACTGCGGCTGACCCTGCGGGGCGCCTTCCCGGTGTTCCGCTACCGTGGAGTCGATGCCGAGCTCATCGGCGCGAAGCTGAACGTGTTCGCCCAGCTGGGCCCACTGGAGATCGATAGCCGGTTAGCGATGATCCGCGGCTGGAACCTCACCGACGCGACCGGCCTGCTGTACGTACCTCCCGTCAACTGGCGGACGGTGCTTACTTATCCGCTGCCCCACGGGCTGAACCTGAGCCTTTCCGGATTGGTGGTCGGGCGGCGCGGAAACGTGGACGAAGCTCGGGATTTGCTACCTCCGCCCCCCGCCTACGCGCTGGTGGACGCCAGCCTCTCCCGGCAACTTACATTCGGTGACCGACGACTGGACCTGGTGCTCGAGGTGGAAAACGTGCTCAACCAAACTTACCGCGACTACCTCGACCGTCAGCGGTACTTTGCGGACGCACCGGGGCGTAGCCTGAATTTTCGCCTGGCCTACAGTTGGTAAGCTGAATAATAAGGCGTACTTTTGCGGACTGATTGAGCTCTATCCATCTGGCGGAGTAAAACGAAGAAATAAAATTATACCAATGGCACACCATAAGTCTGCTAAAAAGCGCATTCGTCAGGACGAGAGAAAGCGTCTGCACAACCGTTACTATAAGAAGTCGGCCCGTACGGCCATCCGCAAGTTGCGGGATCTCGAGGATCGCAGCGAAGCCGAAAAGCAGCTTCCGCGCCTCTTCAGTATGATCGATCGCCTGGCGAAGCGCAACCTATGGCACGCGAACAAGGCAGCCAACCTGAAGAGCGGTCTCGCTCAGCACGTTAACCGGATGGCCTAGGTCTTATCCGCTGCACTAAAAAGCCCCGCTACACCTGATGTAGCGGGGCTTTTTTCGTAGGCACCGGAAGGGTAAGTAGGGGCGGAGTTAGCGCCGCCGCCGGTTGCGACTGCTCCGGCTGCTGGAGCCCCGGCTACGGTTGTTGCTACCGCCGCCGCCACCGCCGCCGCTCTTCTTTTTCTTCTTTTTGCGCCGGGATCCATTGTCCTGAGACGGCTGGTTGCCGCTGGGTTCGCCGATCTTGGCGTCGGGTGGGAGTACGAGCACCTTATCGCTGATCTCGTAGAGGTCCTTGCGGATCATGTCCTCGTTGTAAAACTTGCCATCACGCCAGTCGGACAGGGCTACTTTCATGTAATAAGCAGCCGTGTAGGTCACCAGATCGCGCTCCGGTCCGTCTTCCATCTTTTTTCCTTCCTCGATCAGGGCGAGGACGTTCTTCCCGTAGTGCAACATGCGCTTGTTGGTGTCGGGGTAGGGTAGAGGTTCGGGCGTGACGCCCTCGGGGTCCGGAGTTGCGTTGATGCCTTCGGGGACGGTCACGTTCAGTTCTCCGCCGGCAATGCGGAAGGCATGTTTCCAGAGGCGCTCCTCGTAGTTCTCCTGCTGCTTGACGCTCGGTTGCATCTGCAGCATCAGCTTGATGACGCGCTCCACGTAGGCCTGGCGCTCGTCATCCTGTTCGATTTCGTTTGCCTTCTGCAGCAATTCCTGGACGGTGCGTCCGTATTCGCTGTAGATGAGTTCGGCGTTGCTGGTATTATAATCTATGTCCCATTTCATACGAGGTAGTTGTTAAAGCGTGTAGGGGCCATCCGAGTGCGGGCGTGGGGTGAGTGTGCGAACCCGGCTTATTCAACGGTGACCGACTTAGCAAGGTTGCGGGGCTGGTCTACGTTGCGGCCCAGTTCGACGGCGATGTGGTAGCTCAGCAGTTGGAGGGGGATGACTGAAAGGAGGGGGGAGAGTTGTTCTTCGGTGTCCGGTATGTGAATCACGTGGTTGGCGATACTACTGATGGCGGTCTCGCCTTCATTGACCACCGCAATGACCATGCCCTTGCGGGCAAGGACTTCCTGCACGTTGCTTACGATCTTTTCGTAGGCGGAGCGGTTGGTCGCGGTGACGATGACGGGCATCGTTTCGTCGATCAGGGCGATGGGGCCGTGCTTCATTTCGGCGGCCGGATATCCTTCGGCGTGTATGTAGCTGATTTCCTTGAGCTTCAGCGCTCCCTCCAGAGCTACCGGGAAGTTGTATCCCCGGCCGAGGTAGAGGGCGTTGTGGTGGTGCATCACTTCCTTGGCGATGTAGCGAATGTGGTCATTCGCCTTCAGGCATTCCTTGACCTTATCGGGGATGCGTTCCAGTTCGGTGACCAGGGTCTGGAAGGTGGTGTTGCTAATGGTGCTCAGCTTCTGGGCCATACTGAGGGCCAGCAGGGTCAGGACGGTCACCTGTCCGGTGAAGGCCTTGGTACTGGCTACGCCGATCTCGGGTCCGGCATGAATGTAGCTACCGGCATCCGTCAGCCGCGCGATGCTGCTGCCGACCGCGTTTACGATGCCGTAGATCATGGCACCCTTGCTCTTCGCGAGTTCGAGGGCGGCCATGGTGTCGGCGGTTTCCCCGCTCTGACTGAGGGCGATAACGATATCACGCTCGTTGATGATTGGGTTGCGGTAGCGGAATTCGCTGGCGTACTCCACTTCCACGGGAATGCGGGCCAGGTCTTCGATGAGGTACTCGCCGATCAGGCCGGAGTGGTAGCTGGTACCACACGCTACGATGATGATCCGGTTGGCGCGGACGAAGCGGTTGGCGTATTCCTCCAGTCCCCGCAGCGTAACCCGGTTCTCCTTGCTGCTGATACGTCCACGCATGGCGTCGTAGATCGTCGTCGGCTGTTCGTAAATCTCCTTGAGCATGAAGTGCTCGTAGCCATTCTTTTCCAGGGCCTCGATCTGCATATCGAGGGTCTGGATGAAGGGGGGCTGGGTTTCGTTTTCGGTATTCTTGATCTGCAGCCCGTGCTCCAGGGTGATACTGGCGATCTGGTTGTCGTCGAGGTAGACCACGCGGCGGGTACTGTCGAGAAAGGGAGAAGCATCGGAGCCGATGAAATACTCTCCCTCGCCGATGCCTACGACCAGGGGGCTGGCTTTGCGGGCACCCACGAGGATGCTGGGGTTGCGGCTGTCGACCACGGCAATGGCGTAGGCTCCCTCCACCCGGTTCAGGGCCAGACGAACGGCCTCTTCCAGGGCCAGGTCGCCCTCGTCCTGAATCTCTTCGATGAGGTGGACCAGTACCTCGGTGTCCGTCTCGCTCTCGAAGGTGTGGCCTTCGGCGATGAGGGCGTTCTTCAGGACGGCGTAGTTTTCGATGATGCCATTGTGGACCAGCGCCAGCCGGCCGCTGCCGCCGGTGTGGGGGTGAGCATTCGTATCGTTAGGCTCCCCGTGGGTTGCCCAGCGCGTATGGCCGATGCCAACCGTACCCCGGGTATCGTTCTGGGCGATCTCTTTACGCAGTGCCGCTACCTTCCCCTTTTTCTTCCAGATCGACAGTTTATCGTTCAGGACGGCGATACCGGCGCTGTCGTAGCCACGGTATTCCAAACGTTCCAGTCCTTTGATAATCAGAGCGTCGGCCTGGCGGTGGCCGATGTATCCTACAATTCCACACATAAAGAAGAGTGTTGAGGGTGTTTATGGGGGTGGAGCCTCGGTAGCTGAACGTGGGCAATGACCCGGTGAGGTAAAGGTCCCGTGAGGTCAAACGGAATTCCCGGGCGCTTAGTTGCCCGCGCTAATCCAGCTGGGTGAAGGTGATCCTTACCCGGGCCGGATTCTCGGCGCTTGCGGGACCGTTGAGGAAGGCCCGGCCGGCCCGAAATTCGGTGCTCTCCAGGGGTGTCACGCGAAGATAAACCGTCGGCGGCACTTCTCCGTCCACCATCCGTTGCATATGCACCGTAAAGGCCGGGGCGTAGAGCCGCAGTCCGTTCTCGGTCCGCAGGCGACCGTCCAGAAAGTTGTAGATGTTGGCCAGGCTGGCCCCGGTGCGGTTCAGCTCGAAACGATCGGTGATCACCGTCAACTCCGCATCGCTGCTGGGGCGGTACCACAACTCCACCCGGCTCGGCAGGGGAAAGTCCGTGTAGGTGACGCCGTCCACGTCGGCGACGGGGATTTCTAGTTCCGCCCGATTGATCACGCGATCGCTTAGCGCACTCAGGTCGGTGAAATCGAGGCGGGTGACAACGCCCCCCTGGCCCACGAGGGCGGTCAGGTCGTTATCATCGTTCCCGTCCAGCAACTGGCCGACCAGCGAGTTGCTGAAATCGTAAGCATAGTTGGGAAGCACCTGTCGGAAGCTGATGCGGTACTCCGCCGGCGCGTCGGTGGTGTCGCGGTAGTAGATGTTGAATCCGTTGTAAAGGGTATCGGCGGAGGTAGCGGCGACTTCTCCGGGGAGCAAGGTCACGAGGGCATTGCTGTTCTCCTGAGGCTCGAGGTAAAGTCCGGCAAAATTGTCGCGGAAGGTGGAATCCGCATCGTAAGCCGATGACGGCAGGTTCCTGATCAGATCGATGAAGGCTTGCCCCATGCGAATGCGCACGTGGGCCCGGCGGAAGGAATTGCCGGTAATGGCCGTGTCCCGCACCTGGGTGGGAGTTACCGAAGCGGTAAAGCTGTTTTCTCCGAGCAAGTCGATTCCGTTGGTGGCCGTAGAGAAGGTACTGTAGGCATCCTCATCGAAGGGAATGGGGGCGGAGATCTCCGTCCCACGCACGGCG
This sequence comes from Lewinella sp. JB7, assembly GCF_024297185.1. GTDB lineage: Bacteria > Bacteroidota > Bacteroidia > Chitinophagales > Saprospiraceae > Neolewinella. The sequence goes on along the minus strand of NZ_JANCTD010000003.1, from coordinate 113,272 downwards.
AAGGTGCGACCCGCGCCGTAAAACGCCCGGGCCGTGTCGATGGGAATGATCAGCACGGCGGAATCGATCGTGATGTCCGGACGCTGGGTAAATAAGGGAACCACGGGAAGACCGCTGGCGTTGCGCGGAAGCCGGGGTACCAGGTAGACGCTGTGCCGGGCCTGGCCGAAGTTGGCATCTTCGATTTGCCCGAAGGTGAAAGTGCCCGGAGCCGTAGGGTTCAGGCCGTTGAAGGTAAAGAGACTGTCTTCCCGCACGACCCGGGTCGTGAAGGCGACATCGGTCGTCTCCCCCGTCTCCGCCCGATCGTCGTCCAGCAGGTCGGACCCGACGGTGATGGGGTCGGTACAGCCGGTAAGGAGGAGCGCGAGGGTGAAAAAGCTGAGGGTAGGCTTCATTTAGTCTGATCTGTAGAGGGGGATACGGCCATCGGGGCGATTGCGCTGATCCCGGAAAAAGTAAACGAGTCCTTCCCCGGATAAAGGAAGGACTCGTAGGTGTCATAATATAGACGGCCGCGGCTGCGGTGGGGTTGGTTACTTTTCGACTTCGGCGGCCAGCAGTTCCCGGTAGAACTCTACGCTGGCCTTCGGTGCTTCCTCGCCCTGGACGTTCAGTACGGGGATATCGGCACTGGTCAGCGCGGCGACCAGGGAGTCGTCCATTTCGGCACTACCCCGGATGACGGCGTCGCTATACTTGATGGCCCCGCGGTGCAGTGCGGGCTTGCCGTCCTCGAGGTAAGGGGCCAGGTCGTCCTCGCTCAGGGCGTTGATGCTCGCCTTCATGGCGAAGTCATCGGTGATGTGATTTTCGGGGCCGCTTTCGTAGAGGCTGTATACGATCTTACTGTTCTTGAACAGGGGCTCGTTCTTGTAGGCCGTACGGAGGTAGAAGGGGATCAGGCTCGTCATCCAGCCGTGGACGTGGATGATGTCGGGCGGCCAGCCGAATTTACGAACGGTCTCGATCACGCCTTTGCTGAAGAATACGGCCCGGTCGGCGTTATCGTCGAAGGGATTGCCCGCCTTATCGACGTGGACGAATTTGCGCTTGAAGAAGTCCTCGTTGTCCAGGAAGTAAACCTGCATCCGTACGCCCTTGTCGGGCAGGGAAGCCACCTTAATGATCAGCGGGTAGTCATCGTCGTCGACAATAATGTTCATTCCGGAAAGTCGCACGACCTCGTGTAGGCGGTGGCGACGTTCGTTGATGGTGCCGTAGCGTGGCATCAGCACGCGGATTTCCATCTGGTTTTTCTGTAGGTAGGGGGCCAGGGCCCGCACGGTAGTAGCTATCTCAGTCAGTTCCGTATAGGGATCCATTTCCTGGGTAACAATCAGCACCTTAGTTTTGCTCATATCTTATGATCGCGTTGCAGGTTATTGACGGACCGAGCCGCCATTGCGCCCCGGTACGGGAGCCGATTACGCCAGCTCCGCGGGGGGCAAAGTTACAAAATATTGTGGACACCCCCTATCTTCGCCGGCCGTTAGCGGCCCGGCCCGCCCCCAAGCAGTATTTGATTTGCAAACGTTCACCACCGCCGCCGAGCTTACCGGCCTCCTTTCCGCCGCCCGCCGGCGGGGGCAGCGCATCGGCTTCGTGCCCACGATGGGTGCCCTCCACCGGGGCCACGCCACGCTGGTGCGGCGCAGCGTGGAGGAGCAGGACCTTACGGTGGTCAGCATCTTCGTCAACCCCACGCAGTTCACCGAGGGCGCCGACCTGACGGCCTATCCGCGTACCCCGGAAGCCGACATTGCCCTCCTGGAGGCCAGCGGGTGTCACTTTTTGTACATGCCCGGAGTGGAGGACGTATACCCGGCCGGCACCGCCGAACGCCTGACGGATCGGCTCGAATTCGGCAGCCTTACCACCCGCATGGAGGGCATCCAACGCCCCGGCCACTTCGGCGGCGTTGCTCAGGTCGTCCACCGGCTGCTGGAGATCGTCGATCCCCACGTGCTGTATCTGGGCCAGAAGGATTACCAGCAGGTAGCCGTGATCCGACGCATGATCGAACTGATCGGCAGTAGGGTAGTGGTGAGTACCGTACCCACGGTCCGGGAGCCGGACGGCCTGGCCCTGAGTAGTCGCAACCGCCTCCTGCAACCCGAAGAACGGCGCGCCGCCGGGGCCATCAACGGCCAGCTTGCCGCCGTAGTGGCGGGCCTACAGGTCGGCTGGCCCGCCCGCGAACTCGAACGAATCGCCACGGCTACCATGCACCAACTACCCCTCCTAAACCCCGAATACGTCGAGGTTTTTGACGGGGATACTCTCCTGCCGTACCAGGATGGCGATCCGGTCCGGGAGCTCGTCGTAGCTACGGCCGTGCGGGTAGGCCGCGTACGGCTCATCGACAATCGCATCGTTCCCCCCGCCCAACCCTAACCGACGGCCGCGCGTTTCTAAGCCGGCACCCACTTCAGCCCAATTTTACCCCGACCATGCTCATTCAACGTTTTAAAGGAAAGATTCACCGCGCTACCGTCACCGAGGCCAATCTCAACTACGTCGGCAGCATCACCATCGACGGTCAGCTGCTCGACGCGGCCGGCATCCTCGAGGGAGAAAAAGTGCAGATCGTAAACAACAACAACGGCGAGCGAATAGAAACCTACACCATTCGCGGAGAAGAAGGCTCCGGCATCATCTGCCTCAACGGTGCCGCGGCGCGCCGGTGCCAGGTCGGAGATACGGTCATCATTATCGCTTACGGTTACATGACCGAGGAGGAAGCACGCGCGTTCGAACCTAAGGTCGCCTTCCCGGGAGAACACAATCGCCTGAATTAGACCACGCTCCCCCGTACCACCACCGATAAGATTGAAAATTTTTCCCGGGCGGCGGGGCGCGGGAGCAACGTATATCCCAAGGACCAATGTTTGGGAAAATATTTAACATTGTTGGTGATTATAAATATCAACTTCCCCCGAACTTGACGGTTAATCCCCTCGAACTACGCGCGTGATCCACCGTGAATGCGCGGACCCCGGTTGCTTTATTCTTCATTAAACCAACCGAGTATGAAGTCCTTATTCAGTTATCTCCTGGCACTGGCCACCGTATTCATCCTCTCCACGGGCGTGCACGCCCAGGAGGAAGTTCCCATGACCGACGATATGCCAACGGAGGCCGCCGACGCCGTAGGCTCCGCCACCATCGGGGAAATTATCGCCGACCACGCGGAAACCACCACGCTGAAATCGGCGCTGGAGGCCGCCGGACTGACCGACGCGCTCGATGCCGATGGCCAGTTCATCCTGCTGGCTCCCACGGACGCCGCCTTCGCCGCCCTGCCCGAGGGTCTGCTGAACGCCCTGCTGCTGCCGGAGAACGTCGAAACGCTGGTCGTGCTCCTGGAGCACCATCTGGTGAACAGTTCCGATCAGAGCTCAAACGATCTCCTCGCCAGCGTACTGAATGGAGACGAAGTTACCATCGGTGAGAACCTGTCCGCCTCGAACGGCGACATCTACCTCATCGATCAGGTACTGATCCCGGAAGGGGTCGACCTGGATACTCTCCACGGCGACCACTAATCACTTACGGGCCGGGCTATCCCGTCCGACGTCCACTGAAGCGGCTCCGAAGTTGTAAATCGGGGCCGCTTTTGTTTGCTCTTCCGGGAGTGGCCGGCTCCCGCGTCCCCGCCCCGTGTATTACTTTTGTTGGTTCCGAAAACTACGTAAGATGAAAGTTGCCGTTGTGGGTGCTACCGGTCTGGTCGGTGGCGTAATGTTTGAAGTACTGAAGGAGCACGACTTCCCGATCACCGAGTTGCTGCCGGTAGCTTCCGAGCGTTCGGTGGGCAAGCGGATCGAGTACCGCGGGAAGGAATACACCGTGGTATCGCTGCAGGACGCGGTGGACGCCCGCTGCGACGTAGCCATCTTTTCCGCCGGCGGGTCTACCAGCCTGGAGTGGGCCCCTAAGTTTGCCGAAGTGGGCACCGTAGTGATCGATAACAGCAGCGCCTGGCGCATGGACCCCACGAAGAAACTCGTAGTCCCCGAGGTAAATGCCGACGAACTCACCGCCGACGATCTGATCATCGCCAACCCGAATTGCTCCACCATCCAGATGGTCGTAGCCCTGGCCCCCCTGCACCGGGAATTCGGCATCAAGCGCCTGGTAATTTCAACCTATCAATCCTTCACCGGCACCGGCGTCAAGGCCGTTCGTCAGTACACGGCCGAGCGCGACGGTGAGCGGAGTGAAGAACCGGCCTACCACTATCCGATCTTCGAAAACTGTATCCCGCACTGCGACGTATTCCTCGATAACGACTACACGAAGGAAGAAATGAAGCTGGTCCACGAGACCCGCAAGATCCTGGGCAGCGACGACATCGCCATCACCGCAACGGCCGTGCGCGTACCCGTACACGGTGGCCACAGTGAGAGCGTAAACGTGGAATTCGAACGCCCCTTCACGGTGGAGCGGGTCCGGGAACTCCTGGCCGAAGTCCCCGGCGTGGTCCTGCAGGACGATCCAGCCAATAACGTCTACCCCATGCCGCTGCTGGCCAAGCACCGCGACGAGGTATTCGTGGGCCGCATACGCCGCGACGAAAGCATCGCCAACGGCCTCAATCTGTGGATCGTGGCCGACAATCTCCGCAAGGGGGCCGCTACCAACGCCGTACAGATCGCCGAGTACCTGCTGGAGAACAATCTGATCGGTCGGGAGGTAACGGTCTGAGCACCCCCTCCGCTAAAACTCATATCCGGGGGGCACGTTGTACCTTCGACCACTACATCACTACACTCACCGGTAGGAGCCGATCCCGCGCTCCGTCGGTGGAGACGACCATCGCCATGCGAAACCGAATTGCCGTCTGGGGGCGTGACGCCCAGGAAAAACGAGTCCTCATTACCATCGAGCTTCAGGTAGAGGATAACATCGTGCGTATCCACACCTTCCCCGAGAAGGTCGTAACCGACGAGGTATACACCGCCTTCATGGATAAGTGGCGGAAGGGGGAAGACGCCGAGGGCCTGCCCGAACCCGACCGCGTGATCGCCCGCGAACTCAGCGTCACGGAATCCCTCCTGCCCGACGACCTCCGCGCCGAACAGACCGATATGGTGGTACGCGCGCAGACGGAGTGGCACTTCAACGTGCTGAGCGAGAAACTGGCCCAGACCTACCGCAGCGAACTGGCGGAAATGGAAGACCGGATCGACCGCGCCGGGGCCTACAGCAGTGAACTGTGGAACCAAGCGAAGGCTTTCTGGCAGAAGGTACAGTCGCAGTTGCAGGACAAGACCCTCATGCGCGAGCAGGGCAACGAACTGCGCAAGCGGTCGGATGCCGTATTCGCCAAGCTGAAGGAGCTCCGGCAGGCCGTGAACGCCCAGTATGAGGAGGAAAGCAAGAAGCAGAAGGCCAAATTCGCCGGCCTGCTGGAGGACGTAGAGAAGCGTATCGGCGAGGGCACCCACCTCAACAAGGTATTTCAGGAACTGCGAGAATTGCAGCGCAAATTCCACGGCGTCAAGTTCACCAAGAACGATCGCGACGAGGTTTACGCCCGCATCGACGCCGCGTTCAAGCAGGTCAAGGAGAAGCGCGGCCAGGGTACGGGAGACGGCGCGGGAGCAGCCGCCGCCGCTACGAGCCGTAACGAATCTCGCTACCAGGGGCTACTGAAGGCCATGGATCGTATGCAGAAAAGCATCGCCCGCGATGAGGAGGATCTCAAGTTCGAACGCCGCCGCATCGAGCGCACGGACGGCCAACTGGAGGCGCAGATCCGCCAGGCGAAGATCCTCATGATCGAAAGCCGGATCAAGAGCAAGAACGATAAGCTGGCGGATATGGTCAAGACCAAGTCCATGCTCGAAGCCCGCATCGAAAAAGACAAGAAGCGCGCCGAAAAGCAGGCCCGCAAGCAGGCCGAACGGCAGGCCAAGGAGGCCGCGCGGGCGAAGATTGCCGCCGATATGGCCAACCGTAACCTCAGCCCGGAGGAAGAAGCTAAGCTAGCCGCGGCCGCCGCAGCCATCAAGTCGGGTAAGAAGCAGGCCAAGGCCGACCGCAAGGAACTGCGGCAGGCACCGCCGACCGACGTGATCGCGAATTTCGCCGCCTTCAGTGCGGTAATGGCCGGTGAGACGGAGCCGCCGCGCAGGGAAAAAGCGCAGCGTACGCCGGCCCCGTCCCTCCTGAATCAGGTTACCCAACAGATTGACCGCGGGATCGAAGCCGCGGAGCACGGCGTGCAGCAGGCGGTGGATACCGTGAAGGCCGCCGCTCAGGTGATCGCGGAAGAAGAATAGGTCAGTTCAGATCCGATTCGCTAGAATTCGAATAAAGTATTGACCGTCCCGGGAGGCGTAGCACCGATGTGGTGGTACGCCTTTTCCGTAGCCTGCCGGCCGCGCGGCGTACGCATCAGGTAGCCCTCCATGATCAGGAAGGGTTCATGCACCTCCTCGATGGTGCCGGTTTCCTCGCCGACGGCCGTGGCGATCGTGGACACGCCCACGGGTCCCCCCTTAAACTTATGGATAATGGCGTCGAGGATCTTGTTGTCCATCTCGTCTAGCCCGCCTTCGTCGACGTTCAGGGCCGCCAGGCCGTAGTCGGCGATGCCCTTATCGATGGTGCCGTTGCCCTTAACCTGGGCAAAGTCACGGATCCGCCGCAGCAGGGCATTTGCGATGCGGGGCGTGCCGCGACTGCGCCGGGCAATCTCCTGGGCACCGTCTTCGGTGATGGGGACGGCCATGATCTCGCAGGACCGCTTGATGATGTTCACCAGCGTGTGGACGTCGTAGTAGTCGAGTAGACAGTTGATTCCGAAACGGGCCCGCATCGGTGCCGTGAGAAGCCCCATACGCGTAGTGGCCCCGACCAGGGTGAAGGGGTTCAGATTGATCTGTACCGAACGGGCGTTGGGGCCGCTATCGATCATGATGTCGATGCGGTAGTCCTCCATGGCGGAATAGAGGTATTCCTCCACGACGTTATTGAGGCGGTGAATTTCGTCGATGAAGAGCACGTCCCCCTCGTTGAGGTTGGTGAGCAGACCCGCCAGGTCGCCCGGTTTTTCGAGGACCGGGCCGCTGGTGAGCTTCAGTTCGGCTCCCAACTCGTTGGCGATGATGTGGCTCAGGGTCGTCTTGCCCAGACCGGGGGGGCCGTGGAGCAGAACGTGGTCGAGCGAATCGCCCCGTTGCACCGCCGCCTGGATGAAAATCTTCAGGTTATCGACGATCTTGGGCTGACCGCTGAACTCGCTCAGGCTGTCCGGACGGAGGGCCCGTTCCATGGCACCGTCTTCGGTGCTGAGCCTTGCGGCGGATGGGTCTAAATGCTGATTCATATCGACCGCAAGTTACGAAACATTTTGTGGGAAATATCCAAAAAAACCAGGGGCGAAGTGACCTATGCGACACTTCGCCCGCCGAACGACGTACCGTAGGCAGCCCGCTCAGAACAGTTCATCCTCGATCATACGTATTGACATTTTTGGGTTACTAGGAATGGTCAAAATCGTATGCTGGTGCGGGCGCCGGGAAAAGTCTCCCGGCTAAGTGATGATACAAAGATGGGGTAGGGCGGAGGAGAAAACAAGGACACTTTTCGTCCCATTGTTCCGCGCGGTGAAGGTCACTTGCGGCCACTAAAAATGTGTAAATTACTGAAAGTGAGGGCGCAAACAAATCCATCGCTTCTCTATATCCCTTCCGCTTACCGGTAAAACCACGAAAGGCCAGTCTGCGAGCAGACTGACCTTTCTGGTGTGGTCGGGATGACTGGATTCGAACCAGCGGCCCCACGCCCCCCAGGCGTGTGCGCTACCGGGCTGCGCCACATCCCGAATTCTTCTTAACGGTGGTCGATACTGGATTCGAACCAGTGACCTCTGCAATGTCAATGCAACGCTCTAAACCAACTGAGCTAATCGACCGTCACTATCTAAGCGGCTGCAAATATACGACTACCGTCGGGAGCGCAAAAGTAATCGCGGCAAATTTTTACCCGTTTAGGCCTGAGCCGTAGGGGTAAAACTGGTCGGGGGAAACTGCGGACCGTTATTACCGGTACTGTGGTTGATCACGCCGAACTGTCGCTCGTACTTCTGCACGTTGTCGGCCAGTGCGGCCAGCAACCGCTTGGCATGTTCCGGCGTGAGTATCACCCGGCTCTTTACCCGGGCCTTGGGGGTATTGGGGACGATCCTTACGAAGTCGACTACGAACTCCGAACTGGAGTGGGTAATGATCGCCAGGTTGGAGTAGACGCCTTCGGCGATATCTTCCGGCAGATCAATGCTGAGTTGATTCTGCGGTTGCTGTTTCTTCTTGTCTTCGGCCATGATCCGTCGTAGTTGGTGAGTAGGGTAGCGGCTTACTTCTTCTTGGCCGCCGCTTTTTTCTTAGCGGGCGCCTTCTTCTTGGGAGCGGCTTTGGCCTTGCTTTTAAAGGCGTTGGGCACCTGCTCCTCGATGATCTTCTTCACTTCCTCGAGCGACAACTCCGACGCTTGCTCGCGGGTCATCTTTTTGCCGTCGACCGTCGGCAACTTCAGCGACTTTTTCTTGAAGCGAATGAAGGGTCCCCAGCGACCCTGCTCGACATCGATCTTGTCGGCCTCGAAGCGCTGGATGTAGCGGTTAGCTTCTTTTTCTTCCTTCGCCTGAATAAGCTCGATCATATCGTCTTTGCTCAGCTTCTCGGGATTGTACCGCTTGGGAATGTTGATGAACATACCGTTCCACTTCAGGAAGGGGCCGAACCGACCGGCACCCTGGGTCACGTCCTGTCCCTTGTAGGTCATCACCGGCGCGTCGGCCTTTTTCTTCTCCGCCACCATTTCTTTGGCGTCGGCCAGGGTTACGCTATGGGGATCACCGCCCTTTGGGAGACTAATGAAAGTCTCTCCCCAGCGCACGTAGGGGCCGAAGCGACCGATGCCGACGGCGGTTTCCCGTCCTTCGATCTCGCCCAGCACCTTGGGCAGTTCGAAGAGGGGCAGGGCGGTTTCCAGGTCGATTTCCTCCATGCTGGTGTTGGCCGGCAGGTTGGCGTAGCGGGGTTTTTCTTCGGGCACCAACTCGTCGGGCGCGCCGAGCTGAATGACCGGACCGTTCCGGCTGAGGCGGACGAGCACCGTCTTCTTCGTGAGCGGGTCGGTGCCGAGGATCCGCTCGCCGGTTACCCGTTCGGCACTCTCGGTGGTTTCCTCGACGGTTTCGTGGAAGGGATAATAGAAGTCCTGCAGCATCTGCGTCCAGGTCACTTTCCCGTCGGCGATTTCGTCAAACTTATCCTCGATCTCGGCGGTAAACGCGTAGGTCATCACGTTCTCGAAGTGCTCGTCAAGGAAGTCGCTGACGGCCATGCCGATGTCGCTGGCAAAGAGGCGATTCTTTACCGTACCCGTCACTTCCGTTTTTTGCTCCGCCGTGATGGAACCCTCGCGGAGGGTAAGGACATCATAGGTTCTCTCTTCGCCGTCGCGGTTCTCCCGCGTCACGTATCCGCGCTTGGGATCCATGATCTTGGAAACCGTCGGCGCGTAGGTCGACGGGCGTCCGATGCCGAGTTCTTCCAGTTTCTTCACCAGGGAAGCTTCCGTGTACCGGACCGGCGGGCGGGTGAACCGCTGAATCGCCGTCATCTCCCGCAGCGGCAGCACCTGACCCTTCGTTAGGGGCGGCAGGATACCGTCGGTGGTTTCGTCTTCCTCGTCGTCGTCGTTGCTCTCGATGTAGAGCTTGAGAAAGCCGTCAAACTTCAGCACTTCGCCCTGGGCGCGCAGCCGGGCGTCGGGAGCCTTGTCGATCGCGATGTTTACCGTAGTCTTTTCAAGTTCGGCGTCGGCCATCTGGCTGGCGACGGTCCGCTTCCAGATCAACTCGTAGAGCCGCTGCTCGTCGCGGTCGCCCTGACTGATGGTGTGGCGATCCACGTAACTCGGGCGAATGGCTTCGTGCGCCTCCTGGGCGTCCTTCTTTTTACTCTTGAACCGACGCACCTTGCTGTAGCGGGCACCGTACTCCTTGGTCACTTCCGCCTCGATGGCCTGCAGGGCGGTTTCCGACAGGCTGATGCTGTCGGTACGCATGTACGTGATCAGGCCCGCCTCGTACAGTCGCTGGGCGACCCGCATGGTCCGCTCCACGTTCATGTACAACTTGCGGCTGGCCTCCTGCTGCAGCGTAGACGTGGTGAAGGGCGGGGCGGGTTTGCGCTTCGCCGGCTTCACCTCGATGTCGCTGATGCTGAATTTGGCGCCGATGCACCGCTTCAGGAACGCCTCGGCCGACTGCCGGTCATCGAAGCGATCGGGACTCTCCGCCTTCAGGTCGACTTCCTTGCCCTGCTCGTTGCGCACGGTAAAGATGGCGTTGACCCGGAAGAACGGCGAAGGCTCGAAGCCCATGATCTCACGCTCGCGCTCCACGACGAGTTTGACGGTCACGGATTGAACCCGGCCGGCACTCAGGCCGAATTTAACCTTTTTCCAGAGCACTCCGGACAGTTCGTAGCCGACCAACCGGTCGAGTACCCGGCGGGCCTGTTGGGCGTTCACCAGATTTACGTCCACCGTACGCGGATTACCGATCGCCGCCTTGATGGCGGGCGGGGTGATCTCGCGGAAGACGATCCGCTTCGTACTGTCTACCGGCAATTTGAGCACTTCGCAAAGGTGCCAGCTGATGGCTTCCCCCTCGCGGTCTTCGTCCGTCGCGAGCCAGACCGTATCGACCTTGTTCACCGCGGCCTTCAGGTCCTTGACGACCTTACGCTTCTCGGGGGACACGACATACTTCGTAGCGAAGTCCCGCTCCACGTCCACGGCTCCGTCGCCCTTGTCCAGGTCACGTATGTGCCCGAAGGAGGACTTGACGGTATATTCCTTCCCTAGGATCTTTTCTATGGTTTTCGCTTTGGCGGGGGACTCAACGATGAGTAAATGCTTCGACATAGGTGTTTTCGTTCCTCTTTGGTTACGATTCTAGGCGGCAATAAGTTGCTCAGCGTGCCGCATAAGGGTCTTTTTAGTTTCTTCGTCGGTCAACTTGTCGTCCGTGAGCAGGGACTCGACACTCGACAGGGGCAGCCGATTCGGGAGGATCCAGGCCCCCATGTGGGCAAAGACGTCGGCCAGGTGATCGATCCCCCGCAGGTTGCCCGCCCGACCGGACGAGACCCCCACCAGGGCTACGTGCTTGTTCTTGAAGTTGCCGTCGTAATCGATGACCGAAATAGCATCGATGAAAAGTTTCATGACTCCCGGATAGCTTCCGTTGTACTCCGGCACGAATACCGCAAATTTCCGGGCGGGCCCGATGTACCGTCGCTGCCACGCCACCAGCTGATCGTCGTGACCCAGCGGGTCGTACATTTTGCCGGCGAAGTACCCGTGGTGCAACTCCTCCATATTGAGTACCTCCACCTGCTGCCCCATCTCCCGCAATACCTCCGCGAAGTGGGTGGCGAAAAGCAGGGTACGGCTTTCGGGCCGATTGGTACCGGAAATGACGGTAATCATGTGGCAGGATTTAGGGCCCCACAAACGTACAACGAATTTCGGGGCGGGGCCGCGGGAGCCGTGCCGACTTAGTCCCGGGCCAGACCGATTCGGTAAGCCACCGCGGTGGCCATCAGTCCGATAATGCCGATGGGAAGGGCGGAGGATATCCGGAACGTCACTACGCTGCCGCTACCGTTGCCGCCTCTGATCGCTTCGCTGCCGATCTCACTTGCGGACATGCCGTAGAGCAGGAGCACGACGGCCAGTAATCCGGCCAAACACAGTAATATTTTTGGTCTGCGTACGCTCACCAGGTGAAAGTAAACAAAACGCCCCGCTTCCGGGGAGGAAGCGGGGCGTCGTACACGCTGCTAAACGGAAGGTCTAGCAGTTGCAGCAGTTGTTCTGCTGCAGCGCGGTGTTGGTGTCGATGTTGTCCTGGGGGAAAGGCCATACATCGTCACAGGGGTCGTAACCGTCGGGACCGAGGGTGGAGACGGCACGGCCGGTGCGGCGAAGGTCCCAGAGGCGGAATCCACCTTCCATGGCCAGTTCCACGAAGCGCTCCTGCAGGATGGCGTCCTCGAAGTTGTCGGCGTCCAGTTCGATGTCGTCGAGACCGGCACGATTGCGGACCTGGTTGATCCACTTGTCGGCGGTATCGAAATCACCGTTGCGGGCGGCTACTTCGGCCAGGATCAGCACCTGCTCGGCGGCCCGGAAGAAGTAGATGGGGTCGTTCTGCGAACCGGCGGCGGCCTGGAAGTCGTCGTACTTGATGCCGTAACGTACACCACCGTCCGTGAAGGCGATGGAAAGATCGCGGCGCTCGTCACCTTCCTCGTAGGCATCGTCCAGCTTCTGGCTCGGGGCGATGGAGTAGCGGCTGGCACCGATACCACTGGCACCGAAGAAGAAGGCGTTGCTCTGTCCGTCGGTGGAGCTGAACTTCAGGTAGAAGATCTCATCCTCCAGGTAAGGCACGGTCGTCAGGTCGTAATCGGCTCCGATGGCCAAGGTGGCGAAGGCACCGGCATCGTCGTAGCGACCCTGCATCAGGGCAACACGGGCGAGGAGGGCGTTAGCGGCGGCGGGGTTCATACCCAGCGAACCGGTACCGAGGTTGTCGGCGGCGAATTGCGCGTCCTCGATGACCTGTGCGTACACGTCGGCGGCGGTGGAGGCGGGAACATTGAGTTCTTCGCCAACGCCGACGGTGGGGGTGAGTACGATCGGTACGCCGCCCCATCCGGTGACGAGGTGGAAGTACGCGATGGCACGTCCGAAGCGGGCTTCCGCCAGCAGGCTGTTGCGGGTAGATTCCGTGAGGGAGGCATCTTCCACGCCGGGCAGTACGTCCAGCAGGTTGTTGGCCGTATTGATCACGTCGTAGTAGTCAGCCCATACGGACGCCATGGTACCGTTGGAGGGCAGTACGTTGTAGTTATCGAACTGCGCCCGGGTAGGGAAGGTGCCCGTCCAGTCGCTGTCGTCGCTGAAGTAGGTATAGGAAGCGACGTAACCATCAAAGGTCAGCGTAGCGTCCTGCAGTTCGTTGTAAACACCGGCGCGGGCGGCACCGGCCGACTTGGCATCGGTGACGGCTAGATTGAGGGGGACGGAGTCGATCGGTTGGACCGCGTCCAGGGAGAAATCATCGCAACCCAGCGTAAGGGCGGCGAGGGCTACTCCCGAAGTAATGCGAAATATCTGCTTAATCATTGTTGTCAATTTTTTGGGGGTGGCTTAGAATCCCAGATTTATACCGAATTCAACGGTACGGGAAATGGGGAGCGTGAGGAAGTCGGTGCCCAGGGCCACGTTGCTGTCGCCGAAAGCATTTACCTCGGGGTCAAACCAGCTGTAGTCCGTCCAGGTGATCAGGTTGGTACCCGATACGAAGAGACGCAGTTGGTCGATTCCGGCGCGGCTCAGTACGTTGCTCGGAATATTGTAAGCCAGGGTGGCCGTCTTCAGACGAACGAAAGAACCATCCTCTACGTAGCGGTCGGAGTCCTGACGGTTGTTGTCAGCCGACGCGCCACCGGTAATGCGGGGGAAGTCGTCGCCGTCGCCTTCCATGCGCCAGGCACCTTCGTAGGCGCGGACGGTGGGGGCGAAGACGGAGTTCAGGCCCTCGGCGAAAGCCAGGTTGTTGTTGTACACTTCGTTACCGAGGCTGAACTGGAAGAAGAAATCCAGCTCGAGGCCCTTGTACGCCAGTTTGTTGTTTACACCACCAGTGAAGTCGGGAAGCGCCTTGCCGATGAAGGTGCGGTCGTCGTCGTTGATGATGCCATCGTTGTTCTGGTCTACGAAGCGGAAGTCACCGGGCTTTGCACCTACGATGTAGTCGCGGTCGTCGCTCAGGGCGTTGTCGGCGTCGATCTCGGCCTGATTCTGGTAGATACCGTCGGTTACCAGACCGAAGAAGGAACCTACGGGCTGGCCTACGGCCAGACGGGTGGCAAAACCGAAGTCCTGCGGTTGATCGTTGAACAGGGCCGTTACTTCGTTCTTATTGTACGCACCGGTCAGGGTGGTGTTCCAGGTAAAGTCGGCCTGCTGTACGTTCACGAAGGTCAGCGAGGCTTCCAGGCCGGTGTTGCGCATGCTACCGACGTTGGATACCACGGTTCCGAATCCGGAGGTGGTCGGGATGGGGCGGTTCAGGATCAGGTCGTCGGTGTTCTTCACGTAGAAGTCGAAGGACGCACCAATACGGTTGGTCAGGATGGCAACGTCAAGACCGGCGTTGAACTGAGTGGTCGTCTCCCACACGAGGTCGGGGTTACCGAGCTGCGATTGGGAAATACCGGGAGTGGTCAGGTAGGAAGCTCCGCCGGCGAAGAGGGGGCGGGTAGCGAAGTCACCGATGTTGTTGTTACCGGTCTGTCCGTAGCTGGCACGCAGTTTAAGCTGCTCGAAGGGGCCGACCATTTCGCTGGAAGCGAAGTCGTAACCGGCTGCGATACCGGGGAAGTAGCCCCAGCGATCGTTGACGAAGCGGCTGGATCCGTCAGCCCGGAACGAAGCGGTGACGTAAAGGCCGCCGTTGTTCACGTTAACGGTGGCGATGTATGACTGCAGGGTGCTGCCGAACTTATCACCGGCGATGGTCGACGGGGTAGCGGCGGCATCGGCACTGGGGAAGTTGTCGCTCGGCAGGTCGTTGGTCTCGAAGAAGTTGCGGCGAATGTCGTCGCGCTGGAAGATGGCACCGATCGTGGAGTTCAGGTTGAAGTCTCCGACGTTACCGTTGTAGGTAGCGGTGTACTCGCTGATGATCCGGGTGCGCACGTTGCTGCTTTCGACGATCTGGCCCTGAGCGGTGGACTGCAGGGTGCTCGGCTCGAAGACGTTCTCGCGGTAGTTGACGTTGTCAACCCCCAGCTTGGCCTTCAGGGCGATGGCTTCGATCGGGAAGAAGGTGGCCGAGGCGTTACCGATGATGCGGTTGGTCAGGGCACGGTTCTCGTACACTTCCGTAGCGGCTACGGGGTTCTCCAGACCGAAGGCCGAACCGTAGGTACCATCTTCGTTACGAACGGGTACGGTGGGGGGAAGCAGAATGGCCGCGGAAACGGCTCCGTAGATGTTGTTGTCACCCTGGATCCGCTTGTTATTGGAGTTGGTGTAGCCCAAGTTCATATTGAGGGCCAGCTTGTCCGAAGCGGTGTGGTCGAGGTTGAGGCGGCCGCTATAGCGCTTGAAGCGCGTACCGTTCAGGGCACCCTGGTTGTCGTCGTAACCCAGCGAACCGTAGAACTTGGTTTTCTGGTCACCTCCGCTGATGCTTAGCTGCTGGCTGGTGACGGGGTTGCGGTCGAAGATGAGCTCCTGCCAGTTGCTGCTGACGGTGGAGTCCATGCCGAAGGCGTTAGCGGTAGCACCGTAACGCTCCTTGAGGTACTCGTTGTACGTAGCACCATCGACCACGTCGATCATATTCGGCAGCTCGTTGAATCCGTAGGTGGAGTTGACGTTGATGCGGGTCTTGCCGGACTTACCGGACTTGGTGGTGATGAGTACAACACCGTTGGCCGCCCGGCTACCGTAGATTGCGGTGGTCGAGGCGTCCTTCAGGACTTCCATCGACTCGATGTCGGCGGGGTTGATGTCGGCCAGTGCGTTGGTTCCCTGACCACCTACGCCCTGCTGGGAGAGGTCGCCCGAGATTACCGGTACACCGTCGACGACGAAAAGGGGCTCGTTGGAAGCGTTGATGGAGGTTACCCCACGGACGCGAATGTTGTATCCGGCACCGGGAGCACCGTTGCTCTGCTGAACTACCACACCGGCGGCCTGACGCAGGGCGGATTGCACGGTGGCACCTGCCTCCGCGTTCACGTCGTCAGCACTAATGGAGCTTACCGCGCCCACCAGGTCCTTACGGCGAACGGGCGAATAGCCAACTACCACAACCTCATCCAGTCCGATGCCGTCTTCGGCGAGGGTGATATTATAAACCGTCTGGTTATCCACCAACGGTACGCGCTGAGTCGTGAAACCCGTATAGGAGATGGTTAGGGCGCGGGCGCCAGCCGGGACTTCGAGCGCGAAATTGCCGTCGAGATCGGTGACCGTACCCGTGGTGGTATTATTAACCAGGATGGTAGCACCGATGAGGCCAATCCCACTATCGTCCACCACCGAACCGGTGATGGCCTGCTGGGCCTGTAGGGTGCTGAAACTCCCGAGGAGTAGCACCCAAACTAAAAGTTTAAATGACTTCATACTATGAATTGTTAAGAAAAAGGTTGGTGATTTGGAGGACCCGCCCCGTACTCCGAAAGGAGCAACGCGTTACGTTCGGATCATTCATTTATTCGGTTAGGCCAAGGTCTATTTTACCTAAAACTCGTTTGGCCGTCTTTTCGCTGCCCGCACTGCAGAAGAGTCAAGACAATTGTCGGAACAACGACCGGCGCGCAAATATAGGCACATCCTTTCACACCAGAGCGGATGTAGAGGATTATGCTTCTATCCGACCAAGTCTGAGGAGCAGTTCACGCCACCCCAGGGCATTCAGACAGTGGCGTTTTTCGAGCCCTCCCTTCCGGGCCGCCAGCACGCCGTAGCGTATGTCGCCGATGCCGCCGGTAGCGTGGGCGTCCGGATTGATGCTTACCATCACCCCCCGCTCCACGGCGTAGGGGATCCACGACCAGTCCAGGTCCAGGCGGTACGGATTCGCGTTCAGTTCGATGGCTACCCGGTGCTCCGCGCAGGCATCGATCACGCGCATATGATCGATGGGGTAACCCTCCCGGCTCAGCAACAAACGCCCGGTCGGATGACCGAGGATATCGGTATCCGGATTACGAATAGCCGCCAGCAAGCGCTCGGTGGCCCGCTCCTCGTCCATGTTCAGATTGCTGTGGACCGAGGCAATGATCAAATCGAATCCGCTACGTAAATCCGCGTCGTAATCCAGGCTCCCGTCGCTGAGAATGTCGCACTCTATGCTCTTCAGGATGCGGAAGGGGGCAAGCTCCCGGTTGAGCGCCTCAATTTCCTGCCACTGTTCGCGTACCCGGTCCGGCTTCAGTCCATTCGCGTAAAAGGCGGCCTGGGAATGATCGCTCATCACCAGGTATTCGTAGCCGCGCTCCCGGGCGGCCAGGGCCATTTCGCGTAAGCTGTGGATGCCGTCGCTGTACGTCGAGTGCGCATGCACCACCCCCCGCACGTCGCTTTCTTCGATCAATACCGGCAGGCTCCCGTTTTGGGCCAGTTCCAGTACGCGGCCGTCCTCCCGCATTTCCGGAGCAATCCACGGGACCCGCGCCCGCGCAAAAACGTCTTCCTCCTCGGCCAGACCGGTGAAGTCGAGTCCCGGACACTGCTCCACGAAAGTCCGTAAAAACGCCCGGCTACCGGTGTGCCGAAATTGTTTGCTGCCAAAGTCGGCGGACGTGCAGTGGTGCAGCACTACCGGCACTTCGTCGACCTCCGCGACCGTCCGTTCCTCCGTAGCCTCCCGCACCTGCAGACCGGGAATGCGGGCGGCGCGCGCGGGAGCCAGCGTCGTCAGCAGGGGCAATGCGGACAGGGTAGGGCAGCAGCGTCGCAACTCACCCGTGGGCTCGAAGCGCTCGTCGGGAAACATATTCCGGAGCTGCTCCAGCAGGGCGGTCGCGGTGAGGGCCACCGTGGGGTACAGGAGGCGGCCCCGGCTACGTTGCAGAAATTCGAGTTTCTGCTTCAGACTCTCCTGCGTCTTGAGCCCGAAGCCCTTCAGTTCGACCAGCCGGTTTTCGTTGATGGCGTACAGCAGTTGCCCGACGGTGGTGACGCCCAGACCGTCCCAGACCGCCTTCACTTTTTTCGGGCCGAAACCGCTGATGTTGAGCATCTCCCGAATGCCTTCCGGGGTCTTTTCCCGCCACTTTTCCAGGGTTTCCATGCGCCCGGTGGTGGCCAGTTCGTGAATTTTGCCGGCAATGGCCTTCCCGACCCCCTCCAGCTGCTGCAACTCGGCCTCCGACATTCCGGCCAGGTCGCGTTCGTCCTTACGTAATTTATTGTAGGCGTTGGTGTACGACCGGATCTTGAATGGGTTGTCGCCGTGCAGCTCCATCAGTTTACCCAGTTCGCGGAAGTGACGGGCGATCTCGGGATTGGTCATAGGCCTTAAAGCATCGATTTGAGGGTGGAAGCCGGAGTAGGATAGGCAAAGATCATTTTTTTCAGCTCGGCCACCCGGGTTTTCTGTAAGATGGCGAGGTAGAAGAGGTTGATCAACTCCGTGACGTCAGGTCCGAGCAGGTGGGCCCCGAGGATGCGGTCCTCGTCCTCATCCAGAAACACCTTGTAGGCGAAGACCGGACTGTTGAGGTGACGGGCGTGGTACCAGTCGGAAGCATCGGCAAAGCGTTCGGCAATCTTTCGTCCTTCCTTCCTGGCTTTTTGCGCTTCGTCGGCCGTCATGCCCACGGCGGCCATGCCGGGCAGGGAAAAGGCGACGGTGGGGAGGGGGTAGTACTCTACCTTACGGTCGCTGCCCTCAAACAGAATTTCGCTCAGCACCGTCGCGTCGTAGCTGGCCACCGGGGAGAGGGGCAGGCCGTTATCCGTGCAGTCTCCGACCGCGTACACGTGGGGGAGGTTGGTGCGCAGGCGGTCGTCGACGACGATTCCTTTTTTCTTGTCGTGCTCGATCCCCGCGGCGTCCAGGTCGAGCTCACCGATGTTGGGAGTACGTCCGGCACAGTGAATGACGCGGTCGGTCGTGAGGGTCGTCTGCTGCCCGTCCTTATCCTCCACGTCTACCTCAAACCGGTCACCCGTTTTGCGGATGGCCTTGGCCCTAGTGTTGAGGTGAAATTTGATGCCTCTTTCCTCGGCGGATGTCAGCAGCAGCCCGGCCAGGTCGTGATCGAATTTACTGAGGGGGACATCGTCACTCACAATTACGGTGACCCGGCAGCCCAGGGCGTGGCTGATCTGGGAGGTTTCGGTCCCGATGTAGCCGCCGCCTACGATGACCATCTCGCCGGGCAGCTCATCCATTTCCAGAAAGTCGTCGCTGGTGTAGAGATACTCGCTTCCGGGAAAGTCGAGCGGTGTGGGGCGCAGGCCGGTGGCCACCACGATGGTTTTTCCCTTTATGCGTACCTCGTCGGTCAGTTGGAGGGTGTGGGCATCGATGAAGGTGGCGTAGCTTTCGTACACTTCCACGCCGTTTTCCCGCATGCGTTCCTGGCTGTTCTCCGGAATGGGCTCCGTGAACGACCGCTTCCATTCCATCAGGTCGGGCCACGAAAAATCCGGATCGCTGGTGAATCCCTTGCCCCGAAGGTTATGCAAGCGATGCATGGTCTCGGCGGCGGCGTGCAGCACGAGTTTCGGGTCGCAACCGCGCAGCGGGCAGGTGCCGCCGTATTCGCGACCTTCGGTAATGGCCACGGTCTTACCGGCTTTAGCTGCGGCGGCGGCGACGGACTGACCGGCGCTGCCGGCACCGATTACGACAACATCGTATTCTTTCATAGACATACCCCAAGGGTTTTTAGAAAATACACTCAGCCACCTCGCTACTGCGCGGCGACGGTGCGCTGGGTGATACCCTCGACGATGATGTCGCCGTGATCGCGGGTGTTTTCGATAAAGAGTTTGCTCGTTTGGCGTCCGGCACACGCCACGCCCGCCATGTATACGCCGGGTAGGTTAGTTTCCAGGGTGTCTGGATTGAATACCGGTTTACAGGCATCCGTCGGTTCGATGGGCAGGCCGAGTCGTTCGAATAGCGCGTAGTTAGGTTCGTAGCCCGTCATGGCCAGCACGAAGTCATTGGGAAGGGTGACCGGGCCACCGGGCGTGAGCAGGTCGACTTCATCCGGGCGGATGGCCTGAATCGTCGTGTTGAAGTAGGCTTGGATACTGCCCTCGCGGATCCGGTTTTCAATGTCCGGTTTGATCCAGTACTTGACGCGATCGTTTATTTCTCCGCCGCGCACCGCCATGGTGACCTCGGCGCCCTTTCTCCAGCACTCCAGGGCCGCATCGCAGGCGGAGTTCGCCGCGCCCACCACAAGCACCCGCTGGCCGATGTAGGCGTGGGGGTCGTCGTAGTAGTGAAGCACCTTAGGCAGGTCCTCTCCCGGAATGCCGAGCAGGCGGGGGGTGTCGTAGAATCCGGTGGCCACCACTACGTGGTGGGTGTCGTAGCTCCCGCGGTTGGTGCGGACGCGGTATCCTCCGTCCGTCCGCTTGTCCATCTCACTGACTTCCTCGTACAGTTTGATCTGCAGGTCGAAGTGCTGGACCAGCCGCCGGTAGTATTCCAGCGCCTCGGCGCGGGTGGGCTTGTCGAGGTGACTGATGAAGGGCGTCCGTTGGATCTCCAGTTTGAGCGACGTACTGAAGAAGGTCATGTTGACCGGAAAATGGAACAGGCTGTTGGCAATCACCCCCTTCTCGATGATGAGGTAGTTCAGTCCCGCCCGCCGGGCGCTGATCGCCACGTTGATCCCGGAAGGCCCGCCGCCGATGATGATGAGGTCGTACATAGCTACTGGATTCCCGCGGCGCGCTGCCCGCGGTGGTTGATGAACGAAGGTGGCTTAAAGTAGTAGGACGTACGACCGGCAACCTTGGTTCATGTCCGGCGACAAATGATGCCGGGCAACCTTCTTCGTATGTTTGTCGGACCGAATAAGCCGCCCCCGCCCATGTCTCAGCCCCTCCGTGATCCCCTCCACGCGCTCCGCGAACGCTTTCTCCTCCGCCTGCGGGAGTCCGCCACGGGACGGGAGCCCCGGGGGCTGTACGAGCCGGTGGAATACATTATGGGCATCGGTGGTAAGCGGGTGCGACCGCTGCTGGCCCTCATCGCCGCACGCATGTTCGGCGACGGTGAGGAACTCTCCGCCGGTATGCCCGTAGCACTGGCCGTGGAGACCTTTCACAATTTCACGCTGCTGCACGACGACATCATGGACGACAGTCCGCTGCGCCGCGGAAACCCCACGGTGCACGAAAAGTGGGACGTGAATACCGCCATTCTCAGCGGCGACCTGATGCTCATCCAGGCCTATGCTCATCTCTGCGCGGCTCCCGATACGCGGCGGACCCACGAGCTGTTGTGCACCTTCAACCGGGTGGCGACGGGCGTCTGCGAGGGGCAGCAATTCGACGTGGATTTCGAAGGACGTAGCAACGTCACCATCGAGGAGTACCTGCACATGATTGAGCTCAAGACGGCCGTCCTGCTGGGGGGAGCCCTCGAAATGGGCGCGCTCGCCGCCGGGGCCAGTCGCGCCGATGCCGATCATCTCTACGCCTTCGGACGCCTGACCGGCCTCGCTTTCCAGTTGCACGACGACTTGCTCGACACCTTCGGCGACGGGGAACAAACCGGCAAGCTCACCGGCAACGACATCATCCGCAACAAAAAAACTTTCCTCTACATCAAAACCTTCGAGGCGCTCGGCGCGGAGCAACGCGACGAACTCGTGCACTGGTTCAGCCACTCTCCGGACGATCCGGCCCCCAAAGTGGCCCGCGTTACCGAATTGATGCGACTACGTGACGTGCCCCGGCTGGTCGCGGAGTTGCGCGACCAGTTTCAGCGGGAGGCCTACGCCCACCTCGGGGCGGCCGGGGGCGACGAACGGTGGAAGGGAGTCTTACGGCAACTGGCCGAGGATCTGCTCAGCCGGAAGAACTAGTTCTCAGAGGGTCAGTTTTCCGTTGAGCCATTCGTGCTCGATGGCTGCTCCCTGGGCTTCGTAAAACCGAATGGCATCGGTATTCCAGTCCAGCACCTGCCACTTCAGAAGCCGGCACCCGCGTTCCCGCCCCCTTTCCTTGAGTACGTCCCACAGTCGCTGGCCGATTCCGTGGCGGCGGTAGTCTGGGTCCAGCACGAAGTCTTCCAGGTAGATCATGCGCCCTTTCCAGGTGCTGTAGACGAAGTTGTAGAGGGCCATGCCGATGACCTTGCCCGTAGCCATATCCTCGGCGACGATGACTTCAAAAAACTCGTCGCGGAAATCATCGCGGTAGTCCTGCAGGGTAGCGGTGAAGCTGTCGAGTGCGCGTTCGAAGCGCGCCAACTCACCCACCAGGTGGTGGACGGCGGGCAGGTCCTCGGCGGTGCCCTGGCGTATCTGTACGTTCATGGGCCCGAAGGTAAGGGCCGCTCTACCGAAGCACCACCCGGCGCACGACGAAATTGCCGTCGGACAGCGTTAGCCGCAGCACGTGTACGCCCGAGCGGACCGTAGCGGGCACGGTGAGGGAAGCGCGGTCCGTAATATGCCCGTGCATAATGGTTCTGCCCGTCGGGTCGTAGAGATCGTACCGCGCCTCGATTCCCGCCGGCAGTCCGGTCAGGCGAAGGTCGGTACCCGCGCCCGCGGGATTGGGGCTGATCGTGAAAGCGGGGATATCCACCGCCCGGCCCAGCGAAGTTGTCGAACTGATGGTCGCGTACTGGTCAAATAGGTTTAAGGTCGTCAGCAGCGCGAAGGGGATGCACCCCCCGTGCGACAGGTCTCCGCCGGACTGCGCGATCACCGACGTGGACCCCAGTTCGCGCATGCGGGCGGCGGCCACCAGGGCATTTTCGGCGGGTACCTGCTCGTCAGCGGTACAGTAGTACAACAGGGTGGGGGCTTCCGGGGCCCAGTCGAAGGTATCGTTATCGCGCAGCGCCTGCACGATGCGGCTATCGTCGTCGTCCGAAGAAATTTGCTGTTCGATGGAGTCCTGGAACATATCGATCAGGCGTTCCTGCCGCTCTTCCAGCAAATCGGTAAGGCTTGCGTTGAAGGCTTCCCCGTCGATTTCCTCCCGGTCGTACTGACGGATCACGTCGAGGTAAGGCTGTACGAATACCTGACCGAGACTGTCGTATATCTGGTAGACGTTGTTGTAGCTGACGTAGGTATATACGATATATCCCGGCAGGGTGGGGCGACCCTCGCTGAGGGTGGCCCGTCGCATTACGTCGCTGATACTGTAGGGGCCCGAGAGGTGGGTTGCGGCGGTGACCGAGAGGGAAGCGGAGCCGGAATCGGCCTGAATGTCGCGGTGCAGTGCCTGCGCGGCGTGTCCGCCCTGGCTGTAGCCGGTAATGAAGAGTTGATCGTTGTAGGCCACTTGCTGGTCGTCCATCCAGGACTGGGCGGCGAGAATGAGGTCGCGGCCGGCGCTGGATTCGGTAGCCGCGTGTACGTAGGGGTGGAAACCGTCGCTATCCCCCAGGCCGATATAGTCCGGAGCTACCATGATGTATCCGTTGGTGGCGAAGGCATTGACCACGGACCGCTCCAGCGTTTCCCGCCGGCTGGGTACCGCCTCACGGTCGGTCACCGTTCCGTGCATGTAGATGCCCATGGGGAAGCGGAGCGAGCGATCGTCGGGTACGGAAAGCATCCCGCTGGCCGTATCCGGCTTCCCGAAAGCATCCACGGTAGCGTATAGTACCTTGTAGATGACCACGTCGTACTCCGTCGTGATCGGTAGTTGCCGGCCGATCTGCTCGGCCGTCAGGCGCTCCTGTTTATCGACGCTGATATAGTTCTGGGCGCGGACGCAGGAGCAGGCTAGGAAGACGAAGAGCAGGGGTAGCAGGTGTTTCATACGGAGCGGTTTGTGCAAACGTCGGGTAAAATAGACAGTAGTTGACATTAATAGTGTCGGACAATGGAAGAATGCCTACCTTTGCGTCCCGAAATTTTTCGCTTTAACTGATTAGTTCCCTCCGCGGGGGCTATTTACTAAAGGCCTTTATTATGCCAGTTTACCTTTCCCAGGAGAAGATGGACGAGATCTTCACCGAATACGGCGGCTCCGCCCAGAATACCGGAAGCACCGAAGGACAGATTGCCCTGTTCACTTTCCGCATCAAGGCGCTGTCCGACCACCTGCGCACTCACCCCAAGGATCACAGCAGCCGTAAGGCTCTGCTGAGCCTGGTCGGTAGCCGCGGCAAGATGCTTAATTACCTTAAGCGGAAGGACCTCGAGGGGTACCGTTCGCTGATCGCTAAGTTGGGCATCCGGAAGTAGGATGTTGCAAAGATTATCCGCACAGCGTTTGCATAAGTAGATTAGCCGTGCTTACCTTTGCGTCGCTTTAGAAATAGAGCGACCTCCAGAGCCCCTAGCTCAGCTGGCTAGAGCACCTCACTTTTAATGAGGGGGTCCAGGGTTCGAGCCCCTGGGGGCTCACGTTACAGGCCCCGTCCGCGCACATTCGCGTGGATGGGGCTTTGTCTTTTTGGACCAGCGGGGGCGGTTCGGCCGGCGGGGCGTAAGTTTACCCGATAGCGTAACCTACAGTATAGATATGTCAACACTCACCAGAATAGGCGTCTTTTACGACGGTAACTACTTTCTACACGTCAGCAACTACTACAATTACGATCATCCGCAACGCCGCCGCCTCAGCATCACCGGTTTGCACCAATTCATCGAAGCCCGCGTCGCGCGGGAAGAGGGTACGCGCCTGGACCGCACGAAGATTGTCGACAGTCATTACTTCCGGGGACGACTCAACGCCACGGAGGCGCAGAAACGGGGAAGCGCGCTGTACTACGACCGGGTGTTCGACGATATTCTGATGTCGAGTGGTATCACCACTCACTATTCCCCCCTGCGCAGTAACCACGGGCGACGCCACGAGAAGGGCATCGACGTGTGGTTCGCGCTCGAAGCTTACGAGCAGGCCGTACTACGGCGGTTTGACGTCGTCGTACTCATCGCGAGCGACGGCGACTACGTGCCGTTGGTCCGTAAGATCAACTCACTGGGTACGCGGGTGATGGTGCTGGGGTGGGATTTTGAATTTACCACCGACAGCGGCAGCGGCTTCGTCACGCGCACCAGTCAGGATCTGCTCCGGGAGTCCAGTTACCCCCTGAATATGTCGGAATTCATCGACCACCCGGCTTCCGACACCGAAGCGCGCTTGGTAGAAGCCCTGTTTGTGTCCGACAAGAAAAAGGACGCTTCACCGCCGCCGGACAAAAAGGATTCCGTAGTGTTGGAGGAGCCCGTCGGGGGGCAGATCGGGGAGGTGATGGAAAGTGAGATCTTCAGCCTGAAGGGTGGGTACGGGTTTATTACCTACCCGCCGAATAACCTCTTCTTTCACCATACCAACGTGAAGAACGTGCGCTTCGAGGACCTGCTGGAGGGGGACCCCGTCGAGTTCGTCCTGACCCACAGCGATAAGGGGACCCTGGTAGCTCAGGAAGTCTACTTTCTGGGGGAGCTGGAAGGCGATCATTCCGAGCAGGAGTAAGGATGATTTTCGTTAGCCGCCGACTTGAACCGGCCAGTCCGCTACAATCGTGGGCGGAAGCTCACGGGCACGGCATCCACGCGCAATCCCTGCTCACTTTCGCTCCGGTGCCGTTCTCCGCGCCGGCGGATGCCCAGTGGTGGTTTTTTTACAGCTCCCGGGCCGTCCGGTTTGCGGGGGCTATACCTTCCGAAGTGCGGGTGGCGGCGATTGGTGGAAGTACGGCTGCTACCTTACTGGAATCGTGTGGCCGCGTAGACTTTTGCGGGAACGGTCATCCGGAGCAGGTGGCGGAAGACTTTCTAGCGGTGGGGGAGGGTGCCCGGGTTTTCTTTCCGCGGGCCCGGCAGTCCCGTCTGAGTATACAACGGGTGCTGGACGGTCGGATCACCGTACTGGATGCGGTGTGCTACGACAATCGCCCCTCCCCGCCGGAGGCACCCGTAGCCGCCGATATTTACATCTTTACCAGCCCGCTAAACGTCGCCGCCTACCTGGATCACTACTCTTTACCCGTGGGCGCGCGGGTGCTCGCCATCGGGCCTAGTACGGGGGCTGAGTTGCGGCGGCGGGGGGTGGACTGCGCCTGGCCGGCGGTGGCGAGCGAGGCTGGCCTGGTGGGGATGCTGGGGGAGCATGGACCGGTTGGACCGCTATAGCGGTTGGACGGTGTCACCCCGTTGGACCGCTGTAAGGATTTTTCCGGACAATTCCAAGCAGCTGCTCGGCTGCCGTAAAATTTATCAACCCACAGTCTCTGTATCCCGCATAATCCAGCGCGGAAGAAAATTCCCACTCTTCAGGGTGATTGACGTGGTTCGATTTCACGGGATTTGCGTGGATGTAGTTGAAACACGTCCTGAGGTAAGGTATCTTTTGGGTAAGCGGGTCATCCGTATCGAGACCCAGCTCTTCCGGACTGAAGCCCTTATACCCCGGTTTGGCCTTGGTTTTAGCCTTGAAGAGGGAACCCCGCCGACCGTGGCGCTTGTTGATAGCCTGAGTATAGCTACTCAACGTAGTTTTAATGGCACTGCTCAAATTCTGTTGAAAGCATGCATCCTCTCCCGTTTCTGTTAGCCGCAGATACCTTCCGCATTTACCGGGCTCGCATCCGACTACGGTCGGTTTGAGCAGCAAGTGGAAATGATCGGGCATAAGACAAAAAGCGAGCACATCCGCGTGGGGGAGCACGTGTCGTTTTAGCTTCTCCAAGAAATACCGGTAATTGGCATCGGTCCTAAAGAGGAGTTCATAGTTAATGCTTTGGTTGTAGATGTGGTAGATAGTATTCGGATTGTACATAGGCGCAAAAGAAGAGTCGGCCACTCCACTATTGGTGGAGTGGTGTTAAATCTTGCCCGACACCGTTGGACGGTGGGGGACCGTCCAACGGCTATAGCGGTCCAACGGCTATAGCGGTCCAACAGCTATAGCGGTCCAACGGCTATAGCGGTCCAACGGCTAATCGCCCCCCCCCACCACCACCCCAAAACCATCCCCCATCCCACCTGTTCCTCCAGTATGATCGGCTGGAAATTCTCAAATTACATCGCGGGCCAGGGAGACGAGACCCCCTTTGAAAAACTCCTGAAACTGTTTCAGGAACTGCTCACCCATACCTCCGGAAACGTCGGGGAAGCCCTGCAGTGGCTCACCAATCTCGACCGACAGTACGAACTGACCAGCGACGATTACAGCATCGGCGATTTCATTCAGGAACTGATCGACAAGAACTACATCCAGCCCGGCGACGGCCCCGGAAGCCCCGGATACGTCCCCACGGCCAAGATGGAAGGCGAACTGCGGCAAAAGGCGCTCAAGGACATCTTCGGCGAGATCAAGAAAACCAAACGCGGCAACCACTCCACCCGCTACAGCGGTCGCGGCGACGAAACCACCAGCGAGCGCCGCCCCTTTGAGTTCGGGGATGCCCTCGATAAGATGGCCGTCAGCGAGAGCCTCCGCAATGCTCAGATCAACAACGGGATCGACGAGTTCCGCCTGACCACCGACGACCTAGAAGTCTACGAAACCCACTACCAGGCCCAGATGTCCACGGTGCTCATGATCGACATCAGCCACTCCATGATACTCTACGGCGAGGATCGCATCACCCCGGCCAAGAAGGTCGCCATGGCCCTGAGCGAGTACATCACCACCCGCTTCCCCAAGGATACCCTCGATATCATCGTTTTTGGCAACGACGCCTGGCCGGTCGAGATCAAGGACCTTCCGTACCTCCAGGTCGGTCCCTACCACACCAATACCGTCGCCGGACTGGAGCTGGCCATGGACATCCTGCGCCGCCGCCGCAATCCCAATAAGCAGATCTTCATGATCACCGACGGTAAACCCACCTGCATCAAACGTGGTAAGCGGTACATCAAGAACAGCATGGGCCTCGACCGCACCATCATCAACCGCACGCTCAATCTGGCCGCCCGTCTGCGGAAGATCAGCATCCCCGTCACCACCTTCATGATCGCCCGTGACCCTTACCTGGTACAGTTCGTGCAGAGCTTCACCGAAACTAACGGTGGAAAGGCTTACTACAGTGGTTTACAGGGACTTGGTGACTTCGTATTCCGGGATTACAAACGCAACAAAAAGAAGTGATGCGCGCATTAGCCATATTGGTGCTCCTTTCTCTTAGCGGAGTGGCCCGGGGGCAGTTGCAAATGGGCGCGGGCGCAGGAGCAAAGCACGCTCAAATCCAGCAAACGCTACGGGTAGCGACCCCCTCACTACGCCACTACCCACAAGCTTGGCTATTAACGGAAGTATACAGCACCCGCGGACCCGCCCCCTCCGGTGCGGACGCCCGCAAGCAGGCCAATGCTGATTTCGATTTCACGAGCACTAAGCCGTACCTGGCCTTCTTTTGTCGGCTGGAATTGCAACTCGAGGAAGCCACGCGCTTTCCCGTCCGCTTTCGCCTCGGCGAAGTGCGCACCTGGCAGCAGGAACTGACGAAACGCGAATAGCGTATTATCATCAAATTGCGAACAATGTGGATTGTTGCGGGTTAGCTTAGGTAAAGCCAACCTATGTCTAACAATCCCAACCCACTATTCGTCGAAGAGAAAAAAGGCCAGCACATTTACCATAACGTGTGGGGGGGAGATGACCTGCACATCGGTATTTACCGTCCGAAAAGCCTGAGTCTGTACGAGGCCAATCGCAAGACCACGGACCGGATGATCAAGCTTCTGCCCCGCATCAAGCGCGCTTCCAAAGTGCTGGTGGTGCAATCCGGCTTCGGCGGCGCGGCCCGCTACATTGCCGAACAGTATAAGTGCAAGGTCTGGTGCCTGAACGACGACGAGAAGCAAAACGAGTACAACGAACGCAAGATCGAAGAGCTCGAGTTAAGCAAAAAAGTGAAAGTGAGCAAGGGATTCGTGGAGTACATGCCCTACGATCCTGACTTCTTCGACTTCGTGATCGCCCAGGATGCCTTTAGCCTAACCGGTAAGAAGAAGGAAACCTTCCGCGCCATCCATCGCGTACTTAAACCGGAAGGCCGGCTCATTATCAGTGCGTTGATGCGTAGCGAGGAGTGCGAGGATCCCGAATCCGAAAAACTGATCAAAAAGCTGCCCCTCGAGGAGCTGATCACCGAAGAACAATACGGCAGCGACGCCAAGCGGGGTTTTCTGCAGCAGATCTACAGCGTGGAACTGTCTGACCAGCTCGTCCATCACTATACCAAAGTGCTGTACACCCTGCAGGCCAATAAAGAAAAACTCGTCGAACAGAGCAGCAAACGCTTCGTAGACGACCGGATTACGACCTACAAAAACTTCATCCGCCTAGCTGAAGACGGTTGCCTAGACTGGGGCATACTGATGTTCCAGAAAATGAATGGATAGAAAGTCAGAAGTCAGTTAGTACGGTAGTCAGTTGCCAGTTAGTAGGTAGTCAGAAGTTCTTTAGTCGGGTAGTGCGGAGTACGGACCGAGAGACTACCGTCGTTGGACGGTCCCCCACCGTCCAACGGCTATAGCGGTCCAACGGCTATAGCCGTCCAACCGCACCGAGAACTATTCCTCTTCCCCGAAGGGTAGCAGAAGTTGGACGCCCTCGCCGCCCTCCCGCTCCAGATTACTGACGCTTAGCCCGAGAAGGCGCACCACAGGTACTTCGTCGATGTTCTCGCGGAGGAGCTGATACGCTACTTCCTTTAGATCGGCCAGCCTGCGGATTTCCCCGCTGAAACTGCGGCTGCGGGTGTGAATGACGAAGTGTGGACTTTTCATTTTCAGCGTGACGGTGCGCCCGAAGTTATTTTGGGCTTCCAGGTAGTCGAAAACTTTCTCCGCCAGCCAGTCGAGCTTCTCCGTCATATCCTTTAGGGTAGTAACGTCTTCGCTATAGGTGCGCTCGGCGCCGACGCTTTTGCGGTTGCGGTTCGGATTGACCGGTCGGTCATCTAGTGCCCGCACGATCCGGTAGTAGTGACGGCCGACTTTGCCGAACCGCTGGGCCATTTCCACTTCCGACAACTTCAGCAGATCCGCTCCGGTCCGGTAGCCCATCTTATGCATCCGCGCGGCGGTTACTTTACCGATACCGTGGAAGTCCTCGACGGGCAGGGCCGATAAAAAGCCGGCGGCCTCCTCCGGCATGATGACCTTCATGCCGTTGGGCTTATTGATGTCGCTGGCCACCTTAGCCAGAAATTTATTGAAGCTCACGCCCGCCGAAGCCGTGAGCTGGGTGGTGGCGAATATTTCATCCCGGATTGCCCGCGCGATGAGGGTGGCGGAGGAGGGCCCCCGTTTGGTTTCGGTCACATCCAGGTATGCTTCGTCGAGACTGAGCGGTTCCACCAAGTCGGTATAGGAATAAAAGATTTCCCGGATCTGATTGGAAACCTCCCGGTATTTGTCGAAGCTCGATTTTACGAAGATGAGCTCCGGACAGAGCCGCTTTGCCGTAATACTCGGCATGGCGGAACGTACCCCGTATACCCGGGCTTCGTAGCTGGCCGCCGCGACTACCCCACGCATCTTGCTCCCTCCGACGGCGATGGGTTTGCCGCGGAGTTCCGGATTGTCCCGCTGCTCGACGCTGGCGAAGAACGCATCCATATCGATGTGGATGATCTTACGCAGTTCAGTAGGGAGCCGACGGTTGGCTTTTCGCTTCCATTTCATGCATGAGCGCTTCGGTATCGGCGGTCAGTTCTTCGAGTTTACGTTGGGCCGACCGGCTTAGTTCATCCCCTCCCCGCAGTCCGGTCTCGATCGACTCCCGGCGCAGGCGGAGACTGTCCAGTTCTTCCCGCAGGTCGGCGTCCCCCAGGGCATCCGTCGTCTCCTTTAATTCGGAAAACAGTGATTCCAGTCGGTCGAGGGCGTCGTCGTATTTGCCCTCGCTCAGTTTTGCCCGTTCGCTGCGCAATAAATCCCAGGCGTCCGCCCCCAAGTCCCGTGCCTTGTTGACAATGGCCCGACTCTGCGCCCGCTCCGCCGACGTACCGTAGAAGTAGTTGTAGGCGAGCAGGCCAACCACCAGTAATAGCAACAACTTAAAGAGCGTACGAAACATAACCGCGGACTTTCACCAAAGATACGCCCGATAGACGGGTCTTTCTGTTGCATTTGTAGATCCCGGCGCGGCGGAACCCGGGGGCAACACCTACAATACGTAATCAATTTGGTAAAATTAGGACCGTATATGGCTGACCCTTAGTTGAAGGAACAAGACTACTTAGCAAAATAATTACAAATATTTTGTTTTAAACTTGGTTTGTATTCCAACATGGACTAAATTTGTTGCATCACCATCAGGTTTCAAACATGGACCTAACTATTCGAGTCAGCAAGAAGGGGACACGCGTCGTTAAAGCTTCGGAGCTACACCGTGCGCTGGGTTTGTCCGATCATCACTACCAGGCGAACGTGCGGACCTGGATCAAGGACGTGTACCAGTTTGCCGACGGTATTCGCAAGCCGGTGGGTATGCAGGATTACGCGCGGTCGACGAATACGAAAACCGATGTTGTCCACGAATACTACTTCAACCTCGAGCTGGCCCGTTTGGTCGCACTGGCCACCAAGTCGCGGGTAAAGCAGGCCATTGCCACTAAGCTGAGCAAGGAAGAAGCGATCTACCCCGAACGTGTGCAGCTGACCGCCGAGCAGACGCTCGAACTGCTGGAACAGACTAAGGCCATGACGCGCTTCAGCTGCCAGACCGCCGCGGAGGAGCGCCACCTTAAGGAGTACGTGCGCCGGACCGGTTCGGCGGACTACTGGAATCGCTACCGAGTCGATAACGTGGTGAAGATTACCATGGACGAGCTCCGGGAGGGTTTGCAGGAACGGAACATTCCCTTCAACCGGAATCACCGCGTACGGGAATTACTGCTCCGCTTTGATCCGCTGGAATGTATCCGAGTGGGGATTGTCGATCACTACGCCGCCCAGGGATATAGCATCCCGTACGCTCTGCAGCTGGGCAAGCTAGCCCGCGAACTGGCCGAAAATATGCGTCTGGAGGTATCCGACGACCGCCAGGGGGAAGGGCTGTTCACCACGCCGGCCGACGTCGACCTTATTCGGCAGCTGCAGCGGGCTGCGGCGTAGCCATCTCCACGTAGCGGAAGAACCAGTAGACCAGTAAGGCGCTGTCGCCCTGGTAGTCAACTTCCCGTAGACTCTCGCGGTAATTTGCGAGCAGTTCCTCGTCCTTGTCCAAAAAGGGCCGCAGCGTTTTCAACAGCTTGGTGTACCGGGGAAAATCCGCGGCCGGGGGCACGTCCTTCGCGCCGAGTTTGCGACAGACCGTCTGCAACAAGTCGGTCGAGTAGGGCGCATAGATCTCCGGATACTGCCCCATCAGGTACAGCGACACCATGTTGTAGTCGTCGTCGTGGTAGTGGGTGGGTATCCGAGCCTTGGGCTTCGCGTCCCGGTAGCGATTGAAGAGCTCGTTGATGTAAAAGACAAATCGCTGGATCCGTCCTTCTAGGTCCCGATCTTCGCTGAAGAGATCGCGGAATGCGTCGCGCGCGAAATCGGGTTCCCATTCCAGGATGGCCAGCATGCTTCGTTTGGGATCGTACCCGCCCCGGCGGTAGTGGCGCCGGTTGGTTTTACTGTCCAGGGCGGCATCGTAGCTCTCGGCCAGTTGCTTAGATTCCACGTTGAAGTGGTCCTGCCAGTTTTTTTGGGTTTCCCAGAGGGGGAGGAGCTCCCGGGCCTCTTCCGTCATCATCCATACTTTGAATTCCGCGACGGCTTTCTGAATCTTGGGCACTTGCATCGGCCAAATTTACGATCTTCGACAATGCGTGAGTTGCATATTCCGGATATTCCGACACAACTTCCGGAACTCTACGGAATGTACCGTGACTACGACCTCGTCGTCGATAGCCGGCTAATTAGTAAGCCCGGGGACGCGCTGTTCCTCGCGCTTCCCGGCGAACGTCGTGACGGTCACGCCTTTATCGCGCCGTTGGTTCGTGCCGGGGTGACCCAGTTTGCCGTAGCCCGCGACCGGATCGACGACTACCGACAGGAAATCGAGGTCGCCGCGGCACTACAGCATGACGCTGACGGAAGCGACCGACTCACCCTACTGATCGTCGACAGCCCCTTACGCTTGTTACAGGAACTTGCCCGCTTCCACCGACAGCAGTTTCGTATTCCCGTAGTAGGCATTACGGGGAGCAACGGGAAAACGATCGTAAAGGACTGGTTGAGTGAAGTGCTCTCGACGGAGTACCGGGTGTGCGCCAGCCCCCGTTCCTACAATTCGGCCATCGGCGTTCCGCTCTCCGTGTGGCGAATGAACTCCACGCACGAAGTGGCCATATTCGAGGCGGGAATCAGTCGGCCCGGACAAATGCAATTGCTGCGCGACATCATGCAACCTACGGGGGGCATACTGACTAGCCTGGGCACCGCCCATTTGGCTAATTTCGACTCCGCGGATGAACTCCGGGCCGAGAAGCTGAGCTTATTTCAGCACACCGATTGGGTGGTCCTTCCCGCCGAGCTTTGCGCGACGGATCAAGCAGTCGCCGCGTTGTTCGGAGTGAAAGTTCACCGCTGGGTTGGGGAGGGAAGAACGGGACTCGACCTCAACGGCCAAGTCCTTGACATTACCTTCCCCGACTGGCCGGCACCCTACCTCGCCAACGGTCGGTCGGTAGTCACCTGCGCGCTGCAACTGGGCATGGAGCTACCGGCCCTGCAAACGGCCATAGAGAAATTAGTTCCGCTGAGCAACCGACTGGAACGCCGGGAAGGACGGGACGGCGGGCCCGTCATTAACGACAGTTACAGCAACGATCTGACCGCCCTGGCGGCGGCCATTCAGTTCTCCGCAACCCACGATCCATTTAATCACCTGACGCTCATCCTGGGTACGGTTCAGGCCGTGGAAAACCGGGAGGCCCGCCTGACCGCGTTGCTCCACGGCCGCGCACGACGACTGATTCTGGTGGGTTCGGATCATGAGTCGTTGCGGGACGCCTTTCCCGACTGCGAGTACTACGCATCGGTTGATCTCCTATTGCGGAATCTGCACCGACTATCTTTCCGCGAACAAACGGTACTGGTCAAGGGGGCTAGTTACGAGCACTTCGAACGGATCGCCGATCTACTGACCGGCCAGGTTCACCGGACCATTCTGGAGGTCGATCTGCCGGCCCTGCGCCACAATTTCCGAACGTACCGCAGCCGCATTCCCCCTGGTTGCGGGATGATCGTCATGGCCAAGGCCTCGGCGTACGGCAGCGGGGCCCTTCCCGTAGCCCAGGCCGTGGAGGACGCCGGGGCGGAGTACCTCGCCGTAGCCTATCCGGAAGAGGGGCGGGAGCTGCGACGGGGGGGCATCACCCTGCCGATCATGGTACTTAACGCGGAGGTGTTCAGCTTTCCCCTGCTGGCGGAGTACCAACTCGAACCGGTAGTTCATGATCTCACCCAGTTGCGACTAGCGGCTTCGCTGGACCTGCCGGTGCACGTGGAGCTGGACACCGGTATGGGCCGACTCGGGTTTCGGCCGGATGAATTCAGGAAACATTTTTCCGCACCCTCTCCGGAAACGCAAGCTGCTATCCGGTCGCTCTTCACCCACCTCGCCGCGGCGGAGGATGCTCGACACGACGATTTTACCCACCACCAACTCGATCTCTTTGATGAGTTGTACGCGGTGTTTCGGGCGGGCGGCGGCGCGCGGGTCCGGCGTCATGCCCTGAACAGCAATGGAATCACCCGGTTTGTCCGAGGCACGTACGAAATGGTGCGCCTCGGGATAGGCCTGTTCGGGGTTGGTGACCGCGAGCTTCGTGCTCAGCTGCAGCCGGCGCTTAGTCTAACCACCACCGTAACCTCCCTGACCGACCGTCGTGCCGGCGAAAGCATCGGGTACGGGCGTCGCGGGGTGTTGGACCGGGACCGCCGTATTGCGGTACTGAGTGTAGGGTACGCGGACGGGCTGCCGCGACTGGCGGGAGGAGGAAACTTTGCCGTACGGATACACGGGCGTCCCGCACCCACCATCGGAACCATCTGTATGGACATGTGCACCGTTGACGTATCGGTAATCCCCGAGGTGAGGGTAGGGGACCGGGTGACCATTTTCGGACCCGAGCACCCGATCGAACTCCTGGCCGACGCGGCCCGGACCATTCCCTACGAGATTCTGACGGGCATCGGACCGCGGGTGCATCGCATCTATGTCGGAGAGTGACATAACTTGGGCCCCCATGAAGATCATATTTTTGGATCCCCCGGCTCACCCCTTTCTGCGGGACGCGCTCGAAGCGGATGGGCACTTAGTCGATGATCACAGCTCCTGCGCCCGCGCCCGTGTCCTGTCTATTCTGCCGGAGTACGACGGTATCGTGGTCCGGTCGCGCCTGAACATCGATCGGGCGTTGCTGGATGCCGCCGGCCCCCGCCTGAAGTTCGTGGCACGCTGGGGAGTGGGTACCGATCACATAGATCTTGACTACGCCCGGGAACGCGGGGTGACCGTATTTAACAGTCCCGAGGGGAGTAAGCATACGGTGGCCGAACATACCGTAGGCATGTTACTGATGCTACTCAACCACCTGGGGCGGGCCGATCGTCAGGTAAGGGCCGGGCAGTGGGTACGGCGCGGAAACACGGGGACCGAACTCCAGTACCTGACCGTCGGGCTCATCGGTTACGGAAATATGGGACAGATGACGGCCCGCCGGCTCAGTGGGTTCGGTTGCCGGGTCATCACCCACGATAAGTACCGCTCGGATTACGGCGACGACTACGCGACCCAGGTAAGTTTGGAAGAGCTACAGGCCAAAGCAGATGTGGTAAGTCTGCACATTTTCCTGGAGGGCAATCACAACTACGTAGATCGGGACTGGATCGAACGCTTCGCCAAGCCGATCTACCTGATCAATACGGCGCGGGGGCAGGTCGTACGTACGGCCGATCTGGTGGAAGCCATGGAGTCGGGACGTATTCTGGGCGCCGCCCTGGACGTGAACGAGTATGAGGAACAGAGTTTCGTGAAGCTGGATCCCGATCAACTGCCCGAGCCCTACCAGTACCTGCGGCGCAGCGATCGTACCGTACTCACGCCCCACATCGCCGGATGGAGCTTCGAAGCCGAAGAAGGCCACGCCCGCACCCTATACCAAAAAATTACCCGGGCCTTCGCCTAGGAAGCCCCTACAATTATAGCTACATGCGTTACGCGCTATCCCTTATCGCTTTTCTCCTGACGATCGCCCCCCTGAGTGCCGGGGGCGGGATGTGGTTGCCCCTCCTGCTGGAAAACCTCAATGAGGAGGAAATGCAGTCGATGGGCATGGAAATCTCGGCCGAGGATATTTACAGCATTAATGCCGGCAGCCTAAAGGACGCCATCGTGCACTTCGGCGGCTTTTGCACCGGGGAAGTGATCAGCAACCGGGGACTGGTTCTCACGAATCATCACTGCGGTTTCGGCGCGATTCAGGACCACTCCACCCTGGAACATAACTATCTGGAGGACGGATTCTGGGCGATGAACACGCAGGAAGAATTGCCGAATCCGGGACTGTTCGTGACCTTCATCGAGCGCATCGACGACGTAACGGATCGGATCACGGCGGGCATTACGGATACCACCGACGAGCGGGAACGGGCACGTATCATCCAAGTGAATACCGCGGCGCTGAAGGCTACCTACGAGTTGCCCGCGCACACCGAGGTGCTGATCAAACCCTTCTACGAGGGCAACCAGTACTATGCCTTCGTCACGAAAACCTATCCCGACGTGCGGCTGGTGGGCGCACCTCCGTCGTCGATCGGTAAGTTTGGTGCCGACACCGATAACTGGGAATGGCCACGGCATACCGGCGATTTCAGTCTGTTCCGCATCTACGCCGCCCCGGACGGAAGCCCGGCGGACTACAGCGAAACGAACGTGCCCCTCGTACCCAAACGCCATCTAGAAGTAAGTACCGCCGGGGTGAAACCGGGTGACTTTTCGATGATCTTCGGTTTTCCGGGCACTACGGATCTGTACCTGCCCGCCACGGCGATGGTGCAGCGGACCGAGGTGATCAATCCCATTCGCATTGGGATGCGCGACCGCAGCCTAGCCGTCATCGATAGCGCCATGCGGGCCGACCCTCAGGTAAGAATCGACTACGCCTCCAAACAAGCCCGCATCGCCAACGCCTGGAAGAAGTGGCGGGGGGAAAGTCAGGGAGTAGCAGCCGTCGGAGCCATCGAACAACGACGCGCGCTGGAGCGGGAGTTCCGGCAGCGGCTGGAGGCAAAGCCGACCGCCCG
The DNA here is from genome assembly GCF_024297185.1 of Lewinella sp. JB7. Classification (GTDB taxonomy): domain Bacteria; phylum Bacteroidota; class Bacteroidia; order Chitinophagales; family Saprospiraceae; genus Neolewinella. Next base: position 76,229 of record NZ_JANCTD010000003.1, on the reverse strand, counting down.
CGCGGAGTACCAAGCCTTGTTACCCGAGTTGGAGCGACTGTACGCCGACCGGCTGCCGGCCGAAATCGTTCGCGCTTACGTGGGAGAGATCAACTATAACGTCGACTTATTCCGGATGGCCAACCTCCTGGAGGCCCGTATGCGGATAGCCGACAACAACGGCGCGGAAGCCTTCAGACAACGGGTACCCGCCCTGCTGGAAGATCTGCGCGCTTTTTACCGGGGGTATCATCCGGACATCGACCGGCGGGTAGCCAGGTCCTTGTTTGAAGCATACGTGGCTGCCGTCTCACCGGACGATCAGTCGCCCTTCGTACGGGATCAACTTGCATTTGCGGGTACTCCGGGTAAACTGATTGACGAGCTGTTTGCCGGAAGTTATCTCACCCGTGGAGACCGGCTCATCGAATTGCTGCAACGGGACCCCGAAGAGTTTGTCGAGTACGTACGGGCGGACCGGGCGTTCCAGTTCGCGCGCCAACTCAACCGGCACAATGAGCGGCACGTGATCGATTACTACAACGCTTACGCAGAACGGATCAACGGCCTCCAGCGTGCCTATATGGATGGACTATTGCGGTTCTTTCCGGACCGGCGGTTCTACCCGGACGCGAACAGTACGCTGCGCGTCAGTTACGGTAAATACGAAGGATTCACGGGCCTGGAAGGGGAGACCTTTACCCACCAGACCTACCTCGACGGCGTCATGGATAAGTACGTGCCGGGCGACTACGAATTCGACGTACCGGAGAAACTGCGCACCCTGTACCGGGAGAAGGATTACGGCCCCTACGCCACGGAGGACGGCCGTATGCCCGTCTGCGTGCTGGGATCTAATCACACGACCGGTGGCAACAGCGGAAGTCCCGCGCTGAACGGCAAGGGACAACTGGTGGGTTTGAACTTCGACCGAACCTGGCAGAGTACGATGTCCGACGTGCACTACGATCCCGCCATTTGCCGCAACATCATGGTGGATATTCGCTACGTGCTCTTCCTGATCGACAAATTCGGGGGTGCGCCCCATCTGGTCGCCGAGATGACGGTAGTGGACTGAGGGGAGGCCGGCTGCTCTCTAAGGCGTAATGACCAGGCGTCGGGTGGAAAGTCGCCCGTCGAGAGTCATGCGCAAAAAGTAGACGCCCGGAGATAGGGAGGCCGTAGATATGGTTTGTTGAAACGATCCGTTGGTTAGCTGTACGCCGTCCCTGCGGAGCAGTTGTCGTCCGTCGGAGGAAAACAGCGTGTACTCCAGCCGCCCATTCGTGAGGCCGCTGCCACTGAGCCGTAGCTCCTGCCCGCCGCCGACGGGGTTGGGAGCAAGACTGATGGCGGCATCGAAGGCCGGATCGATCGTAGCGGTGGTCGTGGCTCCGTTGCGGAACTGGCTGATTTCGCTGAACGATCCGCTGAGATCATAACGGTTCAGCGGGCGGACCCGCCAGTAGTATCGCCGGTTGGGGGTCAGGATATTGCGGATGACCGCGCTGGTGTCGGACGTAAAGAAGGAGGTGAAGACGCTGCCGTTGAAGTTGGAGCTGATGTTGAGCTGAACCAGGTAAAAGTCGGCGTTGGGTACGGTGTTCCACACCAGCGTGACCTCATCCGAATAAGTAGCCACGGCACGATCGGCGGGAGAAAGAATGGTGAGGTCTTCCGCCCGTGCCGCCGCGAAGGCCGGAGGGTTGGTGATGGCCAGTCCGGTGCGTCCTCCGAGGTTGGTGGTCATGGCGGTAATCTGCTCCTCCGAAAACTCTTCTACGCAGCGGTCGTTGGCGTAGGACATGATGTTCTTACCGTGCACCACGAAGCGGGTGGAGTCGGGATCGAGCAGGCTGTCGGCGTAGACGCCCGCGTTGTTACACTGCCAGCGCTCGGGAAGGTAATCGGGGGGCGTATCGCAGAAACCATCGGCCGCGTCGGCGCAGTTGCTGCCGTCGACCCGTTCCACTTCGACCGACTGGCGGCCGAGGGTGACGGTGGTGGGAGCGGGCTTGTCGAAGGCCTCGACCTTGCTGATCTCTCCGACGCCTTCCCAGCCGTAGAAGGTATGGGGAAGTCCGAGGAAGTGCCCCACCTCGTGACTCCAGGTGCGGTCACCTCCATTGATGCATCCGACTCCCAGTACGATGGCATCCTCGGCGGCGCTGTAGTATCCGCAGTTGCCGGCGGGATTGCCAACGACGTAGTTGTTGAAGACGTTGCGGCGATTGAAGTTGGTGAGCAGATCGCGACCGTTATTAAAGTCATGGTCGTAATAGATCGAGCTGTTCAAGTAGTCGATGTCGCCGTCGATATAGAACTGAATGTTGAGTCCGCTGAAGTCCTGGTTCAGTAACTGGAAGCTCTGGACGAGCGTCAGCGGATCGGCGTAGCCCGAACCTTCGTCTTCGCCCACGATGGTGAGGTGGACGGGGATGTACTGGGTGGCGGCCGACTTGGGCAGCGGAGCGATCTTACCGGCCTGGTATTTATCCAACCACGGGGAGCGCCCGGTGGTGCCGCAAACCTGGGTTGGCGGCGACGTTTGGGCGGGCAGTTGGCACACCGTGAAGAAGAGTAGTAAACTAAAAACCGTTAGTCGCTTTATCGTCATCGGGGGAAGGTAGGGTTGGGTAAAAGTACCCCGGAGTCCCCTGATAAACGGTCAGTATCGCGGCATTTGTGGGCGTCAGCACAAATTTGGCTACTTTCGCCAACTCCCTGAATTAATCTTAACCCGTACTGCCTCCACCGGAGGAGTACAGCCAAATCAATTTAAACGAACAGCAATAATGAGTAAAGTAACTGTTGTCGGCGCCGGAAATGTCGGAGCCACCGTCGCCAATGTTCTCGCCCATAAGGATCTGGTCCGCGAAGTCGTGGTCCTCGATATTAAGGGTGACATGGCCCGGGGTAAGGCCCTGGATTCCTGGCAGCAGGCCAGCATTGATAATTACAGCACCCGGCTCACGGGTACGGAGGACTACGCCGCCACCGCCGATAGCGACATCGTGGTCATTACCGCCGGTATCCCCCGCAAGCCCGGCATGAGCCGCGATGACCTGATCTCGACCAACGCCAAGATCGTGACCATGGTGACCAAGTCGATCATGGAATACTCCAAGAACCCCATCATCATTGTCGTGTCCAACCCGCTGGACGTCATGACCCACGCCGCGCACAAGGCCAGTGGTCTGCCCCGCAACCGGGTGTTCGGTATGGCCGGCATCCTGGATACGGCCCGCTACCGCGCCTTCCTCGCTACGGCCCTCGACGTCAGCCCGAAGGACATCCAGGCAATGTTGCTCGGTGGCCACGGCGATACCATGGTGCCGCTGCCCCGCTACACCACCGTCAGCGGTATTCCGGTGACCGAAATGATCTCGGATGAGGATCTCGACGCCATTGTCGAACGCACCAAATCGGGTGGGGGAGAGCTCGTCAAACTGATGGGCACTTCGGCCTGGTATGCTCCCGGCGCCGCCGCCGCTCAGATGGTCGCCAGCATCGTCCGCGACGAGAACCGCATCTTCCCCTGCTGCGCCCAGCTGGACGGAGAGTACGGTATGTCCGGCATCTTCCTCGGCGTCCCCGTTAAGCTCGGTAAGGAGGGCATCGCCCAGGTCATCGAACTCAAACTCAACGATCAGGAAATGGACCTCCTGAACACCAGCGCCGACCACGTACGGGAAGTGATGGAGGTTTTTGAGGGACTGGATATTTAGAATGGTGGAATGGTAATGTGGTAGTCAAGTAATGTGGTAGTTTGGTATGACCAGATTACTACCCTACCACACTACCACCCCCCCCCTCCCCCCAACCTTTACCTCCCCCCGCGCGTATAAAGGATCACTCCTTATCAATCCTTCCGCGCTGTGCCAGATATTAAGCCTACCGTACTCAACCCCCAGGAAGCCGAAAAACTGGAACGGATCGCCTTTATATTGAAGACGGTCGCGCATCCACTCCGTCTGGGCATCGTGCACTTGCTGGAGCAGCATCCGCGACTGAGCGTGAGTAACATTACGGACGCTCTGGAAAGCGAGCAGTCGTTGGTAAGTCACCACCTGCAGACCATGAAACTGAAGGGCATCCTCAGTGCTAAGCGCGACGGAAGATCCGTGATGTACTCCCTGAAGGAACGGGACGTCAGTCTGATCATCGAGTGTCTGGAAAATTGCCAGTGCAATATGTAAAGGTTCCCCACCGGAAACCCTGGCTTTTCCGATTTAGCCGGCTCCTGCGGCCCCGCCCCGGTACCAGGAGCGAACTCCTTGCCTATATTTGCGGCCATGACGGAAAAGGTGCTCATCCTCGATTTTGGCAGCCAGTATACTCAGCTTATCGCGCGCCGGATCCGCGAGCTCAATGTGTACAGCGAGATCGTACCCTACAACAAAGTGCCCAAACTGGACGACAGCTACAAAGCGGTCATCCTCAGCGGCAGTCCCTTTAGCGTGCGGGAAGAGCGTGCCCTGCGGCCCGATCTGGAGGCGATCATCGGCAAGCGCCCGGTGCTCGGCATCTGCTACGGCGCCCAGTACATCGCCGACTACTACGGCGGTACCGTCAGCCGCAGCCTGAAGCGGGAATACGGCAAGGCCAATCTGGGCAGGGTACACCGCTCCGCCGGACTGTTCGAAAAGATCGAAACCGGCTCCCAGGTCTGGATGTCGCACGGGGATACGATCCAGGACCTGCCCGACGGATTTGAGTTGCTGGCCTCCACGGCGGACGTGGAAGTGGCCGCCTTTGGTAGCGAAAATGGTCGCTTTGGTGCACCGGTTTACTGCATTCAGTTTCACCCCGAGGTGTACCACAGCCTGGACGGTACCCAACTGCTCCGAAATTTCGTGATCAATATCGCGGGCTGCTCCGGCGACTGGACTCCCGCCCACTTCATCGAGCAAACCGTGGAAGAACTACGGACGAAGGTCGGGGAGGATCGCGTACTGCTCGGCCTCAGCGGCGGCGTGGACAGCTCCGTGGCCGCCATGCTGCTGCACCGGGCGATCGGAGACCGCCTGTTCTGCTTCTTTATCGATAACGGATTGCTCCGTAAGGATGAGTTCGAGGAGGTGGAACGCAGCTACGAAGGTATGGGGCTCAACGTGACGGCCATCGACGCTAAGCAGGAGTTTTACTCCGCTCTCGCCGGCGAATCGGATCCCGAACGCAAGCGCAAGGCTATCGGACGGGTGTTCATCGAAGTATTCGAGCGGGAAGCCAAGAAACTGACGAACATCAAGTACCTCGCCCAGGGAACGATCTACCCCGACGTGATCGAAAGCGTCAGCGTTCACGGACCGTCGGTCACCATCAAGAGTCACCACAACGTGGGGGGACTGCCCGAAAAGATGGGACTAAAGATCGTGGAACCCCTGCGCAACCTGTTCAAGGACGAGGTTCGTCGCGTAGGGGGAGAACTCGGTATGCCGGCTCACCTCATCGGGCGACATCCCTTCCCCGGCCCTGGTCTCGCCATCCGCATTCTGGGCGACATCACCCCCGAGAAGGTGCGGCTCCTCCAGGAGGCCGATGCGATCTACATCAATAAAATGCGGGAGTACGGACTGTACGACCAGGTCTGGCAGGCCGGAACCATCCTGCTGCCCGTGCAGTCGGTCGGCGTGATGGGCGACGAGCGCACTTACGAGCAGGCCGTCGCGTTAAGGGCCGTGACATCCACCGACGGCATGACCGCCGAATGGAGTCATCTGCCCTACGAGTTCCTGGCCGCCGTGTCCAGCTCCATCATCAATAACGTTAAAGGAATTAACCGCGTCGTTTATGACATCAGTACCAAGCCGCCGGCTACCATCGAGTGGGAATAACGCCCTGTATTACTGTCTGCTGGCGCTGCTGCTGACGACGGTCACCACTTCCTGCGAACTCTTCCGGCCGGTCGATTCGACCCGTCCGACCACCGGCACCCGGCCCGGCCGCGGCGGCGACGACCTCGACCCCGTGCAGAGCCGCCGGGTATTCGACCCGGAAACCGGCACCTATATCTACGTCAACGCCCCCACCGAACCCATGGATACGGTACAGTGGAAGGAGGTAGCGAGCGAGGAGGTTACGCCTATTGTCGAAGACGGCAGTCACGCCTACGTCGCTCCTGCTCCCGTTGCTCCCGCGGCACCGGGACTGCCCCCCGTCCGCCAGACCGGTACCGGCCGCAACGGATCGCGTTTACTGACCGGCTACGGCGTCGATTTCGTGCTGCCCTTCCTGTCGGACCGTTACCGGGAGGATACCGAGCGGCTCGACGCCAATTCACTGTGGGCCCTCCACTTTTACAGCGGAGCCGAACTGGCCCTGGAGGAGTTGCGGGAACCCAGCATCAGCTTCGACGTGCGCGTCCAGGATTCCCGCGCGAACGCCCGCAAGGTGGAGTCGATCATTGCTTCCCCGGAGTACCAGCGGTCGCAACTCATCATCGGACCCTACCTAAAGGAGCAGGTGACCCAACTTGCCGACGCGGTGCGCGGTCAGGAGAAAGTCCTCATCTCCCCGTACAGTGCCGCCACCGGCATTACGGAGTCTAACCCAAACTACATTCAGGTAAACCCGACCCTGGAAACGCACCTGCGCAGCTTACTCGGCCATGCCTTCCGCACCCAGGGTGCCGACCGTATCGTACTGGTCGCGCAATCCGGTCAGCGGGCCCGCCTGGCCTATTTTCAGGATGAATATAAGCTGCTGACGGGTGACGATCAGGGCGAGCCGCTGGAAGAACTGGTGATCAGCGGAGCCATTCCGGATCTCTCCCAGTACCTGCGCGGACGCCGCACCGTGTTCATGGTTCCGGTCTATGAAGACGAGGCCTTCGTCTCCAATTTCCTGCGCCAGGTATACCAGACTACGCTCGCGGAGCGGGGGGACAATGTGGCCGTCTACGGCTTGCCGCAGTGGGCGGAATTTCAACGGCTCAACTCCGATTTCGTGCAGGGTGTCAACGTGCACATCAGTAGCAGCGTGTTTATTGATTTGCTCGACCCCGAGGTGCGGGAGTTCCGGCGTAAGTTCTACGATCGCTATGCCGCCCTTCCCCGCGACGAGGCCTACATCGGTTACGACGTCACGTCCTACTTCCTCCGGATGGCGGCCCGCTACGGTACCCGCTTCCAGTTTGAACTGGAGCGGCACCCCGAGGACATGATGCACACCAGTTTCCGCTTCGCGCCCGTCGCGGTCGTGCCGGCTACGGCTACCGATCTGGAGGAAGCCGTCATCGATCGCTTCGAGAACAAATTCGTGAACATTCTCCGCTTCCAGGACTACGCCTACAAGCGGGTGAACTAGGCAATGCGGGTCGCGTACAGTCCGATCTACCGGTACCAGCTTCCCCCGAAGCACCGGTTTCCCATGGACAAGTACACCTTACTGCCGGAGCAACTGCTTTACGAGGGCACCCTCACGGAAAGCCAGTTCTTCACGGCCGCGCCACTCACCGAGGAGGCGATCCTGCGTACCCACACGGCAGCCTACTGGTCGAAGTTGCGTGACGGTTCCCTGAGTGCTAAGGAGGCCCGGGCCATCGGTTTTCCCATGCGGCCGGAACTGATCGCGCGCGGACGGGTGATCGCTCAGGGTACCCTGGACTGCGCGCGCTACGCCTTTCGCGACGGGGTGGCACTCAACATCGCGGGCGGCACCCACCACGCCTTTGCCGATTGGGGAGAGGGGTTTTGCGTATTCAATGACATTGCTATCGCGGCGAACGAGCTTCTCGCTACGGGGGAGATCGAACGGGCGCTGATCATCGACCTCGACGTGCACCAGGGCAACGGCACGGCCAGCATCTTCGCCCACGAACCCCGGGTATTCACCTTCAGTATGCACGGCGCACGTAATTACCCCACCCGCAAGGAGCGGTCGGACCTCGACATCGGTCTCCCCGACGGGACGGGCGACGAAGTGTACCTGGAAACCCTGAGCAACCATCTATACGGTCTGCTGGACGGCCTCCGGCCCGACATCGTATTCTACCTCAGCGGGGTGGACGTACTGGAATCCGATAAACTCGGACGGCTGTCCCTGAGCCTGCGCGGTTGCATGGAACGCGACCGCCTGGTCCTGCACGCCTGTCACGAACGGGCGCTACCCGTAGCCATCAGTATGGGCGGCGGCTACAGCGAACGATTGGCGATCATCATCGAGGCCCACGCCAACACCTACCGGGTAGCGAGCAGTCTGTACGATTAACGGAAATAGAGCATCAGGGCAATCATCGCGGCGATGAACAGCCCAACGGCCAGGAGCGGGAACTGGCTGTTCCGGTACTTATCCACCAGTCGCTCGAGGGCCTCGTTCCAGGTCAGGCGGGTGCCGATGGCTTCCCGGCAAAAAAAGAGGTAGGGGTGGGGGAGGTTCGCCAAATTGCCGTGGCGGCGCAGAATGAGGAAGTCGGCGTCGATGAAGGACAGTTCGTAGAGGAAGCTGTCGCGCATGATGCTCTCCCCGACGATGATGCGTTCTCCACTTTCCTCCACCTCGTACGCCTTCGAACCGATTTCTCCGTCGGTGACGACCCGAATCTCTCCCTGCTGGTATCCCTGAAAGCGGTAGAGGACGATCTCGGTGGCCCCGGGGCGGTCGGTCATTTTGACCCAGTTGTTGGTGTAGAGAGGACTGTCTTCCGGCAAAACGTTCGGCTCGCTAAAGCGGGAAACGGCGGGCAGTACCCCGTCAATCATAGCCTCCAGCGTTTCGTATTCCGGAAGCTGCAGGTTGAAGGGTTCGGCGATTTTATCCAGTAATCGATCTTCCATGCCGACGCTAAATTACGCCTTTGTCTTCTCGTCGGCCCATTCCGACCGCTTACCGAAGTACTTTTTAGCGACCACGAGCAGTCCGAAGCTCTCCGCGCCGTCCTTTTCGGTCACGGCGTGATGGTGTCCGTGGGCACGTAGGATGGCCCGGCTGTACTTGCCATCCAGTTGCCGGAACCAGGAGAACCGCCGGTGGATGTACACATCGTGGATGAGGAAGTAAATGAGTCCGTAGATGCTGATGCCGATCCCCACGAAGGTGAGCCAGAACCAACCGTCGACGTTGAGTCCTATAATGTAAGAGGCGGCACTCGGGATGGCGAAAACGAGGAAGAACAAGTCGTTCTTTTCGAAGAACCCATCCTTGTGGTGGGGGCGGTGGTGGTCCTCGTGCCAGATCCAGAGGGCACCGTGCATAAGGTACTTATGCGCGGCCCAGGCGACGAACTCCATGCCGGCGACCGTCAGAAGCGTAATGGCGATGTAGAGCACAACTTGCATACCCAGAACCAACAGCGGCTGCAGGACTTAGTTCAGGGCGGGTCCGCGGGAGCAATGGACTTGGCAAATCCAACATTTTGGGTGATCTTCGTTTAGTTCCGCCGGTGTGCGTTTAAGGAGTCCAATATTCAATGCTGGCTTCCGCTTCCCACATTTTACCACGCGACAAGGGACGCACTCCCGCAAGCAAACCGGAATATCGACCGAAATGGGCATTTTCAACACCGTGTAGCCGTAAGCTAAATGTGAATATGGGATGAGGTAACAGCATAAAGTTTGTACTCCGGAAGGTTCCCGGAATTTAGCGGGCGAAATCAAAATAAGACGGGGAAAAAAAGTGTTACAAAGTGGTAACTTGTGGGACAAGGTGTTACCTTAGCGTCAGCGGTGGGTAACCGTATCCCCGTTGATCGTTTATGACACATCAGTATGACTTGCTGGGCGAATTTTACGTGGCGCTTGACTCCAAGGGTCGCTTCCGTTTGCCGAGTGGATTGCTGAAGGGACTGGGCGACCGTGACACGTTGAAGTTCGTCGTCAACCGAGGATTTGACAACTGTCTCGTACTGTATCCGAAGCCGGTATGGGACGAGATCAAGACCGAGGTGGACGCGCTGAACAAGTACAACCGGAAGAACCTGCAGTTTACCAGGCTCTTCTACCGCGGTGCCAGCGAACTGGTTCCCGATTCCGCCGACCGGCTCCTGCTCCCCAAGCAGTTGCTGGCCTGGGCGAAAACGGACAAGAATCTGGTCCTGATGGCGATGAACGATCGCATTGAAATTTGGGCGGAAGCCGAATACGAAAGACTGTTGAACGAGGAAGTCGAAGACTATTCCTCGCTCGCGGAAGACGTACTCGGTGGTTCGAGTGCCGAAGACGAGGGTTCGCTATAGATGGCTTACCACGTCCCCGTACTGGCCGGCGAAAGCGTCGGTTTACTGAACCTCCGCCCGGGAGGAGTTTACGTTGATGCTACCTTCGGTGGCGGCGGCCACAGCCGCTTTATCCTCGAGCAAGCCGGGTCCATGGACCTGCGCCTGTTCGGATTTGACCAGGATGAAGCAGCCGCGGCCAATGCCCTGGACGATAGCAGATTTACCTTCGTAGCCGCCAACTTCCGCAACCTGCGCAATTTCCTGCGACTCTACGGAGTCGACCGGATCGATGGCCTGCTGGCCGACCTCGGAGTCTCCAGCCACCAGTTCGATCAGGCGGAACGCGGGTTCAGCTTTCGTTTCGACGCCGAGCTGGACATGCGCATGGGTTCGGGTACCGACCGCACGGCCGCCGACGTAGTTAATCACTACAGTCCGGATGACCTGCAAAAGGTACTAGGCGAATACGGCGAAGTGCGCAACGCCCGCTCCCTGGCCCTCGCCATCGCGGAGGCCCGGGAGCAAGCACCGATTGCGACCATCCAGGACTTCCTGCAGGTGGTTTCGCCCTGGGTCCGGGGACAACGCCCGCGCTACCTGGCGCAGGTGTTTCAGGCACTACGCATTGAGGTGAACGACGAGATCGGCGCACTTACTGATTTATTGGCGCAAGCCACCGACTTACTGATACCAACACACGGCCGACTCAGCGTGATCAGCTATCATTCGCTCGAAGATCGCATCACGAAAAACTTCCTCAAAACCGGCAACGCGGAAGGAACCGTCACCAAGGATTTTTACGGGAAGATTGACCGTCCCTACAAGATTCTGACGAAGAAACCCGTCTTGCCCTCCGCTGAAGAAATTCAGCAGAATTCCCGCGCACGTAGTGCTAAACTGCGCGCGGGGGAGCGGCTCCGGTAGACCGCCGAATCCTTTCCGAAGCGCCCCGTGCGCTTCGGAAAGTTCGACGGCCCGCAGGACCTGTGTTATTTTTACCCCGTATTGACCGCGGGAAGCTAAAAGGTGTGACAAAACATGGCAGCAAAGCGCAAGCGTGCCACGGCTATTTCCGTGCCCGCGCTCATTTTGGAAAATCTGGGATTCATCTCCTTTTTGGGAGTGTTGGCCCTGCTCTACATCGGCAACGCCCACTACGCCGAGTACAACGTCCGCCGCATCCAGGAACTGGAGTCGGACATCAAGGAAAAACGCTGGCTCTACATGTCGCTCCAGAGCGAAAACATGTACAACGGACTCCGCTCCGAGGTCGTCGACCAGGTCCGACCCGCCGGGCTCCGACTACACCGCGGCAAACCCAAAAAGATTTACGCCCCGGTAGCTAAATAGTTACTCACCCACACACTCCTCCACTCACTCACTCACTCACCCAACCACCCCGTGGCCGTAAATTTTAAAGACGAGGTACTGGTTCGCATTTTTGCCATCCTGGCGGTGGTCATCGTGCCCGTAGCCGCCCTGCTGGTGTACCGAACGGTGGATATCGCCGTGGTGCGGCAGGCGGAATTCAAGGAAATGGGGCAGGAGCGCTTCCGGGTCGTGACCGTACAGGCCGAACGCGGGAACATCTACAGTCACAACGATAACCTGCTGGCTACGTCGGTTCCGTACTTCAGCCTGCACTTCGACCCCTACGTATCCAGTCCCCGGGATTACTACGACAACATCGATAGCCTCGCACTTCTGCTCTCCCGGCACATCGACGCCCGCCACACCCCGGGTGCGTGGCGCGACAGCCTGCTCATGATGCGCGACAGCGTCAGCGGAGTAGCCAATCATTACTTCAAGTTGAAGGAAAGTGTAAGCTACAGTGAGCTGGCGCGGATCCGCAAGTTTCCCATTTTCAATCAGGGGCGCATGGGCGGCGGACTGATCGTAGAAAAGCGCGCCGCGCGGAAGCGACCCTTTGGTTGGTTGGCGCGCCGCACCATCGGCTACAGCAAGGAGGGCGGCGCCCGGGTCGGCCTGGAGGGCGCGTTCGACGAGGCCCTCGCCGGCGAGAGCGGAAAGCAGGAGATGTTCAATATGGGCAATGGCATCTGGCTGCCCACGGACAACCTCGCGATCGTGGAACCCACGTCGGGAGCGAACGTCTACACTACCCTGGACGTCAACATTCAGGACATCACCGAAAATGCTTTAGAAAACGGCGTGCGCCGTCACCGCGCGGAGTGGGGTGCCGCCATCGTCATGGACGTGAAGACGGGCGCGATCCGGGCCATGGCCAATCTCGGGGCCGTCAACGCGTCCCGCAATCGCTACGCCGAGCAGTACAACTACGCGATCTCGCGCTCCAACGAACCGGGCTCCACCTTCAAGCTGGCCACCATGATGGCCCTGCTCGAGGACGGACACGTCGATCTCGACAGCGAAGTAGACATCGAAAACGGCTCCAAAACGTTCTACGACCTCACCATGGAGGATTCCAGCCCCGCCAGCAAGGGGTGGCGGATCATTTCCGTCCGCGATGCCTTCGAGCAGTCCTCCAACGTGGGTATGGCCAAATTGGTCGACAGCCTGTACCGCGACAACGAATTTTCCGAACGCCTCAAGGATTTCCACCTCGACGCTGAAAGCGGTATCGAACTGGAAGGAGAACGGGCGCCCTTCATCAACGATACGAGCCGCGCCGAATTTTCGGGCATCTCCAAGGCGTGGATGGCCATCGGCTACGAAAGCCGCCTGACGCCCCTGCAAATGCTCACCTTCTACAATGCCGTCGCCAACGGTGGCCGCATGATGAAGCCCTATCTGGTCACCGACATTCGGCGCAGCGGCCGGGTCATCGAGGAGTACAAGCCGACCGTCATCGACAAGCGCATCGCGCAACCGGAAACCATCGAAAAGCTACAGTCGCTGCTGGAAGGCGTCGTCGACCGGGGCACGGCCAAACGGCTGAAGACGGACCAGTACCGCTTCGCCGGCAAGACCGGAACGAGCCAGCAGAACTACGGGCAAAGCAACCGGAAGAAAAAATACCAGGCCAGTTTTGCCGGCTACTTCCCCGCCGAGAACCCGACCTACAGCATCATCGTAGTAGTGAAGGACCCGACCGCCGGTGCCTACTACGGGGGCGAGGTCGCGGGACCCATCTTCCGCGAGATCGCCGACAACATCTACAACAGCATGATCGAGGTGCACGAGCCGCTGAACCAGGGGCCGCGCCCCGTGCTGTACGCCGACGAGCTTCCCAACCGGGACGCCGGCTACCTGCCCGAACTGGCGACGGTGCTGCGCTACGTCAACGTAGGTATCGATTCCCTGCCCGGTTCGGAACTGGCCCAGGTAACCGCCGAGGGCGAACGGGTGGCGCTGTCCGCCATCAACCCCGCCGGACAGAAGTTTCCCAACGTTCGCGGCATGCGCTTGCGCGACGCCCTCTACGTTCTAGAGAACGAAGGCTATACCGTCCACCCGCGCGGCGTGGGACGCGTGGTCAATATGCGCTGGCAGAGCGACGGGCGCGGGCAACGGGGAAAGGACGTCGAACTCATTCTCCGCTGATCGCATGAAGCTCCACGAACTCATAGCGCCCCTGACCCCGAGCGCCTCCCCGGAGACGACGGACATCCCCGTGGAGGGGATTGCCTTCGACAGCCGTCGGGTACGTCCCGGCTACCTGTTCGTAGCGGTGCGGGGTACCCAGGTAGACGGACACGACTACATCGACGCGGCGGTGGACGCGGGAGCCGTAGCCATCGTGGCGGAGCAAAGCTGGTATGACCAGGGCGGGAAGGCAGCCGCCGCCGTCCCGGTAGTGCCGGTAACCGACTCGGCCGTTGCGCTGGCGCAGCTGGCGGATACCTGGTACGGATCGCCGAGTCGCCAGTTGACCCTGGTGGGCGTCACCGGGACTAACGGCAAGACTACGGTCACTACCTTGTTACACGATCTATTTTGCGACCTGGGGTACCGGGCGGGCCTCCTATCCACGGTGGAGGTGCGCATCGGACGGGAAGTACGGCCGGCCACGCACACTACCCCCGACGCGTTGGCGATTCAGGCGACTTTGGCCGATATGCGGGACGCTCGCATTGACTACGTATTTATGGAGGTGAGCAGCCACGCCGTGCACCAGCAGCGGACGTACGGGCTCCACTTCGCGGGGGGCGTGTTCACAAATCTCTCCCACGATCATCTGGATTATCACGGCAGCTTTGCCGAATATATCCGGGCCAAAAAACTATTCTTCGACCGGCTCCCGAAGTCCGCCTTCGCCCTGGTGAACGCCGACGATAAGCGCGGAGCGGTCATGGTGCAGAATACAGCGGCCAAAACCTACCGCTACAGCCTGCGGACCATGGTGGATTTTCACGCACGGCTCATTGGTAACACCCCCGAGGGGCTACAAATGGAGATCAACGGCACCGAAGTGTTCTTCAAACTCATCGGTCGGTACAATGCGTACAATTTACTGGCCGCCTACGGAACCGCCGTACTGCTCGACCAGGACGTTCAGGAAGTACTCGTGGCCCTGTCCGCGCTGCGCGGAGCGGAGGGCCGCCTGGAGCACGTACCGGACCCGGGTGGCCGGGTTACCGCTCTGGTCGACTACGCCCACACCCCGGATGCCCTGCGCAACGTGCTCGAAACACTGCGCGCCCTGCTTCCGGACGGTCACCGGCTGACCTGCGTCGTGGGGGCCGGCGGTAACCGCGATCGCGCGAAACGGCCCGAGATGGCCCGCGTTACCGCCGAACTCGCGGATCAGACAATTCTGACCACGGACAACCCACGTACGGAATCACCCGAAGCCATTCTCGACGAGATGGAGGGCGGTGTTCCCGCCGCGCTGGCCCACCGGGTCCTCCGCATTACGGACCGGCGGCAGGCCATTCGCACCGCGGTCCGCATGGGGCACGAAGTGATCCTCGTGGCCGGAAAGGGGCACGAAGCCTACCAGGAAATTCAGGGGGAGCGCCACCCCTTCGACGACCGGATCGAATTAGCGAACGCCCTAAAGGAATCCGCCCGTGTTAATTGAGCTATTCGACTGGTTAAAGGCCACCTTCGGCGACTTCCCCGGGGCAAATCTCCTGGACTTCCTGAGTGTGCGCACCGGCGTAGCCATCATCGTGTCGCTGCTGCTCAGCATCGTTACCGGCGGACGCATCATCCGCTACCTGCGGCGGCAGCAGATCGGTGAGTCGGTCCGTGACCTCGGACTGGAGGGGCAGCTGGAGAAGAAGGGAACCCCGACAATGGGGGGAGTGATCATTTTGCTCGCCATTCTGCTGCCGTGTCTGCTCTTTGCGCGGCTGGACAACGTATATCTCGTCACGATGCTCGTGGCCACCGTTTGGATGGGCGCCATCGGCTTTATCGACGATTACCTGAAGATCAAGCATAAGAATAAGGACGGCCTGGCCGGCAAGTTCAAGATCATGGGACAGATCGGCCTCGGTCTGCTTGTAGCCCTCATCATGCTGCTAAGTGAGCAGGTCGTGGTCCGCATGAACGTATCCCAGGCGGAGGCCGACGGCATCACCGCCGAGCAACGCGTCGGGGAGGCCGTGACCGTCACCCTGGACGATGGCACCACCGTAGAGCGGGCAAACTACCGCACGACCCTGACGAACGTACCTTTCCTTAAGGGCAGCGTGCTCACCTACGCCAACATTTTCGGCATCGGACGGCAACTGGCCTGGGTGATCTTCGTACCGCTGATCGTATTTATCGTCACGGCGGTATCCAACGCGGCGAATCTGACCGACGGACTTGACGGTCTGGCAACCGGCACCTCCGCCATCATCGCGGGAACGCTGGCCGTGTTCGCCTACGTGGGAAGTAACGCCATCGCGGCGAACTACCTCGGCATTCTGCACCTACCGGGTACTCAGGAACTGGTCGTTTTCAGCGGATGCCTGTTCGGCGCCTGCCTGGGATTCCTGTGGCACAACAGTTTTCCCGCGGCGGTCTTCATGGGCGACACCGGCTCCCTTGCCCTGGGGGGAATTATCGCCGCCCTCGCGATCATGCTCCGCAAGGAATTGCTCATCCCCATTTTGTGCGGAATTTTCGTGATCGAAAACCTTTCCGTCATCGCGCAGGTGAGCTACTTTAAGTATACCAAGAAAAAGTACGGTGCCGGTCGGCGTATCCTGCGTATGTCGCCCCTGCACCACCACTACCAGAAGGGCGGGATGTCGGAAGTCAAGATCGTCATCCGCTTCTGGATCATCGGAATTCTCCTGGCCGTCGCCACCATCCTAACCCTCAAACTGCGCTAAACCGTGAAACGCCTCGTCATACTCGGTGCCGGAGAATCCGGAGCAAGTGCCGCCCGCCTCGGGCAGCGCGCGGGCTACCGGGTGTTCGTCAGCGACGGTGGAGCGGGCAGTCCGAAGTTCCTGGAAGAACTTAGGGAGACCGGTATCGAGTTTGAAACCGGCGGGCACAGCCGGGAGGAGATTCTGCGGGCCGACGAGGTGGTCAAAAGCCCCGGCATCCCCGATACCGTACCCCTGATCCGTGACCTGCGGCAGGCCGGCATTCCCGTGATCTCCGAGATTGAGTTTGCCGCCCGCTACCTCGACCCTAACGCACGTATCGTGGGCATCACCGGCAGTAACGGTAAGACTACGACCACCATGCTGACCCACCACCTGCTGGAGAGTGCGGGGATCCGTGCCCTGGCCGGCGGAAATCTAGGCGATAGTCTCGCCCGCCTGCTGGTGGATCATCCCGTCCAGGACGTGTACGTCCTGGAACTCAGCAGCTTTCAACTGGACGGTATCGTGGACTTCCGTCCCTCCATTGCCGCCATCCTGAACATCACCCCCGATCACCTCGATCGTTACGGTTATTCGCTGGAAAAGTATGCGGACAGTAAGTTCCGCATCGCCATGAACCAGCGGTCGGACGATCACCTGCTTTTACTGGACGATCCGGAAACCATTGCTCCCGCGCGCCGCCGCAACCCCGTCCACGCCGCCGTTACCCTCATCGATCCCCGCGGGGAAGTGGACGGACGCGTTATCCGGGTAGGGGACCGGAAGTTTGACCTGTCCGCTGGCCAGCTCCACGGTCGTCACAACGCCATGAATGCCCTGTTCGCCGTGCGCATCGCCCTCCTGTTGGGCGTAGAGGAACAAGATATCCGGCAAGCCCTGAGCAGTTTTCACCCCGCGCCCCACCGCATGGAGGTGATACCGACGACCGACGGACGTACCTGGATCAACGACAGCAAAGCCACGAACGTCGACAGCGCCTACTTCGCCCTGGAGGCTATGGACGGACCAACCGTGTGGATCGCCGGTGGCACCGATAAAGGGAATGTGTACGACGTACTACAAGAGGTCATTGCCGGTAAAGTGCACACGCTCATATGTATGGGTGTGGATAATCAAAAAATCATCGAAGCCTTTACTCCCTACATCGGACGGATCCGCGAAGCGAGGAGTGCCGAGGAAGCCGTTCGCCTGGCACGGGAGGTGGCCGAACCGGGCGACCGCATCCTGCTGAGTCCGGCCTGCGCAAGTTTCGATCTCTTCAAAAACTACGTAGATCGCGGCGACCAGTTTCGTCACTACGTCAAAACCCTGACCGCATGAATCTTTCCACGCGCATAGCGACCGAGTTGCGGGGAGACCGTGTACTGTGGGCGATCATCTTCGTCCTGTCGCTGGTATCCATGGTCGCGGTATACAGTGCGGTGGCGAACCTGGCCTACCGGAATTCGGGTGGGGCGGTCAGCGGTTACATCATAAAGCACGGCGTGATCCTCGGATTTGGATTGGTCGTGGTGTACATCGGTCACTTACTGGCCTACACGAAGTACTCTCGCTGGGCGCCCTCCATGCTGGTCATGGCCATCGTATTGCTGTTGCTGACGCAGGTGTTCGGTACCGACATCAACGGCGCGCGGCGCTGGCTGACCGTGCCGGGCATCGGACTGACCTTTCAGAGTTCCGACTTTGCCAAACTCGCGCTCATCTTGTTCGTGGCCCGATCCATCGGGTCTAAGCAGGACGTGATCAAGGACTTCAAGGAAGCCTTTGTACCGATCATTCTGCCGGTGCTCGGCATCTGCTTGCTCATCGCCCTGAGTGACCTATCCTCGGCCATCATGTTGTTCGTGATCTGCATCCTGATGATGGTGGTGGGGCGGGTGGCCCTGCAGTACATCATCATGCTGATCCTGCTGGGCATTAGTGTCTTCAGTATTCTGGTGATGGTGGGGGCTAAGTACCCCAACTTAGTACCGCGGGCCGCGACCTGGGAGAAACGCATCGAAACGTACTTCAATCCGGCCGCCGCCAAAGTAGACGACCGGCGGCAGATTACCGGGGCGATGATCGCGATCGCTAACGGCGGCGTCGTCGGCGTAGGACCGGGAAACTCCACCCAACGGCACACGCTGTACAGTGCGCAGTCCGACTTCATCTACAGCATCATCGTGGAGGAGTACGGGGCCGTGGGCGGCATTCTCATCATCGGTATCTATCTGCTGCTGTTCATTCGCGTGATTCGATTGGTCACCCGAAGTAGTAAAGCCTTCGGCGCCATGGTGGCCTTCGGACTGGGCCTGTCCTTACTCCTCCAGGCTTTTCTTAACATTGCGGTCAATCTTGACCTGCTCCCCGTAACCGGCCTGACCCTACCGCTGATCAGTATGGGGGGTACGAGCACATTATTCACCTGTATTTCCCTGGGCATCCTGATGTCGGTATCGAAGTACATAGAAGCCGTGACCGCCGATGAAAGCTAGCGCACCCCGATTCATCATAAGCGGAGGGGGCACGGGTGGACACATCTTCCCCGCCATCGCCATCGCCGACGAGCTGAAGCGCCTTCGTCCGGATGCGGAATTCCTATTCGTCGGAGCGAAGGGTCGCATGGAAATGGAGAAGGTGCCGGCGGCCGGTTACCCCATCGAGGGGCTGTGGATCAGTGGGTTGCAGCGACGGTTTACGCTCGATAACCTGGCCTTTCCGGTGAAGGTGCTGAGCAGTCTGTTCCGTTCGCGGCAGATCCTGCGGGACTTCCGGCCGGACGCCGTGGTGGGGACGGGCGGGTACGCGGGAGCACCCATTCTGTACGCCGCGGCACAAATGGGCATCCCGACGCTGATCCAGGAGCCTAATGCCTTTGCCGGGTTGGCAAACAAGTGGTTAGCCGGGCGGGTGGACAAAATTTGCGTCGCATTTGCCGGTATGGGGCGGTTCTTTCCGAAACACAAGCTCGTCATTACGGGCAACCCGGTTCGGCAACAACTGCTGGATCGCTCGCTGGACCTGGCGCGTAAGCGTACGACGCAGCGTCAAACCGTACTGCTGATGGGCGGATCGGGAGGGGCCCGATCACTCAACGAAGCCATGGCGGGCAGTACCGAACTCATCAAGGCGCGGCCGCAGGTCCAGTGGGTATGGCAGTGCGGCAAGCACTACCTGGCTACCTACGAGGGTTCCGCTACGGCGGCCCTGCCGAACGTGCACCTCACGGCATTCCTCGACCAGATGGACCAGGCGTATGCCGAGGCAACCGTGGTCATCGGACGCGCCGGCTCGACGACCATCGCGGAGATCGAATACCTGGGTAAGCCCACCATCTTGGTGCCCTCCCCCTGGGTGGCCGAAGATCACCAGACAAAAAATGCGGAAGCGCTGACCAGGGAAGATGCCGCCGTCCTGGTTTCCGATGACTCCGTGACCGAACGATTGGTACCCGAAGTCTATTCCTTACTGGATGATGGGCACCGTCGTGAGCGCCTCTCCGCGAACGCCCGGAAATTAGCGATGCCCGGTGCCGTTACCCGCATTGCCGAAGAAGTCCTTAACCTTATATCCACCCCCAACCAAGCCACCGTTCATGCAACTGTCTGACCTCAAGCGGGTATACTTTATCGGAATCGGCGGCATCGGTATGTCGGCCATTGCCCGTTACTTCGCCATGCGGGGTCTGGAGGTTTCCGGCTACGATAAGACACCGACCGTGCTTACCCGGACGCTGGAGCGGGAGGGCATAGCTGTTCACTACAGCGCGCGGCCGGAGCAAATTCCCCCGCCGGCCGACGATCTGCTGATCGTGTACACTCCCGCCGTGCCGAAGACCTTTCCGGAGTTAATCCACGTGACCGCTGGAGGCTACACAGTGATGAAGCGGTCGGAGGTGCTGGGCCTCATCAGTCGTCACATGCAGTGCGTGGGTGTCGCGGGCACCCACGGGAAGACCACCACGACCACCATTACGACTTACCTGATGATGACGGCCGGGCTCGACCCGTCCGCTTTCCTCGGAGGGATCGCCCGGGACTTCGACGGCAACTACGTACACGGGGAAAGCGACTGGGTGGTCGTCGAAGCCGATGAGTACGACCGGAGTTTTCTGCGCCTCACGCCGGAGATCGCGGTGATCCTGTCTACCGACCCCGATCACCTGGACATCTACGGCGACCATAAGCAAATGCTGGAGACCGGTTTTCGGGCATACGCCCGCCAGATCAAGCCCGGGGGGCAACTGGTAGTACGTTACGACGTTGCCGAGCATTTTACCGATTTAGAAGAAGTGATGATTTCGACCTTCGGTATCGGAACGGGAGATTTCTGCGCCCATAATATTCGCGTGGAGGACGGAGCCTTTCACTTCGATCTGCGGGAGCCCGACGGTCACCTGATTCAGAATCTACGCACGGCCCTGCCCGGCCGCCACAACGTGGAAAACGCGGTCGCGGCCTGCGCGGTCACCCGCCTGGCGGGCGGTCAGGAGGAACATCTCCGGGAGGGGCTGGCCAACTTTCACGGCATCGCCCGCCGGTTCGAAACGGTACTGAAGTCGGGGAATCTGGTGGTGATCGACGATTACGCCCATCACCCGACGGAGTTGCGGGCGGCGATCACGGCGGCCCGCGAACTGTACCCGAACCGCACCATCCGGGGGGTATTTCAGCCTCACCTGTACAGCCGGACCCAGGACTTCGCTCCCGGCTTCGCCAGGGCACTGGATTTGTTAGACGAGGCGATCATCATACCCATCTACCCGGCCCGGGAAGAACCCATTCCCGGGGTGACCAGCCAGTTGGTCTACGGCCTGATGAAGAACGAAAAACGACGGTTGCTCACCGACACCCAAATGTTGGAGTGGACGGCGGAACTTAAGGACGGGGTGTTGCTGTTGCTCGGAGCGGGTGACATCGACGCGCTCGTACCGCGGGTAGTCGCCCAGCACCGTACAAAATCACTGCACTATGGCAACTAAATCCGGTATGTTCGGCCGTTTCCTGGCCGGGGTGTTCGTCCTCACCCGGCTGTACGGATGGATCTTCGTGGCCCTCGGCGTGGCGGTACTGGCGATCTCGGCCATTACCGAACGGGAGGCGGCGCACATCGTGGCCGTACGGCCCGTCGTCGTGCCCCTGGCCGAGAACGCCAATCTCGTGGAGGCGGAAGAATTACTGGAGCTGCTGAGTGCCAGTTTTACCAAGCCCCTCGACCAGCTCAAGCTTTCCGACATCGACATCGAGCGGGTGGAGAGCGTACTCGAACAGCAGGCATTCGTCGGAGACGCCGAGGCCTACGTAGACGCCGATATGGTCCTCAACATCACGGTGGACCAGCGCGTACCCTTGCTGCGAATTATCGCCGACAACGGGCAGAATTACTACCTGGACCGGGAAGGCGTACGGCTGCCGCTGAGTGCTAACTACACGGTGCGCGTGCCGGTCGTAACGGGCCACGTGGTTGCCTGGTCGGACGACTACCGGAAAGATGCACGACATCAGCTGTCGCAACTCATGGCACTCGGCCAATTTCTACGTCAGGATCCCTTCCTGGCGGCCCTCATCGAACAGATCAACGTTACGGCCACGGGGGAATTAGTACTTGCCCCGAAAATTGGCGACCAGGTCGTTTATCTTGGGCGCTTTGACGAAGAGGTTACCCCGTCGCGGCTCGAGCGACTCAAAATATTTTACCGCGAAGGACTTCCCTACGAGGGGTGGAGGAAGTACCGGAGCTTTGACTTACGCTACGCCGATCAGGTAGTCGCTAAAAAAGTCTGACAATACCACACATTCATGGTAGCGGGCAATGACCCTGGCCGCTCCCTCACTTTTTTAAACCTTTGGATATAATGACTGATACCACTCAATTACAAACCATTGCCGCACTCGACATCGGCACCACCAAAGTTTGCGCCCTCGTCGGCAGACGCGACGAGCACGGGCGGGTGGAAATTCTCGGTACCGGGAAGGTCGAATCGGAGGGCGTCATGCGCGGCGTCGTCTCCAACATCGAGAAGACGGTCCGGGCCATCACCGAGGCGCGCCGACTGGCCGAACAGGCCAGCGGGCAAGCCATCGAGACGGTGCACGTCGGGATCGCCGGCCAGCACATCAAGAGTCTCCAGCACCGGGGGATGCTCATGCGCGATAACTCCCATTCGGAGATCGGACAGCGTGACATCGATCGGCTGGTTGCGGACATGCACAAACTAGTACTGCCTCCGGGAGACAAAATTCTCCACGTCATTCCCCAGGAGTACACCGTAGACAACGAACAGGGGATCGTCGATCCCATCGGTATGTCGGGCTCGAAGCTCGAGGCGAATTTTCACATCATCACCGGTCAGATCACGGCCAGTAACAACATCAACCGCTGCGTGGAGCGGGCGGGGCTGCGGATGGCTAACGTAACCTTGGAGCCCATCGCCAGCGCGGCCTCCGTACTGTACGACGACGAAAAGTACGCCGGCGTAGCGCTGGTCGATATCGGAGGAGGTACGACGGACATTACGATTTTTCAGGAGGGAATCATCCGCCACACCGCGGTCATTCCCTTCGGCGGTCACGTCATCACGAAGGACATCAAGGCGGGCTGCACCGTCATGGAAGAGCACGCGGAGAAGCTCAAGGTGAACTACGGTAGTGCCCTGGCCAGTGAGGTATACGAGAACCGGGTGATCGTGATCCCGGGACTCCGCGGCCGCGAACCCAAGGAGATCAGCGAGAAGAACCTGGCCCTCATCATCCAGGCCCGGGCCGAGGAAATCCTCGACCACGTGCTGTGGGAGATCCGCCGGGCCGGCTTCGACGGCAACCAGTTGATCGGCGGCATCGTGCTGACCGGCGGCGGAGCCCTGCTGCGCGACTTCGACAAGCTCACCATGCTGCATACCGGCCTGAGTGCCCGAATCGGATCGCCCGTCGAGCACCTGGCCCACGGATACACCGAACGGCTGACCAGCCCCATCTACGCCACCGGGGTGGGCTTACTGTTGCAGGGATTTGCCGACATCGACGCCGGCCGGGTCAAGCCCGCTCCCGTCAAGAAGGAGGAACCCGTCACGGAAGTGGAACTGGAGGAACAGATTAAGGAAGAGGCCAACGGTCCCAGTTGGTTCGACAACGTCTTCCGCCGCACGAAGGAATGGTTCGAGGCCGAGCCCGACCGCGACTTCTAATTCCACCTCACGTTTCTATCCAAAGCTGCAACGGCAGCATCATCACTCAAATCAGATCATTCCTCGGGGCGGTAGCGACTAACCAGCATCCACCGCATACCGCCGTTCGAGATACAATATACCAATCATGACTATCGACTTTCCACAGGGAGAATCTCCCATCATCAAAGTGATCGGCGTCGGCGGAGGCGGGAGCAATGCCGTCAACAATATGTACCAGCAGGGCATCATCGGCGTCGACTTCGCCATTTGCAATACGGATCACCAGGCCATGGAGCTCAGCCCCGTGCCCACCAAGATTCAACTCGGCCCCAACCTGACCGAAGGCCGGGGAGCCGGCTCGAAGCCGAACGTAGGTAAGCTTGCCTGCGAAGAAAGCGTGGAGGAAGTAAAGAAGTACCTCCACAACAATTGCCGCATGCTCTTCGTAACCGCCGGAATGGGCGGTGGAACCGGAACGGGGGCTGCTCCGATCATCGCCCGCACGGCGCGGGAAATGAACATCCTTACCGTGGGTATCGTGACGCTGCCCTTTACCTTCGAGGGACGTCGCCGTGCCAATAACGGTATGGAGGGCCTGCAGGAACTAAAGGACAACGTGGATACCCTGATCGTGGTCTCCAACGATAAGCTCCGCCAGATCCACGGCAACCTGAACCTCAGCGAGGCCTTCTCCAAGGCTGATAATATCCTGACCACCGCGGCCAAGGGTATCGCCGAGATCATCACGGTAGCCGGTTACGTGAACGTTGACTTCGAAGACGTTAATACGGTCATGCGCGACAGCGGCGTAGCCATTATGGGAACCGCTAAGGCCGAAGGAGACGACCGTGCCCGCGTGGCCGTCGACCAGGCCCTGCACAGTCCGCTGCTGGAAGACAACGACATCCGGGGTGCCAACCACATCCTCCTCAACATCACCAGTGGTACCCGGGAGGTCACCATGGACGAGATCTTCGAGATTACCGAGTTCGTACAGGAAGAAGCCGGCTACGGTACCGACCTGATCTGGGGTAACTGCTTTGATGAGTCCCTGGGCGAGCACATCAGCGTAACCGTCATCGCCACCGGATTCGGGAACCGGAAAGCCGCCAACCGCAACGTGGCGCCCGAGCGGGAAGTCGTCCACCTCGACGAGGACAAGCGTGAAAAGCAACGCCGGGCTTCGCTGGAGGAAATCACCGGCGAAGAAGATCCGGTGGGCTACGGTAAGTCCAATTCACGTACGGTAGAGTTCGAGGATATGGAGGAGGCCAAGGCGCGCCTGCGGGCCCGTCGTCGCGACAGCGGCAGCTTTACCCAGAGTTTCATGCAGGAGGAAGAGGATGCCCGGCGGGAAGCCCAGCGTCGGGAGATGGAACTCCGCGACCGGGAGCGCCGGGAAGCCCTCCGCCAACGCAGCGAACTGCCCAAGCTCAGCAACCCGAAGGTGGTGAACGAACTGGAGAGCCAGCCCGCCTACCTGCGTCGGAACATCTCGCTGGACAACGTTAAGCCGAGCGATCAGAATGAAATGAGCCGGTGGAGTATTAACGACGATGAGGAAATGCCCCTGCGTCGGAACAACTCCTTCCTGCACGACAACGTCGATTAACTACCAGTTAACTTTTTTGAGTCTTTATATCCGTGTTAAAGCTGGTGCTTCTACGCATCAGCCTTAGCAATTCACACCATTTTAGCTTTGGAGGCGGGTAGTGGGGGGTCAATCCCGCTGCCCGCATTTTTTTTGTCCGAACATGTGTTGGGGAGAGTCTTTTGTAGAAGAACACCAAGTAACCAACATTATGAAATCACGTATTCCCCTCCTGGGACTTCTTCTCCCCTTGTTTCTTGCCTGCGGGGAAGACAAGCTCCCCAATCTGATCAATAACAACGAACCGAATGACGTCACGGGCCTCAATTACGTCGAGGCGGAGGGGGGAGACTTTGCAGCGATCTACGACGAACTAATCCTGACCCTCAACGCTAATTCCGCCGTATCCCTGGTGGCGCAGGTCGATCATGCGGCCAACGCACAGTCGGTGGGTTCCTCCCTGCGACCTACGCGCACGGTCCTGTTCGGCAACCCCCGCCTGGGTACTCCGCTCATGCAGATCAACCCGCAGGCGGGACTTGATTTGCCACAGAAAATGCTGGTTTACGAAGCGGATGATGAGGACGTCATACTGGCCTACAACACCGTCGAGTACCTGGCCAATCGTCACGGGGTGGCGGAAGCAGCTACGCTTGACGATATGCGGGACGCTCTCGGGGGTCTGGCCGCCGGGGTGGGTAACGACAATGTCGTCAACGCGCCGGACAATGACGTCGAGCGGAACGAAGGAGTAATGGACATCACCGTGAGTGGCTCGGTCGATAGTGTGTACGCAAATCTGCGCGCCGCGATCGTGGGCAACGCTCAACTCAGCATCATCGCGGAGGTCGATCACCAGGCGAATGCGGCTTCAGCGGGCCTGGAGCTTCCCGCTATTCGGCTCATCGTATTCGGTAATCCGCAGTTGGGTACGCCCCTCCTCCGGGAGGAGCGGAGCATCGGAATCGATCTGCCCCAGAAGATGCTGGTCTATGCGCTGGACAACGACAACGTAACGGTGGCCTACAACGATCCTTACTACCTGGCCGATCGCCACGGGATCGCCGCGGACACCCCCGAACTGGCCACGATCCGGGAAGCACTGAATTCCCTGGCCCGGACGGCGGTAGGTCTGTAGTTCGTCTCCGACTGGTCTTCGAACATCCGTTGCGGGTGCCGACATGAATAAGTGTGTAAACTCTATTAGAGGCGACGTGCTGCCATGCGGCCCTCGCCAGTGTCGTGTATTATTCTTTCTATTGCCTGTAAAATTTTACTGTTATTAAAATCCCGTCGTTTTCGGACGCCGGGATATGTAAAAGCCCCCCGTCAACACTGGCGGGGGGCTTTCTTCTTCATCTAGGTCGGTAACGCGGTACCGGGACTTAGTTCAGGGTGTACTCGAGCGTGATGTTCGTGTCGAGTACCTTAGAAATGGGGCAATTTTCCTTGGCGTCGGTGATGATCTTGTCGAATTCGTCTTCATCGATGCCGTCTACGCGGGCACGCACCTTGAGGTGACTTTCGACGATGGTCTGGTTCTGGAAATCTACGGAGCAGTCGGTATGTAACTCGGTAGCTTCGTAACCGGCTTCGCCGAGTTTGAAGGTAAGGGCCATGGTGAAGCAGCCGGAGTGGGCGGCGGCGATGAGCTCTTCCGGGTTGGTTCCCTTTCCTTCCTCGAAGCGGCTTTTGTAGGAATAGGGCGTTTGTTCCAGGACCCCGCTCTTGGTGCTCAGGTGGCCGGAGCCTTCTTTTCCGGATCCTTTCCAAACGGCAATTGCAGTACGTTTCATGTAGTGTGTTTTACAGTTGCTTACCGGGCGGGCGCGGGATTTGTTCAGACCGCTTACCTTGCCGTCATGAAAATTGCCGTAGTAACGGGTGCTAACCGCGGACTGGGCCATGAGGTCGTCCGACAACTCGCCGGCCGGGGGTACCGGGTGATTCTTACCAGTCGGTCGGATAGTGGAGAAGAAGCCGCTCGCCTACTTCAGCAGGGGGGGCTCGACGTTAGTTTTCACCAACTAGACGTTGCCGACAGCCAGAGTATAAACGAGTGTGTACAGTACCTGCGAGAGCGGTTCGGAACCATCGACGTACTGATCAATAACGCGGGCATCCATTACGACACGCATCAATCGACACTGACGGCCGACTTCGGCATCGTGAACGAAGCCTGGCAGGTCAATGCCCTGGGGCCGTGGAAGCTTAGTAAAGCCCTCTATCCATTACTCCGGAAGGGGGGTGGGGGGCGCATCGTCAACGTGTCCAGTGCCAGCGGGTCCTTCGTGGAGAGCTGGCCCGGTACGCCGGCCTACGCCGTGACGAAGGCCGCGCTCAATATGCTGACCGTCAAACTGGCCGCGGACGTACGTAAGGACAAGATCCTCGTCAATGCCGTTTGTCCGGGCTGGACCCGGACCGACATGGGTGGCGCCGACGCCCCCCGCGACGTAGAGGAAGGTGCGCGCAGCATCGTATGGGCGGCGGAACTCGACGACGACGGCCCGAGCGGCGGGTTTTACCGGGACGGGGAGCCCCTGCCGTGGTAATTAACACCGAGGGCGGTACCGGAAAAGATCGCTTTTTTCCGTAGACACCGCACCTGCGTTCCCTGCCTAAAATCCGAACTGCGCGGGAAGCCACGTGCTCAGCCCCGGTACGAGAGTGACGATCAGTAGGGCGATCAACATGGCTGCGAAGAAGGGTAACAGCGGTCGTACGACCTTGTGTATCGTGGTGCCCGCCACGCCCACTCCGATGAAGAGTACGGAACCGACTGGGGGCGTACACAGTCCGATACACAGATTGAGGATCATGATGATGCCGAAGTGCACCGGATCGATTCCGATCTCAACCGCTACCGGTAGAAAGATCGGGGTGAAAATGAGGACGGCCGGCGTCATGTCCATGAATACCCCCACGAAAAGCAGGATCAGGTTGATGATGATCATGATCACGATGGGGTTGCTGCTCGTAGCCAGGAGAAATGTGGTGATGTCCTGGGGAATGTTCTCAAACGCCATGATCCATGACATGGAGATCGAGGTGGCGATCAGGATCATTACGATGGAGGTGGTGCCCACGGCATTCAGGAACACCTGAGGGAGTTGAGCCACGGTAACCTCTCCGTAAGCGAAGGAGAGCAACAGGCAGTACAGGACCGCCGCCGCGGAGGCTTCGGTCGCCGTGAACACGCCCACGACGATCCCCCCGATCACGATAACCAGCAGCGCGAGACTGGGCAGTGCACTAATGAAGCTGCGACCCACTTCCCGGACCGAGAAGGTACCCCGGGTTGTATATCCCTTGCGTTTGGCCATAATGGCGGCAACGATCATCAGCAGCACGCCGACCAGGAGACCGGGGAGGTAACCCGCCAGGAAGAGGGCGGCAATGGAGACGCCGCCGCTGGCCAGACTGTATACGATGAGGATGTTGCTGGGTGGAATGATAAGCCCGGTCGTCGAGGACGTGATATTGACGGCGGCCGAAAACTCCTTACTGTAGCCCTCCTTTGTCATGGCTTTTCCGACCGTACCGCCGACCGCGGAAGCCGCCGCGGCGGCCGAACCAGCGATGGCCCCGAAGAGCATGGCGGCCATGATGTTGACGTGCGCCAATCCTCCGGGCAGGCTGCCGACGAGGGAACGGGCGAAGGCAATGAGCCGGCGGGCAATGCCCCCGCGATTCATGATCTCTCCGGCCAGAATGAAGAAGGGAATGGCGAGTAGCCCGAAGCTGTCGAGCCCAGTAGCCGTTTGCTGGGCCACCGTGGTGAGCGCCGGTAGGGTAGGGATGCTGACCAGCATGGTCACGGTAGCACTGATACCGATGCACCAGGCGATCGGCATGCCCAGGCCAATCAGAACAACGAAGGTGAGGACGAGTATGGCAACTTCCATCAGCTTGATTTAAGGTCCGGGAAACGGTAAAAAATGATGAGTAGTCCACTGATGGGTACCACGGCGTAGATGAGGGACATCGGCACGCCCAGGGCGGGGGAGCGCTGCCCGAGTTCGGCCGTCAGCATAACCAGGCGGGTGCCGCCGACCACCATGACCCCCAGGGCGAATAAGATGATGAGGGCGGCGATGAGGCGGACCGGCTTGTTTTTGAGCAGGTCAATGGAAAGGTGCATGCGTTGCCCGCTGGCGTAGGCGGCCCCCAGAATGCCGATCCAGATCAGGAGAAAGCGGGCCAGTTCTTCGGACCAGCTAGCCTGGTTAGACATAACGTAGCGGGTAAATACGCCCCACAGCACGTCGAGGGTCATGATTACTAACATCAGGACGAGCACGCCGCCGAGTATGCGGTCTACTTTATTCTTCATGGGGGGCCATTGCTATAATGCGCTCGATGAGCGAATAAATCACGGGGTCATCGCGGTACGCTTCCAGGATCGACGCCGTTTGCTCGATGAACGGTCCTTTCTCCGGTCGGATGATCTCAACCCCGGCCGCCGCTACGGCATCCAGGGCTTCCTGTTCGGCTTCCTGCCACAGCTTGCGCTGGTACACGACCGCTTCGTCGGCAGCCTCCTGCAGCCAAGCTTGCTGTTGCGGGTCTAGCCGTTCCCAGGCTTCGGTACCGATGATGAGCACGTCGGGTACCGCGGTATGCTCGTCCAGGGTATAGTACTTGCAGACCTCGTAGTGGCGACTGGTGTAGAAACTGGGCGGATTGTTCTCGGCACCGTCCACGACCCCCTGTTGGAGGGCGGTGTAGAGTTCACCGTAGGAGATCGGGGTGGGGGACCCCCCCAGGGCCTTTACCATTTCGATGGCCGTGGCGCTCTGCTGCACCCGAATCTTTTGCCCCCGCAAATCTTCCGGGGTGCGGACCGGACGATCCTTGGTGTAGAAAGACCGCTGGCCGGCATCAAAATACACGAGCCCGCGCAGGCGAAACGGCTCACTGCTGATCAGTATTTCCCGGCCGAGCGGGCTGTCCTCGAAATCGTACACGTGCTCCCGGCTCCGGAAGAGGTAGGGCAGAGAAAGTACGGTGGCTTCGGGAGAAAAATTCTCGAGAACGGCCGCCGATACTTTCGTCATGGACAGACTGCCGATCTGCAACAGTTCCAGCGACTGCCGCTCGGTACCGAGTTGCTGATTCGGGTAGATGGAGATGGTTAAATCGCCGCCGGATTTTTCCGCCAGCAATTCGGCCATCCGGACCATGCCGAGGTGAACCGGGTGGCCGGTATCCAGTCCGTGGGACAGACGCAACACCCTGGTCTGTTGGTCCGCCGCACAGGAACCGGCCACCGCGGCCAGAATGAGGAGCGTTAGGATCCGGGTCACTGTCGGAGCGATTTGGCCGTGGCCAGCGCCTCCTTCAACTGAGTGGTCAGTCCGGCGAAGTCCCGGTCAACCAGTACGTTGCTTCCGATGAGCTGAGAGCCGAGACCGCAGCAGACGGCACCGGCGCTGAACCATCCCTTCAGGTTCTCCAGCTCGGTAGTGACACCACCCGTAGGCATGATGCTCGTCCAGGGTTGGGGACCGCGGATGGCCTTGATGAACTCCGGACCGTAGACGCTGCCGGGGAAGAGTTTGACGATTTCGCAGCCCAGTTCTTCCGCGCGTCCGATTTCACTCAGCGTAGCGCAGCCGGGCAGGTAGGGCACCTTGCGCCGGTTGCAGACCACCGCGACGTCTTCCCGCAGCGACGCCGATACGATAAAACTGGCGCCCAGCTGTAAGTACAGAGCGGCGGTAGCGGCATCGTTTACCGAGCCCACGCCCATTACCATATCGGGCAATTCCTGGCGGGCATAGAGATTCAGCTCGCGGAAGGTTTCGTGGGCGAAATCGCCGCGATTGGTAAATTCCAACAGGCGGCCGCCGGCATCGTAGCAGGCCTTCAGGACCTGTTTACCCAGGGCGGCGTCCTTGTGGTAAAACAGGGGCATAACGCCCTGCTCGTGAATGACGGAAAGACAGTGAAGGCGGGAGTGAGTTGACATGGATGTATTCTTTTAAAGAGGCGGGAAATGGGTTACCGGCTTACGCGGCCGGAACCGTCGCCTTCAATGAGTTTCGTTACCTCGTCTACCGTCACCAGGTTGGCGTCGCCGTAGATGGTGTGCTTGAGACAGGAGGCACCGACGGCGAAGTCGAGGGCGCGTTGCTTATCGTCCTTGTACGTAAGCAGACCGTAGATCAGTGCGGACATGAAGCTGTCGCCACCCCCGACGCGGTCGACGATGTCGGTGATCTGGTAGGTTTTGGTTTCGTAAAGTTTCTCTCCGTCGTAGAGCACTCCCGCCCAGCTGTTATGGCTGGCGCTGATGGAACCCCGCAGGGTCGTGATGGTCATCTTGCAGCGCGGGAAGCGTTTCATTAGTTCCTTGAGTACGGGCAGGTAGGCCTGACCGTCCATTTCCCCTCCGGAGGTCACGTCCACGGTTTCGGGATGCAGCCCGAAGTGCTTCTCGGCGTCCTCCTCGTTGCCGAGAATGACGTCGCAGCCTTCGACGAGGGCGGGCATAACGTCCATGGGATCTTTTCCGTATTTCCAGAGCTTGGCCCGGTAATTAAGGTCGGTGGATACGGGCACCCCGAGCCGGTTGGCGGCCTGAATGGCTTCCAGACAGGCATCCGCGGCTCCCTGCGAAAGTGCCGGGGTGATGCCGGTCCAGTGAAACCAGTCGGCATCCTTGAAGACTTCATCCCAGTCGATCATCCCCTTTTCGATCGTGGCCATGCTGGAGTAGGCCCGGTCGTACACCACCTTACTGCCCCGCTGTACGGCGCCGATTTCCAGGAAGTAGATACCCAGGCGCTCGCCGCCCCGGATGATGCTGTCCGTATTCACGCCGCGCTTGCGCAGTTCCATCAGGGCGCAGTCCCCGATATCGTTGTTGGGCAGGCGGGTAACGAAGTGGGCGTCCATGCCAAAATTGGAGAGCGCGACCGCGACGTTGCTTTCTCCCCCGCCGTAGATGACGTCGAAGCTATTGGCCTGGGAGAAGCGCAGGTGATGGGGTGGGGTAAGGCGGAGCATGATTTCTCCGAAGGTGACAACTTTCATGATGGGAAATTGAAGTAATTTTTAGCGTTGTTGTAGCAAATATCCTGGATAAGACCGCCAATGAAGGGGCGATCGTCGGGCAGCAGCCCCCGCTCGATATCACGTCCGAACATGTTGCAGAGTAAGCGGCGGAAGTATTCGTGGCGCGGGAAGGACAGGAACGACCGGCTATCGGTCAGCATGCCGACGAATCGACTGAGCAGGCCCATGTTGGACAGGGCGTCGATCTGCTTTTCCATCCCGTCAAGTTGGTCCAGAAACCACCAAGCCGAGCCGTACTGCATCTTTCCGGCCAGGCTGCCGTCGTTGAAGTTGCCGACCATGGTCGCCATCACCTCATTGTCGGCGGGATTGAGGTTGTAAACGATGGTCTTGGCGAGTTGGTCGCCGTTATCGAGCAGGTTTAGCAGGCGGGACAGTCCCCGCGCCTGGGAAAAATCTCCGATGGAATCCACGCCGGCATCGGCCCCCAGATTGCGCAGGATGCGGTCGTTATTGTTACGAAGTGCGCCAAGGTGGAACTGTTGCGCCCAGCCCAGGCGGTGGTATTCACGGCAGAGTTCGACCAGTAGGGCCGTCTGGAACTGGCGGGCTTCCGCTTCGGTGACTTCCCGTCCGGCACGCCGTCCGGCGAAGATCGTACGGATCTCACCGTCGGTGTAAGTGACGTCGTACAACTCATTGAGACCGTGGTCGGAAACGCGGCAACCCAGCTCGTGGAAGTAGGCCATCCGGCCGCGAAGCGCCGCAAGCAGATCGTCGTAGTCATTAATTTGTCGATCGGCGGCGGCCCCTAACTTATCCAGGTACTCATTGTAGCCGGTTGCCTGGATGAGGATAGATTTATCGGGCCGGAATCCGGGCAGGACACTGCAGGAAAAGGGATTGTCGCAGATCGCACGGTGGTGGTCGAGGGAGTCCGCCGGATCATCGGTAGTACAGATTACCCGCACGTTCATGCGACGTACCAGGGAGCGAACGGAGAGATCAGGTTCCCCCAACTGCTCGGTGCATCGATCGTATACGGCATCGGCATTGGCCGGTCCCAGTAATTCATTGATCCCGAAGTAGCGATCGAGTTCGAGGTGCGACCAGTGGTACAGCGGGTTGCGCATCGTGTAGGGGAGAGTAGCGGCCCAGTTGCGGTGCTTCTCCCGGTCCGTGGCCGATCCCGTGATACCGGATTCCGGAATGCCGTTGGCCCGCATCGCCCGCCACTTATAGTGATCACCCCGCAACCAGATGTCGGTAAGGTTTTCGAACTGGTGGTCGTTCGCGATTTGATCGGGCGGCAGGTGGCAGTGGTAGTCGATGATCGGCATCTCCGCCGCGTAGTCGTGGTAAAGCGCGCGGGCGGCGTCGTTGTGCAGCAGAAAATTTTCCGCCACAATCGGGTTGTGAATCTGGGTGCGTGTCATGGTGCGGCAATATAGCAATCCAAATTTGGCTCTCCGTACCGCACTATTCCGTTTTCTACGCTCTTAAGCCGTTTATAGTAGCTCTTTGATCCGTGTTTACCCTTCGCCACCTACTTCCGCCCACATCACCTCCAGATTCACGTCCCGCAACCGTTCCCCGTAACGCCATTCGGGAGCGCCGGGAATGGTGACGGTTTTTGCCTTCAGTGCCGCCAGGGTGGTGCCCCGCCGCCGTTCCCGGCGTACGTAAGCGTGTAATGCTTCCAGATAATGTTGGAAGGAACGGACGTCGTCCCGGTCACCGGTCACGGCATAGCTTTCCGCCGCGTGACCGAAAACGAAGACCGTATCCCGATCGTAAGTTTTACGAATGCGGCGCAGCACCCGGATCCAGTGGATCATGTTGCCCCCCGCAGCGGGGTCGATGTAAGGGAACCGCCGGTTGAAGAGCAGATCGCCTAGGTGTACGACGTTGGCATTTTCGAAGTGAATGACCGCGTCGCCGCCCGTATGTGCCGGGCCGAAGTGGCGGGCCGTTACGATCTCCCGACCATCGGGCAGCGAGACCGACCAATCATCCGCAAACGTCGTGGACGGAAGGGGAAGGGGGAGTTCATCCCCGCGGCTGCTATTCGCGACGGTCAGGTTGGTTTTTGCCCGGTCGTGGCTCACGTAACGATCGGCCAGGGGAGCGATAATTCCGTTGCCTCCGGTATGGTCACCGTGGTGGTGGGTGTTGATGAGCAGGTCAAGTCTTCTCCGTCCGGGCATCACTTCGTGGAGAAAAGCGGTCGCTTGCTCCGGGAATTGGGTGTCGACCACTACGCCTCCTTCCGCGCCATCGGGCAGGTAATACGCCATCGTGCCGCCGCGGTTGGTATATACGCCAACGTGGTTCCTTACGATCCGGCCGCCGGAGATGGGGGAGGGGATCCCCGTGGCCCCGAGGTGAGTAAGCGAGCCGGAAAGGGTAAATGCCGCGGATGCGTACAAGAATCGGCGTCGGTCCATAGGAGTGCTGGATTAGCTTTCGGTCAAGGTACAGTGCAGGTTCGGAAACCGTGCGCGGGAGTACCGTGCGGATGGCTCTTTACGAATAGTTGAAGGGCTGTACGTCACTATGCCACTCCCGCGATTAACTTTCGGGTATGCTCCCGCTGCAATTGTTAACCCCCCGGCTCCTGCTTACCCCTCCCACGCTCGCCGACGCTCCGGCGATGATCGAACTGGCCAATGACCCGGTCGTGGAGGAGATGACCCTTTCTTTTCCCTACCCGTACGGCGAGGCCGACGCGCTGGCCTTCCTGCACGGAGCCAACGTTCACCGGAAGGCGGGCACCGCATTCCAGTACGCCATCAAATTGCGCGACACCGACGGGTTCGTGGGGAGCATTGGGCTCCACATCGACGACCGCTACGGCTACGGAGAGATAGGTTACTGGATGGGCGCGCCCTACCGGGGCCGGGGATTTGTAACGGAAGCGGTAGGTGCCTTACTGGATGCCGCCTTCGCCCACACCAGCCTGGTCCGCATCCAGGCCATGACCCGACAACACAACGTCGCTTCGGCCCGGGTACTACTCAAGAGCGGGTTTCGTCACGAGGCCGTGCTGGAGGACCATACCGTCAAAAACGGCGAGGTACAGACCGTGATTCAGTTTCGGATTTTACGGCGGGAGTGGGAGGAATCGAGTGTACGCAAAAAAGGGAGTTAAAAAGTTATTCAAACAATTTGTATATATTTTGCGATTCCATTAACTTGCACCCGTTATGACGATAAAGTTAATCAGTTGCGGCGCGCTGCGTCCGGACCGCCGAGCCATCTCCCGCACCATTGAAGACATTGCCGACGATGTTGACGCTAATCTCGCCGCCGAATACACGGACATACTCCTGGCAGGATCACCGGTGGAGGTAGACGTTTCCTTCAATCAGAGTTCGGCCTACCGTGCCCTGCGGAAGCTCGATATCGATTACGAAATCATCGATTGATGGATAAGGTACGCATCGACAAGTGGCTCTGGGCCGTACGGATCTTCAAGAGTCGGACGCTGGCCACCGATGTCGTGAAAAAGGGTAAGGTAAAGCTGCACGGGGAAGCGGTGAAGCCCAGTACCAACGTTACGGTGGGCGATCGACTTACCGTACTGAAGGAGGGGTTCAACCTGGATCTGGAGGTCGTGAAACTGCTCAACAAGCGTGTCGGTGCCCCGCTGGCCGTGACCTGTTACGTGAATCATACCTCCGAGGAGGAGATGAACAAGTACAAAGACTGGTTCGTCGGTAAGGCGCAGGGCGAGTTTCGGGAAAAGGGTGCCGGTCGGCCCACCAAACGGGAACGGCGTACCATCGAAACCTTCAAGGACGATACGCTCTGGGACGACGGGGATTAGGCGTCGCTGACCGACCGCAGGGCCGTCATCCCGGCACCATGCGGGAATAGGAAATCAATTCCCTTACCTTCGCCCTCCACAATCAGCACCATGGCAATAGTGGAACCCGTAGGCGTAATCGGGGCGGGGACTTTCGGCACCGCCATGGCCAATCTGCTGGCCCTCAATACGGAGGTGCTGGTGTACAGCCGCAGTGAGGAACTGGCTGAGCGCCTGAACAGGGAAAAATACCGCTTCGGCGTCAAACTCCACGAGCGCATCACGGTCGTCAACGACTTCTCGCGCGTCGCCGAACGCTGCCAACTCATCTTTCCGATCGTGCCCTCCGACGCCTTCCGCGAAATGATGCGCAGCATCACCGATCACCTGCGGCCCAACCACGTCCTCATCCACGGAACGAAGGGACTCGACGTCACGGGGATCGACGAAGACAAGATCCGGACGAAGGGTATCGACCGTAAGAACGTACACACCATGACCGACGTGATCCGACAGGAAAGCGTCGTCGTACGCGTGGGCGCGCTCACCGGTCCCAACCTCGCCCGGGAACTCCTCGACGGGCAACCCTCCGCTTCGGTCATCGCCAGCAAGTTCGACGAGGTGATTGACCGGGCCAAGCTGGTTCTCAAGTCCCGACAGTTGCACGTATTCGGCACCCACGATATGCTGGGTGCGGAGCTCGCGGGGGTACTGAAAAACGTGATCGCGCTGGGCTCGGGCATCCTGAAGGGGGTGGGGCTCGGAAAGAACATTCAGGCCATGCTCATTACCCGCGGCCTGGTGGAGATGGTCCACTTCGGGCAGGCGCTCGGCAGCGACAAGCGGGCGTTCTTCGGTACGGCCGGTATCGGTGACCTCATCGCTACGGCGACCTCCAAGAAAAGCCGTAACTATATGTTCGGTTACCGGATCGGTTCGGGAGAGACGCTGGAGGAAGTGGCCGCTACGAGCCAGGAACTCGCCGAGGGCGTCCGGACGCTCATGATCACCCGCCACCTGGCCCGCAGCATGCGCCTCCGGGTTCCCATTACGGAGATGCTTTACCAGATCGTGTTCGAGGGGCACCCGGTAGACGAAGCCATGAATTACCTGATTACTTACCCCTACGACGTTGACGTTGATTTCCTTTAAGCCTACCGCATGAAGTTTAAGAATTTTCTGCCCCACCTGATCGCCGTTGTATTCTTTCTGCTGACGGTGATCGTCATGTTCCTGCCGCAGTTTCAAGGCAAAAGCCTGCAGCAGGGCGACCTCATGCAGTACCGGGGCGCGAGCCGGGAACTGACCGAATTTCGCCAGGAAACCGACGAACGGACCAACTGGACCAACGGGATGTTCGGGGGGATGCCCACTTACCAGATTTCGGCCGTTACCGAAGGCAACCAACTGCGGGTGGCCGACCGGCTGTTCTTTGGCTTCATGTCGGGGCCGGCGGGATACGTGTTCTGCGGCATGCTGACCTTCTACTTGATGATGATTTTACTGGGAGTAAGTCCCTGGTTGTCAATCGCGGGGGCCGTGATGGCCGGAATCGCCACGAACAACATCGTGCTCTACGAAGCGGGGCACGTCAGCAAGGTGCGGGTCATTATGTACCTCCCCCTGGTGGCGGCGGGCATCCTACTGGCCTTCCGCCGTCGCTACCTCGTCGGGGGAGCCGTGTTTGCGCTCGGAATGGGCCTCGCGATCATGGCGAATCACCCGCAAATGCTGTACTACTTCGGACTTACCCTGCCGTTTCTCGGCATCGCGGAGTTGGTACGCCACGTGCGCCATAAGACCCTTCCCGTATTCGGAAAGGCCATGGCGGCACTGGTCGTCGGATTATTGCTCGCCGTCGGAGCGGGGGCCAGCAACCTATTGACCACCACGGAGTACCTGCCGCAATCTATCCGTGGCGGGACCATCCTGACGGGATCCACTTCGGCTCCGGCGGACAACGACAATACGACCCAAGAGGGCGGCCTGGAGTGGGACTACGCCATGGCCTGGAGCAACGGATTTAAGGATATGCTGGCAACCTATGCTCCCATGGCGGCCGGCGGCGGCAGCGGGCAGGAGGTTAGCAACCAGAGCGCCTTCGGTCGTGCCATGACGCGGGCTGGGTTCCGCGTACCCCAGGTGTTCCCCGCCCCGCTTTACCACGGAAGTTTGCCCTTTACGGAGGGGCCGATCTACCTCGGGGCGGTGGTGTGGGCACTGTTCGTTTTCGGCTTGTTCACGGCTTCCACCACCGCGCGAATCTGGTTGGGCGGCGGTACCCTGCTAATCTTTATGCTTAGTCTGGGCAGTAACGCCGCAGGGATCAACCGACTCCTATTTGACTACCTGCCCCTGCTCAACAACTTCCGTACCCCGAACTCTGCCCTAAGCATCGCCACCTTCCTCATGGTCGCTCTGGGGGTACTCGGAGTCAGGAACTGGCTCACGCTTCGGGCGCGGACTCCGGAGGCGGCCGGGAGTCGACTGCGGCTGGCCGGCATCGCGGCGGCCGCTATGGGCGTCCTCGTGCTCGCCCTGGGTACGATGCTCGATTTTTCCTCCGCCCAGGATGCCGCCCAGCTCGCCCGGTTTACCGGCGGGCAGGGGGACGTGAGCCAACTCGTCGGCGCCCTGGCCGATACGCGACGGGAAGTTTACAGCGACGATGCCTGGCGAAGTTTTTTGTTCGTAGGGCTCACCTACGGCGCACTCTACCTGCTGTGGCGTAATAAGGTATCGCTAATGGTGGCCGCGATTGCCGTCGGCCTATTGGGTTTGGTGGACTTTGTCGGGATAAACAAACGCTACCTCAGCCACGACGACTTCCAGCCCCGGCGGGTGGTGTCGAACGCCGTACAACCCACGGCGGCCGACCAGCAAATTATGCAGGATCCCGACCCTAATTACCGGGTGCTCAATCTT
Organism: Lewinella sp. JB7; assembly: GCF_024297185.1. Classification (GTDB taxonomy): domain Bacteria; phylum Bacteroidota; class Bacteroidia; order Chitinophagales; family Saprospiraceae; genus Neolewinella. Next base: position 37,346 of record NZ_JANCTD010000003.1, on the reverse strand, counting down.
TCCCGCGACCTCGACAAGGACGCTTTCACCAGTTACTTCCACAAGAGCATCGGCGGGTATTCGGCCGTCAAGTTGCGGCGGTATCAGGATCTCATCGACGGCTATCTATCGCAACGAGATGAAGACGTGCTCAATATGCTCAATACCAAGTACTTCCTGATCCCCGGTGAAAACGGCGAACTGCGTGCCCAGCAAAACCCCGGGGCGTACGGGAACGCCTGGCTGGTCAGCGATATTCGTGTGGTGGAAGGGCCGGATGCGGAGTTTGCGGCCCTGGGTACGGTGGAGGATCTGCGGCGGACGGCTATCGTGGAATCAGACTTTGCTCCCGCGCTCGCCGCCCTCGAACCTACCGGCCAGGGTAATGTCGAACTTACGGAATATGCACCCAACGCCCTTACCTATACCTTCCATTCGGATGCGGAGCAGCTCGTGGTCTTCTCGGAGATCTGGTACGGCCCCGATCTGGGCTGGCAAGCTACCATCGACGGGGAGCCCGCCGACCTCATTCGGGCCAACTACGCGCTGCGGGCGCTACGTGTTCCGGCGGGGCAGCATACCATAAAGATGGTCTTTGCCCCCGCTAGCTTTGCGGTCGGGCGTACCATCTCGTTTATTTCCAGCGTTTTGATTTTACTGGCCGTCATCGGTGCCGTTGCTTTTCCCTACATCCGGGGAGGCGGGCGCGCGGGAGCGGAGCCGGTAAATGCGACCCACTCATGATGAATATGCCGTTCCGTATCCTCCTGTCTTCCTGTATCTGTTTATTCATCCTTGGTGCGTCCTCCTGTAAGGAGGAAGTGCTGGCCCCGGCTGACGCCGCGGTGCTCGCACGGTACTACCCCGTGGAGCTGAACCGTCCCGCTTACTTCCGGGTAGACAGCATCGTGCTCGTCAACACGGTATCCGGAACCCGCTACGATACCGCGCGACTCGAAGCCCGCGAAACCCTCGTGGAGCAATTCACCGGGGGCGACGGTTCCGTGGTGTACCGCGGCGAGCGCTGGGAGCGAGCGACCGAAAGCGAACCCTTCCGCTACAAGCAGACCTACACTGTCACGCTCACGGAACGGTCGGTCCTGCGCAGTGAGGACAATCTGACGTTCACCAAGCTGGTGCTGCCCCTCCGGGAAACCACCGAATGGGACGGTAATGCGGACTTTGACGCGGCACGCACCGTCGCGGTCGGCGGTGAATTTCTTGATGTTTACAACGGCTGGGTGTACCACTACGCGGCCGTGGGCGAATCCCTGCAACTGGAAACCGGGCTGGCGCTCGATAGCGTGGTGACGGTGCGGCAGGCGGAGGTCGATAACCTCATCGATCTGCGGCAGGCATACGAGCGGTACGCGCCGGGGCTCGGCTTGGTCGAACGGTTCGTAGATGCTCGCCACACCCAGTGCCGGGTGTGTTGCGACGGTGACACTGGCAGTTGCGTGGACCTTCCCTGGAACGAGAAGGCGGAGAAGGGATACATCATCCGCCAGACCCTGCTCCGGCGGGAATAGTTTGATCATAGGGAATTGAGCGCGCTCAACTTTTGGGCGGGGCCGCGCTTTTATTTACCTTAGCCAGCGAAATTTCGCTAAACGATCTTGCTATGACCAAAAACACCAATCGACACATCCGCCGGGTAGCCGTTCTCGGCTCGGGCGTAATGGGTTCCGGTATCGCCTCCCATTTCGCCAATATCGGCCTCGAAGTCTTGATGCTCGACATCCTGCCCCGGGACATGGAGGAAACGGAAACCAATCCGGACGTCCGCAATTCCGTCGCGACCACAGCCCTGCAGGCGGCCCTGAAGTCGAAGCCCGCCCCCCTCTACCGTAAGGATTTCGCCAGCCGGATCACGGTCGGCAACTTCACCGACGACATGGACAAGCTCGGGGACTACGACTGGATCATCGAAGTGGTGGTGGAGCGACTGGACATTAAGCAGAAGGTTTTAGGGCAGGTAGACAAAGTCAGACGTAAGGGAAGTTTAGTGACGACGAACACTTCCGGCATTCCCATCCGCATGATTCAGGAGGGCATGAGTGAGGATTTCCGTCAGCATTTCTGCGGGACTCACTTCTTCAACCCGGCCCGCTACCTGCGCCTGTTCGAGATCATCCCCGGACCGGACACCAAGCAGGAGGTAATCGATTTCTTCATGCGCTACGGAGATCTCTACCTCGGCAAGACCACGGTTCTGGCCAAGGATACTCCCGCCTTCATCGGCAACCGGATCGGAGTGTACAGTATGGCCCGGATCTACGCCCTCACCGACGAACTGGGTCTGCGCATCGAAACCGTGGATAAACTTACCGGACCGGCTATCGGACGGCCCAAAACCGGCACCTTTCGGCTGGGCGACCTCGTCGGCCACGATACGGCCGCTCACGTCATGACCGGCATCCGGGAAAACGCACCCGACGACGAGGCTAGCGCGGTGATGAATATCCCGTCTTACTACGAATTCCTGCTCGACAAGAACTTCCTGGGGAATAAGTCCGGACAGGGCTTCTACAAGAAAGTGACGGACGAGGAAGGCAACCGCCAGATCCTCGGCCTTAATCTGAAGACTCTTGAGTACGAGCCCAGTCAGCGGGAAGATCTGGCCAGTCTGAAGCTCGCCAAACAGATCGACGATCCGCAAAAACGGATAAAGGCCCTCTTTACGGCGGACGATAAGGGTGGTGAATTAATTCGGCGCAGCCTGGCCGGACTGTTCGCATACGCCGCCAATCGCATTCCGGAGATCAGCGACAACATCTACAGCATCGACGACGCCATGCGCGCCGGCTACGCCTGGAAGATGGGACCCTTCGAATACTGGGACGCGGTAGGGCTGCAGGCCGGCATCGACGCCGCGGAAGCGGACGGCGGTACTATTGCCCCGTGGGTCCGGGAGATGCAGGCCGCGGGCCACGACAGCTTCTATAAGCGCGAGGGCGGTCAGTTGAAGTACTACGACATCGCATCGCAATCGTATCGCGTAAAGCCGGGCACCGAGGAGTTCATCATCCTGGACAACCTCCGCGATCGGAAGCCGGTGTACCAGAACAGCGAAGTGACCCTGCACGACATCGGCGACGGGGTCGCCTGCCTGGAATTCACCAGCGCCTACAACAGCATCGGCGAAGGCGTACTCCGGGGCTACCAGGAAGCCATCACGAAGCTCGAGGAGGAAGGCTGGCGGGGCATGGTACTCGGCAACAACGCCGACAACTTCAGCGTGGGCGCCAATCTCATGATGATCGCCCAACTCGCCTACCAACAGGAGTTCGAGGAGCTCAACCTGGCGGTGAATCTCTTCCAGCAGAGCGTGATGCGCCTTCGCTACTCGGCAATTCCCGTCATCGCCGCCACCCAGGGCTACGTATTCGGCGGGGGCTGCGAAAGCGTGATGCACTGCGATGGCGCCGCCGTGGCCGCCGAGAGCTACATCGGGCTCGTGGAAGCCGGCATCGGCGTAATTCCCGCCGGGGCCGGTACCAAGGAGTTCGCGCTGCGCACGAGCGATAGTTTCTTTGAGGGAGACGTCATGATCCCGACGCTCATCGAACGCTTCAAGACCATCGCCATGGCGGCCGTATCCACGAGTGCCTACGAGGCGTACGACCACGGCTACCTGATCAAGGGGCGCGACAAGGTCGTCGTCAATAAGGATCGCAACATCGCCGAGGCCAAACGCATGGTGCTCGACCTGGCCGACGACGGCTACACCATGCCCCGACAGCGCGAGGATGTCACCGTGCTGGGCCGGGGCGGACTGGCGGCTCTCTACGCGGCGGCCAATGAACTGAAGCGCGGCCACTTCGCCAGTGACCACGACATCAAGATCGCCAAGAAAATTGCCTGGGTTCTCTGTGGTGGCGACCTCACCGGTACCCAGCAGGTCAGCGAACAGTACCTCCTGGATATCGAGCGGGAAGCCTTCCTCAGTCTCTGCGGGGAGCAGAAAACCCTCGAGCGTATTCAGCACATGCTGCAGACCAATAAGCCCCTGCGCAATTAAGAACCAGTAAAAGACAATAACATGAACGAGGCATATATCATCAGCGGATACCGCAGCGCCGTCGGTAAAGCCGGTCGGGGTGGGTTCCGCAATTTCCGCTCCGACGACCTGGCCGTCCGGGTCATCCAACATCTGTTCGAGCAAAACCCCGCGGTCGACCCCCAGGTGGTGGACGACGTATTCGTCGGCTGCGCCAATCCGGAGGGCGAACAGGGACTGCAGGTCGGTCGCCAGATCAGTCTGCGGGCACTCGGCAAATCAGTACCCGGCGTAACGGTCAACCGCTATTGCGCGAGCGGGTTGGAAACCATCTCCATGGCCGTCGCCAAGATCAAGGCCGGCATGGGTCACTGCTACGTAGCCGGAGGGGCGGAGAGTATGAGCCAGATTCCCATGACGGGGTACAAACTCGCGCCCAGCTATGAGGTCGCCAGCAATACGCCGGACTACGTCGTAAGCATGGGCATCACGGCCGAGGCCGTCGCCCGCAAGTACAAGGTCAGCCGCGAGGATGCCGACCAGTTTGCCGTCCGCAGTCATGCCCTGGCGGCGGCGGCCATTGATGCCGGTCGCTTCGCGGAGGAGATCGTGCCGATCGAGGTGGAGGAAGTCTTCGTCCGTGACGGTAAGCGGGCCACGAGCAGCCATACCGTCGCCGTGGACGAGGGCGTACGCCGGGGAACCAGCATGGAGGCCCTCGCCCGCCTGCGTGCCGTGTTCCAGCAGGGCGGCGTGGTCACCGCCGGCAACTCCAGCCAGACCAGCGACGGGGTAGCCTTCGTGATCGTGATGAGCGGGGAAATGATGAAACAGCTCGGACTGGAGCCGATCGCGCGGCTGGTCAGTTGCTCCGTCGGGGGAGTGGATCCGCTGTACATGGGCATCGGGCCCTGCGTCGCCATCCCCAAGGCGCTGAAGCAGGCCGGGCTTAAGCTGGAAGATATTCAGCTGGTCGAGCTCAACGAGGCCTTCGCCACCCAGTCCCTTGCCGTCATCCGGGAGACCGGCCTGGACCCCGACATTGTCAACGTCAACGGCGGGGCCATTGCCCTCGGCCACCCACTCGGGTGCACCGGCGCCAAGCTGTCGATTCAGTTGCTCAACGAGATGAAGCGCCGTGATCTGCGGTACGGATTGGTCACGGCCTGCGTCGGCGGTGGCCAGGGTATTGCCGGCATCTACGAGCGCCTCTGATGTTCGGGATCGTTCTACCGCACGTTCGGGTAATTGGTACCCGGTGGGTGGATATTCGGAAGCGTTGACGGCGAACTTTAACGGTATATTTTTCGGACGATAATTACCCGTCCGGACTGCGTCTTCCCAAACGGAATTGGGCTTCCCGTGTGCCGGTCTGTGAGAAGTATCGCTAGGCGTAACGGCAACGGAATGCGCTCGCTTTGACCGTGGGGGTAGGGTAGGGTCGGCTGCGAAACTTCGGTCGTTGACCCTATGTTTGCAGCCCAATGATCAGTTTCTTCTTCGCCACCCTCGGTTCGCTCTTCTCGGTCGTCAACCCGCTCGGGGCGGTACCCATGTACCTGACCCTGACCAACGATTACAGTAAGCAGGAACGTTCGGCTACTGCCCTGCGCACCGCAATCTATTTTATGATGATCCTGGTGGTCTTCTTCTTTGCCGGCTCCGTCATCCTGAACTTCTTCGGCATCTCGCTGAACGCCCTGCGGATTGCCGGCGGCCTGATCATCGTGAACAGCGGCTACGGATTGCTCAACAGCAAGTTCGAACGCCGCCGCATCAGCCACCAGATCGAGGAGGAGGCTCAGCAGAAGGAGGATATCAGCTTTACGCCTATGGCCATGCCGATGCTCTCCGGCCCGGGAAGTATCTCCCTGCTGATCGGTCTGTCGGCCGTTGATCCGAGCTGGCGAAGCAGCCTTCTGATCGTCGGCGTTGTCGTCGTGATGGCCCTGCTCATCTTCGTCACCCTCAAGTTTGCCCCCCTGCTGTTTCGTTTACTGGGGCGCGCCGGCCTCTCCGCCCTCAGCCGCATCATGGGCTTCCTGGTTATGGCCATCGGCATCCAGATGCTGATCTACGGTCTGGTGAGCCTCATCGGCGATATCTGGCCCCAGGTGGAGCTGATGCGGAAGTAAACATTAGGTCAATCGCTGGGCGGGGACGCGGGTGCCGCGTTTAATCCGGAAGAGCAATCCTCGCCAACCGCAACCGCCTGACTAGTCGGGGGGGGGCGGCCCAAGTTTCCCCGCCCAAAAACTCGGATCCTTTAGCACAGATCGGGCACACAAACGTTATACGGTAGCACGCACGCACGAGCGTCGCGGCGGCGAATGCCCGACCGGTGGCGACGTGCCTTTAGCCCGCCAAAAAACCACGTATTGAAACCTACTCTTATTCTGGGGGCCACCACCAACCCCTCCCGCTATGCCTATCTGGCGGCACAACGCCTGACCGCCCACGGGCACGACATCATTCCCGTTGGCATCAAACAAGGAAAAGTAGTCGGCCGCGAGATCCTGAACGGCAAGCCCGACGTCCCCGAAGTGGATACGGTTACCCTTTACGTCGGACCCCAGCACCAGCCCGAATACTACGACTGGCTGCTGCGGGTAGCACCCAAGCGCATCATCTTCAACCCGGGTACCGAGAATGCGGAACTTGCGCGGCTGGCCCGGGAAAACGGTATTGAGGTCGTGCGGGGCTGTACCCTGGTGATGCTGGCCGGCGGTCAGTATTAATCCGCGATGATCGCTCATCGAGTGAACGTCCACTGACCGGGCCGGGTTAATCAACAACATCCACCCGTATTACACTAATTTAACCCCACTGCCGGTAGTTTCACATTACCGGCCAATCTAGTTATATGACTCAGGAAAAATCCATTGCTGAACTACAGGGGAAGAAACCCTACGGTAAATTTTCGGACATCGAAGTGTGGCCCGGCCGGCCTTACCCGCTGGGAGCCACCTGGTCGCCGGAAGGAACCAACTTCGCCGTGTTCAGCGAGCGCGCTACCCGGATGGATCTTTGCCTGTTTCGCCAGGAGACCCCCAACGAGGAAGAATACCGCATCCAGATGATGGAGCAGACGGACCAGGTTTGGCACTGTTTTATCCCTAATCTTGAAACCGGTTGGCGCTACGGCTTCCGGGCCCACGGCGACTGGAATCCGAAAGAGGGCAACCTCTTTAATCCCAATAAACTGCTCATCGACCCCTACACCAAGGCGATCGATGGAACCATCGACTGGCACCCGGCCGTATTTCCCTATCCGATCCACAGCGACGACCCCCATCGTTACCTGACCATGGACGAGCAGGATTCCGCCCCCTACATCACCAAGGGCGTGGTTATCGATACGGCCTATGACTGGGAAGACGACCGCCGGCTCGAAACCCCCATGCACGAAACGATCATCTACGAGATGCACGTCAAGGGGATGACGGAACTGCACCCCGACATTCCGAAGAAACTGCGGGGCACCTACTCCGGGGTAGCTCACCCGAAAACGATCGAATACCTCAAGAAGCTGGGGATCACGGCGGTGGAGTTGATGCCGATTCACCACTTCGTGCAGGACAGTCACCTACAGGATAAGGGACTGCGCAATTACTGGGGGTATAATTCCCAGAGCTTCTTTGCTCCCCACGCCGATTACGCGGCCTCCGGGCGGGCCGGCCAGCAGGTCATCGAGTTCAAGGATATGGTCAAAAAGTTGCACCAGGCCGGCCTCGAAGTTATCCTCGACGTGGTGTACAACCACACCGCCGAGGGCAACCACTTCGGCCCGATGCTCAGCATGAAGGGGCTCGATAACCAGGCTTATTACCGTCTCGTCGACGATAGTAAGGAGTTCTACATGGACTATACCGGAACGGGTAACACCGTCAATATGGTCCATAACCGTTCCCTGCAGCTCGTTATGGACAGCCTCCGCTACTGGGTCACGGAAATGCACGTCGACGGTTTCCGCTTCGACCTGGCCAGCGCCCTCGCCCGCGGTCTCTACGAGGTCGGTAAATTGAGCACCTTCCTCGATACCATTCACCAGGATCCCATCATCAGCCAGGTCAAACTGATCGCCGAACCCTGGGACGTGGGTCCCGGGGGATACCAGGTCGGAGCCTTTCCGGTCCTCTGGTCCGAATGGAACGGAAAGTACCGCGACAGCGTCCGGGAGTTCTGGAAGGGGGATGCCAGCGGCGTGGCCGATCTGGCGTACCGACTTACGGGCAGCAGCGACCTATACGAACTCAGCGGCCGTAGGCCCGCGGCCAGCATCAATTTCGTCACGGCCCACGACGGCTTTACCCTGCGCGACCTCTACAGCTATAACGAGAAGCACAACGAGGCCAACGGGGAAGACAACCGGGATGGGGACAGCCACAACAGCAGCTGGAACTGTGGGGTAGAGGGACCTACCGACGACCCCGACATCAATAACCTGCGACTGCGAATGCAGCGCAACCAGCTGTCGACCCTGCTCCTTAGCCAGGGCGTCCCCATGATCACCATGGGCGATGAGTACGGCCGTACGCAGCATGGCAATAACAATGCGTACTGTCAGGACAACGAGATCAGTTGGTTCAACTGGGACTGGACGGAGGAACAAGCTTCCCTCTTCTCCTTCACCCGAAAACTGGTCGAACTGCGGCGGGAAAACCCCGTCTTCCACCGCCGTCGCTTCTTCAACGGCCGTAAGATCCAGGATAAGAGCATGGGCGACATCCTGTGGCTCAATCCCACCGGCCACGAGATGACCGAGGAGAACTGGGCCGACGGTAACCAACGCAGCATCGGCATGATCCTCAACGGGGAGGGCATGGAAGAGTACGACGAAAGAGGCCGCCGGATCAAGGACGATATCTTCCTCCTTATCCTCAACGGGTACTGGGAAGGTGTCGAATTTAATCTGCCCGGGGTGAAGGAATTTACCCGGTGGGAGATGCTCGTGGACACCCACACCGACGAGGTGCCCGTCGGCAAGGATTACCTGGCCGATGAAAAATTTCTGCTCGGACCCCGCAGCCTGTACCTCTTCCGGCTCAAACTGCGCCGCGCGAACCGCACCGCCGAGGGTAAGCGGAAGGTGACCATTGTTGAGCAGGTCCGTAAATTGCTGCAAATGATTCAGGAATAAAACAGACCCTTCCGTGCAGCTACTCAACGATACCCAGATCGGTGCGAAAGTTACCCGACTGGCCATGGAGATACTCGAGCGTAACACCGAGGAATCCGAGCTATACATCCTCGGTATTAACCGCCGGGGAATGGAACTGGCCCGCCGACTGTCCGCCGATCTCCGGCGCTTATCGGAGGCTCCCCTGCACCTCTGGAACCTGAACATTTCTCCCTCTGACCCACTTGCTTCCGGACCGACCCTCGACCACGACGTGGAGGAACTCCGGGGCAAGCCGGTCCTGGTAGTGGACGATGTAGCGAACACCGGCCGCACGCTGTTCTACGCCATGGGCGCCCTGCAGACCGTCCTTCCCAAAAAGATCGAGGTGGCCGTGCTGGTCGACCGCCGGCACAAGGAGTGGCCGATCTACGTCACCTACAGCGGTATGGTGCTGTCCACCACGCTGGGCGACAACATCCTGGTGGAGTTCGGCGAGCGCGATTACGCACTATTGGAGTGATCAGAATTTTACGCCGGCGGTGAGGTAAAAGCTGCGGGGCGCACTCGGTATGATCCCCGGTCCGGGGTAGCCGGTGGCCCGGCGGGTGAAGTAGCGTTCGTTCGTGAGATTATTGATGCCGGTCTCCAGTAGTAGCCACTTGTAGTGGTAACTCAGGCTGAGGTCCGCGACCCCGTAGGCTGGAATGCTGCCTACGATTCCGCTCTGATTGTCGCTGCGGTCCTGTAGGGCATTACTGGCGTCGGTAAACTGGCGGGTGAGCAGGGTGTACTGAACGGAGCCGAGCAGGTTGCCGTACCCGAACCGCAGCCCGGTCTTGAGGTTGAGGCGGGGAATGAACTCCACCTCATTATCCGTCACCCCGGCAATTTCCGAGCTGGTGTAGCGCGAGTGCGTCAAGCTCGTGTTAGCAAAAGCCGCCAGGGTCCGTGGCACGCGTTCACCCCGCTGCTCCGGAAGAATCTGCCACTCGACGAGGGTTTCCAGTCCGTACAGCAGGGCGGAGCCGATATTGCCGCGGCGCCGGATGATCCGACCCGTTTCCACCTCCTCCCCGTCGGTGGTGGTGCGCAGCTCGGGGGTCAGTACTTCCCCGAGGCGGTTGCCGTAACGGATCAAAAAAGTATTGGCGCTGTATGACCAACGGTCCACCCGGCCGCGGATGCCGGCATCCGCCGTGTAGCCCCGCTCATCGCGGATGTTCGGGTCCACCTGAAAGCTGGGATTGACGGTGCGGATATCGTTGTAGGTAACCGAACGGTAATTTTCGCTCAGGTTCGCGAAGACCTCCAGGGCGGGATTGCGGCGGAAACTCACGCCGATACCCAGCAACAAGAGGTTGCGGTCGAAGATCCGGTTATCGGTAAATTCCTGCTCCCGGATGGGGTTTCCGGCAAGGTCGAAGTCGAAGCGGTTGTACGTCCCTTCGCTGGCCGTGCGGATATATTCGTACCGAATGCCGGGCGTGATGCTGAGCCGCTCGTTCAGGTAAAAGATGTGCTCGGCGAAGACTGCCACGTTCCGGTTCGGGAAGGTGAAATCCGACTGGTTGGGGTAACTCGGAAAGTCCGCGGTGGCCAAGCTGAAGTCCGGGTCGGCCGCCGCCGTGCCCGGCCCCTGAATGGCACCGTTATTGGCACGGTAGTACTTCAGCCCGAGGAGCGCGATGGCGTCCCGGCCGCCGAGGGAGTAGCGCTTCAGGAGCCGGGCCTCGGCGCCGTAGTTGCGAAAGTCGCCGAGCAGGAGGTCGCGGGGCGTGGATGGGTCGTCGACCTGGCTCACCCGGTTGCTGCGGAATCCAACGGCTTTGCGGGAAGCGTCGAGGCCGAATACGTTTACGCTCAGGCGGGTACGCTCGTCGAATTTATGGTCGAGGCGAAGACTGTATAGTTGCCAGTCCACCGCGAACCAGTTCCGCTCCCGGTTGCTGGTGAAGGGGTCGCGGTAGAACTGAGCGTCGGTCAGGCCGCCGGCCTGTTGGGCCAGGTAATCGAGGTAAGTATACTCGAAGCTCACCTTGGTGTTGGGCGCGGACGCGGGAGCCAGATCGAGGTGGACGAAAGCATTATGGGACCGGAAGCCGGAATTCGGGCGGAAGCCGTCGCCGCGCTTGAAGTTGTAAAAGCCGTAGTAGCCCAGGGGGCCGACCTGTCCGCTCAGGCTGTTGAAACTGGTGAATAATCCGTTGGAACCTACCGTCTGCCGCGCCAGCAATTCAATGCGCTTGCTCCGGTTGGGCTGGTGAAACACGAAGTTGACGAGACCGCCGAATTGCGTACCGTACTGGAGGCTGGCCGCTCCGCGCACGACCTCGATGCGTGCGAGGGCCTCGGCGGGTGGGGTGTAGTAACTTTCCGGATAGCCGAGTACGTCGGCACTGATGTCGTATCCGTTCTGGCGGGTGTTGAAGCTCGCCGAGCGGTTGGGGTCGAGGCCACGACCGCCGATGTTGAGCTGCAGTCCGGCGTCGTCGTTCTCGTAGATGTTGAGCCCCGACACCTCCCCGTAGATTTGCCGTGCCTGATTGGTCGCCAGATTGACCGTGAGGGCTTCGAGCGATACGACCTCCGTTTTACGACCGGCGTATATGGCCGTTCCCTCCACGGCCCGTAGTCGAGTCAGTGCTTCCCGTCGCCGGGCTTCCGCCACAACGGTCACCGAACTAAGGTCTTGCACCAGCGGCGAAAGCACGAGGCGTTGCTGCCCATTCCCGGTCGCGATGACCGCCTGGCGGGTCGTGTAGTTCGGGGCGAACACGGTGAGCGTCAACCGCTCGGCACCGGGGGGGACGTCAAGTTCCAGTAGACCATCGTTGCCGGCGCTCCTTAACTGGCCGGTTTCTTCGGCGAATACCTCCGCTTCGGCAATGGCCCGGGCGGCCGTATCTACCACCGAAACCGTCACGGTGCTTTGAGCACCGGCGAAGGGTAGGAGGGTGAGTAAACAGCACGTCAGCAGGATGGCTTTTTTTACCCATCCGCCCGGCTCCCGCGTTCCCGCCCAGCTCCTTTGCCTTCCGTTTCTAAAGTCCATATATCGTATCGTTGAACGGAAGAAGCCACTCCTCCACGGGGTCGTCCCGGTCGATGGTAACCAGATCGACCCCCGGGTCGACGTAGCGTTGACTCAGGCGGCCGTTGAGGGCCACGTAACTGTCTACGTACACCCGTGGCTGTGCAATACCCCGCCGGCGGTACTCGTCCGCCAGAAAGTGGCCGAACTGAAGGATGAAATCGGGCTGGGTTGACATCTGCTTTTCCTGGAATGCGCTAAGGTAATCCCGATTGTCGACCACGATGCTCCGGTTGTCGCTGGGATCCACGATGCGGAACGTGGCCAGACCGGCTTTCTCCATCAGCATTACCCGCCAGGAAAAGCGGTAACCGTTCTCGGTCCAGAACAGCTCGCCCGGGTGCATCAGGTAGCGGAAGGGAAAGATTAGGTGAAACAGTAGGAGCAGCGCAATCGGAACTAAGCGCCACTGCTCTAGTACGTAGCCAGGCCCCGTGGGAAGCGTCGGCCGGGCGTTGATCCGCTCCCTGAATTGTTGGTGCCACCCGGCCAGCCGCGCGCGGATCCGTTCGTGAAATTCCGGTCCGAAGAAGATCAGCGCGCTCACGATCATGATGTACGGAAACATGCCGATGGGAAAGAGCACGCGGGTGAGGACGTGAAAAACGACGACCAGCACGAAGGCCGCCACCCGCGTCCGCCGCCACAATAACAGGAAGGGAATCAGCAGGTCGTAGGCCGCGCCCGCCCAGGCGAAGGCGTAGTGCACCCACCGGCGTTGCAGCAGATCGCCCAGGAGGGGAGTGTCGTACTTCGCCGGAAGCCAGATCGATAGGGGTTGGGCGTGCAGCAGCCAGTCGGAATTGAGTTTGGCCAGGCCGGCGTAGAAGTACACGACGGCCACGAAGAGTCGCAGGGCGTCGATGTACACCGCCCGGGTGCGCGGTGCGTGGTGAGCGCTTACCCCCCCGAATCCCGCCGGAATGGGGATGAACAAAAGCAGGAGGGAAAGCAGGCTAATGAAGTAATAATGATTAAGATAGGTCGTCTTGTCCATCAGCTCGATGTAGGTGAAGCCGAGGAAGAAAAGCAGCGTAGCCCAGCGGTAGCGGTAGCCGACCATGATGCAACATGCCGCCGCCGCCACGAGGGCGAAAAGGAGGTAGGTCCACTCCCCCAGGGGGCGGACCCACTCGAAGTAGCGGTACGAAAAGAAAAAGTCGGGCTGCAGGTACAGTTTGTCGATCCAACCATTCGACCAGAAGCGGATGATGCTAAGCAGCATCATCAGTCCGAAGCCCGTCCGGAACACGATGAGAGGAGCCGCGCTAGTCTCCGTCCGCATCCACGTAATCTACGTTGATCCCGAGCGCCTGCAGCATGTCCACCTTCAGGAGGATGACGTTCGCCTGCAGGGCATCGTACAGTTGCAGCAGGGCGGTGTTATCGGTCGTTACCTGGGTCGCGAAGTCGGCGTCCAGCCCCTCCGCCCGTGCACGGGCCAGGTCGAAGCCGGCCTCGATACGCTCGCTCAGGCGTTGGCCCTCCCGTTCCACCGAGAGTGCGTCCAGATAGGTGGCCAGGCCGGGGTCGGACGAAAAGAATTCGTCAATCGCGGCCAGGCCGTCCAGAAACAACGTCCGGGCGAGTTCGGCGTGGTAGGGAGCTTCGGCCAGGGTGGGCATGGGGCCGTTCGAGAAAACGCCGGCGGGGATACCGACTTTTCCGGCCCGCAGTTGCTTTTCGTAGTAGAGAATGAGGTCGTTCACGGTCCGGTCGACCGAGGCGGTCGCGCTATTGCCCGAGTTGCTGACGTAGCGGTCGCGGCCACCGTCGCGCCATGCCATATAGGGAGCCTCCAGGTCCACGGCATCCACGATTTCCGATATGCGCGCACTGAATTCCGCGGGGTCGTCCGTGCCGTACAGCAGGTAGTCGAGTGCCGGGAACCCCTGGACGTCGTCATTGGAGGGAAGCTGCAGGTTGGCCTCGGGTTCGGTGCGCAGGCGATCCGTGTTGGTGGGGTAGGTGTTCAGCCGCTCGACGAGGCGGTATTCGTCGCCGATGACGCCCGCGAAGGGCGCGAAGTGCTGCCACTCCCGGTAGGCAAGGGTAAACGATGCCCGCAATTCGGTGAGGGCTTCCCCGGTCGGTGCGGCGGCGTAGGTGCCGGCGGCGGTGGACAGGTCGGCGTAAGCCGTCCGGAAATCTTCGAAGGCCGGCGTCACGATGTCATCAGCCCAGTGGGCCAGCATAGCTCCGCGGTCGAAGGACTCGCCGGTGGTCGTGGCGTCGTCGTCCGGGGCGGGGTCGCAGGACCAGAAGATAATCGGTAAGAGCAATACGGCAAGGCGATACATAGGCGGCGTTTAGTTGGCGGCGGCGTCGAAGGAAAAGCCGAAGCGATCGGAGATCTGCTGAGCCACGGAGCGGATACTGGCGGGAGTGACGTCCCAGAGGCCGTTGGCGGAACTTTCGGTGAGGGTGGCCAGCAGCTGCCGGACTTCCTCCCGGTTGAAGTAGGGTGCTCCGGTAGCGGGATTGCGTGTAAACTGCAGGCTGTAGATAAATCCGTAGGCTTCACTCAGGGCGTGGAACCCACCGCCGCGGGCGGTTTCGGTTTCGGTGGCATCGGCGCCGCGGGCGAGGTAGTAGGTGCCGCGCACCGCGATCACGCGGCTCAGATGCTCCCGGATCACGGCCGCCTGACGGTCACGTTCGGCGTAGTCGCCGGCCACGATGGCGGCCCGGCCCCGCAGGAAGGCATCGAAGATCGTCTGGGCGGTCCCGGCAAAGTCGGGATCGTTGTCGACGGTGGCGATGTATTCATTCAGGAACTGGCCGTCCTCTCCGAGGGTCGCCAATGGATTGGCGGGATCGGCGGACTGGCCGAACAGATAGCCGTAGGCTTCGTCCCACTTATGCTCCATGGAGGTATAGGTCTGGCCCGTTTCGGTGGTGCCCGTCTCGTTGTCGGCCCGGTTGGTTCCGGCGTCCAGGACGGCCGGACTGAGGTAATTATTCAGCGCCTGATCGAGCATGAGTCCGCCGAGAAGGGACTTAGCGAAGATCTGGTTGTACTCCAGCCCCTGTCCGTTAACGTAGCGAACGCGGCTGCCCGTGGCGACCTGCCCGGCCTCCCCGGGGGCGGCCAGTTCGTTCCAACGGGGAAATACCTCGTTGGCCTGGCTGCTGATCCAGCCTTCAAAATCCGCGCGTACGGCGGCGGACTGCGTGGCGTTGGCGGAGAAGTAGTCGGTGCTGGCGGCTACTTTGCTACGGATCGATTTGTCGGATGCGTTAAGGTCCGCGTCGGCGAAGGGGTTCACGTCCTCGCCGTTCGGTCCGGCATTGCGGAACATATTCATCAGGGTCTCCTCACTGTTGTTCGGGTCGGAAAGGGCGGCTACGAGTTCCTCGGCCATCCCGATACGGGTGGTCTGCCCGTCAAAGCTTACGGTGGATGCGCCGTTGCGGGCGAAGGTGTAGCTCGTGGGTACGTCAATGAGGGTGATGGGATCGTCGTCGTCCTGGCAGGCGGTAAGGAAGGTAGCCAGGAAAAGAAGGAATAAGGAAATACGGGTCATGTTGGTTAATACTTATCTGTATTCAATCTTAATAAGCGCAAAAGTAGCCCCAAGCCCTAAAGACCGCCAAGCGATTTGCTAACTATTTTGATCTTGTCTAAATAAAATTTACCAATGGTATGTCCCGTCGTAAATCCCACCGAGGGTTTCGCGGCGGGGGCAGGGGATTGCCGGCACGTAAGCACTATATTGCCGCACCCCAAATGACATACTATGGCTCCCCGAGAAAGAAAACGTTTTAAGAAAATCCTCGTCGCTAACCGGGGCGAAATCGCCATTCGTATCCTCCGCGCGGCCAGCGAGTTACAGATGCGTACCGTGGCGATCTACACCTACGAGGACCGCTACAGCCTCCACCGGTACAAGGCCGATGAGAGTTATCAGATCGGCCCCGACGACGAGCCCCTGCGCCCCTACATCGATATCAAGGCCATCATCAAGCTGGCGAAGGAAAAAAACGTGGATGCCATCCACCCGGGCTACGGCTTCCTGTCGGAGAACGTCGACTTCGCGCGCGCCTGTCTGGCCGAGGGCATCGAGTTTGTCGGGCCGTCGCCGGACAGTATGGATCAGCTCGGTGATAAGGTAGCCGCCAAGGAGCTCGCCCGCCGGGTGGGCGTGCCGCTAATCCAGGATAGCGAAAAGGACATTTCCGACCCCGAGGTAGCCGCCAGCGAAGCCGCCAGGATCGGGTATCCGGTCATCATCAAGGCCGCCGCCGGCGGCGGCGGGCGGGGCATGCGGGTCGTGCGCGACGAAAAGCAGCTGCGGGCGGAAGTCGTCGAGGCCAGTAGCGAGGCCGAAAAGGCATTCGGCAACGGGACCATTTTCCTGGAAAAATTCATTGAGAATCCCCGCCACATTGAGGTGCAACTGCTGGGCGACCGCCACGGCAACCTGGTCCACCTCTTCGAGCGGGATTGCTCGGTACAGCGGCGTTTCCAGAAGGTAGTGGAAGTGGCTCCCGCGGCCAACCTGAGCGACGAGACCAAAGAGAAGCTGTACGACTACGCCCTCCGCCTCGGGCGGGAAGTCAACTACTATTGCGCCGGCACCGTAGAATTCCTGGTTGATCAGGACGATTCCATTTACTTTATCGAGGTTAACCCCCGCATTCAGGTCGAGCACACCATCACGGAAGAGATCACGGGCATCGACCTGGTCCGTACCCAGTTTTTGGTCACGATGGGTTACCGACTCGACCACCCTACAATTTTCATTACGAGTCAGGAGGATATCCGGGCCAATGGTTTCGCCGTCCAGTGCCGCGTCACTACCGAGGATCCGAGTAACAACTTCAAACCCGACTACGGTACCCTGATCGCCTACCGGTCAGCCAGCGGTATGGGCATCCGTCTGGACGCCGGCTCGGCCTTCCCCGGAGCCATCATATCTCCCTACTTCGATAGCCTACTCGTCAAGGTGACCGGCTCCGGACGGACCCTGAAGGGGGCCGCGGAACGCCTGCACCGGGCGCTGCGGGAATTCCGGGTGCGGGGCGTCAAAACCAACATCGGCTTTCTGCTCAATCTGCTGGAGAACGAGGACTTTCAGGAAGGACGGGCTACGGTGCGCTTCATCCCCGATCATCCGGAACTGATGGAGCTTCCCGAGTTTCGTGACCGGGGTACGCGGCTGCTCCGCTACCTGGCCGAAGTGATCGTGAACGACAATCCGGACGTTCGCTACATCGACAAGAGCAAAACCTTCCTGAAGCCCGTGGTCCCCGCCTTCGACCCCTACGCCGAAGTGCCGAAGGGCAGCCGGGACCGCCTGTTAGAACTAGGCCGCGACGGCTTCGTCGACTGGCTCAAGCAGGAGAAACGCATCCAGTATACCGACACCACCTTCCGCGATGCGCACCAGAGTTTGCTGGCCACCCGCATGCGCATGATCGATATGCTTAACGTGTCGCGCAGTTACGCCATGAACCAGCCTGGCGATCTCTTCAGTATGGAAGTCTGGGGAGGCGCCACTTTCGACGTCGCGCTGCGCTTCCTCAAGGAAGATCCCTGGCGTCGCCTGCGGAAATTGCGGACCGCCATTCCCAATACGATCTTCCAGATGTTGCTGCGCGGCAGCAACGGCGTGGGCTATAAAGCCTACCCCGA
Source organism: Lewinella sp. JB7 (assembly GCF_024297185.1). Lineage (GTDB taxonomy): Bacteria > Bacteroidota > Bacteroidia > Chitinophagales > Saprospiraceae > Neolewinella. The sequence goes on along the minus strand of NZ_JANCTD010000003.1, from coordinate 19,516 downwards.
TAATCTGATCATCAAGTTCATCGAGGAGGCGGCACGGGGGTCCATGCTCTACGATGCCGAAGGTCGCGAGCAGGGCTTCGCCGGCGGCATCGACCTGTTCCGCATTTTCGACTCCCTGAATTGGGTGAAGAATATGGAGGTTTCGATCACGACCGTCCGGGAAAACACCAACAGCCTGGCGGAAGCCTGCATCTGTTATTCCGGTGACCTGACGAACCCGGGTAAGACCAAATTCGACCTGCGGTACTACGTGGATCTCGCCAAACGCCTGGAAAGTGCCGGTGCCCACCTGCTGGCCATCAAGGACATGGCGGGTCTCCTCAAACCACTCGCCGCCCGCGAACTCATCACCGCGCTGCGGGAGGAAGTTTCCCTCCCCATCCACCTCCACACCCACGATACGAGCGGCATCCAGAGCGCCACTTACCTGGAAGCCATCAACGCGGGGGTCGACGTAGTGGACGTAGCCCTCAACAGCCTCTCCGGGCTCACCTCCCAGCCGGGGTACAACAGCATCGTGGCGATGATGCAGGGACATTCCCGCGAAAATCCGGTCGACCTGCCCCTGCTGAATCGCTACGCCGACTACTTCGAAACGGTCCGCAATTATTACTACCCCTTCGAAACGGAGTTACGGGCCGGCACCGCTACGATCTACGATACGGAAATTCCGGGTGGCCAGTACTCCAACCTGCGGCCCCAGGCCCGTGGACTGGGACTCGAGGAGCAGTTCAGCACCATCCGGGAAAACTACGCCGCCGCGAACCGCCTGTTCGGTGATCTGGTGAAGGTGACCCCGTCTTCTAAGGTGGTCGGTGATATGGCGATGTTCATGACCAGCAACGGACTGAACGAGGAAGACATCCGTAAGCGGGGGGACAAGCTCGACTTCCCGGACAGCGTCAAGAGCCTCATGCGGGGAGACCTGGGACAAATCGAGGGCGGTTTCGATCCCGAGGTGCAGCGTATGGTCCTGAAGGGAGAGAAGGCCTACACGGACCGCCCCAACGCCCATCTCGATCCGGTCGACTTCTCCCAGGTGGCCGAAGACTACCGGAAGACCTTCGGCGAAGACCCCGACGTGAAGGACCTGCTCAGCGAACAGCTTTATCCCAAGGTTTTCGCGGAATTCAAGGAATTCCAGCAGGAATACGGGGAGGTCGCCAACCTGCCTACGCCGGCCTTCTTTTATGGCCTCAAGCCCAATGAGGAAATCCTTGTCAGGATCAGCGCCGGCAAGCGCATCACCATCAAGTACCTGAATATGACCAATGCCGACGAGCTCGGCAACCGCCTGGTCTTCTTCAGCCTCAACGGGCAAACCCGCAGCATCACCGTACGCGACCGAAAAATCGACAGCAAGGTGGCGGTGAACGTTAAGGCGGGCGGGGAAAATGAAGTGGGTAGTCCGCTGCAGGGCAACCTGAGCCGAATCCTCGTCAAGGTCGGAGATGAAGTGCAAGCCGGTGACCCACTGTTCGTCATTGAGGCCATGAAGATGGAATCGACGATCACCAGCCCGGTCTCCGGAGAGGTAACGCTGATCCCCCTGAAGGAAAAAACGCTGGTGGAGGCTAATGATCTGATCGTCCGCATCGGTTAGCGGACCGATCGCACCCGGGCACGGCTGAACAATTGAGGTTCTCGAATGGTCTCCGTTGGTAAGCCAAGTAACGTTGATGTTTAGACTAATTACCGCTTGTCTGCTGGCAGTGAGCTTCGTGGGATGCATGGAAAGTGGGGATGAGCCCGCTTCCCAAACCATCGTTGCACCCGCGCCCCCGCCCCAAGACGCCGTTGCCGCCGTGGGCGAACGCACCTTTCGCGCCGGGGAACGAATAGGCCTGATCAAGGCCGGTATGCCCATGGCCAAGATTGAAAACCTTTACGGCTCCGGAGTGCTCGAAAGCCGCAAGATCGAACTGGGGGAAGGGGAGACCGCCCCCGGTTACGTGTTGTTTCCCGGCACGACGGATGAACTCCTAATCGAGCTCGGCGACGACAAGCAACCCGCCACCGCGCGCTTCAGCAACGACCGCAGCAACTGGAGGGAGGAGTCTACCGGTCTGACCATCGGTACTACGCTTGCGGAACTGCACCGTATGAACGGTCGACCCTTCACCTTCACCGGCTTCGGGTGGGACTACGGCGGTACCGTCACCGACTGGAACGGGGGAAAACTGGACGGTATTCTGGTCCGACTGACCTACGCACCGGAACGCCTGCCGGCCGGCGGACTCGATCCCCAATTGCTCGGCGACGTAGCCGTAAGCAGCGAGGCGGATGCGGTGCGCGACATCGGGCTGAAGGTTCGCGAAATCCAGATCCCCATCCGAAAACCGGAAGCCGTCGTGCGCTAAAGAAAGGGGGCCGTCGGCAAAACGCCGACGGCCCCCGATCGTGTGGGCGTAGTCCGTTGTCCTATTTCAGCACGGCCTGCACTTCCTGCGCGGCATCCTGGAGGGAGATCGCCGAGCGTACGTTGAGTCCGGAATTATCGATCAGCTCCTTGGCGATGTCGGCATTCGTGCCCTGAAGGCGTACGATGATGGGCACCTTGATGTCACCGATATTCTTGTAAGCATCCACGACACCCTGGGCGACGCGGTCGCAGCGCACGATGCCGCCGAAAATATTGATCAGGATAGCTTCGACCTTCTCGTCCCGGAGGATGATGCGGAAGGCTTGCTCCACCCGGGCGGCATCGGCCGTACCCCCTACGTCGAGGAAGTTGGCCGGCTCACCACCCGACAGTTTGATGATGTCCATCGTCGCCATGGCCAGTCCGGCACCGTTGACCATGCAGCCGACGTTTCCGTCGAGGTTGACGAAGTTGAGGCCGTAGCTCTGCGCCTCGACTTCGGTGGCGTCCTCCTCCGTCGTGTCGCGCATCTCGGCGATGTCCTTGTGGCGGTAGAGGGCGTTGTCGTCGACGCTGAACTTACAGTCGACGGCGACGATGCGGTCGTCGCCGGTGTGGAGGCAGGGGTTGATTTCGATCAGGCTCGCGTCGGCGCCCAGGTAAGCCTGGTAGAGCTTACTGATGAACTTGGTCATGTTCTTGAAGGCGGTGCCCTCCAGTCCGAGGTTGAAGGCTACTTCGCGGGCGTTGAAGCCCTGCATGCCGAGTTCGGGGTCGACGTAGGTCTTGTGCACGAGGTGCGGGGTTTCCTCGGCGACGGCTTCGATGTCCATTCCGCCCTGGGTGCTGTGAATGATCACGTTCTGCTTGCGCTCCCGGTCCATCAGGATGGACACGTAGTACTCCTTATTGGCGTCGAAGTCCGGAGCATAGGCGTCCTCGGCTACGAGGATCTTGTTCACCTGCTTGCCCGCGCCCTCCATGCCGCCGGGCGTCTGGGGCGTCTTGAGCTGCATGCCCAGGATGTTGGAGACGTGCTCCCGGGCTTCCTCGCGGTTCTTGGCGAGTTTAACCCCACCCCCCTTGCCGCGTCCTCCGGCGTGGATCTGGGCCTTCACCACGGCAAAGGCACTGCCGGTTTCCTGGGCGAGTTGGTCGTACTTGGTCATGGCTTCCTCGACGGTGTCGGCCGCGTAACCGTTCTGGATCGGTACGCCGTACTTGCTGAGGATGGATTTGCCCTGGTATTCGTGGAGGTTCATTGGCTATATTTTAGTGGCCGTGAAGGTAGGAAAAAGTTTGGGGGCAGGCGACCACGGGATGGCGACCTACAATTCCTCCACGTGCTCCTTCACCCAGGCCGCCCGTTCCAGAATCGCGACCTGCTCCTCCGATCCCTTTCGCTCCCAGGCGCGGTACATCATCTTCATGCGGAAATTGCCGGCGAAACGTTCGCGGTGGCGATCGAGAAAGTCCCAGTACAGGCTGTTAAAGGGGCAGGCGCGTTCACCCGTTCGTTTCTTGGGGTCATAGTGACAGCTGCGGCAGTAGTCGCTCATCTTGTTGATGTAGTTCGCGCTGCTGCAGTAGGGTTTGGTGGCGATGAGTCCACCGTCGGCCCGCTGGCTCATTCCCCGGGTATTGGTGATCTCCACCCACTGAATCGCGTCGATGTAGACGCCCAGGTACCAGGCATCCACCTCGTCCGGGTGAGCACCCAGGATCAGGGCGAAGTTGCCGGTGATCATCAAGCGTTGGATGTGGTGGGCGTAGGCCAGGTCGAGACTCTGATTGACGGCGTGACTCAGGCAATTCATCTTCGTGTCTCCGGTCCAGTACCAGCCGGGAAGCTTGCGCGTATGCTGCAAACTGTTGGTGTGTTCGAACTCGGGCATCTGGGCCCAGTATACCCCCCGCATGTATTCCCGCCACCCGAGGATCTGGCGTACGAAGCCCTCGACCTGATTGAACGATATGGCGTCCGGATGCTGCCGCCAGGCCCGGATGGCCTCATCGATCACCTCCCGGGGGGACAGCATTTTGGTGTTCATCGCAAAGCTCAGATTGGCGTGGTACAGCAAAGGGTGGTGCATGGTCATTGCGTCCTGGTAAGTACCGAAGAAGGGAAGGCGATTTTTCGCAAAAGTCTGCCAGCGCCTCCAGGCATTCCTCCCGCGTTACGGGATAGGTGAAGCGGTTGTCCTGCATCCGACCCATGGTGTTGATGCCATGACGATCGATCATTGCCACGATGTCGCCGGCGTCGCGGTCGAAAACCGTGGCGGCCGGAAAACTGATCTCCTTCGGTAGCGCACCCCGATTTTCCTGGTCGTAGTTCCACTGGCCCGTCTCCGGTTCCCCGCTCGGGTCCATCAGAACCCCGTGCCGTCGGCGCATTTCCCGGTAAAAGGTTTCCATCAGGTAGGACGACTTCCCCGCGAAGAGGTCGGCCACGTCGTTGCGATCGGACATAAAGTGTTCCGAATCCACACTTACTCCGCCAATATTTTCCGAAAACGAAATCAGTTCCTGATCCAACCGCCATTCATCGGGGAGTTGATACTCGAACGCCGGCCCGCCCAGCTGGTGCAGAAGATCGCTGAGGTTGTCCGTGATCGTATTCAGGCCGGCCTCCCTGGTCTGGTCGAGCGTGCGGTAGTGCACCCGGTGTCCCCGTACGCGCAGCTGTTCAGCAAAAGCGCGCATCGCCAGAAAGAAGCCGGTGATCTTTTGAACGTGGTGTTCACAGTACGTTGCTTCGGAGTATGTCTCAAACATCGCGTAGACGGTGGTATCGTCAGCAGTGCGAAACCAACTGTGATTGATGTTTAGTTGATCGCCGAGGATCAGGCGGAGACGGGCGGGGGCGGGGGAGTTTGGCATCGCCCGTCTAACTGGCTCCGCACGTGTATGGTTCAGGGCGGGGACGCGGGAGCCAAGCTGTTCCGGAAACTAGACCAATTGATATCCACGGACACTTCCGCCGGCCAGTAAACCCAAGTCCAGATCCCGGCCGATGGGTAAGCTATGGGTTTCCATCTCCGGTACGGCAAGGAGTAGCTCCGCCCGCCTGAACCCGACCTGCGGATTAAAGGTTAGTGCGCGTTCTGTCGCCGAAAAATTGACTACGAACAGATAGGCGGTGTTGTCTTCTACGTCCGCCCGGATCCAGTGAACCAGTCCGTCCGTCCGCACAATTATCTTACCACTGCCGAGCAGGTCGGAACCGAGGCGGGGCAGAATCTTCCGGGCGAAAAGATGTACTTCCTGCAGTTGGTGGAATAACGTAAAGTTGGTGCCCCACCGCCAGCGTCCATTTGTCGCTTTCGGACCGCTACGCTCCTGGAACACGTACAGCTTGGTATACTTCTCGTTCGGAGCGGGGGTGAAGTGACGGTCCCGTTGTTCAAACCCCAGGGCGAAGTAGAGCGGAAGTCGGCCGAGGAAGAATCCGGTAAAGAACCGCGCGACCTCCCCGTGATGGTGGAAATGGTCGAAGCGGGGATCGTCCTTATCCCCCGTAATTACGGTAAAGGCCGGAGTGACCGGGGTGACTTCGGCGATCTCCAGATAAGATTCCAGGATGTCCTGAAATCTTTCGCTACCGGGTACCATGCCCTGCAGGTCCCCCAGTGTTACTTCCGCCTCCGATGCCATTAGGTGCCGTACCTCATCCCCATAGGCCATTACACCCGGAGGCGCGAGGAAGCTTTCGGCAAAGTAGGCGAAGTGGGGGACCTCACGCGCGATCCGCCTTTTGACGGCCCGTAGGGGATCGTAATAGTCGTCGGTGTGCTCGGGGACCCCGTCGGGCCGCATCTGGACGTGGGACATATCGCCCCGCATAAAGTCGAATCCGTAGCGAGCCTGTTGTTCGGCGTACTTTTCCGTAAAGTATGACCATACTTCCCGGCGGGGGTGGTCAAAATCGATTGCCCAGTCCCGGTTCCCGTCCTTTCGACCGTAAAATTTGAAGCGGGCCAGTGGGCCGAACACCCGGCTCATCCCTTCCGGCCTGGTCATCCGGTAGTCGCGCCACCGGTGGCCGGCATCGTCTACCGTCAGCGCTTCGGGGGAGGGGTCCACCTCGATTCCCCGGTAGGGGGGAGCCATGGTGGCCGGTACCGGCTCCAGTCCCTGGTCATACAGGTAATCGACCAAATTCACCCGGCGCTCCAGGCGCAGATCGTAGTCGGTAGGTGGGCCGAACAGCTTCAGTAACCGGTCCGCCTCCGTCAGCTCCCCGAAAAATGTCTCCGGCTGGTAATCCAGCCGTGGATCCGTTAGGCGCAGCCAGTCCAGTATAGCCCGCTCGGCGTCCTCGTGCAGGTTCTCGCGGTGATCGGTGATGGTCAGATCGTCGCGTCGAAGCCATTCGAAGTAGCTGGGATTAGCCAGTACTATCTCGCTGTACCGGTCGGTATGGGGAATGACGTCCATGCCGACGACCTTCCCCAGGGCATGCAGCATATTGATGGTCACCTTAAGTTGGTTCTCCAGGTTTCTCAACTGCGGAAACATCCGGAGGGCTTCGCCGTCCAGAAATTCCCAGTTCAGGTTCCAACTGGCCATTCCGTACAGGCTACCCACTACGCCGGGTTCCCAGATCGGCAATAGGTGAATGCCCCGAATGTGATCCGGCAGGGTGAGCGCGTACTTCAGCACGTTCCAGAAGCTTCCGATCGTGCGTACGTTCACTCCCACCGTGTGGCAGGATTTCAACCAGTCGCCGTTCGCGCGCTCGGCAACGTGACTTTCGATCCGGTTGTCAGGATTAAGTGCGCGCTGGAACAATGAACTGCCCAGGCGCCCGTGCAGGATGCTCGTGATCTCTACGGCGGAATACTCCAGCGCCCGCTGGGGGGAAAGCCCCACTACGTACGAGGTCTTGCCATCCGTATAATCGCTTAGGGCATGACGACCGTGCTTTTTCCACCACATCAGGTACTCCGCGTAGTCGTTCGCCATGGTTAAGCTTTTTCCTCTAACATATCGCGTAGAAGCGTCTGGGTTTCGGTGGGTTCCGCGCTACCGCCGCTCTTGCGCATGACCTGCCCCATAAAGAAGCCCAGCAGCCCCTTTTTACCCTTTTGGTAAGCCGTCACCTTGCCCGGATTATCGGCGATCACCGAGCGGGCGATTTCGCGCAGGTAATTCGTATCGGTATTCTGAATCAACCCCAGTTGCTCGGCACGTTGCACGGGATCGCCCGGTTCCTCGAGCAGGTCGGTAAGCAAGCGGGAAGCGGCGTTGGCGGCGCTCACCTTGCCGTCCGCGATCAGCTCCTGTAGGCGGACGAATTGCTCCGGGGCCAGCTGGAGTTCCCGTCCCTGCGCGAAAGGTAGCACCCGGTTCACCCAGAGTTTGGCCAGTTCGGGGACCGCGGGGGAGTGTTCCGCGTAGCGAAGGAAGGTGAGGTAGCGGTCCTTTTCCTCACCGATCAGGGCGGCGTCCTCCGCGTCTAATCCCAGCGCCGTGAGCTGATCGTACGCTTCCCAGGGCAGGATCCCCACGTCCTCCCGCAGGCGGCTCACGTACCCTTCGGTGACGACAACGGGTGGAAGGTCGGGGTCGGGAAAGTAGCGGTAGTCGTGAGCGTTTTCCTTGTCGCGCAGAGCGGAAGTGGTGCCCGACTGGGGGTCGAATTGGCGGGTCTGTTGCTGTACCTCCCCTCCGGCCTCCAACAGTGCGATCTGTCGGTCTACTTCGTAGGCAATCGCCCGGCGGGCGTACCGCATACTGTTCATATTCTTGATCTCACACCGGGTACCGTACGCGGCCTGGCCCCGGGGGCGGACGCTCACGTTCACATCACAGCGTAGACTGCCCTCCTCCATATTGCCGTCGCTGATGTCGAGCCAGCGGACGAGTTGGCGCATACCGCTCATGAAGGCGTCGACTTCCTCCGCGCTGCACAGATCCGGCTCCGTGACGACTTCGAGGAGGGGCGTACCCGCCCGATTAAGATCAACCCGGCTGAACGACTCGTCCGGGGCATGTACCGACTTACCCGCGTCCTCCTCCAAATGGATGTGGTGAAGCCGGACGTGCCGCACGGTCGCCGCGTCAGTACGAATGGGTAAAGCTCCTCCGACGCAGATGGGCCGGTCGTCCTGGGTGATTTGGTATCCCTTGGGCAGATCGGCGTAGAAATAATTCTTCCGGTCGAAGGTGCTGCGTCGGTTGATCCGACAACCCAGCGCCAGCCCGAGTTTGATCGCGAACTCCACCTGCCGCTCATTCAGGAAGGGCAGGGTGCCCGGATAGCCAAGACTTACTTCGCTCACGTGACGGTTCGGTTCGGCCCCGAACTCATTACGGTCGGCGCAGAATGCCTTGGACGCGGTGGCCAACTGGACGTGGGTTTCTAAGCCAATGGTGGTCTCGTAACTCAAGAACGGATCATTTGGGTTGCGGCGAAGATAGGTTTTTCGCCCGGGGGTGTAACGGCCTCGCCGGTCTAATTATCAATACCGTAAATGCCTCAATTCACTTACCCAATCCATTCACAATGAATCACTTCCCCCTCCTTCTACTGGTGTTACTCTCGTTCACCGCCCTACGGGCTAACAACATTGCGGTTTCTAACATCGTGCTTACCGACCAAGACGTTGGCTCCGGGGAGACCACCGTTCAGTTTGATTTGGCGTGGGAAAACTCCTGGCGCATCAGTGTTGGTCCCGCCAACTACGACGCCGCCTGGGTGATCATTAAGTACCGCGTCGGGGGAGGGCCCTGGCGCCACGCCAACATCGCACGCACCGGAAGTGCCCCCGGCGGAGCAACGGTCGAGGAAGTCGACAACCTGGGGGCTTTCGTGTACCGCAGTAGCGACGGCAGCGGCGACGTCGCCTATCAGGACATACAACTCGTATGGGATTACGGCATAGACGGCGTGGATAACAACGCGGTCGTTGACGTACAGGTATTCGCCCTGGAGATGGTCTACGTGCCGGAGGGACCCTTCAACCTCGGCACAGGTGGGACCTTAGTAAACCCGGCTACCCTGGAGGCCGGAGAGTTTTATCGGGTTACCGTTACTCCGCTCCTTCGTCCTGCCTATGCGGTGGAATCGGAGGACCAGATCACCATCGGTGGGGCAGTAGGTAACCTGAATTATCCGCCCAGCAATGAAGGAGTGACTTCCGGAGATCAAATCGGACCGGTTCCCGCGGCATTCCCGAAGGGGTACGCCGGATTTTACTGCGCCAAGTACGAAACCACCCAGGCGCAATACGTCGCCTTCTTCAACACCCTTACCCAAGCCCAGCGCGTCGCCCTCGACGTTACCGGTCCCGGCGGAAAAAATACCGACGCCGTATCGGCCCGGAACGGAATCGCCTGGAATGAAAGCGGGAACGCCACGACATCCTTACCCGATGTGGCCCTGAACTACGTTTCCAACCAGGTCGCGTTGGCGTACCTGGACTGGGCGGGCTTACGACCCATGACCGAACTGGAATTCGAGAAGGCCGGCCGCGGGCCCGCCGAACCGATACAGGGTGAATACGCCTGGGGTACCTCAAGCATTTTCGCTACGACATACACGGCCATGAATGCAGGACAGCCATCCGAGCAATTTTTGGGACTGGGAGAAGGGACCGGAAATGCGCACTACGCTGCGACCAATCCAACGTTCCTCGGACCGGCACGCGTGGGAATTTTCGCGGCCAGTGCCCTTAACGCCAACCGCGAGGAAACCGGGGGCAGCTACTACGGGATCATGGAACTCTCCGGCAACCTGTACGAACGGATGATCACCATCGGTAATCCGGAGGGAAGGGCATTTAACGGAAGTCACGGAGACGGAGAAATCTCAAACACCCACAACGTACTCTCCTGGCCCGTAGGGAATCTGGGACTCGGATACCGCGGCGGAAGCCACGCGAACGGTGCACCTTTTCTGCGCCTGTCCGACCGCAATGATGCGGCTACCGAACTCGTTGGCGCCAATACCAGGCTGGGTTTCCGCGGCGTGAGAAGCGCCAACTAAGCAGGTACTCATGCTAACCCACCAATCCTCCGAGGTCCGCTGGCTACTCCTTCCGACCTTAATCCTGGCTACAGCCTCCCTCACCGCACAGTTTTCCGGCGGGCCGGGGGATGGCTTCTTTGCCCGGCAAATCGTGCAGGTCACCATCGATGGCCAGCCCGCGGGAACCAGGGCCGTATACACCGGCGGTGACGGCGATGGATCCGATGCCATAGGATTTACGATTTCCCTTTCCGGCGAAAATCTAGCCGGCGTATATACCGGTGGACCCGGCGACGGTTTCGACCAGAAATCGGGCAATTTCGCGCTGGCCGGCCTGAGTCTGGTCTCGGTTTTTTCTGGCGGGGCGGGCGACGGTTTCGATCGGCAGACGGTCTTCCTGAACCTATCGGGAGCGGATCTGCGGGGAGCCTACTCCGGCGGTAGCGGCGATGGATTCAGTCGGGAGACCGCAGCACTGACGCTGGGCGGAGAATCTATTGCCGGCGTGTTTCGTGGCAGCGATGGCGACGGCTTCGACCACGCCACCACGAACACCTTACTCAGCAGTACTTCGCTGGCCAGACTGTACACGGGTGGTGCCGGAGATGGCTTCGACTTCAGGACTTTGTCGGCCACGGTGACCGGCCAGGATCTGGCGGCCCTGTACCTGGGCGGACCGGGGCAGGGATTCCATGCCAACTACTTCTTCGGTGTCGTGCCCCTGCCACTGACCCTCATCAGCTTCGACGCTATTCCGGGCGAACAATTCGTCCTCGTCAAGTGGGTCACCGAGGATGAGGTCGATACGGACTTTTTCACCATCGAACGGACGGTCGACGGACGGGCGTTTGCCACCGTAGGCACCACCGCCGCGGCGGGAAACTCGGTCCCCGGAGAGCGGCTTTCCTACGAACTGCGTGACGACGAACCCTATTCCGGCACCTCGTACTACCGTCTGCGGACCACCGATTTCGACGGCAGCATCAGCTTGTCGCATCTGGTAGAGGTAAATTTTTCCGCCGATGTCGATTGGTCCTTCTCCCTCTTTCCTAATCCGAATACCGGGCGGCACTTCTATGTCCAGGCAGTCGGGGTGACGTCAGGGGCTCAACTTACGATCGAGGTCTATGACATAACGGGTCGACAGCTATTTCAGCGGGCGTACGAACTCGGCGCAGAACGTAGCCAGCTGATCGAGCTTTCGAACCGCCTGACTCCGGGTTCCTACCTGATCCGGGCGTCGCAGGAAGGTTCCGGTCATCGGGCTAAACTGCTGCTGGTGCAGTAATGACCGACCAGGCCCTACAGCATTCCGCCCAGCTTGCTCACTACGGCATCCACTTCTTCCCGCGTATTGTGGTGACTGAAGGAGAACCGAATGGTATGCCGTTTGGAATCCGGGTGTAAGTGACCCACGACGTGGCTGCCGACGTCGATGCCGCTGGAGCAGGCGGAGCCGCCGCTTGCGGAAATACCCGATAGGTCGAGGTTCATCAGCAGCAAATCCCCCTTTGGTGATTCCGGGAAGCTGACCGACAGCACTTTAGGATGGCTGTTTTCAAGATCTCCGTTAAACTGAACATTGGGGTATGCGGCCCGGAGGCTGGCTACGAAATGCCGCTTCAGTTCTTGCATTTTTTGCATGCGGTCGTCCCGCTCGGCCGTGGCTTTCTCGAGGGCTCTGGCCAGTCCGACGATGCCGTATATGTTCTCCGTCCCCCCCCGCATGTTTCGCTCCTGCGCTCCGCCGTCCAGATAGGGCTTTACGATGTTTTCACTATTGACGTACACGAAACCTACCCCCTTGGGTCCGTAGAATTTATGGGCGGAACCGGACAAGAAATTTACCCGCGTCTTGTCCAGATCGATGGGGTAGTAACCGATGGTTTGCACCGTATCGCAGTGAAACATGGCTCCCGCGTCCCCGCAAATTTTGGCTACTTCTTCCAGGGGCAGCAGGTTGCCGATCTCGTTGTTGGAGTGCATGAGGCTGACGAGTGTTTTCTCCCGTCCGTTCTCCAGTTTTTTGCGTAAGTCCTCCGTATCGACGTGCCCGTTCTCGTCGATGCGTACCATTTCCATACGTGCGGCGCCGGTGGCCTCGATGGACTGGAGGCTGTGCAACACGCAGTGGTGTTCGAGGGGGGAGGAAATGATGCGCGTCACCCCCAGATCGCGCACGGCGTTCTTGAGGGCCATGTTGTTGGCCTCCGTACCCCCGGACGTAAAGAAGATCTCGCCGATGCTGCAGTTGAGGCAGTTCGCGACGGTCTTACGGGCGGCCTCGATGAGGCTGCGGGCCTTTCTTCCTTCCGCGTGAATGCTGGAGGGGTTGCCGAAGGTGCCGGCCATCACTTCCGTCATGGCGGCGAGTACGTCGGGATCGAGGGGGGTGGTGGCGGCGTTGTCGAGGAAGATTCTGTTCAAGGGGCTAGGAAGTTAATTGCAGCAAGATCGGACAATGATCGGAGTGCAGGGCATCGGGCAGGTGCTCCACCGCGACGATCCGTTCGGCCAGGGCGGGGTTGAGGCTGTGGTAATCGATGCGCCACCCCTTGTTATTATTGCGGGCGTTGGCGCGGTAACTCCACCAACTGTAGGCCACCGTTTCCGGGTGAAGGTGGCGGAAAGCATCCACGAGACCCGTCTCCCGGAACCAGCGAGTCATCCACTTGCGCTCGTCCGGCAGGAACCCGGTGGTGTTTTCGTTCCGCTTCGGGGCGTGCAGGTCGATCTCCTGGTGGGCGATGTTGTAGTCACCGACCACGATGAGGTTCGGACGGGTTTTCTGCAACTCCAACACGAACGCCAGAAAGTCGTCGAGGAAACGGTACTTATAATCCTGACGGTGATCGCCTTGTCCGCCGTTGGGGAAGTAACAATTCAAGATGGTTAGGTCGCCAAAATCCGTCCGGATCACCCGCCCCTCGCAATCGTAGACTTCCAGCTGACAACCCGGTACGACGAGATCGGGAGCCTGCTTGCTGAGAGTCAGGACGCCGCTGTATCCTTTCTTACTGGTGGCGCTGTGCCAGGCGGCGTGTTCGAATCCTACGGCCCGGAGTTCGGCGAGATCGACCTGTTCCGGGTGGGCCTTGGTTTCCTGCAGGCAGAGGACGTCGATGTCGGTCGCGGCGGCCCACTCGGCGATCCCCTTGCGGAGAGCGGCGCGGATGCCGTTGACGTTGTAGGTCACGATATTCAAAACGGGGTGGTGTAGGGTGAAACGATTAAAAATCAGGCCGGACGCCGGAAAAGTTCCTGCAACTGACCGGCCTCGTCGGGCTTGAGTCGCCCGGCAAGGACCAGCCGGAGTTCCCGACGGTTGAGGGCGGCCGCGTAGCGTTGGTGTTCCACTTCGGTAAGCGGGATGAGTTCGGGAACCGGGACCGGCGAACCGTTGTCGCGGTCCAGCGCCACGAACGTAAAGAAAGCGTGGTGGGTGCGGCGCGGATGGGTGCCCTGCATGGTGGCGGCGAAGACCTCCACGTAGACCTCGATGCTGGTGTTGAAGGCGCGCGTTACGTTGGCTTCCAGGGTGATGACCTCTCCGTTCTTGATGGCGCTCTTGAAGGCCACGTTGTCGACGCTGGCGGTGACCACGGGGCGGGCACAGTGCTTACCGGCACAGATGGCACAGCAAATGTCCATCCACCGCAGCATATTGCCGCCCATGAGGTTGCCCTGGGGATTGGTGTCGTTGGGCATGACCAGTTCCGACATGGTAGTCGAACTGTCAGCCACTCGTTTGGGAGCGGGCCGGCTCACTGGAGTACGATTCCGGGACGCGCGACGACGGGCACCTCCGATAGCGCCTCCCGACGAATGGTATTGGCCTTGAACACGTAGCGTTTATCGAGCATCTGGCCGTTGCTGTTAAAGCTGACCCAGTATTCGTTGGTGATGCCGAAAAGCGAGGGCTGGATTGGTTCGATCTTGATCGAATCTCCGGCGGGCAACTGCTGGTGGAAGTGACGCAGCACGGTGGTGGTCTTGTCGACGCCTTCGACGCTGCCGTAACCCTGGCTCGTAATGAGGATGTTCTCCAGCGGCTCGTCCCGCAAATTGATCAGGTAAGTATCCCAGAGTTCTTCGCCGGCATCCTGCCGCGGGATCACGGCGACGGCCACGTCGGTTACTTCGGGCGGTGAGATGTCTTTTTTCATGATGAACGCGCAATTGGCGCGCAAAGATAGGCAAATTAGAGCCGGTGACTAAGCCCGAATGCCAATCTCGTTTGCCCCGCGTCCAGGAAGCTGCTCCGGTATAGCGGACCGAGTTGCCGCGTTGCTCCGACGCTCACTCCCCAGCGCTTAGCGACCCACCAATCCGCCCGTAACCAAACCGAGGGGGTGAAGCGGTTAACCTCGGTGTCGAGCGGAAAATTGCCGGCGGTGGGGGAAAAATTGGCGCTCCCGCTCGTGCCCCCCGCGTTCAGACGTTCTTCCCGTACGTCAAAGGTCGTATTCCCTCCGGAAGTCGTGTACAGGGCCGGGCCCTGCCCGCTCAGGAGGTAGCTCAACCCGAGGCCACCGCTGAGGTAGAATCGCCCGCACGATCCCAGTTTCCGGCCGACACCTGCGCGTAGTTCGATCTCGTGGGTACGGACAGACTCGAATCCACTGTCGGCAATGGCACTGCGTAGCGAACTCGCGAATCCACCGGTGGAAAGCTGCGGCGTTCCACCCGCGGCGAAGTCGGCGAGAGCCTCCCCGTAGGATTCCGCATTCAACTGGAACTCCCGACGGGAATAGACGTACCGCGCTTCCAGGGGAAAGCTCCACTTGCCCTTACCCCAGCGGTAAGCGAGGCTGCCGTAGCCCCCCGGCCTCCAACTCCCGGCGTACACGTTTGTCCCTGCACTTAATTGAAGCGCGGGCGGGGCCGGGCAGTCTGCCTTTACCGTTGGCAACTCCACCCGGAGGTCAGGTAGGGTGGTTCCCACGGGTAGGAAAAAAGGCCCCAGAGTGGCGATGCTTGCTACGGCGGAGGGGGGTAGGTTGGTTGAAATATCCTGGCCGGCTTCGTAGGGTAGGGGGGCGGCGAGCGCGGGAGCAGTCGGCTCACCCGTAATGATCACTCCGGCGGGGGAAGGTCTTTCAGCAGACGGTTCGGGCAGGGACCCGGCGGCAGTCACCTGAGCTTGCTTGCCCGTCGGAACAAAGGTTGGCTCTTCCTTTTCCGCTACGACGGGCGCAGCGGAGGCTGCGGCAGCGGGGGTGGGCTCGACCTCGGGGGTAAACGTGGCGGGCGCGTTTCGCAGGACCAGCGTACCCGCCACCAGGACGGGCAGCAAGATCCCCAACCAGACCAGAAGTGCGCGACGGCGCTTGCGGCGTACCAGGCGGTCCTCCATATCCGTCCAGGCCTCGTTCCAGAAGCCTTCGTCCGGTACCCAGTTGTGTTCTTTACTATCCGGCATAACGGTTCTGATTATGGGATGCTTGATTGAGTTTTTCGCGCAGCAGTTGCCGGGCTTTGTTGAGGTGCCACCGGCTGTTGCCCTCACTGAAGTGAAGCTTCCCGGCGATCTCGGCGTGGCTATAGCCTTCCACGGCGAATAGCCAAAAGACCTCCTTGCTGGTTTCCGGCAGCAGATCGATCAGGCGGCAGAGGTCGTCCGCGTAGAGCCGGTGGGTCACGCTGTCCTCGGTAGGTTGGTCCCAGTCAGCGATCTCCAGGGTAGGGCGCTTACGCTGTTTACGAAACTGATCGATGGTGGCGTGAAATACCACGCGTTTTACCCAACCCTCCAGACTGCCCTCCCAGCGGAACTGATCGAGCTTTTCGAAGACCTTCATCATGCCTCCGTTGAGTAGTGCCATGGCCTCCTCCCGCCCCGGCGCGTACCGGCGGCACACCACGAGTGCCACCGGCGCGTACCGGCGGTAAAAGGTTTCCTGGGCGCGGCGGTTGCCCCGCAGACACTCATTCACCAGGGTTCTGTCGTGTGCTGTGTCCAAGGATTAAAATCTGATGCCTGTGGTGACGGTAAGTCTGCGGTAAGTTATGTTCCGTTGCGTGGTATTGAATCCGTCAAAACTCGCCGTACGGTAGGTGAGGTCGGTAAAGCGATACCCGAGATCGACCAGTACCGTCCCCCATCCTCCGGCCCGGGGGTGTAGCCGCAATCCCAAGGAAGGATGAACGACCATACCTACGGAACGCCCCGTTAACCGTAGGGACTCACTACCGATCGGTAGGTTGGCCCCGGCCACCAGGGTAGCCACCGGCCGAAACCGGGCTTTGCCCAGGCCGTATTCCACCAGACCGGTCAACTGTACGACTTTCTCCCTCCGCCACCCGACGGGCAGCAGCGCAACGCCCGGGCCCACGCCCACCGTCAGGGCATTACGGCTACGCGTCAGGTGGTAATCAAGTCCCAGGGCCAGCTCCGGTGGGGTTTCAATGGTTCCCCAACCGAAGTTAACGGCCGGGTCGGCCCGCGCAAATCCCACCGACGTTGTTACCTGATGCTTGTAGGTAGACTCCCGAAATCCGAAGTGCACGCGCTTCACGTCCTGCCAGAGTACATCGGTAGAATCGCCGGCCGGGGTCAGCACGGTGATCCGCTCTCCAAAATCGTAATCGATGACCGTGCCCCGGACGCTTTTCCCTTTGCGCAGGTGGATGATGTCCGTCGGCACAGCGGTGCTTTGTCCAAATAGCGAACAGTGCAGGAGAACGAGGAGGAGGTGGAAGACGATTTTCATGCGCTCGAGGATTGGGGTAATTAGTCGCAAACGGCGATGTCACTGACGGCCGTGAGCGATCCGTCGTCGGTGTAGTCGTACTGCTTGATGCCGTTCGTTCCCCATCCGAAAACGATCAGTTCGTTGCGCTGTGGAAGGACGATCACGTCCTTGGCGTCGAAACCGGTAGCGTGGTGTACTTCGGTTTCGATCTGCCCATCGGGCTGCACGGAGAACACCCGAATGCCGTCCGTCGCCGAGCAAAGGAACAAACGGTCGCCGTCGATGCCCAGCCCGTGACTGTTCGTCATGGGGATCTGCTGCAGCAACTGGGGGGAGCGGGGATCCGCGACGTCAACGACCATCAGCTGATCGCCCTGATCGCCGCAGTTGCTGCCGCCCCACATCGTTACGTAGGCCACGTCGTCCTGAACGACCACCGGATCGCAACTGCGCACGTGCTGGAAGGTAGACAGGTACTCCGGCTCGAGGGGGTTGTCGATGCCGTAAATGTGCATGCCGTTGTTGGCCCCGATGTAGAGTTCGTCTCCGTACGGAAAGATGGTTTCGATGCCCCAGCCCAGTTCGCTGGTGCCTACGAAAGCGGGTTGGTCGGCCCGTTCCAGAGAAAAGGTCCGCAGGCTGTGGTCATCGACGGCATAG
Organism: Lewinella sp. JB7; assembly: GCF_024297185.1. Classification (GTDB taxonomy): domain Bacteria; phylum Bacteroidota; class Bacteroidia; order Chitinophagales; family Saprospiraceae; genus Neolewinella. Next base: position 1,824 of record NZ_JANCTD010000003.1, on the reverse strand, counting down.
AGCGTGCTCTTACTGATGGTGAAGCGGGCAAGGCTACCGCCGATGCCGACGATCTCCGGCTGGCCGCCGGCCTGCATGGCCGCAAAGTCACCGTTAGCGGCGGAGAAGTTGTTTAGCTGCCCCCGGTTCACGGCGAAGACCATGTCATCAACCATCCACCATCCGTGGTGGTAGTAGGGCGAGTTACAATCTACTTCAACCGTTTCCGTACCTTCCGTATACCCGATCACGATGTCGCCATTGATGAGGCCGGCGTTGGAAAAAGTGCCGTGCACCTCAAAAACGTCTTCGGTACGGCTCAGGAACTGGGGATTTGCCGGGTCGCTGATGTCGAACGCCAGCAGGTCGACGTACTGGTTCACGTAAAGGATGGAGTTGCGGGCCGCAATGCCCTGTCCTCCGGGAATTTGAATGAAGTTGACGGGACGGGGATTGTCGTTGTCCGAGTTGTCGATGATGTGTAGTCCTTCATTGCGATCCTGGACGAAGAGGTGAGTGCCGTACACATAAAACCCGCTCGGGTCGCACACCTCCCCGGTGGAGCCGGAGGGAAATTCGTCGGAGCGCCATTCCGCCGCCGTAAGGATCACCGGAGTATAGGACTGGAACGAAATAGTGTCCTGGCAATCGTCGGTGAGGCATCCGGTGAGCGTCAGGGCCAGCATGATTACGGGGAGATGTAGTTTCATTGGTCGGTATTTGTCGGGTCAGACGCACGTCTGGGGTAAGGTCGTTGGCGGGCGGGCAACATTTTTACCCAGGAGGCTTTTACTGCCTAAGAACATTTCAGCGCAGCCTATGTCCACCCTCCGTCGGGCCAGTAATTTTCTTTCCCTCGTCAAGTTCTCCCATACGGTATTTGCGCTGCCCTTCGCCCTACTCGGCTTTTTTCTGGCGACCCTGGACCGGGGGGACTTCAGCTGGTACAAGTTGCTACTGGTACTGCTGTGTATGATTTTTGCCCGGTCCGCGGCGATGGCCTTCAATCGCTGGCTCGACCGACGCATCGACGGCCGGAATCCCCGGACGGCCGTACGGGAGATTCCCGCCGGCACGATCTCTTCGCGTGCCGCCCTGACTTTCGTGGTGCTCAACTCCGTACTGTTTATTGGGACCGCCGGTCTGCTGAATTCAGTCGTGTTACTGTTATCGCCCCTCGCACTGCTGATCATTCTGGGATACAGCTACACGAAGCGATTTACGTACCTGTGCCACTTCGTACTGGGACTTGGGCTGGCGCTTGCCCCCATCGGTGCTTACCTGGCCGTTACGGCGGAGTGGGCCCTGCTTCCCGTGTTGTACGGAACGGTCGTTCTGCTGTGGGTCGCGGGATTCGATATTATTTACGCGTTGCAGGATGAATCTTTCGACCGCGAAGAAGCGCTGTTCTCCATTCCGGTCCGGTTGGGTACGGTACGCGCCCTGCAGCTCGGTCGGGTTATTCACTTCGCTTGTTCCATCGTACTGCTCTACGCCCTGGTGCTGCAACATCGGCTGTATCCGGAGTTTGGGGTACTGACGTTCGTGGGCGGTCTCGTTTTTTTATCCCTGCTGGCCTACCAGCACACGATCGTGCGACCGGGGGATCTCAGCCGCGTGGACCTAGCATTCTTCACGACAAATGGCGTGGCGAGTTTGGTATTCGGCACGGCGTCGATTGTGGATATTTACGTGTAGCACCGGCTAGTGTAGCGCCGGCTTATTGAATTGCACATAATAAGGGGCTGCCGTGTTTAGTAGGATGATCTAACTCGATTGGCCTATGCCACGCCTCCAGGTATTTTGCACTCCGGAAGAACTGGCCGCCCTGGTGCGCTGCCGGGA